>OZ220477.1:0-2388059 GCA_965116015.1 Dehalococcoidia bacterium | reverse complement strand
CGGCTCCGTAGCCGGCGTGGTTGACAGTGCGGAGCTGGAAGGTGTAGTCCGAGCCAGGGTAGAGGCCGCCGATCGTGTAGGTTACTATGTCCTGGGGAATGCCGGGGATGTTCACCCATTCGCCGTAGGCGCGTCCGCCTCGCTTGTGGCGGTACTGAAAGCTGATGAGGTCTACCTGGGTGTCGGCTCTATCCCATATGACTTTCACCCATCTGTTGCCTATCCATTGGATGGCGAAGCCGGCGGGAGCGGGCGGAGTTGCCGCCGGGGCGGCCTCGCCGGGAGGCGCGACGTAGAATTGCGGCTCAGTGGAGAATCCTGCGTTGCCTGACTGCGAGCCCGATCCCGGGGCGCTGACGAGGGAGCGCGGGGTTACGGAGACCGATGCCAGATAGTCGTAGGTGTTCGTGAGTCCCGTGAGGGTGTGGGTTCTGGTGGAGGAGGTTGCGCCGTCTATCGCCGTTCTTGCGCCCCAGGGAGTGCCGCCGGCTGCCCTGCGGGAGGAGACTTCCCAGCTGGTGACAGCGGGGGAAGGGGGTAGTTCGCCGCTGAGCTCCCAGCGGAGCTCCACCTGTTTGTTGCCCGCGACTGCGAAGAGGGTCATCGTCGGGGCGGCGGGGGTTTCGGCTACCTCTGCGGCGGCGACGCCGGCGCCGGCGGAGCTCCGCGCGCGGAGCCTGAACTTGTGCTCCACGCCGGCGGCGAGGCCTCTTATCGTGGCGGATGCCGTTTCTGCGTGGGAGTTGGGAATCTCGGTCCAGGAGCCGTAAGCGGCGGGGCCTACTTTCTGGCGGTATTCGTAGTAGTCGATGGCGGCGTTGCTGGGGTCGTCCCACGTGAGGGTTACGCTGCTGGGGCCGGGGGTGGCGGCGAGGCTGGTTGGCGCGGCGGGGGTGGCGACGGCCTGGTTGGCGAGGGGCGCGAGGACGGATGCGCCGGCAGGGCTGGGGGCGAGGATGGTCGTCGCGAGGACGAGGGCGCCGAGGAGGGCGGCGGCGAGGGGGATGATCCAGGAGAGGGGCCGGTTTCCGTGGTAGCGGACGATCAGCGATTTCATCTGTGTTATCCCCTCAAGCGGAGCACGCTGCGCGCTCCGCGCCGGATGTGGTCGCGGCTTATTATCCACCCCCCCCCCCCCCCTTGTCAAGGGGTTGCAGGGGCAATTTCGGGACGGATTTCCCGCACGGAATTCGCGCTTAGGGTGAAGGGTTGCGCGGGGGACGATGGGAGCTCGGCGAGCGCTCCCCTACCCTGCCCGGCGAGTGGTTTCGCCTGCGCGGGAGGATGGGTGGGAGCGAGAAGAGCCCCTGGGAGGAGCGGGGGGCGCTCCTCCCAGGGGCTTGCCGGCTAGAGGGGTTTGCTTAGGCGGCGGGACTAGCTGCGCTTAGCTTTGCCTCTGGCGGTAGACGTAGTAGCCGTAGCCGCCAGCAGCAATGAGGATCACTGCGAGGCCTCCGAGAGCCAGAAGGACGGCGGCGGAGAATCCGCCGGAGTCGTCTTCAGGGATAGGGGTGAGGGTTGGGGTGGGCGCTGGTCTGGAGGTGGGCGTCGCGGTCGGCGCTGGCGTCGGGGTTGGGGTTGCCGTTGGGGCTGGGCGCGGAGTGGGGGTTGCCGTTGGGCGCGGGGCGGGGGTTGCTGTCGGGCGCGGGGCGGGGGTTGCTGTCGGGCGCGGGGCGGGGGTCGCGGTTGGGCGCGGAGCTACGGTAGGGACCGCGGTTGGCGCTGCGGTGGGAATCGCGGTTGGCGCCGCGGTGGGAATCGCGGTTGGCGCCGCGGTGGGAATCGCGGTTGGGCGCGGGGCGATGGTGGGCATCGCGGTTGGGCGGGGGGCTACGGTGGGGATCGCCGTTGGCATCGCAGTGGGGATTGCCGTCGGCATCATGGTGGGGGCGGGGGTGGCCGTCGGCGGGGGCGGGGGAGTGGGCGGGAGCGCTGGCCTCGGGGTGGGGGTGGGAGTGGCGCGGCGGGTGATGGTCGAACCGCCGACGCCGACGCTCCCGTCGGGTGTGGGAGTGGGGGTGGGCGTGTTTACAGGAGTGGGGGTGGGGGCGGGGGTGTGGGTGGGAGCGGGGGTTGTTCCGGGGACCGGAGTGGGGGTGGGGGTCGCAGTTGGCGTGGGGGTAGGAGCGGGAGTTGTTCCGGGGACTGGAGTGGAGGTGGGGGTCGCAGTTGGCGTGGGGGTAGGAGCGGGAGTTGTTCCGGGGACTGGAGTGGAGGTGGGGGTCGCCGTGGGCGTGGGGGTGGGGGTGATGGTGGGAGTGGCCGTGGGCGTGGGGGTGGGGGTGATGGTGGGAGTGGCCGTGGGCGTGGGGGTGGGAAGGGGATTGGGGGTGGCTGAGGCGGTGGTTGATTGGTCGCTCGCGCCTCTTGCGTTGACTGCGCGGATCTGGAAGCGGTAGCTGTCGTCGCTTTCGAGGCCGGTTACGGTGTGCGTAACGGTGGTTGCGTCGGAGGGGTCGATGTCGGCCCAGTCGTCCCAGGCGGCGCTGCCCTTGCGCTGGCGGACTTGGTAGCCAGTGATGGCGGCGTCGTTGGGGTTGGTCCAGTTGAGGGTTACGCTGCCGGGGCCCGCGGCGGCGGCGAGTCCGGTTGGGGCATCGGGGGTGGCGGGGATGGTCTGTTCTGCGGTTGCAGCGCCGTAGCCGGCAGCGTTGACGGCGCGGACCTGGAAGGCGTACTCCGTGTCGGGGGTGAGTCCGGTAATCGTGTGACCTGCTGTTTCCTTGTCGGAGCCGGAGATGGTTGTCCAGTCGCCGTAGGTTCGCCCGCCCCGCTTCTGGCGGTACTGAAAGCGGGTTACGCTGGGATCGGGGGAGTCGCCGGCGTCGATGCGGTCCCAAGCGAGGTCTGCGCTTGTTTCGCTCATGTTTCTTATGGCGAAGCCGGTGGGAGCGGCAGGGGTCGCAGTCGGAATCCCCTCGCCCGAGTCGGAGGGGTAGAAATCCGGCTCGTTCGAGAATCCGGCTTTGCCGGACCGCGTGCCCGAGCCCGGGGCGCTGGCGAGGGAGCGGGGGGTTATGGAGATCGAGGCTTGGTGGTCGTTGTAGTCGGCGAGGCCGGTTACGGTGTATCCGCGGGTGAGAGAGATTGCGTAGGGGATTGCCGTTCGCGCTGCCCAGTTTCGCCACTTGTTTTCGTTTTGGCGGCGGGTGGAGAATTCCCAGCTGGTGAACGCAGGGGATGGGGGGAGGGGGCCGCTGAGCTCCCAGCGGAGCGTCACTCGTTCTTCGCCTGCGACTGCGAAGAGGGTGATGGTGGGGGAGGCGGGGGTGGCGGACGCCTCTGCGGAGGCGGCGCCGGCGCCGGCGGAGTTCCTGGCCCGGATCTTGAACTTGTGCTCCACACCGGCGGCGAGCCCGGTTATCGCGGCGGATGTTGTGTCTTTGTGGGAGTTGGGGATCTCCATCCAGAAGCCGTAGGGGTCGGCGCCTACTTTCTGCTGGTACTCGTAGTAGTCGATATCATCGTCGTTGGGGTTGGTCCAGGCGAGGGTTACGCTGCTGGGGCCCGGGGTGGCGGTTAAGCCGGCCGGGGTGGGGAGGGCCGCGTTGCTGGGAGCGGGTGCGGGGGTGGGAGTGGGCGTGGGCGTGGGGCCGGGCGTGGGCGTGGACGTAGGGGTGAACGGAGAGCTGGTTGTGGCGGTCGCTTCCGCGGAGGCGGGGCTGTAGCCGGCAGCGTTGACGGCGCGGATCTGGAAGGCGTAGTTCGAGCCGTGGGCGAGGCCTTCGATCGTGTGGAACGTTCTTTCTCGAGGCGAAAGGCCCTCATTGCCAGAGCCGGGTATGGGTCCAGGTATGGCTACCCAGTCGCCGTAGGCGCGTCCGTCCCGCTTGTGGCGGTACTGAAATCCGGTGATGGAGAAGTCGGTTTGCTGGCTCTCCCATCTGAGGGTGGCGCGACTCTCGAATACATCGGTTACGTTGAGGCCGGTGGGAGCGCTAGGGACGCCAGCCGGGATCCTGCTGCGCGAGTAGTACGTGGGGTAGAACTCCGGCTCGTTTGAGAATCCCGCGTTGCCTGACTGCGACCCCGACGACGGGGCGCTCGCGAGGGAGCGTGGGGTTATCGAGAGCGAGGCCTGGTGATCGCGCTGGTTTGTCAGGCCGGTTAGGGTGTGCGTTCTGGTGAGGGCAGTTGCGCTGGAGATCGCCGTTCGCGTGGTCCAGGCGCCCCAGGCGGAAGGAGTGGAGGAAGAACGGTCGGTTCTCCTGCGCGTGGAGACTTCCCAGCTGGTTACAGCGGGGGATGGGGGGAGAGGGCCGCTAAGCTCCCAGCGGAGCGTCGCTTGTTTGTCGCCTGCGATCGTGAAGAGGGTGATGGTGGGGGCGGCAGGGGTGGCGGATGCTTCTGCGGAGGCGGCGCCAGCGCCGGCGGCGTTCCTAGCGCGGATCTTGAACTTGTGCTCCACCCCGGCGGCGAGCCCGGTTATCGTCGCGGATGTCGTGCCGATGTGGGAGTTGGGGATATCCATCCAGAAGCCGTAGGGGTCGGAGCCTACTTTCTGCTGGTACTCGTAGAAGTCGACGCCGGCATCGTTGGGGTTGGTCCAGGTGAGGGTTACGCTGCTGGGGCCCGGGGTGGCGGTTAAGCCGGTTGGGGTGGGAAGGGCTGAGTTCGAAGCGACAGGAGTGGGGGTGGGGATGGGGGTGGGGGTGGGGGTGGGGCCGGGCGTGGGGGTTAGGGTTGGGGTGGGCGTGGGGGGCGGAGTGGGGGTTGGGGTGGGAGTTGGGACTAGGGTTGCGGTGGTGGTGATGGTCTGTTCTGCGGATGCGGCGCCGTAGCCGGCTACGTTGACGGCGCGGACCTGGAAGGCGTACGCCGTGCTAGGGGTGAGGCCGGTAACCGTGTGGCCTGCTGTTGTCTCGTCGGAGCCGGAGATGGTTGTCCAGTCTCCGTAGGTTCGTCCGCCCCGCTTCTGGCGGTACTGAAAGTGGGTTACGCTGAGGTCGGCGGAGTCGCCGAGGTCGATGCGGTCCCAAGCGAGGTCTGCTCTTGTTGCGCTCACATTTCTTGTGGTGAAGCCGGTGGGAGCGGCAGGGGTCCCCGTCGGGGCGACGAGGCTGGTGGAGTCGGGGTAGAACTGCGCATCAGTCGAGAATCCCGCGTTGCCTGACTGCGAGCCGGACGACGGGGGGCTGGCGAGAGATCGGGGGGTTATCGAGAGCGAGGCCTGGTGGTCATAGCCGTTAGCGAGGCCGACCACGGTGTGCGCGCGGGTGGAGGTGGTTGCGCTGGGGATCGCCGTTCGCGTGGTCCAGCTTTGCCAGGTTCCGGAGTCGTTCTTCCTGCGGGTGGAGACTTCCAAGCTGGTGAATGCAGGGGAAGGGGGAAGGGGGCCGCTGAGCTCCCAGCGGAGATCTACTCTTGCGTCATAGCCGGTTGCGAAGAGGGTTATGGTGGGGGCGGCAGGGGTGGCGGCGACCTCGGCGGAGGCGGCGCCGGCGCCGGCGGAGTTCCTGGCGCGGATCTTGAATTTGTGCTCCACGCCGGCGGCGAGGCCGGTCATCGCGGCGGATGTGGTGTCTTTGTGGGAGTTGGGGATCTCCATCCAGAAGCCGTAGGCGGCGGGGCCTACTTTCTGCTGGTATTCGTAGTAGTCGATGTCGTCGTCATTGGGGTTGGTCCAGGCGAGGGTTACGCTGCTGGGGCCGGGAGTGGCGGTTAAGCCGGTCGGGGTGGGGAGGGCGGAGTTGCTGGGAGCGGGGGTGGGAGTGGGGCCGGGGGTGGGGGTTGGCGTGGGCGTAGGGGTGGAGGTGGGGGTCGGGGGGGCTGTGGTGGCGGCGGTCGCCTCTGCGGATGGGGGGCTGTAGCCGGCAGCGTTGACGGCGCGGATCTGGAAGGTGTAGTTCGAGCCAGGGGCGAGGCCGCTGATCGCGTGGAACGTTCTTTCTCGAGGGTCACGAGTTTGCCCGTCGCTGTCGGGGGGTGTCGGGGGCATGGTTACCCAGTCGCCGTAGGCGCGTCCGTCCCGCTTCTGGCGGTACTGAAACCCGGTGATGGATCTGTCGCCCGACTGGGAGTTCCATCTGAGGGTGAGGCTCTTTGCGCCCAGGTCTGTTACGTTGAGGCCGCTGGGAGCGCCGGGGGCGCCCCGCGGGGCGGCGCCGGCGCCGCGGTTGTGGGCCGAGGGGTAGAAGTGCGGCTCGTTCGAGAATCCTGCGTTGCCTGCCTGCGACCCCGACGTCGGCGGGCTAGCGAGGGATCGGGGGGTTATCGAGAGCGAGGCCACCTGTTCTCTATCGTTTTCGATGCCAGCTAAGGTGTGCGTTCTGGTGAGGGAGATTGCGTGGGGGATCTCCGTTCGCGAGCCAAAGCTGCGCTTCGAGAAGCGGTAGGCGAATTCCCAGCTGGCGAATGCGGGAGACGGGGGGAGGGGGCCGCTGAGCTCCCAGCTGAACTCTACCTGTTTGTCGCCCGCTTTTGTGAAGAGGGTGATGGTCGGGGCGGCGGGGGTGGCGGACGCCTCATCCGAGCCGGCGCCCGCGCCGGCGGCGCTCCTCGCCCGGATCTTGAACTTGTGCTCCACTCCCGCGGCGAGGCCTCTTATCGTGGCGGATGTGGTGGCGTTGTGGGAGCTGGGTATCTCCATCCAGTGGCCGTAGGCGGCGGCGCCTACTTTCTGGCGGTATTCGTAGTAGTCGACGTCGGCGTCGTTGGGGTTGGTCCAGGTGAGGGTTACGCTGCTGGGGCCGGGGGTGGCGGTGAGGCCGGCTGGCTTGGGGAGGGCCGCGCTCCTGGAGACGGGGGTGGGAGTGGGGCCGGGGGTGGGGGTGGGGGTGAGCGTGGGGGTGGCAGTGGGGGCGGGCGTGGGAGTTGGAGTGGGCGGGGCTGAGGTGGTGGTGGATTTCTCCGGGGAGGCGGCTCCGTAGCCGGCGTGGTTGAGTGCGCGGAGCTGGAAGGTGTAGTCCGAGCCAGGGTAGAGGCCGCGGATTATGTGGTTCACTTTAATGTTGGTGAAGTCGGGGATGGTTACCCATTCGCCGTAGGCTCGTCCGCCTCGCTTGTGGCGATACTGCCAGCCGATGAGGGATGTGTCGGTGTAGGCTTCGTCCCAGCTGACTCTCACCCAGGTGTTGCCTATCCACTCGATGGCGAAGCCGGCGGGAGCAGGCGGGGGCGCCGTCGGAAGGGCTTCGACGATAGGCGAGGTGGGCGCGACGTAGAATTGCGGCTCAGTGGAGAATCCTGCGTTGCCTGACTGCGAGCCCGATCCCGGGGCGCTGACGAGGGAGCGCGGGGTTACGGAGACCGATGCCAGATAGTCGTAGGTGTTCGTGAGTCCTGTGATGGTGTGGGTTCTGGTGGAGGAGGTTGCGCCGTCTATCGCCGTTCTTGTGGTCCAGTCGCCCCAGGCGACGCCGTCCTTACGGCGGGTGGAGACTTCCCAGCTGGCGACAGCGGGGGAAGGGGGTAGTTCGCCGCTGAGCTCCCAGCGGAGCTCCACCTGTTTGTCGCCTGCTTTTGCGAAGAGGGTCATCGTCGGGGCGGCGGGGGTTTCGGCTACCTCTGCGGCGGCGACGCCGGCGCCGGCGGAGCTCCGCGCGCGGATCCTGAACTTGTGCTCCACGCCCGCGGCGAGACCTCTTATCGTGGCGGATGCCGTTTCTGCGTGGGAGTTGGGAATCTCGGTCCAGGAGCCGTAAGCGGCGGGGCCTACTTTCTGGCGGTATTCGTAGTAGTCGATGGCGGCGTTGCTGGGGTCGTCCCACGTGAGGGTCACGCTGCTGGGGCCGGGGGTGGCGGCGAGGCTGGTTGGCGCGGCGGGGGTGGCGACGGCCTGGTTGGCGAGGGGCGCGAGGACGGATGCGCCGGCAGGGCTGGGGGCGAGGATGGTCGTCGCGAGGACGAGGGCGGCGAGGAGGACCGCGGCGAGGGGGATGATCCAGGGGAGGGCGCGGTTTCCATCGTAGCGGGCGATCAGCGATTTCATCTTGTTGTTATCCCCTCAAGCGGAGTGCGCAGCGCGCTCCGCGCCGGATGTGGGTCGCGGCTTATTATCCACCCCCCCCCCCCCCCCCTTGTCAAGGGGCAACAGGGGCAATTTCGGGACGAGTTTCCGTGGGAATTCGCGCTTGTAGTGGAGGGAGATTTTGCGCTTGCGCGGGGGACGATGGGAGCTCGACGAGCGCTCCCCTACTCTGCCCGGCGAGTGGTTCGCCTGCGCGGGGAGGATGGGGCTGGGGAAGAGAGAGTCCCTGGGAGGAGCGAGGGGATGCTCCTCCCAGGGCTCGCCGGCTAGAGGGGTTTGCTTAGGCGGCGGGGCTAGCTGCGCCTAGGTTGCCTCTGCCGGTAGACGTAGTAGCCGTAGCCGCCAGCAGCAATGAGGATCACTGCGAGGCCTCCAAGAGCCAGCGGGACGGCGGCGGAGAATCCGCCGGAGTCGTCTTCAGGGATGGGGGTGAGGGTTGGGGTGGGCGCTGGTCTGGGGGTGGGCGTCGCGGTCGGCGCGGGCGTTGGGGTGGGGGTTGGGGTTGCCGTGGGCATCGGGCGCGGGACGGGGGTCGCCGTTGGCCGCGAGGCGGGGGTCGCTGTCGGGGGCGGGGCGGGGGTCGCCGTTGGCCGCGGGGCTGGGGTTGCCGTTGGCCGCGGGGCGGGGGTCGCTGTCGGGCGCGGGGCGGGGGTCGCGGTTGGGCGCGGAGCTACGGTAGGGACCGCGGTTGGCGCTGCGGTGGGAATCGCCGTTGGGCGCGGGGCGATGGTGGGCATCGCGGTTGGGCGGGGGGCTACGGTGGGGATCGCCGTCGGCATCATGGTGGGGGCGGGGGTGGCCGTCGGCGGGGGCGGGGGAGTGGGCGGGAGCGCTGGCCTCGGGGTGGGGGTGGGAGTGGCGCGGCGGGTGATGGTCGAACCGCCGATGCCGACGCTCCCGTCGGGTGTGGGAGTGGGGGTGGGCGTGTTTACAGGAGTGGGGGTGGGCGTGTTTACAGGAGTGGGGGTGGGGGCGGGGGTGTGGGTGGGAGCGGGGGTTGTTCCGGGGACCGGAGTGGGGGTGGGGGTCGCAGTTGGCGTGGGGGTAGGAGCGGGAGTTGTTCCGGGGACTGGAGTGGTGGGGGTCGCCGTTGGCGTGGGGGTGGGGGTGATGGTGGGAGTGGCCGTTGGCGTGGGCGTGGGGGTGATGGTGGGAGTGGCCGTGGGCGTGGGGGTGATGGTGGGAGTGGCCGTGGGCGTGGGGGTGGGGGTTGCGGTGGGTATGCCTCTGGTGATGTCGCAGTTGCGCGAGAGGGTTATCGTGTAGGTGGTGTCCGCCAGGGCGGGATTCTTGGCCACGATGGTTACGTCCACCGGGAAGGTGGAGCCGCTGGGAACCACGAACGTCACTTCGGCGATTTCGTAGTCCTTGATCAAATCGCCGCCCCCCTCCCAGAACTTGGTCGTGCCGGGATCCGGGCTGGAGCCGGTTCCGGCGCGGGGGATGGTGTGCTTTGTTCTGCTCCAAGAGCTGGAGAGGACGCTGTAGCTGTAGGAGTTCTGGACGATATCTTCGACTCCCAAGTAGTAGTCGTAGCCTTGTTGCCGCGTATTCACCCAGGGGGTGAACCACCCTTCGACGCCGCTTCCTTGCATGGGGAGGTTGACGACGGTTTTTGTTCCCGCGCCGTCGTAGCTGTAGGCGATGTAGATGTGCGTTTGACTTGCCGAGGGCAGGAGTTCCAGGCACCGGGGCATGGTCATCTCGCCGGGGTCGGCTTTAACTGGGGTGTCAGCCCTCGTGTCGAACCATCCGAAGAGGGTGTTGGAGTCGCCGGTTTCGTCGTTCGGGTCGCCGATCGGCGGGAGCTCCATGCCTTCCGCCGCCCTGGGCGGGGCGAAGCCGATCTTTCCGGTGAGGAAGTCGAGGGCGGCGGCGGTTGGGGCGGCGGCGTCCGGGGTGGCTGAGGCGACGTTTGATTGGCCGCTATTGCCTCGTGAGTTGCGTGCGCGGATGCGGAAGCTGTACTTGCTGCCGTTGTCGAGGCCCGTTACGACGTGCTTCACGGTGGACGCGTCGGAGGAGCCGATGTTGGTCCAACTGCCCCATGCGGCGCTGCCTTTGCGCTGGCGGAATTGGTAGCCGGTGATCGAGGCGTTGTTCGGGTTGTCCCAGGCGAGCGTCGCCTTTTTGTCGCCGGCGGTGGCGATGAGCCCGGTTGGGACGGCGGGGGAGGCGCCGGGCGTAGGAGTGGGGCCGGGGGTGGGCGTGTTGGTGGGCGTGGGGGTGGGAGCGGGGGTCGTCCCGGGGGCGGGAGTAGGGGTGGGAGTGGCTCTGGTGGCGTCGCAGTCGCGCGAGAGGGTTATGGTGTAGGTTGTGTCTTCGAGGGCGGGGGATTTGGCCACGATCGTCATGTCCACCGGGAAGGTGGAGCCGTTGTTGACCACGAACACCACCTCGGCGATGGCGCCGTGCGTGATTAATCGGGAGCTCCCCTCCCAGAACTCGACGCCGGTGGGCTCCGGGCCGCTTCCCGCGCGGGGGAGGATCTGGGTTGTCAAGTCCCAAGAGCTTGTGTTCGTGTCGTAGCTGTAGGAGTTTTGCGCGATATCTCCGACACCCACGTGGTAGTCGTAGCCCTCTTGGCGCGTTTCCACCCAGGGATCGAACCACCCCTCGATAGCGCCTCCCTTGATCGGGAGGTTGACGACGGCTTTTGTTCCTGCGGCGTCGTAGCTGTAGGCGATGTAGATGTGCGTCTGTCCTCCCGTCGTCGGGAATTCGAGGCAGCGGGGGATGGTCTCGCCTGGGTCGGTTTTCTCTGGGGTGGTTTCTCTTGCGTCGAACCATCCGAGCAGGGTGTTCGTGTCGCCGGTCTCGTCGTCGGAATCGCCGAAGGGCGGGAGCTCTGAGCCGGTGGGTTCGGCGGGCAGGGCGGAGCCGATCTTCCCGGTGAGGAAGTCGAAGAAGGCCGCGGTGGGAGCGGAGGCGGAGGGGGTGGCTGAGGAGACGGGTGATTGGCTGCCATTGCCCTGTGAGTTGACTGCGCGGACGCGGAAGTCGTAAGCAGTCCCGTTGTTGAGGCCGGTTATGACGTGCTCCACGGTGGATGCGTCGGAGGAGGCGATGTCGGTCCAGGCGCTCCAGAAGCTGCCGCTGCTCTGGCGCTGGCGTGATTGGTAGCCGGTGATCGTGGCGTCGTTGGGGTTGGCCCAGACGAGCGTCACTTTTTTGTCGCCGGGGACGGCGACGAATCCGGTTGGGGAGTCGGGTCTGGGGGCGGCGGGAGTGTGGGTAGGAGTAGGGGTGTGGGTAGGCGTAGGGGTGTGAGTAGGCGTTGGGGTGTGAGTGTGGGTGGGAGTGGGATCGGGAGTTGTCCCCGGGACGGGAGAGGGGGTGTGGGTGGGAGTTGCAGTATGGGTGGGAGTGGGCGTGGAGGTAGGGGTGGGGGTGGCTCTGGTGACGTCGCAGTCGCGCGAGAGGGTTATGGTGTAGGTGGTGTCATCGAGGCTCGGGGCTTTGGCTACGAGCGTTATGTCGATCGGGAAAGTGGCCTCGCTGCTGACTATGAACGCCACCTCGGCGATCTCGTCGTGCGTGATTACAGTGGCTCCCCCCTCCCAGAACTGGGTCGTGCTGGGAGCCGGGCTGGAGCCGGTTCCGGCGCGGGGGAGGTCCTGGGCTGTTATTTCCCAAGCGAAGTTGCTGTATTCGTAGGAGTAGTGTGCGATATCTCCGACTCCCACGTAGTAGTCGTACCCTTCTTGCCGCGTGTTCACCCAGGGATCGAACCACCCCGCGATAGCGCCTCCATTAATCGGGAGGTTGACGACGGCTTTTGTCCCTGCGGCGCCGTAGCTGTAGGCGATGTAGATGTGCGTCTGTCCTCCCGTCGTCGGGAATTCCAGACACCGGGGGATGTCTTCGCCCGGGTCGGCTTTCTCTGGGGTGTCTTCTCTTGCGTCGAACCATCCGAGTAGGGTATTCGTGTCGCTCGCTTCGCCATCGGCGTCGCCGAATGGTGGGAGCTCTGAGCCGGTGGGCTCCCCCCGGGGCGGGGCGGAGCCGATCTTTCCGGTGAGGAAGTCGAAGGTTGCGGCGGTGGGAGCGGCGGGAGTGGCGGTGGCAGTGGCGGCCTGGTTGGCGAGGGGGTCGAGGGCAGGGGCTGCGCCGGCGCGGTTGGGAGAGAGGATGCTCATCGCGAGGATGAGGGCGGCGAGGAGGGCGGCGGCGAGAGGGATAATCCAGTGGAGAGGCTGGTTTCCGTGGCGAGCGAGGAGTGACATCCGTGTTCCCCCAAGTCTAAGCGGCGGGGCGCAAGTTGCGGCCTAATCTACACCCCCCCCCCCCCCCCTTGTCAAGGGGGTAGCAGCGGAAATTTCGGGGCAAATTTTCGCGCTTTCCCGGGAGGCGATCCCCTGAGGAGACGCGTGCGGGATGGAGATCCTGGGAGGAGCGTGGGGGCGCTCCCCCCAGGTGTCGTCGGCTAGCCCGGCTTGTGCGGGCGGCGGCGCTTAGCTTGCCGGCCTAGGTTTGGCGCTGGCGGTAGACGTAGAAGCCGTAGCCGCCGGCAGCGATGAGGATGACGGCGACGCCTCCGACGGCCAACGGGACGGCGGCGCCGGAGAATCCGCCTGAGTCATCTTCAGGGATGGGGGTGAGGGTCGGGGTGGGGGCTGGTCTCGGGGTGGGCGTCGGGGTTGGGGTCGGCGTTGCCGTCGGGCGTGGGGCGGGGGTGGCCGTTGGGCGCGGAGCCGGGGTGGCCGTCGGCATCGGGGTTGGGGTGGCCGTCGGGCGCGGAGTCGGGGTTGGAGTGGCCGTGGGCATCGGAGTGGGGGTGGCCGTTGGGCGCGGGGTTGGGGCGGCCGTGGGCATCGGAGTGGGGGTGGCCGTCGGCATCGGGGTTGGGGTGGCCGTCGGGCGCGAGGCGGGAGTCGCCGTCGGGCGTGGGGCTACAGTGGGCATCGCCGTTGGCGGCATTGCGGTGGGGGCGGGAGTGGGCATCGCTGTTGGCGTTGCCGTAGGCGTCGCGGTGGGAACTGCGGTTGGCATTGCGGTTGGGACGGGGGTGGGGGTCGGGGTTGGGGTGGCACGGCGGGTGATGGTTTTGCCGCTGATGCTGACTCGGCTGTCGGGGGTGGGCGTGGGCGTGGGGATGGGAGTCGGGGTGAGGGTTGCTGAAGGATCAGGGGTTGGCGTGGGGGTTGGGGTGTGAGTGGGCGTTGGAGTGGGTGTGTCGGGGGGCGCGGCTGTGGGCGCGGGGGTTGTTCCTGGGGCTGGCGTGGGCGCGGCTGTGGGCGCGGGGGTTGTCCCTGGGGCTGGCGTGGGCGTGGCGGTGGGCGTGGGGGTAGCTGTCGGCGGCGCTGAGGTGGGGGCGGCTGTGGGAGCCGGGGTTGTCCCTGGGGCTGAGGTGGGCGTGGGGGTGTGGGTTGGCGTGGACGTGGCTGTGGGGGTGGGCGTGTCGGTGGGGGTGGCGGTGGCGGTTGGCGTGGGGGTTGGGGTCGGCGGCGGGGCGCAGTCGCGCTTGATGTGGATGGTGTAGGTGGTGGGAACGAAGGCGATGCCCTCGGCGACGACTTTGAAGACGACGGGGAATGAGCGGGCTTCGCCCTGTTCGAGGTCGGGGAGTTCGATCTGCACGGCGACGATGTCGGCGTGGGTGACTTTCGTGTCGTCTGTGCCGTCGGGGTTGCCGTCGAAGTCGCGGGCGGTGAGCGCCGCTGTCGTCGAGGCCGGGGCGACGAAGATGTCCGTTCGGCGCCAGGAGCCTTCATGCTGGTAGTAGCGGTAGGGCAGGATTCCAGAGGTTCGGTATTCGGAGTTGACTGCAGCGTCGTCGTTGTACCAGCCGGTTACGCCGCCTCCGTCTCTGGGAAATTCGATGTTGGCTTTGACGTCTTTGGCTCCCCAGCTGAAGGCGAGGGTGAAGTGCGTTTGGCCGACGGGAACCGCCAGGCAGCGGGGAGTGGTTTCCCCAGGGTCGGCTTTGAGGGGGGTGGTTGCGCGCGCGTCGAACCAGCCTTCGAGGGCGTTCGTGTCGCCGGCTTCATCGTCGGGGTCGCCCAGGGGGGGAGCGGAGGCGGGGGCCTGTCCGAGGATCCCGGTGAGGAGGTCGAGGGCGGCGACGGGGGTGGCCTTGGGGGTGGCGTCGTCGTCGTCGTCGACGATGGTGATGGTGAGCGAGCTGCCGACCCAGCCGGCGGCCGCGGCGTTCGAGATGCGCGCTGTGGCGGGGAGAACGATGTTCTCGTTCGATCCCATGGTCACGTCGCCGAAGACGCTGACGGTGAAGGTGGCGACGCGCTCGCCTTCCGCGATGGGAATACGCAGCGCGCTCACGCAGTAGTCTGCGCTCGCAGGGGGGTTGTTGCAGTCGGCGGCGCGGGTTGCGATGCTTGTGGGAGCGACTCCGAACTGGATGGCGAAGTTGGCTGGGGCGGGCTCGTTGAGGGTTATGGTTACGGTTACGTCGGTTTTGCCGGCGTCGCCTTCAGCTACCCGGTCCATATCGGGGGAGACGGTGAACGTCTTGGAGGACCCTGGGGTTTTGAATTCGTTCCCGGAGCGGGGGCTGTCGCCCACTGAGTTGCGGGCGCGGATGCGGAATCCGTAGTTGACGTTGTTGTCGAGGCCGGTTATCTCGTGGGCGACGGTGGTTGCGCCGGAGCCGGGGATGTCGGTCCAGCCGCCCCAGCGGGCGCTGCCTTTCTTCTGCTGGTATTGGTAGCTGGTGATGGAGGGGTCGTTGGGGTTGGTCCAGGTGAGGGTTACGCGCTGGTATCCGGCTGTGCCGCTGAAGCCGGCGGGGCGGGCGGGAGTGGCGGAGGGCGTGGGGGTTGGGGTTGGGGTAGCAGTCGGCGTGGGGGTGGGAGTATGCGTGGGAGTGGGAGTCGGGGTGTCCGTTGGGGTGTCGGTGGGAGCGGGAGTCGTTCCCGGGGCGGGGGTTGGGGTGTCGGTGGGAACGGGCGCCGGGGTGGGGGTGTCGGTGGGCGTGGCCGTGGGGGTGTTCGTGGGGGTGGCGGTGGGGGTAGGGGTGTCGGTGGGAGTTGGTGTGGGAGTGGGAGCAGCGTCGGTGGGGGTGGCGGTCTGTTCTGCGGCTGCGGCGCCGTAGCCGGCGGGGTTGACGGCGCGGACCTGGAATTCGTACTCCACGCCATTGGTGAGAGAGGTTGCTTGGTAGGTGGTGGTGTCTTTGTCGGAGCCGGAGATGGTTGTCCAGTCTCCGTAGGTTCGTCCGCCCCGCTTGCTGCGGTACTGCCAGTGGGTGATGGTGTCGTCGCCGGGGTCGGCCCAGCTGAGGTTTGCGCTGCCGTTGCCTGGGGAGGCGACGTAAGGATAGGGAGCGGCGGGGGTTCCCGTCGGGACGGGGGCGCTTGACGAGGGGGTGAACTTCACCGTGTTTGTTCCGTCGCCGTTGGCGGCGAGTTCGCTGGGGCTCAGCGAAATTCGAATTCCATACTCTGAATCGTTGGTGAGGGTGAGGCTGGTTAGCGTGCTTAATCTTATGCTGAGGCAATCCGAGCATATCGGCACAGGGTCGGCGTATTCTCCGCTCGGCTGCTGGAGTTCGTAGAACCAAATTCTGACGCCACTCGGCCCAGGCGTGGGAAAAGCGCCGGTGACCTCCCAATTGATTTTTACGGTTTGATCGAGTGCGGTTGCGAAGAGGGTTATGGATGGGACGGTGGGGGTTGCGGTCGCCTCTGCGGAGGCGACGCCGTCGCCGGCGTCGCTCTTCGCGCGTATCTTGAAGGCGTGGGCGACTCCGGCGGCAAGGCCGGTTATCGTGGCGGATGTTGTGCCGCTGTGGGAGTTGGGGATCTCGGCCCAGCTCCCGTAGTCTGCGGCTCCTGTTTTCTGCTGGTACTCGTAGTAGTCGATTGTGTCGTCGTTGGGGTTGGTCCAGGCGAGGGTTGCTTTGCTGGAGCCGGCTGTAGCGGAGAGTCCGGTTGGGGCGGCGGGGGTGGCGGCCTGGTTGGCGAGGGGGTCGAGGATGGATGCGCCGGCAGGGTTGGGCGAGAGGATGCTCATCGCGAGGATGAGTGCGGCGACGAGCGCGGCGGCGAGGGGAATGATCCAGGGGAAGGCGCGGTTTCTGTCGTAGCGTGCGATGGGCGATTTCATTGGTTGCTTCCCTTCGGGATGGAGCATGCGCAGATGAGTTGCGGACTGCTTGCAGATAGCGAGCTAGCGTCTACTCTACCCCCCCCCCCCCCCCTCTTTGTCAATGAGAAACGGGGCGGACTTCTTCGGGATTTTCGCGCTTGGGAGGCGGCGAGACAAGCGCTCCCGCTTTGCGCGGGAGCGCTTGGTTGGAGGCGGCGCCCGCTGGGGGAGCGGGGGATGCTCCTCCCAGGGGGGCGTCAGCTAGCCGGGCTCGTGCGGGCGGCGGCGCTTAGCTCGCCGGTCTAGCTTTGCCTCTGGCGGTAAACGTAGACGCCGTAGCCGCCAGCGGCGATGAGGATCACTGCCAGCCCTCCAACGAACAACGGCAATGCGCCGGAGAATCCGCCTGTATCTTCGGGCGTTGGCGTTGGGGTGGGCGCGGGTCTTGGGGTGGGCGTCGCGGTCGGCGCCGGAGTGGGGGTGGGCGTCGCGGTCGGGCGCGGGGTTGGAGTCGCCGTTGGGCGCGGGGCTAGAGTCGCCGTGGGCATCGGGGTTGGGGTCGCCGTTGGGCGCGGGGCTGGAGTCGCCATCGGGCGCGGGACGGGGGTCGCCGTCGGGCGCGGGGCTGGAGTCGCCGTCGGGCGCGGGACGGGGGTCGCCGTCGGGCGCGGGGCTGGAGTCGCCGTGGGCATCGGGGCTGGGGTCGCCGTTGGGCGCGGAGCTGGAGTCGCCGTCGGGCGCGGGACGGGGGTCGCCGTTGGGCGCGGAGCGACAGTGGGCGTCGCCGTGGGCGGCATCGCGGTGGGGGCGAGGGTGGGCATTGCGGTGGGCATTGCGGTTGGGGCGGGCGGGGGCTTGGGCGGGAGCGCAGGTCTTGGGGTGGGGGTTGGGATGGGGGTGGGAGTGGCCGGGCGGGTTATGGTCGCGCCGCTGACGCCAACGCTCCCGTCAGGAGTGGGCGTGGGAGCAGCTGTCTCGGGTCTCGGTGTAGGAGTCGCGGTGGGAGTCGCCGTGGGTCTCGGAGTGGGAGTGTGCGTGGCTGTGGGGGTTGGGGTGTCGGTGTCGGTGGGGGTGGGCGTGTTCGTGGGGGCGGGGGTTGTCCCCGGGGCGGGGGTGGGCGTGTCCGTGGGGGCGGGGGTTGTCCCCGGGGCGGGGGTGGGCGTGTCCGTGGGGGTTGGAGTGTGCGTGGCTGTGGGGGTTGGGGTGTCGGTGGGAGTGGGCGTGTTCGTGGCTGTGGGGGTTGGGGTGTCGGTGGGGGTGGGCGTGGGCGTGTTCGTGGGGGCGGGGGTTGTCCCCGGGGCGGGGGTGGGCGTGTCCGTGGGGGTTGGGGTGTCCGTGGCTGTGGGCGTGGGCGTGTTCGTGGGGGCGGGGGTTGTTCCCTGAGCGGGCGTGGGAGTGGCCGTGGGGGTTGGGGTGTCGGTGGGGGTGGGAGCTGGGGCGCTCGTGGCTGTGGGGGCGGGGGTTGTTCCCGGAGCAGGCGTGGGAGTGGGAGGGGCGGCAGTGGGGGTTACGGCCCGCTCTGCGGAGACGGCTCCGTAGCCGGCGCCGTTGACGGCGCGGACCTGAAAGGCGTACTCCGTGCCGGGGGCGAGGAGGGTTACTGTGTGGCTGGTGGTATCTTCGTGGGAGCCGAGCATGGTTGTCCAGTTGCCGTAGGCGCGTCCGCCTCGCTTGCTGCGGTACTGCCAGCTCCTGATGGTGTCGTCGTCCGGGTCGGTCCAGTTGAGGGTTGCCCTGCCGTTGCCTGGGGCGGCGGTGAAGCCGGCGGGGGCGGCAGGGGTTCCCGATGGGATGGGGTTGCTTGCCGAGGGGACGAAACTCACCGTGTTTGTTGCGTCGCCGTTAGCGGCGAGGCTGCTGGGATTTAGCGAAATTCGAATTCCATACCCTGAACCGTTGGTGAGGCTGAGGCCGGTTAGCGTGGCTGATCTTCTGGCGAGGCAGCTTATGCATATCGGCGTGGGGGTGTCGAAATTTCCGTTCGGCTGCCGGAGGGAGTAGAGCCAAGTTCTGATGCCAGGCGCCCCCGACGTGGGGAAAGCGCCGGTGACCTCCCAATTGAGGGTTACGGCTTGATCGCCTGCGATTGCGAAGAGGGTTATGGATGGGGCGGCGGGGGTTGCGGCGGCCTCTGCGGAGGCGGCGCCGGCGGTGGCGGCGCCGCCTCCGGCGGAGTGCAGGGCGCGGATCTTGAAGGCGTGGGCGACTCCGGCGGCAAGGCCGGTTATCGTGGCGGATGTTGTGCCGCTGTGGGAGTTGGGAATCTCGGCCCAGTTCCCGTAGCTGCCAGCTCCTATTTTCTGCTGGTACTCGTAGTAGTCGATAGCCTCGTCGTTGGGGTCGGTCCATGTGAGGGTTACGCTGCTGGGGCCGGGGGTGGCGGTGAGTGCGGTTGGGGCGGCGGGGGTGGCGGCCTGGTTGGCGAGGGGGTCGAGGATGGATGCGCCGGCGGGGTTGGGCGAGAGGATGTTCATCGCGAGGATGAGGGCGGCGGCGAGGGGGATGATCCAGTGGAAGGCCGCGGTTCCGCGGCAACGAACAGTGAGCGATTTCATTGGTTGCTTCCCTTCGGGATGGAGCGTGCGCAGATGAGTTGCGGACTGCTTGCAGATTGCAAAAGCTAGCGTCTACTCTACCCCCCCCCCCCCCCCGCTTTGTCAATGGGGGAACGGGGCGGATTTCTTCGGGATTCTTCGCGCTTTTCGAGGGTCGGGGGGATGGGGCGCGTTGCTATTTCGAGGGGGCGCGGGTATTGTGCCGGGGCGCTTTTGCCGCGCGAGGTTGTTTTGTGAAGATTGCGAGAGTTGAGGCTACTACGCACAACGTTCCGGTTCCGGTTCCGTTGCTGGATGAGCCGGTGATGCGGCCGTTCGTGTTCTGCCGGGTGGAGACGGACGAGGGGGTTACGGGGTACGGGATTTCGGGGCCGATTCAGCGCAAGGCGGTGCGGGAGCATATCAATGCGGAGCTGGGTCCGTTAACGGTGGGGATGGATCCGTTCGAGACGGAGCGGATCTGGCGGAAGCTCGCGGTGGAGCATAATCCGCGGTCGCAGACGGGGACGTGGTCGTCGGGGGCGAGCGCGATCGATATTGCGCTGTGGGACATCAAGGGTAAGGCGACGGGTTTGCCGGTGTGGCGTTTGCTGGGAGGGGCGCAGGCGGTGGTTCCGGCGTACGTTACGTTTGGTCTTCCGGAGTATTCGACGGAGGAGCTTGTGTCGTTGGCGTCGCGTTTCGTTGCTGAGGGTGAGGATAAGTTGAAGATGGTGGTGGGGGTTGCGGGGGGTCATGAGGGGTGGCGGGAGGATGCGGAGCGCGTGCGGGCGGTTCGGGACGCTATCGGGCCGGAGGCGCAGCTTTCGATGGACGCGAACTATATGTTCCAGTTCAATAATGCGCTGAACTTGGCGAAGGCGGTTGAGGGGTGCGGGGTGGAGTGGTTCGAGGAGCCGGTGTGGGGGAACGATGCGTTGTTGTTGCGGGATCTTCGGATGCGGACGAGCATTCCGATCTCGGCGGGTCAGAACGAGGGGGGATTGTTCCGGGCGCGGGATCTTCTGGCGCAGGGGGCGGTGGATATTCTGCAGCCGAACGTTGTGTATTGCGGTGGGTATACGGAGGGGATGAAGTACGCGGCGCTGGCGCAGGCGTTCAATCTGCCGATCGCGAACGGTGGAGGGTGGCCGCATCACAATATGCACTTGCAGGCGGCGGTTCCGAACGGGTGGCGCGTTGAGTATCACTATGTGATGTGGAAGTGCGGGGAGATGGTGTTCGACGGGTGCGTGGGTCCCCGGCAGGGGCGGACGACGATGCCGGAGAGTCCGGGGCTGGGTCTGGAGCCGAGGTGGGACGCTCTGGCGGAGTGGGAGGAGTAAGGGGGGCGAGCTTGCGTCGGTGTTTCGTTGACCGTCGCGGCGGCTGGGCGTAGGCTGTTCATCTGAGGAGAAGCCTGATGACGACAGCCTCGAACCCACACGCCCCTGCGCCGCTCTCTAGCTCTGAGCTGGAGCAGCCTATTGGGAATCCAGCAGAGGCGGGGTGGCAGGCAGTGTCGGAGAAGCATCGGGACAGGGCAAGTCGGTTGCTCGATGCGTCACAGCGGCTATCGACGAAGAAGCGGTTGACCTCTGGGGAGCGTCTGCGCATCTCTAATGATGCGTGGGGAGCGGTCGCGCATACGGTGAGGGCTATCGCTGCTCTTCACGGGTGGAGCATCGTTCCTACGGACAGCATACGAAGGTTCGTAAGGGAACTGGATTCCGGCGACTACACGCTGATTGACACATACTGGGCGCTATTCCTTCACCACGTAAGTTACTACGGGGACACTCTTCATGAGCCTTACGTGAGGGATGCTCCGTGGGCAGCCGCGAGGTTGATAAACCGGCTGTGGGATGCTGCGCCTCGGTTGGAGGGACGAACGACGAAGCCGGATGGCGCGCGGGATATGCAGCAGGAGAAGCGTTTCAAAGAGAATCACACGCGCGAGAATCGAGAGAGTGTGAGGGAGCGGAATCAGCAGGCCAGCGCGAGGGCGACGCAACGGGTATTGGCGGCGAGGTCGAGCGAGGCTGGCTAGGTATCGTAGATGTGGGAGCGCAAGAGCGGCCCGGCTCTCTAGGAGCCGGGCCGCTCTTGGGTTTGGGGCGAGGCGAGAGAGGCGGGGCGGGAGGATCAGACGGCGTCGTCGCCGCGCTCTCCTGTGCGGACTCGGATGACGTCGATGACGGGGGAGACGAAGATCTTGCCGTCGCCAACTTCGCCGCCGTCGGGGGTTCGGGCGTTGGAGACGATGGCTTCGATAACGGGTTCGAGCATGTTGTCGTGGATGATGGTGCGGATGAGGGTTTTGGGGACGGCGTAGCGGTTGGCCATAGCGCCGCCGCGTCCGACGAAGACTTCGACGCCGTGCTGGCGCCCTTCGCCGGTTACGTTGGCGTAGTAGAAGCCCTGGCAGCCGGCCTCCTTCATTGCTTCGGTGACCTGGTGGATGCGCTCGGGTCGGATGACTGCTTCGATGCTGAGCATAGCGTTTCTCCCCTTGTGTCCATTGCCTGCGGGGGTATGCGCGGCATACCCCCGCGGCTGCTGCTGTTTCCCTGCTCTTCGGTTGTTAGTCGGCGCCGTCGCTGACGAAGGCGCGTTCTCCGTGGGCTGCGACGTCGAGTCCGACGTTCTCGTCGCGCTCGCTGACGCGCAAGCCGAGTCCCGGGATGACGTCGAGGGCTTTGAGGATGATGACGGTGGCGATGAAGGAGTAGGCGAGGGTGGCCACGACGCCGATGGCCTGGATGCCCACCTGTTCGGCGTTGCCGTTGACGAGACCGGGGACGCCGGCGAAGGCTTCGACGGTGAAGATTCCGGTGGCGATGGCGCCCCAGATGCCGCCTATGCCGTGGACGGCGAAGACGTCGAGGGAGTCGTCGATGCGGATTCTGGGTCGGAGGAGGACGGCGCCGTAGCAGAGGAGTCCGGCGCCGAATCCGATGGCGAGGGCTCCCATAACGCCGACTGCTCCGGCCGCGGGGGTGATGGCGACGAGTCCGCCGACGGCTCCGGTGGCGACGCCGGCGGCGCTCATTTTCTTGTTCTGTATCTGGGAGAGGACGCCCCAGGTGAGGGCGGCGGCGGCGGCGGCGGTGTTGGTTACGAGGAAGGCGTTGATGGCTACGTTGTCGGCGGCGAGTCCGGATCCTGCGTTGAATCCGAACCATCCGAACCAGAGGAGGGCTGCGCCGATGACTACGTAGGGGACGTTTCCGGGTTCGAGGCCGGGGTCGCGTCGTTTGCCGAGGAGGACGGCGGCGGCGACGGCGGCGACGGCGGCGTTGATGTGGACGACGGTTCCGCCGGCGAAGTCGAGGGCTCCGAGGTCGAGGAGCCATCCGTTGCCAGCCCACACCCAGTGCGCGATGGGGGCGTAGACGAGGGTTATCCAGAGAACGAGGAAGACGAGATAGGTGGTGAATTTGAAGCGTTCGACTACGGCGCCGGTGATGAGGGCGGGGGTGATGATGGCGAACATCATCTGGAAGACGACGAAGAGCATATCCTCGCCTGGCTCGATTCCCTGGAGGCCGAGGAGGGAGAGGTCGCCGACGAATGCGGAGCCCTCGCCGAACGCGATGCTGTAGCCCCAGAGCACCCAGACGATGCTAACGACGGCCATACTCATAAAACTGAGCATTATGGTGCTGATGATGTTGCGGCTTCGGACGAGGCCTCCGTAGAAGAAGGCGAGGCCTGGGGTCATCAGCAACACCAGGGCGGAGGCCATCAGCAGCCAGGCTATTGAACCGCTATCCATTACTGCACACTCCTTGAGTAAAATATGTAGTGTGTGGATGTTTTCGCATAGAGCATTGGCTTAGTATACCGATTCCGGCGCGAACGTGTAGGCGCAGGGGGATGTGCGCCCGCTGAGCGCTTCTTCAAGCGTTCACCCCCCTGCCCTACCTTGCCGCCCGGCGGGGAATTCCGGCGGGCGGGGCGGCGGGGTTGCCGCATTCGGGCGCTATGCCGATGGGGCGGGCTGTCTGCCTAGGACGGAACGGCTTCGGGGAGCGGGTCGCCGTTGAGGGTGAATGCGGAGGTTATGGCGACGTTCTGGGCGAGGGATTGCATGGCGTAGCAGCTTGCCTCGGCCATATCGGCGAGGCGTCGGACGCGTTCGGGAGAGTCGCTTGATTCGATGTCGATCCGGGTTTCGAGGCCGACGGGGCCGCCGATGATGGTTCCGGCGAGGGCTGAGCCGTCGCGGTAGAAGCGCGTCGTTTGCTGGATGCGCGCTTTCGAGTAGGAGATGCGGGTCATCTCGCTCAACCGAGCGAGCTGGGTGAGCAGTCAGAAGGCGACGCCGGCGGAGAAGTAGGCGAGCGGCGAGGGAGCGGCGTCGTCTCCGCCAAGGTTGACTCCTTCGTCGCAGAGGATCTCGAATGTGCTGCCCTGCCCTGCTCGGACGCGGGCGAGTTTCTGCTGGCGATCGAGCGTTTCGGCCTCGAGGGAGATGACGATCTCGCGGCGGGCGCCGTCGGGGCTGGTGGTTCGCGGGGCGTTCTCGCTGGTCTCCGCTTTCCTGACGATTTCCCTCATAGCGTCCGTCCTAATTGGGATCCTTTGGGATGCGCTCGCGAGCGCGTCGAGCGGGGCGTGGTGGAGGCGACGGGCGGAATCGAACCGCCGGATAGAGGTTTTGCAGACCTCCGCCTTGGCCACTTGGCTACGTCGCCGCTGTTAAGGAGTCAGCTTAGCGAGCGGGAGGCGCTTGCGTCAATCGCCGGGGCTGTCTGGTTCCGACTGTCGGGGAGCGGAGCGGGGATGCTCAGAGTTCGAGTTCGCTGGCGACTCCGTATTCTGCGGCGAGCTGGGTTAGCTTTCCCCATGTGGCGTCTTCGACGAAGACGCCGTCTACGAGGCGTCGTTGGGCGACGCGGCTCTCGATCTCGCCGGGGTAGAGGATCTCGTCGAATCCGGCGGCGCGCTCTGACGCTTTGAGGTAGGCTGCGAGGTCGGTCACCTGTTGTTTGAACTCGTCGAGGGGACGGAAGGCGGAGACGTTGAAGACGGCCATAAAGCAGCCGTCGTTGTGGAACCCCCGGGGGTCGTGGCCGAATCCCAGGCCGGTGAGGATGCCGGAGAGGATCTCGACGATGACGGAGAGGCCGTAGCCCTTGTAGCCTTCGGAGCCGCCGAGGGGGAGGAGGGCGCCTCCCTGCCCGCGGAGGACGTCGGGATCTGTCGTGGGGTTGCCGTTGCTGTCGACAACCCATCCTTCGGGTATGGGCGCGCCGCGGGCGCTGGCGAGCTCGACTTTGCCGGCTGCGACGGCGCTGGTGGCCATATCGATGAAGAGGGGGCCGTCGAGGTTGCTGGGGACGGCGACGCAGATGGGGTTGGTGCCGAGGCGAGGCTCCCGGCCTCCGAAGGGGGCGACGGCTTTGGCGGTGCGTCCGGAGTCGGCGGTCATCAGGCCGATGCAGCCTTGTCGGACAGCCATAAGGGGATAGTCGGCGACGCGTCCTACGTGGCTCTGGCGGTAGACGGTTGCGGCGGCGGCTCCTTGCGAGCGGGCCTTGTCGATAGTGAGGCGCATCGCGTGCTCGGAGACGACGTAGCCGAATCCCCAGTGGCCGTCGACGACGGTGGTTGAGGGCGTTTCCTGCACGATGTCGATGGGGGCTCCGGGGACGATGTGGCCTCGCCTGATGCGGTCGATGTACGCGGGGATCTGGATGACGCCGTGGGAGTCGTGTCCTGCGAGGTTGGCGCCGACGACGTGCCGGGCGATGATTCCGGATTCTTCGGGGGAGGCTCCGGCGCATTGGAGGAGGCGGTCGGCGATGGTTTGGAGTCGGGGGTGGGGGATGGTGGGCATACGCGGCCTCCGGCGGAGGATGGTGGGATTCGTGGCGCGGGTTCCAGGGGCGCAGCGGCGGGCGCTTGGCGAAGCGCCCTACCCGCTTTCAGGGAGGGTTTGGGGAGGAGAGTACGGGGAGGGAGGTTGGTGCGCAGGAAGAGATTTGAACTCTTACGGGATCACTCCCACTGCCCCCTCAAGACAGCGTGTCTACCTATTCCACCACCTGCGCAGGTTCGAACGGCGGCGCTTCTTATTCTAGAGCGTGAGGGGCGGAGGGCGCCACTCTATCCGGCGTCCTGTTGGTCAATATCGGTCATTGGTCAATCGGGCGCGGGGCTCGCGTAAGGTGGGGGACGACCGGTCGATTGGGAGCGCGGCGCAAGCGTAAGTGGCGATAAGGAGTGGCAGGAGTGGAAGGATTCGAACCCTCGGCCTGCGGTTTTGGAGACCGCCGCTCTGCCAGCTGAGCTACACTCCTGCGTGACTCAAGGCTAGCGCCGCTTCCAGTTGAGGGTCAACGCAGGACGATTCCCGCTTGCGCGTTCCCTGCGCGAGGTTCCGCTGCACGGGATGGCGGAGAGAGCGCGAGATTCAGCGAAGAGCGCTAGGGAATGCGCTATGAGGGCGCTAGCGTCGGCGCGTAGAATGTTGGCGGCGGCAGAGGAGCGGGTTGTCTCCAGCCGTCCATCCGGGGAGAAAGGACGCGCTCTCTTATGTATGCGCTTATGCCCACTGTTTTCCGGTTCCACTCGCGCGGCGAAGCTGTCGCGCTCGTTGCTGTGATGCTTGCGATTGCGGCTCTCGGGGCGGCGTGCAGTGAGCCGACGCCAACGCCGACTCCTGTGCCGCCTACGCCGACGCCAACGGCGACTCCTACCCCGACGCCTACGCACACGCCCACACCCACAGCGACTCCTACGCCGCCGCCCACGCCAACGCCCGCGCCGCAAGCGACGGCGATGTCTCCGACAGGTGGGGGAGGGTCGGTGAACGAGCTGGTTCTCACTCCCGAGTCGACGGTGGGCGATATTCTGAGCGCGCTTCCGGAGAGCGAGTCCGCCTGCATCCGGGACGCAGTGGGGCAGGATGCGTTCGATGCGATGCAGAATGCTCCGGCTTTTGGAGATTCGCCGGCGGCAATGGCGGCCGCCGACTTTCCTGAGGAGTGCCTGTCGCAGGAGAGTTTCGTTGGTCTCGCGATCGCGGGGATGTTTGCAGGAATCGGGGGGCCGAGTCCGGAGACGCGGGAGTGCATCAATGCGCTCGCGGCGGAGGATCCCAGCCTCTTCATGGCGGGAGCGCAGGATGAGCCTCTCGTATCCGCGCTTCCCACGACCATACGGCTGATGCTCTGCATGAACGAGGAGGAGGCTATGGCGTTTGGCGGGGGCGATCCTGAGCAGATGCAGTGCGTGGTGGATCAGCTTGGGGGGCCGGACGCGATTATGAATCTGTTCCCGAACAACGAGTTTGACTTGAGCGCGCTGGCCGCTCTGACGCCGGCGATGGAGGCGTGTGGTATCGGCCTCGACGAGCTTATGATGCTGGGCGGGGGACTCTAATGGCCAGCATCTGGGAGAGCGGCTGCCAGCAGCCCGCGCGGCGCGGCGTCGACGCGGCGTGCGGCGGGACGCTAGGCTGGCAGCCATTCCGAGGATGCAAAGTATGACCGACTCCATTGTCACCGCCGCGATGCGCGCCGCTGTGGGCGCTCGGGGGGAGGCGCAGCAGGCAGTTGTCGAGCGGGGCGCCGTCGAGCGGTTCGCGGCGGCGATCGGCGACGGGAATCCGCTCTTCCCGGACATCGCGCCTCCTACGTTCCTGCGCTCGATCGGGCGCGCTATTCCCGCGCTCCCGGACGGCGACTCCGTGCCGCGGGCGCTCGACGGGGGGAGCGAATGGACGTACGGCGTTCCCGTCCGGGCGGGGGACACGATTACGTACTCGACGCAGCTCGAGGCGCTTGTTGAGCGTGAGGGGCGTATGGGGCCGATGCTGATAGCGACGTATCTGACGGAGTATGCGAATCAGCGGGGGGAGTTCGCCGCGACTCAGCGCAATACGACCATCAGGATGCCTGCGGCGTGAGCGCTCGCCCCACTTTGCGGAATGTCGCGCTAGGCGACGAGCTGCCGCCGCTGGTGAAGCAGCCGACTACCCGGCAGCTCGTGATGTACGCTGGAGCATCCGGCGATTTCTACGAGATTCACTACGATCAGGAGTTTGCGCGGGCGCAGAATCTGCCGGGGGTTATCCTGCATGGCGCGCTGAAGAGCGCGTTCCTGGGGCAGCTCGTCACCGACTGGGCAGGGGCGGACGGCGCGCTGCGGTCGCTTGCTGTCCGCTACCGCGAGATGGATGCGCCCGGGGATACGCTCACTTGCAGGGGCGTGGTCGCCGAGAAGGACGAGTCTGCGGGGACGGTGCGCTGCGAGGTGTGGATCGAGAACGGGGCCGGCGCGAGAACCACCACGGGCGAGGCGGTCGTCGCGCTCCCGGCAAGTTGAGCGTTCGAGGGGCGGGCTACTCCCGCTGCGCCTCCCACTCCTCGCGGGTAATCTCCATACGGATGAAGTTGCGTCCTGAGCGGCGGAGTGGGCCGACTTCGCGCAATCCGCAGGCGGCGAACGCGCGGCGCGCCCGCGCGTTCCACTCGAGCGTGTGGAGGTAGAGCAGTTGCATCGACGGCATTCTGAAGCACTCGGCGATGAGGAGCCGGAGCGCTTCTCGTCCGTATCCGCCGCCCCAGTAGTCGCGGTTGCCTATCAGGATGCCGAGCTCGCACTGGCCCTGGACGGCGTCGATGTCGTACACCATACAGTTGCCGATGTGGCGTCCGTCGAGAGTGTCGATGGCGTAGCGGCGCACCCACGGGGTTGGATGGCTTAGCTCGCTGCGGTAATCGCGGATGTAGTCCTGGAGGGACTGGCGGAGGGGCAGCGTGGCGTCGAGCTCGGCCAGCTCGGGGTCGGAGCGCCAGCGGTGGTCGTCTTCGCTGTCTTCGATGCGCTTGACGCGGATGGCGACTTTCTGGCCGCGGGCGACGGTTTCAGCCACGGGCGGCCTCTCTGCGGCCGAGCGCATCGAGGGCGCGGCGGACGATCTCGCGCTCGGTCTTGTGGGAGAGGGTCGCAAGCGCGTAGTCAGCCGGGGCCCACTCGACGATGTCGAACTCGGGGTCGTGGCCATCGAACGAGCCGCCGCGCGCGGACATCAGGAAGAAGTAGACGCGTTTGTGGATGCGCTGCGTCTGGCGGGCGAACCAGTACTCGATGTGGCCGAGAGGAGACTCGATGGCGACCTCGAGGCCTGTCTCTTCGCTAACTTCGCGGAGGGCTGTCTGTTCGAGCGTTTCGCCGCTGTTCGGCGTGCCCTTGGGAAGGGCCCAAAGTCCTGACTCGACGCGCCCGCAGATGACGACCTTCACGCCGCCGCCGCTATTGCTGTAGACGACGCCTCCCGCGGAGACGGCCTCCGCGACGTTCTCTTTTCGCGCCACCGGCTAGTCGTCCTCCTGCGGGAGCGCGAGCATTGTGAACGCCGCGTCGTCGTTGTCCATACCGGCGAGGGCTTCTTCCGCCGCCTCGCTCACGAAGCTCTCTCCTGTTTCGACGTACTGCCTGAGGAGTTTCCTGGCTATGGAGCCGCCGATGCCGCCGATGGCCATAACGGCGGCGACGGCGACTTGGGCGTCTTCATCGCTGACGAGTTCGTGCAGGGTTGGGAGCGACTCTGGCTCAGCGATGCCGCGCGCGGCGTTCGCGGCCTCGTAGCGCATTGCGGGATCGAGGCTCCGCATCTCGTCGATAACGAAAGGGAGCCAGGTTGCGGCGCACGTGCGCCCCATAGCGTAGAGGGCGCTCTGCCGGAACCCTGGGTCGCCGGAGGCGTAAGCCCAGCGCACCCACCCGGCGACGCAGGAGTCGGCGACGGGGGCGATTGCCTCGAGGGAGCGGCGCCGCACGAGCGGTTCTTCGTTTTCGTTCTCGAGCGCTTGGAACAGCGCCTTGCGCAGGCGCGCGGCGTCGCGTTCGATGAGTTTGCCGTCTTCGGCGAGGTCGACGAAGTGCGCGAGGGCTGTGGCGGCGGCTGCGCGGACCTCGCGCGATTCGTCTGCGTCGAGCATTGCCAGGAGGGGCGCGATGACGAGCCTGTCGCCGGTTTCCCAGAGGCCGGCTGCGGCGGCGGCGCGCACTTGGGCGTCGTCGTCTTCGAGGGCGCAACAGAGCACGGGGACGAAGTCGAAGGCGATGTTGTCTTCGGCGAGCTCCACGATGCGCTCGACGATGTGGAGCCGGCGCGCGGCGGGTATGCCGGGCCAGGCGCCGCGGAGCTCCTGCTGGTCGTCGGAGAAGAGCGCGCTCAGCTTGCTGAGAAGCGGCGGTTTCAGCTCAATGTCGGGGTTGACCAGCTTGTCGACGACATCGCCGAGGCTCATAGGCTACCTCTTCGCTGAAACGGAGACGCCTCCGATAGCGATGGGCGGGGCTAGGAGCCCGCCGTGCATCCAGCGCCGCTCGCTGCCGATGGCGATGATGTTGTTGAGCGCTCTGTAGGCGTTGCCGGAGATCATCGTGTCTTTGACGCGGCCAGCCACCTTGCCGCGCTCGACCTTGTAGCCGAGCAGCACGTTGGCGTTGAAGTCGCCGCCGAGCACGTTGCTCTGTCCGGCGCCGAGCATCGCCTCGACGATGAGGGCTTCTTCCATCTGGGCGATCATATCGTCGAGCGGGGCGTCGCCCTCGCCGACCACGAGCGCCGACGTGGACGGCCCGGGGAGCGATCCGACGCCGCGCTCGCCCGATCCTGTGCTCTCCACGCCCGCCTGGCCGGCTGTCTGCAGGTCGTAGAGGAATGTCCGCGCGACGCCCGCCTCCACGAGGGGGAGCCGCCGGCTCGCGACGCCCTCGTCGTCGCCCGGGCGGCCGGCGAGCGCTCCGATGAACGTTGCGTCGTCGGCGAGGCTGAATCGTTCGTCGACGATGCGTTCGCCGAGGCGTCCGATGAGGGGGGAGGTTCCCTGGAGCGCGGTTTTGCCGTTCAGACCGGCGAGCAGGGGGGAGAGGAGCGCTTGCGAGACCGCCTGCGGCATAAGGATGACGGGCATCGTTGCCGTGTCGACGCGGGCGGCGTCTCGCGCCCATTCCAGCTGGCGCAACACGGACGCGATCATTTCGGAGGGGTCGGTTACGGGGGCGATCGAGGAGACGCTGTCGAACGTGAAGAGCATATCTTCGCCGCGGATGATCGTGGCCTCGAACCCTGCGCTCGAGCGTGAGCGCGCGTAGTTCATCTTGCCGCCGTTGCTGTTGAGCAGCGCGATGCGGGAGGTGGACTTGGAGACGCTGCCCTCGATCTGGGCCTCTGGGGAGTGAGCGCGCAGTTCGGCGATGACTCGTTCGCCGAGGGCTGTCATCTCTTCGAGGACGATGCTCTCCACTGAGCTGTCATAGACTGAAACGTCCGGGTAGGACTGCGGGCCGGGGAAGTTGAATTTCGCTTCGGCGCCGAACGGAGCTGTTTCGAGCGCGGCGTCGACGAGGGCTTGAGGGTCTTCGAGGTTCGAGGTGGAGCCGAATCCGATGCGGACGTTCTTGATGAGGCGGAGCGCAGCGCCGGCTGCGTCGTTGGCGTCGACGCCCTTCACGGCGTTGGCCTCGAAGTGGGCCGGGGTCGAGGAGGATTCAACGTAGAAGACCTCGGCTTGGTCGGCTACGGCTGAGGCGAGCTCGAGGATGCGCGCGGCGACGGCGGGGGTGTCGGCGTGGGAATCGATGGCTACGCTCCCCCGATGAGGCACTGCCGAATGCGGATGTGGGGGCTGCCGTTCGAGACTGGGAGGGGGCTCTGCCCCGCCTTTCCGCATCCGCCGCCCTCGTTCATCTCCAGATCGCCGGCGATGGCGTCGATGTTGTGGAGCGTGGAGAACACGTTGCCGGAGAGCATCACGGGCCGGCACAGCTCAGCGATCTGGCCGTTGCGGATGCGGTACGCCTCGCCGGCTGAGAAGGTGAACATCTCCATTGACGTCATGCCGCCGTACCAGTTCTTCACGTAGAGGCCGTCCTCGACGCCGGCGAACAGGTCGTCGACGCTTGATTCGCCGGGAACGATGAACGTGTTCGTCATACGGACGATGGGGGCGAACCGGTAGTTGAGGGCGCGCGCGTTGCCGGTGGGGCGCTCGCCGAGCTTCGCCGCCGTTTCGCGCGAGTGCAGGCGCCCGACGAGGACGCCCTCGCGGATGAGGTCGGTTTCCTGTCCCTGAACGCCCTCGTCGTCGTAGACGTAGGAGCCGCGGAGGGAGGCGCTCGGGACTGTCGCGCCGTCCTTGACGTTGAGGTGCGCTCCGCCGAACCGCTTGCCGGGTTTCATCAGCTCTTGCAGGCGCGGCTCGGCGTAGATGTGGTCGGCTTCCGAGAGGTGGCCGAACGCTTCGTGGATGAACACGCCCGCGAGGATGGGGTCGAGCACTACGGTGTACTCGCCCCCCTTCACTTCCGGAGCGTCGAGCAGGGCGACGGCCTTCTCGGCGACCTCCTGCGCGTTCTCGTGCAGGCCCATAACGAATTCGAAATCGCCGAGGCTCCCCAGGCTAACGCCGTACTGCTGCACGTCGGCGCCGTTGCGCGCTTGCGCGTTCAGCCGGAGGTTCACGTCGATCCGCTCCTGGTCGACGTATGAGCCTTCGGAGTTTGCGTACACCATACGGCGGCGTCCATCGGCGTAGCCGACGGTTGCCGACTGCACGCCGGGCGCGCCCATCATTATTCCGACGTATTCGTCGAGCACGCCTTTCTTGTCGGCGAGCGCGAGCGTTGTGGGGTCGTGTCCTACGACGGGCGGAACGTGGTCGACGACGGTTGGGACTTCGGCGAGTTCGATGCGGTCGCCGCCGATGATGCGCGCCTGGTCGACAGCCTGGCGGACTTTTCGCTCCAGGTCGTTCAGGTCGTTGAAGGAGGCGAACCCCCATCCGCCTCCGGCAAGGGCGCGGACGTTGCCGCCGAGCGCGCTTCCGCGCCCGATCTCTTCGAGGTCGCGGCCTCTGTAGCGGATGTGGGAGGAGGCTGCTTCTTCGACGTGAATCTCGATGTACTGGCCCGCAGCAGCTTTCAGCACCGAATCGATACGGTCGCGGATGCGCTCGTCCATGGTTGCTCCTGGGGAAGGGATTCTCTTTGGGGCAGTCTACCGAATGGGGCAACGCGCGGGCAACGGAGCGGCCTCCCACAACCCGCGCATATTCGAGAGGGGGGCTGAGCGGCCCCCTACCCTACTATTCGCCTCGACCGCGGCGGCGCCGCTGCTCACGCAGCCGCCAGAACGCCTGCGGCTTCCAGAATCCACCAGGCCAGAGATGTGACGCCTGCGCTCCCGCCGACAACGGCGATGTCCCGCCGGTTCGGACGCCAGCGCGTTTCCTCGCCGGCGTGGGCGCCGTGGGGCAGCGGGGGGTCGAGGAGCGCTCGCTCGATGTTCCGCAGGCGGGCGTCGATTGCCTCGAGTTTGGCGGCCCACACGCGGTCTGTGAGTTCGTGGGCTGTGGCGTGAGCCCCCTGCGCCGCTTCGAGCGACGCCAGGCGTTCGCGCTGCGTGAGAGCGCTCATGCGGCGCCCAGACGGTACGGCTCCAGGAGCAGCCGCACATCCGTGTCCTGGCCTGGACCTACGTAGAACGGCTCGAACGCCGGGGCTCTGGTCCAAATCCGGGCGGCGTTGATGAGGGCCGCGCGTTCGACAGGGGCCGGCCAGCGGACGATCGAGATTCTCGCTTTGTTGGAGTGCGGGGCGGGCGTTGTGCCGTTCAGCCCTCGCGCCACGGTGATCGCTCGCGACGACGCTCCGGTAACGAGCATCCGCTCCGCTCCTATGGCGATCGTCTGGCCCGGCGCGAAGTCGGCCGCACTGTCGACTCTCAAGGCGGCGGTGCGCGACGCGGAGCCGGCAAGCGCGGAGCCGGAAGGTTCGAGGCGCTCGCTGTAGCCCCACGTTCCGGCGATGCGCACGCGCGCCTGACCTCGCGCGAACTGCCTCTGCGTTCTCGACGACCGCACGCGCACTGCGTTGTAGGGCGTTCCCCAGTACGCTTCGGGAGAGGCGTTCAGCGGCAGGAGCTGGTAGTCCGACGCGTCCCATAGCGTTTCGTAGTCGCCATCGTCGTTCTCGTCGGTGGCGACTACGATATGGCGATCAGGTCGGGGACGGCGAGGAGCGCGTCGCCTTTGGCGTCGAAGTAGCGCTCCGCTGCGAGGGCGTAGAAGTGGCGGTTGCAGTAGTTGTCCACTGCCTCCGACACTGCGAGGAGCAGCTGGAACAGCTCTGTGTCTACTGATGAGCCGCTTGCGGGATCGTCCAGCAGTGATGGATCTTTCAGTTTTGCGAGGTCGCCGTACAGCGACCGGTAGGCTTCGGTTCCCATTGTCAGCGCTCCTCGGTGTATTCGATGATGACGTTGTGCGGAGTGAGGGGGTTGTAGGTCCAGCGGATGCTAAGAGGCTCGTTCCGTTCGCCGACGGGGCCCGCGCCTCGTCCCCAGGTGCGGGTTGATCCTGCGCCGAGGTCGGTGACGCGAACGATCGCGACGGCTTTGTCGGGATGCGCGGCGATGTTGGCGCCCTCGCCGAAGTAGAGTTCGCAGAACTGCACGCCGTCGCTCTTGGTTTGCACGACTGTGAGGTTGATGAGGCGCAGCCGCTTTCCGCGCGCTGGATGAAGCAGCGTCTGCCGCTTGATGGTTCGCGCCTGAGCGCGGAAGTAGAGCGCCTTGGTGTCGGACAGGTCTTCCAGGTATCCGGGGGTGTAGCGGCGCAGTCCGTCCTGGCGCGCGGAGCGGGGGCGGACAGGGGGGACGTAGTCGTTTCGTGGTCTTGGTTGCGTTGTCATGGTTAATGCAGAGCGCCCCCGGCCTGTCGACCGGGGGCTTCGTCCCTCCGTGGTTGTAGTCCGTGGGTTGTAGTGGGAGCAGCGGCGCGCGTCGGAGCCTCGGCGGCGCCGAGGGCGGAGCGCTTATGTTGTGAGGAATTCGAGCGCGACTTCGTTGAAGCGCTCCGCCGCCTGCTGGGGGAGCATATGGCCGACGCCCTCGAAGGGAACAAGCCGCGCTCCGGGAATCGTCGCGGCGGTCTGCTCTCCCATCTCGAGGGCGTTCACCTCGTCGTTGGTTCCCCAGCACACCAGCGTTGGAGCCTTGATGTGCGGCATCCGCCGCAGGGTGTTGTAGCGGATGCGGGTGTCGGGGTTCGTCATATGGCGCATCACGGCTGCGAACGCCTCGGCGTGCCCGGGGAGAGAGTTCTTGCGTATGTAGGGCGCGGCGATCTTCTCGACATCCACCGTTCCCTCCGGGAAGCGGTTCGCGAGCTGCTCTCGTATCTGCTCTTCGGTTGGGACCTTGAACTCCACCATATTCTGGAGGGGGCGCGTGGCTGTTCCGCCGCCTGCGACGTTCACCGCCTTGTTCACGCGGTTAGGGCTCTCGTACGACAGGAGCGTCACGATCCAGCCGCCCATCGAGTGGCCGATGAAGTTCGCCCGCTCGATGCCCTGGACGTCCATAAACTCGCGGACGTGGTCGACGAGGTAGGCGAACGAGAACTCCTGCTGGAATACGTCGCCAACCCCCCAGTTGAGGCAATCGATGGCGAACACGTGGAAGCACTCGGAGAGGGCGCCGATGTTGCGCACCCACGAATCGCATCCGCTGGTCCAACCGGCGCCGTGAATCAGGATGATTGGGAAGCCGGCGCCGGCTTCCCAGTAGCGTGTCTTCCCGTGCGTCATATCGGCGTACTTCTCGTTCCAGACTCTTTCGACAGTAGTAACAGTAGCCATAGAAAGCTCCCTTGCATCGTTGTTCGGCGTCGTCGGGGCGCGCCGCCAAGTAGCTTACACCAGCGGGGAGGGCCCGCTCGCTCGCCGGGGGAGCGAGCGGGCCCTCCGCAGGGAACGACGCGATAGCGCGCGAGGTTCCCGCGGAGGGGCGGGAGTCGCCGCAAGGGCGGGCCGCTACGAACGGCTGACGTTGTAGAGCAGCGCCGTGTGCGTCGCCGTCGACCGGTTTCCCGTGCGCTCGGCGAATGCGGCGCGCATACTGACGACCATCACGTTCTGGCGTTTCTGGATGTCCCGCTCTGTTTCGATCAACAGCTCGCGCTTGAACCCTTTCCTCCACTGCGTGCGGTTGACCAGCAGCAGGCGTCCGGTGTTCGACGAGTTCCCGGCGGCGGTTACTTTGCCGTCCGCGTCCGCTTCCCGCAGCTGCTCGGACACGACTACCGGCACGCCCTCGACGGATCCCAGCTGGCCGGTGAGCAGCGTCGCGTGCGGGCCGAGCTTGTCCACCGTTTGGAATCCGTCGAGCCCGACCACGGCGATGTACGTGTTCACATCCATCACGAACGCCAGCTCCGAGGGGCGCAGCCCGTACTTCCCGATTTTCCGGCGCAAGGCGTTGAACATAGCGACCGAGGGCGCGGAGTTGTGGTTGCTCCGCATGCCTGTGTTGTCGGCGAGCGGCAGGCGCACGAGGCCGTCGAATCCGATGAGGTAGTGGGCGTAGCCTGCGGTCGTTTTCGTGAGGGTGGCGCCGTCGTAGTTGATGTTGCCGGTGGTTGCCTGGTCGGCGTTGAGGACGACGTCGTCGAGGGCTTGCGCGGCGTTCCGCAGCAGCGTGGAGCGCACCTCCGCCATCATCGCGATCACTGCGTCTTCATCCAGCTCGTAGGCCCAGGGGACCATCCCCACGAGCTCGTGGGCCGTCAGCGTCTGCTTCGCCGTTCGGAGGTCTGTGGCGGTGGTTGCGGTGTTGGCGGAGCCGGGGTACCAGTTCACATCGCCCAGCTCGAGGGGGATGTCGAAGGGATTCGAGGGCATCGCGACGGTGTCGAACAGCGAGGCCACTGCCGTTTCGGCGTTCACGTCCGCCCAGAGCTGCCGCGCCGCCTCCTGGGGCACGAGTTCGTCGCCGACGCCCGCGGTCGTGGAGTCCATAGCTTTGGCGACGCTGTCCTCCCAGGCGCGCAACGCTCGCGGATCGTAGTCCTGCGGTCGGGCCTGCTGCGCCGTCAGCAGGCTGCGGGCGATCGCCATATCCACGAGGTCGAAACCGTCGAGCTTGCCGCCCCGAACGCGCACCCGATCGTTCGCCGGGCGGGCCAGGAGCGACTCCCGGCGCGAAGCCTTGTCGCGCTCGAGGGCGCGGCGCACCTCGCCGGAGAGGCGCTCCTGCTCCTGGCGCACGAGCGACAGCTCGCGCGTGATGGGGTCGATCCTGTCCCGCACGAACTCCTGTGTCTGCACGATCTCCCGCTGCACTTCTTCGATAGCCGTCATACATTCTCCTTGGATGTGCTGTTCGTTGCTGCGCGTTGCTTGCTCGCTGTTGAGTCGTTGTTGCTCTTTGCTCGGCTCATCCTCCTGCAGTGTGATTCGGTCGTTCGCCCGCTGCGCTTCCTCAGGGGACGGGAGCGCCGCGAGGGTCAGGCCACGAGCGCGCGCAGACGGCGCAGCTCCGCGATCAGACGGCGCGCGGCATCCGGATCGAGCGTCTCGGGCTCGGGCTGGACGGCGAAGATCGACTGGAGGCGCGGCGCGGACAGATCTCCGCCGTCGAGCGCCTTGGCCAGCGCGCTTGGATTTGCCGGAACTGGCACTGCGCTCACCTCCAGCAGCTCCTGGCTCGTGTACTCGATTCCCTGCACGGCGCCGTCGCGGCTCTTGCGGAACTTGAACGCCCGCGCCCGGAACCCCACGCTCACCGCGCGCAGGAAGCGTTGCCGGTAGAGAGTCTCCACCTCGCGGGCGAAGTCTGTCGGCGCGAACTCCAGCGTCGCGAGGAGCCGGCCCTGGTCGACCGCCACCCACGAACTGCGTCCGATGGGAGTTCGCGTATAGTCGTGCGCCCACAGGAACACCGGATTCCGCTTGTACGCCCGGAGCTCCCAGCCGCTTGCCCGCACCACATCGCCCAGGCGATCCTCGGTTTCGTCCGACGCCACGACGGTGAGCGGATGATCCTCGTTGGGCGAGGAGGCGCGGCTCAGCGCGAACTTCTGCACTACCGGCGCATCCGCCAGCCCTCGGCGGTGCGCCTCGAGGGCTTCGAAGAGCCGTTCGCGTTCCCATCGCTCGCGGTCGCTGGCCGCCGCGAGGCTCGTGGTTGTTGTCGTCATTGCGTCCTCCTGTGTTTTGTTGCGGGGAACGAAAAAGCCCCGGCCCTGTGGAGGGCCGGGGCTTGTCCCCGTCGCATAGCTGACGGGAACAGGATAGGGCGCGGAAGTTACGGAACGCAACAGGCGAGTGTCGCGGTTTTGACGTTGGGGTGTGGAAGCGAGGGGGTAAAATCCACTACCAGTGGTTGCAGATAATGGCTGTAGTACTATATGTTGGTCCGTTCGCAACACTCCGCTTGGGAACCAGCTCCCCAAGCGGAAAGCAGAGCAAAGCTGTTGGATTCCTTCTCATACAAGCAACTGGCTCCCGAAGACGATGTGAGCGCATTCAACTGCGGGGACGAAGAGTGGCATCGCGAGGTTGCCGATTTCCTCAAAGAGGACGCCCTCGAGCAGCAGCGGTCAGGACTGAATAAGACATTCCTGTTCTACGAGGACTCACGGCTCATCGGCTATACGTCGTTACTGACGTCTAGTCTCCAGCTCACAGCGGACGAGGATCGGCTACGAGAGCTTCCCGGCATCACTGAGGCCGTCGGCGGCGGACGAAAGAGCTTTCCTGCAGTACTGGTGGGCCAGTTTGCGGTAGCAGCCGACCAGCAAGGCCGCGGCAGGGGCAGCACTATGATGCTATGGGTGAAAGGACACGTCCTGGGGCTGGAGGTAGGGACGCGGTTCCTAACCTTGCATGTGCACACGAAGAACAGGCAGGGTCGCGATTTCTGGAAAAAACAAGGATTCGTGAAATCGAATCAAGCAAGCGGAAACACGGCGCTCTTCCTGTGGCACGACCTCCTACAGTGAACGGTCCGTAGCTGGGAGAGATAGGGGAGGCGTATCACCGCTGAGTGCCGAGCTGTCGCTCCAGCCCTCCTCAGCGGCGCTTGCGAATTCGGCTAGTCCCTTCGGGGCACGCTCGCGTGGAACTCGATAGCCTTTCGGTTCTGCGCCTCTTTCGCCGGGTTTGGCTGCGCGTTCTCCAAGTGCCTCAGCAGCTTATCGGCAGCTTTCCCTGTCAGCACTGGCGGCGCCAAGATAGGTTTCGCCATGACGGGTCATCCTCCCTTCTCTAACGTGGTATCGATTTTACCTTAGGCCCAGTATAGAGCAGCCGTCGGCGGGATGGAACCCCCTCTACTCCCTATCCGTGGTTCCAAACCGACCCACGCGCTCATAAGCCTGGAGGGTGAGCCGGCGGGGCCTCGCCGCCCTCAGGGGCAGCCGGAGCCCCTAGTTCGACACCCACTACAGGAGCAGCCAGCCAACAGCAATGCCCACTACGAGGAAGCCTATAAGCGAAAGACACCCACAAAGACACCCGCCTCCGGCATGGCCGCGGGAGGATTCTCTGCTGAGCTGGTTCTCGGAGAGATCTATCCATTTCAGCTTCGTCAGGCGGCCTAGCTCACCGGGGGGCACTCCGCTCAACTGGTTGCCGGCGAGGGAGAGCGATTCCAGATTCGCTAGGTTGCCCAGCTCACGGGGAATGCCGCCGCTCAGCTGGTTGCCCCAGAGGTATAGCTCTTTCAGGTTCGTCAGGTTGCCTAGCTCTCGAGGGAGCGCTCCACTCAAATGGTTGTAGGCGAGGGCAAGCCAATGCAGGTTCACAAGGTTGCCTAGCTCTCGGGGGATTCCTCCGCTCAGTTGGTTGCCAGTGAGGTCGAGCTCTTCCAGAAGGCCGAGGGTGCCAAGCTCCGGGGGTATCTCTCCCCTCAGTCGATTTCTGAGATACCTGTCGCGAACTCCGAACGAGTAGTCTGAGAGGTTCAATCTCTCCAAATTCGTTAGTTTCGCTAGTTCACGGGGAATACCACCACTCAACTGGTTCTCGGAGAGGTTTAGCTCCGTCAGGCTCGCTAAGCTTCCTAACTCAAGGGGGATCTCTCCGCTCAACTGGTTCTTAGAGAGGTCGAGTGATTCCAGATTCGCCAAGTCGCTCAGCTCTGAAGGAATCTCTCCTATCAGGTTGTTCTCGGAGAGGTCTAGCTCCGTCAGGCTCCCTAGGTTGCCCAACTCGCGAGGAATACCATCGCTCAACTGGTTCTTGGAGAGATTTAGCTCCTTCAGGTCCCCTAGGTTGCCTAACTCACGAGGAATGCCACCGCTCAATTGGTTGCTCAAGAGGTTTAGTTCTGTCAGGTTCGTCAGGTTACCTAGCTCTCCTGGAATCCTGCCGCTCAGCCGGTTGTAGGAGAGGGAGAGCCTCTTCAGGTTCGTCAGGTTGCCTAATTCACGGGGGAGTGCTCCGCCTAGCTGATTGCCGAGGAGGGAAAGCCAGCTCAGGTTCGTCAAGTTGCCTAATTCACTGGGGAGCTCTCCGCTCAACCGGTTGCCGGAGAGGGAGAGAGAGACGACGCGCCCATCGTCATCAGTGGTTACGCCATGCCACTCGTCGAGAGGGACGTCGGTGAGCCAGTTGTCGTTTTGAGTCCAGTTGGGACCGTCAGTGGCTTTGTAAAGGATGGCGAGGGCTGTGCGGTCTGGTTCACGGACAGCGACCTCGCGAGATGGGGCATCGGTGGGTGGAATACGGGTGCTCCCTCCGCTCAATTGGTTGCCGGAGACACTGAGCACATCCAAGTTGGCCAAGCCGCCCAGTTCACGGGGAATTTCCCCGATCAGTTGGTTCCGCGAGAGGTCTAGTCGTTGCAGGTTCGAAAGGTTGCCTAGCTCTCGGGGGATTGCTCCGCTCAACTGGTTGTCGGAGAGGCCAAGCGACTTCAAGCTGGCTAGGTTGCCTAATTCACGAGGAATCCTCCCGCTTAGCTGATTGTAGGAGAGGCCGAGCAGCTTCAGCTTTGCAAGGTTCCCTAGTTCAGGTGGAATTTCGCCGAGCAGCTGATTGAACAGGATATCCAGCATTCCTAGATTCGCCAAGTTGCCTAGTTCACGGGGAAGAACTCCGCTCAACTGATTGCTAGCGAGCGAAATTCCCGTCAGATTCGCCAGGTTGCCCAGTTCACGGGGAAGTTCGCCGCTCAGCTGATTGTCGGAGAGGTTGAGCCACTGCAGATTCGCCAAGTTGCCTAGTTCACAAGGAAGCACCCCACTCAGCCGATTGCCGGAGAGGTCGAGCCATTGCAGGTTCGCAAGGTCTCCTAGCTCTCGGGGAATCTCCCCACTCAGTTGACTATCCGGGGGGTCGAGCTGACTGCCGGAGAGGTCAAGCCATTGCAGGTTCACAAGGTTGCCTAGCTCGCGGGGAATTCCCCCACTCAGTTGGTTCCACGCGAGGTCTAGCTGTTGCAGGTTCGTAAGGTTGCCTAACTCAGGGGGAATCCCCCCAACTAACTCGTTCCACGGGAGATCTAGCGTTTCCAGGTTCGCTAGGTTACTTAGTTCACGCGGGAGTGCTCCACTCAACCAGTTATCGGAGAAATCGAGTATCTCCAGATCCGTTAGCTCGCCCAGCTCACGGGGCAGCGCTCCGCTCAACCCGTTCTCTGAAAGGTCGAGGACGGTTACGCGCCCGTCGTCGTCGGTGGTTACGCCGTGCCACTCGCCGAGCGGGGCGTCGGTGAGCCAGTTGACGCTGCGCGTCCAGTTGGGACCGTCAGTGGCGTCGTAGAGGGCAGTTAGAGCTGCACGGTCGGTCATCGTTGTCCTCTCTAGCGGGATGACGCTTCGGCAGCAGGATAGCGCCGCGCCGCCAGAAGCTAACGCAGGCCGCGCTCGGCGCGGGCCTCTTCGATGGTGATGATGCCGGCTCGCACTAGCTCCACCTGGCGACGGGTGCGCTCAGTCTCGGTTTCGGAGAGCGCTTCGATGGAGGCTAGGTCGAAGCCGACGGAGAGCCCCTGGGCGCGGGGGCCAAGACGGGGGATGAGTCCTTCGGTGATGGCTCCGGCAAGGAAGGTGAGTTCCGGGACGATCGTTTTCTCCCAGAACATTCGGCGCGCTTCGCGGACGTTGTTGAGGGTGGCGTGGGAGAAGTCTTCGAGGAGAGGGAGCGGGACGCCGTATGCGCGCGCGACGCCCTCAAGCGCCCAGCGGAGGCCGGAGAGCCACTCCATATCGCGCTGGTTCAGTCCCAGGCGCTGCACATCCCATCCGTCGCCGGTCACGATGGGGCGTTGCGCCCGCGAGGGGCCGACGTGGCGCGCCTCCATCCGTGAGTAGAAGTCCGCCACCTGGTCGTCGGTTACGGGGCCGCGCGCCTGGAAGACGAGGTCTTGGGGCTGCGCTCCGTTGCGGAAGAATTCGCGGTTGAAGCGGAGGGCGTCTAGTCCCATATCGGCGGTGAGGCGGGCGGCGGCGAGCGGGGCGAAGCCTGCGAACTCTTCGAGTGGGTTGAAGTAGCGGAACCAGACGACTTCCTCAGGCAGGAGGGGCGTCTCGCGGCCGTTCTCTTCGTAGACGAAGCCGGCGACGTAGCGCGAGGGGTCGCGGATGACGCGGACGCGGTCTGGCCTCAGCGGCCAGAGTTCGTCCGGCGTCTCGGAGGCGGCTTCGGAGCGCGCGACGCGCCAGAACGCGGCGCCCCACAGGCAGAGGTGGGTTTCCGTCGCGATGAGGAGATCGCTCCGGCTCCACCAGCCGTTCACGTGATCGAGCAGGCGCTGCGCCGGATGCTCTGGGCCGACCCAGCGCGAGACGCCGGCGGCGTCTGTGCGGCGAACCTGGAGAGGCGGGCGCGACACTGCCTCCGCGCGCAGCTTCACCGCGGCGTACACGTCCACGCTGCGCGCGTAGTACTCCCCGTAGGCCGCAGACTGCCACTCCGGACCTACTCCTGAGTCCGCCGTCATCCGCCGGAGGGCGGGCGGCGCCGTCCTGCCGGCCCGCGTCTGCGCTCTTGCGCTCCCGCCCAACAGTTCCCGCAACGCTCCGAGCATATGCAACCTCCTTAGCTGCGCGATGAATCTCCCGCGCTTCGCTCACTGTTTCGGTTCATTGGGGTAAGGACTGCGCCCGCCTCGCTGTTCTCTCGCGCGGCGCTTCGCGCTACCGGAGCAGGCGCGCCGCGAGCCATGCCCACCAGCTCGCAGCCCACGCCGCCCCCAGCGCGAACGCTTCCCATGGCAATCCCAAGTAGCTTGCGAGCAGTAGCGGCGTCAGCGGAGCCGCTCCCAACGCGACGAACATTGCCGCCAGCTCCGTTCCTGCTTTCAGCGCTCCTTTGCGTCGAATCAAATCCACACCTCCATTGAGGGCGCCCGCATAAACGCGAGCGCCAGCGCGTCCGCTTTGTCCGGCGAGGGCAGGCCGGAGCGGCGCAAGACGTTCTTGCTCATCAGCCGTATACGCCCGCCGCTCGACGTTTGGTACCGCAGCGACAGCAGCTGGCCGACGAGCTCCGGATCGTCCGGCAGCGCGATGTCGCGCTCCGTTATCCGGCGGCGCAGCTCCCAGAAGATCTCCGCGCGCAGGTCTTCGAAGCGATCCCTCAGGCGCGCGCGTCCGCCGACCTGCACGCCGATCACGGGCGCGCCAAGCTCTTTCAGGCGGTCCACTACGCCTCCGCCAACGCCGGCCTCGTCGACGAAGACTGCATCCACCTCGCGCGATCTCACTACTTCGTTGACCGCTCCGGCGGCGCGCATCGTGTCGATGCCCTGGAACACCGTAAAGCTCTCGACTCTCGCGCCTTGACGCAGGCAGAGCACGGTCTTGTCGTTGCCGAACCGCGCAACGTCCACTCCGAGGGTCCGCAGGGCGCTCTCGGGGTCTTCTACCGGAGCGCTCCAGCGCTCCACTGCCTCGTCCACTGCTGTGCGGGACACAAGGGAGTCGTCGAGTGATTCGGGGAACTGGCCGAGCACCCCCATCACGTAGCGGGAATCGTCCTCGCCCCAGTCCCGCAGGCGCTCTTCGACGTCTTCGGGAGTCATCATTCCGGGGACTGCATCGGGGCGTCCTTCCAGCAGATTGGGGGTGTCGAAGGCGGATATCGCCACGCGGGCGTACAGCGCGCTCTTGGAGTGATGCGAGTCGTAGAACTCCCCTGACAGCGAGAGGGGGTTGCCTGTGAGCAGCAGCCGTTTGGGGTTCAGGCGCTTCAGGGCGTCCAGGTGTCCCTGAGCGACTGCGTGCGCCTCGGTGACGACGACGAGCAGTTCCGGCGAGTGAAAGCCCTGCAGGTTGTAGGGGTGGTCTGTGGCGAAACCCAGGGCGAACCGCTGGTCGTTGACGATGTACCGGGATGCGTGCATCTTGCCGCTCAGCTGGCGTCCTGCGAGGGCGTAGGCGATCCGCATCTCGCGCCACACTACTTCCTCCACCTGCCGCTGCGTCGGGCCCGTTACGATCGCCTTCGATTGCGCGCGCGTCTCGATCCACCACAGCACGATGCGGGCGGCCGCCCAGTCCTTTCCCGACCCGTTGCAGCCGACGACCGATACCCGACGATGCGCTTTCATCTGCTCGAGCGTCTCCGTCTGTTTTGAATACGGCATTCCGCCTTCCGCAAGCACGTCCGCCACGAATCCTGTTGGATCATCCGCGTACCGCTCCAACGCCAACTCCCGCGCCAACCGTCGCCGCCCGCCTGCCCGACCTCGCTCTCCCGCGCTTGACGACGCCGCCCGCCGGAGCTTCTACGCTCGCAGACGCCCCTCCTCGCACCAGGTGTGCTTGCAGAACGGGCACATCAGCACTGCGTGTCCTTCTTCGGCAAGCCTGTTCAGCTCGCGCATTCCTCGCGCTGCGCATCGCGGACACCGCACGTTCTCGCGCACGACTGGGGGCATTGGGGGCTCCTTTCCTGTTCGCTTGTCCTGTTCGCTTGTTTCCCGAGCTCTCGCTTCTTGCTTGGCTGTTGCCGCCTATCGTTCAGGAGCCGTCGCACGGGATGGAGTAGAGCTCCCTCTTGGCGGATGAATCGACATGTTTTAGTATTGTAAGTGTCATATACATAACACTATCCCGCTCCAGCGCTCCGGGGCGCAACGGGCGGATGTCAGCCGGCGCGCGACATTTCCCCATTGCGGGAGCGGCGGCGGCGTGGAAGGATGCGCATATGGCAACCGACGCTGGAAACGGGCTCGCGGGATTCCTCAAGCGCTGGCTGGATGAGAAGTCGATGGCGCCTCTAGCCCTCGCCAGGAGGGCGGGCGTTCCTCACGCCATCCTCAGCGGGCTCTTCAATCACGGGAACGTGCCGCGGCCGCTTACATTGCGTAAGCTTGCCGCCGCGATGGGCGTCCCCGTCGGGCAGCTGCTGGTCGTCGCCGGCTACATCACCGAGGAGGAATACGAGAGCCCTATCCGCGAAACCGACCTCGCGCGCCTCTACGAGATAGGCGATCTCAGCGCGGAGGAGTGGGAGCAGGTCCGCGATTTCGCGCGTTACGTCCGCGGCAAGCGCCGCTCCGAGTCCTGACGTTGCGCGCCTTCCAGCTCGGAAGAGCGCTCGCCCAGCGCGAGGGCGTCGACTACGACGCCGACCTGGGGCCGCTGCTCGCCAAGCTTGGGCTCGAGGTTATCCCGTGGCGCTTCGACAGCCGCGTTCGCGAGTTCATCTTCGACGGAGCCATCGGCGTCGAGGAGGCACTTCCTTCCCGCTGGCGGCGATGGGTGGTCGCTCACGCCATTGGGCATCACGTCCTGCACGTCGGCGCAAGCCTCTACCTCGCCGTGTGGCAAGGAGCCAACATCCGCAAGGACGAGCGGCAAGCCGAGGAGTTCGCCGCCGGCCTGCTTGTTTCTCCCGCGGCCGCCGCCAACGCGGGAGAAGTCGCCATCGCTGAGCGATGCGCCATTCCCCGCGAGAAGGCGCGCTGGTTCCTTGCGAATCTGCAGCAGTAGCCAGCGGCGCGGGCAGGCCAGCGGGATGCCCCAGCGTCAACGCTCAGTTAGCCCCTGGCGCGGGCAGCGCTCAGGCGCGGAGGGCGACGAAGAACTCGCGGTTTCCCGCATCGCCGGCAAGGCGCGATGCGCGCACTCCCAGCACGCGGAGCCCCTGTCCGACCGCCCAGACGCAGAACCCGCCGACTGCTCGCGCGCGCGTCTCCGGCGCCCGCACGACGCCTCGCGCGTCCACCGCTCCCCTGCCCGCTTCGAATTGGGGTTTTACCAGCGCGAGCGCCAGCCCCTGGGACGCGAGGCAGCGCAAGGCCTGGGGGAGAACGAGCCGCAGCGAGATGAACGACACATCCGCAACAACGATGCCGACAGGCTCCGGCAGCTCGAACGGATAGCGCGCGTTCAAACCCTCCCGAAACCACACGCGCTCATCCCTGCGCAGCCGCTCCGCAAGCTGGCCTCTCCCCACATCGATCGCGTACACGCGGCGCGCTCCCGCCTGCAGCAGGCAGTCGGTAAACCCGCCTGTCGACGCTCCCACATCGAGGGCCGCAAGCCCCCGAACGTCCAGATGGAAGTCGTCCAGCGCGCCGGCGAGCTTGTCTCCTCCGCGTCCGACGAAGCGTCGGCGTTCCGCCAGCCGGATGGCGGCGTTCGGGGGCAGGAGCTGCCCTGGTTTCTCGACGCGTCCGTTGGGCAGCAGCGCTTCGCCGGCGAGGATGAGGGCGCGCGCCGCCTCGCGGGAGGGCGCCAATCCGCGGTTCACGAGCAGCTGATCGGCGCGTTGCCGTTTCGCGCGCTCCAATCTCTCTCCTCCCGCGCCCGCTCCTCCTGCGCACCCGCCGCGCGCCCGCGTCGGCGCGGCTTCGTCGCGAACGGGGCGGAGGCAGTATAAGCGGAGCGGGATCGCTTTGCAGTTTGGGCAAGGCGACGCTTCCGCATCGGGATATTCCGCTGGGGCAACGATTCCGGTCTGTGTGGGAGCGACGCTGTTGGCGCAGAAAACGACTAGGAAGTATTGACATATCAGCGATTTTGTGGTAGTGTGGATGGAAATGGAATGGAGATACGCTCTCGATTGGAGAAGAGGCGCGGTTTGCCTCAAGTGAGCGCAATGCAAATGGCGATACGCATACGCAGGGGTAATTGGATTCCGGCGCAAGCCGCGACGCTGTGCGCCTTTGCGCGCGGAGGCTTCGCCAGGGATTGAGCCGCTCAGGCATATCGCCGCCTGTGGAGAATCCCTGGACTTGCGCCAGGGGTTCTTTGTTTATCCGATAATTTTGGCGCCGGCAAGGCGCTGTCTAGAGGAGTTAAGGATGCGCCAGATCAATGATGCCGCTTTCGCATGGTTGCCGCCGGAGCAGATCGAGCCAGCGGCGCTGGAGCAGATCTCGAATCTCACATCGTTGCCGTTCATTCACAAGCACGTGGTGGTAATGCCCGATTGTCACTTCGGAATGGGCGCCACTGTCGGGTCGTGCATCCCAACCGATGGCGCAATTATCCCAGCGGCGGTGGGAGTCGATATCGGCTGCGGTATGGTGGCCGTGCGTACGCCGCTTTCACGGAGCGACTTTCCCGAGCGTCTCAGCGGCGTACGGGAGGGAATCGAGCGGCGGATACCGCTGAGCACGGGGCGCTCCAACGGGAAGGTGTCGCCCACGGCGGAGCCGCGAGTTGCAGCGCTGGAGGAGAAAGCGGGAGACCGGTTGGGGTTCTACGCGAAGAACTCCGGGAAGCGCGACTGGAGATTTCAGCTTGGGTCGCTCGGTTCGGGCAACCATTTCATCGAGCTTACGGCGGATGAGTCGGGAGCAATCTGGGCGTTCCTGCACTCCGGCTCTCGCGGCATCGGGAACCGGATCGCTATGCGTCATATCAAAACGGCTCAGCAGTCGATGGAGCAGTTGTCGATCAGTCTCCCCGACAGAGATCTGGCGTACTTGAGCGAAGGGACGGAGGAGTTCGACGCGTACATCCGCGACCTCCACTGGGCGCAGGATTTCGCGCTGCTGAACCGCGAAGAGATGATGGACAGGATTATGGCTGAACTCAGCTACACGGTGTACGGAGAGGGCGGTCACGAGGAGGAGCTCGAGCTGGAGCGCATCCAGTGCCATCACAATTTCACGCAGCGGGAGCGCCACTACGGAAAGGATGTGTGGGTGTCGCGCAAGGGCGCGATCCAGGCCAAAGAGGGGCAGATGGGACTCATTCCGGGGTCGATGGGAGACGCGAGCTACGTTGTCCGGGGCTTGGGGAACGCGGGGGCGTTCGACTCCGCTCCGCACGGCGCGGGGCGCCGGTTCTCGCGGGCCGAGGCGAAGAGGCGGTTCACGATGGAGGACTTCGACCGGTATATGCAGGGAATCGAGGTGCGGCGGTCCAGCAGCTTCATCGACGAGCTGCCAGGCGCGTACAAGGACATCGACACGGTGATGGAGCAGTCGAGCGACCTGGTCGAGACCGTGCACACTCTTCGCCAGATCGTCAGCATCAAGGGAAACTGACAGCCGGCCAAGCTGTCTGTCCTTGGGAGAGCGCGGAACCAGGACTCCCTGACTCCCGCGCTCTCCCTGTTAGCTCTGAGGGCGCAGGGCGACGGACGCGCTGGGCGGCGCTGCTGCTAGGCGGGTTAGCTCGGAGAACGCAGGGCGGCGGATAGAGGGTAACGTCTCCGTTTGACACTCCAGGAGGGGCGTCTGTATACTGACCCCATTACTAAGCCCTCGTTCGGAGACTCTCGCAGTGCCCAAGCGCACCTGGCAACCCAAGAAGCGGCGCCGTCAGCGGCGGCATGGGTTTATGGCCCGTATGCACACTCCGGGCGGCCGCAGAGTTCTGAGCGCCCGCCGCCTCAAGGGGCGTCGGCGGCTTGCGGCCTAGACGCCCTTCGAGAGGCGTCGTCTCTTATGGCAGCTCAGACCATCCGGCGAGACCAGCGGCTCCGTCGGTTCCGCGACTTCAAGACCTTGCGCAAGCGCGGCGCGGCGCGCGCTCATCCCTTGGCGGCTTTGCGCGCCGCCCCCAACCGGCTCCCTTACTCGCGTTTCGGGTTCGTCGTCTCCAAGCGCGTCTCCAAGCTTGCCGTCGTTCGCAATCTTGTCCGGCGGCGTATGAAGGAGGCCGTCCGGCGCCTTCCATGGCCCGAGGGCGAGGGGTGGGATCTGCTCATCATCGCCCGCTCCGGCGCCGAATCCGCGCTCTATTCCGATCTGCGGGACGCCATCGAGCGGCTCGCCATCCGGATTGGTCGCCTCCCCAAGCAGCCCAAGACGCCCCCCGCTGTGGCGCAAGCAGGCGGCGATGCGTAGTATCGCTATCGCCGTCATCGCCGTCTATCAGCAAGCGCTCTCTCCGTACCTGCCCGGCGTGTGCAGGTACACCCCAACATGCTCTCGCTACGCGCAAGACGCCATACGGCTTCATGGTCTCCCAAGAGGCGCGTGGCTTGCCGTGAAACGCCTGACGCGTTGCCGACCTTGGGGCGGCATCGGCTACGACCCCGCTCCCCAGCCGGGAGCCGCCAACCACAACCACCACGCCGGCGCCAGCTCAGCGTAGCGGCCCGGCCCGCTCCGGCGCCGGCAAGCGGCCTGCGCCGGAGGCAAGGATGCACAGTTGAATCGGATCCGCCCTCGCCCCGCTCCGTTGCGGGGCTCGCTCCTGGCGCTGACGCTCCTGCTCAGCGCGGCTCTTCTGCTCGCCGGCTGCGCACAGAACCGCAGCGCCGCCACCCAAAGCTGGTCCGGCGTAGCCGGCGACGGCGACTCTCTCTTCGTGGGCACCAACGAGGGGAAGCTCATTCAGCTCTCCGCCGACGCCGGCATCGCCCGCTACGCCCCCTACACGGCCCCCCCGGCTGCCGACGGCGAGGGATTCCCCGCCATCTACGGCGCGCCGACCATTGATGGCGACCGCGTCGTCGTCGGCGCCTACAACGGCGTGGTCGCGTCCGTCAACGCCGACAACCTGAGCGATCCTCGCACCTTTGAGATCGACGGGAATAGCCTCACGAAAGGCATCGCCGGGTCTGTCGCCGTCAGCGGCGGAGTCCTTGTGGTCGCAGCGTCGGAGGACGCCGACAAGGGAAGACTGTACGTTCTCGACAAAGCCTCGCTCACCGAGAACTGCCGCTACCCCGCCCGGAACGAAGACCCCATCGGCCAGCTCTGGACAACTCCCGTCGTGCAGGGGAGCGTCGCCTACTTCGGCGACCTGAGCCATCGCGTCCACGCGATCGACGTCAACGACTGCCGCCCCGTCTGGGACGAGCCGGCCCAGCTTGGGGGAGCTGTCGTCGCGCCTCCGCTGATCGTGGGCGACAGGCTCTACCTCGGCGCGTTCGACCAGGCCTTCTACGCCATCGACCTCGCCACTGGCGCCGCCGTTAAACAATTCGAAGCAAACAGCTGGTTCTGGGCAGGCGCCGTGTCCGACAGCGCCCGCATCTACGCCCCGAATATGGACGGCAACATCTACGCCTACGACATCGCTTCCGGACGCGTCGCGTGGGTCTACCCCAACGAGACCGCCGAGCCCGTGCTCTCCACCCCTGTTGTCGTCGGGAATCAGTTGGTCTACGCCTCGGACACCGGCGTTATGACCGTGCTCCGCGCCTCCGACGGCGTCCGCGAATGGGATCGCCGCGTTGGGGACAGAGTACGCGCCCCAATCACTACCGACGGCGTTCGGGTCTACCTCCACGCCCTCGATGAAACCGTCGCCGCCATTGATCTGCAAACCAAACAGCTCGCCTGGGAGCGCAACCTGAACGACGCGCGCTAGCGCACGGTCCGTCCCATCTCGCGCGGCAGGCGCGCAGGGTGGGAGCGGCAAGAGGCAAAGAGAGCGACAGCGAACCGATGGAATTCCTCGCACTCCTCTGGAACGAAGTGATCACCAAGCCGATGACCAACAGCCTGTTGGTTCTCTACGCCGTGCTTGGCTCCAACCTAGGCGTCGCCATCATTGCCTTCACTGTCATCGTGCGGGGCCTCACCTATCCGCTTGTCGTTCGGCAGCTCCGCCAGATGAAGCGGCTGCAGAGCCTCCAGCCGCGCATCCGCGAGATCAACGAGAAGCACAAGAACAACCCCCAGCTCCGCGGGCAGGAGACGATGAAGCTCTACCGCGAAATGGGCGTCAACCCAGTGGGATGCCTTGGCCCTCTCGTAATCCAGATGCCGATCTTCATCGGCCTCTTCTGGGCTATCAACAATGTGCTTCCCTTCACTCCGGAGAACCTAGCCGGGCTCTCCAACAAGCTCTACGGATGGCTCCCCTTCCTCGACACCATCGTCCCCGTCAACCGCGCTTTCCTCGGGCTCGACCTCGCCCTCGACCCGATGCGCGACGGCAGCATCCTCGGCTTCACTCTCGTGGGGCTCTCCGGCATCAGCATGTACGTCCAGCAGAAGATGAGCCAGGTCCCCTCAACAGACCCGGCGCAGCAGAGCACGCAGCGCATGATGCTGTTCATGTTTCCTGTTATGTTCGGCATGTTCAGCCTCTTCTTTCCTCTTGGCCTCGTCATCTACTGGGTTGCCTCTACACTCATAGGCATAGTTATGCAATATCTCGTCTCCGGCTGGGGCGGCCTCCGCTCCCAGGACCAGCCTGGCGCGACTCTTGCCTCAAGGCTTGGCCCTTCTCTCAGCTCAGCCCTGCCGGACAAGGAGCCTGGCAATGGAACACCCGACAGACCAGAGCCTGACCCGGACAGCCAAGACCGTAGAGGAAGCGATCGAGCTCGCCACCCTCGAGCTCGGCGTCGGCCGCGACGAAATCGAGGTCGACGTTCTTAGTCCTGGACGCGCCGGCATTCTCGGCATCGGCGCCGAACCCGCCAGAGTCCGCGTCCGCCTCCTCTCGGGCGACGGCGGGAATGTCCGCAACGCGCTCAACGTCGTCTCTCGCATCCTCTACGAACTGGATGTCGACGCTCAGCCCTCTATTCGCTCCGCCGACCCCGAGCAGAACCCGGTCATAGACATCCAGGGCGAAGACGCGGGCCTCCTCATCGGAAGGCGCGGCGAAACGCTCCGAGCGCTCCAATTCATCTCCAACCTCATCCTCAACCAGGGCGAGGCTCGCCCCGGCGGCATCGTTATCGATGTCGAGCAGTACCGCCAGCGGCGCGAACGTCAGCTGCGGGAGCTCGCTCAGCGAATGGCGCAGCGCGCCATCAGCAATCGCGCGCGCGTCGATCTCGAACCGATGTCTCCCGCCGACCGGCGCATCGTGCACGTAGCCCTGGCCGATGTTCGCGGCGTTCGCACCGAGAGCTACGGCGAGGGCAGCCGGCGCGCCATAACCATCTACCCCACCGGCGAGGCCGCTCCCGCCTCCGACCGTGACCGTGGGCCCCGGCGCAGGCCCAGGCGGTACGACAACTAAGAGGCGGCCCCTGTGCCCTCCGAACCGCCGGCCCACGCCGCAGAAGACGAAGCCGATTCCCGCCATCCCGCCAGCCTCGACACGGAGACGGGCGGCGTAGCCGGCTCCGCTCCTGAGGCGCGTCTCGCCGACAGGCGCAAGCTGCTGTTCACCCTCGGCGCGCCGTACGCTCTCCTGCTCTTGGCGTCGCTTGCGTCTTGGCCGTGGCGCGCGCTCGACGTCCCGGGAGTTATCGGAACGCTCTCCATTCCCAGTTTCCTTCTGCTCGCCTGCGTTGTCGCCGGATCCGGCGTTGCGCTCCAGCGGAGGCTTCCCCTCAATATGGTTACGTGGCTCCCCTGCGGACAGGGAGCCATTGTCCTTCTCGCCACCGGCCTCTTCGCCGCCGGACCGCAAGACCAGCTTGCCGGGCTTGCGTTTCTCATCTCCTACGGCGTCATCTTTCTCATCGTCCTTGCGATCGCCACCGTAGTCGCTTCCCACAGCGGCGCTATCGCCATCAGCCTTATGGCGTTCTTCGTTTTCACCCAAGCGGCCAGGTTCCCCGTGTTCGAGGCCGACGCCTCTGTCGCGCTCGACCAGGCAACCGCCCTCACCGCTGCGGCGGCTCTTCTCGCCGCCGCCGAGGTCGCGCTGATGGCGTGGCTCGCTCGCCGGCTCGTCGAGGCTGCGGACGTCTCCGCGGGCCGCTCCGCCCTCGCCGTCGCCGCGCTCGTCGTCGCGCATGGAGCGCTTGCCAGCTGGCAGGATCCTGCGCTCAACGGCGCGCTCTCGCTCGCGGCCGCCGCCGAGCAATTCGTGCGCTGGATCCTGCTCATCGGGATACAGCTCGGCATGGCGGCGGTTCTCATCCGATTCCGCCGCGCCCAAGTCCGCGAGGAGTCGCAGGCATAGCGAACGGCTGGTTAGCGGCGGGACGTCGCGCTTGCGCGGCTGCTACAATCCCTCCCGCCTTCTCGAACGCGCAGATGCTGACTCTGACGCTGTATGCGTCCACGCGGCCGGCGCGTCTTCGAAACGGCCGCATCCTCCACCGTCCGCGGAACCGCTGACAGCCCCGTAGGAGCCCTATGCAGGAATATGTTCGGCGTTATCTCAAGGCTTGGGACTGGCGCCTCTTTCTGTTCATACTGCTGTTCCTTGGCCTGCCAAGCATCTACCAGCTGTACAGGGTGCGCCTCATCGGAAATGAGCTCCCCGACACAAGCAGCCTCGCTATCGTCTCGCAGTGGCAGTTCGTAGGCCTTGTCGTCGAGGTGTTTCAGGAGGCTAGCGTCCTCGCGATCTTCTTCTTCTTAGGCTCCCAAATACGCAGCTCGACAGCGGCGCAGTTCGACAGGACAAAGAGCGTCTTCACGTTCATCTTCCTCGCTTCGCTCGTCTTCTCCGCCGGCGTATTCGTTTTTCGGGACGCTTTCATTGCCTTGATCGGAACGCCTCCCGACATCCAGGATCAGACGCGAGCATTCCTGGGAATCAGCATCGCTAGCGTCCCATTTACCGTGCTTGCAGCGGCGATAATCGTTCTGTTCGAATCGCTCGGCCTGCGCAGCCTCGTCTTCATTATGGCGATCGCCAACGTCGTCTTCCGTTTCCTGCTCGACACGCTCTTCTTCGGAGGATTCGCGTTCTCGCTGCAAGCCGACGTTGTAGGAGTTGGCTGGGCCACCCTTCTGGCGAGCCTAGCGCTGTTTCTGGTTGGCGTCGCGCTGTTGATCCGCGCCAAGAACGTTCCTCTCGGCGAGCTTAGAACGCTCCCGTCATTCACCGATATGCGCACGTACTTGCGAGTAGGACTGGGCAGCGGGACAGATAGCCTCGTGCGGAATATGTTCTATTTTTTCATGATAATCCGCATCGTAAACACTATCGGTTCAACTGAAATCGGAGGCTACTACCTCGCTATTCAGATCCTCTGGAGCTTTATGCTCGTTCCTGTCCTTGCGCTGAGCGACTCCGCCAAAGCGCTTGTCGCCAACGCTTCCCACGACATCGGGCGCGTTCGGAATCTCTGGCGGTCCTCCATGATAATCACCACAGGGATAATGGTTGCGTGGATTGCGATAACCCCTCTGTTCAGCAGTTTCGCCAATGTGCTGAGCAACGATCAGGAGACTGTGAAGTGGGCGACTACAGCGTTCGGAATACTGCTAGTACCCTACATTCTGCTGTCGTTCAACATCGTGATGGACAGCTTCTTCTACGGACTGGGGCTCACGAAATACCTTGCCTACCAGTCGATTATCACGAACGGCTCCGTCTACGTTGCGGCATTCCTGCTGTACGTGTCCGGAATCTGGGAGCCGACCTTCGAGAGCGTGATGATGCTCTTCGCCCTCGGAATCGTGACGGACTCGTTCCTGACGGCTCTCTTCCTGGTGAAGGCGCTCTACGTGAACCCAACGCCGATCGCGGACACGGGCGCCCCGAAGCCGGAGCTGCCTTGATTCCGCCCAGCCAGGAATGCTGAACATCCCTAGCCTTCCGGGAGCTTCCCCTGCTGCCGGAGATGAACGCGCGCAAGGCGCAGAACGCCGTAGTCGATCCGACCCTCGAAGTACTCCCACACCGGACGGACAAAGGCGCTGCCGCATAGCGCGAACGCCTGCTCAATCTCCCGGAGCGCGTCGCCGCCGGGAAGCAGATGCGCAAGCTCCAGGGGCTCGCCCGCGTCGGCCAGACGCTCCAGCTGGCCGATTATCGTCCCCTCAGATCGCTCCCGCCGGCGCGCAATCTCGGCGATAGGCAGCCTCTGACGCAAGAGAGTCTCCGTTTCGTAGTATGTGCCTCCCAGCGCTTGCCTCGTGTGTACGCCAGGAGCGATTCCGTCGCGGCGCTCCTCAGCCGGCTGCGAAGGCTCCGGCGCCGCCGGCGGCGCGCTCTTCCCTGCGTGGCCGCATATCGCCTCGACGAACTGCGCGCCGTACCGCTCGAGCTTCGTCGGGCCCACGCCCGGAACCTGGAGAAACTCCTCAGGACTGCGTGGAACGGCGGCGGCCATCTGACGCAGAGCGGCGTCGCTGAACACGACGAACGGGGGGACTCCCTCGGCGTCCGCCAAGCGCCTTCGCAGCGCGCGCAGCTTGTCGAAGAGGCCCTGGTCGTATGCCGCGTTGTCGGAAGTTGCGCGCCGGGAGCGGCTCTCGCGTCTGTACGGCGCCAGAGCGGGGCGGGGGAGCGTCAGCGGCTGACGCTCCTTGAGGAATTCCCAGCCCTCAGGGGCGAGCGACAGCGTCTCGTACTTGTCGTTGGTGCGCGCGAGCAGGCCTCTCGCAACCAGATGCCCGACAATCTCCAGGATCTCCTCTCTCCTGACGCCGCGGGCGATTCCGTAGACGCTCAACGAGTCGTGGCCGCGTTCGAGCAGCGCCTCCTCTTTGCTGCCGGTCAGCACCTGAAAGATGTAGCGCGCGCCGAAACGCCCGCCTGTCCGCGCAACCGCCGAGAGAATCTTCTGGGCAATCTCCGTGGCGTCGTACTCTTCCCTGCTGTCGAGGCACACGTCGCATGCTCCGCAGTTGTCATGCGGCCACTGCTCCCCGAAGTACGCGAGCAAGGCGCGGCGGCGGCAAACGGGCAGCCTGGCGTACTCCATCATTCTGGCAAGCCGCCGCCGCGCGTTCTGCTGCTCCGTCGCGTCCTCAATCTGGTCGATGAAGTAGTCCTGCCGGCGCTTGTCGCTGTAAGAGTAGAAGAGCACGCACTTGCTTGGAGCGCCATCCCTCCCTGCGCGCCCCGTTTCCTGATAGTAACCCTCGATCGATTTCGGCATGCTGTAGTGAGCCACCAGCCGGATGTCGGGCTTGTCGATCCCCATTCCGAAAGCGATCGTCGCAACGATGATCGGCGTGTCTCCGCTCAGGAACGCCTCCTGAGCGCGGCGGCGGACGTGAGGTTCGAGTCCTGCATGATAGGGAAGCGCCTGGAATCCTCCGGCGTTCAGCCGGGCGGACAGGTCTTCGGTCTCCTGCCGCGAGAAGCAGTAGACGATGGCGGATTGCCCGTCGCACTGCCGCAGCAGCGCCGTGAGCTGCTCCCAGGACTCTCTCTTGGGAATCGCCGAGTACACGAGGTTGTCGCGGTTGAAGCTGGACGCGAATACGCGTCCCTGCCGCAAGCGGAGCTGGTCTATGATGTCCTGCCGCACCCGTTCTGTGGCGGTGGCGGTGAGCGCGATGACGGGGATGGCGGGGAACTCCTCGCGCAGCTGCCGCAGGTTGCGGTAATCGGGGCGGAACTCGTGCCCCCATTCCGAGATGCAGTGCGCTTCGTCGATGGCGATGAGGCTGAGATTCAAGCTCTGCAAGAATCGAACGAACCCGGGCATCGCGATCCGCTCCGGGGCCGCGTAGAGCAGCTTCACGTTTCCCTGCCGCGTTCTTGCCTGCACGCCTTCGATCTCCCGCGAAGAGAGAGCGCTATTGATGAAATCGGCGGCGACGCCCTTCGCGTTCAGCGCGTCCACCTGGTCTTTCATCAGCGCGATCAGCGGCGAGACGACGAGGGTGACGCCCGGGAAGGCGAGCGCGGGAAGCTGGTAGCACAGCGACTTGCCGCCGCCTGTGGGCATCAGCACGAGGCTATCGCCGCCTCCCAGCACGTTGGCGATAATCTCTTCCTGCAGCGGGCGGAACCGGTCGTGGCCGAAGCGCTCCTTGAGGAGCGCGAGCAGCGATGCTTGGCGGGAGCTCATCGGTTACACGTCGAACACAGTCTGGGAGTAGGGCGCAGGGTCGATGCGCGCCTCCACGACGCTTGGGCCGTCGAGCGAGAGCGCCCAGCCGAGCGCGTCGCGGAGCGCTTCCGCCGTTTCCGCCGCGCGGACAGGAACGCCGAAGTAGCGCTCCGGCGGGGCTGCGCGCTCCCCCAGGAACGCTCCGGACGATCCAAAGGCGGAGCGCTCCTGCTTCACTTTCATCAAGCTCAGCCAGCCGTCGTTCAGCACCACAATCGGCGCGGGGAGCCCCAAGCGCCGCGCCGTCGCAAGCTCGCCGACGGTCATCTGGAAGCAGCCGTCGCCCACGATCCCGACGACCGTCCTATCGGGGCGCGCGAGTTTGGCGGCGTAGGCCGCCGGCATCCCGTACCCCATCGACGACCACCCGTTGGTGGCTATCGCCGAGTGAGGGTGGTCGGTCGCCCATTGCGTAGCGATCTGGTGTGTGTGCGCTCCAACGTCGTAAGCGATGATTGCGTCGCCGGGGAGCAATGCGCGGAGCTCGTCGAGCGCATGGTGGGCGGCCATCGCGCTAGCGGGAGGGCGTAGGGCGGAAGCAAGCCGGCTGCGGTGCTCCGCCCATTCGGCAGGCGTCCAGCGGTTGGGAACAGGCGCGACAGTTCCCAGCGCCTCGATGATGGCGTCGATGTCGCCTGCGGCCTCGTACGCGAGGTTGACCCGCTCGCCAGGCTGCGCCGCGTCGGGGCTGAGATGCGCAACCGGCGTTGACTTCGCCCAGTCCTCGTAGTCAATCTCCACAGGGTCGAACCCCACTGCGATAATCAGGTCTGCCTGATCAATCATCTGCTGCACGTCAGTGCGGCGCGCCCGCCCCATCACGCCAAGATTGGCTGTGTGCGAATCAGGCAGGAACCCTTTGGCGTGCAGCGTCGCAGTCCACGGGATGCGCTGCGCTTCGATGAAGCGCAGGAGACGCTCCGGGCGGCGCGCGCGCGTGAACGCAAGCCCCACCGCGACCATTGGACGTTGAGCGCGATCGAGCAGACGCTGCACGTTCGTGGCCAGCGCCGCCGGCGGAGGGGGCGCCCGGTCGGGCGGCGGCGGCGCAATCGCGTCCTCGGTTGCGGACGCGATCCCCACATCCTCCGGGATGTCGAGGTGAACAGGGCCTGGCGACTCGCTCGTTGCGATGCGGAATGCCCGGGCGAGCGCGCCGGCGACGTCGCCCTCGTCGACGCGGATAGACGCCTTTGTGATGGGGGCGAACAGCGCCTGATGGTCGATCCACATCTGCGTCCGGCGCCCCATCAGGCGCGTCGCATAGTCGCAGGTGATCGCGATGACAGGCGACCGATCCAGGAAGGCGCCGCCCACTCCTGTCGCCAGGTTCGTGGCGCCTGGCCCCACCGTCGACACGCAAACGCCTGGAACGCCGGTCAGGCGTCCGATCGTCTCCGCCATAAAGCCGGCGGATGTCTCGCTCGCGGTCAGAACGAAGTCGACGCCGCTGCTGTTCCGCAGCGCCTCGATCAGGGGGAGCACGGGGCCGCTCGGCACGCCGAACACCCACCGCGCCCCGGCGCGCTCGAGCATACGGACAATCAGTTCAACGTTGTTCACGGAGCAATACTATCGCGCTGCGGGGCATCCTCGCGCCGCCGGCGCGCCCTCTCGTTTCCGCTGCGAGCGTAGCGGCGGAGGAGCTCCTACTCGACCTCCTCCAGCGTTACGTCGAACGTTAGGTAGATGGCTGAACGCGCCACGGTGACTCGCACGACGTCTCCCACCTCGTAATCCGTGAGCAGCAAGCGCACGAGCTCCGCAGTCGTCGCGATCGGCGCGTCGTCAATCTGCACGATTACGTCGTCGGTCTGGATGCCGGCGCGCTCCGCGGGACCGTCCGGCGCCAGCGACACGACGAGGATGCCCTCGTGCGTCGCCAAGCCTCGCTCTATCGCCGACGCGGACGTGAGGTCCTGGATCACTACGCCCAGGCGCGGACGAATCACCTTGCCGTTCTCGATGAGCTGCGCCGACACCGGCATCGCGGTCTCCATGCTGATTGCGAATCCGATGCCGTCGGCGCCCCGGATAATCGCGGTGTTGATGCCGATGACCTCGCCCTGCAAGTTCAGCAGCGGTCCGCCGCTATTGCCCGGGTTGATCACCGCATCCGTCTGCAGCAGGTCATGCAGCCGCGTTGTGGCGTCGATGTCGAGCGAGCGTCCCATCGCGCTCACGACTCCAACCGTTACGGAGCTTTGAAATCCCAGCGGGCTCCCGATGGCGATCACCCACTCGCCGGGGCGCATCGAGCTCGTCGGTTTCAGCGGCGCGACCACCACCTCGCCGACATCCTCCAGATCAACCCGCAACACGGCGAGATCGGTGCTCGGGTCGACGCCGACGACATCCGCCTCGATATGCTCCCGGCTCGCCAGGACGACCTCGACCGCCGTCGCGCCGTCGACGACGTGGTTGTTCGTCAGTATGTAGCCTCGCTCGTCGAAGAAAACGCCCGACCCCTGCGACGCCCCAACGCTCTCCTGCCCGAAGATGTTCGTCCGCGGCACGGTGGCGACGACCTGCACGACCGCGGGGCTGACGCGCGCAACGACGCCTGCGACATCCGGCAGCGAGCCACCAATCAGCGCGGCGGAACCGGGCGGAGCGGGCGTTCCGCCATTCTCCGAGCCGCCGGGGACGGGGACGACGCTCAGGCCAGCGTCTGCCGCGAGGCGCGCAGCGTCCTCCTCCGGCGCTGGCGTTGGGGCGGGCGCGCCTGCGCAACCGGACGCCACGGACGCCAGGGCGGCCACTGCGCAAGCGGCAAGGATGACGGGGGGAACGCGGTTCCGCATTTCAGCAGTTTATCGCAACCGCTCCCGCAACCTTGCAGCCGCGCCCTGCGGCAGAGAGGCGGCGATGAGCGGCCAAACGTTCCGCTGCTTGCAGAAACGCCGCAGTTCCCAGCCTGTGCCTCCCAAGGTGAAGCGGCTGCAGAGGGTAGTCTGGGAGGTTTTCTAGTGATTCCATTGAGATTTTCAGTTGAATGAAGTGGTAAAATGCAGTGATAACCACTTGCATAATCTTACTGCCGTAGCTAGAATTTCTAGTATGACAGAGGCAGATGCTAATGTCGGGAAGTACTCCATCAGTGTGGCCTCCGAGCTCACGGGGGTCCCGGAGCACAAGCTCCGCGCTTTCGAGTCCGCCAGCATCCTCGACCCTGAGCGCACGGAGGGCGGGACGAGGCGGTACTCGGACGCGGATCTTGCTTTGATCAGACGCGCCGCCGAGTTATCGGACCAAGGCGTGAACTACGCTGGCATTCTGGTGATCCTCCAGCTGGAAGCTCAGGGACAGACCGCCACGAGCGAGGAGAACGATAACCAACAGAACGAATCAACAACAGCAACTGAAGACAGCGCTTAGTGGTTGACGCGGCGGACGAGAGCGCGTCCGCCAGCCCGGCTGAATCGAGGCGTCAGAGGGAGCAATTGAGCTTACGGGATGCGGGCGCTTGTTCTTGTCGACAGGCGGACGCCGGGCGCGGAACAGAGGAACTGAGAGATGAGGGACTGAGGGATTGAGATGGACTGGATCGTACTTTCTTTAGCATCCGCAGCGGCGTTCACCGCCTACGCTCTCTTGCAGAAGCGCGCCCTCAACCATGTTGGCGCAGTGGAATTCTCGGCGATCGCCACCGCCGCTCACTTCGTTCTTGCAACCGCAATCCTGATCATCTCCCCGCCCGACTGGCTCTCATGGGGCGTGGGGGCAATGGCGCTTGCCGGCTTCGTGCACGTTGGCATTCAGTTGCTCTCGGCGTACGCGCTTCGCCGTTCCACCGACGTTTCGCGCATCATCCCCGTGCTCGACGCCTATCCGCTGTTCGTGATGGCGATGGCGATGCTGGCGCTCGGCGAGACGCTCACGCCTCTGAAGTGGGGCGCGGGGCTGATGGTGGTGGCGGGCGTGCTCATCGCCGCGTTCAGCCAGACGCTCCCCGGCAAGCGGCTGGCGCTCGACCGTTCAGTCGCCGCTGTGGTGACCGCGGCGTTCGGGATTGCCCTCTACTCCGTGCTTGCGAAGTCGGCGTCCGGTCAAGTTACCGTGTGGCAGATGTACGCAATCTCGTGGTTCTGCGCATTCCCCTGCATCGCCGCTTTCGCGCGGATCTCGGTCGCGGAGCAGGTCGTGGCCGCGCTGCGGACCCGGCAAGCCCTCCTTGCAGTACTGCTGGCGCAAGCCCCCATGGTCATCGCGTTCTGGACAGGGCTGACCGCGATCGAGCAGGGGCCGGTGTCGTTGAGCTCCGCGATTATGTCGACGCGGCCTGTCCTCCTGCTGCTGTGGATGGCGGCGACGGGGCTGAGCCTGCGACGGATGTTCGAGGCGCGCGCGTCGCTCGGCGAGGCCCGCGCGCGCTGGAGCTCCGCAGCGCTCGTAACGCTAGGCGTCGTCGTCATGGCCTTCTAGCGGGGGCTCTTCCCGCGCCTCGCCGGGGTTGCTGCCACATCGCACGTTGCATCGGCTTGATAGGGCGGAGCTCCCCGCCCGCGGTCGTTGCCGCGAGCGCCTCAGCTTAGTTGGGGGGAGCTTCCCTGCCCTGCGCCTCGCGTTCTCCTGAACCGCCGTCGGCTTGCGCTTTCCGGCGCGCTGATATAGCATAGACATCGCCACAGTCGTCCGACACTCGCAGGGCCTCTAAGCACCCGCTGCGTGAACCCGTAGGCGTTAGTAGATGGGGGCATCCGCCCCCTTGTCGGTTCACGCAATCGAGACGGCGACTGTGGCAAGCGCCTCATCTCACGCCGCACAAGGGGGTTCCTTGCATGAACGGACAAGAAGACTCACGCAGAGAGAAGCAAGCGCAAGCAGTCGCGCGGGAAGTGATCGAAGGCTCCCGTGTTGAGAAAAGCCAAGCCACAGTTGGTCGAAAGCCATCCGTTTTTGTAATCGGCGCGCTCATTCTGGTCTTGGTAGGGATGTTAGGCGCAGTCGCCTGCGGCGAAGCGGGGCCTACGGCTACTCTTGCTCCTGCAGCCACGGCTACCCCTGCTCCTACGGCTACTCCTGTTCCTGCAGCTACGGCTACTCCTACGCCTGCGCCTCTTCCTCTGCTCGAAGTGTCAGCTACCCAGGTGCTAGATGCGTATAGCGCCAACAAGTTCAACGCAGACAAGCTCTACAAGTTCGCAGATAACGGCGGCCAGCTTCTCCGCGTTACCGGGACCGTTGTATCCATCGAGCATGAGTACGTGGAACTGAGCGGCGGCGACTGGATACTCAAGAACCCCTTCTCCAACAGGGTGCACGGTGCTATAGCGAGTGTCTATTGCTACTACGACGACACCAGCATTCGGCAACATATCAACGCCGGCGATTATGTGACCCTAATTGGAGAGTGGGGAGGGGAGACCGACTTTTCGGCGAATTCGAAATGTGGGGCTGCCGTCTCGCAGGAGGCGGCTAAAGGCGCGGAGGCGTGTCAGGGGCAAAGTTGACCAGAGCCCTTAGTAGAAGCGCCGCCGTATGCGCCCCACACCCGGGCGTGGCGCGGGAGGGTTCGGGAGACAGCCGCATCCGAAACGCCATTCCTTACGTCAGCACTTGCTCGGCCATTCCCTTTTCGATGACGCAGGGGGTGAATAGCTTCGCGTCGTCCCAGTAGCCGATCGCGAGGACGACGCGCGTTCGGCGCTGGGCGCGCGGGGTTGAGTAGACCATCGTCTCGACGCAGACGTGCTTGTCGCGTCTCTCGCCGCAGTAGCATGGAGCCGCCAGCACTTCGCCATCGGAGCGGTCGTCTGCGAACACTCTGCGGATGAACTTGATGAAGGACGTGTGCCTGGATCGCAAACGCCGTTTCTTCCAATCCCGTTCGCCCTCCATCAAGCTTCTCCGTATCCCCTGCGGGCTAGCTCATCAGCGGCAGGGGCGCTCATCACCCGCTCGACACCGCGCTTGCGGGAAGGGTTGTCTAAGGCTCCTACGCAACGTCATTCGTCGTCTCGACCTCGCGCTCGCGGGGAGAGCTGCTTGCTCGCGAACAAATTTCCCACAGCTTCCCGCGGCAGGCGCTCGATCCCGCGCTTGCGGGGAGGGTTGGGGTGCGTCATGTGCCGAGGCGGACGGGGTCGGTCTCCTGCTGGAGGGCGCGGATGATGGACATCGCGGTGAGCTTTCCCGTCTTGGGGTTCTCGCCGGGGATGTTCTCGAGGTGCAGCCGCATCAGGCCGAACTCCCCTTCGACTTCGATGTCGTGGCAGTTCCGCTGCAAGCCTGGCGTGGCAATCATCCTGACCGTCGTGCGGTCGGGCCCGACGCCGGCGAAGCTGACGGCCGCGGAGACGTTGAGGTTGGCGGGGAATCCCGCGCAGGCCTCGCGCGCCGTGCCCTCGAATATCGCCTCCTCGCGCTCGAGCGCCCACAGGTCGACGCCGTTGGCGACGACGTAGGGCGCGCCGTCCAGCGCAGCCGGAGGCTTGCGGGACTCCATCACGACGCGGTCGATCGCTCCGACGGACGCCGCCTTGATGCCGTCGAGGCCGATGATTGCTCCGGACGGCATCAGCAGGCGGCAGTTCCTGGCGCGAGCCATATCCAGCAGCTCGGGGTGCTCGATAAGGGCGCCTACGCTGATCACCATTGCGCCCTTGCCCGCCTCGAACGCGGCCTCGACAAGGCCATGAACCGCCGGCCCTCCAGCCGCCTCGACGATGAGGTCGGCCTCTTCAATGAGCTCTCCGAGCGAGAGGTAGGGCGCGGGCGTCCTGAGCGTGGAGAGGAAGTCGCGAGCCGTCGACTCGGTGCGGCTCGTCGCGCCTGCTACATCGACGTCCACCAGTCCGTCGTCGGCGGCGCGCAGGATGGAGCGTCCGATGGCTCCGCAGCCTACGACGCCGATGGAGAGCCTGGGCACGGCTACTTCTCGTTCCCGTCTTCCAGCCAGGCGATGTAGTCGGCCATGGCGGACTCAGGGGTGAACTGGTTCTCGAAGCCGAGGTCGTCGCGGGCGCGGGTCATATCGAGGTAGCTGTTCTCTTTGTACGCCGGGCCCTTTCCCGCTTGCAGCGGGAGGTCGGCGCCGGGCTTGACAGCTTTCACCGCGTCCACAAGCCGCTGGTTCGAGACGGCCAGCCCCGAGCTGACGTTGTAGATGCGATATCCGAGGTTCTCCGTTAGCTGGACGAGCTTGATGCCTTGGGCGCAGTCCTTCACGTAGCAGACGTCGCCGGTGTCTTCGGCGAAGGGGACGCCGCGGGAGTAGTCGGGCGGCGCTCCGGCGACGGCGGCGTGCGCAAGGCGGCTGGGGAGGTTCATCATCGAGTGGTAGAGCGGCCCCCAGATGCCGCCGATGCGCATAGAGACTACTTCGAGGCCGGTGCGCGCGGCGTAGTGGAACGCCAAGATCTCCCAGGCTTTCTTGAACGTCTCGGTGGGATTCGCGGACTCGACGGGGAGACGGTCGGTTTCCCGGTACGGCCCCTCGGGGAGGGAGTGGTAGACGGCGATGGAGCTTGCCAGCGAGAGCCGGCGGACGCCCGCGTTGCGGGCGGCCTCGAGCACGCCGATGAGTCCGTTCATATTCACGCGGTAGTCGTCGTAGGGGCCGAGCGCGGCGACGCCGGGAACCGCCAGGTGGACGATGTGCTCGGCGCTGTGCTTCTTGGCGAGCTCTTCGATGACGGACGGCTGAGACACGTCGGCTTTCTCGACGATGACGCTCTTGCCGTACTCGTCCTTGATGAAGCCGGGCTCGCGCCACGTCTGGTAGTAGGTGATGACGACGTCTTCGCCCGCGTCGACGAACGCTCGGGCAGTGTGCAGGCCGATGAAGCCCATTCCGCCGGTGATGAGGACTGTCACGAGTTCACCTCCGCAGTGAGCGAGTTAGGGAGAGGGCGCCGTTGCGCCGGGGCAGGAGGGAAGGTTAGCGCATCGACGGCTCCGGGGCTAGCCGTTCGATGAGGGCGGCGGTCGCCGGAACGAGCTCGCACTCCCAGACAATCTCGATGGTCCAGCCGAGGGCGGCGAGGGCTTCGGCGTGAGCGGCGTCGCGCTCGACGTTGCGGGCGATCTTGCGGCGCCAGTAGTCGGCGTTGGACGACGGCATCCGCGAGCGGCTGCATCCGTGCCAGTGCCAGAGGCATCCGTGGACGAACACGACTGTGCGGCGCTTGCGGAGCGTAAGGTCGGGGGCGCCCGGCAGGCGCTTGTTGTGGAGGCGGTAGCGCAGACCCGCGGCGTGGAGCGCCCACCGGACGTAGAGTTCCGGGGCAGTGTCGCGCGATTTGACGCGCCGCATAATCCAGCTGCGGCGCTCGGGCGTTACGTTGTCGGGGCTCATTCCCGCGCGCTCCGTTCTCCGTTGTAGTCGCTGTAGCCGACGCGCCGACAGGCCGCGCTCGCATGGGGTTGATAGCACACGGGCTTGGCAGGGGCAAGGCCGGCTGGCGGGGCATTGGCGGGGAAATGCGATGCGCCATCGCTTCCTAGAGCAGATGCTCGGGGAGCTCCGGCGCGGCGAGCTCTCGGCGGCGGAGTTCACGCTCGGCCATCAGCTGGTCGTACTCCTCCTTGCGGCGCCTCTCGAGCATCCTCCGCGCCTCGTTCACGTAGAGGAGCCACGCTCGAGAGTACTCCTCAGAGACGCGAGGGACGGGCGATTCCCCGTACGGCGGCCGGTTGAACTGATCAAGAATCCAGTCCTGGTATTCCCACACGCGATGGCCGAATCCCTTACCGGACGGGAACTGCGACCACATCCTGACGAACTCGGCCGCGTCCTCGCCCGGCAGGCGGGCGCGGTCGAGCTCGTACGTGAACCGCTCCCAGTCTTCGCGCGTCATTTCGCGCACCCACTCGCGCGCATCCTCCAGGGCGAAGGAGACCCAGTCCGGCTCGCGCATCCGAGGCGTCGTTTCCGTGTCGAGCCTCTCAATCAGCTCGTGGTCCTCGCGGGCTAGGGCGCGAGCTCTCTCCGCGATCTCGACGCGCTGCTGGATCGCCTCGCGGCATATTTGCGAGATGTTCATCCGCGGTTCGAACTCCCGCGCCTGCTTGAGGAGCGCACTGGGGACGTTAACGCCGATCCGCATCTTCCCCTCCGTTCCGGGTTTCGCCCGGGGGGCGCAGAGCGTCGGCGATGGCCTGCGCCGCCCAGTCTGGCAGCTGCTTGCGCGGCTGGCGCCTCACGATCCCCAGCCTGTTCCGGCGCAATTCCGCCGCGATCCACTCGAACGCCATCGCCGCGTGGTCGGGCGCTCCGCCGAGCAGCGCCTCCAGGGAGAGGACTGCCTCCTCCAGCAACTCGCCCTCGTCCTTCGCGTCGTCAGGGCGCTCCCTGCCTATCTGCGCCGCCCAGACGTATGCGTAAACGTTCGCCAGGGCGTCGTGTATGAGATTCCGTGCTGCTCGCGCTTGGCTCAATGCGGGCCTCCTCTGTTTGGATAGTATGCTTATGTTTATCATACGCATACGTATGTTGTCAAGCGCCTGATGTCAGCCTTTTCATTCTCTTGCGCGCTCTTGCGCTGCGTTGACGCTTGCGGGCGGCTGCCGCTAGTATCGTTGGCAGAGGCCTCGACGGAGACGAGTAGGCAGCCGGTCGGGCGCTCAGCGAGCCGGAGATGGTGCGAGCCGGCGCGCTCCGGGCTGCCGAATATCCCTCCCGAGCCGTCGCCCGAACGCCGCCCGCCGGCCAGTAGGCGCGACCGGTCGCGCTGCCCGTTACAGCAGTTCCTTGGCGCTTGGCGCGAAGGATCGAGAGTCCCGGCGCGCGCTGCCGGGGAATGGTGGTGGTAACGCGGGAAGCCCGTCCGCCTTTGGCGACGGGCTTCTTTGTGTTCCGAGCGAGTCGTGTTCGAGCGCATCCCGATAGCGAGCGAGGAGCTATGACCGAACAGCAGCAACGGTACGAGCCAGCGCCCAGCAGGGTGAACTTCCCGCAACTCGAGGAGGCCATCCTCGAGCACTGGCGCGAAGCCGGCGTCTTCCGGCAGGTCGACGCTGTCCGCGCCGACGCTCCCCTCTTCGTCTTCTACGAGGGGCCGCCGACGGCGAACGGCAGCCCGGGCATCCATCACGTGCTCTCCCGCTCGTTCAAGGACGTCATTCTCCGCTACAAGACGATGCAGGGGTTCCGGCCTCTGCGGCGCGGGGGGTGGGACACGCACGGCCTCCCCGTCGAGCTCGAGGTCGAGAAGGAGCTTGGGCTCTCCTCCAAGCAGGAGATCGAGCAGTTCGGCATCGAAGAGTTCAACCGCCGGTGCCGCGAGAGCGTTTTCCGCTACGTGGGCGACTGGGAGGCTATGACGAATCGCGCCGGCGTGTGGCTCGATATGGACGACGCGTACGTCACCTATCACAACTCCTTCATCGAGTCCGCCTGGTGGGTGTTCGAGCGTCTCTGGCGCATGGGGCTCGTGTACGAGGGCTACAAGGTTACCCCTCACTGTCCCCGCTGCGTCACCAGCCTCAGCTCCCACGAGGTTGCGCTCGGCTACAAGGACAACACGCCTGATCCGAGCATCTACGCGCGCTTCCCCGCTTCGGAAGCGCAGACTACCGAGTTCGGCGCCTCTCCCGAGACGCTCGCCCGCCTCGGCTGCGCCGACGGCGTCTGGTCGGCTCCGCGGCCTGCTTTCATCGCGTGGACGACTACGCCGTGGACGCTCACCGCGAACGTCGCGCTCGCCGTCGGGCCCGACGAGCAGTACGCGCTCGCCGAGTCCGCCGAGACTGGGGAGCGCGCGATGGTCGCGGCGGCCCTGATGGACTCCGTCCTCGGCGGGGAGTGGCGGGAGATCGCGCGCTTTGCGGGCGGCGATCTCGCCGGCGTGCGCTACGACGCGCCCTACGTCAGCCCCGAACTCGGAGGGCACGTTCACCGCGTCCTCGCCGCAGACTACGTTTCGACTGCGGACGGCACAGGCATCGTCCACACTGCGGTGGCCTACGGCGCAGAGGACGCTGAGCTCGGGCGCGCGCACGGCTTCTCCACTGTCCACACCGTCGACAGCAGGGGCGTGGTGATGGACGGCTTTCCGGGCGCCGGCAAGTTCGTGAAAGAGGCCGACGCCGACATCCTGCGCGACCTCGACGCGCGCGGGCTGCTCCACCGCGACGCCTCTCCCTACCTTCACACCTACCCTTTCTGCTGGCGATGCGGCCAGCCGCTGCTCTACTACGCCAAAGCCTCGTGGCACATCCGCACTACGGCTCGCAAGGACGAGATGGTCGCCGCGAACCGCGCCGTCCACTGGGTTCCCGGGCACATCCGGGAGGGGCGGTTCGGCGAGTGGCTCCGCAACAACGTCGACTGGGCGGTCTCCCGCGAGCGGTACTGGGGCACGCCCATCCCCATCTGGCGGTGCGTCGACGACGCGGCCCACATCTATGTCGCCGCCTCGGTCGCTCAGCTCGAGGAGCGCGCCACGGAAGCCTCCCGGCCTCTGCTCCGCGACCTTGACCTGCACCGCCCGTTCATCGACCGCGTCGAGCTGCGCTGCGCGGACTGCGACGGGGTTATGCGGCGCGTTCCGGAGGTCGCCGACGCCTGGTACGACTCCGGGGCGATGCCGTTCGCGCAGTGGAGCTATCCGGCAACCGTCAAGGGCCCCGGGGGGCGGGAGATTGTGCTCAACGGAGTTGAGGATCTCATCGCCAGCCCTCTCTTTCCGGCGAACTACATCACGGAGGCTGTCGACCAGACCCGCGGGTGGTTCTACAGCCTGCTGGCTCTGTCTACGCTCATTGCCGGAAAGTCGTCCTACGAGAGCTGCCTTGTGCTTGGGCTTATTCTCGACGGCGCCGGGGAGAAGATGTCGAAGTCGCGCGGGAACGTCGTGGACCCGTGGGAGGTAATGAACGAGCACGGAGCCGACGCGCTGCGCTGGTGCCTGTACACCGCGGCGCCCGCAGCCGACGCCCGCCGCTTCTCTTCCGACCTCGTGCAGGAGACTCTGCGGCAGTTTCTCCTGACGTTCTGGAACACGTACAGCTTCTTCGTTACGTACGCCAATATCGACGGGTTCGACGCCGACAGCTGCGCCGCCTACTGGCGGAACGGCGACGTCGGGTCGCCTGCGCTCGCCTCGGCGCCTCCAAACGAGCTGGACCGCTGGATCATCTCGGAGCTGAACGACCTTGCGCGGCAGGTCGCGAGCGACCTCGACGCTCTCAATCCGACATCGGCGGGGAGGCGCATCCAGGAGTTCACGAATCTCCTGTCGAACTGGTATGTGCGGCGCAGCCGGCGCCGCTTCTGGAAATCCGCTCCGGAGCAGGGCGACGACGACAAGACTTGGGCGTACGTGTCGCTCTACTCGTGCCTGCTCACGCTGAGCAAGCTTATGGCGCCGCTTGCCCCGTTCGTTTCCGACGCGGTATTCCGCAACCTTGCTCCAGCCGGCGCGCCGGCCAGCGTGCACCTGGACGATTTTCCGCAGGGCGACGAGGCGCTCGTCGACGAGCGGCTCGACCGCGCCATCCGGCTGGCGATGCGCATCGCCAGCCTCGGGCGAAGCGCGCGCAGCAAGAGCAAGGTGAAGGTTCGGCAGCCGCTCGCCCGCGTGCTCGTGCGGCCTCGCGCCGGCGAGGCCGAGCTCATCCCCCTCATCGAGGCGCAAGCGCTGGACGAGCTGAACGTAAAGGCGCTGGAGATTGCGGAGGAGCGCGATATCGCCGAGGTTCGCATCCGCCCTAACCTGCCTGTTCTCGGGCCCAAGCTTGGCTCCCGCGTCGCCGGAGCCCGCGCCGCTCTCGCCGGCGCCGACCCCGCCAAGGTCGCCGCAGAGCTCCGCGCTTCCGGAGCGTTGGAGCTCGACGGCTTCACGTTCAGCGCCGGCGACGTTCTCGTCGAGACGGAGGAGCGCCCCGGCATCGCTTCCGCGTCGGAGGGGGGAGCCGACGGGCTTCTCGTCGGGGTCGACACTGCGCTTACTCCCGAGCTGGAGGCGGAGGGGCTTGCGCGGGAGCTTGTTCACCGCGTTCAGACGATGCGGAAGAGTGCGGGGTTCGATATTCAGGACCGCATCCTCACGCGCATCTCCGAGGGGGGGGCGCGCATCGCGGAGGCGCTGCGCGTCCACGGGGCCTACTTCGAGCAGGAGACGCTCAGCCATCCGGTGAGCGCCGGCGACCCTCCGCCGGGAGCGTACGCCGAACGGCACGACATCGACGGCGAGGCTGTCGTCATCAGCGTGGCGCGGGCGTCCTGAGCCTCGCTGCGCGGGAGCAATCCGCCCGCGCGGGGGAGGCGCAGAGCGCCGTTGCCGTCTTCACCGAAGAGAGTCCGCCCGCGGGGGCGTGGTCACTGTCCACCTCCCAGTAGTGTGAATAGGCACAGAGAGTCCGCCCGCGCGGGGGCGTGGTGGTTCGTAGCGCGGTCGGGGTGTTCCCAAACAGAGAGTCCGCCTGCGCGGGGGCGTGGGGCGCTGCCAGGGGAGAGCGCCAGGAAAGTCTCGAGAGAGTCCGCCTGCGCGGGGGCGTGGGAGTCTGCCTCTATACTCCGCACACCCCTTCTCGAGAGAGTCCGCCTGCGCGGGGGCGTGGGCGGACACCGACACGGACACCGACACGGACACCGAGAGAGTCCGCCTGCGCGGGGGCGTGGGCCGGAGGCGTAGGAGCAGCTGGCTCCTCTGTAGAGAGTCCGCCCGCGGGGGCGTGGAGCGTCGCTGGGGGGGAGCGGCGTCGATGAAAGGCATCGCGGGGGCTGTCGTGAGGGAACGGAACTCTTCGGATGTGTTTCGTTCTGTCTCATTCTGTTCCATCGGGCGCTGTTTCGTTCGTGGATAGCGGGTTGCGGCGGGTCTGTGTGGGACAGTTTCGGGCGGGAATGAGACAGTTTTGAGACGGAAATGAGTCCGCTTTGGGACGAAATGCGACAGTCCGTATCTGGGCGCTGGGGGCGTCGGGGATGGCACCGGGGAGGGGATGACAGGGACAGGGTACGGGGGCGCTGCGCACTGCGCAACGTGGAAGTGTCGCGGAGGCGACGGCTGCTTCGGATGGAGTTGGGAGGGAGCGGCGGGGGTTAGGGGACGCCGGGGTGGAGGGGCGAGCGCTGCGAGGAACGGGAGAGGGTTGGGAGGCATGCCCGCCGCCTGTGGGGATGGGCGCGGCTGGGTATACTGTCGGGCATTCCAACAGTTGCGAGGGCGGCTTGGCGCGCATCGACGGCAGAGAGAATAATCAGCTGCGTCCGACTACGATTACGGTTGGTTTTCAGGAGTTCGCGGAGGGTTCGGCGCTCATTCAGACGGGGCAGACGCGCGTGGTGTGCGCGGCGAGCATCGAGGAGCGGGTGCCGCTCTTTCTGCGCGGTCAGGGGCGGGGATGGATCACTGCCGAGTACGGCATGCTGCCGCGGTCGACGCTGTCGCGCACCTCGCGCGAGCGGAGCGCGGGGAGCGGGCGGACGCACGAGATTCAGCGGCTCGTGGGGCGCTCTCTGCGCGCGGTGGCCGATCTGGGCAAGCTCGGCGAGCGCACGATCACGATCGACTGCGACGTGTTGCAGGCCGACGGGGGAACGCGGACGGCGTCGGTGACCGGAGCGTATGTGGCGCTGTATCAGGCGCTGCTTGGCTTGGTGCGGCGGAAGGCGCTGCGGCGCGTGCCGCTGGCCGGGTCGGTGGCGGCGACGAGCGTGGGGATCGTGCGGGACGAGGCGATGCTCGACCTGTGCTACGAGGAGGATTCGAAAGCGTCGGTGGATATGAACATCGTGATGACGGACGCGGGGGAGTTCGTCGAGGTGCAGGGAACCGGAGAGGATAAGCCGTTCTCGCGGGAGCGGCTGAACGAGCTGCTGGCGCTGGCGGAGGGGGGCATCTCGGAGCTTGCGGCGGCGCAGCGTGAAGCCGTGCGGCAGCTGTCGGCGGGGTAGCTCCCGCCGGCTCTCGGAGCCGTCCTCGGGGGCGGTGATACAGCTGGGACTGGCTCAGTAGCTCCCGCCGGCTCTCCGAGCTGTGAGCTCTGGAGCAACCGCGCCGCCGCAGGGCAGGCGTCTCCGCGGCCTTGAACGCGCCCAGTAGGGATGCGCGACCGGGGGGACGGGCGCGGACGCGACGGGCGCCGTTCGCAGGGCGGCGTCGCAGAAAGCCATGCGGGGCGGACGCGCTAGCGCGAAGAGGCGCAGCGGGTGCGGGAGCGGGGCTACAGTCCGTGGCCTACGATCCGGGAGGGGCGCAGCGTAATCGCTACGCGCCCCTGCTCGACCATTGCGCGGTCGTAGGAGTTCCAGTCGTCGTGCTGGCCTCCCGCCGCGGCGTAGACTTCGCGCAGTTTCAGGCGCAGCCTCTCGGCGTCCAGGTTGTGGGAGCCGAGGGTTTCGGCCTCGCCGTCGAGGACTGCGAAGGCGCGGCGGTCGGGGCTTACCAGCATCATTGCGCACCGGGCGTCGCGCGCGAGGTTGCGCGCCTTCGCGTTGCGGGAGCGCGTGGTGAACGCCAGCCCGTCATCCATCCTGCCTACGGTGACCAGGCTCTGCTGGGGCATTCCGTCGCGCCGGAATGTTGTGAATACGGCTACTCTGCTCTGCTCCAGCAGGCCGTGAAGGTCATCCAGTGAGGGCATTCGCTCCGCTCCGATGCTCGAAAGGTCGTTAGTCGTTAGAGGGTAGCCGCGCCTCGAACGCGCTGTCAAAGAGCGCTGTCACGCGCGGCAGGCGCCGCCTCAGCGCAGGCGCTCGCTCAGGGGGCGGGGAATTTCCGCCGGCTCTCACGCGAGCGTTATGCTCGATGCAGCTAGCGCCCAGGGCGCGTGGAATTTTCCTACTAGCTCCATCCACGAACCCCCGCTACCCAGGCTAGCGCCCTGGGCGCGTGGGATTTTCCGTCGTAGTCGTCGGCGGCTATGCTCGCTCCTGGGGCGCGCGGATTTTCCGCTTCATTTTGCTCCCGCGATTCCCGCACGCGGCTCGCTCCTGGGGCGCGTGGAATTTTCCCTTGGGGCGCGCGCTGCTCTACTATGCGCCGGTGCGTCCCGCGCGCCGGGCGCAGGAGCCGTCCTTGCTTCCTCCCTCGCCCACCGACAGCGCCAAGCGTCAGCCACGCGTCTTCTTCGGCTGGCATATCGTCGCCGCCAGCGTGTTCGTTAATGCCATCCTGTCGGCAGCCTACTTCCAGGGACTCGCCGCGTTCATCCTTCCTATGGAGGCGCACTTCGGGTGGAGCCGCTCCGTCATCGGCGGGGCGATGTCGCTCCGGCAGCTTGAGTCCGGCTTCATCAGCCCGCTCATCGGGTTCCTGCTGGACAGGCTCAGCGCGCGGACGCTCATCTTCTGGTCGGCGGTCATCACGGGGATCGGGCTCATCTTTCTTGGGCGGATCAACGGCATTTTCGCTTTCTATCTCGCAATCTTCATCGTCTCCATCGGCGCTTCCGGATTGAGCCACGCCGTAACCTGGCCGGTTCTCATCGCGCGATGGTTCCGGCGCAAGCGCGGGATCGCCACGGGGCTCGCCGTAATGGGCCCTATCTTCGGGTCGCCGTTCGTTATCCTCAATACTTCGCTGGAGGAGACGTTCGGGTGGCGCAACATCCTTGTGGCCTACGGGGTCGTTCTTCTTGTCGTTGCGGGCGCCGTGAGCGCGGTTGCCCGCGAACGTCCGGAAGAGTACGGACTGCGCCCCGACGGCGATCCGCCGGACAGCGGCGACCGCGACGCCGCCGGCCGGCCCGTCCGGCGCAGCGAGCGCGGGATGCTCCTGCGCGAGGCTATGCGCACGAGGGAGTTCTGGCTCTTCACCGCTTACCTTTCCGGGATGTTCATGGTCAACTCCGCGTTCCAAGTTCACCAGATACCCTACTTCGTGCAGGACGCTGGGCTGAGCCCTGGCGGCGCCGCCGTCATCTTCACGCTTGTCTTCACCCTCAGCGGGCTCGGGCGCATCGGCGCCGGCTATATGCTGGACAAGATGGACTATCGCGTCGTGCTCGCCGCGGTCGCGGCTATGATGGCCTTCGCCTTCGCCTACCTTCAGGTCGCGCAGGTTGGCTCGGTCTTCGCCGCCGCGCCGTTCTTCTGCCTCTTCGGCGTGGGGTTCGGGAGCATCATTCCGATGCGCGGAACGCTTGGGAGCGCGATGTTCGGCATGCGGTCGCTCGGCTCTATCGTGGGAGTTCTTCAAGGCGGCTCGGTCGCCGCGGGGGTCGTTGGCCCGATCTTCATGGCTGTCGTCTTCGACGTTAACGGCAGCTACTACGCGGCGATGTGGGCGATGGCCGCCGTTTGCGCCCTTATGATTCCCCTGTCGTTCGCGATGGCCTCGCCGCGCGAGCTTCGAACCCGCATCGGCGCGCACGCTCCCTGACGCGCCCGACCGCGCCCTCTGGAACGACGCCTCTCATACGCAACCTACGGAGAACCGCCTATGGACAAGCGCAATGTCTACCGAGCAGCCCTCAGCCTGATCGTTCTCGCCGCGCTCGCCGGCGCAGTCTGGATCGTTGTCGCGCCCGGGCCCAGCCCCGGGGTCGAGATCACCCCGGCGGACTCCGGGGCTTCGCCGGCGCCGGGGACAGGCTCCGGCGGCGCTGCGAACGGGGAGGCGGCTGAGCCGGTCAACATCAACACCGCCAGCGCGGACGAGCTGACCGCTCTCCCCGGCGTCGGCGAGGTCATCGCCGCGCGCATCGTCGCTTACCGCCGGGAGAACGGGCCGTTCGAGCGCATCGACCAGATAATGGAGGTGCGGGGGATCGGAGCCAAGACGCACGAGAAGCTCCGCCCGCTCATCACAGTGGGGAACTAGCTTCGTGCCGTTCGCCTGGCTTGCTCTGGGCTACGCGCTTGGGTTGTTCGCGGGAGCGCGCGCCGGCGTTCCCCTGCCCGCTCTCGCTCTCTTCGGCGTCGCGCTTGGCGCCGGCTGGCTGCGCTCGCGCGACGCCGGGCTGCGAACGGGGCTCGCCGCCCTCCTCGTCGCCGGAGGGCTCCTCGGCCTCGCGCGGGGCGATCCGCTGGGCGCTCCGGCGGCGGGCGCCGGCGTCGAGAATCTCATCGGGCATACCGCCGAGCTGCGCGGCGTTGTAGACGGCGTTCCGGAAGCCGCCGGCGCTTCGCTGCGGCTGCGCGTGGACATCGCGGAGCGCCGGACGCCGAACGGATGGCGGGCGGCGAGCGGCGCCGCGATCGTGTGGGCGAGGCCGAGCGTTCCCGCTATCGAGGGGCGCAGTTATCCGTATCTCCGGCACGGCGACGCCGTCGTGATCCGCGGGGCGGTTCGCGCGCCCGAGCGCGTAGGCGCGTTCGACTATCCCGAGCATCTTGCCGCGCGGGGGGTTCACGCTGTCGTCAGCCCCGCCGCCGTGCTCCACGCGACCCCCGGAGCCGGGGGTTTCGCCGCGTCCGCGCACGCGCTCCGCAGCCGGCTTGCCGAGTCGCTGGAGGCGAGTATGCCGGAGCCGGCAGCGTCTCTGGCCGCGGCGATGCTCTTCGGGCTGCGCTCCGGCGTTCCCGCGGGCGTCGCGGACGATTTCCGCGGCGCCGGCCTGGCCCATCTCCTCGCCATCTCCGGGATGCACGTCGGCATCGTGCTGGGGCTTGCGCTGCTTGCGTCGCGCGCGCTGTTCGGGCGCAGGCGCGGTTTCTATCTCGTCGCTCCGTTCCTGCTCCTGTGGGCGTACGTGCTGCTCGCCGGAGCGCCTCCCTCCGCCGTCCGGGCCGGACTTATGGCCTCCGCATTCCTCGTCGCGCTCGCCGCCGGACGGACGCCCGCGGCGGTCAACGCCCTCGGCCTCGCCGCTTTCCTGATGCTCCTAGTCGAGCCGCGCGCGCTCTGGGACCGCTCGTTCCAGCTGAGCTTCTCGGCGATGGCCGGAGCGCTCTTCGCGGGGCTTCCCGCCCGCGCCTGGATCGCCGAGCGCGCCGAGTCCTTGCGCGAACGGATCCCCGATCCGGCGGTCTTCGTTGTTCGCGGGGCGCTCTCGGGGCTTGCCGTCTCGCTTGGGGCATTCCTCGGGGCGGCGCCGCTCGTGGCTTTCAATTTCGGCGAGGTTCCCCTCCTTGGGAGCGTTGCGACGCTCGCGGCGCTTACGGCGACGCCTCTCTTCCTCGCCAGCGCCGCGCTCACGGCGGCGCTCGGGCTCTTCTTTCCCGCGCTCGCCTCCATCCTCGGATGGCTCCCCGCTTTGCTGGGCGTCTTCCTGGCGGAGCTCGCCAGGGCGACGGCGGCCATTCCCGGCGCGAGCCTCTCTTTCGAGATCGGCGCCGCCTGGGCGTGGGGCGCGTACGCGCTCGCGGGCGCGGCGGCGGCGGTTCTCGGTCGGCGCGCCTGGACGCCGGCGGCGGCGCAGGCCGCCCGCGCCGTCTGGCGGGGTCCGGCAAGCCGCGTCGAGTCCGTCGCCGCCCTTGCCGCGCTGCTTGCGATTGCGGCCGTTCCCTGGGTTTACGCCGCATCCGCGACAGACGGGCTGCTCCACGTCGATGTTCTCGACGTGGGACAGGGCGACGCCATTCTCCTCACTACGCCCTCCGGCGCGGCGGCGCTCTTCGACGGGGGGCCCAGCCCCAGCGCCGCCATCGAGCAGATCGACAGCTTGCTCCCCTTCGGCAAGCTCCGCATCGACGTCGCGACGCTCACGCATCCCCACGCCGACCATATGAACGGGCTGCTGGAGCTTGCCCGGCGCGGACGCGTGGAGGTCGTCGTCGCGCCGCCTCCCGCGGAGGGCGATTCGTGGGACGACGAGCTTGGAGCTCTCGGCGTTCCGCTCGTCGCGGCGCATCGCGGGATGACGATTTCTCTCGGAGACGGCGTGATCATCGAGGCTCTCAACCCGCCGCGCCCTCCGATACCGGGCGAGTCGCCCGTCAACAACAACGGCGTCGCAGCCCGCGTCGACTACGGAGAGGCGTCTGTTCTGCTCATGGCCGACCTCTTCGTCGACGCCGAGTATTCGCTCCTGGACGGGGGGGCGTTCCTGGACGCCGATATCCTCAAGGTCGGGCACCACGGCAGCCGGACGTCCACGTCGCAGGAGCTGCTGGACGCCGCCGGGGCCGAGGCCGCCGTGATCTCGGTGGGCGCGGAGAATCCGTTCGGGCACCCCTCGCCGGAGGTGGTCGAGCGGCTGACCGCGGCGCTGGGGCCGGGCCGGGTCTTCAGCACGGCGGAGCGGGGACGCGTGCGGTTCTCGACCGACGGCGTCCGGTGGTGGGTCTCCGCCGAGCGCGACCGAGGCGAGGCCGGGGCGAGCTGAGCTGCGCTCGGGCGCGCTGCGGGGGGCTTGGCGCGGCGCGGACGATTCAGCCCCCGCCGGCCTGTTCCGTTCTCCGCTGTCCTCTGCGGGGCAGGAGGGCGGGGCGGATTCCGCGCGGCGCGCAAATTGACAGCGGCGCGGGGCGGCGCCGATAATCGGGAGACTTACGCCGCGCCGGCGGCCTCAAGGATGCGCGATGCCCAGCCCTGTGGTTTTCATGAACGGACAGTACCTGCCTCTCGACGAGGCGCAGGTGGGCGTTCGCACTCATGCGCTCCACTACGGCACCGCGGTGTTCGAGGGGATCCGCGGGAACTGGAACGCCGGCCACGAGCAGATGTATATCTTCAAGCTTCGGGAGCACTACGACCGCCTGCTTCAGGGCTGCAAGATGCTGTGGATCGACATTCCCTATACGGCGCAGGAGCTGTGCGACATCACGATCGAGGTGGTGGAGCGCTCCGGGTACGCGGAGGACGTTTACATCCGCCCCGTGGCGTTCAAGTCGGCTCAGATGGTGGCGAACCTCGACTTGAGGTCGCTGGAGGATGGGTTCTTCTGCCTTGCCGTTCCTTTCGGGAACTACATCGACTCCGACGGGGCGATCAGCTGCTGCGTCGCGTCTTACCGGCGCATCGACGACACGATGGTTCCGCCGCGCTTCAAGCTGAGCGGGCTGTACCTCAACTCCATCCTGGCCAAGACGGACGCCGTCGCCTCCGGTTTCGACGAGGCGATAATGCTGAATATGGACGGCCACGTTTGCGAGGGCACGGGGGAGAACATCTTCGTTGTCCGCAACAACGCCGTCGCAACCCCTACTCTCGAGAGCAACGTGCTTCCCGGCATCACCCGCGACACTGTTATTGAGCTTGCCCGCAACGAGCTAGGGCTCGACGTGGAGGAGCGCCCCGTCGACCGCAGCGAGCTGTACACCGCCGACGAGGTTTTCCTCTCGGGCACCGCCGCGCACATTCAGGGCGTGGGCAGCGTCGACCACCGTCCTGTGGGCGACGGGCGGATCGGCCCCCTGACTCACCGCCTGCAAGAGCTCTACTTCCCCATAGTTCGCGGCGAGAATCCCGCTTACGCTCAAGCGTGCGCCGCCGCGTCGCCGCGGGTCGCCGCCTCCTAGACTGTTTCGTATGTCCGCGTTCGAGGCCGCCTATTCGCTGTGGGTGTTCACTAGCGCAATCGGAGTCGTTCAGTTCGCGGCGGTCAGGGGCGGCCTTTGGGGTCTGGTCGTCTTCCGGAAGCGGCCCCGCTTCACTCAGGCCGCCTCCGTTCTCCTTGTCGCCGCGTCGTTCGTCTGGTTCTTCGCCAGCGGGGATCGCAACGTTCCCGACACCGGCGAGGGGATCGACGGGGTCGTTCAGGCGCGTTTCTTCGCCATTGCGGCGGCGGCGGCGGCGGCGCTTCTTGCGGCGGTCTCGTCTATCGTCAACCATCGCTGGGGCGCCGGAGGCGTCCATGACGATCGCCTCCGGCGCCTCTGGCCGCCTGAGGGTCTCGACTGCCTCGAACGGACGACGCTGGCGCGCGCCGCAGCCGCGCGCGTCCGCGCGCTGGCGGCGCGCCAGCGGAGGCGGGTCTGATGGACGCCGCGATCGTCCGGTTCCTCAACGCCGGCGTCGGCGAGTTTCCCCTGCTCGATGTCCTCATGGAGGCGCTCGTCTCCGACTATCTCGTTCCGGTCGCCGGCAGCCTTGCTCTCCTCGGGTTCTGGTTCTCCGGCGACGCCGCCTCTCGTCCGCTCAATCAGGCCGCGGTGATGACCGCCGCCGCGGCCATCGGCGCCGCCAACATCGTCACGAGTTTCATTGCTTCCGCCGTGGGGCGCAGCAGGCCTTTCGCCGATCACGATCTCAATCTCCTCTTCTACGAGCCGACGGATCCCTCGTTCCCGTCGAACTCGGCGGCGGTGGGCTTCGCCCTGGCGACGCCAATCTTCCTGCGGCGCCCCGCGCTTGGGGCGGCGCTCTACGCTCTCGCGTTCCTGTGGGGGTTCTCGCGCGTCTACGCGGGGGTTCACTACCCGAGCGACGTCCTCGGCGGCGCTCTCATCGGGATCGGCGCTGGGCTGCTGATGGCCGGGGTGTTCGCCGTTTGCGGCTTCGTTGTCCGGCAGGCGCAGCGCCTGCTTAGGCTCCTCTTCGCCGCCTAGGCACCCGCCACGGCGCGCCGGTACAGGCGCGTCAGGCCTTGCTGTTCGCAGGCCGCGAGGCGCATCCCCGCCGCTCCGGCGAGGCGCCTCGCCTCCCGCGTTACTGCGTTCTCGGGAAGAGGCGGGAAGGCGCGGAACAGCGCCGCGGCCTGCGCGCCGCTGTCGCCGCCGTGAGCCGCGAGGAAGGGCAGCGCGGCGTTCACGGCGATCTCCCGCGCGCGCCCCGACCCGGTGAGGGCGGCGCCGCCCTCCGACGCGGCGAAGAGCCGTTCGAGGGCGGCGGGGCCAGCATCCGCGGCGCGAGCGCAAGCCGCAAGCCAGCCATCGCCCGCCGCCCGCGCCATGAGCGCTCCCGCAGCGCGGATGCGCCGCGCGGGGTGGTTCGCCGGACGAACGCCCGCAGTCCGCCACGCGCTGCGCTCCATCGGCTGCGCGCCCGCCGGAGGCGGGCCGCCGGCGAGCGTTTCGGGCGGGCCCAGACCGGCGAGCGCCGGAGGCGGGCTCAGGCCGGCGAGCGCCAGCAGGATCGCCGTCAGCACCTCTGCGCGCTCCTGCTCGGGGATCTCGCTGGCGATCCGCCGGAGCGCGCTCGCAGGCGCGCGGCGCGCGAGTTCGACGAACGGGGCGCGGTTCTCCGCGTATCCCAGCGCCTCGAACACCGCCTCGTGGAGCGCCTGATCGACCGCCGCCTCGCCGGCGGCGCGCTCCGCCGCAGCCGCGCGCTCGCGCAGGCGCAGCAGGCCTGCGCGCGTCAGGGTCTGGCGGAGCTCGGCGGAGCCCAGCCGCGCCAGCGCGGCGAGCAGCGGCGCCTCGACGGGGACTGCTCCCGCGCTCCGGCGCCGCAGCTCCGCGACTGGCAGGTCGGGGCCGCCGGGCGAGTCGCGGGCGACGACGTGCAGCATCACGCCGTCGTAGGCCGCGTCGGCGTCGTGGCCGTGGGCGCGCCAGTCCGCGGGCGTCCGGTGCAGCTCCACGTCGCCGGTCCGGCGCGCGTTGTTCATCTCGACTACGGCGTCCTGAAAGTCGGGGCCGCGGCCGGGCGCCGGCCTTCCCGCGTACAGCACCTTCACGCGCTGGCCGCCGACCGTCCGCAGCGCGCGCCCCTCCCGCGCCTGCCACAGCTTCGCGAGGAGCCGCTCCGGCAGGGGCGGACGCGCGCCGTAGCGCCGGGCGGGCGACGCAACCTGCAGCGTCATGCGCCCGCCTCGCCCTGCTCCGTCGCGTTCTCCGCCTGCGTCTTCGCCTGCGCTGTTGCTTCCGCAGCCGCGTCTTCTCCGGAGCTGTCCGCGCCCTGCCGCGCCTCTCCTGCGGCGTCGCCGCCGTACGGCGCCCGCCGCTCCGCCGCGCGAGACAGCAGATAGCCGGCGGCCGCGCCTCCGTAGGACGGCGCCGGATCGCCGGCGATCAGATCCAGCAGCCGCCGCGAGGCGCCCTGCGGCGCGTGCAGGCCGGTCTCCCAGTCGCTCACTGTCTGCTGGCGCACGCCGAGCAGACGCGCAAACGCCTGCTGCGAGATGCCCAAACGGCGGCGCATCGCCCGGATCCCCTCCGGGCGCCACGGGCTCTCGCCCTGCATGCCCGGTTTGCCCGGCTTGCCCGGTTTGCCCATGCGCGCAGCTTACACGATTCCGTGTATCCCTGCGCATCCGCCGCCTTCGGGATGCGCCGCCGGACGGCTCCGCCGCTCTTTCCTTGCGTTCCTTGGGGGACGGAGGCGCCTTGACGCGCGCCCGCTCGCCTCCCTACGATAGAGGCGACGGAGCGCATCTCGCGGCGAGGACAGCGATGACCACGACCTCTGAGCCACTGACCATAACCATCACGCCGAACGGCGCCGACCACGTCCGCCGGTTTATGGAGGCCGAGGGCGTCGAGGGCGGCGTCCTTCGCGTCGCCGTGAAGGGCGGCGGCTGCTCCGGCCTCACCTACGCGCTGGACATCGCCGGCGAGACGAAGGACGGCGACAAGGTCATCGCGCAGAACGGCGTCACGCTCGCGGTCGACAGGAAGAGCTACATCTTTCTGGCGGGAACGGAGCTCGACTACTCGGGCGGGCTCAACGGCAAGGGGTTCGTGTTCAACAACCCCAACGCGAAGAAGGCCTGCGGCTGCGGGACGTCGTTCTCGGTGTAATCCCTTCCCCGGGAGGGATCGGGGGAGCCGGAGGGTGAGGAGAGGCGCTCCCGGAGAGGCATGGCGATCAATCCCGCGCATCTGACTGCGTTCGAGGAGAGCGCAGCGTTCGCCGACCGGAGCGGCGCGGGTCGCCTCCGCGTCGCCGGGGCCGACGCGCTCGACCTCCTCAACCGCCTCTCTACGAACCGCCTCGACGGACTCGCCGCGGGCGGCGCGGCGTCTACGGTTCTCGCCAACGGCGACGCGCGCGTTATCGACCACCTGCGCGCCGCCCGCATTGGCGGCGCGCTGTGGCTCCTCGCCAGCCCCGGTCAGGCCGGAGCCGTCGCCGAGTGGATCGATCTCTACACGTTCGGAGAGGATGCGGCGGTCGACGACCGCAGCGCCGCGACCTCGCAGTTCGCCGTCGCCGGGCCCGCCGCGCCGGAGATCCTCGCCCGCGCAGGTTTGCCGGCTCCGCCCGCGGACGGCGCCGCGGAGGGCGGGGAGGCTATCGTCGTGGCGTCGCCGTTCGGGGGGCTCCCCATCTACGACGCGATCCTGCCTTTGAGCGCGGCGCCGGCGGCGCGGGAGGCTCTTCTCGCCGCCGGCGCCGCGGAGGCGAACGCCGAGACGTTCGAGGCGCGCCGGATCATCCAGGGCGTTCCCGCCTGCGGCGCCGAGTTCGGGATGTTCAACAATCCGCTCGAGGCGCGGCTGCTCGGCTCCATCAGCGACGACAAGGGGTGCTACACCGGTCAGGAGGTGATCGCCCGCCTGCAGACATACCGCAAGGTGCGGCGGCTGCTTATGGCGTTCACGACGGACGGCGAGGCGGCCCCCGGCGACGCGCTCCTCGACGAGGGCGGCGCCGAGGCCGGCGCCGTAACGTCGGCGTTCCGCCATCCGCGCGGGGAGACGATCGGGCTTGCGCTCGTCGCCGCCAGGCTCGCCATCCCCGGAACGCGCCTCTTCCTCGCCGGCGGGAGGGGGGACGCCGCTATGCTCGGCGATCCGCCCTACGCCCTCGCCTCCGAGCCGCGCGGCTGAGGCGCCCCCGTCCCCTCAGCAGGCGGCGGGACGAACGCCGCCGCCCATAGCCCGCCTCCTCGCTGGGACATCCTCTCAGGCGGGGGGGCAGGGATAACGGAGGGAAACGGACTCGTCGGGGACGGCGTCCCTCAGCAGGCGGCGGGAACGCACGCGGCGGCGGGGCGAACGCCCTCATGAGCGATGACCCCGGGCTCATCCCAGGTAGAAGCGGCGGAACGACTCCGCGTACGCCATTCCCTGCGGTTCGCCCGTCGCCCGCAGCCACGCCCGCAGCCGCTCGCCGAACTCCCGTTCGGCGTCCGACGGCTCGCTCCCGTTCGACGGCGGGAACGGCATCTGGCTCGCGTGCGCCTTCAGCGCCTGTATCTTCGTCTCTACGGTCGCGCTCACGTCGAAGAGCACGTTCGCCGTCTCGTCCCGCGCGCCCACGTACAGGTGCTCGACTATGTGCGGCGCCAGGTCTTCGTCCCGCGCCAGCTCGGGGAACATATGGACGTCGCGCGCCGAGGGGAACACCGCGTCGAGCGTCGCGTCGCCCGTGTTCCGGTGGTCGGGGTGGTTGATGTAGTTGCCCCACCAGCGCACTGTGGGATTCTGCGTGACGACGGCGCTCGGACGGTGCTTGCGGATGAGCCGCACGATGTCGCGCCGCAGCCCGATGGTGTTCTCGACCATTCCGTCTTCGTAGCGGAGGAATTCGACGTGAGAGACGCCAAGGATCGCGCACGCCGCCCGCTGCTCCGCCTCGCGCCGGCTCGCGAGTTCGGCGGGGAGCGCCTCCGGGTCGGCGGCGCCCTTGTCGCCGGACGTAACGAGGGCGTAGACGACCTCGCGCCCCTCCGACGTCCAGCGCGCCACTGTGCCCGCGCACATAAACTCCGCGTCGTCCGGGTGCGCCACCACCACCATCGCCTTGCCGCCCGGGCCGTCGTGGTCTTCGGGCCATATCCCCGTCATAGGCTCAGACCTCCGTCGACGCTCAGCACGTGCCCGGTGATGTAGCGCGCGTCCTCGCTGGCCAGGAACGCGGCGCACGCCGCCACGTCCTCGGGGGCGCCGAAGCCGCCCAGCGGTATCCGCTCGCGCACGCGCTCGAGCACGGAGTCGGACAGCCCCTCGGTCATCCGCGTGGTGATGAACCCGGGGGCTATCGCGTTGACGGTTACGCCCCTCGACGCCAGCTCCCGCGCGACCGTTTTGGTGAAGCCGATGAGCCCCGCCTTCGCCGCCGCGTAGTTCGCCTGCCCCGGGTTGCCGGTGAGCGCGACCACCGACGTCATATTGATGATGCGCCCCGAGCGCTGACGCGCCATCGTCCGGGAGGCCGCGCGCACGCAGAGGAACGCTCCCTTCAGGTTCGTGTTCAGCGCCTCGTCCCAGTCCTCTTCGGACATCCGCATCACGAGGCCGTCCCGCGCGACGCCGGCGTTGTTCACCAGGATGTCGAGGCCTCCCAGCTCGCCGATCGCGCCGGCAACGAGCGCGTCGGCCTCCGCCGCGTCCGCGACGTTCGCCCGGAGCGCGACCGCCGTTCCGCCCGCCGACCGGATCTCCTGCGCGACAGCCGAGGCCTCCGCCTCGCCGGAGCGGTAGTTCACCGCGACGCTCGCGCCTTCCGCCGCCAGCCGCAGCGAGACGGCCCTGCCGATGCCGCGGCCGCCTCCCGTAACCAGCGCGCGCTTGCCGTTCAGCCTGCTCATCCGGCGTCTCCTGTTCGCTCTGTTCGCCCTGTTCGCGCGAGCGCTCGCGCGAGGTCGGCGCGCATCGCGTCGAGCAGGCCGATGCTCAGCATCCGGCGCGCGGCGCCGATCGACCGCGTTATGCTCTGCGCGCTCGATTTTCCGTGTCCCGCTATCACCACGCCGTTGACGCCGAAGAGCGGGCCGCCGCCGCCTTCCGCGGCGTCGGCGAGGCTGGCGATCGCCTGCGCGGCGGGATTGTCCGCCCCCAGCGCCGACGCGAGGTAGCGCCCCGCCGCCGCCGCCAGCCCTTCCGTGTACTTCAGCAGCACGTTCCCTACGAATCCGTCGCAGACCACCACGTCCGCCCTGCCTTCGAATATCTCGTTGCCCTCGACGTTGCCCACGAAATTCAGGCCGCTCGCCTGAAAGAGCGCGAGCGCCTCCTGCGTCTGGCGGTTGCCTTTGCCCTCTTCGGAGCCGACGCTCAGCAGCCCGACCCTCGGATCGTCGACGCCAAGGTGCGCCCGCGCGAACGAGGCTCCCAGCGCGCCGAAACTGAGCAGCTGCGAGGGCTTGCAGTCCACGTTCGCCCCCAGATCGATGATCGTCGTTCGGGGCGCGAGGCCGATGAACGGCCCCCCCAGGGTCGGGCGCTCCAGCCCCGGGAACATTCCCAGCGCCAGCACGGACGCCGCCATCGTCGCTCCGGTCGACCCCATGCTCACCGCCGCCTGCGCTTCTCCGGTTTTCACCAGGCCAAGCGCGACCGCTATCGACGACTCCGGCTTGCGCCGGAGCGCCAGCGCAGGATGCTCGCCCTCGACGATCACCCCCTGCGAACGGACGATGCGCACGGGGAGGCATCTCGCGTCCAGGCGGTCGAGCTCCGCGCCGAGCGCATCCTCGTCGCCGACGAGGGCGATCTCCACGTCCAGCTCGCGCGCCGCGGTTACGGCTCCCTCCACGCGCGCGGCCGGGGAGCCGTCGCCTCCCATCGCGTCCACCGCAATTGTCAAACCCGCTGTCAGACCCGCCAACGTTCGCTCCTTCCCCTCAGCCTCCGAGCGAGAGAGCCGCCTCGCCCGTGATCGCCTGGACGCCGTCCTGGTTCGCAACCGCCACATTGTAGACGGCGTAGACGGCTTCTCCATTCCGGCTTTTCTGGCTTGCCTGGCTTGTCTGGCTCGACTTCAGCCATCCCTCGGCGCGCGCGATGTCGCCGGGGAACACCGGCGCGCGGAACCTTGCTTTCAGGCGTCCGCCGCGCAGCCATGCTTCGCCGAACTCCCGCGTCATCAGCTCCGACGCCAGCGCCAGCACGAGCATCCCGTGCGCTATCGGCTTGCCGTAGGGAGTTCCGGCGGCGAACTCCGGATCGAGGTGCAGCGGGTTGTGGTCGCCGCTCGCCTCCGCGTAGCGGAAGAGCCGCTCCTGCGTGATCAGGCGCTCGACCGGGCGCAGCCGCTGCGGGACGCCGCTCACGCCGGCGCCTCCCCGGCGATCGCCAGCGACGTCCGCCCCTCCACGATCGGCGCTCCGCCGGCAGCGTCGGCGGCCAGCAGGTCGAGCGAGAGGAATCGCGCGCCCCGGCGGACGCTGCCGGCGCCGACCGTCGCGACGCACCGGATCCGCGCGCCGATGGGAGCCGGCGTCCCGAACGTCAGCTCCTGGCCGGTGTGCACCGCCCCTGCGGGGAGCGCCATAGCCTCCATCGCTGCCGCCATTGCAAGCGCGGCGACCGCCATCGGCGGGGCAATCCCCAGCCGCCGGTAGATGTCCGCATCACCGCCCGCCGCCTCGAGGTAGGCCTCGACGCGCTCAGCCGTCATCTCGAACTCGCGGTCGCAGAGCGTTTGTCCCGGCTCCAGTTCGTTGAGGTTCATACGCGAGCCATATCCTCCAATGAGCGGCTCCTCCCTGCCCTGCTCCACCGTTTCAGGCATTTTACGCGACTCGCCGCCGCGGGCGGGGAATCGGGCGCGGGCGATTCGCTGTTTCGCCGCTGATTCCCGCGGCTTGTCCTTGCGGTTGACCGTTGAATTCAGCGGCCCCAGTTGGCGAGGAATTCGCCGTCCGCCGTGAAGCGGTCGACGCGGTGGTTGGAGAGGTCGGCGACGTACACGCTTCCATCCGGGGCCGCAGCGACGCCCGACGGCGAGCGGAAATCGCCGGGGCGGCTGCCTCCCCCTCCCCATGCGCCGAGGAACTCGCCTGAAGCGTCGAAGCGCTGCACGCGGCGGTTCACCGAGTCGACGATGTACACATCGCCGCCGGGGCCGACCGCGACGCCGATCGGCGAATCGAACTGCCCGCCCGCCGATCCCGGAACGCCGATGCTGCCGGCGAACTCCCCGTTCGTCGTGAGTTTCTGCACGTTGTGCCTGCCGAAGTCGGACACGTAGATGCGTCCGGCGCGATCCGACGCCACTCCCATTGGCGCGTCGAAGCGCCTCCCGCCCACAGGGTCGGACTCCCAGGCGGCGACGAATGCGCCGTCGGGGCCGAACTTCTGCACGCGCGCGTTCCCGGAGTCCGCGACGTAGACTGCGCCGTCCGCGTCGACGGCGACGCCTGCCGGGCTGCTGAACTGCCCCTGTCCCTCCCCCTGGGAGCCCCACGATCCCGCAGGCGCGCCCTCCGCGGTGAACCGGTGGACGCGGTTCTCGAACTCGTCGACGACGTAGATGTCGCCGTTCGGCGCGACTGCGACGCCCGCCGGCTGGCCGAATGCTCCCGTTCGCGGCGCGATGCGGCGCTCCAAGCGTCCGTCGGGCGCGAACGCGAGCAGATCTCCGGTCGACGCGTAGGTAACGAGCGTTGTTCCGTCTGGGGCAACCGCGACGAACCGGGGAGATTTGAACGCGGCGGTCCACGGGAGTTCGCCGGGCGGGGTTGGCGTCGGGATGGCCGCGGCGGGGGCGCGCGCGGGTTCGCCGGATGCGCAGGCGGCGGCCGCGAGCGCAAGGCTCAGGCAGAGGGCAAGAACGCTGGCTGCGGCGATGGGGGTGGAACGCATAAGCTTCCAGCGTAGTTTATACGCAACGCGGCGGGGCGCGCCGCCTCTCTCTCTTTCACCCCGCCCTGCCGGCGCTCTCTCTCGTCCTCTCTTCTCTTCGTTCTTCGCCAAGTGCGGCGCCGGGCTGAGCGCTATTGCGCAAGGCGGCATTCTCGCGCAGCGCTGCGCGGGCCTCACAGGCGCTCCCGTTATGGTGTACACTCCGGCCGGCGCGATTCCGCTGACAGGAGAGCGACAGGAGAGAAGCGGCAATGTTGAGCGCTCAGCAGAACGAACGCCTCACGCGCGCCGGCCCGGGGACTCCCGCCGCCCACAGGAGGGTTGATCTGCGCCTCGGGATTCCCGAGCGGACAGGCCTCCGCTGCCCGCACCACGGCTGGCTCTACGATGTCGACGGGCAGCGCCTCGAGATGCCCGCCGAGGACGAGGCCAGCACGTTCGCCTCGCGCATCAGGCTCAAGTCTTACCCCGCGCAAGAGCTTGGCGGCCTCATCTTCGCCTGCCTCGGGCCGCAGCCGGCGCCGCTGCTTCCGCGCTGGAGCATCTTCGTCAAGGAGAACGCTTACCGCATCGTCGGGCAGACGATGCTCAACGCCAACTGGCTTCAGCGCCAGGAGAACTCCGTCGACACTGTGCATCTCGAGTGGGATCACGGCCATTGGGGGCTGCACGCCCTCGAAGAGAAGGGCGTCGCCGATCCGCGCCGCTGGCGCCGGTTCCGCAACGCGAAGCGGCGCCACATCGCGCCTGTGGACGACGATCGCGCCTGGCATCTCGTCTACCACGTCTACGACCCAGGTCCGGATGTCCGCGCGCCGGAGCAGGAGCACCTCGCCATCGCCGGAAAGGCCGGGAGCTGAGCCGTATGGCCGACCTCAACATCGGATTCGTCAGCGCCAACGGGCGGCGCGGCCCCCACTACGACGATTTCCTGCGGCTCATCCCCTCGCAGGTCAACCTGCAGATCGAGCCGCTCGACCTCTGGCGCGACTCCCTCTACGACCTCGCGGGCAAGACCGACGAGCACATCGCGATCACGACCAGGCTCGCCGCGGAGAACGGATGGCAGGGCGTCGCGCTGATGGGGGCGCCTATGCAGGCGCAGAACCCCGACCACATCGGCAAGCTACGCAGCCTCCTCGACATCCCCGTAACCACTGCGCTCGAGTCCGGCACCGCGGCGCTCAAGGCGTTCGGCGCCGCAGACGTCCTGCTGCTCACCCCGTTCGACGACGGGCTCAACCGCTTGCTCCGCGAGTTCCTCGCCGGTCAGGGAATCAACGCGACGGTTCCCGCCAGCGCCCGCGCCGACACGCGCCGCGAGGATGTCGCGGCCACCGAGCGCAAGACGCCTGAAGAGGTCTACCAGCTCGCTGTCAGCGCGTTCGAAGCGGCGCCGGGCGCGCAGGCGATCTACTTCCAGGGCGCTCCCCTTAACCCGCTCCTCGTCCTTGAGCGTCTCGAAGCCGACCTGGGGGCGCCCGTCGTCGCGAGCAACCCCGCTATGTTCTGGAGCCTCGCCAGCTTGCTTGGGCGATCGTACTCCGTTCCAAACGGCGGGCGGCTCCTCCGCGAATGGCCGCCGCGCGGAGCGTAAGAATGAGGAAGACGAAAGAGTCCCCCGCGGACAGTCCGCCGGCGCGGCATTGCGGCCAGTGCGGCGCACCGCTCAGTTCGGGGCAGGACGGCGACGCGCAATGCTTCGTATGCCTTGTGCGCCTTGCCCCCTCCGACAGCGCGCTGACGAACGACGACACTGTTATCGAGGAGGGGCTCTCTCTCAGCGACGTCCTCTCCATCGTCAGGGAATCGCGGCGATGAGCGATGATCTGCTCCTGCGCCGCGACGGCGATGTCGCGAACATCGTCATCAACCGGCCGGAGCAGCGCAACGCCATTTCCCGCGCGATGTGGCAGGCGCTCCCTGGCGCGCTCGCCGAGGCGTCGGCCGACGCCTCCGTGCGCGTCGTCGTCATCTCAGGGGCGGGCGACAAGGCGTTCTCAGCAGGCGCCGACATCAAGGATTTCGAGGAGACGCGCAGTACGCCGGAGCGCGCCCGCGCCTATCGCAGGACTGTCGACGCCGCATGCGAGGCGCTCGGCGGGCTCTCGAAACCGACCATCGCCTCGATCCGCGGCTATTGCCTTGGCGGCGGGTTCGAGCTTGCGCTCTACGCCGACATCCGCATCGCCGCCTCCGACGCTCAGTTCGGGCTCCCCGCCGCCAAGCGCGGCATCGTCATCGCCCATTCGCACGCCGACAGGGCGGCGCGGCTCGCCGGCGCGGGCGCCGCGAGCTACCTCCTCCTTTCCGGACGCTCGATCTCAGCGGAGCAGGCGCTCGCCGCCGGGCTTGTGAGCGTCGTCGTCGAGCCGGGATCTCTTCGCGCCGAAACCGCCGCCCTCGCCGGCGAGATCGCCGGGCTCTCGCCCGTCTCCCACCGCTTCCACAAGAGCGTGATGCGCGATCTCGCGGAGTTCGGCTCTGCGCGGCAGGTTCCGCAGGACAGGCGCGACGCCCTACGCGCCGCCGAGGCCAGCGAGGATTTCCTCGAGGGCGTCCGCTCCTTCAAGGAGAAGCGCAAGCCCGATTTCCCCGGGCGCTAGCGTTCAAGGTTCGGCGCAGGCTGGTATCGACGCGCGCATGCCGGATTTCCCCGGGCGCTAGCCTCCCGCCCAGCCGAGCGACGGCTCCGCGGCGAGCGCGATGAACGCCACCGCCAGGTAGAGGAGCGAGTACTTGTACGCCGACAGCGTCGCCGCGCGCGATGGGGCGTCGCTGAACAGCGGACGCGTGAGGCGCAGCCAGTTCAGTCCCAGCGCGGTCGCAACCGCGGCGAACAGCCAGCCTCCGTATCCCGCCGCGAGCGGCAGCCACGCCATTGCGGTGAGCAGCGCGATGTAGAGCGCCACCTGCAGCGCCGTATCGCGCTGACTCGCGACCGCCGCGAGCATCGGCGTTCTCACCGCCGCGTAGTCGTCGCGCAGCAGCATCGACAGCGTCCAGAAGTGCGGAGGCGTCCAGAAGAAGATGAACGCGAACATATACACGCCCGTCGCCGTGATCTCCGACGACACCGCCGCCGCTCCGATGAGCGGCGGGAAGGCTCCCGCCGCGCCGCCGATAACGATGTTGTTCCACGAGCGGCGCTTCAACAGCATCGTGTACACGAGCACGTACACCGCGGCGGCGCAGAGCGTGAGCGCGGCGGCGAGCGCGTTCGCGCCGGCGGCCATCAGCCCGGCGGCGGCGAGCGTCAGGGCGGCGCCGATCGCCAGCGCCGCGCCGCGGCTTATCTGCCGCGCGGGCACCGGACGCCCCTGCGTGCGCCGCATCACCGCGTCGATGTCGGCGTCCAGCCCCTGATTGATCGCGTTCGCGCCTGCAGCCGCGAGCGCGCCGGCGACGACAACCGTCAGCAGCGTCGCGGCGTCCGGCGATCCCTCAGACTCCCGCCAGACTCCTGCGGCTCCGGTGAGCACGAGCAGCGCTACGATGCGCGGCTTGGCGAGCGCGACGACGCGGAGCAGCCGCGACGTCATCTGCGGGCGTTTCCGAGCAGCGCGAAGCTCAGCTGGGCGACGACCGCCCACCACACTGCGGCGGCCAGCGCCAGGTGGAGCACGCGCAGCGCCTGCGGCAGCTCGAGCCACACTGCGCTCACTCCTACGGCGACCTGCGCTCCGGCAAGCGCCGCCGCCAGCGCGCTCATCCGCAGCGTCCAGCCTCCCGCAGCCCGCGACTGCAACGCAGTCCACACGAGCGCGAGCAGCAGCAGCGTCGCGCCCACCCGGTGCACGGAATGAACGCCCATCGCCTCCATGCTGCTCCGGCTATCGCAGAGCGGGAGGCCGGGGCATCCCGCGCTCTGACCCGTCCCCACGATCGCCCCGCCGGCGAGCACGACGAACGCCGCGGCGACGGCGAGCGCGCGCCATCGCCGCGCGTTGGGCGGCGACGCGAGGCGCGCATCGAGCGCCCGCGCCGCGCCAGCGGTGAGCAGCGCGAGCGTCCCCAGCGAGAACGTCAGGTGGGCGAGCCGCACCATTCCGTGGATCTCCGTGAGGACGGTGATTCCGCCCAGCACGGCCTGCGCGAGCACGACGACCAGCGCCCAGATGAGGAGGCGCGAGGTTAGGCTGTCGGCGCGGCGCCCGAGGAATGCGAAAGCGGCGGCCGCAGCAATCACGAGTATCGTTACGGCTGCGAACGCGCGATGTCCGAACTCGATAGCCCGCGCGCCCTCGATCTCGGGGATGAGGACTCCCTCGCACAGCGGCCAGTCCGGGCAGCCGAGGCCCGAGCCGGACACGCGCACCCACGAGCCGTAGGCGATGAGCCCCAGCGTCATCGCCGCCGCGGCGAGGGCGAGCCATCCTGCGCGGCGAACGGCGGCGGCGCCAGGCGCTGACGATTCCATCCCTACGCGCTCCTCAGCGACATCGCGACGAGCAGCGCGAGCAAGCCAGACGGCGCCAGGGTCCACGCGACCTCCGCCGGGCGCGCTCCCCAGATCCCGCGCCCCTCAACGGGACGAACGCGCATCCGCAGCGCGGCGACGACGATGGCCGCCTCGCTCAGCGCCATCGCTCCGACAACTATCCAGAATCCAACCGTGGGCATTTAACAGTATGCTACCGTAAGCTGGCCTCTCGCGCCACAGCCCGGATGTCCGTGTAGCGCCGCATCGAGACGCCGAGCCGCCAGCCCCTCGCGCTCAGCCCGAACGTCCCCGCGCCGCATCGAGACGCTGCGCCGTCAGCCTGGCGCGACAGCCGCGACCACGCCGCTCCGGTTCGCGGTTAGCGGAGAGGTCAGCCCTCGGCGCTACAGTCCGTAAGCCTCGTCGGGGGTCGCGCTACTGGGTCGAGGGTCAGCCCTCGGCGCCATAGTCCGCAAAGCGCCGCCGGATGGCAGTTTGGCCGGCCCGCGCGGGCGCTACAGCCCGTAAGCTTCGAGGAAGCGCAGCCAGATCTCGCTGAGGGTCGGGAACGACGGCGTGGCGTGCCACAGACGCTCCAGCGGAACTTCGCCGGCGATGGCGATCGTCGCCGAGTGCGTAAGCTCTCCGACGCCTGGCCCTACGAACGTCGCCCCGACGAGCACGCCGCGGTCTTCGTCGACGATGAATTTCGCGCCGCCGGAGAATCCCTCGCCGAGCAGCGGCGCCGCCGCCACGCCCCAGCCCAGCTCCACCGCTCGAGCATTCACTCCGCGCTCGCGCGCCGAGCGCTCCGTCAGCCCCACGCTTCCCACCTGCGGATCGGTGAATATCACCGCCGGGACAGCGACGTTGTCCGCCCACGCGGAGACGTCCTTGCCCAGGATGTGGTCGCCGGCAATCCGCGCCTGATACTTCCCCTGATGCGTCAGCAGCGCGCGTCCGTTCACGTCGCCAACGGCGTACAGCCAGCCGCCCTCTACGCCCTCCACCTGCAAGCGGTCGTTCACCGATACGTATCTGCCGCTCTCCGCAACCCCCACGGTGTCGAGTCCCAGTCCCGCCACGACGCCGGCGCGCCCCGCAGCCACGACGATCTCCGCGGCGGAGAGCTCTTCCCCGTTGTCGAGCCGCGCGGTTGCTCCCTGCGCCGTCCGCTCGACGGACGCGACAACGCACCCGAGCCGGAACACGACGCCCTGCTCCTGCAGCGATGCGATTACCGCCGACGCGGCGAACGGCTCGAGCGTCCGCGATTCCTCGGGCTGCAGGCGCTCCAGGACGGTTACGCTCTCGACGCCGAGCGACTTCCACGCCTGCGCCATCTCGAGGCCGACTACGCCGCCTCCGATGATGAGCAGGCTGCGCGGAACCTCGCGCGCCGACGTGATCTCGCGGCTGGTCCACGGCGCGGACTCCGCCAGCCCGGGGATCGGCGGAATGAACGCGACTGAGCCTGTCGCAAGCGCCACCGCTTTCCGCGCCTCGAGTTCGATCTGCGCGCCGCCGGGTTGCTCGACGACGACGCGGCGCGCGCCGGCGAGGCGCCCTTTGCCGCGGATCAGCGTCGCGCCCACCGAATCGACCCACGCGGCCTGATGCCGGTCGTCCCAGCGGCTTGCGAACGCGTCGCGCGCCCGGAGCGCGCGGGAGGCGTCGACGGCGCCTGTTACGGCGCCGCGCGCGGCTGGAACGCGCCGCGCGGCGGCGAGGGCCTCGCCGGGCCTCAGCAGCGCCTTGCTTGGCATACACGCCCAGTACGTGCACTCGCCGCCCACCAGGTCGGACTCCACAAGCGCGGTGGACAGCCCGCCTGGGGCTGTGCGTCCGGCGACGTTCTCGCCGGCGGCTCCGCCCCCGATGATGATGACGTCGTATGTTTCGCTCATGGCGGGGTTAGTCCTCTGCTTTCAGATCGCATCTCAATTTCGAATGGCACTCGAAGCAAGCGATCTTTCAAGATTTTAATAGTGTCTGGGTTGATGTTACCCACGCGATGGTGGGCTTGCCATTCTGCAATAGCGTCGTAGACACAGTGGCGCAGGTAATTCAGTAGCCCTTCGCTCCCTACAAGCTGGCTAAAGTGCGGGTGCTGGGAGTTGATGATAATCAGGACACGATGATCGTCAGTTGATTCAACGACAACGTAGGGGTCATTGGGCGAGCCGTCCGCCATCAAAAAACCTACTACTTCCAAGTCATTCACCATAGCATTTAACGTAGGGTTCCGATTGCCAATCGCTCGTTTTAAAGCGGTCAAAGTCGATGTAATCGCCTCAGTAGGAGGCAAAATTGTTTGAAGTGCTACAGCATCTGCTAATTCTGCAGAAGCTAGTTCATTCTTAAATTGATCAATAGCTGCTTGCTGTTCCGCTTCTGATGGTCCGCCCTCGCCTTCTTTTCGAATTCGGTGACTTTGGGCGATTTCAACATAATGGGCACAGGTGTCTTTAAGTAGTCTTTCTATTTCTTCTTCCTCTTCTCCCATCCATAGAATGTCGTCTTTCGTGTGGCTAACAACAAACTCGTCAAGATGCACTTCGCCAATCAATCGCTGGTTAACCAAATTGTTAGAACCCTGAAGCTGCCCGTATAGTGAGCTCGGCCGCCAGCTGTCAGGCCACCCCCGAATCACTCTATCTGCGCGCAGAATAGAAAATCCTGCATTCGCTCTGCTGCCATGGCTAAGAATCCCGACCCAGCCGCGTACATTCTTATCACAGACAGTAAAGTGAAACTCTTTACGATACGCTGATCCGTCAGAAGCTGTCAGAAACTCAAACTGGGAGTCATCCCATTTCAGTTTGTTGCCTCCCCATTCAATTTCAACTGCCTGTCTACGTAAATCTTGTCGATACATCGAGCGCAGGAATTCTCGAATTTTCCACAATGTGCGTCCCTGGAAAACTCTGTTGTGGTTCGATATCTCAATCACGGTATAATGCGAAGCAGGATCTGCTATCTCATTTTTATACTGAAGGTTTGCATCGCCTCTCGCCACGGTGTCTACATCCACTGTTACAATATGCTCGATGCTTTCATTCAGTTTAGTTGTGCGGATTGTCCACAGATTTCCAATCCAGCAAGCCGATGTTTTCATTCCCATGCCGTATTGCGATCGACCTGAGGTGATCGCTGGCGGGAATCCCACTTTCAGAGCATTTTCAAGCTCGGGGAAAGACATACCCATCGCGTTGTCAGAAACCCGGAGGAGGCCGCCATTGTCTTTATCGTAGACAATCCCAATAGTCAAGCTATCGCCATTTGTTTCAAATGACTTATCAAGCGCATCCCTATTGTTGAAATAGGATTGCGTAGAGTTATCCACTAGTTCTGCAATCGCGTGCCAAGGCGTGTAAGACAGTCTTTTGTATGACTGTATGACTTCTAAGCCTAGTTGGAGCTGTATAGACATCGAAAGCTATTCCTTCCTTATTGGAGGTTATCTTCGAAGTGCAGGAGTCCAGTCGAATCGCGCACAATCGCGTACGTTCTATCCCCGTTCAGTGGATTACGCTCCACAGGACTCAACCATACCTTGTTCGAGATTGTCAACCGTTCCCATACGGTAAGACCTCCTCGGAACAGTATACGAATTGCCGAGCCAGTCGGCAAGCTTGCAGGCGAGTCTATCTGGAGTAGGCGAGGCAGCCAGGGATCGAGGCGGCACTTGGAGACTACGTCTGCAGCGCCCTCAAGTTCGGACGGATGATCGCCGTTTACTCGGAGCACGTGCTGGTTTCTACCTGACCGAAACATCTCCACGACCATAACTCTGCCTCTGAGCTGGTGTATAGGTTCAACCCAGCTCGGGACATTCTGATTTACGATTACGAGCACTCGGGGCTGTGCTCCCCGGATCATGTCGCGAGCACGCTGCTTTTCGATAACCGACGAGCGAGCCATGTGCTCCGCGTGCTCCCAGCCGTACCTCCCTTCTGAAAAGACCTCCACTTGCGGTAGCACATGACCACGCAGGGAGTGATGAGCCATCTCAACCTCTACAACCCACCAGCGTCGATACTGTCTATCTATGAGCGCGAGGTCCGGCTTCTTCGCGTCGCCAGTATCCGCCTCGACACGAATCTTGAACGGCGTAACGTAGTACTCGGGAAACAAGCTGGCTGCCCGCTGCTGAATCATCAGCTCAAAATCGGATTCGTACTGGCTTTCAGAGGCTATGGTGTCGAACCATTCCCCATTCACAAGTAATCTCAAGATTGCCCTCGGTATGTCGAGCGCATCCACTTCGTGGATACTGTCTCGTTAAATCCTCTTGTTTCTTCGAGCAGTCGCCGAGCTTCTTCTCGAGTCGCATATATAGTATACACAGTTGCCTGGTTCTTCCCATGCGCGGGTCTAAGCACACGTCCCAAGCGCTGAATCCGCTGTCGATAGCTCGCGGTGGACGACACAATGATGGCTATTGTCGTTTCAGGGACATTGATTCCTTCGTCCAACGCGCGACAGGTGACGAGCACATCGAATACGCCTCTCCGGTATAAGCGCAGATTATCGCGACGCAGTTCTGGGCTAATACGAGAGTGGTAAAGTGCTGCATTCACACCTCTTGCAGTCAGAATTTCTTGAATGGTCCGCGCCCATTGAATACTCTCATGAAAGATTAAAGTCCTGTCGTGGCGGTTATCTTCCACTAAGCGGATCGCAATCGGAATCCGGCAAGACGACATCATCGATATTCTAGCTCGTCTCCGGAGTTTCACAGCAATCGCTTGCTTGGATATCGCACCTTCCTCTAATTGGCGGAAAGCACGGGCTATGTCACGGCTTGCAGTATCGTACTGCGCTTGTTCTTCTGCGGACATTTTGCTTTCTATGTTGACCAGTTCGAACGGTACAATTACTCCATCGGACAGTGCAGTCTCGTAGTCGTATCGATAGATAATCGGTCCGAGAGCTGGAACTAGGATTTTTTCGAACATATCGTCATACTGACGTTCCGGCGTCGCAGATATACCTAATGATGCTGCATAGAGTCCTTGCAGCGCTGAAGAATTGGCCGGGCTGCTTACTCGATGGCACTCGTCAACGATGAGCATCGTGGAGTGATCTCTCGCAAGGCGAGGGGCGTATGTCCGCGCTGTATTAGCGACCATAAGGTTGATGGTTGCCGCCTCGGCAGGCCGACTTTCTCCTGAGTATGTCGCAATACAGCCCTGAGATACGCCCAAGTCTTCACGCAAGCTAACATACCACTGGTCAAGAAGCGCCAAAGTAGGAACAATGATAAGGAATCTCCCGTTCGGGTGTAGATGCCGGAAGCGAAGCATGCACATCTGGGCGAACATCGTCTTGCCTGCACCCGTCACGACAGCAGCGATTCCCCGAAGTCCCTCTGTCCAGGCATCCAAGGCCTCCATTTGCCATCGTCTAGGGGAATGAGACAGAGTCCAGGGCTTAGTTGAATTCACTCAACACTTCCCCTGCCTGAAAAAATCGGCTCTTGGATGCATTAGCGTACTCTCTTTTGGATTCAATCGATATCCATTTCCGCCCTAGAGACTCTGCAGCAGCGCCAGTGACGTTACTTCCTGCGAACGGATCAATCACCAAGTCTCCAGGCTCAGTCAGAAAATTGATGAAAAATTCCGCTAGCTTGGAAGGCATTCTTGCGGGATGCGGGGAAATGCTCTGCATTCGGCAGTATCGTTGGTACGAATCGCTTGAGTTTGTATTCGATAGAGGAATTACGTTCGAAGGAATCGAACCTCCATTGTCTTTGAGAAAGGACGTGCTTCCTATAGCGTGTTCGGATGGGCGGCGACCTGCATTGTATTTCTGCGCTTTCAGAAGTTTCTGCATATCAGGGCTGTAGGCATTCAGAACGTTTCGGTTATTGGCTTTTGGTCGCTCGGTAGCGGCCATCCACCAAACATGGGTAAACGCGTCTTTAACACGAATCCGTTCAACGTTCACCCATTGGGTTGGAGAGGGTAATCGCGCAGGATTCGAGCATACGAACTGCTGGCACAGGTGCAGGCCGCCCTGCTCAAGGAAATTGAGAAGCGCTTTCAATGCCAGTGTCGACATCACAGGTTTCCCGGGTTCCCATGCATTCCCAAGCTCTATGACAATAGACCCATCGGGAGTCAAGTATCTCTTGAATAGTGAAGCAAAGCGAGCCAACCATTCGAGATACTCGTTACCTACCAGATTTTTGTAGGCTTTCTTCCTGTTAAGGGGGAACGGCGGTGAAGTGAAGATAAGCTGAGCTGATGCAGCATACCTTTCCATATCCGGATGATCGAGGATATCCTCAGCCATCCCGATAAGCATGGTTCCGAGCTCCGTCGAATACGCTTCATCGACTCGCGCCCTACTTCCCCCGTTCCGCCGCTTGTCGCTCATGGCGGGGTTAGCTCCTTTTCCGCGCGTTTGCCGCGCTCGAGGGACGAGCTATCCGGGTAGCCCTTGTAGATGGCGACCGGCAGACGCGACCAGCGCAGGTGCTCGATCAGGAGGGTGTCGCCCTCTTTGAACTGCTGGTATGTCGAAAGGTCGATGGGGAACCGCACCCTGCCCAGCGATGTGAGGTATCGCTTGGGGGGGAGCGGGTTCCACGCGCTCCGGGGGTAGATGGGGCCCAGCCTCCCCGGCACAAATCCGTGCCTGATGTACAGCTCCCATCCGCCAAGCGCAGCGCGGGTGAAGAAGAGCGCCGCTACAACAAGGAAAAGCGACGACAGCGTCAAGCCCCCTACGGCCACGCCGAATATCTGCGTTACGACAAGCAACGCCATGCCGGCGACGGCGATGAGCAGGTTCCGCGTCGTGGGACGCAGCAGGTCTCTCTGCGGGGACTGCCAGGCGAGCCTGAACTGCATTCCGCAGTGCACGCATACGGCGTCCCGCATCAGGTACAGGTGGCGGCATTCGCCCGCAGCGTCGGTCTGCTGAGGCGGGGGCTGGCGGTTCATACAGGCATCTCTCCCGATTCGTACCGCTCGGCCCAGCCTATCTGCCAGTCGAACAGCTTGAGGAAGCCTTTCGACACTTCGCTCTCGTTCTCCGGGTGAAACTGCACGCCGATGAGCCACGGATGCTCCGGGCTCTCCACAGCCTCGATGACGCCGTCGTCCGGGCTGTAGGCGCAGGCGCGCAGACCGGGAGCGCGCTGCGCCTCTTTCAGTCCCTGGTGGTGTCTGCTGTTGGCGCGGTAGTTCGCGCCGGGGCCGATAATCGCGGCAAGCCGGCTCCCCGGCGACACGTAGACGGGATGCTGCTTGCGCTCGTCCTCCAGGCAGTGCCCTGGCAGGTCCTGAATCAGCGCGCCGCCCAGCGCCACGTTGATGACTTGCATTCCCCGGCAGATGCCGAACGTGGGCATATCGCGCTCCAGGGCGCATCGCAGCAGTTCGGACTCCATCGCATCGCGCTCAGGACTCGGCGAAAGGGCGCCGTTGAGCGTCTCTCCGTACATCGCGGGATCGACATCGACCCCGCCGGTGAGCATCAGGCCGGAGACTCCAGCGAGGGCGTCTTCGAGCGAGGCGTAGTTCTCCGGGGTGAGGATGCGCGCGTCGCCGCCGCGCGAGCGCACGGAGTCGGCGTACGGCGCGGCGTGGCGCTCCCGGCTGGCCGTGATTGCAATGAGCGGCATCGCTCCCCTCCTCGTCCTCTCCGTCTTCTCGTCCTCTTGTCGTCCTCGCTACGCTGCGCCGACAGCCGCGCTCAGCGCTGTTAGGTCGGCGTGAGCGGCGAGCAGCTCCGCGGCGCGGCGCGCTTTCTCGGGATGGCGCGCGTCCGCTTTGCCGTTCAGCCGTTCGAGCGCAGCCGCAGTTTCGTGGGTGTCCTGCTTCACGACGATCAGCGGCGCGTCGAGTTCGTCGGCGCGCTGGCGGACGTACTGCGAGGGGGCGTCGCAGCCGGTGAGCGCCAGCGCATTCAGCGGAAAGTTCAGCGCCGACATCTGGATGTCGATGCGTCCGCCGCGAACGATGACGGCCTGATTCGGCAAGCGTCCGAAGTAGTTGCCGCCCCACTCGGCGATGAGGCCGCCGATCAGGATGTTCTCGATGAGCGCGGAGCTTCCGTCCGGGGCGGTGAAGTACACGCCGCCGATGCAGTCCACGACCTGCTGCACGGTTGGCGCCAGCAGCAGCCTGTCCTCCGGCAGCGCGCCGAACGCCGCGACGCCCGCGCCCGCGATCTCCGGCAGCAGCCGCTCCCTGGCGTCGTGTTCCGCGTAGCGCGTCCGCTTGTTGACGAGCAGTCCCGCGAGCCGATCGCCGAACGCTGCGCGCCACGCTCCCACGCTCCCGGCGCCGAGCGGCCGTCCGTAGCGCGCGACGCCCACCACTTGCGCGTCGCAACTGTCGGCGAGAGCCGGCGCCGCGGCGCTCTCCAGCGGCGGGCCCTCGATAATCACTACGTCAGCAGACTCGGCGAGCTCCCGCACGATCCGCGCGGCCTGCGGCGCGCGGAGGCTGTCGTCGCCGTCCATAGCGGGAGCCGCGCTATCCGAACCGCCAAGCTCCGCGAAGAATGCGCAATCGGGGTCGCCGGGCTCTGCGAGCGGTTTCGCCAGCGAAACGCGCTTTCCCGCGGAGCGCCACGCCTCCGCCAGCCCTGCCGCCACCGCGGTGGCGCCCGCTCCCGGAGCTTCTCCCGCCACATAAACGACGCTCATCTCACCTCACGGCCAGCGCGCGGGCAGAGGCTCCCCTGCGCAAAGGCGCCGGCAAGAGTATAACGAGCGCCCGCTTCCTCTGCTCCCTCGCGAGCGCCCCCTCGCGCGCCGCTCTCTCCTTTTCTCTCCGTGGCGCTGCGGCTCATCCGCCGTTTACTCCGCCCGGCCTTCCGCCGCGCCGGAATGGAGAGACGGGAGAGAGGGAGCAGCCGCGCAGACGAACGACACCCAGTCCTCGTCGCGGCGCTCTTCGAGGAATGTCAGCCCCGCCGCCTCGAAAGCGTCGACTACCTGCTGGCGCCGCTCTTGCAGGATGCCCGCCGCCACCAGGCGGGCGTCCGCTTTCATCGCGCGGCGCAGCTCCGGCGCCAGGTTGGCCAGCGCGACGGAGTTGATGTTCGCCAGCACGAGATCCGCCCAGCCCGGCGGGACATGCTCGTTGGGAAGCGAGCCCGCGTAGAAACGGACGCGTCCCGACACTCTATTCGAGCGCAGGTTGACGCGCCCCGCCTTGAGCGCGACGCGGTCGATCTCCACGCCGACGACCCTGCCGGCGCCCAGCTTGGCGGCGGCGATGCTCAGAACGCCTGAGCCGGAGCCTACGTCGAGAACCGAGGCGCCAGGCGCAACGAGGCGCTCCGTACTCTCCAGGGCGCGGCGCGTCGTGGGGTGATGACCGGTGCCGAACGCAAGCCCCGGGTCGATCTCGATGACGATGTCGCCCGGGGCGGCCTCCTCGCGGAGCCACGGAGGCTGAACGAGCAGGCGCTTGCCGACGCGGAGGGGAGTGAAGTGCGCCTTCCACGCGTCCTCCCACTCGCGCTCGGCGATCTCGCGCTCTTCCAACTCGCCGATGTCGGCGAGCTTGGCGACGAGCTGGATCCCGATGTGCACCATCTCGCGGTTGCTGCGATAGGCCGGAGTCTGCGGCATATAGGCGCGGATGACGGCGCTTTGCCGTTCGGGGGGCGATTCGCCCTCGTCCGGGTTCCACCCGCCGGCTTCCTCGATGGCGACGCCTCCGTTCCCGTAGCGCCGGAACAGCTCGGCCACCGGTTCAACGAACTCGAACGGAACTTCGATCTTCAGTTCGAGCCAAAGGGGACCAGGCATAGGGAGACACTGCCTCGCAGGTTAGGTTCGGCGCCGGCGGCAGCTATGCTACTACGCTAGCGGCGCGGCGTTGTCGCTCCAGCGGAGGATGACGAGAAGCGGGCGCGCCGGCAATTGGCGCATCTGGCGCGCCCGCTCGCTGCGCCGTGCGAAGCCGGGCTACTCGGCGGCGCCGGCGATCGTCGCGAACAGCGCGCGAAGTTCGGGGTCGCGAAGACCCTCGCGGCCAGCGTCGAGGCTCTCTATCATCGATTCGGGGCTGCCGTACTGCACGGGACGCCCAAGCAGCTCCGCGGCCTGAACGAACGCCGGATCCTCGACTGTCTCCCTGAACACCGTGCGCCAGAAGGCGACGAGGTCGTGGGGAACGCCCGCCGGCATCGTGAAGACGCGGCTGAGCTCGTCGTTCACCGTCTCGGTGAGCTTGAAGATCGCCTGCTGCCCAGGGGTGGTCTCGAAGACGTCGAAGAGGTGAGGGGGAATCTCCTCGCCCAGCATATTCGTTACGTAGTCGACCCACTCCGGGTCGTCCGCCGGGTCGGCGCCGTAGCGGAAGAGGGGGACGATCTCCTGATTCTCGATCCAGTTGGGGTACAGCGAGAGGGCTTTCTCCTTCGCGCCGCCGCCCATATCGAGCTCGCCGCGATCAAAGGCGGCGTCAATCTCGGCGCTGCCGCCGTAGCCGAACACCATCTTGGTGTTGCCGCCTAGCGCCTCGATGAAGGCGGTGGCGAGCCCGCCGCTGTCGCCGGGGGCCGTGCCGCCGTCGGTGAGCGGACTGCCGCGCATCTCGGCGAGTTGCAGGGCGCCCTCCCACGTATGCGGAACGCCGTACTCGTCGAGCCGGCTCTTCTTCATATAGTTCGCGCCGGCGGTCGCCGCGGCGCTCGGAGTGCCGAGGAGAACCGCCGTGGCGAGGTCGAAGTAGGGAACGTCGTCGCCGAGGAGCTCGCGCTTGAAGAATCTCGGATGCGCGACGACCATCGTGAGGCCGTCGGGATCGGCGTTGCCCATCACCTCGACGAGCGCGCGTTCGCCGCCGGCTCCCGGGAGGTTCTGCACGATGAACCGGGGGTTGCCGGGGATGCGGTCGGCGGCGTAGCGGGCGAAGAGCCGCGCGAAGGTGTCGTAGCCGCCTCCGGGCGAGAACCCGACTACGACGGTGATGTTCTCGTTGCGGAAGTAGTCTTCGAGATCGAGTTCGGGCGATGATGGAGAGGGCTCTTCCATCGCCATCGGGGTGGGCGTAGCGGTGGGAGTCGGCTGAGGCGCCGCTGTCGCTCCGGGGACAGGCGTCGGGGTGGGATCGGGAGTAACGCCGGGCGGCGCGGGCGTGGGCGTCGCCGTCGGCTGGGGAATGGGGGTCGCCGTGGGGGCGGGCGGGGGTGTTGGGGTAGGCGTGGGCGCGTCGCTGCCGCACGCGACGAGGGTCAAAGCTGCGAGCGTCAAGGCTAGTACGGCCAGCGCGGCGCGAGTCTTCATACGCTGCTCCCTTCGCTCCGGTGGCGGACGCGCGCCCCGCCATTCGGGGGTTTCGGGAACCATAGGGAGAACAAGGCGCCGCTGTCAATTCGCGCCCTGGCGCGCGCTGGCGTTCGCTTTCCTACGCGCAAGAGCGCGCGAACAGAGCGCTGCGCTACGAACAGCCGCTACGGATCGCCGGCGGGGCGGAGCTCGTCGCGGAGCTTTTCGAGGAGGTCGCGCTGGCGTTTGGAGAGTTTCGTGGGCGTCTTGACGCGAAGGGTAACCAGCTGGTCGCCCCTGCGCTCGGAGCGGCCGAGGTGCGGCATTCCCCTGCCTTTCATCCGAAGCGTCTCGCCAGACTGTGAGCCAGGGGGAATCTTGAGCGGCGCGGGGCCGTCGAGGGTGGGGACCTCCAACTCGTCGCCGAGCGCGACGGACGGGAAGTTGACGGCGAGGACGAGGAGGATGTCGTTCTCCTGCCGCTCGAACAGTTCGTGCCGCTTGACGCGGATGCTCACGTACAGGTCGCCGGCGGGGCCGCCCATCTCTCCGGCGTCTCCCTGTCCGCGAAGGTTGAGCTGAGCCCCGTTGAATACGCCCGCAGGGATAGCGACCGCGATGCGCCGCCTGTTGCGCTCGCGTCCGGCTCCCTTGCAGTCGGGGCAGGGGTTCTTGATCTCCTCGCCTGTGCCGCGGCACACGCTGCAGGGAACCTCTGTTACGAATTGGCCGAAGATGCCCCGCTGGGCGCGGCGAACGCGGCCCTTCCCCTGGCAGTTCGCGCACGTCTCGGGGCTGGAGCCGGGAGCGGAGCGCGAGCCGTCGCAGGCGCGGCACTTCTCGACGCGGTCGATCTCGATCTCGCGATTGAGGCCGGAGGCCGCCTCCTCCAGCGAGATGGCGACGTTGACGTTGAGGTCGCGTCCCTTGCGGACGCGAGCGCGGGAGCCGGCGCTCGATCCGAAGAACGACTCGAATATGTCGCCGAATCCGCCGAAGAACTCGAACCCGTCGAACCCGCCGGCGCTCTGTCCCGGCCCGGAGCGGACGCCGTCGTGGCCGAAGCGGTCGTACTGACCGCGGCGCTGGGGGTCGCTGAGCACCTGGTACGCCTCGTTGACCTCCTTGAATCGGTCGGAGGCGTCGTCGGCTTTGTTCCGGTCGGGATGGAACTCCATAGCCTTCTTGCGGAAGGCCTTGCGGATGTCCTCCTCGGAAGCGCCCTTGCCGACATCGAGAACGTCGTAGTAGTCGCGTTTGGTTGTCATAGCGAGTCTGCGCGGGAGGGCGACTGCTCGAGCGCCTGCAGCAACTCGGAGAGGAAAGAGGCCAGGTAGCGAACGGCGGAGATGGCCCTGGCGTAGTCCATCCGCGTTGGTCCGAGCGCGCTGATGACGCCCACGTCGCCCGTCCCCGCGCCGTAAGCGGCGTAGACGATGCTGAACGGGCGCAGGCGCTCGTCGTGGTTCTCCGCGCCGATGACGACCCGCACTTCAGTCGGCTCGGCGGGGGCCGCGAACACGCGGGAGAGCGTGTCGTCGTCGATGACTTCGGCGGCTTCTTGCGCGCTCCGCCTGGACTGGAACTCCGGCTGGTTGAGCATATGGTTGAAGCCGTTCGTGTACCGCTCGTGGGTCTCGTCGCGTTCGGCGTCGGAGAGCACGCGGATAGTCTCGGCGGCGACGGCCTCGCTGATGGGGTCGCTGAGCTTGCCGCCGTCCCGGAGAGCGCGGATCTCCGCCGCGCTCTTGCCCTCGATCTCGTGATTGATATGGTTGGCGGCGAGCGTAAGCGTGCCCTGATCGACGATGCTGTCGAACCGAACCATCCGCTGGCGGACGAGAGCCTCCTGCATCACGATAACGAGCAACGCGTCGCTATCGTGGAGGTGGACGAGCTGCACCTGTTTCACGCGCGCGAGGTTCGGCCTCACGGTCGTCGCGATGGCGAAGTTCTGAACCGCATTGGCGAGGAAGCGGGCTGCGCTCTGCGCCCAGGCGGCGGGATCGGCCTCGTCGGGGTCGATAGCGGCGCGCACCCTCTCCTGGAAGCGTCGCGGAAGCTTGGGATGGGGAATGGCGCGGTCGACGTAGAAGCGGTAGCCCGGGTCGGAGGGGACGCCTCCTGCGGAGGGGTGAGGCCGGGCGATATAGCCCATCTCCTCGAGTTCCGCCATATCGTTGCGGATCGTGGCGGGGCTCATCCGCAGCTCGTAGCGGCGGGCGAGCTGCTGGGAGGCGACGGGCACAGCGGTTTCGATGTAGTCGCTGACGATAATCTCGAGCAGCGCCTGTCGCCGCTGATTGAGCTGGTTGAGCGGAGAGGAGGGCGCCGGCGCGATGGCCGATCCCGCCGCGGGCGCTTTCTTGGCAGTCGAACGGCTCAAGCGCTAACTCCCTGTAGCTCGAATGTAGCGCCGCGCGGGACGACAGTCAACGCGGCCCGCCGGCAGGGGGGCTGATGATGTGGCGAACTGACGAAGCGACCCCGCTCTCGCTACGGACGCAGCTCTCCCAGAATCTTGGGGACATCCTGGATGCGGGTTACGTAACTCTGCGGCGGATGGTCGCGGGTGAAGCGGCGCAAATCGGCCAGACGCTGTCCCGTGTAGTACAGGCCGTCAACGATAACTAGCAGCATGCAAGTCGTGTCGGGGCATCTGACGAATTGCTGCAAGAGCTGGCGCATTTCGTTGAATTGGCTGTCCTGGTTGCCGCCCCCTTCTCTTGTGAATTTGTGCATCGCGTAGCAGGTTGTCCGCTCTGTCCGCCAGCGGAAGTCAAGCGATTTCGAGGGGCGCGCCTGTAGTTCGCCACCGCGCTTCACTTCGCCATCGCTCGTCACGTATACGGCGTTTTTGCCGGTCTTCGGCAGGGTGGTGAACTCCTGCACTGCGCTCAGTTTCTGCAGCCACGCCGCGGCCTCTTTTTCGTGGACCCCTTGGCGTCGCGGCTCTTTCGCGAACTGCGAAGCGAACATAGTGTCAGTACGAATTTTCTCCCGTATCTGATCATGCGTATAGCCAAACCGGCTCGTGTAAGTGGCGATCTTCTTGAGCAGGTCGGGATCGTTGCTCGTTAGCAGTTCGGGCACTTGCGCCGCATTCTCGCGCCACATCCGTCGCTCTATGGCGTCGTAGTCCGGCGGCGGGGCGTTATCCGACATCGTGAACGATCCCGCGAGCCAGCGCCCAGTCGCAGCGGCGGCGGTACATGCCATCCTTCCGGATGCCCTTGTAGGAGGTCATCAGAACATCGCGCGTTTCCTGCCTGAATACAGTAAGCGCGTCATTCCAATCATCGATACGGACAGGACCGTCCACTGCCAGCTTTGTGATATGCCGTCCTGTTGGTTTCACTGTGTAGTCGCGCAATTCTGCGACATCGCAAAAACGAATCGACGGCTTGATAGTGTTGTCCAACGCGATGAGTCCTACATTGCCGGCAGGGGCATTGAATGTAATTTCAGAGCCTTCTTTGGAGGGTTGGGGGCGTTTCTGTTCCAGTTCAGCGAGATTGCCGATGAACTCATCCCCCGACCAGACGAGCGCCTGGTCGGGGCTGCCCAGCGCGTCGTCGAACAGCGCCAGTCCAACCGGGTGGTTCGTTTCCTCAAACATGTTCGCCGTGAGCGACACAAAGAACAACAAACGCTCTTGAAGCAAGTTAGCGCGGATGAACGACTCCGGCACAAGGGCGGCTACGAACCTGCAGCACTCCAGACATTGCTCCAACGCAACCTTGTAGAGGTCATCGTGCTTCGTTTCGGGAAAGGCAAGGCCTCGCGCCGAGGCGCTATTCCTCGCAAGCCATGGGGGGTTCGTTACGCAAACATCGTAGCCGCGGGGGAAATCAGCCAGAGTGTCGCGATAGCGAACATCGGGGTGGGCGGGCGCGATGTCGAATGAGGAATACGCGTTGCACCAACGCATCGCTTGCAAGTGCCGAATAAGGCTATTGGCGCCCGCGAACGGCTCCAGCACTGTGCGGCGGCGAAGCCCGGCTAGTTCGGCCCACGCGCGAAACGCTATATGCTCGAAAGGGTTGCCCGCAGTGTAGTACCGCCCGCTCTGCCGCTTGCGATGCTCGGCAAACGTAGGCGGAGCCCAGCGAATGCGGCGCTCCCACGCCTGTTGTTGAAGAGCAGTTGCAGTCACGCTTCGCCCCTCCGCGCAACGCGCTGCGCCCAATACTATGGAGGTTCGCTCCCCCTTGTCTAGCATGACCCCGCCCCCTGCCAGCCCCCCGCCCCTCGCCCGCTAGCGGGCGATGTCGCGGCGCTGGAAGACGATGAGCGCGCCGCCGAAACACGCCGCCGCTACGCCGAATAACGCCGCAAGGTCGCGCCAGGGAACCTCGCCGCGCTGCGCGACGCCTAGCGGATCGTAGTAGTGGAATAGCGTCAGTACGCCCGCAGGCTCCGCCGGACCCCAGATGAGCGACAGGAAGTCGACGAGGTACATCACTGTCGCGATGCCCGCTCCCCACACGACCGCCTGCCCGCCGTCTGAGCTTGCAGCCGAGATGAGCGCGGCGACGCCGCCGATCGCCAGCACGAGCGCGAACATGTTCAGCTGCGCCAGCAGCAGCAGCCAGTAGTCGATCTCTTCGCCGATGCCGGTGAGCGCCGCGCCGGTGAGCGTTCCGAGCAGTGTGGCGGCGCCGATAACGGCGGCTCCGGCGACGAGCACGGCCAGCTTGGGGAGCAGGTAGCGCCACCGCGCGATGGGCGCGGCGAGCAGCATCAGCGCGGAGCCTCGTTCGATCTCGCGCGCCGGGGCTCCGCTGGCGACCGCGATAACGTACGCGAACGCCGCGATGATGTAGAACGGGTGCCGGTAGTCCGCCGCGATGTAGCTCGTCGCGCTGGCTCCGAAGCCGCCCTGGGCGCGGAACAGCGCAGCGATGGGCGCCGGCAGCAGCTCGTACAGCTCGGCGAACGCCTCGAGCCCCCCGAGCGCCTCGAACGTGTACACGATCACCATGCTCACGGCGAACAGGCCAGCCGCCACGGCGATCAGCCCCGTGCGGTAGACGCGCGCCGTCTGCCGGAGCACGCTAAGCATCGGCGGCGGCCTCTTCGCGCCCTTCGTAGTAGCGCAGGAACAGCTCGTCCAGATTCATCCGCTCGTAGGTCAGATCGGCGATGTCGTGCTTCGCAAGCTCGCGCACGACGTCGTTCACGTCGCCCGAGATCGCCAGCGTCCACCGGCTCCCCTCGCGCGAAAGCGTCTCGACGCCTGGAGCGCGCAGACCGCCGGTTGGGGGCGTCCTGAACTCGACGATCATCGTGCGCGTCTTGCCCTGCCGCAGCGCGTCGACGGCGCCCGTCTCGACGATTCGCCCGTCGCGGATGAGGGCCACCCGCTCGCACACCTCCTGCACGTCGGGAAGCACGTGCGACGACAGAAACACTGTTGCTCCGCGCTGCCGCGCCTCGCGTATCAGGCCAAAGAGCTCTTGCCGCACCAGCGGGTCGAGCGCCTCGGTCGGTTCGTCCATAATCAGCAGTTCGGGGTCGTGCTGCATCGCCTGAACGAGCGCGAGCTTCTTCGCCATTCCCGCCGAGTAGCCGCGCACTTTCCGCTGCAACGCCGACTTCGACAGCTGCAAGCGGTCGGTCAGCTCGGCCTGGCGGCGAGCCGCGCCGCGCGTTCCGCGCAAGCTCGCCATATAGTCGAGGAACGCCTGGCCGGTGAATCCGCCGCCGAAGGCGATAACGTCCGGCAGGAATCCCACGCGCTTCTTCACCTCCACCGTTTCGCTCCACGCGTCGCGGCCCAACGCGCGGGCGTGGCCGGCGTCGCTTCGGACGAACCCCATCAGCACGCGGATAGTCGTTGTTTTGCCTGCGCCGTTGGGGCCGAGGAAGCCGAACACCTCTCCGCGCTCGACGCGCAGGTCTACGCCGCGCAGCGCCTGAACCTCGCCGAACCGTTTGCGCGCTCCCGATACTTCGATAGCGGCGCCGGACGCCTCGCTCACGCCGCCTCCTCTTCGAAAACGGCGCCCTCCGCGATGCGCAGACGGCGCGCCTGCGCGACCTGTCCCGCAGGCAGCGTCTGCGCGTCGGCCGATGTGATGATCGCCTGCGGGTAGGCGAGCGCCTCTTCCAGCACGTACGCGCGGCGGCGCTCGTCCAGCTCCGACAGCACGTCGTCCAGCAGGAGCAGGGGGGGATCCCCGCGGCGCTCGGCAAGCAGCCGCCCCTCCGCCAGACGCAGCGCAAGCGCCGCCAGGCGCGCCTGCCCGCGCGACGCGTGACGCGCAAGCTCCACGCCGTCGAGCAGCAGCCGCAGATCGTCGCGGTGCGGGCCGACGACAGTGACGCCGAGCGCGCGCTCCTGCCGGCGCGCAGCGCGCAGCGCCCTCTGCATCGCCGGCGCGAGCGCGTCGTCCGCGGAGCACGGAACCGTGCTGGCGTATCCGGCTGTGAGTCCCTCTCCGCACAGCCGCCCGAACGCGGCGGTTATCAGTCCGCACAGGCTGTCCATCGACGCCCGCCGCTCCGCGAGCACGACAGCGCCTTCAGCAGAGAGCGCCTCGTCCCACAGCAGGAGTTCGTCGTCGTTCCGGCTCTCCTCGCGCATCGATCTCAGCAGCGCGTTCCGTTGCGTCAGCACGCGCTGATAGCGCGAGAGCGCTTGCAGGTAGCGCCGCGACACTTGAGAGAGCAGCACGTCCAGGTACCTCCTGCGTCCCGACGGCGACCCGAACACGAGATCGATGTCCTCCGCCGAGAAGAGCGCGGCGCTCATCACTCCCACCAGGTCGGACGCTCGCTTCGGCGCTCCGTTGATACGCACGCGCTTCACCACGCTCAGCCCGCCGCCGCAGTCGAGCCCGACTCGCACAACGACCGGACCGTCGCGCCCCGCCAGCGTGGCGGCGACGATAGCATATCCCCCGGAGCGCGCCGCCTCCCAGGCCACGAGATCGCGCTCCGCGGGCGCCCGGTGCGATTTCCCGATGGCGAGCAGATACAGCGCCTCCAGCAGGTTGCTCTTTCCCGCCGCGTTCCCGCCGACGATCGCCGTCAGGCCGGGTCCGAGCTCGAGGTCAAGCTGCCGGTAAGAGCGGAAGTTCGTCAGCGAGAGGTCGGTGACCCGCACCCTCCCATTCTAACGGAGCGACGACAACCACCGGAGCGCGACGACGGACGATGCGCGCCACTCCCCTCGCCCCAGGACAGGCCCCGGGACGGGCTCCGCTGTGGCGCGCCAGCGGGGCTGTGGTCTATACTGCCCGCCAGGCTCCCCGTGCGTATCTCCCCCCGATTCATCGCGACTCTCGCCGTAGCCGCCCTTGCCGTCGCCCTGACGGCCGCCTGCGGCTCCGACCCCACGCCGACCCCTACTCCCACGCCGGCTCCTACCCCCACCCCAACCCCATTGCCCCCCATCGCCATCGACTCCAGCGACGCGTGGCGCGACGTGGCGAGCGAGCTCTCCCCGGACGAAACCAGCTGCATCCGCGGCAGGCTCGGCGACGAGGTCTACGAGGAGCTCCTCGACAAGCCGGCGCTCGCCCAGGACGCCGGGCTCGCGTCGCTGCCGATCGATTGCCTCGAGCAGAAGAACGCCATCGCGCTGTTCGTCGCGCGCATCGACGCGCAAGCCGGCGGGCTCGCCCCGGAAAGCGAGAGCTGCCTCCGCGAGACCCTTGCCGACACCGACATCGGCCTGCTCACTAACGCCGTGAACGATCCGGATTCCGTCTCGGCGCCGTCTCTCGGCAACGCCGTCGGCCTCGCGTACTGCCTCAACGACGAAGAGGCCGCCGCCGTCTCCGTCGGCGATCTCATCGGCGAGCCGTCGCTCGATTTCACCGTCGCTCAGTTCACGTGCATCGCCGACCGCGTAGACATCGCGGCGCTCCTTGCGCCGCCAGACGCCTCCGCCGCAGGCGACGCGGCCGAGTTCAATCCTCTGGCGCTCCTCCAGGCGCTCTCCGAGTGCGGAGTCGATCTCTCCGCTTTCGGCGGCGACGCCGCTCCGTAGTCCGCGCCCAACCGAGGCAGGGGCGCCGCTGTGGTACACTGCCGGCAGCCCGCATCACACAGCAGCCCGACCGCGACGACGTCCTGTGACCTCATCCATCGCGCCGATTGGCGATATCCAGCCCATCGCCTGGCAGAACGACTGCCTCGCGCTGCTCGACCAGACCAAGCTCCCCGGCAGCGTCGAATGGGAGCGTGTCTGCGATGTTCCGGGCGCCATCGCCGCCATCCAGACTATGAAGGTGCGCGGAGCGCCGGCCATCGGCATCGCGGGCGCCTACGCTATGGCGCTCGCCGCCCGCAGCGTCCACGCCCCGGATATGGCGTCGTTCCTCGACGAACTCGCCGCGCTTGCAGGCAGGATCGCAACCGCCCGGCCCACCGCCGTCAACCTCGGCTGGGCCGTGCGAAAGTGCCTCGACGCCGCCCGGGCAAGCCGGTCGCCCAGCGAGGCGCGGGAGCGTCTGCTATCCCTCGCCCGCGCGATCCACGCGCAAGACGTCGCGGCCAATCGCGCCATCGGGCGCAACGGCGCCGCGCTCCTGCCGGAGAGCGGCGGCGCGCTCACCCACTGCAACACCGGCGCCCTCGCGACCGGCGGCTACGGCACAGCCCTGGGCGTCATCCGCGCCGCATGGGAGCAGGGCAAGCGGCCACGCGTCTTTTGCACCGAGACGCGTCCGTGGCTCCAGGGAGCGCGCCTTACGGCCTGGGAGCTGGCGCAGCTCGGCATTCCCGCAACGCTCATCGTCGACTCCGCCGCCGCCGCGCTGATGGCGGCCGGCGAAATCAGCGCCGTTGTCGTCGGCGCCGACCGCATCGCCGCCAACGGCGACGTCGCCAACAAGATCGGAACGTATATGCTCGCCGTGCTCGCCAAAGAGCACGGCATTCCCTTCCTTGTCGCGGCGCCGCGCTCCACCATCGACCTCGAAACGGCAAGCGGCGACGGCATCCGCATCGAAGAGCGTCCTGCCGACGAGGTAACCAGCTACGCCGGCCAGCGCGTCGCCGCCGAGGGCGTCGGCGCTCGGAATCCTGCATTCGACATCACCCCGGCCCGTCTCGTGTCGGCTGTTGTAACGGAGCTGGGGGCGGAGCGCGCCCCGTTCGCTCAGGGAGTCGGCGCGCCAGGACGAGCCGCCGTCGCCGGGAGCGTCGCATGACGCGCGGCGACGGCGTCCGCATCGGGGTCATCGGCGGCACCGGGCTCTACGATATGCCGCTCGACGATCGCCGAGAGGTCGAGATCGGCACCCCTTTCGGCAAGCCTAGCGACATCGTAACGATCGGCAGCCTCGACGGAGCTCCCGTCGCCTTTCTGCCGCGACACGGCAGAGGCCACCGCATCCTCCCCACCGAGATTCCCGCGCGGGCGAACATCCACGCCCTGAAGCAGCTCGGCGTCGAGCGCCTCATATCCGTCGCCGCCGTCGGGAGCCTGAGGGAAGAGATCGCGCCCCTGCACCTCGTCGTCCCCGACCAGGCGATCGACCGCACGCGGCTGCGCGAGAGCACGTTCTTCGGCGAGGGGCTTGCCGCGCACATCGCATTCGCCGATCCGTTCTGCCCTGAGCTGAGCGAGCGGCTGGCCGCCGCGTCGCGAGCGTCCGGCGCGACCGTGCATCGCGGCGGCGCGCTTATCGTGATGGAAGGCCCGGCATTCTCGACGAGGGCGGAGTCGAACCTCTACCGTTCGTGGGGAGCGAGCATCATCGGGATGACCACGCTGCCCGAGGCCAAACTCGCCCGCGAAGCCGAGATGTGCTACGCCACTCTCGCCTGCGCCACCGACTACGATGTATGGCGCAGCGCTCACGAGGAAGTTACTGTCGATATGGTGATCGCCAACCTGCAACGCAACGCCGACGCCTCGCGCGCGACGCTGCGAAGCCTGATCCCGGCGCTGAGCGGCGAACGCGCCTGCGAGTGCGGCGACGCGCTGAGCGGAGCCATCGTAACTCCGCGGGAGCTCGTGCCGCAGGAAACGCTCGACCGGCTCGGGCCCATCATCTCCAGGTATATGAGTTGACGCAGAACACGGCGGACGAAACGCCAGACGAGACGAACGAGACAGACGAGGACAGACGAGGACAGACGAGGACAAGGAGGAATCGCTATGGCGCGAGGCAGACAGGAACCAGGCGAGCCGTACCGCAGAATCTCCGTGCAGGAGGCGCAGGAGATGCAGCAAGAGGGGGCGCTCATCATCGATGTGCGGCGTCCCGACGAGTGGGAGGCCGGCCACGCGGCGGGCGCCGTCCACATTCCCGTAGACGATATCCTCGGCGAGGCCGAAGCGAAGCTGCCCAAGGATCAGGACTTGCTCTTCATCTGCGCGGCGGGGGTGCGCTCCGGCCTTGCCGCCGAAATGGCCTCCGCCCTCGGGTTCGAGCCCGACCGGCTCTACAATATCGAGCAGGGAACGCCCTCGTGGATCGACGCCCAGCTCCCCACCGAATACGGCGCCTAGAGCGCCCCCGAACGGAGACAACGTGCAGCCTGAAGGAAAGCTCGGAGACATCAAAGACCCCGCCCTCGCGGAGGAGGGCGTCCGGCTCATCGAATGGGCCGCCCGCGAGATGCCCGTCATCAAGCTCATCGGCCAGCGGTTCGCCGACGAGCAGCCGCTCAAAGGCCTCACAATCGCGGCGTGCCTCCACGTAACAACCGAGACGGCGAACCTCGCGCTCGCGCTCAAGGCCGGCGGCGCCGACGTGCGCCTGTGCGCCAGCAACCCCCTCTCCACGCAAGACCCGGTCGCCGCCGCCCTCGCCGTCGTCTACGATGCGCCAACCTACGCCATAAAGGGCGAGGACAACGACACGTACTACAGCCACATCATCTCCGCCATCGACGCGCGCCCTCATATGACGATGGACGACGGCGCCGATGTCGTCGCGACGCTCCACACCCAGCGGCAGGAGCTGCTCGGCAACGTCATCGGCGGCACCGAGGAAACGACTACCGGCGTCATCCGCCTGCGGAGCATGGCGAAAGCCGGCAAGCTGCGGTACCCCATCATCGCCGTGAACGAGGCCGACACCAAGCATATGTTCGACAATCGCTACGGCACAGGCCAGAGCACGCTCGACGGCATTATGCGCGCCACCAACACGCTGTACGCCGGCAAGAACGTCGTCGTCGCCGGCTACGGCTGGTGCGGGCGCGGGCTCGCGATGCGCGCCCACGGGATGGGCGCCCGCGTTATCGTCACCGAGATCAACCCCGTTCGAGCGCTGGAGGCCACGATGGACGGCCATCAGGTGATGCGGATGGAGGACGCCGCCCGCCTCGGCGACATCTTCATCACCGTAACCGGCGGCAAGCACACGCTCGACGCGCACCACTTCCAGGCAATGAAAGACGGCGCTGTTGTCGCCAACAGCGGACACTTCAACATCGAGATCAACATCGACGCGCTCGAAGACGCCGCCTCCGAAAAGACGACGATACGCCCTATGGTCGACCAGTACGTTATGGGCGACGGACGCCGCATCAACCTCCTCGCCGACGGCAGGCTCGTCAACCTCGCCGCCGCCGAGGGGCACCCGTCGGCGGTGATGGATATGAGCTTCGCGAATCAGGCGCTCTGCGCGGAGCACATGGCCAGGCACGCCGCGGAGCTCCCGGCCGACGTCTACGACGTCCCCGTCGAGCTCGACCGCCAGGTGGCCGCGCTCAAGCTCCAGGCAATGGGGCTCGCCACCGACGCCCTCACCGAGGAACAGACCGCCTACCTCGCCGGCTGGGAGGCCGGCACGTAGACGCGACGCGCACCCGTTCGCATTCGCCCGATTACGCGGAGGACACGCTCAATGACGCCAACCGGAACCACGTTCGAGACCTCTCCTTCTTACCTCCTCACCTCTGAATCAGTAACCGAGGGACACCCCGACAAGCTGTGCGACCAGGTGTCCGACGCCATCCTCGACGCCATCTACGCCCAGGACGCGAAGGCTCGCGTCGCCTGCGAAACCGCAGCCGGCGCGAACGTCATCGTGATCCTCGGCGAAATCACCACCACCGCCAGCGTCGACTACGAGGCCGTCGTGCGCGAAACCGTCAGGCGCATCGGCTACGACGACCAGGAGATCGGCATCGACTACCGGACGTGCCAGGTCCTCAACTTCCTGCACGAGCAATCCCCCGACATCAAGGACGGCGTCGACACGCCTCTCGAACTCCGGGGAGAGGACGCGGGCGACGACGCGGCTGAGAGCCTGGGAGCCGGGGACCAGGGCATGATGGTCGGCTTCGCCTGCAACGAGACCCCGGAGATGATGCCGCTCCCCATCGCGCTTGCCCACCGGCTCACGCGCAGGCTCGCCGTCGCCCGCCGCGAGGGCATCGTTCCCTTCCTCAAGCCGGACGGCAAGTCGCAGGTTACCGTCGAGTACTCCAACGGCAGGCCCAAGCGCGTCGCGGCGATCGTCGTCAGCACGCAGCACGCCGACGGCGTCGACAACGACGAGATTGCCCGCGAGGTGCGCGAGCACATCATCGACGCCGTCGTGCCCGCAGACCTCATCGACGAACAGACGCGCATCTACGTCAACCCCTCCGGGCGGTTCGTTATCGGAGGCCCGCACGGCGACTCCGGCCTCACAGGGCGTAAGATTATCGTCGACACCTACGGCGGAGCCGCCCGGCACGGCGGCGGCGCCTTCTCCGGCAAAGACCCGACAAAGGTCGACCGCTCAGCCGCATACGCCGCCCGATGGGTGGCGAAGAACATCGTCGCCGCCGGCCTTGCCGACCGCTGCGAGGTGCAGCTCTCCTACGCTATCGGCGTCGCGCAGCCCACCAGCCTCGCCGTCGAAACGTTCGCCACCGGCAAGATCGACGACGCCCGCATCGTCGATCTCGTGAGGAAGCGCTTCGACCTCAGCCCCGGCGGCATCATCCGCGACCTCGAGCTGCGCAAGCCTATCTACGGGCAGACTGCCTCCTACGGCCACTTCGGGCGCATCGACGTCGACCTCCCCTGGGAGCGCGCCGACCGCGCCGACGCGCTGCGCGCCGACGCGCAATCCGGCGGCTGACTCGTGGCGAGCGCGCCCCTCATCCGGTTCGGCACCGACGGCTGGCGCGCGCTCATCGCGCGCGACTACACGTTCGCGAACGTCCGCGTCTGCGCCGCCGCCGCCGCCGCCTACCTGAAAGACGCCGGGCTCGCCAATCGCGGCTTCGTCATCGGAGGCGACTCGCGATTCGGCTCTCCCGAATTCGCCGCCGAAGCGGCTCGCGCCGCCGCCGCCGAGGGCGTGCCGGTCTGCCTGGCCGACCGCGTCGTTCCCACTCCCGCCGTCAGCTACAACATCCTCCACCGCAAGGCTGGAGGCGGAATCGTCATCACCGCAAGCCACAACTCCGGCCTTTGGAACGGGTTCAAGTACAAGCCCGACTACGGCGGGAGCGCCTCTCCGGAGATCGTCGCGCAGATTGAAGCCCGCATCGACGCGTTGCTCTACGCAGGCGGCGTCGACGAACCCGGCGCCGCGTCCAGCGTCAAGGCCCCTGCGACCGTCGACGTAGTCGATATGGCCTCGCCCTACATCGCGAATCTCGGCAACGCCATCGACCTCGACGCGATCCGGTCGGCGGGGCTCCGCCTGGGCGTGGACGCGATGCACGGCGCCGGCGCCGGCTACTTCTCCGCAGCCCTCGGAGGCGGGCGGACTACGGTGGAGGAGCTGCGCGCCGAACGCAACCCGCTCTTTCCCGGAATGCGGCAGCCCGAACCCATCGAACCCAACCTTGCGCCCAGCATCGCCGCCGCCCGGCAGGGCCGCTTCGATGTCGTCGTCGCCAACGACGGCGACGCCGACCGGCTTGGCGTGCTCGACGAGAACGGCGCCTTCATCGACACGCTCTCCACGTTCTCCCTCCTCTGCCTGCACCAGATCGAGAACCGGGGGTTGCGCGGCGCCGTCGTGCGGTCGCTCACGCAGAGCGCGATGGTCGACAAGCTCGCCGCCATCTACGATCAGCCTGTGCGCGTGACGCCTGTGGGCTTCAAGTTCGTAGGCCCCGTGATGATGGAGACAGACGCAGTGGCCGCAGGCGAGGAGAGCGGCGGCTACGCATTCCGCGGCAACATCCCCGAGCGCGACGGCATCCTCAGCGGCTTGCTCTTCATCGACCTGATGGTCAGGACGGGCAAGCGAGCGTCCGAGCTTGTCAAGCTCCTGCACGAGAAGGTTGGCGAGCATTCCTACGACCGCCTCGATGTCGATCTCGCGCCGGACGCTCCCAAGCCGAGCGCAGCCGCCCTTGCCGGCAACCCTCCCGCCGCGCTCGCCGGCCTGCGTGTCAAGAGCGCAGACACTGTGGACGGCGCCCGCTACGTGCTCGAGGACGGCTTCTGGGGGCTCATACGTCCTTCCGGCACGGAGCCGCTCCTGCGCATCTACGCCGAGGGAGACAGCCCGCAGCGCGTCCGCGAGATGCTTGCTGAACTCCGCGCTCTCGCCGGAGTCTAGGCCGCCTCCGTTCCCTCTCCCACTCCGCCCGCCCTCCCGCCTCTCTCCCGCCACGGACGCAGCCATCGAGGACTCGCTCGCTCATCAGGCGCGAACAGGCGCAGGAGACGCGCCGGCTGCCGCTGCGCCCCTGAGGGGAGTGGGAATCGGCAATGGCGCGTCGGATGTGAAGAGAGCGCCCCGCCTCCGGGGTAGAGGCGGGGTATCCCTGTAGCGTCGCACTCGCGGGTGCGGAGAGCGCTCCTTGCCTCTCCTCTACTCCTCAGTGGGGGCTGCGTCGTACTCGCGGGCGCGGGGAGCGCGTTCGCGCTACCGTTTGGTGTACTGCGGAGCGCGGCGGGCGCGCTTGAGGCCGTACTTCTTGCTCTCTTTGATGCGCGAGTCCCGGGTGAGGAATCCGTGCTTGCGAAGCTCCCTCTTCAAGCCCGGGTCGGCCACGAGGAGCGCCCGCGCGATTCCGTGCCGGAGCGCGTCGGCCCACGACGAGACCCCGCCCCCTTCGATCTTCGCAACGACGTTGAAGCGATTCGCCGCCGCCGGAATCATATCGAACGGTTGCGACGCCCGCTTCCGCCAATCGATCCACGGAAGCGCCTCTTCCAAGGGCTTGCCGTTGACGATCATAGCCCCCGTGCCGCCGAGGTAGAGGCGCACACGCGCAATGGCCGACTTCCGCTTACCCGTGCCGTAGTAGTAGCTCTGCTGCGTCGTCATCTAGCGCTCTCCGCCTCGCGTTTCTGATTGCTCCGCCGCCGCCGGCGCAGCCGCCGACTCCTCTGCCCCCGCTTCCGCCGACGGCTCGGACGCAGCCGCCGATTCCTCAGCCTCCGCTTCCGCCAACGGCTCGGACGCAGGCGCCGGCTCCTCTGCCTCCGCCCCCACCGGCTCGGTTGCAGCCGCCGGCTCCTCTGCCTCCGCCCCCACCGGCTCGGTTGCAGCCGCCGATTCCTCAGCCTCCGCTTCCGCCACCGGCTCGGTTGCAGCCGCCGATTCCTCAGCCTCCGCTTCCGCCACCGCATCGGATGCAGTCGCCGACTCCCCAGCCTGCGCCTCCGGCTCGGATGCCGTCGGCTCCTCGGCTTGCGAATCCACCGACGGCTCGGTTACGGGCGCCGGATCTTCGGCTTGCGCTTTCGTTATCGGCTCCTCAGCGGGAGGAGGAGCCGGTCGGCTGGACGCCGCTACCGAGGCGGCGGCGCTGCGCTTGCCCATCCCTATCCGCACCTGCGCTTCGTGCGGGTGCTCAGCGCCGGCGTACACCTTGAGGCGGCGCAGCATCCTGCGGCCGAGCCTGTTCCGCGGGAGCATCCCCCTCACGGCGAGCTCGATTACGCGCTCGGGGAAACGGCTCAGCATCTCCGCGAGCGTGCGCGTCCGCATACTGCCGAGATAGCCGGAGTGCCGGTAGTAGACTTTCTGCGCCAGCTTGTTGCCCGACGCCCCAACCTTCGAGGCGTTGACGACGATGACGAAATCTTCGTTCAGTTGGTGCCGGCTGTAATCGGGGCGATGCTTGCCTTGCAGCAGCCCCGCCACTCTGCTCGCGAGCCGGCCAAGCCGCTCGCCATCGGCATCGACCACATGCCACTTCTCGTTACGGTCGGACGGTCGCGCGTGTTTTGTGATTCGTTGTAGTTCCATCGTTCTCTGGCGGAAACCCCGCGTATCTCACTTCCCGGAGCGTAAGCCCGCGGGCAGGGAAAACCACCTCCGCCTCGCCCTGAGCTCCACTCTCAAGCATCTGCTCGAATTCCTCTCTCGTCGACTCCCCAAGACCTATCTTCGCCAGCGCCGCCACCATCCTTCTCGCCTGCTGCGGCAGGAACGCGTTGGCCTCGAACTCCGCCGCCAGCTCATCGCCCTCGCGCCACGCCTCGGCCCTCGCCATCCGCCGCACATACGATTTGCCGGGAGGCTGCGCTCCGCTGAAAGCCCGGAAGTCGCGCTCCCCAACCAGACTCTGCGCCGCCGCGTTCATCGCCGATGCATCCAGCGCCCGTCCGATGCGGTGCGTGAACCTCCTTCGCAATGGCGAGGGCTGCCGGCTCTCAAGAATGCGGTAGCGGTACACGCGGGCCAGAGCGTCGCGCCGGGGATCGAACGCCGACGCAACCTCGTGGGCCGAGCGCGCCGCTATCTGCTCGCCAAGGTAGTAGTTCAGACCCGGAGCTATCCGCTCAAGCGGAATGGCGCTCTCGGTGTCGAACGCCGCCACCTGTCCGATCGCGTGCGTTCCGGCGTCGGTGCGGCCCGCCCCTCGAACGGTCGGCCTGGCTTTCGTGAGCGACTCTATTGCGTTTTCCAGCTCCTCCTGTATCGAGCGGGCGTTCGCCTGGCGTTGGAACCCTGCGTAGCCCGTTCCTTCGTACTCGACGATAAACGCTATCCGCCTCGTCACAGCCCTCTACACGAGCTCCAGCATCGCCATGGGCGCCGAGTCGCCCTTGCGCGGCATAAGCTTCACGATCCGAATGTACCCGCCGGGGCGCTCCGCGTAACGCGGCCCGATATCGTCGAACAGCTTCTCCACAGCGTGCTTGTCCGGCAGAACGGCGAGCGCCTGCCTGCGGTTGTGCAGCGTCGGCTGACGCCCCTTGCTAATGACCCTCTCCGCGATCGGGCGCGCCTCGCGCGCTTTCGCCTCGGTCGTAGTAACCCGCTCGTGACGCAGCAGCTGCGCCACCAGATTATGCAGCATCGATTGCCTGTGCTCGCCATATCGGCCGAACGTTCGGCCTTTCACGCGGTGTCGCATCGGTTACTCCTCGCCGCCGCTCAATGCGGGCGCGTTTCTCGCGGCGCCGGCTCCGCTTGCCAGATCGGTGTGCGCGATGCCGATCTCGCGCAGCCGCGCGTCCAGCTCGAACAGCGACTTATCGCCGAAGTTGCGTATCCGCAGCAGCTGATCGCGGTCTTTCTCCAGCACCTCTCCCACCTTGTGAATCGAGGCGCGCTTCAGGCAATTCAGCGTGCGCTGCGAGAGCTTCAGGCTCTCCACAGGCAGGTTGTATTGCGACGCCGGAATCGCGGCCGTCCACGACGGGCGGGAGGGAGAGCCTGTCTGCTCGTCCTCCGAGATTGAAGAGAACTGGAAGAAGTGCTCGAACAGCTCGCGGCCCGCCTGCCGAACGGCCATCGTCGGCGACGTCGCTCCATTGGTCCACACCTGCAAATGCAACCGCTCGTAGTCGGTGTACTGGCCTACGCGGGTGCGCTCCACCGCGTAGTTCACCTTGCGCACCGGAGTGTAGATGGCGTCGACCGGGAGCGCTCCGATGGGAAGGCCTTCAGTGGAGGCGGCGGGGGCGTACCCCTTGCCTTGTTCGACGTTCAGCTCCATCGCCAGCTTCGATCCCTCGCCGTCGAGCGTGGCGATGTGCAGCTCGGGGTTGACGATCTCGAAGTCGGACGACGTTATGATGTCGCCGGCGGAGACCTCGCCGGGGCCCTCGACATCCAGCCTGAGCTTGCCGGGACGGTTCGAGCTGGAGCGCAAGTAGATCGACTTCACGTTGAGCAGGATATCGACGACGTCTTCCTTAACGTTGGGGATCGTCGAGTACTCATGCTCGATTCCTGCGATGCGCACCCAGTTGACCGCAATGCCGCCGATGGCGCTCAGCAACACTCTGCGGAGCGGGTTGCCCAAGGTCATGCCGTAGCCTCGCGGCAGCGGCTCCACCACGTACTCTCCGTAGGTGTCGGTAGCCCGGGCTACCGACACCGCAGGGCGCGGAGCCTGGAAGCTATCCTGCCCGAAGCCGATGGACTCGCCAAATTCAAGTTCCAGCATCGTCTGATCACGTCCTTCGCAAAACTGGCTTGCCCGAGCGGAAGAAAGCCGCCCTTCCTCCTCTCGCTAGCGCGAGTAGTACTCCACCACCATACGAGTCTCGATCCGGCTGTCGATGTCCGCCGGCTCGGGGAGCCGCGTAACTGTCGCCGTCATCTCGCCCTTGTCCAGCGAGAGCCATTCGGGCACCACGCGCTGCCCCGACGTGCGGAGCGCGTCCTGCGCGAACTGCCGCTCCTTGCTCGCATCCTTCCACGTAACCGTCTCGCCGGCCCGCACCCGATACGATGGGATGTTGACCTTGCGGCCGTTCACCCTGAAGTGCCCGTGAAGGACCCGCTGCCGCGCCTGCGCGCGCGAGTCGCCGAACCCGACCCGGTACACGACGTTGTCGAGCCTGCGCTCGAGCAGTTGGAGCAGGTTGTCGCCCGTTGCGCCCCGCGCGCGCAGAGCGTCGCTGAAGTACTTGCGGAACTGACGCTCCAGCGCCCCGTAGGACTGGCGAGCCTTCTGCTTCTCCCGCAGCTGAAGCGCCCACTCCGAGGCGCGGCGGCGGCGAGGCTGCTGCTCGCCCGGAGTCTTGCGCCGTTTCTCCACGCCGCACTTCGGCGTAAAGCACCGCTCTCCCTTCAGAAAGAGCTTCTCGCCCGCCCGCCGGCACAACCGGCACACTGGTCCCGTGTATCTTGCCATCTCGCCTCTCTACTGACGGCGCCGCTTTGGCGGGCGGCACCCGTTATGGGGAATCGGCGTCACATCGCGGATGCTCGTAACGGTGATGCCCGCCCCCTGGAGAGCGCGGATCGCCGACTCGCGGCCCGCGCCCGGGCCCTTCACGTACACTTCCGCCTGCCTCAGCCCGTGCTCCATCGCCTTCCGCGCGGCTGTCTCCGAAACGCGCTGCGCGGCGAACGCCGTGCTCTTGCGCGCCCCCTTGAAACCCACGCCGCCCGCCGCCCCCCACGCAATCACGTTGCCCGCAGGGTCGGTCAGCGTGACGATCGTGTTGTTGAACGTGGCGTTGATGAAAACCTTGCCCCTCGGAACGAACTTGCGCTCGCGCCTTCGAGTCCTTGTCCTGTTGGCTCTAGCCAAGAATCACCCCTTGCAGCCTACTTCTTCATAACGCGGCGCTTGCCGGCCACGGTCCGCCGGTTGCTGCGCTTCGTCCGCGCGTTCGTCTTCGTGCGTTGACCATGCACGGGAAGCCCGCGCCGGTGCCGGATGCCCCGGTACGCGCCGATGTCGATGAGCCGGCGGATGTTCTCGTTCACATCGCGCCGCAAATCTCCCTCGACCATATGCTCCCGATCGATAATCTCGCGGATGCGCGCCATCGCCTCGTCGCCGACATCGCGCACGCGCGGGTTCCCGGCAACGCCCGCCTGAGCCGCAATCGCCGCCGCCTTCGTGGAGCCTACGCCGTAGATGCTCCGCAGTGAAATCTCGATCCGTTTGTTGTCGGGTATGTCTACGCCTGCTACGCGCGCCATCTCCTCACCCCTGCGTCTGCTTGTGCCGCGAGTTCGCGCAGAGCACGCGGATAACGCGCCCTCGCCGAATCATGCGGCATTTGTCGCACCTTGGCTTTACCGATGCCCTTACCTTCACTGCCTGCGCTCCTTGCTACTTGAAACGATACGTAATCCGCCCTCGGGTCAGATCGTAGGGCGACAGCTCCACCAGCACGCGGTCTCCGGGCAGCACGCGGATGAAGTGCATCCGCATCTTCCCTGACACATGCGCGAGCACGGCGTGACCGTTCGCCAGCTCCGTGCGGAATGTCGCGTTCGGCAACGCTTCAACTACTGTGGCCTCAACCTCTATCGATTCCTTCTTCGCCATGCTCCGCCGGAGCGCTCCCTAATCGACCTTCGTCGTGATAATCGGATCGCCCTCGGTAACGATCACCGTATGCTCGAAATGCACCGACACCGCGCCGTCCGCCGTGACAACCGTCCAGTCGTCGTCCAGAACCCGCGTCTCGTCTCCGCCGAAGTTGATCATCGGCTCGATGGCTATCGCCATTCCGGGCTTCAGCAGCGGGCCGCGCCCTCCCGGGCCGAAATTGGGCACAGACGGCTCCTCATGGAGCTTCCTGCCGATGCCATGCCCCACGTACTCGCGCACGATGCCATACCTGCCGCGCCTCAGCGTCTCCTGCTCCACAGCGTGCGACACGTCGCCTATCCTGTTCCCGGCCCGCGCTTGCGCGATGCCCGCGAACAACGCCGCGCGCCCTGTCTCCATCTGCTCCTCAATCTCCGCCGACATCTCCCCCACCGCCACCGTAACAGCGGAGTCTCCATACAAGCCATCGACGATCGCGCCGAGATCCAGCCCCACGACATCGCCGTTCCGGATAACGCGCCCGCCAGGGATTCCGTGAACGATCTCCTCGTTGACCGATACGCACAGAGCGGCCGGAAAACCTCGATATCCCTTGAACGCGGGAACGCCGCCGCGAACCCGAATCTCGCGCTCGGCAATCTCATCCAAATCGCGCGTCGTCATCCCCTCCGCGATGGTCGACCGAAGGACGGCGAGCGCCTCGCCAGTGATCCGGCCAGCCTCGCGCATCCTGTCCAACTCCAGAGAACTCTTGACTGTTATGCCGTTGCGCTGTGCGCCCAGTTCGCCGTTGAGCCCTCGCAGAAGCGTTGATCGTGTTCTGGTCCCCATCGTAAACGACTATTCTACTCGATTCCAGTCTCGACGGAAACCCCTACTAACTGCCCGATGGCCTTCTCGAGGTCTGCCGTAACGCGCTCCACTTCCTGATCGCCATTCACGCGAGCAACCTTGCCCTGCGCTTCGTAGTAGTCAACCAGCGGCGCTGTCTGCCGCTCGTAAGTCTCCAGCCTCGCCCGCACTACCTCGGGCCTGTCGTCGTCGCGCTGGCGCAGTTCGCCCCCGCACGCGTCGCATACCCCCGCAACCCTCGGAGGATTCGATATCGCATGGTATGGCGTCTGGCAGGAGCCGCACGTCCAACGGCCCGCCAGCCGCCTAAACAGCTCCTCAGTATCCACCTCGATCAGCGGCGCCGCGTCGATCGCATCGCCCTGAGCCGCGAGCGCAGAGTCGAGCGCCCGCCCCTGCTCCATCGTGCGGGGAAAGCCGTCGAGCACGTAGCCGCGCAGCGCGTCGGGCTCCGCCATCCGCTCGAGCGCCATCCGAATCGTCACGTCGTCCGGCACGAGCTCGCCCTTGTCCATATACGTCTTGGCGAGCTTGCCCAGCTCCGTGCCCTCGCCGAGATGCTTGCGGAACAGATCGCCGGACGCGATATGAGCAACGCCGCGGCGACCCGCAACGATTGCCGCCTGCGTGCCCTTTCCCGCTCCGGGCGGCCCCAGCAGCACGATGCGCTCGCTCATCGGATGAACCCCTCGTAGCTGCGCATCAGCAGCTGCGCCTCGAGCTGCCGCATAAAGTCGAGCGCCACCGACACCATAATCAGCAGGCTCGTGCTGCTTAGCGTAAGCGCCTGCACGCCTGTAACGCTCGTGAAGAAGAACGGCATCACCGCCACAATCCCAAGGAAGATCGCGCCTCCCCACGTGATGCGCAGAATCACCCTGTTCAGGTACTGCTGCGTCGGCGCGCCCGGACGGATGCCCGGCACGAACCCCCCATTCTTCTGCAAGTTCTCGGCCAGCTGCTGCTGCTGAAACACCACCAGCGTGTAGAAGAACGTGAAGATAACCACCAGCACAAACACCAGCGCCCAGTACCACACCGACGTCGGCGACAGCGTCGTTACGACGAAACCGGCAAGGTTCGAGAAGAAGCCGGAGCTCGACGGGTTGTAGAGGAAGTTCGCCACCGTGCCGGGCAGCACCATAATGCTGAACGCGAAGATAAGCGGGATCATTCCCGCGGAGTTCACGCGCAGCGGGAGATGCGTCGCCCCCGTTTGACGGTACATCCGTCCGCCCCGGAACACGCTGCGCCCGTACTGCACAGGTATGCGCCGCTGGGCCTCGTTGAACACCACGATGAAGTAGACGAGCACAAGCCCCGCCAGCGCCAGCAGCAGCAGTCCCAGCGCGTTGTCGCGCTCCAGGAATCCCTGCCCGATCAGCGAAGGCATCCCGGACACGATCCCCGCGAAGATGATGAGCGAGATGCCGTTGCCGATGCCGCGCTCGGTGATGAGTTCGCCCATCCACACCAGCAGCATCGTGCCGCCGACGAAGCTCACGACTATCGTCAGTGTTTCGAGCGATCCGTCGCCGAAGAAGCTCACCGGAAACGTGAACACGCCCGCGCGGGAGAACAGCGCCAGCTGCCCGTAGCCGGTGAAGAACGCGATCGGCACCGTTATCCAGTGCGTAATCTGGTTGATCCGCTGCCGTCCGCTCTCGCCCTCTTTGGAGAGCGCCTGCAGTTGCGGCAGCACAGGCGTGAGTATCTGCATAACGATAGACGACGTGATGTAGGGAAACACGCCAAGAGCGGCAATGCTCATATTGCGGAGCCCGCCTCCGCTGAACAGATCGAAGAACGGAACGAGCGCGTTGTTCTGGAACAGCGCCCCGAGCGCCGAGCGGTCCACGCCAGGCACAGGCACGTGGGCGAGGAACCGGAAAACCACCAGCATCGCGAGCACGAACAGAATCTTGGCGCGCAGGTCGGGCGTCCTGAACGCGTCGATCATCGCCTGTATGAGCGCAGGCCTCCCCGTCTGCTGACGAGCCGCCCCCTGTCCTGCTCGCACCCGCTAGCCCTCCCGCGCCGAGCCGCCCGCCGCCTCGATCTTCGCGCGGGCGGACGCCGATAGCTGTATGCCCGAAACCGTGAGCGCGCGCGACAACTCCCCGCGCCCGAGCGCCTTCACGGGCCTGTCGGAGCGCCGCACCATCCCATGCTCCTTCAGCGTCTCCGGCGTAACCTCCGTCACATCCTCCGGCAGCTCGTCAAGCCGCCCCACGTTCACAATCTGGTTCTCGACCCTGAACGGATTCTTGAACCCGCGCAGCATCGGCAGCCCCTTGATGAGCGGGTTCTGTCCTCCCTCGAAACCCGGCCGAACGCCTCCGCCGGAGCGAGCCTTCTGCCCTTTCATCCCCCTGCCGGAATACGTGCCCCTGCCGGAGCCGTCGCCGCGGCCAACGCGCTTTCGCTTCTGGCGCGCGTGCGCCGATCGTACCGTGTGCGCCTGCATCGCTTAGCTCTCCTCTTCAGCGGCTTCAGCGGCGCTGACGCTCACGAGATGGCGCACCTTGTGCGTCATTCCTCGAATCGTAGGCGTGTCTTCGCGCTCAACCTCGTGCTGCAAGCGCTTCAGCCCGAGCGCTCTCACAGTGCGCCGCTGACTCTGGTCGCAGCCGATCTGGCTCCGCACCAGCTTGATGCGCAATCTCGCCATAGCTACGCTCCGTCCCTTGCTTCAGCCGGCGCAGAGCCGCGCCGCTCCCTGTCCTCGCGGTCGCGCCGGGGGCTCATCTCGCGCCGCAGCGGGGTGTTGCGGCTCGGAGCAGGCGGGAGCACAGCCCTGCGGACAACCGCTTCCTCCTGCGAGCCCTCCCCCTGCAACATCTGCAGACCCTGCATCGTCGCCTTCACTACGTTTATGGGATTCCGGCTGCCGAGCGCCTTCGCGACGACATCCTTCACCCCCGCCGCCTCCATCACGGCGCGAACCGCGCCTCCGGCCTTGATGCCCGCCCCGGGCTGAGCAGGACGCAGCAGCACCTTCGCCGCCCCGAACTTCGTCGTTACCGAGTGCGGAATCGTCGAGCCGTTCAGCTGCACCGCAAGCATCTCCTTGCGGGCGATAGTCGCGCCCTTGCGCACCGCGTCCGGCACGGCCTTGCCCTTGCCGAGGCCTGCCCCCACATTCCCTTCGCCGTCGCCCACCACCACCATCGCGTTGAACGTGAGATTGCGTCCGCCCTTCACCACCTTGGCTACGCGGCGAATCTGGACAACCCTCTCCTGCAAGTCCGACGGCTCTTCAACTCTCCGGTTCGTCGTCACCATCGTTTAGAACTCAAGCCCTTCTTCCCGGGCGCCGTCGGCCAACGCCTTCACGCGCCCGTGATACTCGTAGCCTCCGCGGTCGAACACGACAGTCTTCACGCCCTGCGCCTTCGCTCGCTCGGCCACCATCTTTCCCACCTGACGGGCCGCGTCCGACTTCACTCCCTTGGGGAGCTCCCGCGAACTCGCAGCCGCAAGCGTATGACCCTTCTCGTCGTCGATCACCTGCGCGTACGTGAACCGCGCGCTTCGGAACACGTTGAGCCGGGGACGCCCAGCAACCCCTGAGAGACGCTGACGCAGCCGCTGGTGACGGACAATCCGCGCAGCCCTGCTTGTCCTCGCTTTCGCCACTCCTACCCTCGCTTCCCTGCAGACTTGCCCGGCTTCAGGCGCACCTGCTCGCCCGCGTACCGCACGCCCTTCCCCTTGTAGGCGTCGGGGGGACGCAGACGCCGGATGCGCGCCGCCTGCTCGCCTACGACCTGCTTGTCCATCCCGCGAATGTGGATGCGGTTATTCCCTTCAACCGCAAACTCCACCCCATCCATCGGCTCAACCACCACCGGATGGCTGAACCCCAACTGCAGGTTGAGCGCCTGCCCCTGCGCCTGCACGCGGTAGCCGAACAACTCAAGGCTTCGCGTGAACCCCTCGCTCACGCCCGTAACCATATTGGCGATCAGGGCGCGCGTGAGCCCGTGCAGCGCCCGCTGCGACCGCTGATCGGAAGAGCGCTCCACAACGATGTTGCCGTCCTCCTGGCGCACGGCAATCTCGGAGGCCACCGCCTGCCGCAGCTCGCCCTTGGCGCCCTTCGCCACAACCTCGCCGGGCGCAATCTCAATCGACACGCCGCTGGGAATGGGGATTGGCTTTCTACCGATTCGCGACACCGCTAGCTCCTACCACACGTAAGCCATCAGCTCGCCGCCTATGCCCCGGCGGTACGCTTCCCGGCCCGTCATTATTCCTTGCGACGTAGAGACGATGGAGATGCCAACGCCTCCGAAGGCGCGTGGAACCTCATTCCTCTGCACGTGCACCCGCAAACCCGGCTTGCTCACCCGCTTCAGGCCCGCGATCGCCGGCTCCTGATTCGGCGCATACCGCAACTGCAGGCTCAGCTGATCTTGCGGCTGCTGCTTCGAGACTGTGTAGTCCGCGATGTAGCCCTCTTGCTTGAGTATCTCCGCGATCGCCGATTTCACCCTGGAAGACGGCAGATCGACGCCTGCATGGCGCACGAGCTGCGCATTCCGAATGCGCGTCAGCATATCCGCTATCGGGTCTGTCATCGTCATGGCGCTTCCCCTACCAACTGGCCTTCCGCACTCCCGGCAGCTGACCCGTCAACGCCATCTGCCTGAAGCACACCCTGCACAACCCCACGAACCGTATGTAGGCCCGCGGCCTTCCGCAGCGATTGCAGCGGTTCATCCTCCGCACGCGATGCGGCGGCGTCCGCTTCCACTTGGCCAGCTTGCTCTTCTTCGCCACTCTGCTACCCCTAAACCTAGTTGGTCTGCGTCCGCGCAAACGGCATCCCGCACAACTCCAGCAGCCGGAAACCCTCAGCGTCCGTACGCGCGCTCGTCGCAATCACCACCTGAAAGCCGCGCACCCGGTCGACGCTTCCATAGTCGATCTCCGGAAACACGATCTGCTCCCGGAACCCAAGCGAATAGTTGCCTCTGCCATCGAACGATTTCCGGGGAACCCCCCTGAAATCCCTGATGCGCGGCAACGCCGTCGAGATCATCCGATCCAGAAACTCGTACATCCGCCGTCCCCGCAGCGTAACCATCACGCCTATCGATTGCCCCTCCCGCACCTTGAATCCGGCGACCGACGCGCGCGCCCTGGTAATCACAGGCTTCTGCCCGGTGATTGCCGCGATGTGGCCCGGAGTCGTCTCCATCGCCCGGTTGTTCGTGAGCGCCTCGCCCAGCCCAACGTTCACGACCACCTTCTCGAGCCGCGGCGCCTGCATGGGACTCGCATACCCGAACTCACGGATCAACTGCCCGCGAATCTCATCGCGATACCGCGCCATCAGACGCGGCGGCGCCTTCGCCTCGCCGGCCTTCCGCGGCTCTTCCCGCCGCGACGCTGTCGCTCGCCGCTGACGCGGGCGCGCCGGACGCTTCGGCTTCTCCTCAGCCGGCGGCTGCCCCGCCGAACCGCTCTTCTCAGCGTCTGTCGTCAATTGAACATCCCCTGGCATCGCTTGCACATTCGCGTCTTCACGCCGTTCTCCAGCGTCTTTATCGCCACCCGCGTCGGCTTGTCGCACGACGGGCAGATGGGCATCAGCTTCGACACGTCGATCGGCATCTCCTTGTCGATAATGCCAGCCTGCCGCAGCCCTGCCGCCCCCGCGCGGAGGTGACGCTTCACCATATTCAAACCTTCAACCAGAGCCTCGCCCTTCTTCGGAATCACGCGCTGCACCTTGCCGCGCCGGCCCTTGTCCTTCCCCGCTATCACCATCACCTCGTCGTCGCGCTGCAGGCGGGCGGTCATCGCAGCGCCTCCGGAGCGAGGAGCGACACGCGCGGCGCCTTGCCGCGCCGGCCCTTGTCCTTCCCCGCTAGCGCCATCACCTCGTCGTCGCGCTGCAGGCGAGCGGTCATCACAGAACCTCCGGAGCGAGCGACACGATCCGCATAAAGTTACGCTCGCGCAGCTCCCGGGCCACCGGACCGAAGATGCGCGTGCCGCGCGGATTCTCCGCCGCCCCCAATATCACCGCCGCGTTGTCGTCGAAGCGTATCGTCGATCCGTCTCCCCGCTTCGTCACGGCGTTCGTGCGAACCACGACAGCCCGCACAACCTCGCCCTTCTTCACCGCGCTGTTCGGCTGAGCAACCTTCACCGACGCGATAATCACGTCCCCAACCCGCGCGTAGCGCCGGCGCGTGCCGCCGGGAATGTTGAAGCACATAATCTCTTTCGCGCCCGAGTTGTCCGCAACCGCGAGCCGGGTCTGCGGCTGAATCACGGCTGCCCCTCCCTCTGCTCGCGCTCGACCCCCTGGGACTCGGCAGCGTCAGACTCAGCAGCCTCCGCAACCGCCCTCTCCTCAGCCAACGGAGCCGCAGGCTCCTCGACGCCGTCGCCCGACTGCGCCTCCTCAGCCGACGGAGCCGAAGACTCCTCGGCAGCGTCGGCCTCGACAGCCTCCGCAACCGCCTGCCCCTCCTCAGTCAACGGAGCCGCAGGCTCCTCAGCAGCGTCGGATTCCGCAGCCTCCGCAACCGACTGCCCCTCCTCAGCCAACGGAGCCGCAGACTCCTCGGCAGCGTCGGATTCCGCAGCCTCCGCAACCGACTGCCCCTCCTCAGCCAACGGAGCCGCAGACTCCTCGGCAGCGTCGGCCTCGACAGCTTCCGCAACCGACTGCCCCTCCTCAGCCAACGGAGCCGCAGACTCAACGTCCACTTGCTCGTCCGCTGGCAACGACACTGCGGCGAGATTAACCCCCGCAACATCCTGCCGGAACAGCAGCTCCGCGACGCGCCACCGCTTCGTCTTCGACAGCGGACGCGTCTCGACCAAACGAACCGTGTCCCCCAGCTGATACTGATTCAACTCGTCGTGCGCCTTGAACTTCTTTATCCGCCGCACAGACTTGTGATAGCGCGGATGCTGCACCCGCCGTTCGATGGCCACCACCACCGTCTTGTCCATAGCGTCGCTCACGACCTGCCCTACCCGGGTTTTCCGTTGACCCCGTTGGTCCGTCATGACGCCTCTCCAACAAGCTCGCGCTCCCGCGCCACCGTGAGAATGTGCGCAAGCCGCCGCTTCGCATTCCGCAGCTCCGCCGAATCGGAGAGCTGCCGCGTCGCCACCCTGAACCGCAGGTTCATCAGTTCGAGCCGCGTGTTGGACTCCTCTTCCTTCAGCCGGTCGTCCGACAATGCTCTTATCGAATCAATCTTCGGTCTCATCGTTCCTAGTCCGTTATCCGACGAGCAGAGGCTCGTCTCTGCTCACCATTCTCGTTTGCACAGGCATCTTCTGCGCCGCGCGCGCCAACGCCTCTCTCGCCAGCTCGTTCGACACGCCGCCAACCTCATACATCACGCGTCCAGGCTTCACCAGCGCGACCCACTGATCCACAGGACCCTTCCCCCCGCCCTGCCGCGTCTCCGCCGGCTTCCGCGTAATCGGCTTCGCCGGAAACACGCGGATCCACACCTGGCCTCCGCGACGGAGATGCCGCGTAATGGCCCGCCGGCCCGCCTCGATCTGCCTCGCCGTAACCCAGCACGCTTCCAGCGATTTCAGCCCGAAATCGCCGAACTGCACCGAACTGCCCTTGAGCGACATTCCGCTCATGCGTCCGCGATGCTGTTTCCTGTACTTAGTTCTCTTCGGTTGAAGCATTCGCTTCCGCCTCGCTTGCAATCTCCGGGGCAGTTTCCGGAACAGCCTCCGTGACAATTCCCGGAGCAGCTTCCCGGACAGCCGCAACCGGTCGGGCGGTGGCAGCCGCGTCTTGCGCGGCAAGCGCCTCCTCAGCGGCCGCAATCGCCTCCGGCGACACGCTGGAAACAGGCTCGGCCGCGCGCGACTTCTCCAACTCGTTCAGCACCTCTCCGCGGTAGATCCACACCTTCACGCCAATGCGGCCCATCGTCGTGCTCGCCTCGGCCAGCCCGTAGTCGATGTCCGCCCGAAGGGTGTGGAGCGGCACCTGTCCGTCCATCACCTTCTCGCGCCGGGCAATCTCCGCGCCCCCCAAGCGTCCCGACACCATAACCTTAATCCCCTTGGCTCCCGCCTGCATCGACCGCATCGCAGCCTGACGGATCGCGCGGCGGAACATCACCCGCCGCTCCAACTGATCCGCCACGTTCCGCGCCACCAGGAACGCGTCGAGCTCCGGCTGCCGAATCTCGAGCACGTTCAGGCGCACGCGCTTGCCGCCGGCGGCGCCCTCCACAAGCTTCCGCAGCTCGTCGACGCGCTGCCCCCCCCTGCCAATCACGATGCCCGGCCTCGCCGTATGCACGTTAATCGTCAGATCCTGCGCGCTGCGCTCAATCTCGACGCGCGAAATGCCCGCCTCGGCGTACTGCCTGCGGATGACCTCGCGGATCCGCCAGTCCTCGAACACATGGGCGGAGTACTGCGCTCCCGACCCCGCGAACCAGCGGGATTGCCACTCTTTGATCACGCCAAGGCGAAAGCCGATGGGATGTGTCTTATGCCCCAACTCTTAATCCTTCTCGTCCACGACGATCGTGATGTGGCTCGACTGACGCCGCACGCGCCCTACCCTGCCTCGCGAACGCGAACGCAACCGGCGCATCTGCACGCCCTGATCCGCGTAGGCCGAAACCACCACAAGCTTCGTCGGGTCTAGCCCGTTGTTGTTCTCCGCATTCGCCATCGCCGACCTCAGCAGGCCCGCAATCTCCTCCGCCGTCGGCCCCGGCTGAAAGCGCAGACCATCCAGCGCCTGCTGCGCCGGACGCCCCTGCAACTCCCGCAGCAGCAACCGCACCCGCTTGGGCGAGATCCCTACCTGCCTGCCTACCGCCCTCACCGGCATAGCTACCGCCTCACCGACGACTGCCGGTCAGACTTCGATATGTGGCCGCGGAACGTCCGCGTCAGCGCGAACTCTCCCAGCTTGTGCCCCACCATATTCTCCGTTACGAACACCGGAATGTGCCGGCGGCCATCGTGCACCGCAATCGTCATCCCGAGCATATCCGGCATTATAGTGGACGCGCGCGACCACGTCTTGATCACGACTTTCGTTTCCAGGCTCTGGGCGCGCGACACCTTCTTCGCCAGCTTCGGGTGAACGTACGGCCCCTTCTTAACAGATCGAGACATCTAACGGCTCCTCCTGTCGCGCACCACGAACACGTTCGTGTGCGAGCGGCGGCGCGTCTTCGGCCCCAGCGCCGGCTTGCCCCAAGGCGTCTTCGGATGCGTCATTCCTATCCCGGCGCGCCCCTCGCCCCCGCCGTGCGGATGATCGCTCGGATTCATAGCCGACCCCCGCGTGTGCGGACGCTTCCCCAAGTGACGGTTCCGTCCCGCCTTCCCCAGCGACGCGTTCTTGTGCTCGGGATTGCCCACCTGCCCGATAGTCGCCGACGCCCTGCTCGGAACGCGCCGGATCTGCCCCGACGGCAACCGCAGCAGCGCGTGCTCCTCATCGCGGGCGAGCAGCTGCGCTCCCGTTCCCGCCCCGCGGCACATCTGCCCCCCCTTGCCGGGCTGCAACTCAATGTTGTGCACCATCATCCCCGTCGGAATGTTCGCCAGCGGCATCGCGTTCCCCGACCGCACATCCGCGTCCGGGCCCGACATCAGCTTGTCGTTCACGCGCACCCCGCCAGGCGCGAGGATGTACCGCCGGTCGCCGTCCGCGTACACGAGCAACGCGATGCGCGCCGACCGGTTCGGGTCGTACTCAATCGACTCCACGCGGCACGGCACCCCCGGCTTGTCGCGCTTGAAGTCGATCTCGCGCCAGGCGCGCTTGGCTCCCCCGCCGCGATGACGCACCGTCATCTTGCCGCGAACATTCCGCCCGCCGCTCTTGCGCAAACCCTTGGTCAACGCCTTGTGCGGCGACCGGCGCGTCACCTCCGAGAAATCCGGACGCACCGCCGCCCGAACGCCCGGGCTAGTTGGACGCAGTCGCTTCAGCGGCATCCCTACGCTCCCTCAAAAAGCTGAATAGTGTCGCCGGGCGCAACCGTAACGATCGCCTTCTTCCTGGCCGGAACCCGCAGCTGCCGCCCGTTGCGCAACCGCCGGGTCTCCCCCGAGTTCTTCACCATATTCACGCCCGTCACGCGAACCGAGAACGCGCGCTCCACCGCCTCGCGCACCTGCGCCTTGTTCGCGCTCGGCACAACCTCGAACACGTACTTGTTCTGCTCCTGCAGCAACGTCGACTTCTCCGTAATCACCGGGCGCTTAAGCGTCTGAAACACGTGCATTACGCAGTCGCCTCCTCCGCGCTGGAACTGGGGCGGGAACTAGGACTGGAACGGATGCGCCGCGTGTCCGACCACAGCTCGTCCGCTCGCCGCACCGCCGCGGGGCTCATCAGCGCCGCGTCGTAGCGCAGCAGGTCGAGCACATTCACCATATCCGCGCGAACCGTCTTCACCCGCTGCAAGTTGCGCGCCGCCAAGCCCGCCTGCGACTCCGAGCCCACAACGATCAGCGCCGAACCCCTCACCCCAAGCCCCGCGAGCGTCGCGGCCATCGCCTTCGTCTTCCGCTCGATCCCGTCAAGCCCGTCCACTACGAAGAGCCGCCCCCCCGACGCCTTCCCCGACAACGCGATGCGGATCGCCTGGCGCCGCATCTGCTTCGGCAACCGCTTGCGGTGCGACCTCGGAGTCGGACCGAACGCGACGCCGCCTCCCCGGTGATGAGGCGATTTCCAGGATCCCTGGCGCGCCCTGCCCGTTCCCTTCTGCGAGAACGGCTTGCGGCCCGTGCCGTGCACCGCGCTCCGGTTCAGCGTGCTGCTCGTGCCCTGGCGCTGGTTCGCGCTGTGATGCACGAGCGCCTGGTGCAGCAGCTCCGCGTTCTCCGGCGCGCCGAACACCACATCGCTCGCCTCGATATGGCCGGCAGGCTGCCCGCCAAGGTCGTACTGAATAAGCAACATTACGAGCCCTGCCCCCCGGATTGTCGTTCAGTGGAGGCGCCCTCTTCCACCGCCGGCTCTTCAGGAACTGCGCGCTCCGCTATCGGCGCCCCGTGAGCGTACCGCACCATCACCATCGCGTTGCGCGCGCCGGGAACCGAACCCCGCACCAGCAGCAAGTTGCGCTCGGCGTCCACCAGCTCCACACGGAGCTTGCGCACCGTCTTGCGCTTGTCCCCCATCTGCCCCGGCATCTTCTTGCCCTTCAGTACGCGGCCCGGATACGTGCCCGCCCCGATGGAGCCGACAGCGCGGCCCCGGTCGCCCTGGCCGTGCGTCTTCTGCCCGCCTCCGAACCCGTGACGCCGCATCACCCCCTGGAACCCGCGGCCCTTCGTCGTCGACACAATGTCCACGAAATCGCCCGGCTGAAACTGCGACACCCGCAGCTCCTGCCCAACCGTGTACTGCGACACGTCGTCCGCGCGGAACTCCCGCAGATTCTTCGTCCGAACGCCCGATCGCGACAGATGCCCAGCGGCGGGCTTGCTCAGCTGCTTCGCGCGGCCGTACCCAATCTGCACCGCCTCGTAGCCGTCCCGCGCCTCCGTCCGCACCTGCGTAACATAGCAAGGCCCAACCTCGAGCGCCGTAACAGGAATGACGCGCGCCCCTGCTCCGAACAGGTGCGTCATCCCGATCTTCTTCCCTAGCAGACCTTCAATCATCTCCGCGTTCCCTGCGTCGCCCTACAACTTAATCGTGATATCGACGCCTGCCGGCATCTGCAGCCGCGTCAGCGCGTCCACCGTCTTCGAATTCGGATCCAGTATGTCCACCAACCGCTTGTGCGTGCGCAACTCGAAATGCTCCCGCGAATCCTTGTCGACGTGCGGCGACCGAATCACGCAGAACCGCTTGATCCGCGTCGGCAACGGCACCGGACCGGCAACCGCCGCCCCTGTCCGCTCCGCCGCCTCCACAATCTGCACAGACGACTGATCCAACAGCTTGTGGTCGAAGGCGCGCAGCGTGATCCGGATCTTCTGACCCGGCGATGCCGCCCCGCCCCTCGTCCGCGCCGTTTGCTCCACCACTATCCGCTCCTCCTGCCTACGCGCTGCGCGCTGCCGCCTGCGCCGTCGACTCCGGCGCGCGCTCGTAACGGCCAAACTCCATCGAATGATTCGCGCGCCCCTGAGTGAGCGACCGCAACGCCGTCGCATAGCCGAACATCTCCACAAGCGGGACATCCGCCTCCACCGTGTGCGCGCCGCCCTGACCCTCCATCGACCGAATGCGCCCGCGCCGCCCGTTCACATCGGCCAGAACCTCGCCCAGGTACTCCCCGGGCGTGCTCACCTGCAGCTCCATCACCGGCTCGAGCAGGATCGGCGACGCCTTGCTCAACGCCTCCTTCAGCGCCATCGACCCCGCTATCTTGAACGCAATCTCCGACGAGTCCACCGGATGGAACGAGCCATCCACTACCGACACCACTAGATCCATAACGGGGTAGCCAGCCACCACGCCGGTTTGCAGCGCCTCTTCAGCGCCCTTGCTAACCGCCGGAATAAACTCCCTCGGAATAGCCCCCCCCACGATCTGATTCACGAACCGGAAACCGGAGCCAGGCTCCCCCGGCTCAATCTCCAGCTCGCAATCGCCAAACTGACCTCGGCCCCCCGTCTGACGCACGAACCTCCCGCGCGCCGACGCCGGCTTCGTGATCGCCTCTCGGTACGCCACCTGCGGGCGGCCAACCGCCGCCTCCACATTAAACTCCCGCCGCAGCCGATCCACCAGAATCTCCAGATGAAGCTCCCCCATCCCCGACATAATCGTCTGGCTCGTCTCGGAATCGTGATGCACGCGGAACGTCGGATCTTCCTCCGCCAGCTTGATCAGCGAGTCCGTCAGCTTATCCTGCTCCGCCCGCGTCGCCGGCTCGATAGCCACCGAAATCACCGGCTCCGCGAAACGTATCGGCATAAGCGTCACAGGGAATCGCTCGTCGCATATCGTCTCGCCCGTGAACGTATTCTTCAGCCCCACCGCGGCGCCGATCTCGCCTGCCGAGATCGTGTCGGAATCCTCCCGATGGTTCGCATGCATAAACATAATGCGCCCCATCCGCTCCCTCGCGCCCTTCGTCGAGTTGTACACGCTTCCGCCCGCCTTCATCGACCCCGAATACACGCGGAAGTACACCAAACGCCCCGCGTACGGATCGGAGACCACCTTGAACGCAAGCGCCGCGAACGGCTCCGACGCGTCCGCCCTTCGCTCAACCTTCTCCTCGCTGCCCGGCACAGAGCCGGCAACCGGCGGAACATCCAGCGGAGACGGCAGGTAATCGATCACCGCGTCCAGCGCCAGCTGCACCCCCAGGCTCTGCAACGCCGAGCCGCACACGACCGGCGTCGCGTGGTTGGCGATCGCGGCGCGCCGCAGCGCCGCCTTGATCTCCTCCGGCGACGGAGTCTCCCCCGCGAGGAACATCTCGAGCATATGCTCGTCGTTCTCCGCGACGCGCTCAATCACCTCCTCGCGGATGTTCGCGATCCGTTCGCGCATCCCCGCGGGAATCTCCCCCTCGCGCAGTTCGCCGGGAGCGCCGGCGCGTTCGAAGAACCACGCCTTCTCCTCGATGAGATCCACTACGCCGTGGAACTGATCCTCCGACCCTATCGGGTACTGCACGGGAATCGGCACAGCGTTGAGCCTGCGCCGGATCGATTCCATCGCCTTCTCGAAATCCGCCCCTATGCGGTCCATCTTATTGATGAAGCAGATGCGCGGAACCCCGTACCGGTCGGCCTGACGCCATACCGTTTCCGACTGCGGCTGCACCCCCGCCACCGCGTCAAACACAACAACGCCTCCGTCTAGTACGCGGAGGCTTCGTTCTACTTCAGCCGTGAAATCCACATGCCCGGGGGTGTCGATGATATTGACCTGATGCCCCCTCCACTCTGCGCGCGTCGCGGCGGACGTTATCGTTATGCCGCGCTCGCGCTCCTGCGCCATCCAGTCCATAACGGCGGTCCCCTCGTGAACCTCCCCAAGCTTGTACGTGCGCCCCGTGAAGAACAGCACACGCTCGGTCACCGTCGTCTTGCCAGCGTCGATGTGGGCAATGAAGCCGATATTGCGGACACGTTGGAGATCTGTAGCAGTCATAGCCTTACCATCTATAGTGCACGAAGGCCCTGTTGGCCTCGGCCATGCGGTGCGCCTCCTCGCGGCGGCGGGCGGCTGCGCCCTGCCCCCGAGAGGCGTCGAGTATCTCTGCGGCCAAACGGGAGCGCATCGGCTGACCGCCCCGCGCCCGCGCCGACCTGATAAGCCAGCGCATCGCCAGCGCGTTCCTCCGGCGCTCCGGAACCTCCACCGGCACCTGATACGTCGCGCCGCCCACGCGCCGAGGCTTCACCTCCACCAGCGGCGTAACGTTCCGAAGCGCCGTGTCGAACACCTCCATCGGATCGCGGTTCGTGTCCCGCGCCACCCGGTCGAGCGCTCCATACACAGTGCGCTGCGCCACCGTCTTCTTCCCGTTGCGCATCACCCGGTTAATGAAGCTCGCCAGCTGCGCGCTCCCATGCACCGGATCAGGGGACAACCCCCTTCGTTCCGCCCGTCGTCGGCGTGACATCTGTCTCGCTCTTCCTTCTCGCCCCCGAGCGTGTGCAGCCCCATAACAACGCCTGCGCCCGCAGACGCGGCGCCGATGCGCCCTGCGGCCTCCGCCGCAAGGCAAGGGATGCAACCGAAACGCTTAGGGGCGCTTGGTTCCGTACTTGCTCCGGCCCTGCTTGCGCCCGTTCACTCCCGTCGCGTCGAGCGCCCCACGGATAATGTGGTAACGCACGCCCGGCAGATCCTTCACGCGGCCGCCGCGAATCAGAACGACGGAGTGCTCCTGCAACGTGTGCCCTTCTCCCGGAATGTAGACCGTAACCTCCATCCCGTTCGTCATACGAACGCGGGCCACCTTGCGCAGAGCCGAGTTCGGCTTCCTGGGCGTCACCGTCCGCACCTGAACGCACACCCCCAGCTTCTGAGGGCTGCCGCCTCCGCGATACACGCGGTTGCGCAAGGTGTTGCGGACGAAACGGAGCGCAGGCGCCTTGGTCTTCTTCACCACGCGCTCGCGTCCCTGTCGCACCAGTTGATTTACCGTCGGCATTTTACTCGCGCCTGCATAGCTTTAAGAGCCTGTCGCGCCCTGTTCAAGCGCGAACATTACTATGCTACCCGAACCGCATTCCCCCTGTCAACGCGTCCCCCCGGCATTTCTGCGGAGTCTCCCGCCGCATGCCCTCCCCTTCAACATCTCAACATCCGCTCTCCGCCTCAGCAGCAACGCCCCCCGCAGAACGCGCGCAACCTCCGCCGCTTTTCTATAAACTCCGCATGCTTTACTTCAACTGCGCACACCGTGCAGAAAAAGTGAGAAAATCGCGCAAGCGGCGCCGCCAGCCGGTTGAACGCCGCACAGCGGCGCTGTAGCATACAGATGCGGCGCAGTCGGCGCCGGCCTTGCTCTGTTCTAACCGGAGCATCCCCATCATCCAGCGGCCGCCATTCCGCCAAATCTCCACGGCCCCCCGCACTTCGTCATAAACGCCCAATTCCCGCTCACAATCGCATACCGCAGCCAACCGGAAGCGCCCGGACGGCATGCGTTCGCCAATGACAATACGGAGACCCCATGAACATCGCCCAATTGCAGAACAAGTCCGCCGATCAACTCGCCGCCATCGCCAAAGACCTCGGCGTTAGCAGCAACGGCTCAGCCCCAAGAGACTACGACGACGCCCTCTACGCAGCCCTCCAGGGATACGCCGAACAAGAAGGCGTGCTCCTCGCTAGCGGCGTCCTCGAAATCCTCCCCGACGGCTACGGCTTCCTCCGGCACAATGGCCGCAGGAACAACCCTAGCGACGCCTACATCTCCCAATCCCTCATCCGACGCCTCAGCCTCCGCACCGGCGACCTCGTCCTCGGCCAGGTGCGCGAAACCCGCGAGAACGAACGCTACGCAGGCATCACCAGGGTCGAAGCCGTGAACGGCCTCGACCCTGAAGTCGCGCGCCGGCGCAAGAACTTCGAACGCCTCACCCCCATCTTCCCCGACGTGCAGATGAAGCTCGAAACCACCGCCCACGACATCGCGACGCGCATGATCGACATCCTCTCCCCCATCGGACGAGGACAGCGCGGCCTGATCGTCGCCCCCCCCAAAGCCGGCAAAACCACGCTCCTCAAACAGATCGCCTCCGGCGTCAGCGCCAACTACCCCGACATCCAGATTATGGTCGCCCTCATCGGCGAACGACCCGAAGAGGTAACCGACGTCAAACGCTCCGTCAACGGCGAGGTCTACTCCGCCACATTCGACGAGCCCGTCGAAGACCACTGCCGCGTCGCCGAACTCTGCCTCGAACGCTCCAAACGCCTCGTCGAAGACGGGCGGGATGTCGTCGTGCTCCTCGACTCCATCACCCGCCTCACACGCGCCTACAACGTCGCAGTCCCCACGAGCGGGCGCACCCTCTCCGGAGGCATCGACCCCGTCGCGCTCTATCCCCCCAAGCGCTTCTTCGGAGCCGCGCGCAACACCGAAGAGGGCGGCAGCCTCACCGTCCTCGCCGCCTGCCTCGTTGAAACAGGCAGCCGCATGGACGAGGTTATCTATGAGGAGTTCAAAGGCACCGGCAATATGGAGCTCCACCTCGACCGCCGGCTCGCGGAGCGACGCACGTTCCCCTCGATCGACATCCAGCGCAGCGGCACCCGCCGCGAAGAGCTCCTGCTCGACGAGCTGACGCTCCGTCAGGTCTACCTGCTCCGCCGGATGAGCAGCATGATCGCCGGCGACGCCATCAACGGCGCCGAGGCCACCGAGCGCGTCATCGAGCGCATGGGGCGCACCAAGAGCAACAAGGAATTCCTCGCCACCCTCACCAAAGAGATCTAGCTCCCCAGCGCTCTGGCCCGCTCCCGCGCAGGCCAGCCGTCGTCGATATCGAGCGAGCGAGCCCCCGAGCGCCCCGCCCCGTTCCCGCGCAGGCCAGCGCTAGCGCCGGCCACCCTCCCCGCCCTTGCAGACGCCCCCGCCGTTCCCGCGCAAGCAGCGCGCAGGACGCCTCCCTCTACTCGATAGTTAGCGGCAGCTCCTGCTGATCGCCCTCCCGCACAACCTCTCCCGCCGCCGCGACGAACGCGCGGAACAACGGATGCGGCGCCTGCGGGCGCGAGCGGAACTCCGGGTGGAACTGCACCCCCACCATAAACGGATGCTCCACCTGCTCCACAATCTCCACCAGCCGGCCGTCAGGCGACAGCCCGCTCGCGAACAGACCCTCCTCCTGCAGCGGCTCCCGGTACGAATTGTTGAACTCGAATCGATGACGGTGCCGCTCCATCGCCTCCAGCGCCTGGTAGGATTCCGCAGCCTTCGAGCCCGGCGACAGCAAGCACGGATAATTGCCGAGGCGCATCGTGCCCCCCAGATCGATAACCCCCTTCTGGTCAGGCATATAGTCGATTACCGGATGCGGCGAGTCCGGAGCGAACTCCGAAGAGTTCGCCTGCTCCAGCCCCTTTATCCCCCGCGCGTGCTCAATCACCATCACCTGCATCCCCAGGCATAGGCCCAGATACGGCAGACGCTGCTTCCGCGCATACGTAACCGACGCAATCATCCCATCGATCCCCCGCTCTCCGAACCCCCCCGGCACGACGATCCCCGAAACGTTCGCCAGCCATGCGTCGGCGCCGTCCCGCTCCACGTCCTCCGACTGCACCCAATCGATCGCAACGTCGCGGTCGATGTGGAGCCCGGCGTGCCGCAGCGCCTCCCTCACAGAGATGTAGGCCTCCGGAAGATCCGCGTACTTCCCCACGACCGCGATGGGCAGCGACGGATGCGGCTCCATCATCCGCTCCACCATCATCCGCCAGCCCGCCATATCGCCCGGAGTAGCCGTCAGCCCCAGCGACTCCGTCAGAATGTCCCCCATCCGCGCGTCTTCGAGTATCCCCGGCGCCTGATAGATGTTCTGCGCCGTCTTCATCGGCGCCACCGCCTCGCGCCGCACATCGCAGAACAACGAAATCTTGTCCTTAATGTCGTCCGGTATGTCGTAATCCGAGCGGCAGACGATCGCATCCGGCTGAATGCCGATAGCGCGCAGCTCCCGCACCGAGTGCTGCGTCGGCTTCGTCTTCAGCTCACCCGTCGCGCCGATGTGCGGGAGCAGCGTCACATGGATGTAATACGTATTGTTCCGCCCAACCTCCGTCCGCATCTGCCGGATCGCCTCCAGGAACGGCTGCCCCTCGATGTCCCCCACCGTCCCCCCCACCTCGACGATCACCACATCCGGCGAGCGCTCCTCCGCCACCCGGCGCATATACGCCTTGATGGCGTCCGTAACGTGCGGCACGATCTGAATCGTCCCCCCAAGGTAGTCGCCCCGACGCTCCCTGCCGATAACCTGCGTGTAGATCTGCCCGGCGGTTACGTTCGAACTCTCCGTCAGCTCGATATCGATGAACCGCTCGTAGTGCCCAAGATCCATATCCGTCTCAGACCCGTCCTTGGTGACAAAAACCTCCCCATGCTGATAGGGAGACATCGTCCCCGGATCGACGTTCAGGTAAGGGTCAAGCTTCTGAATGGCGACGGAGACGCCGCGGCTCTTCAGAATGCGCCCGATGGAGGCTGCGCAGATGCCCTTCCCTATGGAGCTCACCACGCCGCCCGTCACGAAGATGTACTTCGCAGTCATCGCCCGCCTCCAGGCCGAGAGCGCGGAATCCCAAGCCAAAAGACAAAAAGAGAGGGACACCCGGTAGAGTGTCCCTCTCGCCAGCCCTCTAGCTCCCTGCTCGCTCCCGCATTCAACGATTCTAGAAATCGCCCCGATAAGTGTCAACAACAAGCAACCGAATGCCCTGCCTATCCCCTCCCCCCCATCTCCTCATTCCAGGCAAGCGCGCTTCCGAAGGCGCCCCGCCTCCCCGCTCCGCGCCCGCCTCCTAGTCCAACGCGACGTTGTCGAGCAGACGCACGCTCCCCATGCGCGCCGCCGCCGCGAGCATCCGCTCCCCCGCCCCGGCTGGCGGCTCCATCGTCTCCGGATCCACCACCGCCACATAGTCGACGCCGTCGATCAGCGGCTCAGCCTCGATGATCCGGCGGCAGGCGGATTCCACCTCGGAAGCGTCCTGACGCCCCGCGCGGAACAGATCGCGCGCCGCGGACAACGCCCGGTAGAGCGTCGGCGCCGCTGCCCGCTGCTCCGCCGTCAGCCGCGCGTTCCGGCTGCTCACAGCCAGACCATCAGCCTCTCGCGCCGTCGGCAGCGCCACAATCTCCACCGGCAGATCGAGGTCGCGCGCCAGCCGCTTAACCACAGCCGCCTGCTGCCCGTCCTTCCGCCCGAAGTACGCCCGATCCGGAGACGCCTGCGCGAACAGCTTCGCAACCACCGTGGCCACTCCGTCGAAGTGCCCCGGACGCGCGACGCCCTCCAAAGGCAGCGCCGGACCACCCACCCGCACCGTCACAGCGAACCCCTCCGGATACATCTCCCCAACCAACGGCGTGAACGCGACGTCAACCCCCTCGCGCTCCAGCTTCGCGAGGTCGCTGGCCAGCGGACGGGGGTACGTCTCGAAATCCTCCCCAGCCCCGAACTGCGCCGGATTCACGAAGATCGACGCCGCCGTCGTCGCGCACTCCGCCCGCGCCGCCCTTATCAGCGACAGATGCCCCTCGTGCAGCGCCCCCATCGTCGGGACAAGCCCCAGCGGACGCGGCGCTGCGCGCAGCGCCGCCCGAAGATCCGCAACCGTCGCGACTTGCCGCATTCAGCCCTCAAAGCCGAGTTCGCGGAGCGCTCCCTCGTCGACGCCAGTCGTATGCTCCGCGGAAGGAAAGCTGCCGTCGGCGACCTCGGCCGCGTACTGCCTCAGCGCGCCCGCAATCACATCGTTCAGGCTGGCGTACTGCTTGGCGTGCCGGGGAATCCCCCTCCCGAACCCCAGGATGTCGTGCAGCACCTGCACCTGCCCGTCGCAGTGCGGCCCCGCCCCTATCCCGATCGTAGGAATCGTCAGACGGCCGGTGATGAGCTGCGCCAGCTCGCCCGGAGCCGACTCGATAACCACAGCGAACGCCCCCGCATCCTCAAGCGCCAGAGCGTCGTCCAGCAACCGCCGGGCCTCGACCGCCGTCCGCCCCTGCACGCGGTAACCCCCAAGCTGATGCACCGACTGCGGCGTCAGCCCAATGTGCCCCATCACCGGAATCCCGCTCTCTGTCAGCCGCCGAACAGTCCCCGCGACCGTCCGCCCCCCCTCCAGCTTCACCGCCTGAGCTCCACCCTCCTGCAAGAGCCGCGCGGCGTTCCGCATCGAACTCTCTACGCTCACGTTGTACGTCATAAACGGCAAGTCCGCCACCACCAGCGCCCGCTCGCACCCTCGCGCCACCGCCTGCGTGTGACGCGCCATATCGTCGAGCGTAACCGGTATCGTCGAGTCGTGCCCAAGCACCACATTCCCCAAGCTGTCGCCAACCAGCGCGACCGGTATCCCCGCCGCGTCGACGAGCCGCGCCGTAGGGTAATCGTAGGCCGTAACGCAGACGATCCGCTCGCCCGCCCGCTTCATCTCCAACAGCTTTGTCGTCCGCAACCGCACCTTACGACCCTCCGCCTGTCCGCTCTGTCCGCTCGGTGCGCTCTGTCCGATCCGCGCCCCCGACGTGAGCCCCGAACACGCCAGACCAATCCGCCGACCCGCCCGGACGGCCCGCCTCCCGCGCCAGCTCCACCGACCGAAGGCTAATCTCCCTGTACAGCGGAAGCAGATCCGGCGCCGCCTCCTGCACAGCCTCGAGGTGCAGCCGAACCGTCCCCGCATCCCCGCGCGACGTCGGCCCCGTCAGCGCCCCCGCCAAGCCTCCGCCCTCAACGTTCGACAGCGTCGTCCGAGCGAGCCGGACTATCGCTCGCAGCGCCCCCTCCGGCGGCAGCCCCGCCCGCAGCCACAGCGTCCGAGCCTCGTTCAGCAGCGTCGTCAGATAACCGCAGCTCATCACCGACGCCGCGTGATACAGCGCGCGCGACTCAGCCCCCACGCGCAACGGATAGCCGCCGAACTCCAGCGCAAGACGCTCCAGCGCCGCAAGCAGCGCGCCCTCCGCCTCGACGCCAAACGTCGCCCCCTCCAACGACGCCGCGCCCCCGAACGTCTGGAACGGATGCAACGACCCCGCCTCCCCGCCCGCCTCGACAACAGGCGCGAGCGGGCTCAGCGTCAGCGCGCCGCTGCAATGCGCCGCCCACTGACCAGCACGCCACCGAACCTGCGCCGCAACATCGCCGATCGCGTCGTCCGGAGTCGTAACGAACACGAGCTGCGCCGCATCAACCGCCTCCTGCAGCTCCGCCGCGCGCGACCCACAGCTCGCCGCGACGCGCTCCGCCGACGCTCGCGACCGGCTCGCCACCGCGGCCACAGAGTAGCCGAGCCTCGCCAGCTCCGGCGCCAGCGCGCCGGCCAGCCTGCCCGCTCCCACGAACGCGATGCGCGGCCGCTCAACCATCGCCAGGCAGCTCCGACGCCGACGGAAATCCGTGCAGCCCCGTCGCGCTCCGGATAGCCGACGCTCGCGACCGGCTCGCCACTGCGGCCACAGAGTAGCCGAGCCTCGCCAGCTCCGGCGCCAGCGCGCCGGCCAGCCTGCCCGCTCCCACGAATGCGATGCGCGGCCGCTCAACCATCGCCAAACAGCTCCGACGCCGACGGAAATCCGTGCAGCCCCGTCGCGCTCCGGATGGCGGCGACGATCGAGCGCGCGACAACCGTAGGCGTCAGCGCGCACAGCCGGGGAAACTCCTCCGGAGCGTCGATCCCCCCAGTGGCCAGCGCGAACATCGTGTCGCCGTCGTGCGCCGTGTGCACAGGGCGGATGGCGAGCGCCAGCCCGTCGTGCGCGACTGTCGCCAGACGGTTCGCCTGCGCCTTCGTCAGCCGCGCGTTGCACGCCACAATGCCGATCGTCGTGTTGCCGAGACTAGCCGGCGCCGCAGCGTTCCTGCCGTAGCCCGGATCAGCGTAGACGCCGACGCTATCCACCGGAGAGCCGTCGTCCCCTCGCGGGCCCGCCAGCAGCCTGCCCGTCTCCGGATCGTGCACCCCTCCCACCGCGTTCACCACCGTCATCGCCGCAAGCACGACGCCCTCCCCGAGGTCCATCGACGCGCAGCCAAGCCCGCCCTTCATCGCCCGCTCGCGCCCAAGCGCCTTGCCGACAGTCGCCCCCGTCCCGGCTCCCACGCTCCCCTGCTCCACATTCGATGTCGAGGCGCGGCTCGCCGCGGCGTAGCCGTCCTCCGGGCCCGGCCGCACATCCGCCCGGCCAACCCCAAGATCGAAGATTATCGCCGCCGGCACAATCGGCACGATGTGCCGCCCCACGCGATGCCCCACCCCTCGCTCTTCGAGCAGCCGCATCACCCCTACCGCCGAGGCAAGGCCGTACGCGCTGCCCCCGCTCAGCACAATAGCGTGCGCCGCCTCCACCGTATTCTCCGCCCGCAGCAGATCCGTCTCGCGCGTTCCCGGGGCTGCGCCTCGCACATCCACGCCCCCCGTAGCGCCCTCGAGAGCAAGCGCCGCCGTGCAGCCGGAGCCGCTCTCCGCGTCAGTGTAATGCCCTACGGCCAAGCCGGGCACGTCGGTTAGCGCGCCGTTCATCGTGCGAAAGCCCTCCTGACCGTCGTGCCGGCCGATACGGTCCGGTCGACGAGCGGGCCCTCGGAAGCGAGGGAGCTAGCCGCCCCGGCGTCCCGGGGTAGGCTGCGCGCCTAGGATACGGAGCGCCGCAGGCGACAGTCAAACCCGCCCCGCTATCGCCGCAGTGTCTCCGTTTCAAAAGAGAGGCGCTGCCCGATTGGGGTGGGCAGCTCAGTTTTATGCCTCTAGCTGGCAGCGTCGCCCCACCGCAATTTGACCTTCAACTGGTTGAGACGATTCCAGCGCACATAGCGCTCGTGCTGAAGCCGCCCTACGACGATGCCGGGACAAATGCCCTGTTCCTCGGCGAACAGCTCAACGCTGGCGGCCGTAAAGGCGTCTGCGTCGACGAATTCGCTCCATGCGTCAGGTGGAATCAAGAAGTCCGCCGCCCACTTGTTGGCCTCTGCTTCCTCCCCTGTGACTTCCTCCGGATTCGTCGCATCAACGTATGCCTGCTTCTTGCTGTGGAGCAGCAAGTGTGCGGCTTCATGAAACAAGCTGAACCATAGTTGGTCGTCGCTCAAGTGTCGCGCCGTCAACTGTATGGCGGCTTTGCGGGGATTCAGCCATCGGCTTGCGCCGCTGAGCGCCGTTTGGGGCAGCGGTTTGACAATAGCCAGGGCCACCCCGCTCTCCTGACACTCGCGCTGAGCCTCGGCGAGAGTCTCCGCCGTGGGGAACGCGGTAATCTCACGGATCCGGAGCAATGCCTGCTTGAACCGCGCCTCACTGTACGGTGCGCAGGCAATCTCCTCAGCCTCTAGCTCTCCCAAACGAAGCCAGACCGCCAAGACCGCCTCTTCACTCTTAAAGGCAGGAGAATGACGGTAGGCGTAGGCTGTGCTGCGCATGCGCCCTTCCCAAGCTCGCACTGAGGCCACGCCGAAGAACTCCAGCAGCCTCTGAACCGCGTCTCCCTTCGACGTCGGTTTGAGGATGGCGCCTCGCTTCACCAGTTCGGCAACAGGGAACTTCCCTGCCCACTCCGTAGCCTCCGCCATCTTCGCTCGCTCTCGCTCCTTCGCAAGGTGAAGCCGATAATCGGATTCGATGCCTAGCCAAATCGAGGCGTCGACCCCCAGCGCCCGTTCGAACTGGAGCGCGGATTCCGGTTCTACAGGCGCGGCGCCCGCAATGATCTGACTTATTAGCTTCGGAGACCTCCCGCATCGCCGGGCGAACTCAGCTTGCGAAATGCCCATCGCATCGAGTCGCTCTTCAAGCGCCCAACCGGGGGGAGCGGCATAATCCGGCTTGTACTGCATCGTGACCCGAGCCATCACATCGACTCCCTTCAGTGATAGTCAACCACGCCGACCACTTGCACTGCCGTCACTTCGTCCGTGTCGATTCCCCCGTCCTGCCGCCGCGGAGCGGGCTCCTCGGCGGGCCGGAAAATCAGCCGGCGCGGATGAACGAGGTCCACCGCGTAATGATCTCTGTGCTCGCCCGTAAGCAGATGACGTCGCTCCGGCGGAGTAGTGGGAACCTGCGATAGCGACCGAGCGTTCCTCAGAACAGCCATCCGAATCATAATCACCCGCGCCATCCGGGGGCCGTACTCCTTCTGGAGCGCTTTGCCCGAATTGAAGATCTTCGCGAGTTTCGATGTTTTGAAGACGACATCCACGCATTCGTTACCTATCAGGTAACACCATACGCTAGTTTCTCAACTCCTCGCAACCCCTGCCTCCGCCGCCGGTAGTGTCTCCGTTTCAAAGAGAGGCGCCCCCCCAAGACATCGCCTCGCCTGCGCGGCAACGACGCCCCCGCCGAGCCCGAAACCCTCGCGCTCAACCCCTGAGAACGAACCGCGCCGCCCCAAAGAGCCAGCCGCCCCAAGAGCCAGTAGAAAGCGTACGAAGCGCTAAATCTGCCCGGAGCGCTGGAAGATCTTCCCTTCCGTCGCAATCGTCGGCGCAACAACCAGCTCCGCCCTCTCGTGGAACTCGTCGATCGTCTGCGCGCCCACCATGCTCATACAGATCTGCAGCGCCCCCACAAGATTGTGCGCCCCGTCCGTTCGGCGGCTCGGCCCGAACAACACCTGCTCGAGGCTCGCCTGCGCCCCCACCTGTATCCGTGCGCCGCGCGGCAACGCCGGATGCGGACTCGCCATCCCCCAGTTGTAGCCCGAACCCGGAGCCTCCTCCGTCTGCGCGAACGGCGTGCCGATCATCACCGCGTCGGCTCCCGCCGCGATCGCCTTGCACAGGTCGCCCCCAATGCGGATCCCCCCGTCGGTAATCACAACCACATACTTTCCCGTGCGCGCGTAGAACTCGTCCCGCGCCGCCGCAACCTCAAGCGTCGCCGAAACCTGCGGCACGCCCACCCCCGTAACATCCCGCGTCGTGCACGCCGCCCCGGGGCCAACCCCCACCAGCACGCCGTCCACCCCCTGCTCCATCAGCTCCATCGACGCGCTCGCCGTCACCGTGTTCCCCACCAGCATCGGAACGCCGATCTGCCGGGTCAGCTCGTTCAAACGCAAACCCGAGAAGCTGTTCGAGATATGCCGGGCCGTCGTCACCGTCGACTGCACCACAATGATGTCCGCCCCCGCCTCGACCGCAAGCGGAGCGATGCGTTTCGCGTTCTGCGGCGTGATCGAAACCGCCGCGACCGCTCCAGCGGCCTTGGTCTCCTGCACCCGCCGCGCAACGAGCTCCTCCCTGAACGGCGACGCGTACACGCGCTGGAGAACCTCGGTAACGCTCTCGCGGGGAGCCGACGCTATCGCCCGCAGCGCGTCCGTCGGATCCTCGTACCGGCAATACAACCCCTCGATGTTCATCACCCCGAGGCCGCCAGCCCTTGCCATAAGCCCCGCGAATCGCGGATCGACGATAGCGTCCATCGCAGACGCCAAAATGGGAATCGCGAACTCGTGCGGCCCGATCCTGAAGTTCGTCGCCGAGAGCTCCGGATTCGTAGTCACATCGCCGGGAACGATGGCGACTTCCTCGAACCCGTAGGTTCTGCGCATTTCACGTACACGGACGCCTGGCAGCGTTGGTGGCGCCATCGCGCGGCCTCCCAAGAGATTGTGCATATTAGGCGAACTCTAGCGCCGCGCCGACCGAACGTCAAACCTCATTGTGCCCGATTTCACAAACCCCAGACCCCCCTCCAACCTGCGCCTTCCCCTCGCGCCTCGCGCGGGCGCGCCGTACCCATCTACATCTACGGCTCCGCGAAGCAGGCGCTACTCCACCCTCGCGCGGGCGCGCCGTTCGGAGCTGCGCGCGACAGACCGCGAGGGCGCAGGCGCCCCCCCTGCGCGGCTAGACGTCCGCCGCAAGCGCGGACAGATCAGGATGACGCGAGCTCCAACTCGTCGTCTGCTCGTACGCGTAACCGGCGCGGAGCAGGACGCGCTCGCTGAGATGCGGCCCCAGCAGCTGAAGACCCACCGGAAGCCCATCCACGAATCCGCAAGGAACCGATATCCCCGGAATGCCAGCGATATTCGCCGGAATCGTGCAGATGTCGTTCGCGTGCATAACAAGCGGGTCCACGATGCCCCCTATCTCGAACGCAACGCCCGGCGCCGTAGGCAGCGCAAGAACGTCCACATCCCGGAACGCCGCGTCGAACTCCCGCCGGATGAGCGTGCGCGTCTGCTGCGCTTTCTTGTAGTACGCGTCGTAGTAGCCGGCGGAGAGCGCGTACGTGCCGATCATAATCCGCCGGCGCACTTCCTCTCCGAACCCCGCCCGGCGCGTAGCGTCGAGCGCCGCCCACATGCTGCCGGCCTCCTCGTCCGAGTAGCCGTACTTCACGCCGTCGTACCTCGCAAGGTTCGCCGAGCACTCCGACGGCGCGATTACGTAGTAGACCGCAAGCGCGGCGCGGGATGTGGGGAGCGAGCGCTCCGTAATCTCGGCCCCGAGCCCCTCCAGCTCCGCGATCGCCGCCCTGACCGCCGCCGCGACCGACGGGTCGATCCCGTCGCCGAAGTACTCCGGAACAACGCCCACGCGCAACCCCTTCACGCCAGCCTCAAGCCCATCGCGATAATCGGGCGCAGCGCCCGGAATGCTCGTCGAATCACGCGGATCGTGTCCCGCAATAACGTTGAGCGCGAGAGCGGCGTCCTCAACCGACCGCGTCAGAGGGCCGATCTGATCCAGCGAGGACGCGAAAGCGATGAGCCCGTACCGCGACACCAGGCCATAGGTCGGCTTAAGCCCAACGACGCCGCACAGCGCCGCAGGCTGCCGGATGGAGCCGCCAGTGTCGGAGCCCAAAGCAAAGGGCGCCAGACCAGCCGCCACCGCCGCCGCAGGGCCGCCGCTCGACCCGCCGGGAACGCGCGACAGATCCCACGGATTCCGCGCCGGCTTGAACGCGGAAGTCTCATTCGACGACCCCATCGCGAACTCGTCCATATTGCCCTTGCCGAGCAGCGCTGCCCCCGCATCCGCCAAAGCCGTCGCGACCGCCGCGTCGTACGGCGGACAGTAGCCGGCGAGCATCGCAGACGCGCACGTCGTCGGCGCCCCCCGAGTCGACAGGTTGTCCTTCAGCTGCATCGGAACGCCGGCGAGCGGAGCGGCGTCGCCCTGAGCGATGCGAGCGTCGGCTCTCTCGGCCTGCTCTCGCGCAAGCTCCGGCGTAACCGCGAGATACGCGCCAACCTCCGGATCGATGCGGGCGATGCGCCGCAGATGCGCGTCCGCCAGCTCGACGGCGGAAATCTCCCGCGAGCGAAGAGCTTTCGCCATCTCCGCAGCGGTCAGGTAGTGAATCTCCGGCACGCTACGACTCGTCCGAATCTTCCATCACCGCTCGCACGCGGAAGAAATCCCCCTCGCGCCGCGGAGCATTGGCGAGCGCGTCCTCCCGATCCAGGGGCGCCCGCGGCTCGTCAGCCCGCATCACCGTGTGGATGTCGGCGACAGCGTGACCGGTAGGCTCGACGCCAGCCGTATCGATGCTCCGCAGAACCCTCACCTCCCCGAGGAGTTTCGCCATCTCCTCCCGGAGACGCTCGACCTCCTCGTCGGTGAGCGCAATGTGGCAGAGCGCCGCAACCTGACGAACCTCCGCGGCGGAGAGACGCTGTGCTGCCTGTTCAGTCATCCGCATCCCCTCGCAATTCCCCACTGCATCTCCCGCAATCCCCTCGCGCGAACTGGCCGCCTAGCGGCGGCCAAGCGTAGTGTAGCAGAGCCCTCCCCGCCAGCCGGATCACCCTGCAGACTGCTCCGACATACCGCGCAGCTGCCTGAACGGGAAGATCCCAGTCTCGTGCAGGTCGCTGAACAGCAGCCCCACCGCGTAGCGCCCAACCTCCAGATACGCCTCGACGGCTACGTCCAGCGGCGCGTCGTCAACCCCAACGCGCCGGACGTGCGTAATCTCGTCCACGCACTGCGCGCACCCGCAATGCCCCCGCAAGTAACGGTGCGGCAGCAGCGACTCCACCCCGTCCTTCCACACGATGTGCAGCCCGTCGGGCGTGATGTCGATAGATTCCGGCTCATACTTCGCCTCGGCCATAACTCGAACAGCCCTCTCCCCTACTCCTCCGCAGCCCCCCACAGATCCACTCGCCGCCCAAGCCCCGCGGCGACAGCCTTGCGATACACAACCATCCCCGCCGCAACGTCCTCTATCGCAAGCCCTTGCGACTCGAACAGTGTAATCGAGTCAGAAGACGGACGGCCCCGGACGCGCCCGCTAACCACATCCTTCAAGTCAACCGCCTGCTCCCACCGGAACACGCGGCGCTCCGCCGCCCAGATGAGCTCCCCGCACTCGATCTTCGCGTCCTCCACATCGTCCGCCACGATGAGCGCGCTGCGCCGAATCGTCGCCTCGTCGATCTCGCGCCGCATCCAGTGGTTGCTCCCCGCCGCGTTCACGTGAGCGCCGGAGCGCAGCGAACCTCCCTCGAACACAGGCTCCCGCGAGTTCGTGATCGCGCAAACGATGTCCGCCTCCTCCACCGCCTCTCGCGCGGAGCCAACCGCCCGCGCGTCGATCCCCAGCAACGCGGTCATCCGCTCGGCGAACGCCTCCCTCCGCTCAGATGTCCGGCTGTAAACGAGCGCGCGCTCGATCGGACGCACCGCGCACATCGCCGCCAGCTGCGTCTCCGCCTGCCTCCCGCTGCCGATAACGCCCACGCTCCGCGCATCCTCCCGCGCCATATGGCGCGTCGCAACCCCGCTTGCCGCTCCCGTCCGGATCTGCCCCAGCGCGTTCGCGGCGATTACCGCAAGCGGCTCCCCATCGTCGGCGCCGAACAGCAGCGCAACCATACGGCTGCCTCCCCCCGCGCCCGACACATACGTCTTCAAACCGGCGGCCCCGATCTCGTGCGACATCCCGGCCATCACCTGCTGCGATCCCCGCATCAGCGGCAACCGGTAGCGCGGAGCATTCGACACCGTCCCTCGCGCCCACTCCGCGAACGCCCCCTCGAGCGCGTCCACGCACTCCACCATCGGCAGAAGTCGGCGAACCTCATCCTCGCTGATCAGCAACATCCCCTCACACCCCGGAGCCCGCCGAACCTCTCGCCCCCACAGCCTCGATGAGCGCGTCCATACGAAACTGCCCCGCCGCCTGCACAGGCCGAAGATTGCTCACCCCAACTCCTATCAGCCGAACAGGCTCCCCCTCAACCCAATTAGCGTCGAGCAAGCGCAGCGCCTCCCCCAGTATCGCATCCGAGTGAGACGTCGCGCTCTCCCGGCTCGACGACCGCGTCAGCGTGGTGAAATCCGAGTAGCGCAGCTTGACCGTAACCGTCCGCCCCACAAGACCGTGCCGGTCGAGCGAGCGAGCGACCCTGCCCGCCATCGAACCAAGCTCGGCGGCAAGAACCCCGCGCTCCGCCACATCCTCCGCGAACGTCTCCTCCGAGCTGATCGACTTCGTCTCGCGCTCGGTCGTAACAGGCGAGTGATCCTCCCCCCGGGCGCGCCGCGCGAGCGCAGCCCCCCACGGCCCGAGCGCCGCTATCAGCGCCGCCGGCGGAGCCTCCGCAACCTGCCCAAGCCTCTCAAACCCGTGCGCGTTCAGCCGCCGGGCCGCAGACGGCCCAACCCCGGGCAGCGAACGCACATCCAGCCCGGCCAGAAAACGCCCCTCCTCACCCGGACGCACAACTACGAACCCGGATGGCTTGCCCGTCTCGCACGCGATTTTCGCCACCATCCTGTTCCCCGCAAGACCCACCGAGCACGGCAAACCCGCCTCCGCCCGTATGCGCCCCCGCATACGGCGCGCAAGACCCCCCGCCTCCTCTATCGACCCGGCAGCCGAGGTCAGATCGACGTACGCCTCATCGATCGACATCTGCTGCACGAGCTCCGACTCCCGGCGCAGAATCTCCATCACCTTGCCCGAGTAGTCGCGGTAGAGATGAAAGCGGGGCGACCTCACGATCGCGTCCGGGCACAGACGAACAGCCTGCGACATCGGCATCCCCGAACGGCAGCCGCGCTTGCGCGCGGCGTACGACGCCGTAGCGACAACGCCGCGCGACGCCGGGCTGCCGCCGATGAGCAGCGGCCTCCCCACGAGACTGGAATCTTCGACCTCCTCAACCGAGGCGTAGAAAGCGTCGAGGTCCACCAGCGCGATGAATCGTTGGCCATCCATAGGCGTATGGTAGCCGAACGGCGCCGGAGCGCAGAACGGGCCGCTGACCCGCCCCTCTTCGAGGCGCGACCCCCCTTGCTGGTTCCTACTGGCGGTTCTTACTTGCCAGCGGCGGCGGAAAGTTCGGAGCCCGGAGAGAACGCCACCCGCTTATGGGCCGGCACCGTCATGAGCTCCCCCGCCTGACGTCCCCGAATCGCCCGCACCTGGCGCTCCTTCACGTCCCGCGTCTCGAACGACCCGAACCCCGTAATGACGACCTTGTCGCCGTTCGCGAGCGCCGCGACGATGCTGCTGAGAACAGCATTCAGAGCTTTGTCCCCCAAACTGCGGGGACCTTCGAGCTCCTCCGCCACCTTTACGGCAAGATCAGCCTTTCGTAGTGTAGCCACCTCAGAGCCTCCAGATTATGTGTTGGCGGCAGCCGCCAGCTTACAGATAGCGGCTAGCGGCGCGACTATAGCAGACAACGGCTAGGAATTCCACCACCGATGAAAGTGGTTGAGCGGCCCATGCCCCCCTCCGACCGGGAAAGCGGAAGCGATCGCCTCGCTCACATACATCTTCGCCAGCCCAACAGCCCTCTCCACAGTCTCGCCCCTCGCCAGGCACGCCGCAATAGCGGACGAGTACGTGCACCCCGTGCCGTGCGTGCTCGACGTGGCGATGCGCTTGGCGGGAAACTCAACGATGGCGGAGCCGTCGAACAGCACATCCACCGCGTCGTCCCCGAAGTGGCCTCCCGTTACAACAACGTAGCGGCAGCCGAGCGCGTGGATCGCCCGCGCCGCGTCGCGAGCCTGCCGCAGCGTCTCCACCGGACGTCCGGACAGCGCGGACGCCTCGTCCGCGTTCGGCGTCGCGACCAGAGCCAGCGGCAGAAGCAGCGACGACAACGCCTGCGCCGCATCCTCGCGCAAGAGCCGGTCTCCCCCCTTCGCGACCATCACCGGATCGACAACAAGCTTGCCGATTCCCCGCGCGCGTACGCGCTCCGCCACAACCTCAATGATGCCGGAGCTGGAGAGCATCCCCGTCTTGGCCGCGTCAACCCCCAAGTCCGACGCCACAGCGTCGATCTGCCCGCCGACCAGATCAACAGGCGTCTCGTGGACGCCAGACACCCCAAGCGTGTTCTGCGCCGTCACCGCCGTAACCGCGCTCGCCCCGTAAACCTCGAACGCCGCGAACGTTTTGAGGTCGGCCTGAATGCCCGCTCCTCCCCCAGAGTCCGAGCCCGCGATCGTCAGCGCCACCGGCCGGCGCGGCGCTCTCATACCGGCCACTGCTCCCTGTTCCATGCCATCTCCCAGAACAACAACTCGTAGCGGCTGCTGGTTACGAACGCCTCTTCCACCCTGGCGAGCTCCGCCTCGGGGAGGCCAGCGGCAACCTCGTCCATCAGCCCCCTGCACCAATCGGCAAGCTCGACGAACTCGTCGGACGCATACATATCGATCCAGGCGGCGTAACGCGGATCCGCCGGACGCTCCCCCGCCGCGAGCGCAATCCCAAGCTCGGCGAACCCCCACATACACGGCAGCAGAGCCCCCACCAGCTCCGGAAAACTCCCCGTAGACGCCACCCGAACGAGAAAGTCCGTGTAGGCGCGGCAGGTCGGAGCCATCTCCTCGCGTTCGAGCTCCTCCGCCCCAATGCCGAACTCCTCGGCGTAGGAGCGGTGAAGCGACATCTCCGTAGCCAGCGTCTCGTTCGCAAGCCCTGCAAGCTTCGTCATCGTCGCAAGATCGGGCGCCCGGGCGGCGGCGGTCGCCAGCGCCCGCGCATACTCGATCAGAAAGCGGTAATCCTGACGCACCCAGTGCTGAAAGCGCCCGACATCGAGCGACCCGTCGCCGATCCCCCTTATGAACGCGCTATCGCGCTGCGCCCGCCACGCGTCCGCCGCCGCCGCGCGCAACCGCTGCGTGAAAGGCTGCTCCGGCGTCATGCTCCGCTCTCCAGCCGGCGTATCTCAGCGGAGAGCGATTCGAGATCGAACTCCGCCCCGCCCCGCCGCCGCGCCGCCAGAACGAACAGCCCCGCGACAACCGAAGAGACAACAACCGCCGCAAGGAAGCTCGCCAGCAGATTGCCGGACTCCAGCAGCCCCCACGCGTTCGTGAGCGCATCCCACGTCCACCACCCCTCAAACGAGCGCGTAGGGAAGAAGAGCGCCCCCGCCGCGATCCCCGAGAACGACGCGGTCATCGCTCCCCGCGAGGAGAGCCGCCGCGACCACATTCCGGAGAACACCGGAACAACCGCGCCGGCGCACGCAAGGTCGGCGATGAAGAAGAGATAAAGCACGCTGTCGAACAGAAACCCCACGATGGCCGCCGGAACGATGATGAGCCCCGTGATGAGCCGCGTAGAGGCAAGCATCCCCACCCCCGGACGCAAGCGGGAGAGATCGGTCGCGAACACGCTCGCCATACCGTTGAGGAGCGTATCCATACTGCTCATCACCAGCATCAGCGCAAGCGCCGTCAGCGCGACCAGCGCCCACCCGGGCAGAACGTCCATCGCCAGCGTGAACAGCGCGATGGCGGCGGGCCGATCGTCGTCCACCACGCCAAGCCCGGCGGCCCAGACGCCGAACAACCCAACGCCCACGATAACGGGAATCATAAGCGCGCCCGCCGCCAGGAACCCACGGCGGACGTCCCCGTCGGTCTTCGCCGCATACACCCGCTGCCAGAATCCCTGGTTGAAGATGTCGGCGGCGAGAATAGCGATGATGAGCGTGATCCCGAACTCGATTCCCCCCGCGTTCCCCAGGTCGAGCAAGTCCGGATCAACATCGCGAACCCTGTCGAAAGCCAGGCTCCACCCCCCAAGATCGACGAGCGCGGCTACGAGCAGGATGAGGATAAGCGGAATGATGGCCGCGAACTGAATCTTGTCCGTGAAGATCGACGCGCGAAGCCCGCCGTACACGGTGTACCCGAGCGTCGCCGCCCCGACAAGAACCAGTGTGAGCTGAAGCGGAACATCCGCGACGAGATCCACCGCCCGAGCGATCGCTCCCATCTCCGCCGCCAGCAGCAGGAACATATAAAGGAGAACGACGCAAAGGGTAAGGCGGAACATCGGAGCCCCGTACCGCTGGAGCGCGAACTCGCTCAGCGAATGGCCGTTGGGAGCAAGCTTCCGCATACGCGGGCCCAGAACAATGAACGCCGCGATGGGCGCAGCCTGCCCAACCCCGTAGCCGATCACCGCCGCGAGCCCCACGTCTGCGCCCGTCTCAGCCGGCGCAAACAGAATCCACACCCCCATCACAGAGGCCGCCGTCGTCGCCATCGCCGCAAGACCCCCCGTCGAGCCCCGCGCAGAGATGAAATCCTCGATAGTGTGCCGCCTCGTCCTGGCGTAGACAACGCCCGCCGCGGACATCACAGCCATAGTCGCGATAGCCGCTGCTAGAGCCCATGCCTCCGTGGACATACATTCCCTCCGGCATAACGAAAGCCGCCCCCTGGGCAGGGAGCGGCTCTATGACGCTGATTCCGCACGTCGCTCTCCCTCCGCTGGCATAACCCAGGTCAGGTTCATAGGGTCGCTCGTAAGCCTCTCAGCCAGCCCGCCGGGCCGGCTCCCCTGAACAGCACGCTATGCAATTGTCCCGATTACGCTACAGAGTAGACTTGAATCGCGCGACGGTCAACCGCTACACTTGCGCCGTCCTCGAAAGGCGGGCAGACTAATCGCCCCTGTCCGCCGAATACGCAAAGTTTGCCGCGTGGAGCCTATAGCGGATTCGTGCGGATGCTCTATAATACGCCCCGGTTGCTTCGGTAGGGCATAGCGCTCGGCAACCTGCGAACAAGTCGGCGCCCAAAGGCGAAACCGCAGGAACCGCGCCCGCAGTATGCCCCACACTACGCGCCGTATGCTATCGGACGAACAGGAGGCGGAATGTCCATGCGCCGGAATCTCTCTGCCAGTATCGCCTTGGCGCTCATGCTGACGATGCTCATGACCCTCGCCGCGAGCGCCCAGGAAGCCGCCCTCGACGGCTCCGCAAACTTCCGCGACGCCAACGGAATGAGCGACAGCCTCGTCGTCAACCTGAGCAACGCCGCTGTCCGCTCTCCCGGCTCTCAATACGAGGGCTGGCTTATGGACATCTCGGGCAACAAGATCAGCACAGGCGTCTACGGCCGCGACGCCGAACCCATCGGCGTCTACACCGACCCCGACGGTATGAGCCTGCTCGCGAAGTACCAAACATTCCTCCTCACCATCGAGCCAAACCCCGACCCAGACCCCGAACCCTCCGGCGACATCGCCTACGGCGACACCGTTCCGCTAGCCGTCTGGCGCATCAGCAACCAGCTCGCAGGAGCCGGCGGAGCAGCCCGCGGAATGTACGACCAGGCGGCTATGGCGCTTATGTACGCCCAGAACGCCCAGGATGAAGACCTCACATTCAGCGAACAGAAGAGCTTCGCCCAGAGCGTCATCAACCTCATCGAGGGCAGCGCAGGCGAAAACTACGTCCGGAGCGCAGACGTTGCTATGGGCGACGGCAACGGCGTCATAGGCCACGCCCCCGCAGTAATCGCTATGGCCGGCAGGGCGCGGAACGCAGCCGGCGGCGATGAAGGCATCGAAGACACCGCCGCCGAAGTCGAGGCCGCAGCCAACCGAACCGTCGCCGCCGCGCGCCGCGTCCGCGACGTCGGGCTCCGCATCCTCGCCGCCGAAGAGCAAGACGCCCGCACCGACAAGGAAATCGAAAACCTCCTCTCCCTCTCCGAGCGCATGCTCCACGGCCACGACGCCGACGGCGAGAACGGCCCCGGCAGCACAGGCGCAGAGGGCGGCGCGCGAACCGTCTACGAGAAATCCCAAGACCTCAGCCAGTTCAAGCCCGAGTTCGGCGAGCCCCCCTCCGCCGGCGACGCCACGCTCCCTCTGCTCGCCCTCGCAGCCCTCGCGGCGGGCGGCGCCCTGGTCCTCAGCGGTGGCATCCTCGTATTCCGCGGACGCCGTGTAGCCGCCTAGCCCCCGCCCCCAACCGCAGCGACGCAAAGTCCCCCCGGAGACGTCTCCGGGGGGACTTTCTGTTCACCCTCCTCCCGAGGCTGCCAGCCTGCCCTGCCCCCCTACGCCCCCGGCAGACGCGCTGAAGCAAACCGAAGCAACTTGGAGCGCTGAAGCAAAGATGCAACGGAGCGCCGTCCCCGCTCCCCCTCGTCCGTCGCCGCTTGCGGAAATAGCTGGCGAGCTGCCGGAGCTCACCCAGCGTCGAGGCCAAGAACAGCGCGAAGCTCCCGCCACTCGCGCGCCGACATCTCCAGCGTCGACGGGTCGATCGTCTCGCCGGCGAGCATCCGCCTCGCCACGCTGAGCCCCTCCGCGCTCAGCTGCGCTCCCCCGGCGCGGTAGTTGTGGAACGCGCGGGCCACAAGCGGCGTCCAGCGCTCCACCAGCCCGAGAATCACCCTCGCGTACTCGCGGATCTCCCACTGCGCGTGAGCATCGTTGCGCAACGCCAGGAACCGCAACAGATTATGAAGATCCGTCTTCCAGTACCACTGCGTGTAAGCGCTGAGCGGCAACCCGATGCGCGCCAGCTCGCGCGCGAGACCCCCCTCCCCGCGCGCGCCCGCCTCTCCAGCTCCCTCGTCGAGCATCGCGTAGTAATGCTCAAACGCGCGCTCAGCGTCCGCGCGCAGCAGCTCGATCGTCTGCGCGGCGCGGCTCGCCTCGAGCGCCCCCGCGCGACCCTGCCGGTTCGCATCCGACTGAACCGCCAGCTGCTCGGGTGCGGGAACATAGAACTCCCTATCGAGCACCGAGTAGCGCCCCGAGTACTCGTTGACGTTCGCAGTGCGATGGCGGATCCACTGGCGCGCCACGAAGATGGGCAGCTTCACGTGCAGCTTGATCTCGCACATCTCGAACGGCGACGTATGGCCGTTCCGCATCAGATAGTTGATGAGCCCCTGATCGTCGCGCGCGCGTTTCGTCCCGCGCCCGTACGAGACTCGCGCCGCTTGCGCCACCGCGCCGTCGTCTCCCATATAGTCGATCACCCGCACGAACCCGTGGTCGAGCACAGGGAACGGCTCGTAGAGCGCCGCCTCGAGCGCAGGAACCGTCGCCCGCAACGTCTCGCTGCGCGCGCTCCGGAGCGCGTCTATCTCATCCCGCTGTTCGGGGGTTAGCAGCATAGTTCCGTAGGGCGCCGCCCGCTCGCGACAAGCGACGCAGAGCCACCCAGCCGTCGCAGGGACTCGCCCCCTCCACAAGGAAAAGGGAGGAGCGCCCTCCGCGACGCGATTTCCCCCTCTACATCATACGCTGCAGGATACGCTGAGCCTGTTCGGGAGTTACCCCGCCCTGCTGCTTGGCCATGGGACCGTCTCGCAGAACGGGCTCCAGCTCGCTCAGCGAGTCCTGCTCCACCTCGAAGAACTTCCCAACGTAGATCTGGTCGCCCCACTCCATCGCCTTCTCGCAAGCAGCGGCCCAATCGCCCGCATCGTGCCCCTCGTCCTCCAGCTTCCGGATGCGCGACTTGAAGAACGCGTGCGTGTTGTCGAGATTAAAGGTCACGCACGGACTGAACACATCGATAAGCGAGAACCCCTGATGCTCGATGCCGCCCTTGATAAGGTCAGTGAGGTGCCGAATATCGCCAGAGTAGCCGCGGGCGACATACGTGGCTCCGTTCATAATCGCCGCAGTGATCGGGTTGAGGGGATACTCCACGCTCCCGAACGGCGTGCTCTTCGTCCGCTGCCCCACCCGGCTCGTCGGAGAAACCTGCCCCGTCGTAAGCCCGTAGATCTGGTTGTTCATCACCACATACGTGAGATCGACATTCCGCCGCGCCGTATGAACGAAGTGATTCCCCCCGATCCCGTAACCGTCCCCGTCCCCGCCAGTCGCGATGACCGTAAGCTCGTGATTGGCCATCTTCACCCCGGTGGCGAAGACGAGCGAGCGCCCATGCAAGGTGTGCATCCCGTACGTGTTGATATAGCCCGGCAGGTTGGAAGAGCACCCGATCCCGCTGACCGTAACGATCTCATGCGGCTTCCGGCCAAGCTCCGCGCAGGCGCGCTGCAGACTGTTCAGCACCCCGAAATCTCCGCACCCGGGGCACCAGTCGGGATCCACGCTCCCCTTGAAATCTCTCGCGGTCAATTCGATAGTCGTCATCACGTTCTCCTTGCTGGCGACATTGGCTAAACGATGATCTCCTGCTGCGGGACGAAGACGTCAGACCCCCTCTCGAGAATCTCAACGACGCCGTCGGAGATGTGGTGCGGCGCGAACGGCTCGCCATCGTACTTGTGGATATGCGCGTCCGCATTCAATCCCGTCTCGCTGCGCAGGTAACGCGCGAACTGCCCCGAGTGGTTGTTCTCCACCACAAAGAACTTCCGCCCTTCGAGCGCGGCGATCACATCCTCGGCGTGGAAAGGAACAAGCCACTTAATCGGCAACTGATTCGCCTTCACCCCCCGCTCCGCCAGCTGCGCGATAGCCTCCTTGATAACCCCGTACGTCGAACCCCAGCCAACAAGCGTAACCTCAGCGTCCGCAGGCCCCTCGATCCTGGGCGCGGCCATCAGGCTGCTTGCGTTCTCGAACTTCCTCGCCCGCTTCTCGACAGCCGCCCGGCGCTTCAGCGGATTCGTGAACTCGTCGGACAGCAAACGCGACCCCTCGTCGTGCTCGTCGGTCGCCACCGTGTGGATGTAGCCCTCCACTCCCGGAACCGCGCGCGGCGAAACCCCGGACGGCGTGTCCTTATAGCGCAGATACGGGCTGCCGTTGGCCGCGGACGCCTCCATAATGAGCTCGCCCCGATCAATCTCCGGCTGGAAATCCAGAGCCTCCGGGTCAACGCTGAAACGCCCCTCCGATATGAGCAGGTCGGACAGAATGATGGCGGGACACTGAAGCCTGTCGGCCAGGTTGAAAACCTCAGGAACCGTGTTGAAAGCGTCCAGCGCGTCGAGCGGCGAGACGATAAGACGCTGGAAGTCCCCCTGGCTCGCGCCCAGAGCCTGCCACAGATCGCCCTGCTCCGTCTTCGTCGGAACCCCAGTGGACGGACCCGCGCGCTGCACATTGATGAACACGCAAGGTATCTCCATCATCGCCGCCGCTCCGATAGCCTCCGTCATCAGAGCGAAACCCCCGCCCGACGTGGCGCACATCGCGCGCGCCCCCGTGTGAGCCGCCCCTATAACCATATTGGCGACGCCAATCTCATCCTCCACCTGGCGAACCATAATCCCCAGATTCCGCGCATGCTGCGCGTACCAGTGAAGCACCCCCGTAGAAGGGCTCATCGGATAGGCCGCATAGAACTTCACCCCTGCCGCCGCCCCTCCCATAGCCAGCGCCTCGTTCCCCGACCACATCGCCTTCGGCTCCCCCCCCTCCGGAACCGGATTCGGGAACGGCGCGAAATTCTCCTGCGCGTGCGTATAGCCGGCGAGCGCCACCCGCACATTCTCGCTAACCACATCCTCACCCTTGCGAGCGAACTGCTGAGTGATGCTCGACTCCAGAATCGAGAAATCAAGCCCGAGCAGATGCATCATCGCCCCCAGCGCCACCGTGTTCTGATTAAGCCCCGCACGCGTAGACCCCGTGAGATCGTTCACCGGCAGCGGGCAGAGCTGCACCCCGTCCGCAGCCTCCCCCGGCGTAATCGTATCGCTGTTGTAGAGAGCCACCGCCCCCTCCCCCAAAAGGCGAAGATGACGGTCTATCGTGTCCTGATTCAGCGACAGCAGCATATCGAGCCTGTCGCCGTGGCTGAGCAGCTCCTCGTCGGAGACGCGAACCGTGAGGAAAATGTGCCCCCCGCGAATGATCGACTGGTAGGCGTTGTAGGTGGACAGGTGAAGCCCGCGCCGGACGAACAGCCTGGCAAGGGTGTCGCCGGGAGTCGCTATGCCCTGCCCTGCCTCCCCCCCTATCGCCAGCGCGAAATCAAACTTGCCGTCGCTCATCAGCATCCTCCGTGGCGGTTGCGCCACATCGTCGTGTTCGTCAAACCCCTGCTAGATGTGCACTGCGCGGCCCTCCGCCGCCAGCGCAGCCTCTTTCACCGCCTCCGACATGCTCGGATGCGCGTTGACAAGCCTCCCCATCTCATACACCGTCCCATCCAGCGCCTTGGTCAGGCTCAGCTCGCCCAGCAGCTCCGTAACCTCGTGCCCAACCAGATGCGCCCCCAGAAGCTCCCCCGTCGCGGAGTCCGCCACGATCTTGGCGAATCCCTCGCTCTCTCCGGCCGCCAGAGCCTTGCCGTTCGCGAGAAACGGAAACTTGCCTACGCTCACCTCGTAGCCCTGGCTGCGCGCCTCCCTCTCGGTGAGCCCGACGCTCGCCACCTGGGGACTGCAATACGCCGCCCTCGGCATAGCGAGATAGTCTAACGGTTGAGGGTTGAGTCCCGCGATATGCTCCGCCGCAAACGCCCCCTCCGCCTGCGCCGCGTGAGCCAGAGGCAACCGCCCGTTCACGTCCCCCACCGCATACACCCCGTCGCTGGCCAGCAGATTGTCGTCCACCTCCACGAACCCCCGGCGCAGCGCGGCTCCCGCGCTCTCCGCCCCCAGCCCCTCCGTGTTCGGCCGGATGCCAATGGCGATAAGAACACGGTCGGCGATCAGCCTCCTCTCGCCGTCGGGCGCGTCCACCCGAACGACCGCCTCACCGCCGGCAACATCCACCCTCGTCACCGACGCCCCCGTCAGAATGCCGATCCCCCGCTTGGCGAACGCCCGCGCCAGGGCTTGCGACGCATCCTCGTCCTCGGCTGGAAGCGCTCGCGGAAGCGCCTCCACAATCGTCGTCTCCGCGCCGTACGCGTTGTAGATCGAAGCGAACTCCACCCCGATAGGGCCCGCGCCGACAACCACCACGCGCTCGGGAACGCGCTCCGCCACGATGGCCTCCCGATACGTGAGCACTGCCTCGCCGTCGACCTCCACCCCAGGGAGAACCGCCGGAGACGCTCCGGTCGCGATAACAAGCCGCCCCGCCTCGATAACCCGCCCGTCCACGTCGATGGCGCGAGGCCCAACGATGCGCGCGCTCCCCTCAACGTAGCTCACACCGTTCTTGCGGAGCAAGGCGGCGACGCCCTTGGTGAGCCGGTCGACGATCTTCCGGCTGCGGGCGACCCCGGCCGCGTAGTCGGCGCACACGCCCTCGACGGCGATCCCGAAGTCCGCCGCGTGATTCACAATGTTCAGCGCCTCGGCGTTGCGCAGAAGCGCCTTCGAGGGAATGCACCCCCAGTTAAGGCAAACCCCCCCAACCGCCTCGCGCTCCACGCACACCGTCTTGAGCCCAAGCTGGGCTGCCCGAATCGCGGCGGCGTAGCCTCCCGGTCCTGCTCCAATCACCGCGACATCATAATCTGGCATAGATCAAGAACCTCTCGGTCGCCAGCGAGCCAGCGCCGCGCAGACATCTCAGGCGCGCGCGCCGAACCCTCGCCGGGGCGACATTCGAAGAGCAGTATATGAGACGCGCCCGGCGACGGGCAAACCCGCCCCCGGCGCCGCCGCCGCGTATCGCGAGCCGCTCGCGGAGCGCGGCAAACCCGCCCCGGCGCCTCCGCCCAAAGCGAGCCGGCAGCGCCCAGCGCCCAAGAGCGCTGTGAAGCCCCTACTCTCACTGCGGGCTACTGCGGCGCGAACACCGGCAGCCGATCATCGCGCATCGCCCCGCCGAGACGCGCAGCGACCCGCATCCCCGGCGACGCACCCTCCGGCGCGCCCGCCAGCGCCACCATCATCCGAGGCCCCGCGTCCAGATCCACCACCACCAGCGCCCACGCAAGATCCCCCTCCCGCCCCCACGGCTCCATCACGCTGAACGCCGTCCCCGTCGCCGCAGCGGACGCCCACGCAAGCAACCGCGACTCGCAACGCTCGCACGACAGCGCGTCCGGCCCCTGCCACGCGCCGCACCGTTCGCACCGCGGCAGCTCGAACCGCCCCGCTCCGATAGCCGCCCAGAACCGCCATGCAGCCGGCTGCGTCCACGTCCTCATAACCGCAATCCTACTACCGCCGCGTCCCCCGCGCCCGCATCGGCGCCAACTCCGCGCGGACAATAGCGCAACGCCCGCCACGGGGGAGCCTATAATGCAACCATGGATGAACAAGACAAGCGCCTTCTCGACGCCATCGAACAAACCCAAGTGGTCCGCCCCCCGAAGCAGAGCCTTGCAACTTTCGGCTCCACATCCGTGCGCTACTACCTCGTCGCCTCTCCCGTCTACCGGGAGCTCAACATACCCGCAGGCGCGCAGGAAGCGGAGGAATCGGTCGTGCGCGAGGGAACCGTCCGAGCCGACCAACCGCGCGTCGTAACCCCCCACTACCTCCTCAACATCGAGGGATTCGGCGAGAACGCGGAGCGCTACCTCCAGCGCCTCATCAACGAGTTCGGCCCGAACGAACCCGGCCTTATGTACCACTACAAGAATGAAGGATCCGACACCTCCATCGTCTCCGGCGCCGTCGGCGAAGTCGTCCAGCGCATCATCATGCGCCTCGAGAAAGACGCCGACCCCCTCTCCGCAGTGATCCAGGGCTCCGACGACCTGTGGGACGTATCGCTCATGAAGTTCATCTACGAGCTCACATCCAGCTCCGCCCGCCGCAACGCATCCGAATTGCGCGCGCAAGGCCTCCTCGAAATGGAGGGAACCGTCCCGCGAGACGGCCGCCAGCGCATCGAGTGGATGCTCGAACAAGCCCGCAGAGGAGCCATAGAGCCCGCCGAAGCCCACCGCGAAATGAACCGCTGGGGCGTCTTCGACGAGTACCAGGACAGGTTCCTGAAGCTGTTCAAGTAAGCGTGCGCTTCTCCATCCTAGACCCCAAACTCGCCAGCAACTGGCGCCGATACCTGCTCCAGTCAGGAATCGCCACCGCCGGCCTCGTAGCCGCTCTCCTCGCCGCCAACCTCATCACCGGATCCCCCGTCTCCCGCGCCTTCGTCGTCGGCTCGATAGGCTCCACCGCCTTCGTCTTCTTCATCACCCCTCACAGCGCCGCCGCCACGCCCCGCCACGCCATAGGCGGACACGCCATCGGCGTCGTGATGGGCGTCCCGCTAGGGTTGACCGCCAGCGCTCTCTCCAGCAGCGCCGCCTTCGGAGAAGGCGCCCTCGCAACCGCGGCTCTCTCAGCCGTCGCGGTCGGCCTCACGATGCTCGCGATGGCCGCGTTCGACGCCGAGCACCCCCCGGCGATGGGAACAGTCCTCGCAGTCGTAACCCAGGGCGCCGACTGGGGACTCGTAAGCTACCTCGCGACCGCCGTCGTCGGCCTCGCCGCCCTGCACGCCGTGCTGCGCCGCTCAATGATCAACCTCTTCTAGCCGCCCCTCGCTTTCGGAGCGCTCCCCTAGCTGAAAGGCGACCAGCCGTCGAACGTGGGCGGCACGATGTAGCGCGTCGGCGTCTGCAAACGCCGCTCCGCCGCCGCCCAATCAGGCGGATCCTCGCTCACGAACTCCGTGTAGCACGACCCCGGAGCCGCGAACGTCAGCGCTCGCGCAGCCGCGTTCGCGTGCGGCCCCGTATGCACGAAGCGCAGCATCGAATCCCTGTCCTCCCATATCGTGTACGAATAGAAACTCTTGCTCCACCACTTCCCCTTAATCCCCCCGCCGTAGTAGCCCGGCAAGCTGCGCGCATAGTGGTAGATGCGCATCGACAGCCTCATAAACGAACACGTCATCCTGAAACTGCGCAGCTTCACGAACTCCACCACGTGAATCCGCGGACGCGCCTCGTAAACCTCGAACGCCTGAACCATTGAACCGCGCGCTTCCCTAAGTGATATGCACGCCGCCGTTCACCTCCAGCAGCGCTCCCGTCGCGTACGTCGAAAGGTCCGAGCAGAAGAAAATAATAGGCCCTACCGCCTCCTCAACAGCCCCCGCCCGCTTGAGCGGAATAAGCTCCAGAGCCTTCCGCCGCGCGGTCTCGGGAATGCCCTGCGCCGCCCCCCCGACATACTCGTTCTGCGATTCGATAGCGCGCGTCATCCGCGTATCGATGAAACCGAACGCCAGCGAGTTCGCCAGCACATTGAACATCGCCCCCTCGATCGCGACAGTCCGCGTGAAACCCGCGATCCCCGCTTTCGCCGCCGCATAATTCGCCTGCCCCAGATTCCCGAATCCCGAAAGCGACGAAATCGTCACGATGCGCCGCGCCGGCGCGGCCTCCCCACGCTCCTTCTCCGCGCGAGCCTTCTCCCGCATCACTTTGAACGCGTCCCGCACAACCCTGAACGTCCCCCCCAGATGCACGTCCACGATCGTCTGAAACTGCTCGTCCGTCATCCTGTGCAGCATCCCGTCCCACAGGAACCCCGCCGCCGTAACAACAATGTGGACATCCCCGTAAGCGTCGACCGCAAGCTTCGCCAGCCTCTCCCCGATGTCCGGATCGACGACAGACCCCGCCAGCCCTACGGCGCTGCCCCCCTCCGCTTCGATCCCCCGCAGCGTCTCGTCCAGCGGCCCCTGGTCGAGGTCGTTGACAACAACCTTCGCCCCCTCCCGCGCCAGACGCAGCGCCACTCCCCGCCCGATCCCACGGCCTGCGCCCGTAACGATGGCTACACGGCCCGCTATGCCCTCCACCATGCTTCTCTCTTTCCTCCCCCCGACCCTCTCCATGCTCCGACCATTCTAGAGGCAAGCCGCAAACCCGCGCCACAGCGCCGTAGAATCAAGAGCCATCGCCCCACCCACGGAGGCTCCCCCTATGACCCTCGACCACCACCTGGCGCACGAGTTCGCCCACGCCCTCATCGACGCGCGACGCGACCGCTCCCCCATCAAACCGCTCACCAACCGCGCCCCCCATATGACGTCCAGCGACGCCTACGCCATCGCGGCGGACATCCTCTCCCACGAGCTCGAGCGCGGATGTCGCATCGTCGGACGAAAAGTGGGATTCACGAACCGCGACATCCAGGAAAAGCTCGGCGTTCGCTCCCCCAACTTCGGAACGCTGCTCGACGATATGACCGTGCGCACCGGAGGACGAATCCGCGCGTCATCCCTCATCAGCCCCATGGTCGAGCCCGAAATAGCCTTCCGCCTGAAAGCCCCGCTGCGCGGCCCCGGCGTGACCATCGAAGACGTTATCGCCGCAACCGACTACGTGTTCCCCGCCCTCGAGATCGTCGACAGCCGGTTCGAGGACTGGCGCTTCCAGGAACCCGACGCCACAGCCGACAACGCCTGCGCCGCAAAGGTCGTCATCGGCGCCGCCCGATTGCCCCCGAGCGCCCTCGACCTCGCAGACGAGGAAGTCGCCATCTACCGCAACAGCAACGAAACCCACCGAGCGAAATCCTCCACCGTCCTCGGAAACCCCGCCAGCGCAGTGGCCTGGTGCGCCAACAAGCTCGCCGAACTGGGCGCCGAGCTCCGCGCCGGCGAATTCGTCATGACCGGCTCTATCGCCGGCGTAACGCCCGCCGCGCCCGGCGACGCCTTCCACGCCGAGTTCGCCAGCCTCGGCGCAGTGAGCGTACGCTTCACGTAAGGTGCCATCTCCCCTATGACTAACCCCCTCCCGCGCGAGGAGCGCCTCCTCACGCTCAAACTCAACGACCTCGGCAGGCAGGGCGAGGCCCTCGCAACCGACGCCGGAAAGCAGGTGTTCGTATTCGGAGGCATCCCCGGCGAAACCGTCGTCGCCAGGGTCGTCGCCGAGCGCCGCGGCTACATCGCCGCGCAGGTCGACCAAGTCCTCGACCCATCCCCCCATCGCGTCGCGCCCGCGTGCCGCTATTTCGGCGAATGCACCGGCTGCCAGTGGCAGCACATCTCCTACGACCGCCAGCTCGAGATGAAGCGCGAAGCCGTCGCCGAAACGCTCCAGCGCGTCGGCGGAATCGACGTCGACATCCAGCCGGCGCTCCCCAGTCCCGACCAGCTCGGTTACCGCAACCACGCCCGGTTCACCGTAAACAAGCGCAACGGGCGGCTCGGATTCGTGCACAAGGAAACCCGGCGGCGCGTGGAGATCGACGAGTGCCTCCTGATGGCCCCCTGGATCAATCAGGCTCTCGACGCGCTGCAAGGCCGCGCCGCCGAGACCTCCCAACTCTCCCTGCGCTACGGCGCGCATACCGGAAGCTACCTGCTCCAGCCCACGCTCCAGAATCCAGACATCCCGCTCGCCTCAGGCCAGAAGCAGTACGAAGAGGAGCTGCTTGGCCGGCGCTTCAAGGTCTCGTCCCCATCGTTCTTCCAGGTGAACACGCGGCAGGCCGAACGTATGGCCGAGCTCGTTATGCGCGAACTACAGCTCGACGGCGCGCAGACGATCGTCGACGCCTACGCAGGCGTGGCGACGTTCGCCGCCCTCCTCGCAGGAAATGCCCGCCGCGTCATCGCCGTCGAAGAATCAGCCTCGGCGCTGGCCGACGCCCGCGAGAACATCGCCGGCCTCCACAACGTGGAACTCCGCCAGAGCCGCACAGAAGACATCCTCGCGGAGCTCGCCAGCGACAACGTCGACGCCGTTCTGCTCGACCCTCCCCGCGCCGGCTGTATGCCCGGGACGCTCAACGCCCTCCTCGACTCTCCCCCCGCGCGAGTCGTCTACGTATCGTGCGAGCCGGAAACCCTCGCGCGCGACCTCGCCGCGCTCACAGCCGGACCGTTCGCAATCGTCCAGGTCCAGCCCGTCGATATGTTCCCCCAAACCCGCCACATCGAGACCGTCGTAACGCTCGTGCGCGACGACGCCCGCCTCGCTATGCTGCGCGCCCGCTCAGAACTGGTTCTCGCATCGGCCTCGCCCCGGCGCAGCGAGATACTCCGCAAACTCGGAATCGAGTTCACATCCGCCCCCGCCAGCGTCGAAGAACCCCCAGCCCCCCCCGGCGCCGACCCCGTCGCCCTTGCGCGCGAACGCGCCCTCGCCAAAGCCCGCGACCAAGCCGCCCAGCGCAGCCGCGGAACCATCCTCGGCGCAGACACCGTCGTCGAACTCGACGGCGCAGCGCTCGGAAAACCGCGCGACGCCGAGGATGCCCGCCGTATGCTCCGCGCCCTGCGCGGTCGCGAGCGCCGCGTCATCTCCGCCATCGCCCTCGTCGACGCCGCAACCGGCGAGACCGCGGACGGCTGGCGCGTGTCCCGCGTCGCGATGCGCCACTACTCCAGCGCCGAGATCGACGCCTACATAGCATCCGGCGACGCAATGGACAAGGCAGGCGCCTACGCCGTGCAGAGCCCAACCTTCGCCCCCGCCGCCGAAGTGCGCGGCTGCTGGCTGAACGTCGTCGGCCTCCCCGTCTGCCTCGCGCTCAAGCTCGCCGCCCGATTCGGCCTCCGCCTCGCCCCCGCAGTCCGCGACCCCTGGCCCGAGCTGAGCCGCTGCCCTCAATGCGAGCAAGCCGTCCACCCCAAACCGCCAAGCGGACGGAGCCGGCGATGAACCTCTTCGGCGTCGGCAACCTTGAGCTCGTGTGGATCCTCGTCATCGCCCTCATCGTCCTTGGACCAGCGCGAATGGTGGACGCCGCAAAAACCGCCGGCAAGTACTGGCGCGAGGCCCAGCGCGCGCTCCGCGCAGCCGCCGACGACGCCGCCGTCGACCTCGACCCCCCCCCTCCCGCGAAAACCCCGCCACGCGACCCCGTCCCAGAGCCCGAAGACGCCGTCCCCAGAAGCCCCGACGCCCCCAACGAAAGCCCCCCCCAAACCACCGACAACGAGAGGGCATAGTCGTGGCCAGAAACGCCATGACCCTCCGCGAGCACCTCGACGAGCTCCGCAAACGGTTGATCATCGTCGTCGTATTCATCGTCGCCGCCCTCATCGCCGCCTTCATCTTCCGCAACCAGCTCTTCGCATTCCTCCTCGAACCCGGATTCGGAGACCTCGACGAGATGCCGATCGCCACAGAGGTGCTCGAAACCGTCGGCGTAACCTTCAAAGTAACCCTGATGGCCGCATTCGTCGCCGCCCTCCCGGTAGCCCTCCACCAGCTGATTATGTTCGTCTCCCCCGGACTCACTGGCCGGGAGCGCCTCTACCTCTTTATGTTCCTCCCCGGCGTGCTCGCCGCATTCGGACTCGGCGCCGCATTCGCCTACTACGTCCTCTTCCCCCCCGCGTTCGCATTCCTCTTCAACTTCGGCTCCGAAAACGTCAACCCCGAAATCCGCATATCCAGCTACATCAACGTCGTCACGTCCCTTATGTTCTGGATGGGCGTCGTATTCCAGATCCCCATAGTCCTCTTCGCCCTCGCAAGACTGGGCGTCGTAACACCCCGATGGCTCTCCCGATTCAGACGCTTCGCCATCCTCCTCGCATTCGTCGCCGCCGCCATCATCACCCCCACCTTCGACCCCGTGAACCAAACGCTCGTCGCCGTGCCCATCATCGTCCTCTACGAGTTCGGCATCGTCCTCTCCCGCATCGGACAACGCCTCCGTCGCCGCTCGCAGCGCCCCGCGACAGAGCCGCGACCCGGCGCCCTCCGCCGGCTCTCCCGCCGCCTCAAGCTCCGGTGCTGGCTCCGCCGGGGACGCTAAGTGGCGATCGCCGCCAGAGTCGCGGCCGCTGTCCCGTTCTACTACGGATGGATCGTCGTGTCCGTCGGCGCCGCGGCCAACACCTCCCGCGTCGTCGGCTCCGTCGAAGTCGCCAGCGTCTTCGTCGCCGCCCTCATCGCCGAGCACGGCTGGAGCAGCTCCCTCCTCGCCTCCGCAACCTTCATCGGCAGCGCCGCCAGCGCGCTCGGCGGCCCCTTCATCGGACGCGTCCTCGACAGGCGCGGCCCCCGAATCGTAACCCCCATCGGCACAACCCTCGTCGCCGTCTCCTGCTTCGCGCTGGCCGCGACCAACTCCGTGCTCTTCTACATCGCCTTCTACAGCGTCGTCCGAATGGCCGGACAGGGATTCGTACAGTTCTCCAGCCAGATCACCACAGCGAAGTGGTTCGAACGCCGCCGCGGACGCGCCATCGCCCTGCTCTCGCTCGTGTCGAGCGCAGGCCTCGCCATCGCCCCGCCCGTAGCGCAGGCCATCATCGCCGGAGCGGGCGTCGCTACGGCCTGGGCCGTATTCGGCCTCATCGCGCTCCTCCTCGGCACACTGCCGTCGGCTCTCCTCCTCGTGCGACGCCCCGAAGACATCGGCCTGGAGCCCGACGGCGCTCCACGGACGCCCGGCTACGCCGCCGCCGAAACCCGGCGCGGACGCTCCCTCCGAGAGGCCGCGCGCTCTCCCGCCCTCTGGCTCATCGTCCCCTCCGTCTTCCTGATCTCAGCCGTAATGACCGGCTACGGATTCCATCAGCTCGCCTTCTACGTCGAGCGAGGAATCTCCCCCTCCACAGGCGCCGTAATCATCAGCGTATTCGCGTTCGGCTTCAGCGCAGGCGGAGCCCTATGGGGAGCCCTCGCCGACCGCTTCCCCGCGCAAGCGCTCCTCGCCATCCTCTACGCGGCGGGCGCAGCCCTCATGCTCGCCCTGCTGAGCGTCGAGAATCCCCCCCAAGCGTTCGCAGCGGCGTTCGGATTCGGATTCCTCGTAGGCGGCTCGATCCAGCTCCCCACGATCCTGCTCGCCGACTACTTCGGGCGCGCCAACCTCGGCGCCATCGGAGGCGTCGTCCATATGGCGCGAGGCTTCGGCCTCGGCGCCGGCCCCCTCATCGCCGGGCTCACCATCGACATCTGGCGCTACGAAACAGCCTGGGCGGCGCTCGCCGCGATGGCCGCCGTCGCCGCCGCGCTTATGACCCTTGCCAGGCGCCCGCCCGCGACAGCGTAACGCGCCCCGGCTCCACAGCTCCCAGATAACGGCCAAGCGCCCACAGCGGAAAATAGTCGCGCCCCCTCATCGCCGGGCTCACCATCGACATCTGGCGCTACGAAACAGCCTGGGCGGCGCTCGCCGCGATGGCCGCCGTCGCCGCCGCGCTTATGACCCTTGCCAGGCGCCCGCCGCCGACAGCGTAACGCGCCCCGGCTCCACAGCTCCCAGATAACGGCCAAGCGCCCACAGCGGAAAGTAGTCGCGGTAAAGATGATAGTTAATGAGAAATCCCGCGCTCAGCTCAACCCCCTGAGAGTGCAGAGCGTCAGCCGGCCCGTACTTCTCCGGCTTGTCCCCCGGACCATACCCCGGAAAGCCGCACCCCGTGAACTGCGGCTCGTCCCAGCTCCCGTCGGAGCGCTGGCTCCCCAGGAGAAACTCGATCCCGCGCCGCGCCGAGTCGCTGGAGGCCTCTCCCGCGGCGATGAGCGCGATGAGCGCCCACGACGTCTGCGATGGCGCGCTCTCCCCGCGCCCCCGCAGCCCCGGATCAACATAGCTCTTGCACGTCTCCCCCCAACCCCCATCGAGATTCTGCTGCTCTAAAAGCCAGCTCACAGCGCGCCGGACGCGCTCCTGCCCCATATCCTCGCCCAAAGCCCTCAGCGCGGGAAGAACCGCCCCTGCCCCGTAGATATAGTTCACCCCCCACCGCCCGAACCATCCCCCGTCCGCCTCCTGCTGCGACCAGATATAGTCCAGCCCCCGCCGCACCGGCGGATGCGCCGACGTGTAACCAAGCCTGCCGTACATCTCCAGAACGTGCGCCGTAACGTCCACGCTCGGCGGATCAAGCGACTCCCCGAAATCAGCGAACGGAATCTTCGACAGGTAACTCGAATTGTTGTCCCGATCGAACGCCGCCCACCCCCCGTTGGACGACTGCATTCCCTCCAGCCACGCAAGCCCCCGGGCGACCGCCGCCTTGCGGGCGCGCTCCCTCTCCTCATCGTCGAATCGCGCCTGCGCCAAGTCCATCACGATAATCGCCGAATCATCGATATCCGGGTAATTGTCGTTGTGAAACTCGAACGGCCAACCGCCCGGTTCGAGATTCGGCCGCCGCGCCGCCCAATCGCCCTTCGTCCGTATCTCACGCTGCATCAGCCACTCCGCCGCCCGCTGGATCGCCGGATCGTTGGGCGCCGCCCCCGAATCCAGCAACCCCAGCATCGCCAGGCACGTGTCCCACACCGGCGAGAGGCACGCCTGCGCCCGCAAAGCCGCCCCGTCTTCCGACGGCAAGCTCCACTCGCCCCTGAACCCCTCGAGCCCTTTGACAATCGCCGGATGATCCAGCGGATAACCCGCCGAGTGAAGCGCAATTAGCGAGTACACCCACGGAGGCTGAATCCCCCCCCACGAACCATCCGCCTCCTGACGCGCCGCGATCCAATCCACGGCAGCCTTCTGCGCCCGCCGGCGCACGAACCCTAGAGGCAGCTTCCCGTAGAAGCGCAGCGCCCTGTCGAGCAGCAGAAAACCGCTCTCCAGCGAAAACAGCCGCGCCTTCCAGCGCGACAGCGAATAGACAACAGCGCCGTCGGGATACAGCTCCCCTATCCCCGCGCTCTCCTCAGGAGGGCGCGTCGGCTTCAGCGCGAGAATAACGGTGATCGGCGCGATAGTCGCCCGCGCCCAGCTCGCGAACCGGTAGATGTTGAACGGCGCCCACTTGGGCAGCAGCATCAGCTCCATCGGCATCGACGGCGTGCCCTTCCAGTCCCACTGCCCGAACAGCGCCAGCCATATCTTGGTGAACACCCGCGCTTTCGGAATCCCCCCATTCCCAACAATGAACTCGCGCGCCCGGACCATATGCGGCGCGTCCGCCCCGTCGCCCGCAAGCTTCAGCGCAAAATAACACTCGATCGACGTGCTCAGATCCCCAGCAGGAGCCCCGTAGTACATCCGCCACGAGCCGTCGGAAAACTGCCGGCGCCGGATATCCTCCGCCAGCCGCGGAATGCGCTCTCCCTCGTCCGAACCCAGGAAGCGGGCCAGCATAATCTGCTCCGCCTCCATCGTGGAATTCGACTCCACCTCGCCCTGCCAGTAGCCCTCGGGGCGCTGCGCGCGAAGGAAATACGCCCGCGTTCGCTCCAGCGCCTCGCGGGCGCGCCGCCGGATATCGAGAAGATGCTCGCTCGCTTGTGCCAAGGTTAGCAAGTTAGATGCCGCGCCGGACGCGCTCGCTCGTAGCGAGCCGTCCTCGCCGCCGCGCGCTAAAGCGCCGCTTTTGACCTGTTAGCCTACCACACGGCGCCCAGGCGCAAGCAGATTCTCCGCGTTCCAGGCGACAGCCTCCCGGAACGCCTCCGACACAGGCGTCTGCGGCAACGCAAGCTCCCGCACGCTCCACGACGGATCCACCCACATCCGCTTGGACGCCATACGCACAGCCTCCAGCGGCGCCGCAGCTGGCCGCCCCAGCGCCCTCCCCGCCGCAACGCTCGCCCACGACACAGCCAGCGCAGCCGCATAGGGCAGCCGCGCCCTCGGAGCCAACCTTCCCGTGATCCCCGCGAGAATCTTGAGCGCCCGCTCGAGCGTCAGGTTCCCGTCGATGTTCCCCAGCAGATACCGACCGCCCGGAACCCCGCGCTCCAGCGCCAGCAGATGACCCTCCGCAACATCCCGCACATGAACGAAATTCAGCCCCGCGTCGATGTACGCCGGAAACCTCCCCCTCATAAAATCCAGCGCGATCCGCCCCGTCGGCGTCGGCTTGTCGTCCCCCGGCCCCACCACAGCAGTGGGGCAAACGATAACAACCGGAGCCCCCTGATCCGCCAATCTGCGCGCAATCCGCTCCGCCTCGAACTTCGAGCGCTTGTAAGGCCCGCGCATCTCCTCAGGTCCGGCGATATCCCGCTCCGTCGACAGCCTGTCGCGAAAGAACGCCGTGCCTCCCACCGTCCCCGTGTAAACGATGCGCTCCACCCCCAAACGCATAGCCTCCCGCAGCACATTCTCCGTCCCGCCAACATTAACCTCGCGCATCAGCCTCGCGTCCCCCGCATCGAAACTGTAGACCCCCGCAACATGAATCACCGCGGAACAGCCCTCCATCGCCGCCCGAACCGCCCCCCGATCCCGCACATCCCCCTCCGCCACAACCACCGAGCGCGACGGCGTGCGATACGAGCGCGCGTCCCGCGCCAGCGCGACCACATCCCACCCCCTGCGCGCGGCGGCCTCCACAACGCGGCCCCCAATGAAACCAGACGCCCCGGTTACGAGCGCGCGGCTCATAGCCCCGCCAGCTCGGCCAGCGCCGGGATAATGCTCCGCGCCGCCCGACGCAGCGCCAGCCCCGCCTTGCGCGACCGCAGCGCCAGCGGCAGGATCCCCCTCGCCGCCGCGAGGCTCCGCATCCCTCTCGCCGCGTGCATCCACTCCCTCCGCCCCTGATCGGCAATAATCTCCGCCACGAACTCCGGAAGCGCAAACTCCGCCTCGTCAAGCGCCGCGCGCACGACGATGAGCGGCGTCCCGCGCGACGCTGCGGCGTCCGCTATCCAGCTGCCCTCCATATCCACAACGAGCGCCCCGCTCCGCTCGCGCGCGCCGCGCTTCGCCTCCCGCGTCAGCAGCGGAACGTCCACCGTAAGCGTCGCGCCCTCATACGCGCGCGCGCCTGCCCTGCGCAGCAGCGTCGCCGCGTACGACGCCTCCGCAACCGCCCTCCGAGCCCCGCTCGAACCATCCACGCACTCGCTCGCGACCACCACATCGCCCGGACGCAAGCGCGGATCAAGACCCCCCGCAAACCCCAGCGAAACCAGAAACCGGCAAGGCGCCTCGCTCAGCAGACGCGCAGTCGCCGCTCCGGCGGCGCGCCCGATGCCCACCACCCCCGTGCGCGTAAGCGCCGCGCTCTCCCACGCCCCGCCCAGCTCACGCCGCGTAGGCGCAACCGTCAGAAGATCAGGGACAGAGGCGATAGCAGCGAGAGAAGCGCTCGCCCGCATCACCCCTCCCCGGGCGAGCCGCTGTCCCGCGGACGGCGTCCTCCCGGGCGCCCCGAGAACCGCACATCCTCAATCTCCGCGTACGGCAGCGTAATCTCGCGTCCGGTCGCCGTCTCGAACAACTGCGCGAAGGCCGCCGCGCCCCCTCCCTCTTGCCCGTCCTCCCTGCGCCCAGCGTCGCGACTAAGGCGGTTAGAGCGATTAGAACGATTGAAGAGATAGCCCGTAACCTCCCGCCCGCCAACCGTCCGCACCGTAACATCCCCCCTGAAATGGAACGCCCGATCAACCAGCCAGGCGACATCCCCGGCTCTGTCCGGCTCCGAGCGGCGCCCGCCGCGAGAATCTCCTGGTCGACGAGTTGAATCGCCCTCTTCCGCCCGTCCGTCCACGTCCTACAGCTTACAGCTTGCCGGTGAGCGTAGCCGCCGCCGCGTCTCTCAAACCCCGCCAGCTGGCGAACGTCGCATGAACAGCGGACGGCTCGTAGCCGGAATGCACCATGCAATCCTGACACGCGGGATTGCCGCTTGCCCTCCCGTACCCGTCCCAATCAGTGTCGTCCATAAGCTCCCGGAACGTGCGCGCGTACCCGTCCTGCAGCAGATAGCACGGGCGTTGCCATCCAAAGATAGTGAAAAGCGGATTGCCCCAAGGCGTGCACTCGAAATCGCGCTTACCCATCAGAAACTGCAAGAACAGCGGCGACTGATTGAACCTCCATCTCCTCTTACGACCCGTCAGAGCCTGCGAGAAAAGCTCCCGCGTCTTCTCGCGCTCCAGGAACGACTCCTGGTCAGGCGCATGCTCGTACACGAACCCCGGAGACACCATCATCCCCTCAACCCCAAGATCCATCATCGCATCGAAGAAGTCCCTAACCCGCAGAGGATCCGACGTGTTGAAGAGCGTCGTGTTCGTCGTCACCCGGAAGCCGCGCGACACCGCCTCGCGGATAGCCTCAACCGCGATGTCGTACACCCCCTCCCGGCAGACCGACGCGTCATGCTCCTCGCGCAGACCGTCCATATGAACGCTGAACGTAAGCCGCTTCGAGGGCGCGAACGTCCCCTCCTGCAAGCGCTCCTTCAGCAGCAGCCCGTTGGTGCACAGATACACATACTTCTTGCGCCGCGTGAGCTCCCCCGCAAGCTCCCCGATATGCGGATAGAGAAGCGGCTCCCCTCCCGGTATGCTCACAACCGGAGCCCCGCACTCGTCGGCGGCGGCGAGGCACTGCTCCACACTGAGCGCGCGCTTGAGAACGTGCGGCGGATACTGAATCTTCCCGCACCCCGCGCACGCGAGATTGCAGCGCAGCAGCGGCTCCAGCATCAGCACAAGCGGATACCGCTCGCGCCGCAAAAGACGCTGCCTCAGCACATACGACGCCACCGTCCATGCCTGCGAAACGGGGACTCCCACGCGGACAACCTCCTGCGCCGTAGAGCCGTAGAAGCGCAGTGTAGCAGACCCAGTCGCGCTGCCGCCCTCTCGACTCCCGCTGCCTCCCATACGAGAGCTGCGAAAGAGCAACGATGCGGGCGCCCGAGCCCCCGCCAGCCGCCCTGCGACGCCCGATTCAGCGCCCGAGGAGCAGCACAACCGCCGCAGTGAGAAGCACCCCTCCCAGCGCGAACCCAAGCGGCGGGCGACCCAGCAGAGCAAGCGCGGCCTCCGGGCCGTGCCGCCGTCCGTAAGCAATGAGCGTAAGGAGCCGCGCGAACCCCCGCGACGGCGCAGTCGCCATCACAACAACCGCCTGCGTTGCCGCGCCAACCGCCCGCTCGCAGTACGAAAACAAAGCCTCCAGAGGCTCCTGAACGAGAATCCGCGCCGGAGCGCGCGCCTTCCGGTAAAACCAGTCGGTGTCGATAGTCGCCGTCGCCTCCCCCCCAAGCCTGCTCCGCAGAAGCCAGAACCCGATCGCCGTGAACCCCAGCATCTGAAGCGTCTGCACAACATGATCAGCCGTGTAAGGCTCGTAATGAACCTCGTAGGGCAGATAGCGATACAGAGCATCCGGATACACGCCTATCCCGATGCACAGCGCCGCCGCCGCGAACATCGCCGCAATCATGCTGCGAGGCACACGCCCCACCCGAATATCGTCCCGCCGCGGCCCGAACCACGTGAAGTACGGCAGCTTCAGCCCCGTATGCAAGAACGTCCCCACCGACGCCAGATACAGGAGCGCCACCACAAGATCTAGATGCTCCTGCTTGGCCGCGTACGTAACCATCGACTTCGACACGAACCCGCTGAACAGCGGAAACGCCGAAATCGCGAACGCCCCAACCATATAGAGCGCAACCACCAACCGCATGCGGTCGGAGATACCCCCAAGCGACGTCAGCGTCCGCCGCCCGGTCGCGTAGATCGCCGCCCCTGCTCCCATAAAAAGCAGCCCCTTGTAAAGCACATGCGCGAAAGCGTGCGAGGCCGCCCCGTTGATCGCCATCTCCGTCCCGATCCCGACAGCCGCCACCATATACCCCACCTGACTGATGATATGGTACGCAAGCAAGCGCCGGATATCGTTCTCCAGAACAGCGAACACCACCCCGTAGAGCGCCATAACCACGCCGAGAGCAATGAGAACCTCCCAGCCCGCGAACCCCCGCGCCAGCGCATAAACAGCCGTCTTCGTCGTGAACGCGCTCAGAAACACGCTCCCCGCCACACCCGCCTCCGGATACGCGTCCGACAACCACGCATGAAGCGGAACCACCGCAGCGTTCACCGCGAACCCCGCAAGCACAAGCCAGCCCGCAGGCGAACTCTCGAACAGCGAAAACTCGATCGACCCCCCCCCGCCCATATGCCACAGAACGCCTGCAAGCAGCGCGCTCCCGCCAACCAGGTGAACGTACAGATAGCGAATCGCAGCCCCGTGAGACTTGGGGAATCCCCCCGCCCAGATCAGATACGCCGACGTAAGCGCCATCAGCTCCCACATCGTCACGAGCGTTACGAGATCGCCCGCGAACACAACCCCAAGCGACGAACCCGCATACCCAAGCACCGCGGCCTGTTGACCGCGATCGTTCAGGCCCCACGCGTACAACCCCCCGATCGCCGCGGCGATGGCGAACACATACCCGAATACGATGCTCAGACCGTCGGCGCGCAGCGGCTCGAGCTCGAGCGACAACCACGCGACGCGCAGCGAATCCCCGTCGTCGATCCCCCACGCCAGATGCGCCAGCGTCAGCAGCGGAGCCCCAACCACGAGCGCCTTCCGAACCACAGCCGCAGGAATGAGCGCGGCCAGCGCTGCCGCCGCAGCCATAATCACAACCGGAGGCAGGCTACTCATCGCCGCCGCTCTCCTCCGCCCCCGTCTCCGGCTCCGCCTCCACATGCTCGCCCGTGTAAGGATCGTCGTGCCTCATCAGGAACGTATGCCCCGCCCACTTCGAAACAACAACGATGCCGGCGCACCCAACAAGCCCGAACCCCGCCCAGAACAGCGGCAGATCGCTGCCGGCGAAGTAGCGGCTCGGACTCCCCACAAAGACAAACTCCAGAACCGCCGCCAGCGCAAGACCCGCCACAGTGGCGATAACAACAGGACGGTCAATCGTCATGACCCCCCTCCAGCAAGCGGAGCGTGCTCCCAACCTCCGAACGACGCGCTCGCGACCATCGCGGCAAGATCGAAGAAAAGCAGCGGCGCGTTCGGAACAACCCCCCAGATCAACGCAAGCGCCCCTGTAACCGCCAGAGGCGCCGCCATCCGCGCGTCCGCCTCCCCGTACCGCGAATGATCCGGCGAACTCCGCAAGAACGCCCTCACAACTATAGGAAAAAGATACGCCGCGCTCAGCGCCCCGCTCGCCATATACACGATGAGGAACGCCTCCTGACCCGCCTCCGCGGCGCCCCACCCAAGATAGTACTTGCTCGCGAACAGCACGAACGGCGGAATGCCCGCCATCGAGAGCGACGCCAGCGTGAACGCCCCCATCGTAATCGGCATCTGACGCCCTATCCCGTCGAGCTCGCTCACATTGTCCTTGTGCGCCCGAACGTGAATCGCCCCGGCCGCAAAGAAAAGCGTGATCTTGGTCGCCCCGTGCCCAACGATGTGCAGCATAGCCCCCACAAGCGCCACAGGCCCCAGCAACGCCACCCCAAGCACGATGTACGAGAGATGGCTGATCGTCGAGTACGCCAGCCGCCGCTTCAGATTGTCGTGCCGCAACGCCAGCGTCGACCCGATGAGCATCGTCCCCGCCGCGAGCATGGCTATAAGCAGCCCCGCTCCCATATCCCCAAGCAGATCCGCCCCGAACACGAACACCAGCACGCGCACAACCCCGAAAACCCCGGCCTTCACCACCGCCACTGCATGCAGCAGCGCCGACACCGGAGTGGGAGCGACCATCGCGCTCGGCAGCCAGCTGTGCAGCGGCATCACCGCCGCCTTCACCCCCACTCCCGCAACAAGCAGCGCGAACAGCCCCCACTGCGTCCCCCTCCCCAATCCCGCATCCCCCAGAAATCCCCCCGCCGCGAACGAGCCGTCTATCCCCAGCGCGTGCACCCACACAGCCGCGCCGATCATCAGCACGCCCCCCGAAAGAGTGTACGTCAGATACTTGCGCCCCGCGACGATTGCCTCCTCAGTCTCCCGGTGCGTAACCAGCGGATACGTGAACAGCGACAGCAGCTCGTAGAACAGCACGAACGTCAACAGATTCTCCGCAAGCGCCACCCCCACCGCCGAGCCAATGCTCAGCGCGAACGCCGCGAAGAAACGCGTCTGCTTATGCTCGCCCCCGCCCCGCATATACCCCACCGCGTAAACGCCCGCCGCCAGCCACAGCGCCGCAATCAGCCCACCGAACAACATCCCCGCCGGATCAGCCCGCAGCGCAATCTCGATCCCCGGCGCAATCTCAATCAGCGAAGAGCGCGCAGCGCGCCCATCCCGCGTCTCCTCCGCCATCAGATACATAACCGCCAGCAGCGCCAACCCCGCGACCGTCGACCAGCTGTCGCGCAAGTTCGGCCTCCGCGCCGTCGTCAGCGCGACAAGCGCCGCCGCCGCCGCCGGAATCAGCACGGCGACCAACGGAAGAGGCGATGCGAACGATTCCGTCACGAAACCCCCGGCTCCAGCACGTGCTGAACGATCGCCACATTCAGAATCCCCAGCAGAATCGTCGCCAGAGCAAGCGCCGCAAGCGGCGCCCACACGTCGGCTGGCGATTCAGTAGTGCTCCTCGCCTCCGCCCGAACCCCCAACCCGCCGCTCCCGAGCGCCCCCCCGGACGATTCGCCATCCGGTTCGCCGTCGCCCCCATCGCCGCCCCCGTGACCCTCCGCAACCGCCGGACGCAGATAGGCGCGCTCCAGAATCCTGAACAGATACACCGCAGTCAGCAAACTGCTAAACAGCACAACCGCAACAACCAGCCACTCGCCCTGAGCCACTCCCGCCTCCGCCAGATACCACTTGCTGAAGAACCCCGCCGTCGGCGGAATCCCCACCATCGAGATAGCCCCCACCGTGAACGCCGCCATCGTTATCGGCATCCGCCGCCCGATCCCAGTCAGGCTCTGCGCCTGCTGCAACCCCGTCTGCAAACGAACCGACGCAGCCGCCAGAAACAGCGTCGCCTTCATCGTCGCATGATTCGCCACATGCAGCAGCGCAGCCGCAAACGCCAGCGGCGAAGCTAGCCCTATCCCCACCGCAATCATCGCCAGCTGCGAGATGCTGCTGTACGCCAGCATCCGACGGATGTCCCGCTGCGACGCCGCCGCAACCGAGCCGAACACGATCCCGATGAGACCCAGCGCCACAAGCGCGTCCGCCACAGGAACAACCGACGTAAGATACCCGTCCGGGAAAACGCTCAGAAACATCCGCAGCATCGCGTACGCCGCCACTTTCGACATCACAGGCGCAATGAGCGAATTCACCGACGACGGCGCATACTGATACGCGTCCGGAAGCCACGTGTGCATCGGGACGAGCGCCATCTTCAGCCCGAGACCCGCGAAGATGAATGCCGCCCCCGCCTGAACCGCCCGCGTCGACTCCGACCCCGGAATCAGCTCCTGCGCCTCCTCCATATTCAGCGTCCCCGTCGCAAAGTAGAGAAAACCAACCCCCAAAAGATAGAGCGCCCCCCCTATCGTCCCCATCATCAAGTACCGAACCCCCGCCAGCATCGACCTGCGCCCCCCAATGAACACCAGCGCGTACGCCGCAAGCGACGAAATCTCAAGGAAAACGAACAGGTTGAACAGGTCGCCGGTAACCGCCATCCCCGTAAGACCCGCAAGCAACAGCAGCGCCAGCCCGTAGAACGCCCCCTGCCGGTCCCCCGCCTCTCGAACAGCCCACCGCCGCGTCGCGATCAGCGCCAGCAGCGAAACGCTCACAACAACGAGCGCCACATACGCCGCAACCTCGTCGACAACGTACTCAATCCCCACAGGCGGAGCCCACCCCCCCAAGTCATACCGCTGAACCCCATCCCCGAGTACGCGCCCCATCAGAAGCGCCGCGGCGAGCGTCGCTATCGCCGTCCCCGTCAGCGCGACGGGATACGCCAGCGAGCCCCGCAGCCAGCCGGCGACAGGCGCGATCAGCGAGAAGGTCAGCAGCGTAACCGGAACGGCCGCGGGCAGCTGATCCACGATTACTTGCGCGCCTCTTCGAGCAGCTCCGCCTCGTCGAGCGTCCCGAACTCGCGGTGGATCCGCACAAGAAACGCCAGCGCCACCCCGGTAATAGCCGCCCCCACAACAATCGCTGTCAGCATAAGCACATGCGGAAGCGGATTAACAAAATCCTCCGGGTTCGCGTGCTCCGCAGCCCCATGAACCCCGTAGAGAATCGGCACGCTCCCCCCCTCCCGCAGCGCCCCCGCAATGAAGAACAGAATAATCGCCGACTGAAAGATATTCAGCCCCACAACCTTCTTCACCAGGCTCCGCTTGCCGATCATCCCGTAGAGGCCGATCGCCAGCAGCGCCGCGACAGCCCAGTACGGAAAGCGCGCCGCAACCTCCTCAATCACCGCGAGACCCCCCCGTCGAGCCCTCGTCGTCTGGCGAGGCCGCCTCCGGCGCCTTGGCGAGATAATCGAAGATAACCACAAGCCCGCTAGCCACCCCGATAAACACCCCCAGCTCGATAATGAAGATCCCCATCGCCCGGTTCGTCCGATCCTCCTCGGCGAAACTGTTGAACCACTCCACCGGAAGAACTCCGTAGTCCAGGAAATTCGCCCCAAGCGCCGCCGGCAAAAGTCCCGCAAGCATATAAATCCCAAGCCCGATGCACGCCATCCACACCAGAGCTCCGGTCGGCAACCGCCGGTCTCCGTGCGCGCTCCCGTGGGTCAGCCGCGCCAGAATGATCGCCGCCGCGACGATCGCCCCCGCCTGGAAACCGCCGCCGGGACTCACCTCCCCGTGCGCCAGCACGTACACCCCGAACACCACGATGAGCGGAACGATAAACCCCCGCACCATCAGATGCAGAATCACGCTGTCCGTCTGATCCGTCACCCCTCCCCCTCGCTCCCGTCCCCCTTCCCGTTCTCCCGCCTCGTCCCCTGCAGCGCCGCCACCACAGCCAGAACCGCCGTGAAAATCACGAACGTCTCCCCCAGCGTGTCATAGCTGCGGAAGTCCGCCAGTATCGCCGACACAACATTCGGAATAACGATATCCGTCTCCGTAAGCTCAATGAACTCCGGCGAAAGATGCGCGTTCGCCGGAGCCTGCGGATCCCCCCGATCCGGCAGATCCGCCGTCGCCCACGCCAGCAGCGCGAACATCCCCGCCAGCAGCGCAAACATCAGCCACATTCCCGGGCGTACCCTCAGTCGCGCTCTCAATCCACCGACCTCCTCCCCATAAGCCTGATCGCCCCTACGAAGAGAACCCCGGTCACCCCGGCGCCGAGCGCCGCCTCTGTCAGCGCCACATCAACTGCCCCCATAAGCGCAAACACCAGCGCCGTAAAGAAACTGTATATCGTCAGCGCCGCCACAACAGCCAGCAGATCCCGAACGCTCAGCGCCACAACCGCCGTAACCACTAGCAGCCCGAACAGGAAAAACTCAACCCACCAGATCATGCCCCCTCCCCCGCCCCATCCGGCGCTTTCCCGCCCTCCAACGAATGCGCGCGGAGAACCCCCGCCCCTCCCGCGGAAGAGCCCGCAGAATCCCCCGTCGGCCTCCGCCACGGCAGAACCCCCGATCGCACCGCCGCTCGCGTAAGCGCGTGAGCCCCTACCGGACTAGTCATCGCGATGAACACTATAATCAGCCCCAGCTTCGCGCTCGCCAGCGTCGCCCCCTCGTGCGCAATCAGCCCAACAAGAACCAGCGCAACACCCAGCGTCTCCGCTTTCGACGCCACATGCGCGCGCGAAAAAAAGTCCGGAAAACGCGCTAACCCCAGCGCCGTAATCGCTATAAAAACGATTCCCGCGCCCACCAGCGCCGTCCCCACAACCCCCGCGACGCTCACCCCTCTTCCTCCTCCTCCGGCTGCCTCCCCCTGCTCTCCAGATACTTCCCCACCGCAACCGTAGCAATGAGGTTCAGCAGCGCATAGCTCAGCGCAAGATCAACGAACATATCCGGACGCTCGAACACGAACCCCCCGAGCGCCAGAATCACGATCGCGTTCGTCCCCGCCACCCCCGCCGCCAGCAGTCGATCATACACCGACCGCCCCACGATAACGCGATAGAGCGCCGCGCACGTAATCAACGCAACCGCCACAATCGCCGCCCCGAACAAATCAATCACCGCAGCTCCTGCTCCAGCGAAGCAACCTCCCTGAGCGCCGCGCGCGCCGCCGCAGGCTCATCGAAAACGCTCCCCACCTTGCGCTGAATCCTCCCATCCTCGATCCCCTCGCGGCTCTTCTCCGAAAGACAGTGCACAACAAACCGGCCATTCGACGCGTCAACCGTAACCGTCCCCGGCGTGAGCGTGATCGACTGCGCCAGCAGAACCTGCGCCCTCTCCGACTCCAGCGACGTCTCGAACTCCACCAGCGAAGGGTCAATCGGCATCTTCGGATGCAACGCCAGATAGCTCACATGCAGCCCCGAGAGAACCACCTCCCACGCCAGCCATGGAATGTAAAGAACGAACCGAAGCCCAACCCCTGCGAACCAGCTCAGCCCGCGCCGAGGCCCCGCATACACAGGATCGTCGATCCCGTGAAACAGCCAGTTCGCGATAAACGTCGCCCCCACCGCCACCACTGCCCCCAGAGCAAGGAACTCCGCCTCGGTGTGCCCCGACAGAACAATCCAAAGGGCGAAGTGCAAACCCGTTTGGAGAGTCCACTGCAAGAGACGCCGCGACACGGACGGGCGAGTTCGAGACGAGTGAGGCGACAAGTGAGGCTCGGTGCTCATTACAGGTGTCCGCCCCCGGGGAGTTGCGCCAGCTCCATCGTCTCGCGCGACAACAACACAAGCCTACGAATGAGAGCTTGACGCTGTCAAGCGCAACCCAAAGCCCCGCGATTATACTCAACAAAAGGAGACCTCGCCTTGACTCTCACGTTCGAAATCGGCGACGAGCAGCGACCCAAGGGCCACGCCCTCCTCTACTTCGAAACCCCCGACGCCGGCCTCCTCGCCACATACATCATCCTCCTCCCCATCCGGATGGACATCGGCAAGTACATCCCCCCCATGCTAGCCGCCCAGTTCGGCGCCATCGGCGAAACCATCGGCGACAGCGCCGCAAGCTTCTCCATACCGCCCGTCCCCGAGCAAGCCGAATCCCTCCAATGGCTCCGGCAACTCGCCGAGCTCCGCAGCGACGACCTCGTATGGGGCGGCGATATGACCCTCAGCAACATCCCCGCGGCTATGCAGCAAACCGCCGACGCCGTCCAGCAGTACAGCGCCCTCCACAAACGCTACGTCGACAGCAACCCCCAGCCCATCCACGCCGAGCCGCTCCCCGAACCACACGGCGTCGGCGCCGACGTCCAGGAAGTCCTCTACCAGCTTATGAGCGACCGCGACCGCCTCGCCGAACTATCACGCCTCGTCGGCGCAATGCGCTTCGGCGTCGAGTCCCGCAACGACGCCCTCATCAGCGAAACCGACGCCTCGCTCGCCGCGCTCGCCGCCTCGCTCCCCGCACGCTACTGGCCAGCGCGCATCCGCGCCGCCGCCAAAGACCCCGCAGACTCCGCCGCAAAGCTCGCCCAGCTCTACGTCGAGCGGTGCTACAAACTCCTCGACGAAGACTTCCACGCAACCGAAGCGCTAGAGAAAGAAATCGACAGCATCACCGGCGGCAGCCCCCCACAGCAAGACCTCCGAGCATAGCCCCGCCCCTCTCGCCCCCCCCCCGCAGACCCCACTCCTTCACCGCGCGGGAATCAGCCCCCTCCCAACCCCGCAAGCCATCCCCCCTACACGACGCTTCACCGCGCCGGAGCCTCGCCCCTCCGCAAGCACCTGGCGCACAACCACGAAAAACCGTCGACTGCGCGACACTTCACCGTTGCGCCGTACAAGCCCCTCCACGTACCCTGTCCTGGCAGCCTCTCCCCCGACCCCAGAGCCCAGACCCAAGCCCCCCCGGCGCCCAGACCCAAACTGTCTCATTTCGTTCCAAAGCAGACCCATTCCCGTCTCAAAACAGACCCATTCCTGTCCCAAACAGACCCGCCGCAACCCTCTCCTCACGAACGAATAGCGCGCTATGGAACAAAATGAAACGCTTTCCCAAAATCCCCGTCTCCCCCAGCCCATCGCGCCCGCTCCCTCGCGGGAACCGCGCAGCCCGTGCAGCAGGCCATACGCGACAGCCTGTCGCGCCCGCTCCCTCGCCGGAACCGCGCAGCCCGTCGCTCCCCCTGCGCCCGAGCCCCGCAGGCGCAGCCTCGCAGTCCCGTGCGCCGACGCGCACTGAAGAACGCTGAAGAACAACCCCCTACGCCGGCTCCATCCCCGCCCAGTTCTCCCCAACCTTGATGTCGATCTTGAGCGGCACGCTCAGCGCAATCGCGTTCGGCATCACATCGTTCAGCATCGCCCGCAGAGCCTCCTCCTCCTCCCGCGGCATCTCGAAAACAAGCTCATCGTGCACCTGCAGCAGCATCAGCGAACGGAAACCATCGGCGTCCAGCCGCCGCTGAATCCCCACCATCGCCTCATTGATAATGTCCGCCGACGTCCCCTGCACCGGCATATTCAGCGCAATCCGCTCCCCCGCCTGACGAACAGGATAGTGCGGCGACCGCAGCTCCGGAATGTGCCTCCGCCTCCCAAGAAGCGTCTCCGTATACCCAGTCTCCTTCGCCCTCTCAACAACCCCGTCCAGAAACTCCCGCACCTTCGGATAAGCGGCAAAGTACGACTCGATAAACTCCGCCCCCTCCTCCCGCGTAAGCTCCGTCTGCTGCGAAATCCCGAACGCGCTCAGACCGTAAGCCACCCCGAAATTCATCACCTTCGCCAGCCGACGCATATCCCGCGTAACCTCCCCCAGCGGCGTCCGGTAGATATGCGACGCAGTAGAAGCGTGGATATCCTCATCCCGCTCGAACGCCGCCATCAGCGCAGGATCCTGCGAAAGATGCGCAAGCGCCCGCAGATCAATCTGCGAGTAATCCGCGCTCAGCAGCGCCCACTCCGGCCGGCGCTCCGCCACGAACGCCTCCCGAACCCGCAACCCCAGCGGCGTGCGGATCGGAATGTTCTGCAGATTAGGATCAGAACTCGCAAGACGACCCGTCGCAGACCCCGCCTGGTTGTACGTCGTGTGGATCCGCCCCGTCCTCGGATTCACCGACTCCGGCAGCGTATCGACATACGTCGACTTCAGCTTGGCCAGCTCCCTGTACCGCAGCACATGCTCGATTACCGGATGCGCCTCCCGCAGATTCTCCAGTATCGACGCGTCCGTCGAATAACCGCTCTGCGTCCGCCGCCCCGACGGCAACTTCAGCTCCCTGAACAGCAGATCCCCCAGCTGCGACGGCGAGTTGATGTTGAACTGATGCCCAACCGCCTCATAGGCCGCGTTCGCCTCAATCTCAATCTCCCCCGCAATCTCCTCGCTCAGCTCCCCCAGCGGACCAGCGTCGAACGCCACCCCGTTCACCTGCATCTGCGCCAGCGTCGGCACAACCGGCAGCGTGTGAGCGCGATTGAACTCCGCCAAACCGTCGCGCTCCAGATCCTCCGCCAGAGCGCCCGCCAGCCGGAGCGTAGCCTCCGCGTTCGCCCCTGCGAACGCCGCAGCCGCGGCAACCGGCACAGCCCCGAACGCAATCTGCTTGCGCCCCGTCCCCGTAAGATCGCTCAACTGCCCGATATCGAGATTCAAACGGTTGAAAGCCAGAGGCTTGAGCGCAAGCGCCTTCTGACCAGCAAGATGCGCCGCAAGCATCGTGTCGAACCCCGCCGTAACCGACATCGGCGCAACCCCATAGTTCGCCAGCAGCGTGAACGTGAAATTAAGGTTGTGTCCCATCGGCGGCCTCTCCCGCAGCAAAGGCCCCACAGCCCCCATCACCACCTCCACAGGCAGCTGCGCCCCCTCCGTATGGCCGACAGGCGCATAGTGCGCGGAGCCCTCCTCCACCGCGAACGCAAGACCCACAAGCTCCGCCTCCATCGCGCGCGGACCGCTAGCGTGCGCCTCCACAACGTACCCCGGAGCGCCGCGCAGCCGCTCGACAAGCGCATCGAGCTCCTCGGGCGTATCGACCACAACCACGCTCGGCGCCGCGCCCTCCGCAACCGGAGCAGATTCCGGCTCCCCAGCGTCCCCCTCTCCCAGCGGCGCCGGAATCCTGTTGACCAAACTGCTGAACTCAAGCTCGCGGAGCGCCTCCAGCGCCTCCTCGCGCGTGAACTGCCCGAACCGGGCCGCCCCGAAATCGAACCCCGTAGGCGCATCGCTCCGAATAGTAACCAGCGCCTTGCTCGCCGCGATCTGCTCCGCGTAACCCCGCACGATCCCTTGAATCCGGGGCGGCGTAACCTCGTCCGCCCGCTCGATAAGAGACTCCACGCTCCCAAACTGCTGCAGCAGCTTCACCGCCGTCTTCTGCCCAATGCCCGGCGCTCCCGGAACATTGTCCGACGTATCCCCCGTCAGCGCCTTCACATCCCGCTGCTGCGCAGGCTCAAGACCCCCATAGCGCTCCCGCACCGCGTCCACATCGTACACCTTGGCGTCGCCGAACCCCGTCGTGAGCAGCGCCCGCACACGCGGCGAAACCAGCTGAAGAATGTCCGTATCACCGGTCGCGATGAGCACATCCACGTCCCGCTCCCCCGCCCACGCCGCAACCGTCCCCAGAACATCGTCCGCCTCGTAACCCGGAATCTCCAGCGACGGCACATGAAACGCCGCCATCACCTGCTTCACCCGCTCCACATTCTGCGCGAGCTCGCGCGGAGTATCCGGCCGGTGCGCCTTGTACTCGGGAAACTCCTCATGACGAAACGTCGGCCCCGGCGGATCGAACGCAATAACCACGTGCGTAGGCCGATGGTCCGCCAGCAGCTTGAAGAACGTCGTCGTGAACGAATAGACCCCCCGAACATCCTCCCCCGTCGCCCGGATCGTGAGCGGACGCGACTGCTGCAACCCGAACCACGCCCGGTAGACCATCGCGTGCCCGTCCATCACGAGCAAGAGCGGCTTCCGCCCGGGCGCATCCGAGCGCATCGGCGCGCGGGACAGCCGCCCCTGGGTCTGGCTGTCGTGGCCGGGCGCATCCGAGCGCGACGCCGCGCGATCATCGAACAGCGACGGCCCCTGCGAAGAGCCAGCCCTCCTCGCCATCAGCCGCCCCCTCCGCCGCGCAGCGGCTTGAAGAAACTATGAAGAAAGTTCCGCTGATGCGCCCACCGATGCGCCCGACGCACCGCCTCGTCCGACAGCCTCGCATCGCTCGTCGTCACCTTGATCGCCTTATACCCTTTCCCGGGCAGCAGCGGAGCGTCGTCCGACACCGTAACCACATACCCTTGCCCCCGCAGCCAGTCGCGCAGAGCCTCGTAGCCGCGCGCCTTCCTGTTCGGCGTCACATAGACATAGAAATCCCGCGACCCAGCCACCTCATAGAAGTGCTCGTCGGCGATCTCCGTTCCCTTGCCCGAACCCTCGCGCAGCTTGGCGCGATTCATCCCCTGCCGGTAAGCCATGCCGTGATTCTAGCGCCGCCCCCCGATTCAATCCTCCGCCCTCCACGCCCCTCCCGCGCCGCTCTGGTAAATGCGCATACGAACCCCCAAGCGCCTTGCGCGCCTCCTCGCCGCCAGACCCCCGGGAAAAAGAAAAGCCCTCCAAAAGCGCCGCTAACCGCTACCCCCGCCGACAGCCTCACCCATCGAGAGCGCGTACTGATGCCCCCTCCAAAGAGAACCGCTAACCGCTACCCCCGCCCGACAGCCTCATCGATCCGCGCGGCCAGCCCCGGCTCCATCGGACCCGCAGCCTCCGCCCGGATACACTCCCGCAACTCCTCCCTGTTCTTCACCCCCAGCACAACAGTCGAAACCCCACCCATCGAGAGCGCGTACTGATGCGCCAGGAACGCGGCGGACTCGCCTACCTCAGCGGCGATAGCGCGGAAAGGCGCTGCGCGGGCGTAGTCGGCAAGCTCCGAATGCCCATCAGGCAGCGGACGATCGATCGCGTCCGTCAGCGCCCCTGCCTGCGCCGCGCGAATGCCCATCACCGCCACCCCAGCGGCGTTCGCCGCCGCGATAACCTCGCGCGGACGGGCAAGCCCCCCTCCCCGCAGCAGCCCGCCAGGCGAATCGAGCAAGTTCGTAATGCACTGAATGTAGTCAGGCCGCGGCCCATCCGTCAGCAGCGAGATAAGAGCGTCGGCCTCGCCGATGCCGGTGAGCCCCCAGCAGCGCACGCGACCCTCGGCGATGAGCCGCTCGAACGCCGGCGCCACGGCCTCCCTCACGGAGTCGGCGGGCGTAAGCCGCTCTCCCCCTTCGCTTGCCAGCGTAACCGCGTTGTGCACGAACATAATGTCCGCGCACTCGATGCGCATACGCTCGAGGCTCCCCCTCAGACTCTCCGAAATCAGAGCGTAGACCCGGTCACGCGGCGTATCGCCCACCCTGCTCTTAGTCGTGACGCGCACGCCGGCGGGAACGTTGCCCTCAAACGCGGCCCCGATAACCAACTCCGCCTCGCCAGCCCCGTACGACGGCGCGAGATCGAGCACATCGATGCCCGAATCAACCGCCTCGCGCACCGTCGCAACGCACTCCTCGCGCGTAGTCTCGCCCCAGATCCGGCCAAGCCCTCCTCCCCCAAGAGCAAGCGCGCTTGCCGCCCCCAGCTTCCCGAATGGTCGTTCCCGCATACACACCCTCCCTCAGAACCATCGCCCCTCGCCCTCAAGCAAGAGCCAACCCCATCGCCCGCTCGCATCCCCAACCCCCCGCCATCGCCCCGCCCAAGCAGGAGCAAACCGCGTCGCCCGCTCACACTCCAACCCGCCGCCACCGTCCTCACGCAGGAGCAAAACCGCCTCGCTCCCTCTCACACTCCAACCCGCCCCAATCGCCCCTCGCCCTCGCCCAACCCGCCCCCCAAGAGCGGGACGCCTCGGCAGTCAGGCGCCCCAAGAGCGCGAACGCTCCCCTCAGACCCCCCAGAGCAATCGCCCCCCGTTCCGCCTACAGCGCCTCGTACGCCCAGACCTCATACCAGATGTCCGGTTCGCCGTGGGGCATCGGCACGAACGGAGCGCTCCGTTCCGCAAGCTTCCACCTCCCCGATGCTTCCAGAGCCGACTGCTTGGCCTCGAAGCCCCCCTCCGTATAGTGATCGGTCCGCATCGTAAACACCACCACCCCGCCCGGCTTCGTCACCCGCGCCAGCTCGTCGAGCGACTCCGGCGGCGCGTGCCCAATCGTCAGCGTGCCGATGCACGTTACCCCATCGAACTGGTCAGTCTCGAAACTAAGCGGCTTCCCCAGCTCCCCAACAACCAGCTCCTCGTACACGAACTTCTCGTTCGCCGCCATCAGCATCCCTGGCGACAGATCGAGCGCCGTGATCCGCTTGTAACCAAGCCTCGCCAGCTCCTCCCCCACCATCCCCGTCCCTGCCCCCGCGTCGAGGAGCTTGGCCTCCTTGTCCGCGACGAACTTCGCCAGCATCTCCGCGCCGGCCTTCGGCCCAAGGAACCCCATAGCCTTCAGATCGGCGTCGTACTCCGAAGCCCACTCGTCGTACTTGCCCGCAAGCTCCTCATAACTGCGCGACGCGTACACATCCTGAATGCGCCCTGTCCGAGCCTTATCGCTCGTCATCCCTTCACCTCGCTAGCTGCGCCCGCAAGCGCAACGCCTGCCCGCGCCGATTACACAACCCCGCCCGCCGCAACCCGAGCCTGCCCCCAACCCAGGCCGCCCACCCATCGGGCGCCGGGAGTATAACGCCCGCGATGCATCGAGGCGCTAGACTCACAGCGCAAGTCGACCGGAGCAGGCTATGAGCGAGACAAACGAGCTACACATCCCTGACCTCCACATAGACGGCTTCCGCGGAATCGAGAAACTGGACATCCCCCGCTTGGGCCGCGTCACGCTGCTTGTCGGGAAGAACGGCGTCGGCAAAACCACCGTGCTGGAGGCAGTGCGCGCCTACGCAGCGAGAGGTCGCTCGTCCACGCTAGCGAAATTGCTGCTGGGCAGGGAAGAGACGCTCGAGGAAAAGACAGGCTTACGCATCGATGTGGACTGGCCTTCCCTTTTCTACAACAGGGGCGCAGCGCCTCAGCCTCGCATTGCCATTGGCCCAAAAGGCGATCTACTCAACATAGATTTAGTCTCCTTGCCCTACGATTCTGTTGAGCCCGACAACGAGGAATCTCTCTACGACCTAGATCCCATTGACCTGGAGCGCATTAGTCGAGGGATTCAAATCGCATTCAGGCAACGCGCATACCCGCCATGGCCTCTTTATCGTTTGAGCCGTATACCGAGAGATGTGGATCTCCCGCCGGAGATAGACTGCGAATTCGCGCAGGTAGGAGTTATGGGCAATGACGACTTGGATCGCCTGTGGAACAAGGCGGCGGCGGAACGGCGAGAGGATCTTGCCATCCAACCCCTACAGGAAATACTTGGGCTAGGCATAGAGGACATCCTCGTTCTGGGAGCAGTCCAGAGGACAAGATCTGAACGTCGAGCTATGGCGGGGGTCAGTGGGCAGACTCGCCGCGTGCCGCTAAAGAGCCTCGGTGGCGGCGCATTTCGGCTTTTCAGCATCGCCTTGGCTCTTGCCAACAGCAGAAACGGCATTCTGCTGCTCGATGAGGCTGAAAACGGACTACACCATTCCATCCAGTCAGCCTTCTGGCGCGTAGTGTTCCAGATGGCGGAGGCGAACAACATACAGGCGCTGGCCACAACGCACAGCTTCGACTGCGTGCAGGGCTTCGCGCAGGCCGCAACCGATTCCACTGTAGATGGAACTGTCATACGCCTGGAAAAGGACGCTGACGGCCTCTACCCCGTGGGTTATTCCGAAGAGGAACTAGCTACTGCCGCTGAACACGGCATAGAGGTTCGATAGGCTTATGCCGGACCGCGTGCTTCTAGTCGAGGGGCGGAACGACAAGCATTTTGTTCTCCGTATTTCGCGAAGCTCGAACTTTGAAGTGATAAACGCGGGGGGGTATCAACAATCTCCTTAAGGAGATACGGCCTCGCGTAGTCGAGCCAGGACGTATGGTCGTTGGTATATTGGTGGACGCTAACGACCATATCGATCAACGCTGGGAGCAACTAACCGCCAAGCTCAAAGAAGCAGCCATAGAACTGCCGCAACATCCCGAACCGAACGGCACAATCCTGCCCGGCTTGCCTGACGGCGTCCCTCGGCGCCCCCGCGTAGGCGTTTGGCTCATGCCCGATAATCACTCCGCCGGAGAGCTCGAAGATTTCGTCGAAGACATGATCCCCGAAAACGATCCTGCATGGCTGTGCGCAAGCGGCTACATCAAGTGCATCCCTGAAGAGCAGCGAAGTTTCAAGAAAGGGAAATCACTGCGCGCTCAGATCCACGCCTGGCTAGCCACGCGAGAGATCCCCGGACGCATAGGCGCGGCCATCAGCGCAGGCGACCTGCAAACCGACGGAGCGCTGGCGCAGAGGTTCATAGGCTGGCTGGACAGACTCTACAGCATAGAATCCTCCGCCGCTTATTCTGCCAACCAGTAGACGTAGCCCCGCTCTCCTGCTTGCGCAGGAGAGGGACCCCCGCAACCCGCCCCTAACCCCCCGACGCCGACGCCTTCTCGACCGCCTCCTCCATACGCCGATGCAGCTCCCCCACCAAAGGCACAGCCGGACCATAACGGTCCGACTCCCACACAGCACCCCCCTTGTGATACTGCGCCCGCGTATTCCTGTTCAGCTCCACCCCCTTGCTCGCCCAATTCGGGTCCAGCCACTGCTCCGCCGGCTGTCCTCCCCCATACAGAATATCCCCCATACCCTCGGCGTCGCGGAACACATTCATCGGATCCCCCCCGTCCTCCACAACCCGAATATTCTCATCCAACTGCTTCCGCAAGAACACAACCGGAATATCCGTGCGCCCAAGATTCTCCGCAGTCCGGTCCGTAAGCGGCCCCTGCGACCACCACCCGATGAAGTCCTGGTTCAGCACGCAATCGAGCACAGGCTTGCCGTCGGCGTCCCAGATAGGCACCTCGTAGTAAGGAATCATCCCCTGCCTGGGCGCCTCCACCCCCGGCGGCGCCGCATAACAGTTGTACGAGATGTGATACGTATGCTCATCGTCGATCGGCACGCGTATCTGAAACTCGCTCCACGGAGCCCCTGCCGCGTTCTGCTCAGTGTAGAACGGGAAAATCACCGTCGAATGCCGCGTCCGCCGATCCGCGTCGGCTCCCAGCTCCTTCGAGAAGATCACCCCCTTCTCCATACCGTACTGCGTCGCGTGAACATACAGATCCTTAATGCCCACCCCGCCGCGCTGGAAACTGTCGCTCATCTGCGCAAGGCGGTCTCTGTCTCCCATCTTCTCCAGCACATACTGCAGCAAGTACCCATGGAGATACACCCCATGCGTAGGATCCCCCGTGTTCTCCTGACACTGCAGCCAGTTCGCGTTGAGCACAGCGTAGCCGATCTGACGCACCGCATTCGGCCACACGAACAGATCCCACGGAGGCAGCAGCGGCGCGGGCTCCGGCCCCATATACGCGAACAACAAGCCTCCCATCTCCTGCACCGGATAGCCCGGCAGCTTCAGACGCCCCCTGAACATATCCGGCCGCGCCTCCAGCGGAGACTCGACGCACGAACCCTCCGCGTCGTACAGCCACCCGTGATACGGGCAACGCAACCCGTTCTCGTCCGGAATCCCCCACCGCAGATCAACCGCCCTGTGCAAACAACGCTGACCAATGAGCCCGACCTTGCCAGACTTGTCGCGATAGCACGTAAGATCCTCCCCAAGGAGCCGCACAGGCTGCACAGGATCCTCGTCGAGCTTGGCCGCGGGAAGAAACGGAACCCAATACCGCCGGAACAGCTCGCCGCAAGGCGTGCCCGGCCCCACTCTGGCCAACCGGTCATTCATCTCTGCCGTAAGCATGCGTCGCCTCCTGCATCCGTAGCCCTGTTCCCTCGCAATCAGGAGCAGGAGGAAAATCGCCGCTCCTGACAGACAGCCGCAGCATACCACGTCGGCGCCGATTGAGCCGCAACCAACAACCGCCCCCCTCCGCGCCAGCAAAGCCCTTGCCGTAAACTGCCCTCGCAACCGCACCCCCTCCACCAGGACGCCAGCCCCCGAGCGCGCTCCCGAGGAACCCTCTGATGAAACCTAGAACAATGCTCGCCGCCCTGGCGCCCCTGCTTCTACTCGCCGCCGCGTCCGGCTGCGGCAGCGAAGAGCCGCTCAAGATCGGCCTCCTGCTCGACTACTCCAGCTCCCCCCTAGTCTCCGCGGAGCGCCAGCGCGGATTCGAGCTCGCCATCGCCCACGTCAACGAGAACGGAGGCGTGTTCGGCCACCCCGTCGACTCCGTAACAGCCGACGCCCCAAGCGACCTGGACATCGCCGTCGCATCCGCGCGGCGCCTCGTCGAAGACGAGAACGTCCACGCGTTCGTCGGCCCTAACTCCAGCGCAGCCTCCACCCGCATCGCCCAGGAGATCGCCGCCCCCGCAGGCGTCCCCGCCATCAGCCCCTCCGCCACAGCCCCCACCCTCACTACGCTCAACGACTCCGACTTCTTCTTCCGCGTCGCCCTCTCCGACGCCTCCCAAGGCCCCGTGCTCGCCCGCGTCGTCCGCGAGCAAGGCTTCTCCAACCTCGGCCTCACGTACCGCGACGATCCATACGGCAGAGGATTGGCGCAATCGTTCGCGGCGGCATGGAACGGCGACCTCCTCTCCGTGCGCGTCCCCACCGGCGCCACAGACTACGCGCCCCTCGTGCGGGAAACAGCCGCGCAGGGCGCCCAGGCGCTCGTCGTCATCGATTTCGGCAACGCGACTCAGGCCATCGTCCAGGCAGCCCTCGACGAGCAACTCTACGACCGATTCTACTTCGGCGACGCCGGCAAAAGGCTCGCCGTGGTTCAGGCCATCGGAGGCGAACATCTCGCGAACCAGTACGGCACAGCGGCCGCCCCACACCCGAACACCCCAGAGGGCGAGGCATGGAACACCGCCTACGCCGAACAGCACGGCTCCCCTCCCGCCCACGCCTACGTCCGGGAGTGCTACGACGCCGCGCTAGCGATTATGCTCGCCGCCGAACAGGCCGGCAGCGCCGACGGCGCCGCCATCCGCGACAACCTCCGCTCGATCGCAACGCCGCCCGGCGCAATCGTCCACGCCAACCCCGCCGGCGTCGCAGAGGCCCTCCGCCTCATCCGCGACGGCGAGGAAATCAACCTCGAAGGCGTCTCCGGAACGCTCGACTGGGACGCCAACGGCGACATCCTCGCCGGCCATATGGGCGTCTGGCGATACACCGCCGACGAACAGATCGAAGTCGTCGAGGTCGTCGAACTCGGCCACTAACCCCCCCCCCCCCCCCTGCGGACTCTCTCCACGGCTCAGCGCCCGAAACCAACTCGCCCCCAACAAGCACAGATGCGGAGAAGATGCCCGCCAGGCTACGCCGACAACTCCTCCAGCGACGGCTCCGGCATTCCCGTGCGCCACGTGGGATCGCGAAGCTCCAGACGGTTCCCCGTCGGATCAAAGAAATATAGCTCCCGCCCAGTGAAATGCCCCGTCGCCCGGTAAACCAGACTGTCGATCCGCACGCCCCGCTCCCTGAAGAGCTTGCACGCCCGATCCAGCGTCTCCGGCGTAACCGTGAACGAATGATGCACCCCCGGCGGCGACCCGGACACAGGCGTCTTCTGCGCGCACAGCAGAATGTTGTTGTCCCCCGCGCTGAAACACGACATCGTGTTGTTCCCAAGCCGCCCCTCCGATTTCAACCCTAGCAACTCCCCGTAGAACGCCTCCGCCTCCTCAAGATCATTCACCGGAATCGACCAGTGCGTCACGCCCTCGACGCTGAGCCTCTCCACTGTCATCGTCGCCCTCCTCGTCTGCTTTCTCCGCCTTTCGCCCACACTATCGCTCATCGACGCCCAAGCTTCAGCCGCCCCAGCGCAGAGTCCTTCAGCGCGTCGCCGCCCCGTACACTATCAGCGCCGACCCCGCAAACGACACAAGCACCCCTGTCACAACACGCCAGGTCAGCCGCTCCAGCGACCTGTTCACCAAATAAGTAAGCGCCAGCGTAAAGACCCCCGTCATCCGCTGCAACGGATTCACAACCGTAACATCGGCAAGCGACAGCGCAAAGAAACGGAAGAACTGCGCCAGAAACACCGACACTCCGGCGCCGCCGAACAAGCGGAAGTACCGAACGTTCATCGCCCCTATCAGCTGACGCTGACCCGGCAGCGCAAGCGAGGCCATCAGAAACGCCGACGCCCCCACATACGCCACGAGCGTGCCTATAACCGCCGTACCCGACGCGTCCTCCAGCGCCGCGCGGATCAAAAGCGGGCTCGTGCCGTACGCCCCCGCCGCGAGCACAGCGAACACGTACCCCTCCAGCTGCCGCACCTCCAGCTCGGGCGGAACCGCGCCCCTCGCGCTCCCTCCCCCGCGCCGGCGCTCCACCATCGCCGCCGGACCAAGCAGCACAAGCGCGATCCCCGTCAGCATCAGCGCCGTTGGCTCCTCGCCCAGCAGCACAACCGCCATCAGCACGCTGTACGGAATCGAAACCGCCTGCACAGTCACCGCCCGCGACGCCCCGATCGCCCCGATCGCCCGGTAGTTGCAGTACCGCCCTATGCCAAAGTGAACGATCCCCGCCCCCGCCAGCAGAAGATAACTCTCCGCAGAGATATCCCCGAAACGGAAAAGCTGCCCCGTCAGCGCCACTGCCGCAAGACCCAGCGGAACCCCCATCAACACCGTGATGAACGCCCCTTGCGACGCCGTCGCCCCTGCGCCAGCCATCCCCCGGCGAACGAATATCGAGTTGACGCTGAACGAAAACGCCGACGCCAGCGACAGCAGCGCCCCCAGCATCAGGCGACCACGCCCCTGCTCCGCAGCCCCTCCACCTCCGGCTCCGACAACCCAAGCACATCCCCCAGCGCCTCCAACGTATGCTCCCCCAACTGCGGCGGCACGCGGCCCAGCTCCCCCGGCGTGCGCGAATACTTGATAGGCGTGCCCACAAACTTCACCGCTCCCAGCTGCGGATGCGGAAGCTCCACAAACATCCCCCGATGATTCACCTGCGGATCGCTCGCCACCTGCGCGATATCCTGCACCGGACCCGCCGGTATCCCCATCTCCCCCATAATCTCAACCCACTCCCCCGTAGTCTTCCGCCGCATCGCCTCCTCGATAACAGGAATGAGCTCCCCGTACCGCTGAGTGCGACCCCACCCAGTCGCATACCGCTCGTCGTCTATCAGCTCAACATGATCAATCGCCGCGCAGAACAGCGGCCACTGATCCGTCGAGCCCCCCATAATCGCAATCACCACATGCCCGTCCGCCGTCTCGAACGCCTGAAACGGCGTCGAACTCGGATGACGCGTCCCGATGCGCTCAGGCGCCTGCCCCAACGTGAAGTAGCGCATAAACGCGTTCTCCATAATCGACACCTGACAGTCAAGCATCGAAACATCAATGTACTGCCCCTCCCCGCTGCGCTCCCGCTCGAGCAGCGCCCCCTCAATCGCCACCGTCGCGAACAGCGCCGCCGTGATGTCCCCAATGCTCGCCCCCGGACGAACAGGCCCGCGACCCGGCTCCCCCGTAATGCTCAGCATCCCCCCCATCCCCTGAACAATCACATCGAGCGCCGGACGGCGCGCGTACGGCCCCGTCTGCCCAAACCCCGACACCGAGCACATCACCACCCGCGGATTCCGCGCCCGCACAGCATCGTAGCCCAGCCCCAGCCGCTCCATCGCCCCCGGACGGAAATTCTCGATAAGCACGTCCGACTCCGCAACCAACCGCAGCAAAAGCTCCCTCCCCTCCGCGCTCGCCAGATCAATCGCCACGCTGCGCTTCCCGCGATTAATGCTCATAAAGTACGTGCTGAACTGCTGCTGCTCCGTCTCCTCCCCCTCAGCCGTCAGGAACGGACCATTCCCCCGCGCCGGATCTCCCGTCCCCGGCTGCTCCACCTTAATCACATCGGCCCCCAGATCCGCCATCAGCATCGTGGCGAACGGCCCCGCAAGGATGCGCGTAAGATCGATTATGCGTACTCCCTCCAGCGGACCGCCCATACGGAACCCTCCCTGCCAGCATTCCGCCCGATTCTACGGGATGCCGACCTCCCCCGCTCTCTCCCCGCGCCCCAAACGCCTCCCCGCCAAGAGCGATTCCCCTCCGCCCCTCTCCGCGTAAGCCCGGCTTGCATGTCCCCCCTGCGCCAAGAGCCGCGCCCCTCCGCCCCGTTGACACCCCGCGCCCAGCAGGTAGTACTCGCCCAGGCTGTACGCCGCTCAGCGCCGCCCCGTTGACACCCCGCGCGCCGTGCGCCGAACATCCCTCCATATGGCGAACCACTCCGGCATACGCATCGACTCCCTGCATCCCATAGTTCGCGTCGAGCTCCCAGCCGACGCCGACGAGTACGCCGCGCTTGCCAGCGCCCTGCGACGCGCCGCCGACGCCCCCGGATGCCGCGCCATCCTCATCGCAGGCGCGTGGGACTCCGCCCCCGCAAACCTCCCCCTCAACGCCGAAAACGACCCTGTCGCAGCCCTCGCCGCCATCCCACTCCCCACCGTAGCCTGGATCGACGGCCTCTGCGCCGAGGAAAACCTCGAACTCGCCCTCGCCGCCGACATCCGCGTCGCATCTCCTCGCGCCGAATTCCGTATGGCCCACGCCGCGCAAGGACGTCTCCCAACCCACGGCGGCGCGGCGCGTCTCGTGCGCCTCGCCGGCCTCGGATGCGCAATGCGCCTGCTCCTCGCCGGCGAAACGCTCCCCAACCACGACGCCCTCCGCGACGGCCTCGCTCAAGCAACCGGCCCGCTCGACGCCGCCCTTGCGCTCGCCAACGCCGCAGCCAGCGCCGCCCCCATCGCAACCCGCTACGCCAAAGAAGCCATCCACGCCGCAGCCGACCTCCCGCTTGCCGAAGGACTCCGCCTCGAGGCCGACCTCAGCCTCCTCCTCCACTCCACAAGCGACCGCGCCGAGGGGATACGCAGCTTCGCCGAGCGCCGCCCCCCGCGCTACAAAGGACAATGACTCCCGCCGCCGCCTTCCCAACCCTCCTCTACGACAAACGCGATGGCGTCGCGTTCATCACCCTCAACCGCCCCCGCGCCGTCAACGCCTTCAACATCCAGATGCGCGACGACCTCTGGGAATCCCTCGCCGCCGTCCGCGACGACCCCGACGTCCGCGCCCTCCTCATCTCCGGCGCCGGCGAAAAAGGCTTCTGCGCCGGCGCCGACCTCTCCGAGTTCGGCAGCGCCCCCTCCCCAACCATCGCCCGGAACGTCCGCTGGGAGCGCGACGTGTGGTCCGCCCTCGCCAGCCTCCCGATCCCAACTATGGCCGCCGTCCACGGCTACTGCCTCGGATCCGGCCTCGAAATCGCCGCCCTCTGCGACCTCCGCATCGCCTCCCCCGACGCCGTCTTCGCTATGCCCGAAACCACGCTCGGCCTCATCCCCGCCGCCGGCGGAACGCAATCCCTCCCCCGCATCATCGGCAACTCCCGCGCTCTCTCCCTTATGCTCGCCGGACAGCGCATCCCCGCCCCCGACGCGCTCGCGCTCGGACTCGCGCACTGGATAACCCCCCGCGAACGCCTGCTCGCCGACGCCGAACGCCGCCTCCGCAGCATCGCCGGCACAGCGCCCCGCGTCCTCGCGCTCCTGAAGCGCGCCCTCCGCGAGGGCGCCGACCTGCCGCTCCGCGACGCCCTCCGCCTTGAGCGCCGCCTCGCCGCTCAGCTACGCTGAAAGAGGCTGAAGAGACTGAAGAAGAGAGAAGACCCCAGCGCACTGTCCGCCCACGGAGGCCAACCTGCACACGCACGACATCCTCTCCATCGCCGCGGCTATCGTCCCCGATCGCCCCGCCCTGATCTTCGACGCTGAATCCATCGCCTACGCCAGCCTCGCCGACCGCGCAAACCGCCTCGCCAACGCGCTCGCCAGCTGCGGAGTCGGCCCCGGCGACCGCGTCTGCGTCATCGACGTCAACACCCCCCTCCACTTCGAGGCCTGCTTCGCCGCCGCGCGCCTCGACGCCATCTACGCCCCCCTCAACTTCCGCGGACGCGGCGAAGAGATCGCCTACCCTCTTCGCGCCGTAGCCCCCAAAGCCGTCATCGCCGGCGAACGCTACGCCCCCCTCGTCGACGCCCTGCGCGACAACTCCGATTCCGCGCAACTCTTCGCAACGAGCGGCCCTCCCCTGCCCGGATGGCGCTCCTGCGACGAACTCGCGAACTCCGCTAGCCCCCACGAAACAACCTTCCCCTCAGGAGACCCCAACGACACCGCCGCGCTCCTGTTCACCTCCGGCGCCGCCGACCGCCCGAAAGCGGTCATGCTCTCCCACTCGAGCTTCACCTCCTTCATGCTCGCCAATATGGAGCCCCCAGACCCCGACATCGTCGAACCCACCCTCCTCACGCTCCCCCTCTACCACGTCGCAGGACTGCAAGCCGCCCTCGCCGGCGTCTACGGCGGACGCACAATCATCATTCAGCGACAGTTCGAACCCGCCGAATGGATGTCCCTCGTCGAACGCCACGCCATCCAGCGCGCCCTCATCGTCCCCACAATGCTCAAACAAGCGCTCGACCATCCCGACTTCAGCAAACGCGACCTCTCCTCCCTGCGCGTCATCACCTACGGCGGCTCCTCTATGCCCCCATCCCTCATCGAACGCGCTCTCCCCCTTATGCCCGCCGTCCAATTCATCAACGCCTTCGGCCAAACCGAAACAGGCTCCACCATCGCCATGGTCCCCCCCGAAGACCACATCCTCGAAGGCCCCCCCGAACTCGTCGAGAAACGACGCCGACGGCTCGCATCCATCGGCAAACCCCTACCCGACGTCGAAGTCCGCGTCGTCGACGAACAAGGACGCGACCTCCCCGCCGGCCAGCAGGGCGAAATCGTCGCCCGAGGCCCGCGCCTTATGCGCGGCTACTGGAACGACCCCGACGCCACAGCGCAGACCATCCACGCCGGCTGGCTCTACACCGGCGACCTCGGACACATCGACACCGACGGCTACCTCTTCCTCGACGGCCGCGCCAAAGACTTCATCAAACGCGGCGGCGAAATGGTCGCTCCCGAGGAGATCGAACACATCCTCCACGCCTGCCCGGGCGTCGAGGAGTGCGCCGTCATCGGCCTCCCCGACGACACCTGGGGCGAGCGCGTCGTCGCCGTCGTCGTCCCCTCCCCCGGCGACCAACCCGACGAAGACGCCCTCCTCGACGCCTGCCGCCGGCTCTCCCGCTTCAAGCGCCCCGAGCAAGTCATCTTCGTCGAAGCCTTGCCCCGAAACTCCCTCGGCAAAACCCTCAAACGCGAGCTCCGCGCGCAACTCGCCGGCCCAGACTAACCCCAATCCCTGCCCCTACGCGCCGCCCGATGCCGCGAACTCCCTCCCTCCTCCATCGCCCCTCGCCGCAGATGCCCTGCCCCTACGCGCCGCCCGATGCCGCGAACTCCTTCCCATCCGTCGCCCCTCGTCGCAGCTGGCCTGCCCCTACTCGCTGCCCGATGCTGCGAACTCCTCCTCATCCGTCGCCCCTCGCCGCAGCTAGCCTGCTCCCCGCAGACGCCGGAGTCCCGACCCCTACCGAAGCAGCTCCTCCCAGCTCGGAAGCCGACCGACCGCCATCCCTGGAATCGGCATATGACCCTCTCCCGGCAGCGGAGCCGGTCCCGCAGGCCCCCGCGCCGCCCCCAGCGCCCCCTGCAACGGCGCATCCTTCGCGAACGCCAGCGCGCGGAACGACCCCATCCCCCCCGGATCCATCAACAGATCGATCTGCCGCAGATTGCCCGTCCGCGCAGCGCGGCTTAGATCAGCGCGCCCCGCAATCTCCCCACGGAGCGCATCCGCCCCAAGACCCCTCAGCAGCTCCGCCTGACTCATCGACCCCGCCTCCGCGAACCCCGCAGCCGCTGCCGCCGCCCGCAGCGACGTGAACTCCACATGAACGCTGATATCCCGCCTCCCCACATGCGCATACGGATCCATGCTCAGCGTGTGGCGCTCATAGCAGCGCAGCGTCCCCAACCGGCGCGACTCGTCGTAGTAGGCCGCAGCCTCGCGCCCGTAATCGATCAGCAGCAGATAACCCCGGGAGATCGCCCCGAACGCCCACCCCATCCACCCCCCCATAGCAAGATTCACCTCCGCCCTGTATCCCTCCGACAACCGCGCGCCAACCGCAGCCAGCCGCTCCCCCAGCGCAGACGTCGACGGCGCCCCCACAACCTCCGTCAGCCGCCCATCCGGCGACGCGCCAACATAGATCTCGCGCAACTCCCCATCCTGCCACGTAACGCGATGCGCCGGCATCGCGTCGACAAGCTCGTTCGCAAGTATCACGTGGGCTTTCCCCAAGCCCTCCCCGTCCACAGCGGGATCCCCGGAAGAAACAGGAACAGAAGCCGCAGCGGAAGCGGAAACCCCCGCCTCCCCCGCGGCGCGCCCCTCTCCAGCCGTCGGGACTCCCCTGTCAAACGCGTGGAGCCGCAGCTCCGCGCCGAACTCCCTATCGAGCAACGGCGCCTGCGCCGCGATGTCCGACGCAAGCCTCCCCGTCCCCGCTCCCGCCTCGAACACAACGAACGGCTGCGGACGCCCAAGCAGCTCCCACATCGATCGCAGCTGACCCGACAGCAGCGCCCCGAACGCCGGATGCGTCAACGGCGCCGTATAGAAATCCCCCGCAGCCCCGAACGCTCGGCGCGTCGTGTAGTACCCGCCCTCCGGCCAGTACAGCGCCACATCCATAAACTCGGCGAACGTAATCGGCCCCCGCTCGGCGATGCGGCGCCGCGCCTCCGCCTCGGCTCCCGTCATCCCCAGCGGCGACGGCTCGGTCATACGCCCAGTCTGGCGAACAACAAGGCGCCCAGCGCCGCGGAAACGCCCCCGAGCAAAGAACGCCGTAGATTCGCAGGCGCGCATACCAACAGCGGCGACGGCGGGAGCTCGCCTCGTCGCGGAAACAGCCGGGCTCCGCGCCCCTCACCCGAAAGAACGCCCCATAGCCCTGCGACGTTCCCCGCGCGCCTCAGAGCGGCGCTACGCGCGATGACGGTTGGCGTGACTGCCTTCCGACTCCCAGCTCGTAATCTGAATGGAATTCTTGAACTCGCGGACATCGCCGCAACGCCTGCACGTCCCGAAACTCGTCGGACCGTTCGGACTCTCGATAGCCCAGTGATGTCCCCCGCTCGCGTTCTGTGGACAGCCAGAATCCGTCGATTCCCCAGTCTTCGTCGCCTGCTGCGTCATGCCCCGAGCCCCCTTCCAGGATATTCCGCGCCTACCCTCGCTGGTCGATGGCCACAAACTCCCTGTCCATCGGCCCATCGTACCGAATCTGAGGCCTGATAAGAATATTCTTGTCCTGCTGCTCGAGTATCTGCACCACGTAGCCAGGAACCCGCGCCACCGCGAAAATCGAAATGAACAGATCCTCCGGTATCCCCAAAAGGTAATACACCGAACCCGCCCAGAAATCCACATTCACGCAGATGCCGCGCTCCGCGTAAGGCCGCATCTGCTCCTCAACTCTGCTCAGAATCTGGAACCACGTCGGGTCGCCCTCCTTCTCCGCCAGCAGCCGCGACCCCTCCCTCAAGTGCCGTGCGCGTGGGTCTTCCGCGCGATACACCGCATGACCAAACCCCATAATGCGCTCCTTGCGCGAGCGCTTCCCCTCCAGGTAACTCTCCACGTTCCCCTCGTCCCCAATCTCCAGCGCCATCTTCATCACGCCCTCCGCCGCCCCCCCGTGCAGCGGACCCTTGAGCGTCGAGATCCCCGTAACCACCGCCCCGTGCACATCCGCCAGCGTGCTCGCCGTAACCCGAGCCGCAAACGACGACGCGTTCGAGCCGTGATCAAGATGCACAATCAGATCCTTGTCCATCAGCCGCGCCGTATCCTCGTCCGGACGCCTCCCCAGGAGCATATAAAGAAAGTTCGCCGCATGCGAAAGCGACGGGTCGGGCGCGACGACCGGCTGCCCTGTGCGGATGCGATGATGCGCCGCCACAATCGTCGGCGTCTGCGCCGTAATCCTCATCCCCTTCCGCAGCGTCGCATCGTGCGAGATGTCCTCAACCTCAGGCTCGAACGCCGCAAGCGCCGAAACAGCCGTCCGCAGCACATCCATCGGATGCCCGCCCTTCACCCGCTCGATAATCTCAAGAACCTCCAGCGGCGCCTCGCGGCTCGACCGCAGAGCGGCGTCGAACTCATCGAGCTCCGCCCGCGTCGGCAACTCCCCCTTCATCATCAGAAAGACCACCTCTTCAAAGGTGGCCTGCGTCGCCAAATCGTGGATATCGTACCCGCGGTAGATCAACCGCCCAATATCCCCAATGACGTGGCTCGACTGCGTGGACTCGAAATAAACGTCCCGTAGGCCCCTCTTCAGCTCAACGCCCTGCTGAACCAATGCAACCCTCCTCCAGAGCTCCGCCAAAGCGAGCCCCCGCAACCGTACGCGCCACCCTGCCGCAACCTTCCGCCCCAACAAGCCATTCCGAAGTTGGGCGCCGCGCCAGATGCCCAACGCCTGAACCCCCCGAACGGCCAAGCCGTGCGCCAGCGGAAGGCAGAATACCACAGCCCGTTTGCGCAGTGTCAACGCGCCATCCGCCCAGAACCCCTGGCGCACAAGCAAGACCTCCGCGCATCCGAGAGCTAGCTCGAATCCGCTGACAACCCCATGCCGCCGCGCACGGAGCAAGACCGGGAGACACGGGGGACACCGGCCCCGCCGGCTCCCCAGGACGCCGCGCACGCGGGCAAGACCGCCAGCCGCAAGCCTGCTGAGAAGCAGTCCGCAGCGGCGGCTCCATCTGAAACAGACGCGCAGAACGCGCGAATCCGCCGAAATCAGCCAGAAAACAGCGCAATGCCGCCTAACCATAATCCCCTTTACGCGAACAACCCGTAAGTTGACACCGCATCGAACCGGCGCATAGCCTAACCCGACGAGGCTCCGAACGGACTCCCTGCGGTTCGGCGCGCCTCCGCGCCCCTGCAGGCAATACACGCTCCCGGAGTCCGTTCGCCACTCATCGGGAGGACGCCCCCATGACCTACCAGAGCGAGGTCGTTGTCCGTTTCGCAGGCGAAGGCGGACAAGGAGTCGTCACCGCCGCAGAGATGCTCGCCCGAGCATCCACCGGCGTCGGCTTCCACGCCCTCACCTTCGCCACATTCCCCTCGCAGATCCTCGGCGGTCCAACCTGGACTCAGGCCCGCGTCTCCCGCGAGCCCGTCCCGAGCCCCGGCGACGCCGTCGACATCCTCGTCGCCTTCAACGACTTCGCCTACAACGAACACCGCAGCGAGGTGCGCGAAGGCGGCATCATCCTCCTCGACCCCTCCGTAACCCCCGACCCCAACGACCACGCCCGCCGCTGCATCACCGTCCCCTTCGACGGCCTCGCCAAGCAAACCGGCGAATCCCGAGCAGCCAATATGGTCGTTATGGGCGGACTCTCCAAACTCGTCAATATGCCCGTCCAATACTTCAAAGACTTCGTATCGCGACGCTTCGCCGGACGCCAGGCCGTCATCGACGCCAACCACAAAGCCCTCGACCTCGGCCTCGCCCACCTCGCCGAAGAACCCTCCATCAGCAACCTCGGCGTCCCCGAAAAACCCGGCTACGACCAAGTCTTCATCAAAGGCAACGAAGCCCTCTCCATCGGAGCCCTCCACGCCGGCGTCGACTTCTACTTCGGCTACCCCATCTCTCCCGCAACCCCAGTCCTCCTCTATATGGAGCGCAACCTCGTCGGCGAAGGCAAATTCGCCTACCAGGCAAGCTCCGAAATCGAAGCCGTCACCGGCATCATCGGCGCCGGCTTCGCCGGCAAAAAAGCAATGACCGCAACCTCCGGCCCCGGATTCACCCTCATGGGCGAAGGCATCGGCCTCGCCTGGATGGCCGAAATCCCCTGCGTCATCGTCAACGTCCAGCGCGGAGGCCCCGCAACCGGCCTCCCCACCAAAACCGAACAATCCGACCTCCTCGCATCCCTAAGCCCCGCTCACGGCGACTCAAAGATCCCCGTCATCGCCGCCGGATCCGTCGAAGAGTGCTTCCTCGCAGCCGTCCACGCCTTCAACTGGGCGGAGCGCTACCAGGGACCCGTCATCCTCCTCAGCGAGCACTCCCTCGCCGAACGCGCCCAGAACATCCGCCGGCCCAACCTCTCCCAATGCCCCGTCGAAACCCGCAACGCCTACAACGGCGACAACGGATACCTGCGCTACGAATCACGCGAAATCTCCCCCTTCCCCATCCCCGGAGGCCCAGGCTCATACGTCGCCAACGGCTCCGAACACGACATCTACGGCGACACCACGCACCTAGCCAAATACCACATCCATATGACCGAGCGACGGTTCAGCAAGCTCAAACTCCTCGAAGACGGCGACTTCGAAAGCGACAACCCCTCCGCTCCCGTCGCAGTCATCCCCTGGGGAGGCTCCAAAGGCTCCGTCCTCGAAACCTACAACCGCCTCCGAGCCGAAGGCGTCGACATCGCCTGGCTCTACACTATGTTCCTCAGCCCACTCCCCCCTCCCCTCCTCGACGAGCTACGCTCCAAAGAACTCGTCCTCGTCCCCGAACTCAACTACCAAGGCCAGTTCGCAAGCATCCTGCGCTCAGAGGGCGTCAACGCCCACGCAATCACCCAATACACCGGCCTCCCCTTCCTCCCCTCCGAACTCTGCGAACGCATCAAAACCCGCCTGGCCGAAGCCGGGCGCCTCCAGGCGGTGAACGCATGACCAGCAAAAACCCCGAATACGACTTCAACTGGTGCCCCGGATGCGGCGACTTCGGCGTCCGGCGAGCTATGGAATTCGCCATGCGCGACTGGAACATCGAACGCGAAATCCCCATGACCCACAACGTCGTCGTCGCCGGCATCGGCTGCTCCGGAAACCTCGTCCACCTCCTCGAAGGCGAACAACCCTACGGCTTCCACGGCATCCACGGACGATCCCTCCCCCTCGCCCTCGGCGTCAAAATGGCCCGCGAAGACCTCAACGTCATCGTCGTCGCAGGCGACGGCGACTTCCTCAGCATCGGAATGGAGCACATCGCCCCCCAAGCCGCCCGAAACCTCAACATCTGCGCCGTCGTTATGGACAACGGCGTCTACGGACTCACCAAAGGACAATCCTCCCCCACAACCCTCGAAGACGCCGTAACCAGCTCAACCCCCTTCGGCAAACTCGAATCCCCCGTTAGCCCCCTCGACCTCTACCTCACCCTCGGCGTAACCTACATCGCCTCCGGATACTCCAGCAAACCCCGCGACCTCGCCGCCCTCATCAAAGGCGGCATGGAGCACCAGGGATTCTCCATCGTCCACGTCGCCTCCCCCTGCACCACCTACAACGACACCTACGCCGAACTCAAAGGCAACAAAGCCAAGGGCGTCGAAGGCAAAGCCTGGGACATCCCCGAAGAGCACGACCCCCTCAGCAAAGACGCCGCCCGCAACCTCATCGCACGAGGAGGCGTCCCTCTCGGCCTCGTCTACCGCGACCCCCACCGTCCCTCGCTCGACCAGCGCCTCGCCGAAGTCCGCCAGCGCGTAACCGCCAAAACCCCCGAAGCCCTCCTCGACGCCTTCGCCCTCTAACAGAGCTCGCCCCTCCCGCTCCCGCCCACCGCGGAGTAGGCCCCCTCCTCTCCCGCTCACCCCGCGAACCGCTCCTCGCGCCACGGATCCCCACGCATATGGTAGCCGTTCCGCTCCCAGAAACCGGGACGGTCGTCCGCCGTAAGCTCCACGCTCCTCACCCACTTCGCGCTCTTCCACCCGTAACGCGACGGCGCCGCCAGACGCACCGGACCCCCATGCTGCGGCGACAGCGCCGCACCATCCATCCGATGCGCGAACAGCGTGTCCTCCGCAGCCAGCGCCCCAACATCCAGATTCGTCTCATACCCGTCGTAGCATCGAACCATCGCGAACCGCGCCCTCGCAGTCGGACGCGCCAGCCCGATCACCCGCATCGCCTGCGCTCCCGACCACCCCACATCCAACCGCGTCCACTGCGTAACGCAATGAAAATCAGCCGCAACCTCATCAGTCGCGAGCGCAACATACTCCTCCCACCCCAGCTCCAAAGGACGCTCCACCTCCCCGAAAACCGACAGCCGCCAGCTTGCCGTATCCACGCGGGGAACCCCGCCTACCGTCATCTGCGGCATCTTCGATGTAACGTGCTGGCCGGCAGGCGCGCGCCCATCCATCCCCCCAGAAACCCCCGAACGACCGAACGCCGCCCTGACCCAACGCGCTACCTCCATCCCCTATCCCCCTTTCTCGCCTCCATCGTTCCCGCCTCGCCCCGCCGACGCCGACAGGAGCCCCCCAGAGAGAGGGTACACTACACCACAGACCCCCGAACGCCCCCTCCCCCTATGACAGCGACCACCCAGACCACAGCGCCCGGCGCCGCCCAGTGCACTGCGCTCGCCATCGACGCGCGAGGCGTATCCAAATCCTACGGACGCGCCGTCGCCCTCCGATCCGTCGACCTCGCGCTCGCCTGGGGAAGCGTCCTCGCCCTGTTCGGACACAACGGCGCCGGCAAGAGCACCCTCCTCCGAATCCTCGCAACGCTCGCCAAACCATCCCAAGGCAGCGTCGCCATCGCCAGATTCGACTCCCGATCCCGACCGCAAGCAGCCCGCGCATCCATCGGATACGCCGGACACCACGACCTCCTCTACGACGACCTCACCCCCGCCGAAAACCTCCTCTTCTACGCCCGACTGTATGGCGTCCCCAACCCCAACGACCGCGTCGAGCGCGCCCTCGCCGACGTCGCAGCCGAAGGATGGGCGCACCGACGCGCCCGCGACCTCTCGAACGGAATGCGCAAGCGCGTCGCCATCGCCCGAGCACTCCTCCACCAACCACCCATCCTCCTGCTGGACGAACCCGACGCCGGACTCGACATCGAAGCCCAGCGCCTCGTCGACTCCGTCATCGGCGCCGTCGCCAGCTCCGGAGGCAGCGTCATCCTCACAACCCACGACCCCCAGCGCGGCCTCGCCGTCGCCGCAGAGTACGCAGTCCTCCGATCCGGACGCCTCACGGCTCGCGGCCTCGCCCGCGACGCCGCGCCCGCCGGAATCGCCGCCCTGCTCAGCGGAAACCAGCGCGACTCACCCGACGCCCCACCCCCTCAGGAAACGCCCCCTTACAGCCGCCATGATGCGCCCTAGCCACTACCCCAACCCACCCTCCCAGAAAGACGGCGCCCCCAACCCCAAGAGCGCTACCCCTCGCCCCAGCAGACCCCCCAGCAAGCGAGGAGCTAGCCAGCGCGCTCTGCGACCCTCCGCTCCCAGCGAGACGCCCCCCAGCAAGCGCGGAGCCAACCAATGAGCAGCCTCGCACGCGCAACAGCCGCCATCTTCCTCAAAGACTTCCGCCTCGAAGCCCGCACCCGCGAGTCCCTGGCCGCCACCCTCGCCTTCTCCCTCGTCGTCGCCTTCATCTTCAACTTCGCCTTCGACCCCTCCCCGCGCCTCCTCGCCGTCGTCGGACCCGGCATCGTCTGGGTCGCCTACATCTTCACCGGTGTCCTCGGAATGAACCGCGCCTTCCTCCTCGAACGCGAGCGCGGAACCCTCGACGGCCTCCTCCTCGCCCCCGTCCCCCGCGAAGCCCTCTACCTCGGCAAACTCCTCGGCTCTCTCGCCCTCCTCCTCGTCGTCGAAACCCTAATGCTCCCCATCTTCCTCATCCTCTACAACCTCTCCCTCCTCCACCCCTGGTTCCTCGCCATCGCCCTCGCCGCCACCCTCGGATTCGCCGCCGTCGGAACGCTCTTCTCCGCCATCGCCGTCCACACCCGCGCCCGCGAAGTGATGCTCCCCCTCCTCTTCCTACCCATCGTCCTCCCCGTCGTCATCGGAGCCGTCTCCGGCTCCGCCGAAGCCCTCGCCGGAAACGGCTGGAGCGGCGCAGGACGCTGGCTCCAGCTCATCCTCGCCTTCGACGCCATCTTCCTCCTGCTATCATCCCTCGTATTCGAGAACGTGCTCGAGGAGTAACCAATGCAGAACCAATTCGCCGGCGACATAGGCGACTACGCAAAGTTCGGACTACTCCGCTGGCTCTCCGGAATGCTAGGCCAGGACAACCACGAAACCCTCCGCCTAGGCGTGAACTGGCATCTCGTCCCCAACAGCGGCAATGCCCGACGGCAAGTTCATCCAGTATCTCGATAACCCATCAAAAGTAGAACTCACGCTTAGCAACTGCGACCCCGCCCTGTTCACCCTTATCAAGGATGTAGCATTCGCCGAACCCCGATGCGTAGCCGACATCCAGCGAAGCGGCATCCTCCCGTCCGACACGCTCTACTACCCCAGCTACCCAGACCCATCCCGCCAAGAATACCCGGACTACCTCACCTTCGACGGGATACCCCAAAACCAACGTCCCGATGCCCGCCGCGAATGGGCCCAAAGAGGACGCGACGCCCTCGCCGACGCCGAACTCGTCCTCATCGACCCCGACAACGGGTTGGAGGTTCCGAGCACACTCCCCCACCACGCGAAAGGCCCCAAGTACGCCTACTACGACGAACTCCACCCCTACTGGAAGTGCGGCCAGAGCCTCATCATCTACCAGCATGCAATCAGGATGCTGGAGGGTAAGGGGATAAGCGTGGACGAGCTCGCAAGGAAACGCTGCAAAGAACTACGCAGCAAACTACCCGGCGCGACCCTCCACGCGCTCCGATTCCACCGCCGGAGCACACGCCTCTTCCTCGTAGCGGCCCAGCCCAAGCACGCAGTCATCCTCGACGCCAGAGTGCGCTCGTTCCTCAACTCGTGCTGGGGCAAAGGACGCAACCCGCACTTCACAAAAGCCCCTGCTAAGCCCCGCTAGCCCCCAACCTCAGACCTCTAGCCCCGAGCGCCTCCTCCAGCACGCGCCCCCGCGTCCCCCGCCTGCGCGCCCGGCGCCCCCTCGCCCGTGCTATCCTTTCAGAAGCGTTCGAGCAACCCCCCGAGGAACAGGCTTGGCCTCAGCAGCAGACACGCGACCCCTCCAACCCCCTCCCTCCCCCAGCGCGACGAGGGAGCGCGCCCGCCTCGCCCTCCTCCTCCTTGCCAGCGCCCTCATCCTCATCGACCTCTACCTCATCTTCGCCTTCGCCCCCACCGAACGCGTAATGGGCGTCATCCAGCGACTCTTCTACTTCCACGTCCCCGTCGTCCTCACCAGCTTCATCTCCTTTGCAGTCGCCGCAGTCGGCAGCGTCCTCTATCTCCTGAAACGCAGCCCCGCATGGGACAGGCTCGCCTACGTCTCCGCCGAAATCGGCCTCGTCTACTTCACCATCGCCATCATCACCGGCGCCGTCTGGGCCAAACCCGTCTGGGGAACCTGGTGGGTATGGGACGCCAACGGCACGCTCACCTTCGTCCTCTGGCTCATCTTCATCGGATACCTCATGACCCGAACCTACGCCCCCGACGCCGACCGCGGACGCCGATGGGGAGCCGTAGTCGCCATCCTCGGCGCCGCCGCCGTCCCCTTCGTCTATATGGCCGCCGACTGGTGGGGCGGACTCCACCCCCAGCGCGTCACCGGCCCCGGAGCCGAGGGATCCCTCGAATCCGAAATGCTCTTCACCCTCCTCTTCTCCTTCGCCGCCTTCCTCATCCTCTACGCATCGCTTATGACCCAGCGCATCGCCCAGCGCAACGACGAAGAAACCCTCGACGAACTCCGCCGAGCCATCGCCTGAAGAACCCTATGCGACTCGCCGCCGCCGCCCTCTCCCTCGCAACATTCGCCCTCCTCCTCGCGCTCGCCGCACCCGCCGCGATGGCCGCCGAACACGCCCAGGAAGCCCCCGACGAAAGCAACCTCGGCTTCCTCCTCGCCGGAACCCTCCTCACCTGGGCCGGCTTCTTCCTCTACGCCATCTACATCGCCCGCAAAGACCGCGACCTCCGCCGCGACATCGAAGACCTCCGGCGCGACATCGCCAACCGCGACTAACCCTCCCCTCCAGCGCCCCCCTCCCCCACGTTTCACTTGCCGCCCCCGCCCCCAAACCGGTAACCTTGACCCGCCGCCGCGCCCCGCGCAAACGCGGCAACGCCACCGCTCCGCAGCGGCGCAGCAAAGAGGAGACAGAGGAGACAGCTATGGGCGACGACATCGAAATCAACCCCTGGTACGGCAACTTCCCCTACACCGACTTCATCAACAACGAAGGCGTCCCCATCCACGAGGCCTACGCTGTCGACTGCCACACCATCCAGGTCGAACCCTGGGAGCGCCTCGGCGGGCGCGGCGCCTACATCCACCTCGCCGGACGCTCCGACTACCTCTCCGCCTACGTCGTCGAAATCCCCCCAGGCGGGCAGCTCAACCCCGAACAACATATGCACGACGAGCTCATCCACGTCATCTCCGGGCGCGGCGCCGCCGTCATCGAAACCCCCGACGGCAAGAAATACTCGTTCGAGTGGGGCCCTAGCGCCATCTTCGCCATACCCCTCAACGCCAAACACCAGATCTTCAACGGCTCCGGAACAGAGCCCGCAAGGCTCGCCGCCGTAACCGACCTCCCCATCATCTTCAACGTCTTCCGCAATCCCGCGTTCATCTACAACAACCCCTTCCAATTCCCCGAGCGCATGGCCGCCGAACGCTACTTCGACGGCGAAGGCGAGTTCCGCCAAGTCAAGCCCGGACGCCATCAGTGGGAAACAAACTTCGTCCCCGAACTCGTCAACTTCGAACTCCCCCCATGGATCGCCCGCGGCGCCGCCGGCAACAACATCCAATTCCTCCTCGCCGACTCCTCAATGCACTGCCACATCTCCCAGTTCTTCGAGGGAACCTACAAGAAAGCCCACGCCCACAACGCCGGAGCCCACATCTTCTGCGTCACCGGCGAAGGCTACTCCCTCCTCTGGAAAGAGGGCGAGAACCCAGTCGACACAGTCCGCGTCGACTGGAAACCCGGCACGCTCTACGCCCCGCCCAACGGCCCCACCTACCACCAGCACTTCAACGTCTCCCCCGGCCAGTCCCGCTACCTCGTGTTCGACTTCGGAGGCGCCCGCTACCCCGTCCTCGAATCCAAAATGTGGAACTACGAGAATATGGACAAGTCCCAGAAAGTCGGCGGTATGCAGATCGAGTACGAAGACGAAGACCCCCGCATCCACAACCTCTTCGAGAGCGAGCTCGCCAAGCGCGGCCTCGCCTCCCGTATGCGCGAATTCATCCCCGCCCGCTAGCCCCCGCCAACCGCGAACAACCCAACAGCGCGCAGCCGCCAGCAACCCCCTGCGCGCCAGCTCGCCGACGGCGCTACAATGCACCCGCAATGCAATACACGCCCTCGCATCGAAACGAAACCCCGGAAACCAGCGCTTCCCCCTCCGTCCTCACACGGCAGTGGAAGCTCCTCATCCTCGCAGCCGTGCTCATCGCCGCATTCGCCTACTTCGGCTTCACCGCATTCCAGGCGGCCGCCTCGTTCTACGTAACCGTCGACGAGCTAGTGGCCGACGCCCCTCCCCCCGGACAGTCCATCCAAGTGAAAGGAACGCTCGTCGAGGGAAGCTTCGCTCGCGACAGCGCCAGCAATACTCTCGCCACATTCCGCCTCGAAGAGAACGGAGCTCAGATCCCTGCCTCCTACAACGGCGTCCTCCCAGACCTCTTCTTCAACCCCCACTCCGAAATCGTGCTCGGCGGAACCTACCAGCACGGCGGCGTCTTCACCGCCGACCGCGTCTACGTCAAATGCCCCTCCAAATACCAATCCCTCGAAGTCGACAACCCCTACGACTACCCCGCCGACGCCTAGATGACCCAGCCCGCCTCGCCCCCGCCGCAACGCCCAGCGCGAGGCGGACGCCAAGCCCTCGACTCCCAATGGCTCGCCTACATCGCCCGCACCGCCGCGATCGGCGACCCGCAGGCAATCGCGGCGACCGACCGCTTCCGCCAGGGAATCAGCGCGTTCAACGAAGCCCGCTTCCGAGCCTCCCACGAAACATGGGAATCCCTCTGGATCGAATCCCCCTATCCCCAGCGCCTCTTCCTCCTCGCCCTCGCCAAGCTCGGCGCAGGATTCGCCCACGCGCTCCGACGCAACCCCAAAGGCGTCCGCCAGCTCCTGGAAGACGCCCTCCGCATCGCCAAACCATTCGCCCCCAGCTACGCCGGCGTCGACATCGAACGCCTCTCCCACGACATCAAAGCCTGGCTCCGGTCCGGCTCCTACGACGCCCCCTTCCCAACCATCGCCCGCATCCCCGGCGAACCCCTCGCAACCCCCGAAAAGGAAAAAGAAAAGGCCTCGCCATTCCCCTGAACAACGAGGCCCTCGAATCCGCCGACGCAACCCGTCACGCAGCCGCCTTCTCCCTCTCCGCCGCCTCCGCCGCCGTCAAAAACCCCAGATCCCCAGGCAGATCGATCAGATGCCCGCACTGCACGCACTGCAAGTAATCGCCGTAGATGTCTCCCGACGCGCGCAGGTCTCCCCCGCACCTCTGGCATGCCTTGAATAGCGTCATCGTCTCGCCTCCTAACGGCCGGTGGGCCCAGAATCCCCTCCCACCCTCAGTCTCTCCTCCATTGCGCGCTCTCCCTGCGGCCCCGAACCTCCGGAATGCTCGGAACTGCGAAGATTCAACTCCGTCATCCGCCTCCCCCCATTCCTCAAGGCTTGCCATCGCGCATAAAGATTGATACGCTCCATATCAATCAATACACTACTCTTCGGCGCCAGCAATTGCAACCCCCTCCTGCGCACACCTCCTTGCGCACCCCGCTGACGAAAAGAGAACCCCCCCTATGCAATATCGACCCAGACCAACCATCGCCCAGCAGACCAACCCCCACCTCTCCCCGCTCAACCCCAACCCCCGCCCCGGACTTCCAGCCAGCCAGCCGCGCCACACTCCCCCCCCGGAACCCCAACCCGAACCCCCGCGCGAGGCCGAGGGCGTCTACATAATCAGCGTCGCCGCCCGCATCCTCCACATGCACCCCCAAACGCTCCGCAAGTACGAGCGCGCAGGCCTCGTCCGCCCATCCCGCACTATGGGAATGCTCCGCCTCTACTCAGAGAGCGACATCGCCAAACTCCGTATGATCAAGCACCTCGTCGACGAAATGCGCCTCAACCTCGCCGGCGTCGGAATGGCCCTCAGCGTGTTCGACCGCCTCACCAAAGCTATGGACGCCGCCGAGCGCCAAGCCGCCCTGCCCTCCCCCTCGTTCGAACAAGCAATGCAAGAAATCGTCGATATGTTTATGGGCAACGCCCCTCCGTCCCGGCTGCGCCCCAAGCCCGCCGAACAACAAACCGCCATCGAGTAGAGTGAACCCTATGACCACCCACAATCCCGACAACCCCAATCCAGCCGACCATCCCGCCGACGGCTCCGGCGCCCCCGCCTCCTCCGACCAGAGCGCCGCGGAGCAGCCCCCCAACCGCGCCCCCGACCCCATAACCCAGCTCGAACAAGACCGCGACCACTGGAAAGACCTGGCGCTGCGCGCCACAGCCGACTACCAGAACTACAAGCGGCGCGTCGAAGAAGAGCGCGGAATGCTCGTCCGCAACGCCTCGAACTCCGTACTCGCCAGGCTCCTCCCCTGCGTCGACGATCTCGAACGCGCCGTCGCCAAACTCCCCCACGACGCCCCCCCAGGCTGGAGCGACGGCGTCCGCAGCGTCTTGCTCGAACTCCACTCCTTCATCAAGAATGAGGGAGTCTCCAGAATCGACCCCGCCCCCGGCGACCTGTTCGACCCCCACGAACACGAAGCAATCCACCACCAGCCCTCCGCCGAGCATCCCGCCGGCTGCGCGCTCTCCACTTTCCGACCCGGCTACCGCAGCCCCGACCGCGTGCTGCGCCCTGCCCAGGTAATCGTATCCAGCGGCCCCGGCGGCCCCGAGAACAATCCCGACGCGAACAGCGCCGCCGCTACCGCGCCCCCGAACAACCACGCTACCCCAACCGCCACGCATCCAGACAATCCAGACAATCCAGACGAGAAGGAGCTCATCACCAATGGCTAAGGTAATCGGCATCGACCTCGGAACAACTAACTCCGCTATGGCCGTCATGGAAGGCGGCGAACCACTCGTCCTCGAAAACTCCGAGGGCAACCGAACCACTCCATCCGTCGTCGCCGTCAACCCCAAAACCGGCGAACGCTACATCGGCGTCGTCGCCAAACGACAAGCCGTCCAGAACCCCGAAAACACCGCCTACTCCGTCAAACGACTCATCGGAAGAAAATTCGCCGAGATCGAATCCGAACGACCCACACTCAGCTACACCACCAAATCAGGCCGAGCCGGCGACGTCGTCGTCACTATGGGCGACCGCGACTACTCCCCTCCCGAAATATCCGCCATGGTCCTCCAGAAACTCAAAGCCGACGCCGAAGCAAGGCTCGGCGAATCCGTCTCTCAGGCCGTCATCACCGTTCCCGCATACTTCAACGACAGCCAGCGCCAAGCCACCAAAGACGCCGGATCCATCGCAGGCCTCGACGTCCTACGCATCATCAACGAACCCACCGCAGCCGCCCTCGCATACGGCCTCGACAAACGACACGACGAAATCATCGCCGTCTTCGACCTCGGCGGCGGAACCTTCGACATCTCCATCCTCCACGTCGGCGACGGCGTCTTCGAAGTCAAATCCACCAACGGCGACACACACCTCGGCGGCGACGACTTCGACCAGCGCATCATCGAATGGCTCGCCGACGAGTTCCGCAAAGAACAAGGCATCGACCTCCGCAACGACAAAATGGCCGTCCAGCGCCTCAAAGAAGCCGCCGAACGCGCCAAAATCGAACTCTCCAACGTCGTCCAGGCCGACATCAACCTACCCTTCATCACCGCAGACGCCTCAGGACCCAAACACCTCTCCACTACCCTCTCTCGCTCCAAACTCGAACAACTCGCCGCCGACCTCATCGACCGCGCCGACTCCCCCTGCCGCGAAGCCCTCAAAGACGCCGGCGTCCAACCCTCCGACATCGCCGAAGTCATCCTCGTCGGCGGTATGACTCGCATGCCAGCCATCATCGACAAAGCCAAACAACTCTTCGGCAAAGACCCCCACCGCGGCGTCAACCCCGACGAAGTCGTCGCCGTCGGCGCCGCCATCCAGGCTGGCGTCCTCCAAGGCGACGTCACCGACATCGTCCTCCTCGACGTAACCCCTCTCACCCTCGGCATCGAAACCCAGGGCCAGGTGATGACCCCCCTCATCCAGCGCAACACCACCATCCCAACCGCCAAGAGCGAAATCTTCACCACCGCCGCCGACGGACAGCCCGCCGTCGAGATCCACGTCCTCCAGGGCGAACGCACTATGGCCTCCGAGAACAAATCCATCGGGAAATTCAACCTCGACGGCATCGCCCCTGCCCCCCGCGGCATCCCCCAGATCGAAGTCGCCTTCGACATCGACGCCAACGGCATCCTCAACGTCTCCGCCAAAGACAAAGCCACCGGCAAGGAACAGCGCATCACCATCACCGCAAGCTCCGGCCTCTCCAAAGACGAAATCAACCTCCTCGTCAAGGAAGCCGAACTCCACGCCGAAGAAGACAAACAACGCCGTGCCCTCGTCGAAGCCCGAAACCTCGCCGACTCCGCCGCTTACCAGGCAGAGAAAACCCTCGCCGAATTCGCCGACAAAATCAGCCCCGACCTCAAACCCGAAATCGAACAGAAGATCGCCGGCGTCCGATCCGCCCTCTCCCGCGACGACGCCGACCTCGACTCCCTCAACGCCGCTGTAGCCGCTCTCCAGACATCCCTCCAGAAGATCGGCGAAACCATCTACCAGCAGCAACCCCCCGACCCCACCGCCAACCCCGCCAACACCCCCCCGGACGCCGACCCAGGCGACACCATCGAAGGCGAATACCGCGAAGTCTAGCGGCCCACCAACAACCGCCGCGCACGACAGCGGGGAGCGGCCTAACAGCCGCCCCCGCCTGCCGAGTCTGCTCACTCTCCCCCAACCGAATCCCCCGCTGGAAAGCGAAGGAACTCATCAGTAGTGGCTAGGGTAATCGGCATCGACCTCGGAACAACTAACTCCGCTATGGCCGTTATGGAAGGCGGCGAACCACTCGTCCTCGAAAACTCCGAGGGCAACCGAACCACCCCCTCCGTCGTCGCCGTCAACCCCAAAACCGGCGAACGCTACATCGGCGTCGTCGCCAAACGACAAGCCGCCCAGAACCCCGAAAACACCGCCTACTCCGTCAAACGGCTCATCGGACGAAAATTCGCCGAAATCGAATCCGAACGACCCACACTCAGCTACACCACCAAACCAGGGCGGGCCGGCGACGTCGTCGTCACGATGGGCGACCGCGACTACTCCCCTCCCGAAATATCCGCCATGGTCCTCCAGAAACTCAAAGCCGACGCCGAAGCAAGGCTCGGCGAATCCGTCTCTCAGTCCGTCATCACCGTTCCCGCATACTTCAACGACAGCCAGCGACAAGCCACCAAAGACGCCGGATCCATCGCAGGCCTCGACGTCCTACGCATCATCAACGAACCCACCGCAGCCGCCCTCGCATACGGCCTCGACAAACGACACGACGAGATCATCGCCGTCTTCGACCTCGACGAGGGTGCCTTCGACATCTCCATCCTCCACGTCGGCGACGGCGTCTTCGAAGTCAAATCCACCAATGGCGACACCTGCCTCGGCGGCGACTTCGACCAGCGCATCATCGAATGGCTCGCCGACGAGTTCCGCAAAGAACAAGGCATCGACCTCCGAAACGACAAAATAGCCGTCCAGCGCCTCAAGGAAGCCGCCGAACGCGCCAAAATCGAACTCTCCAACTTCGTCCAGGCCGACATCAACCTACCCTTCATCACCGCCGACGCCTCAGGCCCCAAACATCTCTCCACAACCCTCTCTCGCTCCAAACTCGAACAACTCGCCGCCAACCTCATCGGCCGTGTTGAAGCCTCCTGCCGCGAAGCCCTCAAAGACGCCGGCGTCCAACCCTCCGACATCGCCGAAGTCATCCTCGTCGGCGGTATGACCCGCATGCCAGCCATCATCGACAAAGCCAAACAACTCTTCGGCAAAGAACCACACCGCGGCGTCAACCCCGACGAAGTCGTCGCCATCGGCGCCGCAATCCAGGCCGCCGTCCTCCAGGGCGACGCCACCAACGACGAGAAGCCCTCCCAGAATTCACCAACAAACTCAGCCCCCACCCTGACATCCGAGGTCGAGCAGAAGATCGCCGATGTCCGCTCCGCTCTCGCCCGCGACAAAGCCGCCCTCGACTCTCTCTACGCCACCGTCGCCGCCCTCCGAACCTCCCTCCAGAAAATTCGCGGTTCCGTCCAATAGCGGCAACAACCCGCGCTACCCCCCAAGCCCCCCCCCGCGACGCTAACCCGCCTCCCGAGCGCGCCGCAGCGGCTGCATCCTCCGATACGTCGCCGCTCGCCAGGCCCACTCCACAGGCCCGAACAGGAAACGGCTCAGCCACGCCTGCGACCACCACAGCTGCAGCGCCCACACCGCGACCACGAACGCCAGCACGGCGCCACGGTTCACCCAATCAGCGTCGCCCAGCAGAACAGTCAGCGTCAGCACGCCCAGAACCGTCTGCGCCAGGTAGTTCGTCAGCGCCATCCTCCCCACTGCCCGCAAACGCCCCTTCAGCCAGCTATCCGGACGGTTATTCCACAGAATGATGATGCTCATATAACCCAGCGAAGCCGGAATCGTCCCAAGCGTATTCGGAAGCTGGCCAACGAAAGCAACATCCCGCGAGTAATCCCCCGCCTCAGTAACCACAACGCTAACAGCGGCAAGCGCCAAGCCGAGCGAAGTCCCTGCCAGCGCAATCAGCCGGTAGGTCCTCGCGGGCAACCCCCCGTTCATAAAACCCATGCGGTACAGGCCTGCCCCCACAAGAATCAGACCCAGCGCCCGCAGAAAGTACGCCAGCAGAACAACAGACTCGATAAGAGCCGCGTCCTCACCCGTAACTTCCCCCGGAGTCCAGATTCCCGCCAGCGACGCATCCGTCGTGTTCGCCATCTGCTGCGCCAGCAGCGCCCCCGCCCCCGAGAGCGTGAACGCCGCGACCCCCACAGCGACAAGAACCCTGTCCGGGAGCTTCCGCATAATCAGCAGAAAAACCGACGATGCCGCATACACCATCAGGATGTCGCCTTCCCACAACGCGAAATGCAGAATCCCGATAAGCAACAGCAGCGCATTCCGCCACAGATTCAGCAGCGCTGCGCGCCGACCTCGCCCGCTCGCGCGGTCGATGAACAGAATCACCCCCGCCCCGAACAGCAGCGAAAACAACCCCATGAACTTCTGGTCGACGAAAATCTCGCCGAAAATCCCCACCGCCCAGTCCAGCCACGTCTCCGAGCCCCCCGCGCTCAGATTCATGTAGGGCGCCGACCCGAACCTGAAGTGCACCGCATTCATCAGCAGAATGCCGAGAACAGCCACGCCCCTAATCAGATCAAGGCTGAGTATCCGCGCATCGCCGCGAACCGGCCCCGAATCAGCAACCTCGGAACGCCCCGGCGCTCCGCTCCCAGACCCCCTCGCCAGACCCCCGCTAGACAACTGTCTGCCTGCCGTAGTCGTCCTCGACCCGCACGATATCGTCCAGCTCCGGAGTGCTCACCTCCAGGATAACCGCGTCCTCCTCCGACAACCCCTCCACCCGATGCTCCACCCCCGGCTCAACGACGTGCGCCTCCCACCGCTCCATCGGCAAACTCGAACGACCGCCCTCCCCCGCAACCAGCAAGCCCGCCTTCCCCGAAAGCAGCATCATCGTCTCGCGCTTCCGCTCGTGATACTGCAAACTCAAACGATGACCCCGTCGCACGCGCAAACGCTTCACGCAATACGCCGCGCACAGATCGAGAATCTCCTCGCTCCCCCACGGCTTCTCTATCACGTCGCCAACCTTCATCGGGCAGTAATGCTACTCCGCCCCTCCAACCCCGTCTAGAGCGCCGCCCTCGCAAGACGATCCTCATCGAACGACAACCCCAAACCCGGAGCGTCGGACAACGCGAGCATCCCCTCCCCATTGACACGCGGCGGCTCCTCGAACAGCGGAAACGCCCACGGCATATGCTCCACGTACAACCCGTTCGGAGCCGCCGCCAGAGCATGACCCAGAACCTCCGGCGCCAAATGCGTAACTACCGGCAGATTGTGCGCCTCAGCCATATGCGCAACCTTCATCCACTGCGTTATTCCCCCCGCCCGCAGCAGATCAACCATCACAACATCAACCGACCGCGCCTCCAGCATATGGCGGAACGGCTCCACACCGTAGTGATACTCCCCCGCCGCGATCGGAGTGTCCAGCGCGTCCGCGATCCGCGCCAGCCCCGCGTAATCCTGGAAGTGCGTAGGATCCTCCAGCCAGAAAAGCCCGTACTCCGCCATCCCCCGCCCCACCGCGATCGCCCTGTCGACGCTCCACCCCTGATTGATGTCCACCATCAAGTCGACCCCCCGCCCACAGCCTCGCGCATCGCCCGTAAACGCGCCAGCTCCGCCTGCGCCGACGCCTCGCCCCCCATGCGAAACTTCATCGCCCGGAATCCCTCAGACGCCAGAGCCGCCGCCGTCTCCGCGAGCGCATCAACGCCATAATGCCGCCACAGATAGCCGCTCGCGTACGTCGGCGCAACCCCAGAGTCCGCCCCTAGCAGCTTCCACACCGGCATCCCCAGCGCCTTCCCCCGGATATCCCACAACGCCACATCGATCGCCGACGCCGCCCGCGTAACCAGCCCCGCCGGCGACCCGCCTCCCGCCTTCCTCAGCAAGTCGCGCCCCACCCGCTCCACCGAATGCGGATCCGCCCCTACCGTCTCCTGCGCCAGAGCGTCCACCACCGCCTTCAGCCCCTTCGTCACGAGCGTCGACGCGAATCCCGCGTAGGCAATGCCCTCGACGCCGTCGTCCGTCCGCAGCTTCAGCGTAACGTAGTCCGCCTCCTCCCGAGGCCCCGACGGACCCGGCTCTCGCGGTATGCGAATCGCCCTGCTCTCAAACGACGCAACCTTCATAACCCGGCCCGCTCCCTCTTCGCCCCAAACCCGGGCGCGTCACTCCAGCCCGAAAATATGCGACACGCGCCGCCCCTCGTGCGCCACAACCAACCCCCCAAGCGAGGCATACTTGGCGTACAACCGCCAGAGCGTATGCCACTGCTCCGCGTGCTCCCTCGCATCAAGCACTGGCAACCCCGCCTTCCTCGCATCGTCGATCCCGAAAATCGCCCCATGACTCTTCGTCCGGTGAATGAGAGGCCTCTTCAGATTCTTCCTCAGTCCCCCGATCAGGCTCTCGCTCCTGTCAGGATTCGACTTCAGCGCCTCCGCCAGCAGATCCTCTATCCTCTCCAGCGCCGACCGCGCCTCCTGCAACCGAATAGCGTCGACGCCCCCCAACAGCGACGCGTAGATCCGATGCGTGTTCGGCTCCTTCTGCACAGCCTCCACCGCCTCCTCAACCGCCGCGATGATGTCCTTCGCCGCCACCAGCTGCCCCGACTGCCCATCCCCCACAAACAACTGCGGATCGACCGGCCCCAGATCGCTCGTCGGCCCCATCAATATGTGATGCGCCCCCAGCGCAAGCAGCGTCGCCGCGCTCTTCGCCTGATCCGGCACAACCACCGTAACCTCCCTGCTCCGCGCCTGCATCGACCGTATCAGCCGAACCGCAGCCTCCCCGTCGCCCCCAGGCGAGTGAAGCAGAACATGCAAGTCCTGACCCGGAGAAGCGTCGTAGATCAAGTCCTCAAGCAGCGCCACGCTCCGATCCGCAATCGGCCCCACCAGAGCCACCAGCCGGCAATCGTACTGCTCCTCGTACGCCGTCATCAGAGCCTGCCTGTCGTACCGCGCAACATTGTTCGCGTGATACATCGGACTCTGAGGCGGCAACTGCAGCATCCCGTCAAGCATCGTCGCACCCTTCCAACCGCCAAGTCTCTCCCGCTACAGCGCCCTCTTCCCCGTCCACCCAGACTGCGCGAGCCTCATCCGCCTGTACAGCCCGCCCCCGCGGGAGCGCCTCGCGCATCCGTCGTCTCCCTGCCCCGCCACCCGCCCTACAGCCCGTGCAGAGGAAACACCGTCCGCCTCAACTCCTCCACCTGCGCCTGAGCGTAGGCCCGCGCATGATCGCGCAGCTCCGCCTCAACCGCCCCTGCCCCCTCCGCATCCCGCAGACTTCGGCTTGCGAGAAACGCCTCCGCCTCCGGGGGAATCGCGTCAGGCCACTCCCGGCCGAGCATCTCCCCATACGCCAGCGCCCAGAGCCGGGGAGTCGCGTCGAGATCATACCCCCCGCCGCCGAAAGCCACCCACGGATAACCCATCGAACTCAAACGCTCAACCGCCCCAGCATAGCCGCGCGTGCTCAAGCTCAGATGCGTCAGCGGATCGCTCGCATACGCGTCCGCGCCCAACTGCGTCGCAATCACATCCGGCGCAAACGCCTCGACCAGCGGCGGAACCACCTGCTCGAACGCCTCGAGATAAACCTCATCATCCGTATAGGGAAACAACGGAAGATTCACCGAATACCCCGCCGCGTCCCCGGCTCCCAGCTCCGACGCCGCCCCCGTCCCAGGGAAGAGCCACCGTCCGCCCTCATGCGTCGAAATCGTCATCACATCCCTATCGTGATAAAAGGCCGCCTGCACCCCATCCCCATGATGAGCGTCGATGTCAACATACGCCACGCGCAGCCCCCGCCCGCGCAGCGCATTGATAGCCGCCGCCGGATCATTGAAGATGCAGAACCCCGACGCCCGGTCCCGCATCGCGTGATGCAAACCCCCAGCAGGAGCGAACGCCGCCGACGCACCCCCGTCGGCCACCAGCTCCGCCGCCTGAATCGACGCCCCCGTCGACAGCAGCGCCGCCTCGTACATCCCCGCATACACCGGATTGTCCCCTTGCTCAGAGAACCCGTACTGCCCCGCGGCCTGCCGCTCGCCTCCGCCTCCAACGCCCCCATCGCTCAAACGGCGCACCGCCTCGATATACGGCGCAGTATGGAACGCAGCGAGCTCCTCGAACGTCGCAGGACGCGGCGGAACAAGCAACGCGCTCTCGTCCTCAAACGCCCCGTACGCGCGCAGCAACTCATACGTGTACTGCAATCGCGCCGGACGCATCGGATGACCCGGACGCAGCACATGCCGCGAGAGAGCCTCCCCATACACGTACGCAACCTTCCCGTTCCGCTCCCGCATCGCAAGCGAGTCTAGCAGACTCCCCCTCCACCGCTTGTCCTCCTGCCGATGAGGTTCCGCCTCAAACAGACCGCGATGACGCGCCCCCAGTCCCGCAAACGCCCAAAGCCGGTATAATCCACGCAATGACCCGTCTCCGCCCCATCATCGCCATCGCGGCTGCGCTGCTCGCGAGCGTCCTCGCTATGCTCCCGGCCGCAGCCCAAGACCCCCCAGCAGACCCTCCCCCTCCCCCCGACTTCCCTCCCCTGCCCATCCTCTTCGCCGGAACAGCAACCCTCGACGGCCAGCCCGTCGAGCGCGCGCAACTCTCCGTCCGCGTCGGCGACTGGGAAACCCGCCGGCCAGTCTCCGTAGTCGACGGAACCTTCAACTGCGCCACCGAATGCCTCATCGCCGGCCCCCCCTCGTTCGACTACATCAACGAGCCAGTAACCTTCATCCTCAACGGACGCCTCGCCGCAACCCTCACCTTCCCCTTTCCCAACCTCAGCTCCCCCGATCGCAGAAACATCGCGCTCGAATTCAGCGCCTCCCCCGCCCCTACCCAAACCCCCATCCCCGCCCCAACGCCCTCCCCTCCCGCTGCTGCAAGCCCCACCCCGCTCATCGCAGCCGGCGGCGGCGCGGCCTTCATCCTCATCGCAGGGGCGCTCCTTATCGTTCGCCGACGCCGGCGCCGCCCCTGACGCCCCTGACGCCCCTGACGCCCCTGACGCCCCTCAGATATCGAACAGCTCCCGCTCGACCCCCACAAGCTCCGCATCCCAATGCGGCGACTCCGCAAACCGCGTCGCCTTGTCCAGCATCTCCTCCGCATGACCAGCGCGGTTGCTCACGCAGGCCACGCCAACCACAAGCCGCGTAGGATCGTCCATACTCTCGACCTCAGCGACAGCAAGATTGAACCTCTGCCGCAACTGCGCAGTAAGCGCCCGCGCAAACTGACGCTTCCCCTTCAGCGAATCGTTCCCGCGCAGCCGAAACGCCAGCACGCAAGCCCCAACAAACACCAGATCCGCCTCCCGTCCCCACAACGCCCCACTCTAGCACGACCCCAAAGAACGCAAGCCCCGCTTGACCTCCATTTGTGAAACTCGCTACTATCATTTCACAAACACTTCACAATCGCCCCAGCCCCTGAGAGAAACCGCTTGATAACCACCTGGCCAGACGTTCCCGAAGTCGTCGTCGAGCGCCTGCCACGATACCTTCGCGCGCTCGCTCACCTCGAAGAGAGCGGCCTCGAAGTCATTAGCTCCCAGCAGCTCGGCGAACTCCTGCAAGCCACCCCAGCCCAGATCCGCAAAGACCTCAGCTACTTCGGACGCTTCGGCAAACAGGGACGCGGCTACAGCATCCCCCACCTCCTCTCCCAGCTGCGCCAGATCCTCGGGCTCGACCGAACCTGGAACGTCGCCGTCATCGGCGTCGGACGCCTCGGACGCTCCATCATCAACTATCCCGGATTCGAACCAGAAGGCTTCCGCGTCGTCTGCGCGTTCGACTCCGACCCGCACCTCATCGGCCAAGTCGCCGGCGGCCTGCTCGTCCACAACTTCGCCAACTTCAAAGAAGTCGCCGCCGCAGAGCAAGTCCACATCGCCATCCTCGCCGTCCCGGCCCCAGTCGCCCAGGAAGTCATCGACCGCCTGGTCGACGCAGACATCAGCGCCATCCTCAACTACGCACCCAAATCCGCCATCGTCCCCCCCAACATCCGCGTGCGCAACGTCGACCCCGTAGTCTCCCTCCAATCAATGACCTACTACCTCCGCCAGCGCCACCAATAGCCCTTTGCCCATCCACCCTGCGCCCGCGTCCTAAGCCAAGTCGGCGCATCACGGAGAATCACCGCAGCAATCCGGCCCCGGCGCCTGACTTCACCCAGTTCCCACGCCCGCGCCCCTAGCCATCCCCACGCCATCATCCCTCGCGCAAGCAGGGAATCGGTCCAGACCGCCCCACGACCCAACCCCTAGCCCAGACTACGCGCCGCGGCCGCCCTCGGGAGCGCCTGCCGCACGGCGACGCCGCCGCGTCACATTGAGGCGCACTTGCGCCCGCCGGAGCGAGCCCAGCGCCCGCTCGATATCCAAATCCTGCCCGTGCTCCGCGATTCGCTGCCGCGCTCGAACCACAGCCTCCTCAGCCCGCGCCGCATCGATCTCCTCGGCTCGCTCCGCCGCATCCGCAAGAACCGACACCTGATCGCCGCGAACCTCCAGGAACCCCCCCGTAACCACAAACTCCTGCTCCCCCTCCACGTTGCGATACCGCAACTCCCCAGGTTGCAGCGCCGTCATCAGCGCCGCATGCTTCGGCAGCACCCCGATCTCCCCGTCGACCCCTGGCGCGACCACCGCGTCCACCTCCCCCTGAAAAAGCGTCCGCTCCGCCGTAACAATCTCAAGCCGCATCGCCATCCTCAATCTCCACAGGCTTCCCCAAAGCCCCCAACCCTAACTCCCCGCCGACGCCGCAGCCGACGCCCTCTGATTCGAGCGCTCAATCACCTCGTCAATCGTCCCCGCCATATAGAAGTCCTGCTCCGCCACTTCGTCGTGCTTCCCCTCTAGAATCTCCTTGAACCCCCGCACCGTCTCCGACACCGGAACATAACGACCATCGCGCCCAGTGAACTGCTCCGCAACGAAGAACGGCTGCGACAAGAACCGCTGGATCCGGCGCGCGCGCCCAACCGTCGTCTTATCCTCGTCAGAAAGCTCTTCCATCCCCAGAATCGCAATGATGTCCTGCAGATCCTTGTAGCGCTGAAGCACCGCCTGCACCCCCCGCGCCGTGTTGTAGTGATCCTCCCCAACAATCAGCGGATCCAGAATCCGCGACGACGACGTGAGCGGATCAACCGCCGGGAACAACCCCTGCTCCGCAATCGAGCGCTCTAGCGCAACCACCGCGTCCAGATGCCCGAAACTCGTCGACACCCCCGGATCCGTATAGTCGTCGGCCGGAACATAGATCGCCTGGAACGACGTAATCGACCCCTTGTTCGTCGAAGTAATGCGCTCCTGCAGATCCCCCATCTCCGTGCCCAGCGTCGGCTGATACCCCACCGCCGACGGCATCCGCCCCAACAACGCCGAAACCTCCATCCCCGCAAGAATATACCGGTAAAGATTGTCCACGAACAGCAGCACATCCTGATTCATCGTGTCCCGGAAATACTCCGCCATCGTCAACCCAGTCATCGCGATCCGGAGCCGAACCCCCGGAGGCTCATTCATCTGCCCGAACACCAGCACCGTGTTCTTCAGAACCCCCGACTCCTGCATCTCGTGCCACAGATCATTCCCCTCCCGCGAGCGCTCCCCCACCCCCGCGAACACCGAATACCCGCTGTGCTCCTCCGCAATGTTCCGGATGAGCTCCTGAATAATCACCGTCTTCCCAACTCCCGCCCCGCCGTACGCCCCCACCTTCCCCCCCTTCGTGAACGGGCAGATAAGATCCAGAGCCTTAACCCCGGTCTCCAGAACCTCCGTCGTCATACTCTGCTCTTCATACGCCGGAGGATCCCGATGAATCGGCCAGTACTCCTTCGCGTCCACCGACCCCAACCCATCGAGCGCCTCCCCCGTCACATTGAACAGCCGCCCAAGGCTCGGCTCCCCCACCGGCACAGCAATCGCCCGACCCGTATCCTTCGCCGCCGCCCCCCGCACAAGCCCCTCAGTCGGCCCGAGCGCCAGACAACGAACCCAGCTATTCCCCACCTGCTGCTCCACCTCCAGCGTCAGCCGCTCCCCATTGTTGTCGACCTCCAGCGCATTGAAGATCCCCGGCAACTCGTCTGGCGGGAACGCCACATCAACAACCGTCCCGATAACCTGCACCACCTTGCCTTCGCCTGCTCCCGCCATCCTGTTCCTCCTCGCTCCTAGCCCTCGAGGGCTGCGGCGCCCCCCACCAAATCGAGCAACTCCGCCGTAATCATGTTCTGACGCGCCTTATTCAACTCCAGCGTCAGCGACTCAATCATCTCCTCCGCCGCCTCAGTCGCATTCCGCATCGCCACCATCCGGGCCGACTGCTCGCTCGCGCTATTCTCCAGCAACGCCTGATACACCTGCATCTCAAGAAATCGCGGCAGCAGCGCCCCCAGAACCGTCCCCGCATCCGGCTCGTACAGATAATCAACCCGCGCCCCGCCCTCGAAATCCTCCGTCGCAATCGGCAGCAACCGCGACACAACCGGAGTCTGCGTCAGCGTATTCACATACCGCGTATACGCAATATGCGCCTCCCCAACCTCCCCCGACGTATACGCCTGCTCCACAAGCCGGGTCACCGCAAGCGTATCCGCCATTCGAGGCCTATCCCCCATATCAGTGAACGACGCGCGCAGATCTACCCCAGCCCGCGCCATGAAATCCCGCGCCTTCCTCCCAACAGTCACCACCGACACAGGACGCCCCCGCCCCCGAATGAACTCGCCCGCAGCCCGATTGATATTCCCCGGCATCCCCCCCGCGAGACCACGATCCGGCGATACCTCCAGCAGCAGAGCCCTCTCCCCCGGCTGATGCCGCAACAGCGGATGGAGCGCGTCCCCATCCCCCCCGCTCTGGCCAGCAACAAGACCGCCCAGCACAGCGCGCAACTTCTCCGCATACGGCCGCGACGACGTAACCGCCTCCTGCGCCCGGCGCATCTTCGACGCAGCAACCATCTGCATCGCGCGCGTAACACGCGACGTGTTCCGCACGCTCCGAATCCGCCCCCGTATCTGCCGTACGCTCGGCAAATCCCCTCCTAACCTAGAAAGTCGCCTTGAACGCCGCGATAGCGTCCTTCAGCTCGCTCTCCGTCTGCTCATCAATGTCCCGCTTACCCTCGATCGAGTCGAGCGTCTCCGGCTTCGACGTGTCCATATATCCAAGGAACCGCCCCTCAAACTCCCGAACCCTCCCCACCGCCACATCATCCATATGCCCATTAATCGCCGCATACATCGAACACACCTGATGCCCAAGACGCTGCGGACGGTACTGCGGCTGCTTCAGCAGCTCCGTCAAACGCTGACCCCGCTCCAGCTGCGCCCGCGTCGCCGCATCCAGATCCGACGCCCCAAACTGCGCGAAACTCGCCAGCGCCCGGTACTGCGCAAGCTCCAACCGCATCCTGCCCGCAACCTTCCGCATCGCCCGCGTCTGCGCCGAACTCCCCACCCGCGACACCGACAACCCAGCGTTCACCGCAGGACGAATCCCGCTGTTGAACAAGTCCGCCTCAAGGTAAATCTGCCCATCCGTAATCGAAATCACATTCGTGGGAATATACGCCGACACGTCCCCAGCCTGCGTCTCAATGATCGGCAGCGCAGTCAGCGACCCGCCCCCGTGAGCGTCGTCGAGACGCGCCGCGCGCTCCAGCAGCCGGCTATGCAGATAGAACACATCCCCCGGATACGCCTCCCGCCCAGGAGGACGGCGAAGCAGCAACGACATCTGCCGGTAAGCCCACGCATGCTTCGTCAAATCGTCATAGATAATGAGCGCATCGCGACCGCCGGCCATGAACTCTTCCCCGATCGCGCACCCCGCGTAAGGCGCCAGATACTGCATCGGAGCCGGATCCGAAGCATTCGCCGCCACGATAACCGTATGCTCCATCGCCCCATGCTCTTCCAGCGTCGCCTGTATCTGCGCCACCTTGCTCTGCTTCTGGCCGATTGCCACATAGATGCAGAGCAAGTCCTGCCCCTTCTGATTAATGATCGCGTCAACCGCGATAGCCGTCTTCCCCGTGAACCGATCCCCGATAATCAGCTCCCGCTGCCCCCGCCCGATCGGAATCATCCCGTCGATCGACTTGATCCCCGTCTGCACCGGCGTATTCACCGACTGCCTCGACACAACGTTCGGAGCCACAATCTCGATAGGACGCACGCCCTCGGTCCGCACCGAACCCTTGCCGTCGAGCGGCTTCCCCAGCGGATCAACCACCCTGCCCAAGAGCGCGTCCCCCACCGGCACACGGGCGATCTCCCCCGTCGCCTTCACAAGATCGCCCTCCTTCACCTCCACATCAGAACCCATAACCGCCGCGCCGACGAGATCCTCCTCAAGATTCAGCGCCAGTCCCGCAACCCCGCTCGGAAACTCCAGCAGCTCCCCGAAACCCACCTTGCCAAGCCCGTGGATAGTCGCAATGCCGTCCCCCACCTCAACCACAGAACCCACCTCAGTGAGCGTCGTCTCGCCGCCAAACTCCTCAATCTGCCGCTTCAGCACAGCAGCGATATCCTGCCCGCGAGTGGTCATGCCCGCTCCTCCGTTCTCCCGTGCGCCTGAACGAACGCCTCCCGCGCCAGGCTCTGACGCAAACCCTCGAGCCTCGCGCGCACGCTCCCATCAATCACCTGATCCCCCACCCTCACAACAACCCCCCCGATAATCCCCGGATCCTCCCGCGCGTCAAGCGACACCCGCTTCCCAAGCATCGCCCCAAGCGCCCCCGCGAGCCGCTCCTCCTGCCCAGACGACAACGCCGCCGCGCTCGTCACCGTCGCCTGCGCCCTCCCCAGGCTCTCGTTCAGCAACCCCCTGTACTCCCGCACGATCGACGGCAGCGCGCTCACAACCTGCTTCTGCGCGAGCAAACCCACGAACTTCCCCACCATCTCCCCCGCCCCCGCCGACGCCTCGGCGGCAACCGCCGCCTTCCGCTCCCGCGGAATCCGCGGATCAGCAAAGAACAGCGCAGCCGACGCATCAGCCAGCTGCCGCTCCACCCCCAACACGCCCTCGAGCCACTCCTCCTCCGACCCCGCAGCCTGTGCGAGCTCGAAGAGCGCCTGCGCGTAACGCTTCGCTATCGGCGCCTTCGCCACCTAACTCTGCCTTCCTCGAGCCTCGCTCTCCGCGAGAACCTCATCAATCAACTCCCGGTGCGCGTCCGCATCCACCGACCGGTGAATAATCCGCTCCGCCGCCGTAACCGCCAGCAACCCAAACTCCAACCGCACCTGCTCGAGCGCCGCATCGCGCTCCCGACGTATCTCCTCCCGCGCCCGCTCCAGCATCTGCTGCGCCTCCGCGCGCGCCTGCTCCGCCTGCTGCTCCCGATACCGCTCAGCCGCCTGACGAGCCTCCGCCAGCGCCCGCTGACCCTCCTGACGACCCTCGTCGAGCGTCCGCTGCATCGCCTCCTGCTGCTCGCGCGACTCCTCCCGCACGCGCTCCGCCTCCTCCAGGCTCTCCCGGATGCGGGCCGAGCGCGTATCGAGCATCCCCAGGATGCGCTTGTACGCAAGGAAATAGAGGACAACCCCCAACAACGCGAAGTTCGCCAAGTAAACCAGCAAACTCGTCAGATCGATGCCCAGCGCGCCGATCCCGCTCGCCTCTTCCGCCAACAGGGGTGCTCCCAGCACGTTCGCAGCCTCCTTCCGCTCGCTCCTCCCCCAACCCCGCCGCTACGCGACGAAGATCAGCAGAATCGCAATCACCAAACCATAGATTCCGATCGCCTCAGTGAACGCCAGCGCCAGAATCATATTCGGCGCAATAGCGTCGCGAGCCTCCGGGTTCCGGCCCAAAGCCTGCATCGCCCCGTTGCCCAGAATGCCAAGGCCGATCCCCACGCCAAACAAACTCAGCCCAGCCATCCCCAGCCCCAGCCACTTCCCTGCCTCCGCCGAAATCTCCATCGCTCAATCCTCCTTCTTCCGCGCCCTTCCGGCGCCCGCGCTACGCATGCTCCTCTTCGTGCTCCCCGTGCGACGCCACAGCCATCGACGTGAACACAAGCGTCAAACCCATAAACACCATCGCCTGCACCCCCCCCACCAGAATCTCCAACCCATAGAAAATCACCGGCGTAACCACAATCGTCAAGAACGTCATCATAAACAGCACAATCTCCCCCGCCAGCATGTTCCCGAACAACCGGAACGTGAAACTGATCAACCGTATGAAATGACTCACCAGCTCCAGCAACCCAATAAACATCTGCACCGGATTCCCGAACCGGAAAAACTCCCTCAAATACCCCAAACGGTGCGCGCGGAACCCCCACGCCTCGAAGAACACGAACGACACAATCGCCAGCGCAAGCGGCATATTCACATCCGTCCCCGCGCTCCGGAACAGATGCGTCGTGATGTGATCCGAACCCTCCGCCGTAAACCCCACCGACGGATAGATCGGCAACAGCGCCATCCACGCATTGAACGCCACGAAAACGAAAATCGTCGCCAGCACAGGAAAGAACGGCCGCGCGTACCGCTCCCCAGCCACACTCCTCACAAACCCGTACAGCGCAGCAACCAAAGCCTCCAGCAAACCCTGCAACCGCCCCGGCACAACGCTCATCTTGCGCGTCCCCGCCCCGAACAACAGAACCACAACCCCCGTCGTCAGCCACGCCGACATCAGCGTATTCGTAACCGTGAACCCCCCAACCTCAAACACCCTCTGCGGCGCAATATGCACCTCCGGAACCGGAAGCAACTTCGCCCCCAGCGCCCCCAAACCGATCCCCACGAGAGCAACCACGACCCCCAGCGCTACCGCCAGCTTCGCCACGTTCTCAGCCGTCCCTCCCGTTTCCTTCGCGCCCCCGGCTTCCCGAAAGGTAGCTCGACATCAGCCGATACCCCCCGTAGAACGCAAGCCCCAAGCCTATCGCCAGCCCCCCCAGAAGGAAAACCGGCGCGACCCCTAGCCTGCCGTCGAGCCACGCTCCCGCCAGCGTCGGAACAACAATCGCAGTGGCCACATACCAGCCAAGACCCGTGAACTGGACAGCTGCAACCCACCACCGACGTTGCTTCATAAGCTAGCTCGAAGCCGCGTGAATCCTATCACAATCCCCCCAGCCCTGCAACCCCCATCCCCAACCCTGCCCCAGCGCTCCGGATCCCCCGCCGACGCGTTCCCCCGCGAAGCGGGACCTCCCACCCCGCGGCGCCCCGCTCCCCCCGCGCAACCCCGCGCCTACTGCTGCCCTGGCGAACCCCCTCCCAGATCCTCCAGACCCGGCAGATCCTGCAAGAACTCCGAGAACGCCGACATCCGGTCAATCTCCTCCTGCGTAACCCCAGGAGATCCCCCCGGACGCGAACGCCGAGGCCCCGGCGGAGCGCCCCCCGGCGCATCCTCCCCCTCCCCGTCCCCGTCCATCTGCACCCCGGCGCGATCCAGCACCTCGTCCTCAACCAGAATCGGAGCCTTGAACCGCACCTCATACCGCTCATCCTTCGGATCCAGCCCAGACTGCGCAATGAACCCCTCGGCCTCCTGCAGCGACGCAAACCACCGCTCCTCGCCGTCCGGCCCTCTCGCAACATGACCGCTCCGAACAGCAACCGCAATCGCGTCGCTCGGACGACAATCAACCTCCAGCTCCGCCCCATCCGGCATCGCCACCACCAACTTCGCATAGAACGTATCGTTCGCCAGACTCGTAACCACCACCCGCAGAAGCGCGCCTCCCATCGCAGCGATAACGTTCCCCAGCAAATCGTGCGTGAGAGGACGCGGCGTCTGTTGAGCCTGCAGCCGCAGAGCAATCGCGTCCGCCTCCGGAGCCCCGATCCAGATCGGCAGATACCGATCCGAACGCCGCTCCTTCAGCACAACCACCCGCTGGTAGTTCATCAAACTCACCCGGATACTATCGATGAACATATCCCGCATCGCTCACCTCCGCGGCGCGCGCCGCTCAGCCGCTACCACGCCGGACAGCCATTCTAGGGAGATGCCGCCCCCCCTTTCAACCGCCCCCGCTCCCCGCAACCCCACGTCCCCCAATCCCTGCCCCCTCGCCTCCCCCCGCCCAACTCCGTCCTCCCCGACCCTAGCCCCCCGCCCGCTCCATCCCCATCCCTGCCCTTCCCCTGCTCCTCGCAGCCCCGCGTTCCCCAATCCCAATTCCCTGCCCCTCGCCTCCCCGCCTCACCCAACTCCGTCCTCCCTGACCTAGCTCCCTCGCTCCATCCCATCCCGCCCACCCGCTCCTCCCACACACACAAGAAAGCGCCCCCTCCGACAAGTCGGATAGCCCCCCCAGCGCCCTATCCCCCGCCCCGCCCCCCTATACTCTCCCCAATGCTCATCGAGTTGACCGTGCGCAACTTGGCCGTCATCGAGGAAACGCGCCTCGCGTTCGCCCCAGGCCTCAACGTCGTCACCGGCGAAACCGGCGCCGGAAAATCCCTCCTCATCGACGCCCTCCAATTCCTGCTCGGAGCCCCCGCCGACCGCTCCCTCATCCGCGCCGCAGCCCCCTCCGCCGCCGTCGAGGCCGTCTTCGACATCTCCCGCGAACCCCGCGTCCAGCAAACGCTCCGCAACCTCGCCCTGCCCTTCAACGACGACTACGACGAACTCGTGCTCGCCCGCGACCTCCACCGCGAAGGACGCGCCATCTCCCGCCTCAACGGACGCGCCGCCCCCGTCAGCGCCCTCCGAGCCGTCGGCGACGCCCTCGTCGACATCCACGGCCAGGGCGCCCACCTCTCCCTCCTCTCACACGCCCAGCAACGACAACTCCTCGACGACTCCGCCGGCCTCGACAACCAGCGATCCGCAACCGCCAGCGCCGTCGCCGCCGTCGAGAACGCCCGCAACGACCTCCGCAACATCAACAACGCATCACGCAACGCCGAACAACATCGCGACCTCCTCTCCTTCCATCTCAACGAAATCAACGCCGCCCAGATCCGCAGCGGCGAAGAAAACGCCCTCGCCCACGAAATCGACGCCCTCGCGAACGCCGAGACCCTCCGCGACGCCTGCAACGCCGCCAGCAACACACTCCGCGACGCCGACCCCAACGCCGACGACCTCATCGGCGCAGCCCTCCGCATCCTCCGCCGAGCCCAAGACCCCGCCCGCGTCCTCCAACCCCTCATCGACGCCCTCGACGCCGCCAGCTCCCAGATCGGCGACGCCGCCCGCGAAGCCCGCGCCATCGCCCACAACCTCGACTCCAACCCCCAACGCCTCGCAGACGCCGAAGAACGCCTCGCCCTCATCCGACGCCTCAACCGCAAATACGGCGGCGACGAATCCGCAGTCCTCGCGTTCGCCGACGACGCCCGCCGCCAGCTCGACGCCATCAACAACGCCGGACAATCGCGCGAGCGCGCCGAACAAAACCTCCACGACGCCCTCCGCCAAGCCGGAGGCCTCGCCTGGAGCCTCTCCGAGTCCCGGCGCGCAGCCGCAGAAACCCTCGCCGCAAACGTCGCCGCACAGCTCCCAGACGTCGGCCTCCCCAACGCCGCCTTCAGCATCGACCTCCAACGCCTCCCCGACCCCCACGGACTCCCCTCGCCCCGCGACGCCCAGCAGCCCCACGCCGAACCCGACCGCTACGCCTACGCCGCCCACGGCATCGACCACATAACCTTCCTCTTCCGCGCCAACCCCGGCGAAGCAATGCTCCCGCTCGCCAAAGCCGCCTCCGGAGGCGAAACCTCCCGAATGCTGCTCGCCCTCAACGCCGCCCTCCATGCCGCTTCCAGCATCCCCACCCTCGTGTTCGACGAGATCGACGCCGGCGTCGGAGGACACACCGGAACCATCATCGCCGGCAAGCTATGGACCGTCGGCCAGCGCGGACAAGCCCTGTGCGTAACCCACCTCCCCCAGATCGCCGCCTACGCCGACCGCCACTTCCGCATCGGCAAAACCCTCCGCGGAGAGCGCGTCTACGCCGCCGCCGAAACGCTCCACGGCGAAGAGCGCATCGCCGAAATCGCCGAAATGCTCGGAGGCCGCTCCCCCAACCTCATCCGCGCCGCCCAGGAAATGCTCCAAGCCGCAAACCACGCCAAGAACTCCCCCTAACCCTAGCCCCCACGCGCCCCCCAGCCCAACCCGTGCGCCTACAGCATCGACTAGGGCGCACTCCCACACGCCCCTCCCAACAGCCCCAACCCCGTGCGCCTACAGCATCGACTCCGGCGAGCGGCTCCCTACTACTCTTTGACGGCCCAACCTCGCGCGCCTACAGCATCGACCCCTGCGGCGACAACTCCACCACCTGCATCTCCTCAGGCAACGTCGACCGCGTAACCGTCAGACGCGCCTGAGGCCCCGACGACAGCGCCCCAAGCTCCGACAGAAACCCCGACAGCTCCCGCAACGGACGCCGATTCCCCACGTGCGCATACAGTATCGGCGTCACCACCTTCGGCCCCAGCGCCTGCACAATCTCCGCCGCGTCCGCCGCCGACAACCCCGTATCGCTCCCCGCCGGAACCGCCACGATATGCGGCGCACCCAACTCATCAAGCTCCCGCTTCGACAGCAACCCCCCAGGATTCCCCAGATGACAGAACGTCAGACCCTCCGCCTCCACCGTATACATCGTATTCCACCGCTGAGGCTCCCCCTCCACCGACCGCCGAGCGCAACGCACTCCCCGAATGCGCATCCCCGACGCCTCATACTCCCCAGGACCATCAAGCGCCACACGGTGCCCCTGCGCCTCCCCCCGCGCCGAATGCAGCGGATCGTCGCTGCTCAGCGTAACCACATCCGCCTGCCCTTGACCCGGCGGAATCCGCAAACCAACCTCCGCCGGAAACGGATCCGCAAGCAGCGTCCCCGAACCCCACCTCGCCCGAACCCCCGCATGACCCAACCACACAATCTCCATACCGCCTCCCTCCCGCCTCGCCGCGCTCTACTCGCCCCCAGCCCTGCCTCCCGTCGCCCTACCCCCTCATTCCCTGACCGCTCACACGCTCACCCTCCCCCAGCCCCGACATCCCCCCTTTCGCGCGATCCTCCGCCGCGCTCCCCCAGCAACCACCACGCAAGCGGCAGCGCCACCGCCGCCACATACAACTTCGCCAGATCACCCGCCACGAACGGCCACAAACCCCACTCCAGCGTATCCGCCACAACCGACCCCCCAGACGTCCACCCGTTCTCCACCCCCCAATACCCAAGCCACAACAAACCCGGAACATACAGCGCCGCATTCCCCGCAAGCAGCGCCAGCAACGCCCGCCAGCTGCGATCCCACCCACGCTCCGACAACCGCCCCACAACCCACGCCGCCCCGATGAACCCCACAACATACCCCCCGCTCGGAAGACCCCACACCGCACCGCTCGACCCCAGCCACGGCACACCCGCATGCCACGTAACCCCATCCCCCAGATCCGGAGCGAACACCGGAACCCCAAGCGCCCCCGCCAGCGCATACAACCCCAGCGACGCCGCCCCACGACGCGACCCCAAAGCCCCTCCCGCCAGCAACACTCCCAACGTCTGACCCGTGATCGGCACCGGGGTGAACGGCAGCCGCACCGCCAGCTGCGCCAGCGCCGCAACCAACGCCGCGAACCCGACCACCAGCGCCGCATCGCGCGCCAGACCCCTCCCCGGAGCCAGCGCATCCGCCAGCGTCGGCGCCCGTCCCAACCTCGATCCACTCGCAACTTGCATACCGCTCATCCCCAATCACAAAAATCCCCAAGATTGTACCCCACTAGCCCCCAACTCCGCGTTCCCTAGCCCCCCCTAGACCCCCCCCCCTAGACCCCCCTCCCTAGCCCCACCCCATCCCCACTCGCCCCTCGCCCACCCACGCCCCACAAAAGAAAGCGTCCCCTCCGAATCATCGGAGGGGACGCTCCCATCCTAACTCTGCAACCGGGCGCCAGGCCCAGAGACCGCTAGCCCGCAACTACGGAACCAGCGTCCCCGCCTTCGTAACCCACACCCAGTACCCAGTTCCCGTCTTCACCATCGCCATCGTGTCGCCCTCGGTCAGCTTCGTCCACCGACCCCTCTGCGTGTCGAAACTGTACGCCAGCGACCACTCGATGCTGCTGAAGTAATCATCAGCCTTCTCATGCTCCATGCCAGCCTTCCTCTGCTGGAAGTCCACGATCCCCAGCAGGTTCCAGCCCTGCACCACCGACACCGTAGGCAGCACCGACGTCGGCTGCGCCTCAGGCAACTGAGCCTCGATCCGCGTGAACACGTTCGTCTCAACCCAGTACCCGTACCCAGCCATCATCTCCGTCAGCGTCCCGACCCACATCTCGCTCTCCGCGTCCCACGCCGCCGTAATCCACTCTCCATCCTGGTACGACAGCGCCTGCGACGCCGACTCCGGAAGCACCGAACCCAACGTCATATCCGCAGGATTCGCCGGCAACGACACCAAGTTCCAGCCAGGACGCAGATCAACCCGGTACGCGCTCCGCTTCAACACCTCGAAGTTAACCTTGAACTCCTTAGCGTTCTCCGCAGTGTCGCTCGCCTGAACCACCAGCGTGTGCGACCCAACCGGAAGCCCCGACAACGACAGGTTGTACTTCGCCGTCCCGTCCGCAACCAACCCGGCGCTCACATCCTCCCCCCCGAGCATCACCGAGTCGATCATCACTTCACCGTACGCGTCGAACTTCACCGTCTGACCGTCCGAGTCCTCCCCCTCGTGATACGTCTTCCCCCCAGCCGTCAACCCGTTCTCTTGCGTCTCGGACCCCTTCCCATCGTCCAGCACGCTGAAGTCCAGCACGATGAACGGGCTGCTGCTCTCCGTCTCCAAGTCATTGTCCTCATCGTCCGTGTCAGGATCAATGCTCGCCTTCAGCTTCCCGTCCCCCGCAAACAACCCGTCGTACTGCACCAGCAGCCCGCCAGACACAAGCTTCCCAAAGTCCAGCTTGTCTCCACCAGGGGTGTTCCCAGGACTGCTGCTGTCGTCCCCCTTCCAGCCAGAGCTGAACGTCATGTTGTCCTCACGGTCCTCCGCAAAGTACAACACCGCCGCCAGCGTCGTCTCCTCATCCAGATCAAACTCCCTCTCCCACGTGTTCGTCCCCTTCGAACTCACATTCCCATTGTCGATCAGGTCCCCCACCGTGTACGTCATCGCTCCGTCCGACGCCACCGCCAGCTTCAGCTTCGCCACGTACACATTCGGAGCACGACGCAGACGCTCTCCCGTCGACACCCGGACCGTGATCGTCTCCGTCGCCAGCGGGCGTCCATCCGTCTCCACATCGCCCGTGATCGTCAGCTCTACCGTCGGCGCAATCTTGTCCTGAGCCTCTACCTCGTCAAGATCCACGTTGTCGTTCCCAGCCTTGTCCTCCACCGTCCCTACGATCGACACCTCAGGCGTCTCGTCGTCATCCAACGCGTCCTCAAGCATCAGATACACCCGGTTCCGCGTGTCGATGCACTTATCCCCGGTCTTATCCTCCACTATCCCCGTGTGCGACTCGCACTCGTCGTCGTCATCCTTACTCATCTTCATGTTCGGGTGCACCACTCCAACAACCGTGTTCCCCTCTACACGGAAGTCAGAAACCTCTACCGTCGAACCATCCAGCGGGTCAACACCATTAGGGTCCTTGAACAACAGCATGATCGACTTGTTGTCCCGAACCTCTCCGCCTTCGTCTCCTTCGTCCTCGTCAAACCCGATCCCCGCATACACATCTTCCGTCGCATCAGGACCGTCGCTGTCAACCGTCAGCCTGTAATACTGAACATCAGCTTTGTCCGGATCCCTGTCCAGCTCACTCATGTTCCGGACTCGGTCGTACGCCTTCAAGCTCCACTCAATCGTGTCCGACTCGAGACCGCGCCGCGAATAGCTCACGGAGTACGAGTTGTCCCGATCCTCCTCCACCCAATCATTGTCCCCACGCTTCGTGTCGTTGTCCGAGTCGCTGCGCGGCCAATTCAACACAATGTCTACGGCGCTGCCATCTTCAGCCGACAACGGCTCCGCAGATACCCCGTCTCCATCCTCTCCGTCATCCGAGCGGTCAGTCCGAAGTCCCGATCCCTCGTCCGTCACCGTGAACGCCACCGTCACCGACGACTTGCTCGTCAGATCCCCATCATCCGGCCTGACATTGCTGAACGTCGGGCCCTCGCCATCTACAATCACGTCCACGTCAATCGTCCCCGCCGACACGCTCACCACATCCCCGTCCTCAGCCTCAATAGCGCCAGGAGGAACCGACCCCGTATCCACAGGCTTAATCACCTGCACGAACAGATGCGACACCTCAGGGTTTTCCCCCGCACCGTGCTCCGCATCACCACGGTTTAACGTCACATTATCCCCGCTCGGCGACGACACCGTAATCTTGCCCCCAGAAGCCGTCCCCCACGCCATCCTGATCCACAGCGTGTTGTACGTCCGCATGTCAGCAGCAGCAAGGGAGCCGTTTTCAGGCCTCTGGTTCGAGACATACAAATCCCTCCCCAGTTTCGTCGGCCCCCTATCATCGCTCAGCCCCCTTGCATTGTCCTCTTCAGAATCGTCCTCCGAAGCGTCCCCATCAGGGTCAGCAAGATCCACGATAACGGAATCTCCGCCCGTTCCACGCAAATCCCTAAGCTCCGTGTTGCTCCCAAGCCCATCTTTAAACGTGCTGGCGAACCCCGCGCCCTCAGACAGCACCGTCACCATCAACTTCTCCGCCCCGTCGCCACGAGACGTCTCCTTACCCTCCGCCGCATACGCCGGAACCGCCACCAGCAGCAAAGCCACCACAGCCAGCAACCCCGACATCACCATCAACTTGCTCTTCCTCACCACGAACCTCCTCGTGAAGCCTGTGTATGTCCCCATAACCAGCAGACGCTCCTTCACTCGCCACCTCCACCGCTGCGCCCCCTCCTCATTGGCGGAGAAAGCGCACAATCAGGCCTCGCTCGAGGTCGCGCAGCAAGGGGCAAAGACTTATCCATCCTTCCGCAGAGCACAGCAGCCTCTCTCCACGCGTAACCCGCTGCAGCGACAGCAGACTCGCCGCCCTGGCCGGCCCATCCCCTCATAGAGGAGAAACCCTGCCAATCCCTTCGGTCACTCGCGAACATAACACCGCCTAAACGCACTGCGCCTGCAACTTTCCCGCAACTCTAAAGCAACCATCCGCCCTTGTCAACTACCCCATCCCAAGCAAACTTTCCGCTTTTTCAGCGATCCTCCCCCTCCCAACCCGCCGCCCCCTCCCAACCAGGACCACCCAGCTCCCCCAGCGCCCCCGCCCCGAGCCGCATCCCCCCAACCTGCCTTCGCTCGCCCAAGACCCCCCATAGCCCCTACGACCCCTGACGCGCAACCGCAGACCCCTCCGCCTCCGCGTCCCCCTCTATCGCCGCCGTCATCGCCGCTATCGCCACCTCAATCTGACCATCGTCCGGAGGCCGCGTCGTCAGCGCCTGCAACGCCAGGCTCGGCAGCGTCCCCGCCCGCACCAAAGCATTCCCCGCGTGCGCCCCATTGAACCGGATAACCTCATACGAAACCCCCGCAATCACCGGGATAAACAGAATGCGCGACGCTATCCGAATCGGCAGATCCGGCGTCCCCAGCAGCGCAAACACAACGATCGACACAATCATCACCGTCAGCAGAAACGCCGTCCCGCACCGCGGATGCGCCGCCGGAAAACGACGCACATTCCCCGCCTCCAACGGCAGCGACGCCTCGTGCGCGTGCACCGCCATATGCTCCGCAGCGTGATACCCAAACACCCGCCGAATGCTCGGCATCATCCCTATCAACCCCAGATACGCGAAGAAGATCGCCAGCCGCAGCGCCCCCTCCCCCGTGTTGCTCACAATCGAGCTCTCCGTGAAACGATCAATCACCCCAGCAGTCAGCAGCAACGGCAGAATGAAGAAAAGTCCCACCCCCAACCCCAACGAAAACGCTATCGTCAGCGCAATCGTCCACCCCGGAATCGGCTCCTCCTCCCCCTCGCTCTCACCCGCAGCCACCTGCGCCGAGTACGTCAGCGCCCGCATCCCCACCACCAACGACTCCGACAACACAAGCGTCCCCCGGATGAACGGAACGCGACGCCACCGATTAACGCTCCACGACGGCACAGGCCGCGTGATCGTCTTGATCTCCCCGCCCGGATGACGCGCCGCAACAGAGTAGACCCGCCGGCCGCGGATCATCACTCCCTCGATAACCGCCTGCCCCCCATAGGCTGATTGCTGCTGTGCCGCCGCCATGCTCCTGGGATGCGAACCCTCCCCGGTTTCGCCCCGGGGCGGCCAATAGCCAATAGGCCGATAACCGGCAGTCCGTCGCCTACTGCAACCTACTGCCTACTGCAATACTGCTACTGCAACACTGCCTACTGCAGATTGAAGCGCCGCTTCAGGCGCTCCACACGGCCCTCAGTGTCCACAATGCGCTGCTCCCCCGTAAAGAACGGATGGCACGCGCTGCATATCTCAACCCTTATCTGCGGCTTCGTCGCCCCCGTCGTAAACGTGTTCCCGCACGAGCACACAACAACCGCCTCAGCATAGTACGCAGGATGTATCTCAGCCTTCACAGAAACCCCTCAAGAACCCGCGCCCGCTAGACGCCGGCCGCCTCAGCATAGTGCGCAGGATGTATCTCAGCCTTCACAGAGAACCCCTCAAGAACCCGCGCCCGCTAGACGCCGGCCGCCTCAGCATAGCGCGCAGGATGTATATCAGCCTTCACAGAAATCCCTCAAGAACCCGCGCCCGCTAGACGCCGGCCGCCTCAGCATAGTGCGCAGGATGCATCTCAGCCTTCACAGAAATCCCTCAAACCCAGCGCCCGCTAGACCGCGGCCACGACGTTCGCGCGCTTCCGCAGCTTCGTCGCGTGGTCGAACATCACCAGCCCGTCCGCCAGCGCGTACAGCGTGAAATCACGCCCTATCCCAACATTAACCCCCGGACGGATCCGAGTCCCGCGCTGCCGGGCAATAATCGTCCCGGCGCGCACGCGCTCCCCCGCGAACCGCTTCACACCCAGCCGCTGCCCGTTGCTGTCCCGACCATTGCGGCTGCTGCCGCCCGCCTTCTTGTGCGCCATCTCTCAACCATCCGCCTGCGCCGCAGACCCGCCCACCGCAATCTCGCGCACCGCCAGCCTCGTAACCTGCTGGCGATGCCCGCTCTTCACATGATGACGCGTCTTCGGCTTGTACTTGAACACCACAATCTTCCCCGCCTTGCCCTGACCCGCAATCTCCGCCACCACCCGAGCCCCCTCCACCACCGGAGTCCCCACCGAAACATCCCCGTCCTTGCAAACGAGCAGCACGCGATCCAGCTCCACCGTCCCCCCCTCGTCCCCCGGAAGACGCTCCACCGTAAGAGAGCCACCCGGCTCAACCCGGTACTGCTTCCCCCCCGTCTCGATTATCGCGTAGTCCTTGCTCATAGCTCCAGCCATCCTACACCCCGCCCGCCCCGCCGCGCAACCCATCGCCTATCCCCCGTTCCCCCACTCTGCCGCTCCCCCGCTCTCCCCCGCCTACCGCTCTCACTCTCGCGAGAACTCGCAGCCCAGCCCCCGCAACCCTACTCCCCAGCATCCTCCGACAGCTGCTCCTCGCCGTCATTCCCCATCCCCCGCCTGCGGCTCATCGCCCTCGCCCCCATCGCCCTCGGCAGCGCCATCATCCTCATAGCCAGAGCCATCGTCCTCCTCGCCAGCCCCATCAAGGAACTCCATAGCAAGCTGCGGCGACCGCCCACCCCCCCTCGACGACGACTCCGCCCCATTCCTCGCAGGCCCGTTCCTCGCAGGCGACGACGCCAAACCAGCCTCCGGAAGCTCCTCAAACTCCGCCGCGCTCCGCTCACGGAACGCGCTCATCGAAATAACCTCATCGTCCGCAGACAGCTTCGTCATCACCTGAACGCCCTGCGTATTCCTCCCCAAACTCCGGATCTCCATGATCTTCGTCCGGTACACCATCGCCTTGCGCGACCCAACCATAATCTCCTCAACCCCCGGACCCGTAACCACCGCCGCCGCTATCGGCCCCGTCCTCTCCGTAATCTTCATCGCAATCACCCCCTGAACCCCGCGACCCGTCTCCCGAAACTGCCCCACCGCCGTGCGCTTCCCATTCCCCCGCGTGCTCAGAATCATCAACTGACCGCTCCCAAGAATGTGCTCCGCCCTCTCCGTGCACCCCTCAACCGTGCACCCCTCCGTCCGCTCCCCCTCCGGAACATGCACCACCCCCCGATGCGCCTCCCCCGGATTCTCCCTCCGCCACTGCGCGTAATGCGCCGGGCACAACCTCTGCTCCCTCGGCGCAACATCCATCGCCACAACCTCATCCCCCTCCATCAACCGAATCCCGCGCACACCCCCAGAACCCCGCGTCTGACGCTCCGTAACCTTCTCCAAACCAAACCGCACGCCCTTCCCGTTCCGCGTAACCAGAACAGCCGAAGCCCCCTCGTCCGCCAAACGCGCCGTCAGCAAACTATCGTCCGACTCAAGATCAAACGCCGCCAAACCATTGCTCCGAATCTTCTGGAAATGGCTCAAGTGCATCTTCTTCACCTCGCCCTTCCGCGTGGCCATGAAGATCCACCTGTCCGCCCCCAAATCCCCCCTCGCAATCGCCACAACCGCAGTAACCACCTCCTCCGCAGGATTGATCGCCTCAATCAGATTCTGAACCGGCGTCCCCCGCGAATTCCGGCTCGAATCCTGACCCATCTCAAACACCCGCTTCCGATACACCCGACCCTTATCCGTGAAAAAAAGCAAGTAATCGTGCGTATCCGCCACAATCAACTGCTGCACCGCGTCCCCCTCCCGCGTCTCCTGACCCCGAACCCCCTTCCCCCCGCGACGCTGCAACCGGTACAACGCAATCGGCAAACGCTTGATATACCCCCTATCGCTCAGCGTAAACACAACATCCGCATGCGGCGTCAGCTCCTCCTGCGACTGATCCCTCGCCTCCTGATCAAGAATCTCCGTCCGCCGACCCTCCCCAAAGTTCTTGCGCAGCTCCGCAGTCTCCTCCTTAATCACCCGCAGAACCCGCCCCGGATCCCCCAGAAGCCCCTCCAAGTCCGCAATCTTCCGCATCAGCTCCTGATACTCGTTCTCTATCCGCTCCCGCTCCAGCGCCGCCAAACGCCGCAACTGCATCTCAAGAATCGCCTGCGCCTGCGCCTCCGTCAGCCCAAACTCCCGCGTCAAACCCCCACGCGCCGACTCCACATCCGCCGACCCCCGAATCAACGCAATCACCGCATCCAGATTCTCCAGCGCTACCCGCAAACCCTCCAGAATATGCGCCCGCTCGCGCGCCCGCGCAAGATCGTACTCCGCCCGGCGGCGCACAACCTCACGCCTGAACTCAATGAAATGCTGCAACGCCGACCGCAGACTCAGAACCCGCGGCTGACCATCAACAAGCGCAACCATATTCACATGAAAAGCGCTCTGCATCGCAGTGTGCTGATACAAATTGTTCAGCGCCACCCGAGCCGCCGCGTTTCGCGCCAGCTCAACAACCACCCGCATCCCCTCGCGATCCGACTCGTCCCGCACCTCCGAGATGCCGTCGATCTTCTTATCCTTCGCCAGCATCGCAATCTTCTCAACCAGCGACGCCTTATTCACCTGATAAGGAATCTGCGAAACAATGATCCGCTGCCGCCCCCCCCGCTCGTCCTCCTCGATCGAAGCCTTCGCCCGAACAACGATCCGCCCATGCCCCGTGTGATAGGCCTGCTCGATCCCCTCCCGCCCCATAATCGTCGCCCCAGTCGGAAAATCCGGCCCATGCACAAACCTGATAAGATCCCCCGCCGAAGCCTCCGGATGATCAATAAGATGCGTCAGCGCATCGCACACCTCCCGCAGATTATGCGGAGGCACATTCGTCGCCATCCCCACCGCGATCCCCGACGCCCCGTTCACCAGCAGCGCCGGCAACCGCGACGGCAGCACAGTCGGCTCCCGATGCGACCCATCGTAATTGTCGACGAAATCCACCGTGTCCCGATCAATATCCTGCAGCGCCTGCTCGGAGATCGACGCCAAACGCGCCTCCGTATACCGCATCGCCGCAGGCGGATCATCATCAACCGACCCGAAATTCCCCTGACCGTCAACAAACACATGGCGCATCGAAAAATCCTGCGCCATCCGCACCAGCGCGTCGTACACCGGAGAATCCCCATGCGGATGGTACTTCCCCAGCACCTCCCCCACCACAGCCGCGCTCTTCTTGTACGACGTCCCCGGACGCAGACCCATCCCCTGCATCGCATACAGAATGCGCCGATGCACCGGCTTCAAACCATCCCGCACATCAGGCAGCGCCCGCGCCACGATCACGCTCATCGCGTAATCCAGATACGCGCTGCGCATCTCCTCCTCTATCCGAACAAGCCTGACGTTCCCGCTATCGCCCGTTACCACTCCAGCCCCCTCATCATCCGTAGAACGTCATACCGAGCCGCAACCCGCCTCTGCCCCAAGCAACTGCGCCGCGAGCCGCCCCTGCAGCAGACGCCAGCCCCCACGCCGCCCGTACCCAGACGCGCACGAACAGCAGCGACGCCGAAATCGCTCCCTGCCACCGCCGAGTCCGCCCTGCCGCGCAAAACGAAACAGCCCACTCCCTCACTGGAACGCAGCTCACTCCCCAGAGTATAACGAATCCGCCCTCTCACGCGAGACGCCCTCCTCGGCGGAGCGCCCTATGGTCTCCGCTTCGCGAATCCGCCCTCTCACGCGAAACGCCCTCACTCCCAAACCCAGCCCCCGCCCAGCTCCCGCGTCAACCCGTCCGCACAATAAGGGAGCCGGCGATAGGAGCCTCCCATCCCCGCGCCAACCCCTCATTCCTCAACCCGTCAAATCCCTTGCCACGCCCCGAGACCTTGCGCCGCCAGTAGGCAACGCAAAGCCCCACACCCACACCCAACCCCTCGCTCCCCCAGCCCCCGCCATCCCCCCGACCCTCCCTGCGAACCCCGCCCCCGCTGGCGACCCAAAGACCCACTCCCACACCACACACCCAACCCGCTCGCTCTCCAGCTCCACCATCCCCCGACCCTCCCTGTGAGACCCGCCCCCGCTGGGCGCCCCAAAATCCCCCGACCCGCCCCCGCGAGGCCCTCGCCGCTGCTAGACAACCCCAAAAACCCCACTCCCACACCACACACCCAACTCCCTCGCTCCCCCCAAGCGCCCCAAATCCCCCGACCCGCCCCCACGGAGCTCCGCCGCTGCCCGGACAACCCAAAACCCCACTCCCACACCACACACCCAACCCCCCTCGCTCCCCTCAAGCGCCCCAAAATCCCCCGACCCGCCCCCACGGAGCTCCGCCGCTGCCCGGACAACCCAAAGCCCCGCCCCCACTCCACACACCCAACACCTCGCTCCCCTCAAGCGCCCCAAAATCCCCCGACCCGCCCCCACGGAGCTCCGCCGCTGCCCGGACAACCTAAAACCCCGCCCCCACTCCACACACCCAACACCTCGCTCCCCTCAAGCGCCCCAAATCCCCCGACCCACGCCCCCCGACCATCCCCGCGAGGGCCTCGTCGCTCCCCCTGCGCCGCCATTCCCAGCCACGCCCCGCAAGGCGATTGCGCCCCCGTTGAGCGCTACAACGCCCGCCCTGCCTATCCCAACCCGCGAGACGCAATGCGTGAGCCTCGCGCCCAGACCTCAGCGGCAAGCCCCCTAAGCGCATCGCGAACCCCTCCGCGACGAGACACGCCGTTCATATTCTCCCCCGACCACGTCGCCATCTCCCCATCTCCCAGCGCCCGCCCTCAAAGCAAGTGAGCCCAGACTCCCTCTTCTGCATCGGAGTCCGAGCATCAGCCGCCCAACCATCCCCCACACAGCAAGAGAGGCCCCCGCCATAGCGGCGGGAGCCTCTCCTCATCGCGTATCCGTACGCGCGCCCCGGACTAAAAGTCCATGTGGTCGCCGTGCGGCATCGCCGGACCAGAAGCCGGAGGCTCAGGAACATCTGTCACCACCGACTCCGTAGTCAGAACCATCGCCGCCACGCTCGCCGAATTCTCCACCGCAGCGCGCGTCACCTTCGCCGGATCCACAATGCCGCGCTCAAGCATGTGACCCCACACGCCCGCGTCGGCATCGAATCCCCAGTCGTCCTGCGAACCCCTCGCCTCGGCCACAATCACATCGCCCGAGTGCCCAGAGTTCCCCGCAATCGTCCGGATCGGCTCCTCCAGCGCCCGGCGAACAATCTGGCTCCCCGTCGACTCGTCTCCCGACAACGAAAGACCGCCGATCGCCTCCGCCGCGCGCACCAGCACCGTCCCCCCGCCCGGAACAATCCCCTCCTCAACCGCCGCGCGCGTCGCCGAAAGAGCATCCTCAACACGCGCCTTCTTCTCCTTCAGCTCAACCTCCGTCGCGGCCCCAACCTTAATGATCGCCACCCCCCCCGAAAGCTTCGCCAAACGCTCCTGCAACTTCTCGCGATCAAAGTCCGACGTCGTCTCCTCGATGCGCGCCTTAATCTGCGAAATACGGTCCTGAATCGCCTGCTCAGAGCCGTGCCCCTCCACAAACGTCGACTCATCCTTCGTCGCCACCACCCGGCGAGCGCGCCCGCAATCCTCCACCGTCGCGGAGTCAAGCTTCCGCCCAACCTCCTCGCTCAGCACAGAACCGCCCGTCAGAATCGCAATGTCCTGCAGCATCTCCTTCCGGCGATCCCCAAACCCAGGAGCCTTGATCGCCAAACAGTTCAGCGTCCCCCGCAGCTTGTTCACCACCAGCGTCGCCAGAGCCTCCCCCTCCACATCCTCCGCAATCAGCACAAGATTCTTCGTAACCTGCAGAATCTTCTCCAGCGCCGGCAGAACATCGTTCACCGCCGAAATCTTCTTGTCCGTAATCAGAATGAACGGGTCGTCAATCGCCGCCTCCATCCGCTGCGAGTCCGTCAGAAAGTACGGCGAAATGTACCCCCGATCAATCTGCATCCCCTCCACATACTCCGTCTCGTAACCAAGACTCTTCCCCTCTTCAACCGTAATCACCCCATCCTTCCCAACCTTCTCCATCACCTCGGCAATCAGATTCCCCATCTCATTGTCGTGCGCCGACAACGACGCCACCTGCGCAATCTGATCCTTCCCGCTCACCGGCGTCGACTGATCCGATATGCTCCCTCGAACCGCCTCCACCGCAGACTCGATCCCCCGCTTGATCGCCATCGGATCCGCCCCAGCCGTGATGTTCCGGAATCCCTCCGAAATCATCGCCTGCGCCAGAACCGTCGCCGTCGTCGTCCCGTCACCCGCAATGTCGTTCGTCTTCGTCGCCGCCTCCTTCAGAAGCTGCGCACCCATATTCTCGTAGTGATCCGAAAGCTCAATCTCCTTGGCAATCGTAACCCCGTCCGAGCAAACGTTCGGCGGACCAAACTTCTTGTCAAGTATCACGTTCCGGCCCCGAGGCCCAAGCGTCACCTTAACCGTGTTCGCCAGCGTGTCCATCCCAGCCTTGAGCGACTTCCGAGCCTCGTCGCTGAACAAAATCTGCTTCGCCATGTATCAACCTCCTCAGTGTGCTTGAATTGACGCCCCCGCAAGGGCGCAGACTAAACGCCTGGCCTACCCAACCTTCGCCAGAACGTCGCTCTCCTTCATGATCAGATACTCCTCCCCCTCCTCCTCGTACTCCGTCCCCGCAAACTTCGAGTAAATCACCACATCCCCCACCGACACATCCATCGCCATCCGCGTCCCGTCATCGTTCACCCGACCAGGACCCACAGCTATCACGCTCCCCTCCTGAGGACGCTCCTTCGCACTGTCCGGAATGTAGATCCCGCTCTTCGTCTGCGTCTCCTGCTCAACCGCCTTCACCACAATCCGGTCTCCCATCGGCTTCAACGTTCGCGCCACAATTACCTCCTTGCGCTTGACTCTGCTCTTAGCGCTCGCCGACTCACTCTGTTAGCAGTCAACCCAACCGACTGCTAACAACAGCATCCTAGAACCTTCCCATGCCCCCTGTCAATACCCCAACCGCCAATCGACCCCAACCCCCAACCGATCCCCAACCGACCCCCGCCCCCTACCTCCCGAGAAGCCTCTCCCCAGGAACCCTCACCCACACCCGCCCCTCACGAACCTCCGCCTCGAAACGCTCAGCGTCCCACGTATACCTGTCCAAACACTCCCCCGTCCGAATATCGAACACAGCCCCATGCAACGGACACGACACCTCCCCGCGGCTAATCACCCCATAGCTCAGCATCGCCCCCTCGTGCGGACAATAGTTGTCAAGCGCCCCCGCCTGCTCCCCATCCCAGAACACCGCTATCTCATGCCGCCCCCGACGCGGATGCTCAAACTCGAACGACATCGACCCCCGGCTCCGCAACTCCTCCAGCGAGCACAGATCAAACTCCCCTCCCGCCCGCTCCCTCCCCACAGCCAGCTACTGCAACTCGATCAACGGCTGACCAGCATTCACCGCCTGCCCCTTCTTCACCTTCACGCTCTTCACCGTACCCCCCTTCGCCATCCGAACACTCTGCTCCATCTTCATCGACTCCAACAAACAAATCTCCTCCCCCGCCTCCACCTGCTGACCCTTCTTCAACTCAATCGCCACAACCTTCCCCGGAAGCGGACACCGAATAACCCGCTCATCGCCCTGCGTCAGACCCCGCAAACCCGGCAGCGCAGCCTTCGGCGACGCCTTCCGCACGCCCAACCCAGCGCTCTCCCCCGGATCCCCAACCTCCACCAGAAACTCCTCCCCATCAACCACCACCTCCACAGGACTCTGGCGCGTATCCCCCACCTCCACCGCAAACCACTCGTCATTCACCTTCACCCGCAAACGTTTCACTACACCGCTCCGTTGCTCAACCGATTCACCAGCGCCATACGCCGACCATGAAGCCGCCACTTGCTCGGCGACTGATCCTCCGCCCGCTGCTCCCCCAGCGCCAGCGCCAAGGCTATCGCCGCAACCACCCGCCTGTCCTGCGACGCCGGCTCCTCAAGCATCCGCTCCAAAAACCCATTGTCGAACGTCCCCAGCCGAAAATCCCTATGCCCAAGCGCCCGCCTCACCAGCGGAATATTCACAACCACCCCATCGATCCGGAACTGATCCAGCGCCCCCTCCATATTCGCGATCGCCGTAGCCCTGTCCTTCCCCCGAACAATCAGCTTCGCCATCATCGGCTCGTAGTACGGCGACACCTCATACCCCTCATACAGCGCGCTGTCCACCCGCACATTAAACCCGCTCGGCTCCCTCAACCCCTCCACCGTCCCCGCAGTCGGCAGAAGCGTCACAGAATCCTCCGGATAGATCCGAGCCTCAATAGCCGCCCCATTCTGAACAATCTCCTCCTGCTCGATATTCAACGGCTCCCCAGCCGCCACCCGCAACTGCAACTCCACAAGATCCACCCCCGTAACCATCTCCGTAACCGGATGCTCAACCTGCAACCGCGTATTCATCTCCAGAAAATAAAAACGCTCCCCATCCCCATCCAGCAGATACTCAATAGTCCCCGCATTCGTATACCCAATCTCCTTCACCAAACGCACAGCCGACTCAAGCAGCGCAGCCTTCACCTCCGGAACAAGCTTCGCGCACGGAGTCTCCTCAATCACCTTCTGATTCCGACGCTGCGCCGAACAATCCCGCTCGAAAAAATGCACCGCGTTCCCATACCTGTCCCCAAGAACCTGCACCTCCACATGCGACGCATTCTCCACCCGCCGCTCCAGATACACCCGGCTGCTCCCGAACGCCCCCTGCGCCTGAGCCCGCGCCCGCGCAAGAGCCTCCTCCAACTCCGACGGCCCCCGCACAAGACGTATCCCCATCCCCCCTCCCCCATCCGCCGCCTTAATCATCAGCGGATACCCAATCTCCGCAGCCGCCGCCTCCGCCTCCTCATCCCCAATCTCCCCATCCGTCCCCGGTATCACCGGCGCCCCCGCCGCCTTCGCAAGCTTCCGCGCCATAACCTTGTCCCCCATCTGCTCGATAATCCCCGACGACGGCCCCACAAACACAAACCCCGCCCCCTCCACAGCCTCAACAAACAACGGATTCTCCGAAAGAAACCCATACCCCGGATGAATCGCCTCAGCCTTCACCCGACGCGCAGCCTTCAGAATCGACTCAACATTAAGATACGACTCCGCAGCCGGAGCCCCCCCAATATGCACCGCCCGATCCGCCATCCGAACATGCAGCGCCTTAGCGTCAGCATCGGAATAAACCGCAACCGCCTCCACCCCAAGCCGCTGGCAAGTCCGGATAACCCGGCAAGCAATCTCCCCCCGATTCGCAACCAGCACTGAAGAGAACATCGCCCAACAGTCTAGCAAAAGAACCCGCATCCCCCCGCCTGCAAAGCCATCGTCGCTCCACTCTCCCTCCAGCACGCCCCCGCCCTTACCCCCCCCCCCCCCCCCGCCGCCAGCCCATCACTCCCGCCTCCGCGCCTCGCCTTTACCCCCTCCGACCTCCCATCCCCCCGCCCCTCCCCAGCCAAGCTACACTGTCCGCACAGCCCGCGCCCCAACTCCCCAAACACCCCCCACTCCCCCAACTAAGGAGAACAACCCCCCATGTTCGACACCCTCGCCGACAAACTATCCGCAGTATTCTCGCGCCTCGGAAACAAAGCCCGCCTCACCGAAAACGACATCGACGCCGCCCTCCGCGAAATACGCCTCGCCCTCCTCGAAGCCGACGTCAACTTCAAAATCGCCCGCGAATTCACCGCCAGCGTCCGCGAACAAGCCCTCGGCAACAACACCCTCCGCGGAATATCCCCCGGACAACAAATGGTCAAACTCGTCCACGACCGCCTCGTCCACCTCCTCGACGAAGGCGACCGCGACCTCCGCCCCTCCCCCGCCCCCCCCAGCGTCCTCCTCCTCGCCGGCCTCCAGGGCTCCGGAAAAACAACCACCGCCGCCAAACTCGCACTCCTCCTCCGCAAACGACAAGAACCCGCCCTCCTCATCGCCGCCGACCTCCAACGACCCGCCGCAATCGACCAGCTCCAATCCCTCGGACGCCAACTCGACATCCCCGTCTACCACGAAAAAACAAACCCCAACAACGCACCCAAAGTCGCCGCCAACGGACTCAAACGCGCCCGCGATCTAGGAATGAAATGGGCAATCGTCGACACCGCCGGCCGCCTCCACGCCGACGAACCCCTCATGCAAGAACTCCAACACATCAACCAACTACTCCAACCCGCCGAAGCCCTCCTCGTAGTCGACGCAATGACCGGACAAGACGCCGTCAACGCCGCAACCGCCTTCAACGCCCGCATCCAACTCACCGGACTCATCCTCTCCAAACTCGACGGCGACGCCCGCGGAGGAGCAGCCCTCTCAGCCGCCCGCATAACAGGCCTCCCCATCAAATTCGTAGGCGTCGGAGAAAAATCCGACGCCCTCGAACCCTTCCACCCCGACCGAATGGCATCCCGAATCCTCGGCATGGGCGACATCGTCACCCTCGTCGAACGCGCACAAGAACAGATCACCGCCGAAGACGCCGCAGCCCTCGAACGCAAAATGCGACGCGCCGAATTCAACCTCGACGACTTCCTCTCCCAGCTCCGCCAGATCCAGAATATGGGTTCCCTCGCATCCATCCTCGAAATGCTCCCCGGAGCCCGAAACCTCCGCGCCAAACTCCCCGCCGGAGCCCTCGACGAACGACGCCTCCGACGCACAGAAGCAATCATCTCCTCCATGAACATGTGGGAACGCCGCCGACCCGAACGCATCGACGGCAGCCGGCGGCGACGCATCGCCGCAGGCAGCGGCACAACCCCCGCCGACGTCAACCAACTCCTCAGCCAGTTCCGCCAGATGCAGAAATTCATGAAACAGGCCGCCTCCGGCAAAAAACGCTCCCTCGCCGGCCTCGGCCTCCCAGGCTTCTAACCCCCCTCACAAACCCCCGCCTCAACCCCAACATCCCCGATCATCCCCCCACCTCCACCCTCACAAAACCCCGCCCCCACCCCAACATTCCCGCACATCCCCGCACAAACGGTTACCTACCACCACACAAACCCCCCGACCCAGCCCCAACATCCCCGCACACCCCCCTACCTCCACCCTCACAAGCCCCTACCCCCACCCCAACATCCACGCACATCCCCCTACTCCCACCTCACAAACCCCCACCCCAGCCCCAACATTCACGATCATCCCCCTACTCCCCCTCACAATCCCCCTACTCCCACCTCACAAACCCCCACCCCAGCCCCAACATCCACGCACATCCGCCTACTCGCGCCTCACAAAACCCAACCCCAGCCCCAACATCCGCGACCATCCCCTACTTCCACCTCACAATCCCCCTACCCCTACCCCAACATTCGCGCACATCCGCCTACTCCCCCTCACAATCCCCTACCCCTACCCCAACATCCACGCACATCCGCAACTCGCGCCCCCTCCCACTAAAGATGTATGCTATCTAGTAGAGTGAGTCAGGCGGCGAGAACGATGGGCAAGCGCATAGGCATCGTAGGAACCCGATTCTCAGAGCTCCACAGCCCCGAGTGGCGACTCCACGTAAAACAAATCATCGACTCCCTACCCCCAGACGCCGAAGTCATCGTCAACGGAGCCCCCGGAACCGACATCGAAGCCCTGCGCCTCGCCGAACAACGAGGCCTCCACGCCGAAGCCCTAATGAAAGACGAAGACTTCTCCGACCACGGCAGCCACTTCATCCGACGAAACGCAGCCGTCGTCGACCAAGTCGAAGAACTCTACGCCGTCTGGGACGGCATAAGCCCAGGCACCCGCCACGCAATCACCCTCGCCAAACACAAAGGCGTCCCCGTCCACGTCGTCAACGCCCTCGACTCCGACTGGCAGCGCTTCAGCTAGCCCCCACCGCCCTCCCACCCATCCCCTCGCCGTTCCCCAAGAGAGCCACTCTCCGGCCGCTCCTCGCTCGCCCAGGAACAAACGCTGCCCAGCAAGCGCACACTACAGCCCCTCCACCAAAACCGGGCCCTCAATCAACGCCCCAAGCCCGCGAACCTCCCCACTAATCATCTTCTTGCGGCAGACCCCCGGCAAAGGAGAACGTAGCATCGCCACGAACTCCCCCTTGCGCCCCGGATGAGCCGCAGGACGAACCCTCTTGCGGTAGATCGCCTGCCCGCGCGCCATAGCGTCCCGTCGCAGAAACAGCGGAATCCCAATGCCCATACTGCCCCCTCGCAAGCTACTCCGAGCGAATCCTAGCGTCCCCGCGCCCCCCAACCGCGACACCCCCCCCTTCCCCCGATACCCCATCCCCCTTACCATGGAGCAGCGGCCAGCGCGCCCTTGCCCAAGCTCCCCCGGCGGCCCTACCATAAGCCCGCGAAGAACCCCCCCCCCCCCCCCCCGACCCCTCCCCGCCGCGAGCAAATGTTGCAGAATGTTACGAAATGTTACGCCCCCTCAAAAACAACCTCGCCCTAACCCCTAACCTCGAACATCCCGCAACCCCCTCCCAGCAGCGCCCCCAACACGCAACATCCCCCACGGAGAACCAATGCAATACCGCAAACTAGGCGCAACCGACCTCCAAGTCTCCGTCATCGGACTCGGAACGAACAACTTCGGCAACCCCCAGCGCATCGCCGACCACGCCGACAGCCAGCGCGTCATCGACAAATGCCTCGACGCCGGCGTCAACCTCATCGACACCGCCAACATCTACGGAGGCGGACAAAGCGAAGTCCACATCGGCGCCGCCCTCAAAGGCAAACGCCACAAAGCCATCATCGCCACCAAATTCAACCTCAACAACCTCGAACCCGGCGAATCCCCCCGCCACCGCATCCTCAAAAACGTCGATGAAAGCCTCGCAAAACTCCAAACCGACGTCATCGACCTCTACCAGATCCACTTCATCCCCTACCAAATCCCCCACGAAGAATACCTCGAACCCCTCAACGACCTCGTCGCCCAGGGCAAAGTGCGCTACATCGGCGAATGCAACTACTCCGGATGGCGCCACGCCGACGCCGACCGCGCAGCCCTCGACCGCGGATGGGCCCCCTTCGTCTCCTCCCAGAACTACTACAACCTCATGCGCCGCCACGTCGAACTCGAACTCCTCCCCTACTGCACCGAGCACAACATCGGCTTCCTGCCCTACTTCCCTCTCGCCGGCGGATGGCTCACCGGCAAATACGCCGCGCACAGCGAAACCCCCGCCAGCGCCCGCCGAATGGTCGGCCAGCTCCAGACCGACCAGCGCGCGCGATCCATCCTCTCCCAACTCGACGCCTTCGCCAGCGAACACGAACGATCCCTCCTCGACCTCGCCTTCGCCTGGCTCCTCGCCCACCCCGCCGTCAGCTCAGTCATCGCCGGCGCAATGACCGCAGAACAAGTCGCCGCCAACGCAAACGCCTGCGACTGGACCCTCTCCCCCGAAGAACGCGACGCCGTCGACGCCATCGCCGCCTGGGACGGCTCCGACGAAGAAATCGAACGCTTCGGAATGGGCAACTCCCCCAAATACCCCAACCGCTAACAACCCCGCCCTCCTCCGAAAAAACCTCCGGCTGCCCCACAAACCCGAAAAACCTCGCCGCCCCCAATCTCGCCCCACCATCCCCGCCGTCCCCCCGAAAGCCTCCCTCCGACCTACAAAAACCCGACCCTCGCCGCCCCCAAACAGCCCCAACCATCCCCCGCCGCCTCCCCGAAGCCCCCGTCCCCGTGAATCAGCGGCTCCCAAGCCCTACGGCCTTGAACGTCGAACCTCAACGCCGGCGGCCAGCTCGTAGAGAGTAACCACCCTCGCAGGATCCCCAGAACCAAGACCAGCCTCCTCCCCCCGGCGCCACACATCCTCCACAACCTCCCGAAGAGCGAGCCGCACCCCAGCCTCCCGAGCAAGCCCGCCCATAATCCCCTGCCCCCGCGCATGCCCCGAAAGCTGGGACGTCTGCGCAAAGTCCCGATCAAGAATCTTCGGCCCGATGCGCTCGAGCTGACGGGTCGCCGCCGAAGCCGTCCGCATCGCCTCAAACAGCGCCCCAACATCCATCCCCAGCTTGGAGGCCAGCACGAACGCCTCCATTATCCCCACCTGATAAGCGTCCGCAATCATATTGTTCATCAGCTTCGCAAAACTCCCGCTCCCAACCGCACCAAGCAACGCAGCGTAAGAGCTCACCGACCCAAGCACAGGACGCACACGCTCGAACGACCCCCCATCCCCGCCAACCATCACCGCAAGCCTGCCCTCCCAAGCCGCCCGCCCCGTCCCGGAAACCGGAGCGTCGAGATAGACAACCCCCTGAGCCGCGCAAGCCGCGGCAAGCTCCCGAGCAAACTCCGGGCGAACAGTGGAATGATCGAGAACAATCGCCCCCGGCCGAACAGTCGAAAGCGCCCCATCCTTGCCCCGCAGCACAAGATCGATAGTCTCCTCCCCCGAAAGGCAAAGCGCAATGACATCCGCGTCCGAAGCAGCGTCGGCAGGACTAGCTCCCGCCCGAGCGCCCAGAGCCGCAAGCTCCTCCACCTTGCCCTGGCTGCGATTGACAACCGTCACATCGAACCCTGCCCTCACAAGATTCTCGGCAATAGGACGCCCCATCATCCCAAGACCAATGAACGCAACCCTAAGCCCCGCCCGCTCCCCGGAACCCGCCCTCGCCGATGCGGCGCCCCCCGCCTCCCCCTCGCCCCCGCCCCGCGAAGCGCCCCCTCCTCCTCTCGCGCCCCCGCCGTCGCCCGACCCCTCGCCCCCATCCAGCGAAGGGCTCCCCGCAACCTCAATCCCCGCCTCCCGCTCGAGAACGCGGATCGCCTCGCTCGAATCAGCGTCGGCAAACCCCTCCTCCGCCGCCCTGAGCCAGAAGTCCCGAGCCGCGTCGCGCAGCGGCAGCTCCACCCCCGCCTGATCGATGAGCCACTGCGTATGCGCCTGATCCTTGATGTTCGTCGACACATAGGTCGTCTGCGTGAACGAACGATCCAGAACTTTCGGCGCGAGACGCTCAAGCTGACGGCTCGCAGCCGAAGCGCGGCGCAGCGTCTCGAACAGCCCCCAGCAGTCCATCCCAAGCTTGGCCGCGAGAACGAACGCCTCCATCACCGCAACCAGATTAATGTCCTTCACCATATTGTTGATCAGCTTGGCCATATTCCCGCTCCCCACAGAACCAAGCAGCAACGCGTTCGCCGACACCACGTCCAGAATCGGACGAACCCGCGCGAACGCCTCCGCGTCCCCCCCTGCCATCACCGTCAGCTTGCCGTCCCACGCAACCTGCCCCGAGCCCGAGACCGGAGCATCCAGATATGCAACGCCCCGTTCCGCGCACGCCTGCTCCATCCGCCGCGCGAACCGCGGATGAACAGTAGAGTGATCGAGAACAACCGCCCCTGCCCCCGCAGTCGAAAGCGCGCCATCCCTGCCAAGCAGAACGCGCTCAACAACATCGTCCTCAACAAGGCAAAGAGCGACGACCTCCGCGTCGCGCGCAGCATCCGCAGGACTAACCGCAGCCCGCGCCCCCATAGCCGCAAGCTCCTGAACCTTCCCCTGGCTCCGATTCGCAACAGCGACATCGTGCCCGCCCCTCACAAGGTTCACAGCAATGGGCTTCCCCATCATCCCCAACCCAATAAACCCGACACGCATACAGGCCCCTCCTTCAGACTAAAAGGCGATGCTATCAGGACAGGTAGAAGGTTGGACGCCGCGCGACATCCAAGCATAGACGCGGCTGCTACCCTTACCGGGTATCGAGCCGCTTATCCGCGCGCCGCGCAGCCCGCGGCGCCAGGAACAGTCAGAGAGGAGGCGGCGCGTGGCGACCCAAGCGTTTCACCCCATAGTGCGAACGTGGTTCGAGCGGCGCTTCGGAACCCCCACAGAAGCGCAGGCGCAGGGTTGGCCGGCGATCGCATCCGGACGGCACACGCTGATCGCCGCGCCGACCGGCTCAGGCAAAACCCTCGCCGCGTTCCTCATCGGCCTCGATATGCTCGTGAAGCAAGCCCTCAACGAGGGCAATCTGCCGAACGCCACGCAGATCGTCTACGTCTCACCCCTCAAAGCCCTGGCGAACGACATCCAGCGAAACCTCATCGAACCCCTCGAAGAGATTCGCGCCGTAGCCGAGGCCGCAGGAACCCCCCTCCCCGAAATCCGCGTCGCCGTTCGCACAGGAGACACCCCCCGGAAAGAGCGGACGCTCCACGCCCGCAAACCCCCCCACGTCCTCATCACAACCCCGGAATCGCTCTACATCCTCCTCACATCCGAGCGCGGCAGGCGCGCCCTGAAAAGCGCCAGCGCCCTGATCCTCGACGAACTGCACGCAGTCGCCCCCAACAAGCGCGGCTCGCACCTCTCCCTCTCCGTCGAACGCCTCTGCCATCTCGCCGAACAGCCAGTCACGCGCATCGGCTATCGGCCACGCAGAAACCCATCGAAGAGATGGGCCGGTTCCTGACAGGAGCAGGAACCCTCACCTCACCTCTCCGCCCGGCGGACGCAGCGGATTGCGCCATCGTCGACGCCAGCCGCCGGCGAACGATGGACCTGGCAATCGAGATGCCGCGCGGATTCGAGCTCGGCCCAGTCGCGACCCACGAGCAATGGGCGCAGACGCTCGACCAGATCGCGGAGCTCGCCAACGAGCATCGAACCACCCTCGTGTTCGTCAACACCAGAAGGCTCGTCGAGCGGGTCACGCGCCTCCTCTCCGAGCGGATCGGCGAGGAGAACGTGGCGGCCCACCACGGCTCCCTCTCCCGGCAGATGCGATTCGACGCGGAGCGCCGCCTGAAAGAGGGCAGCATCAAGGTATGCGTCGCGACCGCGTCGCTCGAACTGGGAATCGACATCGGCGACGTAGACCTCGTATGCCAGATCGCATCGCCGCGGAACATCGGCGTGGCGATGCAGCGCGTGGGACGCTCCGGCCACTTCAGGGGCGGCGCCCCCAAAGGCCGCTTCTTCCCCCTGACGCGCGACGAGCTCGTGGAAACAGCGGCGCTGTTCCGCGCAGTGCGCAAGGGCGAGCTCGACGCCCTCAAGATCCCCCCGTGGCCGCTGGACGTCCTCGCGCAGCAGATCGTCGCCGCCTGCGTCGCCGAAGAATGGAACGAAGACGACCTCTACGCGCTGCTCACGCAGGCCCAACCCTACCGGTCGCTCCCGCGCGACCAGTACGACGCAATCGTCGCAATGCTGTCGGACGGCGTCGCCAGCCGGTGGGGACGGAGCGCCGCATACCTCCACCGCGATGGCGTGAACCGCCGCCTCAAAGCCCGGCGTGGAGCGCGCATCGCCGCAGTCTCCAACGGCGGCGCGATCCCGGACACCGCCGACTACCTCGTAATCGCCGAACCGGACGGCGGAATGGTCGGCACAGTGCACGAGGATTTCGCGATCGAGAGCATGGCGGGAGACGTCTTCCTGCTAGGCAACACCCCGTGGAAGATACGCCGGATCGAAGCCGGAACCGTGCGCGTAGAGGAAGCGCACGGCCAATCGCCAACGATCCCCTTCTGGATTGGGGAGGCCCCGGGGCGAACTCCTGAGCTCTCCGCCGAGGTGTCGGCTCTCCGGCGGGAGATCGACGAGCGCCTGCACGCCCGCGACGCCGCCATCGCCCTCGTGATGGACAGCGGAGTCTCGCGAGAGGCCGCCGATCAGATCGTCGCCTACATCGAGGAGGGGAAGCGCGTGCTCGGCATAGTCCCGACGCGCGAGAAGCTCGTCGCGGAGCGCTTCTTCGACGAGGCCGGCGGAATGCAGCTAGTGATTCACTCCCCCTTGGGTTCGCGCATCAACCGCGCCTGGGGGCTGGCGCTGCGGAAACGGTTCTGCGCCGGGTTCAACTTCGAACTGCAGGCCGCCGCAACCGACGAGGGCATCAACATCTCGCTCGGCCCCCAACACTCCTTCCCCATCGAGGATGTGTTCCGCTACGTGAAAGCCGCCACAGCGCAGGACGTGCTGATGCAAGCGGCGCTGCAATCCCCAGTCTTCCCCCTGCGCTGGCGCTGGACAGCCTCGCGCTCGCTCTCGCTGCTGCGCCAGACCGGCGGGAAGCGAGTCCCAGCCCCGATTCAGCGGATGCGCGCCGACGACCTCCTCGCTGCCGTCTTCCCCGCTGCCGCCGCGTGTCAGGACAACGCTCCTCCCGGAGGCGTCATCGAGCCTCCCGATCACCCCCTCGTGTTCGAAACACTGCGCGACTGCCTCACAGAAGCCCTCGACGCAGAGGGAATGACCCGAACGCTCCACGCCATCGAGACAGGCGATATCGAGGCGTTCGGAAAGGACACCACGCAACCCTCAGTGTTCTCCCACCAAATCCTCAACGCGATGCCCTACGCCTTCCTCGACAACGCGCCGCTGGAAGAGCGCCGCGCCCGCGCGGTTACGCTGCGCCGCGCGCTCCCGGAAGACTCGCGCGACCTCGGCTCCCTCAGCCCCGACGCCATCGCCGAGGAAGAGGCGTACGCGTGGCCAGCCATCCGCGATGCCGACGAGATGCACGACGCTCTCCTGTCCCTCATAACGCTCACCAACAACGATTTCGCGGCGCATCCCGAGGAGGCCGAAGATTGGCGAGGCTGGCTCGCGGAGCTTGCGGCGGGCGGCCGGGCGTTCACGCTCGCCGCGGGAGAGCGGCAGGCATGGTTCGCGGCGGAGCGCGCCAGCGTCGTGCTCGCCGCCTACGGCCCGGATGCCGCGGAGAACCCGGAAGCTCAGGAGAATGCCGTCGCGGACATAGTCCGGGGCCGCGCCGAAACTGCCGGGCCCTTCACCGCCGCCGATCTCGCGGCGGCGCTCGCGCTCAACACAGCGCTCGTGGAGCGAGCGCTTGCACGGCTCGAAACCGAAGGAGTAGCGCTGCGCGGGCGGTTCCGCCCCGGCGCGGAAACCGAGGAATTCTGCGACCGCCGCATTCTGGCGCGCATCCACCGCAGCACAATCGGACGGCTGCGCCGGGAAATCGAGCCTGTGCCCGCGGCAACCTTCATAAGATTCCTGCTGGAATGGCAGCACGCCGCTCCCGGATCGCGCCTCTCGGGCGACGCCGGGCTCATCGAAGTGGTCGAGCAGCTGCAAGGCTTCGAGGCCGCCGCAGCCGCATGGGAGAGCGCGCTCTTCCCGAATCGCCTCGCCGACTTCCACCCCTCGACCCTCGACGCTCTCACCCTCGGAGGCGAACTAACCTGGGGACGATTCGCCCGTCGCTCCGGACCTCCCCCCACAGCCGCCATCTCGCGCAACGGGCCAGTAACCGTGGCCATCCGCGAAGACGTCCCGTGGCTGCTCGACGACGCCGATCCTGCGGCAGCATTCACCGGAGCTGCGGACGACGTCCTGCGCTGCCTCGAAGAGCAGGGAGCGTCGTTCGTCCCCGACATCGTGCGGGCGACAGGTCGGCTGCCGTCCGAAGTCGACGACGCGCTATGGCTGCTGGTCGCCGCGGGACGCGTCACAGCGGACGGCTTCGGAGCGTTGCGAGGCCTCATCAGCGGCATCGCCAAGCGCGTGCAGCGGCGATCGCGGTTCGTGCGGCGGGGGCGTCCGACGGCGTCGTCCGGACGATCAGGGAGCCGGTGGTCGGCGTTGCGGTCGCCAGCCCCTGAACCCCCCGAAGACGTGCTCGAGGCGCGTGCTGCGCAACTGCTTCGCCGCTACGGCGTAGTGATGCGCGAGGTTCTCGCCCGCGAGCCGATGGCGCCCCCGTGGAGCCAGCTTGCGCGCGCATACCGCCGCGCCGAGGCGCGCGGAGAAGTCCGCGGCGGCCGATTCGTCGCCGGACTAGTAGGCGAGCAGTTCGCCCTGCCCGAAGCAGTCGACGCCTTGCGCGCCGTGCGCCGCCGCGACCCTGCCGGTGAAATCGTCCGAGTATCCGCGTCCGACCCCCTGAACCTCATAGGCATCCTGACGCCTGGCCCCCGAATCCCCGCGGTCATAGGAAACGAAGTCCACTACCGCGACGGCGTCCCCATCGACAGCCCATGGCCAACCGCAGCCGCCAGCTAAGGGAGGCGCATCGGCGTGGCAAGCGCAGACCGCTTTGCGCGGAACGACCGCAGACTGAGGGCCGTTTCGCGCGCCGCGGCCTCACATCAATTAGCCCCTCGGCTCTGACGCGCTGCAGGAAGCTGACGCCAGCGTTGGATCCGCTGCAGCATACGGGAATAGCAGCAGGACTAGGGATGGAGTTGCCGCGTAGAGGCGAGAATGTCGTCGAGGGCTTGACGGTAGCCCTGCTGGTAGGCGCAGTAGGGACACTTATGCCTGCCCGCTCCCGACTGATTGGCCGGAAGCGACGCGATGCGGCTGTCGAGAGGCGCGCGATTGCCGACATTGGCCGCGCCAGCGTGAATCGGACAGTCCTGCTGCCGGAGAGGCGGCTCGGCGACAGTTCTGGGCGCTTGCTTACGGCCAGTGATGTGCTCGACAAACTCCTTGCGAGCGTAGAAGGCGCGCGAGACGCTGCCATGCCCTGGGCCCTTGGTGCGCGGTTGAACGAAACAACCGAGTTTGCCCGTAAGCGCCTCCTGCCCTTTCTCCCGAATGACTCGCTGCACCGTTCGGTAGTCCTCGGCGACAGCGTCGAACAGGCTTGTCTCTTCCAGGTCAAAAGCGTGCACGCGCTCGCAGATAGACCGTCTCTCGTCGTTCCCCTCGCGGATGCGGGCGACAGCGATAATCTTGCGCAGCTTCGTAAACAGATGGCTCTCTTCGAACGGTCTCTCCGCCACCTCCGCCGGGTCGAGCATCGTAATCGCCATTGTTTCCTTGGGAACCAAGTCCCCTGCGCCGTCAAAAACAAAGGGGACGACTTTCAGTTCCCACGACCCGAGGTTCGGGCTCCGCGCGGAGTTCAGCGGAAGGCCAAGATAACGCTCGACAGCATGACCGGCCCAGCCCTTGTTGAGATTGCCATTCTTCCACACCGTAACGCCCCTCTCGTCGGCGATTTGGCGCAAGTCTCGTCCAACAAGCTGCTGAAGCAGTTCGAGCGCTGTGCCCCTGTCCATAGTCAGCGCTCCAATCCCGGAAGATACTGTGTATTGCGGGGGGGGGGGGGGGGGTAGCCACGAGAGCGAGGCGTTCCGCCGCAATCCCAGCAAATTTCTCCTCAATCTCGACGCCTATGAACTGGCGGGACATTCCCAGAGCGGCGACGCCTGTGCTCCCGGAGCCTGCGAACGGATCGAGCACCAGGTCCCCTTCGTTGGTGCTTGCGCGCAGACAACGCTCTATGAGCGCGACAGGCTTTTGCGTCGGGTGTTTCCCGAAACGTTTTTCTTCCTTCGACGGCGTGGGAAACCGCCAAACCGTCTGCATCTGCTTGCCCCCGTTCTCCTCGCGCATAGCGGCGTAGTTGAACGTGTACTTGTTGCGAGACCCCTTCGGAGCCTTGCTCGCCCAGATCAGCGTCTCTGTCGCGTGGGTAAAGGTGCGGCGCCCAAGGTTGGGCGGAGGATTGGGCTTCTGCCAGATGATGTCGTTGAGCAGCCGGAAGCCACTCTTCAGAAGCGCCACGCCGACGCTGGGATACACATGAAGAGTTCCCGACACCCACAGGGCGCCCGTAGGCTTGAGGATGCGATAACACTCCTTCGTCCATTCCAGGTTGAACTCGTGGTCAGCCTCGAAGCCGCGGCTTCGATCCCACGCGCCTTTATCGACGCTGACCATACGTCCGGCCACACAGGTGATGCCGCCGTTCGAGAGGTTGTACGGCGGATCGGTCCAGACACAGTCGATCGTGTTCTCCGGAATGGACGCGAGGATGTCGAGCGCGTTGCCGACGTAGAGCGCCGCGCATTCATCGGAGGCAACCCATGCAGGTGGGCGAGAGACTATCCCTGTAGCGGGCATGCCGCGATCGTTGATCGGATCGCCGAGGCAGATCAAGAGGGGGATGGCGCGCTAGAGCGGCGAAGGCTAGCGGCTAGCCTCGGCGGGAGCCCAGCCCCCCGTCAGGCGCTGGCCTTCGCCCCGCGTTTGCGCGCCTTCCGAGGCGGGGGCGCCTCTTCAGGAACGATGCCGTGCTTGGCAAGAACAGCTCGGAGAAAGGAAGCAGTGCGCGACTCAGGATGCGCGGCCACATGCTCGGGAGCGCCCGCCGCGACGATGCCGCCGCCCTGCGCTCCAGCCCCCGGGCCGATGTCGATCACCCAGTCGGCGTTCTTGATGAGATCGAGATGATGCTCGATGAGAAGCACGGTGTTGCCGCCGTCCACAAGACGATGCAGGACGCGCAGAAGGTGCGCCGCATCTTCGAACGAGAGGCCGGTGGTTGGCTCGTCGAGAATGTAGAGCGTCTTGCCGGTGGCGCGCTTGGAGAGCTCGGAGGCAAGTTTGATGCGTTGAGCCTCGCCGCCGCTGAGCGTGGTCGCCGGCTGGCCAAGCCTGATGTAGCCAAGGCCAACCGCCTCCAGCGTCTCGAGTTTCGACTTGATGCGGGGAATGTTCGCAAAGAGCTCATGCGCCTCGGTTACGGTCATAGCGAGGACGTCGGCGATGCTCTTTCCCCGGAAGACGACCTCCAGGGCGTCGTCGTTGTAGCGCCGTCCCTCGCAAACCTCGCAGGGAACAGTGACGTCGGGGAGAAACTGCATCTGTATCTGAACGTAGCCGTCGCCCTGGCACGCCTCGCAGCGACCGCCCTTGACGTTGAACGAGAAGCGCCCGGGCATATACCCGCGCGCTTTGGATTCCGGCAGCGAGGCGAAGAGTTCGCGGATGGGAGTGAAGGCTCCTGTATAGGTGGCCGGGTTGCTGCGCGGCGTCCGCCCAATAGGAGACTGGTCGATATTGACGACCTTGTCGACGTGCTCAAGCCCTTCGACTCCATCGCTCGCGCCGGGGCGATCCTTGGCGCGGTAGAGCCGCTGGGCAAGCCATTTGTACAGCGCCTCGTAGACAAGTGTCGACTTGCCGGAGCCAGAGACGCCAGTAACGCAGATAAGGCAGCCAAGCGGGAAGTCGACGTCGATGCCGCGCAGGTTGTTCTCGCGAGCGCGTTTCACGCGGAGACGCTTGCCGTTGCCAGCGCGGCGGGAAGGCGGCACAGCAATCTCGCGGCGTCCCGAGAGGTAAGCGCCGGTAAGAGAAGCCTCGCTTCCTGCAATATCGTCGAAGCTGCCCTCGGCGACAATCCAGCCGCCATGCTCGCCTGCCCCGGGCCCGAGGTCGACGAGAAAGTCGGCGGCGCGCATCATCGCCTCGTCGTGCTCGACGATGAGCACGGTGTTGCCGATGTCGCGCAGTCCCTTGAGCGTTTCAATCAGGCGCTCGTTGTCGGTGGGATGCAGGCCGACAGACGGTTCGTCGCAGACATAGAGAACGCCCATCAGACCAGACCCTATCTGGGTTGCGAGCCGTATGCGCTGACCCTCGCCTCCGCTAAGCGTGCCGGCGGAGCGCGACAGGGTGAGGTACTCAAGTCCGACATTCAGGAGAAAGGAGAGGCGGGCGTCGATCTCCTTGAGAATCTGACTGGCGATAGCAAGCTCGCGATCGCTGAGCGCCGGTGGGTCGCGATGCTCGGGCCATCGCGGCGTAATGGGAGGCGTCGAGGCTCCGGCCTGCAGCGCTCGCACCCACTGCGACGCCTCGGCGACCGAGAGATCGGTAGTCTGCATAATGGAGCGGTCGGCAACGGTGACGGCAAGCGCCTCCGGGCGGAGGCGGTTGCCGCGGCAAGCCTCGCAGGGAAGGGCGGTCATATACCGTTCAATCTCGCCGCGCATATAGTCGGACTGCGTGTCGCGGTACCGGCGCTCAAGGTTGGGAATGATGCCCTCGTAGGCGGCCTCCCACTCGAAGACGCGTCCGCGGTGAGTCTGGTGGCGAACCTTCACTTTGTGGTTCGCCGGGTAGCCGTAAAGGACAATCTCGCGGACGCGCTCGGAGAGCTTGCTCCACGGCGTTTTCATCGAGACGCCCTCGTCTTGCGCAACGCCGCGCAAGACGCTGAAGTACCACGCGTTGCTCGAGCCAACGCGGGACCACGGGTGAATAGCGCCGTTGTCCAGCGAGAGCGAGTGGTCCGGCACGATGAGGTCGGGATCGACGACAAGGCGGACGCCAAGGCCGGCGCAGACATTGCAAGCGCCATGAGGGCTGTTGAACGAAAAGGTGCGCGGTTCGATCTCGGCGAAGCTGATGCCGCAGTAGGAGCAGGCGAACTGCTCAGAGTAGACCTGCTCGGCGCTGGCGTCCGCGTCGACGGTAAGCATCCTGCCTTCGCCGTAGCGGAGGGCGACTTCAACGGAGTCGACGACGCGGCTGCGCTCGGTCTCCCCGTCCAGGACGAGGCGGTCGACAACGATTTCGATGGTGTGCCATTGCTGCTTGTTGAGCTCGATCGCCTCGTCAAGGTTGCGAATCTCGCCATTGACGCGGACGCGGACGAATCCGGCCGCGCGCGCATCGTCGAACACGTCCTTGTGCTCTCCCTTCTTGTGGACGACGCGGGGCGCCAGCAGCATAAGGCGGGCGCCGCGTTGTTCGAGAACGGCGGCGGCAATCTGCTGCACAGTCTGGCTCTGCACGGGACGGCCGCACTTGTGGCAGTGGGGGCGTCCGGCGCGCGCGTAGAGCAGGCGCAGGTAGTCGTAGATCTCGGTTACGGTGCCCACGGTGGAGCGCGGGTTGTTGGAAACGCCCTTCTGGTCGATAGAGATGGCCGGCGAGAGTCCCTCGATGTACTCGACATCAGGTTTATCCATACGACCGAGAAACTGGCGAGCGTAAGCGGAGAGCGACTCGACGTAACGGCGTTGGCCCTCCGCGTAGATGGTGTCGAACGCAAGCGTAGACTTGCCGGAACCGGAGGGGCCGGTGATGACGACGAGCTTGTCGCGGGGGATGGTTACGTCGACGTTCTTGAGGTTGTGCTCGCGCGCGCCGCGCACGACGATGCTTTCGAGGGGCATGAGACCTGCGTGATATGAAATCCAGACGCCAAGCGCAGTATGGATGTTATCACCGGGAGGCGCGCCCCCCTCAACCCCCCTACCTGCCTCTCCCTGGCGCGCGCCCCGCTGGCGACGCCCTACGCGTCGAGGGGAGGTTGGGCGCTCTCCTCCGCGGAGACGTCAAAGTCGAGGTGCGCCTTGCTCGGCATCGGGAGCTGGTCGCCTTGATACTTGGAGCCAAGCTCTCCGGCGCCGTAGAGAACATCGGCGGGAGTGCTGAGGCGAAGGAAGGACACCTGCCCAATGCGCATACGACAGTAGAGCGTGATAGGGAGGTTCGACACGTTGCTAAGCTCGAGAGTGAGATGGCCCTTCCAGCCGGGGTCGACGTAACCGGCGGTAGAGTGGATGAGAAGGCCGATTCTCCCAAGAGAGCTTTTGCCCTCGAGGCGAGCCACGAGATCGTCAGGGACTTCGATGTGCTCGAGGGTGCTCCCGAGCACGAACTCCCCGGGGTGCAGCATAAAGGGGTCGTCGTCGCCTATCGTCGCCATCTCGGTGAGGCGCTCCGTGGTCGACCGCACATCGATGTAGGGGACGCGAGTGTTCTGGAAAACAAGGAGGTGCCGGTCGAGGTGGAGGTCAACGCTCGCTGGCTGAATGCACCCCTCGCCAAGGGGGCGGATGACGATCCGTCCCTTGGCCATCTCTTCCCGTATCGACCGGTCGCTGAGGACCATCCGTCTTCTCCTTGGGCATTCAGTCGCGAGCATCTTACACGAACGGCCGCGCAGCTCGGCGCGGGGGCAGCCCGGCTGGAGGTGCTCATCGAGACTACCGATGCGCTCATCGGCGTCGTGGCGAGGCGTTACGAGCCGTTCATTGACGAGCCGTACTACCTTCGCGCTTCCATCAACAGCCCCAAGCCGCTCTCCTCGAAGGCGTATTCACGCCCGGTCTGGGGCGGAGGCATGAGCGGGCATCAACGGCTCCGCGACGGACTCGTTGACGGGAGCATCGTCTTCAGCCATCTGGATGCAGAGCATCTCGTACAGAGCGCACTGGCTCTGCACAGCGCTATCCGTCGGTCGACCACCCACAGGAAATCCGCTCTCGTCTACGCGTTCGCCGAGCCAGCGACGTGGCCGAACGGCGAGCCGGTGGAGCCGGCTGACCTCGAGTCCCATCGCGCTGAAGCAGCGCGCTTCGCGGAGCATGTGAGCGGAGACGAAACAGCTTTCCACTTCTGCTCCTACCAAGAGCTGCTGGACGATTGGGAGCGCGCGCCCTCCCCCGATGTGCGCGCCCACGCCGCCCTGATACGGGATCGCTTCGCGCCGTAAGCGAGCTTCCGCCAGATGGCTCGCGCGAATCTCCGTGCGAGCGCAAGCGATCTCGGAGCCGTAGGAGGAGTATTCTCTGTCGAATTATCGCTATCGTAGCGGGGCTATGAACGAGCGGCTCTCTTGGATGGCGGCGCTCGCGCGGCCCGGCATCGGACTCAAGCGTTGGGTGGCGATGGGCGCGGCTGGCATAACGCTGTTCGGGGCAGGAGCCGCGCTGACGCTCGCCGGCAGCGTGAGCGGGCCGGTCTGGCTCGGCGCCGCGTTCGCGCTTCTCGGGCTTGCCATTTGCCTCGTTGCGGCATCCCGGCTGCACGAGCGGCTCTCCTTCGGCTCCCTGCACGCCCGCGGGGGCGAGGGAGTCATCCATAGCCTTGCTGGACGCCGGCTGCGCAGCGGCGGGCCTCGAATCGTCGCCATCGGCGGGGGAACTGGACTCTCCGTGCTGCTCCGCGGCCTGAAGAGCCGCACCGACAACCTGAGCGCCATCATCACGCCATCGGACGACGGCGGCAGCACTGGACGGCTGCGCGAGATGTTCGGCGTGCCGCCTCTCGGCGACGCGCGCCAGTGCCTCATCGCGCTCTCCGACGCCGAGCCGCTTCTCGAGCGGGTCTTCTCGCACCGGTTTGACGCAGGGGAGGGACTAGAGGGCCACAGCCTCGGCAATCTGCTGCTCTCCGCTATGGCGACATCGGAAGGCGGGTTCAGCGAGGCGCTCGACGCTGCCCACAAGCTGCTGTCGGTCCGCGGACGCGTGATCCCGTCATCCCGACTGGCGGGCGTCGCGCTCGAGGCGAAGACTGCATCGGGACGGCTGCTAAAGGGCGAAACGAACGTTGGCAGGGCGGGAGAGGCCATTGCGACACTGCGGCTCACTCCGGGCGAAGTTGAAGCCAACCCTTCGGCGCTCGAGGCTGTGCGCGCGGCGGACGCTATTCTCATCGGGCCGGGCAGTCTCTATACGAGCATTCTGCCGAACCTCCTCATCTCCGAGCTTGCCGATGCAGTGCGACGGGCGCGCTGCCCGGTCGTCTTCATCTGCAACATAGCGACGCAACACATGGAGACCGATGGCCTCGGGGCGGCTGATCACTTCGCAGCGCTGGAGCGCCACGCCGGAATCGTTCCGACCCACTTCGTGATGAACGCGACGATGGCGTCGATTCCGGCGCGTTTCCATCAGCAGATCATAACCCCTGAGACGGCTTCGACGCCCAACGGAGTCATGACTATCACCGCCGATCTACTCGATGCGTCGTGGGGAACGCGGCACGACCCTAACAAGCTTGCCGAGACCGTCCTTGCTATCGTGCGAAATGCTTAGCCAGCGTCCCTGTTCCTCGCGCTTTCGGGCTCAGGGGAAGGCTCTAGCGCAACGTGCAGACCCAGAGCCACATCGGGGTTCCATCGTCGCTCACGGGATAGTCCACCTGCTCGACGTCGAACCCGGATCTGGTCAGCAAGCGCTCCCACGAGGCAATCGGGAACAGTCCCAACGTGTGCCGATCGCAATCCACGTCCAGACTGTGCTCAGCTCCGATTTCGCGACGAAAGAGCACGTAGACGGTCTCGCATACCGTGTCGTCGGGGTTAAGGTCGGTCGAGTATTCCACCCACGTCAATTCGGTTTGTCCGTCGCTGTGGGTCTCGTGGGCAATGGTGGTCTCAGTGAACGTTTCCTTGTAGTGATCAGGCGCGACGATCAGGACGCCGCCGGGGCGGAGATGCTCCCTGGCAGTGGCGAACGCGGCGAGCAGATCGTCCTCGGTGAGCATATAGTCGATAGCGTCATGGATGAGCACGGCCTCGAACTGCTCGGCGAGCCGGACCGTCCGCATATCGCCGACGCGATGCTTGACGCCTGGGTTCAGCTTTCGCGAGTGTCGCAACATCTCAGGAGAGAGGTCTACGGCGACGGCGCTGAATTCGCGAACGAGGTGGTGGAGGAAATGGCCGCCTCCGCAGCCGAGCTCGAGGATGCGAGGGCGGCGACGACGAGGCAGACGCTCGCGAAGCTCGCGCAGCCAGTAGTAGGCTTCTTCGGCGTAGTCTGCGGGAGGGCTCATCAGCGGCCAGAGTCCTGCAAGGTCGTGGTAGAGGCGCTGCTGAGCGTCAGCCATAGAGAGATTCTGGTGACCCGCGAGGGACTTGAACCCACAACCCGCTGATTAAGAGTCAGCTGCTCTGCCAATTGAGCTAGCGGGCCACTGTAGAAAGGGTAGAGAATGGCGGCATTCGCGTCAACGCGGACATCCCCGTCCGTGGCGCTAACGGCGCGCGCCGTTGTGCGCAGGACTGTTCGGGTTCAGGGCGAGCGAGTCGCCGCAAGACTACCCGCGCAGGGCAGGATCCATCTGGGGAAGGAGCGCTTCGCGCCAGCTGCGGCCTGCGGGCAGAACAGCGTCCGCGGCGCGGAGGTGGTAATAGCTCGACGATGCTCCGGGCGGATCGCCGCCATCCTGCGTCGTCGACACCGCGTCAGCAAGCAGCTTCCGAGCCGCGATAATGGCCCTGTCGGCGGGGCCGAGATGCTCCCGCGAGCGGTCGACGATCGAGCCCATCATCTCCTGAACAGCTCGGTCTTGCGCGTTGATGCCCCAGATGCCTGTGAACGTCTCGGTCTTCTGCGCCTGCCGGTCGATCATCCAATCGTTCGAACGGTTCCTGATCGACCGGAAACCACGCTCGACATCGATGTCGACGCCGAAATCATTGCCGGTTCCTTCGGCGCCCGTTTCCCCAAGCGGGCCTTCTCCCCACGTGTAGTACCAGTTCCACACCAGACAGCGCTCGTCGTCGATGGGAACCCAGTGGTGGCCGTGCGAGCGCTGGTTGTCGGAGCCTCCTCGGCTGCCTGGGCGAATCTGCGTCCACGGCATCACGTAGTGGTAGCCGCGCGCGTACTGTTCATCTTTGCCAAGCTTGCGGATGCCGTAGTAGCGGTAGCCATAGCCGGTTGTTTCGACCTCGAGCGTGGGCGGCTCGCCGACAACGAACGCGTCGGCTGCAGGAATGCCTGGCTGCGCAGGATTAGGCTTGAGGGCGCGGTGCATGATGGGCGCGTGGGACGTGTCGATGCCGCCCTCGAACGCTTGGAGCCAATTGCACTCTTCGACGACTTTCGTCACGTGGCGTTGTTCGTCGCGCACACGTGTCCATTCGAAATTGGGAAGGGGGGGCTGTTTGTCTTTCGGACCCATATAAACCCACACGACTCCGCCAGCCTCGATAGCCGGGTAGGCTGTCGTTTTAATCTTATGGGCGAATTGCTGCGGCTCGTTCATCTGATCGACGCACTGCCCTGTGATGTCGAACTTCCAGCCGTGGTAAACGCAGCGCAGGCCGTCTTCTTCGTTGCGTCCTAGCCAAAGGGAGGTGCGACGGTGGGGACAGTACTCGTCGAGGACGCCGATGCGGCCGCTCGAGCATCGGAACGCGACAAGGTCTTCGCCAAGCAGGCGGAGGCGCACGGGGGCGCAATCGGGTTCGGGAAGCTCCCAATCGAGGAGCGCGGGAATCCAGTAGCGGCGCAACGTCTCGCCCATAGGAGTCCCGGGTCCTACACGAGTGAGGAGGTCGTTCTGTTCTCTGGTGAGCACGGCGCCCTTCTCCTGCAGCTTAGCAACATACCCGCTGCGCTCCGGGAGTGTCAACGCAGCGCGGAAGCGTTAGGTCGAGGCTCAAGACAAGCGCTCTCCTGCTAGTTGGAAGCAAGCGGCGCATTGGCTTATTCTGAAGAGGGCGCATCGCAGCAGCGCTGGCCGGTGAACCCCGGTTGCTCAGGAGTACGCTCTATGTCCGGTCACTCGAAATGGTCAACGATTAAGCACAAGAAGGCGGCAATCGATGCGAAGCGGGGAGCGCTGTTCACGAAGCTTGCTAGCGACATCGCAGTCGCGGCGCGGGAAGGCGGGAGCGGCGACCCTGCAATGAACTTCCGCCTCCGCCTGATGATAGACAAGGCCCGCGCGGCCAATATGCCTGCCGACAACGTCGAGCGCGCCGTGAAGAAAGGGCTGGGAGTAGGCAGCGACGGCGCGGCGCTGGAGGAGATTGTCTACGAGGGCTATGCGCCCGGAGGCGCGGCGATTATGGCGAAAGCTCTTACCGACAATCGGAACCGCACTGCCTCTAACGTTCGCTCGGTGTTCAGCAAGAGCGGAGGGAACCTCGGCGAGGCTGGATCCGTGGCTTGGATGTTCGAGAGCAAGTCCGTCGTTTCCATCGAAGACGTCACCGCAGAGAAGGCGGAGGAGATTGCCCTGGCCGCCATCGACGCGGGAGCGGAGGACTTCAAGGTGGAAGACGGCGCGCTTGCGATCACTGGGGAGCCTGGGGCGCTCGAGGCCATCATCAACGCAGTGAAGGCTACGGAAACAGAGCCGGCGCAGGCAAGCGTAACGATGGTCCCCACCACGACAGTGCAGCTTGACAGCTCTCACGCGGGGCAGACGCTGCGCCTGCTCGACAACATCGAGGAACTGGACGATATTCAGCAAGTTTTCACCAACGCCGACTTCGCAGACGAGGCGCTGGCCAAGTACAGCGACGAGTGACGTCGGTAGCCGACAAGAGGGCGATCCGCGTACTCGGTGTTGACCCGGGCACTCGCGTGATGGGCTACGGCTTGCTCGATTTCGGCGACGAAGCTCTCCGGTGCGTGGCTTGGGGCACGCTGCTGGGAGGGCCGTCGCGTGAGATTGGCGATCGGCTGCACGAGCTTCATACAGGGCTGCGGAATGTTGTAGCCCGATGGGCGCCCGACCAGCTTGCGATCGAGGAGCCATTCGTATCGGCGCAGCGCGGCGCTAAGTCGGCGGTGGCCGTCGGGCAGGCGCAAGCAGTGGCGCTTCTCGTGGCCGCGCAATGTGGGCTGACAGTGCACCGTTACCTCCCTGCCAGCGTGAAGAGGGCGGTGGCGAACTACGGGGGGGGCGCGAAAGAGCAGGTGCAGCGCTCTGTGCGCCTGTTGCTTGGCTTGGGCGTTGAACCGATGCCTGAGGATGCATCAGACGCTATCGCTGTCGCGCTTTGCCATGCGCAGCAGCTTCGCGCAGCGCAACGGCTGGCTCAGCGATGAGTCTCGTTGCAGGCATCGAGGGGACGCTCGAGCGCAAGACTGCGGACTCCGCGATCATACGCGTAGGAGAAGGCGTGCTCCTCCGAATATACGCGCCTGCTAGCGACCTCAGCGATCTGCCGGGACGCGGCGAGCAGGCGCGCCTGTTCACCCACCTTGTCGTTCGCGATGACGACCTGCAACTGTACGGGTTCGCCACCGAGCAGGGGCTGCGGCTGTTCGAGCTTCTGATCGGGGTAAGCCAGATTGGTCCAAAGGCGGCGCTGGCGCTACTGGGCGTTCTCTCCCCGCAAAACTTGGCGGGCGCCATCGCTATGGGCGACGCGCAGGCCATCAGCCGCGCTCCGGGAGTCGGCAAACGCACGGCGGAACGCGTCATCCTTGAGCTTCGCGGTAAGCTGGAGGAGGAGTTCGGCGGGCTGGTTCCCGGCAGAGCTGTGGGGGTTGCAGCCCCTGGGTCAGCGACGGGAGATCCTGCGCTTCAGTGGCTGCTCGCCCTCGGCTACTCAGTCATCGAGGCGCGACAGGCGCTCTCGGTCGAGATCGAGGAGGGGCTGGGAACAGACGAACGAGTCAGGCGCGCTCTGCAGCGAATGGGGGGCGGAGGCTAGGGCTCCCGCTTCGCGGGAACGGCAGAGAATCCCACAATGCGCGTCGCTTCTCGGGAATGACGAGTGGGCTGCGCAGGAATCAGGGCGTGGCCACACAGTGTAGACTGCGGACATGCCATTCGAGTTCCCCTATGACGATTGGGCGGACATCTACGATGCTGTGCATGTCGGCCTCGACCACGATATGGGGTTTTATGTTGGGCAGGCGCAAGCTTCGGGAGGGCCGGCGCTGGAGCTTGGATGCGGAACGGGGCGGGTGAGTCTCGCTATCGCCGAGGCGGGCGTGGATGTGGTGGGAATCGACATTTCTCCCCTGATGGTGGAGACGGCGCGCGCCAAGGCCGCGCGGCGTGGTCTAACGGAGCGATGCATCTTTCAGCTCGGGGATATGGCGGACCTGCGGCTCGCAGACCGCTTTCCGCTCGTTATTATGCCGTTCAGGTCGTTTCAGAGCATGCTGACGGTGGACGACCAACGGCGGGCGCTGACGCTTGCAAGGGCGCACCTCGAACGCGGCGGCCTGCTTGCGATGGACACGTTCAACCCTGATGTGAAGACTCTCGCGCACGATGATCTCGCCGCCGTTCCCTTTCATCTGCGGGATGTGGAGCGCGAGGGGGGCGGCACGCTCATCGTGTGGGCGCAGAACGGGTGGAACCCCGTTGAACAAATCAACGATGTGCGGATGATCATCGAAGAGGTGAGCGATACTGGCGTCGTAGAGCGGCGGCTCGTACGCGATTTCGAGCAGCGGTACACGTTCCGCTACGAGATGGAGCACCTGCTGGAACTATGCGGGTTCGTCGTCGAGGCCGTTTACGGCGATTTCAACAGCGGACCAGTCACGGAGAGCGCAGAGGACCTCGTCTGGGTGGCGAAGGCGCCGTAGGCGGGCGCCCCTCCGCTTTTGCGCGTCCGCCGGAGCTAGCGCGTGCCGCACTCGTTGCGCTACGTCCCGCAAGCTAGGGATGAGAAGGCAACGGGTAAGAGCACGATGCGCATTACTCTTGGGCGTCGATGAGGACGAAGGCGATTACGCAGGGCTCGGACCCGCGGTTAGCCCAGTTGTGGACAGTGGCGCGCTGCACAAGCACGTCGCCAGCGCAAAGATGCGCTTCCAAGCCGTCGTCGAGCTCCATATCAATCTCGCCGGAGATGACGACAGCGTAGTCAATCATTGGCGTTACGTGCATATCGCGCTCGTTGCCAGGCGCAAACTCGATGACGCGGAATGTTGAGCCGCGGTAGGCGGGAGCCCGGGGCACAACTTGCGCGCCGCGGTCGTCGGCGCCGACAAGATCAGCAGGGGTGGCGTCGGTCGTCCAAACCAGCACTGTCTGGACGCCGGGGCGGGGGTTAGCGGCGACGCCTCCGGCGTCATCGATGATGGTTACGGCTTTGCCGTGCTGGTCGTGTCCGGTAACCACTCTGCGCACGTTCAGCATAGGACTCCTCCGCGCCAACGGCGTGTACTGTCGGGATGCGGGGATTCTACGCCGGGGAGAGGGAGTAGCGCGCCCTCCCCTATCGACTTCACGCCTCCCGGCGTTTTCGACGGGATATCTTGGACCCTGGGGGCGCAAGGGCACGCCATTCGAGGCCTTCAGGAACTGCGACTGTCATACGACCGGCCGCGATGTCAACGTTTAGGATGACGTCCCCAATGGCGGGGAGAAGCAGTTCGTGGCAATCGGCGGTTACGACATAGACATCGTTCGCTCCACCGGCGGGGACGATCTCGGCAAGCGTTCCTATCTCGACGCCGGAGCCGTCGGCGACTGTCATTCCGATGAGTTGGTAGTGGTAGTAGGCATCGGGCGGGGGCTCGGGAAGATCGCGTTCGTCGACTTCGATGGCGACGCCGCCGAGCGCCGACGCCTGGGCCCGGTTGTGGACGCCGCTGAGCTTCAAGAGGAAGCGGCCGCCGGAGAGAGGCTGCGCCGCGTCGATCGTGTAATCGCGTCCGGCGATGAAGAGGCGCGCTCCGCGCCGAAACCGTGAGGGGTCACCTGCGCTGGAGAGCACCCGAATGGCGCCGTCGCGCCCATGGGAGCTAACGACAACGCCGACTTCAACCAGAGTGCGCGGCGGAAGCAGCGGATGATGCTGCCCTGAGCGGGGCATCGTCACGCGGCTGGGAGCTACACAATCTCGAGGTTAGCGCGCACGTCTTCCTTAACGGCAGCGACGCGGATGAGGGTACGCATCGCTTGGGCAACGCGTCCCTGTCTCCCGATGACGCGGCCCTTGTCTTCGGGATGCACCTCGAGGCGAATCACGATCTCCCCATCCTCCTCAGACTCAGCGACTTTCACTTCGTCGGGATGACTGGCGATAGCTTTGGCGATGTACTCGACGAGATCCTTCATGGCTATACCGTCTTCCCTAGTATGCTCTGAGCCTGCAAGATGCGCTCGACCTTGTCCGAAGGTTTGGCGCCGCGGCTGAGCCACTGCTTGGCTTTGTCTGGATCGACGACGATGGTTGGGGGATCCGTGAGCGGGTTGTAGTGTCCAACCTGGTCGACGAAGGCGCCGTCGCGCGGCGCCCGCGCATCGGCAACGACGATGCGGTAACTAGGCTGCTTCTTCTTGCCGACTCTGCGCAGACGAATACGGAGCATAGCTGACGCCGACCTCCAGGATCGCGTGAGCGATAGGTTTAGCGGATTCTAGCACACCCCGCAAGCGGCCGCGCGCGCGTCGATGCGCGGGGTTCTCTCACCGTTGTGTCAACGCCGCTGCGCGGTTCTCCCTCGCCTCTTACCCACCTTGCTCGGATGTGCTACCGCCCTGCGCTGAGGCGGCTGATGAGAGGATCGGGGAGACCTGCATCCGCCATCGCGCGCTGCGTCGCAGCGACGTTGTACCAGGCTCGATGGAGCGCGACGGCGCCGAGGTCGTCGTCGTAAACCGCATAGGCGGCTCTCGGATCACTGTCGCGGGGTTGCCCGACGCTGCCTGGATTCACCACCAGCCGCGCCTCCCCCCTGAAGACGGTGAGTCCCTCGGAGCCTGGTTGTGTCAACCCTGCGCCTGCCGTGGCGGCAAGCTGATAGTGCGTATGACCGACGAGCACATCGCGCGTTACAGCGCGCTCCCACGCTTCAATGGCCTGCGGGTACCCGAACAGATAGTCCCACAGAGGGTCTTTCGGCGAGCCATGCACAAGCGTGAAACCGTCTTCGCGAAGCGTTTCGGGCAGGCTGGACAAATAATCGGAAGCGTCGCTATCGAGCTGCTCCCTTGTCCAACGGCACGCCTCGGCTGCGAAGTAGTTGAACGTGTCGAGGGCTACAAGCCCCGCCGCGCCGGCATCGTGGTTGCCTTTCACGCTCAGCGCTCCGAGCGCGCGGACACGGCGAACTGTTTCGAGAGGCCACGGCCCGTAGCCCACGATGTCGCCAAGGCACCAAACCCGGTCGATCGGGGCCTCGTCTTCGACAGCGGCAATGACCGCGTCGAGGGCAATGAGGTTACTGTGTATGTCGCTGACGATGAGCGTTCGCATATGGTGACGGTAACGGATAGCGCGTCATCTTTACGGAAATCAGGGGGGCACGGCTAGTCTGCGGTTGCGCCGGGCCCCGGGGATAGCCGCTCCTCGCCGTTAGCTCTCTCTCGGGGCAAGCGCGCTGCTGCCTGGACCGGAGGCGGCGCGAGGAGTGCGGGGGCCGTTGAGCGCTCTGCCGATGAATGTGTAGCGGACGCCGTATTGGTAGGTGAACAGCACAATCGCTGTCACTCCTGCGCACACGAACAGGAATTTCAGGTGATGGCTAATCGGCCAATCAAGTACGAGCCATTGGCCAAGCACCACGAGCGGCGCATGCGAAAGGTACATCCAATACGCGGCGTCGGACAGGTAACGCATCGTGAAGCTCTCGCGGGACGCAATCAGCCGGAAAAGGCCTACCATGCCGAACGCCATCAGCCAGGCGTAGGCTGCTTCAATCAGCGCGCTGGCCATAGTCAACGGGCTCTCGAACAGGAATGCCTCAGGCGGATCAGATCCGACTTCTTCGATGTAGCGGTCGAGCAGGTAGTCGGCGGCGACGAATGCGGCGATGGACGGCAATAAGGCCACCGCCCACCAGCGGCGCACAGAGATACCTCGCTGGTAGAAGAAGACGCCGAAGAGGAAGAAGCATGCGTAGTAGAAGATCACGGCAGGTTCTGGGATAAGCCCTTCTGCAGTGTCTGACCCGAACACCGGTTCTATCATCACTAGGGAGAGCAGCGCTGAAGCCGGAAGAAGCAGCCACCATGCGAAGGAGTGGAATTGAATGCCTCGCGAAGAGAGGAGGATAAAGCCTGCAGTTATCAGCAGCAGGTGCCACAGGAACCACAGATGACCAAGGTTTTGGACCCAGACGAACGGCAGAACCCAAAGCGGGAAGTCGTAAGGATCCACTCTGCCTGCGGCGAGCGCGAGCACGGCGACGCTTACGGGCAACACTGTGAGGCATGCGACAATCAGCGGGATGCCGACGCGTTTGATGCGCTGCATTGCCAGCGAGTTAAGGCCGCGACGTTGCCAGAGCAGGGCGCTGAAGAAACCGCTGAGCATAAAGAAAACAGGCATTCGGAAGCCGTGAATAGCATCGATGATTACGCGATATGTGAAATCGCCTTCAGCGTTCTTGTCATGAAGCGGCCACAAGGAAACTGGCTCGGGCAGCACGAAAAGGGTGGAGTGGAGGACTATGCCGAGGAACATAGCCAGGGCGCGCAGTGCATCGAGATCGTAGAACCGCTGCGATGACTGCATCTGGGAGTCGGCTGTAGTCATAAGTCGTTAGGAGCGTGGGGAGTTCCGCCACTTTGAAATTCGGATACGGAAGCTGGAATCGGGCCGGGGCGGGAGCTGGCTCGCCTTCAGTTGATAGTTGGGCGGAGTCATAACAATTTCCGCTCTGTGCAAGAACGTCGCCACTATCAACGCCATCTGGACTACCGCAACGCCTTGCCCCAGACAGCTGTGCATGCCTAAACCGAACGGCGCGAATGTTCCTGGTCGCGAGTGCTCTCTCCTCTCGAGTGTAAAGCGGTCGATGTCGAACGTTTGGGGGTGCGGGTAAAATTCCGGCAGGTGATGGGGCACTGTCGTGGCTACCCAGACTTCCGTCCCGGCAGGAATCCAGTAGCCTTTGAAGTTGAATGTGTTGACTGCGGTGCGAAGCAGTATCGGGACTATCGGATGCAGGCGGAGCGTTTCAAGTATGACGCGATGAGTGATAGGCATATTCTGGAGGCCTTCGGAAGAGGGCCCGCCATTGGCGAAGAGGAGGTCGGCTTCTTCGCGAGCTTGCTCCAGGAGGTCGGGGCGTTTCAGTAGATGATAGAGCATAAATGACGCAGCGCCTGGGCTAGTGTCGGTTCCAGCAAAGTAGGGACCGATGACGCTGATCATTAAATCAGTGTCAGTCATGAACTCCGGAGATGCGCGCCGCAATTCCATCAGGGCATCGATCAGATTGGGTTCTTCGCCCTCGCGCAATGTTGGTTCGTGCGCGGCGAGCACACGCTCGAAGAGAGCTCTGATCCGCGAGTATGCTAAGCGTGTTCTCGGCGTACGAGCCATGAATTTCGGGTACATCTGCGTGAGGAACACTGCTTGCATCGCGTGAAAGAAATGGATGATGTCGTCCACGTGGTCCCGGGCTGAGATGCCCGCCATAGCGAGACCTAATTGCTGTAGAACTATACGCTGGATATGGTACGACACCGTGACCCCGCGGTCTGTTGGCCAGTCCGCCATTTCGCGGTCAATGACGGCTACAGCTTCGGGCAGCCGCTGCAAAAAGGGTTTCCTGGAATAGCCGTCGCGCATCGCTTTTCGGAGGCGCAGGTGTTCCGCTCCGTCGAGTGCGGTGAGGATTTTCGTTGCGCCGAATTCCTGAGCGAACCCAGGCCACACTTCGCGGCTGGCATGAAGGTAGTCTTTGCCATCGCGCAGGAAGAACTCATTGGCCTCCTGTCCTGCCAAAACCAAACGCTTCCTGTTGAGCAGCGATATTTCAAAGACGGGGCCTAGGTTACGGTACTGCTCCGTGAGAAATGCTTGCACTCCCCCCTCTCTCTGAATTTTCAAAGCATGGCCGGCGACCGGCAGGAATCCGGCTGCTCGCGGCCAGCCGCCGCCTTTCTCCTGAATAGCGCGCCGAAGAGCTTGTGTTTCGGCTAGTGTCAGGTTGCGAATAGCCTCAACGACCGATCTGCTTAGCAGCTCGAGCCGTGCGATGAGTTCAATGCGCTCTCGGGCTTCTTCGTATTCCTGCTCCGATAGGATACGCTGGAATATACCGCAGCCGTGCGCGAGGCTGATGATCACGATATCCCGAATGTCAGGTATCTCATCGCTGGAGATGACGTACGCTATGCGCTGCCGCACCTCTTGCTCGTGCTCGATCTGCGCCGTCGAATGGCTCCGGGCTCGGCGCGCAAGACGCGAGACCGCGAACGACCCGCTGTCGTCCGCTTCGATAATGCCTTGCTCCGCAAGTCGCTGCAGCGTCTGGGAGCGCAGCTCATCGGAGTGCTCAGCCACGCGCCGGACCCAGAAATCCGGAGTGCGGGGTGCGTCTGACATCTCCACGATGCTCGCCAGCGCCGAGTCCAGCAGCGAGTCGTCAAGCGGCTCGGAGTTTGTCACGACGAGAGTATTGTTGCCCGTGTCGATCCTGTCTTTCAGCGCCAGTTCCATCAACACGGCGCCGGCCAGGGCGTAGCGGAGACTCCGAGCCGGCACGCTGGTTGCGTCGGCTGGACCGTCCCCCATAGCCAGCAGCAGGAGCTCTTCAGCGAACGTGAGCATTGCTAAACGACGTCCTTTTCGCTGACAGTTTGCCTCGCGCGCAAGTCGGCATCCTCCCCCCCCCCCGTCTCTGAGCACGGGCGGGGCTGGGGGAAACACGACGGGTCGCCAAAGGATCGCTCCATCTCTGTCATCCATACTCCATCATGGGCGCATTGGGGTATCGAGCGCATCTCAAGAGCCACAGGAGACCTGAGGCTAGGCCAATGCCTGCCAAGCGTCAACCGGACAGGGCCGCACTATGGTAGCAGAATAACGGCAGGTTTCTTTCTTCCGCCAGAGAGAGTAGGGCGTTCGAACAACCTACTCCTGCGGAGGCCGGCGACGGCGACGACGACGATGGCCTAACAGCCGATATCTGATAGCAGCGACCAGCGCCGCCAGTAGGACGAGCGGAATCAGCAGCCAGGGCAGTGCGCCCATGAGACCGCCTCCTGTTGGTTCGGACGCAGGCATTGGCGACGCCGACGGCGTTCGTGTCGGCGTAGGCGCCTGCGTCGCAGTAGGGAGCGGCGTAGGTGTCAGCGCCGAACTCAGCGAGCTATCTCCCGGCAGTGGGATGGGCGTCGGCGGCGCGGGCGGCAAACCACCTCCCCGCGGCGGAGTAGGCAGCGGCGGAGCGGACCGCGAGCTATCTCCCGGCAGCGGGGCAGGCGTCGGCGGCGCGGACAGCGAACTACCTCCCAGCGAGAGTGTAGGCGGCGGCACAGACCGCGAGCTATCTCCCGAGAGCGGGGTAGGCGTCGGCGTCGCAGTCAGCGAACTCCCTCCCAGCGGCGGAGTAGGCGTCGGCGTCGGCGCACTGCCTCCCGGTGGCGGGGTAGGAGCCAGCGTCGCAGTCGGCGAACTCCCTCCCAGTGGCGGGGTAGGCGTCGGCGTCGCAGTTGGCGAACTCCCTCCCAGCGGCGGGGTAGGCGTCGGCGTCGCAGTTGGCGAACTCCCTCCCAGCGGCGGAGTAGGCGTCGGCGGCACGGGCGGCAAACTATCCCCCGGCGGCGGGGTAGGCGTAGGCGTCGCAGTCGGCGAACTCCCTCCCGGTAGTGGGGTAGGAGCCAGCGTCGCAGTCGGCGAACAGTGTGGGTAGTCGTGTCTTTATCGGAGCTAGGGATGCTGGTCCACGGAGCTTCCGTCCAATCCGATGCACTAGAGGTGTGGCGCACCTGCCATACGGTGATCGTTTCATCGTTCGGATCGTCCCAAGAAAGCGCCACTTCTCCATTGCCCGCTAGCGCTGAAAAATGGCCTGGTTTGGCGGGGAGCGACGCTGCACGAGGGGCATCGTCGTTAGTTATCGTGCCTGCAACCTCGATTCTCTTCCCATTCCCGGCAAAAATCACCCGATCGTCTTCCGTACGGAGGTTATTCACGCGCAGAATGACGGTCTCATCAGGCTCCACTCGATGGTCGCCCAGCACCTGGACGTTCACGGTGTGGGCGAGGGCGGCCCCAGATGCGCCTTCCTCGAAGAAAAGCTCATCCTGAAACGGGGTGAAGTCGCGCTCAGCGCCCGATTCGCCTGTGGCCGTGCCGCCGTTGACCAGCAGCGCCGTCACCTGCACTCTAACCCTGCTGGTTGGCGTATCGCTTAGGGTTACCGTGAACGGCAGGTTTGTCAGGCCCTGATCGCCTTCGGCTACGCTCGCGCCCACAACCGAGATTGGGAGGGTTATGTTGTCGTCGCTGTCGTCGTTGACTATCGTTCCTGTAGCTTCAATCCGTTCCCCGCCGCCGATGAAGGCAACCCGGGCATCGTCGGTCACAAGGTTGTAGAGTTCTAGAATAACGGTCTCATCGGGTTCCACGCGCCGGTCGCCGACCACCTTGACTGGAATTTTCTTGATTAGCGCGTCCCCGGAAGCGTTCGCTGCAAAGGTCAGCGTCATTGCGAAGGCGACGAAGTCGCGCTCGACGCCTCTGAGGGGCGTAGCTGTGCCGTTCTTGACTCTAACGGCCACGGCGACATCATGCGTAGGCGAACCGCTCAGAGTAACTGTGAACACCATTCGCACAGAGTCCCGGTGGCCTTCAGTCACGCGCACATCTGACGCCGAAATCGTCAGAACGGCAGGAGCCTGCGCATGCGCAGCCTGAGACGCAAGGGCAGCGCACACAAGGAGCGCGGTCAACGCAAAAAGCGCGAGCCAGGCGCCCATCCGATTTCCTGTGCTGTGACGAAGCAGCGACTTCATTTTTGCAGCTCTTATCCGAGCGCAGCTTGGGCTACCCTATGCTCTCGCGAATGCGTGCGCAATTGGAGTATTCGGGAACGAAGAGGCGGAGAGGAAACGTGGAGAGGCTTGCCCCATCGTCATCTCCCGCGAGCGACAGCATGAGAGCGGAAGTGGTGGACCTGGGGGGATTCGAACCCCCGACCTCCTCAATGCCATTGAGGCGCGCTCCCAACTGCGCCACAGGCCCACGCGCACAGAGTCTACGGACACCTAGTGTAGCACACAGGGGAGGGAGAGTTCCTGCGAGAACGGGACCGGCGCTGGGGATACGGCGACGACGAAAGGTGGAATCTGCGGTTGTTCTGCACGCGAGCGAGGGGGGTTGCGGGGGCGCTTCTGCGCTAAACTCGCGGCAGGGCCGCCATGGCCACAACCATCCCCCGCCGCCCAGCAGGGCGACGCTGCCGGGGTTCACTCCATGACATTCTGCCTGGGACTCAAGAGCGCCGAGGGGCTCCTGGCCATCGCGGACACGCGCATCACAAGCGGTTCTATGGAGGTTTCAAGCGCGCCGAAGATTGCTGTGCGCGAATTCAGCGGGGGATCGCTGTTTGTCCTCACGAGCGGATTGCGGTCGCTCCGGGACAAGGCTCTTACGTATTTCGACGCGGAGGGGTCGAACGGAGCGTCGCCCCCAACCCGCGCCTATGAGGCCGTCAATTCGCTGGCGCAGCAGATGCGGCGCGCGCGCGCCGAGGACAGCGAGTGGCTGCGGGAGTCGAATCTTGTGTTCGATCTTAATTGCATCGTGGGAGGAAGTTTGGCGAACGACGCCCGCTCAGGGCTGTTCCATCTGTATCCAGAGGGGAACTGGGTGGAGGTTGAAGCGGCAACGCCGTACGTCATCATTGGGGACAGCCGCTACGGCAAGCCTATCCTCTCGCATCTGTGGTCGTTCGAGATGTCGCTGGAGAAGGGGCTGCGAGCGGGTCTGCTGGCGTTCGCCGAAACGAGGTCGTCGACATCGAACGTGGACTACCCTGCCGACGTTGTCCTGCTGCGCGACAGCGACGGCGAGGTCGCTGAGATGCGCATCCCTGAGGAAGACGGCGCCGCTTTCGAAGAGAAGTGGCGGCAGGCGCTGGGAGATGCCGCGGGGCGGCTTTCGCCTTTCGTTAGCAGGCTGTACGCGCGGCTAGCGGGGGAGCGCTCAGGGCTCGACTGGCAGGAAAAGCTGACTCGGTAGGAACGGGCGCGAGAGTTCCTTCCTCACTTGATAATGACGAAGAGGGGGCGGGTTCTCTTGTCCCGTGGGCGGCCTCTACACCTCAGGGAACGCTTCAAGGCGCTCGGCTACCTCAGCGAGGCGCATCACGTCGGCGTATTTATGGTGCATATCGAACAGGTTTACCTTGTGCGACAACAGCGCGCGGTCGAACACGCACTCCTCGGCGACAACCACGTGGAATCCGTTCGAGTAGGCGTCGGCGACCGATGCGCGCACGCACCCGCTCGTGCTTTCGCCGCACACGATGAGCGAATCGACCCCTGCCTGGGTAAGGTGCGCGACGAGCGGTGTGCCGTAGAAGCCACTCGCGCGCTGCTTGTAGATGATCGCATCTTCGGGCTCGGGGGTGAATGCCTCGTAGATTGCCAGCGGGTCTTCCCCTGTGCGGCCGGGGCGACGGTTCGTCGCTCTGGTTCTGTTCGGGCGCGCCTCCGGGCGGCTCTCCCCTGTCGTGTAGAACACGGGGAAGCCGCGCGCCCGCGCCATCGCGAATAGCTGCCTGGTTGGCTCGATGGCGTTCCACGCGTACTCGCCGCAGCCGCTCGGAAACTCCTTCGCCACCTCGTGCACCGGGCGCGGTCCTCCTTGATAGGCCATGTTGTACAGGTCGATGGCAAGCAGCGCCGGACGCCGACCGATGAACAGCTCGCGCTCGTAGTGCTTGTACAGCTCCAAGTCTTCCGCGCTAACGACATCTTGCCAGCAGTGATCCTCGAACCCGTACACGGCCATGAACTGCGCCTCCTGTCGTGGTCTCTGCGCGATTCTAGCGCAATGACTGCGGCTCCGCCGTCTGTGCTACGCTCCACGCTATCAGGGGAGGACAGCAAGGGATGCTCACGCGACAGGAGAACGATCGGCTTACACAGGTCAGCAGAGGGACACCGATGGGCGAACTGATGCGGCGCTACTGGCATCCCATTGCCGCTGCGGCCGAGCTCGACGAAAAGCCCGTCAAGCCAGTCCGGCTTCTTGGCGAAGACCTCGTTCTCTACCGGGACAAGTCGGGGGCGTACGGCCTCATCGACCGCTACTGCCCACACCGGCGCGTAGATCTCTCCTACGGCATCCCCGAGGAGCACGGGCTCCGTTGCATGTATCACGGCTGGATGATGAACGAGACCGGGCAGTGCGTCGAGCAGCCGTTCGAGGGGACCGTCCACCCCGATGGTCGGTTCAGGGAGAAGACGCGCGTCGTCGCCTACCCTGTCGAGGAGCTGGGCGGGCTGCTCTTTGCCTACCTCGGCCCACATCCCGCGCCCCTCGTGCCGCGCTGGGACCTGTTTGTGACCGATCATGCTTGGCGCGACATAGGTTTCACTGTGCTGCCGTGCAACTGGCTGCAATGCCAGGAGAATTCAGCGGATCCTGTACACGCCGAATGGCTCCACGGCGTGTACGGCCTCTACCTTGCAGAGAGGACGGGGGAGGATGTTCCGCCATGGCGTCGCGCGATGGCGCGCCCCCACCAGCGCATCGGGTTCCGGGAGTTCGCCAACGGCGTCTTCAAGCAGCGCATTGTCGAGGGGACGACCGAAGACGACGACATCTGGAAGGTGGGACATCCGTGGGTGTTCCCGAACATCCTCCGCTCGACCACTGGCACGACGAGCACGGAGTTCCAGATTCGCGTTCCTATCGACGACTTCAACACGCTGCACGTCGTCTACACGCGTTACCAGTTCCCGCCTGAAGTCGACGTTCCGCCGCAGAAGCGTGTTCCCTACTACGAGATTCCTCTTTACGACGCCAACGGCAATCTGAATCTCGAAGTCCCGCTCGTACAGGATTTCATGGCGTGGGTTACGCAGACGGCGGTGGCCGACCGTATGCGCGAGCGTCTTGGCGAATCGGATGTCGGGATCATCCAGCTAAGGCGGATGCTGAACGAAGCGATGGCCATCGTAGCGGATGGCGGCGACCCAATGAACGTGTTCCGCGACTCTACAGCGAACATGTGCATCGAGATGACACAGGAGCGTGTTTACTACACCCCAGACCGAAATCAGGCTCGCATGATCCGTTTCGGTCACCAGCGCTACAACCCGGCGATCGACGAGATTATCGGGATGTTTCCTGAGTAGGAACGTAGAAGTGGGTTCACTCCAATCCACAGAGTCAGCGGCGCTGCGCGCGAAGGTGAAAGCGACACAGTGCTGCGCCGATGGCGCTGCTCGCCAGCAGCCGGGTAGCTGTTGACGTCTCGCGCAGGACCCGGAAGCCAGAAGCCAATTGTGGGTGCGCTGCGCCTTGGCGATGTTCGGGACACCCCCCGTTTACGACTGCGCGATGTTGTCTAGGTACGGTTTGATGCGAGGGTACGCCCGCTGCACGTTCTCCTCAAACAGTTTCTTCCGATCGGCGTCCGACAGCCAGTCGATGCCGTCAATGTACGGCTTGGTGTCGTCGTACTGGCGCCCGGAGTCTGGGTCGACAGCCTGTACGCCGCCAATCATCTCTGAGGCGAACAGCACGTTGTCGACTCCAACCGTCTTGATTAGGCACTCGACCGCGGCTTGGCTGTAGATGGCGGTGTCGAAGAACATTCGCGAGAGGAATTCGTCGAACGGTTCGCGGTTCGCCATAATGCTTAGGCCCTTGAACCGCGCGTACTGGTAGGGGATCGCGCCGCCGCCATGCGGCATGATGAATTTGATTGTGGGGAAGTCGCGGTACACGTTCGATTCGAGCAGCTGCACGAACCCGGTGTTGTCGACGTTCATATAGTGCGAGCCGGTGGTGGTGAAGGCCGGGTTGCACGTTGCCGAGCCGTGGATCATTGCCGGAACATCGAGAGCGCACATCTTCTCGTAGAGCGGGTACCAGTAACGGTCTCCCAGGGGAGGGTCGGTCCACCACCCGCCTGAGGGGTCGGGGTTGAGGTTGCAGCCGACGAATCTCATCTCATTCACGACTCGCTCGAGCTCTTGCACGACGCCCCTTTCGGGCGGAACTCCAGGCGACTGCGGTAGCGACGCGACGGGAATGAAGCGGTCGGGGTAGATATCGCAGACGCGCCTGATAAGGTCGTTGTTGATCTCGGTCCAGTAGCGGCTGATGAGCTCGCTGCCGAAGTGGTGCCCCATCCACGATGCGCGGGGCGAGAAGAGGGCGACGTCGGTGCCGCGCTCGTTCTGCAGTTTCAGTTGCCCGTTCTCGAGCGACGCCCGTATCTGGTCGTCAGTGACGTTCACAGGATGCTTCACGGGCGCTCCCATGAACGTAATCTGCGTAGCCCTGAAGATCTGCACGCCGGCGGGAGCCGTCGTGTAATGGCCGTGGGAGTCAATAATCATAACGTGTGCTTCTCTCCTGAGCGGGCTTGGAAAGTGTGTCCACCCCATACTGTGTGCGGGAGAATTACTGCCGCGCCGCCGGTGAACGGAAGCGGCGGGAGCATCATAGCGCCCCAACCAACGGACTGACCTCCGACGCAGGGCGGAGGCGGCAGTCCTCCTAGCCCGCGCGCTACGTGCGCTGTTGGGCCAAGGGACAGAAGGGATGCCGGCTGTCTCTGCCGCGAAGGCGGGGACGGTCTCTCTACCAAGCTCCCGCATGAACGTTCCCGATGGCCTGCTGCACGATGTCGTAGATGTACTTCGCTGCGCTTGCGCCTCCATCCGTGCGATCGAGCGCGTCGGCTCGGTAGCCCGTCAGGGCGTAGCTCACATAGATGCGGCCATCCGCCTCCGGCCCGGTCTGACCGCCAATCACCGGCACGCGCATCGACCTCGCAACGTCAGCGTAGATCTCGTGGCTCACGTTCGTGAGGTCGATCATCACAGCCCCAGCATCCTGCACAGCGGCGCACCACTTGAGCACATGCTCGTGAGCGGCGGCATCCTCGCGCCGCGGCTCCCACACGTCGAATCCGATCTGGGGATACACAGGCAGCCCCGTCCCGACGACAGCGAGCACATCGTCAAACAGCTGCTCCTCTTGCGTACGGATATCGACCTTGGTCATATCGGCGCTGGTCTCTTCTTTGATGTGCTGGGCTGCCGCCTCGACCGCTTTCGGCCCTGCGTTGCATAGCGCGGTTGGCATATCGATGTTCACCGCAGCCCGTTCGGCCACGCGGCTCACTGCCTTGCCGAAGAGCAGCATTGCATCGAGCGTGAACTCGTCTTCGGTCTCCATGCCCAGGAACGTCCTGCTGGCGCTGTCGCCGACGGATAGCAAGTCGACTCCCGCGCGTTCGAGGATGCGCGCCATCTGTACGTCGTAGCACACGCCAGCGGCGATCTTCCGGCCTTCGTTCTTCATCTGCTGCAGGTCGGCAATCGTAACCCTGGCCATAGCGGCTCCTCTCCTCGTAGTCCCTGTCCCCACCACTCTACGGGGCGCAGAGTTTCGCGCGGTCGACGCGGGTCAGCTCAGCATCCTCGCGCACGAGCGTCTCCGCGAACCGGACGCGGTAGACTGAAGGGTCGCGCGCTGGGATAGGATCGACCCCGCCAGCTAGGGCGCGGGCCTGCCTAAGCAGCTTGCGGCGCATCGCGATGATGGCGGTGTCGCTCGTGCCCAGGCGTTCTTCGCTGCGATCGACAACCGGGCCCATACTCTCTTGCACCGCCATATCCTGCGCCTGGACGCCTGTGATGCCGGTGAACGTTGAGCGCGCCTGCATCTCGCGATCGATCAGGTAATCGTTCTCAATGTTGCGAATGGGCAAGAATGTGTCGGGCAGCGCGGGGCCTGCGAATTCTTCAGCCGCCTCGATATCTTCGCCAGACAGCGGACGCTCCTCATTCCACGTAACGACGATCGTCCAACACGAGTAGTCGTCGATAGGCGTCCAGGCGATGCCCTGACTGTTGCAACCGGGCTGCAGCGAGCCCTGCTTGAAGAGGTTGTAGTAGGGCATAAGCCAGTGCGTGAATCGCCAGTAGCTCTGGCCTTCGCCGATGTCCCGCCGCGCCCCTGACCTCACGCCGTAGTCGGTGTCTTCCGCGACGAAAACGGGCGACCGATCAAGCGCGTGGTAGCGCGTGCGCAAGTCTCTCGCCCGCCTTGCGCGCTCGAGCCATGCCGGCGTGCGCCGGAACGCGTCGAGCGACGCGTGGAGGAAGTTGGAATGCGCTGAGTCGATGCCGCCCTCGAGTCCCTGCACCCAGTTCGTGCGCTCGAGCCGTTTCGTCACGTGCACGTGCGACGGCGGCAAGCGGAGCCATGCGAAACCTGGCAGCTGCGCCTTGATCTCTGCGGGGCCAAGGTACGCCCATACGACACCTCCGGCCTCGACCGCGGGATAGGCAGGCTGCCGCACCTTCTCCTTGAAGTTCGACGCCGCAGGCTCCGAGGGCATATCGACGCACCGGCCCTCGATGTCGAACTTCCAGCCGTGGTACGCGCAGCGCAAACCGGATTCCTCATTGCGCCCGAAGAATAGGCTCGCGCGGCGATGCGGGCACTGCTCGACCAGCAGCCCGATGCGGCCCTCGGTGTCGCGAAATGCGATGAGCGCCTCGCCCATCAGCCGAACGCGCACAGGCGGGCAATCGGGGCGCGGGAGCTCGCGCGACAACAGGATGGGCGTCCAGAATCGGCGGAGGAAATCGCCCATTTCCGTGCCGCGGCTCGTCGCCGTCAGCCTTGCGTTGTCTTCGATACTGAGCATCGCGCGCCGCCTCCCTGGCGCATCTGTTCCCTGCAGCGAGACCAACGATACCACGAACGCGGAGCATCCCCCTGCGCCGACGCCTGCGCGAACGCGCGCCCATCCTCATCCCGCGCCGCCTGCGCGTTCGCGGCCTACCGTCTGCTCTTCAACTTCAACATCGTCAGACAGGAGGCGTTCTGCGGCCGCGAGGCGTCGCAGGACAGGGCTGCGCAACGCCACCGCCGACGTGATGGCGAGCAGCGCCAACGCGGCGGCCGCTACTGCTTTCGGGCCGCCGATAACCTCCGCCGCGCTGTTCATAATCGCGCCTCCCACCGGCAGCAGCCCCCAGTGCATCCCGTGCAGCGCCATCACCCGCCCGCGCAACTTGTCGGCCACCATCGTCTGCAGCATCACTTGCGCGGACGTAATCTGTATCACGCCCACGGCACCGACTCCCAACAGCGCCGCCAGCGACAGGATGAACCACGGACTCGCAGCGAATGCGATCAGCCCAACCGCAAACGCCGCTGTGGACGCAAGCGCGACCCCGCCCGCTGGCATATGACGGACCGCTCGCGAATAGAGCGCCAACCCGATCATCGACCCGACCCCCAGCGCCGAGTACATCGACCCAAGCCCTCGAGAGTCGACGCCGAGGGCGTCCTGGAACAACGGCAAGGTGAGCACGTAGCCCTGTCCGAAGGCTGAACTTACGAATGCGAGCACGACCAAAGGGCGGAAAATGGGATGGCGCCATACGTAACCGACGCCGGCCTTGAGATCGGCGAACATCGTGGCTCCCCGGCTCCCCGGCGGCGCCTGCGCCCGCACGAGGCGCATCATCGCCACCATCGTTGCCGCGCCGGCCGCCGCTGCATAGAAGCTCATTCCCGCTCCTGCGGCTGCGATAATGAACCCTGCTATCGACGGCGCAACGATTCTCGTGCTCGACCACGCCACCGAGATGAGCGGCGCCGCCGCCGGAATCAGCGAGCGGTCGGGCAGCAACCGGGGGAAGAGCGCCGCCCTGCTCGGCTCGTCAAATGATTGCACGAGACCGAGCAGAAACGCGGCGCACGCCAAGTGCCACACATCCACATAGCCGATCACGGTGAGCGTCGCGATTGCAACCAGCACGCTGGCCGACACCGTCTGTGCAACGACGATCAGGCCGCGAGGGTTGAATCGGTCAGCCAGCACTCCTCCCAGCAATCCAACTGCTATCCGCGGAGCCGCGGTGAGTAGGTTGATGACCCCCAGCGCAAGCGGCGCTTTCGTAAGGTCGTACGCAAGCCACCCGAGGGTGACGATCGTAATCTGCTGCCCAGTCACCTGACCCATGAGTCCAGCCCAAAAGAGCCGAAACTCGCGGTAGCGCAGCGCTGCGAACGTTTCGCGCCAACCTGCAAGGAATCTCCGCACAGATGCTCCTCGAACCACGCCCTCGAGGGGCTTGGCCATCCGCATGTTATGCGAACCTCGCCTCCTCATCTTGCTCGCTGCTCCGGGGAGCGGTAGATGCCCTGAACGAGCGGAGGGCGTAAGCTGATAGCAAGGAGTTCCCTATGACCGAAATCGCTCACGCAACCGACAATCGGATCGACCGTCTGAGCCTCGACGTTACGTCCGCAGACCTACGCTTTATGACGCTAGCCAACCCTCAGCTACCGGAAGAGCTTGCCGAGTTCGAGGCGCTGCGCGATGGAACAGTCAGCAACGAAGACTACGCCAAGAGCGGCGATTCTCTTGCGACAATGGAAAAGCTCGCCGCCGCCAATCGGATCGGGGGGTACGAGACCGTCTTTGTCGTGCCTCAGGGCGGCGCTACGCTCGCTGAGGAGCCCGCCGATTTGCTCGAGGTCTCCACCGCTGTCCATCTGTTCGAGCTCCCTGTCGATGTCCATGAGTGGATCGACAAGGCGCTTGTTCAGCGTCTCCTGCGCAGCGTCGGCGAGACGGACGCGCTCGACCGGAAGATAACCGGTGTTCAGCAGCTGCAACCACCAGGGTTCTACGGCCACGCCGCCGGCCTGCTTATTCTGCGCGACGTTCCCGGCGGCGAGCTCGCAGCTACATCCGTCGCGTTCCAGGTGGGCCGGATAATGGGCGTTGCCGCAGCGACCACCAAAGTTGTCGAGGCGCGCCTCGACCTCGCAGTCAACCTGGGCGGCCGTCTCGAACGCCAGATCGTTCGCGTAATCCTGGGAGGCTAGGGCCTCAACCGGCGCACGAAACGACGCTTGGATAGGGATCGCTGTCCGAGGGCTTGGAGATATGGCGCGCTAGGCGGGACTCGAACCCACGACCTCATCCTCCGCAGGGATGCGCTCTATCCACTGAGCTACTAGCGCTGCTCTTGCAGTCCCGCCGGCAGTCGGCGGGTGGACCGATATGTTATTGGTGCCGAGGGCGAGATTTGAACTCGCACGCCCGTAAGGACACTGCGCCCTGAACACAGCGCGTCTGCCGTTCCGCCACCTCGGCTCTCGATATGGTGGGCGATACAGGACTTGAACCTGTGACCTCTTGCGTGTGAAGCAAGCGCTCTAACCAACTGAGCTAACCGCCCTTACCTCCCATTCTATCGGAAGGCAGCTATTCTACATAACGCCGTCGCCAGCAGGGAGCGCCCCTCACTCAGACGTCACCCCGCTTACAGCTGTATTCCGACAGAATGGCTCCTTAGCGGGGATGGCGAGCCACAAGAGAATCCTGCAGGGCGTACAATCCTGTCATGAGATTCCCTATGAGCTGGTCAAACTGGTGGTTGGCCGGCACGACGGCAGCAATCGTTGCGCTAGCTGCGGTAAGCTCGATCGTGGCCCTCGTGGCCGGACGCACGGCGGAGACGCTTCCTGAAAATTCTCCGGAAGGCGTTGTGCAGCGGTACTTACAGGCCCTCGAGGACGACGACTTCAGAGCAGCATACAGCTACCTCAGCAGCCATCTGCAACAGGAATGCTCAGTGCAGGATTTCCGCGAGGGAACGCGCTGGAGCGTCCAGCGGGGCAAACGCGTCATCCTGGAGGGAACCGAAGAAATCGGCAGGCGCACAATTGTCGCTGTGCGCATCTCGAGCATCTCGCCAGACGCCCCGTTCGCGCCTAGCGAGACATCGCACAGGCAGGAATATACGCTGGAGAAGCAAGGCGGCGCCTGGCGCTTCGCCAGACTGCCCTGGCCCCTCGACTACTGCAGGTCAAATCCGACCTCTGAGCCACTATGAGCCCTGGCGATCTATTCTTCGCCGTTGTTCCGCTGACCCTTGGGATTGGCGCCGTCGTTGCCATCGTAGCGTTATTTCGACGCGCGAGCGACAGAGCAGACGCAGAGCCCGGCATCGGCTTCCTGAAGCAGCTGTACTACTACCTGCTCGGCATCGTGGCCCTCGGCATCGCCGCCTCCGGCGCGACGCTGCTCCTGGGCGGACTACTGGACGAACGCATCATCGCCGGAGGCGAGACAGAGCTCGCCCTCGCCCTCGCACTGACGCTAGTGGGAACTCCGGCGTGGCTGTACCTGTGGGCCTTGGCGCAGCGGTCAGTGCGAGAGCACCCGGCAGAGGCTGGAGCGTTGGTCCGCAAGCTGTACATCTACTTGGCGCTCGGAGGCGCGGCAGCATTCGGCGCAGGAAGCCTGACGGAAGCGCTGACCAGCCTACTGACGCGCGGCTTCAATCTCTCGCAGTTGGCGCTGCCCCTGGTAATGAGCGTGGTATGGGCATTCCACTGGCGCAGCGAGACTCGGGAAGGGCAGCCAACAGAAACGGCCAGGCTCACGCGCCGTTTCTATATATACATCACGGCCGCGTACGGGTTGGCGATGGCGGGAGTAGGCGCAGCAATGGCGCTAACAGCCACTCTCGGCGCTGCGTACGATGCCGTGGCCGGGACTACGCTGCTCTCGCGGGGCTGGTCTACGCTGTGGAGCACGGAAACCAGGGAGGGCGCAAGCCTGATTGTCGTGGGCGGCGCATGGTGGGGATGGCACTGGCTGCGGATCGCCAACGCCGACGGCCCGTCCGAACTGCGGCACATCTACCTGTATTCGTTCGCGGCAATTGGCGGCGCGATCGCGGTGGCGGCCGCTCTGAGCATCGCGGCGAATGTTCTGACGTGGGCGCTCGACACTCCGGGAACACCGGCGGCGGCGACGCACTTCCAGTTCCTGTCGAGCTCGCTTACAGGGCTTACGCTAGGCATCGCACTCTGGGGCAACCATGCAGCGGTGATCGGGAAAGAGCAGGCGGCGCTCGCAGGAGGGCAATCGGCGGCACGGCGAGTTTACCGCTACCTTATGACAGGTATAGGCGTGGCGACGCTTGCAAGCGGGCTCGTGATCCTGTTGGGAACAGCCATTGGCATTCTCACCCCGCAACCATCCGCCACGCTTGGGGGGCAGGGATGGTGGAAGGAGCCTTTCGCCTGGGGAGTTTCACTAGCGCTCGTGGGCGGCTTGGCGTGGGGACGCTACTGGCGCGTGCTGCAGCTCGCCGCATTAGCTCATTCCGACGAAGAACGTGGTTCGCAGTCGCGCCGCACATATCTCTATGCGGTAGCAGGCGTTACGATGCTGCTAGTGTTGGGGAACCTGAGCGCGCTGCTGTTCATCCTGCTGCGCGATCTGCTGGAAGGCGAGTTCGGGGCCGAGACGCTGCACGAGAGCAAGTGGGCAATCGGCGCACTGCTGACGATGGGCGTGTTGGGAATCTATCACTGGCTCACCCTGCGACAGGATAGGAACGCCACCGACGAAGAGCCCTCCCGTTTCGCCGTTCCAGTGCGCCGCAAGAGCATTGTTGTCGTAGCGACTGGCAGCGACATGGCGCGGCAACTGGAAACACGACTTGGCTACGGAGTTCGTTGGTGGCGCGCCGCCGAAAGCTCAGCGGCGTCCTCCAGCATCCCTGAAGCCGAGCTGGACGTCGTCGAAGCGCGGATTGCTGAGGCAACCGGCGAACGTGTCCTAGTTATCGCTGAGGGCGGGGAGGTTCGCGTCGTTCCTTACGAGGCATAAGACCATCCTTAGGTGGGAGGTCCCGCCTCCCCGAGAATGGCAGAGCGACAGTGTGCCTCCGCGCCGGACGGATGCCTCATGCGGCGTGCTCGCTGCGAATAGCGAGGTAGACGCCAAGCAAAAGAAGCCCGCCCGCCAGGTATGATAGTCCAAGACGGGACCTCGCCAAGCACGGGGACCGCGATGGCGGTGGCGATGATGGGCTCGGCGCGCACCGCCAACGCAACGTTCGTGACTGGCCAGTAGGCAAGCGACCAGTTGATGAGCGAGCGCCCTATGGCCTGCGGGACGAGTGCGGCCGCCGCTGCCCAGAAGTACGTTTCAGGAGCAAGCCTCCACAGTGGAGTGCCGCTCGCAACAGCGAAGGCGACGAGGAGCGCCGCGCTGATCGTGTAGACAACGGTTACGTAAGGGAGGTTGGCGATCCTCGCGCGGACGCGCCGCCCAACGAGGATGTAGCCGGCAACCGCGACTGCGCCGGCAAGAGCTAGTCCATCGCCAAAGAGGCGTCGGTTTCCGTTCGTCCAGTCGCCAGCGGCGAGGATGACGCCCCCTGCCACGCTGACGGCGACAGCGAGCGCTGTGATCCGCCGAACGTGGTCGCGGGCGACGAGATGCGCAGTTGCTGCGACGAAGACAGGCGTGGTGGTTACAAGCAGTGTGGAGCTAGCGACCGACGTGTGCGATAGCGATGCTATCCAAAGCGCAGTGTGCGCCGCGAGGAAAAAGCCGGAGGCGGCGAGCGCAGGGAAGTCGCGCGAACGGACAGCGATGAGCTCGCCGCGGGAGAAAAGAAGGGAAGGAACGGCGACGATGACAGCGGCGATGGTCATACGGTAAGCGGAGACCGCCAGCGGATCGGCGTCGGCAAGTCTGATGAAGATGGAAGCGAAAGAGACGCTGACTACGCCTGCGCCGAGCCAAAGGTAGAGTACTGCGGGACTGGACGGCATAGTGTGCAATTACCTGTATGCGCACAGGGGCGTGGCGGCGCTCCCGATTACCGCCCGCGAGTTGCGCGTGCTCAGCGCGTGGGCTGGACCGCCGCGTTTCAGCTGAGGCGAATCAGGCGTCCTCCACAACGATGCGGAGGCGTTTGTTAATGCGGCCCTTGCTCTCGTGGCCGGTGACGCGGATGCGTCCAACCTCGGCTGTGGTGGCGACATGCGTGCCGCCGTCGGCCTGCACGTCAAGCCCATCGATGTCGACGACGCGCACCTCAGCGATACCCTCGGGAAGGAGATTAATCTTGGTGCGGATGAGATCGGGATGGGCAAGCGCTTCGTCGCGAGGAAGGAAGCGAACGCTGATGGAGCGCGCTTTGGCAACCTCGGCGTTGGCGAGCTGCTCGACGCGCTCCGCGAAGTCGGCGCTCATCTGCTCGAGTTCGAAGTCCATTCGCGCGGCGAGGGGCGTCATATTGCTGCCGGTCACACAGGCGCCGAAGTCGCGCCAGATAACGCCGCACAGGATGTGAAGGGCCGTGTGAGTGCGCATAAGTTTGTGTCGGTTGCCCCAATCAATCTCGCCGCCCACCTCGGCTCCTAGCTCGACTGCGCCGCCCTCCACAACGTGCCAGATGTCGCCGTCGCGCCGCTTCACTGCGGCAACGGCGAACACGCCAGCGTTGGTCATCAACGTTCCGGTGTCGCCCGGCTGGCCGCCGCCACCCGGGAAGAATGCAGTGCGATCGAGAGCGACAAGTTCGCCATCGACAGCGGCAACGCGCGCCTCGAACTGTCGCTTGTAGGCATCGTAGTGGAAGATGGGATGCGTCATCGGCCCATCGTCTCCTGCGCCTGTGCGGGTGAGGAAGTCGCCATCAAGCGGGCGACAGCGCTCACGTCGGCGGCCTTGTCGAGTCCCCACACGGCGCCGAGGAGATCTTCCACTTGGGCATTAGGGAGAGCTTCGCCGGCGAGGTTGCGGTACTTTGCCTCGAGTGCGGCATCGGTCATGGGATTCTCAGGCGAGCCCGTGGCGTGCTCAACGTATGTGGAGAGCGTCCTGCCATCAGCGAGCTTGATTGAGAGGCTGACCTCGTCCTCCCGGAGCGTGTCGTCGACGGTTGCTTGAACCTTGGCGCGCACAGCCGCAATAACGGGATCGGCTACCTTGGCGTCGGAGAACTGAGCGTCGTGCCCGGCGCCATCGACGAGCGCGGCGGCGGCGCAGTGCTGAAAGGAGAATTTGCCTTCGAGCCCACGCCGAGGCTCGGGACGATTCATAAGCTCGAGCACAAGGGGGTGGACGCGGGCATTAATCTCAGCGACATCGCCCGGCTTCAGGGAGCACTGATTGCGGAGGGCGATGACGGCGTCTTGAATCGGATGAGAGACTACGCCATTGGCATAGGGTTTGAGTCCGTTGTTCCTAATCTCCCAGTGGTCGCCGAGGCGGTCGAGGAGCGCGCGTTCGCTGTGGCCATTGGGAGAGAGCACCTGCCAGAAGCCACGCCTGCCGCCGAGGATGTCGTCGGCGCCAGTGAAGCCGCGCCTAGCGAGGTAAGCCGCCTGGAGCCCGTTGCTGGCGGCGCGCGCAGCATGCATAGGTTTGGAGTGCGAGCCGAAGACCTCGCGCACGCCCGCAGCGTAGGTGCCGGCCTGACCAATGGCCATATTCATCGCGGCGGCATCGAGGCGGAGGATGCGGCCGACGGCTGCGGCGGCGCCGAAGACGCCAGCAGTGCCAGTGATATGCCATCCCATGTCGTAATGCCACGGATGGACGGACATCGCGACCCGACACGCGGCCTCGGCGCCAAGAGCGAACGCAATGAGGGCGTCTCTGCCGGAGGCGCCGAACTCCTCTGCGGCGGCAAGAGCGGCGGGCCAAACAGGGGCGGTGGGGTGGAGAACAGTGGGGAAATGGGTGTCGTCGTAGTCTTGCAGGTGGGCAAGGAAGGCGTTGACCAGTGCAGCGTTGAACGCGCTAGTGCGCAGCGTCGAGCCAACAACGGCTGCCTTGGGAGCAGCTCCCTCGTCGCGCGCCCACGCTATGAGGGACTGGCTTCCCTTAGCGGAAGCGGCTGAGAGGGAAACGCCAAGCATGTTGATGAGGGTCCGTTTCGCCTCGTGGAGGACCCAGTCGGGTAGTTCGTCGGCGCGAACGATGAAGTCGGCAAGAGCTTGGGTAGCGGACATGCGCAACCTCCGCAGGATATGCGAGGAGAGTATATCGCCCTCTCTAGCGCAGCCATTCCACGAGGTTGCGCCGGCGGACGCCACTCTGCGAGCAATACTCCGCTTTTACGTGCGGAATCCGGGCCGCCAGCGGACCTGCCTGCGCTGGAAGAGCCTCGCCCAAGGTCGATACGCTATCGAGGGCGGGGTAGCAGGCTGTTCGCTGGGTCCCTATAACCCTGTTGCGTTTGCGCGCAGTCCCTCCTCTCCCGTCCTCGGAGAAGAGGGACCGTGCACAGCATTAGTTCGCCGCCCCTTGCCGAACTGACTCTCTCGGGAAGTCCTAGTTGCGAGAACCGACTGGCTGGGAGTCCTGGTCGAGGTCGACAAGTGAGGGGCCGAGTACGCGCTGTCCAGCGCGGATCGTGTTGAGAGCGGCGAGCGTCTGCTCTTCGAGCTTAGCAAGCGTCTCCTGGCTGTAGCGGTCAGCGCCCTCGCGGCGGCGCCGCGCCTCCTGTTCAGCAAGGGCGATGATGCGCTGTCCCTTCTGGGTGGCCTCCTCGACGAGGGATTCGGAGCGCTCCTGCGCAGCCTTGACGAGACCATGGCCTTCGACGAGAAGGCGAGCGTCGTTCTCGGCGGTGGCGCGGATGCGGCGGGCGTCGAGCATCGTCTGGTTCACGATCGCCTCGCGCCGCTGGAGGACCTCGTCGGCGCTCTGGAGATTGCGCGGAACCGAGGCGCGCATCTGCCCAACGATTTCGCCGACACGCTCAGCGTCGACCATGGGGCGCCCCGTGATAGGCATCTTTCGCGCCTGGGCAGCCATCGCTTCCAGCCTGTCGATCAATTCCACGATTTCCATGACTGTCTCTCCTTCTGCGCTTCTTGCGAATTGCGCGTTGCCCCGGGAGAGTTGGGATTGGTCCCAGGGGCCTTCCTACCCGAACTTGGTCTTGAGGGCAGCGATGACGTTATCGGGCGCAAGCCCGCTGACATCGCCGCCCAGCCGGGCTACCTCCTTGAGCAAGCTTGCCCGTACGAACTGGTACTGAATGTCGGTCATAAGACAAACGACATCCAGGTCTGAGGCTAGCTTTCGGTTCATAAGAGCCATTTCGAACTCATATTCGAAATCAGCGTTCATGCGAATGCCGCGCACGATGACAGCGGCTTGCTGGGAGCGAGCGTAGTCGACGACGAGCCCGCTGAAGCTCTTCACTACTACATCTGTGGCGTCGCCGATGGCTTCCCTGAGAAGATCAACGCGCTCGGCGGCCGAGAACGTTGTCTGCTTCTCGGGAGCCTCAAAGACGGCGACAACAACGCGGTCAAAGAGACGAGCGGCGCGGCGAACGATGTCGAGGTGCCCAGCCGTGGCGGGATCGAAACGTCCCGGGTAGATGGCGGTTGTCACTGCGCCAACTCCCTGGAACGACTGTAGAACGCAAGAGCGGAGTCGCCATAGCGCCGGTCGTCCCATTTCACAAGTAGCCCGCACACGTCGTCGGCAGGCTTGCGAGCCGCGTGGCCGCAAACGAGGATGCCGCTGTCGCCGAGAATTTCTGCCTCGCCGATCTGCGCGATGAGCCCGGCGGGGAATGGTTGGGCGTAAGGGGGGTCCATGAGCACCAGACCGCAGGGAGCGAGATGCCCGACAGCGCGCTCGGCGCTATCGATGAAGACGCTCGCTCTCGCGGTAAAGCCGGTGGCCTTGAGGTTCGCCCGTATCACTGCTGCTTGCCTTTCGTTCGCCTCGACGAACTCTGCGTAATCAGCGCCTCTGCTGAGCGCCTCTATCCCAAGGGATCCAGTGCCTGCGAACAGGTCGACGACACGGACACCCTCAATGCCGTAGCGAGACAGGATGTTGAACAGAGCAGTTCGCACCCGGTCAGTCGTGGGCCTGACGCCAGGGGAAACTGGCGAGTGGAGGGTGATTCCCTTAGCGATGCCGCCCGTAACACGCAGCACTGAGCTCCCGTGGCGACAGTTCAACATCCTGCGCCCTTTTCTTCAGGCGGAAGTCTAGAAGTAATACAAAATAAAGCTCAATGCTTATTCGGAATCAATTCAAGCGGATTTGGCGCTCTGTATCTTGCCCTTCTCACCTATAAACAGAATGCCGAGGCAGAACGCGAGGAGAGGTCATCTTTACTTGGCGGGGTTAGCCGAGGTAGCATTAACGCCGAGCTTGGCGGACGAATCGCCGGAGCGCGGCATAAGCTCTCAGGCTACGAGGAGCTTCCTCTCTTCGACTACCCAGCGGGGGATGGTCGGGAGCCAGCAGCCCTCCTTCTCTAGACCGCACTCTACAAGGGCGCCTGCGCGAGGTAGCCAAAATGACGTCGAACGACACCTACCTGACCACAGAAGGCTTGCGCGATCTAGAGGCGGAGCTTGACCAACTCCGGAGCGTCAGGCGACTCGAAGTCGCCGAACGCATTCAGGACGCCAAGGAGGTTGGCGAGCTCGAGAACGCCGAGTATGAGGAGGCGAAGAATGAGCAAGCGTTCGTCGAGGGGCGCATCCAGGAGCTCGAGCTGATGATTCAGAACGCGGTGATCATCCCCGACCACTCCCGACGGAGCGCGAAATCGGATGTTGTCGAGCTCGGCTCCATCGTCCGTGTGCAGGCGCGTTCCGGGAAAAAGGCAGACACGTACACCATCGTCGGAAGAACAGAGGCTTCCCCTTCCGCCGGCCGCATCTCCAACGAGTCTCCCTTGGGGCGCGCCTTGCTAGGACGCAAAGCCGGTGACACTGTCAATTTCGACACGCCGGGCGGCGCCCACTCCATGAAGATTATCTCGGTCCGTTAGGGATATCCCGCCAACGGAGGACAGGATGCCGCAGCGCGGCGACGAACTCCTTGCGAGCCGCAGGGCAAAGCTCGAAAGGCTAGTCCGCAGAGGCATCGACCCCTTCCCGGCCCGCTTTCACCGTACGCACACGACTGCTGAGGCCCTCGACGCACTGAGCCGGGCGGAGGCGGAAACCCCGGCGAAGGCGACGGTGGCAGGGCGCGTAACGCGCATGCGCCGTATGGGCAAAGCATCGTTTATGGACATCGAGGACTCCGCTGGACGGCTGCAGCTGCTGCTGCGCAGCGATGCGCTCGGCGAGGGGTACGCCTTGCTGGAGGGAATCGACTTGGGCGATTTTGTGGGCGCGCGCGGAACGCTCATCCGCACCCGTGTGGGCGAGGCGTCGCTGGACACTGAGGAATTGGCATTCCTCGCAAAGGCGCTGCGCCCGCCTCCGGAGAAATTCCACGGACTGCGGGATGTGGAACAGCGATACCGTCAGCGCTACTTGGATTTGATAGCGAACCGCGATGTGCACGAGACGATGCGGGCGCGCAGCAGGACGATTTCGGCCGTGCGGGCGTTCTTCGATCGCCGTGGCTATCTGGAGGTCGATACTCCGGCGCTGGTCCCCGTGCCTGCAGGCGCGATGGCACAGCCGTTCGCTACGCAGCACATCGCGCTCGATCGTCAGTTGTTTCTGCGCATCGCACTCGAGTTGTACCTGAAGCGCCTCATCGTAGGCGGCATGGACAAGGTGTACGAAATAGGCCGCGTGTTCAGGAACGAGGGAATCGACGCGAACCATAATCCTGAGTTCACGATGCTGGAGTCGTACGAGGCATACGCCGACTACAATGACATGATGGATTTGGTCGAGCAGCTCGTGCCGGAGGTCGCGTTGGGAGCGGTTGCCTCCACGAACGTCGAGTTCGGCGGCGAGGTCATCCAACTTGCGGGCCGGTGGCCGCGCATATCGCTGCACGACGCTGTGCGCAACTACGCCGAAGTTGACCTCGACGACTATCCCGACGCGCAGTCGCTTGCCAAGCGGATGCGAGAGCTCGGCGCCCCCGCAACGTATGCGGAGAGCCGAGGCAGGCTGATCGACAAGCTCGTAGGGATGTTCGTCGAGCCGAAGCTCGTGCAGCCTACGTTCCTCGTCGACTATCCGGTGGAGATGTCGCCGCTCGCTAAAGCAAGCCCGAACGACCCGCGCTACGCTGAACGATTCGAAGCATTCGCGGCAGGAATGGAGATTGCCAATTCGTTCACGGAGCTGAACGACCCCGACGCGCAGCGACAGCGACTAGTGGACCAGGAGGAGCTGCGTAAACTCTACCAGGGTGAGGATCTCGACCGGCTCGACGATGACTTCTTGACAGCACTAGAGCACGGCATGCCGCCAACAGGCGGGCTCGGCGTTGGCATCGACCGACTGGTGATGCTCATCGCAGGACAGCGGACTATCCGCGATGTGATGTTTTTCCCTCAAGTACGGCAAGCTGTGGGAGAGCGCGATGCTTAGCGCCGACTTGCTGCGGCGGAATCCCGACGCCATCCGTCGGTCGCTCGAGCGTCGGCGCGAGGACCCATCGGTCGTGGACGATCTTGTTGCGCTGGATGCGCGTCGGCGGGATGCGCTGGCGCAGGTGGAAGAGTTGCGCTCCCGGCGGAATGAGGCGAGCAAGCAGATAGGCGCGCTGATGAAGCGCGGCGGAGGCCGCGAGGCGAATACGCAACGGGAGGAAGTCCGCGAGCTCGGCGGGCGGCTCGGTGCGCTCGAGAACGAGGAGCGCGAGCTTGCTGCGTCGTTCCGCGCTGTGATGCTTACGATCCCTAACATGGTGTCGGACGATGTGCCGGACGGAGACGATGCGGAGGAGAACGTCGTGGCGTGGGAAGAAGGCGCGCGTCGGTCATACGACTTCCCGCTCAAACCGCACTGGGAGCTGTCGGAATCGCTTGGAGTAACAGACTTCGAACGCGGCTCCCGGGTGTCCGGCAGGATGTTCTATGTGCTCGGCGAAACGGGCGCGCGCCTGCAGCGCGGACTCGCGCAGTACATGATCGACCTGCACCGCGAGCGGCACGGCTACACCGAGCAGGGCGTGCCCTTTCTCGTGCTCGGACAGACGATGGAGAACAGCGGCAACCTGCCAAAGTTCGCCGACGCGCTGTATCACGACGCGGAGGAGGATTTGTGGCTGATCCCCACGGCGGAGGCGCCGCTCACAAGCCTCCACGCGGGGGAACTGCTCGACGCCGACGCGCTGCCCATCCGGTATATGGCGCACAGCCCTTGCTTCCGTCGCGAGCGGGCAGCCGCGGGCAGTCAAGTGCGGGGGCTCAAGCGCGTCCACCAGTTCGAGAAAGTGGAGATGTACCAGTTCGTCGCGCCTGCCGCGTCGATGGCCGCGCTCGACGAGCTAGTTGAGCAGGCATCGGACGTCGTGCGCGGACTGGGGCTGCCGTTCCGCGCGCTTCAGCTGTGCAGCGGCGATCTCGGTTTCCAGTCCGTCAAGAGCTACGACATCGAGATTTACACTCCGGCGTCGGACGAATGGCTAGAAGTGAGCTCTTGCTCGAACTGCGCCGATTTCCAGGCGCGCCGCGCGAATATCCGACTCCGGCAGGATCGCGGAGGGCGGACGGAATTCGTGCACACGCTGAACGGATCAGGACTCGCGCTTCCTCGGGTGATCATCGCTTTGCTCGAAACGTATCAGCAGCCCGACGGCAGCGTGGAACTGCCGGAGCCGTTGGCTCCATACATGGGCGGCCAGCGCAGGCTGACGCCGGTCTAGCGCGCGTCGTTTGTCGGCCGGGTCAGGGCTGGGATACCATCGGCGTAAGGCAAGCGAAGCAACGCACAAAGGTCACCCGTGGCGTCCATTGGCGCGCATCAGGAGTCGGCCGCAGCCGAAGTTTAGACATCGCCGCGCCAGGTGAATGTCCAGAGCTGAAATGAAAGGAACAAATTTAGGGTTGTACGAGCGAACTATCTTCCCGAACGGGCTCCGTCTGCTGACGAGCTCGATGCCCCATGTTCGGTCGGTGTCGACCGGCGTATTTGTAGGAACAGGGTCGCGGTATGAGGACGACGCTATCGCCGGCGCTTCTCACTTCCTCGAGCATGTGCTCTTCAAAGGAAGCACGAAACGGCCTGCCCCGGAACTGATCTCCGGAGCTATCGAGTCGGTTGGCGGCGTGTTCAACGCGAGCTCCGACCGCGAGGCGACTGTTTACTATGCCAAAGTGGCGCGCGATCACTTCGATGTCGCCCTCGACGTCCTGGCAGATATGTGCCGCCACCCGCTGTTCGCCGCCGAGGAGGTCGAGCGCGAGCGCGGGGTCATCATTGAAGAGCTTGCAATGACCTACGACCAGCCTGACGCGTTCGCCGATCTGCTAATCGATCGCGCACTGTGGCCTGATCAGCCGATGGGCCGCGACGTTGGCGGCACGCGAGAGAGCGTAGATGGCATCACGCGGCAGCAACTCATCGATTACCACGCTAGACAGTACGTCCCTGCCAACATCGTGGTGGCGGCAGCGGGCAATGTCACCCACGAGGAGGTCGTCGCCAAAGTTGGAGCACTGTTCGACGGCGGCGGGGCGTCGCGAACGCTCCCTATGCGCCCTGTGGAGACGAACGGGGCAGGAGTGCGCGTTGAGCTGGGGCGGCGTTCCACGGATCAGGCGCACATCTGCCTTGCGGTAGAGAGCGCACCTGCGTTGGCGGACGACCGGTACGCGGTTGATATGCTTAGCGCGACGCTGGGCGAAGGCATGACGAGCCGGCTCTTTATGGAGATCCGAGAGCGGCTGGGCTTGGCCTACGACGTGCACAGTGGGGCAATGCACTTCAGTGACTGCGGAGCGTTCGTCGTAGGCTGCGGGGTGGACAAGGGAAATGCCGACGCTGCTATTGCAGCAATCACCAGCGAGTTGGAGAAGGCGCAGGAGCGCATTACGGAAGAGGAGCTGTCGCGCGCCGTCGAGTACTCAGTAGGGCGGCTTCAGCTGAGGATGGAGGACACTCGCGCGGTAATGAGCTGGATGGGGACTCAAGAGCTGTTGCACGACCGAGTGCGGACTCCGGATGCGATAGTTGCGGAGCTGCGCGAGCTCGAGACAGACGACTTGGAATCTGCTGCACGGCGTTACTTCGGGCCAAGAGCCTACCGCTTGTCGGTCGTCGGACCTTACCGGTCGGAGGCGCGATTCCGCAAACTCCTGAATCCTTGACCGCTAGGCTCTCTGCTCAACATCGCTCCACCGTTAAAGGCACCGGCCAGAGCTTGCCCGCAGTGGGGCAAGCAGGCTAGGGTTCCTGCAAGGCAGCCGCGCAATTGACGACGATACGAACAGGTAGACGCAACGGCAACTAGAGAAAGGATGAGCAATGCTAGTTGACTTAGTACACGCGAAGTCCATCGACGACGTAACGCTGAGCGGAATTGTGCTCGAGCCGGAGGCGCCGCGCAGCGATTTGCTTGTGGACGCCATGGTAATGGTTCACGGGTCGGCGGGGAATTTCTACTTGTCGCCATCGAACCCACGCGCGGCGAAACTTCGGGACATGGGAATACCAACGGCGCTGTTCAACACTAGAGGGCACGACGTCGTGGGAGGTCGCGCAGGCAAGACGCGCACCGGGAACGCCTACGAAAAGCTCTCGGAGACGCACCTCGACTTACGGGCGATGGTCGACTTTATGGTCAGCCGAGGCTACTCGCGGATAGGCATCTGGGGAAGCAGCCTCGGGGCTGTTCGGGTCGTGCTCGCGCAGGCGAAGAACAAAGACCCTCGCGTGGCCGCAGTCATTTCGCTCGCGCCGCTCCGCTTCTCCCATGAATACTACGCCGCATGCGAGATGGGCGAGGAACACCTGCACAATTACGCGACCGCGAAAGCGCTCGCCGAGGCAGGCCGCGGCCACGAAATTATGTTCGTCGACTTTCCAAATCCGGGCTCCTACTTTTCTGCCGATGTGTACCTCGATCGTCACTGCTCCGAGCATTACGACATTACGAAAGCGCACACGAACGAGATAGACTGTCCGCTGCTAGTGCTGACCGGCACGGAGGAGTCCCACCCCCGCATGCGCGACGCAGGCAAGTACATGGCGGCGCTTTGCGAGGGGAAATCCAACGTTACGTGGGTGCATCTCGAGGGCGGCGACCACGGCTGGCACAACAAGGAAGACGACCTGTTCCGGGTCGTTCCGGAGTGGCTGGGAGTCCGCGCGCCCGCTGGAGCGCTGTAAAAATGACCGTCACGCCCGACGTGCTGCGTCGCGCATGGCGCCGGTTCCCGACGGGGGTCACCGTCGTAACTACTCGCACCGTCGAGGGCGACCCATACGCAACAACAGCAAACGCTGTGCTATCGGTGTCGCTCGATCCTCCGCTGCTGGCGCTGAGCGTCGCAACAGCGGGCAACACCTGCGCGAACCTGCACCGTGAGCGGTGGTTCGCGGTGAACTTCCTAAGGGATGATCAATCTGCGCTTGCGGACTTCTACGGAAGAGGCCGCTGGGAGGAGCGCCGACGCCTGCCTGATGCCCACGCGCAACACGAACACGGGATGGCGCTGTTCGACGACGCCCTGTCGGTGATGGTGTGCCGCGTCGAACAGCAGGTGGAGGCGGGCGATCACACCTTGTTCATCGCCGAGATTGAAGAGGCCTACATCCACGGCGACGGCAGGGCGCTTGTCTTCTACGAGGGCCGCTACGAACAGGTGAACTAGCGCCCGATCTGTGCGCGGATTGAGCGCGCCGTTCCTGTCCTGAGGCGAGGGTCCCGCTTCCATACGGGCGACGGGCGCCTCATGGTGCGGCTTCTCTCGTCGAATCGGCTGGCGGAGGGAGTGGGATTCGAACCCACGGTACAGTCGCCCGTACAGCGGTTTTCAAGACCGCCGCATTCGTCCTCTCTGCCATCCCTCCATACGGAGTCATTGTAGCAGGCGGACTCTCCTCTGCTGCCTCCCTGATGAGCAGGGGCTGTGTTGACGATACCGCGCGTACAGTATAGGTTGCGCGCTACTTTCGGAGCGCCGAGCGTCGCCAGGACGCCGGTTCGATGCTAATGGGAGGAATCCAGTGAGAAAACTCTTGTTTGTGCTACTGGCTCTGCTGGCGCTGCCGGCTCTTGCAGCGTGCGGTTCCGATCCGACCGCGACACCCACCCCTGTGCCCCAGGCGGCAGCTACTCCAACCCCAATGATGGAGCTGTCGCTCGAGGAGCAACTGTACAAAGATGCTCTGGCCACACACAGCGGCGAGATCAACTGGGTCTTCCCCACTCGCGCGGCGCAAGCCGAGCAGGTCATTGCCGCATTCGAGGCGGACTACCCGGGACTCTCGGTCGTGCATACCCAGAAGAGCACCAGCGAGGTTACGGAAGGGCTGCTGCTCGAGCACCAAGCCGGGAATGTTACAGCCGACATTGCTGACCCCGGACGCGACAGCAGGTTGCTCGACAGAGGCATTTTCTCGAACAGTTCCGACATCTTCGACGACTTGGGAATTCCTGAGGAGGCTCGCTACGCGAACGGACTGGCGACGCTCTATGTGCCGCTAGCTCACGGCGTGATGTACAACACTGACCGCGTAACGGGCAGCGACATCCCACAGACATACGATGACCTGCTCGATCCCAAGTGGAAGGGCGATTTGGTGCTCGAAGACCGATTAAAGGGATTCATCTACTTGACAGACCTGGAAGAGTACGGCGGCCGGTACGAGAATCTCTGGCCGGAAGCCGAGGTCGCCGATTACCTTGCAAAGCTAGCGGAGCAGGATCCGAAGATCCTGCACGGCAACACCGCGGTGTCAAACGATGTGGCGAGCGGCGAATCGGCAATCAGCCCTGATGTGAACTTCTCATCGATAGGGAACGCGATAATGCAGGGGCACCCAGTGGAGCTCGCGCCGGTAACGCCGAACGCCATAGAGCAGTGGCTCGTAGGGGCTGTCGCAGATGGGCCGAACCCTGCAGGAGGCAGGCTCTTCCTTCGCTGGCTGCTCAATGCTGATCAGGGCATACCGGTTCGCATCGAAGTGCAGCCAGGCACGACGCTTGATCCGAATTCGGGCGACCTCATCGGCGAGCGCGCCGCTCGACTGGAACTGAAGATCGGGTACACAGGCATCGAGATGGCCGATCACTTTACTCGGCTACAGACCAAGTACCGCGAGATTCTGGGCATCCCGACCAGCTAGACGCAGCATATGCGCGGGGGCTAGTTCGCTTGCGCAGCGAAGCCCCCGCGCCTTCCATGAAACTACGTCGGGAGGTAGAAGGGTGGCCATCGCAAGCCGCGTTGCCAGAAGAGCGCTGCCTAGTCGCTTAGCCAACGCCGAGCCTCAGTACGTCATTTTCGTTGGCGGGCTGGGGCTCATTCTTGCGCTGCTGGTGCTTGCGCCGCTGGCCATTCTCCTCTTTTACAGCCTGTGGAGCGTCGGACCCGCAGATTCCGGAGGCCACTTCACGCTCGAGAATTACAGGAAGACGTTCCTCAATTCCACAACGTACGAGCTGCTCTTCAACACCGCAGTGTTTGGCGTCGGCTCAGTCGCGCTGGGGCTTGTCTTCGGAGTGACGCTTGCATGGGTGGTGGAGCGAACGAACGCGCCGCTGCGCAACTTCGCTTTCGTCGTCGCAATTATCACTGCGGGCATCCCCCCTATCCTGTACGCGATGACATGGGTATTCCTCCTGAACCCACGCACTGGCGTGTTCAACATCCCGTTTACGCAGTGGCTTGGCTGGCGTGAGGGCATCTTCGACCCGCATACACTCGGCACGCTGGTTGTAGTCGAGGCGTTTCGGCTGACGCCGACGATTTTCCTCATGGTGGTAGGACTGTTCCGCAGCATGGACCCTTCGCTAGAAGAAGCGGCTTCCACCTCAGGGGCTGGGACACTAACGACGATGCGCAAGGTTACGTTCCCGGTTATGCTGCCGGGACTGCTGGGAGTCACGATATTCGTCGGGACGGCCACGATTGGCATCTTCGAAATCCCGGCAATCCTCGGTATGCCGGAAGGCATCCACGTGTTCGCGACACGGATTTACCTGGCAACGAGCCAAGTGCCGCGGGATTACGGGTTGGCTACCAGCCTGGGAACAGTCGCTGCGGCCGTAGGCATCGTGGGCATCTTCTATTACCACCGAGTAACGCGCATCCAACAGCGCTTCGCTACGATCACGGGAAAAGGGTACCGGCCCCGGCGGATTGACTTGGGGAAGTACCGCCGCTGGGCGGGCGTCGGGATCCTCGGATACTTCTTCCTCATGGTCGTGCTGCCAACAGTCGTGCTGCTGTACGCGAGCACACAGCCCTTCTTCCGTCCACCCTCCATTTTTGCGTTCCAGAACGCGTCGCTCGAGGGGTACCGAATCGTGTTCGGGCAGGAGGCATTCTGGATAGGACTGCGGAACTCCCTGCTTCTGATAGCAGTGGTGCCTGTTTCGACGATTCTGTTATCGGCAGTCATTTCGTGGATTGTCGTACGCTCAAAGGCAAAAGGGCGAGGCATTCTCGACACGCTAGCATTCGTGCCTTTCACTGCGCCAAGCATCGTCTTCGGCCTCGCGTTCTTTCTGATGGCGCTGTGGGTCGACTGGATACCGCTGTACGGCACGATCTGGCTCATCGTTCTCGTTCATGTTGCGCGGTTCCTCGCCTACGGGACGCGCGCGACGAACGGAGCTATGTTCCAGCTGCACAAGGAGCTGGAGGAGGCTGGAGCGACGAGTGGAGTCGGCTGGCTTACCGTGTTTCGGCAAATCACGCTCCGTTTGCTAGTGCCCTCGCTCGTGGCTGGCTGGATATGGGTTGCGATTCACAGCGGGCGAGAGCTTTCAATGGCGTTGCTGCTCACGACGCGCGACAGTCAGATACTGTCGATTGTTGCGTGGTCCGCTTGGGAGAACGGACGAATCGACGAGGCGACCGCGCTCGGGGTGATTCTGATGGCGCTGATGACAACCATCGTCGTCGTGGCGCGAGTTGTGACGCTGCGTCTCACGAGAGAACACGGATAGGAGGCCCGCATGGTAGTCGCTGTTCGCGTCGAGAGCCTGGTGAAAAGATACGACACTGACGAGGGAGCAGTGAACGCTGTGAAAGGCGTGTCGTTCGATGTCGAGTCTGGCGAGTTCTTCACGCTGCTAGGACCTTCAGGGTGCGGGAAATCGACGACCCTGCGGTGCATCGCAGGGCTCGAGAAAGCCGACGGGGGCGAAATCGCTATCGAGGATATGGTGGTCGTGTCCGCGCGAGGGCATGTGCCGGCGCACCAGCGGCCTATCGGCATGGTGTTCCAGTCGTACGCCATCTGGCCCCATATGGACGTGTTCGACAATGTTGCGTTCCCCATCTCGCAGGGAAAAGGGAAGCTGCCGAAGGCGGAGGTGCGCGAGCGTGTGCGGGAAGCACTGAGCCTTGTGCGGCTAGACGGCCTGGAGAAGCGTCCGGCGCCGCAACTTTCGGGCGGGCAGCAGCAGCGCCTTGCGCTCGCGCGGGCGCTCGTTCGTCAGCCGAAAGCGCTCTTGCTCGATGAGCCGCTGTCGAACTTGGATGCGAAATTGCGGGACGAGATGCGCGTAGAATTAAAGTCGCTCACGGAGCGGTTGCACATCACAACGCTGTTCGTGACGCATGACCAGCTTGAAGCGCTGACGCTGTCGGATCAGATCGCCGTAATGCGCGACGGCGAAATCATCCAACTTGGCTCGCCAGAAGAGATCTACTCGGACCCGAATTCGCGGTTCACTGCCGAGTTCATTGGCACCACGAACCTGCTGCACGGAACGGTGGCAAGCAGCGACGCAAGCCTGACCGTCGTGGACACGCCGCAGGGCCAGCTGCGCTGTGAGGGCACATCTCCAGCGGGCGTCGGCGAGGAAGTGTCGATTGCAGTTCGACCGGCAGCCATCGCGATCTCGCGCGAGCGCGTTGACGATGGCAACTGCCTGGAAGGAACCATCGAAACGCTCGTGTTCCTAGGAGATGCGCTGGATTGCCGCGTGGATGTCGCCGGCTACCCGCTCAAAGCTTCGGTGCGCCCAGACGAAGGGTTCCAGCGGGGCGAACGCATCTACCTCTCAGTTCAGCCAGGAGCTTGCAAGATGCTGCCGGCGGAAGAGGCATTCGTGCAAGCAGACGACGATACCGCCGCTGCGGCTCCAGTTGCAGCGCAACCGCCGCCAGGGGCGGCATAGTTGGACGCCGCACCGAAAATTAGCACCGCAGACTGACGATACCGAGAGCCCGACAAACAGAGGAGCCGGGTGGTCGGGGAGCCGGGATTTGAACCCGGGGCCTCTACGTCCCGAACGTAGCGCGCTACCGAACTGTGCCACTCCCCGACGCAGGAGACGTCCCGCGCGGTTACGGGATACTGTTCGCAAGTCTACCACAGAGCGGGGCGCGCTGTCGTCAGGTAAACCCCTGTCGCGCACCAAGCGCGGGGAGGGGACGGCTATCTAGGCAGGAACGAGCTCTTCGTCGCGGATCTGCCGCATCCAGGGGAGATATATCTCCCATTCGTTGGGGAGGCTGCGGTGCATGAGGTGATAGTAAGGGTTTGCTCTAGGCGCCACTGGCTCACTCAAGAGACGCATATTCGCCTGCGCGGGTGTTCGTCCCGCTTTGCGATGGTTGCATGGAACACATGCGGCAACAACGTTCTCCCACGTATGCGGGCCGTTCATCACGCGAGGAGTCACGTGGTCGAGCGTCAGCTCTTTCGTTTGCCTCCCACAGTACTGACAGGTGAATCGGTCACGCCAGAAGATCTCACGGCGGGACAAGCGCCTTGTGAAGATCGGACGCTTCACGAGGTACAACAGCCGAATGACCGATGGTATAGCGAAAGTTTCGGAGATGGCGCGACACTCGCCTTCGCCAATCTCAAGCGGTTGGGCTTTGCGGCCTAAGATGAGCACGAGCGCACGACGAACGCCGCAGACATTCAACGGCTCATAGTTCTGGTTCAGGATGAGGACGGCTCCGCTCATGGGCATCGCGCCTCCGGGGCAACCCCCTTATACGCAAGTATCATACGGGGGCCTCGCGCAGAACGGCAAGCTATCCAGATTTTTGTCCTGTTGTGAGGTCGTACAGAGCGGCGCTTCGGTCGAGCGCTTGCCTAAACGACTCAAACTCCGGCGGAAGGAAGGCAAGCAAGAACGACGTTGCCCCAATGATAGGGCCGGCGAGAATTGACTCGCGCACGGTCTCACGAGTGAATTCGGAAGGAACGATGCCGAACGCCCAGATAAAAGCTGCTGCGATTAGGAATCCCGAGAAGAATCCAAAGGCCATGCCGGACGCGTTGTCGACCCAGCCTAACAAGACGATCGTGAGGGCTTTCTTCAACATGCCCGCGAGGAGCACGGCAATGAGAATGACGCAGATGAAAACAGCGCTGAATGCAACGATTTGACGAAGAGCGTCGTTGCTGATGATTCCCTCGATCGGAGAACTGACTTCAGCGTAGAACTGTCCCGCGATGACAGGAGCTACGACAGATCCTGCTAGTATGAACCCTCCGCGTAGGAGGCCTTTGAACCAACCAAGAGCGGCGCCGCTTAGCATCATCGCCAGCGCCGTGAAGTCCATCCAGTTCATGCAATGCCTCGCGAGAATGGCATCCTTGCACTATGGCGGAGCGCGCTACGTGGCGTAAAGAGGGTTGTCTCTTGTGATAGTGCGGGTATCGGCGGCGGCACTATCCCGGATGTACTTCGGGAGCGAGAAGATGCCGCGATGAGCCACACCATCGTAGAAGCGGAGCGGCGACTCGATACGAGCTGCAAGACGCGCGTCGACTTCAGCGGGAGGCAGGTCGGCGACAACAGGAGCATCAGCACCGCCGCAGGCGATGAACCCCCACATCGTGCCGAAGCTTGGCACATTCACTTGGCAGCCGGAGACGTGGTCGAACGCCTCCCGCATCGTGTGGGCCACGGCAGTGAACACCTCGTGAACGTTCGTGGGCGACGTCGGGCCGGACTGGGCGACCATCAGTCCGCCAGGACCGAGGCGGGAGCGAACGAGTTGGTAGAATTCGACCGTGTACAGCAAGTAGGCGGGGCCTCCCTCAAGAGGATCGGGGACGTCGATGATGATGACGTCGAAGGGAGTCGCACGTTGCTCCAGGTAGGCTAACGCGTCTTCGTAAAGGAGGGAGACACGGGAGTCATCGAACGCTCCCTGGTGGTGGTTGGGAAGGTGAGTCTTGCAGAGTTCCACCACTTCGCGGTCGAGGTCGACCATAACAATTTCTTTGACCTGCTTGTGACGGAGGACCTCGCGGATGGTGGCTCCCTCGCCGCCGCCTGCGACCATCACGCGCTCTGGGTTGGAGTGAGCAGTCATAACCGGATGGACGAGCGCCTCGTGGTAAGCCCACTCGTCAGCCTCGGACGACTGGGTCTTGCCATCGAGCGCCAGCATCCGTCCGAAGGGCGCCGTTTCGAGGAGCTGCACGTGCTGCCAGCGCGTATCACCCTCGTAAATGATGCCTCGCACGCCAGAAGCCTGAACGAGGTCGGGGGTGATCTGCTCTACATACCAGATTGTGCGAGCAGGGAGTCCTTGCACGACGCTAGACGACCGCGACAGGCATAGCCGGATGGCCGATACGCCCGCGCTCAATCTCTGTTAGCTGAGGGTCTCGCGATTCAACCGAGCGGATAATCAGGCGAGCCGCCTCGGCGGGATCGAAGTTCTCGCCGCACGTGAAGATGTCGACAGCGGCGTAGCTGTGCTCAGGCCACGTATGGATGCAAAGGTGGGACTCTGCAATCGCGACAACGCCAGTGACGCCCTGCGGGCTGAACTGGTGGAAGATCTTGCCAATGATGGTGGCGCCGGTTTCTTCGGCGGCATGCACCATTGTCTCCTCGATGAAGGAGGCATCATCGAGGGATGAGGAGTTACAGAACCGAAGTTCGAGTAGGATGTGACGACCGAGCGCTTCCAATCAAGCAGCCCCCCTTTCAGGAAAGTGCCGGCTTGCGGTTCGAGACCCGGCCGGACCGAATTGCGCGAAAACAGAGGCTACCACCCTCGCGAACCTCGTGTCAAGCGATGTATCTGCGCGTGGCAAGGTTTACCGCAGCGATATTGCTGCGGCGACAGGAAGGTGATCGGACGCCTGTGTCACGCGCGCGGAGCACCCACTCGCCAGCAGGTCGGGCGACACCCAAATGTAGTCGATGCGCTCATCCGTAGCAGCTGCGCGCCGATGGCGAAGGCGAGTGCCGCGAGTGCGCCATCGAACGCCGGATGCGCGAGCGCCCCCCGAATCTTCCACTAGCGCCTCTCCGGAGGGATAGAGCGTTTCGCGCGGTCGCGCTTCATCGTCCCCTTGCTCCGTGCATGTCCTCCTCGGCGGAGCTACGCGCCGGCGCGACGCACCCCGCAATGCGGGGAGTGGTCAGTGCAGGGTTGAGACGTCATGGCTCGAGCGGCGTTCTGTTCGAGCGGAATGAATAGAGGATCGTGTCCGTCTCTTCGCTGTATCGATCGAGCTGGTTCGGCCAGGTAACTACGTGGAGCAGATACCAGAGCGAGCCATCGTCGACCACCAGAAAGCGGTTCTCCTCCACGTAGCCACGCACCTGGTTGACGAGCCTGAAGTCTTGCTCCCAGGACAGATCGCTGCCACGGCAGACTTCTCGTACGCTGTTGCGAGGGTGGATTCCGAGACCCTGGTCCTCGAACACTCTGAGGGCGGCGCTTATCAAGGCTTCCGCGCTGGGGTAAGCAGTTTTTAGCCAAGGGGGGTAGACATAGACCAGCGCGGGCCACTGGGATCTCGCGTCGACGGGATACACGGGCTCATCCGAACGGTGAAAGAGGGCGCCTCGCTCAAAGTCGAGATAGGAGTAGTGGGTCGGGAGTTGAATGAACCAGCCCCAGTCGCTGTTGCGATATGTGGAACTTGCATCGGCGGCCGCGGGGGTGAGCGGAGGCGCCGGCTGGCAGATGACTTCGCCCTCGGCCATTCTGTCCACGAGGGAGTCGCCATTTTCCAGAAGACTACCGTAGCTGATGCCCTCAATGTGAATGCCAATGAGTTTGGTGGTTACTACTGCGACCATGCGTCCGTCGCGCGTAATAAGCGGAGCCCCTGAGTCTCCGCTGCTGATGGCGTTGTCGGTTTGTACTCGCGCAGGCGTGACGCGCGTCGGTTCGAGCAGGGTCGATACGACTCCGAATGTAACAGCAGCTGTGCCTTCGACGCCTGCTCCGTAACCCAGCTTGATGAGCGATTGGCCGACTCGGAGTTCTCCTGGGTCGGCGAAGGGAATGGCGTTGAGCCCCGTGCGTTTGGCGCTGATGACTGCGAGGTCGCGGCCTATGTCGCGACCTCGCAGAACGCCTTCTTCCCTCGATCCATCTGGGAACTCGACGATGATGCTGCTAGCTCCCCGCACTACGTGATAGGCAGTTAAGACTATGCCGTCCTCGCGCACGACAACGCCGGAGCCATGCAAGTTGTCGGCAACGATGTGCACGACGCTCGCCGCAACCTCAGCGATAACGTCTTCGACACTTGAAATGGGTGTTGGAGTTGGAGTGCCGGTGGGAGTGGGGGTAAACGTTGGCGTCGGCGTGAAGGTGGGAGTAGGGGTTGGGGTCGGCACTGGCGTAGGGGTCGCAGTAGGCGCAAGCGTGGGCGTTGGCGTCGGCGTGAAGGTGGGAGTAGGGGTTGGGGTCGGCACTGGCGTAGGGGTCGCAGTAGGCGCAAGCGTGGGCGTTGGCATCGGCGTGAAGGTGGGAGTAGGAGTAGGGGTCGGCACTGGCGTAGGGGTCGCAGTAGGCGCAAGCGTGGGCGTCGATATCGGAGCGAGCGTGGGGGTCGGCTGTGCGGCGATAGTCGCTGCAACGCTGGCGGCGACGGTCGCGGCGACGTCGGGTGTGGGTTCGGGAGATTGCGCCGCGCATCCTCCCCCGATGAGAGCGAGAGCGATGATCGCGAGGCAGGGGGGTGTAATGCGAGGCAACTGGACCTCCTACGGCAACGAATGAACCGGCGCGCAGGTCAGGCCGCCTGCCCACCTGTAATCCCATCGCGTTGACTGAGTCTCGAATCGCTCAGGGAGAGCCAGCAGGGCACCCCGTTGCGACGGCGCTTACCGGAGCGTGCGAGCGAGGGCCAGTATACCAGCGCGAAAAGTGAGAATCAGGACGGCGCCGCCTGTCCTGCCCTTGCCGCGCATGCAGTGAGCGCGTCGAGGATGCTGCCGACTGCAACCGGTTCGATACCGGGTGTAGCAGGAAGGTTGCGGAGCGAGGCTTGGGGCACGAGCGCGCGCCTGAATCCATGGCGAGCCGCTTCGCTGAGGCGGCGATCCAGGCGGCCTACGCTCCGGACTTCGCCATTCAGCCCCACTTCGCCTATCAGAGCTGTTGCTGGATCGATGGGGCAGTCGAGGTAGCTTGACGAGATAGCCGCAGCGATGGCGAGGTCGAGCGCCGGCTCTATGATGCGCAGGCCGCCGGGGACGTTCACCATAACGTCCTGATTGCCGAGGTTGAGACGCGCGCGGCGGGAGAGTACTGCGGCAAGCATTGCCATGCGGTTGAAATCGATGCCGGTCGCCGAGCGGCGCGGCGGCGAGAACGCCGAGACGTTCGTAAGGGCTTGCACCTCGCACAGGAGCGGCCTGCTGCCCTCCATCGTTACGGCTACGGCCGATCCCGGAGCTGTGGCGTCGCGCTCGCCCACAAGCAACGATGACGGGTCGGCGACTTCTGCGAGTCCTTCGCCGCTCATCTCAAAGAGCGCAACGTCGTTGGTGGAGCCGAACCTGTTCTTCACGCATCGGAGTAAGCGCAAGTTGCCGATTGCTTCGCCTTCCATCGCTAACACCACGTCGACCATATGCTCCAGCACCCGTGGGCCGGCGATGTTGCCGTCTTTCGTCACGTGGCCAGTCATAAAGACGGGCGCGCCCGACGATTTGGCCCATTCGAGCAGCAAATGCGCGCACTCGCGCACCTGCGCCACACTGCCCGCCGTAGAGGCGACATCCGCCGACGCAAGGGTCTGCACTGAGTCGATAACGAGCAGGTCGGGCCGAACGCTTTCGAGAAGCGCACTCACTTCCCCTGCGTCGGTCTCGGCGGCGAACAGGACGCGCGGGTCGTCGACGCCGAGACGCTGGCCTCGCAGCCGCACCTGAGCGCCTGACTCCTCGCCCGACACGTAGAGAACGCGCCGCCCGTCGATTGCCACGAGTCCCGCGACTTGCAAGAGTAGCGTCGATTTCCCCACGCCGGGGTCGCCCGCCAGAAGGAGAACGGAACCACCGACGATGCCTCCTCCGAGCAGGCGGTCGAGTTCGCTGAGGCCGGTTGGAACGCGGGCGCCATCGGAGGAGGGTTGTTCGACCAGAGGGCAAGCGCCGCCGCCTTTCGGCATCAGAAGGGAGCGAGAGGCTAGAGGATTGTTCTTCGTTTCGGTGAAACCTCTAGTCGTGCCCCATGCGCCGCAGGAGGGGCAGCGCCCGTTCCATTTGGGCGATGTGTGACCGCAGTCCTGGCAGAGGAAGGTTGTTTTAGTCGTATCGCGGACCACGTCCCGCATCGTGCGGAACAGCGCGCCTACCGCGCAAGGGATGCTTGTCCCAAACAGGGCGGCTCTCTCGGGGCAGCCGGATTAGCCCTCGACGAGGCTGACTCCCTGTCCCCCCGAGTGGGGAAGCTCTCCTCTCAGCGGTCAACTGGAACTCGCTGGAATGACGAGCCCATTGGCGTGACTCCGGGAAGCGGCGAGCTCATCATGAAGCCGGGGTGGCAACCAAACGACGCGCTACAGAGCTACTTCCTTCGCCAACCGGCGTAGGAGTCCCAGCAGAAGCAGAGGTTGCGTCTCTATCGCGGCGCGTGCCGTAGCTGCATCGCGCAGGGACAGCGTTCCCGCTTTCCCTCAGTTGTCAGATGCGCCCTCGCCGGACGAAACCGGCTCCTCGAGCACTCTCGGAGCAGGCGTTTCCTCGGGGGTGTCAGGGGCGCCGAGGGCGCCAAGAGGACCGATCTGTGCGCGGATAACCAGCTCGTCATCTTCCGAGTTGATGTCGACGACTACGGTTTGCCCAGGCTCGTAGACACCGCTGAGCACCTCATCGGAGAGGGGATCTTCAATCTTCTGCTCGATGGTGCGGCGAAGCGGGCGAGCGCCGAATGTAGGGTCGAACCCTTTGGCTGCGAGCCATTGCTTCGCTTCCTGAGTTACTTCGAGGCTGAGCCCCTTTTCAAGCATAGGTTTGCGAACGTCGTTCAGCATCAGGTCAACAATGCTGACGATGTGATCCATCGTTAGGGCATGGAAGACAATCTGGCCGTCGACGCGGTTGAGGAACTCGGGACGGAAGAAGCGTTTGACCTCTTCCTCGACCTTGGTCTTCATCTTCTCGTAGGCGTTCTCTGTCATTTTCGCCTGATCCACCATTGAGAAGCCGAGCGACGTGTCTCTCTTGATCAGGTCGGAGCCAATGTTGGATGTCATAACGATGATGGTGTTGCGGAAGTCGACTCTGCGGCCCTTGGCGTCGGTCAGATGGCCGTCGTCGAAGATCTGCAGCAGGATGTTGAAGACCTCGGGATGGGCCTTCTCGATCTCGTCGAGCAGGATGCACGTGTAGCTGCGACGCCGGACGGCGTCGGTAAGCTGGCCGCCTTCTTCGTAGCCGACGTAGCCGGGAGGGGCGCCCACGAGCCGCGCTACGGTGTGACGCTCCATAAATTCCGACATATCGAGCCTCACCATGGCTTCGTCGGAACCAAACATAAATTCAGCGAGGGCGCGCACGAGCTCGGTCTTGCCCACGCCGGTGGGGCCGAGGAAGAGGAAACTGCCAATAGGGCGGCGAGGGTCTTTCAGGCCGGCGCGGGCGCGGCGCACTGCTTTGGCAATCGCAACGATAGCTTCTTCCTGGCCTACGATACGGCGGTGGATGTGCTCCTCCATATGCAGGAGCCGTTCGGTCTCCTCAACTGCCATGCGCGTAACGGGGATGCCGGTCCACATACTGACGACTTCGGCAATTTCCTCGCCGGTAACCACTGGCTGGTCTTCGGAAGCTGTCACCTGCCACTCAGTTTGGAGTTGGTTCAGTTTTTCGGCGAGCTTCATCTCGCGATCGCGCAGCTCGGCGGCGTACTCATATTGCTGACCCGAGATTGCCTCGTCTTTCTCGCGGCGGACGGTCTCGAGCACCTTCTGCGATTCCTTGACGGAGAGGGGAGCGCCGCTAGTGCGGATGCGCACACGCGAACCTGCCTCGTCCATAAGGTCGATGGCTTTATCCGGAAGGTAGCGATCGGCGATGAAGCGAGACGCGAGCGACGCAGCGGCTTGGAGAGCCTCGTCCTCGATGGTGACGCTGTGGTGCTCCTCGAACTTGATTTTGATGCCGCGGAGGATATCGACTGTCTCCTCAGTTGACGGTTCCTCGACGGTGACAGGCTGGAAGCGGCGCTCGAGAGCGGGGTCGCGTTCAACGTACTTCCGGTAATCGTCGAGCGTCGTGGCGCCGATGCACTGGAGCTCGCCACGGGCAAGCGAAGGTTTGAGGATGTTGGCCGCGTCGACTGCACCTTCGGCGGCGCCGGCGCCGACCATCGTGTGCATCTCGTCGATGAACAGGATGCAGTTTCCTGCGGATTTGATCTCTTCGACCACTTTCTTGAGGCGTTCCTCGAATTCGCCGCGGTATTTGGTGCCTGCGACGAGCGCTCCCATATCGAGCGTCACCACACGGCGATTGGTCAGGTTCTCCGGGACGTCTCCTGAGGTTACCTGGTGGGCGAGCGCCTCGACGATAGCGGTTTTGCCGACGCCGGGAGGACCGATAAGCACGGGGTTGTTTTTGGTGCGGCGGCTCAGGATTTGCACGACGCGGGCGATCTCTTTGCTGCGGCCGATGATGGGATCAAGCTTACCGGCACGCGCGGCAGCGGTTAGGTCGATGCCGAGTTGGTCAAGCGTAGGGGTGCGTGCGCTCATACGGGGCTGGCCCTGGCCTTGGGAGACGCTCTGGTTGAGGATGCGGGTTGTCTCTGAGCGCACCTTGTCAAGCGAGACGCCGAGGCTCTCGAGCACGCCTGCAGCGACGCCCTCGCCCTCGCGCATAATGCCGATGAGCAGATGTTCGGTGCCGATGTAGTGATGGCTCAGGCGACGCGCCTCGTCGACGGCCAGTTCGATGACTTTCTTGGCGCGAGGCGTAAGGCCAATGTCGCCCGGGGAGGGACGTTCGCCTCTGCCGATGATGAATTCGACTGCCGAGCGGATTTTGGAGAGCTCGACGCCAAGGCTGCTGAGCACACGCGCGGCGACGCCGTCTGTCTCGCGGACGAGGCCGAGCAGGATGTGCTCGGTTCCGATGTAGTTGTGGTTGAAGCGCTGGGCCTCTTCCTGGGCAAGCGACAGCACTCTGCGGGCGCGTTCGGAGAATTTCTCGAATCTACTGGCCATAACAAGTACGCTCCCTATCTATCCACAACCCGTTTGGCGGCCTTAGTGGTTGTCGTCGTAGCCGTAGGGGTCGTAGTAGTCCACCGGGTCATGGTAATCGGTTGTCGTGTTATCTTCCTCTACTTGACGCAGGCTCAGACCGAGGCGTCGACGCTCGAGGTCCAGGCTCACAACCCGAAGCGCCATTGTATCGCCAATCTCCACGACTTCCCTTGGATGGCGGATGTGCCTTTCGGTCAATTCCGAGATGTGGATCAGCCCTTCAAGTGCGCCGTCGACTCGCGCGAACGCCCCGAAATCGGAGAGCTTGGTGATCGTTCCTTCGACGAGCTGACCGACTGCAAGCCGCTCCGACGCGGTCTCCCAAGGCGTTGGCTCCAAACGACGCAGGCTAAGCGCGATGCGGCGGTTCTCTCGGTCGACACGCATAACTTGCACGTCGATTTCCTGGCCAATCCGCACGCAGTCCTCTACATTGGAGACAGGCGCCCAGGAAAGTTCGGAGATGTGGACGAGGCCATCGGCTCCTCCGATATCCACGAATGCCCCGAAGCTCGATATGCCGGTTACGCGGCCATGGCGGCGATCGCCTTCTTGCAGTTCGTTGAGCAATTGGTTTTTCAACCCCTCGCGCAGTTCGCGAAGAGCTCCTCGCTCGGAGAGAACCGCGCGATTGCGCTTGCGGTTCACCTCAAGCGCCTTGAGCGTCACCTCTTCTCCGACGCGAGCCGCCAGCGCGGACGCATGATCGGCGCCGGGAGGCAGAGCGAGTTGGGAGAGAGGAACGAAGCCTTGCAGGCCACTAATGTCGACGACGACGCCGCCCCTGTTGTGTCCCGTGATGATGCCGCGCACTGTCCCGCCGCTCTGTTCGGCCGCTTCGAGTTCGACCCATGCGGAGGCCGCGCGGGCGCGATCAAGCGACAACAGGGCTTGGCCTTCGCGTCCGAGTGTATCGAGAACGTACACGTCGATGGCGTCGCCTATCTGGTAGCGAGCGGAGGGATCGGGCCCGATAGAGCGGAATTCGCGCGGCGGAACCATGCCTTCGGATTTGTGCCCGACGGACACGAGGATGCCGTCGGCGTCGATGCCCATCACTTGCCCTTCGACGATGTCCCCGCGCTGAAGCTCTTGCGGTTGCGTCTCCTCTTGTTCGAGGAGTTCGGCCATCGTGGGTTCGCCGGGGCGGCCCTCAATCGGCTGATCAATCACGGGTACTTTAGTCCCCCAGCGGCTGCGCCACCTCTTGGAGTATCCCTATTCTACGCTTGCCGACGCGAGGGTGTAAACCGAAAGCGAGCACGCATCGGCGCGACTTGAGGGTTGGGAGCGCTGACGACAGGCGCGTCCCCAGGTCAGAGCATCGATCCTTGCGCGCCCTCGCGTTTAAATGGCGCGTCGTCAAGTCAAGTCAAAACATAAAGGCCCGGGCATACTAGCCCGGGCTCTTTTGAAAGCCTGGCAGTGACCTATTTTCCCAGCAAGTCGCCCTACCAGTATCGTCAGCGCTGGAGCGTTTCACTTCCGTGTTCGGGATGGGTACGGGTGGTTCCACTCCGCTCTAACCACCAAGCGGGAGTATGGTAAGGGAAAAGGAGGGAGGTCGTCAAGACTTCTTCCCGCTCTTTAGGCGCTCTCCCTGGCCTATACTCGATTCCTGCTCAAAACCTACTAGTTGCTGTGGCCGGGGCGCTTGCTTGCGAATTTCCAGTCTCCAGGCGTGGAACGCGCTGAGGAAGCTGCTATGTTCCCAGAGGGAGCAGACGTACAGGGGGTTATGAAGAAGATTGGATTGCTGGCGAGCGGAGGAGATGCGCCGGGGATGAACTCCGCCATTCGCGCGGCCACCAGAGCCGCACTCTATCGCGACGTCGAAGTGTGGGGATTCTGGGACGGGTACAACGGCCTACTCAATCGCCGCTGCGAGCAGCTGAACACTCGGTCGGTCTCGGGCTCCCTCCAGCGCGGAGGCAGCATTATCGGGGCTGGGCGATGCGATTCGTTCTTCGACGACGGGGTTCGGCGGGAGGCTGTGGACTACCTGCGGTCTGCGGGATTCGAGGGGCTCATCGTCATCGGGGGGGAGGGTTCGCTGGCTGGGGCGTGGGAGCTTCACAAGCTTGGCTTCCCCACAATCACGGTTCCGGGCACTATCGACAACGACATGCCTGGAACTGAGGCGACACTTGGCGCTGACACTGCCATCAACACGGCGATGGAAGCGATTGACCGGCTCCGCGACACGGCAAGCGCGCACCAGCGGGCGATGATTGTGGAGGTGATGGGAAGGCGCTGCGGTTACATCGCGGTGCAGGCTGGCCTGGCCACAGGGGCGGAGATGGTGCTTACTCCGGAGCGGCCTGTCGAGCTCGAGGATGTGTTCAGTGAGATTCGAGGGGTGTGGGGGCGAGGGAAGCGTCATTTCATCATCGTGCTGGCGGAGGGCGCGCGCTGGAACGCCGCCGAGCTCGCCGACTTGATCAACCGCTCGACGGAGCCGTACTCCGCACGCTACACCGTGCTCGGCTACATTCAGCGAGGGGGGTCGCCTTCGCGGTTCGACCGCATCCTGGGAACGCGGATGGGAGTAGCCGCCGTCGATGCGTTGCTCGACGGGCAATCGGGCAGGCTTGTGTGCTGGAGGAACAACGGGTGCATAGCGCTTCCGGGAGATGCGCTGCCTCCACGCGCAGACCCGTGGGATGCGATGCTCGACCGGGTTCAGACGATTGCGTCCTCTTAGGTTCCTTGCCGCCGAGTGCGTTTGCCCGTACACTAGCTTAGTTGCCCGCCGCTGGGCGGGCGCAGCGCAACGCCGTCAACGGCGAGGGGAGCATATAGCTATGGAAGCGCGCGAAGCAGTAGCGCTCGAACCCAACGAGAAGGTCGCCGAGTTCAAACCTGGCGACACTGTCAAGGTGAATGTGTGGATCCGCGAGGGCGACCGCCAGCGGCAGCAGAGCTTCCAGGGCGTCGTCATTCGGATGAGGCGAGGGGGGCCTGCAAGCTCGTTCACTGTTCGGCGGGTGGCCTCCGGGGTTGGCGTCGAGCGCTCGTTCTTCACCCACTCGCCGAATGTGGATAGCGTCGAGGTGGCGCGCCGGGGCGTTGTGCGCCGCGCCAAGCTGTACTATCTGCGGGGGCTCTCCGGCAAGGCTGCTCGCATCAAGGAGCGTCCGATCGCCGCCAAGCGCTAACTGAGCGGGTAGTTGGCCTGTCGTCCTGTACGTGTTTGTAGGCTACTGTGCACCGGTTCATGAGGCTTGTCTTTGCGGGCGCTTTGCGCTGGCATTCCCTGTTTGAAGTTCGGTGAGGTAGCGGGCGCCTGTCGCCTTGCGGGCGTTGGGGCTGCTCCCTGTTAGCTTCCGAATCTCTCCTGCGCAGGGGCGGTCTGGGTTGGCGTTTTACTCTCTGAGGCTGCCGAGGAGAGCGCGCCAGTAGTCGCCGCCGCCGCGGCGATAGCCGGAGCGCATAGCGATTACGCCGTCGGCGTCGATAGCCACCTTGGACGACTGCGACCGCACTTGATAGCTAGAGACAAGGTCGAGCTCGCCCTGAGCGAATACCCAATCGAGTCCATTGTCGGACGCGTACCGGCCGAGCGTTGCGGCGGTTTCGTTCCAGCCTGCCGCGACGATGACGATGTCGTCGCGGTAGTCGTCGTAGAGTTCTCCCAGCGTCCGGAACTCGGCGCGGCAGGTTGGTCACCACGTGGCGAAGAAGTAGAGGAGGAGCGGCTTGCCGGCGGCCAGCTCCTGGAGCGACGCTGTGGTTCCGTTGGGAAGTGTGAGGGTTGCGTCGGACGCGCGGTCGCCGATTTCGGCTCCAACGGGGATGTCGACACGCCAGGCGGCGGCTAGGACTGGGGTGGGAGCTAGCGTGGGAATAGAGGTAGGAGTAGGGGCTGGCGCGGGGACGCGGTTGGAGGGAGGCAGGGTGGGAGTTGGGGCGGGCGCGCGGTTGGAGGGAGGCAGGGTGGGAGTTGGAGCGGAGACGCGGTTGGAGGGAGGCAGGGTGGGAGTTGGAGCGGAGACGCGGTTGGAGGGAGGCAGGGTGGGAGTTGGAGCGGAGACGCGGTTGGAGGGAGGCGGGGTGGGAGTTGGCGCGGGCGCGCGGTCGGAGGGAGGCGGGGTAGGAGTTGACGCGGGCGCGCGGTCGGAGGGAGGCAGGGTAGGAGTTGACGCGGGCGCGCGGTCGGAGGGAGGCAGGGTAGGAGGGAAGGATACGTGCTCGCCGTCGCCATTGGCGGGCGTGGGGGTCGCGGCGGGGCTTGGCATGGCCTCAGGGGAGTTGGGCGTCGCGGCAAAGGGCGCTGGTGTCGCGGTGGGGGGAGCTGGTGTTGCGGTATGTTGCGCCGTGAGATCATCTAGGGCTGTTGGAGATAGGGTTGGCGCAGAAGTGGTTGCCGGCTCAGAGGGAGGCGGGGCAGGCGTGGCGGTTGGGTCGGCGGGGGAGCAGGCGGCGAGCGCGGCGGCAATTACTGCGACTGCCGTAACATTTCGTAACATTGTGTAACGTTGCGTCGTGCGCAGGAGGGAGCGAGCGGCGCGTTCTCTACGGGGTTTCAGCATTCCTGAACCCTGCTGGCTGGGCGGTCACGGGCAGGCGTTGATTGTATCGCAATCGGGGGGTAGCGCGCTGTAGCTGCGGGATGGCCGATGCGCTCGGCTCCGCCGACGACGCCATTTGATGGCGAGTTGGTCCGCGCAGCTGAGCCTCGACCCGGGAGCCGGAACACAGCACGACTCCACGGGGTTGGCGCACGCTGTCGGGTGGAGAAAGGCGGCGGGCGTCTCTTGCGGGGAGGCCGATTCCGTAGGTGGCAGCAGCGGGCAGGATGCAGTCTTTGCTATGCGGCTTCAGCATTCTCTGAACCCTAGCAGTTGGCGGCGTGAGCCGGATTTGGTTTGCCTATGCGGGTTGAGCATTCTTGAACCCTATCAGTTGGGCGGTTACTAGCAGGCGGTGGTCGTAGCGCAGTCTGGGGTAGCAGGTTACTAGCGTAACGCGGGCGTCGTCGGAGCCGTAGATTTTCATTTCGTCGCGGTGGAGCAGGTCGACGCGGCTGACGGCGTAGAGGTACTCGCGGTTGCCGGCGCGGAGGATGGCGTGGACATCTTCGCCGTCGCGGATGAGGTTGGCGATGCGGGGGAGGGAAGCGAAGACGTTGCCTTCTCCTTCGACGGGGCTTTCGAGGTGGCCAAAGTACCACCCGTTGCCGTGGGAGCCGGGGTTTGGGGTTGCGGGGATGTGTCCGACGATGAATTTCGGGGTTTCGTAGGCGATGCTGGATGCGGGGTCTGCGATTCCGAGCTCTTCGACGGGGGCGTCGATGTGCAGCTGCGGGATGACGATGCGATCGGCTCTGCCGAGGACGCCGTTGATGACGGGTTGTCCGGCGCTGCTGAGGGGTGTGAATCCGCTGATGTCGGGTTGAGGGAGGGCGATCGTTCCCCGGGGGTCGGCCCATTGGCGAGCCGGCAGGAGGGAGCCGGGGTAGAGCTGGGCGAGCTCTGGATCGGGGCGGGGGGGCTCGGGAGCGCCGGAGTCGGGGGCGGCAAGGGTGGGCTGAGGAAGGACTTCTTGCTGGTAGGGGGCGGTTGGCTGCGAGGAGGCGCCTGAGGGAGGGGTAGTTTGGGGGAGCAGCTCCACCGCGTCGGGGTTCTGGACGACGATGTTGTCGAGGTTGCGGGAGGCGACGACGCCGTATCCGTAGTAGAAGGCCGCCGCGGCCAGGAGGAGCACTCCTGCGGCGAGCAGGGCGATCCCGGTTTGGAATGCTCTGCGAGAGCGGCGGGGAGCGGTTGCGCGCGCCATAGTCTTCTATTATCGGGCGCCGGGGCGGGTTGCTGGTAGGGCTTTGGCGGCAGGTTGGCGCGAAATAGCGGGCGCGGGAGGCTCGGGCGGAGGCGTATCGGGCTACTGAGGAGTCGACAGCTGGCGGGCGATGCGCGGGGCGCTTGGCACGGAAGCGCTGGTTTGGTAGACGGGCTGAGCGAGGCGGCTCTATACTTGTCGCTCCTTTGTGGGCGGTTAGCTCAGTTGGTTAGAGCGTCGCGTTGACATCGCGGAGGTCAGAGGTTCGAGTCCTCTACCGCCCACCATTTCGTCTTTTCGGTTTTACGCTGTTGCCCGCCGCCGCCTGCGCGCCACGCAGATGCCCGGGAGTTCACTCTTCGCGGGAGCGACAGGCGGGCAACGGGGGATGCGGCGTTGAGGTTCGCGGGAACGACGGGGATTCGCCGGCGGCTATAGCGCTCGCTGCTGGCGCGTAATTCCCCTCGCATCTAGAATGGCGCTAGTCACGCCGAAAGAGGACAGGACTAGCTATGCAAAGACTGGATGACGCGCGAGATGTGGAGAGGCATATCGAGGAGATCTTTGCCGCCGCCTCTTCGGCGTCGCGGGAGAGTCTTGGCACTGCTGTGCGCAGGTTGTTCGTGGAGGCGCTGGACTTCCACGCCGCTAACGGGGAGGTGAGCCTGGCAGGAGCCGCCGCCGGGATGCGGCTCCCCGACGCGGCAGAGCGCATAGCGGAGCTGGACGGCGTTCAGGTTGCGCTTGTCCGCTTGCCGGCGTCGAAATCGGGGCGCGTTCGCAAGGATGCGGTAGTCGCCGCCGCGCGGGCGCTCGCCAAGGATTTAGGGGACGACTTGCTGCTGGCGGTCGTGGATGAGCGGGGGGAGCGTTTGCAGCTTGTGTTGCCGAGCTTCGAGGGCGCGAGGCCCACGCTGAGGCGGATGACTGTGGAACGCGATCTGGCGCGACGCACTGCTGTTCAGCAGGTGTCCAAAATCTACTGGCGTTACAGTGATAGCGGGAACATCCGCATTGCTTTGCGGCAGGCTTTCGATGTGGAGCCGGTTACGCGGGAATTCTTCGAGGCGTACAAGAGGATATTCGCTGCGGCGGAGGCTAGTATTTCAGGGTTCCCAAACGACGACAACGACCGGCGGATGTTCGTTCTCACTCTCTTCAACCGTTTGATGTTCGTGTATTTCTTGCAGCGCAAGGGCTGGCTCCACCTTGAGGAGGGCGAGGGCAAGGAGAGGCGGAGGGACTACGACTATCTCAACGCTCTGTGGAATGCACACCAAGCGTCGGGGGATAGCAATTTCTACAAGTCGAGGCTTCAGCCGCTGTTCTTCAATGGACTTAACAATCCGGATTCGAGGAACTTGACTAGGGGATTGGATCCCCTCATTGGGCATGTTCCTTTTCTCAATGGCGGACTGTTCGAGAGGACTGATCCGGACAAGGTCGACGGCGTCGTTGTGCCGGACGCGATTATCGAGCGCGTTCTGAGCGAGCTCTTCGATCGCTTCAACTTCACGGTTATGGAGTCTACGCCATTCGATATTGAGGTTGCGGTTGACCCGGAGATGCTGGGGAAGGTGTTCGAGGAGCTGGTTACGGGGCGACATTCGTCGGGGGCGTACTACACGCCGCGGCAGGTGGTGTCGTTTATGTGCGGGGAGGCGCTCAAGGGCTACCTGAAGGGACAGGTTCCTGAGCTCGACGACGACGCGGTTGAGCGGTTCGTGAACGCTCACGACACTGATGGGCTGGGGATGGCGCAGGCGCGGAGGATTGCGGACGCGCTGGCGCAAGTAACTGTGGCGGATCCGGCATGCGGCTCCGGCGCGTATCTGCTGGGGATGATGCAGGAGCTTATCGAGTTGCAGTCGGCGCTCTACAACGCCGGCGTGGACGCCAAGAGCCTGTACGAACTGAAGCTGGAAATTATCCAGCGCAATCTCTACGGCGTGGATATCGACGAGTTTGCGGTCAACATTGCTATGCTGCGGTTGTGGTTGTCGCTGGCGATTGAGCATGACGGGGATGCGCCGGAGCCGTTGCCCAACCTTGATCTCAAGATTGTGCAGGGGGACAGCTTGGGCGGGCCGGATCCGAGCGCGGGAGTGGAGGTTCAGGGCACGCTGGGGCAGGATGTGGAGCGCGTCCGGCGGCTGGGGGAGCTGAAGGGGGAGTACTTGCGCGAATCCGATGGCGGACGCAAGCAGTGGCTGCGCGGTGAGATTGAGTCGCTGAAGGGCGAGTTGCGCGCGGCTATGGGAGCGTTGGAGCGTAAGTGCGGGGTGGTGGACTGGAGGGTGGAGTTCGCCGAGGTGTTCGCTGGACGCGGGGGGTTCGACGTGGCAATCGCTAATCCGCCGTATGTTCGGCAGGAGCTTATCGGCTCGGAGAAGGCCGGTCTGGCCAAGCTTGATAAGGCAGCGCTAGTCAAGCAGTACGGGGATGCTGTTGTCGCGCGCTCCGACCTGTACTGCTATTTCTATGCGCGGGGATTGCAGCTGCTGCGCAAGGGCGGTATGCACGTATTCGTGTGCTCCAACAGCTGGCTGGATGTGAGTTACGGAGCGAAATTGCAGGAGTATTTGCTGACGAACGCGCATGTGCAAGCAATCTACGAGAGCGCGGTGGAGCGGCAGTTCGCTACCGCGGATATCAATACGATAATCAGTGTTGTCAGCAGGAATTGGGCGCGTAGCGACGAGTAAAGAGACTCGTCGCTACGCGCCCAATTCGCGATTGCGGTTTCTGACCCAACTCAACGGCGCGAGATACGCAAGAGCCGCGATGAGCTGATTGCCGCGGGAACGAGCGACGGCAAGTATGTCGGCGATAAGTGGGGAGGAAAGTACTTGCGCGCGCCGGATATCTATCATCATATCCGGGCGAAGTACGGTGACAGGCTCGCGAGGCTAGGCGATGTGGCGACTGTGCGGCTCGGTGTCTTGACCGGGGCTAATGCTTTCTTCTGTTTGACATCGGAGCGCATTGCTGAGTTCGGCATCGAGCCGGAGTACTGCCGTCCTGTTATGAGCACGCCTCGGGAATCGCGCAACATTGTCGTGAATCCGGCGGCGTTGCCGAAGCGTCTGTTCATGTGCCATATGGCAAAAGGCAATCTGAGGGGCTCCGGTGCGCTGAAATACATCGAATGGGGCGAACGGAAAGGATTTAATCTCACGAAGGGAATCATGTCTCGACATCGATGGTACGATTTGGGAAAACGGGACAATGTTCATCTGGGAATGAACAAATTCGTGAATACGGTCGCGCGGGCTTTCTTGGCAGTATCGGGGGCTCTGTTCACTGACAATTTCCAGGTGATGTCTGCAACCGACAGTGTTTCTTCAATACAGCTATGCCAAGCCATCAACTCAACACTGTTCCAACTGATGGTGAATATCGAAAGCAGATCGAATTTCGGAGAAGGAGTGCTAGAGATTCAAACTTACGAGACAAGGAATCTTTCCATAGTCAACCCTGAGCTATTGCCGGAGGTAGACGCGGGAGTGTTCGAGAGCACGGAGTGGGATGTGCTTGCGCCGTCGGCTGCGCGGCGTGAGGTGGACGACGCGGTGTTCGACGCGCTGGGGTTGACGTCGGGGGAGCGCGATGCGGTGTACGAGGGGGTCGCGAAGCTGGTGGGGGATCGTCTGCGCCGGGCGCGGAGTGTGTGATGGCACTGGAGAATGGCTATGAACATTCTGCATGCGACGACTGAGCCTAATCTGCTGACGCGGCTGCAGGAGATGCTTGGGAGTTCGGCGCGGGCGGATATCGCGGTGGGCTATCTGTTTATGTCGGGGTTCCAAAAGGTGGCGGGTAGTTTCGAGCGGCTGGAGAAGGTTCGCATTCTTGTGGGGCGGTCGGATCGTCCGACGCTGGAGGAGGCGGCGCTCGGGGCGCAGCAGGCCGAGGCGCTGCGGGCGCAACTGGAGGCGGACAGCATCGTGCAGCGTCGGGAGCGGGAGAGCGCGGCTCGGGAGTCGGTGGAGCACGTCGCGGCCGGGGTGGCGTCTCTTCCACAGGATGCTGATTCGGAGCGGGCGGTGCGCTCGCTGCGCGATATGATTGCGTCGGGGAAGGCGGAGGTTAGGGCGTATCTTCGGAGTCCGCTGCACGCGAAGGCGTACCTGTGCTGGTACGAGAATCATGCGGAGCCGGGAGCGGCGGTGGTGGGGTCGTCGAATATGACGCTTGCGGGGTTCTCGGGGAATACGGAGCTGAATGTTCGCGTGACTGGGGATGCGGAGATGGAGGCTCTGCGCGAGTGGTTCGAGACGCTGTGGAAGGATTCGCAGGACATCAGCGAGGCGCTCGAGGCGGCGCTGGCGCGGTCGTGGCCGCTGGCGGCTACGCCTCCGTATCACGTTTATCTGAAGGGGCTGTACGAGCTGTACTACGCAGATGTTCCGGATGTCGAGCTTCGGCCTCAGCGCACGGAGGAGCTGGCGAATTTTCAGATGGATGCGGTGCGTCAGGGGCTGCGGATGATTGAGGAGCACGGGGGAGCTTATATCGGCGATGTGGTTGGGCTGGGGAAGACGTATGTGGGGGCGGAGCTGCTGCGGCAGCTGCGGGCGAGCTATCCGAACGACGGGCCGCCGCTGATTCTGTGTCCGGCGGGGCTGAAGTCGATGTGGGAGTCGTTCAACGAGCGGTTCGCGCTGGGAGCGGCGGTTGTTTCGCACAGCGTCGTCGCGCCGCCTCCGGACGCTGAGTTCGACGAGGAGTTGGGGCGGTATGTGGAGTCTGAGAGGGCGGGGCAGGGAATCGTTCTGGGGCAGGCGTATCCCAACAGGGGGGCGGTGCTGGTGGACGAGGCTCATAACTTCCGCAACGTGAATCGGCGGTCCATCGGGTTGCGCAGCTACCTAGAGTCTGGCGACCACAAGGTAATCTTGCTCAGCGCGACGCCGCAGAATCTGGGGCCGATGGACATTTACCGGCAGCTGACGCTCTTTCTCGACGACATGGAGCACGGGCTGAATATCGAGCCGGCGAGCCTGAGCGCGTATTTCAACAACGCTCAGAGGTGGCAGCAACATCGGGCTGAGTTCGAGGAGTACGAGCGGGAGTTCAGGGCGTGGGAAGCGAGCAAGGCGGCGACGGCGCCTCCGCTGCCGCCGGCCGCGCCATCGGTTCCGAAGGCGGATATCGCGCAGGCGCTGGCTCCTGTGTTCATACGGCGGAGGCGCAAGGATATCGAGCGGCTGTACGGTGATACGGCAATGGTGGCGGGGGAGCCGGTCGTTTTTCCGGAGCCGGTTCTGGACAATGTTGCGTATCGTCTCGATAGGGTCTACGCGAAGGCGGGCTCTCTGGAGGAGCTAGTGGGAGGACTGCGCCAGCACAAGGGGGCGCGGTACCGGGCTACTGATTACGTGAGGGCGGAAGCGAGGGGCAAGGACGAGTACCGGGATTTGTTCAGGGCGGCGCACCGCATCGCCGCGCTGATGAACGTGCTGTTACTCAAGCGGTTGGAGTCGAGCATCGAGGCGTTCCGCTCCACGCTGAGGGCGTTGAGTCAGAGCAATCGGAACTTCCGGTCGGCGCTGGGGGGCGGGTACGTTCCTATCGGCGATACGGCGGCGCGGATGCTGGCGGGTCAGGCTTTCGAGGCGGGGGATCTCCTGGAGATGCTGTCGCAGGAAGAGGAGCGGCGGCGAGGGCAGGGGAATGCGAGCGCCAAGCTGGTTCATGATGTCGCCGACTTCGATGTTGTCAGGTGGATGGACGACCTCGATGCGGATCACGGGGTTCTGAGCGGCGTTCTGTCGCGGGTGAGCGGCATCACGGCGGAGGACGACGACAAGCTGCGGGCGCTGCGGGATTTCCTGGAGCGGGAGGAGGTGAAGGGCGAGAAGATTCTGATCTTCTCGGAGGCGGAGACGACGATTTCGTATCTGTATCGGGAGCTGAATCCAGGGGAGGGCGATCCGGGAATCGCGATGCTGACGGGGAGCGTGCGACATCAGGCGGAGAGCGTGGTCAAGCGGTTCTCTCCGGGGTCGAACCTGTCGCGAAATGAGAAGCGTCCGGGGCCGGAGATCAGAATTCTGCTGGCCACGGACATTGTTTCGGAGGGTCAGAACTTGCAGGACTGCGCCCGGGCGCTGAATTACGATCTGCACTGGAATCCGGTGCGTCTCATCCAGCGTTTCGGGCGGGTGGACCGCATCGGAACGCGGCATTCTGTCATCCGGTTGCACAATATGTGGCCGGATGTGGAGGTGGATGCGGGTCTATCCTTGACGGAGCGGGTAGGGCGCCGCATTCAGTCGTTTCACGACGCCATAGGGCTGGATAACCAGCTGCTGTCTGAGGGGGAGCATCTTAACGACGATGCGCTCTATTGCATCTACGACAGGAAGGAGATGCCGGATGCGGAGGATGGGCTGGGCGAGGTGACAGCGCATCAGCATGCGACGGCGGAGTTGCAGCGAATCAAGGAGGGCGATCCTGAGCTTTGGCGAACGATCACGGAGCTTCCCGACGGGATACGGTCGGCGCTCAGGGCGCGTCCGGAGCGGTCGGAGTTCGGCGACGACAACTACGCGCGGAACGGGGCGACGGTCGACGGGGAGCAGGCGCCGCTGATGTCGCCGGCGACGATGGCGCCGTCGCCGTTCGAGGCTCCCAAGCCTTCGGAGACTATCGTTCTGCTGGGCGCGGGAGGATCGCGAGGGGTGAACGGTTGCTACGCAGTTGGGTCTGATCTTCAGCCGCGGGCTATCACTCCGGCGCAGTTCGTGGAGGCGGCGAGGTGCGAGCCGGACGCTCCGGCGGAGCCGCTGCCGGAAGATACGAACGAGCGGGTGACGGCTGCGTTCGAGGCGTTCAAGCGGGAGTTTCAACGTCGCTTGGGGAGGGCGAGGAGATCCCATGACTCGCGAGCGCGGCGCTACGTGTCGGGGCGGCTCAATGCCGCGCTGCGAGAGGCGGGGGAGGCGGTCGATGCGGGGCGCATCGACGCGCTCCGGCGCATCTTTACGGGGGATCTGCCGCAGCAGGCGGAGCAGGAGTTGAGCAAGATTCGGGAGCAGGGATTGGCTGGTTCAGAGCTCCGCACACGGCTGGAGGCGCTGCGCGCGCGTTTCCGTCTCGCTCCGCCCGAGGATTCCGATCGTCCACAGGCGCGCGAGCCGCAGGTGGTCCGCACTGTCTGTTCTGACGGGCTAGAGGGCTAGTCAAGGAGAGCTCTCCTGTGGGAGGCAGTCGCTTGAGCGGGGGACCGAGGGGAGCGGGAACGACGGGGAGAAGCAGGGGCCTGGGAATCAGAATGTGGCTGCGTCTGCGCCTATCCACTTGAGGAGGAGGGCGTTCAAGGAGCCGTCGGCTTTCATCGAGGCGAGGGCTTCGTCGAGCTTGGCCTCCAGTGGACTGCCCTTGCGCACGCCGACGCCGAGGCCGCGGTCTATCTGCACGGGGTCGCCCACGATCTCCAGTTGTCCTTCGTAGTGCGAGAGCTGGTCTACGGCGTAGCCGTGATCGACGATGACGGCATCCACGTCGTTGTTGAGGAGGGCAATGATGACGTTCACAGAGCCGTCGAGCGGCACGAACGGTTCTCCTATTTCGGTGAAATAGTCGGAGAAGATGGTGTTGACTGAGGCTCCGATTCTGCCGTTGAGGGCGGCGGCGCCTTCACCAGCTCTGGCGATGTAGACGGAGGGGACTGGCGGGTAGTAGGCCTCTGTGAAGTCGATGAGTTCCTCGCGCTTGGAGGTGATGCTCATACCGGCGATGACGGCGTCGAATTCCCCTGCTATGAGGTTGGGGATGAGCGTATCCCACTCGTGGACCTCCCACACGCATTCGATGTTGGCGCGGCGGCACAACCCCTCGCCTACTTCTCGGTCGAGGCCATCGACCTCGCCTGCGTCGTTGATGAAGTTGAAGGGGTGGTAATCGCTGGTAATCGCCAGAACTGTTGGAGGCGTTGGAGTTGGAGTTGGAGTTGGCGTAGGCGTGGGCGTCGGGGTTGGCGTTGGGTCGCTCCCGCAGGCGGTCAGCAGCAGACCGGCTGCCGCCAGGAGGAGTGTGCTCATCACGTATACGAAGCGAGGCCTCATTACCTGTCTTCCTGAGGTCGGGGGCCGCGCAGGGTAGAGGGCTGCGGGGGCAGGGCGCATCGGGATCAGCCGACGCGTTCGAGGATAACGACGGGGATTTCGCGTTCGGTGCGGCTCTGGTACTCATCGTACGGGGGGTAGACGCCAGCCATAAGGCGCCACAGGGGCGGCTTCTCTTTGTAATCTGCGGCGCGGGCGACAGCGCGGAATTTGTCGGCCTTGATCTGGACTCCGACGGTGGGGTTTACGGACAGGTTCTTGTACCACTGGGGGTGCTCGGGGGCGCCGCCGCGCGAGGCGACGACGAGGTAGCGGCCTTCGTGTTCTCCGTAGATCAGCGGGGTTGTGATGTCAGTTCCGGACTTGCGGCCGGTGGTCGTGAGGAGGAGCGTGGGGTAGCCGCGCCACATATGGCCGTCTTCGCCGTCGGAGTCGCGATAGCGCTGGAGATGGTCGAGCACCCACTCTGGTTTGCCGCCGGATGTCGTCATCGGTGGGCCTCCGCGCGGCTGCAAGGGAGGTCTGCTCGCCTGCGCCGCGATGCGAGTTCGGGAGAGTTGGTCGGGGTGATTGGATTTGAACCAACGACCCCCTGCACCCCATGCAGGTGCGCTACCGGGCTGCGCCACACCCCGACCGCAGGGGAGATGAGCGTAGCACAGCCGGGGCTGGGCGTTCAATGCCTCACGTGGCGGGTAGCGGCTTCCTGAGCGGAGGCGCTGGCATTGCGCGCACGGGGTCGCGAGCGTCGACGATGCGCTACAGCGACAGTCAGAGGCGCTGGCATTGCGCGCACGGGGTCGCGAGTCGGGGTTGTGGTTATACTGGCAAGACGCAGTCCGGAGGGAAGCGGGCTGGCTATTCGATTCGCTCGAAGGAGCATGCGCCATGGATGAGCTGCGCCAGCGCCTCGCCGACTTAGGCGAGCACGTCGCCGATGTCATGGCGCGTCTTTGACGTTGCTGGCCGCGCGGTAGAGGCCGACCGTCTGGAAGCGGCGGCGGCGGAGTCTGATTTCTGGAGCGACCCTGTGAGCGCGCAAGCGACGATGAAGCGTCTGGCGCGTCTGCGGTCGAGCATCGACGGGTGGCGGGGGCTTGAAGGGCGAATCGCCTCCGCGGCGGAGCTGACGGAGCTGGCGATCGAGGCGCAAGATGCAGAGATTGCCGCGGAGCTGGGCGCTGAGTTCGAGCAGCTGGCGGCGGAATCGGAGCGGCGGGAGATTGATCTCATTCTCTCGGGGGAGCACGACGACCGCGGAGCGATCATCGCAATCCACGCGGGGGCCGGGGGGACTGACGCGCAGGACTGGACTGAGATGCTGATGCGGATGTATACGCGGTGGGCGGAGCTTTCGGGATACCGGTCGGCGGCGCTTGATCTGTCGGTTGGGGAAGAGGCTGGGGTGAAGAGCGTTACGCTGGAGATTTCGGGGCCGAACGCGTATGGGTACGCGAAAGCCGAGCGGGGCGTGCACCGGCTGGTTCGTCTTTCGCGGTTCGACGCTGCGCACGCCCGGCACACGTCGTTCGCGCTTGTGGAGGCGCTTCCGGAGGCTGAAGGGGATATTGAGGTGCGGATCGATCCTGACGACATCGAGATGGAGGTGTTCAAGGCGAGCGGGGCGGGTGGGCAGCACGTGCAGAAGAATTCGACGGCGGTGCGCATTCGGCATCTTCCGTCGGGGCTGGTGGTCTCTTGCCAGAATGAGAGGTCGCAGCTACAGAACCGCGAGGCGGCGATGAAGATTCTGCGCGCGCGGCTAATCGATATCGAGGAGCGAAAGCACGCGGAGGAGCGCGCTGCGTTGAAGGGGGAGCACGTCGCTGCCGGCTGGGGGAACCAGATACGGAGCTACGTGCTGCATCCGTACAAGCTTGTGAAGGATCATCGGACGGGGTTCGAGTCGACCAATCCGGAGCTTGTGCTCGACGGGGAGCTGAACGAGCTGATGCGCGCGTATCTGTTGTGGAGCGTCGACGGGTCGCAGGTTTAGGAGCGGCTGCAAGGGGGAGTGGACGAGCTTGCGACAGGCAACGGGGGCATTGCGGCGATACCTTGGCCGACAGTGGGCGGAATCACTCGATGACGGCATCCGCTTCTATCTCCACGAGCATTTCGGGGTCGAGGAGGCGGCTGACCTCGATCATTGTTGCGGCTGGGCGCGTTTCGCCGAAGAATTCGCGGTGAGCGCGGGCGACTGCTTCCCAGTCGTTGGCGTTAACGAGGTACATCCGGGTGCGGACGACATCGGCGAGGGCGGCTCCCGCCTCGGCGAGGGCGGTTTGGATGTTAGCGAGCGCCTGCCTCGCCTGGGCGTAGGCATCGCCTGCGGGCGCCGGCGAGCCATCGTCTGTGGTTGCGACGGTCCCTGAGACGTAGACTGCGCTTCCCACGCGGACTGCGCGCGAGTAGCCGATGGCGCTTTCGTAAGGGCTATTGCCGCTGATGTTGGATCGGGGCATTGCTATGGGGTTCTCTAGCAGGTCGATCGAAGCGCCCTCGGCGTGCTCTGTTCGCTGCTTGGGCCGGCAGCTTCTGATATTCCGGAGCCTTTAGTAGAAGACTGAGCGGGAGTTGCCGCCGGCTGGGGCAACGGCTTCGCCGGTGATGCAGCCCGCTTGCTGCGAGCAGAGGAATGCGACGACCGATGCGATTTCGTCTGCGGTCACCAGGCGTTTGATGGCGTTTGCGCTGGCGATGCGCCGTTCCGCTTCTTCGATTGTTATGCTGTCGCGTTCGGCATTCGTTTGAAGACGCTCGATCAGCGCCTCGGTCTTGGTGACGGCAGGGTGGACGGCGTTGACGGTGATTCCTTTGGGGCCAAGCTCTTCGGACATCACCTTGGTGAAGTTCATAACGGCGGCGTTGCGCAGGCCGCCGCTGACGCCTGCGGCGTTGCGCGCGGCCATGCCATCCATATTGATGATGCGGCCCCACCCGGCCTGCTCCATAAAGGGAACGGCTTCGCGGGCGCAGCGCAGGTAGCCCATAATCTTCACGTTGAAGTCGGCTTGCAGCATAGGCTCGTTGAGCTGCGCGAGGGAGTCGGGGCCGCCTGTGCCTCCGACTCGCGCGGCGTTGTTGACGAGGATGTCTATTCCGCCAAGGACGGAGGCGGCGCCGGCGACGAGCTGTTCGATGTCGGTTGCAACGCCGGTGTCGGCGCGGAATCCGAAGGCACGCGCGCCGGTTGCGCTCGCAATCCGGGCTGCCGCGCCGGCAGCGGCGTCGGCGTCGCGGGCGCAGAGCGCGATGTCGACGCCCTCGCGGGCGAGCTCCAGCGCGACGGCGTAGCCGATGCCGCGGGAGCCTCCGGTTACGAGCGCTCTCTTACCGTCGATTCCCAAGTCCATGCAAGACTCCTTAAGTTTGCGGGCGTCCTCTGTCGCCAGAGGGGCCGGGAGGATGGCAGGGGAAGGGCGGGAGATTTCCCCTGCTTTCTGATCTGTTCTGTTCCCTCGCGACTTTGAGGGAACAGGGGAGCATAAGCTCCCCTATGCGGCGAAGATGCTGCCGAAGACGACTGCGACGATGGACATCAGTTTGATGAGGATGTTGAGCGAGGGGCCGGAGGTGTCTTTGAAGGGGTCGCCGACGGTGTCGCCGACAACTGCGGCGGCGTGTTCGTCGGTTCCTTTGCCTCCGTGCGCTCCTGCCTCGATGTACTTCTTCGCGTTGTCCCATGCGCCGCCGGAGTTCGCCATGGTGATGGCGAGCAGCGAGCCCGCCGCGATGGCCCCGATGAGGAGACCGCCCACTGCCGCGGCGCCGAGGAAGGGGATGACGCCGACGGCGATCGGGACGACGACGGCGAGGAGGCCGGGGATGATCATCTCGCGCAGGGCGCCTTTCGTGCTTATGTCGACGCATCGGGCGTACTCGGCGCGCACGCCCTCTTTACCTTCGCGCAGTCCGGCGATTTCGTTGAACTGACGGCGCACCTCTTCCACCATATCCTGCGCCGCCTTGCCGACGGCCTCCATTGTGAGGGCGCTGAAGACGAACGGCATAAGCGCGCCGATGAGCAGTCCGACGAGCGTGGAGACTTCGAGCAGGTCGATGGCCTCGAGCCCGACAACGTTGGCGTAGGCAGCCATGAGGGCAAGGGAGGTGAGGACGGCGGAGCCTATCGCGAAACCCTTGCCGGTGGCGGCGGTGGTATTGCCGAGGGAGTCGAGGGCGTCGGTTCGCTCGCGTACTTCGGGGTCGAGTCCGGCCTGCTCGGCGATGGCGCCGGCGTTGTCGGCTACGGGTCCGTAGGCGTCGGTCGCCAGGGTGATGCCGAGGGTGGAGAGCATGCCGACGGCGGCGATGGCGATGCCGTAGAGTCCGGCGAGCTCGTAGGCTCCGATGACGGCGGCGGCGATGACGATGAGGGGGATGACAGTGCTGGCCATTCCGGTGGCGAATCCGCTGATGATGATGGTTGCTGGTCCGGTGACGGAGCGGGCGGCGATGCCTCTGGTGGGGCGGTATTCGTAGCTGGTGTAGTACTCGGTGCTGACGCCGATGATGACGCCGGCGCCGAGGCCGACGGCGACGGCTCCCCAGAGCTGCCACACTTTGTCGATGCCGTAGCTGTTCTGAGCCTCGAGCAGCCAGTAGACGGCGCCGAACGAGCCGATGAGCGCCAGTACGCCTGCGGCGAAGATTCCTTTGCGGAGCGACCATAGGAGGCTGCCGATGTTTGTTGTTTCGCCGGTGCGCACGAGGAAGGTGCCGATGATCGAGGCGGCGATGCCGACGGCGGCGATGAGGAACGGGAGCACGGCAAGATCGGATTCGGCTGTGATGTCGATGCGGGAAGGGTCTACTCCGGTAAGGAATGCGGCGCCGGTGGCGGCGAGCGCAAGGCTTGCGATGATGGAGCCGACGTAGGATTCGAAGAGATCGGCTCCCATTCCGGCGACGTCGCCGACGTTGTCGCCGACGTTGTCGGCGATGACAGCGGCGTTGCGCGGGTCGTCTTCGGGGATGCCAGCCTCGACTTTGCCGGCGAGGTCGCCGCCGACGTCGGCGGCTTTGGTGTAGATGCCGCCGCCGACGCGGGCGAAGAGGGCGATGCTGGAGGCTCCGAAGCTGAAGCCGGCGACGATGTTGGGGTCTTCGAAGGCGACCCAGAGGATGAGGGCTCCAAGGATGCCGATGCCGACGACGGTGATGCCCATAACGCCGCCGCTAGAGAATGCGACGCGGAGGGCGCGGTTGAGGCTGATGCGGGCGGCGGCGGCGGTTCGCATGTTGGATTTGACGGCGACGCGCATTCCGATGAATCCGGCGACGGCGGACGATGCTGCGCCCACCAGGTAGGCGACGGCGGTCATTTCGTCCTGCTCTTCGCGCACGATGCCCAAGACAAGCAGGACTGCGGAGACGACGAGGACGAAGAGGGCGAGGACGGTGTACTCGCGTTTGAGGAAGGCGTTGGCTCCTTCCTGAATGGCGGCGCCAATCTCTCGCATGCGGTCGTTTCCCTCGTCGGCGCTGAGGACGCGCATAGCGAGGAAGATCGCAAATAGGAGAGCGGCGGCGCCAGCAACGACGGCCACAAGCAGGCCTTCCATCAGTGGTGCCTCCTGTAGGGAGCGCGAGGGTTGAGGCGCTCCGGGACGAATGTCGGCGTCCATTCTACAGGCAGAGAGGGGTTCGTGTGAGGGAGCGGGGGAGGGGGCGGGGGACATTCGAGGGTAAGAGCTATAGGAAGAAGCAGCGAGGAGGCGCTTGGCGCCCGCCTTGTGCTCACGTGGCAGGAGAATTGAGTTACTCGCAAAGGCCCTCGTCAGGCGTTTCCCTGCGCGCGGTCCGGGTTCGGCCCGCCACCCGCCCCTCTAGCGATGTCAATGGCCGTTTCCCTGCGCGCGGTCCGGGTTCGGCGAAGCAGCCGGTACATTGACTCTGACGAGGATCTGTACGCGGAGGTTTGCAGCGTGCTTGACCCTCTAGCCGATGAGCTGTTTCGGCGTGCCGAAACAGCTCTTTCTAGCTCTCGGCGGCGGCGAGGAGGCACTGCGAAGGGCACTGGCGAAGGGCGAGGGTGAGGTCGCCGCGGGTGCGCTCTAGTACGCCGCGCAGCTGGTCGGTCGTGCGGCGAAGGCCGGAGGTCAAGGCGTCGGGGAAGTCCATTACGATGAGGGCGTTGTAGGCATCGTCCATATAGCGCATCAGTTCTTCGGAGCGTGAGTCGTCGTCGCGTCGGAGGGAGTCGAGGATGTAGCGGCGGAGTTCGCTGGCGCCTTCGGCGAGGCCGTTGAGATAGGCGGCGGTCTCGACGCCGATGTCGCTTGGGAGGGGTCGCGCGTCCGTTCTCGTGGACCCGAGAGGTTGAGGCTAGGAGGGGATTCCGCTTAACGGGAGCGATGGGAAGGACAGTCGAGAGAGGGACAGCGTGGCGGAGTTCCGGACAAGCACGCTGGAGGCTGGGGTTGGTCGCAGGAGATTGTGCGGCGTTTCACTTACGCCCTTCGTATGCTATGCTCGCCATCGTCATAATACTGTCCGCCGAGGGGAGCTCCCCCTGTCTCGCACGAATTGTCGGAGGGCGGGGCATCACTGCCCGCCAAGAGGGGCTCCTGCCGGAGAACGTTGCCGAGTCGGCCATGGTCAACGGAAACGAGTCAACCGAGCAGACTCTGCCCGCCGAGCCCGGTTGGGCGCATGGTCGGGCGACGCCCACGCCGCTTGTGGGGTGGGACACCGACCGCATCGAGGGCGAGTCCGTCGAGCAGTTGAAGTGGAGTTCGCAAGAGGCGTTTCCGGAGCCGTCGATACACGTTCCTGAGGGGCTGAGCAACAATGTTGCGGTTACGTCGGTGGACGCGTTGCTGAACTGGGGCAGGAGGTCGGCGACGTGGCCGCTGGCGTTCGGTCTGGCTTGCTGCGTGTTCGAGATGATCGCGTCTGCGATGTCGCGGTTTGATCTTGCGCGTTTCGGGATGGAGGCGATGCGCGCGACGCCGCGTCAGGCTGACTTGTTGATTGTGTCGGGGACGCTGACGTGGAAGATGGCTCCGGCGGTGCGCCGCATCTACGATCAGATGGCGGAGCCGAAGTGGGTGATTGCGATGGGTGTGTGCGCCACGAGCGGGGGGCCGTACTACCAGGGTTACAGCGTGGTTCCTGGGGTGAATCACATAGCGCCGGTCGATGTGTATGTGCCGGGGTGCCCTCCGCGGCCCGATGCGCTGCTGTACGGGATTATGCAGCTGCACGAGAAGATCAAGAAGTACAGCGTCGCTCGGAACGCGGCGGGAGTGTCGCGTCCATGACGACGGAGCTCTCCGGCAGCGAGCTGGCCGGCGAGCTGCGCTCCCGGTTCGCGGACGCGGTAATCGGCGCGGACGCGATTGCGGCGTTTGTTGCGCCGGAGGCTATTGCCGAGGTTTGCCGGTTCCTGCGGGACGATCCGGCGCACGACTACAGGCTGCTGAATTCGATAACGGCGGTGGATTATGTCGAGCATTTCGATGTTGTTTACCGTCTCACCTCGCTGAGCCGGAACATGATGGCGGCGCTGAAGGCGCGGGTGTACGGTCGCGATGAGCCGTCGCTGCCGACGGTGAGCGGTGTTTGGCGCGGAGCAGCGCTGCAGGAGCGCGAGGTGTGGGATCTGCTGGGGGTGGCGTTCGAGGGGCATCCGAATCTGAAGCGCATCCTCACGTGGGAGGGGTTTCAGGGGCATCCTCTCCGGCGCGATTACATCGAACCTCCGCTTCCTTACTCCTGGCCTCATGGGGGATAGCGGGATGACGCTGCGCACCGAACCTGTTGTGGTTAACGTTGGGCCGCACCATCCCAGCACACACGGCGTGTTTCGGATGAAGCTCACGTTCGACGGGGAGAATATTCTCGACGCGGAGCCGGTGATTGGGTACTTGCACCGGGGCACGGAGAAGCTTGCGGAGGAGCGGCAGTACACGCAGGTAGTGACGCTCACCGACCGGCTCGACTATGTGTCGTCGATGACGAACAACCAGGCCTATGTGCTTTCGTGCGAGCGGCTTGTGGGGATCGAGGCGCCGGAGCGCGGCAAGTATCTGCGGGTAATCGCCGCCGAGTTGCAGCGGATCGCGAGCCATCTGGTGGGGGTTGGTTTCTTTTTGCAGGAGCTTGGCGTGTTCGGTGGCACCGCGTTGATGTACGCATTCCGCGAGCGCGAGCGCATTCTTGATATGTTCGAGATGCTGTGCGGAGCGCGAATCACAGTGTCGTACATGCGCATCGGGGGGGTTTTTCAGGATGCGCCGGACGAGTTCTGGCCGGCATTGCGGCATTTTCTCGACGAGATGCCGGCGTACGGAGACGAGCTGCAGGCGCTGGTGTTCGAGAGCGAGGTGACGCTCGCGCGCACGAAGGGGGTCGCGAGCGTTTCGGCGGCGGCCGCGCTCGACGCATCGTTCACTGGGCCTATTTTGCGGGCGTCTGGAGTCGAGTGGGACTGGAGGAAGCAGGCGCCTTACGACGTGTACGACAGGGTGCAGTTCGAGGCGCCGACCGCGCAGACGGGAGACAACTACGACAGGTTCTGGGTTCGGATGCTGGAGGTGCGTCAGTCGCTGCGCATCATCGAGCAGTGCTATCAGCAGATTGAGCCTGGGCCGGTGCGGGCGACGCCGGCGATGTTGTTTCGCCCGCCGCCGGGGGAGGCTTATGTTCCGATAGAGGCTCCGAAGGGCGAGCTTGGCTTTTATTTGGTGAGCGACGGCTCTATCGCGCCGTACCGCTGCCACATACGGTCACCGTCTTTTATGAGCCTGACGCTTTTCAGGGAGATGCTGGTGGGTTGGAAGCTGGCTGACGCCATCGTTACGCTTGGCAGCCTCGATTTTAATATGGGAGAGGTGGACCGCTGATGGGCGAGGCGCTCGCAGAGAACGCGCTCTACCGCAACGTTTATACGGTGGTGGTTGATGCGCTGGGGCAAGAGTGGGCGTGGCTTGCGTACGGCGTTGCGGGGTTCGCGATCATTATGCTCGTGGTCAATGCGACGCTTGCCATAGGGACAGGGTACACCTGGTTTGAGCGGCGGTTGCTGGGGCGTTTTCAGGGGCGGCTGGGGCCGAACAGGGCAGGGCCATTCGGGCTTTTCCAGCCGCTTGCCGACGCGGTGAAGCTGCTAACGAAAGAGGATGTCATTGTTAGGGGGGCTGACCGCGTAGCGTTCACGCTCGCGCCGGTTGTGATGCTGGCGCCGACGCTGCTCGTGCTCGCGGTCATCCCGTTCGGGGCGAATTCGTGGCTGGCCGACATCAATGTGGGGGTTCTGTACATAGCGGCGGTGAGCGGGATCGCGACGATAGCGGTGATGATGGCGGGCTACGCGTCGCCGAACAGTTTCGCTTTGTTCGGGAGTATGCGGGCAGTGGCTATGCTTGTGAGCTACGAGGTTCCGCTCGTGATGGCGCTGCTGGGGGTTACTGTGTTAGCGCAGTCGATGTCGATGGTCGACATTGTGGAGGCGCAGGCGCTGCCGTTCTTGCTGGTTACGCCGCTGGGAGCGCTCATTTTTCTGGCGGCGATTTCGGCGGAGCTGAACCGCGCGCCGTTCGACGTTACTGAGGCGGAGTCGGAGCTGGTGTCTGGCTATATGACGGAATACAGCGGGATGAAGTACGGGGTTTTCATGCTGGCGGAGTTTGCGAACACGGTGGTGGCGGGAGCTATCTTCGCAGTGCTTTTTCTGCAAGGCTGGAAGTGGGCTGTGTTGCCGTCGCACGTTTGGTTTCTGGCGAAGGTGGGGATGTTCGTGTTCGCGGCGGTGTGGGTGCGCGCGACGCTTCCGCGTTTCCGGCTCGACCAGATTCTCGCGGCGGCGTGGAAGTATCTTTTCCCGCTTAGCCTGCTGAATGTGCTGCTGCTGGGCGCTGAGACGCTCGTCTGGCCTGAGCGCGGAGCGTTGGAGCTTGCCATAATGGCGGCGATCAACTGGAGCGTAACGGCGCCCGCCGCGCTGCTGTGGTCGCGGGTAGTTTCGCTGCGAACGCCGGCGCCCTCCGCTGCTCGCGCTATGGAGGCGAGCTGATATGTACGGGGCAGGGATGCTTCGGGGAATGGCCGTAACACTGAGGAATCTGTTGCGCCGCCCGTTCACCGTGCAGTACCCGGAGCAAAGGAACAAGCAGCACCCGCGCTTTCGCGGGCAGGAGTTCACGTGGTACGAGCAGCGGTGCACCGGCTGCGCAAGCTGCGCGAAGTACTGTCCGCTTGGCATCATTCGAATCGTGACCGATCCGAACGGCGGGAACGAGCAGGATGGCGGCAGCTACAAGGTGGACGTGTTCGATATCGATCAGGCGCGCTGTATGTACTGCGGGCTGTGCGTCGAGGCGTGCCCGTACGATGCTCTGCATATGGGTTCGGGGTTCGAGGCGGCGGCGTACCGCCGCGAGGACTTAGTGATCAACGTGGAGGCGTTGAAGGAGCGCGAGAAGCGCCCAAGCACGTGGTTCCGGCCGCAGTTGGAGCGGGACGCGTTCGATCCGCGAGGGTCTGCCGCACGTGAGTGGGAGGACGCGGGACGGGAGCCTGCGTTCTGGCATCCCACTCGTCCGGCGCAGCTGCCTGAGGAGTGGGACCAGCGGGCGAGCGCCGATGGCGACTACGAGAGCGAGCGCTAAGCGTGACTTTGGATAATCTGTTCACGGAGATTGTGTTCTGGCTGCTGGCGGGGACGAGCGTGATTGCCGCCGCGCTGGTAGTGCATCTGCGCAGCATATTTCGCGCCGCGCTGATGTTGGTTGTCAGTTTCGTGGGAGTTGCAGGGCTCTTTGCGATGGCGCACGCCGAGTTCCTGGCTGTTGTTCAGGTTCTCATCTACGGGGGGGGGATTGCTGTGCTAGTGATATTCGCGGTGATGATGACGCGGGACGTCGATCTGGGGAACCAGAGCACGCACGCGCAGCCTGTGGCGCTGATGATGGGGGCAGCGCTGCTTGGGGCGCTTCTTTACAGCATCGTGCAGGCCGAGTGGCGGTTGCTGCCGGATACACTCCCGGAGCCCCTAGCCGCTGTGTTCGTGGACTCGCCTGCGCGGCTGGGGCGTTTACTGCTTGCTGATTTCGTGCTGGCGTTCGAGGCGGCCGGGGCGCTGCTGCTCGCGGCAGTGGTGGGGGCGCTGGCTCTCGTGCGGGAGCGGTAGGGATGTTGGAGCGGCTGCTCATTGTTTCGGCGATTCTGTTCTGCATCGGGCTCTATGGGGCGCTGTCGCGGCGGCACATCATTGCCGTGCTGATGTCGGTTGAGATTATGTTCAATGCGGTGAACGTGGCGCTGGTGGCGTTCTCGCGCTATACCGCCCCCGCAGTTTTCCGGTTTGCGAACGCTCCGGAAGATGCGGAGCGGTTTCTGCTCGCTGGTCATACGCTTGCGTTGTTCGTAATCGTCGTGGCGGCGGCAGAGGTGGCGCTGGGGCTTGCGCTCATCATTGCGCTGGCGCGCAGGCGCGACACCGTCGCTATCTCAGATCTGAGTCAGATGCGGCGGTAACTGGAGATGTGGGTCGATTACAAGAAAGCGCCGAACCTGATGCTGGCCGAGATGTGGAAGGAGATCCTCGAAGGCGAGGGGCTTCCCGTGAGGCTGCTGCCCGAGGGCGACATTCTTGACTACGGCGAGACTGTGTCCTTCCGTGTGATGGTGCCCCGAGGACGGGAGCATGTGGCGGACGAAATTATGAGGAAGCTGTAGGCGATGATGCCCGAAGCGGCAGCATGGCTCATCGTCGGCCTGCCCTTGCTTGCGGGGTTGGTCAACGTTGGAGTCATCCGTCCGTGGGCGCGATCGCTGTGGCCCGCCGCAGGGGTAGTCGGCATTGCCGGAGTCGGGGGGGCGTTCGCGCTGAGCTTGCTGGCTGTCTGGGCGGCTATGGATGGGGAGGTTGGCTTCGCGCCGCATGTGTGGTTCGTGGTGGGCGAGCCGGGGACGGCAGCGTTCGAGATGACGGTGGGTGTGCTGCTCGATCCGCTCTCGGCGATCATGGCCGCGGTGGTGTCGGGCGTGAGCATGCTTGTGCAGCTCTACTCGCTCGGGTATATGCGCAAAGAGGCGGAGGCAGAGGGCGGCGAGTGGGTCGACTATCCGCGCTATTTTGCATATATGTCGCTGTTCACGGCGTCGATGCTGGGGCTGACGCTTGCATACAACCTCGTGCAGATGTTCGTGTTCTGGGAGCTTGTGGGGTTGTTCTCGTACCTGCTCATCGGGTTCTGGAGCCATCGTCCTGCGGCGGCGGCGGCGGCGAAGAAGGCGTTCATCGTTACGCGGATAGGGGACTTCGGGTTTCTCCTCGGCATTATGTACTTGTATTTCAACAGGGCCGCATTCGTTGAGCTCGGGCTGAACCCGTTCGAGATTCCGGCCATTCTCGAGGCTGCGCCGGCCCTTCCGGCGGGAGTGGCGACATGGGTTTCTCTGGGGTTGTTCGCAGGCGCGGTGGGGAAGTCGGCGCAATTCCCGCTGCATACGTGGTTGCCCGACGCGATGGAGGGGCCGACGCCGGTGAGTTCGCTAATCCACGCCGCTACGATGGTCGCCGCTGGAGTGTTTCTTACGGCGCGGATGTTCGATTTGTTCGCAGAGAGCGCTGTGGCGATGAACACGACAGCGTTAATTGGCGGGTTCACAGCGATATTTGCGGCGGCGATGGGGCTGGCGGCCACCGACATCAAGCGCGTGCTGGCTTTCTCGACGGTGAGCCAGCTGGGCTATATGTTCCTCGCGTTGGGAGTTGGGGCGCCGGGCGTAGCGATGTTCCATCTTTTCAATCATGCGTTTTTCAAGTGCCTGCTCTTCCTCGGAGCTGGGTCGGCGCACCACTCGGCGCACACGTTCGACCTCCGGTTGATGGGGGGAATGCGGAAGTGGATGCCCATTACTTACGCGACGACGCTCATAGGGGGGCTCAGTTTAGCAGGCGTGTTCCCGCTGGCTGGTTTCTGGTCGAAGGACGAGGCGCTGGGAGCAGCGTTCTCAGCCGACTATGCAGCGAGCGAGGCGGTGGCGCAGGTTGTGTTCTGGCTTGCGCTCGCCGCGGGTTTCATGACGGCATTCTATGTGTTCCGTCTGGTTTTTCTCGCGTTTCACGGCGAGTTCCGCGGGGGAATCGACGCTGTTCCGCATAGCGAGCGCATCCCCGACGAGGCGCATCATCACGTTCACAAGAGCGAGTCGTCGTTGACGATGACGGGGCCGATGATTGTGCTCGCCGTGTTCGCTGTGGGCTCCGGGTTCGTGGCCAATTCGCTTTTCGATCTCGGGCCGGTTCCGGCGCACTGGTTCTCGCATTTCCTGCATGAAAAAGCGGCCGATTTCAACGTTGGCATCGCCGCCGTGTCGACAGTGGTCGCGGCCGCAGGCATTGCGCTTGCGGCGCTGATTTACGGCAGGGGAGGCGTGTCTTTCGACAATCTGGGGCGCATCGGGCGGTTCGGGCAACGCGCGCTGGCGGAGCGTTTCTATATGGATCGCCTGTATGAGGACATCATCGTTCGGCGCGCGCTCTACAGCGGCGTTTTCCTTGCGTCCGACTGGATTGACCGGCACATCGTTGACGGGTTCGTTGACCTGGTTGGCTGGCTGGGACGCCATAGCGGCCGCGCGGTGGCGCAGCTGCAAACAGGGCAAGCGCAGGCGTACGGCGTCGGCGTATCGATGGGGGTGGTCGTCATTCTGATGTTCTATCTGCTGCAACGGTAACGGATGCTGACGGCGATCACATTTCTGCCCATCGTCGCAGGGGTTCTGATTATGGCGACGCGGGCGGATGCTCGCGCGGCGCGGCGGATGGCGCTCGCGGCCGTGCTCGCTGAGCTCGCGCTGACCGCGGCGATGTACGGTCTGTACAGCGCGTCGGACGGCGGAGTCCGGTTCGTGCAGCGGGCAGACTGGGCGCCGGCGTTCGACGTGCAGTTTCTCGTGGGAGTTGATGGTTTGAGCGCGCCGCTCGTGCTGCTCAACGGCATTCTCGGGGTTGCGGCAGTGCTGGTGTCCTGGAACGTTGCTGATCGAGCCAGGCAGTACTTTATGTGGCTGCTCGTGCTGCAGGGCGCTGTGATGGGCGTGTTTGTCTCGCTCGATCTCATTCTCTTCTTCGTATTCTGGGAGCTCGAGCTCGTGCCGATGTTCTTTCTCATATCGATATGGGGAACGGGGCGCCGCGAGTACTCGGCCATGAAGTTTCTGATCTTCACGTTTCTTGGGTCGGCTTTTATGTTCGCGGCGATCCTTGCGATCTACTTTTCCTTGCCAGGGCCGGAGCGCACGTTCGATATGACGGCGCTCATCCACAAGGATCTGACTAACCTCATCGTGCCGTCGTCGCTGGTGTTCGCCGGATTTCTCATCGCATTCGCGGTTAAGCTGCCGGTGTTTCCGCTCCACACCTGGCTGCCAGACGCGCACACGGACGCGCCGACGGCGGTGAGCGTGATGCTCGCCGGCGTGCTGCTGAAGATGGGCGGCTACGGTTTGCTGCGCATCAACGCGGGGATGTTCCCGGAGGAGCTTGCGGCGACGGCGCCGCTGCTGGCGTTCCTAGCGGTCGTTAATGTGCTGTACGGGGCATTCATTGTGATGCGCCAGACCGACCTGAAGCGACTCGTCGCCTATAGCAGCGTGAGCCATATGGGGTTTGTCGTGCTGGGCCTTGCGTCTGCGGGAGCGGCGTCGGGACAGCTCAGCGCGGCGGGGTTGAACGGGGCCGCGCTCCAGCTCTTCACGCACGGGACGATTACGGGGCTGCTGTTCGTGGTTGTCGGGCTTGTGTACGACCGGGCGCATACGCGGCACATTCCTGATATGGGGGGGATGGCGAAGCAGATGCCGCTCATCGCCATCGGGTTCATGATTGCCGGGCTCGCCTCGCTGGGGCTGCCGACGACGAGCGGGTTTGTGGCGGAGATTATGGTGTTTCTTGGGACGTTCCCTGTGTACGGGCTCGCCACGGCGCTGGCCGCGTTCGGGGTTGTCCTCGCCGCCGGCTACATTCTCTGGACTGCCCAGCGCACGATGTTCGGCCCACGCGTCGAGCGGTGGGACGCGCTTACGGACGCTACGCCGGTGGATATTGGAGCGATGGCCGTGCTCGTGATTCCCATCTTTGTCGTTGGGGTCTACCCCGCCATCGTTACGGACATCTTTGACGCCGGCCTCGCGCCGATTATGGCCAGGCTCGGAGGCTAGCGTGGGCATTACGGGACGGGATCTTTATCTCGTAGCGCCCGAGCTGGCGACGGCCACGCTCGCGACTGCTGTCATCCTTGCGGATCTGCTGTTCCGCGGACGGCGCGGCGCTCTCGCGCTGGCGCTAGGGGGGCTTGCGGCGCCGCTCATCCTTGGTCTGCTGCTGTGGGGCGATATCCACGCGAACGGCCCGCAGACGGCGTTCGGCGGGTCGCTGCTTGTTGACAAGTACGCGCTGTTCTTCAAATTCCTCATCGTGGGGATCATTGCGCTTGCGCTGGTCGCAAGCCTCGATTACGTGAAGCGGTTCCACCCGTATCAGGCGGAGTTCGTTGGGCTCGTGCTCTTCTCCGCGAGCGGGCTGATGCTGCTCGCGGCGGCAGGGGATCTCATCACTGTGTACCTCGCGCTGGAGCTGGCGACGCTGCCGGTCGTCGCGCTGGCGGCGTTCACCAAGCTGCAGATGAAATCGGTGGAGGCGGCGGTTAAGTATCTTGTGCTGTCTGCGATATCGTCGGCGATACTCATCTATGGGTTCGCGTTTCTGTACGGCGCGACGGGCACTATGCGGCTGGTCGGGGAGCCGACTATCGGTCAGGTTGTCGCGGTGGGGGACTCGTCTCTCGCGTTCGGAGGGACCGCCGTTATGGTTGGGGCTGTGCTCGCGACGGCGGGGTTCGGGTTCAAGCTTTCGATGGTTCCGTTCCAGATGTGGACGCCCGACGTGTATGAGGGGGCGCCTACGCCCGTGGGGGCGTTCCTGGCGACGGCGAGCAAGGCCGCGGCGTTCGCTATTGTGCTGCGGCTGTTCTACACCGCGCTGGGGGACGTTGCGCCGGACTGGTCGGCGATGTTCGCGGTTCTCGCGGCAATCACGATGACTGTGGGCAACCTCGTGGCGATTGCGCAGTCGAATATCAAGCGGCTGCTCGGTTACAGCGCGATTGCCCATGCCGGCTACATGCTCATTGGCGTCGCGGCAATCGCGGGGCGTAGTCAGGAGGCTGGGGACGCTTCGCTTGGGATTGCGAGCGTGCTCTTTTATCTTTGCGGCTACGCGGCGATGACGCTTGCCGCATTCTTCGCGGTAATGGCGCTCGCCGACGCGGACGACGAGCGCATCGAGTCGCTTGCCGGCGCCGGCAAGCGTTCGCCGTTCGCCGCCGCCGCGTTTGCGTTCGCGTTGCTCGGTCTCACCGGCATCCCGCCGACAGTGGGGTTCATGGGGAAGCTCTTCCTGTTCAACGCCGCGGTGAACGCCGACCTTATGTGGCTTGCCCTTGTTGGCGTCGTCAACTCAGTGGTTTCGGCGTACTACTATGTGGGCATCATTCGGACGATGTACTTGCGCGAGCCGGGCGATCCCTCAGCAATCGCCACGCCCGGCGGGATCCGTGTCGGGCTGGGCGTCGCCGCACTCGCCATTCTCGTGCTCGGACTGTGGCCGGGAGGGCTGTTCGACATCGCGCAGACGGCGGCGCGGGGTCTGCTGTTGTAGGGGGCTAGAATGCTGCGAGGAGGCGCGCGGCGGCCTCGCGAGGCTGCGCGGACTGGGTAACTGCGGCGATGACGCAGAGGCAGTCGGCGCCTGCGGCGACAATGTCCGCGGAGTTCTCCGGCGTGATGCCTCCGATGGCGAGAAGGGGAGGGCCTCCGTTGGAGGGGATAGCCTCTCGCACTGCCCTTAGCGTCTCAGGGCCTGCCGGGCGAGTGTTGCTCTTCGAGTCTGTGGGGAATATACGCCCCACGGCGATGTAGTCCGCTCCAGCCTTGTGGGAGGCTATCGCCTCTGCGAGCAGCGCGTTCGATGTTCCCGCAATCTGCCAGGGTCGGAGCGTTTCGCGGGCTTTGGGAAGCGGGAGGTCGCGCTGTCCGAGGTGCGCTCCCGTCGCTCCGACAGCGACGGCAACATCCGGGTGGTCGTTGACGATGAACGCGGCTCCGGCGCTGCGGCAGATGCTGCAGATGTCGGCGGCGGTTTGCAGCCACTCGCCCTTGTCGGCGTTTTTCACGCGCAGTTGGATAGCAGTCGCGCCGCCTCGAATGGCCTCTTCGGCGACCCATCGCGGGTCGCGGTTGTTAGTGAGGGCGGGGTCGACGATCACGTAGAGGCCGCGGAAGCGTTCGGCCTCCCGGCGCCGGCGGATTGATCCGGCGGCGAGTTCGGCTTTCGCCATTGCCTCGGCGAGGTATGCGAGATGCGGGCGGTCGTTCGTGTGTTCGTTGAGCGCGCTGCTGACGCTGGCGAGCGTCCTGAGGGCTCCGAGGAGGGCGAGGTAGCGGACTTCGAGGCCGCCGGGCCACTCGAGGCGCGCCGCGTCGGCGGCGCCGCGATCGAGGGTGTCCAGCATCTCGCTGGCGATGGCGTCGAGTCCCATCTGGCGGGCCATCTCCATACGCGAGCGGGCGCGTCCGTCTTCGGCGTCGCCGGACGCGGCGGCTTCGAAATCGCGGCGCACGTAGCGGAGGGCGTCGATGAGCCACTCGCGAGTGAAGTGCGGGGGTTCTGGGAGGAGGGTCATGCGGGATGGGGGGCTCCGGAGGATTGTGGGTCGGGAAGTGTGGTTGCTGCCCATTGTGCGCTTAGCCCATGGTTGAAGCAGCAGTTAGCGTTAGGGTGGCTTGCAATCCCAAGCATTGTAGGTGACTTCGTCTGAGCGGTTGCTTCTAGTGAGGCTCCCAAGCAAGTGCCCAAACTCGTTGAACACAGGAGATCCGGAATCTCCCGGAACAGCGTAGGCGTCTACACCTCGGTAGTCTCTCTGGAAGAGAGTTGGCGCGTTATTCACTAATCCCGCTCTGCCACCGGAATCCTTCTGAACCCCAGGCCCAGAAGTAGACCGCTTGGTCGCGCTGAGCCGGTGCGCTTGCAGCGTAGAGCTGAGGAGCATCAAGGCGCGATAGCCCATCTCGCTCTACCTGTACATAGGCTTGATCGACAGAGGCGCAGCGCTTCACGAGCGTGGCCGCCATCCTCGCACCGCCCGGCAGTGGCTCTACTGCGATGCGCCCGCAGTCTTCAACAACATGATGCGCTGTTAGCACTAGTCCTCGCATTTTGTCTATAATTATTCCTGTTCCATAGGAAACAGGCAGCAGAGATTTGAGTAGGTCGTTGCCAGGTTCACAGTGCACTCTGACAACACTGCTTCTTGTCTGAGTTGCTGTCAGTGCCTGGTTCCTTTCTAAGTCCACCCCCCAAATACCGCACATGAACATGACGATATCGCCATACTCGAACCCGCTGATGCGGCCACTCACCGTAATTAGCTGATTTCTAGTAATAGCGAGGGCTGTCCTCGTGTCTTCGTAGTAGCAATCCACACCGCTACCATAAAACATGGGGATTATATCCCAAATGACACGCAGTGCGCTTGACAAATAGCCTAGCGTGTGATAGTTGTAGAGTAGGCTGAATATCCGACTATGAGGGTACTGGGCGATGACGACGTTAGAATCGAAGCTCAAAGCGGCTGCGGATAAGCGTCCTGAGGATTTAGACTATCTCGACAAGGAAGTCGCTGCATACATCATCGGCGAACCTCAATCTCCGCACGAGTATCACGTTGAGAACCTACAGATTCTCGGCAAGGAGTTGCGGACGCGCAAGGAGCGCATCGCTGCGTCCGAGATGGTGTGGGGAGTTGCGGCGCATGCTGTCAAAAAGATTGCGGCAGAGAGGGGATGGCCGACTAAATCGCATCAAAGTCTCTCCGCAGTCGTGGAGTGGTTGGCGTCTGAATATAGTGAGACTGGCGCGCCTGATGCGGCTGAAACTGTAAAGGTCGTCTCCGCTGGTTGGAATACAGCGCAGGCGGCGCATTCCAACTACTATGACGATGTGATGACACCGTCGATGCTAGAGGCCAATGCGTCTATCGCCCGTGATTTCGTTTCCGCTCTAGGCAAGATGCATAGAGGTGTGCCTAGTGATTTGGAGATCCCGGCATTCAAGGACTACCGCAACCTTCTAAAGATAAACATTAGGGATGCTGTCAGCAACTACACAGGAGAATCTCGGAGCAAGCAGCGACCTGCCCGCGCTCGCTATCCAAAAACGCGCAAAGGGAACCCGCGATAGCTTGGGTTAACTCAATCAACTCCTTCACTCTGCGTACCGCCCCACTACACCGTGCCGATGAGCTGGGGGTAAGTCAGGCGTTTGCCATTCATCCCGACTACGATTCGCGCCAGTATCTTGATGGTGTCGAGCGGGCGGGCGTTATGCCGTCCGGCGTACTCGTCAACATACCGCTGGCAGTGCTTGGCGCTCCAGTGGTGGTACACGCCCATATAGCCACGCTTCATCATCGACCACATGCTCTCGATCCCGTTCGTGTGAGCATGCCCGTACACGAACTCCTTTGCGCTATGGGCGACCGCCTCGTGCTGGCGGTTGATCCCTTGATACGCACGCGCCTCGTCGGTGTAGACGGTGGCTTCAGGCTCAGTGGCCTCCTCGACGAATCCTTGTAGCGTGCGGGCGTCTGTGGACGGAACGACCTTTGCCTTGACCATGCCGGTATCGCGGTCTTTCACGCCGACGACTGCGACCTTGCCGACTGCGCCCCGCCCTTCGCGCAGCTTCTTCGACTCGTGCTTGTTCCGCTCCTTGCCCCCGATGTAGGTCTCATCGGCTTCGACCTTTCCGTCGAAGCGCGGGGTGCTGCTATCGTCCCAAGCCTTGCGGATGCGGTGGAGCAGGTGCCACGCGTGCTTCTGGGTGAGTCCGAGGTCGCGCGACAGCTTCATGCTGGACACGCCCTTGAGGTTCGTGGAGTGCAGGTAGCAGGCGAGCCACCAGTCGCCGTAGCGGATCTTGCTCGCCTGCATCACTGTTCCCACCTTGACCGAGAAGTTGCGGTTGCAGGATCGGCATTTGTAGGGCATCGGCTTGCGGTTCTTGCGTTCGAGGATGTTGCTTCCATCGCAGCGTGGGCATCGTACGCCGTCAGGCCATCGGACGCTCTCGAACCACTGCTCAGCTGCGGCATTGTCCGCCGCAAGCTCCACCGCTTCTTTCAGGCTGATTCCCTTTCGCTCATACCGACCTGGACCGCATTTCGCCATGTCCACCTCTAGGGCTGGGTCATTTCGCCCCACTCTACCATGACTCAGCAGAATAGTCAAGGGTATATGTGATGCCTATTGACTCTTTTAGAGCATTTATGCATACTATAGAAAATATCAGAGCATAGTAGAGGATATGAGAGAACCAGAGTCGAATAAGGTGTTGACAGTTGCAGAGGCGGCTGCGATTCTCAGGGTGTCGCAACCTACGGTGCGACGGCTGCTCAAGCGAGGTGAACTAACTCGTGCGGCATTGCCAGTGCGAGTAGTGCGGATACCAAAGGAGGACGTTGACCGACTACTCCTAGGCGAGAAGCGTAGGAGAAAGTAATGACGACGATGATGGGGCGACAGGGGCACCTACTGCGGGAATGCGCAAAGCCCTCCAGGTCGCATACCGAGCAGCAAGAAAGAGGTGCATCATGGAGAAGCGTAAGCCTGCAAGTAAGAAGCGCGAACACCCGACTGATCCGCTCCCAGAGCCAATAAACCGACCAGTCAGGGACATTGCAGCGGCGCTGCTCTCCACTCCGCCCAAGTCCTCTGATACCGAAAGGAAGGCACAATAGTGGCAGCGGGCAATTCTGCCGCCTGTCGTGCGCTCCAAATTTGGGATTTAGGAGGGACTGGGGGGGGGCGTAGCGGAGTAGGTGCGCTAGCGGAAGAGCGTTATCGAGTGGGCGCTCAGCATTCTGGACGAGAAGAACCCTCATAGCACCGACGGCAGGTGGTTGGAGAACCTCGTCGTCGAGGCAGGGCCGCACATCAAGGACTGGGACATCGAGGAGTGCTGGCTCTGGGGCGACTGGCCCGAACGGACAGGGCGTTTCCCAGAATCCACCAGAACGGATGTCGGCATCGATGCCGTCGCCAAACGCGGCGATCAGTACATAGCCATCCAGTGCAAGGCGCGGAAGCTTGATGCCTCTGGCAAGGGCGACGATATCCACAAAGGCGAGCTGGACAAGTTCACCGCAGCCGCCAGCGCGCCGATTTGGGCGGAGCGCTGGCTTGTCACCAACGGCGCCAATCAGCTGAGCAGCGAAGCCAAGCAGGGCTTGTCTGTAGCCGCGCAGCAACTCAAGCTCGTCAACATCCACGCCGACCTTCTCGCCCAGCCGCTCGTCGAGCAGGCTGAGTACTGCCCTCACTGCGACCCGGACGCCGCGCGCGACGACGACGGCAACCCGCCCCGCCAAACTCTGCAGTGCATGCAGAACGAGGCCGTGGAGGAGAGCGTCAACGCCCTCAAGGAGCACGTACAGTCGGATAGCGGCGGGCTGCCGGCAGGACAGGCTCGCGGGAAGATCGTCCTTCCTTGCGGCACGGGCAAGACCCGCATCTCCCTGCGCATCATCGAGGAGCTGACCCAGCAGGGAGAGCTGGCTGTCGTGCTATGCCCTTCCATAGCGCTTGTCGCCCAGATACGGCGCGAGTACTTGCAGAACGCTCGCAAGTCCATCTGTGCGCTCGCCGTGTGCTCCGATCCAACCGTCGCCCCTAAGGAGAGTTCGCTGGACCGCGCCGCCGACCCCACGCTGGACGCAAGCTACGTCAGCGCGTCTGAGGTGAAAGGCAAGGTAACCACCGACTCAGGGGAGATTGCCGACTGGATACGCGCAGGGCAGAGCAGCGAACGAGTCAACGTCATCTTCGGGACCTATCAGAGCAGCCACAAGATAGGCGAAGCGCTGGTCGCGTCCGGAGCCGTCGCCGCTGTCCTCATCGCCGACGAAGCGCACCGCACGGCGGGTCTGCGCCGCATGCCGAAGTTGGAGAAGCAGCTGCGCGACTTCACCATCTGCCACGACAACGGCAGATTCCCCGCCACATACCGCGTCTATCAGACCGCTACGCCGCGCGTGTACGACGCCAAAGAGCAGCAGCGCCACAAGCAAGAGGATTGGGTCGTGCGGAGTATGGACGACGCAACCGTCTTCGGAGTTGAGCTGTACCGTAGAAGCTATAAGGAGGCGGTCAGCAACGGGTGGCTCTCCGACTACCGCATCATCGCCCTCGGAGTAAACGACCTCGAAGCGTACGAAGCGGCAAACGCGCTGGCTTCGGACGCCACGAACGAGGGGCGGCAGTCGCTCACGACCACGCACTTTCTCCGCGGGCTGGCTTTCACGCTGGCAATGGGCGGAGCCACGCAGAGCAACGAGGTCGACAGCGTGTCCATCAAGTCTTGCATCGCCTTTATGAACACCGTCGAGAAATCGAAGAATATGGCGAGGCACCTCCAGACCGACAAGGTAAGGGAGTGGCTGAGGGGACGGCTAGAGGCAACTCCGCGAGCGCCCGCCGCAGCGCAGTACACGCTGGAGCACTTGGACGCGACCAGCAACGTCGCCGCTCGGGAGAACGCCAAGAGTAGGCTGGCGAACGCTGACAGGGAGAACCCGCACGGCATCGTCAACGTTGGCATCTTTGGGGAGGGCACGGACGCGCCGTCCCTCAGCGCGGTGGCGTTCCTGGAGCCGCGCAAGAGTCCCATCGACGTCATACAGGCCGTGGGGCGCGTTATGCGCAGCGCGCAAGGCAAGGAGATGGGGTACATCATCTGCCCTATCGTCTTTCCCCCAAATGCGGAAGCCGAGCAGTGGTTGGCCGCCAGCGGGCCGCAAGACGGATGGCAGGAGCTAGGGCAGATCCTGCGGGCGCTGCGCGCTCACGACAGCCGCATTGAAGACGAGATAAGGCACTTGATGAAGGTGTACCTGCCTCCCGAACCGGAAGAGGAAGCCACCGTCGTCGCTACTGCGACTCCGGAAACGAAAATCCAGACTTGGGTGCACGCTGGCAAGCCAGGGGAAGCGCAAGAAACCGCCGAGGCCATCGCGAAGGGGCAGCAGACTTATCCCGGCACTCTCACGCCTCTTGACGATTATGCGCGGGAAACCGAAGATCCAGAAACCGACTACGGCTCCGAAGACACGCCGCTGATTCCGACGGCCATCATCACCGCGAAGGTGAACGACGGCGGAGAAGTCGAGACGCGCATTGACAGCGTCGGTCGCGACAATCCCGGACCGGACGGCGCACCGGGACAGTTGAACATCGAGAAGACTATCGACAAAGCCAAGAAAATGATCAACGAAGACGCCGGCATACGCTTGCCGCCTCGCGTCAAGCGTACTACCGAGGATGTCGCAGAGAGCAACGCTCAGCGCTTACTCGATTTACTCGCCGGAGCGGAGAAGCAACACTGCTCATCAGTTCCCGCACCCTCACCAAACCTCACTGACGCCATCATCGTGAACTTGCTCTCCAAGTCGGGGTTGCGCACGAATCGGGTGATGCGCGATCTGAACATCCTCGAAGCGGGCGTCGGGGAGGCGGCGCGGCATCTGCGCGAAGACCGCCTGTCGAACGCACTGGACGCCCACTTCCAACTCGACAACCTGAAGACGGAGAGCCGCAACAAGCAGGCCGACGGCTGCACTATCGCCGCGCTGCTGATGATGAACGCCGCAATGCTCCACCAGCGCATCGCCAGCGGACGCTGGATCTCCGGCGTAAGCCCCCTGGAGAGCGTCAAGAACGATGTCAACGTCGTCCGGCGGCTCCTTCGGGAATGGAACGAGATTATGAGCCGCGACTTCAAGGCAGTGCTAGATCCTGCGATCAAGGCCATTCAGGCTGCCGAGGACACGGGAAAGCTGGCGGGGCTGGAGCGGGCGCTGTGGCACATCGCGGCGGAGGCGGAGCGCATCGCCGAAACCTACGCTGATATGGGCGCTGACCACGCAGGGCCGCTCTTCAACCGCGTGATGGGGAATCAGGCGAGCGACGGGGCGTTCTTCACGCGGCCAACGGCGGCGTTCATCGCCGCAAGCCTTACCCTCGACGCCTGCGGCGACGTGGACTGGAGCGACCCTGAAGTCTGGAAGGCGCACAAGATTGTCGACCTGGCTTGCGGCAGCGGAACGCTGCTGGCGGCTATGCTCGCCGAGATGAAGCGCCGCGCCAGAGCGCAGGGCGCCAGCGAGGAGAAGCTAGCCGCGTTGCAGAAGCTCGCCGTCGAGGACACTATCAAGGGACTCGACATCAACCCTGTGTCGCTGCAATTGGCGGCGTCGCAGCTGACGGCGGGCAACCACGAGATTCGCTACCGGCGGATGGGGCTGCGCCTGATGCCCTACGGGCCGTCCCCGCATGACTCCGCAAGGGTGTTCACCGGCACGCTGGAGCTGCTAGGCCAAAGGGAGCTTCTCCCCAGAGTCGGCGAATTGGACTTGCCGGACGAGGCCATCAAGTCGAAGCAGGTGTGGGACCCCCGCGACGATGTCGAACTGGAAGACGCCGTGGACGCCGCCAAAGACGCCCGCATTGTCATTATGAATCCGCCGTTCACTAATCGCGCCAAGATGGGCGAAAAGTTCCCTAGAGAAATGCAGCAGGCATTGCGGTCGCGAGCCGACACCATGGAGGAAACTCTCGTCCGTAACGACAGGGATATGGGAGATTTCGCTGATAAAAACTCGATAGCGCCCTTGTTCGTGGCTCTGGCGGATAAGTGCTTGGACTCATCGCACAGCGTTCTCGCGATGGTCCACCCAACCATTGCCATGACAGCAACGTCTGCATCGGTTACACGGCGTACGCTAGCCCAGCGCTACCACATTAGCGACGTTCTCACTTGCCACTTGCCCGGACAGATCAATCTCAGCCAGCACGTCAAGATTAACGAGAGCATCATCGTTGCCAAGAGGCGCGGCGAGCATCAGGCCCCCACTCGATTCATTCAACTCGACAGGTGGCCATCCGACAATAATGAAGCAGCGGACTTGCACGATTGCCTTACACGCTGCGAAGGCGGTCTCCTAGAGCATGGCTGGGGCGAGGTCTCTGAGTGGCCAGCGGAGCGCATCGAGGATGGTGATTGGACTCCAGCAGTCTGGCGCTCTCCTGAGCTAGCTGAAGCCGCTTTTGGATTCGCCAACGATGCAGGTTTGCAGCCTATGGCAAAAGGCGGCCTGTCTCATTAGGATGAGACAGGCCGCCTTTTGCGCGGTTCTTTTAAACGGGCAACCGCCCACGATTCCAGCAGTTTCCCGATTTTGAAGTCCAAAAGCGCTGATGGACAAACGAGGATACAGAGCCAACCCGACCAGCACTGGATCCCCAAGAACCGCAACGAGACCATCCGGCGAGCCAGCGGCGGCTCCTACCCCGAAGTCGATAATATCCTGCTAAAGGCCGGATACCTGCTAATGACGGCTGGGCAAGACACGGGAACCGCACGCCTGACCGCAGTCGCGAGCGACGAGTGCTATGTCGGCAACGGATGGATGCCGGTAAGCGGGTTATCGCCCACCGAAGCGAAAGCGCTCGCCGTATTCATCAACTCAACAGCAGGCCGCCTTCAGCTGATGCGACACCCTGGAAGGAAAATCAATTTCCCCATCTACAGCACGACGGAGGCGGGCAATCTGAGGGTTCCTGACATCAAGGATGACCGCATCCGCCAAGTTCTTGCGGACTGCTGGGAGCGTACGCGGGAGACGATCGTCCCGCAGTTCCGCGACGGGGAATGCGAGGTGCGGCGTCTGTGGGACGAGGCGGTCGCGGAAGCGATGGGCTGGGACGCAGCGGAGCTAGGGCGCCTGCGCAATCTGCTCCACCGGGAGCCGCACGTTCGCGGCCTCGGCTACAACCAATACGCTGTAGCCAGCAACCCCTAGCCCGGACGCAGGAGCGTGCGCATCGCTCAGGCTGCGTGTCATTTGGGATATAATCCCCTAAAACATGCCTTCTTCAGGATGAAGCTCGAAGTAAAATTGTTCGATGTCCGCGACGAAACCACTAGTAGTGACAGGCTGCAAGCCATTTTCAAGGAAACGCAAACGCGTATTGGCAAGCACTTTGTTTTGTTCGTAAGCAGTCACCAGTTCTTTCAAGTCAAAGGTGAAGGCTGCTTGCGAAGGGGGTAAGTCCGGCACCGGCGTAGGCGTAGCGGTTGGCGCGGGTGTGGGGGTTGCCGCAAGCGTGGGAGTCGGCGCGGTGGTGTGAGTTGGTGTTGGCGCGGGAGTCGACTCGGGCGTGGAAATTTGGAGCGAATTCCACCAGAGCGTAGGAGTCGGGGGCAGCGTGGGCGTGAGGGTAGAGGTAGGAGCGGGGGTTGGCGTGGGAGTCAGCTGCGCGCAGGCAGCGAGCGTTAGAGCAAGCGCGACGAGTGCAAGGCTGGTTAACGCAATGCAGCGGTATAAGTAAGCCGCGGCGGAGGGAGAGCCACTTGGAGGAGGGAGGACCATGCGGCGGGTTTCTCAGGGAAGGGTTAGCGGGTTAGGAGAATGATAGCACGGGCGGGGATTACGCCACGGGATTGGGAAGCTGGTGGCTACGCCAGTCTTCGCCGTGGATTGCTTCGAGGAGCGTCTCGCGCTCTCCAGCTGTTAGCTGGACGCCGCCGAGGTGGGCAATGAATATAGCTGCCCTGTTTACGGTGGTCTTGCCAGCGAGGACGCGACCATTCGGGGCCACGAGTACGCCCCTCCAGAGATCGGCGTCGATGCTCCAGTCGATGCGGTTAAGGCGGTCGCAAAGGGTTGTCTCGTGAATCCCAGCACAGCGTTCGCGCATCTCCATAAAGGCGCGGACCAGAGCTAGTTGCCCAATGGGTTTGCCGAGCAGTGTTTCTTCGCGAATTCTGATGCGCGCGCCGTCTCCCCGCTCCGTGGTGTCCGCCAAAGCCGCGGAGAAGAGGTCAACGCGCTGGAGAAGAGTTTCCCATATACGTCGTGCGGCTTCTGTGGCAACTTCTCTCTTCCCGTCATTCATGCCTTGCGGTTTGCCTGGACCCTCTAGTCCAAGTCCAAGTACTATAGCTATATTGGCTTCGTAAAACGTGGCGAGCGTCGTGAATTCAGGAGCTTTTGCGGTGAGCGTGTTTGCGTCAATCCGCACTAGTCTGGCAGGGATAAGGCCATCTTCGCCAAGCAATTCTCGTGTGAGGACAGCGAGAGAGTCATCGTCGTCCGTGATGATGTTCTGTCCTTTTGATGTGGCTCTGGCGTATCGATTGATCTTGTTGAATATTCGACGCACCCCTGGGCCATTGAATCGCATCAGTATAACAGGCGCGTAGTCTTCGGCAAGCGCGGTGTTGCCCTTTATGCCTGGGATGGATTTCCCGTCGCTATTAGTGCCGGTCATGGCGAAACCAAGCGCTTTTGCACGATGCTGTCCATCAATCGGGACTAGTATCTCCCCTCCACTCAGTGTCAGGAATCCCATATTCCGCGAGGCACTCTGATAGAGCTGGGGCACGTTCTTCTATGGAAAGATCTTCCCAGCCCTGCAATTCATTTGGTATCTTTATTTGGGGATTATATCCCAAATGACACGCGTTGAGCGGCAGATGTCGAAACTACCACCCCAGTTGATGTCTGGCTGTACTTGCAGTTAGGAATGCTCTGGTAGCGAAGTCTTTTACTTCTTCACCCATTCTTTCGTCGGGGGAGTACATTACAACGTACTCGATTACACCAGCTAGAACTTCCGTGGGTCGCATAATATCTAGTGCCTGTTCCATCTCTCCTGATTGTACTTTATTCATTGCATCTACCAGGCTAGAATGCAGCATTGCTATAGCTCGATGAACATCCTTCGTTATATATACCTCTCTATCGTCGAGCCAATCTCCCAAGTTCTTTGCGGCATCAGCTGCTGTCGTCAGATTTTCTTCTAGTGTTGCCATTTACATCACTTGTCCTTTCGCTCTCTGGCAATTACCGCACTCGTGGGGAGCGGAACACACTCGGTATGGCTCGCCTTGTCTCTTGCTTACTCTTCGCTCGCAGGTCATTGCGAACCCTCGCTCTCTGGTGAGGCGTGTGATTCTCCTTGAAAATCCGCCGTTGCTGCATGTCTCGTGCGCCATCAGGTTTCTTCCCGCTTTCGAGACTTGGCGCAGCATCCCAAAGGCGGTCTATCAATGCGGCGGTATTGTGGGGAGCCTCTCGCACCTCCGCTTCAAGCGAGTGATCCGCATAGTAATTCTCGTGCAGCGCATAGATACCGCCTATCATTGAACTGATGTTTGGGTCTTTCGCTCGGCGCCCAAGTTCTCTCACAAAGTTCTTTGTTGACTCAGGCCCCACTACAGTCCATCCGTGCAATGCCGCGATAGCCTTGACGGTTTGGGACAGAGCTCCCCACGCGTTGTTGGATACGCGCATGCGCTCGCCAGCCGTTAGTATCCTCTTCTGCGCAAGCTCTCGTGTAGCTTTCAGGAACTGATTAGCTCTTCGCTGGTGCTTGGAGGAGACCTCATACCATCCCTTCTTGGCTGGATCTGACCCGATGCGAGTTTCGAGTCTGCTTATGCTGAGCGGGTAATCCGGGGATGTCGCAGCAAATCGATTAGCCATCAGTGCTCTCCCTTACATCCGAATCCTGCGAGGAGTCTCTACTGCGACTACAGCCGCAGCGGGCGGGAAAGGAACCATGAGGTAAGCACCAAGCAGTTGCGTCAAAACCGCAGGCACTCCGACACTATGAAAAGTGAACACCCCATATGCCAGCACTAAGAATATGCCCACGAGAATCACGCCCCACGATATCGCTAGGAAATTCACTCTCATCACTCCTTCACTCTGCGTACTGCCCCCATTATACCGTGCCGATGAGCTGGGGGTAAGTCAGGCGTTTGCCATTCATCCCGACTACGATTCGCGCCAGTATCTTGATGGTGTCGAGCGGGCGGGCGTTATGCCGTCCGGCGTACTCGTCAACATACCGCTGGCAGTGCTTGGCGCTCCAGTGGTGGTACACGCCCATATAGCCGCGCTTCATCATCGACCACATGCTCTCGATCCCGTTCGTGTGGGCATGCCCGTACACGAACTCCTTCGCGCTATGGGCGACCGCCTCGTGTTGGCGGTTGATCCCCTGATACGCACGCGCCTCGTCGGTGTAGACGGTGGCTTCAGGCTCAGTGGCTTCTTCGACGAATCCTTGTAGCGTGCGGGCGTCGGTTGACGGAACGACCTTTGCCTTGACCATGCCGGTATCGCGGTCTTTCACGCCGACGACTGCGACCTTGCCGACTGCGCCTCGCCCCTCGCGCAGCTTCTTCGACTCGTGCTTGTTCCGCTCCTTGCCCCCGATGTAGGTCTCATCGGCTTCGACCTCTCCGTCGAAGCGCGGGGTGCTGCCATCGTCCCAAGCCTTGCGGATGCGGTGGAGCAGGTGCCACGCGTGCTTCTGGGTGAGTCCGAGGTCGCGCGACAGCTTCATGCTGGACACGCCCTTGAGGTTCGTGGAGTGCAGGTAGCAGGCGAGCCACCAGTCGCCGTAGCGGATCTTGCTCGCCTGCATCACTGTTCCCACCTTGACCGAGAAGTTGCGGTTGCAGGATCGGCATTTGTAGGGCATCGGCTTGCGGTTCTTGCGTTCGAGGATGTTGCTTCCATCGCAGCGTGGGCATCGTACGCCGTCAGGCCAGCGAACGCTCTCGAACCACTGCTCAGCTGCGGCGTTGTCTGCCGCAAGCTTCACTGCTTCTTTCAGGCTGATTCCCTTTCGCTCATACCGACCTGGACCGCATTGCGCCATGTTCACCTCTAGGGCTGGGTCATTTCGTCCCACTCTACCATGACTCAGCAGAATAGTCAAGGACATATGTGATACCTATTGACTCTTTTAGAGCATTTATGAATACTAGAGACTACAAAGAACCATCAGAGCATAGTAGAGGATATGAGAGAACCAGAAGAGTCGAATAAGGTGTTGACAGTTGCAGAGGCGGCTGCGATTCTCAGGGTGTCGCAACCTACGGTGCGACGGCTGCTCAAGCGAGGCGAACTAACTCGTGCGGCATTGCCAGTGCGAGTAGTGCGGATACCAAAGGAGGACGTTGACCGACTGCTTCGGGGCAAGAAGAAACGTAGGAGAAAGTCATGACGACGATGATGGGGCGTGACGCGCTGATTGAGCAGAGTCAGCGCATACAGGCGATGGATTGCCGGTTGGGGCTGCTTTCGCTACCTGAGAACTCGGTGTCTCTGGTTATCACCGATCCCCCGTACTTCATTGACGGGATGGGCGACGAGTGGAACCACGAGCGGCTTTGGGGCAGGGTGAAGAACGCAGGGGTGATAGGCAGCCTCCCCGTTGGGATGAAGTTCGATCCCAAGCAGGGCGTACGGCTACAGGAGTTCCTGACCCCCATCTCTGAGGAACTGATGCGTGTGCTCAAGCCGGGCGGATTCTTCCTCTGCTTCGCGCAGCCCAGGCTGTCGCATCGGACGGCTATGGCGATTGAGTCGGCGGGGTTCGAAATCCGGGACATGCTTGCTTGGCAGTACAGCGGGCAAGCGAAGGCTTTCTCCCAAGAGCACTTCGTACGGAAGATGGCGCTGTCTGAAGATGAGAAGTCCGAGATCATCCGTAAGCTAGGTGGTCGCAAGACTCCCCAGCTACGCCCGCAGATGGAGATTATCGTGCTGGCGCAGGCTCCGAAGGCGGGAACATTCATCGAGAACTGGCTAGAGCACGAGACAGGTCTGATTGATGTATCGAATCCTGTCGTTCAACCTGATATGTTCCCCGGCACACTGATGCCTGTCCCGAAACCGAGGGAGCGGCACCAGCATATGACGACGAAGCCCGTGGATTTGTGCCGTCACCTTATTCGCATATTCAGCGTTTCAGGCAGCTTGACGCTCGACCCATTCGCTGGCTGCGGCACATCTGGCGTTGCCGCCCTCGCAGAAGGCAGGGAGTTCGTCGGGTTCGAGATTGACGAGCAGATGGCTGAGATCGCAAACCGGCGCATCCAGCAGGGAGAGTAGCATTGTTGCCGACTGCCCAAGAACTAGAGCAGGCGTGGGTGGAGGTCTGCGACATCCATAAGCAGTACCTCCATCAACACGGCGTGCGTCTCCCCGGACGCGGCACATACCAGTGGGTCTGGTTGGCGATGCTGTGGATCCGTCGAGATTCCCATCAAGGCGTCCACAAGGACGCTATATCTGATGCAGTGCGGATGCTGTATCCGAACGCGGGGCGCGACCAGCAGGTTCGGCATCTGAAACGGAGCGGGTGGAGCCTCACAGGAGATGGCGGGTGGCACAAGCTCGACCCATATCACCCATCCCCAGAATGGGCTAGTGAGCAGGCAAGGCATCGTGGACGGCTGAATGCTCAAACGTTCAGTGACTTGAAGGCGACATACGGGAGCAAGTGCCTCACCTGCGGCGCATACGAGGGACGCCCCGATGTTCGCTACACCGGAGATCTCATCGAACTACAGCAGGGACACCGCGACCCTGAGAAGCCAGCCGACGACATCGACAACATCATTCCCCAATGCCAGTTCTGTAACCGTGCCTACCGCGACGACTTCACATTCGATGAGAAAGGACGAGTACACTCCATCGCCAGCATCGGGCCAGTCGCACGGGCATCTGAGCGAGTGAAGCAGGCAGTTCGTGAGTACCTGGGAAGGGAACGGGATGGGCAACGCTGAATCAGCAAGGCGCCGCCGCCTGCAACTCAAGGAGAGGGGTCTCTGCACCTACTGCGGGAAACGCCCCGCGAGGGATGGCAAGACGCAGTGCGGAGAGTGCTCAGCCCAGCTGGTTGCATACCAAGCAGCACGGAGAAGGAGGATGCGTCATGGAGAAGGATAAGCCTGCGAGCAAGAAGCGCGGAGACCAGCCTCCCTCGCTCCCAGAGCCGATCAACCGACCTATCAGGGATATCGCAGCGGCGCTGCTCTCCACCACGCCCAAGTCCGCCGACCCAGCGAAAAGGGAGTGCAATAGTGGCTAGCAATGGGAAGCTAGTAGGAACACCCCCTGCTATAGTGAGGCAACGAATTATGGAAAGCTCGGTTCCCCTGATGCCTGAGCAGCCCTCACTTTTTATACAGCGTCCAGTTGGCGCTGGAGAGGTCGTCCCACAGCGACCACACGACGGCTATATCAACGCCACGCTGCTGTGCCAGCACGCAGGGAAGGTCTTTGGGAACTACCACCAGAATGCCCAAACCAAGTTTTTCCTAGAGGAGCTATCCGCCGATATTGGAATTCCAATATCGGGCTTGGTACAGGTGATAAAGGGCGGGAACGACAAGACCAGTCAAGGGACTTGGGTTCATCCACAGGTAGCCATAAACCTCGGACAATGGCTATCGCCCGCCTTCGCAGTGCAGGTAACTAAGTGGGTGTTCGACTGGATGCAGGGCAAGACGAATCCCTACATGCCTGTCCACGTGCAACGATTCCTGAAGAACCGTGCCAAGATACCCTACACGCACTTCTCAATGCTGAACGAGATCTACCTCAACCTATTCGCGACACTGGAGGAGAACGGCGTCATCCTGCCCGACAGCATGATGCCTGATATCTCAACAGGGCGTATGTTCTCGGAATTCCTAAGGCGAGAAGGGATAAACCCTTCGGAATTTCCAACCTACGAGCACGAATTCGTAGACAAGGATCACCCGCTTGTCCAAGCTCGCCTCTACCCGATTGAACTGCTGCCTAAGTTCAGGAGGTACTTCAATGACGTATGGCTGCCTGAACGCGCGGCGAGGTACTTCCGTGAGCGATTCCCTAAGGCTCTGCCGTATTTGCAATTGATAACCGCACTTCCGTTGCCACCGCAGGCTTAGCGCTATAATGAAGGAGCACGAGTGTATAGAACAGGGAGACGGGGTGTTCTGATGTGCAAGAAGAAAGAAGGAGAACTGCACGATTCACGGCAAGTCGCCAACGAGTTCCTTAGGCTAGCGGATGAGGAAGGGAAGTCGCTGACGCCGCTACAGGTTCAGAAGCTCGTCTACTACGCTCATGCGTGGATGCTTGGGTTACACGAGCAACCAATGATTGATATGAAGTTCGAGGCATGGCGGTACGGGCCCGTGGTTCCCGTAATCTACTTCGGGCTGTCCCACTACAGAGGCGACCCCATCGATGAGGGGTTCCGACTGCCGCTTCATGCTGATGATGCGAACAACCATTTCACTGAAGAGGAACGCGATATCATCGCCCAAGTCTACGAGAAATACGCGCGTTTCAGCGGACTTCAGCTGTCTGCAATGACCCACGCGCAAGGCACTCCGTGGGACAAGTCGGTGAAGAGGGGAGACTTTCTCATTCCAAACAAGCTAATCCATAGGTATTACGCGGATTTAGCCAAAAAGGCCTCAAATGGTCGCTAGAGAAAAAGAGGGTGTAGTACCTGATGAATCACCTCTACAAGAGGAAAATCAGCTAGCTCAAGAAGAAGCGCATGCAAGCCGGTCACGTGCAAGCCGGTCAGAAGAACAGATGCAATGGGCTGATGGGTGGCACCTCGCTCGTATGGACGGTCTCAGAGCCTTTCGGAAACTGATTCCTCCAGGTGTATGGACAGCTTCTATCCTCGTATTTCTCTTCGTAATGATAATCGGCTCAGCGTTCGTTATCCATGTGTTCATCCCGCAATTAGGATGGCTGAACGAGCAACAGCAAGATCGTATCTTCGCGGGCTATGCATCGGTCGCCAAAGCAGGGTTCCCCATTGCACTTACTCTAGCAAGCATCTCACTGAAGCGCGTATTGTACCCACCTAAACGCGACACGGAGAGCGACGACTGAGCGACGGTCGTCGCTCAGCGCGTGTCATTTGGGATATAATCCCCCTTTATTTTGTCGACCAATTCGCCGACACGCATCGTAGTTAGCCAGTACTCCGTCTTTCCGAATTTCCCTCGAAGGGCGGGCATTGCAGCAGGCATGTTTTTCACCTCGTTTGTGAGTTAGAGCTACGGGTTGCCTACGATGTTAGCGAGAGGACGCAGATGCCGAATGGCTTCACGTTCGCACTCGTCGAGTTCTCGGGGCGAAGGGCTACTGAGGATAGCATAGGATACAGCGATATCGTCCCAGTAGCGGAAGAATTGCAAGAGTTTCAGATTATGCTCATTCATACGATGCTGATAGAGCCCGCGCGCTTATGTTGATGCTCTTGCCTACATAGAGGCAGCAGTTATTGGCCCAGAATGCATACACGCCCGTAGTCTCTCTAGCGACGGACTTGTGTGACCGGAATGTGAAACGCTGGCGCTTCAGTTGCAGTGTTCTGATGACGCACAGGATCATCGCTTACACTCCGCACATTCCTTCGCATTCTTCGGTGAAGGCTGGGGGCGTCCGCGGCGTTGGTGAGAGCGCCGTTTCGCCGAGAGGGGCCATGCTGCTGTGGATGTACATTTCTCCGCCGAATCGTTTGGCGCGCTCGGTGGCGCGCAGGGCCTGGTCGACGAATACGGCGTCGGCCCACGATTCGGGATCGTTCATCTGCATATCCCGCCATTCGGCATCTGTGTGGTACGGACAGCCGATGCATGCGCTGCGCGGGAGGGCGCGGTCTGGGTGTCTTTCGGCGAACCATGCGATGCAGTCCTGCCTTGTCATTTGGTTTTCGATGAGCGGCCAGCGGTGCTCGATCCAACGCTGGCGGCTTGGCTTCATCCGGACGATTTCGTCGCGGCTGATGCCGATCCAGAGGTCAACGAATATGCCTTTGTCAATCGGTTGCCGAACGCCGAGGCCGAGCAGGTGGCGCAGTTCGAGTTCGATAGGGGCAAGTTTGTATTCGCGGGTGCACTGGCGTCGGGCGATGGCGGTTTTTCCTGTTCGCGATCGGATGTAGACGGGGATGGTGGAGAATTGCTGCCCGGTGGAGTTCGTGCCGTTGAGGATGTCTTCGCGGATGTTGCCCGCGGCGACGCGGCGGACGGGAAACGGCAATTGCGCGCTCAGCCAATCGAGGTGCTCATAGACGGCCTGAGGCTCCCAGCCTGTGTCGGCGAAGACGGCGTAGTCGGGCATGGGACGGATGAGGCCATCCCTGGCCATCAGCGCGAGGGTGGAGCTTTGGACGCCTCCGCCCAGCGAGATGATTGTCAGCTCAGGGCTGCCGTTCACGCCGCGCCTCCCGCGCGGCCCCTAAGTCCACGCGGCGGCGGACACTGGCTGCGGGGAGAGACGCGGCTCTGCGCTAGCGGTTAGCGCCGTCGTCTCGTGGTCCCGTAAAGGGAACCCCCTGCAGCACACGGGGCCGAAAGATGCTTGCCACGGCGCTCTCGTCCACTCGACGGGCCTGCAGGGGGCGCGCAGCCCCAAGCCGAGCCTCGTCGAGTGGATTCCGAGCGCACACGCCTAGCCAAAGGGCATACGCAAGGTGTATGGACGCCGCAGCGCCGTGGCAGGGGTTACTGTGCCAATGACGGGACACGTTGTCAAGGGCGAGCACGGCGCAGGAGCGCGGGAGCCTCCTCGGCGACGGGGATGATGGGCTCGGTGCGGACGGCGAGCGCGGCGCAGGGCGCGCGGGAGCTCCTCGGCGGGGAAGCATCTTCGGTAGCCGGTGGGAGAGGGCAGGGGCGGCTGTTGCGTGGTCGCGAGCGTTGGTCTGAGCCGCGCTCCATGTGGCGGGCGTCGGACGGTTTTGGGGGACGCGGAGAGGAGAGGGCGAGGCAACGCGCCATTCTCTGCGCGGTTGTCTTGTACAATGAGGCGCGTGGCATCTGTGGTTGAGGCATCGAGGTTCGGAGAGGTGGTCGAGGCGTCGGTGGAGAGGGTGGTCGGCCAGTGCCATCATCTGTACGATGCGCCGCCGCTGGGGGCGCTCGTGCGCATCGGCAGGGTCGTTTTCGCCATCGTCGACGGGATCTCGACCGGCGCCATCGATCCGGGGCGGCAGGTAATCGCGCGGGGAGCCGACGCCGACTCTGAGGAGGAGGTGTACGCCGTGCATCCGCAGCTCGAGCGTTTGCTTCGGACGCAGGTTACGCTCGCAGTGGTGGGGCACCGCGAGGGGGAGCGGATCCGCCAGCATCTTCCGGCGCAGCCGCCGCGCATACACACGTTCCTGCATCGCTGCGCGGACGATGAGGCGCGGGAGTTCATGGAGCGCTCGGATTTCCTGCGGCTGCTGCTGGACAGCGGGCTGCCTACGGCGGATGAGGTTGTCGCCGCGGCGCTGCGGGAGGCGGCGCCCGCGTTCGAGCGTCCGCGCACGTTCCTGATGAACGCGTCTCGCGCAATCGCCGCTCAGCTTCCGACAGACGCGGCGAGACTCGGGGCGATCATGCGCCGCTTGCCGCTGGGCGGGTTATGACTATCGGCGGCGAGGCTGTCAGCCCGCCGCGGCTGGGCATCGTGGTCGGGGGGTCGCTCTCGCGCGGACTAGATGTTCGGCTCGACGCGGTGGAGGCGGTCGAGGAGGCGAAGGTTGGGACGTTCGTTACGGCGCACGGGGCCGCCAACCGGTTTTTCGGCATCGTGACGGACCTACGGTTGGACACGTCGGACTCGCGGCTCGCGGCGGCCATCGCGACAGGGGGAGCGGAGCTTGCCGAGGCGCTCTCTGGCACGACAGCCTACTCGACGGCCACGTTTACGCCAATGCTGACGACCGGCATCACGGATGACGCTCCGCAACCTGCGCGGTCGCTCCCTCCTCACTTCGCGATTGTGCGCAGGGCCTCGAACGAGGATGTCGCCGCTGTATTCGGCAGCGAGGGGGACGCTCGGCACATCTGGATCGGCAGCCCGCTCGATATGGAGGACGCGCGTGTTTGCCTGAATCTTGACGAGTTCGTGAAGCGTTCGAACGGGGTGTTCGGCAAGAGCGGGACGGGGAAGAGTTTCCTGACGCGCATTCTGCTTGCGGGTATCCTTCAGCGCGGGGTCGCAGTGAACCTGGTGTTCGATATGCACAGCGAGTATGGGTGGCAAGCGCGCACGGAGTCTGGCTATTCGGCCAAGGGGCTGAAGCAGCTTTTCCCCGGCAGGGTGTCAATCTTCACGCTCGACCCCGTGTCTACGCGCCAGCGCGGGGCAAGCGCGGACTACGAGGCGCAAATCGGTTTCGATGAGATTGAGCCGGAGGACATCGCGATCTTGGCGCCGGCGCTCAACATCACCGACTTGGGCGTGCAGTCGTGCTACACGCTGCACCGGAAGCTCGGGAAGGACTGGGTGCAACGATTTCTCGGGCTTAGCGCCGAAGGGCTGGACGATCTTGCCGAGGAGCTTCGGGAGAACCGCAATACGCTCGACGCGCTGCGGCGGCGGCTCAATTCGCTGAGTCGACTCGATTTTATGTCTACGAGTTCAATGCACAGGGAGGGAACTGTCGGGCGCATCGTCAGTCACCTGGCGGACAACAGGCACGTGATCCTCGAGTTCGGACGTCACGGCAACGACCTCACGGCGTACCTGCTCGTCGCCAATCTCATTACGCGGCGCATCCACGCGGAGTACCGCGACCGTAGCGAGGCGGCGGAGGCGCGGGGCGAGCGCCAACCTACTCCGCTGGTGATAACCATCGAGGAGGCGCATCGCTTCCTGAGCCCGGGCGTCGCCGACCGGACGATCTTCGGCGCGATTGCCCGCGAGGACCGCAAGTACCACGTAACGCTGCTGGTTGTCGATCAGCGTCCATCCGGCATCGACCCGGAGGTGTTGAGTCAGGTCGGGACGCGGATTTCCTGTCAGCTCGACAACGATCGCGACATCGATGCGACGCTGACGGGGGCGCCGGGAGCGCGCGAGCTCCGCGCCGTGCTTGCGCGGCTAGAGTCGCAGCAGCAGTCGCTTATGTTCGGGCATGCGCTGCCGATGCCGGTGGTCGTGCGAACGCGCGCGTACGACGAGAGCTTCTACGCGGATATGAGGGCGCCAGGGGATAGTGGGGGGGGCGAGGCGAAGCCCGACAAGAAGGACTTGTTTGGCTAGGGTGTGAGCCTGTCCGTTATGCCGCCCCGCTCAATAACTGCAATTCTCCTCACCGCTCTGCGAGACCCTCGCGCGTATACGGTACTGGGCTTCACGCTGGGGAGCGTGTTCGTCTACCTTACGGTTCGCGGCATCGATTGGGGGGAGGTGCGGACGCAGCTTGCGGGCACGTCGCCGGTCGCGCTGCTGCTGGCGCTGACGGGGACGTTCGCCTCGGCGTTGCTGCGCAGTCTGCGCTGGCGGCTCCTGTTCGTGGGGAAGCGCGTCAAGCTGCTGCGGCTCTTCACTGTTGAGATGGCGAGCTTAGGGCTCAACAATGTCTCGCCCGTGCGGTTGCTCGACGAACCCGCCATTCTCACGATGCTTACGCTGCGCGACAAGTTAGCTGCGCCCACGGTGGTCGCAACGTTGCTGATGTCCCGCGTGCAGGACATTGCGATGTCGCTAGGGTTCATCGCAGCGGCGGTGGCGTTCGAGCCAACGCTGGCGGAGCGGGCAGGCGCGGCGCTGCTGCTGAGCGGGCTGCTCATCGGCGTGCTGATCCTGCTCCTGAATCTGGGGAGGGTCGCGCGGCGAGTGAGCGCGCTAGGGCGCATCCCGGGCGTTCTCGCTTACGGAGCGGCGGTGGAGGAGGTGGCACGCTACAAGCGGCGGCTGCTTGCCACGGCAAGCCTGACGGTCGTGTATTCGCTGCTGCTGGGACCTTCCGCATGGGCGCTGGCGAATGGAATGGGCGTGGAGATCAACCTGTTCCAGGCGACGATTGTTGCTCTGGGAGCAATCATCTTTGCGACGGCTATCCCCGGGTTGCCTGGAGCATTCGGAGCTTTCGAGCTGGCGGCGCAGGAGATTCTGTCGATCTGGGGAGTCCCTCGGGAGTCGGGGTTTGGGTTCGGGCTTGTGCTACACCTTACGTTCTTCCTTCCGCCGACAACATTCGCAGCAGTTGTGCTGCCGCGCGAGGGAATCAGCCTCCTGCGCGCCTGGCGACGGCCCGACCGTGAGCGCGGGGGAACTGAACCCCGCGAGTCTCGCGACGCTGACAGCATTCGGTAGAGGCGACAAATGGAGTTCATCGAGTATATGCAAGCCAGCGGTCATGAGGAGTTCGCTGTGTGGACGGACCCTGCAGCGGGCCTCAAGGCGTTCGTCGCCATTCACGACCGAACGTTGGGCCCCGCCCTCGGCGGCACGCGCATCTGGCCGCACCCGACTGACGAGATCGCGATTATGGACGTGCTACGCCTCGCGCGCGCGATGACGTACAAGTCGGCGGCCGCGGGACTGTCGCTCGGGGGCGGCAAGGGTTTGATTGTCGCCGACCCTCGCACGGACAAGACCGAGGCGATGTTCCGGTCTTACGGGCGATTTATCGAGTCGTTCGGGGGGCGCTACATCACGACGGAGGATGTTGGAGCCAACGCGGAGAATATGGCATGGATCGCGCGGGAGACGCGTCACGTTGTTGGGCTCCCTCGGGAGGCTGGCGGCAGCGGCAATCCGGCGGTTATGACAGGATTTGGCGTCTACCAGGCGATGCGGGCATGCGCCGAGGCGGCATGGGGAAGCGACTCGCTGGAGGGCAAGCGCGTGGCGCTGCAGGGTTACGGCAACGCGGCGTCGTCTCTCGCCCGTTATCTCATAGGGGCTGGGGCGGAGCTCATTGTCGCCGACATCCACGATGAGGCGAAGCGGCGCGCGCTGGAGCTTCCGGGCGTAACGGTCATCGACGCCGACGCTGTGTACGATGTGGAGTGCGACGTGTTCGCTCCTTGTGCGCTTGGCGGCGTGTTGAACGAGCGCACGATTCCGCGGCTAAGGGCTCGCGTTGTCTGCGGCGCCGCCAATAATCAACTCGCGACGCCGGAAGACGCTGGGCGGCTGCAGGAGCGCGGCGTTGTCTACGCCCCGGACTTCATCGCCAACGCGGGGGGAGTGATTAACGTGTCGTTCGAGGTGGGATCCGCCTACGATGAAAGCGGCGCGCGCGCCAAGACTGCGAGCTTGTTCGACACGATGCGGCGCGTGCTGCGCTTCGCCGACGTTGAGGGCGTCACGACCGCCGATGCGGCTGAGCGCACCGCCGAGCAGCGCCTCGCGGCTGCGCGAGGGTAGGCGCAACGTCGCCCTACGCTCTTCGTACCGCGTAAGGCAAAGAGAGGGGAGGGCAGCGAAGAGAGAGAGTGGGCTACGCTACGCCCCACGATTCGAGCTCGACGTCGGTGATGCCGAAGTGATGCGCGACCTCGTGGATGACGGTGGCGCGCACTTCGCGCATCACCTCTTGGGGCGTGGAGCAGATCTCCTCGATGGGGTACTGGAAGATCGTTACGATGTCGGGCATCACCATGTTGTAGTTGTGCCGCTCCGTAATCGGGACGCCTTCGTAAAGGCCGAGGAGGGTTTCGCCGGGCGGAGTATGCTGGAGGTGCCGTTTCGAGGGGCGGCGTCGCACCTGAATGTCCACGTTCTGCATAATGGCGAGGAACTCGTCGGGAATTTCCTCGACGGCTCGCCGGACGAGCTCTTCGAAGTCGCTCTTACGCACAGTGAGACTAGCCTGTCGCCCTTTCGCGCACCGCCTTGAGGATGCTCACATTGGCTTCGTCAGGGCCTTTGCCTTCGAACCCGGGCACTTCGAGGTAGAATGGCACGTTGGCGAACACAGGATGCGCGAGAACAGACTCGAACGCCGCAAGCCCCATCTGGCCTTCGCCGATGTTCTCGTGGCGGTCGAGCGCGCCGCCAAGCTCTGGTTTGGAGTCGTTGCAGTGCACGGCCACGAGGCGGTTGAGGCCGATTGTGCGATCGAATTCGTCCATTACAGCCTCGACGGACTCTTTAGTGCGGAGGTCGTACCCCGCGGCAAAGCTATGCTGCGTGTCGAGGCACACTTTCACTCGAGGGTCGGCCAGCTCCCGGACGAACGCGCCGATTTCCGAGAATTTCGAGCCGATGTGGTTGCCCATGCCGGCGCTGTTCTCCAGGATGAGCTGCACATCGGCGGGGGAGCGTTCGAGGGTCTCCTGGATGGCTCCGACCACTTGCCCGAACACTGCGTCGAAGCCTCGCCCCTTATGGCTGTTGAGATGGAAGATCACGCCGCTTACGCCCAAGTCGCCGGCAACGTTGAGGTACTTGACGAGCGATGCTTTGCCTCGCTCGACGAGCTTGGGGTCGTCGGCGCCAAGGCTTACCAGATAGATAGCGTGGAAGACGTTTGGGCCGATGTCGTGCTCGAACGCCTTGCGCCGAAATTCTGCGACTACGGCCTCGTCAGGCTCTTTGAATCCCCAGCCCTGCGGAGGGGACGGGAAGAGCTGGACGCATTCGGCTCCGATATCGAGGGCGCGGTCGATGGCTTTGTCGATTCCTCCGGAGCCGGAGACATGCGCGCCGATACGCAAAGCGCTCTCCTTGCCTTGATAGCGATAGCGGTTCTATGCCCTGCAACGCTCATTATCATCGAACCGCGCCTCGCAGCGCCACTCGAAGAGGGGCGTCGATTGCTCGGCTTGCAGGCGCGTGGCGCGATACACTGTGCGAGCAGCCTGATCCGAGCGCGTTGCCCCGACGCTGGCGCCCCGCCTGCGGGGAAGCCGCGAGCCGCGCATCGGCGCTGGCTCATCTGGGCCCGGCTGCCGCGCTCCGCGGGGCAGCGAGGTTCCGATGGTCGCTGTAGAGTTCGGGGAGGCGCAGGGCAGTTGAGGAAGGGCGCATCGTCTTTGCGCGTCCGCTGGGCGCGGAGCGGGGCAACGCATGCTGACGCTGAAGTGAGGGGCGACTTCATAGCATTCGCGGATAAGGAATAACCGGATGGCGGATTAATGAGGGCTGTCGTGCTGGAGGCGGCGGGGCCGCAGCCGCTCGTGCGGGACGTTGACGTCCCTGCGCCGCGCGCGGGACCTGGCGAGGCTCTGGTGCAAGTGGCGGCTTGCGGGTTTTCGCACCACGACGCCCTGATCATGGCAGGGGCGCTGCGGCGCGGCGTTACGCTTCCGCGCGTACTTGGCCACGAGGCGGCAGGCTCAGTCGTCGAGGTGGGCGACAGAGTCGACGAGAAGCTAATCGGCGAGCAGGTGGTCGTGCTTCCCGGCGATTTGGGGCATCGTCGCGACGGGGCCTTCGCCGAACTGATCGCCGCACCCATCGATGCGCTCGTTCCGCTGAGCGCGCCCCTCGACGCTACGAGCGCACTTCTCGTCTCGCCTATCGGCGCGGCGCTTAAGGCTGTCGACTCCTGCGGGCTGGCGTCTGGGGAAACACTCGTGGTTACAGGCGTCAGCGGCGGACTCGGGGCGAGCGCGGCGCAGGTCGCCCACTTGGCTGGGACGAGGGTCATTGGCCTGACGGGATCGCCGCACAAGGTGGCGGCGCTTGAGGCGCAACCTTGGCTCGACGCTGTTCTGCTCGAGTCCGAGCCGTGGGAGGAGGCCGTTGCGGCCATCGCCGGCGACGCCGGGGCGGACGCCGCGCTCGACGCTGTTGGCGCATCTCTGTCGAGACTCGTGGGATCGCTGCGCCGCCGCGGACGGCTGGTTCTCGCAGGGCAGATCGTTCCCGGTGAAGCGCGGCTGACGCTGGCGGAGGCGATATTCCGGGAATTGACTATCATCGGCAGCCTTGGCGCGGAGCGCGAGCACGTGGAGCGCGCGCAGCTGCTGCGGGCGGCGGGGCGAATCGAGCCGGCAATCGACGAGGAGCCGCCGCTCAGCGCGAGGGGCATTCTGCGGGCCTACGGGAGGCTGAGGCGCCGCGAGGTTGTCGGGCGCATCGTGTTTCGTCCGTAGGCGGGAGGGTCTAGCTACGCGCGGGCGCGGCGGAACGATACTCGGCGCAAGAAGCGGGCGATTTCACCCTCTTCCCACGACACGAGCATAAGGCTCGCGATGAAGATGGAGCTGTAGGTGCCGACGGCGACGCCTGCGAGCAGGACGTAGAGCAGCGGCCGTATGCTCGGGCCCGCGAATAGCAGCAGGGACGCGACCACTACGATCAGCGTAATCGACGTGTTGAGCGATCGTCCTATGGTGTCGCGGACGCTGATGTCGACAAGGTCTCGGACGCTTGCGCCGGTGAATCGGGCAATATTCTCGCGCAGCCGGTCGAACACGACGATGGTGTCGTTGACGCTGTAGCCGATCGTTGTGAGCACGCCTGTAATGAACATTGCGTTGACTTCCAGGTTGATCGTTTCGCCGAGCACGGAGAAGAGCCCGAGCACGATGAAGACGTCGTGAACGAGCGCAATCACGGCGACGACGCCGTAGCGGAACGGCGAGGGCACTCTCCGGAACGCCCAGGTTACGTAGGCCATAATGACGAGCGAGGCGACGATAACGGCAACGACAGCGTCGCGCACGTTCTCGGCGCCAATCACGCCGGATACGAACTCGAACGAGCTTACTTCGCCGGGAGCGACAGAGAGGAGAGCGTCGCGCACGCGGGATTCGTCGCCTCGTTGCACGACGACGCCTTCAGCGTCGCGCGTATCCAGCTCCAGCTGGCCGAGGCGGACGAGGAAGCCATTGCCGCCCGTCGACTGGACGATGGCGTCGGGCTGCCCGGCTCGCGTTAGGGCATCGGCGACCTGGGATGGTTCGACGGGTTCTTCGTAATCGACAGTCGCTGCGGCGCCGCCCGTGAAGTCGATGCCCGGGTTGAGCTGAAACGCGATGAGCGAGGCGACGGACAGCAGCAGCAGCAGGGCCGAGATGGCGAAGAAGAATCTGCGGAAGCGAACGACGCGCATCAGCCGCCGCCCCCGGCAGCGCGGCTCGCTCGGCGTCCTCCGGGGCTGAACACGGCGGGGAACCGCCGCATTCCGATTGCCGCGACCATGGCGAGGAGGTAGCGGCTGATGAAGATGGCGGTGAACATGCTCGTGAGCACGCCGATGAGGAGCGACACTGCGAACCCGGTGACGGATGAGTTCGCCGAGCCGCTGCCGAAGAAGAAGAGCACCAGCGCGATGAGGACTGTCGAGACGTTGCCGTCGCGGATCGACGTCCAGGCTCGGTTGAAGCCAATCTGGATGGCGAGCTGGAGGGTTCGGCCTATGCGGAGCTCTTCTTTCATACGCTCGAATATCAGGATGTTGGCATCGACCGCCATACCGAGCGAGAGGATGAATCCTGCAAGCCCTGCAAGCGTAAGAGTCACCGGTATGAGCTTGAAGATGGCGAGAACGATGGTTGTGTAGATGACGAGCGCGAGGCCGGCGACCAGGCCGGCTGTGCGGTAGTAGGCCATCATAAAGAAGAGCACGAGGAGCAGCCCAACGCCGCCAGCGATGAGCGCATCATCGAGCGACCGCGCGCCAAGCGACGCCGCGACGGTTGTAGAGGACAGCTCGGTGATCTCGACGGGGAGGCGTCCGGACTCGATCTGGATGGCGAGCTGGCGCACTTCTTCGGGGGTGAACCGTCCGCGGATGACGCCGTTGCCGGACAGAATGGGCGCCTGCACGCTGGCGGAGACGAGGATGACGTCGTCGAGCACGAACGCGAGCTCATCCGGGGTGGAGGTGGCGTTCGTTTGGAAGATGCGCGTTGTGAGCGTTGCGAATTGTTGGGCTGCGCTGCGATTGAGTTCGAAGCTGAGGATGGGCTCGCCGGTAACCTGGTCTTGGGTGGCGAACGCGCGCGACATTTCGCTTCCGGTCATGCCGGTGGCCAGGTCTTCGTAGTCGGTGCAGGCGGTGTTGTTGCAGACGCGCTCGATGATTTCTAGCTGCGCCGTCTGGCCGATGAGGTCTTTCGCCTGCTGTATGTCTTCGATACCGGGGAGCTGGATGAGGAGCCTGTCTTCGCCGAGCTGCTGAACGCTGGGTTCTGCGACTCCAAGGCGGTCGATGCGGCGGCTGATAGCGGTAATCAGCCCCTCCATCTGCTCGCCTGTGGGTTGGAGTTCCTCATTGCCGGCCTGATAGATGAGTTGCGCGCCGCCGGCGAGGTCGAGTCCGAGGCGCAGGCCGAGGATGTCGTCGGAGCCTCGCTGACCGGCGCCTGGGATGCGATAGCTCTGCTGAACGAGGGCGACGGCGGCGGCAGCCACAATCGCGATGATGAGCAGAAGGGGTAGAGTGCGAAGTATTCGGCGCCGCATTGGATGGTCTGTTCGAGCCGCCGACAGCGCGGGGCTCGCAAGCGTCGCCCCACATTTCCACGCGCCAGACGCGTGGCAGGGGACGGTTGGCCATTCTAGCATGGTTCGCGTCCGCGCGGAACCTTGCATCGAATCCGATGCTTGATAACAAAGGAAAGCTATTTCCGCAGGGGGAGGGAGCGCCGCTGCACGGGGCGAGACTTGCTCCCTGGGCGGGGACGAAAGGAGGCGTCGTCGGGGGCTTCTGGCTCCGACGCCACCGAGGAGCCGGCTATTGGGGATGCGAGAGGCTCCCTGCGATCTCTTCGAGCTCGCCTTCAGCGTCTATTACCGCCACTCGGTCGAGGAATTCTGCGAGCGTGGCTGAGTCGGCGCGCAGCGCGCGCAGCCAGCCCTCGATGGGGCTTATCGACGCAGGACTGTCGGCGTAGGTTCCGTGGAAGGCGAACCATGCAGTGTTCAGCTTGCGGATGTTGTGTCCATTCCCGACGAACAGCAACCGCCGCTCTTCGAGGTAACGCTCGGCTGCAGCGACGTCGCCGATGTCGAGCATATCTTCGAGGCGCAAGCGCGTCGCGCGCATCTCACGCCTGTAGTCGAAAACGCCGGGCTCTGGAGTCGCCTGAGTCGCTGGCTGCGGAGGGCTCCACGTCGCCCGGTCGACGGCTATGCCCGTGAAGCGTTCGAAAGCGATATCGCCGATCTCCTCGGCGAAGATGTTGGCGACGGTTTCGTTAACGCTGGCGAGCTCGCCGCCTGCGAACCAGGCTCTTCCCAGCGGGCGGAAGATGAGCCAGTGGTGGAGCCATTCGTGGGCCGCCAGGAAGAACACGCCGTGCAGCGATGCGCGCGGCGTTACTTGCGAAGGGTAGGTCGCTACTCCGCCAATGCGTACAACGAGAGCCGAGATGTTCTCGTCGAGCGATTCGACTTTGCCCTCGATCTCCATTTGCTGAAGCAAGTCTAGGTCGTGCCGAAGGAGAAGATCGTCGATGCGGACAATCTCGTCGCGGGGAGAGCGCACAAGCAGGAGGGCGCCTGGCTCGAAGGTGAAGTCGACGGGAGGCCACCGCACAGGGCCGAGCCGGTCGATCACGCCAAGTTCGTCGGCGACTTGCGATAGCGTTGCTTCGATAGCCTCTTCGACGACCGGAGCGAGGCGTGATCGGCGCGCCTCCAGCGTTTCGATCCGCGCTTTCACGCGGGGCGCCGATTCAGCGCCGGGCGCTCCCGCCAGCGCGCTCTCCAAGTCGCCGTTGGCCTGCCGCAGTTCCTCGCCGATGGCGAAGTACTCGTCTACCAGGGCGGCGAGTTCTTCGCCTCCAGGGTCGTCTCGAACGATTCCGGTTGCGAGGCGAATCCACTTGTCGGGAGCATGCGCTAGCTCCCAACGCACGAGGTCTTGCTCGTAGCGAGCGGTCGCGCGGCGCAGACTGTCGATGGAGTCGCCGCGTCCTACGCTGACGAGGACAAGCGCCAGCACGGCAAGGGTTGCTAGGGCGAGTCCGAGGTTGCGCCGGGCGGCATTCATGGCGGCGGTTCGATATCCTATGGCGGGAGGCAGGGCGTCTCCCCCACGCTTGCGCGGCTGGGGAGCGGCTACTATTATTCGCCGCATTCGCCTTTTTGCGGCTAGGGGAGACGCTGCAACATGGAGCAATTCGCAACCAACCGAATCCGTAATGTCGCGCTTCTGGCGCACTCAGGGGCGGGGAAGACGTCGCTTGCCGAGGCGATGCTCTTCGCGTCCAAGGCCATCACCCGTCCTGGGCGGGTGGAGGATGGCAACACTGTCTCGGATTTCGAGCCGGAGGAGCAACGGAGGCAGACTAGCCTGCAGCTGTCTGTCGTTCCGTGCGTATGGAAGGGTGTGAAGATCAACGTAATCGACACGCCGGGGTACGCCGATTTTCTTGGCGAGACGCTGTCGGCGTTGCGCGCTGTAGACGCCGCAGTACTCGTTATTTCGGCGCCTGGCGGCGTGGAGGTTGGCGCCCAGATTGCTTGGCAACGGCTCCGCAGCCTCGGCAAGCCGACGCTTGTGTTCGTGAACAAGCTGGACCGTGAGCACGCCGACTACAACGGCGTGTTGGAGCAGGCGCGCTCGCGGCTGGGACGCGAGTGCGCGGCGCTCAATCTGCCCATCGGGGCGGAGGCGGACTTCAGCGACGTCGCCGGGGTTGTGGGGGGGAGCGCTCCTGTAGAGCTGGAGGAGGCCACGGCAGCGGCCAAGGACGCGCTTGCCGAGATTGTTGCCGAGACGGACGACGATCTGACGATGAAGTTCCTCGACGAAGGCAGCCTGAGCGACGATGAGATTATGAGCGGCTTGCGCGAGGGCGCGCGTTCGGGTCAGGTCGTTCCTGTGCTGGCGGGTTCGGCGGTGGCAGGCATCGGCGTAGAGCAGCTCCTCGACGCTATCATCGACTACTTGCCATCGCCCGATCTGGCTGCCACGCAGAAGGCGACGAGGGACGGGGCGGATGTAGAGCTTGCGGCGGATCCGAGCGGCCCTCTCGCGGCGTTCATTTTCAAAACTACGGCTGACCCGTTCGTTGGGAAGCTCTCGTTCTTCCGCGTGGTCAGCGGCGTGGTTTCGGCCAACAGCGAGGTGACGGATAGCAGGACGGGCGAAACTGAGCGCATCGGCCAGGTGTACGTGCCGGTAGGCAAGCATCAGGAATCTGTGCCGAGCTTGGCCGCGGGCGACATCGGGAGCGTGTCGAAGCTTGCGCACGCTGTTACGGGAGACACGCTCACGACCAAGGGGTATGGGGTTGCGCTCTCGAAAGTCGAGTTCTCGGAGCCTGTCTTCCGCGTGGCCGTTCACCCCAAGAGCAAGGCTGACCTAGAGAAGCTCTCTTCGTCGCTCGCGCGTCTTATCGAAGAAGACCCGTCGCTAGAACTCACGCGTGACCAGTCCACTGCCGAGCTGATTGTCGCAGGAATGGGAGACACGCACGTGGACGTTATGGCGGAGCGGGCGAAGCGGAAATTTGGGGTTGAGCTCGACCTTGCTCCTCCTCGCGTGCCTTACCGCGAGACCATTTCGCGGACCGCCAATGTCGAGTACAAGCACAAGAAACAGTCCGGCGGGCATGGGCAGTACGGTCACGTGCTGCTCCGGCTCGAGCCCCGCGGCCGCGGGGAGGGGTTCGAGTTCGCCAGCGAGGTGGTAGGGGGGAATGTTCCGAGGGAGTACATCCCTGCGGTGGAGAAAGGCGTACAGAAGACGATGGAGGAGGGGGCGCTTGCCGGCTATCCCATCGTCGACGTTAGAGTTGTGCTGACCGACGGCAGCTCTCATTCGGTGGATTCGTCGGGACAGAGTTTCGAGATTGCAGGGGGAATGGCGATGAAGAAGGGAGTGATTGACGCGGCTCCGACGCTGCTGGAGCCGGTGATGCGCATGACCGTTGAGGCGCCGGAGCAGTTCGCGGGCGCAATCGTGAGCGATCTGAACACGCGGCGCGCGCACATCGCGGGAATGTCGCCCGAGGGCGGGGTCGCCGTCATTGAGGCGATCGTGCCGCAGTCTGAGGCGCAGCAATACTCGACGCAGCTGCGTGCGCTCACGCAGGGACGTGGTACGCTGTCGATGCGTTTTGACCACTATGGCGAGGTGCCGTCGCACCTCACACAGAAGATCGTCGGGGAATCGAGAGAGCTGTCCAGGGCCTGAGCCAATCTCCCGACCCCGCTTAGCCGGGGGCTGAGTTAGGCCGTTCCGCTTCGGCAGGCCTGGCGTGTTGCCCGACTGACAGCCACAACAAAGAGGAGAGTTCTATGCGAGGCGTAATTCTCGCCGCCGGCGACGGCGGCAGGCTACGGCCATACACCGACACGACGCCGAAGACGCTGATTCTGTTGCGGGGCCGCCCGCTTATTTGGTATCCGCTCACGGCCATGGCCAAGGCGGGAATCACCGATGTCGGCGTTGTGGTCGGCCACAAGGCGCGAGAGGTGATGAACGGCGTTACGGAATGGGCGCCGCCCGGCATGCGCATCAACTACATCTACAACCCTGATTTCAGCGGCGGCAATGGAGCATCCGTCCGGACGGCTCGCGAATTCGTTGGAGACGAGGATTTTATGCTGTCGATGGGCGACCACGTCATCGACCCAAGCATTGCCGCGCGGCTTGCCGGTTCCCCCTCTCACCCGGCAGTGCTGGGGGTGGACTCCGCCGCGTCGCTGCCGGGTCAGCTGAGCGACGCCACACGGGTGTTCGTGGATGGTTTTGGGCAGTTGGTGCGCATCGGCAAGCGGTTGCGCCGCTGGAATGCTGTGGACATTGGGGTTTTCAAGTTTCAGCCTTTGGTGTTCGACACGTTCGATGAACTCTATGAAGAGGCGCGCGAGGAGCTGGAGCTGACGCAGGCGCTGCGGAGCCTGGCCAGCAGCGAGGCGGGGGTGCGCACGTGCGATATTCAGGGGCGGTTCTGGAGCGACATCGATACGCTGGAGGACTACCGGGTAACGGACGACTACATCGGGCGCGTTCGTACGGGGCTCCTGTCGTGACGACCACGGCATCATCGCGCCCCTACGACGGCCTCGTTTCGCGGAGCCTGAACCGCCGACTCTCGCGTCCTATCGCCCGCGCGCTGGCGCGGACGCCTGCGACCCCGAACGCTGTTACGGTATTCAGTTTGGGGATAGCCTGCGCCTCGCTAGCGACGTTCAGCCTCGGCTATCCGATCGTGGGAGGGTTGTTGGCGCAGGCGGCGTCGGTTATCGATGGCGTCGATGGCGATCTTGCCCGCATCACAGGGGGCGGCTCGAAGTTCGGCGCCTTCTTCGATTCTGTAGTCGACCGTTACTCGGACGCGCTCGTGCTTTTGGGTCTCACGGTTTGGGCGGCGCACGAAACTGACTCCGACATCGCATGGATAGCGGGATTCGCAGCCCTCGCCGGGTCGTTCGCGGTTACGTACACGCGGGCCCGGCTGGACGATGAGCGGCGCACGATGTTCGATCGCGGGCTTACGTCGCTCGCCTCGCGGGATGTGCGGATGCTTGGCGTAATGGCCGGCGCGATTGCGGGTCTGGGAGTTGCGACGCTCATCGCGCTCGCTGTAGTTACGAACGCGGTTGTGGCGCTGCGGATCGGGGCGTTCCGTCAGTCGCTCCGGTCTGATAGGGGGCTGTAAGCGACCTCGTTACGCGCCCCGCGACCAGAGGGTGTGGTACGGACCCTGGCCGCTGATGAGCGCCATCATCGCCTGCCGCTCCCACTGCTTGAGTTCGCGCAGGGCGCGGCTGCACGAAGCCTGTGCGCCAGCGTAGCCTGAGCTTTCCATACGCCGCTGCAGCATCTCCCAGACGCTGGAATCTTCCAAGCCGTGAATGGACCCGCTCCACGGAATCACGGCCAGTTCGCGCGCGTGCCGCAGGTGAGGACGGGCGCGGTTGACGTGGCGCAGTCGGCGCTCCGCCGATCCTAGCGGCGCCGACACCCAGATGCGCGGGGGGTCGTCTTGTTCTCTCCGGCTGTCGTAAACGAGGCACTGGTTCACCAGGGGCAGGATGACACACACGACTTCAGCCTCCTCGGCATACTGGAGGACCTCCGCCATCTCGCGGTCGTAGTCGAATTCTGCCATCGCCGCCTCCTTTCTTGGAGAGTCCGTCTAGTCCAGCAGCTCGTGAAGCTGCTCCATAAACGCGGGAAGCGTCTTTCGCCAGTCGCCGACGACGCCGAACCGCGACTCTTTGAAGATGTTCGCTCCTGCATCTTTGTTGATGGCGACCAGGGTCTTGGCGTTAGCGCAGCCTGCCATATGCTGGCTTGCGCCGGATATGCCAATCGCGATGTAGAGATCGGGCGTTACCGTTTTCCCTGTCAGCCCTACCTGGAAATTGGAGGAGACCCATCCGGCGTCGCACGCGGCTCTCGACGCCCCTACGGCGCCGCCGAGCATTGCGGCTAATTCCCGCAGCTGCGCGAATGGCTCCGGACCGCCGAGGCCGCGACCGCCTGACACGACGACGCGCGCATCCTCGAGGCGGACGCCTTCCGCCTTCGCCTCCACACGCTCTATGGTTCGTGTGCGAACTTCTGATTCGAACGCCAGCTCCTCGACAGCGCCTGTGCGCGACGGGTCCGGCGCTTGCGCGTCGAGGCTCTTTGGGCGGAGAGACACGACCGCCGGGGATCCGAGGCAGGCGACGGTCGCCTCGGCATTGCCTCCGTAGGTTGGCCGTGTTGCGAGGAGACGGCCGTCGCCGCTGAGCGACAGCGAGGCGCAGTCCGCCGCGAGCGCCGTGCCGAGGCGAAACGCCAGACGCGGCATTACGTCGCGCCCGGCGAGCGTTTTGGCTCCGATGATGTAGTCCGGCGAGAATTTCAATGCAGCGGCGTGAGCCGCTGCGACGATTGCGTCGAACTCTCCGACTGCCGCGGGGCCATCCGAAACCGAGTAGACGACATCAGCGCCTGCCGCGATGGCCGATTTCGCGGCGTCCCGCGCGGTTGGGCCGGCGAGCAGAACAGCCAGGCGCTCGGCGCCGAGCGTTCGCGCAGCTGTGATTCCCTCGAGCGTCGTGGATGCTGCAACGCCCTCGGTTATCTCTCCTATGACCAGAGCATCCGCCATTCAGATAACCCGTTCCTCTCGGAGCCGGAGCGCGAGCTTCCGCCCAGCGTCTTCGTCGTCGTCTCCGGCGATCAGTTCGGTTTCCACGGCGCGCTCGGGCTTGATGAGCGACACGAGCTCGAAAGCTGGAGCGAGGGCTGCAGGATCGATGCCGAGGTCTGCGGCGCTCCACACTGTCGGCTGCACACGCCGAGCGGCCATAATGCCGCGCATGTTGGGGTAGCGCGCTGCGCCTAACTCGCTGGAGACGGTGACGACAGCGGGGAGTTCGGCTTCGACAACTTCATGACCATCGGGGAGGACGCGCTCGACGCGCAGGGTTCGTCCGTTCACGTCGACTTTGCGCCCGATCGTTGCGATGGGCCATCCGAGCTCCTCGGAGACGCCGAACGGCACAAGCGCATTGTCCCAATCGCTGGCCTGCCGTCCCGAGATCACGATGTCGACATCTCCGAGCTTGCGGATGGCGGCGGCGAGCGCGGCGACGGTCGGCGCAGGGTCGATGGAGTTCTCGAACGCGGGATCTTGCAGGAGGACGAGGTTGTCGGCGCCCATTGCGAGCGGCTTCTTTATGACGTCGAGGGCAAACTCAGGGCCGCACGACAGCACGGTTACGACAGCGTCGCCGGCAGTTTCCTTGATGCGGAGCGCAGCCTCGACAGCTTGTTCGTCGTAGCCGTTGACAACGGGGGCTATGCCGCCGGCGACTGTGACTTTGTTGTCCTCGATTCTGAATGCGGAGAGCGGGGTTTCCGGGTCGAGGACTTGCTTGGCCGTAACCACGATGTGCAGCGTCATCAGCGCCCGGCCTCGCTATTCCCTGCGTCGGGCCGGATCCGAACGCAGATTGAGAAAGATTGCACAATGGGATACTAGCGCTGCGCGTCTCCTCCTGCAAGGCGCGAGGAGTCTTTGAGAGCGCTTTTGGGAGGGGCGCAGCGGGATGCGAGGTTTCGTTTTTCGCGGGAATTTGCGGGGATGGTGCGCGGGGAGAGCGTAGCGGGAGGCGTTGGAGCGGCTGGTTGCGGGGGCTGTGCTACTATTGCGGCATCCCCAGGCGCGAGGCGAGCTTGCTCCCTATTAGCCTGACGCTCCGCAATTTTCTCTCCTACCGCGATGCTGCGCCCACCCTCCATCTCGAGGATGTGCATGTGGCGTGCCTGTGCGGCTCCAATGGCAACGGCAAGTCGGCGCTGCTTGACGCGATTACTTGGGCGTTGTGGGGAAAGGCGCGCGGCCAACGCATCGAACAGCTACTGCATCACGGTCAGGACGATATGCGCGTCGAGCTTGTGTTCGACGCCGGAGGCGGCCGCTATCGCGTCACGCGGCGTTACTCGGTGTCTCGCAGCGCTCCGAAAAGCTCTCTTGAACTGGCCGTTTCTGCTGGCGACGGCGAGTTCACTGCCATCACCGGCAATAGCATCAGAGACACTGAGGCGCAGATTGTCCGCCTCGTGAATATGGACTACGACACGTTTGTGAACAGCGCGTTCCTGATGCAGGGCGACGCTGATCGCTTCTCGACAGCCACTGCTTCGAACCGCAAAGATGTTCTCGTCAGAGTGCTCGGACTCGGTCTGTACGACCGGTTAGAGGAGCGCGCCAAGCAGCACGCTCGCGATCTGAAGAGCGTTCTCGGGGGGAAGAGCGAGCTGCTCGAACAGCGGCGCAATGTCGCCGCTCAGGCCAGCGAGGCGGAAGCGGATCTCGGCGAGGCTGACCGAAAGCTAGAGGCAGCCAACGCAGTTGTCGGCGGTCTATCGGAACGGCTCGAACGGTTAATGGAGCGCGTCGTCGAACTCGAGCGCCGCAAGGCTGAGGGCGACGATCTCGCGGAGCGGAGGCTGCGCGTCGCCGCGCAGCGCAAGCAGGCCGAATCGGAGGCGGACGACCTCGACCTCCGCGTCGCCAAGGGGCGGGAGATCGTCGAGCGCGCGGAGGAGATCGGGGCTGGGTTCGCCGCGCTGCTGCAAGCGCGCGAGCGACAACGCAGGCTTGCCTCCGACGCGCAAGCAATGGTTGCACTGCAGAGCGAACTTGCGCCTCTGGAGCGAGCGATCCATGCGACTTTCGCTGGGCTGCAGCGCGACGCCAACGCGCAGCGCACGCGCATCGAGTCGGAACTCTCGCCGCGGGCTGATTCTCTGCCGTCGATCAACGATCGTTTGAGCCGCATCGAACAGCGAGCCGCCGTGCTCGGGGAAGAGGCCGATGCGGCGGCCCGCGCGGCTGAGGAGCGGCAGCGTCTTGCGCTCGATGCTCGGTCTCTTCGCGAGGACAACGAGCGTATTCAGCAGGAAGGAAACGACAAGAATGCCAAGCTGGCGATGCTCGGCCACGGGCATCCGCAAGGCGCCAAGTGCCCACTGTGCGAGAGCGAACTCGGGGAAGAGGGCGTCGAGCGCATCCGCGCAAGCTATGAGCGGGAGATCGATGAGCTCCGAGCCCGGTACCGCACACAGAAGCAACGCGCGGATGCGCTCGAAAAGCAGGCGCACGACGCCGAGCAGGCCGCGTCGGGCGCTCAGTCGGCTGTCGACCGTGAGCGTTCCCGACTCGACGCGGAGCGCGCTCGGCTTGAGGTGCAGCGCGAGGAGGCAAAGCGCGCGGAAGGCGAAATCGAAAGCGCTACCGCCGAGCTGCGCGACATGGAATCGCGCATCGTCAGCGGCAACTACGCTCGCGATGAGCAAGCTGCCGCGCTGGGAGTCCGTGGGCGGATTGACGCTCTGGGGTACGACGCGGACGCCGCTGAAGAGGCTGAACGGGAGGCCAAGAGTTTGTCGCACTGGGAGGCTGAGCGGCAGGAGCTAGCGGTGGCGCAGGCGCGGCTCGGAGACGACGTAATCGCGCTCGAGCAGGCGCGGATCCGCGCTGCGGAGGCTGCGGCGGAGAGGGGGCGAATCGAGGCGGAGCTCACGGCAATCGATCGGGAACTCGTCGATATGGCGTCGTACGTCGCGCAGCGCGACGAAGTGGCGCGGGAGCGAGAAGCCGCAGGACGCGACCGCGACGCGCTACAGGTCCACAGGGGATCGCTCCAGCAGCGAATGGAGGAGATTAAGCGCGCCGCTGAAGAGGCAGCAGCCATCGAGCTTGAGGTGAAAGCAGTCACCAGCGAGGCGTCGGCTTATGCTGAGCTTGCGCTTGCTTTCGGGAAGGGCGGGGTGCAAGCGCTGCTCATCGAGGCGGCTATCCCTCGGTTAGAGGACGAGGCGAACGAACTGCTGGGGCGTATGTCCAACGGCAGGATGTCGCTGAAGATTGAGACGCAAAAAACAGGAAAAGCGGGCGAAGCCATCGAGACGCTGAATGTGCTCATCGCTGACGAGCTGGGGACGCGCGCCTATGAGTTGTTCAGCGGCGGCGAGCGTTTTCGCGTCGATTTCGCGCTGCGCATCGCGCTGAGCAGGCTGCTTGCATGGAGAGCGGGAGCGGCGCTCCCAACGCTCTTCATCGACGAGGGGTTTGGGACGCAGGACACGGAGGGGCGTGAACGCATTCTCGATGTAATCAAGGCGATCGAGGACCGGTTCGAGCGCATCCTTGTGATTACGCATATGGACGACATCAAGGAGGCGTTTCCTGTCCGCATCGAGGTCTCCCGCGGCTCTTCTGGTTCAACATTCGCGGTCGTTTAAGCGGCTGTTCCCCAACGGGGCAGGATGGAGCGCGGCTCCCGTTCCCGCAGGGACGCGACGAGGGGGCACGGCGCAGGAGCGACCGGCGCTCTTCCAAAGCGGGCTAGGGCGAGGTTGAGGAGGGGATGGCGGCGCGCTGCTCTCCGGCATGGTACGACGAGCGCACGAGCGGGCCCGACGCCACATGGGCAAACCCCATCTCGTAGCCGGCGCGCCCGAGCGCGGCAAACTCGCGCGGGTGATAGAACCTGTCCATCACTGCGTGCTGCGGCGACGGCCGCAGGTACTGTCCTATAGTGAGCAGTCGCACGCCCGCGTTGCGCAAATCGCGCATCGTGTCGAGCGTTTCGCTGGTCTTTTCGCCAAGCCCGACCATAATGCCGCTCTTCGTGGGGATGCTGGGCGCGATTTCGGTTGCTCGGCTCAGCAGCCGCAGCGAAAGGTCGTAATCGCCTTTCGCTCGCACGCTCTTGAATATGCGGCGAACTGTTTCGATGTTGTGGTTGAACACCGCAGGGCCAGCTTCCAGCACGACGCGGAGCGCGGACTCGTTACCGGCGAAGTCTGGCGTTAGCGTTTCCACCGCGCACTCTGGCGCGAGTCGGCGCACTTGGCGTATGCACTCTGCGAAGATGAACGCTCCGCCGTCGGCGAGGTCATCGCGGTCAACAGAAGTGATGACGCAGTATTCGAGGCCGAGGCGCGCGACGGCGCGGGCGAGCCGCGCAGGCTCTTCGCGATCGAGAGCTGCGGGTTTGCCGCTCGCAACGGCGCAGTAGCGGCAGGCGCGAGTGCAAACGTCGCCGAGCACCATAAAGGTTGCGGCCTTGCGCTCCCAGCAATCGCCGATGTTGGGGCAGCGCGCCTCTTCGCATACGGTGTGCAGTTCAGCAGTTCGCAGCAGGCGGCGAACTTGGAGGTAGTTATCGCCACCGGGCCAGGGAACTTTCAGCCATTCCGGGAGCCGTTTGGGGTGTTGGGATGTTGTCATGATCGTGCTGTTGAGAGGGCGTTCTCTACGTTCCTGAGGGGGCGGCGAGCACGATGGGAAGCAAGCGCTCACTGCGACTCAGGCAACCCACTAGCTTCCTTGAAGGGCCGCTATGGGTTCTCGCTGCCAGGGAGTCAGGCGCAGCGCGCAGAGACAGCGACGCGAATTGCAGTATAGCAGCGGGGCGGGCCAAGGTCGCTTGGGACAGCGACTGCTTGCGCCAGAGCGGCGGCACTCGTACGCTCAGGCTAGGAGCTTTCACTCTCCTGTCTTGTCCTCTGTATTCTTGATGGGGGAGCGGATGATTGGGCGGGCTTCATCCCGCCGGCGCGCAATGGCTAAGGAGGCGTCTCTTTTGGTTGCGACGTTCGGCGGTTCGGCAATGGCCGCAGCTCCCGCAAACGTGAGAACGCGTCCTGCTCCTTTCGTCGAGGTGGCGATTGACGCGCCAGTCAGGATGCCGGCCACATTCACCTACTCAGCGCCGCCTGAGCTCGATCTGCGGCCGGGCTGCCTCGTGCGCGCGCCGTTCGGTTCGCGCACGGCGCACGGCGTTGTGGTCGCGCAGAGCGACACGACGAGCGCCGGCTACGCCAAGCCAGTGGAGTCGCTAGCGGCTCCGGAGCCGCTGCTGGCTCCAGAGCGGCTAGAGCTTGCGCAGTGGATTGCTGACTACTATATGTCGCCTCTGTACGACGCCATTGCGTTGATGCTCCCTCCCGACTTGCGTATGCGTTCGCACACCTACGTGCGGCTCGTGGGAGAGCCCGCCGACCCCGATCGGCTCGGACCCGGAGCGCGGCAACTTCTCGCGCATCTGCGCTCAGGCAGTCGCCGTCTGCGGATCAGCAGGCTTGAGCGAACGCTAGGGTCGTGGACGCGGAACGCGATTCGCGCCTTGGTGGAATCTGGCGCAGCAGTTGAGGAGCTTTGTTCCGTAGCGTCTTTTCCGAAGAAAGCCATGGAACGGCAGGCGCTGACGGCGGCCAAGCCGCCTGGGGAGCTGCGCGTCTATGCCGATGCCCACCCGCGGGCTCAACGCCGGGTTGCGCTCATCGGCGAGCTTCTTAAGGGCAAGCCTCTCGATGCGTCGTCAGCCCGCAGGCAATTCGGCGCAGTAGCGGTGAGAGCGCTCGTTGCAGAGGGGTTGGCGAATCTCGTCCGCGCCTCGCCGCCTGCGCCCGACGCTCCTGTATCGCCGTTGCTGCCGACAGCGGCGCAGCAACGGGCGCTGGCCGCTATCAACGGCAGCCTCGATTGTTCCGCTGCGCATCCCCGCGAGTGGCTGTTGCACGGCGTTACGGGGAGCGGCAAGACAGAAGTGTATCTGCAAGCTGTCGCCCACTGTCTCGAGACGGGGCGGCGGGCTATTGTGCTCGTTCCGGAGATTGCGCTGACGCCGCAGATGTTGCAACGATTTGAGTCTCGCTTTCCGGGGCGGGTGGCTGTGCTGCACAGCGGCATCGCCGCAGGGCGACGGGCGGCGGAGTGGCGTCGCGTTTTCAACGGCGAACGCGATGTTGTGGTTGGGCCGCGCAGCGCGTTGTTCGCTCCCGTCGGCAACCTTGGTCTAATAGCGCTCGATGAGGAGCACGAGGGGTCTTACAAGCAGGAAGAGCCGTCGCCGGCCTACCATGCCCGCGAGGTTGCCCGGCGTCTTTCGGCTCTCACAGGGGCCGTGCTGCTGCTTGGGAGCGCAACGCCTGATGTGACGACCGCCTACAGGGCCAAGCACGGCGACATCGGCAAGCTCGAGCTGCCGGCGCGACTCGAACCGTCCGGCGCGGCTGGGAGCCTTGCCCGCGTCCAGATCGTCGATATGCGCGAAGAGCTGCGGCGGGGCAATCGCGGCATCTTCTGCGGTCTGCTGGGCGACGCGCTCCAGGAGACGCTAGCGGCAAAGCGGCAGGCTGTTCTCTTCATAAACCGCCGCGGCGCCGCCACTGTGGTCTCATGCCGGAGCTGCGGGCATGCGATGACGTGCCCGCGATGCCTCGTCTCGTTCACGCACCACAGGTATGCCACGGCTCCAGACGACGGGGGAGCGAGGCGCGGCGAGTGGCTCCTGTGTCATTACTGCGGGAGCCGACGCGACGTTCCATCACGTTGTCCGCAGTGCAGGAGCGACCGCATCCGTTACCTGGGGCTAGGATCGCAGCGCGTCGCCGACGAGGTGGCTCAGCTAGCGCCCGAGGCGCGCGTGTTGCGGTGGGACAGCGACACGGCAGGGAGCGCGGGCGCCCACGAACGGCTACTGAAGGAGTTCGCCTCCGGCAAGGCGAATGTTCTGGTCGGGACGCAGATGGTGGCTAAAGGGTTAGATGTTCCGACCGTCGATCTTGTGGGCGTTGTGCTAGCGGATGTGGGTTTGCATATGCCCGACTTCCGAGCTGCGGAGCGGACGTTTCAGTTGCTCACGCAGGTTGCAGGGCGCGCCGGCAGAGGAGGGGCGCCCGGGCGAGCCATTGTGCAGACGTACATTCCTGATCACTACGCGGTGCAGACTGCCGCCGCGCAGGACTACGCCGCATTTTTCGACAAAGAGGTGGAACGCCGACGCAGCCTGGGGAATCCGCCATTCAATAAGATTGCCAGGCTGCGCTTCGGGAGCTCAGGGCGGAAGGCGGCAGCAGCGGAGGCGTCGCGGCTCGGAGGCTTGCTGCGCCGCGTTCAGCGCGAGTGGGATATGCGGGAGGCGGAGATTGTCGGGCCGGCGCCGACATACCCCCCGCGACAGCAGAACAACTGGCAATGGCACATCATCGTGCGCGCGCCCGAGCCGCGCGCGCTCCTTGACAAGGCGGATATTCCCTCCGCCTGGCGCGTGGACATCGACCCAGCGCACGTTCTCTAGTCTTGGAGACGCTCTCCTTGTAGCGCATTAGCGCCGCGCATCCAACGCTTGCGGAGCGCGGCTCCCCGCGCCTACGACGATGGGCAAGGGGGTATAATCGCGACATGGCTGTTCTGCCCATGCATTACATTCCCGACCCTGTTTTGCGGGAGCGCGCGCGGAAGGTTCGCAACCTCGACGACCCCGCGCTTCGGAAACTTGCGGACGACATGATTGACTCGATGCATCACTATTCCGGGGTCGGGATTGCGGCGAATCAGGTCGGTTCGCTCAAGCGTATCTGCGTCATTCAGATGCCGGAGGACGAGGAGCCGACGGTTCTCGTGAATCTCGAGATCACGCGCAAGGAGGGCGAGCGCGAGGTTACTGAGGGTTGCCTAAGTCTGCCCGGCTGGCAGGGGCGCATCGCGCGGGCTGTGAGAGTGTGGGCGCGCGCTGTTGACCTGAATGGGGAGCCGGTGCGCTACAAGGGCGTCGGCGAGCTGCTTGCGCAGGCACTGGAGCACGAGACTGACCACCTCGATGGCAAGCTTTACATCGACTACATCCGTTCGAAGGAGGATTTGTACGAGGTAGAGGTCGGCGCCGAGGAGGATGCGGAAGGCGAGGCAGGCGAGTCTTCCTTGGCGCGGAGGGTTGGCGCCTGAGCCTCTCTATGAAGTTCGGGCTCTCTCTTTCAGGTTTGCTGCAGCACTCCGGCGATGGCGACATGAAGCAGCGGTTCGCCGATGTGCTTCACCTCGTCCGCGTGGGCCGCGAGCTCGGGTTCGATTACATCTATGCGGGACAGCATTACCTTTCGCATCCTTACCAGATGCTGCAGCCGCTCGTGTCGCTCGCCCGGATCAGCGCCGAGAGCGGCAATATGGAGCTGCTCTCAACCGTGCTTATTCCTCTGCAGAATCCCGTGCAGATGGCGGAGGACATCGCAACGCTTGACGTGATCGCCAATGGGCGCGTCATCATCAATGCGGCACTCGGCTATCGCGACGAGGAGTATGAAGCCTTCGGCGTTACGCGGGACAATCGCATCGCGCGAATGTTCGAGAATCTCGCGCTTGCGAAACTGCTCTGGTCGGGCGACGAGGTTACGTTCAAGGGACGCTTTACCCACGTTACCGGCGCGCATATCGGCGTCCGGCCCATTCAGCAGCCGCATCCCCGAATATGGATCGCGGCGAACGGCGACGGCATGGTGCGGCGCATCGCGCGCTTAGGCGACACATGGCACCTTAACCCGCATGCGCCGTTCTCGACCCTTGCCAGGCAGGTGGAGCTCTACAAGACCGTGCGCGCAGAGCACGGGCATCCTCCTGCAGCTGAGATTCCGATGTCGCGCGAGACGTTCGTGGCGCCGACGCGCGAGGAGGCAATCGCTGTCGCCCGTCCTTTCCTCGAAGCGAAGTACCGGACATACGCAGGGTGGGGGCAGGACAAGGCGCTCCCCGGCGAGGAGGACTTCAACGCGCCGTTCGAGGATCTCTCGGAGGAACGATTCATCGTTGGCAGCCCGGACGATGTGGTCGCCGACCTGACGCGATTCCGGGACATTGGGGTGAGCCACGCCGCGCTGCGTTTCGGCTGGCCGGGGACACCACGGGATGTGGTCGAGGGCGCGATACGCCTGGCGGCAGAGGAAGCGTTTCCAGCTCTGCGGTGAGCATTCAGCGGGCGAAGCGTTCGTCAGGAGCTGGGTTAGCGGTTCGAGCGTCGAGTTCTTTGACGAGGCCTTTGGGCGCGACGGCGCGGTAGCTCTCTTCAATGCACTCGAACAAAAGCTCGCGCGGCGGGCCATCGGGCCCCTCGTCGCGCCTCATCTCCACCCATCCGCTTCTGGCTAGGCCATAGCCCGCAGGACGCGCTAGCCCCATCGAGAGCATTCCTGCGCCGGAATCGGGGAGCTTGACGCCGAATCTTCCGCTGTCGGGCAAGCCGAGGAAGACGAATATCTTCTTGCCCACCTTCACTGCGCTCTCGCCCCACGGATGGTCTTCCCAAGCGCCAGGCAAGCCGAGGGCGAATTCCAGCAGAGCGTCCGTGCGTGAGTCAGGCATAGCTTCGACCTTCCCCGTTATCCTAATCGACGAAACCCCACAGGAGGAAGCGTCTCATGTCTCTCGTTTTTGACGCTGGCTGTCTCATTTTCAAGGTCGCGGGCATGGGCCCGTACGACAACAATGGCTATGTGATTGCCGATCCCGCCACCAAAGAGGCGTATCTCGTCGATGCGCCGGCCGAGGTCGAGCGTCTCCTGGCGGAGGCGAACGGCTTTCTGGTGAAGGGCGTCGTGATTACACATACACACCCTGACCATGTCGCCGGCTACGCCGACCTCAAGCGGATGACCGACCTGCCCGTTTTGGCGCATGCAAGCGACGCGCATAGGCTCCCCGGGGAGCCTGACGGGCTGCTGGAGCACGACGATGAGCTGAGCGCAGGTTCTGTGCGCCTCCGCGTGCTACATACCCCGGGCCACACGCCGGGGGCGATCTGCCTCCACACCGACGGAGCGGTAGTGACGGGAGACACCCTGTTTCCCGGCGGCCCAGGCCGCACTGCTACTTCGGCTGACTTGCAGCAGATCGTTGCGAGCATCGAAGATCGCCTGCTGACGCTGCCGGACGGCTCTCTGGCTCTTCCCGGCCATGGGGCCGACACTACCATCGCGGCGTCGAAAGCGGAGTTTGCCGTTTTCAAGAGCAAGGAGCATCCCGCGGATCTGCACGGCCACGTCGCGTGGGCGTCGTAGCCCTCGCGCTCCCGGGCCGCTGGTATCCTGAATGCGACATGCTCACCAAACGCATCATTCCCTGCCTCGACGTGACCAGCGGCCGTGTCGTGAAGGGCTCTTCATTCATCAACCTGCGCGATGCAGGCGATCCGGTCGAGCTCGCGGCCTACTACAACCGCGAGGGCGCTGATGAACTTGTTTTCCTCGACATCACGGCCAGCTCTGACGGGCGCGACACTATCATTGATGTTGTGCAACGCGTTTCGGAGGAAGTGTTCATCCCGCTCACTGTCGGCGGGGGGGTGCGGAGCGCCGATGACGTGCGCAAGTTGCTCAACGCCGGGGCCGACAAGGTGTCGATGAACACAGCGGCGGCGCTTAATCCTGCCGCGTTCGAGGAGGCGGCAGCCGCATTCGGCAACCAGTGCATGGTGATTGCGATTGACGCCCGGCGCGTGTCCGGCGCAGATTCTCAAGCCGCTCCGGTGAAGCTGCCTGAGGGTCATGCAGGCAGGAGCGCTCTGGCGCTTGGTCCGGGTTCGCGTTGGGAGGTGTACATTCACGGGGGACGGACGCCCACTGGAATCGACGCGCTGAAGTGGGCTGCGCACGCCGCGCAGTTAGGAGCGGGCGAAGCGCTGCTCACGAGCATGGACCAGGACGGGCGCAAGGATGGGTTCGACCTGGAGCTCACCCGCGCAGTGGCAGACGCCGTGCCGATACCCGTCATCGCCAGCGGAGGAGCCGGGAGCCCGGAGCACTTGGCGGACGCCGTCACAGTGGGCGGAGCCGACGCGGCTCTGGCGGCGTCGATCTTCCACTATGGGGAGTTCACTATCTCCGACGCCAAGCGCGCCCTCGCCGCGCGCGGGGCTCCCGCCCGCGAGGCGAACTCCTGATGGGGCGGCTCGACCACATCGATCTCGTCGCGTTCGATTTCTTCGGCACGCTAGTGCGCAACGATGCGAGCGAGTGGCGGCAGACTCTTGCCCAGATCGCCGAACGCCAGCAGCTTCCGTTGAGCGGGGGCGAGCTGTGGGACGAGTTCTCGAAGCACGAGGTTCAGTTTCGTATGAGGCGCACGCGTATGGCCGATCCGGAGTCGAGCCCGCCGTTCCGCACGTACCGGGAGGCGTGGAGCGAGGCGTTCGAGGCCGCGTTCGAGGTTCTTGGCCTGCGGGCGAACGCCAGCGAGGCGGCGAGCTATTCGGTGGAGATGCTGGCCGATCAGGACGCGTTCTCCGACGCTCATGCTATGCTCGAGGCGGTGGGCTATATGCGCGAGACTGCTGTGCTCTCGAATGCGGACGATCGCTTCCTGCACGGCTCTATCGCCCACAACGGATGGCGCTTCAGTTGTATCGAATCGTCGGAGAGCCTGCGCGCGTACAAGCCTGACCCGCGGATATTCGCCCGGTTCGCTGCGCGGGCGGGAACGCCCGCCGAGCGCATCCTCTATATCGGGGACTCGCCGTACGACGATGCGCATGGGGCCAAGCTGGCCGGCATGACCACGGTTCTCGTGCACAGGGCCCAGGACACGCCGGGACGCACGCCTCCGCCGATCAATGTTGCATCGGGAGGCTTACTGACCCCTGACTACACTGTCGAATCGCTGGCGGAGATACCAGCGCTCTTCGCGAAAAGAGAGGGGAGAGAGGAGCTCCGATGACGACCGCAGAGAACGCTCGGGTGAAGCTCGACGCGCAAGGGCTGGTTACGGCGATCTGCCAGGACGCGGACACCGGCGAGGCGCTGATGGTCGCCCATATGAACCCGGACTCTATCGCCCGCACGTTCGAGACGGGCACGATGCATTTCTACAGCCGCTCTCGGCAAGAGCTGTGGCACAAAGGAGAGACGTCCGGCGCGTTCCTGCGCGTCGCTTCCGCTCAGGTGGACTGCGATGGCGACGCGCTGCTTTTCAAGGTGCGCGCGGACGGTCCTGCCTGCCACACGGGGGCTCAGTCGTGCTTTTTCGGCAGGCTTCCCGACACGCCTGTGTACGAGTGGTCGGACTCTGGCGCTGGCGTCCTTTCCGAGCTGTTCCAGGTCATCCAGCAGCGCCGTCGGGAGATGCCGGAAGGGAGTTATACAACATCGCTCTTCCAGAGCGGCAAGCTACGGATCGCGCAGAAGGTGGGGGAGGAAGGCGTGGAAGTGGCCATTGCCGGCGCGACCGGCGACGCGCAGAGCCTTCCAGGAGAGGTCGCCGATCTGTTCTACCACACGCTGACGCTGCTCGCAGACGCTGGCCTTTCGCCTGAGGATGTATGGGCGGAGCTCCGCAGGCGCAGAGGGGCAGCTGGCCAAGGCTGAGGCGGGCAGTAGAGCGTGTTATGGTTCCCAATCGCAACTGTAACTCTCAAGGCAATCTGTTTAAGATAGAGGCAAACCTATCGAGTTGGAGCCTCATCGTGGCCTTCACGAGAATCCCTCGCGGCACGTTCTGCTCGCCAAGAGGGCGCGGTGATGAGGACGCGGCACTATGGCCAACTTGGCGGGGCAACGACGGGAATCCACGGTTTTGGCCGGTTGCTGAGGGAGTCCAGCTATGTTCGAGATACAGAGCCTCGGTCTCAAGGAGGCGCAGCGCGCGAAAGATGCAATCTTCGCCGCCTTGACTGTTTCCGACAACCCGGGTGCGCTCGCCATCGCCGACGAGCACGGCGTGGAGGCGCTCTGCGCCAGGCAAGACGGCGCTCCAGCCCGAATGCTAGGCAGGGCGCGCGCCAAGGCATACACCGCCGCCCGCATCGGCATGGACACAGTGGCATTCCGCGACAATGTTGTGAAAGCGGCCAACCGCACGCTCGACGATTGGGGCGACCCGAAATTGACGACCCTGCAGGGAGGGCTCGTCATCAAGGCTAGCGGCAAAGTCATCGGCGGGATTGCTATGAGCGGCAACTCGACAATCCGGGACGAGGCGCTCGCGCGCATCGGTCTCGAGGCAATGGGGATACAGTGATGGCGGCCTATCTCATCGCAGACGTTGACGTGAAGGACCCGGAGACGTATCGCTCCTACAGTGCGCAAGTTCCCGCCACTCTCGAGCCTTTCGGCGGCAGGTTCCTCGTCCGCGGCGGGGCAAGCCGCACGCTCGAGGGAGATTTCAATCCACATCGCACTGTTGTGCTCGAGTTCCCCGATATGGAGACTCTCGATCGCTGGTACAGCTCGGATGTCTACTCGGCGATTCTTGGCATTCGGAAGAACGCGGCTGTGTCATCCGTGTTTGTTGTGGAGGGGGTGTAGCCAATGCCTGTTAAGGAATCGATTAGTCTGCAGGACGCGGAGCGCGCGATTACTGCGGCAGTCGCCGCCGCCCGAGCTGCAGAGGCTCCATTCGCAATCGCGGTTGTCGACGAGAACGGCGATCTCGTGCGGTCGGAGCGTCAGGACGGCGCGTCGGCCACAGATGTGCGCAACGCGGAGCGCAAGGCTTACACTGCCGCATTCATCGGACGCGACACCTCTATCTATCGCCAGCAGATCGCTCACGACGGGCGCACAGTCGCCGACTGGTCGAATGACCGCATAACGACGCTGCACGGCGGCTTGACGCTGCATCGCGCCAGCCAGGTTATCGGGGGGATTGGAGTCAGCGGCACGGGCGACGAAGACCGCGACGAGCGGCTCGCTCTTGCCGGCGCCGAAGCGATGGTGAAACCGGAATGCGACAAGCGGCTGGCGGACCTCGCCCTCCGTCCGCGCTTCCGCTCCAGTCCGGGACCCGCTCTCTCATCAGAGGCGCCCGCTGGGGCAGGGAATCGGCGCAAGGTCACGCGACTCCCCGGTCTCTCGCCCGACGGAGCCGCCGCTCCAGATCTCGTTGAGGTAGGAGGGCTCTTCTTCACGTCTGGCGTCCGCGGGGTTGATCTCGCGACAGGCGAGATGCCCCGCGATCCCGCCAAGCAGTTCCTGAACGCCTGGCGCAACCTTGAGGCGCTTGTCCGGGCCGCCGGACGCTCCACCGATGAGATTGGCCTTGTCACGAATTTCATCGACAGCCAGGACTTCCGCCCGCACATCAACACCGGATGGCTCGAGCTTTTTCCCGATGCGGACAACCGGCCAGCCCGCAAGACAACCTCCTACCCTCTGCCGGCAGGGCAAGGCGCGCAGCTGCAAGCGATGGGAGTCGTCGGTCAACGGCGGCAGCGCATCGAGGTGGAGGGCCTCACGCACCGCGACCCGCTGCCAAACGGGGCGCGGCTCGGCGATTACGTATTCTCGTCGGTTATCGTGCCCTGGGATCTGGCAACGTCAGAAGCGGTGGTCGGCGAACACGCGCAGACTGATCAGTGCTTCGACAATATGCGCGTGTTTATGGAGCAGGCAGGCAGCACGGTCGACGACGTTGTGCTGCAGTGGGTGTATCTCAACGATTTCGCCTACCAGCCCTATATGGTGGACGTGTACCTTGAGGCGTGGCCTACCGGTCAGTTCCAGGCCGCGCGGAAGACGTTTCGCTACCCAATGGGGGGGCAGATACAGCTGCAGGTCATCGGGCGGATCGGGGGCGCGCGCTCCAACCACGAGATTGAGGGGCACGGCCACCACGACCCCATCCCGATGGGCGCCCGCATCGGCGACCTCTACTGCTCGTCCGGCGTCTCTGGCGTCGACCCAGCCAGCGACGACAAGCTTGAGCCGGTGGAGGGCGTCGCAGGGCAAGCCTTTCATGGAATCCGCAATGTGGCGTCGCTGGCTCGGAACGGCGGCGGCTCGGCCGACAGCATCGGCCTCATCACTGTGCTCGTCCAGGACTATGCCGACTTGCCGGCAATCGACGCTGAGTGGACAGCGATGTTTCCGGATCCGAACGACCGCCCGGCGCGGCAGGTTATGAGGATGGGCGTTCAGCGCCGCAGCCGCGCCCAGTTCCATATGGTTGCAGTGGTTTAGGGCGGGGCATCGTCATAGCTTTAGCACCGCGGCGTTTCACGTTAAGGGATCTTTTTAATGCCTTTCACCGCACTCTCTTTTGCGCTCATTGCCGTGATACTGGCGAATGCCGCGTGCTCGCCTCCCAATTCGCTGACGCCGACTACTGAGAATGCAGTGGCAACGTCTGCCGCATCGCCGACGCCGACTCTCAGCCCAACGCCTGCCGCGCCAAGGCTCAATCCGTATGAGCTTATGCTGGCTCTAATTAATGAGGTTCGGATGGCGGAAGGGGCGCCAGCAGTAATGATGGGCAGTAACAGGGCAGCACAAATTCACGCTGACAATTTGTTGGATAACTGCATCAGCTCGCACTATGGCATAGACGGACTGAACCCCACCATGAGGTATTCTCTGGCGGGAGGTTACCAGTCGGCGAATGAGAATGTTTCTGGATCGGACTACTGTAAGCTGCCGGGGCAAGGCTACAGCGCCATCAAGAGCATCGTCGAGGAAGTACGGGGTGCGATGGATGGGTGGATGAAGAGTCCCGGCCACGCTGACAACATTCTTAAGCCCCGACACAGGAAGGTCAACATCGGTTTAGCTTGGGACAGCCACAATTTCATGGCGGTTCAGCAATTCGAGGGCGACTACGTGAAGTACACAGCGTTGCCTGCTATCAACGACGCGGGGATATTGTCTATGGAAGGTAGTGTCAAGAACGGTGCGAATCTCGAGCACGGCGACCATTACAGGGTGACCATTTTGCATCATCCGCCGCCGCATGAATTGACTCAAGGTCAGATCGCGCGAGCGTACGGCTCTTGCCTGGGGCGGAAAGTCGCGTTTCTGAGCTACCGCAGTGCAGGAATTGCGGAGAGTTCTTGGTGGGATACCTGTCCTGGCCCTTACTCAGAGTCGCCTGAATCTCCCCGCGCCACTTCCGCTTTAGAGGCGCATCAATTGTGGGAGAATGCGCGAGCCCGATGGGAAGAATTGGAGCGCTCCGCGCCCATTACTGTGCAGAAAATAAAGATGTCGAAATGGGAGCTGGATGGAGACCGATTCGCCATCAGCGCCGACTTGCGCAGTGTGCTGGAAACGCACGGGCCCGGCGTCTACGAAGTGAACGTATACGCAGTGTTGATGGGGGATACGGAGGTAATTTCGGAGTACTCCATCTTCCACGGTATTCCGCGGCCTGCAGGTTATGATTCACCCTAGACGCTCTGAAGGATGTTGGGAACGAAGACTAGCTGCGGCGAAGGGTTACGTAGTCGATGAGCGCTTCGAGCGAGTCGCGGGAACGCACATCAGGCAGGGCGGCAAGCGCGGCGCGCGCGGCGGCGCGGTAGCTCTCGAGCGCTTCGAGCGCTTCGTCGATGACGCTCGACTCGCGAATGAGCGACACCATCGCGCGCAGGTCTTCTTCGTCGCGGCTCCCGGCGCGCAGCCGCTTTACGACAGGGTCTTCGGGCGAACGCGCGGCATAGAGCAGGGCCGGCAGCGTGAGCGTGCCTTGCAGCAGATCGGCGCCCGCGGGCTTGCCGAGCTCTTCCTCGTTGCCTGTGAAATCGAGCACGTCGTCGACGATCTGGAACGCCATGCCTACGTTGCAACCGAACGCGCACAGCGCTTGCGCGTGTTCTTCGGGGGCTCCGCTCAGCACGCCTCCCGACTCGGCCGCTGTGCTGATGAGCGACGCGGTCTTCTCGTAGATGCGCAACTTGTAGTCGTCGATTGACTGCGACCAGTCGTGGATGCTGAAGCGTTCCGCGAGCTCGCCGCGCGCAAGCTCCATAATTGTCTCGGAGAACCGTCGGATGACGCGGATGTTGCCCGTGTCGCACACAAATACGGCCGACGACGCGAATACGTAGTCGCCGAGCAGCACGGCGACATCGCCGCCGAACATACTGCTCACGGTGGGGCGTCCCCGGCGCGTGTCCGCTTGGTCGACGGTGTCGTCGTGGATGAGCGATGCGATGTGCAACAGTTCGATGGCTGTGGCCATTGTGACGATGCGGTCGGCGTCGGAAGGGCGCAGAGCGCCGGCGAGGAGGGTGATGATGGGGCGCACTTTCTTGCCGCCGCTTGCGATAGCCTGCTCGGCCATGCCGCCGCCGGGAAGTCCGGACTCTCTAGCAATCGCGACGAGGTTGGCGATAACGCGATCGAGGTCGACTGCGACGGGCTCTACGATGAAGCGCGCGGTTTCGTCGATCTTGGCTTGTGAGGTCTGAGCGTCGACCATAAAGGCGGCCTAGCCGAGCTTGGCTCGCATCTCCTCTGCGACGGCGTCGTCGAGCTTCGAGAAGAGTGGTTGCGGTCGCGGCAAGGGCTGCGCCGGGGCGAGGGTTTCGAGGCGCCAGCCAACGCGCTGAACGTCGCCTCTCTGGCCAAGCAGCTCGTGGAGCCGCTGCGCACTAAACGGCAGGTAGGGATAGAGGGCGACGCGCAAAGCCATAAGCGCGCGCATCGTAACGGCAAGCGCGCGCCCAGCCGCTGAACGGTCTGTCTTGATCTGCCGCCACGGAGCTTGAGCATCGAGGTAGCGGTTCGCCTCGCGGGCGAGCGTCATAGCGCCGCTCAGTCCCTCGCGCAGACGCACAGCCTCGATGCTCCGCCCGACGGCATCGAGCGTTTCTTCGGCGCTGCGCAGGAGCGCCTCGTCGTCGGGAGCGAGTTCGCCGGGATCAGGGGTTGCGCCGTTGAAGTTGCGGTAGACCTGTGTGAGCGTGCGGTGAACGAGGTTGCCGAACGTGGCGACGAGCTCGTCGTTGTTGCTGCGCACGTAGTCGGCCCATGAGAAGTCGGAGTCGCTCGTTTCCGGCAGGTTGGATGCTAGATGGTAGCGCAGGGGGTCGGGTGGGAAGCGGTCGAGGTAGTCGGGCGCCCAAACGGCCCAATTGCGGCTGGTGGAGAGCTGCCGCCCTTCGAGGTTGAGGAATTCGTTGGCGGGTACGTCGTAGGGAAGAATGTGATTGCCTCGACCCATAAGGATCGCGGGCCAGATGAGCGTGTGGAATGGGATGTTGTCTTTGCCCATAAAGTAGTAAGACTTCGTTGCCGGGTCTTGCCAGAACGGGCGCCAGGCTTCGGGGTCGCCGTTGCGTTGGGCCCATTCGACGCTGGCAGACAGGTAGCCGATGACTGCCTCGAACCACACGTAGATGCGGCGGTCGCCGTAGCCTTCGACAGGAACGGGCAAGCCCCAATCGAGGTTGCGAGTGACAGCGCGGTCTTTCAGTCCATCGCGCAGGATGCCGAGGGTAAAGTTGCGGACGTTAGGGCGCCAGTGCGTTTGTTGCTGGATCCATGCGGCGAGCTGCTCGCGGAACGCGCTCAGCTTGAGGAACATATGCTCGGCGTCGCGCACTTCAACGGGGTAGCGTTCGCCGTCTACGACGCAGACGGGATTGCCAAGGTCGATGGGGTCGAGGATGGCGCCGCAGTTGTCGCATTGGTCGCCGCGGGCGTCGTCGAACGCGCACACTGGGCAAGTTCCGCGCACGTAGCGATCGGGAAGGAAGCGATTGAAGTTTGGCGAGTAGGCGACTTTCATCGAGGATTGGTAGATGAATCCGCGCTCTTGGAGAATTCTCCAGAGGGCGTGGGTCACCTCCTGGTGGTTGTCGGTCATCGTGGATGTGAACAGATCGAACGAGACGCCGAACCGTTCCCAGGTGTCGAGGAAGGAGGCATGGTAGCGATCAACGATGTCGCGGGGGGAGATTCCCTCGGCGTCGGCGCGCATAGTGATGGGCGCGCCGTGGGAGTCGCTGCCGGACACCATCAGCACATCGTTGCCGCGCATGCGGTGATATCGGGCGAAGATGTCGGCAGGGAGATAGGATCCTGCCAGGTGTCCGAGATGGGCGGGGCCATTGGCGTACGGCCAGGCCACGCCGATAAAGATGCGTTCAGGCATAGATTGCTCTGCGTCATTCTAACAGGGGCAATCCCAGGGGCGCCTGCCCTGCTCCTGGGGGGCAGGGCGAGGGAGCCTTGGGCTGGCGTCCTCACCCTGCCCCCTCATCGCGTGATAGCCGGAGCGTCTGCGTTGCGCCACGGAGAGCGGTCTCCGGCATCAGCCGCCGCTGGCGCGAACAGCAGGTCGTTAGGCGACTTGCGCGGCGAGGGGAGAGTTCTGGATGCGCCGGATGCCCCTGTGCACTGTCCGGGGGCTTACCTTGCAACGCCGCGCGATCTCGAACACGCTCAGGCCTTCCAGCTTGTGCGCCAGCAAGTATTCCATGTCCCGTTCCTGCCGGCGGTACGCCTTGTACCATGCGGGGTCGTCGAACTTGCACTGCGGCAGCGGGCACGACAAGCACGATGCCGACACTTCGCAGCCGGTGTCGACGAATGTCTGCTGTTCTGGCAATCCATCGAGAATGGGTTCGTTCCGCCGCCGTCCAGACTTCTGGTGCCTAGTCATCCTCTCCCTCCTCCTTATTTCTTTTTCTTATGGCTGTTCTTCGCGGTTTCTCTGAGCTGCGCATTCCCGTTGATCCGCCTCCGCCTGACCTGCTGCGGCGCACCCGCCTCGCTCTCATGAGGCGAGAGCTTCGGGCGCCAGCTGGGCGCGCTCCGCTCCCAGCTCTGCGCCAGAGGAAGCGAGGAGCAAGAGCCCTTCGAGGAACCCTTCCGCATCGGCATCTGTCGCCAGGCTAAGACCACGCCCGTTGCCCATACGAAGCAGCGCGTTCTCGACCTCGTGGCGCAGCATGCGGTATTCCGGCGAGCTGTCCATTGCGTAGAGGCTGAGGCGACCTGTCATCACGGCAGCAAGGAGGCCGGAGACTTCTGCGCTCCGCGACGCGGGCGGGCCGTCGATCCAGACCACGCGGCGAGATCCGAGCTGGGAATCGAGCAAGCGCCTGGCCTGCTCCGCGCCATCCCTAGCGGCGGGACGCACGATCACGCGTTCGCACCGCCACGAGCTCGATGTGAAGCGGGCGATGGCGCGCGTGAGCGTCGGAGGATCCGCGGCTTCGATCCAGCGGTGGTCGACTACGCGCAGCCCGTCCGGGGCGTACTCGGCCACTGTCGCCACCGCCGTCGCTGAAGCTGACCGAAGCAAGGTGGAACCAGAAGCCGGCAAGCGAGTGATCACTACAGACGCGACGAGGGGAGCGCCCAGGACGGTCTTACGCGGCCTGCAGCCGCCGAACAAGGAGTGAAGTTGCTCGCAGGAGAACGCTCGCTCCGACGTAACAGGGCGAAGCTCGTAGGCGGTGATGAATTCGGGGTGCTCGTTGCCGAGACGCGCACGGACTTGCGCAACGCGGGCAGCGTAGCCCGGCAGCTGCTCCTCGGCGCGGTCGAGGCTCACTCGAATGTGCAGGGAGCCGCCTCCGGGCGCGGCTGATCGCCTGTTGGCGACTTTCAGCTGCTCAAAGGGAGTCGCGCCGTTCCATGGGCGTCCGTAGAAAACAGCGGCGGCGTTTGATGCCTCAGCAAGCGAGCGAGCGCGCTCCAGTGTGTCGGCGTCGAGCAGGTGCGCATCGACGACCTGGATGAGGCTGAAGTTTCCGCGCGTGTTCGCGATCTCGTTATGGGTGGCGTAGTGCACGCGAGCGCGTCCCAGCCACACGTCCTGCGGCGCCGTCCGCCAAAGTCCGTTGAGGGCTCCTCCGCGGAGGCGCGCTACGAGGCGGTCTTTGACTTCAGCGGCTTGGGAGGGGGCGACGCGCAAGAGATCGCCGCCGACGTTCACATCGACGCTCATCAGGAGCATCTCGAGTTGCGAGGCGAGCTCGCTGACGCCTGCGCCGAGAGGGATCTCGACGGTGAAGATTCCTCCGCGCCTGGCGAGAGCGTCTCTGGCGACGGCAGCGGCGATTTCACGCTGGTAGGGGGTTGGAGAGTAAGTCATATGCCACGCACATTTGTTCTATTTATCCGCATACTAGAACGCGTGTTCTGCGACTGTCAACAGGATTTAGAACAAATGTGCTTCGGATTTTGCGGGGTTAGCAGCTGCGGGCTAACAGGAGCTGGTTGCGCGCCTCAACGCTCAGCGGATGCGTCGCCTCGCCCCTGTCGATGTGCGCCTTGATCGCGCCGTCGAGGAATGCGAGCAGTCCCTCTTCCAGGTTGCGGAACGCAGCCTCTCGCACGAGCGGCTGAAAGGGATACGCCTGCGCCTTTTGCGGGTCGAGCTTGTCGGCAACGAGCACGACTTGCCCGACGGGCGCCAAGCCGCACCGCCCTGTGGTATGCCATCGCACGCCTTCCAAGACGTCGCCATCGGCGACGGCGCCGCTGGCGCGGAGCCATTCCGCTCCCACGGGCCCATGCAGCAGAACCGGCGCCGCTCGCTCCACGGCGCTCACACGCATCCCCTGGCGCTCCGCCTCCTCGATGAGCCGCGCGCCGGGCAGATGCCGCGCCACGTCGTGCGCCGCCGCGGTGAGGTCGGCAAGGCCGACGTCGATGTCGTGCGCCTGCGCAAGCGAGCGAGCGATGCCTCTTACGCGCTCGATGTGCGCGCGCAGACCGGACGGGAGCGCGTCAATCAGAGCGGCCACGGCAGGGGGAAGTTCGAAGTCCAACGCCTAGCCCATGGCGCCGAGGCTGCGCTGTCCCAAGAGATGAATGTGGAAATGCGGAATTTCCTGTCCTGAGTCCGGGCCCTGGTTCGCCACGAGCCGGTAGCCTGTCGCGGCGAGGTCGAGCTGCCGCGCAATCCTCGGCGCAACCGCCAAGCAGTGCGCGGCGGCGGCGCGTTGCTCGTCTGTCGCTGCGACGAGCTCCTCGATATGCGCGTGGGGAATGACCAGGACATGGACCGGGGCCTTGGGGCTGATGTCGTGGACGGCGAACGCCGCGCCATCGTCAAACAACTTCTCAGCAGGGATATCGCCATGTCCGAGTTTGCAGAAGATGCAGGTTTGCTCTGTCACGCCATCACTCTCCGGCGATCGAGCGAGGAGGCATCGACAGCGCTCCCTCTCGCTCAGTATTCCCGCCATTGACAGCCGCCCGGAGGCTCGCCGGGGCGGCATCGCGGCGTCAGTTGCCGACGGCGAGGCAGGTTACAGTGCGGACGATTCCGTCGATGGTGTGGACGCTGCCGGTTACGGTGTCGCCGACGGAACTGAGGTCGTCGGCCTGCACAATGGTGATGATGTCGTAAGGCCCGGTTACGACATCGACAGACGTTACGCTGGGCACCGCGTTCAGCGCGGTTACAACGTCTTTGGTCTTGCCGACAGCCGTCTCGATGAGCACGAAAGCTTTGGTGGTGGCCATGCGGGTCATCTCTCCTTGTCATTCAGTCGCCGCACAGTTGCAGCCTTCGCATCATATATGAGTCGGCTGCCTTTCCCCAACCGACTCCGTCGCTTGGGGAAAGAGGCGCTTCCCCGCAGCACGCAGCGAGTCAGGACGCGCTCTCGATACTGCTCAGCAGCTTGAGTGTGCGCTCGCGGGACGCTTCGGCATCCCCGCCGGCGGTTACGACAGAGACGATGAGCTCGTCCGCCCCCAGGCCGAACATTCCCTGGATGCGCTCCCGAACGCGTTCTTCGTTCCCCGAGAGCACGACGGCCTCAATCATTCTGTCGCTCCAGCCTTCGGTTTCCGCGGCTTCAGGGAATCCGGCTTCGGCGAACATAACCTGGTAGAAGGGGGAGCGGGGATAGTTCGCCAGCTGCGCTCGCGCCGCCTCGCGCACTTCATGCGGATTGCCGTGCACGCACACAGGGGCATGCGCAATGAGCGGCGGGACAGGACGCCTAGCCCGTTCTGCTCCTCGGCGCATCGCCGGGAGCGCGACGTCGCGCAGGTAGGCGCCGGGCGACACCCAGCTGATGGCGCCGTCGGCAAGCTCGCCGCATGTTTCGTACGAACGCGGGCGCAAGGCCGACGCCATCACGGGGACGCCGGGAACGGGCGCGGGCAAAGCAACGCTCGCGCGGTAGATAGACCCTTCGAATTCGATCGCGCCGGTCTCGAGCAGTGTTTTCACAATCGTCAGATACTCGCGCAGCACTGTTACCGGCGTTCTGTAGTCGGCTCCGAACACGCGCTGCATCGCCGCCACATGGCTCGGCCCAATGCCGAAGCGGAACCGGTTGCCGGACAGCTGCGCGGCGACCTGGACTTGCTGCGCAGCAGCAACAGGGTGCCTCCCCCACGTCGGCACGATGCACGTCCCCAACAGGATGTCCGACGTGCGCACGCCTGCGGCGGCCATCAATGTTATGCCGTCGGGGTTGGCGCTGCCGACAGTCAGCCATGCAGCGCCAACCCCTCTCTCTTCGTAGCGCTCGATCCGTTCGAGGATTTGATTGCTATCGCCGCCCATAGCCGCGACGCCGATGACTCCCTGAGGCATAGTGGACGCTCCTGATACAGTGATGTTCCCCGCATCATACCGGCAACACGCTTGCGCCGTTCGGAATGCGCTTCCCCAAGCGTAATGTAGGGGAGTCAGCGCGTCAGTTCACGGTAGAGCGCCTCGTAGCCATCAACCATTCGCTGATGCGTGAAGCGCTCTTCTGCGTGAGAGCGGACAGCGCGGCGATCGAGCGAAGCGGCGACGGGCAGCGCGCGCGCCGCTTCCTCTTCCGAACCTATGATCAGGCCGGATACGCCATCGGCGATGAGCTCAGGGACGGATCCGCGCTCGAACGCCACGACAGGCGTGCCGCACGCCATTGCCTCCACCATCGCTAGGCCGAACGGCTCATCCCACTGCAATGGAAAGAGGAACGCTTTCGCCCGCGAGACGATGCCGAGCGTTCGGTGGTTCGGAGCTTCGGAGATGTGCATAACGCGGTCGCCGTCGACGTGAGGCGCGACTTGTTCGTCGTAGAAGGCGCGGCTCCACGGCAGGTACCGGCTCACTGGCCCGATGAGCACGAGGCGCTCGCCGGCGGCGCGAGCGATGCGGATGGCCTCGACGACGCCCTTGGACGGAGTCATGCGGGCAACCAACACGAGATAGTCCTCGGGAGTTCGGTTGAAAGGGATGCGATTCATATCGAGGCCGTTGTGGACGACGGGGAGTCCGGGCTCGCCGAGGAGTTCGGCCTGTTTCCTGCTGACGCAGACGGGGAACAGGGCGGGGATTTCGCGGCGGTAGTAGTCGTGCAGTTCCTGCTCGATGTAGTGGTAGGTGATGAGGGTGGGGGTGGAAGTGAACGAGGCGAAGTAGGGAGCAAGCACAGGCCAGTGGGCGTGCGCGACATCGTAGTGGTCGGCGGCGCGATACAGTTCGAACGCGTTGCGCGTTTCGAGCTCTTTCTCGATGTAGAGCGTCACGTCCGACCGATCGAGCGTGGCCTGATCGACGACGGCATGTAGGGCGCCGGCGGCGCGCGAGTCGCCCGACGCATAGAGGTGGAGGTCGTGGCCTCGGCGGACGAGCTCTTCAGCGAGCAGGTTGACGACCAGTTCCGTCCCACCGTGCGTCGGTGGCGGGACGGGGATGTAGATGCTGGTAATCTGGGCGATGCGCACGGCTCGAGCGTAGGGAGGCGCAGGCAAGGATGCAACCGAGGCGGGTCTCCGCTGCTAGAATCGCTGTGCAGTGCGGACCGCGCCGCCGAGGAGGAGTTGACCGATGACGCAGCGACGCTACCAGCCGATTGAGCGCAACCTTGCTATGGAGCTTGTGCGCGTAACTGAGGCGGCCGCGCTGTCGGCGGCGCGCTATATGGGGTACGGGGACAAGGAACTGGTGGACCAGGCTGCCGTTGACGCGATGCGCCACACGCTCGACGGCGTAAGCATGGACGGCATTGTTGTGATAGGGGAGGGGGAGAAGGATGAGGCGCCGATGCTGTATATCGGCGAGCAGATCGGCGACGGCTCTGCTCCTCAGGTGGACATTGCTGTCGATCCGATCGACGGCACGACATTGCTCTCCAAGGGGCTGCCGGGCGCAATCGCCACGATGGCGCTCGCCGGCCGGGGAACGATGCGCGTGCCCACCGAAGTCTTCTATATGGACAAGATCTGCGTCGGCCCAGAGGCGCGCGACGCTATCGACATCGACGCAAGCGTCGCGACTAACCTGCGCAACGTCGCTGAGGCCCTAGGGCTGAGCGTCGCCGAGGTGACCGTCGTCGTCCTCGACCGTCCCCGCCACGAGGAGTTGTTGCGTGAGGTTCGAGAGGCAGGCGCCCGTGTCAAGCTTATCTCGGATGGCGACATCGCTGCGGGGATTCAGGCCGCCCTGCCAGGCTCAGGGGTGCAGCTTGCGATGGGGGTTGGCGGTTCGCCGGAGGGTGTGCTCACGGCGGCGGCGATCCGCTGCACGGGCGGCGCCATCCAGTGCCGCCCGTGGCCGCGCAACGCAGAGGAGCGCGAGGCGGCTATCGGCAAAGGCGTGGATGTCGACCGCGTCTACCACACGGAGGATCTTGTCAGCGGCGACGACGTGTTCTTCTCGGCCACGGGCGCAAGCACGGGTGAGCTGCTTAGGGGAGTGCGGTTCCATCGCGGCGGCGCTACGACGCAGTCGCTCGTGATGCGGTCGCGCTCCGGCACCATTCGGTGGATCGACTCCGTTCACAATTTCGAGCGGCTTGACAAGGTGCGGTTTAGCTGAGGCGTCGCTGGTCGGCGCTCACGAGGGTTCATCGCGCCCATGGCAAAGACCGGCGAGCCTTCTCGTCGCTGCGCGAACGAAGACCGCCCTACCCTGCGAGCTCCTGCTCCATCGCGACCGAGTACTTGCCCTGTCGAGCGGCGCTCGCGAGTTTGCATCGGTGCAGGTAGGCCCTTTGGGCGGCAGGGACGTTCGCGGGATCGCCAAGCCACGTGGAGAGCGGCAGCGCCTGCAGGCCGCGTCCGAACGAGTAGCTCAGTTCCCACGGAGCGTTGACTTCCGCGCCGCGCACGGCAATCTCGTGCATATTGAGCGTCGCCTCGTCGTCTGGCTGGCCGCCGGAGAGGAACACGATGCCGGGCACGGCGGCAGGCACAGTGCGCAGGAACGTTTCGACTGTGAGCCGCGCGACCTCCGCGGCTGGCGCGCGATTGAGGGCGGTCGAGCCAGAGGTGACCATATTGGGTTTGAGCAGCGTTCCCTCGAGGACGACGCCGTAGAGCGCGAGCGCGTCGTAGACTGCGTTAAGCGCTCGCGTGGTTACGTCCTGATCGGTCTCGATGCTGTGGGCGCCGTCGATGAGTGTTTCCGGCTCGACGATGGGCACGAGCCCGGCCTCCTGACTCAAAGAGGCATAGCGCGCGAGGGCGTGGGCGTTGGCGGCGATGCACTTGTCGCTCGGGATGCCGTCGCCGATGGTGATGATAGCGCGCCATTTCGCAAATCTCGCTCCGAGCTTGTAGTACTCCTCCAGACGTCCTCGCAGCCCATCGAGTCCCTCGGTGACGAGCTCGCCGGGCGAACCTGCGAGAGGTGTCGCGCCGGTGTCGACTTTGATGCCAGGAATGACGCCGCGCTTCTGCAGCACAGTTACGAGAGGCGCGCCGACGACGCTATTCTGGCGGATGGTCTCGTCGTAAAGGATGACGCCGCTGACGTACTGCTCGGCTCCTTCAGCGCGAAAGAGCATCTCGCGGTAGTCGCGTCTGTTCTCTTCGGAGCTTTCAACACCGATGGAGTCGAACCGTCGTTTGATGGTTCCCGAGCTTTCGTCGGCGGCGAGAATGCCCTTGGCCGGCGCGACGAGCGCCTGGGCGATCTGGGCGAGTGCGCTGATGTCCGTCATTGGTCTGCTCCCTGTTGGGCGTTAGGGCGCCGAAGCGCCTGCGTCTCTACGCTATGATAGCCTCCATTGCCGACCCCGTCAGCCCAGAGCGGCCCCGCGCTGCGCGCGCCTTGCGCGCGTAGCAGCAGGGCCTGCGCATGCAAGGAACGCTTCTCTATGGACAGTCTCGCAGTCGCCATTCCTGTTTTCCTCGTCAGCGCCGTTGTAGTCGTCTTCGCTGGCATCGCCCTCGCCCGGTACGGCGATGCGATTGCGGAGATTACGGGGTGGGGCGCCTTGTGGGTGGGAACGATCCTTGTCAGCGTCGCCACTTCGCTGCCGGAGCTGATGACGAACATCACTGCTGTGCTCATTCCCTCGCCGGGGCTGGCGCTCGGCAATGTGTTCGGGGCGGACATGATCAACATCTTCACCATTTCGCTGGTGGGAATCGTGTTCGGAATCAGCAATCTCTTCGGGAACCAGCCGAAGGATACGCAGACTCTAGTGGCGGTCGCCATCGCGCTTGGCATCGTCGCGTTTGCGTTCGGATGGACAGGCGACCGGGGAATCGGGCCGACCAGCGCCGGGGCGCTGGTCATCGCGGTTGTGTACGTCGTGGGGATGAAGCTCGTGTACAACGCTGGCGCCGCGGGACGCGAGGCCGGAGCGACGGACGCCGACGAGGCGGACGAGGAAACGTCGCGCGGGGCCGCACGGGTGTGGATAGGCTTCCTGACTGCGGCGTTCGTGGTGCTGGCGGCAGCGTACTTCCTTGCGCTCAGCGCCGACGGCATCGCGGAGGCGACAGGGTTAGGGCGCAGTTTCATCGGCGTACTGCTCGTCTCCATCGTCACCACGCTGCCGGAGGCGTCGGTTACGGTCGCGGCGGCGCTCCGGAAGTCCTATGGGCTGGTTATCGGGAACATCTATGGGAGTTGCGCGTTCAATCTGTTCGTCATTCCTATCGCGGGGCTGTTCTTCGCGGGCGGGCCGCTGCTAGGCGAAGTGGAGGACTCGCATAAGGTGGCGGCGGGCGCGGCTGTCCTGCTGATGGCTGCCGGGTTCCTCATCATCCGCAGTTTCAAGACAGCAGCGCTCGCCCCCTTCCGTTACCTCACGTTCGCCGTGCCGCCGGCGTACATCGTCGCCCTGTACTTCGTGTTCACGCTCTCGCAGGACTAGTCCACTCCGCAGACTGGGGAAAGTCAGCGCAGCGTTACGAGTTCCAGGGAGGGGCCGAGTTACTCTTGCGCGCGCTCACGGGCAAGCTGAGCGAGTTGCTCGCTCCGAACGGCATAAGCGAGCGTCAGCAGCAGGGTTGCGGCAATGACGAACGAGCCAGGGATCCACATAATTAGTCCGCCAAGCTGCTGATCTTCCAGCGGGCTCAGCCCGTACGCCGGAGCGGTAGCCGCATAGGGGGCGTACCACGCCTCCGGGGCGAATGTGAGGAACGCGCCCAGCACGAAACTCGGCACGACTGTGATGAACACGAACGGCACCCGCGCAAGGTAAGAGAGGCTTGCGCGCAGCGGCGTGGGGTCGATTACGTTCCACCACCACAGATAGGCGCCTAGTGCGAACGCGATGTGCTCAGCAGTGTGGATTAGATCGTTGCGGAGCGCCGCCTCGTAGGCGAATGGGAAGTGCCAGAGTATGAGCGTGCCGGTGAAGAGCGGCCAGGCTATGAGCGGGCGGAAGAGGAATTTCAGCGCCGCGCGCACCGGTTTCGACTTCAGCGCAGGCGCGATGAAGCGCCGCCGGACAGGCCTGGGAATTCCGCGCAGGACGGGGATGACAGGCGCGCCGAGCTGAACGGCCGGCACGGCGAAGAATATCAGCAGCATATGCTGCCCCATATGGGCGAGGAAGAGTTCGCCGGAGAGGGCGTCGAGCGGGCTGACGAGGGCGACAAAGACGCCGCCAAGTCCCATGTAGAACGCGACGGGACGCCATCCGTTGTGGAAGCGTCGACGGAGGCCGAGCGAGCGCAGTCCGCGAGCGTAGAGCACAGCGGCGAGGGGAATGCCGACCAATGCGGCGACATCAGCATTCCATGCGAGCCAGAGCGAGCCGTTCATGAGGTCGCGTCGGCTTGCGCGGACGGTCGGGTGCGGCGCGCCAAGGGTCTGGCCGCCGTCAGCGGGTGAGGTTGAAGAAGAGCGCCATCAGCACGACAGCGATGCTCACCATCACGATGAACGGAAAGAAGAAGAGGACGGAGAAGCGGGCGTCGTCGAATTTGAGGTGCATAAAGTAGCCGACGACAAGCAGGAATTTCGCGCCTGAGAGGATGAGGATGATCCAGGTCATCAGCGCGGGGTCCAGGCTTTCGACTAGGAAGACCCTCCATTCGATGAAGGTGATGACCGCGAGTATGGCGCCGATGATGATGTACTGTCGCGGCCCAGGATGGCTGTGCTCTTCGGCGTGAGCGTGTTCGGGGGCCATAGCAGTCTTCTCCTACGCGAGGCCGGTGAACCTGCCGGCATGTTCGATGACAGTTTCCAGCTTCCTGTCCTCGGCGCCGTACGCTCCGATGAGGTACACAACGCCGAAGATGACAATCCATACGATGTCGACGAAGTGCCAGTAGAGTCCGGCAATCTCTACTTGCAGCGAATTGCCCTGATGGATCTTGCCTTTGTAGGAGGCGAACAGGAGCGACCAGAGCCAGAGGACGCCTACCGTCACGTGGGCGCCATGGAACCCGGTCATAACGAGGAAGGTGCTGCCGAACAGGTTGGTGCGCGGCGTCAGTCCCTTGTGGGCGAACTCGGTGAACTCGAACATCTGGAATCCGATGAAGATGGAGCCGAACACGGCGACAATCACTGTCCAGAAGCGGAACGAGCCCATATTTCCGCGCTGAATGGCGGCCAGCGCCAGCACCATCGCCAGGCTGCTCATCAGCAGCACGAACGTGCTGATAGTGGTGACGCCTATGTCGAAAATCTCTTCCTGAGGGCCGGAGAGCGACCGGTTCCGATATATCAGGTGCGTGCCGATGAGCGTACCGAAGAACATCACGTCGGAACCGAGGAATGCCCACATCAGCATCTTGCGGTTGTCGAGCCCGGTAGCAGTGCGGTGATCGTCTATGCCAGTTATGTAGCGCATCGAGTCTTGCGTCCTTACCGGTGGACGGCGTGCGCGGGAACATGCGCGGCGTCTTCGGCTGCGACAGGCTCGAGCGCCCATCCGTAGATTCCGCGCATCCCGATGAAGCCGGAGAGCGCAATCACTATCAGGCCAACCACCGAGTTCGCTTGCCAGATGATGAGCCCGCCTGCAACCATCGTTACGCCAAAGGCGATGACGATAGGCCAATACGATGGGCTAGGCATATGAGGCTCGCCATGCTCGGGAAGGGGCGGCGGCTCGACGGCGTTGGCTTCTTCGTCCCACAGCGGATGCTGGCTGTTGACGGTAGGGACGACGGCGAAGTTGTAGTGGGGAGGGGGGGACGGGATGGACCATTCGAGCGTGGACGCGCCCCAAGGGTTCGCGCCCGCCGATTCGCCGCGCCGCGCGGACCGGATCATGTTGTACAGGAAGATGAGGATTGAGAGCGCGATGATGAACGCGCCGATGCTCACAATCAAGTTGATGCTGCCCCATCCCTGGTCGGACGTGTACGTGTAGATGCGGCGAGGCATGCCGAGCACGCCGAGGATATGCATCGGCATAAAGGTGAGGTTGAAGCCGATGAACATCACCCAGAACTGCAGGTGGCCGAGTTTCTCGTTCATCATGCGGCCGGTCATCTTGGGGAACCAGTAGTAGATGCCGGCGGTGAGGCCGAACACGCTGCCGCCGAAGAGCACGTAGTGGAAGTGCGCGACGATGAAGTAGGTGTCTTGTTGCTGGGTGTCGACCGGCACGGCGGCGTGCATAATTCCGCTGAGGCCTCCCAGCATGAACATGCTGATGAAGCCAAGCGCGAACATTAGCGGCGGACGGAACAGAATCGCGCCGCCCCACAACGTGGCCATCCAGTTGAATATCTTCACGCCGGTGGGCACGCCGATGGCCATCGTCGCGGTAGCGAACGCCGCCGTCGCCCATGCACCGATGCCGGTGGTGAACATATGGTGAGCCCACACGCCGAACCCAAGGAATGCGATAACTGCTCCTGCGAACACCACCGTCGCGTACCCGAACAACGGCTTGCGAGAGAATGTGGGCAGGATGTCGGAGACGATGCCCATCGCCGGCAGGATGAGGATGTACACCTCCGGGTGGCCGAATATCCAGAAGAGGTGCTGCCAGAGCAGCGGATCAGCCCCTGCTCCGACTGTGTCGAAGAAGTTCGTGCCGACGAAGCGGTCGAAGATGAGCAGGGTGAGCGCGATGGTGAGCGGCGGGAACGCGAAGATGATGAGGAAGGAGACGATGAGCGTCATCCATGCGAAGAGGGGCATCCGCATAAGCGTCATGCCAGGCGCGCGCATATTGAGGATGGTGATAACGAAGTTGAATCCGGCGGCGGTCGTGCCAACGCCCATAACCTGCAGCCCGAGGGCCCAGTAGTCGGCGCTGCTCGACAGTGTGTACTCGTTCATCGTGAGCGGGGCGTAGCCGAACCAGCCCACGTCGGGGAAGGCGGCCTTGAAGAAGCTGAAGTTCATCAGTACAGCGCCGAAGAGGAACAGCCAGTAGCTAAGCGCGTTCAGCCGCGGGAACGCGACATCGCGCGCGCCGATCATCAGAGGAATGACGAAGTTGAAGAAGGCGGCCCCCGCAGGCATCACCACCATAAACACCATGGTGGTGCCGTGCATCGTGAAGAGCGCGTTGAACGTGCCGGCGTCGACGAAGTCATTGTCCGGTCCCGCGAGCTGGACTCGCATAATGAGCGCTTCAAGCCCGCCGATGAGGAAGAAGACGAATGCAGTAACCCCGTAGAGGATGCCGATCTTCTTGTGATCGACGGTGGTGATCCAGCCCCAGAGGCCTTCAGTGGCCACTGGGCGCCGCAAGATTCCTATGTTTGCCGCCATCGTCTCCCGCCTTCTCCTTGGCCTCCGCGCGCGGCCCCTCTCCTCATAACGCTGATTGTATCGCGTGCATCACGGCCGCCTAGTACGTGAGACTCTTCAGGTAAGCGACGACCTGATCGACTTGCGCCTCGGTGAGGAGGTCGATCGACGAGTCTCCGGTGTAGAACGTGGGCATAACCTCCGTGCCTTCTTCTGGAATGGGTTTGAGGTCGCGGATGTTCGACACCCACGCCTTGAGGTTGTAGTCGGTATTGTCCAGGATGCCGGCGCCAAGCGTCGCCCTGCTGCCGAAGAGCGTGAGGTTTGGCCCAATCTCGCCGGTGGCGACGCCCTCAATGGCGTGGCAGGCTCCGCAGCCGCCGGCGAGCTCGAATACGCGCTTGCCTGCAGCCTCCACTGTGTCGGGCGTCGGAGCGGAGGGGCCAGCGTTCATACTCGCGACCCAGCGGTCGAAGTCTGCATGGGTTTCGACGTGGACGCGGAAGCGCATCAGCGCATGGGCGACCCCGCAGAACTCGGCGCATTGCCCGTAGAACACTCCCAGCTCGGTGGGGGTGAACTTCTCAAGCTTGTTCGTATTTCCCGGCACCATATCGGTCTTGCCGACCAGTCGAGGAACCCAGAAAGAGTGGATGACGTCGTTCGCGTGAAGCGTGATCGCGACCTGTCGGCCCACGGGAACGCGCAGTTCGTTGGCGGTCACCACATCTGCGCCGTCGGGGCCAAGCCCGGGGTAGCGGAACTCGAACCACCACTGATGCCCGACCGCTGTAACCTCGAGGACGTCAGGGTCGGGGTCATCCTGTGTGCCGATGATCCAGATGATGGTCGGTAGGGCGATTGAGATAAGGATGAGGATAGGGACGACCGTCCAGGCGATTTCGAGGCCGACATGGCCATGGAATTGCTCGGCTCGTCGGCCTGGCCGGGCTCGGTACCGGATGAGGGTGTATGCGAGGCCGACGAGCACGAGGAAGCCGACGATGCTGGCGGCGACGATGACGTAGATGTAGATGGAATGAATGCGCTGGGTGGAGTCGGAGCTTGGTTCGAAGGTTGACTGAGGCGCGTAACAGCCCGAGAGGATGGCGGCGAGCCCTGCAAGAGCAATTATAGGTAGGACAAGCCGCAAGGGGCTTGCGACCGCGAGACGTTGACGGGGTGTCCTGGTAGTCACGGAGATAGCCGAGTCATGCCGGTGCATTAGGCGATTGTTATGAATATCACAGGGTTGGGAACTGGTCAAGACAATGGCGGAGGCGCGGCAGGGTGGGAGGAATGGGGATGTTCAGGCTCCGGGCGCGAGAGAGAACCTCGTCCCGGTGCGTCATCCTCGCTGTTCGGTCGATCTTGCGTTCTGCTTGGGAGCAGGCTGGCTCGCTCGGCGGCGGACGTGGGCTCTGTAGGCGAAATCCGGAGCAAAGGCAGGAAAGGGAGTTGACACGCCATCGAGTGGATGTCTATACTGTTCTGACTGTCGTCTAGCGGAGGCAGTTGCGGGGCTGGGCTGCAAGAAGCTCGGGCCTCAGCTGTAGCGGTAGACGGCGCGTTCGGAGACAGGGCGGCCAGCCGCCCGCTTGCACGTTACCAAGGAAATATCGAGCGAGTACGAGCAAGAGGGCCCGCTGTGCGCGGGTCCGAAGCAAGGAAGGCCCGCTGCAAGGCGGGTCGAGCGTGAGGTCAAGTTACTAAGGGTCCACGGTGGATGCCTTGGTGTCGAGGGCCGACGAAGGGCGTAGCACGGCTGCGATAAGCCTCGGTTAGCCGCCAAGCAGGCTTAGCCGGGGATTCCCGAATCGGGGAACCGGTTCCGGAGAAACCGGGACGCCCTCAGCTGAACACATAGGCTGAGGGGGGTAAGCAGGGGAACTGAAACATCTCATTACCCTGAGGAACAGAAAGCAAAAGCGATTCCCTGAGTAGCGGTGAGCGAAACGGGAACAGCCCAAACCGCCAGGATTGAGTGGCCTGGGGGCCTATATCCCGGCGGGGTTGTACGGCGCGTCAGCACGAGCCCCAGCGAGTGCGCGGAGTTACCAATCCGACCTTTAGCCGAAGGAGCCTGGAAAGGACCGCCGCAGCGGGTGATAGCCCCGTAGGCGAAAGAGGTCGGACTTCGGATGCGTTCGTGAGTACCACGGGACACGTGAAATCCCGTGGGAAGCAGGAGGGACCACCCTCCAAGGCTAAATACCCTCGACAACCGATAGCGAACAAGTACCGTGAGGGAAAGGTGAAAAGAACCCCAGACGGGGAGTGAAATAGACCTGAAACCGTGGACCTACAAGCGGTCGGAGCCCCGATCCGTCGGGGTGACGGCGTGCCTATTGAAGAATGAGCCGGCGAGTTACTCCTGCGTGGCGAGGTTAAGGGATTCCAACGTCCTGGAGCCGTAGCGAAAGCGAGTCTGAATAGGGCGTCCAGTCGCGCGGGGTAGACCCGAAACCGGGTGAGCTACCCATGGCCAGGGTGAAGCCTCGATAGTCTCGAGGTGGAGGCCCGAACCCGTATACGTTGCAAAGTGTTGGGATGAGCTGTGGGTAGAGGTGAAATGCCAACCGAACCCGGAGATAGCTGGTTCTCCCCGAAATGCATTGAGGTGCAGCCTCCAGGGAGAGGAACGGAGGTAGGGCTCTGAATGGGCTAGGGGGTGTGAGCCTACCAAACCCAATCAAACTTCGAATGCCGTTCCATCCATGCCTGGGGAGTGAGACCGTGGGGGATAAGCTCCATGGTCGAAAGGGAAACAGCCCAGACCGCCAACTAAGGCCCCTAAATACAGGCTCAGTGTCAAAGGAAGTATGGTCGCCCAGACAACCAGGAGGTTGGCTTAGAAGCAGCCACCCTTTAAAGAGTGCGTAATAGCTCACTGGTCAAGGGACCGTGCGCCGACAATTTATCGGGGCTTAAGCCTGTTGCCGAAGTTGCGGCTCTTCGCGCAAGCGAAGGGGGTAGGGGAGCGTTCTCTGTGCGCCGAAGCTTCGCCGTAAGGCGTGGTGGAGCGCAGAGAAGTGCGAATGCCGGCATGAGTAACGTGAAGATGCGTGAGAACCGCATCCGCCGAAAGTCTAAGGTTTCCTACGCAACGTCGTTCGTCGTAGGGTTAGCCGGACCTAAGTCGAGGCCGCAAGGCGTAGACGATGGAGAGCTGGTCAATATTCCAGCGCCGCCCTTGGATCGTTTTAAGGCTAAGGAGGGACACGGGAAGCTAGGCAGAGCGTGCCTACTGGACATGGCGCGTCTTGCCCTATAGGCGATCTCGAGGCAGGAAAATCCGCCTCGGGGCTTGAGCTGAGGGGGTGAGCGACTTCAGGGCTATGCCCTGGGGAAGTTTGTTGAGGCTACACCGGCAAGAAAAGCTTCGTAGCTAGAGTCAGGGGCGTCCGTACCGCAAACCGACACTGGTGGACTGGTATAAGCGTACCAAGGCGGACGAGATAACCATCCTTAAGGAACTCGGCAATCTGGCTCCGTAACTTTGGGAGAAGGAGCACCCTGGGGGGTGAAGTCCCACGCGGACGGAGCGCCTCTGGGGCCGCAGATAAGAGGCCCTGGTGACTGTTTAACAAAAACACAGGTCCCTGCTTAAGTCGCAAGACGATGTATAGGGGCTGACGCCTGCCCAGTGCCGGAAGGTCAAGAGGAGCGGTGAGAGCTGCGAATCGAAGCCCCGGTGAACGGCGGCCGTAACTATAACGGTCCTAAGGTACCGAAATCCCTTGTCAGGTAAGTTCTGACCCGCAGGAAAGGCGTAACAACTGGGGCGCTGTCTCAAGGATGGGCTCGGTGAAATTGAAGTACGAGTGAAGATGCTCGTTACCCGCAGCAGGACAAAAAGACCCCGTGGAGCTTTACTGCAACCTGACATTGATCCGAGGGCATGGTTGTGTAGGATAGGTGGGAGGCATTGAATCCCGGACGCCAGTTCGGGGGGAGCCGCCGTTGAAATACCACTCTTCTCTGTTTTTGGATCTAACCCCTGAACAAGCAGGGGAACCGTGTCTGGCAGGCAGTTTGACTGGGGCGGTCGCCTCCCAAAGAGTAACGGAGGCGTGCAAAGGTCCCCTCAGGGTGGATGGAAATCACCCGCAGAGCGCATTGGTAGAAGGGGGCTTGACTGCGAGGCCTACAAGCCAAGCAGGGACGAAAGTCGGCCAAAGTGATCCTACGGTCCCGTGTGGAAGGGCCGTGGCTTATCGGACAAAAGCTACCCCGGGGATAACAGGCTTATCTTGCCCAAGAGTTCATATCGACGGCAAGGTTTGGCACCTCGATGTCGGCTCGTCGCATCCTGGGGCTGAAGAAGGTCCCAAGGGTCCGGCTGTTCGCCGGTTAAAGCGGCACGTGAGCTGGGTTCAGACCGTCGTGAGACAGGTCGGTCTCTATCCGCTGTGGGCGTAGGAAGTTTGAGGGGAGCTTTCCCTAGTACGAGAGGACCGGGAAGGACGTACCACTGGTGTTCCGGTCGTTCCGCCAGGAGCGCCGCCGGGTAGCTATGTACGGAACGGATAAGCGCTGAAAGCATCTAAGCGCGAAGCCGGCCCCAAGATGAGACTTCCCACCCGAATAGGGGTAAGGCCGCAGAGAGACTATCTGCTCGATAGGCCGCAAGTGTAAGCCCAGCAATGGGTTCAGCTAAGCGGTACTAATCGGCCGAGGACTTGACCTTTCGCTTTCTTTACTGCTCCTCTGCTCGCTCGATATTCCTTGGTAGCGCGCAAGCCTCCTGGATTTTCTCGATGCGGGGTGGAGCAGTGGCAGCTCGTCGGGCTCATAACCCGAAGGTCCCAGGTTCGAGTCCTGGCCCCGCTACCAAATCTCGCGACCCCTCCGCGCAAGTTGTGCTGTTATCCGGCCTCCTCATGCCCCGTTTCCAGCGTCAGGCTCTGTCCGAGAGCTTTGGGCGCTAGCCGCCTGCGCCGTGCGAATCCTCGCAAAATCTGCGCGCTTGTCACGGCGCGCGGCGGCCTGCTCCGTGCTAGGCTATGGTCTCAACGCCTCGACTACCCAGCCAGAGGGGGTTTGTTATGGAAAGCGGACGATCTCTTCAGAAAGCGCCTTGGATCACCCGGCTCATCGCCGAGGCAGTGGATGTCGCCGCCTGGTCGCTAGCTTTCCTACCTCTCGTGCTCGCTGCATCGCTTGCTCTTGTTCCCGGGGACGACTCTAGCGAGCCCGCGTTTGTCCTCATCGGGCTCGCGCTGACGATAGGCGCGCTCCTGCTGATCGCAGCCCTCTACAAGAACGGTCAGAGCGTTGGCAAGCGCATAATGGGCACGCAAGTGGTCTACGCGGAGACAGGCGCTCCCTTGAGCTGGGCGGCTAACTTTGTCGTACGAAGCGTCCTCTTGAAAGGCGTGGTGATCAGCATCGCCAGCCAGATTACGTTCGGCGTGTTCTGGCTTCTCAATTATCTCTGGCCGCTGTGGGATGAGAACCGCCAAGCCATCCACGATAAGATGATGAGCACGCACGTCGTGCTCAAGCCTGCAGCGACTGCTCAGTCTCTAATTGTCGCTTCCTGAAAGGAGCCGCTATGACCAACGCTGATTCCCTACCTTACGCTGGGCGCATCGTTCGCTTAGCCGCGTGGATCATCGATGTCATCATTGTCATTGCCATCATCGTCATTCTGGCCGTAGCCGGCGTAGGCGGCAACGCCCTCGATCCTGATGCGGAAGCAACCGTCGCGGAAAGTCTGGTGAGCGCCGCTGTGGGCTTTGGGTACTTCTTCCTGCTAACCATGGCCTTCGGGGCTACGCTCGGGAAGATGCTGCTCGGTCTACGGGTCGTCGACGCCTCCGGGAACAAGGCTGGCGCCGGCTCTATCTTTACGCGCGAGCTCATCGCCCGTGCGCTCGGCTCTCTCGTCGCGGCCGTGCTCGGATCGAACATCGGGAATGCGGTCGGCTTCGTCATCTTCCTTGTCATCGCCATCATGATTCTCTTCAACGCCAAACGGCAAGGACTGCACGACAAAGCGGCCGGCACCTACGTCGTGCGCGGGAGGTAGGCGGCGAGCGCATAGTCGCCGGAGTCCGCGAGCGTCCCTAGGCGTGCCAGACCTCGCCCCAGCGATCGCGGAATGCGACTTCCTCGACGTGCTTGCGGCGGCTGCCGCCGAGATGGTCGGGCGGCGCCGGGTAGCCAATCGGGATGAGCGCCATGATCTCCCAATCGTCAGGAACCCCAAGCAACTCTGCGACATCGTCGTAGCAATGCTGCCAGATAGTGGTGATGCGCGAGCCTATGCCGTGGGCCGCAGCTGCAAGCATCAGGTTCTGCGCCGCCGGGTAGATTGATGCGCCGCGATAGATCTCGCTTCCCGTAATCCGCCATCTCTCGACGCACGGCAGGACAACCACAGGCACATCGGCCATGCCGTGCGCGAATGTCCGGGGTTCGCCCCCGGCAGGCGGCGGCGCGGAGCCGCGGGAGCGGCGTTGCCCTTCGCGGTACAGCTCGCCAAGCCGCGCCTTCGTCTCGCGGTCCTCAACGACGACGAAGCGCCAAGGTTGGCGGTTGCTGCCGCTAGGCGCGCGCGTCGCGGCCTCGAGCAGCTGCCGGAGTGTCGCGGCGGGTATGGGATCGGGCGCAAAGCGTGAGATCCCACGCTGGCTACGGACGACTTCGAAGAAGTCCGGCATAACGGCTCCTGGGCAACAGTTTTGCCTGATTGTACTTGGCGCCGGATGCTGCCGGTTGTTCGAGTTTGCCCCGAACCGGAAGTCCTGGGATACCTCTACGTCTCGATCACGCCTGGTGAAAGCACCTCGTCGAAGGCGAATCGCTTCGCCATGATGCCTTGCTCATGGCTGATGTCGATGTACCAATCTAGCATAAGGCGGTTCGCGCTGACTCCGTACACGAAGGGATCGCCCCATTTCTTGAATTGCTCCTCCACATACTCCCGCAAGTAGATGACAGAGAAGCTGCCGCGGTCGCGCAAGAGATCGAAATACGCTTGCGCTTTCGAGCGTTCGAAAGCGTCGTACACGCGCATCGCCAGCGTCGGGTCTTCGCGATCGAGCTTGCCGCTCATCACCATCATATGCACTGGCGTGAAGATGCTCTCGTCGCGCCAGAGGCGCAGGTCTTCGTCCCTGTAGTCGGGAAAGAGCCGGCGGATGCGCGCGTCGCTCGCCACCCACCCGAACAGCTCCGGATCGGAGATGTCGCCGAGGAATGCGTCGACTTCGCCGTCGAGCAAGCGCTGCAGGTGATCTTTCACACTTGCCTTGCCGTCGCTTACGACCTCGACTCTGGCCGACGTGTCGTAGATGGGGAAGTAGTCTTCCGCATCGGTCACGAGCCAGCGGAACGTGGAGGTGTCGACGCCGTGGCGATGCTTGAGCAGTCCGCGACACCAGGTGACGATAGCCGAGCGGAACGAGCGGGTCGCGATGCGTCTGCCCTCGAGATCTTTGGGCCCGCCGATGCCGCAGTCATTGCGGACAACCATGTACCAGTAGGCGCTTTTGCGTTTGACGAAGATGGGCAGACCAACGATGTCCCACCCTTGGTCGATGGCGGCGAGCCAGTACCCCATATTGAGGTCGCAGAGGCCGAAATCTCCCGTCTGCATGCGCGAGTTCGCAGTAGGAGTAGGGCCTAGTTCCTCGACTGGATCGAGCTCGACGTTCTCGATCTGGACGCGTCCCTCCATAAGCGGACGTACGATTTCGTAGGTCATCGATGCGTAGCCAACGGATACTTCGAGTTTCGTCTTCCCAGGCGTCGTCACGGCAGGCGCCTCCTTCCTGTGCGTCAGTATCATCTGGACCGGGGCAACGGTATGCCCGGCGCCGTGCGAGGTCAAGCCGGAGCGCTCTGTCGGTCGTTCCCGTGCGAGCTGGGTTCCTGTCCTATACCCCGCGCATCGACCAGTCGGAGGCGTCATCTCCGTGCGAGCGGGGTTCCCGCCTGGACGAGCAAAGCGATCCGACTCCGGGAACGCCGTGGTCAGATGCGCTAGACTTCAAGGCGACCGACATCACGCTAGGGAGAGCCGTCATGGCGAGGATTCAGCGAGTGGGCCACGTTGTGTTGCGCGTTGCCGACGTCGACCGGGCCGAGGCGTTCTACCGCGACGCGCTGGGGATGGAGACGGTGCGGCGCTCGCCGACAGCCGCCTTTATGTCGTTCGGCACGCAGCATCACGACATCGGGTTGTTCAGCGTGAACGGCGAACCAACGCGCGGCAATGCCGGCCTCGGGCACGTCGCGCTCGTCATCGACGGCGGATTCGCCGAGCTCCAGGAGCTGCATCAGCGGCTGGTGGATCACGGAGTCGAGATTGCCAGCCTCACCGACCACGGGATGACGAAGAGCGTGTATTTCAACGACCCTGAGGGTAACCGGCTGGAAATCTACGCCGACGTTATGCCGCCCGAAGAGGGAAAGCGGTTCTTGGCCGAGCGCGTGGGCGGCGGGGCCGAGCGTTTCACGTTCGAGGAAGCCGTCGCGCGATAGCTGCAACACGGCGCTTCGAGCGGCTTGGAGCGCAATCTCGCAGCGTGCGCAAGCGCTTGAGAACACGCCGCGATCAACGGAATGATCCGCAAATTCTGCAGGACGAGGCCGCAGGCGCACTAGGCCAAAGTCGCCTGAGCAACGGGCGGTTCTTGGCCGAGCGCGTGGGCGGCGGGGCCGAGCGTTTCACGTTCGAGGGAGCCGTCGCGCGATAGCTGCAACACGGCGCTTCGAGCGGTTTGGAGCGCAATCTCGCAGCGTGCGCAAGCGCTTGAGAACACACCGCGATCAACGGAATAATCCGCAGATTCTGCAGGACGAGGCGGAAACCGCCAACGCAGGCCGCAGGCGCACTAGGCCAAAGTCGCCTGAGCAACGGGGCGTCAGTGCTCGGGTTTAGCTCAGCGAAGCAGCCTTCCAACTCTCCTCTCGGGGCAGGTCACTTTCCACGGGCGCATCTGATGCTCTAGCGGGATTGCCGGAATTCTTCGGGGCGCGGCTGAAGGGCGACGAAATCCGCGGGTTGACAGTGTATGAGCAGGGCAGCTAGGGTAACCTTACCCTGCGGCAAAGGGAGCAGCCCGCCGCCCCTGTTGGGCGCTGCGCGGCCTATAGATGGCCCCTTATCGGATCACCGCGGATCGGTTCTCTTCCCCTCTTTTGACCACATCTCGTCCGAATGGTGGCGCATCGTAAGCGAGCCATGCCCTTGACCACACAGGAATACAAGGAGGAGTTATGGCGATAGACCCCTCAGTCAAGCCGAGAGTGACCGTGCGAGGGCTCTGGAAGCTGTTCGGACGCGACCTCCCCGCCGAGCTCACCCCCGAGATACAGGAGACGTCCAAGGCGGAGCTTCGCGAGGAGAGAGGCATCGTCGTCGGCCTGCGCGACGTCAATTTCAGTGTGCTGCCGGGCGAGACTTTCGTGGTGATGGGCTTGTCGGGGAGCGGCAAGTCCACCCTGGTGCGGTCGCTCATTCGCCTCATCGAGCCAACGTTCGGCGCGATCGAAGTTGACGGCGACGATGTGCTCAAGTACAGCGACGAGCAGCTCACCCAATTCCGGCGCACGAAGATCGCAATGGTCTTCCAGCACTTTGGCCTCTTGCCCCACCGAACGGTTGAAGAGAACGCGGCTTGGGGGCTGGAGGTGCAAGGAATACCCAAGGAGGAGCGGTTAGCGCGGGCTCGCGAAACGCTCGAGCTCGTTGGCTTGAAGGGATGGGAGTCCTACCGCCCGGGCGCGCTCAGCGGAGGAATGCAGCAGCGCGTTGGACTCGCCCGCGCTATGGCGGCAAACCCGGACGTTCTCTTGATGGATGAGCCGTTCAGCGGGCTCGACCCCCTCATCCGCCGCGATATGCAGAACGAGCTGATACGGCTGCAGCAGCAGTTTCACAAGACGATTATCTTCATCACGCACGACCTGAACGAGGCTTTGAAGCTTGGCGACCACATCGCCATCATGCGCGACGGCTCCGTCATTCAGCTTGGCGCCGGCGAAGAGATCCTCGCGCATCCGGCGGACGACTACGTAGCCGAGTTCGTGCGGGATGTTCGCAAGTCCGCCGTCATCACGCTGCGGTCGCTGATGACCCGCCCAGGCGCGCGGCTCCTCGCATCGATGACCCCCAAAGAGGCTATGGAAGCGCTGGGGCGGCGCGCAGAGGTCGCAGGGTTTGTCACCGACGCGCAAGGCTTCTACGTTGGGTGCGCTAGCTTCGCTACCCTCGCCGAGGCAAGTCAGCGCGGCGACGAATCTGTGAGCGGCGCGCTCTGCGACGACGTGAAGCCTGTATCGGCGGACCTCTCGGTTTCAGCGGCGCTGCCGCTCGTGCGGAACAACTCTGGCCTAGTGCCCCTAATCGACGAAGACGGTCGGCTGGCTGGGCAGGTGCTCCCCAGCGCGCTCATCGAATTGATGGAGCAGGACAGCATCGAAGCCGCCGCTGTAGCCGAAGCCGAGGCCGCCATCGCTATCGGCGCGGACGCCTAGGAGGCGACATATGGCTATCGCATCGCAAACACCAAGCAACGGCCTAGGGCTGCGTGAGAGGCTCAGCCTTATCCCAGACCGGTACCTGTACGGTGGAGGGTTCGTCTTCTTCTTGATTGCGGGGTGGGCGGGCGCTCGCATCTGGGGCAACGAGATGGAGTTCCCTGTCACGTTCGGTCAGCAATTCGCCCGCTGGATCGATGGCGTCATCGATTGGATCACCGTGGAGCTAGACTTCATCCTTAGCCCCATCTCCGACACCATCCTCAGATTCCTGGTGTGGCTCGAGGACTTCCTGCAGGGGATTCCGTGGCCTGTGTCCATCTTGGCTGTGGGAGCGCTCTCGCTAAAAGTGGCGGGGCTGCGCATCTGCGCATTCTCGATTCTGTCGCTCTTGCTGCTGGGCGGATTCGGGCTATGGCAGAGCGCTATGGAGACGATGGCGCTCATCTCTGTCGCTGTTTTGCTCTCAATCGCCATTGCGATTCCGCTGGGGATTCTGGCCACGCGCAGCGACACCATAGACGCACTGATTCGGCCGATTCTCGACGCTATGCAGACAATGCCGGCGTTTGTGTACCTCGTGCCCGCCATCATGTTCTTCGGGTTGGGGAACGTGGCCGGCGTGCTGGCCACCGTGATTTACGCTGTGCCGCCAGCCATTCGGCTCACTAACCTCGGGATCCGGCAGGTCAACGCCGACGTGGTCGAGGCTGCCAGGTCATTCGGCACTACGCCCAGGCAGCTCCTCACGAAAGTACAGATACCTATGGCAGTGCCAACCATCATGGCCGGCATCAATCAGACGACGATGATGGCGCTTGCGATGGTGGTGATTGCGTCGCTCGTGGGGGCTGGCGGGCTCGGCGACGACGTTAACCGCGCTCTGTCGCAGTTCCAGCCTGGCAAGGCGCTGAACGGCGGCATCGGCATCGTGATTCTCGCGATCATCATCGACCGCGTAACGCAGGCTTTCGCGAAGGAACGCCAGGAAGCGCTCAACGGCCCCGGGCGCTGATCAAAGAGGCCATTCAGCAATCCATCGGAGACTTCCGATAGCAAAATCAACACGTACGGAGGAAGTGATTTGAGAAAGCGAACAGGAAAACACAGTTTGGTCATTGCAGCGCTCATTGCCGTTCTGGCGGTTGTTCTCGCCGCTTGCGGTTCTGACCCCACTCCGACGCCCACCCCGCGCCCAACGCCAACGCCTACGCCTACTGCCATGCCGACTCCTACCGCCATGATGATGGAGCCGACACCAGACACCATGATGGCGAGCGAGAGCTGCCCCGACACTCCCATGCCCGAGATTGTGTTCACCGAACTAGACTGGAATTCGGCGTCGCTGCAGGCGGCCATCGCTGAGCAGATTACTCACTATGGCTACTGCTACCCGACAGATGGCATCTTCGCCTCCACTATCCCGGGGATGCAGGCTCTGGCCGGCGGCGACTCCCACATAACGATGGAGATTTGGTTGCCAAACCAGGTGGAGGCCTGGGGAGAGGCGCTGTCATCCGGCGAAGTTGAGGCCCTCGGCAAGAGCCTTGAAGACAACTGGCAAGCCACGTTCGTCATTCCGCAGTATCTTGCCGACGCGCACCCGGGTCTGCGAACCGTCGAGGATCTGAAGAATCCTGAGTACGCAGCTCTCTTCGAGACGGTCGACAGCGAGGGGAAGGCTCGCCTGCTCAACTGTGTACCCGGCTGGGAATGCGAGAGGGTCAATCTGGAGAAGGTCGAAACCTACGGGCTAACCGATTCGGTTGAGCCCATCAACCCGGGTTCAGGAGCTGCGCTCGCTGCTGAAATCGAGGCCTCCTTCCAGCGCAAGGAGCCGGTTCTCTTCTACTACTGGGGCCCGACGACGCTCAGCCATAAGCTCGCCACCGAGTACGGCGGCTACTACATTCTGGAAGAGGCCGAGTATTCCGACGAGTGCTGGGAGAGCGGCAAGATGTGCGGCTACCCGCTCGCGGAGATCTTCATCGGCATCCGTTCTGAGCTGAGGGACATCGCGCCTGACGTCGTGGAGTTCCTGAAGAAGTGGGATTTCACTGCGGCCAACCAGATCGCTGCAGAGACGTACCTCGAAGAGACAGGCGCTGATTTCGACGATGTCGCCACCTGGTTCCTCCAAAACACCGAGGACTGGAAGAACTGGGTTGCCCCTGGCATCGCCGATAGGGTGCTCGCCGGCCTCGAGGGCTAAGCGCGCGGCGCTACACATGCCACCGCAGAGGGGCGGCAGTACTGCCGCCCCTCTTGACGATCAAGCGTCCCCTACGGCTTATTCCCCTGTCGCGCGTTATATCCTGCCGTAACTTTAGTCTGCGACGGAGTCTGACAAATGCGTGTGCTCGTCACCGGAGCCACCGGATTCATAGGCCGCGCGCTCGTGCAGGCTCTAGCGGAGCGGGGCGACGAAGTCGTCGCGCTAACGCGCGACCCTCAGTCCGCAAGAGCCGCGCTCTCTGCGCTCGCTGGCGCCTATGCGTGGCTTCCTGTCGACGAGCCTGCCCCCGCTGCGGCGTTCGACGGCGTTGCCGCAGTCGTCAACCTCGTTGGCGAGCGCACCAACGGGCGCTGGACGTCCGCCAAGCGCAGGGCCATCCTCGAAACCCGCGAGAGGGCGACGCGCAATCTCGTCGCTGGAATACAGGATGCTGGCGTTAGCGCGCTCGTTAGCGGAAGCGCCCTTGGCTACTACGGCGACCGCGGCGACGAGGAACTGACCGAGAGCTCCGGGCAGGGGCGCGGTTTCCTCGCTGACGTCTGCGTTCGGTGGGAAGCGGCGGCGGCAAGCGCCGCACCCACCCGCGTCGTAGTCTTGCGCACCGGCCTTGTGATCGGCTCCGGCGGCGGGATGCTTGCGTCGATACTGCCAATGGCGAAACTCGGACTGTCAGGGCCGCTAGGTTCGGGGCGTCAGTGGTGGCCCTGGATTCATCTCGATGATGTAGTCGGGCTTGCGCTGCGCGCCCTCGATGATGCGGGCATCGCGGGGCCACTGAACCTCTCCGTTCCCGCGCCCGTACGACAACGCGATTTCGCCAGCGCTCTGGGGCGCGCGCTGCGGCGTCCGGCTTGCTTGCCTGCCCCTGCACCTGCGCTCAGGCTCGCGCTAGGCGGTTTCGCAGAGGAGACGCTGAGCAGCAGGCGAATGCTGCCAGCGGCGGCGCTAGCGTCTGGTTACGACTTTCGCTACCATAATCTCGAGGATGCGTTACAGGATAGCCTCGGGCCCTGATGCGCCACCGCAAGGGGGCGTGCGACAAGTTATGGATGACTAATGGGCAGACCCGCTTGGACATGGGCCGGGCCGTTGGCGGCGTTAACGTTGGCAGTCGCGGCTGGCGGGATCGCCCTGGTGTTGCTCACGACTGGCGGCGCGAGCCGCGATCGCGATTTCGCGCAGTTCGTGCCCGCAGATGTCGATTTGTACGTAACTCTCAACCTCGACCCTGATCACGCGCAGAGCGTCCTGCGCAACGATTTCATCGCTCGATGGGAGCAAGACGCAGGCGCTAACCTCGCCGGCGATTTGCTTGATTCGCTTGCCAGCGGCTTCGGAGTCTCCTACGACGACGACATCGCGCCCTGGCTCGGCAACGACATCGCCTTCGTGGGGCTTGCTGGTTTCTTCAGCGAACCACGCGGGTTCTTGATGGCCCGCGTCGCAGATCAGCGCGCCGCGGGGGATTTTCTAGATTATGTAGAGGCTCTTGGCCGGGCAGAGCCCGACTCCTACCGCGACGCGGATATCCTGACGCTCGGCGACGGCTTAGCGCTTGGCCTCACCGGCGATTTTATGCTGCTGGCAAGCAGCCGCAGCGCGCTCATCGGCGCGCTCCGCGATTTGCAAACGCCTCCATCGGCCGCTCTCGATACGAACGCGGCCTACAGGGAGGCGCGGGCCGCCCTGCCAGGCGACAGTTTCCTGTTCGCTTTCTGGCAAGCGGACGCAACGCTCGTCAGCGCTATGAGCGCGCTCGGCGTTCCAGCAATCGACTCGGCGGAACCTCCGTATATCGCGGCATCGGCGTCGTTCGCTGAAGAAGGGCTGCGCGTCGAGGTTGCGACGCCGGCCTCTGGTCTTCCCTTTGAAACCGCGACCTCCCTACGCTCGCTCGACCTGCTTCCCTCCGACACGATCGCCGCCGCATCGTTCAGCGGCGTCCCTGACGCGTGGGAGATCCTGAATTCCACGCTGGGGCCCGAGGCGATACAGGAAATTCTCTCCGAAGCTGAGCAGACCATCGGGCTCGATATCGAACGCGACGTGATTGATTCGCTCGCAGGCGAGGTCGCCGCGGCCCTGCTGCCCTCAGATTTCCGCATCGACGCGGATGGGAATTGGGAAGGAACCCTCAAGGGTTTGCTGTTCGCTGAGATCGGCAGCGATGCGCCGCAAGCGACGCTGGATGGCCTGCTCATTCTGTTGGAAGCGCTCGGAGTAACCGTATCGCGGGAGAATATCGGCGGCAGGGAGTTTGTTTTTATTCCGCTCGGGGAGCTCGACCCTGCCCTTGACGGCTACGAACTCGGGTACTTCGTCGATGACGGAATGTTCGCTCTCGGCAGCGATCGCGAGGCCGCCTTGCGCATCGGAGCCGAAGACTCGCTGCGGGGCTCCGCGCAATTCGCCCGCGTGGCGGACATCCTGCCCGAAGCGGCCACGGGATACGTGTACATCGATATCGAGGGCGCGCTGGACATGGCGGAGGGATCTCTCGCCAGTGCATTCAGCGCAGACAGGCTCAGCAGGGCGCTATTCGATGCGATGGAAGCAGCAGCGGGATTCCTTCCAAGCACACTCGGCGCGAATTACCAGGCAGGGGGAGACGACGGCGACGTGTTTGACGCTCTGTCGTGGTTCGACGCGCTGGATATACCCGAGGATGAGTTCGGCGACGAGTTCGCGAACGACAAAGCAGGTTTCAGCGAGGGCAGCGGCATGGGGCTGTTCGATTCACTGGACACACCCCCGGATGCGTCCATTGAAGAGTTCATGCGAGCCTTGCTCAGCGCAACCGACTTCGACGACATGGAGCCTGTCGACGACGACGAATTTATGCGAGTCATGCGCAGCATGGTCAGCATCGGCGCCGGCGGGGGTATGGAGCCGCTCGACGACGAATTTATGCGAGCTCTGCTCGGAGCAGCCAGTCTTGGCGCCGGCGGCGATATGGAGTGGTTCGACGGCGGGCTTCTACAATCCATGCTTGGCGACGACGGCGGCATGGAGCCGTTCGGCGCGGATATGCCCGAGGAGGCGTTCGACACGCTCATGAGCGGCCTGCTCGGAGCAGCCAGCCTCGGCTCCAACAGCGCCATGGCGTTGCTGGAGCCGTTCAGCGCGCTGCTCATCACGTCGCACATCGACGGCGATATCTCCCGCATGGTGATGGCGCTGACGCTGCGCCAGTAAGCGCGCTCGCGAGCCTCGGCGGCTTGGCCACGCGGGTCAGCCTGGCGTAGTCTTACCCTGCAAGGCGCTTCTTATGACCACCCTTAATCCTGCGAAACAGCTCACTCCCTTCAAAGTCGTCGCAGACTTTGAGCCGCGCGGCGATCAGCCTCAAGCCATCGCGCGGCTGGCCGACGGCATCGCGCGCGGGCTGAAACATCAGACTCTCCTCGGCGTCACCGGCTCCGGCAAGACGTACACGATGGCCAAAGTCGTCGAGGCCGTGCAGAAGCCCACGATCGTCATCGCTCCCAACAAGACTCTGGCGGCGCAACTTGCGCAAGAGTTCCGCGACTTCTTCCCTCATAACGCGGTTGAGTACTTCGTCTCCTATTACGATTACTATCAGCCTGAGGCGTATGTCCCCTCCACTGACACGTATATCGAGAAAGAGGCGGACATCAACGACGAAATCGACAAACTGCGCCATGCGGCGACGCGTTCACTGATGACCCGGCGCGACGTGCTGATTGTCGCCTCTGTCTCCTGCATCTACGGCCTTGGGTCTCCCGCCGAGTACTACTCGTTCGTCGAGCGCATCGGGCGTAGCTCCCGCACAAACCGGCAACGGCTTGCGCGCCGCCTCATCGAGATGCAGTACGAGCGCAACGATTACGATCTTGCCCGTTCGCGCTTTCGCGTGCGGGGCGACACTCTTGAGATTATGCCGGCCTACGAGGACGTGGCAGTGCGCATAGAGTTCTTCGGCGAGGACGTCGAGCGCATCGTTGAACTCGACCCGCTGACCGGCGAAATCCTCGCCGAGAGAGAAGAGATAGACATCTATCCCGCCAAGCATTTCGTAACGTCGCGCGAACGGCTCGAGACTGCGGTGGTCGAGATCGAGCGCGAGCTCAATGAACGGCTGTCCATCTTGCGCTCGCGCGGCAAGGAACTGGAGGCGCAGCGTTTGGAGCATCGCACGCGCTACGACATCGAGATGCTGCGCGAGACCGGCTACTGCGCCGGGGTTGAGAACTACTCCCAACCGCTAGGGGGACGCCCGCGAGGCAGCACGCCGTGGACTCTGATGCACTACCTGCCTGACGATTATTTGCTCATCCTCGACGAGTCGCATATGGCGACGCCGCAGTTGCGTGGAATGTTCCACGGAGAGATGGCGCGCAAAGACTCGCTTATCGATTTCGGGTTCCGTCTCGAATCCGCTCGCGACAACCGCCCGCTGAATTTCGAGGAGTTCGAAGGGCTTGTAAACCAGGCCCTCTACGTTTCGGCCACCCCCGCCGCCTACGAGCTAGAGCGCAGTCAGCAAGTTGTCGAGCAAGTCATTCGCCCTACCGGACTCCTCGACCCCACGATTGAGGTCAAGCCCACTAAGGGACAAATCGATGACTTGCTGGAGCAGATACGCGCCCGCGTGGCCAAGGGCGAGCGAGCGCTCGTAACCACCCTCACCAAGCGGATGGCCGAAGAGCTCACCGACTACCTCGGCGAGATGAACACGAAGGTGCACTATCTCCACTCCGAGGTCGACACTCTTAAACGAACAGAGATTCTGCGCGACCTACGCCTCGGCGTTTACGATGTCGTCGTCGGCATCAACCTCCTGCGCGAGGGGCTTGACCTACCCGAAGTAAGCCTCGTCGCAATCCTCGACGCCGACAAGGAGGGCTACCTGCGGTCGGCGCCATCGCTCGTGCAGACCGTCGGGCGGGCAGCCCGCCACGTCGACGGCCACGTCATTATGTACGCCGACCGTGTCACCGGCTCGATGCGCACGGCCCTTGACGAAACGGCGCGGCGCCGCGCTCTGCAGATGGAGCACAACCGCGCTCACGGCATCGAGCCTGCGAGCATCCGCAAGGCCGTGCGCGACATCACGGAATCGCTCCGCGAAGTCGCCGAGCCCCGCGCCGTCTACACCGCCAGAGAGGATATGCCGAAGGATGATCTCGCGCGCGTCATCAAAGAGCTGGAGTCGGAGATGAAGGAGGCCGCCCGTCAGCTCGAATTCGAGCGCGCCGCCCTCCTCCGCGACGAAGTCATCGACCTCAAACGTCTCCTTGTCGTTCAGGAGGTCGCCGACCGCGCCTCCCCCGCGCACACGGAGGGCCACGACTCCTACCGGAATGCCAACCGTGGCCGGAAGCGCACGGCGTAAGGTAAAGCGATGCGCGATGGGGGCCGCAGTCATTGTGGTAGCCATCGTCGCGGGGTCCTTGGCGTTCTCCCAGATCCGGGGCGACGCAGGAGAAAGCAAGCGCGCGCTGCCTGCCGGATTCGTAGCATCCGGCGCGCCGAATGTCGTCGCTAACGTCTACATCTACGCCGCGTTCAAGGACCCGCGCTCCCTTCCTCTGAGCGCGGTGGGCGGGAAGCCAGGCGAAGAAGAGAGTGCGGTAAGCGTCGAGGCAGCGGTCGTTGACCCCGAAGGAGACTACGCGGCGCGGTTCATTCTGACCGACGAGAATGGCGCACGGCGCGCGGCGGCCGCCGGCGCAGAACGGTGGGCGAGCAAAGACGCCTATGCATATTTCACGTCGAGAGAGTCAGCATGGAGCCGCGCCATTCAGGGGGCTTGGGACGCGGGAGACCGAACGACGTTCGCCGAGTGGGACGCCGCTGTTTGGGACGCGATTCAGCTTTTACCTGAGCGTCCGCCCACTGCTCCCTTTGCAGCGGGCTTCGCGCGCAGCCCGTGGAGCGTCGCCGAGCGCCTTTTGATCGACGCGCGCGTCGAGACTCCAGGAATCGGGGCCGGCCTGACCTTCTTGCGAGTAGGCCCGGTCGCCTTCGCCGTCTACGGCGACCCCGTCCCACTGCCGGCAAACCTGGGCGACACACTGCTGCAGCCGGGAGTCTCGGCCCTGGCAGTCGGGCGCTCTGGCTATCCAGGTCTCGTCGCCGAATCGCTGGTTGGCGCATTTGTCAGCGCGCGCGGTATGGAGCGCATCGCTATCGATGACGAAGACGCGTACGTGATAGCGCTCCCCAACGGCATGAGCTTCATCGTGAAAGCGTATGGCGCGGACCTTTATTTCGGCGTCGCGGCCGATCAGGAGAGCGCCGAAGCGCTAATCCGCAGCGTCATCGCTGATCGCCGCTAACGGCTCCTACACTGTCTGCGAGGCGCCTCTGCTCAGAGAGTGCTTTACAACGCGCACAGGGATCGGACCGCGCGGGCGGCGCCGCATCGCGTTTGATAGAATCGACAAAACGCCGAGGATGCCGAGGAGTGAGAACCATGGCTGCTGAAGTAACGGTGGAAGAGGTAACCGAGGCGTTGAAAGACGTCTACGATCCCGAGATCCCAGTCAATGTCGTCGATCTAGGGCTCATTTACGGAGTTGAGGTCGACGACAACAGCAATGTGCACGTCGATATGACGCTCACAGCCGCCGGGTGCGGGATGGGGCCGTTCATTGCGCAGCAGGCTGAATGGGCCATTGCGGACATCGACGGCGTGCGCGATGTGAACGTTGAGATTACGTTCGACCCGCCCTGGTCTCCCGATCGCATCACTGAGGACGGGCGCAAGCTGCTAGGACTCGACGATTAGGGGAACGGGACGCGCCCGTCCCCTTCACGCTGATGCGGGGGGAGGGGCGGCGGCGAGCAGCAACCTTCTTGCCTCACCGCCATTGTGCGACCAGAGAGAACGAACGGGAGCGAGCAGAGGAAGAAGCAGTTCATGGCGCAGATGAGCGAGGAGCAGAGGCAAGCGCGACTGGCGCAGATCAAGCGGCAGTGGGAGCAGCGGCGGGCAATCAGCCGTTCTCTCGGCAAGATACGAACGAAAATCGGCGTCTACAGCGCCAAGGGCGGCGTAGGCAAGACCACCGTCGCTATCAATCTTGCAGCCTACCTTGCAGCCAAGGGCTACGCCGTGGGGCTCCTCGATGCCGACATCGACACGCCAAACGCGCCTGAAGCGCTCGGAGGGAACGCTCGCCCCGAGACAATCGACGGCCGCATCTCTCCTGCAGAGGCGTTCGGCGTGAGGGTCGTCTCGATGTCTTACTTCCAGCAAGACAGGGAAGAGGCAATCATCTGGCGAGGGCCGATGATTCACAACGCCATCAATCAGTTCCTGCAGATGACTGACTGGGGCGAACTCGACTTCCTCATCGTCGATATGCCTCCCGGCACCTCCGACGCCCCGCTCACCGTGATGCAAACCCTCACGATGGACGGTTTCCTTGTGGTCACAACCCCCCAAAGCCTCGCCGCACTCGACGCCAAACGTTCAATCAATATGATCAGAAAGCTCAACGTCGAAGTGCTCGGCGTCGTCGAGAATTACACCGGCGACATCTTCGGAGCAGGCGCGGGCCGCGAACTTGCCTCAGACCTCAATCTCCCCTATCTCGGCGAGCTTGCGCTCCGGGCGGATTACCGTGACGACTCGCAGCCGTCCGTGCTGGCGAGCGCCGCGGTGCGCTCCGAGTACGACGCTATCTGGGCGTCCCTCGAAAAGCGAATGACCGCGCTCGAGATTATGCCTGACCAGGCCGCTCCCGCCGAGTAGACCAACAAAGACCGTCTCCTCCTGTCCATTCCCGAAATCGGAAAATCCCACAGGATTGTCTTATAAGGCTTCGCTGGATGAGCTGCGCAAGAAGGAGCCTCAGTCCGCCTGAAGCCCATTAGCCGTGAACCCGTAGAAACGCTCAGCGTTCTTGTGGAGCGTCATCTCCTTCGCAGCGTCGCTCATTTCGCTCTCCAGCGTCTCCTCGATCTCGTGCCGTACGCTCTCTCTGTTCACTTCGTGCGGGAAGTCCGACGAGTACATAAACGCCTCCGCCCCCGCGACGCTCACGGCGTACGGCAACGAGAACTCTCCGCCCTCACACCCGACGTACAACCGTCCCTCTCGCGCCTGTCGAACGGTGTAGTCAAAAACCGACTCGCCGTCGCGCAGCCGGATGTACTTCGCATCCGGGTCAAACGGAATATGCGTTGCCCACGACTCGTCGAGCCGTTCGAGGCAGAGCAGGAACCAGGAAACTCCCCCCTCAAGGAACCCGACGCGGATGCCGGGGAATTTGTCGTAGATGCCGTTCATCAGAATCCCCGCGAACGAGATCATCTGTCCGAACGGGTGCCCCAGGCCGTGCACTGCCGGGTAGATATTCATATCGTCCAGCCCTATGCCACTGTGGCATCCGCCGTGTACGCCGATGCAGCAGCCGAGCCGCTCCGCCTCCTCGAACACCGGCCAGTACTCTGGCGAGCCAAGGTGCGCCTTGAGGCCGGTCGACGGCAGCATTGCCCCGACCATGCCCAGCTGTTCAACTGCGTAGCGAATCTCAGCGACAGCCGCGGCCGGATCTTGCATCGGCAGGAGCGCCATGCCCTTGAAGCGCGCATCGTTGCTCATATAGGCGTCGCGCACCCACTCGTTGTAGGCGCGGCACACTGCGATCGCCCAATCAATCGACACTATCTTGCCGTACGCCAGCGCCGCAGTGGGATAGAGAACAGCAGCGCTGATGCCGGCGGCTCCCATGAACCGCTTCCAACCCTCCGTGCCAGTGCGCTCGAACGAGCCAGGCGGAAGCTGCACCAGCGTCGCCGAGTGCAAATGATCGAGAGGCGGGAAGAGCCGCGCGAGTTCGAACGGCCCGCGCTCCTTGTAGCGGGCCGGCATAAACTCATTGATGCCGACAGGATCCTCGAACAGGTGACCATCTGCGTCGATAATCGTCTCTAAATCTACGATGTCCATAGCGTCCCCTTTCTCCGAAGACTGTACGAAGCCAAGTATACGACCAACGCAGGAGCCGTCCTCTCAAGCGCCAGGCCTCCTTCAGCCCATCCAGCCCTGTCTCCGGCGGAGCGAGTATCATGGCGTGCGCCGGTCTCACGGCGGAGGTGAACAGCCAATGACGCTCGCCAGCAGCAACACTCGCGTCGGCGCGCTCAATCACATCGGCCTCGCTGTCGTCAGCATCGAGGCGTCGCTCGAGCAGTTCTACGACCTGCTCGACTCGCCCCAGGCCCGCATCCTCGTCAACGAGGAGCACGGTGTGCGCGGCGCATTTATCGAGCAGGGCGAGACTCACGTCGAATTGCTCGAACCTCTTCGCGCAGACTCCGTTATCGGCAGGTACCTCGACAAGCACGGCGAGGGCATCCACCATATGGCTTTCACCGTGGACGACGTGGATGTGAAAGCAAACGAGCTGCAGGCGCTCGGCATTCCCATCATTACGGGGCCGCGCGAGGGCTTCACGGGACGCATCGCGTTCGCCGACCCGGCAAGGATGCACGGCGTGCTCGTCGAGTTCGTCACGCCGTTCAAGAGCTAGGCGGCGCCTTTGGCCGACGCTCCGCGCATTCTCATCGCCAAGCCAGGGCTCGATGGCCACGACCGAGGCGCCCGGATGGTGGTCCGCTTGCTGCAAGAGGCAGGGTTCGACGTCCGCTACACAGGCATACGCAAGACGCCTCGCGACATCGCCCAGCTCGCTCGCGAGCAAGATGTGGATGTCATCGGCCTCAGCATCCTCTCCGGCGCTCATATGGCGCTCGTCCCGCTCGTAATTGACGCGCTGCACGAGGCAGGTCTTGACCACTTGCCAGTCGCCGTAGGAGGCATCATTCCCCCGCAAGATCGCACAACTCTGCTCGAGATGGGAGTCGTAGCCGTCTTCGGCCCAGGCGCACGCTCCGACGAGATCATCTCATCGCTCCGGCAGGCCGCGGAGATCGGACGGCGAGGGAAGTAGCCGCGCGCGCAGCGCCTTGTCCATGGCGCTCACAAACGGCGCAATATCATATAAGAAGTAGCCGCGCGCGCAGCGCCTTGTCGGACGACGACGATGGCGCTCGATCTGAGGCCTGGAAGTAGCCGCGCGCGCAGCGCCTTGTCCCGGACGCTCCGAAAGCCCGGGGCATCCACGCGGCATCCGCGAGAAGCGCAGGCGGCAATACTGCTATAATCGCAGGGTTACGCCCGTGAGGTGGCGATGGGGCTGCAACTGGAAGTGAATGTCGCTCAGCTACTCAAGAACCGTATAGGCACAACCAAGAGTATTCGGATCGACGGCCCCGAACTCGATCTCGAAGAGGATGGCGAGAACCCCGCTCACGTCTGCGGCGACATCCTCCTCACAAGGGCAGACAGCGGAATCTGGGCGTCCGGCTCGCTCGCGGTGTCGATTGATGATCAGTGCAGCCGCTGCCTTGCGCCGTTCGTTTCTTGGACGCAAGTCAGAGTCGATGATGTGTTTCTTCCGAGCATCGACATCGCCACCGGCGCGCCAGCGCGATACGACAACCCGGGCGACGCCGACATCCACAGCATCGACGGCCAGCATGTGCTCGACTTGAGCGACACGCTGAGGCAATACCGGCTTGCATCGCTGCCGCTAGCGTCGCTCTGCCGGGAAGATTGTAAGGGAATCTGCTCTGAATGCGGGGCCGACCGCAACGAGTACGCTTGCTCGTGCGAGCAACAGCAGGATTTGCGATGGGCTAAACTCCGCGAGATGTTCGGCTAGCGAAGAAGCGAGCGAGAAGCAGGAAAAGCATGCCGCCACTACCAAAGCGAAAGAGATCCAAGGCAAGCGTGGGCTCTCATCGGGCCCATCAGCATCAATCCATCGGGAACCTCATCGAATGCACGCATTGCCGGCAGCCGATGAAACCACACCATGTTTGCCCTTTGTGCGGGCGCTACCGTGGGCGCGACGTGCTCCGCATCGACTCTGATCTCGCTTAGCCTGTTGCACGCTCCGGGCGACGATGTCCACTGCCTACGTGTTTCCAGGGCAAGGAGCTCAAGCCGTCGGCATGGGAGCCGACGCGTATGCGAGGTCTGCCGCCGCGCGCGCCGTGTTCGACGAAGCGGACGACACGCTCGGCTTTGCGCTCTCCTCGCTCATTTTAGAGGGGCCGGCCAGCGAGCTTGTGCGATCGCACAATGCGCAACCTGCTATTCTGTGCGTAAGCGTCGCTATGCTGCGCGCCGCCGAAGAAGCGCTTGGTTCCGCGCTGCTGCGCGCTGCATGCTTCGCCGGCCACAGCGTCGGCGAGTACTCCGCCCTTGTGGCGGCGGGCGCGCTCAGCCTGGTCGATGCCCTCAGGCTCGTGCGCACGCGCGGCGAACTGATGCAGCAGGCCTGCGAAGCGGTTCCCAGCGGCATGGCTGCGCTCATCGGTCTCTCGCTCGAGCCGTCGCGGCAAGCATGCGAGGGTTCCGGCGCGCAGGTAGCTAACGTCAATTCCGCAGAGCAAATCGTCATAGGAGGCCCCGTCGCTGCGCTGGAGCAAGCAATATCCAACGCCAAGAAACTCGGCGCACGCCGCGCCATTCGCCTTGATGTCGCGGGCGCGTTCCACACTGAGGCGATGCGCCCAGCGCAGGAGGGAATGAAGCGAGCAATTGCGGCAGCGCCGCTCCGGGCGCCGTCTGCGCCGGTGATTGCCAACACAACGGCTGCGCCGCTGGAATCGCCAGAAGATCTGCGGGAGGAGCTTGCCGCGCAGGTATGCGGTTGCGTCTACTGGCGGCAGTCAGTCGAGCGGATGGCGTCGCTGGAGGTAGACAGGTTTATCGAGTTCGGGCCCGGCAAAACGCTCACCGGGCTAGCAAAGCGCATCGCGCCGGAAGCGTCTGCAATCGCGCTGACAGACCTAGACGCGCTCTCGGGGCTAGCGTAAGCTAACGTTGTCCCTGCTCCGAGGCCTCATTACAGATCTCATGACGCAATCGCCCGCCTCCCCTATCAGATCTATGAGAGGCCGCCCCGGCGAGCCGCAGCAGCATCGCGGGCGCGTGCTCGCGCTCCAGGCGCTGTTCGAGAACGATCTCACTGGACACGACTGGCGTGAATCACTTCAAGCTCACGCCAAAGCCGCCGAAGCTCCGGCGCCCGTCGAGGCATTCGCCGAGAGCTGCGTACGGGGCGTTGTCGAGCGGCGCGCCGAGCTCGACAACGTCGTGCGGCGATACGCTCCCCTATGGCCCGTCGAGCAGCTTCCCGCTGTAGACCGCAACGTGCTGCGCATCGCCCTATTCGAACTGCGGGAGGGAGCGGACTCCACGCCGCCGAAGGTCGCCATCGACGAAGCCATCGAGCTTGCTAAAGAGTTCGGCGGCGAAGGCTCCGCCCGGTTCGTCAACGGCGTACTGGGCGCATCGATCTGCGAACTGAGCGCCAACCTTTAATAGACTGAGGAAGTACAGCATGGCAACCGTCTTTGATCGCGTGAAGAACGTTGTGGTGGACAGAATCGGAGTCGAAGCTGACTCCGTCGTGCCAGAGGCGTCGTTTATCGACGACCTCAACGCCGATTCCCTCGATTTTGTCGAACTCACGATGGGGCTCGAGGAAGAGTTCTCCACAGAAGACAATCCCGTCAGGATTCCCGACGAAGAAGCGGAGAAAATTCGCACCATCCAGGATGCAGTCGACTTTATCAAAGGAAAGGGCATCGCCGACTGACGCCGCTGTGGCTGACCTCCAAGAGCTGCACCAAGAAATCCGCTCCTGCCGGCGGTGCAATCTCGCCGGGGGCCGCACGAACGCCGTGCCCGGCGAAGGAGCGTTCAACGCATCGCTGATGTTCATCGGCGAGGGCCCCGGTTTCCACGAAGACCGGCAAGGCAGGCCTTTCGTTGGTCCTGCCGGGCAATTCCTTGACGAACTCCTGCATTCCATCGGCCTTGATCGCAGCGCGGTGTTCATCACAAACATGGTGAAGTGTCGCCCGCCGAACAACCGCGACCCATTCCCGGGCGAGATTGAAGCGTGTTCTGCACACCTCGACGCCCAGATATCAGCCATCAAGCCAAAAGTCATCGTTCCGCTCGGCCGACATGCCCTTGCCCGATGGTTCCCGAACCAGACGATCAGCAAAGTCAGGGCGAAGGCTCGGCATTCCGGCGGCGCCATCATCTTCCCGCTTTACCATCCTGCCGCTGCGCTGCATAACAGCGCGCTCCGCGCAGTAATCGAACAGGACTTCGCCAAGCTCGGCGACCTACTCCGCAACAGCGACCGCGCCGCAGATCCTGAACAACCTGCTATCGAGTCTGGCGCCGACGCCTCGATCAGCAGCTCGAACCAGCCAGCGCATGACGGAGATGGCCAGCAGTTGAGCATGTTCTAGTCTGATTATGGCTCACCGCATACGCATCATCCCGCTCGGCGGTCTCGGCGAGGTCGGCAAGAATATGCTCTGCGTTGAATATGGCGACGACATCGTTGTAATCGACGCCGGCGTGATGTTCCCCAAGGCGGATATGCACGGCGTCGACCTTGTTCTGCCCGACACGACATACCTCGCTGAGAACGCCGACCTCGTCCGCGCAGTGCTTATCACCCATGGTCACGAAGACCACACCGGCGCGCTGCCGTATCTCCTGCGCGATCTCAATGCGCCCGTCTACGCGCCTCCTCTTGCGCACGACCTCATTCAGGTGAAGCTCCGGGAGCATGCAGGCGGCGCTCGGAGCACTCTCTACAAGGCGCAACCCGGCGATCGGCTGTCCTTTGGCTCTATCGAGGCCGAGTTCTTCCGCGTCTGCCACAGCATTCCCGATGCTTGCGGCATCGCGCTGCGCACCCCAGCTGGCGTAGTCGTTCACACCGGCGATTTCAAGATCGACCACACGCCGATCGACAATCGCCCCACTGATTTGCAGCGGCTTGTCGAAATCGGCCGCGAGGGCGTGCTGCTCCTGCTGTCCGACTCCACCTACGCGGAAGAGAGCGGCTACACGCGGTCTGAACGCGTTGTCGCCGACGCGCTTGATCAGGCCATCGGCAACGCCACGGGCAGGACGCTAATAGCCACCTTCGCGTCGCTTGTCTCCCGCGTACAGCTGATAGTCGACGCGGCAGTGAAGCACGGGAGGAAAGTGGCCCCCGCAGGGCGATCCATGGTGGCCAACGTCGCTATGGCCATCGCCAACGGTTACATCTCTGCTCCCGCGGGCACACTTGTCGAGCTGCGGGACCTCGCCGCTATTCCGGAGAACGAGCAGGTCATCGTGCTCACCGGCTCGCAGGGCGAACCGCTTTCCGTTCTTTCGCGCGTGGCGAACCGCGCGAACCGCGACATCCAGATTCATGAGGGCGATACGGTCATCATATCCGCCACTGCAATCCCCGGGAACGAGGCGGTTATCTCGTCGGTAATTGACAACCTTACGCGGCTTGGGGCTAAAGTGCTCACGCGCCGCACGGCCCCGGATGTGCACGTGCAAGGGCACGCGAGCCAGGAAGAGCTAAAGCTCATGCTGCGCCTGGTGAAGCCGCGCTATTTCGTTCCTATTCATGGGGAATACCGCATGCTGGCGGCTCATGCAGAGCTCGCCAAGCAAGCGGGCGTGGACATGGAGAACGTGTTCGTGATAGAGGACGGCGCCATACTCGAGGTTGGCGACGACGGCGCCGAGGTCGTCGGCTCCGTCCCCGCCGGGCACGTCTACGTCGACGGGCTCCGTATGTGGGATGTGCGCAGCCCTGTGCTCCGCGATCGCCGCACGCTCTCCCGCGACGGTTTCGTTGTGGTGGTCGTGCCCATCGACAGGACAACCGGGGAGATGTGCGGCGACCCAGAGATCGTGTCGAGCGGATTCGTCGACCCCGACGAAGGGGGAAGTCTGATGGACAGGGCTTCCGCCCTCGTCGTCGAGTCTTTGCGCGCGCCGAACTCTCAGCCGCTGGACGACGACTACGTTCCCGGGCGCGTGCGGGAGGCGCTCGGGCGTTTCCTGCACCGGGAAACGGGCCGCCGACCGATGATTGTCGCGTTGCCGTTTGAGGTTTAGGCGAGACGCTCTGGTTTCGCGAAAGCTTGCCAGCGAACCTGGCTTACAATCCGGCGGTTGTTCGTTACGGTGAGGGAAGTGATGTCCGCCATACGGTTCCTGTTGCTCACCCGCGCTGGGCTTGCGCTCACCGCAGCGACGATTGCAATGGCGTTCACCGCGCTCGCTGTTTTCGTGCAACCGGCGTGGCTCATCGACCCTCTGCGCACGGCTGCCGCCAACACGTTGAGCGCGATGGGCGCCGCAATCGCGTTGCCCATTCTTTGGGCGGGCGGCGTCGTGCTCTTGTTCATGCGCGGCATCCTGCCTGCCTTGCGGCGCTGGCGGCATATCATCGGCTCCGGCATTCTGGCTGTGAGCGGCTTCGCTGTTCTCTCGTACGTCACATGGGAGTTCCCGCTTATCGGCGAGGCGCCTCTCGGGGGCGACATCGGCAATCAGCTTCGGGGCGCAGAGGGCGCAATCGGCGTGCTTCGCACCAGTGCGCTCGTCGCCGCCGGGGCGTGGTTCATCGCGCCGCCGGTGTTCCTCGGAGCGGCGAGAGGTCTAGGTCGCGCCTCCGCTTCTGTGGGGTCGGGTCTGGCGCAGGCCTACCGCGCGTATCCGCTGCATCGCATGGCAGGACGCGGCGCCTCCGCTGTGGCGCACGGCATCTCCGAACGCCGCAGAGCGCGGGCGAAAGAACGCGAGCTCCAACGAGAGCGTGAACGAGAGTTGGCCCGGGAGCGCGAGATGGCTGCGAGCGACAACTGGCAACTCTACACGCCCAGCAACGCGTCGTACTTCAGCGTAGGCATCGACACGATCAACTCCGATCTTCCGGATTTCCTGCGAGGCGCACAGCAGCGCGCCCGCCCGTGGCGTCCGAATCCCGGTTATGTTGAGGCGCGGCCTATGCAAGGAGCGTCGAGCCTCAGCAGCCGACCTCGGGGGGCGAGCACAGCCGACAATCCGTCCAACCCGTCGGCGCAGCGGCAGGACGCGCCGTGGAAAGTCGCCCTCGATTCTGCTGTGAAGGCGGGCAGTCGCGCTCCTGAGCAGGACGCGACTGTAGAGCCGCCCGCTGATGCGCAGGCTCCCTCGGAAGAGCGCGAGCTGCTGGTCGACGGCGACGATGCCCAAATGGACACGGAGCGCGAGCTGCAACACGACGACGCAGCGGGCACAGCGGACAGCTTCGACGACAGCGAGCCAGCGGGCGAAGACGACATCCTCGACCCTTCTCTCTCCGACGAATTCGACGAACTCACTGTCGAGGAGGGCCAAGTTGACGGTGTTTTCAAGTCCGGTGTGGCCCCGGGTTTCGTTGGGGCCTCCGCCGCTGGGCCATCAGGAGGGACTTCGGTCGCGCTGCCGCCGCTGGCGCTGCTGTCGCCGGCGTTGCCGGCTGTCGCTGTTTCGGAAGAGCACGAACAGACAGCGCGCGACATCGAGGAAGCGCTCGCCCAGTATGGCGTCGAGGTGCAGGTCAACGAGATTCGTCCCGGCCCAAGCGTAACGATGTTCGGGCTCGTTCCCGGCTGGAAGCAGTCGCGAACTCCCGATGAGCAGCCTGATCGCGGCAGCCGCGTGAAAGTCAACAGCATCCTCGCGCGCAAGAATGACCTCGCGCTTGCGCTCAGGTCGCCGAGGCTGCGCGTTGATGCGCTCCCCGGCGAGTCGCTCGTGGTGGTGGAGGCTCCAGAGGCCGCCAACCCTGCCGCAGCGGCGGAGCAGATCGTCGCAACGCTTGCCGAGCACGGCATCGAAGTCGTCATTCGCGAAGTTCGGCGAGCCGACGAGGGTTTCCTCTTCGGGCTGGAGCCGGGGTGGACCCGGCGTCCGCGGACATCGCCTGAGCCGGCGGGGAACCAGAGCGGCAACCGGGTTCGCGTGCAGAACATCCTCGCAAGGGAGAAGGATCTGGCGCTGGCGCTGGCGGCGCCGAGCCTGCGCATTCAGGCCCCGGTTCCGGGGGAATCGATCGTTGGCATCGAGGTGCCCAACAAGTCCTCGTCGCTAGTGACTATTCGCACGGTGATGGAATCGAACGAATACCGGCGACTGGAAGAGAGCGGCGGGCTTCCTGTGGCGCTCGGTCTGGCGCCGGCAGGTGAGCCTGTGGCGATTGATCTCGCCAAGATGCCGCACTTGCTAATCGCCGGCTCCACCGGCAGCGGGAAGAGCGTGTGTATGAACACCATCATCTCTTCTCTTATCAAAGACCAGCCTCCCTCGCGTGTGCGGATGCTGCTCGTCGATCCGAAGCGGGTGGAACTGACGCCGTACAACGGCATTCCGCACTTAGTGACTCCTGTTGTTGTCGAGCCCGATCAGGTCGTGCGGCTGCTCCGCGGGGCTGTGCAGGAGATGAACCGACGCTACCGGTTGCTCGAGGAGGTGGGAGTTCGGAACATCCAGTCCTACAACAAGAACAGGGACGCCGCCGATCGTTTGCCGTTCTTCGTTATCTGCATCGACGAGCTTGCCGACTTGATGATGACGGCGCCGGCGGATGTGGAGACGTGCCTGGTGCGTCTGGCGCAGCTAGCGCGCGCCGTGGGCATCCACCTCGTTGTGGCCACGCAGCGTCCGTCGGTGAACGTCATTACTGGCTTGATCAAGGCGAACTTCCCGAGCCGAATCGCCTTCTACGTGGCCTCGCAGGTCGACTCGCGGACGATTCTCGATTTCGGCGGAGCCGAGAGTTTGCTCGGGCGGGGCGATATGCTCTTCCTATCGTCGGACTCGCCAAAGGCGCGCCGCGTACAGGGGGTCTATATCTCGGAGGAGGAGACAGCGGCGTTGAGCGATCACTGGCGCGAGCAGCCGCCCGATCCCAATCTGCGCGAGATACCGCTCGAGGAGATGGCGCGCGAAGCAGAGACGACTGAGGCTGAGAGCGGAGGCGGCGATTTCGACGAGAACGATTCGCTGTACGACAGGGCGCTACAAGTAGCGGCGGCGAACCGTCAGCTTTCCACGTCGCTGCTCCAGCGTCGGTTGCGCATTGGGTATCCGCGAGCCGCGCGGCTGATGGACCAGCTTGAGGAAGAGGGCATCGTTGCATCGACGGGCGAGCCGGGCAAGCCGCGCGAAGTAATCTACATCCCCGACTCATAGCAGTTCCTTTCGCATCAGTTTCGGAGGGGGGACTGTTCCCTGCATCTCCGAAGCATCGCTCCGAGATGGGGGAGCGGGACAGCCCGCTACAGGACGAGCATCCTGTCTTGAGTGTCGCCGACGAGGGAGCGCGGGTCCGCCGGGGGGAGCTTTGGGCGCTCGCCGTGGCGCAGCATTTCTTCGACGCTGAGGGCTTGCAGGCGGGGGTAGCTCACTGCGCCGCCTTCGTCGGTGGTTAGGGTGACTCGTCCCTGCTCGGCAGCGAATACGCGGAGCGAGTCGGGCGGGGGGTAGAGGCTGACCATAATCGCCATCGGCGCGTGCAGCCCGCGATTCTGCATCGCGGTCTGCGTGCCGAGCAGCCGGTCCATATCCGGGCGCCCGATCGACGGCTTGCGATGCATCTTCACCTGGATGGGGATGATGATTCCCTCGTGTTTCACGATGTCCAGCGCGCCGAAGTAGCGGGCGTCGACGCCGCCGTCGCCGGTTTTGCGGGCGTTGGGGACGGCGTTGAGCAGGGCAGCCACTCTATCTTCGGCCCACGCCCAGCCAGGTATGCCATCTTCGACGTCGTCGCGCTGGGCTAGGGCGCGCTTTTCGAACTCCTTCCAGTCGAACTCGTCCCATGTCAGACCAAACACCTTTGGCGCGACTGCGTCGCCGCGCGACTCCAATCGCTGCTGCATAACGCGTACGGCAATGCCGCTGATGTCGATGCCGAGGTACTTTCGTCCGAGGGACGCCGCAGCGTCGGCGGCAGTTCCGCATCCGCAGAACGGGTCGAGGACGAGATCGCCGGGGTTAGACGATGCGGTGATGATGCGGTTGAGAAGGGCGAGGGGTTTCTGGGTGGGGTAGCCGAGGCGTTCGGAGGAACTCATTGCTGTTCCGAATGACGGGATATCGGTCCACCATGATGGGCAGAGCTTTCCCTCTTCGGCAGAGACATAGAGGAAGCCGTCTGGTCTTTTGAATGTTCGGCCCGTTTTTGTGCCGTCTTTGCGGGGAACGCGGATTGGGTTGAACGTCCATGAGGCTCCCTTGGAGTAGAACAGCACGGTGTCGTGGACTCGTTTGAACTGCTTCATTGCGGGATGCGCTCGTTCGTAGCACCAGATGATTTCGTTGCGGAATTGTTGTTCGCCGAAGATGGCGTCCATAAGGATGCGGAGGTGGGCGTTGGCGTGCCAGTCGCAGTGGAGGTAGATGCTGCCTGTGGGTTTGAGGACACGGCGCAGCTGGGCGAGGCGAACGCCCATAAATACGGCGTAGGCCGCCATCGGCGATTTCTCGCCCGCTTGCAGCCGTATGCCGCGCAGGGTGTCGCGGAGCTGGCCATAGGGGAGGCTGTCGAATGTGTTCTGTGATCCCACAGTCCATCGCCAGATGTCGCGGAGCTGGTTCGCCACCATTCCCTTGTCGCCGAATGCGGCGACGTAGAACTGGTTGGAGTTGAAGGGCGGGTCGAGGTAAATGAGGTCGATGCACTCGTCGGGCATGTTGGGGAGGATGTCGATGTTGTCGCCGCAGACGAGGACGTTGCCGGCGAGGTAGCGGTGGTCGGGCATCGCAAGAACCCCCTTGTCTGGCACAAGGCAGGATTTGCGACGACCCAACCGGCGCTGAATGACAAGGGGGCCCAGAGGCCCACTTGCGCCAATATGTTCAGCACCGTGTCGCGTGTCCGGCGTGGTTGTCGGGTCGTCGCAATAGGGAGTATAGCGAAATGGGATACGTCTGCGCCAGCGGTTGCCGTCCGCGAGAGGAGCACGGCGCAGTCGTGCTGCTGTCGATGGCGCAAGCGGTCGGTTCGCGTCCGCAAGGGGAGCATGAGGGTCATTCGATTGCGCGGGAGAGTCGAACGGGAGGGGGCTCCGGGCGCGGTCGAGCAGCGGGCGCTCCCCCGTAGCGCTTCTTAGACTGGGAGGGCGCCGGGCGGACGGCGTAGTCTTTGGGGAGGCGCTGAGGGAATGTCAGCGCCAGTCGGAGGCGTGGTCTTTGAGGAGGCTGGGGAGGATGTCGGCGTCAGTCGACGGCGTAGTCTTTGAGGAGGCTGCGGGCGATGACGATGCGCTGGATCTCGGAGGAGCCTTCGTAGATTTCGGTGATGCGCTGGTCGCGGTACATACGCTCGATGGGGTTCTCGCGGAAGTAGCCATAGCCGCCGAAGATCTGCAGGCCTTTGTCGACGCACAGGTGAGCCGTTTCCGAGGCGTGGAGTTTGGCCATGGCGGACTCGCGGCTGTGGGGTAGGTGAGCGTCCTTCAGCTGTGCCGCGCGGCGAGTTAGGAGACGCGCGGCGTCGATCTGGGTGGCCATATCCGACAGCATAAATTGGATGGCCTGGCGCTCTTTCAGGGGTTGTCCGAAAGTTTCGCGCTGCTGCGCGTAGCGGACAGCAGCCTCGAACGCGCCTTGCGCCAATCCGACCGACTGCGCGGCGAGGGAGATGCGGCTGGAGTCGAGGATTGTCATCGCGATGCGGAACCCCTCGCCCTCTTCGCCGAGGCGATCTGCGGCGGGGACTTCAACGTCGGTGAAGTAGACTTCGGCTGTGCCGGAGCCGCGGATGCCGAGTTTGCCGCGCATAGGGCGCATCTCGACGCCCGGCAAGCGGGTATCGACGACGAGCGCGGTTGTTCCGCGATGCCCGAGGGCGCGGTCGGTGGCCGTGAAGACGACCATCAGGGAGGATTCTTGGGCGTTGGTGATGAATATCTTCGAGCCGTTGAGGACGTAGCAGTCGTCGCTGCGCCTCACGGCGGTGGTCTGCATATCGGCGGCGTCGCTGCCGGAGCTGGGCTCGCTGAGGGCCCAGGACACTATCTCCTCGCCGGTCGCGGCGGCGGGGAAGTAGCGCGAGGCCTGTTCGTCGTTGGCGAAACGGTCGAGGGTTGAGACGCCAAGGGAGAGGTGGGCGAGTAGGGTTGTGCTGGAGGCGAGGCACACGCGGGCAATCTCTTCGGCGGCGATGGCAAGCTCGGCGTAGGAGGCTCCTGCGCCGCCGTGCTCGGTCTTGGCGGTCATTCCCATAAGGCCTGTGCGGCGCATCGCCTCGACGCTTGCCCAGGGGAATTCTTCGTTCGCGTCCCACCGCGCGGCGTTGGGGGCGATTTCGGCATCGGCGAACTCCCGCATTGTTCGCCACAGCAGGCGTTCTTCCTCGGTGTACAAGGCGTCCATAAGAGAGCCTCCCTGTGGATTCGTATAATGCCGACGCGGCAGGATTATAGCCGGGCCGGCGCCCGCGATTGCCGCCAGGGAGCAGCCGCGAGCCTATGGCTGGAACGCTCTATGTCGTAGCGACGCCTATCGGGAACCTGGAGGATCTCACGCCGCGCGGGTCGCGGGCGCTGGGGGAGGTTTCGTTGATCGCGGCTGAGGACACCCGGCAGACGCGCAAGCTGCTCGCCTGGCTGGGGTTGTCGACACGAGCGATCAGCTACAACGCGCACAATGCTCGATCTCGCGGCCCGTCGATTCTGAACGCGCTGCGGAGCGGGGATGTCGCGCTGGTTACGGACGCCGGGGCGCCGGGGGTAAGCGACCCGGGAGCGCAGCTCGCGGCGGAGGCGGCCGCTGCGGGGTATCGCGTCGCGGCAGTCCCGGGGGCGTCGGCGGTCACTGCTGCGCTGTCGGTGGCGGGGATGCCTGCGGACGCGTTCCATTTTCTGGGGTTTCCGCCACGGGCAGGGAAGGCGCGCAGGGAGGCGTTTGCGAAGGCCGCCGCTTACCAGGAGACGCTCGTTCTGTTCGAGGCGCCGCACCGTCTGCGGGCAAGCCTCAGCGATATGCTGGCTGTGCTCGGCGACCGCCGTATTGCGGTCTGCCGGGAGCTGACCAAGCTGCACGAGGAGGTGTTCCGCGGCGTTGTTTCGGAGGCGCTTGCGCACTTCACTGCGCCGCGCGGCGAGTTCACGCTTGTCGTGGAGGGCGCCGCGCGTCCGCCAGCGGCGGAGGCTCCGGACGACGCGGCAATCGCGGCGGCTATGGCGGCGGCGCGCGAGCGGGGGCTTAGTCGGAGCGCGGCGGCGGCAGCGGTAGCCGCAGAGCTTGGCGTACCGCGGCGGCGCGCCTACGGGGCGTTGGCGGAGCCGAACGAGCCTACTCCTCATTGAGGTAGCGATACGCGGAGAGGGCGGCGGCGACTCCGTCGCCCACTGCATTGGCGAGCTGCCGGTCGGAGAACTGGCGGACGTCGCCGGCGGCGAATACGCCCGGGGCGCTTGTTTCCATCTGCAGGTTCGTGACGATGTGGCCGGCGCTGTCGAGCTCGACGACGCCCTTCATAAAGTCGTTCACGGGGTGGAAGCCGATGAAGATGAACACGCCCTCGGTGGGGCGCTCGCTGACTTCGCCTGTTTTGACGTTCTTGAGGGCGACGCGGTCGACGACGCCGTTGCCTTTGATCTCCTCGACGACCGTGTCCCAGATGAAGTCCATCTTTGGATTGTCGAACCCTCGCTGCTGGAGGATGCGGCTGGCCCGCAGCGAGTCGCGGCGGTGGACGACGGTGACTTTGCCGGCCATACGGGTGAGGTAGAGTCCCTCGTCGAGCGCGGCGTCGCCGCCGCCGACGACGGTGACGTCCATATCGCGGAAGAAGTTGCCGTCGCATGTTGCGCAGTACGACACTCCCCTGCCGGAGAATTCGTCTTCGCCGGGGACGTCGAGTTTGTTGTGCTCGCCGCCGGAGGCGATGATGACGGCGCGGGCGGTGTATTCCTGGTCTTCGCCGATGACGCGCTTGACCGGGCCGTCGAGCTCGAGGCGGACGACGGTGTCGTATTCGAAATCGACGCCGAAACGCGCGGCTTGTTTTTCGTAAAGCTGAGCGAGCTCCGGGCCATCGATGGGTTCGGGGAAGCCGGGGTAGTTCTCGATTTCGCCGGTGAGGAGGATCTGGCCGCCTACGGCTTGCTTCTCAATGATGAGGGTTTTGAGCATTGCGCGAACGGAATAGATGGATGCAGCCAGCCCCGCGGCGCCTCCACCGATGATTATGACGTCGTACTGCGCGTCGTGAGTCATAGTCGTTGCCTCTGCGGGTGAATGTTGGCGCTCGCTGCCGGAAGGGGAGCGTTAAGTACATGATACTCCGGCAGGGAAGAGCGCTCTGTCCCGGCAGGGGGCGTCAGAGGCGGGGCGGGATGGCAAGCCGGACAGCTTACGGGGGCCCGCTCAGGGGCGACGCGAGGAGGGATGCGCAGGGAGCCCGCAGGCGCGTTAGACGCGGTAGCGGAAGCCTCCGTTTAGCTGGTCGCGGTTGAGGCGGCGGTTGAGGTGGAGGCCTTCGAGGACGAATTCGATGGCGGAGGCGACCTCGGGGCTTTCGTTGCCGGCGCCAAGCTTGTTGAGCGCGCCGGCAAGCGCGCGCTTCTGGTCGTCCGGAGCGGCGATGTCGGAGGCGGAGTCGGTGAAGAAGTCGCTGAGGGCGTCGACGTAGGAGCGAGAGGGGAGGTCGGCGCCGGTGTCGAAGGTCTGGCCGGCCTCGAACGCCATCAGGAGGTGGTCGAATTCCGCGGGGGCGAAGTAGCGGTCGAAGGAGTTGAGCAGGGCTTTTCTAGTGAGGTCGGAGAGGATTTTCTCTTCGCGGCCTTCTTCCATTGTTTCGAGCTCCACTTTGCCGAGGGTGGAAGCGATCATAAAGGGAAGGTCGGTGACGCGGGGGGAGGCATGGGTTTCGCCCTCGACGATGGCGCGGCGGAGGGCGTTCGCGACGACTGTTTCGTAGTTGGCGATGGAGACGCGGACGCTTACGCCGGAGCGCTGGTTGATTTCAGGGTGCCGACGGGCGAGAGCGGTGAATTCGGCGAGGATCTCTTTGATGTAGCGCGGCACGCGGATGCGCTCCTCGGTGTCGGGGAAGCTTGTGCGCTCGACGTCCATAATGGCGATCTCTTGCTCGCGCTGGAGGGGGTAGTGGGTGCGTATCTGCGCGCCGTAGCGGTCTTTCAGGGGGGTGATGATGCGTCCGCGGTTGGTGTAGTCTTCGGGGTTCGCGCTGGAGACGACGAGCACGTCGAGTGGCAGGCGGACGCGGTAGCCCTTGATCTGCACGTCGCGCTCTTCCATAAGGTTGAAGAGTCCGACTTGAATGCGCTCGGCGAGGTCGGGGAGCTCGTTGATGCAGAAGATGCCTCTGTTGGCGCGGGGGATGAGGCCGTAGTGGATGGCGAGTTCGTCGGAGAGGTACCGTCCCTCGGCGATGCGGATGGGGTCGACGTCGCCGATGAGGTCGGCGATAGAGATGTCGGGAGTGGCGAGCTTCTCGCCGTAGCGGCGGTCGCGTCCGACCCATTCGATGGGGGTGTCGTCGCCCTCGGCGCCGGTGATCTCCTGGGCGTACTTGGAGATGGGGGCGAGGGGGTCGTCGTTGACCTCGCTGCCTTTCACGATGGGTATCTGTTCGTCGAGCAAGTCAACGAGGGCGCGGATCATACGTGACTTGGCTTGCCCGCGCTCGCCGAGGAGGATGATGTCCTGTCCGGCGAGGAGGGCGTTCTCGACCTGGGGGATGACGGTGTCGTCGTAGCCGACGATGCCGGGGAATACGGGGATTCCCTCTTCGAGTCGCTGGATGAGATTGCGGCGAAGCTCTTCGCGCACCGGCAGGACGCGGTAGCCGCTCTCTTTGAGAGCTCGGAGGGTAGCCGGTTGCTGTTCGGTCGTGGGCATAAACGCTCCCTGGGTTCGCGCATCGTCCGCGCTTAGGGTTCATTTTAACACGGGATCCGCTCTCCCCCTCACCCTGAGCATTCTTCCGCGAGCGCGGGGGGAGAGGCAGGGTCGGCGGGGCCGCGCGGGAGGGTTGCGAGAAGGGAGGGCTCAGAGTATCTGGTTGAGGAACATCCGCGTTCGCTCTTCCTTGGGGTTGTTGAAGATCTCCTCTGGGGAGCCGGTTTCGAGGAGCATTCCTTCGTCGAAGAATGCCATGCGGTCGGCGACTTCGCGGGCGAAGCCCATTTCGTGGGTTACGCACACCATCGTCATACCGGTTGCGGCGAGCTCGCGCATCACGTCGAGCACTTCTTTGATCATCTCGGGGTCGAGGGCGGAGGTGGGCTCGTCGAACAGCATAATCTCGGGGCGCATAGCGAGCGCGCGAGCGATGGCGACGCGCTGCTGCTGTCCGCCGGAGAGTTCAGCCGGGTATTTGTTGGCTTGCTCGGGGATGCCGACGCGCTCGAGCAGTTGCATAGCGGCTTCTTCGGCCTCTCTACGGGGGACGTGGCGCACGCGCATCGGGGCGAGGGTGATGTTGGAGAGGACGGACATGTGAGGGAAGAGGTTGAATTGCTGGAATACCATGCCGACTTCGCGGCGAATGGCGTCGAGGTTTCGGACGTCGTTCGTCATTTCGATTCCGTCGACGACGATGCGTCCGCGCTGGTGCTGTTCGAGGCGGTTGATGATACGGAGGAAGGTTGATTTTCCGGAGCCGGAGGGGCCGAAGACGACGATGACTTCGCCGCGCTTGACGCGGATGTTCACGTCGCGGATGACGCAGAAGTTGCCGAACCATTTGTAGACGTTCTCGTAGACGATGATGTCGTCGCGCTGATCGACGGGCAGGGCGAGGATGTCGTCCTTGGTTGTTTGCTGTGTTGCGGCGGGGGGGTTGCTCTGCATCGCGCAGTCCTCCTGTGGGGCGCTGTGGCTAACGCCGCCCGATGCCGAGCGAGCGTTCGATACGGCGGCTGATGTAGGCCATGCTGAACGTGAAGATCCAGAACACGAGGGCGAGGAACAGGTAGACTTCCATGCCGTTGTCCAGGAATTCGATGTTGCCGGAGAGACCGGCGCGCCCGATCTCGACGAGGTCGAGCATCCCGATGACGAACACGAGGCTTGTGTCTTTGAAGAGGGAGATGAATTGCCCGACGATGGCGGGGATGATGTTGCGCAGCCCTTGCGGGAGCGTGATGAACAGCGTGGTCTGCCACTGCTTGAGGCCGAGCGCCTGCGCCGCCTGCTCTTGCTGGGGGGACACAGCCGCCATACCTCCCCGCACGTTCTCGGCCATATACGCCGAGCTGAACAGGGTTATGGTGATTCCTGCGAGGTAGAGCAGGCTGATGTCGAGGTTTTCGGGGAAGGTAAGGGGAAGGATGTGGCGCGACATAAACAGGAGGGTGATGAGGGGGACGCCGCGGATGATTTCGATGAAGGCGACGCAGAAGAGCTTGACGACGGGGAGGCGGCTGCGGCGCCCCAATGCGAGCAGGATTCCGAGCGGCATCGAGAGGACGATGCCGTATGTCGCGAGGAGGAGGTTGAGCATGAGGCCGCCGACCTCGGCTTCGGTGACGGGTTCGAATCCCGGCAGGCCGCTCACGCCGGCGATGATAATCACCGCAAGCAGAAGGACTACTCCGCCTGCAATAGCTGTCCATTTGGGGCGTCCGGCGGGTCGGACGAGGTGGGCGAGTCCGTAGCCGGCGCCGATCGCGACCGGCACGGCAAGCAGCAATGTCCGGTAGAGGATGGGCATTGAGTAGGGGAGTAGCGCGACGATGAAGATGAGCGCTCCGAATCCGGCGGCGAAGTATCGGGCGGGGCCTCCCCAGGTGCGCCAGGCCATGCCCATCAGGCCGCTTACGAGCAGCAGGGCGAGCTCCGGGCGCCAGTAGAGGTCGCGGGGGTAGGTGCCGACGATGTAGAGGGGGGCGCGCTGCGTAATCACGTCCCATTCGGATGAGAAGAGGAGCCATCGCGCGCCGGCGATCACGCCGAGGAGGGTGACGGCGACAAGGAGAGCGGTGGTGACGCTGTTGGCCCAGGAGCTGAAGAGGTTGGCGCGCAGCCAGCCGGCGACGCCCACGGTGAATGCGGGGGGCGGCGGGGCAGGGCTGAAGCGTTGGGAGAGCGTGGTCATCGCCGGGTTAGGTTCCTTTGTAACGAATCATCCAGTTGTAGATGTTGCCGATGAGCGCGTAGGTGAGGCTCATTGCAAGGTAGACGAGCATCACGATCAGGAGGAGCGACACGGCAGGGGCGGTTTGGGTGAGCGTGGTGGCTACGCCGACGAGGTCGGGGTAGCCGATCGCGGCGGCGAGGCTGGAGTTCTTGGTGAGGTTGAGGTAGTGGCTGATGGTCGGGGGGATGATTACGCGGAGGGCCTGCGGGAATATGACGAATCGCAATGGGTCGCCGCCGGATAGGCCGAGGGAGCGCGCCGCCTCGGTCTGGCCTTTGCCGACAGACTGAATGCCGGCGCGGACGATTTCTGCGATGAATGACGACGTGTAGATGACGAGGCCGATAAGGAGGGCGAGGAAGCTCTGGCTGACTTTGGCGCCGCCGGCAAGGCGTCCGAAGGGGCCTTCCTGGGGGGCGGGGGCGTTGATTTCGAAAGGGGCGAACACGAGCGTCGCGATAGCAATCGCCGCGACGACCAGCGCGCCTGAGGCGAGGAAGGCGTGGGAGTTGCGGGCGGTTTCAACTTCGCGGCGGAGGAGGTAGCGGGCGAGGAGGATTGCGGCTGCGATTCCGGCGGCGATGGCGAGGATCCAGGGCCAGAATCCGGGGCTGATCCAGGGGAAGGGGGCGCCTGGCTTGGGGCTGAACCAGGGGAGCGCGAATCCGCTGTTGTTCAGGTAGAAGGCGTCGAAGAGCACGTAGCCTTCGCGCAGGGGGGGGAGGGAGAGGACGATGAAGAACCAGAAGAGCAGCTGGACGAGGAGGGGGACGTTCCGGAAGAAGTCGACGTAGGCGAGCGCGAGGCGGCTGAGCAGCCAGTTGGGGGAGAGTCGGGCGACGCCGACGACGACGCCGGCGATGGTGGCGAAGATGACTCCGAGGAGGGCGACTTTGACGGTGTTCAGCGCGGCTACGAGCAGGGTGTAGAGGTAGGAGTCCGTGGGTTCGTAGTCGATGACGGTTTCGCCGATGGGGATGCCGGTGGAGCGGTCGAGGAATCCGAAGCCGAAGGGGATGTTGCGTTCGTCGATTTCGCGCGAGATGTTGAGGATGAAGAAGGCGAGGAAGCTGAGGACTGCGACAGCGGAAACGATCTGAAGGGCGAACCGCAGGAATACGATGTTTCGCCAGAGGGGAACGCCCTGGTATTGAAGGAGCTGGAGCATACGCCGGGAGTTTTACACAATGGGGAGGCGCGCGCTAGAGCGGCCTGCGCCAGCAGGTTTCGCCGAGCTGGGCAGCTGCGCTAGGTGCGGTTTGTCCGCGAAGGGTTGGCGCTGGGCGGTTGGGATAGGTGGGGTCCTTATCTGTTCGGAGGGCGGGAGGCGTTTGTTCGGCGGGGGGAACGCGCGAAGCTCCCTCCCCGGGTTCGGGGAGGGAGCTTGTGCGCGGCTGCTGACGCGAGGGCGTTAGCGCAGGGGCGGGGCGTAGATCTGGCCGCCGTCTATCCAGAGGCGGTTGCGGCCGGTTCGCGGGAGGTTGATCGGCGTGTCTGGGCCGAGGTTGCGGTCGTAGATTTCGCCGTAGTTGCCGGTGTATCTGAGGACGTCTTGCATTACGGTTGGGGAGAGGCCCATTGACTCCTGGCCGAATGACCCTTCGACACCGAGGAGGCGCCTGGCCTTCGCGTTGTCGCCATCGGCAATCTGGTCGACGTTGGCGCTGGTGATGCCGTAGGCCTCGGCGTAGATCAGGCCGGCCATAACCGCTTTCACGATGTCGAACCACTGTTCGTCGCCGTGGGGAACGACAGGGGTGAGAGGCTCTTCGGAGATGGTCTCGGGGAGGATGATGTGGTCTCCGGGGTTCTCGAAGGAGCTGCGGATGGCGGCCAGCTGCGAGCGGTCGTTGGTGAACACGTCGCAGGCGCCGGAGAGGTATGCCTCGCGGGCGGCGTCGTTCTCTTCGAACACTTTCGGGTTGTAATCGAAGTTGTTCTGGCGGAAGAAGTCGGCCATGTTGAGTTCGGTTGTGGTTCCGGAGATGACGCAGACGGCGGCGCCGCTGAGCTCGGAGGCGGATTTCACGCCGAGAGACTCGGGAACCATAAAGCCCTGGCCGTCGTAGAAGGTGGTGTAGGTGTAGTTGCCCCACTGCGAGTCGCGGGATGTGGTCCATGTGACGGTGCGGGCCATCATATCGATGTCGCCGGACTGGAGGGCTGGGCCGCGCTCAGCGGCGGTGTAGGGATTGACTTGGATGGCGTCGCCATCGCCGAGGACGGCGACTGCGACTGCGCGGCAGAGGTCGATGTCGAAGCCGATGTTTCTGCCGGAGTCGTCGAGGGAGCCGTAGCCGGCGACGTCGTGGCGGCTGCCGCAGACGAGGACGCCGCGCTGTCGGACTTGTTCGAGGCGGCTGGTTGCGGATGGCATCATAGCCCTGGCTTCGCTGAGGTCGCCTTCGAGCTGGGAGATGCGGGCCATGGCGTTGCTGAGTTCCTGTGCGGCATCGCCGGCGGGCATCATGGCTCTGGCGTCGGCAAGTTCACTTTCGAGGGTAGCTACGCGGGCCTCGGCGTCATCTGCGCGTTTGTTGGCGTCGTCGAGTTCTCCGGAATCTCCACAGGCAGCGAAAGCTGCTAGCGAGAAGGCGGCAAGAGCCGCTACTATCCACCGCTTTCGAGTAACCACGACTTCCTCCTTGTCGCATCGAGTATTCACAGGTTTCCGGGCTGGTTACGTTGGAACCTATGGTTGGCGCATCTTACGCCAGGGAGCTTCATTGGTAAACAGGACGCAGGCAGCTTCGCTCGCTACGGTTCAACGAACGGGGGGATCACCTGTGTTTCCGTCGAGGGCGTTGCCAGGTAAGGGGCAGCGCCTGTTTCGAAAGGGACGCTTTTGGGGAGGACGAGGTCGAGGGAGCGCACGTTGAAAGCGGCGCCGTTCCGGGCTTCCGGGGGCTCTTGTCCTTCCATTAGTTGGCGGACGGAGCGAAGGAGCCGGCGCCGAACCTGGATGATGGCGGCGTCGCTGCTGACGAGATGCTCGCGGGAGCGGTCGGAGACTGGCAGCCCGTGCTGGCGTTCGGTAACGGCGAAGTCTTGCGCGGGAATGGATTTGATTCCGGTGTAGGAGTAGTTGCGCTGAGCCGCGCGGTCGATGAGGTAGTTGTTCGAGCGATTCTCTTTTGTGGTGAATGTGCCGGGGATCATTTCGGGAAAGAGGACGCCCTTGTCGCGGAATGTTGAGAGTTCGCTGTGGGCGAGGGGGCGATCGGGGCGCCAGCGAACGCGGAATGCGATGGCGTGGCGGTCGTCCACGGGGACTTTGATCTGGCAGAGGACGGAGTCGCCGGGGCGGGCGGCGATGATGGTGTAGAAGGGGAGCATCCACTGGTTGACGCGCCAGTAGAAGCTGTCGCCGGCATCGCGGCGAGCGGTGAGCATAACTCCGTAGTCGGTGTCGTTCACTGTCCATGCTGGGGTTTTGTCGGCGGCGGTGAAGTCTTCGATGCCGTTCGTGCGGCCTTCGATGACTGTTCCGGAATTGACGAAGCTGTGGAGGAAGCCGAGGTGGCTGGAGTCGATATCGGCTTCCATCGTTTGGAGGTAGGAGCATTCGAGGAGCATTTTGGAGATGTAGCGGTGGGAGTCGGGGACGCGGGTCCATTCCATTTCCGGGAAGTCTGGGGAGTAGTCGGGGGGGCCGAGGCACGCCCAGATAAGGCCTCCGCGCTCGACAGTGCGGTAGGCGCGGGTTGTGATTTTGTTTTTGAAGGTTTCGCCTTCGGGGGCGTTGGGGATGTCGACGCAGGCGCCGTCGACGTTGTATTTCCAGCCGTGGTAGACGCAGCGGAGGCCGGATTCTTCGTTGCGTCCGAAGAAGAGGTCGGATCCGCGATGCTGGCACCAGGCGTCGAGGAGTCCGATTCGTCCCTGGGTGTCTTTGAACGCTACGAGGTTTTCGCCGAGGATGCGGACGCGGACGGGGTCGCAGTCTGGGGCGGGCAATTCTTCGGCGAGGAGGATGGGGATCCAGAAGCGCCGGGCGAGCTCTCCCATAGGAGAGCCGGGGGCGACTTGGGTGAGGAGGTCGTTCTCTTCCTGGCTGAGCATAGGGTTTAGCCTTCCGAGATTCTGCCCTGCTGTACGAGGTAGCGGACGAATTCGAGGCGGTCGGCGTCGAGCACGGGGAGTCTGGACCGGAGGGGAGGGCGGGGAGTGGGGATGGGCTGGCAGTCGCGGACCATCCGGCGGATGAGGCGTTCGCGGAGGTTATCGAGCTTTTCGATGATGTCGACTGGGGAGTCGCCGACGACTTCGCAGCCTGGGAGTTCGGGGTAGGACGCACGGCGACGCCATTCGCCGTCTGTGTCTTTGAAGGACTCCATTACGAGGCGGTAGGGCACCGCCAAGCTTTCTTCGAGCGTGAGGGGGTTCATAGGCGATATCTTACGCTGCGGTCTACGGGGCGCAAGCGCGGAACGGCGGCGCCGGTTGTGCGCGGTGTATCATCGCCTCGCATCCGGCCTGCCGCTTCCAGGGACTGGGACGGGGGCGGTTCTGGAATAGATGGGGCGCGGGCGCCGCCGCGCGGCGGCGAGGGCTCCGGCAAGACTTGTGGCGGAGGCGTTACTTTGATGGACAGAGGCGGGCGTCACCGACTCGACGCGGAGGGCTTCCGGCAGCTTGTCGTCGGCGGGGCGGCGTGTGTGGAGGCGAACGTTGAGGCGATCAACGCGCTCAATGTTTTTCCTGTGCCGGACGGTGACACTGGGATTAATATGCTGCTGACGCTGCGGGCGTCGATCGACGCGCCGTTGCCCGATTCCGCGACCGCCACGGTGGGCGAGATGAGCGAGGCTCTTGCTCGGGGAGCTTTGCTGGGGGCGCGCGGCAACAGCGGGGTGATCTTCTCGCAGTTCCTGAGGGGGCTTGCGAGCGGGCTGAGCGGGGTGGAGGAGTGCGATGGGGAGTTGCTGGCAAGGGCGCTCCTCAGCGCCGCGAACGCCGGGTATCAGGCGGTGGGGTCGCCGGTGGAGGGGACGATGCTGTCGGTGATGCGCGCCGCTGCAGAGGCTGCGCAGTCGCGGGGCTGGGGGTTGACGGAGACGCTGCGCGCCGCTTGCAGCGCCGCTGAGGAGGCTCTGGCGCGGACGCCGGAGCAGTTGCCCGTACTGAAGGAGGCGGGGGTGGTCGATGCTGGGGGTCAGGGGGTGGTCGCGTTCCTGGCGGGGGCGCTGGGGTTCGCGGAGGGGAGCGCGGCGCAAATCACGATTTCCGCGCCGGCGGGCGGGGCGTCTGCGGGATCTGCAAGCGTGAGTCGGGCTTTCCTCGAGCATACTGAGGGGGAGCTGTACGGTTACTGTACGCAGTTTGTGATTCTGGGGAGTGGGCTTGACTCCGACGCTGTGCGCGAGGGGGTGATTGGGATGGCGGCCTCTACGGTTGTGGTGGGCGACGACGCGGTTGTGCGGGTGCATGCGCACGCCGGTGATCCGGGGCCGCTGCTGACTCTGGGAGCGTCGCTTGGGGCGCTCGATCAGATCAGTATTCAGAATATGGATCTGCAGCACGGGGAGTTTCTGACGCTGCACGGGTATGGGGAGGCTGGGGAGGCGGCTTCTTTCGGGGTGGTCGCGGTCGCGCCGGGGGAGGGGATACGGCGGGTGTTCGAGGATCTGGGTGCGGCTGCGGTTGTTTCGGGTGGACAGACGATGAATCCGAGCGCTGCGGATATTCTGGAGGGGGCGCGGCGCGCCAATGCGCAGCGGGTTGCGGCGCTGCCGAACAATGGCAACGTTGTGCTGGCCGCCGAGCAGGCCCGGGACCTTAGGGGGGAGGGGCGGATCGATGTCGTGCCGTCGCGGACGGTTCCGCAGGGGATCGCGGCGATGCTCGCCTACAATCCGGAGCGGAGCGCGGAGGAGAATATCGCGGCGATGACCGCGGCAATGGGGGATGTGCGCTCGGGCGAGGTTACGACTGCGGCGCGGGGGGCGCGCATCGATGGGGTAGCGGTGGCGGAGGGGGAGGCGATCGCGATTCTCGACGGCGTTCTTGTCGGGAGAGGGGAAAGTCCTGCCGCGGCGCTTCTGGCGTTGGTGGGGGCGGCGGCGCCGGAGGAGGGGTCGCTCATTACGCTGTATCGCGGGGGGGAGATGTCCGCCGCGGGGGCGGAGGCGGCGGCGGAGGAGGTTGCTTCGCGGTTCGCGGGGGTGGAGGTGGAGGTTCAGGAGGGTGGTCAGCCGCACTATCATTTCATTGTCGCGATTGAGTAAGGAGAGGTTATGGGAGTCAGGATTGTTACGGACAGCGCGTCGGACACTCCGGCGGAGCTGGCGCGGGAGTTTGACATCACTGTTGTGCCGGTGACGGTGTATTTTGGGGAGGAGTCGTTTCGGGATGGGGTGGATCTGACGCATGAGGAGTTTTTCCGGCGGCTGACGACGGGGAGCGCGCTTCCACGTACGACGCAGCCTACGGTTGGCGATTTTGTGGGGGCGTATGAGGCTCTTGCGGGGGAGGGGCACGATGTTGTTTCGATGCACGTTTCGGGGAAGCTGAGCGGGACGGTGAATTCGGCGCGGAACGCGAGTCGGGAGCTTCCTGACGCGCGGATAGAGGTTGTGGACACGGGGCTTGCCTCGATGGGGATGACGCCTGCGCTGAAGGCGGCGGGGAAGGCTGCGCAGCGTGGGGAGACGGCGGAGAGCGTGGCGAAGGCGGGAGTCGAGGCGGCGGCGGAGACGAGGCTGTACATTGTGCTGGACACGCTGGAGTATCTGCAGAGGGGAGGGCGGATCGGGAAGGCGCAATCGCTTATCGGGTCGCTGTTGTCGCTCAAGCCTATTCTGACGGTGCGGGAGGGGGAGATTCATCCGCACGAGAAGGTTCGGACGCGAGCGAAGGCGCTGGCTCGGCTGCTGGAGATTGCCTCCGCGGGGGCGCCGTATCGGGATGTGGCGCTGGTTCACGAGACGGCGCCGGAGGAGGCGTTCCGCCTCGCGGAGCGTCTTGGGGGGCTGACGGACTCGCCGGTTGTTACTGGGGTGGTGGGCCCGGGGATCGGGACGTACTCGGGGCCTGGGGCGGTAGGGGTCGCTCTGCGGAAGTAGGCGGGGCGGTCATTGCTCATTGCTCAACGGCGGAGCGGATGTGGACGACGTGAGGGGGAGCGTTCGAGGCAAGGGTGATGGCGACGACGTCGATGCGCCATTCGCAGTTTTCGAGTCTGCGCTCTTTGAGGTACTCCTGGGCTGTTTGGACGAGCCGGTTCTGTTTTCGTGGGGTGACCGCTTCTTCGGGGGATCCGAAAGCGGCGCTCCGGCGCGTTTTGACTTCGACGAAGACGAATTGGTCGCGGTCGCGGGCGATGAGGTCGATTTCGCCGGATCGGGCGCGGTAGTTCCGGTCTTCGAGGGCAAGGCCGCGGTCGCGGAGGTAGCGGGCGGCGATGCGCTCGCCGCGGACGCCGACAGGGCTATGCTCGGGGCGTGTGGGCGCGGGAGGGGTGCGGCGTCGAGGCGCGGGCGCCGGGCAGAGCGAGTCCGCAGGGGCGTCTGCGGGAATCGGCTCGCCCGCAGGGGGAGGGTTTTCTTTGAGGCGGAGAGGGCTACGGGCGGGGCTATTGACTTGGGAGGGAGTCATTTGGGGTTTCCTTCTGTCCTTTCTGTCCGACGGGGCTTCTGCCCGACGGGGCTGCGCGCGAGGCATCGGATTCGAACAGTGTGGGTCTGAAGGGGGAGAAGCTGAGCCGGTGCGCGGGGGAGGGTCCGAGGAGGGCGGCAGCGGCGAGGTGTTCTGCGGAGGCGTATCCCTTGTGGGATGCGAATCCGTAGCCGGGGTATCGTTTGCTGAGGCGTCGCATTGCGGCGTCGCGGTGGGCTTTGGCGACGATTGAGGCCGCGGCTATGGCGGCGCAGCGGGCGTCGCCTTTGATGATTGCGGCGCAGGGCGTGCGTCGCCAGTCGAGGGGGAACGCGTCGACGAGCAGGTGGTCGGGTGAGGGTGCGAGTTGTTCGAGGGCGCGGCGCATTGCTTTGCGCACGGCGGGGGCGATGCCGATGCGGTCGATCTGTTGGTTTCCGACTTCGCCGACGGCGACGGCGATGGCGATCTCGCGGACGAGGCGGTCGGCGCGTTCGATCTGGCGCGGGGATAGGGTTTTGCTGTCGCGGAGGAGGGAGAGGTCGTTGTGGGCGACGGCGTCGAGGTTGGGGAGGATGACGGCGCCGGCGACGACGGGTCCGGCGATGGGTCCGCGTCCGACTTCGTCGATTCCTGCGATGCGCCGGTAGCCGGCTTTGCGGAGGCGTTGCTCTTCTTGCTGAGAGGGGAGCAGGAGAGTATTCGTTGCGTTCTCCTCAGGGGGCGGCTGGGCCGTCGATGTAGCCGCCGCCAAGCACGCGGTCGTTCTGGTAGAAGACGGCCGCCTGGCCGGGGGATATGGCGCGCTGGGGTTCGTGGAACCGGAGCGTGGCGCGCGGGGATGCGGGGAGGAGTTCCGCGGGAGCGGGGGGGGCGTTGTAGCGTACTTTGGCGTCGACGCGGACGGGGGCGGGCGGGGGCTCTCCGGAGATGTAGTGGACGTCGCGGACGAGGACGTTGCGGGCGAGGAGTTCGCTGGCTGGGCCGACGGTTATGGCGCGCTCGGCGGCGTTGACGCGGGTGACGTAGAGTTTGGAGCCTTCGGGGAGGCCTAGTTGGCGCGGGGAGACGCCGATGCCTTTGCGCTGTCCGACGGTGAAGAATTCGACGCCGGGGTGAGAGCCGACGACTCTGCCGGAGGGGTCGAGGATGGGTCCGGGGACGGGTTGGGATTCGTGGTTTGTGGGTTCCTGGTTTATGAACTGGCGATAGTCGCCGCCCGGGATAAAGCAGATCTCCTGGCTATCGGGTTTGTCGGCGAGGTGGAGGCCGGCGCAGCGGGCGATGTTTCGGATTGCGTCTTTCGAGCGGGAGCCGACGGGGAGGAGGATGCGCCGCAGCTGCTGCTGGTCGAGGCCGAACAGGACGTAGGACTGGTCTTTCCGGGGGTCGGCGCCTTTGCGGAGGAGCATTTCGCCGCGCGGGTTTTGTTCGATGCGGGCGTAGTGTCCGGTTGCGATGTAGTCGGCGTTCATCATTGCGGCGCGGCGGAGGAGGAAGTTGAATTTGATGCGGTCGTTGCAGGCGATGCAGGGGTGAGGGGTTCGTCCGTTGCGGTACTCGGAGAGGAAGTAGTCGATGACGTGGGCGCGGAATTCGGTGCGGGCGTCGAGGACGTAGTGGGGGATGTTGAGGGTTCGGCAGACGCGGCGGGCGTCTTCGATGTCGTCGATGGAGCAGCAGCCCTGTTGGTTGGGGGAGGTTTCGTTGTGGTCGGTTGACCAGAGGCGCATTGTTACGCCTACGATGTCGTAGTCGTGGGCGAGGATGCAGGCGGCGACGGATGAGTCGACGCCTCCGGACATTGCGACGACGGCTCGGGGTTTGCGGGTTGGGGATGTCATATCTGGGGGGGCGGGGTTTCTGGAGGGCTAGCGCTCCTCTTCGGTTTTTCGCTGGGGACGTAACATTTCGTAACATTCTGTAACAGTCAGGCGTGGTATCGATTGGGGGGGGGGGGGGGGTAGGAGGTCGGGGGCTCGCGCCAAGGGTCTATGGTAGGGGAGCGGGGCGCAAGGGGGAAGGGGCGAATGACGCGGGGGAGCTTCGCTTCTGCGCGGGGCGGCGGGGGCTAGGGGACGGAGAGGGAGGGGGCGCGCCGGGAGGGCGGCGCTCTATACTTGCGCACGATGACGATTGAGAACAGGGGCGACGCGGGGAGCGCCGCCCGGAGGGCGGTCGATGTTGCGTCTGACAAGCAGGCGTCGAATATCGTTCTGCTCGATGTTCGAGGGGTGTCGGGGTTCACTGACTATATGGTTGTGCTGAGCGCGGGGAGCGAGCGGCAGCTTCGGGCGGTTGCGGACGATCTGACGGATGCGGTGGAGAAGGCGGGGCTTGGGTTGCACCATAGGGAGGGGACGTCGGAATCGGGCTGGGCGCTGCTCGATTTCGGGGATCTGGTGGTTCACGTGTTCAGCGAGGAGCAGCGGGATTTTTACCGGCTGGAGCAGGTGTGGCGCGCTGGGAAGGAGCTGGTGCGGGTTCAGTGAATCCGGGGGGATTTCGTGCTCGTGGCTGTGGGGGCTGGGATTCGGGCGGGTTGTAGAGGGGGCTCCGGTTGGGGGAGGGGCGGGAGGTCGTGGGGTTTAGTGGATCCAGGGGGAGATTGCGCGCTCGTAGTCGTGGAGTTCGGGGGGTGTGAAGAAGATGGGAATCTCCCGGTCGGCTGCTTCGGGGGAGTCGGAGCCGTGGATGAGGTTTTTGGCGATGTCGAGGGCGAGGTCGCCGCGGATGGAGCCTGGGGCGGCGTCGCGGGGGTTTGTGGCGCCCATTGCGGCGCGGACGACGTCGACGGCGTTGGGTCCCTGGACGACCATAGCGACGAGCGGGGCGGAGGTGATGAAGGCGGCGACTTCGGGGAAGAATGGTTTCTGGACGTGCTCGGCGTAGTGTCGGCGCGCTAGAGGCATGTCCATTTGCATTAGTTTGAGGGCGATGATTTCGAGGCCGCGGTCTTCGAGGCGGGCGGTGATGCGTCCGACGAGGCCGCGCTGAACGGCGTCGGGTTTCAGTAGTACGAGGGTGCGTTCGGTCATAGGTTTGGGGCTCCTGGTTGATTGGACGGTGGCGACTTACGATAGGCGCTGGTTGGGTTGCGGTTTCCGTAGGTTATCACAGGGGGTTCGCCGGCTTGGCGTCGGTTAGGCGTCGAGGGGCGCTAAACGGGGGGTGTTGGGGGGGGGGGGGGGGGATAGGGGAGAAGGTTGCGCGGGAAGGCGGAGGCGCGCGGGGCGTCGGCGGTTGCGCGCATTCTTCGCGTTGAGGGAGGCGGGTTGAGGGGATTGGGAGCTGTTTGGGGGAGAAGGTTGTGCAAGGAGGCGGAGAGCAGGGCGGGACGGCGGCGGTTGCGCGCGTTCTTCGCGTTGAGGGAGGAGGGGGTTAGGGGAGGATTGGGGCTGTTTTGGAGGAGGGGGTTATGCGGGGAGGGCGTAGGTAGCGGGGGGCGATGGCGGCGGGGGGTTCGCGGCGGCCGGAGGCGAGGGCGTCGGCTCCAAGTTTGCCTGCACCGTTGATTCGGTCGAGGGGGGCGCTGGTAGAGACAACGCGGGGGGGGGTTGGGGCGATGGGACGGGGGTTGCTTTGGAGTCGTTCATTGATGGCGGCGCTGATGTGAGGGGCGGCCTCGCCGCAGAGGAGGGTTTCGGGGGTGTGGGCGTCGATGAGGTCTTCGATCGGGGAGACTGTTTCGGGGGCGAGGGGGCGCCAGTGGTCTGGGGCGGCGCTGAAGGCGGCCCAGGCTACGGTTCCACGTCCAGCGGGGAGTACGGCGCAGATGCGCTCCGCTGCGTTGCGGTAGGGGTATGCGGAGGCTTCGAGGGAGCTGATTCCGACGATGGGGAGCGCTCCGCCGAGGGCGAGTCCTTTGGCGACGCCGAGTCCTGTTCGGACGGCGCTGAATCCGCCGGGGCCGACGGTGACGATTAGGCCGGCGAGCGCTGCGGGGTCGGCTGCGTGGGCGCGGAGGAGGGCGTCGATGGCAGGAAGGAGTTCGGCGGTGTGGTTGTTGCGGGATCTCCAGGAGAGGGAGCGGACGAGGGAGTTGTCGCGCCAGAGGGCGACGGCTCCGAAGCTTGTTGAAGTGTCGATGAGGAGGAGGAGGTCATTGTCGGGCGCGTTGGGGTGGGGGCGGGCGCTGTCGGGCGCGGCGGGGTGGGGGCGGGCGGCGCCGGGTGCGTTGGGGTGGGGGCGGGCGCTGTCGGGCGCGTTGGGGTGGGGGCGGGCACTGTCGGACGCGGCAGGTTGGGGACGGGCGGCGCCGGGCGCGTTGGGGTGGGGGCGGGCGCTGTCGGGGGCGGGGGGGTGGGGACAGGCGGCGACGCGCGCGTTGGGGTGGGGGCGGGCGCTGTCGGGGGCGGGGGGGTGGGGACGAGCGTTGTCGGGCGCGTTGGGATGGGGGAGGGCGGCACCGGGTACGGCGGGATGGGGGTGGGCGTTTCCAAGTGCGGCGGGTTGGGGGCGAGCGCTGTCGGGCGCGTTGGGGTGGGGGCGGGCACTGTCGGACGCGGCAGGTTGGGGACGGGCGGCGCCGGGCGCGCTGGGGTGGGGGCGGGCGCTGTCGGGGGCGGGGGGTTGGGGACAGGCGGCGACGGGCGCGTTGGGGTGGGGGCAGGCGCTGTCGGGCGCGTTGGGGTGGGGGCGGGCGCTGTCGGGCGCGGCGGGTTGGGGGCGGGCGCTGTCGGGCGCGGCGGGGTGGGGGCGGGCGCTGTCGGGCGCGGCGGGGTGGGGGCGGGCGCTGTCGGGCGCGGCGGGGTGGGGGCGGGCGCTGTCGGGCGCGGCGGGGTGGGGGTTCATGGGGACACGAGGGGTTGGAGGGCGCGGATGAGGGTTTCGTAGCGCTCGCCGTTGGGGGTTAGTTCGATGGTTCGGGCGTTGGGGGAGTCGCTGAATGAGAGGGTTATGCTGAGGCGTTCGCTGGGGAGGATGGGGGAGGCGCGTTCGGGCCATTCGACTAGGACGGCGCCGTGGTCGAGCATTTCGTCGAAGGCGAGGTCGTGGGCTTCGAGGTCGGCGTTGATGCGGTAGAGGTCGACGTGGTGGATGGGGATGCGTCCTGGGTAGTTGTTGACGAGGATGAAGGTGGGGCTGTGTGCGTAGCCTCGTGCTCCGGCTCCCCAGGCGAATCCTTGGGTGAGTGTGGTTTTGCCTGCGCCGAGGGTTCCGCGCAGGAGGAGGAGGTCGCCTGGCTGGGCTAGTTCTCCGAGGCGTTGTCCGAGCGTTTGGGTTTCTTGCGGGCTGCGGGATTCTATTTTCATGTGCTCAGCTATTTTACGGGAAGCGCTCTTGTGCGGAGGCGGGGAGGTTCCGATTGGGACTGGGAGGTTTTTGAACGGAGATGTCCTGTACGGGGACGGGGCGCTCGACTGTGAGTTGGGATTCGGTTGTTTGTTCTACGGGAGGCGCTCTTGTGCGGAGGCGGGGAGGTTCCGATTGGGGCTGGGAGGTTTTTGAACGGAGATGTCCTGTACGGGGACGGGGCGCTCGACTGTGAGTTGGGATTCGGTTGTTTGTTCTACGGGAGGCGCTCTTGTGCGGGAGGCGGGGAGGTTCCGATTGGGGCTGGGAGGTTTTTGAACGGAGATGTCCTGTACGGGGACGGGGCGCTCGACTGTGAGTTGGGTTTCAGTTGTTTAGTCTACGGGAGGCGCTCTTCTGCAGAGGCGGGGAGGTTCCCGATTGGGCTGGGAGGTTCTGTTTTGAACGGAGATGTTCTGTACGGGGACGGGGCGCTCGACTGTGAGTTGGGTTTCGGTTGTTTGTTCTACGGGAGGCGCTCTTGTGCGGGAGGCGGGGAGGTTCCGATTGGGGCTGGGAGGTTTTTGAGCGGAGATGTCCTGTACGGGGACGGGGCGATCGACTGTGGGCTGGGGCTTCAGTGGGTTGGGGGGTTATTTGAGCGGAAGTGCTCCCATATGGGTGCGGCGAGCGAGAGGAGGGTTTCGTTCTGGTTGGCGATGGTTACGGAGCCGGGCTCTCCGTGGACGATCTCGCCGATGATGGCGGCGCCGGGGAGTTGGGCGAGGATGGCGCGGGCGACGGGGGGAGGGGCGGTGAAGAGTAGTTGGTAGTCTTCGCCTCCGGCGAGGGCGAGGGGGAGGGCTTCGTTGCCGAATTCGGCGATGAGGGCAGGGTGAGGGGGTATCCGGGCGGGGTCGATGCGGGCGGCGAGGCCGGCGGCTGAGGCGAGTTTGGGGAGGTCGGCGGCGAGGCCGTCGGAGATGTCCATTGCGCATCGGACGCGGTGGTTTTGGAGGATGCGGGCGGCGTCGAGTTGGGGGTGGGGTCGGCGGTGGGCGTTTGCGAGTTGGCGTCGGTGGTGGTTGTTGATGGGTTGGCTGGATTCGAGGAGGAGGAGACCGCCGCGGGATGCGCCGAGTGGTCCGGCGACGGCGATGGCGTCGCCGGGTTTGGCGGCGGCGCGTGTGAGGGGTTGTCCGTGGGGGCGTCCGGTGATTGTGATTGCGATGAAGAGGACGGGTGAGGCGACGATATCGCCTCCGATGGGGGTGGTTGGGTAGGCGGCGCAGGCGTCGAGAATGCCGCTGTAGAGGTCGTCGAGGGCGCTGAGGGGGAGTTGTGGGGGTAGGCCGAGGGTTATGAGGGCAGCGAGGGGTTCGGCTCCCATTGCGGCGATGTCGCTGAGGTTGGAGGCGCAGGCTTTCCAGCCGATGTCGTTCCAGTTGGATGTTTCGCGTCGGAAGTGGACGCCTTCGACGATGGCGTCGGTGGAGGCGATTTCGGCGGAGGGGGGGTTGAGGGTCCAGGCGGCGGCGTCGTCGCCGGGGCCGAGGCGGAGGTTGAATCCTGTGGGGGAGGGAATGGCGGCTGTTGCGATGCGGCGCTGGATGCGTTCGATGAGGGCGTTTTCGCCGATGTCGCCGACGGTGGGTGGCGCTGTGGCCATAGGTCGATTGTCGCAGGGGCAGGGTGGGCGGAGGCAAGGAGGCGCAGGGAGGAGGCGGGTTGCCTGCGCCTGGCTGGAGAGGGCGCGAACGCCTGCACAGCTGTCTCTGCTGCTCCGTTCGACGATCTAGGGGCGGAGCTCCCCAGTCCGTGCTTGACGTCGCAAGGCGCAGTGTAGCGCTCCGGGGAGGGCGCTGGGGTTCTGTTCTGTTGCGGGAGGGTTGGGAGAAGTTACGGGACGTGAGGGGGAGTGCGGGGTTTTTGTTGCTGTTTGAGCGCTGTGGGCGAGGGGGTTGTTCCGGAGTAGGGGAATCTGGGGAGGCGTTGCGCGCTGTTTTGTTACTGGAAGGTTGGGGAGAAGTTACGGGATGTGCAAGGGGAGTGCGGGGTTTGTTGCTGTTGGGCGCCGGGGGGAGGGGGAATTTGTTCGGGGAGGGGGGGGCTGCGCTTCGGTTCCTGAGAGGGCGAGGGCGGCGCTGTGGGTCTCTTCGGCGTTCTGGGGAGGCGTTGATGTTCTGTTCTGTTACTGGAAGTTGGGGAGAAGTTACGGGATGTGAGGGGGGAGTACGGGGTTTGTTGCGGTTTGCGCGGCGGGGGGAGGGGGAATTTGTTCGGGGAGGGGGGGCTGCGCTTCGGTTCCTGAGAGGGCGAGGGCGGCGCTGTGGGTCTCTTCGGCGCTCTGGGAGGCGTTGATGTTCTGTTCTGTTACGGAAGGTTGGGGAGAAGTTACGGGATGTGAGGGGGAGTACGGGGTTTTGTTGCTGTGTGCGCTGGGGCGAGGGGAGTTTGTTCGGGGAGGGAGGGGGCGGCGCTTCGGTTCCTGCGAGGGCGAGGGCGGCGCTGTGGGTCTCTTCGGCGCTCTGGGAGGCGTTGATGTTCTGTTCTGTTACGGAAGGTTGGGGAGAAGTTACGGGATGTGAGGGGGGAGTACGGGGTTTGTTGCGGTTTGGGCGCCGGGGGGCGAGGGGGGAATTTGTTCGGGGAGGGCCGGGGGGTATTCGTCGGCGAGGGTGTGGGGGAATGCGGCGGGGGGTCTGGAACGCAGCATTCCCAGCGGGCGATGCGATGAGGTGGTTCTTGGCGGGGTTGTAGGGGGGTAGGGGTTCGGGGGTAGGGGAAGGGAAGAGGCGGAGGGGAGGGGAAGGCGGGGGCATCTAGGGAGGGGGGCGAGGGGTATCCCAGGGGGGAGGGGGCGAGGTTATGCGCCGGAGAGGGCGCTGAGGATGGGGCGGATGTCTGGGAGGTCGTCGAGGGATTCGATCATTGCGATGGTTTGGTCGATGGCGGCAGGGGAGAGGTTGGAGGCGGCGTGGACGGCGCAGTCGCGGAATTTCTGGCGGCGTTGTTCGTCGGTGAGGGGGTTGTCGCGGTGTCCTTTGGGGTGGTCGACGCGTGCGGAGAGGGTTTGGCCGGAGTGTAGGGATAGTTCGACGACGCCTGCTTTTCCGAGGGATTCGTCGATTTCGTAGTCGACGCGGTTGGCGATCTGGAGGACGTTGTTGTTGAAGAGGCCGTGGGGGTTTGGCTGGAGGTTGGCGAGGGTGACGTTGCCGGAGAGGAGGGCTTGTGCTGTGGCGAAGGGTATGGAGTCTTCGGCTTCGATGGGGGTTTGGGGGTTGCGTCGTGTGTGGAGGGGTTCGCAGAAGGTGCGGATGTGGGGTTCTCCTCGGAGGAGGATGCGGTTGATCTGGCGGGGATTGAGGTTGTGGTTGGCGCGGAGTTGTGCTGCGGCTTCGATGAAGACGTGGGCTACTCCGGTGGTAGGCCATGGTTTGAGGCCGACGTTGAGGAGGAGCCATTCGTCGCCGAGGCGGTTGAGGAGGGTATCGGGGTCGTAGGTTCGGTTGTAGTAGACGGGGAAGAAGCCGGCGTCGCCATCGAAGGCGTCGCAGTCGGCGAGGAGGCCGTCGCGGGCGAGGATGGCGGAGAGCATTCCTGCTTGAGAGGGGAAGGCGGCGTAGATGGCTTTGGCGGGTCGTCCTTCGAGGACGGGTTGGCGTCCGCCGGAGGCTTGCATGAGGGCGAGGCCGAGGGCGCTGTGGGTTTGGTTGGGGGGGAGTTGGAGCATTCGGGATGCGGAGATGGCTGCGGCGAAGGCTCCGGGCATTTGGGTTGGTTGGGGTTTGGATTCGGTGAAGGGTGTTTGGGGGGCTGCGAGGGCTGCGCCGATGCGGGACATTAGTTCGGCGCCTGCGGCGACGGCGGCGATGAGTTCTTTGCCTGAGGCTCCGTGGCGGAGTTCTGCGCTGGCGAGCGCGGGGGGTATTGTTACGGGGCCGAGGTGTCCGGAGCCTACGGCGGTGGTGTCGTCGAAGTTGAGGGCGTGGGCCATTGCGCCGTTGAGGGCGGCGGCGGCGACTGCGGGGAGTTTGTGGGGGAGGCCGATGAGGGATGCTTGGGGTGCTCCGCCTGCGGATCGGGCCCAGGCGAGGAGTTGGGGGACGCCGACGCCGAGGGCGCTGGCGGCGAGGGTTGTTGCGAGGGTGTCGAGGGCGAGGAGTCGGATGGTGCGGCGGACGTTGTTGGGGAGGTCGTTGTAGGAGAGGCGGGAGGCGAATTGGGCCCAGGCTTCGGCGCTGTTGCTGGGGTTGTTTAGGAGTGGCATTTGGCGTTCTCTGGGGTTGTAAGCGCGGGGTGGGCAGGGGGGTTACGCCGGGGGGTGGTTTGGGGGTTCGAGGGGTTCGAGGCTGAGGGGTCGGTGGGAGAGTCCCCATTTGTTCATGAGGCGTCGGACTTCGGGGAGGTTGAGTTGGGCGAGGTCGTTGAAGAATCCGGCGATGGCGTGGGCGTGGAGTTGGTCGGGGGAGGCGACCCAGCTGGCTTCGGCGGGGACGGCGTAGATGAGGGCGGCCTGGTTCTGGGCTCGGACTTCGATGCGGGCGCCTCTGTTGTCGGATTTGACGGTGATTCCGTTGGGCAAGGGGGGCCTCCTGGGGGGATCGGGCGGGATGTTGTGGAGTATAGCGGGGCGCGAGGGCGATAGGGGCGGATGGGACGAGGGACGGCGGGGCAGGGGCGAGGGCGGGACGAGGGGCGGAGGGGGCGGGGCGAGGCGGGGTTCTATAATCGGGGGGAGGCTGGGAGAGGAGGCGGGCGAGTGGAGATTCCGAGGGAGTATCTGGACGGGATGATTGAGCATGCGCGGGATGAGGATCCCAATGAGTGTTGCGGGATCCTCGCGTCGCGGGATGGGGTTGTCGTTAGGCGTTATGCGATAACGAACGCGGTGAAGAGTCCGTATCGGTATGAGTTGGATACGGGGGAGTATCTGGCGGCGCTGCGGGAGATAGACGATAACGGGTGGGAGGCGTCGGTGTTTTATCATTCGCATACGCATAGTCCGGCGTATCCGTCGGCGACGGATATTCGGTTGGTTACGTGGCCAGAGGCTTTTTATCTGCTGGTGTCGCTGGAGGATAAGGAGAATCCTGTGACGCGTATGTTCAGGATCGAGGGGGGGAGGGTGACGGAGGAGCCTATTGTGGCGACGTAGAGGGCGGGGGCAGGGACACTGGGGGGTAGCGTTGGCGTTGGCGGCGGAGGCGTTCGGCGAAGCCGGCGGCGTGGGGAGGGGAAGAGGGTGGCGGAGGAGCCTCTTGTGGCGACGTAGAGGGGGGCTCGCCGGCAGGAGGCGGGACTCAGGGAACCTGTCTATGGGGAGAAGAGGTTAGCGTTGGCGGTGGCGGCGGAGGCGTTCGGCGAAGCCGGCGGCGTGGGAGGGGAAAAGGGTGACGGAGGAGCCTCTTGTGGCGACGTAGAGGGGGGCTCGCCGGCAGGAGGCGGGACTCAGGGAACCTGTCTATGGGGAGGAGGGGTTAGCGTTGGCGGTGGCGGCGGAGGCGTTCGGCGAAGCCGGCGGCGTGGGAGGGGAAGAGGGTGACGGAGGAGCCTCTTGTGGCGACGTAGAGGGGGGCTCGCCGGCAGGAGGCGGGACTCAGGGAACCTGTCTATGGGGAGGAGGGGTTAGCGTTGGCGGTCGCGGCGGAGGCGTTCGACGAAGCCGGCGGCGTGGAGGTCGCGTTCGAGGGTGTGGCGCACGGTTGCTCCGAGGATGTTCTCGAGCTGGGCGTGGATGTCGTTGGGGAGTTTGAGGGCGAGGGCTTGTTCGATGGGTTGGGAGGCGAAGTAGCGGAGGGTTTTGAGGGTGTTGACTGAGAGTTGGAGGGCGGGGCCGAGGGGGATAGGGCAGGCGTCGCAGACTACTCCGCCTAGTCCGGGGGCGAATCGGTGGCGGTTGGGTTGGATGTTGCGCCGGCAGACGAGGCAGAGTTGGAGTTCGGGGAGGTATCCGGCGTCGGCGAGGAGGGCGAGTTCGGTGAATCGGGAGACGGCTGAGGGGGAGCGCCCGGAGTTGAGGGCTCGGAGGGCGTTGAGGAGGGCTGGGAATGCTTGGGGGTGTGGGGAGGCTTCGGGGAGTAGGAGGTTGGCGAGCTCCATTATGTAGTAGGCCTCGGCGAGGCTGTTGATGTTGTTTTTGAGTTGGGGGAAGGTTTCGGCGGCTTCGGCGCCGGTGACGATGTCGAAGGTGGTTCCAGTGGCGATGTCGAGTTGGACGAGGTTGAGGAGGGCGAGGTGTCCGCCGATTCTGCTGGCGGGTCGTCGGGCTCCGCGGACGGCGAGTCGGAGTTTGCCGAATGCTGGGGTGAGGGCGGTGGCTATGCGGTCGGCGTCGCCGATGGAGTCGGATCGCAGGACGAGGGCGAGGGTTTTGTAGGAGCGGCGTTTAGGGTCCGGGAGGCGCCGGGGGGGAGTTCCGCTGTGCGTTGGGTGGGTCATGGCTGGGGATGCGGGCTGCTTTGTCGGCGGGCTGGGGAGGGGGCGTTGGCGGGGCGCGGTTGGGATTCTAGGGGGTTTGTGCGTGTGTGTGGAGCATAGCAGGGGGCGGGGGCTGTTCGGCGGGGGGTGGGGGTGATAGTTGGGAGCGCGGGCTGTTCGGCAGCGGGGGCGGGATGGCGCTGGGCGGGGGGTGGGGGTGGGGGAGCGGGGCTGTTCGGCGGCGGGGACGGGGATGGCGTCGGGGGGCGGGGGCGTGGTTGGGGTTCTGGGGGTTGTGCGTTGTGTGAGCATAGCAGGGGGCGGGGGCTGTTCGGTGGGGGGTGGGGGTGATAGTTGGGAGCGCGGGCTGTTCGGCAGCGGGGGCGGGATGGCGTTGGGCGGGGGGTGGGGGAGCGGGGCTGTTCGGCGGCGGGGACGGGGATGGTGTCGGCGGGGCGGGGGCTGTAGCCGTTGGGTGGGGGATATAGTTGGGGAGCGGGGCTGTCCGGCGGCGGGGACGGGGAGGGCGTCGGCCCGGGGGCTGTAGCCGTTGGGCAGGGGGTGATAGTTGGGGGAGCGGGGCTGTTCGGCGGCGGGGACGGGGAGGGCGTCGGCCCGGGGGCTGTAGCCGTTGGGTGGGGATCATAGTTGGGGACGCGGGCTGTTCGGCGGTGGGAGTGGGAGGGGGATGTTGGGGGGCGGGGGCTGTAGCCGTTGGGGAGGGGGTATAGGTGGGGAGCGGGGCTGTTCGGCGGCGGGAGTGGGAGGGGGATGTTGGGGGTTGGGTTCGGGTTATTCGCCGCCGTGGACGGGGATGACGACGGCGTTTACGAAGGCTGCGGCGTCGGAGGCGAGGAAGAGGGCGACGCTTCCGATGTCGTCGGCGAGTCCTACTCTGCGGAGGGCGATGCGCTGGGCGGCGGAGGTCATTTCGGGTCGGACGGTTCCTGGGGGTCGCGGGGTGTCGATTGTTCCGGGGGCGATGCAGTTGACGCGGATCTGGGGTCCCCATTGGTGGGCCATGTGGTATGTGAGGCTGTGGAGGGCTGCTTTGGCGGTTCCGTAGGCTGCGATGTCGGGAGAGGAGGGTCGCTGGTTGAGGCCGGAGGTGGAGCCGATGTTGGTTATGGAGCCTTTGCCGGTTTGGCGGATGTGGGGGACGGCAGCTCTGGAGACGAGGAAGGCGGTTTTGACGTTGCCGATGTAGGCTCCGACGAAGTCGTCGGGGTTGATTTCGAGGAGTGGGGCTCGTTGGTACTGGGGCATATGGGGGTTGCGGCTGTAGGAGCCGCCGGCGACGTTGACGAGGGCGTCGATGCGGCCGAAGCGGTCGAGGGTTTGGCTGATCATTGCGTCGATTTCGTCGGGGTCGGCGACGTTGACGGGGAGTCCGAGGGCTTGTGCGCCGCGGGTTTCAGCGTCTTGGACGGCAGGGGGGATGGAGTCGGGGGGGACGGATGCTATGACGATGTTGGCTCCTGCTTCGGCGAATGCGCGGACGCATCCTCGTCCGATGCCTCCGCTGCCGCCGGTGATGATGACGGTTCGTCCTTGCATCGAGAATCGGGAGAGGTTCATTGCGGTCTCCTGGGTTAGGGTTGGGGCAGCGCGGGGATTCTAGTCGGGGCGGGGGTTGTGTTGCGCCGTTGAGTGTCGCGGGGCGGGATTGTAGTTGGGGCGGGTCGCGCGGGGATTGTAGCTGGGAGCGGGGTTATGTTCCGCCGTGGGAGTCGCGCGGGGGTCGGTAGTCGGGCGGGGTTGTGTTTCGCCGTGGGAGTCGCGCGGGGCGGGATTGTAGTTGGGGCGGGTCGCGCGGGAGACTGGTAGTCGGGCGGGGTTGTGTTTCGCCGTGGAGGGTCGCGGGGGATCGGTGGTCGGGCGGGGCGGGATTGTAGTTGGGGCGGGGTCGCGCGGGGATTGTAGCTGGGAGCGGGGTTATGTTCCGCCGTGGAGGTCGAGGTAGGAGGCGTTGAAGAATGCTCCGGCGTCGGAGGCGATGAAGACGGCGGCGGCGGCGATGTCTTGGGGGCGTCCGAAGCGGGCGATCTGGATTTCGGCGAGGCTTCGTTGGCGGCGTTCGAGGGGTTCGGTGCGGGCTCGTCGCGGGGTGATGAAGTGGCCGGCGTTGATGCAGTTGACGCGGATGTGAGGGGCCCATTCTTTGGCCATGCTTCGGGTGAGGTGCATTATGGCGGCTTTGGTCATGTTGTAGACGCTCATGCCGGGTTCTGGTGGTCGGTAGTCGCGGGCTCCGATGGAGGCCATGTTGATGATGACGCCGCGTTGTTGGTGGAGCATTTGGGGGACGACTGCCTGGCTGCAGAGGAAAGCGGCGGTTACGTTGATGTTGAAGGCTTCGTTGAAGTCGTTTTTGGAGAGGTTGAGGAGTGGGCCTCGTTTGAAGGTGGGTCCTTGGGAGCCTCCTACGACGTTCATGAGGATGTCGATCTGGCCGAAGCGGTCGATGGCGGCTTGGGCGAGGGTTTTGACGTCGTCGGGGTTTGTGGCGTCGGTTGGTACGCCGAGGGCTTGGTGGTTTTTGGCGTGGATTTCGGCGACGACTTTGTTGATTTTGTCGGGGCCTCTGGCGGCGAGGACGATGTTTGCGCCGGCGTCGGCGAAGCCGTGGGCGATCATTCGGCCGATGCCGTCGCTGCCTCCGGAGACGATGGCGACGCGTCCTTGGAGGGAGAAGGCGTTGAGGTTGAAGCTGGGGACGAGTTCGGGGTCGGGGAAGGGTTGTGTCATTTGGTTAGCTCTATTCTTGCCGGGCCGGAGACGATGGGGACGCGTCTGGGGGCGTTGGGGCTGAGGCTGGGGGTGAGTTCGGGGGTAGGAAAGGGTTAGGTTATTGGTTAGAGCCAGCCTTGTCCGCGGATGACGCCGCGGAGGTAGGCGATCTGGCCGATGTGCTGGATGTTGTCGTTGAGGATGACGCTGAGTCGGGCACCGACGGTTTGGGGAGGGCGTCCTGCGACGGTGGATGGCACGAGGCGTTCGAGGTCGTGTGGGGCGAGTTGTTGGATGATGGCGGCTGTTTTGTGGACGACGGCTTCGAAGTAGCCGATGATGGTTTGGGCGCTTTTGGGGTCGAACATGTGGACGTTTTCGGGCATAAAGCGGGGGGCGTCGCCGTGGATGCCGAATGCTGCGCTCCAGCCGTCGCTTTCCCAGATGGTTGGCTGTCCGCTGATGCCGGCGACGATGGTGTCGCGTGTTCTGGCGAGGTGCCATACGAGCCAGCCGATGGGGTTGCTTTGGGCTCCGGCGGGTTGGGAGCGGAGGTCGTTGTCGGAGAGGTCGGCGAGGGCGCGGCGGAGTACGGCGTCTGCGCGGTTGATGGCGTCGAGGTAGAGTTCCGGGGCGTTCATAGTTCTCCGTTGTGCGTTGGGGGGGTTATGGGTGTGAGGGGCGGGGGGTAGTGTAATCCGTCTCTTGCTGGGGCGGGGCTATGTCTTGCTGGGAGTTAGGGCTGGGAGGGCGGGGCTTGGGGGTTAGGGTCGCCAGCCGAATCCTTCGAAGTAGCCGCGGAGGTAGGCGATCTGGCCGGCGTGTTGGGTGTTGTCGTTGAGGACGCTGACGAGGCGGACTCCGAGGGTGGGGAGTGGGTTGTATTGGGGTTCGTTGAGCTGGCGGTCGAGGTCGGAGGGGTGGAGGTTGGCGAGGTAGGTTTGGGTTCGCTGGTAGACGGGGTCGTTGTAGGCGAGGAGGGTTTCGGGGGAGTCGACGGTGAAGGCGGCGGCTTGTTGGGGGGAGTGTCCGCCGCCGGTGGAGTTGTCGCCGGGGGGGAAGCCGAAGCGTTCGCGCCATCCGTGGGTTTCCCAGAGTTGGGGTTCGCCGATGAGGGAGGAGAGGTGGTCGTCGTGGATGCGGGTGAGGCGCCAGGCGAGCCAGGATATGGAGTTGGAGCCTGTGGCGGGGATGCGGTTGAGGCGCTCGTGGGGGAGTGTGGGGAGGACGCGGTGGAGGAGTTGGTTTACGCGTCCGAGGCCGTCGGCGATGAGTTGGGGGCCATCCATCGTGTTGTCTCCTAGCGTTGTTGGCGCTGGAGAGCATAGTACACGGGGGAGGACGTTGGGAGCAGGGGCAGCGGGGTTGGGCGCGATGGGCAAGGGGGCGGGCGCGATGGGAGGAGCAGGGTCGCGGGGGGAGCGAGGGGTCTCCGGGAGGACGCGGAGCGGGGGGGGGGGGGGGCGAGGGTTGCGGGGGGGGGGGGGGGGGGGGCGAGGGTTGCGGGGGCAGGGAGCGCGGGGGCGCCGGGAAGGGATGCAAGGGCGGGGATGCGCGAGGGGCAAGGCGTGGAGGCACGGGGCGAGGGCGTTGGGGGGAGCGATGGGCAGGGGCGCCGGAGGGCGAGAGGGCAAGGGGGCAAGGGTCGCGGGGGAGCGATGGCAGGGAGGGGGCAAAGGAGACCGGGGTTATGGCCGGGGCAGGGGCGCAGGAGGGGGCGGGGCGGAAGGGCGAGGGGAGTGCGCGAGGGCAAGGGCGTTGGCGGGCAAGGACGAGGGCGAGGGGACGGGAAGATGGGGGATAGTCGGGGCGAGGGGCGTTGGCGGGCAAGGACGAGGGCGAGGGGACGGGAAGATGGGGGATAGTCGGGGCCGGGGGCGGGTTAGGCGGCAAGGGTGTGGGGTTAGGCGGCGAGGAGGAGGGTGCCGGAGGCGAGCATTACTCCTTCGATGAGGAGGACGAAAGCTCGTTCTGGGATGCGGCGGACGAGTTTGGCGCCGATCCAGGCTCCGAGGGCCATTATGAGTCCGATGGCGACGGCGGTGGCGATGGCGTTGGGGGGGAGGAGGGAGAAGCCGCTGTAGGCGAGGGTTTTGGCGGAGCTGACGAGGGCTGTGCCGGCTGCGATGGTTCCGACGAAGGCGTTTCTGCGGAGGCCGTAGGCGAGGAAGAAGTGGGCGCCGAATGGTCCGGCTCCGCCGAAGATGGCGGAGAAGAATCCTTGTCCGAGTCCGACGAGGAGGAATCCGCGGAGGGGCATTGGGCGCGAGGCGGTGGGGAGGCGTCGGTAGAGGACGAGGGCGATGAGGAATAGGCCGAGTCCTCGGGCGAGGAGTTCGGCGGGGGCGTTTGCGAATACGGCGCTGCCTATGAGGGCGGCGGGGACGGCTCCGTAGCTGTACCAGCGGGCGACGCTCCAGTTGATGTCGTTCCAGTTGGCGGCGGAGCGGGCGATGGTGTTGAGGAGCATTGCGATGGTTAGGATGGGGATGGCGAGTCGGACGCCGAAGGCGAAGGCGAGGACGGGGATGGCGATGACGCCTGTGCTCATTCCGGTGATTCCGCCGATGATGGCGGCGGCGAGGGATGTGGCGGCGACGAGGGCCGCTGTGAGTGGGGGGAGGTCGAGCACGCGGGGGGTTACAGGCGTTGGAGGATGAGGTCGGTGATATGCTGGGTTGTGGCGTATTCGGCGCCTGGGGGGGCGAGGTCTGCGGTGCGGTGGCCGTCGTTGAGGGTTTTTTCGACGGCGGCGTTGACGGCGGCGGCTTCTTGGGGGAGGCCGAATGAGTACTGGAGCATGAAGGCTGCGCTGAGGATGGATCCGATGGGGTTGGCTTTGTGTTGTCCGGCGATGTCTGGGGCTGAGCCGTGGCTTGGTTCGAAGAGGCCTTTGATGCGGCGGGGTTTGCCTTTGGGGTCGAGGCCTGGGAGGCCGGCGAGGCTTGCGGAGGGGAGCATGCCGAGGGATGCGGAGAGGACGGCTGCTTCGTCGGAGATGATGTCGCCGAACATATTTTCCATGACCATAACGTCGAAGGTTGTTGGTTGTGTGATGAGGAGCATAGCGCAGGAGTCGACGAGTTGGTGTTCGAGTTGGACGTCTGGGTAGTCTTTGGCGATTTCGTTTGCGATGTCGCGCCAGAGGCGGGAGGATTGGAGGACGTTCGCTTTGTCGACGGAGGTGAGTTTTCGGCGTCGGGAACGGGCGAGTTCGAAGCCGACGCGGATGATGCGTTCGATTTCTTTTTCGGTGTAGCGGAGGGTGTCGACGCCTTTGCGTCCGGTTTGGGTTGTCCAGCGTTTTTTGGGCGCGGCGTAGTAGAGGCCGCCGGTGAGTTCGCGGAGGATGATCATATCGGCGCCGCGGACGCGGTTGTTCTTGAGGGGGCTGGCGTTTTCCATGCCGGGGAATACTCTGACGGGTCGGATGTTGGCGTAGAGGCCGAGGGCTTTTCGGAGGCCGAGGATGGCGGCTTCGGGGCGAACGGGTTCGTTGTCCCATTTGGGTCCGCCGACGGCGCCGAAGAGGACGGCGTGGGCGCGTTTGGCGGCGCGGGTGGTTTCGTCGCGGAGGGGGGTTCCGTAGGCGTCGATGGCTGCTCCGCCGACGAGGTCGGAGTTGTAGTGGAATGTGTGTTTCCAGCGTTGGGCGACGGCGTCGAGGATCTGTTGGGCGGCGTTGGTTACTTCGGGGCCGATGCCGTCGCCGGGGAGGGTCATTATGGTGAAGGATGGCATAGGGGGAGTTCTCCGTTGCGGGGTCGGGGAGGGGTATGGGCCAGGGCGCGGTGGCGGGGGGCTGGTTTTCCATTGGTTGCGCGCTTGGGGCGCGAGGGGTTTGGGGCAGAGACGAGTCTCGAAGGCGTCGATGTTGGGGGGGCTTGGGGGCGGGGGTTGTCAGGGGCGGGCTTGCTCGAATGCGTCGATGTCTTCGGAGCGCTGGAGGGTGAGGCCGATGTCGTCGAGTCCGTTGATGAGGTTTTCTTTGCGGAAGGGTTCGATGGTGAATTTTGCGGCGAGGCCGTGGGAGTCGCGGACTTCCTGGGTTTGGAGGTCGATGTTGAGTTGGTAGGAGTCGAGTTCCTGGGCGCGGGCGATGATGGCGTCGACTTGGTGGGGTTCGAGCTGGATGGGGAGGAGTCCGTTCTGGTAGCAGTTGTTGCGGAAGATGTCGCCGAAGCTTGGGGCGATGATTGCGCGGAAGCCGTATTGCTGGAGGGCCCAGGGGGCGTGTTCGCGTGAGGAGCCGATGCCGAATTGGGGGCCGCTGACGAGGATGGTGGCTCCGTGATATTTGGGTTGGTTGAGGATGAAATCGGGGTTTGGCTGTCCGTTGTTGTGGTAGCGGAGTTCGTAGAAGAGGAGTTCGCCGAAGCCGACGCGGTCGATCTTTTTGAGGAAGCGGGCGGGGATGATCTGGTCGGTGTCGACGTTGGGCATATCGTAGGGGGCGACGCGTCCGGCGTGCTGGGTGAAGGGTTTCATAGTTGCTCCAGTTGCTTGGGGTTACTGCCAGTTTCTGATGTCGACGAAGCGTCCGGCGATGGCTGCGGCGGCGGCCATTGCGGGGCTGAGGAGGTGGGTGCGGCCGCCTGGGCCCTGTCGTCCTTCGAAGTTGCGGTTGGAGGTTGAGGCGCTGCGTTCGCCGGGGCGGAGGCGGTCGGGGTTCATGGCGAGGCACATTGAGCATCCGGCGTCGCGCCATTCGAATCCGGCGTTTGTGAGGATTGCGTCGAGGCCTTCTTCTTCGGCTTGTTGTTTGACGGCCCAGGATCCGGGGACGACCATTGCGCGGACGGAGGGGGAGACGCGTTTGCCGCGGGCGATGTTGGCGGCGGCGCGGATGTCTTCGATGCGGGAGTTGGTGCAGGAGCCGATGAAGACGGTGTCGATGGGGATGTCCTGGATGCGTTCGCCGCCGTTGAGTCCCATATAGGCGAGGGCTTTTTCGACGGCTGTCTGGTCTTGGGAGGTTGGGAAGTCGGTTGGTTTGGGGACGCGTCCGCCGATGGGGGCTACTTGGGCGGGGTTGGTTCCCCAGGTTACTTGTGGTTCGATTTCGGGGGCGTTGATGGCGACGACGGAATCGAATGCGGCGTTGTCGTCGGTGCGGAGGGCTTTCCAGGATTCGACGGCGGCGTCCCATTGGGGGCCTTTGGGGGCATGTTCGCGGCCTTTGAGGTAGGCGAAGGTTGTGTCGTCGGGGGCGATCATTCCGGTTCGGGCTCCGGCTTCGATGGACATATTGCAGACGGTCATGCGGCCTTCCATAGACATATCGCGGAAGACGTCGCCGGTGTATTCGATGGCGTGTCCGATGCCGCCGGAGGTTCCGATTCTGCCGATGATGGCGAGGATGACGTCTTTGGGGGTTACGGCGTGGGGGAGTTTGCCGTCGACGCGGATCTCCATTGTTTTGGGTTTGGCTTGCCAGATGCACTGTGTGGCGAGGACGTGTTCGACTTCGGAGGTTCCGATGCCGAAGGCCATTGCGCCGACGGCGCCGTGGGTTGCGGTGTGGCTGTCGCCGCAGACGATGATCATTCCGGGCTGGGTGCGGCCTTGTTCGGGGCCGATGACGTGGACGATGCCTTGTTTTTCGCTGAGCATATCGAAGTATTGGAGGCCGAATTCGTCGGCGTTGCGGCGCATTGCTTCGAGCTGGGCTTTGGATACTTCGTCGGAGAGGGGTTTGTCTCTGTCGGAGGTGGGGACGTTGTGGTCGGCGACGGCGATGGTTTTGTCGAGGCGTCGGACGCGGCGGTTGTTGAGTCGGAGGCCGTCGAAGGCTTGTGGGGAGGTGACTTCGTGGACGAGGTGGAGGTCGACGTAGAGGAGGGAGGGTTTTCCGGGTTCTTCGCGGACGATGTGGGAGTTCCAGATTTTCTCGAACATAGTTTGGGGGGGCATTGGTCTCCTTAGTTCGCGCGCTCGTGGGGGTTGAGCTGGTTCGAGCGGGCGGGCAGGGGATTGCGGGGGAGGGGTAGGGGGTTTCTTCAGACGGCGCCGACGGTTTCGGGGGCTCGGCTGGTGTCGCCCATTGCGAGGAGTCTGTTGAGGGCGTTCATGTAGGCTTGGGCGGAGGCGACGACGATGTCGGTGTCGGCGCCTCTGCCGATGTAGGGTCGTCCGTTCTGTTCGATGCGGATGCTGACTTCGCCGACGGCGTCGATGCCTTCGGTTACGGAGTTGACGCTGAATTCGGTGAGTTGGTTGGGGACGCGGACGATGCGGTTGATGGCGCGGTAGACGGCGTCGACGGGTCCGGTTCCGGTGGCGGCGTCGGTTTGTTGGGAGCCTGAGGAGTCGATGAGTTGGACGGTGGCGGTGGCGATTTCGTTGTTGCCGCAGGTTACCTGGACGTGTTTGAGGGAGTAGGTTTCTTCGACGGCGGTTCGTTCGTTGCCCATAAGGGCGATGAGGTCGCGGTCGGTTACTTCGCGTTTTTTGTCGGCGAGTTCTTTGAAGGCTTCGTGGATTTTGTTGAGTTCGTCGTCGGAGAGGGAGTAGCCGAGTTCTTCGAGGCGGGCTCGGAGGCCGTGGCGTCCGCTGAGTTTGCCGAGGACGAGTTCGCTGTGGGGAACGCCGACGTCGAGGGGGTTGATGATTTCGTAGGTTGAGCGGTCTTTGAGGACGCCGTCCTGGTGGATGCCGGAGGCGTGGCGGAAGGCGTTGCGACCGATGACGGCTTTGTTGGGTTGTACGGGGAAGCCGCTGACCTGGCTGACGAGGCGGCTGGTGGCGTAGAGCTGGGGGGTTTCGATCTGGGTGTCGACGCCGAAGTAGTCGTGGCGTGTGCGGAGGGCCATGATGATTTCTTCGATGGCGGTGTTGCCGGCGCGTTCGCCGATGCCGTTGACGCATCCTTCGACCTGGCGGGCGCCGGCTTTGACGGCTGCGAGGCTGTTGGCGACGGACATTCCGAGGTCGTCGTGGCAGTGGACTGAGAGTCGGACGGAGTCGCCGAGTTCGGGGATCTGGTCGCGGAGGTAGTTGATGAGGTTGGCGAATTCTTCGGGGACGGCGTAGCCGACGGTGTCGGGGATGTTGATGGTTGAGGCTCCGGCTTTGACGGCGGCGCGGACCATATGTGCGAGGAAGTTTTTGTCGGTTCGGCTGGAGTCCATGGGGGAGAATTCGACGTCGTCGGTGTGTTGTCGTGCGCGTGCGACGGCTTTGGCGGCCAGTTCGACGACTTCTTCGCGGTTTTTCTTGAGTTGCCGCTGGATGTGCTGGTCGGAGGAGGAGATGAAGACGTGGATGCGGGGGCGGGCGGCGTCTTTGAGGGCTTCGGCGGCGCGGTCGACGGCGGTTTCGCTGGCGTGGGCGAGGGCAGCGATGGTTGGTTTGCGGACTTCGCGGGCGATGCGCTGGACGGCGGCGAAGTCGCCTGGGGAGCTTACAGGGAATCCGGCTTCGATGACGTCGACGCCGAGTCGTTCGAGCTGCCTGGCGATTTCGACTTTTTCCTCGACGGTCATAGCGGCGCCGGCGGATTGTTCGCCATCGCGGAGGGTGGTGTCGAATATCAGTACGCGGTCGTTCATTTCGGTGTCCTTCCTTGGGTTGTTGGGGGGGCTTGGGAGTTATTTCTTTCCGAGGAATGTCATCATGCTGCGGAGCTGGGCTCCGACTTCTTCGATTTCGTGGGAGGCTGCGGCCTGGCGCATTGCTTTGAAGCGTGGTTGTCCTTCGTGGTTTTCGGCGATCCATTCGCGGGCGAATTCGCCGCTCTGGATCTCGCTGAGGACTTGTTTCATGGCGTCGCGGGAGCGCTGGTCGACGACGCGGGGGCCTCGGCTGTAGTCGCCGTATTCGGCGGTGTCGCTGACTGAGTAGCGCATGTATTTCATTCCGCCTTCGTAGAGGAGGTCGACGATGAGTTTGAGTTCGTGCATTACTTCGAAGTAGGCGATTTCGGGCTGGTATCCGGCTTCGACGAGGACTTCGAAGGCGTTGGAGACGAGGTTGGAGACGCCGCCGCAGAGGACTGTTTGTTCGCCGAAGAGGTCGGTTTCGGTTTCTTCTTTGAAGGTGGTTTCGACGATGCCGGCGCGCATAGAGCCGATGCCGGCGCCGTAGGCGAGGGCGTTGTGGAGGGCGTTTCCCGAGGGGTTCTGGTGGACGGCGACGAGGGAGGGGACGCCCTGGCCGTCGATGAAGATCTCGCGGACGCGGTGTCCGGGGGCTTTGGGGGCGATCATGGAGACATCGACGTTTGGGGGAGGGGCGATTTCGCCGAAGTGGATATTGAAGCCGTGGGCGAACATGAGGGTTTTGGAGCTGTCGAGGTTGGGTTCGATGGATTCGCGGTAGACGGCGGCCTGCACGGTGTCGGGGACGAGCATCATGATGATGTCGCTTTGGCTGGCGGCGACGGGGGGGAGGTCGACGGTGAGGCCTTCGGCCTCGGCTTTGGGTTTGCTGGCGCTTCCTGGGTGGAGGCCGACCATTACATCGACGCCGCTGTCGCGGAGGTTGAGGGCGTGGGCGTGTCCCTGGCTTCCGTAGCCGATGACGCCGACGCGTTTGCCGTTGAGTCGGGAGATGTCGGCGTCTTTTTCGTAGTAGATCTTTGCCATTTGGGGTTCTCCTGGTTTCTTAGAGGTTGCCTGAGGGGGGGGGGGGGGGGTAAGGTGTGTTGCGGGAGGGGTGAGCGTTCGAGAGTTGGGGGCGAGGGTTAGGGGACGACTTCGGCGTCGGGGGCGGTTTGGTCGAGGGGCCGGGCTGATTGTCGGGCGCCGGTGGCGGCACTGCCGCGGGTCATTGCGATGCGTCCGGAGCGCATTGTTTCGCGGATTCCGAAGGGATGGAGGAGGCGGAGGAGGGCGTTGATTTTCTCTTCGTCGCCGGTGATTTCGATTGTGATGGAGTCTTTGGCGACGTCGACTATCTTGGCGCGGAAGATGTCGACGATCTGCATGATTTCGGCGCGGGAGGCCTGGTTGGAGCGGACTTTGACGAGGGCGAGTTCGCGGATGACGATGTTCTCGTCGGAGATGTTGGTGACGCGGACGATGTCGATCAGTTTGTAGAGTTGCTTGGTTACTTGTTCGACGACCCATTCGTCGCCTTCGACGACGAACGTCATACGGGAGAGGCCTGGGGTTTCGCTGTGGCCGACGGAGAGGTTGGAGATGTTGAAGCCTCGCCGGGAGAAGAGGCCGGCAATGCGGGCGAGGACGCCGGGGCGGTCTTCGACGAGGGCGGTGATTGTGTGTGGGGATGCGACGCCGGGGGTTGCTACGCGAGCCACGATGGGGCCTCCTGGCGGGCAGGGGACTCGATCATTTCGAAGACGCTTTCGCCGGCGGGGACGTGGGGGTAGACGTTCTCTTCGGGGTCGATGCGAAAGTCGACGAGGGCTGGGCCGTCGACGGCGGCGGCTTCGTTGATGGCGGGGCGGACCTGGGCTTGGTCGTCGACGCGTTTGGCCCAGATTCCGTAGGCTTGGGCGAGTTTCACGAAGTCGGGGTTTCGGGAGTATGAGGAGGCGACGCGTCCGCCTTGGTAGAAGAGGTCTTGGAGCTGGCGGACGAGGCCGAGGTTGTTGTTGTTGAGGAGGGCGAATTTTATGGGGAGGTTGTGTTCGGCGATGGTGGCGAGTTCGGACATAGTCATCTGGAAGCCGCCGTCGCCGGCGATGCTCCAGATGTCGCGTCCGGGGTGGGCGAAGGCGGCGCCCATAGCTGCGGGGGTTTCGAAGCCCATAGTTCCGAGGCCTCCGGATGTGATCCAGGCGCCCTGTTCTTTGAAGATGTAGCGCTGGGCGGCCCACATCTGGTGCTGTCCGACGCCGGTGACGACGATTGCGCGTCCGTTGGTTGCGTCGCAGAGTTCGCGGATTATCTGTTGGGGGAGGAGGGTTTGTCGTCCGCTGTCGCGAGGGGGATGCTGGTCGCGGAGGGCGTCGATCTCGGCGATCCAGTCGGGGCGGGATGTTTGTTCGATTTCTTTGGCGAGGGCGTGGAGGACGCGTTTTGCGTCGCCGACGATGGGGACGGTTACGCCGACGTTTTTGCCGACTTCGGCGGGGTCGATGTCGATGTGGATGACTTTGGCGTTGGGGGCGAAAGCGCTGAGGCGCCCGGTGACGCGGTCGTCGAAGCGCATACCGACGCCGATGATGAGGTCGGCGCGGTTGATGGCCCAGTTATTGTGGGCGTGTCCGTGCATACCTGGCATACCGAGGCTGAGGATGTGGTCGCCGTGGAAGGCGCCGATGCCGAGGAGGGTGGTAATGACGGGGATCTGGGCTTTTTCGGCGACTTCGCGGACTTCGGTTTGGGCGTGGGCGATGATGGCGCCGTGTCCGACGAGCATAAGGGGTCGTTGGGCGTCGCTGATGAGGCGGGCGGCGCGTTTGATCATCTGGGGGTGGCCGTCGAGGGTGGGTTTGTAGGATCGGAGGTCGACGCGTTCGGGGAAGTCGAAATCGGCGGTTTCGGCGAGGACGTCGCGAGGGACGTCGACGAGGACGGGGCCTGGGCGTCCGGTGCGTGCGATGTGGAATGCTTCGCGGAGGATTCGGGGGATGTCGGCTGCGCGCATAGCGAGGTAGTTGTGTTTGGTTACGGGTATGGTGATGCCTGTGGTGTCGGTTTCCTGGAAGGCGTCTCTGCCGATGGCGGCTCTGGGGACTTGTCCGGTGATGGCAACGAGGGGGGAAGAGTCCATCATAGCGGTGGCGAGGGGGGTTACGAGGTTGGTTGCGCCGGGTCCGGATGTGGCGATGGCGACGCCGACTTTGCCGGATGCTCGAGCGTAGCCGTCGGCGGCGTGGCCGGCGTTCTGTTCGTGCCGGACGAGGATGTGGCGGAGCTGGGGGTATTCGGGGAGGGTTTGGTAGAGGGGAAGGATGGCGCCGCCGGGCAGGCCGAACATAAGCTCGACTCCTTCGCGGAGCAAGCATTCGCAGATCATCTGGGCGCCTGTTAAGCGCACGCTCGTTCTCCCTGGTTGTTGTTCGGTTGTCGTTGCGGCATTCGGGGGCGCTTGTGCGGGAATAAAAAAGACCCGCCCCACAGTAAGGGACGGGTTGTTGTCGCCCGCGGTACCACCCTTTTTCCCCGGGGCGAGCCCGGGGCATCTCTCTGGTGCGCGGTAACGGCGCGCGCCGCTTGCCTTACTGGGTTTCAGGCAGGCCGCTCCGGGACGAGTTCGGGAGGGCTGACCGCCGCCGGCCTTTCACTGTTCGCCGGCTCGCTGTGGCGCGCTGATTCCCTACTACTTCCCTTCTCAGCGGAATTCAGTCGATTGTAGCTTACCGTTGCTTTTGGGGCTTTGTCAATACTGAGGCTAGGGAGCGCTAACGGAATTGTTGACAATGCGGGGGCGGTGGCGGGAGGGTCGCGGACGGGGTAGCCTTGTTGCGGGGTGCGACGTGCTGGACAGACTGTGCAAGGCTCTTCAGGGGTTCCGCGACGCCCGGCGTACGGGGACGCTTGCGTATGTGACGGTGGGGTTTCCGACGGTGGAGGATACGCTGGCGATCGCGCGCGCGCTGGAGGATGCGGGGGCGGCTGCGATCGAGCTTGGGGTTCCGTACAGCGATCCGCTGGCGGACGGTCCGACGATTCAGGCGGCGAGCTATCGCGCTCTGGCGGGGGGGGTCGACTCGGGGGTGTGTCTGGAGACGGCGCGGCGCATCCGCGAGAGCGGGGCGCGGATTCCGTTGCTTTTTATGGGGTACTACAATCCGATTCTGAGCTATGGGGTGGATGCTTACGCGCGGGATTGCGCGGAGGCGGGGGTCGATGCGCTGATCGTTCCGGATCTTCCGCCGGAGGAGGCTGGGCCGCTGCGGGCGGCGCTGCGCGGGAACGGGCTGGGGTTGGCTGGTTTTGTTGCGCCTACGAGCACGGATGAGCGCATTCGGCTAGGGGCGGAGAATGCGGACGGGTTCGTTTATTGTGTGAGCGTGGCGGGGGTTACAGGGGCGCGGCGGGAGCTGCCGCGGGAGTTGCCGGCGTTCATCGAGCGTGTGCGGCGGCATACTGATCTGCCAATCGCGGTGGGGTTCGGGATTTCGGAGCGGCGTCATGTGGAGGCTGTGGGGAGGGTTGCGGATCTGGCGGCTGTGGGGAGCGCGCTAATCGAGGTGATAGACTCTTCGCCGACCGGCGAGGCTGCGGAGCGGGCCGGGGCGTTCGTTGCGGGGCTGGTGGGGGAGAGGTGAGGCGCGGGCGGCGCTCAGGGGCGGTTATGCGGAACGGGGAAGGCCGGAGCCAGGCGGGGGAGAGATTGCGGGAGCGAGAGCTGACGGTATGACGCGGACGCTAGGGCTGCGGGGGGCGACGACCGCAGACGCGAATACTCCGGGGGCGATACTCGACGCTACGGAGGAGTTGCTGCGCGCGATCGCGGAGGCGAACGGTCTTGCGGAGGATGATGTCGGGGCGGTATTCTTCACGGTAACTGAGGATCTGAATGCGGAGTTTCCGGCGAAGGCGGCGCGGGTGCGCCTTGGGTGGCGGGAGACTGCGCTGATGGGCGGCGTTGAGATTGCGGCTCCGGGGGCTCCGAAGTCGGTAATCAGGGCGCTGTTGCTGGTGAATACGGACAGGGGGAAGGGGGAGCTTCGGCACGTTTATCTTAAGGGCGCCCGCGGGCTGCGGGAGCCGCAGGGCGGCTGAGCGCGGACGGTTATGCGCACATTCGAGACGGGCGAATCTGGCGGTTCTTGCGATTCTCGCAATCGCAGCGCACGGGGAGGGGGGCCGGGGCGGCGCTTTCTGTTGTTTACGCGGCGCGGGGCGGCCAGGTCGTCGTATCGCTAGCTGTTCATCGTCGCCGCATTCCGCGCTTCGCGGGCAGGATTCCAGGGAAAGGGGATGGCGTCGTGGCGCAGTCCATTAGCGATCTTAATATTCAGAGGTTCGATCCGCTCGTTGCGCCGGAGGATCTGCAGCGGAAGCTGCCGCTGTCTGCGGCGAACGTTCAGGCCGTGGCGGAGGGGCGAGCGGAGGTTCAGCGCATTCTGACGGGGGAGGACGAGCGGATGCTGGTTATTGTGGGTCCGTGCTCGATCCACGATGAGAAGGCTGCGCTGGAGTACGCGGGGAATCTGAAGGCGACGGCGGACCGCGTGAGGGAGAGCGTTCTGGTTGTGATGCGGGTTTATTTCGAGAAGCCTCGGACATCGCTGGGGTGGAAGGGGTTCATCAACGATCCGAATCTTGATGGGTCGTTCGATATTGGGAGCGGGCTGTTCCGAGCGCGGAAGTTGCTGTTGCAGCTTGCGGATATGGGGGTTCTTGCGGCGACGGAGTTTCTGGATCCGATAACGCCGCAGTACACGGCTGATCTGATTGCGTGGGCGGCGATCGGGGCACGGACGACGGAGAGTCAGACGCACCGGGAGATGGCGAGCGGGTTGTCGATGCCGGTGGGGTTCAAGAACGGGACGGACGGGAATTCGCAGATTGCGATCGACGCGATGAAGACTGCGCGGGCGCCACACGCTTTTCTGGGGATAGACCGTCAGGGGCGGACGTGCGTTGTGCATACGGACGGGAATCCGTACGGTCGGTTGATTCTGCGGGGAGGGAGCGGGGGGCCGAATTACGCGGAGGCGAGCGTTCGGGATGTTCAGGAGAAGCTTGCGGCGGCGGATCTGCCGTCGCAGGTGATGGTTGATTGCTCGCATGCGAATTCGGAGAAGGATCATTCGCGGCAGACGATAGCTTTCCGGGATGTTGTGGAGCAGCGGCGGGCGGGGAACGAGGGGCTTGTGGGTCTTATGGTTGAGAGTCATCTTAATTCTGGGCGTCAGGAGCTTGGGGACGCGCCGGAGCGTCTTCGGTACGGGGTTTCGATCACTGACGCGTGCATGGGTTGGGATGAGACTGAGGCGATTCTGCTGGAGGCCTGCGAGCGGCTGGCCGCCGAGCCGGCGGCTTAATTTCGGCGTCGGGCGTCGCGGTGACTGACCTGTGCGAGGAGCTGCGCGCGCACCGTCCTGAGGGCGCGGCGGCGGTTGCGTTCGGGGTGTTCGACGGGGTTCATCTTGGGCACCGGCATGTGCTGTCGCGGTTGATGGAGTCTGCGCGCGATCGGGGTCTGTGTCCGGTTGTTGTTACGCTGGCGAATCATCCGTTGTCGGTGCTGCGTCCGAGCGCGGAGTTGCGGTTGTTGACGTCGCTGCGTGAGCGGCTTGATTTGTTGCGTCAGGCAGGGCCTGGGGATGTGGCGGCGGTGACGTTCACGCGAGAGGTGTCGCTTCTGGGGGCTGGGGATTTCATGCGGGCGCTGAAGGAGTGCCTGGGGCTGGAGCATTTTGTGGCGGGGGGGGATTTCGCGCTGGGGCGGAATCGGGAGGGGACGATGGCTGCGCTCGCGAGGTTGGGGGAGGAGATCGGGTACAGTATCGAGGGTGTTGGTCAGTTTCTGTTGGAGGGGACGCCTGTGCGGAGCACGGTTATCCGGGAGGCGCTGCAGAGGGGGGATATTGCGCTTGCGGGTCGGCTGCTTGGGCGTCCGTTCGCGGTGGATGGTCCGGTGGTTGAGGGGGAGGGTCGGGGCGGGGGTTTGTTGGGTTATCCGACGGCGAATGTGGGGGTGGGGGCGTTGCAGGCGCTGCCGAGAGACGGGGTTTACGCGGCGCGTTTGGTTGCTGGGGGGCGCAGGCTTCCGTCGGCGGCGAGCGTTGGGTCGAAGCCGACGTTCCATGAGGAGGGTCCGACGACGGTGGAGGCGTTCGTGATTGATTTCGATGGGGATCTGTACGGGGAGCACGTGCGGCTTGAGTTTGTGGAGCGTTTGCGGGGGCAGGAGAAGTTTGGGTCGGTGGAGGCTCTGGTGGCGCAGATCGAGGAGGATGTGGCTGCGACGCGGCGGATTCTGGCCGCGCAGGATGGGGGTTTGTGATGTCGCTTGATGAGGCGAGTCTTCAGCGGATCATCCGTCGGGGGGTTGCGGAGATTATTCCGGAGGGGGAGTTCGTGGCGCGTTTGCGGGAGGGGAAGCCGCTGCGGTTGAAGATGGGGTTCGATCCGAGCAGGCCGGATCTGCATCTGGGTCATGTTGTGGGTCTTCGGAAGCTGCGGCAGTTGCAGGATCTGGGTCATGAGCTTGTGTTGATTGTTGGGGACTGGACGGCGCGTATCGGGGATCCGTCGGGTCAGTCGGACACTCGGACGATGCTGGACGCGGGGGAGGTGGAGGAGAACGCGGAGACGTATATGCGTCAGTTTTTCCGGGTGGTTGATCGTGAGCGGACGCGGGCGGTTTATCAGAGCGAGTGGTTCGGGGCGTTTTCGCTTGCGGATGTGATTCGGTTGACGTCGCGTTTCACGGTGAATCAGTTTCTGCATCGGGATGATTTTGCGCAGCGGTACGCTGGGAGGCGTCCGATTGCTGTTACGGAGCTGCTGTATCCGTTGTTGCAGGCGTACGATTCTGTGGCTATCGAGGCGGATGTTGAGTTTGGGGGGACGGATCAGCTTTTCAATTTGCTGGTGGGGAGGGAGTTGCAGGAGAAGAGCGGTCAGCGTCCGCAGGTTGTGTTCACGATGCCTATTCTTCCGGGAACGGACGGTGTGCGGCGGATGGGGAAGTCGCTGGGGAATTACATTGCGATCGAGGATGCGCCGGGGGAGATGTTCGGGAAGATTATGTCGCTGCCGGACGCTGTGCTTCCGTTGTATTTCGAGTTGCTGACGGACGCTCCGGACGAGGAGGTAGCGTCGATCCGGCGGTCGGTTGAGGGGGGGGGGACGAATCCGATGGGGTTGAAGAAGCGGCTGGGGGAGGAGATGGTGTCGATGTTTCACTCGTCCGGGGCGGCGTCGGCGGCCCGCGGGGAGTTTGAGCGGGTTTTCCAGGAGGGGGGGGGGCCGTTGGATGTTCCGGAGTTTGTTGTGGGGGCGTCGAGCGGGGCTGTGGAGGAGTTCTGGGGGGATGGTTTCACGGCGGATCTGTCGCGGCTTCTGGTGGAGGCTGGGCTTGCGGGAAGCCGGAGCGAGGCTCGGCGGTTGCTGGGGCAGAATGCGGTGCAGATCGACGGGGAGCGTCCGGAGGGGGAGCGCGCGCGCGTGCTGTATGGGGCGGTCTTGCAGGTGGGGAGCCGTCGCTACGCGCGGGTTACGCGCGGGTAAGATGGAGCGGGGTTCCGCTTCGCGGGAGCGGGGCTGATAGCGTCGTCGCTATGCGCGCTCAGCCTAAGGAGATAGGCGGGACGGGGGCAGGGCATCCAGCAGGGCGCTGGACGTCGCGGGGGGATGGGGTCGCGCTTTGGGGGGATTAGGGGTAGAGTTCGGTGAACGACGCCAGGGCAAATCCAGGGGGCGAGGCGAGGCTATGCTGACTAGGGAAGAGAACGAGCTGCTGACACGGGTGGGGCCGGGGACTCCGGCTGGGGAGTTGCTGCGGCGCTACTGGCATCCGATCGGGCTTGCGCGGGATCTGACTCCTGAGACGCCTACGAAGGCGGTGCGCGTTCTGGGGGAGGATCTTGCGCTGTTCCTCGACAAGTCGGGGCGGTTGGGTTTGCTTGCGGATCATTGCGCGCATCGTAGCGCGTCGCTGGTGTATGGGCGTGTTGAGGAGCGGGGGATTTCGTGCGCTTATCACGGGTGGCTGTACGACTGCGAGGGGAATATTCTGGAGACGCCGCCGGAGAAGAATGAGGCGATCATCCGGTCGGTGAGGCAGCGGGCGTATAAGGCGCAGGTTCACATCGGGATGGTTTTCGCGTATATGGGGCCGGAGCCTGCGCCGCCGCTGCCGCACTACGACACGATGTTCCGCAAGGACGGGACGCGGATGGTGCGGTTGCACGCTCCGGTGGATTGCAATTGGTTCCAGGCGATGGAGAATTCGATGGATCCGGCGCACTTGCAGGTGTTGCATCAGGAGTTCATAGGGAGGGGGCGGCGGGAGCCTGTGAACACTACTCGGGGGTATACGGACGATGTGGAGCATTTTGAGTTCTATATGACGGAGTATGGCGGGCTGATGAAGAAGCGGACGTACAAGAACGGGATGGTGGACGAGCATCCTGTGCTGTTCCCGAACATTCTGCGGCAGGGGTCGAGTTCGCAGTTCCGGACGCCTATCGACGATACGCATACGCTGCACATTCGGATGCACTTCTATCCGAACGGGGATGGTTCGGAGGATCCTCGGGCGTTCGATCCGGAGATACAGGTGGATCCTCCGAACAAGGAGGATCCGGAGAAGAGGCATCCGTACACGAGGTTCATTCTGCGGGATGTGAACGCGCAGGATCAGATGGCGTGGGAGACGCAGGGGCCGATTACGGATCGTTCGGTGGAGCATCTGAGTTATTCGGATCGGGGGGTTGTGATGCTGCGGCGGGTGGTGCGGGAGCAGATCGAGCGCGTGCAGCGGGGGGAGGATCCTATAGGGGTGTTCCGGGATCCTGATCATCCGATTATCGATACGAATGTGGACGAGGGGATCGCGCAGATCGACCGCGACCGGTCGCCGGAGGCGCGCGCAGCGCGGTAGGGCGAGGGTCCGCGCCAGGAGCGCGACGGGGCGAGCGGGGGGTGCCGCGCTAGGGGCGCGGGCGCCGTCGGGGATGCGGGGGCGCGGGCTTGCTCGGGCGGGCAGGCGCAATCGTTGGGGATGCGGGGGCGGGGGCTTGCGCGGGTGGGCAGGCGCAATCGTTGGGGATGCGGGGGCGCGGCTTGCGCGGGTGGGGGCTATGTTGGGGGTTATCGATGGGCGCGGGAGGTCGGGGGCGGCTTGGGGGCGGGTGTGGGAATGCACAGGATGCTGTGCGCAAGTGTGGGCGAGGGCGTAAATGTTGGGTTTTTTCGTTGGAGCGGGGAGGCGCGCTCTCTATAATGGCGTCATCCCTTGTTTGGATTTTGACGGATGCCGTTCAGCCATCTCCACGTTCATTCGGAGTACAGCCTGCTTGACGGGCTGAGCCGCATACCGTCTCTTGTGAGCCGCGCGAAAGAGCTGGAGATGACCTCGCTGGGGCTCACTGATCACGGGTCGCTGTATGGGGTGGTGGATTTCTATTCGGCGTGCAAGGAGGCGGGCATCAAGCCGGTGATCGGGTGCGAGCTGTATGTGGCGGAAGGGAGCCGGTTCGAGCGTCCGACGGGGGCCAGGAACTACACGCACCTGACTGTGCTGGCGAAGAACAACGCGGGATACAGCAACTTGATGAAGCTGTCGTCGAAGGGGCATCTCGAGGGGTTCTACCGGAAGCCGCGGGTTGATCATGAGCTGCTTGCGGAGTTTGCCGAGGGGCTGATTGTGCTCTCGGGTTGCCCGAGTTCGGAGATTTCGGTTGCGCTCATTGAGGGGGCGTACGAGCGGGCGCGGGAGCTCGCTCGCCGGAGCCTGGGGGTGTTTCCTGAGTTCTATCTCGAGATGCAGCGGCATGAGAATCTTGAGTTTCTGGAGCGCCTCAACGCTGGGATTATGAGGCTGGGGGAGGAGCTCGACATTCCCATCGTGGCCACGAACGATCTGCATTATGTGGACAAGTCCGACGCGGAGCTGCATGAGACGCTGCTGTGCATCGGGACGAACACGACGATTCACGATGAGAAGCGGTTCAAGTTCGACGCGGATTCGTTCTATCTGAAGAGTCCGGAGGAGATGGGGGAGTTATTCGCGGATCTGCCGGAGGCGGTTGAGATTACGCAGCGAATAGCGGATTCGACGGATGTTTCGCTGGATTTTTCGGCGCTGCATCTGCCTGAGTATGCGACGCCGGAGGGTGAGGATGCGGAAGGGCATCTGCGGCGTCTGTGCTGGCAGGGGTTCGGGGAGCGGTACGGGGAGGGGGCTCCTGAGGCGCACAAGGAGCGGCTTTCGTACGAGCTGGATGTTATTGCGCAGACGCAGTATCCGAATTACTTCCTGGTGGTGTGGGACATCGCGGAGTTTGCGCGTCGGAACGATATTGTGTTCGGGGTTCGGGGGAGCGCCGCGTCGTCGCTTGCGCTTTATTGTCTTGGGGTGACGAATCTCGATCCTCTTGAGCACCGGCTTGTGTTCGAGCGTTTCCTGAATATAGAGCGCAAGGAGATGCCGGACATTGATATGGATTTTCAGGATGATCGCCGCGAGGAGGCGATTCAGTACGTTACGGAGAAGTACGGGAAGGATCATGTTGCGCAGATCATCACGTTCGGGACGCTTGGGGCGCGCGCGGCGATACGGGATTCGGGCCGGGCGCTGGGGATGGCGTACGCGGAGGTTGACCGGATAGCGCAGCTGATACCGAAGGGGCCTCCGGGGATCACGTTGCAGGAGGCGTACGAGGGGTCGCCGGAGTTGCAGGATGCTTACAAGGGGGACGCGAATTATCGCAAGCTGATCGACACTGCGCGGGGGCTGGAGGGGGTTACCCGTTTGGTGAGCACGCATGCGGCGGGGGTTGTGATTTCGGAGGATCCGCTCATCGAGCATGTTCCGTTGCAGCGTCCGACGAAGGGGAGCGTGTCGGGGGTGGCGACGACGCAGTACGCGATGGAGCCGGTGGCGCGGCTGGGTCTGCTGAAGATGGATTTTCTGGGGCTCATCAATTACACGGTTCTGAGCAAGACGATTCGGCTTGTGCGGGAACGGCATGGGGTGGATATTCCGTTGCAGGGGGTGAGGTTCGACGATAGGGCGACGTATGAGTTGCTGTCGAGCGGCGAGACGACGGGGGTGTTTCAGCTGGAGGGGGCTGGGATGCGGCGGTATGTGAAGGAGCTGCGTCCTGGGGAGCTTGGGGAGCTTGCGGCGATGATTGCGCTGTATCGTCCGGGGCCGATGGAGCAGATTGGGGCTTTCGTTGATTCGAAGTTTGGGAGGATTCCTGTTTCTTATCCGCATCCGGCGCTTGAGGAGATTCTGCGAGAGACGTACGGGGTGATTGTTTATCAGGATCAGGTGCTGCATGTGTTGCAGCGGTTCGCGGGTTATTCGCTTGGGGAGGCGGATATTGTTCGGAAGGCGATGGGGAAGAAGGACGCGCTGCTGATGCAGCAGGAGCGGGAGAGGTTTCTGGCGGGGGCGTCGGGCCTGGGATACGACGGCGCGATTGCGGAGGCGGTGTTCGATCTTATCGAGCCGTTCGCGGGGTATGCGTTCAATAAGGCGCACAGCGTGAGTTATGCGGTGGTGGCGTACTGGACGGCGTATTTCAAGGCGAATTATCCGGTGGAGTATCTGACTTGCTTGCTGAATTCTTATGCGGGGACGGAGAGGGTGGGGATGTACGCTGCGGAGTGCGCGCGTCTTGACATTCCTGTGCTGCCGCCGGATGTGAGCCGCAGCGATGTTGATTTTTCGATCGATATGGCAGCGGGGGGGAAGCCGGCGATTCGGTTTGGGCTCGCGTCGGTAAAGAATATCGGGGCTTTTGCGGTGCGGGATCTTGTGGCGGAGCGGATCGAGAAGGGGCCGTTCACGTCGCTGGGGGAGTTCTGCCGGAGGGCGGGGGAGGCGGCGGCGAATCGCCGGACGGTTGAGAGTCTTGTGAAGGTTGGGGCGCTTGACGAGTTTGGTTCGCGGAGCCGTTTGGCGGCGAGCGTGGATTCGATTGTTCATTTGATGCAGCGCGAGGCTCGGCTGAAGAAGATTGGGCAGACGACGATGTTCGATATGTTCGGAGAAGAGATGCCGACGCCGCTGGCGGAGATTGAGCTGGCGCCGGCGCCTGAGGCGTCGGCGCGGGAGCTTGCTTCGTGGGAGCGGGAGTTGCTGGGGATTGCGCTCCGGCAGGGGGGGCTGAATCTGAAGACGGCGCCGAAGGGGGCTGTTCTTTCGCGAGATGAGCTTGAACTGCTGCCTGAGGGGGGGAAGGCGTTGCTTGCGGGGGAGGTGGCTTCGGCGCGTTTCTCGACGGACAAGCAGGGGCGCCGGATCTGTTTCGCGATGCTGGAGATTTTCGATGGGTCGAGGGTTGAGATAGCTGTGTGGAGCAAGGTGTTCGAGCAGACGGCGGAGCTTTGGACGAAGGGTTCGCTGCTGCAGGTGAAGGGGACGACGAAGAGGCGCCGTGACGAGCTGGCGATCTATTGCGACGAGGCGTCGGCGTATGAGGTTCCCAGCGTTGCTGATGCGGACGAGCCGGCTAAGGAGGGAGAGGCGGAGCCGCGGGCGCAGGAGCGGCCAGAGCGCGAGACTCCGCCTGTGGTGTCGGTGGTGGGGTTTTCTGCGCCGGAGGCGGGAGGGGAGCCGGCGAGCGTCGCGCCTGAGGCGGCGGGGGGGCGCGCGAATGGCGCGACACCCTCTACGGAGTCTGCGGCTCCGGCAGTCGAGGGGTTATCGGGGGGGGCTCGGACGCTTCTGATCAATCTGGCGGAGACGGATAAGCCGGGGGAGGACAATCAGTTGCTTCACGCGCTGATTTTGAAGGCGATGGATTATCCGGGGACCGACAGGGTGGATCTATTGGTTGAGAGTCAGGGGACGAGGTATCGGATCACGATGCCGATCGTGACGACGCAGATCTGCGATGGTCTTCTAGCGGAGCTAGGGGATCTGCTGGATGGGAAGCCGGAAGCGGTACTTGTTGAGTAGGGCGTCCACAACCTAGGGTTCCGCGCGAGGCGGGGGTCCAGTTTTGTTCACTGGGCCTCGAGCTGGAGGAGGCGAGCTCTCATAAGCTGGGTGGGGTCGCCGCCGCTCAGGATGCCGCCGTTGTTGCTTATCACGCGATGGCAAGGAACGACGATGCGCACACGATTGCGCGCCATTGCTTGGCCGGCTCCACGGGCGGCTCTGCTGCTTCCGGCAGCATCTGCAAGCCATCCATAGGAGCGCGTTTCGCCTGGGGGGATCGCGCGGCAGGCGCTCCAGGCTTGGCGAAAGAAGGGCGAGGCTCCGCTGAGGTCGAGGGGGATGTCGCATGATGCGCGGTCGCCGCGGAAGTACTCGGCGAGCTGGCGTTCGTAGGCGTCGAACGCGCCGGGGCGATGCTCGGGGAGCGGACGGGCCATACTGCTCTGAAGGTCTGTCAATGCGAGTTCCCGGGTGCGCTCCGGGAATGTCCCGTAGCAGACGCCTGCGGGCGAGCCGCATACGGCCACCCATCCCCAAGCGGACTCGAATACGTCGTACCAGAGGTCGGGAGTCTGCGCTGCTTTGTGTTGTCGCATCGCGCCGGTTATTCGCTGGAGCGCGCACTTCCCGCAAGGGGGCTAGTTTGCTCGCGTGGATTCGAGTTGGAGGAGGCGGGCTTTCATTGGGAGTCCTGGTCCGCCGAAGCCGTGGAGTCCGCCGTCTTTGCCGATGACTCTGTGGCAGGGGACGACGATGGGGACTCGGTTGCGCGCCATTGCTTGGCCGGCTCCACGGGCGGCTCTGATGTTGCCGGCGGACTCCGCCAGCCATTCGTAGGAGCGCGTTTCGCCTGGGGGAATGGCGCGGCAGGCGCTCCAGGCTTGGCGGAAGAAGGGCGAGGCTCCGCTGAGGTCGAGGGGGATGTCGCATGATGCGCGGTCGCCGCGGAAGTACTCGGCGAGCTGGCGTTCGTAGGCGTCGAACGCGCCGGGGCGATGCTCGGGGAGGGGTCTGCGCATAGCTTTTTCGAGGTCTTCCAGCGCACGGTCGGGGGTTGGTTCGGGGAGGGTCGCGTAGCGGACGCCTGCGGGGGAGCCGCATACGGCCATCCATCCCCAAGCAGACTGGAATACGTCGTACGAGAGGGAGGCGCTCTGTGGGGATCGGGAGGGCGCGGCGGGGGAGCCGTTGGTTGGCGCTGCGTGTTGTCGCATTGGCTGTTTGTTCGCTGGAGCGCAGGGTGGTTTATGTAAGCGTAGGGAGGGGGCGCGCTTTGCGCAAGGGGTGGATGTCGCTTTGGCGTGGGGGGCTCGGGGACGCGTTCCGGGGGCGGGAGGGGCGAGCTTCGATCCGCTGACCGATGCGCCGCCGCCGGACACGCGTTCCGGTGGCGGGAGGGGCGAGCGCTAAGCAGGCCGTTGCCGGCGGACGCGGCGGCGCGTTCCGGGGGCGGGAGGGGTGGAGCGTTGCGCTGTTGCGCTGTCCTATAATCCGGGCCACTCTGGGGGGCATCGAGTTTCATCGTTTCATCAAGGAGGCGCGCATGCGCGACGGGTACAGGGTTTTCGATGCGGATACGCACTTTCATTCTTCTGTGGAGAGTTTGGAGCCGCATCTTGATCCGATGCTTCGTGAGCTGGATCTTGATCGTCGGGAGTTCAAGACGGGGTGGGCAGGGGAGGAGCTGCCGGCGCCGTACAGGAGTTTGTATCGGATCGCGGAGGGCGGGGGGTGGGGAGCCGCGCCGCCGCGGCATCTGGGGGAGGCGGGGCCGCGACCGAATGCTGAGCGTCGTTTCCAGCGGTTTCAGGGTTTCAAGATTCCTACGCTAGGGGGCTCGGACTGGGACATCGACGCTCGTGTGCGCGATATGGACGAGGAGGGGGTGGATGTTCATCTTATGGTTCCGGGGGCGGCGTCTGGGCATGCGGATCCTGCTGTGGATATGGCGATGATTCAGAGTGTGCATCGTCATCTTGGCGATGTGTGCGGGCGGCATCCGGGGCGGTTGCATTCGCTGATTCTGGCGACTGCGCGCGATATAGAGGGTTCGGCGCTGGAGATCAGGCGGTATGCGGATTCGGGATGGGCGAAGGGCGTGCTGGTGAGCTTGCCTTTGGATTTTCCGGTTGATCATCCGGATCTGCATCCGGTGTGGGCGGCGGCGGACGATGCGGGTTTGACGGTTGTTCATCATAGTTTTGCGACGGGGTATCCGGGATACCGGGATCTGTGGGACAACCCGTTCATCGGGAGGACGGCGTCGCATCCGTGGGCGGCGATGCGGATGATTTCGGCGTTTCTGGGTGCGGGGTTGCTGGATCGGTATGCGAATTTGAATCTTGCGATTCTGGAGTCGGGGTTCGGGTGGCTTCCGTTCTGGATGAGGCGTATGGAGGATCAGGTTCACTATATGGGTTATGTGTCGGAGGGGCTGCGGCAGACGATGGAGGAGTATATGACGGGGGGGAGGTTTTTCGCGGGGATTGTGATTCACGAGGGCGAGGATATTACGCGGATGGTTATGGATTTGATGGGCGATCGTGTGTTGATGTTCGGGTCGGATTATCCGCATGCGGAGTCGCGTTTTCCGCGCTCGGCGGATATTGTGCTGGGGTGGGGGAGTCTTGGGGAGGAGCGCCTGCGGAAGCTGTTGTGGGAGAACGCTGCGCGGTGTTTCCGGCTGGGGTGATCGGGGGAGGGGACTGAGGGGCGCGCAGTGAGCCGCAATGAAGCTGAGACGAGGGCGCAGCTTATTGATCCGGTCCTTCATGGGAAGGGATGGACCGAAGAGTTCATCGGCCGCGAGGAAACCGCCGGGGCAGTCGATATTGTTGGCGGTCAACCGCGCAGGCGCAAGGGGCGGGTTGATTACACGCTTCGGCTGCCGGCTTCCTCCGGAAAGCAGCCTGTGGCCGTCGCCTTGATCGAAGCGAAGCCTGAGAGCAGCGCTCCTGGTCTTGGTTTGCAGCAGGGGAAGGATTACGCCGCGCGGCTGAATGTTCCATTCGTCTATTCTTCCAATGGCCGCATGTTCGTTGAATACGACGATTTCACGGGAGAGACCTGGGGGCCGATGGAGTTAGCGCATTTCCCTGGCCCTGAGGAGTTGCGCGCTCGATACGAGTCGTCCAGGGGTTTCAGTCTTGACGGCGACGACGCAAGGCCATTGCTGGAGCCTTATCACGGCGGAGAGAGTCAGCGGCGTTATTATCAGGGACGAATTGCGTTCGCAAGCGCTTTTGTCGCTCCATGAGTTGTTTGGCGGGGAGGCTGCGGCCGCCTCAACCAGCAACCCGGAGAAGAACGCGCGGATTGTCGTCGCGACCTATCAGACTCTTGGCGTTGCAGGGGCGGACGACGATGCGACTTTCCTTACCAAGCATTACCCGGAGAATTATTTCTCACACATTATCATCGACGAGGCTCATCGCTCTGCGTGGGATAAGTGGTCGCAGGTATTAACCCGCAATGCGGCAAGCGTTCAGATCGGGCTCACAGCGACTCCCCGCGAGTTCGAGTACGCTGAGGATACTGTCGAGGCGCGCAACGATAGGGAGGTTACTGCTGACAATATCAAGTATTTTGGCAAGCCTGTTTACGAGTATTCTATTGCTCAGGGAATCGAGGACGGTTATCTTGCGGCTATGGAGGTGCGCTCGCGCGATGTTTTCCTTGAAGGTTACGCTGAAAGCGAACAGGTTACGGGGCTTACCCAGGAGGATCTCGAGGGCAAGCCCCTCCGAGACGCTGTCACTGGAGAGAAGGTCACGACTGCCGAGGCGCGCGCTCATTACAGAGCCGTCGCTTTTGAGTCCCGGCTTGTGATGCCTGAGCGCGTTGGCGAGATGTGCGAGGATCTTTTCGCTCAGCTTGTCGAAACGGGGAGACCTGAGCAGAAGACGATTGTCTTCTGCGCCAGCGACGCTCATGCCGACGCTGTCGCAAATGCAATGAACAATCTCTATGCGCGATGGGGAGGGCCGACGCGATCTGCCCAGAGCAATTACGCTTTCAAGTGCACTGCGGCTGCTCACGACAATCACCTTCCGGAGTTCAAGGACAATCAGGCTCAGTATTTTATCGCGACGACTGTGGATTTGCTCTCCACTGGCGTGGATGTTCCTGCTGTACGCAATGTTGTCTTTTTCCGGTACGTTAAATCCCCTGTTTCTTTTCACCAGATGGTGGGGAGGGGGACTCGAATTCATCCTGCAACCGACAAATATATGTTCCGTATTTACGATTACACTAATGCTGCACGCCTTTTGGGGGAGGACTTCAAGCGGCGGATTTCCCCCGAGCGTCCGGAAGGCGATGTTGCGCCAGGGGGTCCGCGGCCGGGGGGCGGTGAAACGAGGATTGAGGTTCGAGGCGTGGATGTCCGCGTCACCGGCGCGGGGACGTCTGTTCTTACGCGAGGCGAGGATGGGATTGCGCGGCTTATGACCATAGAGCAGTACACTGAGCGTCTTGCCGCCAAGCTTGTCGAGGATGTACCAGCCCTAGATGATTTCCGAGCAACGTGGGTTGATCCGGGTCTCCGGAGGAGGATGATGGAGCGCCTGCCTGACGAGGGCGGAGCGCCTTATGTTGTGCGTCAGTTCACGTTAGGGGAGGACTACGATCGCTACGATCTCTATGATGTGCTTGCTCACGCGGCCTTTGGTCAGGCGCCGAAGACGCGTGTTGACCGAGCGGACGCGTTCGCCTGGAAGAATCGGGACTGGCTCGACGGGATGCCGGAGAGGGCGTCGGGCGCCGTGCGCGCCATCGCGTCGCAGTTCGCGAAGGGAGGGACTGAGAACCTGGAGAACCCGCTCATTTTCAGTACGCCGGAGGTGCGGGAAGCAGGCGGGGTCTCTGCTCTGCGGACGTACGCCAGTCCGAGTGAGGCTCTCCGCCAAGCCAAGCTGCGGATGTTCAGGGCGTAGCTTGGGAGCGCGTCGCGTAGTATGCTGCGGCTGTGACTTCTATGGTTGAGGAACGCGTTAGCAGGCTAGAGGGCGCTTACGAGCAGGTGAGCGAACGGCTGGGCGACCTCACTGAGGCCGTGGGGCGCGTCGACGCCAAGGTTGAGGAGCTCCGTGTCGAGACTAACGCGCGGTTCGAAGCTATGCGCGCCGAGACGAATGCCCGATTCGAGAGCTTGCGCGCCGAGACTAATGCGCAGTTCGAAGCTATGCGCGCCGAGACCACTGTGCGATTCGAGGGCTTGCGCGCTGAGACGAATGCGGGATTCGACGGTTTGCGCACGGAGGCTGATCGCTTCCAGCGTTCTATGGAGTCGCGCTTCAATGCTGTCTTCGGGCTCTTGGCCGCTACGTGGGCCACGCTTGCCGCTGGCATCATCGCTGTTGTCGTTACCGACTGATTCGCTTTTTCGTATGAACGGTCTCCTCCCTGATCGTCCTCTTCCCGACGGCTGGCGTTGGGTTCGGTTGGGGGAGGTGTGCACGATTTTCAGGGAAGCAGTTGATTCCGACAGCGTTTCTCTGTGTAGTCTCCCTTGGATTGGGCTAGAGAACATCGCAAGCGGAACAGGGCAGATAACGCTAGAAGTGAATACTGCTGGCAAAGGACTCGCATATAGATTTGATGAGAGACATATCCTTTACGGGAAGTTACGGCCTTATTTGAATAAGGTAGCACTGCCAATATTCCAAGGACGGTGCTCTACTGAGATTATTCCTCTTCTGCCACACGACGGCATAGATAGAGGGTATTTAGCAGAGGTTCTCCGTCTTCCATCGACCGTGGAATTCGCCATGAAAAGTAAGACCGGTTCTCGCATGCCTAGGGCAACTATGCGCGAGCTCTTGAACCTCCCCATTCCGTTGCCGCCGTTGGAGGAGCAGCGGCGGATTGTTGCGTTGCTCGATGAGCAGATGGCTGCGGCGGAACAGGCGCGACGCGCCGCTGAGCGGATGGTTGAGGCAGCGCGTGCGCTGCCTGCTGCAATTCTGAGGGAGCTTCTGCCCTCCTAAGGGCAGAAGCTCCCTCAGAATTGGCGTTGGGTTCAGTTGGGGGAGGTGTGTCGCGTATTCACAGGCGGAAGCGCTCCTCAAGGAGCGCAGTTCTTTGCAGAGAGCGGCTCATATTTTTTCCGCGTACGAGATTTAGGTCTCCACAAGCGGACTATCAACTTGCATCACGCTCAGGATAAATTGTCGCCAGTAGCAATTGCCAAGCATCATATGGTTCCAGTTACAAGCGGCACCATCCTGTTCCCTAAGAGTGGAGCAGCAGTCGCAACCAATAACCGGGCTCGGCTCACAGTTAATGGCTATATAGTTAGCCATTTAATGGCGCTCGAGCCAAAGCCTGCTGTGCTGTCTGAATGGTTATATCACGCAGTTTGTCAATTAGACATGATGCACTATGCAGACAACACAGGGTATCCGTCACTGAAGAAGTCGGTTACAGAGCGGATACCTATTCCGTTGCCGCCGCTGGAGGAGCAGCGGCGGATTGTTGCGTTGCTGGATGAGCGGTTGGGCGTCGCGGAGCGGGTTGTGCGCGCGGCGGAGGCGCAAGCGAAGGCGGCGGAGGCTCTGTCGGCGAGCTTGCTTCGGGACGCTTTCGCTGCGACGTTGTAAGATGGCGGGCAATGGCGACGCTCGCTTCGCAATCGGCGGTGGATGCGCGCATCAAGGGCGCGTGCGATATTCTCCGCCGTTCGAATTGCGCCTCGGCGCTTGCGTACATTCCTGAGCTGACGTGGATGCTGTTTCTGCGCATCCTCGATGAGCGGGAGGCTCTCGAGGCGGAAGAGGCGGCGGCAGTGGGCGCGGCTTTCACTCCTACGCTGGAGTTTCCGCATCGCTGGCAGGACTGGGCGGCGCCGGACGGAGCGAAGCGGGAGGAGCTGCAAAGCGGCGCGTCGGGGGGCGTGTTCGCGTTTGTCGACGACGTTCTCCTTCCTCATCTGCGCAGCCTTGGGAAGCGGACGACGGCTACGCCGCGCCAGCGGGTTGCTAGTCAGGTGATGGAATGCGTGGAGGCGACGCGGGTCGACACGGAGCGCAATCTTTTGGATGTCGTGGACAAGGTTCATACGATCCGGCTGGGGGATACTGACCCGCAGCACATTTTCTTGCTCTCGCAGGCGTATGAGGGGCTGCTGCTGAAGATGGGGGAGAAGGGGAGCGATGGGGGTCAGTTTTTCACGCCTCGCGAGGTTATCCGCGCTGTAGTGCAGACGGTTGATCCGAGGGCGGGCGAGACGGTTTACGATCCTGCGTGCGGCACTGGGGGGTTCCTTGCTCAGGCTTTTGAGTATATGAGGGGGAAGCTAGGGAACGCGGCGACTGCGGAGCAGGTCGAAGAGCTGGGGGGTTCGTTCTATGGACGCGAGAAGGATGATCTCATCTATCCGATTGCGCTGGCTAATCTTGTTCTGCACGGGATTGACCAGCCGCGGATATGGCACGGGAACACGCTTACGATGAACGAGACTTACGGAGGCCTCTTCAGGGGCGCGCCGGATCTGTTCGATGTTGTCCTGATGAATCCTCCGTTCGGGGGGAAGGAGGGGAAGGAGGCCCAGACGCGCTACGCTTTTAAGACTGGCTCCACGCAGACGCTTTTTCTGCAGGAGGTGATTAACAGTCTGAAGCCTGGCGGGCGCGCTGGCGTGGTGGTGGACGAGGGGCTTCTCTTCCGCACTAACGAAACTGCTTTCGTGCAGACCAAGCGCAAGCTGCTCGACGAGTGCGATCTCTGGTGCGTCGTGAGTTTGCCGGGCGGGGTGTTCACTCAGGCGGGGGCGGGGGTAAAGACGAATTTGCTTTTCTTCACGAAGGGGGGGCCGACCGAGCGCATCTGGTATTACGATCTGACGGACGTGAAGGTGAGGAAGCGTCAGCCGCTTACGCTGGATCATTTCAAGGAGTTTTTCGAGTTATTGCCGGGGCGGGCGGATGGGGAACGCAGCTGGAGCGTTCTCAGGGAGGATGTTGTTGCGCGCGGTTACGATCTTAAGGCGGTCAATCCTCATCGCGCTGGGGATGCGGATACGCGGACGCCTGAGGAGCTTCTTGCTTTGCTGGATGCGCAGGGGGAGGAGGTGAGCGCCGCTCTGGAGGAGTTGCGGCGGTTGAGGAGCAGGGGGTAGGGTTCGCGCGGGGAAGGGTCTGGGTTGCGCGGGAGGCGCGCGGAGGAGTTGCGATGGCGGTTTCGGGGGTTGCGGCTGAACAGGTGGTCGCGCCGCGTTCGAAGCGGGTCGCTGGGACGATTATTACGGGCCACGGCTTTCAGCATATGTACGCCGATGGTTTTCTTGTGCTGCTGCCGATTATTCAGGATGTGTTCGAGCTTGGGTCGGTGGCGCTAGGGGCGCTTTCGATGTCGCGTCAGGCGGCAGGGGGTCTGCTGAGTATGGGGGGCGGGTTCCTTGTGGATATGTTTTCGGGGAATCGGGGGCTTCTGCTGGCAGGGAGCTTGTTCACGATGGCGCTTGCGTATCTTCTGGCGGGGGCGGCGCCGAATTTTGCTGTGCTGGTTCTGGGGGTTTCGCTAGGGTCGGCGGCGGGGTCGTTCTGGCATCCGGTGGGTTTGGGAATTCTGTCGTACACGTTTCCGCGGAATCGGGCGCTTATGATGTCTCTGCATCGTTCGGCGGGGAGCGTTGGGGAGGTGGCGACGCCGTTTCTGGTTGCGGGGGCGTTGGTGTTCACGTCGTGGCGTGGGGTGTTGGTGGGGGGGTTCTTTTTGATTGCGGCGGTTTCGGCGATGCTGTTCGTTGTGCTGGCGCGGTTGGGGCTTCCGCGGAGGCAGGTTGCCCGGCGGTCGGCGGGGGCTCAGTTCAGGAGTATCGGGGGGTTGTTCAGGAGCAGGGCGCTGCCGGCGTTGCTTGCGGTGTCGGGACTGCGGGGGATGGCGGATCGTGCGGTGGTGTTTTTCTTGCCGGTGCTGATTGCGCAGTTTCTGCGGGAGGCGGAGCCGAATGCGTCGGATGCGCGGATCGCGGCGGTTGTGGCGCCGCATCTTGCGCTGATGGTGGGGACGTCGGTGGTGGTTTCGCCGTTCATCGGGGCGTTTTCGGACAGGGTGGGTCGGAAGCCGGTGCTGATCGGGACGTTGTTCTTTTCGGTGGTGGTTACGGGGGCGTTGTCGTTCGTGGGGGGGCTTGGGGCGGCGTTTTTCGCGCTAATCGGGCTGCTGGGGGTTGTGCGGTTCGCTGGGGCGAATCTGGCGCAGGCGGCGTCGCTTGATATTGCGGAGGGTCGTCAGCTGGAGGGGAGCATGATTGGGTTGCTGTGGGGGAACAATGCGTTGTTCGGGGCGTTTTCGCCGCTGTTGCTTGGGGTGATTATCGCTGTGTTCTCTCCTGCGGGGACGGAGGATTATCGGTTGATTTTCCCGTATGCGACGGCGCTGGCGGGTCTGGCGACGTTGGCGGCGCTTTTCTTGCCGCCGATCGGGAGGCCGCGGACGGCATAGGGGCGAGAGGGGCGCGCCAGAGGGCGGCGCCGGACAGGGCGCAGGGGGGAGGGCTGCTTTCGCGGGGGCAACGTGGGACGCGGGGCGGGGTTTGCTTTCGCGGGGGCGATGCGCGGGAGTTGGTGGCAACGACAGGATTCGAACCTGTGACCTAGCGCTTATGAAGCGCCCGCTCTGCCGCTGAGCTACGTTGCCACCTGGGGACGGGGAGCCAGACGCTCTACCCGACCTCGGTAATGGTACTACATCCGCGTCCTCTCGCTGCTCTTGGGAGCGCGGGCGCGGGGCAGGCTCCGCCGGCGATGGGAGCGGGAAGGGGTCTTGGCGGCGGGCGCGAGGCGGCAGGGGTTGGGGCAGGAGGCGAGAGTAGGCGGGGGAACGGGCGGGCAGGGCTGGGGGTTATGAGGCGGGGGCGGGAGGGGCGTCTTCGAGGGCTGGGGCGTGGGGCGGGCGTTTGCTGGGGAGTCCTTCGCGGGCGATGAAGAGGAGGGCGAGGCCTGCGCCCAGGAGGAGGGGGGCGAATACGAGGAAGGCGGTCGATGGGGCGGAGGCGGAGGCGACGGCTCCGGCGGCGAGCGGTCCGGCGATGGCGCCTGTTTCTCCGAAGGTTCGGCGGAGGGCCTGGAGTTGTCCTCGCAGGCGGGTGGGGACGATGTCGAATGTGTAGGTGGTCATCGAGCCCATTGCCATTCCGCTGGCGAATCCCATTAGGGCGAGGACGAGGCAGAGGGCGGGGATGTTGTGGGCGAGGGGGAGGGCGAGGAAGGTTGCGCCGGCGATGAGGGCGGACGGGGCGGCGACCCATTTGCGTCCGAGTTTGTCGGATACGAAGCCGGCTGGGAGGATGATGGCGAATGTGGCGGCTCCGAGCACGGTGAAAAGCAGGCCTGTAACGACGGGGGAGTAGCCGAGCTGGTCTTGGGCGAAGAGGGGGAGCATTGTGTTGGTTACCTGGGTTCGGGCGAGGACTCCGAATGTGGCGATGAAGAGGATGAAGTAGGTGAGGCGGAAGTAGGGGTGGATCTCGCGGAAGGCGGCGAGGTTGAACATTGGGCGCTGGGTTTTGGGGCGGCGGACGCTTGCGGCGCGGTGGAGGAGGGACATTGCGAGGACGGCGGCGCTGACGCCGGCGAAGATGAGGAAGAGTCCCTGGACGCCGACGGGTTCGACGAGGATTCCGCCTACGGCGGGTCCGAAGGCGATGCCGGCGCTGCTGACGCCCATCAGGGCGCTGAGGGCGCGTCCTCGTTGGCGCGCGGGGACCATTTCGGCGGCGGCGATCTCGCGTCCGAACATCCACATATTCTGTCCGAATCCCCAGGCGAACTGCGTGGCGATGAGGAGGGCGAAGGTGGGGGAGTAGGCGGCGGCGAAGAGGCTGAGGGCGGCGATGAGGGCGCCTGCGGTCATGGGGGCTTTGGGGCCTCGGCGGTCGACGAAGGATCCGGTGGGGATGAATGAGAGGAAGCGTCCGGCTTGCTGGGCAGTGATGATCTGTACGCCGAGGACGGCGGAGACGCCGTATTCTTCTCCGATGATGGGGAGGGCGGGGATGAGCATTCCCTGTCCGATCATCATCAGGAGGGATGGGAGGTAGATGTGGAGCGCGGCGCTCCAGAATTTCCTGGACATAGCGGGGGGGGGGGCGGGGGTTCAGGCTACCACGGGAGCGGGGCGCTCTGAGGGGCGGCAGGGGGCAGGAGGCGTAGTATAGTGGGGCTCGCGCGAGGGGGCGAATAGCTCAGTGGTGAGAGCGCCTGTCTTACACACAGGAGGTCGCAGGTTCGAGTCCTGCTTCGCCCACCAGGAGGGGTATCTGGGGAGGGGTTGAAGTGCGGCGGACGCGCGGGAACGCCTGCGCTCTTCCGTCTCCTGTGGAATAGGCGGGGAATCTGTGCGGGCGGCGGGGATGGGGTCTCGCGAGGGCCTCGGCTTGGAGAGGACGGGCAGCGGGGTTAGGGGGAGGATGGGGCAGGGCGGGGGCGGGAGCGGCGTCCGTTGAGGAGGGCGCCTATGAGGGTGTAGCGCACGGCCCATTCGTAGGCGAGCAGGAGGGGGGCTGCTGTGAGGGCGATCAGGAGGGTTAGTTTGAGGGCGGCAGGGAGGGGCCAGTTCTGTGTCGCGCCTTGCAGTGCGATGATGAGGGGGAGGTGAGCGATGTAGAGCCAGTAGGAGGCGTCGGAGAGGTAACGGACGCGCGCGCTCCACTGGTTCCGCTGGTTCTGCTGGTTCTGCGGGGCGGGAGATGAGCGGGGGGAGCCGGGAGGGGTAGGGGAGGGCGCGAGGCGGGGTTGGAGGATCGCGCGGAAGAGTCCTATGAGGGCGAGGGTCATCATCCAGGCGTAGGCGGACTGGAGGGCGAGTGACGCCCATCGGGCGGTTCCTTGCGCGACGCCGCCTTCTTCGGGGAAGGTGAGGGCGGCGCCTGCAAGGAGGACGATGAGGGCGAGGGGGAGGGTTGCCTGCCACCAGCGTCCGATGCGGGCTCCGCCCTCGTTGTGGTGGAAGTAGAGGGCGCCGAATGCGAAGAAGATGGCGTAGTAGGCGAGGAGGTGCGGCGGGGGGAGGAGTCCGGTGTAGGTGTCGGGGCCGAATTCGGGGTAGTTTCCTTCGACGCCCATAAAGTACTGCGCGGCCATTGTGAGGGGGACGGTCCAGAGGTAGAGGGCGGGGGTTACGACGAGGAGGCTGGGAATCCGCGGGAATCGGAGGGGGAGCCGGGAGGCGATCCAGGCGACGAGGGCGAATGCTCCGACGAGCCAGATGAGGTGCCAGAGGAACCAGAGGTGGCTGAAGACGTCGACGACGAAGAGGCCGCTCCATTCTTCGGAGTAGATGAATTCCCAGTACCACGGGATGAGCAGGGGCTGGTCTGGGTCTGTATCTGTTGTGGAGTCTGCGGCGTCGCCGTATGGGGCGACGCCTCGGGCGGCGTCGGCGCGGTCGTCTGCGGAGGGAGTTTTCACCGCAGCGGCGCCGAGGAGTTGGGCGACTTCTCTGCGTCCATCGTCGACTGTTGTGTTGTCGTAGGCGACGCCGAGGAGTTCGGCGAGGCCTGCTGTTGTCTCTGGGTCGGCGCGGCTGCTGTCTAGGGGGCGGAAGCCGTTGGCGTCCAGAGCGTTGGGGTCGGCGTTGCGCTCGAGGAGGAGTCGGACGATGTCTGCGCGCCCCATAAAGGCGGCGGAGTGGAGTGGGGTGGAGAGGTCGCGGTTGCGGGCGTCGACATCGGCGCCGGCGTCGAGGAGCCAAGTTGCGGCGTTTTCGCGGTTGTGGAGGGCAGTCCATGCGAGGGGCGTAACGCCGAATGTGGGGTCGTAGGCGTCGAGGGATGCGCCTTCGGCGAGGTGGGCTTGGGTGGCGGGGATGTCGCCGAGGGCGGCGGCGGTCCAGATGTTGTCGCGCGCGGAGAGTTCCGGTGGAGCGTCGTCGCCGGTGGCGCTGTCTGCGGGGGATGCGCCGGCGGCGTAGTTCCAGGCGGCGCCGGTGAGGGGGATGACGGTGATCGTAGCGAGGGCGAGGGGGAGGAGGATGCGGAGGGATCGCTGGCGGAGGAGGGAGGGGAGTCCGCGCTGTCGGAGGAGCATAGCGGTGAAGAAGCCGCTCATGAGGAAGAAGAGGGGCATTCGGAAGCCGTGGATGGCGGTTGTCAGCAAGGCGAAGGGAGTTCCGTCGCCCTGGACTGAGGAGTCTGTTACGGCCCATGCGCCGGGGATGAAGGCGAGGGCTCCGTGGAGGACGATTCCGAGGAGCATTGCGAATGCGCGGAGGGCGTCGAGGTCGTGGCGTCGGGCGATGGGCGGGGCGGGGGCGTTAGTGGTCGTCATTGTGTTGTCTTACGCTGGGGTTCTAGGGGCGGGATTGTGGGGCGCAGGCGCATCCGTGTGTTGCTTGGGCGCCGTGGCGGCGGGCGATGCCTGCTGTGGGGCGGGGTGGTCGTCATCGGGCGCCTCTTTGGCGGGGGAGGGGGCTTGCGGCGGGGGAAAACGCGGACGGTGCTGGTTGGGGGTCGTGGGGTTGGGGGGTGTCGGCGGCAGGGGTAGGGTGGGGTCGTCATCGGGCGCCTCTTTGGCGGGGGAGCGGGGCTTGCGGCGGGGTGTTGTGGCTGCGCGCGCACTCGACGGGAATAGTAAACCCTGTAGCCGGCGCTCTGGCGAGGATTGTCGCGGCGCTGCCTGATTCTACGATGCTTGTGGCTGCGCTGGGGCTGCGGGACGATGTGGGACTACGCGCAGTGTGGGAGCTTGGTCGGCGTAGTAGGCTTAGGCTGCTGGGACAAGAACGGGGTCGCGCGCGAGCGGCGGCGCGGTCAGGGAGGGAGTAGTGGCTGCTGAACCGATTAATCTGTATGAGCTCGAGGCTATCGCGGAGCGGGATCTTGAGCCGAACGAGTGGGATTATGTGGCGGGGGGCGCTACGGACGAGATTACGCTGGGGCGAACGCGGTCGGCGTTCGATCATATCGCGCTGCGTCCGCGGATGCTTGCGGGGATACGGGGGGTTGATCTGGGGACGACGGCGCTGGGGGAGCGGCTTTCGATGCCGATTATGCTGTCGCCGTGCGGAGGCCATAGGCGTGCGCACGCAGAGGGGGAGCTGGCGACGGCGCGAGGGGCGGCGTGGGCGGGAACGCTGCTTGCGGTGAGCGCGAATTGTTCGTATGCGCCGGAGGAGATCGCGCGGGCGGCGGAGGGGCCTTGCTGGTATCAGACGTATTTCTATAGGGATCGGGAGCAGACGGCGGATCGCGTGCGGATGGCGGAGGAGAATGGGTATTCGGCGATCTGCGTTACGTTGGACGCGGTGTGGCCTCCGAAGCGGGAGCGGAATATCCGGAACGCGTATGAGCGTCTTCCGCGAGCGGATGAGGCGAAGATCGGGGGGACTGAGAGGGAGCTGACGAAGTTCAATGCGGGGATCAGCAGCCGGAGCCGGGTGGATCCGGGGGCGACGTGGGAGGAGGTGGGGTGGTTGAGGTCAATCACGAGGTTGCCTCTTGTGTTCAAGGGGATCATTACTGCGGAGGATGCGGCGCTGTGCGCTGAGCACGGGATCGACGGGTTGGTTGTTTCGAATCATGGGGGACGGAATCTCGATACGACGATTCCGACTATCGAGGCGCTGCCGGAGGTTGCGGAGGCGGCAGGGGGGAGGGTGGAGGTGTATCTCGATGGGGGGATACGGCGGGGGACGGATGTAGTGAAGGCTCTGGCGCTGGGGGCGAGGGCGGTGATGGTGGGGAGGCCGCTTTTCTGGGGTCTGGCGTACGCCGGGGGCGAGGGGGTGAGCCATATGCTGGATATTCTGCGGGACGAGACGGAGACGACGATGGCGATGTGCGGGAAGGGGCGGGTGGAGGATGTTGGGGCAGACTTGGCGAGGAGGCTTCCGGCGCTCGGTTGAGGGGCGGCGGCGAGTCTCAGCGGGGGGAGGCGAGGACGATGGCGGCTGCGGCGTCGCCGCTGCGGACGGCGCCTTCCATGGTGGCGGGCCAGCCGGTGTCGGTCCAGTCGCCGGCGAGGACGAGGTTGGGGAGGGGGGTGGCGGGGGGCAAGCGGTTGCGCGGGCCTCCGGGGAGCGAGCGGAATGTGGCTCGCTGTTCTTTGACGACGAGGAATCGTTCGATGACGGCGCTGCGCGCGCGGGGGAGGGCGCGTTGGAGTTCGGCGGTGAATCGCTCGCGGAGTTGGGCTTTCGGCATAGGCCACCATTCCCATGCGCCGCTGAGGGAGACTACGAGGTAGTCGCCGCGGGCGGGATTTCCGGCGATTCTGGAGCGGTTGAAGACGAATTGGAGGGGGCTGTCGACGAAGGCTGTCCATTCGAAATCGGCGACGGGGCGGTCGTACCAGATGTGGAGGTTGACGATGGGGGCGAAGGTGTGCGTTGCGGCAGGGGCGAAGGCGGGGTGGGCGCGGAGGGAGTCGGGGAGGGCGCCGAGGAGGGTTTGGGGGGGAAGGGCGGACACGCACCAGTCGGCGCTGAGGGCGTCGCCGCCGACGAGGGCGACGCTGGCTACAACGCCGTCGGCGATGTCGATGCGCTGGAGGGAGCGTCCGAGCAGGAGCCGGACGCCGATGTCGCGGAGGCGTTGCTCGACGGGGTCGCCCATTATGTCGGAGAGGCTGGTTCGGGCGAAGCCGAGGTCGGCGGCGTGGGGGTCTGTGAGGAGGGCTGTGCGGAGGAGGGAGATGGCGAGGCTGGCTGGGACGTCGGGAGGGGCGTCGTTGAGTGCGGGGCGGATGATGAGTTCCCAGAAGTTGGCGATGGCGCGGTTGGATTGGTTGTTGCGCCGGAGCCATTGGTGGAATGAGAGGCGGCGCAGTTCGTCGCGTTCGGGGTTGTTGTCGCGCTTGATGCGGTTGAGGGCGAGGGCGACGCGGAGTTTCTCGCGCCAGTTGAGGTGGGGGTAGCGCAGGAAGGAGGGGAGGAGGTGGAAGGGGGAGGGGAGGGGGGAGGCTGCGAGGGCTCCGAGTTTGCCGGAGGGGCTTCGGACTTCGACGCGGAGCCTGGGCTGGATGGTTGTGCGTTGGAGTGAGCCTATGTCGCGCAGGAAGTTGATGTAGCTGCGGCAGCAGGCCATAAAGACGTGCTGGCCGTTGTCGATCTGGGCGCCTGTGCCGGGGTCGGTGAAGGAGTAGGCGCGTCCGCCGAGGCAGGGTCGGCGTTCGATGAGGGTTACGCGGCAGCCGGCGGCGGCGAGTCGCCAGGCGGCGGTCATTCCGGCGAGTCCGCCTCCGGCGACGATGACGGAGGGGTTTATTGCGGGGGTTTCCGCGGGAGGAGGCTCGTAGTCCAATTTTGGGCCGTGATGATGAGTTTTTCGGCGGATGAGAGGGAGACGCGTTCGGTGAAGACGTCGTAGCGTCGGGCTTCGATGCGGTCGAGGAGGCGAGAGTAGATGGCGCTGAGGACGGCGGGGCAGGCGCGGGAGCGGGGGTCGAGGTAGTTGAGGAGCTGGGCGCCGGAGGCGAAGAAGTTGCGGGCGCGTCGGGTTTCGAAGCGCATCAGGGCGACGAAGCTGTCGTTGAGGACGGAGCGCGTCAGGTCGTTTTCGGAGTAGCCGAAGCGGCGGAGGTCTTCTTGCGGGAGGTAGACGCGGCCGGCGGCGGCGTCTTCGCGGAGGTCGCGGAGGATGTTGGCGAGTTGCATAGCGATGCCGAGGTCGATTGCGGCGCGTCGGGCTCGGTGGTTGTTGTAGCCGAGGATTTCGATGGAGATGAGGCCGACGACGGAAGCGACGAGGTAGCAGTATTCGCGGAGGTCGTCGAAGGTTTCGTAGCGGCGTGGGGCGATGTCCATTTCGACGCCGGAGACGATTTGTTCGAAGAGGCCTTGGGGGATGGCGAATTCGCGGGAGGAGTGGAGGAGGGCGGTGAGGACGGGGCCTCGGGGGGAGCCTGAGAAGGCGTTGTGGAGTTCGGATCTGAGGGCGTTGAGTTGTTCGAGTTTGTTGGGGCTGGGGGAGTCGCCGTCGGCGATGTCGTCGACGCGCCGGGCGAAGGCGTAGACGGCGCAGGTTGCGCGCCGCTTGCGGGGGGGGAGTGTGCGGAAGGCGTAGTAGAAGTTGCGGGCTTCGCGGCGGGCGAGGTCGACGCAGTAGTCGTAGGCGGCGTCGATGTGTGGGGCGGAGGGGGTCATGCTGCGGGTTTGCGCATCGCGAGGCGCACGGCGGTGGAGGCCATTATGCGGAGTTTGCGGGGCGAGGAGACTACTGGGCGTTTGGCGAGGACGTCGTAGTTCTGTTTGCGGATGGAATCGAGCACGCTGAGGCCTCCGCGAGAGAAGAGGGCGATGTCGAATTTGAGTCTGCCGTCGATGTGGTTGATGAGTTCGAGGCCGTGCTCGAAGAGTTGCTGGGCGCGTTCGACTTCGAAGGCCATGAGGCGGCGGAAGTTGTCGTTGACGAGGCTGGCGGCGAGGTCGGGCTCGGTGTAGCCGAAGCGTTGCATATCTTCGAGGGGGATGTAGATGCGTCCTTTCTGGTAGTCGCGTTTGATGTCTTGCCAGAAGTTGGCGAGCTGGAGCGCGGTGCAGACGGAGTCGGAGAGTCGGGAGCGTTCTTCGTCGCGGATGCCGACGATGGAGAGGATGATGCGTCCGACGGGGTTGGCGGAGTGGTCGCAGTAGTGGAGGAGGTCGTTGTAGGTTGGGAAGCGTCCGTCGCCCTGGTCGATGCGGTTGGCCTGGATGAGTTTCTGGAAGAGGTTTGGGGGGATGCTGAAGTGCTGGATGGCGTTCTGGAGGGCGATGAGGATGGGGTGGAGGGGTTGCGCTCCGTTGCAGGCGGCGGCGAAGGCGTCGCTCCATTCGTCGAGGAGGGCCAGGCGGTCGCCGGGGGCTTCGTCGCCGAGGTCGTCGGTGTGGCGGCAGAAGGCGTAGACGGCGTGGAAGGCTGGGCGGTAGGCGGCGGGGAGGAGGATCGAGCCGACGGTGAAGTTTTCGTAGTGGGTTTTCGCGAGGCGTTCGCAATAGGCGTAGGCTTCACGAAGGGTGGGGGGGCGACCGGCAGAATCTGGTGGGGCCACATTTTTCTCCCGGGGGGCGCGCGTCCGTGAGGGCGCCGAGCAACCCGAGGGCATTATGCATTACTTGTCGCGGCTGATGAAGTAGCGGGCGACGGCCTCGATGCGCTCGCGGGCGCCGTGGGCGAGGGGGACGCTGTCGAGGGCGTTCAGCGCGTCGGCGGCGTAGCGGCGGGCGGTTTGCTGCACGAGGGTCTGGGCGTCGTATTCGGCGAGGAGGTCGAGGATGCGTTCGATGTGGGGAGGGGCGACTTCGGGGGGGGAGTAGGCGTGGTTGAGCCAGGCTCGCTGTTGAGGGCTGGCCTGTTGGAAGAGGTGGACGATGGGCATGCTTTTCTTTTTGCGGCGGATGTCGGCGCCGACGGGTTTGCCGGAGGATTCGGGGTCGCCCCAGACGCCGAGGAAGTCGTCGCGCATCTGGAAGGCGATGCCGAGGCGTCTGCCGCAGGCGCCGAAGGCTTGGGCGGCGTGGGGGTTGCTGGTGGCGGCGAGGGCTCCGAGGTGCATAGCGCAGTCGACGAGGGCGCCGGTTTTGCGGGAGATCATGTCGATGTACTGGTTGATCGTGACGTTTCTGGAGGTTTCGAAGGACATATCGAGGTACTGGCCTTCGATCATTTCGAGGTAGCGGGCGGTGAGGATGGAGGAGGCGTGGAGGACGGTGGGGGGTTGGAGGCCGGTTTGGCTGAGGGCGCGGATTGTTTGCCCGGCGAGGACGCGCATAGCGTTGCCGGCGGCGATGGCCTGGTGGACGCCGAAGACGGTCCAGGCGGTTGGGCGTCCTCGGCGGAGTTCGTCGTTGTCCTGGATGTCGTCGTGTATGAGGGAGAAGTTGTGGATGAGTTCGAGGGCTGCGGCAGTGGGGAGGGCGGTTCGCCAGTCGCCGCCGGCGAATTCGGAGGAAGCGAGGACGAGGATGGGTCGGAGGCCTTTGCCGGCGTCGTCGCTGGCGGGGTTGCCGTGGCGGTCGCGCCATCCGAGGTGGTAGTGGAGGATGCCGAAGAAGCCGTCGGGGTCTGGGGGGACGGCGAGCTGGAGGCGTTGTTTGATGTCGGCGGCGTAGCGGTCGACGAGTGCGGCGACGGAGCGTTCGGGGGCGAGCATCAGAGCGCTCTGGGGGCGGGTTCGTCTCGCAGGGGTGGTTGGGGGGCGTTTTCGGGTTCTGGGGGGTGCGCGTGTTCAGCGTTTGGGGGGGATTGGAAGAAGGCGTCGATTATCTGGCGGGCGATGCCGTCGGCGTCGAGGCCGAGCTGGCGTCGCTGGGAGTCGGCGGTTCCTTGTTCGATGAAGGCGTCGGGGAAGCCGATGCGTCGGACGGCGATGTCGTGTTCGCCGGCGTCGGCGAGGGCTTCGACGACGGCGGATCCGAAGCCTCCGGCGAGGGCGTTTTCTTCGACGGTTACGATGCGCCCGGCGCTGCGGGCGCTTTGGAGGAGGAGTTCTGTGTCGAGGGGTTTGACGAAGATGGGGTTGACGACGCCGCATGAGACGCCGCGCTGTTCGAGTTGTTTGGCGGCGTCGACTGCGGGGGAGACGGTTTTGCCGAGGGCGAAGATGACGACGTCTTTGCCTTCGCGGAGGACGGCGCCTCTGCCGATGGGGAGTTCGCGGGGTTCGGAGTCGAGGGGGGCGCCGACGGCTGTTCCGCGGGGGATTCGGATGGCGAAGGGTCCGGGGCGTCGGTAGGCGGTGTAGATGAGGCGTTGGAGTTCGTTTTCGTCGCCGGGGACGGCGACGACGGCGTTGGGGATGCATCGGAGGTAGGAGATGTCGAAGGCTCCGTGGTGAGTTTTGCCGTCTTCGCCGACGATGCCGGCGCGGTCGGCGATGAGTTTGACGGGGAGGTTCTGGAGGCAGACGTCGTGGACGATCTGGTCGAAGGCGCGCTGCATAAATGTGGAGTAGATGGAGACGAAGGGTTTGAGGCCGCTGGCGGCCATTCCGGCGGCCATGCTGACGGCGTGCTGTTCGGCGATGCCGACGTCGAAGACGCGGTTGGGGAATTCGCGGCGGACGGTTTCGAGGCCTGTTCCGTGGAGCATAGCGGCGGAGATGCCGACGACGCTGTCGTCGCGCCGCATAAGCCACTGGAGGGTTTGGGCGACGACGGCGGAGTAGGTGGGGGCGGCGGCAGGGGAGGAGCCGAGGGGGGAGCTCGGCTGGTGGAAGCGGATGGGGTCGTTTTCGGCGGGTTCGTAGCCGTGTCCTTTGTGTGTGACGACGTGGATAAGGGGGGTCATTCCGCGGATGGCTTGGGCTTGCCTGAGGGTTTCTTCGAGTTGTTCGATGTTGTGTCCGTCGACGGGGCCGAGGTAGTTGAAGCCCATTTCGGTCCAGAGCCTAGTGGGGACGATCATGCTGTCGAGGGCTCCGCCGAAGCGTTTGACGAGGCTGTAGACGGCGTCGCCTTTGGGGGCTCGGGCGGCGATGTGGTGGACGCGGTCGACGACGAATTGGTATTCGGGACGGGTGATGATGCGTTTGCGCCAGTTGGTGAGGAAGCCGATGTTTTCGGAGATGGACATTCCGTTGTCGTTGAGGATGACGATGAGGCGTTGGGGGTTGAGGTGGACGATGTTGTTGAGGGCTTCGAAGCTGGATCCGGAGGTCATAGCGCCGTCGCCGACGACGCTGATGGTCCATGAGTTTGCGCGTCGGGCGTCGGCGGCCTGGGCGATGCCGAGGGCGATGGAGAGTCCGGTTCCTGCGTGGCCTGCGGCGAGAGTGTCGTGGGGGCTTTCGGCGGGTTCTCCGAAGCCTGAGGGTCCGCCTTCGAGGCGGATCTGGCGGAAGTCGTCGCGGCGGCCGGTGACGATTTTGTGGGCGTAGCACTGGTTTGTGGTGTCCCAGACGATTCGGTCGATGGGGCTGTCGAAGACGCGGTGGATGGCGAGGGTGAGTTCGACGACGCCGAGGTTGGACGCGAGGTGCCCTCCGCGTTGGGTGATGACGGAGATGATGGCGTCGCGGATTTCCTGGGCGACCTTCGCGGTGTCGTCGAGGGTGAGTTGTTTGAGGTCGGCGGGGGAATCGATGTTGTCGAGCAGGCGCATCGCCATAACGGCTATGTCTCCCATTGGCTCATTGGCTCATTGGTTCAGCGCGGCAGTTGCGCTTTCGTTACGGGTTGCGTCTGGCGCGCCTCTGAGGGATGCGGCGTTCAGCGATTGTATCCCACGGTTTCCCGGGGTTCTCTTTAGATTGCGTTATTGCGCTGGTTCGGTTTGGGGTTTGGAGGGGAGAGCGGGCGGGCGGGGGGGTCTCCATAAGGGATGGCTCAGAATCCCTGGCGTCCTTCGAGGGCTTTGGTAAGGGTGAGGCTGTCTGCGTATTCGAGGTCGCCGCCGGCGGGGAGTCCCCGGGCGAGGCGGGTGATCGTGGGGCCGAGGGGGACGGCGGTTTGGCGGAGGTACATTGCGGTGAGTTCTCCTTCGACGGTGGCGTTGGTGGCGACGACGATTTCTTCGATGGGTTCGTTGGCGATGCGCGCGAGGAGTTCGCGGATGCGGAGGCGTTCGGGGCCGACGCCGCTCATTGGGTCGAGGACGCCGTGGAGGACGTGGTAGAGGCCGCGGAAGGCTTGTGTGCGCTCGATGGCGAGGACGTCGAGGGGTTCCTGTACGACGCAGAGGCGGGTTTGGTCGCGCGCGGGGTCGGCGCAGAGGGAGCAGGGGTCGGATTCGGTGATGTTCTGGCAGCGGGAGCAGAAGGCGGTTCGTTCTTTGACGGAGCTTATGGCGTCGGCGAGGTCGCGGGCTTCTTTGTCGGGCATGCGGATGAGGAAGTAGGCGAGGCGCTGGGCGGTTTTGGGTCCGATGCCAGGGAGCTTGTGGAGTTGCTCGATGAGGCGCGCGACAGGGGGGGCGAGCGAGGGGTGGAGGGCTTCGGAGAAGCCTTGCGCGTCGGTGGGAGTCATGGCGTGGCTACATTCCGGGGATTTTGAGGCCGCCGGTGATGGCTCCGAGCCGGGACGCCGCCAGTTCCTGGGCTTTGGCGAGGGCTTCGTTGACAGCGGCGAGGATCATATCCTGGAGGATTTCGACGTCGTCGGGGCTGACTGCGTCGGGGTCGATGGTTATGGAGTCGATGGTTTGTTTGCCGGTGGCGACGACTTTGACGGCGCCGCCGCCGGCGGACGCTTCGATGCGCTCGTCTTCGAGGGCTTGCTGGGCTTTGGCGAGCCGAGCCTGGATCTGTTGGGCCTGCTTGAGCATATTTCGGTTCATTGCGTTGGTTCCTTCAGCGCGCGGAGCGGGGCGGCGGGAGAGGGGGAGGCTCCGCGGGCGCGTTATCTGTTGTTTATGGGGGTTCTTCGTAGGGAGGAGGGGAGGCGGCTTGGCTTTCGACGATCTGGCCGCCGCCGAAATGTTTCGCGGCTTCGATGAGATGGCCTGCGTTCTTCGGTTTGTTCGTCGCCGCGCCGTTGCCGTCGCGCGGGCTCTCGATGCGTATAGCGAGGCTGTCGCCCAGCTTCTGCTGGAGGACGCTTTCGACTTCTCTTCTGCATCTGGGGTCTTCGAGTTCGGACTGGAGCCTTTCGCTGTTGGATTGGTGAGAGAAGACGATGACGAGGGCGCCGTCGTCGACGCGGCGGGTAGTGGAGCTGCGCATAAGGGCGGCGATGTCGAATTTGCGCCGGGGGACACGGCTGAGCGATCGGAGGATGGTGGGCCATTCGGCGTCGAGGCGTTGTTGCAGGGGGGCGTCTGGGGGGTAGGAGGGAGAGGCTGGCTCGGGCGGCCTCTGGGAAGTGTCGTGGCGGGGAGGCGGGCGCAGGTCGCCCTGGGAGCGTATGGGCGGGGCGGAACGCTGCTCGACGGGGCGCTGAGCGACGGGGGGGCGCTGGGGGGGGGGCGGCTCGGCAGGCGGCGGGGCTGGGTCAAGCGCGAGTTCGACGGCGGCGAGTTCGAGCGGGAGGGGGGAGGGTTGGTCGAATCGCAGCGACGCCTGGGAGAACAGTCGGAGGGCGCGCATTATCTGTTCGATGCCGACGGAGGCTGCTGAGGCGGCGAGTTGGGAGCGCGCTTCTTTGGGGATGTCGAGGGCGTCGGTTACGTTGCTTTTGATGAGGAGGGCGGCCCGTAGGTAGTCGACGGTGGTTCGGTGGAGGGGTCGGAGGTCGACGCCGTCGCGGGCGACGGCGTTGATGATTTCGAGGGCTTGGGGGACGCTTCCTTCGAGGAGGCGGAGCACGAGGGCGAGGGCTTGTTCTTCGCCTTCGGCGCCGAGGGCTTCTCTGGCCTGGTCGATGGAGAGCTGGGCTCCGAAGGCGGTGATGAGCTGGTCGAGGAGGTTGGTGGCGTCGCGGAGGCTTCCGCCGGCCATTCGGGCGATGAGGCGGAGGGTTTCGGGGGAGGCGTCGACGCCCTCGTCGCGGGCGATTCCTGCGAGTCGTTCGACGATGTCTGAGAGCGGGATTCGGTGGAAGTCGTAGCGTTGACAGCGGGAGATGATGGTGGCTGGGAGGCGATGGGGTTCTGTGGTGGCGAGGATGAAGACGGTGCGGGGCGGGGGTTCTTCGAGGGTTTTGAGGAAGGCGTTGAATGCGTCGTTGGTGAGGGCGTGGGCCTCGTCGATGATGTAGACCTTGTATTTCCCTGTGGTTGGAGCGAAGCGCACTTTTTCGCGGAGGTCGCGCATTTCGTCGATGCCGCGGTTGCTGGCGGCGTCGATTTCGATGAGGTCGACGAAGTTGCCGTTTTCGATGGCTTTGCAGTTGCCGCAGAGTCCGCAGGGGTCGCCGACGCCTGGGGGTCGGAGGGTGCAGTTGAGGGATTTGGCGAGGATGCGGGCTGTGCTTGTTTTGCCGGTTCCTCGGGGGCCGCAGAGGAGGTAGGCATGGGAAACGCGGTCGCTGGCGACGGCGTGTGTGAGGGTTTGGGTGATAGGGCCTTGCCCGACGATGTCGGCGAATTTCGGGGGGCGCCATTTGCGGTAGAGGGCTTCGCCGCTCACTCCGGCGTCTCCTCTGACGGCTGATGCGCGCTCTCGATGAGTTGGGCGCTTCTTCGGGAGTTGGGGGGAGCCGCTCCATGGGCAGTTGGTCGCTGAGGGAGCGCTGCGGCGAGGGCTTTTGCTTCGAGCGTTTTCATTGCTGCTTCGTCGCAGGGGGCGGCGTGGTCGTATCCGAGCAGATGCAGAACGCCATGCACGACGAGCAGGGCGATTTCTTCTTTGACGTGGACATTGTGCTCGCTTGCCTGACGCGCCGCCAGTGGGTATGCGACTACGATGTCGCCAAGGGTTCGCAGCTCAGCGGGGGGTTCCGGGAACGGCGGATCTGAGGCGTCGGCGGGGGGGTCGGCGGCGGCGCCGAAGGCGAGGACGTCGGTGGTTTCGTCGATTCCGCGGAAGCGGCTGTTGAGGTCTTGCAGGGTGTGGTCGTCGGCTATGAGGACGCTGACTGCGGCGTCGCCTTCGGGGTCGGCAACGGCGAGCGCGGCGGAGGCGGCCTTGCGGACGTCGGCGACTTTGGCGAGGCCTCTGAAGGCAGAGCGCACGTGGACGTTGATCTGCCGCTTTGGAGAGCGGGTGTTCATAGCGAAAGGGGGGCTCCGCGCGGGGTAGCGGGATAGTAGCACACCCTTGCTCTGTGGGCCCCTCTGCGGAGGCGGAGACTTGGCGGGCGAGGGGCCGCGATGAAGGGGCGGGGAGGTCGGCGCTACGGGGGCGTCGGGGTTTGCTGAGGGCGGGGAGGGCGGCGTCCTTGGGGAGGGGCGGATAGGCGGCTCTCGGTTTGTTGCGCGATAGCGGGCAGGGCGTCTCGGGCGGGAGGGGGCGGCGTTTTTGACATGGCAGCAGGGGGGTGTTAGGTTCGCCGCGTCTTGCGAGGGTCTCGCAGAGCGGGGCGCCGCTTTGAACGCGGCGAGGATCGGGAGCGCTGCGGCGGCAGCTGAGGAGGACGGGACGGTGGCTGACACAGGAGTTCTTCCGCCCGAAACGGCGATCGACGGCCGTTCTGTTGCGCTTCCCGCGATGCGGCTTCAGGGTCTCAGCAAGACGTATCCGGGGAGCGCTGCGCCGGCGGTGCGCGATCTCTCTATTGATGTGAGCGTTGGGGAGATTGTCACGCTGCTGGGGCCTTCGGGTTGCGGCAAGAGCACGACGCTGCGGATGGTGGCTGGCCTGGAGAATCCCGATGCAGGGTCGATCTACTTCGGGGAGCGTCCTGTTGTCGTTACCGATAGTGGTCTGCGTGTTCCTCCGGAGAAGCGGGATGTGGGGATGGTTTTCCAGTCGTACGCTATCTGGCCGCATATGACGGTGGAGGAGAACGTGGCGTTTCCGTTGAAGTCGCGCCATGTGAACAGGCGGGATATCAGGGAGCGGGTGGGGCGGGCGCTTGATCTTGTGGGGCTTCCGGGTTTGGAGAAGCGACCTGGTCCGCTGCTGAGCGGGGGGCAGCAGCAGCGTGTGGCTCTGGCGCGTGCGCTGGTGACGGAGCCGAGCGTGCTGCTGCTGGATGAGCCGTTCAGCAATCTTGACGCCAAGCTGCGGGAGCAGATGCGCATTGAGGTGAAGCAGATGCAGCGGCGGCTGAATATTCCGGTTCTTTTCGTGACGCACGATCAGATCGAGGCGCTGAGCCTGTCGGACAAGATTGCGCTGATGAATCTGGGGGTTGTGCAGCAGCAGGGGGCGCCGCAGCTGCTGTATGGGGAGCCGGCGAATGAGTTTGTGCGTGATTTTGTGGGGAAGACGGCGCTGTTTCGGGGGGCGACGCGTTCGAGCAATCCCGGCGGCCAGGTGGCGGTGGCGATAGATGGGGCGCCGAACTGTGTTGTGTTCGGGCGAGGGTACGCTCCTGGGGGGTTCGCGGTTGGGGATTCGGTGTTCATCGGCGTGCGCCCGGAGGATGTGGAGATTGTGGCGGCGGACGGGGATACGCCTCCGGCGGGGATGATTGGGGCGACGGTGGACACGGCGCTGTTCATCGGGGAGCGGATCGAGTATCAGGTGGATGTGGATTCGCAGCGTCAGATGCTGATCTACGGGGAGCGGCATCATCCGATACCGGAGGGGAGCCGGGTGTGGCTGCGGCTGCGCGCCGAAGGGCATAGCGCGTGGAGGTCTGATTGGTCGCACTCGCACGCCGGCGCCGAGGGTTCGTAACGCTGGGGCCGCGGGGCGAGAGGCGGGGTTCCGTTTCCGCTTTTCGTTTCCGGCGGCAGCGGGGGATGGCGGGAGGGGGAGGTTCGTGAGGGGCGCGCTGCTGGCGGCGCTGGCTCCGCCGTATTTTCTGGTTGCGAGTGCTATCGCCACGCTCTTGGGGCCGAAAGGGTATCGTTCAGCGTCGCAGACGGTGAGCGAGCTGGCGGGGCCGGACGCTCCGCATCCGGGGATCATCAGCGCGGGGTTCGTAGGGTACGCCGCCCTGGTGCAGGGGCTGGGGCCGAGGCTTCACCGGGAGGCGGGCGGCGGGGCGCGGGGAGGGTTGCTGTGGGGTCTGGTGGGGGCGTACGGGCTGGGAGGGTTTCTCGCGGGGGTTTTCCGGACGGGGAGCAATCGAGTGGTGGTTGGGGGAGTGGACGAGAATGCTGTTCACGGGGCGGGGGGGCATATCGCGTTCGGGGCGATCTCTTCGCTGTTGGGGCTGGCGCCCTTTGTGCTGCGAGGGGGGCGCTGGGGACGCTGGCGGGTGTTTTCGTGGTTGATGTTCGGGGCGACGTGCGCGCTGGGATTGTTGTTCGGTTGGCCGGCGCAGCGGAGGAGGCGGGGGATTTTTCAGCGGGGGTTTTTCGCGACGACGCTGGCGTGGGTTCTGGCCACGGCGCTGAAGTTGTCCCGTTAGGAGGCAAGGGCGCGCTGGCGGCGGATGTGGGCGAAGAGGTAGGCGGTTGCGAGTCCGCGGTAGGGGCGCCATTGCTCGGCGGCGAAGGCGTCGAGTTCGCGGTCGGGGAGCCGTCTGCCGTCGAAGTAGAGGGAGCCGACGGCGCGCTGGAGGGCGAGGTCGCCAGAGGGGAGGACGTCGACTCTGCCGAGGGCGCGCATCACTGCCCACTGGGCTGTCCAGCGTCCTACGCCGCGGATGGCGGCGAGGCGAGCGATGATCTCTTCGTCGGGGAGGAGGTCGAGGCGGGCGTCGTCGAGTTCGCCGTCGATGGCGCGCTGGGAGATGCCGACGATGTATTCGGCCTTGCGGGCGCTGAGTTTGAGGGCGCGGAGGGCGTCGGGGCCGGCCTGGGCGATGGTTTCGGGTTGGGGGAATGCGTAGACGGTGTGTCCGTCGGCGTCGAGGGGGACGCCGTAGGTTGTTACGAGTCCGTCGCGGATGACGCGGGCGACGGCGCCGGAGATCTGCTGTCCGGCGATGGCGTGCACTATTGCTTCGTAGAGTGATTCGGCGCGGGCGAGGCGGAGCCCTCGGAGGGGGCCGACGGCGGCGGAGAGCACGGGGTCGTTCGCGAGGAGGCGGTAGAATCCGTCGAGGGGGATGTCGAATCCGAGGATGCGGGCTGCTCGGTGTGCGGCGCGCTGGAGGGCGCCATCGGGGGCGGCTCCGTTGGCTCCGTTGGGGAGGGAGACTTCTACGGCGTTGCCGGAGGGGGCGGGGCGGATAGCGATGACGCGGGGGGCGTCGGGCATCCAGAGGGCGCGGTAGTAGACGCCGTCGGCGAGGAGGTCGGATCCGGCTCTGCCGCGATAGTTGGTCTGGTAGCCGACGGTGAGGTGGAAGTCGAACGGGTCGGGGGCCTCCACCCGGATCGTAGCGGGGGCGGGGTTCTCGTTGCGGGGCGGGGTTGGGGGAGCGGGCGGGCGGGGTTGGGGTTGGGGAATTTCGCTGGTCATTGGTTGGTCGAGATGGTCAAGTTTGGATTAGTTGGAGACGAGGGCGCCGGGCTGGCAGGAGCGACACCAGCTGGTGATTTTCTGGTTGGGGCCGATCTCGGAGATGGGGGAGCCGCATCGCGGGCAGGGTTCGCCGCCCTTGCGGTGGACTTTCAGGAAGTCGCGGATTTTTATGTGGATGTTGGGGGGCATACGGTCGCGGACGACGGCTGTGGCTTCGTTCAGCACTTTGGGGATGGCGTCGTAGAGGCGGCGGAGCTCTTCTTCGGAGAGGGTTTTGCGTTTGCGGAACGGGGAGAGGCGTGCTTCCCAGAGGATTTCGTCGACGTAGGCGTTGCCGATGCCTGCGACGAGTTTGCCGCGTGCGATGATTCCTTTGATTTCGCCGGTGTAGGGGCGTATGCGCTCGTGGAAGTCGTCGAAAGCGACGGCGGGGTCGAGGGCGTCGGGGCCTTGCTCATGCAGCCGGGTTATCTGGCCGATCTAGTCGGGGCGGAGGTAGTTGATGCGGCCCATAGATTTGTCGTCGAGGTAGCGGAGGTCTATATCTTCGACGCCGAGGAGGAAGAACATTCGCTTTGAGCGTTTCGCGGAGGGGGTTGCGCACTGCCAGCGTCCGGTGAGCATAAGGTTGGCGACGAGCGTTCTGTCGGGGTCGAGGGGGAAGAGGAGGTCTTTGCCTTTGCGGATGATGGGGGCGAAGCGACGTCCTATGACGTCGTCGGTGAAGTTGTCGGTTACTGAGGATCGGACGATCCAGGGTTTGGGGGCTTCGGCGCGGACGATTTCACGGCCTACGAGTTGGTCGTTGAGGAATTCGCGGATGACTTCTAGGTCCGGTATCTCCGGCACACGCGCTCCTTTTCTGTCGTTTCCGTCGTCGCTTTCCCGGGCTCTGGCTCTTTCTTTTTTGTCTGCGGGGCCGCAGCGCGGGTGTGGAGTATAGCAATGGGGGCGGAGCGCGTAGACGTTGCCTGTGCGCGCCGGTAGGCTATGAGCTTGATGTTTGCGCGCCAGCCGAAACGTCCGCCGCTCACGCCGATCGCCGATGTGCTCGCGACCGCGCTGACGCTGTGCTATCGGCGCGCGGTTCCGTTCATTGCGGCTGGGGTTGCCGGGTCGTTCGTTTCGAACGTGATTGTGGGGATCGTCGATCCGGAGGAGCGAGGCTTGGCGGCGGCGCTGGCGTGGACTGTGGGTGCGGCGGCCGTTACGCTGGCGTTTCTTGCGCCAACGACTTATCTGGTTGCGCGCGCGATGCGGGGCGAGGCGCCGACTCTGGGGGCGGCGGCGAGAGGGCTGGCGCTGTTGGGCCCCCGGTATTTCGCGATCGGGCTGCTGGCGGGTCTGGCGACGATTCCGTTCGCCATTTCGCCGTTCGTTGCGCCGATAGTCGTGTACGCGCTAATCCGTGTTTCGCTCGCGGGGGCTGCGGCGGCGCTGGAGAATCACGGGGCGCTTTCCGCTATCGTCCGGAGCTGGCGGCTGGTGGAGGGTCGGTGGTGGCGAACGTTTGCGCTGCAGCTGATAGTGGGCATTTTTGCTTTCACGTTGCTCTTCGGGGCGGGGCGCATCGGGGCGCTGGCGGAGAACGACGCTGTTACGCTGGCGGCGGTTTCGCTGGCGCAGGGGGTCGCGGCTCCGCTCCTGGCGGCGGTCGAGCTTCTGATGTTCGAGGAGTATCGCGCGGCAGATGAGCAGGCGGAGGAGCACGGGGTTGCGAATGTCTCCAGCGAGGGAGAGGAGAGCGCACGGTCGCGGGACGAGTAGGGAGTAGGGGAGGTGCGCTTCCTGCGGGGGTTCTCCGCGCCGGGTCAGGGGCGCTCAGCTAGCCGGTTGGGGTCTGCTTTCTGTAGGGGGGGCGGGAAGCGGGCCTCATCTGGCGGAGGGAGCGTGTGGCGCGGCGACGGGCAGCTCCGCGCCTCTCCCCGTTGCGGGGAGAGGCGGGAGCGGGCGCGGAGCGCTATTCGAGGAAGTCGCGGAGTTTGCGGGAGCGGCTCGGGTGGCGGAGTTTGCGGAGGGCTTTGGCTTCGATCTGGCGGATGCGCTCGCGGGTTACGCCGAAGTCGCGCCCGACTTCTTCGAGGGTGCGGCTGCGTCCGTCTTCGAGGCCGAACCGGAGTTGGAGGACGCGGCGCTCGCGCTCGCTGAGGGTGCCGAGCACGCCTTCGACTTGCTCGCGGAGGAGCTGGGAGGTTGCGGCTTCGGCGGGGGCTGGGGAGCTGCGGTCTTCGATGAAGTCTCCGAGGTGGGAGTCTTCTTCTTCGCCGACGGGGGTTTCGAGGGAGACGGGCTCTTGGGATATTTTGAGGATTTCGCGGACGCGCTCGGGGGAGATTTCCATGCCTTCGGCGATTTCCTGGGTGGTGGGTTCGCGTCCGTATTCCTGGATGAGCCTGCGGCTGACGCGCATTAGCTTGTTGATTGTTTCGACCATATGCACGGGGATGCGGATGGTGCGCGCCTGGTCGGCGATGGCGCGGGTGATTGCTTGGCGGATCCACCAGGTGGCGTAGGTTGAGAATTTGTAGCCTTTGCGGTAGTCGAATTTCTCGACTGCGCGGATGAGGCCGATGTTGCCCTCCTGGATGAGGTCGAGGAGGTTCATTCCGCGTCCGATGTATTTTTTGGCGACGCTGACGACGAGGCGTAGGTTGGCTTCGGCGAGGTGCCGCTGTGCGTTGAGGCCGGCGCGTTTCACTTGGTCGAAGTGGCGGCGGAGCTGCAGTTCGTTCGATTCGATCCGCTGGGCGGCGTCGGCGTCGAGCATGACTTCGTCGAGCTCGGCTACGGCGATGTCGGCGCCGACGATGTCGAGGATCGTGTCGGGGAGGACGTGGGTGCTAAGGGAGAGGCGCACGATTTCGGGGCCGATCTCGGCAGGTTCTTTCTCGTAGCGTCTGCCGAGCGTTTCGAACATATCGATGTTGTTTTCGCCGTCGATGTTGGCGCGGAGTTTCTCGTTGTCGAGGAGTTCGCCGAGCGTCATTGTTTCTTCGATGGCGAGGAATTCGGCGACGGATTCGACGAGTTCGCGCTGTTCGTGGATGCTGCCGAGCAGGCGGGCGGCGACGGCTGGAGCGGACGCGGGGCGTTCGGTTTCCTGGAGGATTTCTTTTTCGAACTTGTCGATGTGCTTGTAGGAGGCGAGCTGGAGGGCGAGGCGTCGCTCGTCCGCGGCTGTGAGGAGTGTTACGCGTCCGATTTCGCGGAGGTACATACGGACGGGGTCGTCGACGAGTTCGGCGCTGTCCAAGTCGTCCTGCTGGGCTTCCTCTTCGGCTTCTCTGGCTTCGCTTTCGGTGGCCTTGAGTTCGGCCGGGGCAGGCTCTTGGACGTCGGTTTCTTCGGCGATGACTGCGGCGGCCGCGGCGATCAATGTCGACAAGGCTGAGGGAGCGATGTCGGGCTGTGCTTCAGCGTCCACCGCGCCGGCGACTGCGCCAGCCGGGAGGGGGGCTTCCTCGTTCTGGGCTGGCGCAGCGGCGGGCGCGCCGGTTTTCGCGGTTTTTCCTTTCGCCTTCGGGGATTGGACGGGGGCGTTCGGAGTTTTCTTCGCGTTCTTCGGCGTTTTCGTTTTCGGAGAGGACGGTGTTTTCGCGGGGCTAGCCGCGGCTGCGGAGGCGGTCTTTGAGCGGGCGCGGGAGGGGCGTTTCCGCGCGGGAGCGGGCGACGCTTCGGGCGCGGCTCCGTTCGTCGCGGCTTCGGCGGCGGGCGCTGGCTGCGATCGCGTGCGGGTGGGGCGCTTCGGCGCGGCGGCGGTCGGCGTCTCGGGCGCGGCGATGGGGGCGCTGGCGGGCGCTGGCTTCGAGCGGGCGCGGGAGGGGCGTTTCCGCGCGGGAGCGGGCGACGCTTCGGGCGCGGCGATGGGGGCGCTGGCGGGCGCTGGCTTCGAGCGGGCGCGGGTGGGGCGCTTCGGCGCGGCGGCGGTCGGCGTCTCGGGAGCGGCGATGGGGGCGCTGGCGGGCGCTGGCTTCGAGCGGGCGCGAGTGGGGCGTTTCGGCGCGACTGCGGCGGGCGGCGTCTCGGACGCGGCTCCGTTCGTTGCGGCTTCGGCGGCGGGCGCGGGCTTCGAGCGGGCGCGGGTGGGGCGCTTCGGCGCGACTGCGGCGGGCGGCGTCTCGGGCGCGGCTCCGTTCGTTGCGGCTTCGGCGGCGGGCGCGGGCTTCGAGCGGGCGCGGGTGGGGCGCTTCCGCGCGGCGGCGGGCGGCGCTTCGGGCGCGGCTCCGTTCGTTGCGGCTTCGGCGGCAGGCGCGGGCTTCGTGCGGGCGCGGGTGGGGCGCTTCGGCGCGACTGCGGCGGGCGGCGTCTCGGGCGCGGCGATGGGGGCGCCGTTGCTTTCGGGGCGGGGGAGGGTCGATTCGGGGTGGTGGGGAGCTTCTTTGGGGAGGAGGGCTTGCTTGGTCGCCAATGTGCACCTCGCGTTTGGCTGGCGGCCGAGCGTAGAGGAGTTAGCCCGGACCGCTAACGAACAGGTCTTGGAGCCGCCGGTTGATGTCCAGGGCGGGGCGGCTGACAGCCTCCAGGTATTCGGGGTCTTGGGGAGCGTCGTTGGTTGCGTTCTCTGCGAACGCCGCTCCTTCTTGCGCTTTGAGCTCGCGGAGACGGCGCTCTTCGAGTCTCCGCAAGCAATCTTCCCAAGCCTGTGCGCGCGACTGTTTGTCGGCGGGAGGTAACGCCTCCTGCGAGAGCCTGACCAGTCGGTCGGCGAGATGGCCGTCCAGCCGCGCAAGCGCATCTTCCAAGTTAGCACATTTTTGAACGGTTGTCAAGGTCTCGCGGTTCTCCCATCGTCTGAAGTGTTCTGGGTTGACGGAGGCGGCTTTGCTCCACCATTCGTTTTCGTGCTGGACGAGGAGGCGGAGGATGTACTCTTCGAGGGGTTCGCGCTCGGCGGCGGCGATGATGGAGTCGACAGGCTGGGCTTCTTCGCGGGGAGAGGTTCGAGATGTCTGGCGCTGGGCGGCGAGTTGGGGGGCGAGTTGCTTCGCTACGACTTTGAGGGCGTCGACGGACATCGCGACTGTTTGGGCGAGGCGTTCGAAGTAGCGTTCTTGCTCGTCGTAGTTGAGGGGGTAGATGAGGGGTAGGAGGCGTTCGATGACGCTGGATCTGCCCTGGGTGGTTTTCAGGTCGCTCCTTGGGGGGATGGCTTTGAAGAGGAATTCGACGACGGGGAGGGCGTTGGCGACGAGCTGGCGGAAGTGGCCGACGCTGGTTCGGATCAGTTCGTCGGGGTCTTTGCCGTCGGTGGTTTCGAGGACGCAGAGGGAGTCGAGATCGGGGGAGCGGGCGAGGATTTCGTTGCGGCGCGGGCCGGGGATTGGGGTTCCGACGAGGCGCCATGAATGTTCGAGGCTGCGGAGGGTTGCATCCTGGCCTGCGGCGTCGGCGTCGAGGGCGAGGACGATGCGGGAGGCGCGGGCCTTGAGGAGGGCGATCTGGTCGGCGGTGAGAGCGACGCCCATAGAGGCGACGACGTTTCGGAGGCCGTGTTCGTGGGCGGCGATCGCGTCCATATAGCCTTCGACGACGATGACGGTTTTCTCGGCGGCAATCGGCTGTTTGGCGCGGTCGAGGGCGTAGAGGAGGCGTCCTTTGTCGAAGATGGGGGTTTGGGGTGTGTTGATGTATTTGGGGTGGGATCCGTCGAGGGTGCGTCCTGCGAAACCGGCGATGCGTCCGTCGGTGTCGCGGAGGGGGAAGATCAGGCGTCCGCGGAACATAGGGCGGAGGGGGCCGGAGGCGGGGTCGCCGCCGACGGCGAGGCCGGCGCGCAGGATGAGGGGTTGGTCGAAGCCGAGGGATTCGAGGCGGTTGAGGATTTCTTCGCCGGTGGAGGGTGCGTAGCCGAGGCCGAATCGGGCGATGGATTCGTCGGAGAGTCGGCGTTCGGCGGCGTAGGCTCGGGCTTGCGCGCCTCGGTCGGCGATGAAGGCGTCGAGGAAGAGTTGCTGGGCCGCGTCGTTGACGGCGTAGAGGGGGTTTGGGGTTCGACCGGCTGGGGGCCGCTGTTCAATCTGGACGCCGGCGATATTGGCGAGGGATCGGAGGGCGGCGGGGAAGTCGACGGCGTCGGCTTTCATAACGAAGGAGAAGATGTCGCCGCCAGTGGCGCAGGCGCCGAAGCAGCGCCACGCCTGCCGGTCGGGGAAGACGACGAAGGAGGGGGTGCGTTCCTGGTGGAAGGGGCATCGGGCGTGGTAGTTCTTGCCGGAGCGTTTGAGGTCGGGGACGCGGTCGGCGACGATGTCGACGATGTTCAGGCGCGCTTTGATGTCGTCGGCGGCGCTCATGGCGGTTAGATTGTACGCGGGGTATGCGGAGGCGCCGCAAGGGAGGAGCGCCGCAAGAGGGGAGGGAGCCGCGGGGGCGGTGCGAGTCAGAGTCTGCCGACGAAGGCGTTGGATGCGACGCCTGGGCGGAGGCGTTCGGCGAGCGCGAGGGCGAAGCTGTCGGTCATTCCGGCGATGTAGTCGACGGCGGCGCGGTCGGGGGAGTCGGCGGAGTTGTGGTAGCGCTCGGGGATTTCGTGGGGATGGCTGAGCAGATGGTGGTAGAGGAGTTCGACGATGGCTCTTGCGGCGTGTCCTTCGGGGCCGTCGCCGGCGGGGGTGTATACGCTGTCGTACATAAATTCGCGGAGTTCGGTTACGACGCGTAAGACATCGGAGCTCATCACGAGGCGGGGAGGGGAGTTGGGGAGGGCGGCGGCGAGTTCTGTAGAGGCGGTTACGATGTCGCGGACCATCACGTCGAGGCGTTGGGAGCGTCGTCGTCCGAGGATTTCGCGGGGTCCGGCGGGGAGGTCGGATTCGCCGATGACGCCTGCACGGATGGCGTCGTCGATGTCGTGGGCGAGGTAGGCGATGGCGTCGGAGACGCGGACGGCTTGAGCTTCGAGGGTGAGGCGGTCGATGTCGCGGTAGTCGAGGAAGTTGCCGCGGGGTTTGGAGTGCCGGAGGATGGCTTGGCGTGTTTCGAAGGTGAGGTTGAGGCCGGCGCCGTCTTTTTCGAGGATGTCGACGGTTCGGAGGCTCTGTTCGTTGTGCCGGAAGCCGTTGGGTCGGAGGCGGTCGAGGGTTTGTTCGCCGATGTGCCCGAAGGGGGTGTGGCCGAGGTCGTGACCGAGGGCAGCGGCTTCGACGAGGTCTTCGTTGAGGCGGAGGGCTCGGGCGATGGTTCGGGCGATCTGGGTTACTTCGAGGGTGTGGGTGAGCCGGGTGACGAAGTGGTCGCCGACGGGGGCGATGAAGACTTGGGTTTTGTGTTTGAGCCGGCGGAACGCGTTGGTGTGGATGACGCGGTCGCGGTCGCGCTGGAATTCGGTGCGGAGGTCGTCGGGGGGTTCGGGGGAGGCGCGACCTTTGGAGCGGGAGCTGAGGGCGGCGCGTGGCGATAGGCGTTCGGCTTCGCCTTGCTCGGCGTATTCGCGGACGGCGGCGAGGCCGGAGGGGGTTGTGCTGAAGTGCATAGGGAGAGTTTAGCAGGGCGGAGGCGGGGGGCGTCGATCTGCTGGGCGGGTTAGCCCGTAAGGCGGGAGTCGGGTTTGAGGGGAGAGCGGGGGAGCGCGCAGCGTCCGAGCGGGGCGGGGCGGGCTTGGGGGCGCCGGTTCGGGATTAGCGGAGCAATTCCCGAACGCGGTCTTGAAGAGCGATTATTTGCTCGGCGGCGGCGTCCGGGAGTAAGGGGACTGCGAAGAGGGCGCCCACGGCCGCTCCGGTCAGGGCGACAGCTGCGGCCTGGAGCAGGAATACGTTGATGTCTCTTCGGCGTTTCAGGGGCGGGCGCTTGCGCTTCCGCGCGGCTGCGTTTGCTTTTTCCGCGGCGCGGACGGCCTCTTGCGCTCTTGTCGCTGCGGGTGGTCTCTCTGCTGCGCGAGCAGGCTCTTGCGCCTTTGCCGCTGCGGTTGCTCTTTCTGCGGCGCGGGCGGCCTCTTGCGCTTTTGCCACTTGCTCTTTCCAGGCCTCCAGGCGTTCTTTGTCGGTCTTGGCTCTTGCCGCTTCGGCTTCAGCGGCGATTCTGTCGGGTTGCCTCGCGCCTGGTTGCGGGTTCGAGGGTTGCGGGCGCGAGGGGGGCTGATGCGGACGGGGAGGAGCGAAGGGGGATAGGCGGGGAGAGCGAGGGCGGGTGTCGGGGTCGTATCCTGTTCCCTGGCAGTGGGGGCAACGCAACCACTGGCCTGCTGGTTTGTCGGGGTCGGTTCCGATGGCGTGCTGCTGGCCGGCGCCGCTGCATACCCTGCATATGGATCCGTCGACGATGCGGACGGCGTGGCCGTTCCGTCGATGCGTCAGGAGGTGGGGGCCGCAGAGCAGCATTCCGCCCTGGATCGCGCGCACGGCGTTATCGCCCGGGGGAGCGCAGATTTCACAGAATCCGACGGCTTTATCGCGGCACGCCAGGGCTTCGCAGCGAGCCTGGTTGGCGTTGTGCGCGTGCAGGCGCCAGTTCGTTGCGGTGAAGCTCTGTCCGCACTGCTGGCAGGGGCGGAGGTCGTTGCCTCTCACGCGGGGTCTCCGGCTTCTCCATAGGGGGGCAGCGGCGGCCGGGGTCGCAAGACGGAGCGATTTTGCATAAGGGTGGTTTTCTTGTCCTCGGCGGCGGGGTTCAGGCGCGGATTTCTTCGCGCATGAATTTGATGTAGGAGGTTGCGACGAGGAGGGCGACCATTGCGAGGAGGGCGACGATGTGCGGCCATACGAGCTGGAGGCTCTGCCCGGCGGAGACGGGGGTGGAGAGGAGGTCGGCGAGGCGGCTCTGGTCGACGGTGAAGAGGTTGAGGGCGCGTCCTCCGAGGGGGTCGAGGAGGATGGAGGCGGCCTCGGAGAAGAGTCCGGAGGGGGAGGCACGGCTCGCCCAGGATTCGACGTTGATGTGGCGGACGGCGTCTTCGGCGGAGGCGATTTCGGGGACGATGCGGTCGGCGAGGACGCCTCCGAGGAGGGGCACGAGGAAGCCGAGGGCGAACCAGGATCCGATGGAGGCGAGGGCGGACGTTACGGTGTTGCGGAGGAGCACGGAGAAGGTTACGGAGAGGGAGAGCCAGAAGGCGAGGTAGGCGATGGCGACGAGTCCGAGTCCGAGGAGGCGGATGATCTCTTCGCCGGAGGGGGCGATGCCCATTCGGAACATCGTGAGTCCGACGACGACGATCATTACGCTGGCGGTGACGAGGGCGAGGGTTAGGAGGGCGGCGAGGAGTTTGGCGTTGTAGACGTCGTCGCGGTGGAGCGGCTGGGAGAGGAGGCGGGCGAGGGTTCCTTGGGTTCGTTCGGCGTTGATGGCGTCGAAGCCGAGGGCGATGCCGATGATGGGGCCGAAGAAGCTGATGAAGGAGAGGAGGGAGATGGGGACGCCGGAGGCTGTTGTGAAGACGTCGAGGAAGAAGAATTCGCGGCCCTGGCGGACGAGGGCGTCGAGGTCGACGAAGGCTCCCCACAGGACGCCGATGCCGACGAGGCCGAGGAGGAGGGTGAAGCGGCGCTTGCCGAAGTGGTCGGCCATTTCTTTCCAGAAGAGGGCTTTCATGCGACTGCTTCCTGGAAGTAGCGGAGGTAGATTTCTTCGAGGGAGGAGTTCTGGGCGCGCATTTCGAGGAGGCGGGCGCCGCGCTGGTGGACTACGGAGGCGATCTCGGCTCTGACGTCGCGGCTGCTGCGGATGACGGCGTGAGGGGGCGCTCCTTCGAGGGCGTCGACGCCGGGGATGGCGCGCAGGGCGTCGGCGAGGTCGTCGGGGGCGTCGTCGGTGGCGAGGGTTACGCGGAAGCCGCCGCTGTCAATCTGGGAGGCGAGGTCGTCGAGTGCGCCTTCGAGGACGAGGCGTCCGTGGGACATAATGCCGACGCGGTGGCATATGCGCTGGACTTCGTGGAGTTGATGGGAGGAGAGGAAGAAGGCGATGTTGCGCTGCCGGCTGAGTTGTTCGATGAGTTCGAGGAGCCACTGAATGCCGGCGGGGTCGAGGCCGAGGGTAGGGTCGTCGAGGATGACGACGCGGGGTTCTTTGAGGAGGACGTCGGCGAGGCCGAGGCGCTGGCGCATTCCGCGGGAGTACTGGGAGACGGGCTGGCGGGCGGCGTCGGCGAGGTCGACGATGCGGAGTAGTTCGTCGATGCGTTCGGCGGCGCGCTGGGGGGGGATGGCGTTGAGTTCCGCGGTGAAGCGGAGGTTGTCGGCGCCGGTGAGGTCGCCGTAGAAGCCGACGGATTCGGGGAGGTAGCCGACCTGGCGTTTGACGGCGATGGGGTCGCGGGTGGGGTCGTGGCCGCAGACGCGGATGACACCGTGGGAGGGTTCGGCGAGGCCGAGCATCATAAGGATAGTGGTGCTTTTGCCGGAGCCGTTGGGGCCGAGGAAGCCGTAGACTTCGCCTTCGTAGAGGGCTAGGTCTACGCCGTCGACGGCGCGGAAGCGGCCGTAGGCTTTGACGAGGCCGCGAGCTTCGATGAGGGGCTCGGGGGAGGGCGAGGGTTCGGGGAGAGGGGAGTTTTCCGCGGTTGAGGGTGGGGTGGTCATCGTCTTCCGAGCCTCCAGAAGAGGCCGGCGAGGCCGCCGATGACGAGGACGACGAGGACGATGCCGAGCCATCCCCAGATGGTTGACTGTGCGACGGTGACGCGGATCTCGAGTGAGTCGACTGTGTCGGGGTGGACGGCGCGGAGGGTTACGAGGTAGTCGCCGGGGATGGCGTCGCCGGCTGGGAGGACGGTGAAGGGGATGTCGATGAGGTTGGCGGCGGGGAGGGAGGAGACGGTGGAGGGTTCGAAGGTTGCTTCCCAGCCCTGGGGGGCGTCGGCGACGAGGGAGATGTCGTTGAGTTCGGCGGTTCCGATGTTGGTGATGCGGAATTTGGCGGCGGCGGATTCGCCGGCGACGGCGTCGATGTTGAGGCGTCCGGTGTCGGTGGTGGTTATGATGTCGCCGGTTCCGCGGACGGTAACCTGCAAGATGGTTGTGGCTTCGAAGCCGGCTTCGTCGTAGGCGCGGACGGGGACGAAGTAGTCGCCGGCGTTTGTGCCTCTGGGGGGGGTTACGCGGACGTCGACGCGTTCGGAGAGGGCGTCGGCGACGCTGATGCTGGAGATGAGGCGTTCTTCGCCGAAGGAGGGGGTGTAGTCGATTTCCCAGCCGCTTAGGGCCTGGCCGTTGGAGTCGACGACGGCGCTTTCGAGGGAGAAGGAGGAGTCGGCGCCGGTGTCGTTTTCGATGACGATTTCGAAGTTGAATGTGCTGTCGACGGTTCCGCGGAGGACGGGGAAGGTGGTGATGATGGAGACGGCGGCGTCGGCGCTTGCGGGGGGTTCGGGGACGGTGATGGTGAAGACGGCGCTGTCGTATTCGACGTTGTCGCTGGGGCTGACGACGCGGAGGCCGAACGAGTAGTCGCCTGCGGGGGGCCGTGGGTCGGGGAGGTCGACGCGAAGGCGGAGGGTCTGGCTGGGGGAGACGCTGTCGACGGGTTGGGGTTCGACGATGACCTCGCCGACTTTGAAGTCGAAGAAGCGGTCCCAGACGCCGATGTTCCAGTCTTGGGGGATGTTCTCGAGGATGAGTTTGACGGGGCGTCGCTCGTTGGCGTTGTTCCAGAGGTCGACGACGAGGTCGGCGCGGACTTCGCGGGGGCCCATTTCGAGGGCGCGAATGGGGGAGTCCATGCGGACGTCGTTGGGATGCTGGGCGAGGGCGGGGGCGCTTAGAGCGACGGCGGCGAGACCCAGGGCCAGGACAATGAGGGCGTAACGGGCGATCCGCATCTCTGGTTCACCTTCCTTGCGCAGGTGTGCGAGGGGCCGGGCAGCCCCCCTGTTTGCGTGTGGAATTACGCGGCGCATCACGCAGGGGAGGGCGTTGCGCCGCGGTTCACTATCTTACGATTAAGGCGCTGCTGGCGGAATGCCCTTTAGGGGCGCGGTCAGCGGGGACGAGGGGGCGCGCCGCCGGCTGGGAAGTCAGGGGTTGCGCGCTTGGCTTCTTGCCAGAGTTCGAGTTTGCGGGCGGCGGGGAGGTCGGCGATGGGGGCGCCTTCGGCGTCGGCGAGGCGTTCGACGCGCCCGAAGCGGGCGGCGAACCGGGCGTTGGCGCCGCGGAGGGATTGTTCGGCGTCGATGTCGAGGCGCTGGGCGGCGCCGACGAGGGCGAGGAGGAGGTCGCCGAATTCTTCTTCGCGGCGGAGCGGGGATTCGGCGTCGCGGAGCTCGGCGAGCTCTTCTGTTACTTTTTCGAAGCTTCGGGCGGGGTCGTCCCAGTCGAAGCCGGCCTGGCGGGCGCGGCGGAGGACGGAGTCGGAGTAGGCGAGGGCGGGCATTGATGTGGCGACGCCGTCGAGCATTGAGGCGTCGGGGCGGCCTTTGCTTGCGCGCTCCTGGGCTTTGACGCGCTCCCACTGGCCTTTCACTTCTTCGGGGGTTCGCGCGGAGGCGTCGGCGAAGACGTGGGGGTGCCGCCGGACGAGTTTGGCGTTCACTTGCGCGGCTACGTCGTCGATGGTGAATGCGCGGGCGTCGGCGCCGATCTGGGCGTGGAATACGACTTGGAGGAGGAGGTCGCCGAGTTCTTCGACGATGCTGGCCTGGTCGCCGGAGGCGAGGGCGTCGAGGAGTTCGTAGGTTTCCTCGAGGAGGGGGCTTCGGAGCGAGGCGTGGGTTTGCTGGAGGTCCCAGGGGCAGCCGGCGTTGGGGTCGCGCAGGCGGCGCATCGTGGTTAGTAGTTCATCGAAGGTTAGGGACACTGTGAGCCTCCTCGTTTCGGCAGGGCGGCGGTGGGGCAAGGCTATGGTAGCGGAGGGCGGAGGAGAGGGGCAGAGGCGGGGACGAGAGCAGGCGCTAGGATGGAGGGTGTGAGATGGATGGCGCGCAACGAGTGGCGGGTTGCTGGGTGGGCGGCGTCGCTTGCGCTGTCGTTGCTGCTCATCGCGACGAGCGTTCGCGTGGCGGCGGGGAGTCTGCCGCTGTACGAGGCGCTGTTTGAGCGTCACGGGGTTTCGGAGCGGACGGGCATTACGCCGGAGGGGCTGGCGGACGTGGGGCGTCAGATTCAGGCGTATTTCGATGGGGAGGAGGAGCCGCTACAGGCGACAGCGGTTGTGCGCGGGGTGGAGCGGGAGCTGTTCACCGCCGAGGAAGTGTCGCATATGGCGGATGTGAAGCAGTTGTTCTTGCGGACGCGGCGGGCGCAGGGGGGAGCGGCGCTGCTTCTGGCGGCGCTAACGGTGGCGGCGTTCTGGCGTTTCCGCGGGGGGGCGTATGCGACGCTGGCGCAGTGGATGCGCCGCGCGGCGGTCGCGACTGCCGGGTTCGTGCTGATCGTGGGGTTTCTGAGCGTGGTCGCGTTCGACGCGGTGTTCACGATGTTCCATTATCTGGGTTTTCCGCAGGGGAATTGGGCGTTCGATCCGCGGACGTCGTATCTGGTGCAGGTGTTTCCGCAGGGGTTCTGGTTCGACGCGACGCTGACGGTGGGGTTGCTGTCGCTGCTGGGGGCTGGGGCGCTGTGGGCGGTGGGATTCGCGGTTCCGGCGCTGCTGGGTCGGGGGGTTCGGGCGCGGGGTCGGTCGGCGGAAGAGGGGGAGGGCTAGCCGCAGCCGCAGCCTCCTCCGCAGCAGGCGCCGCCGAGGGGGCCTGCCGGCGCAGGGCCTGCTCCGGCGCCGACGGCGATGGGAGCAGCGAACAGGGAGAGGATGCGTCGGGCGGACGTTCCGCACTGAGGGCAGTCGGCCTCGCGGGCAGCTGTCATTGGCTGGAGTCGCTCGAACTGGGCGTCGCAGTCGTTGCAGGCGTATTCGTAGAGCGGCATTGGGGGCTCTCCTTACCGTACCGTCTTCCTGGCTTCTGTTCTCGTATTCTCGCGGTTGCCTGGCCTCGATGGGAATGAGGATACAGGGGCGCGGAGCGGGCTACCACCATACTTTTCCTTCGACCTCGCGCTGGAGGTCGGCGAAGTTGCGCGTCCAGAGTCCGGCGCTGAGGTATTTCCAGCCGCCGTCGGCGAAGAGGCAGACGATGTGTCCGCTGTCGATGCGGTTGGCGACGCGGAGGGCGGCGGCGAGGGCGGCTCCGGAGGAGACGCCGGCGAAGACGCCTTCTTCGCGGAGGAGGGCGGCGGCGGCGCTGAAGCTTTCGGCGCTGCTGATCATAATGCGAGCGTCGAGGAGGGAGAGGTCGAGGATGGGGGGGACGAAGCCTTCTTCGAGGCTTCGGAGACCCTGGATGCGGTCGTCGGGTTCGGGGGCAGCGGCGATGATCTGGACAGCGGGGTTGAATTCCTTGAGGCGGCGGCCAGCGCCCATAAGGGTTCCGCCGGTGCCGAGGCCTGCGACGAAGTGGGTTGTTTGGGGGAGGTCGCGGATGATTTCGGGGGCTGTGGTTTCGTAGTGAGCGCAGGGGTTGGCGGGGTTTCCGTATTGGTAGAGCATCACGTAGCGGTCGTCGTGGGCGGCGAGGCGCTGGGCGGCGGCGATGGAGCCGTTGGAGCCCTCTTCGCCGGGAGAGTAGATGATGTCGGCGCCGTAGGCGCGGAGCAGTTCGGTTCGCTCGCTGCTTACGTTGTCGGGCATTACTGCGGTGAAGCGCCGTTTGAGTCGCTGGGCGATCATAGCGAGGGAGATGCCGGTGTTGCCGCTGGTGGGTTCGAGGATGGTTTTGTTTTCGGGAAGGAGTCCGTCGCGCAAGGCGACCTGGACCATTGCGCGGGCGATGCGGTCTTTCACTGAGCCTGTGGGGTTGTTGCCCTCGAGCTTGGCGTAGATGCGGACGCTCTGCTTGGGGGCGAAGGCTGGGAGTTCGACCAGGGGCGTGTTGCCGATGGACTCCATAAGGTTGCTGCTGCGCATAAGGGAGGAGCCTGGTTGGGGTTTAGCGGGCGGCGACTGGTTCTTCGGCGCTGGCAGGGGGTGCGAGGCCGCAGAACACTTCGTAGTCGATGAGTTCGGTTACGGTGGGGTTGTCGCCGCAGAGGGGGCAGGCGGCGTTGCGGCGGGTTTTGACGACGCGGAATTCCATATTGAGGGCGTCGATGAGGAGGAGGCGTTTGGTGAGGGTTTCGCCGACGCCGAGGATGAGTTTGACGACTTCGGTGGCCTGGATGCTGCCGACGGTTCCGGTGAGGGCGCCGAGGACGCCGGCTTCGGCGCAGTTCGGGACCATTCCGGGAGGGGGGGGTTCGGGGAAGAGGCAGCGGTAGCAGCCTTCGCCGGGCTGGTAGACGGTTACTTGGCCGTCGAAGATGAGGATGCTGCCGTCGACGACGGGTTTATCGTTGAGGTAGGCGGCGTCGTTGACGAGGTAGCGCGTGGCGAAGTTGTCGGCGCCGTTGACGATGATGTCGTACTGGCTGACGAGGTTCATCGCGTTTTCGGAGTTGATGGGGTATTCGTGGGGGACGACGGCGACTTCGGGGTTGTAGCGGCGGAGGGTTTGGATGGCGGAGTCGACTTTGGGCATACCGACGGTTTCGGCGTTGTGGAGGACTTGGCGTTGGAGGTTGCTGAGGTCGACGGTGTCGAAATCGACGAGGCCGATGGTTCCGACGCCGGCGAGGGCGAGGTAGATGGCGACGGGTCCGCCGAGTCCGCCGGCGCCGACGATGAGGACGCGGGCGTCCATCAGTTTGCGCTGTCCGCGGCTGCCTATCTGGGGCATGATGATGTGGCGGCTGTAGCGTTTCACTTGTTCGGGCGTCAGTTGCGGCGCCGTTGTCATGGGGTTCTTCTCCTTGCGCTCTCTGCTACTCTTTCTATTCTCGGAATTCTCTGGCGCGCTGGTTGTCGTCGCGCGTCTCTCGCGCAGCGGTGGACGCGGAGGGAATCGTTGCGGTGCGACGCCGGGGCGTCAATCGGGGTTTCGGGATGGGGCTAGCGGACGCGCACCTCCAGGAGCTCGACGCGGGCGCGCTGCCGTTTCGCCAAGTCGGCGATGGTTGTTGTGGCGAGGACGGCGTGAACCGCGTCTTCGACGTCGCGCCAGATGTCGCGCTGGGCGCAGTTGCCGGAGAGGGCGCACTCGGACGCGTCGTCGATGCATTCGAGGGGGGGAGTTCGTCCTTCCAGGGTGGCGACGATCTCGTCGAGGGTGATGTCGGCGGCGGAGCGGGCGAGGATGTGTCCTCCCTGGGGGCCGCGGCGGCTCTTGATGAATCCGAATTTGTTGAGCGTCGTAAGCACTTGGTCGAGGTAGGGCTCGGGGATGCCTTGTCTGCCGGCGATGTCGGCGGTGCGAACGGGGCGTCCGGCGGAGGCGCACTGGGCGAGTTCTACGAGCGCGCGGACGCCGTAGTCCACTTTCATAGGAATGCGCATATGTGGTCTCCTTCCGCGCCTCCCACGCGCGCCGCCATCCGCCCGGCGGCATAGGAGAAGCATATATCGCCGGCAGGGGTAAAGTCCACTTAGTAGGTCAACAATAGGGGTTATACTGGCGGGGTCGTCGGGGAATCTGCTATCCTTCGTCGTCAGCCTCGCCCTGCGGGGCGATCTGTGAAGGCGGGAACGGATTATGGACGAGCTGCTTTTGGAAGCTGAGCCCCGCACGGCGATGCGGAAGAAGACGCGCGCCTTGAGGCGATCGGGGATTACGCCCCTGCACGTCTACGGTCGCGGGGGGGAGTCGCTCTCGCTGCAAGCCAACACTCAGGAGCTGGCGCGAGCGCTGACCGCGGCGGGGCGAACGAGCCCCATCACGGTGAACGTGGGGGGAGACGCTCATTTCGTGATGGTGCAGCAGGCGCAGCGGCATCCGGTGACTGAGCGGTTGCTGCACGTTGATCTGCTGCGCATCTCGCGGACGGAGCGTATGCGCGCCGCCGTGCCTCTGCGTTTCGAGGGGGAGGCGCCCGGGGCGCGGCTGGACGGGGCGTCGCTCTTGGAAGATCTGCACGAGGTTGAGGTCGAGGCGCTGCCGACAGCTATTCCTCATGAGCTTTTCATTGACTTGTCGGGGCTGACGGAGGGGGACTCGGCGATCCATGCGGGCGACATTGCGCTGCCCGAGGACGTGACGCTTGCAACTGACCCGGGGGCGGTGGTCGCGCGCATTGTGCAGACGCACGTTGCGTCCGAAGGCGAGGGCGAGTAGGGGACGTTCCGACCGGGCGGCTGAGCGGGTCAGGACGGGAGCGACGCTCCTACGAACGCAGGATGCCCGCGCACGAAGTCGGCGATGGCGGTCTCGGGGCGTCCCTCGTATTTGACGCGGAGCAGGCGGAGCGCGCCTGCTCCGGTTCCCACTAGCGCTTGGCCGGCGACCAGGGCTATTTGTCCGGGCGCAAGGTTGAGGTAGTCGACCCTGTGCGCGTCGACTATGGCGAGGCGGCGGCCATTCCAGTAGGTTGCTGTTCCGGGCCAAGGGTCGAAGGCTCGGACTTTGCGGGCGATCATCTCGGCGGGCTCGCGCCAGTCGATGTCGCCGTCGGCTTTGGTTATGCGGCGGGTGAGGGTTGCTCCGCTGCCTGGTTGCGGAACGGGGGCGAGGTTTCCGGCGATGTATTCGGGGAGCGCGCTTTCGAGCATTTCGGCGCCGAGCGCGAAGAGGCGCTGCATGGCGGCGGGCGTCCGCGCATTCTCTGACAGGGGAATCCGCCGCTGAGCGAGGAGCGGCCCTGTGTCGAGGCCTTCGTCCATAACGATTAAGGATGTTCCTGTTTCGCTGTCGCCGGCGAGGATCGCGCCGGCGACAGGGGCTGCGCCCCGGTGGCGGGGGAGGAGGGAGGGGTGGACGTTCACTGCTCCGTGTTTCGGGGAGAGCAGGAATGGGGGAGGTAGGAGGAGGCCGTAAGCGGCAAGAACGACGAGGTCGGCGCCAAGGGAGCGGAAGCGCTCCTGCTCTTCGGGAGGAGTCAGTTTGTCGGGGGTGAGGACAGGGAGGCCGAGCGCGCCGGCGCAAGCGTGGACTGGGGAGGGGGCGATGCGGCGTCCTCGCCCGCTTGGACGAGGGGGCGCGGCGTAGACGGCGACGACGCTCCACCCCCTCTGGGCCGCTGTTCGCTGGACAGCATCAAACACTACGAGGGCAGGCTCTGGGGAGCCCATAAACACGATGTTGACGCTCACAGCATTGATGTTAGCAGCAGCGCAGCGGGGCGTTCCGCGAGCGATGCGCCGTGCGCGGCATACGTCGCGGCGCGGCGGTTTGGGGCGCCCGAACGCGGGATATGGCCGCTGACTGCTTGCCACGGAATCGGCGAGGTTGCAAGTGGCGAAAGGGCGGGTTGTTTCCAAATTCTTGGCGCACTGGGGGCGTACAAGATTGCTAGAGTGCCTTTGTCAAGCCCGCTTCCCTGACGCTGCGTAAAAGGGCTGCCCACAGCAGGCCGCGCGCTTTGGGGCGCCGCGCACAGGAGAGGCGAGTTTCTCTGAGCAAACGCAGGAGCGCGAAGGCCCTATTTTGCCGTCCGACGCTGCAGACATACTCTGGAGAGCCGCCCTCGGCAGGCTTCAGGTGCAGACGCCGAAGCCGACGTTCGACACATGGCTGGCGGGGTCTGCCGGTCTCCGCATCGAGGGGGATCATCTGACGGTGTCGATGCCGTCGGCGTTCGCGGCGGACTGGGTCGAGGAGCAGCTCCAGGCTCTGGTCGAGTCTGCGGCGAGCGCTGTAGGACGGCGTCCGATGACGGTTTCTTACGTTATCGGGAACCCGCAGCGGGGCGTCGCCTCTGCGCAGCTGGCTGGAGGAGCCGCACCCGACAGTGTGAAACGCGCGGCGACGAGCGCGGCGTTGCGCGCGGATTTTACGTTCGACACGTACGTTGTGGGTACGTCGAATCGATTGGCGCACGCGGCGGCGCAGTCGGTGGCGAAGGGTCCGGGGTTAGCGTACAACCCTCTGTTTCTGTATGGGGCGGTAGGGTTGGGGAAGACGCATCTGATGCAAGCCATCGGGCGCGAGACGGAGGGGGCGGGGTTTCGGACGCTGTACGTAACGACGGAGCAGTTCACGACCGAGTATCTTTCAGCGTTGCGCTCCAGGCGGATGGATGAGTTTCGCGAGAGGTTCCGCGGCCTCGGGGTTCTTCTGGTTGACGACATTCAGTTCCTTGCGGGGAAGACATCTACGCAGGGGGCTTTCTTCGACACGTTCAACGATCTCATCATCGGCGGGGGACAGCTCGTTATCTCGAGCGATCGTCCCGCGGGGGAGCTGACGCTGCTGGAGCCGCGGCTCCGTTCCCGGTTCGAGGGGGGGCTGCAGGCGGATATCGCGCCTCCCGACTACGACACGCGGCTTGCGATGCTCGGCGCGTTCGCTGAACAGGCTGGGATTTCGATTCCGGCGCAGGGGGTGGAGTTCATTGCGCAGAGAGTTGCGGAGAGCGCAAGAACGCTGCAGGGGTGCGTTACGCGACTCGCAGCTCTCGCTGAGTTCACGGGGGCGTCTGTTACGTTTGATCTCATCCGCGAGGCGATGGGGCCGCAGTTTTCAACGCGTCCCTCCGACATCACGGCGGACGACATTCTCAGGGCGGTCGCGCTTGCGCGGAACGTTCCGCTTGCGAGCATTCAGGGGCGCGGGCGCGACAAGGCGACATCGTCGGCGCGTCAGCTGGCGATGCATCTTCTCCACACGATGCTGGGGATAACTCCAGAGGAGGTGGGCGCGATTCTTGGGCACCGGGACAGGACGACGGCGCTCTACGGGCTTCGCCGCGCGGCAGAGGCGATAGCGTCGACCACGTCGTTGCAGGCGGAGGTGGAGAGCGTCAGGTCGTCTCTGCTTGCCCGGGCAACCGCCGCTGACTTGTCGGCCTGAGCGTGTGATTCCGGCCTGCATTCCTCTCGGGTTTCAACAGGCGATAAGCAGTCCGCAGACTGCGCGGCAGGGTTTTCAACGGGAGTTCTCTCCCGTGTTTTCCTTTCCTGCTACTATCATTCTCCTGCCTACGAAAGACGACTATGCTTGATCAGATAGAGATAAAGCTGCAGGGAGGGCGAGGCGGCAATGGGGCTGTCTCTTTCCTGCGCGAGAAGTACAGGCCGATGGGCGGGCCCGACGGCGGCGATGGGGGCGACGGGGGGGCTGTTGTCGTTCGGGCTGCCTCGCATCTGCGCTCGCTGGATCATTTGGAGGGGGCGAGGAGGATTGTGGGGGGAGCTGGGTCGCCGGGTCGAAGCAAGAACAGGTCGGGACGCAAGGGCAAGCCCGTGTTCGTGGATGTTCCGGTGGGGACGGTAGTGTGGGAGGCGGGGGAGGGAGCCGAGGATGTGTTCCTGACGGAGCTGTTGCGCGACGCCGCGGAGGCGGTGGCGGCGCACGCTGGCGCGGGAGGGCTCGGCAATGCGCGGTTCGCTACGGCGGTGAATCAGGAGCCGCTTCTTGCGTATGGGGGGGAGCCTGGCGAGGAGAGGTCTGTTCGGTTCGAGGTGAAGATTGTTGCTGATGTCGGGTTTGTGGGCGCGCCGAATGCGGGGAAGTCGACGCTGTTGAGCGTGGTGTCGCGGGCGCGTCCCAAGGTGGCGGATTATCCGTTCACGACGCTGGAGCCTGTGCTGGGGGTTGTTGAGGCGGGGGAGCGTTCGCTTGTGGCGCTCGACATACCGGGTCTGATTGAGGGGGCGCACAGGGGGCGCGGTTTGGGTCTGGAGTTTCTGCGGCATTGCGAGCGCGCCGCGGCTCTTGTGCAGCTTGTGGACGGGATGGCGGAGGATCTGCCGCGGGAGTACTGCGAGGTTGCGGAGGAGATGGCTCTGTATGGCGCAGGGCTGGAGCGTAAGCCCCGAGTTGTGGTTGTTACGAAGCTGGATGTTCCGGAGGCGAGAGAGCGGTTCCTCGCGCAGCGAGGCGGGCTTGCTGCGGTTGCGGGGACGGAGCCGCTGGGGATTGCCGCGGTTACTGGCGAGGGCGTGCAGCTGTTGCTGTCGCGCATAGGCGATTTGGTTCCGACAGCGGAGCGGGGCGAGGAGCACGAGGTGCCGAAGGTGAGCCGGCGGCGCAAGGCTCCTCCTCAGCCCCGCGTGTGGGCGTTCGAGGGGGGGTACGAGGTGAGGTGTCCTCCTGCGGAGCGCATTCTGGACGCGTCGAATCTGGGGTCGTGGCGGGCGCGGATGCAGTTTCACAATGCGCTGGAGAGGCTGGGGGTAATCGAGGCGCTGCAGCGCGCGGGAGCTGGGCGTGGGGCAACGGTGCGGATAGCTGATTTCGAGTTCGTTTGGGAGTAGTGGTGCGCCGAGGCATTCTGGGGGGAACGTTCGATCCCATTCATACGGGGCATTTGATTCTCGCGCAGGAAGTGCAGTGGCGACTGCGGCTCGACGAGGTGTGGTTCGTGCCGACGGGGCTTCCGTGGATGAAGCGCGATGAGCCTATTACGGACAGGGGACATCGCAGGGCTATGGTTGAGCTGGCCATAGCGGGGAATTCGCGGTTCCGGCTGTCGACTGTTGAGGTTGATCGACCGGGGGAGACGTACACGGTTGACACGCTCGAGGAGTTGCGGGCGGGGCTGATGGCGGACGGCGAGCTGCTGTTCATTATGGGGGCGGATGCGCTGAACTCGATGCATCTCTGGCGCGCTCCGCAGCGGATACTGGAGCTTACGCGGGTTGTTGTTGCGCTGCGGCCGGGGCATAGCGCGGTTGATCTTGGGCCGCTGACCGCGGTGGATTCGACGGCTCCGGAGCGCGTGATGACGGCGACGGCTCCGCTGATTGAGATTAGCGGGACGGAGTTGAGGCGTCGCGTGAAGCAGGGGGAGCCGGTGCGCTATCTGGTTCCGGACGATGTGGCTGATTACATTGCGCGGCATGGTCTCTATGGCTCGGAGCCGCGCGCAGGGGGCGGAGATGGCTGAGACGGGAGCAGGGGCAGCTGGCGAGGCGCTGGAGCTTGCGCGCGAGCTTGGGGCGCTCTCGTATGGGGAATTTGTTCTTGCCTCGGGGGAGAAGAGCGCGTACTACTTTGACGGGCGACTGCTGACGATGTCGCCGTTGGGGGCTCGGTTGTCGGCGCGGGCGTTGCTTCCGGCGATTCGGGGGGCGGGGGCGGAGGCGGTTGGCGGGCCGGCGGTGGGGGCTGTGCCGCTGGTTACGGCGATTGCGTTGATGAGCGGGTTGGACGGGGGGGCGCCTATTCCGGGGTTTTTCGTGCGCAGGGAGGCGAAAGATCACGGGCTAGGGAAAGCTCTGGAGGGGCCGGTTCCCGCTGGCGCGCGGGTGGCGATCGTCGACGATACGTGTTCGACTGCGGGGTCGCTGTATGTGGCGATTCGGGCGGCCGAGTATGCAGGGCATAGGGTGGCGCTGGTGGGGTGCATTCTGGATCGGCGTCAGGGCGGGAGCGACCGTATCCGCCGGGACGGATACGCGTTTGCGGCGGCGCTGGAGGCTGACGAGGCGGGGAACGTGTCGCCTGCGCTGTGAGGCGCAGGGCGGTGTGGTCTGGGCCAAAAATGAGAGGGACGGGGCTTAGCGCGGGGGGAGAGCGTCTCGGCTGGCAGCAGCCGCTGGACAGCAGGGCGGGGCTAGCGCCCGGTGGGGAGAGTGGGTTAGATGTCGAGGTTCTTGACCTGGCGGGCGTGAGCCTGGATCCACTCTTTGCGGGGCTGCACGAGGTCGCCCATAAGCTCGGTGAACGCGCGGTCGGCGTCGGCGGCGTCCTCGACGGAGACCTGCAGCAGGGTGCGGGTTGCAGGGTTCATAGTGGTTTCCCAGAGTTGCTCGGGGTTCATCTCGCCTAGCCCTTTGTAGCGCTGGAGGCCGATGCCCTGTCGTTCGGAGCTGCGCTCGAGGGCGTGGGGGAGTTCCTGCCAAGGGATGTCGCTGGCGACGGTGTTGTCGCGGCGCGAGACGGTGTAGGTGTGTCCGTTGACCCACTGGGCGAGTTGGGGGAAGAGCTGGCTGGCGTGGTGGGCGGACGCGGACTCGAGCACGCGGGGAACGTTGATTGTGCCGTATCCGGAGACTTCGATGAAGTACTCGCGGGTTTTGTCGTCGATGCGAGGGGAGCATTCGAAGCCTTGGGAGGCGAGCCAGGCGGCGAGCGCGCGGACGGAGTCTTCGCCTTCGAAGGCGAGCCGGTAGGCTCCCTGTTGGGCGCCGTGCATAAAGGGGCCGACGAGTTCGGGAGCGAGGCCGAGGCTGGACAGAGGGCGGACCCATCCGAGGAATTCTCTGAGGAGGTCGACGAGGCCCTGGATCTTGGCGCCGGCGCGGGAGATGTTGCCGTCGCTGGAGGCGACGGAGACGCGCCCGAACATCTGGCGCGCGAGCCAGGCGTCCTTGTCGTTTTCGGAGTACTGGTACTGGACGGAGCGGCCGCGGGATGTTCGGTAGAGGGGGGGCTGCGCGATGAAGAGGTGTCCGGCGTCGATGAGGGTGCGCATATTGCGGAAGAAGAAGGTGAGGAGGAGGGTACGGATGTGGGCGCCGTCGACGTCGGCGTCGGTCATAATTATGACTTTGTGGTAGCGGAGTTTGGCGATGTTGAAGTCTTCGCCGAGGCCGGCGCCGAGGGCGGTGATGAGGGCGCGGATTTCTTCGTGGGCGAGCATTTTGTCGGGCCGGGCTTTTTCGACGTTGAGGATTTTGCCGCGGAGGGGGAGGATGGCCTGGTATTTGCGGTCGCGTCCCATCTTGGCGGAGCCGCCGGCGGAGTCGCCCTCGACGACGTAGAGTTCGGAGCGTTCGGGGCTTCGTTCGGTGCAGTCGGCGAGTTTGCCGGGGAGGGATCCGCCGTCCATAGCGTTCTTGCGGATGACGAGGTCGCGGGCCTTGCGGGCGGCCTCGCGGGCTCTCTGGGAGGTCATGCATTTTTCGATGATGCGTCGCGCTTCGTGGGGTCGCTCTTCGAGGTAGAATTCGAGGTTCTGGACGAGGGCTTGCTCGACGGCTGCTTTGGTGTCGGCGTTGCCGAGCTTGGCTTTGGTTTGGCCTTCGAATTGGGGTTCTTCGAGGCGGACGCTGATGATGGCGGTGAGGCCTTCGCGGACGTCGTCGCCGCTGAAGTTTGGGGCGTCGTCGCGGAGGAGTTTGTTTTTCCTGGCGTAGTTGTTGATGGCGCGTGTGAGTCCGGCGCGGAAGCCGACGAGGTGGGTTCCGCCGTCGGCGGTGTTGATGCAGTTGGCGAAGGCGAGGGTGGATTCGTAGAAGCCGTTGTTGTACTGGAGGGCGACCTCGACCATAGTGTTGTCGGAGGTTTGTTCGAAGTAGAAGGGTTCGGGTTGGAGGACGTCGCGGTTTTGGTTGAGGTGTCGGACGAAGCTGGCGATTCCGCCCTCGAAGTAGAAGGCGCGGTCGGATTCGGGGTGTGTTTCGGAGGAGAAGGAGATGTGGATGGCCTTGTTGAGGTAGGCCATTTCGCGGAAGCGCTGGAGGAGGGTGTCGCGTTCGTAGTTGGAGAGGCCGAAGATGTCGGTGTCGGCTTTGAAGCGGACGAGGGTGCCGCTCTGTCGGGGGTCGTTGGTTGGGATGGGTCCTTCGTCGAGCACGTCGCTGGCGGGGATTCCGCGGGCGTACTGCTGGGAGTAGATTCGGCCGTCGCGCCGGACCTCGACGCGCATAGATTCGGCGAGGGCGTTGACGACGGAGGCGCCGACGCCGTGGAGGCCTCCGGAGACTTTGTATGCTCCGCCGCCGAATTTTCCGCCGGCGTGGAGGGTTGTCATTATGGTTTCGAGGGCTGGGCGGTCGGTGGCGGCGTGGATGTCTACGGGGATTCCGCGGCCGTTGTCCCAGACGGAGACAGAGTTGTCGTCGTGGAGGCGAACGGAGACGCTGTCGCAGTAGCCTGCCATGGCCTCGTCGATGGCGTTGTCTACGATTTCGTATACGAGGTGATGGAGGCCGCGCTGGTCTGTGCTGCCGATGTACATTCCGGGCCGTCGCCGGACGGCCTCGAGGCCTTCGAGGACCTGGATGTCGCTGGCGGTGTAGCGAGCCTCTTCTTGCTTGACCATCGGGGGGGCCTCCCTGGAGCGCCGGCGCTGTTGCGCAGCGCGGGGGCGGGGTCGATTTTACCGGCGCTCCAGGCGGGTGGTCAAAGGCCGCCGCGCGCATCTTGGGGCGAAATAGCGCACGGCCAGGAGCTGGCTTGGAGGCGCGTTAGAGGCTTTAAGCTGTTTGGGGTTGACGACCCGCCCCAGGGCAAGCTAAATATCTCCGCCGTGTCGTACCCCTCTGTAATCGCGATCGACGGCCCTGTGGCGTCCGGCAAGACGACGGTGGGTCGCGAGGTGGCGAGGCGCCTCGGGTATCTGTTCGTTGACACTGGGGTGTTCTACCGCGCGGTTACGCTTGCCGCGCTCCGGAGGGGGATTTCTGTTGACGACGGGGACGCGCTGACCGCTCTGGCGGAGGGTTTGGATCTGCGGCTGACGCATGAGGGCGAGGGGATTGCGCTGGACGGGGAGGATGTTACGGGCTTGCTTCGGGGGCCGGAGGTGGAGTCTCTGGTCGCGTCGGTTGCGCAGACTGCGGGAGTGCGCCGGGCGATGCTGCGTCCGCAGCGGGAGGCGGCGAGCGGGGGGAGGGTTGTGATGGTGGGGCGGGACATCGGCACGATAGTGTTGCCTGAATCGGCGAAGGTGTACCTTAACGCGTCGGTTGAGGAGCGGACGCGCCGTCGGGCGCAGGAGCTGGCGGAGAAGGGGTCGCCGCGTTCGGGGAGCGAGGTGCGGGCGAGCCTTGATCGGCGGGATGAGACGGATATGCGGCGCAGGGAGGCGCCTTTGCGTATGGCGGAGGGGGCGCTGGCGGCGGAGACGGACGGTTTGGATGTGGAAGGGGTTGTGGAGCGGGTTCTTGCGGCGCTGGCTGGGTAAGGGGATGCGTCCGCCGTTCGACATCTGGTACCGGCTTGGGCGGCTGACGGCGCGGGTCTTTCTTCCGACGTTCGGGAGCGTGGAGGTCGTTGGGCAGGGGCGGGTGCCGGAGGGAGGGCCGCTGATCGTCGCGGCGAACCATCAGAGTTACGCGGACGCGCCGCTGCTGGTGTACGCCATCTCGCGGCCGCTGTTTTTTCTGGCGAAGCAGGGGTTGTTCAAGGGGTGGGGGGCGTCGTTCGCGATGCGGATGTGGCACGCGTATCCGGTGAGGGAGGACGGTCAGGCGTCGGACTCGCTGAGGTGGGCGAAGCACATTCTGTCGGGCGACCGCGCGTTGCTTGTGTTTCCGGAGGGGAAACGCAACCCGGGGTCGCTGGGGGAGGGGGTGGATGGTCTGACGTATCTTGCGCTGCGTTCAGGGGCGCCGATTCTTCCGGTGGCGATTACGGGGACGGAGAGGGCGCCGACGCTGTGGCGCATTCCGTTTCATTTCCAGCGGCTGAGGGTGGCTATTGGGGAGCCGTTCTGTTTGCCTGCTGTGGAGGGGAGGGTTGACCGGCGCGAGCTGCGGGCGATGACGGCTCGCATTATGACGAGGATTGCCGAGTTGCTCCCGCCGGCCTACAGGGGCTGCTACGCCGAGAGCGTGGGGGTCGACGCGGAGCCGGATGCTCCGCTGGAGCCGAAGGAGCCTCTTGTCAGCGAGAACGGGCATTCTCCGATTGCGGGGACGCCGCCGGATCGGAGGGAGCCATCCGCTACGTCCCATACGTCGCCGGGGTAGAATCTGCGTAGCGGCGCAGCGAGGGGCCCGCGCTAGACCGAGTTGGGGGGCTATGCTAGCATCGCCTGTCGGCGCGCCACAGGTGCGAGGGCTTGGGCGGTTGCGTGGTTCGGCGGTTCACCGGGCGAACGCGGTTCCCCGAAGAGCGCGCTCGAGGCGGGAACAGGGGAGGAGGACTCGATGGCGACTACGGCGGGCAAGATGGTGTACCGGCTCGCGGAAGGCGGGGCGGACATGGTCGGCCTGCTGGGGGGGAAGGGGGCTCACGCCAGCGAGATGGCGCGGATCGGGATCCCGGCGCCTCCGGGGTTTGTGATTACTACGGAGGCTTCGATCGAGTACTTCCGGCGCGGACGGGAGTTTCCCGATGGGCTATGGGACGACGTTGTGGCGAATGTCCACGCTCTGGAGGAGGAGACAGGGCGTGTTTTCGGCGGCTCGGATAACCCGCTGGTGGTCTCCGTGCGCTCGGGCGCTCCGGTGTCGATGCCCGGGATGATGGACACGATTCTGAATATGGGGGTCACGGACACCACGGTTGACGGGGTCGCGCGGATGATGGGGGACGAACGCCCTGCGCTCGACGCGTTCCGCAGGCTGGCTCAGGGGTTCGGGAATGTCGCGCTGGGCATTCCCAAGGAGCGGTTCGAGTCGGCGCTGGCGGAGGCGAAGCGGGAGGCTGGGGTGGAGTTCGATTACGAGCTGCAGCCCGCCGCGCTCCGGCGGTTGATTGCGGCGTTCAAGGAGACGATCCGCGAGGCGACGGGGGAGCCGATGCCGGCTGATCCGTGGGCGCTGCTGCGGGAGTCGATCGAGGCGGTGTTCAGTTCGTGGAATAATCCGAGGGCGATTACGTATCGGGAGTTTCAGGGGATATCGCACGATATGGGGACGGCATGCGTGATTATGGCGATGGTGTTCGGCAATCTGGGGGAGGACAGCGGGACGGGGGTGCTGTTCTCGCGCAGTCCGGCTACGGGCGAGAAGCTGTTGTACGGGGAGTTCTTGCCGAATGCGCAGGGGGAGGATGTGGTGGCGGGGATACGGACGCCGCAGCGCATAGGAGCTTTGCGGGAGACGCGTCCGGAGATTTACAGGGAGATTGAAGAGACGGCTCGGCGGCTGGAGGCGCACTACAAGGATGTGCAGGATATAGAGTTCACTGTGGAGCGGGGCAAGCTGTACATTCTTCAGACGCGCTCGGCGAAGCGCACGGCTCCGGCGGCGGTTCGCATCGCGGTGGAGTTCGTGGACGAGGGGATGCTCACGCGGGAGGAGGCGCTCGGGCGGGTTGAGGCCGCCGAGGTGTCGGCGGCGCTTATGCCGAGGTTCGTTCCGGACGCGAAGCGGGCGGCGATCGAGGAGGGTCGTCTGCTGGCCGAGGGGGTTGGGGGGTCTCCCGGGGCGGCGTGGGGCGTTGTGGCGACGGATCCGGATCGCGCAGTGGAGAGGGCGAACGCGGGTCAGCGAGTGGTGCTGGTGCGTCATGAGACGAGTCCGGACGATGTGCACGGCATCATTCGGGCGTCAGGGGTGCTGACGGGCCGGGGGGGGATGACGAGCCACGCGGCGGTGGTGACGCGCGGTTTGGGGAAGCCGTGCGTGGTGGGCTGCGAGGAGTTGCACTTCGATGCGAGCGGTCAGTCGGCCACGGCGAGGGGGCAGACTATCGCGGACGGGGATATCGTGAGCATTGACGGGAGCACGGGGGAGGTGTTCGTGGGCGAGATCGAGACGGTGTCGCCCAAGCCGGAGGATCTGCACGAGTTGAACCGGCTGCTCACGTGGGCGGACGAGGCGCGCCGGCTTGAGATATGGGCGAACGCCGATACGCCGAGGGACGCGCTGCGGGCGAGGGCGAACGGGGCGCAGGGGATAGGGTTGTGCCGGACGGAGCATATGTTCTTTGCTGAGGAGCGTCTTCCGCACATTCAGCGTTTGCTTGCGCTTGGGCCGGAGGCGTCGAGTCTTATTCGGCGCGCGAGCGATCTTGCCGCGTCGCTGGAGAATGCGCCGGCGTCGGAGCGGGGGTCGCTGACGGAGCGTCTCGGCGCTGCGCGCGAGGAGGTTGCGCGTTCGGAGGCCGTGCGGGGGTTCCACGCGGAGCTGTCGCAGCTGGAGCAGTTCCAGGCGTCGGATTTCTACGGCATCTTCAAGGCGATGGACGGGCTGCCGGTGGTAATCCGACTTTTGGACGCTCCGTTGCACGAGTTTCTGCCGAGCTACGAGGCGCTGTCGCAGGAGGTTTCTGATCTGAAGCGCCGGCTGGAGAGTGGTGAGGACGGCGTTCTCCGCGCGGAGCTGCGGGAACGGGAGCAGACGCTGGAGCTGGTGGAGCGTCTGCGGGAGACGAATCCGATGCTGGGGCATCGCGGCTGCCGCGTGGGTTTGACGATGCCGGAGATCTACGAGATGCAGGTGCGGGCTATCGTTACGGCCGCATGCCGGCTGACGGCGGAAGGCTCGACGGTGTATCCGGAGATTATGATTCCGATTGTGTCGCACGTGAACGAGCTTAAGTGGCTGCGTCCGCGTCTGCGCGGGATCGCGAGCGCGACTCGGGAGTCGCTCGGCATGCACAATGTGACGTATCTGTTCGGGACGATGATAGAGGTGCCGCGCGCGGCGCTCACTGCCGACGAGATTGCCTCGGAGGCGGAGTTTTTCTCGTTCGGCTCGAACGATCTGACGCAGATGACGTTCGCGTTCAGCCGGGACGATGCGGAGAGCAAGTTTCTGAATCACTATGTTGTCGAGGACATTCTGCCGAGGAATCCGTTCAACAGCCTGGACGCGAGGGGAGTGGGGAAGCTGATGCGAATGGCGACGACTGAGGCTCGGCGCATCGATCCGGACTTTCCGATCGGCATCTGCGGGGAGCACGGGGGGGATCCGCGCAGCGTGGCGTTCTGCAACGAGATAGGGCTGAGCTATGTGAGCGCGTCGCCGTTCCGGGTTCCTGTCGCGCGGTTGGCGGCTGCGCAGAGCGCGCTTGGTCAGCTGAGCTGGGAGTAGCGTCTCCGCCGGGTTGGCGGGAGGCGCGGTGGGCGTATGCGCGGCAGGGGCGTAACACGCCACTTCACTGCTACGGGGTTCGTGGTTAGGGGGGAGTCGACGCTGCTGCACTGGCATCCGAAGGTGAAGGCTTGGCTGCCCCCGGGCGGTCATATCGAGCCGAATGAGGATCCTGCGCAAGCGGCGCTTCGGGAGATTTTCGAGGAGACGGGGGCGCGGGCGGAGGTGGTTGGCGGCGCGCCTGATCTTGGGCTTGCTTACCCGCGGCAGGCGGCGCCGCCGTTCACCATTATGATCGAGGACATCGAGGATCCGGCGGCTGGCGCACACCAGCACATCGACTTCATTTACTTCTGCCGGTGGGTTGGGCAGGAGGGGCCTCTGCGTGAAGGGTGGCGGTGGACGCCGCGCTGGACGCTTGCGGAGGGGGTCGCCCTCGAGACCCCGGAGGGCGGGTCGGCGGTGCCGCCCGAGGATGTGCGGTTGTTAGCGGAGCAGGCGTTCCGGGCGGTTACGGGTTGGAGGGCGACGTTCTGAGGGGGGGGCGCTCCGCTGGGGGCGACGAGGAGGCTCTGGTTTTCATTGCAGGGGCGCAATGGGGGTCTCCGCCAGGAGGGGAGATTGATTGACACGACTTTCACAATCTCCTATCATAGGATGCAGGTCACCGGGGCAAGGGCCCCGGTGACCTGCATTATGGCGCATCCCACGGATGGAGTTGGGAGGGGCCTATGCCCGCGACGCACGCCGAAGAAGCGAGGCAGCACGCTTTCCGCAGCGCGAGAGGGAACGATGTTAAAGTTCCGGCGGCTGCGGAGCGCAGCTGTGAGCTGCGCTCAGCTCTTGGCGAGCATACGCGCGAATCGAGGCTCGAGAACAAGCGCATCGAGCGGGAGAGGCGCCGAACGGCGACGGCCGAGGGCAAGCGGCGCCTTCTCAGTCTGTAAGCTGTAAGGAGGGGGGCCGAATCGCGCAGCGACTCGGCCCGGATAGCGCGCACATGCACTACCCGAATTCAAACGGTGGTCTGTATAACCCGCGTTTTGAGCACGACGCGTGCGGAGTCGGTTTCGTGGCCGATGTTTCGGGCGCTCGGAGCAGGGCGCCGCTCGACAGGGCGCTAGAGGCGCTTGTTAATGTAACGCACCGCGGCGCGGTGTCTGCGGACGGGAAGACTGGCGACGGCGCCGGCGTGCTGACGCAGATTCCCACGGGCATCTTTGCTCCGGAGGCGGCGCGCTTGGGAGCGGCAGTCGCCAACGATGGGGATCTGGCTGTGGGCGTCGTGTTTCTGCCGCAGGAGAATCCGCGGGCAGCTCGGGAGGTAATCGAGGGCGCGCTGCGCAGGCAGGGCCTTTCGGCGCTCGGCTGGCGCGAGGTTCCGGTGGACGCGACGGCGATCGGGGAGCGGGCGCTGGCGACGCTGCCTAGGATAGAGCACGTTCTGGCGGTGTGGCCGGAGGCTCCGGATGCGCAGGCGTTCACGCGCAAGCTCTATCTGGCGAGGAAGGCGGCGGAGCGCGGTTTGGCGGAAGCCGGGATCGACTGCTACATCGCGTCGCTGTCGAACCGCACGGTTGTTTACAAGGGGTTCTTGGTGGCGCCGCAGTTGCAGGCGTTCTACAAGGATCTCGACAGCGCGAAATTCACGACAGCGCTGGCGCTGCTCCACCAGCGGTATAGCACGAATACGTTCCCGAGCTGGGCGCTGTCGCAGCCGTTCCGGATGCTGGGGCACAACGGGGAGATCAATACGGTGGACGGCAACCGGAATTGGATGCGGGCGCGCGAGTTTGCGTCCGCTGTGTGGGGCGATGATGCGAGCGATGGGCAGCCGGTGATTCAGGAGGGGCTCAGCGACTCGGCGAGCCTGGACAACGCGCTGGAGCTTTTGGTGGTGTCGGGGCGGGATCCGCTCCACGCGATGGCGATGCTTGTTCCAGAGGCGTGGGAGAACATGCCGCATATGGATCCCGCGCTGCGGGAGTTCTACGAGCACCACGCGTGCATTTCGGAGCCGTGGGACGGGCCTGCGGCTCTTGCGTTCACCGACGGGGTCGTCGCGGCGGCGGCTCTCGACCGCAATGGTCTGCGTCCTGCGCGCTACAAGCTTGACGACGACAACATTTTCGTGATGGCGTCGGAGGTTGGCGCGACGCATATGGACGACGCGCACATTGTGGAGAAGGGGCGCCTTGGTCCTGGAGAGATGATTGCAGTGGACACGGGCCGGGGGGAGCTCTTGCGGAACGCTGCTATCAAGGGGCGGCTCGCCGCGGCCCGGCCGTATGGCGAGTGGTTGTCGCGCAAGATGGCGGTAGTGAGCGCGCCGGCGTCGTCGGTTCCGGAGCCGGCTCCGGCAAGCGTGGAGGCGAGGAAGGCGTTCGCGTATACGACGGAGGAGGCGCATCTTGTGCTGCGTCCGCTTTACCTCGACGGGGTGGAGCCTGTGGGGTCGCTGGGAGACGACACTCCGCTGTCGGCGCTGGCGCTGAATCCGCGGTTGCTCTACAGCTACTTTCGTCAGCGGTTCGCGCAGGTGACGAATCCGCCGATTGATTCGTACCGCGAGAGCCTGGTTATGTCGCTGTACACCTATCTTGGGGCGCGGGGGTCGCTGCTTGAGGAGGCGGAGGATCAGGCGGGTCTGACGCGTCTCGACTCGCCGATTCTCACGGCGCAGGAGCTGGCGGCGGTTCGCGAGTCGGGCTCGCTGCGCGCGCGGACGTTGTCGACGCTTTTCCGTGCGGGCGAGGGAGCGGAGGGTCTGCGCCGCGCGCTCGACGAAGTGCGCCGGGAGTCGGAGCGCGCGGTCGATGAGGGTTGCGGCGCGATTATCCTGAGCGACCGGGGGGTGGACGCGGAGCATGCGGCGGTTCCGATGCTGCTTGCGGCGGGGGCTGTGCATAATCATCTGACGCGGGCGCGCAAGCGGTTGAGGGCGTCGCTCGTGGCGGAGGCTGCGGACGCGCGGGATCCGCACCAGTTCGCGCTGTTGATCGGCTACGGGGTGAGCGCGATACATCCTTATATGGCGTTCGAGACGATTGCGGCGCTCATTGAGGAGGGGCACGACTCTGAGGTTGGAGCGGCGCGGGCGATCGCCACGTACATCAAGACGATCAACAAGCAGCTGCTCAAGATTATGTCGAAGATGGGGATTTCGACGATTACGAGCTATCACGGGGCGCAGATTTTCGAGGCGGTCGGGCTCGGCGAGGAGGTGGTGGAGCGTTGTTTCGCGGGGACGCATTCGCCGGTGGGGGGGATTGGGTTCGACGGGATCGCTGAGGAGACGCTGCGGCTGCACCGGTCGGCGTTTGCTCTGGCGGAGGCGGGGAAGCCGGCGAAGCTCGATGATTTCGGGTATTACCGCTACCGGCGGAATGGCGAGCCGCACGCGTTCGCGCCGGGCAGCGTGCGGACGCTGCACAAGACGCTGCTCGATGAGACGCGCGAAGGCGGGGCGGAGGGGTACGGGGGGTATCTGGAGCAGATCGGCGATGGGCCGCCGATTTCGCTGCGGGACCTTCTCGAGATTAAGCCGGCGGGCGCGCCTGTTCCCATCGGAGAGGTGGAGCCGGCGTCGGAGATTGTGAAGCGTTTCAACGGCGGCTCGATGTCGTTCGGGGCGCTCAGCATCGAGGCGCATGAGGCGATCGCGATTGCGTTCAACCGGGTGGGGAGCAAGAGCGGGAGCGGAGAGGGCGGCGAGGATCCGCGGCGGTTCAGGGAGCTGCGCGACGGGGATCAGACTGGCAGCAAGATGAAGCAGGTTGCTTCGGGGCGGTTCGGCGTCACGCCGGAGTATCTGGCGATGGCTGAGGTTCTCGAGATCAAGATGGCGCAGGGCTCGAAGCCGGGGGAGGGTGGGCAGCTTCCGGGCCACAAGGTTACGGAGATTATCGCGCGGGCGCGGCGCACGCAGCCTGGGGTGCCGCTCATTTCGCCGCCGCCGCATCACGACATCTATTCGATCGAGGATCTGAAGCAGCTTATCTACGATTTGAAGATTGTGAATCCGCGGGCGACGGTTGCGGTGAAGCTTGTTGCCGAGGCCGGCGTCGGCACGGTTGCGGCGGGGGTCGCGAAGGGATACGCGGATTATGTGCTGATCTCTGGCGCGGAAGGCGGCACGGGGGCGTCGCCGTTGATGTCGATCAAGTACACCGGCTCGCCGTGGGAGCTGGGGCTTGCAGAGACGAACCAGGTTCTCGTGATGAACAATCTGCGGGGCCGGGTTACGCTCCGGACGGACGGGGGGTTCCGTCAGGGTCGCGATGTGGCGATAGCGGCGCTGTTGGGCGCGGAGGAGTTTGGGTTCGGGACGCAGGCGATGGTGGCGGTGGGCTGCCAGATCGCTCGTCAGTGCCATCTCAATACGTGTCCTGTGGGGGTGGCGACGCAGGACGAGGAGCTGCGGAAGAAGTTCTGGGGGACGCCGGAGATGCTGGTTCGCTATCTGTTTCTTTTGGCGGAGGAGCTGCGCGGGATTATGGCGGGGCTTGGCTTCCGCGCGGTGGATGAGATGGTTGGCCGGACGGATCTGCTCGCGCAGCGGGAGCTTCCGGGCCATCCCAAGGCGAATATGATGGATCTTTCGGCGATGCTGGCGGTCGCCGATCCGAGCGGAGAGCGTCCACGGGTTCATGCGCAGGAGCGGAACGACGAGCCGAATGATGTTGTGCTGGACGATGAGCTGCTGCCGCTGGCGCAGCCGGCAATCGATTTGCAGGGGCCGGTGAAGATAGAGCGCGAGATTCGCAATGTGCATCGCACGGTGGGCGCGCGCATCGCTGGCGAGATTGCGCGGGCGATCGGGGATGAAGGTTTGCCGGAGAACAGTATTGAGATGCGGTTCACTGGCTCTGCAGGGCAGAGTTTCGGCGCTTTTATGGTCGACGGGATGCATATGCTGCTGGAGGGGGAGGCGAACGACTACGTGGGGAAGGGAATGCACGGGGGGGAGCTCGTTGCGCGTCCGGTTCCGGAGGCTCGGTTCCATGCGCACGATAATGTGATTGTTGGCAATACTGTGCTGTACGGAGCGACGGGAGGGCGGTTCTTCGCGTCTGGTCGCGCGGGGGAGCGGTTTGCTGTCCGCAATTCGGGGGCGTGGGCAGTGGTTGAGGGGACGGGAGATCACGCGTGCGAGTACATGACGGGTGGGGTTGTGGTGATTCTCGGGGAGACGGGACGGAATCTCGGGGCGGGGATGTCGGGAGGGATAGCGTTCGTGCTGGATCTGAACGACGAGCTGCAGCACAATATGAATCCGGAGATGGTGGGGAGCTCGGCGGTGGACGACGCGGAGGACGAGGAGTTGTTGCGGGCGCTCGTTGCGCGTCACCGGGAGCTTACGTATAGCGCGCGGGCGGCGGACGTGCTGGACAATTGGGCGATTTATCTGCCGCGGTTCAAGCGTGTGGCGCCGCTGCCGCACATCGCGCCGCCGTCGCCGCGGGAACAGCAGCGCGCGCGCCGGGACGCGCTGCTTGCCGCAAGCGGGGGATCGTCCGAGCGGGGTTAGGGGTTGCGAGAGGTTGGGAGGCTGGCGCGGCGGCTGTTCGGGCGCGGCGGGGAAAGTTGTAGTTAACCCCAAGTTTCCCTGAAGTTGTGGTTAACCCCAAGTTTCCCTGAAGTTGTGGTTAACCCCAAGTTTCCCTGAAGTTGTAGTTAACCCCAAGTTTCCCTAAAGTTGTAGTTAACCCCAAGTTTCCCTGAAGTTGTGGTTACCCCCAAGTTTCAAAGGGAGGTGGATGATGGCGCAGGAGGCCGAGCTGGTGCGTATGCGCCTTCAGCTTGACGCCGTCTTTACTCCGAACGCGCCGGTGAGCGACAAAGACTCGTTTCAGGGCAGAGCCGAAGAGATTGAGCGGGTGATTGCGGCAGTTCTTGCCAAAGGGGCTCACGCAGTCATCTTCGGGGAGAGGGGAGTGGGCAAGACCTCGCTGGCGGGGCTCATCCAGGAATTCTGGACCGACATAGTCAAGAGCGACGACATCCTTGTGGCGCGAGTGAATTGCGATCCCCAGGATGACTACACGAGCATATGGGCTCACGTTGCCGACGACCTGCTGTCTAAGGGAACGCTTCAGCAAGCGCCTGAATTCGTTGAGATGCTGCTGAGAATGGCGGATGGGGAGGCGGATGCCTCGCTCGTTAGAAGGTGCTTTGGAGCTTGCGCGTCGACGGTGGTGGTGATTATCGATGAGTTCGATAGGTTGCAGGACGATGAGACGACGGAGCATTTCGCGGACGTCATCAAGGGTTTATCGGACTACGGCGTCGACACGACGCTGGTGGCTGTGGGTGTTGCCGACACGATCGATGACCTCATTGCCAGCCATGCGTCGGTGGACCGCAACCTGCATCAGATTCTCCTTCCCCGGCTGGGAGCGGAGGAAACGTGGGGGCTTGTGACATCCCGCTACGAGCAGATAGGCCTCAAGTACGAAGAGAGGGCGGTGCGCCTTATCGCCAGACTTGCTCAAGGGCTCCCTTACTACGCGCATCTCCTGGGCAAGTCGTCGGCAAGCGCAGCCTTGCGGAACCGAAGCCAGACGGTCTCGGAGAGGGATGTCAGCGAGGGATTGCGGCTCGCAACTGAGGCCACGCAGGAGTCTGTGAAGGCAAGCTACCATGATGCTGTATCCAGCACGCGGCGAGAGAGCATTCACGCGAATGTGCTGCTGGCGTGTGCGCTGGCGGAGCGAGATGGGTTAGGTTACTTCACCGCCTCGGGCGTTCATGGGCCACTGGCGAACATCGAGGGTCGGCCTATTGCGATGACGAGGTATCTGCAATATCTCAACGATTTCTCAGGGGTTGATCGGGGAAACGTTCTCAAGCAAGAGGGCATGCGCTGGCGGAAGCGGTACCGCTTCCGCGACCCGTTGCTGGAGATCTACGTAGCGCTGAAAGGTCTCGAAGAGGGCGTCATCGCGCCGGAATCGCTGGCGCCGCTGCAAGGTTGACAAGCCTGGTGAGCGCCAAGGTTGCGCTTGAGACGCGCGGCGCCCAATTGACACTGCGCCCGCGTCTGCTCGATAATCAGGGGAAGGCTGTGATGGGGAGTAGTACGCCGCGAGGCGAGGCATCAGAGAGCCGGGGCAGCTGCGAACCGGCGCCTGCGCAGCGACGGAATGGACCCCTGAGCCGCGACCCGAAACTCCGGGAGTAGGCGTCGACGGGTTCGTCCCGGTATAGACGAACGGCATGCTCCGCTACGCGCGGTAGTGCGCCGGTGGATTCCCTTCGCGCGAGCGCAGGGAGAACGAGGGTGGCACAGCGGATATCCCCGCCCCTTATTGGGAGCGGGGCTTTTTTATGCGCACGGAGGAGCCGCGAATGAGGCAGTGCTCGCCGACAATCGAACAGTTCATCGCGCTGGCAGGCGAGGGGCGCAACCTCATTCCTGTCTACAGGGAGGTCGTTGCCGATCTGGAGACTCCGGTGTCCGCTTACTTGAAGATTGCGAGCGGGGTCGAGGCGAACTCGTTTCTGCTCGAGAGCGTCGAGGGTGGGGAGCGGATGGCGCGCTACAGTTTCATTGGCGCGGAGCCGTACAGGGTTCTGCGCTCCGGCGAGGGAGAGCCGGATGGAGAGGGCGACCCGCTCGTTGCGATCGAAGAGGAGCTTGGCCGCTTTCGTCCGGCGCATATCGCGGGTTTGCCCCGGTTCGTTGGGGGGGCAGTCGGTTACTTGTCGTATGAGGTTGTGCGGTATTTTGAGCCGCGCGTTCCCATTCCGGCGGAGGATCCGCAGGGTCTGCCGGAGGCGGTGTTTCTGTTCACGGATTCGCTTCTGGTGTTCGATCACGTGCGGCGGCGCATTCAGGTGGTGGCGACTGCGCACGTGGAAGGGGCGCCGGAAGAGGCGTATCGCAAGGCGGTGGAGCGCATCGATGAGCTGGCGGAGCGGCTGGCGCAGCCGTTGCCGCGTCAGCCGCAGCTTGCGCGTGAGCCGGCCGACAGTGAGGCGGTCGCGCGCGCAGCCGCCGGCTACCGTGAAGGGTCGAACAAGACGCCGGACGAGTATCACGCGATGGTGCGCCGTGCGAAGGAGTATGTTGTGGCCGGCGACATCATCCAGGCGGTTCCGTCGCAGCGGATGGAGATTCCGGCGCTGGCGGGAGCGTTTGACCTCTACCGGTCGTTGCGAGCGGTGAATCCGTCGCCGTATATGTATTTTCTGGATCTGGGAGACTTTGCTGTTGTGGGGGCGTCGCCGGAGATGCTTGTGCGCGCTGAGGACGGGGTTGTGGAGACGCACCCGATCGCGGGGACACGGCCTCGCGGGAGGGACGCTGAGGAGGATCTGCGCCTAGAGGCTGATCTGGCGAGCGATGAGAAGGAGCGCGCGGAGCACATCATGCTTCTGGACTTGGGACGGAACGACATCGGGCGAGTGAGCGAGCCCGGCACGGTGCGGGTTACGCAGATGCTGGAGGTGGAGCGCTATTCGCATGTGATGCATCTGGTGTCGCACGTTACGGGGGAGCTTCGGGCCGATATGACGGCGTTCGACGCGCTGCGCGCGTGCTTTCCTGCGGGGACGGTGTCGGGGGCTCCCAAAGTGCGGGCGATGGAGGTTATTGCCGAGCTTGAGGGAGAGCGGCGCGGGATCTACGCGGGGGCGGTAGGGTATTTCAGTTTCTCGGGGAGTATGGATACGGCGATCGCCATCCGCACGATGGTGGTGAAGAACGGCGTCGCTTACGCGCAGGCGGGCGGCGGAGTCGTGTACGACTCTGATCCGGAGACGGAGCGTCAGGAGTCGCTGCACAAGATGAACGCGCTGCTGCGGGTGATTGCGGAGACCAGCGGATAAAATCTCGCGCGAGGCAGGGAAGAGGCAGGGCGATGCTGCTGTTGATCGACAATTACGACAGTTTTACGTACAACCTTTATCAGTACTTGCGCGAATTGGGGGCGGATGTGCGCGTCGCGCGGAACGACGCTATTACGGTTGCCGATGTGGAGGCGATGTCGCCGGAGCGCATCGTGATTTCGCCAGGGCCGCGCACTCCGGCGGAGGCTGGGGTGTCGAAGGAGGTCGTCGCGCGGTTCGGCGAGCGGGCTCCGGTTCTGGGCGTTTGCCTGGGGCATCAGTGCATCGGGGCGGCGTACGGCGCTGAGATCGGGGGGGCGGGCGAGATTATGCACGGCAAGATGAGCAGGATCGCGCACGACGGCAGGGGGGTTTTCGCGGGTCTGCCGAATCCGTTGGAGGGCATCCGGTATCACTCGCTCGCCATCAGGGAGGAGACGCTGCCGGACGCGCTCGAGGTGACTGCGCGGAGCGAGAGCGGGGTCGTTATGGGCGTGCGGCATCGGGAGTTCCCTGTGGAGGGCATTCAGTTTCATCCCGAATCGATAATGACGCAGAGCGGCAAGGAGTTGCTGCTGAATTTCCTGCGGGGCGTGGGATGAACGCTGATTACCGGCGGGATTATCCGTGGGAGTGGGGGCGGGAGACGTCGTCGCCGCCGCTGCTTGTTTACGATGAGTGCGCCCGGCGTTTGCGGGGAGTTGGGTATCGTCTGCGGGCGGCGCAGGCGCCGGACGACGCCAGGGGCGGGGAGGAGGTCGCCGGGAGGTTCGTCGCCGTGCGCGACGTTGTGCTGAACGCGAGGCGGCGGCGGGTGGGGAAGATTGCTCTTTGGCTTGGCTTGGCGATGACGTTCGCGCTGTTCGTTATGATAGCGGAGGACATAGGGGCGGAGCGGGGCATCATCTCGGCGCCGCTGCTTGCAGCGGTTGTGCTCGGGGGGTTCGGGATGAGCCGTTTGGCTGAGCCGGAGCAGCGCTCGCGCAAGCTCGTGGAGGTGAGCGTGACCGGAGCGTTGGGCGGGGGCGCCCGGATCGCCGCCAAGGGCGGCGCCGGCCGCGCGTTCGGCGACGATTGGGTGGAGGAGTGGAGCGACGAACAGGACTTCTCTCTGGAGGCGGCTGCGCTGAAGAGCGCCGGCGCTCCGGAGGCGGCGGAGACGCGCCGATGATCCAGGACGCGATACGCAAGCTCGTCGATGGGGACGCGCTCTCGCAGGCCGAGGCCGCCGCCGCCGCCGAGGACATTATGACGGGCGAGGCTACTCCGGCGCAGATCGGCGCTTTCCTCATCGCGCTCCGGCTGAACGGCGAGACGGTGGGGGAGATTGCGGGGATGGCGAGAGTGATGCGCGAGAAGGCGCTGCGGGTCGTGGTTGATGGGGAGCTGCTGGATGTGGTTGGGGCCGGCGGCGATGGGATGCGCACGTTCAATATCTCGACAGCGGCGGCGTTTGTCGCGGCGGCGTCGGGCGCGAGGGTGGCGAAGCACGGGAATCGGGCGGCGTCGGGCAGCGTGGGCGCGGCGGATATTCTTGAGGCGCACGGGGTGAAGCTCGAACTCAGCCCTGAGGCTGTGCGCCGGTGCATCGAGGAGACGGGCATTGGGTTTATGTTCGCTCCCGCGTTTCACCCGGCGATGCGGTTCGCTGGCCCGGCGCGTCGCGAGCTGGGGGTGCGGACTGTGTTCAATTTCCTGGGGCCGCTGACGAATCCGGCTGGCGCGTCGCGTCAGCTGCTTGGCGTCGCGCAGCCGCGGGATGCGTCGTACGATGTCGCGGAGGCTATGGCGCACGTGTTGGCGTCGCTGGGGACGCGGCGCTCGTGGGTTGTGCGCGGGGGCGACGGTCTCGACGAGCTGACGACGACTACGACGTCGCACGTGTGGGAGGCGGCGGACGGGGAGGTGTCGCATTTCACGCTGTCGCCGGAGGATGCGGGTCTGTCGCGCGCGCAGTTGAGCGACTTGCAGATCGAGGGGATCGAGGGCGCTCGGGAGAAGTTTGCGCGGTCGCTCTCGCCGGCTCCGTCGCCTGAGAGGGACATCGTGCTGCTGAACGCGGGGGCTGCGCTCGTGGTGAGCGGGAAGGCGGCTGACGTCGCGGCGGGAGTGGAGACTGCAAGGAGAGTCGTTGAATCGGGGGGACCGCTGGAGAAGGTTCGGGAGCTTGCCGAGTTGAGTCAGACGCTTACGTGATGTAAGAGCGATGCCTACAGGAACGATTCTCGACACGATACTTGAGGCGAAACGCGCCGAGGCGGACAGGCGGAAGCGCGAGCTGCCGTTTGCCGAGCTGGAGGCTCGAGTGAAGGCGTTGCCGTTTCCGCTCAACCTGTCGGGCGCGCTCTGGGGCGACAAAGTTCGCCTGATAGCCGAGGCGAAGAAGGCGTCGCCCTCGAAGGGGCTGCTTGCGCCGGAGTATGATCCTGCCGCGCTGGCGGCGACGTATACGGCGAACGGCGCCGCCGCGATCTCTGTGCTGACTGAGAGCGCTCATTTTCAAGGGAGCATCGAGCATTTGGCCGCGGTGAAGGCGGTCGCGGGGCCGGAGGGCGTTCCCGTTCTGCGGAAGGACTTTCTGTTCGATCCGCACCAGTTGTACGAGGCGCGGGCGTATGGGGCCGACGCGGCGCTGCTCATCGTCGCGGCTCTTTCGCCGGAGCTTCTGCGCGAGCTTCTGGCGGCTGCGCAAGGCATCTGGCTGCAGTGCCTGGTGGAGGCGCACAGCGAGCGCGAGGTGGAGACGGCGCTCAGTTGCGGCGCGGAGATTATCGGCGTCAACAATCGCGACCTGCGGACGTTCGAGGTGGACACGACGCTTGCCGCGCGGCTGCGTCCGCTTGCTCCGGAAGGGCGCATGGTTGTGGCGGAAAGCGGAATCAGCACGCGAGACGATGTGCTGGCGCTCAAGCGGGCGGGCGTGAATGGCATACTTGTGGGAGAGGCGCTGATGACTGCGCCGGACGTCGCGGCCAAGGTTCGCGAGCTGGCGGGAGTGTAGCTGTGACGCACGTGAAGCTGTGCGGCTTTCAGGCGGCGGAGCCGCTGATTGCCGCAATCGAGGCGGGGGTTGACGCGGTCGGGCTAGTGTTCGTTCCCTCGGCCCGCCGGGCGACGACGGTTGAGCAGGCGGCGGCGATGCTCGAGGAGGCTCGGGCCCGGGGAGGCGCTATGCCGGCGTTCGTGGGATTGTTTGGCGATCAGCCTGCCGATGCGGTGAACGCGATTGTGGACGAGCTGGGCCTCGACGCTGTGCAGCTCTGCGGGGGAGAGAGCATGGCTTACTGCGCGCGGATGACTGTTCCCATCTACAAGGTTATCGGCATCGATCCTGAGATTCCTGCGGCGGCGCAGTTGCCCCGGGTGATGACGACGCAGCAACGGCATGCGCTTGCGGGGCACCGCATCGTTGTCGACACGCAGACGGCGGGGGCTTATGGCGGGGCAGGGCGGAGTTTCGACTGGGGCCTGGCCGCCGACCTGGCGGGCTCGTTCGAGATGTCGCTCGCGGGAGGGCTCGCGCCTGACAACATCGCGGAGGCGATCGCGCGCGTGGCTCCCTGGGGGGTCGACGCATCGAGCGGAGTGGAGACCGACGGCGAGAAGGATCCTGACAAGATCAGAGCGTTCATCGAGACGGTGCGCGCGCTGGATTCGAAGGGGAAGCCGCGAGGACTCCGCCGTCTGTTCAGGAGGGGTTGACGTGGAGCAGCTGCCTGACGAGAAGGGGCGATTCGGGCCGTTCGGCGGGCGGTATGTGCCGGAGACGCTGATGGCTGCTCTGGATGAGCTTGCGGAGGCTTGGAGCGCCGCCCGCGAGGATGGGGATTTTCAGGGCGAGCTGGGGCGCTTGCTGCGAGATTATGTGGGGCGTCCGACGCCTATTCACTACGCTGAACGGCTGACGGCGCGAGCAGGCGGCGCGCGGATCTATCTGAAGCGCGAGGATCTTGCGCATACGGGCGCGCACAAGATCAACAACGCGCTGGGGCAGGGTCTGCTCGCGAAGCGTATGGGCAAACGCCGCATCGTTGCGGAAACGGGGGCCGGTCAGCATGGGGTGGCCTCGGCGATGGTGTGCGCGCTGCTTGGGCTTGATTGCGTCGTTTATATGGGCGAGGAGGATATGCGGAGGCAGGAGCCGAACGTGTATCGGATGCGGATGCTGGGCGCGGAGGTTCGCCCGGTGACGGCTGGGAGCCGCACGCTGAAAGAGGCGGTGAGCGAGACGATCCGCGATTGGGTGACGAATGTGGGGGACACGCACTACATCATTGGGAGCGCGGTGGGGCCGCATCCGTATCCGATGATGGTGCGGGACCTCCAGCGGGTGATAGGGCGCGAATCGCGCGAGCAGTTTCTGGAGATGACCGGCAGCCTGCCCGACGCGGTTGTCGCCTGCGTTGGCGGGGGCTCGAATTCTATTGGGCAGTTCTACGAGTTCATTCCGGACGCGGGAGTGCGGCTGGTGGGAGTTGAGGCGGGGGGCGATGGGGTCGAGACGGGCCGGCACGCCGCCACTATCGGAGGCGGGCGCGTGGGGGTTCTTCACGGGTCGATGTCGTACGTTGTGCAGGATGCCGACGGTCAGATTCGCGAGACGCATAGCATCTCGGCGGGGCTTGATTATCCGGGGGTGGGGCCTGAGCACGCGTGGCTGCACGACTCGGAGCGCGCGGAGTATGTGAACGTTACAGACAGCGAGGCGGTGGGCGCGTTCCGGCTGGTGTGCGAACTGGAGGGGATCATCCCTGCGCTGGAGTCGTCGCACGCGATCGCGTACGTGATGAGCTCGCTTGCTCCCGCGATGGGCGAGGGGGGGCGAGCGCTCGTGTGCCTTAGCGGGCGCGGGGATAAGGATCTGGGCGCGATTATGGAGTACGACGCGGCGCGCTCGAGCGTTGACAGGGCGCAGGGCGCGACGTGAATATAGACTGAGGCGCGGTCGTTTGGTCGGAGAGATGGAGCCGGGAAGGGCAGGCAAGGGCGCCCGGCGCGCGTCCCGGGCCTCGTGAGGAGCGAATGACTCCGGACGGTTACGCCGTCAACTGGATGGCAGTGGGGCTGGCGCTCGTCGTCGGCGTTGCGGCTGTGGCGGGCATGCTGATAGCGTCGGCGATTCTCTCGTCGCGCCGGCCTTCCGAGCGCAAGGGCATCGCGTACGAGTCGGGCATCTTGCCGACTGCGCTGAATTGGACGCAGTTCAATGTGCGCTACTACGTCTTCGCCATTCTCTTCCTGATATTCGATGTCGAGGCGGTGTTTCTCTTCCCGTGGGCGATAGTGTTCGCGGACGAGGGGATCCCGGGCTATGTGTTCTACGCGATGATGTTGTTCATCGCCATCCTGCTGCTGGGGGTCGTGTACGCCTGGCGCAAGGGAGCGCTGCGATGGAAGTGAACGATGGGCATGCGCCGGCGCTGCGTCCGGGCGGCTGGGAGCGCCCCGGCGGCGGACGGTTCTTCGATTCGCCGGAGGGAGGCGCTGTATCGGCGGGGAAGGGCAATGTTCCGGGGCCGGCGTTGCTGAAGAGCGCGGCGCCGGGAGTTGTTACGTCTACGGTTGATCAGTTGACGGCGCTTGGCCGCAGCAATTCGCTGTGGACGCTCACGTTCGGGCTGGCGTGCTGCGCGATAGAGATGATATCGACGCATATGGCGCACCACGACCTCGATCGTTTCGGGGTGGTCACGTGGCCCTCGCCGCGGCAGTCGGATGTGATGATTGTCGCGGGGACGGTCGTGAAGAAGATGGCGGAGCCTATCAAGCTGCTGTACGACCAGATGCCGGATCCGAAGTGGGTGATTGCGATGGGGACGTGCGCGACGAGCGGCGGGCCCTACTACCGCTCGTACAGCGTGGTGATGGGGGTCGATCATATCGTGCCGGTGGACGTGTATGTGCCGGGGTGTCCTCCGCGTCCGGAGGCGCTTATGGACGGGATCATCAAGTTGCAGGAGAAGATCAAGCGCGATGCGCGGGAGGGGCGTCGGAGCGGGCCGGTCGCGGTTGAGTCTGTCTCCCAGGAGGCTGCGCCGGATGCTGAGCCGCTGAGGCTCTCTGAGGAGGCGTCTCCTGCGGAGAGCGGCGCTGCTGCTCTGGAGGAGCCGGAGGGCGCCCGATGACGGAGCAACGTCCTGCGCGTCATGGTCCGCCTGTGGAGGTTGCCGAGGAGGCGCTTAATCAGCGGGGGGAGGAGACGGCGGAGCTTCTTGCGCGCGCCCTCGGCGATATGGCGGTCGAAACTGGCGGTCGGGACGATATGCCGTGGGCGCGGGTTCGCCGCGAGGATATCGTTCGGGCGGCTCGCGCCTGCGTCGCGGCGAATGGTCTTGGGGTGGATATGCTCCATTGCCTGCTTGCGGTTGACTACGTGGAGCGCATCGAGCTGGAGTACGTGCTCTTCTCCATTGCTCATAATCGGAAGGTTCTTTTGAAGGTTGACGCGCCAGCGGACGATCCCGTGGCGGATTCGGTGACGGAGCTGTGGGAGGCCGCGGGTTGGTACGAGCGGGAGACGCACGACCTTTTTGGAGTCGTCTTCCGGGGGAATCCGGATCTGTCCCCGCTTTTGCTCTACGACGGTTTCGAGGGCTACCCGGGGCTCAAGAGTTTTCCGCTGCACGACTATGAGGAGTGGTAGGGGTGGCGAGGGCGGCAGTTCATGCCCATCGACTGCACGAGGCTGGTTGACGATGCGCTTGCCTCTATGCGGCTGGAGTTTGACTGTGCGCCGTATGGAGCGGGCGTGAGCGTCGTTACGCCGTACCTCCGGTCTGACAGCGGCCTCATTGAGGTTTTCGTCGCGGAACGCGACGGCTGTGTCCGCGTGTCGGACGAGGGAGAGACGTTCCGGAGTCTCAAGCTGCGGGGGGCCGACCCGCTGGCCTCGACGAGGGGGCGGTTCATTGCGGAGCGAACTGCTGCGCGGCTGCACGTGGATCTGCAACAAGCGCGCATCGAGAAGGTTACGGACGCCGTCGGAGCCGCCAGCGCGATCCTTGATGTGGCGGCGGCAGCTCACGCTCTCGACGGGCTTATCTACACGTCGCGGGCCGTTGAGCCGGCGAATTTCTCGCAAGAGGTCAGGTCGTTCCTCGACGAGTCAGAGAGAGAGTACGACGCCGGGGCGCCAATCGAGGGATTGTCGGGCAAGACTTACCGCGTGGGGTTCCGGCTCCTCGGGGCTGGCGGGCGCGAAGCGGCGCTGCTTCAGCCTCTGTCCCCCGCCAGGGCTTCGGGAATAACGCCGCTGGTGAACAGGACGGTTCGGATGTGGGTGGATCTGGAGAATGCAGGAAGGAAGGTGAGCCTGCTGAACGACGTAGACTACGAGTGGCGGCCTGAGGACAGCGCGCTTCTCAAACGCCTTTCAATTGTCGCCCTGTGGAGCAAGAAAGAGCAGCTGCTGAATGTTGCGTGACCTTTCATGAAGACTGACCAGGGCTACGAAACTGTCGATATGATGCTGAATATGGGGCCGCAGCATCCGGCGACCCATGGGGTGTTCCGTATGCTGCTCGTGATCGATGGGGAGCGGGTGGTGGATGTTGTTCCGCATATCGGCTATCTGCACAGGGGGTCGGAGAAGCTGGCGGAGCACGAGAGCTACGGTCAGGTGGTTACGCTGTTCGACCGGCTCGACTATGTGTCGAATCTGAATAACGAGCTGGCGTTTTGTCGCGCCGCCGAGCGGCTGATGGGCGTCGAGCCGCCAGAGCGCGCGCAGTATATCCGCACGATTCTCGTTGAGCTCAACCGGCTTGCGAGCCATATGCTCTTTATCGGCACGTACGCCATCGACCTGGGGGCGATGACGCCGATTATGTACGGTTTCCGGGAGCGCGAGCGGATTCAGAACTTGTTCGAGTCGGTAACCGGGGCGCGGATGATGCACAATTTCATCCGCATCGGCGGGGTGAAGGAGGATGTTCCCGAGGATTTCGCCGCGCGCGTTCGCGATGTGCTCGATCACGCTGAGCGCGGGGTCGCCGAGATGGACCGGCTGCTCACGTTCAATGACGTGTTCCTCGCCCGCACTCGCGGAGTGGGCGCTATCGACGCGGCGACTGCGCTGTCGTGCGGGCTTACAGGGCCGGGGCTTCGCGCCTGCGGCATTCCCTACGATGTGCGGAAGGATGATCCGTACGAGGTTTATCCTTACCTGTCGTTCAGGGTTCCTGTCGGGGAGAACGGCGACGCGTGGGACAGGTACTATCTGCGGGCGCTGGAGTGCTATGAATCTATCGCGATGGCGCGCGAGTGTCTTGATCAGATGGAGCGGGGGCCGACGATGACGCCGATGCGGCGCATCGCGCGTCCGCCGAAGGGAGAGGTTTACGTTCACGCTGAGAATCCCCGGGGCGACATCGGGGTGTTTCTGGTGAGCGACGGGAGCGACAAGCCGTACCGGGTGAAGGTGCGGCCTCCATCGTTCTGCAATCTCGTGGCGTTGCGCCCTATGCTGCGTGACGCCTACATCGCGGACGCGGTCGCTGTGCTGGGCTCGCTGGATATCGTGCTCGGGGAGGTTGACCGGTGAGCGGATTCGTGAGGTCGCTCCCAGCGCAGATGGCGATTCTGGCGGTTGTAGCCGCGACGGTTACGGCGCTCATCGTGGTTTTCGCGGCGGCGCTGTCGCTCTTCGGGGATCCCGGGGAGGATGTGACGTTCGAGGCGGCGGCGAAGGTGGCCATCACGCTGTTCGTGCTGCTGAACGTTGTGATGGCGCTGGGGACTTCGCTTGTGTGGCTCGAACGCAAGCAGCTTGGGCGGATGCAGGGGCGAGTTGGGCCGACGCGGGTCGGGCCGTTCGGGGTTCTGCAAGTCGTCGCCGACGCGCTCAAGCTCGTTACGAAAGAGGATGTTGCTCCGGCGAACGCGTCGCGGCTGCTTTTCTATGTTGCGCCGGCGCTGGTGTTCGTTCCGAGTTTCGTGGTGTGGCTCACGATTCCGCTGACGGAGGATCTGGTGGCGCGCAGCCTCGATATGGGGCTGTTCTTCTTCATTGCGGTGTCTGTGCTCAGCATTGTGGGTCTTGTGCTGGCAGGGTGGAGTTCGAATAGCAAGTACGCGATCATCGGGGGGTTCCGCTCGGCGGCGCAGCTTGTGAGCTATGAGATTCCGATCATTATGGCGGTGGTTGGGGTTGCGATGCTGGCGGATTCGATGAGTTTCATCGATGTTGTGGATGCGCAGCGGACGGTTCCCTACATCGCGGCGCAGCCGCTGGCGTTCCTGGTGTTTTTCGTTGCGGGTCTCGCGGAGGTGGGCCGGACGCCGTTCGACATCTATTTTGCCGAGTCGGAGGTTGTTGGCGGGCCGTTCGTTGAGTACAGCGGCGCCCATTGGGCGATCTTTTTCCTGGCGGAGTACGTCAACACGTTCGTTATCGCGGCGCTTGCGACGCTGCTTTTCCTGGGGGGGTGGGCGTGGCCGTTCGGCGATCTGCCGCAGCCTGCCGCGGTCGCGCTTTTCCTGGGGAAGACGTATGCGGTTGCGGGGGTCATTTTCTGGGTGCGCGCGACGCTGCCACGTCTGCGCATCGACCAGCTGATGGAGTTCGGGTGGAAGCTGCTCATTCCTCTCGCGTTCGGGAGCATCGCGGCGACGGCGGTTCAGCTATTCTATGGATGGCCGCTGTGGACGCTGACGCTGATGTCGCTGGGGCTGCTGGCGATTCCGGCGGTCGCGCGTCTGCGCGGGAAGCGGGAGGACGCGAGGGCGACTGCAGAGCGGTACGCGCTGCGAGCTGTGGCGTCGCAGGCGCAGCCGAGGCCGAAGAAGGCGCAGACGTGATTGCTGCGATAAAGGGACTTCTCACTACGCTGCGCTGGCTGTTCAGGAAGCCGGTAACTGCGCATTATCCTGAGCAGCATCTGCCTGTGCAGGAGCGCTATATGGGGTTTCCGGCGCTGCTGACCGACGACACCGCCGGCGAGCCGTTCTGCACGGGCTGCATGGTGTGCGTGCGCGAGTGTCCTACGCAGTGTATGAGCGCGCAGATGCACGACAATCCGAAGTTTGCAGAGGGGACTAGCCATCGGCGCAAGATCATCGAGAATTTCGAGATTAACCTGAATCGCTGCATCCTCTGCGCTATCTGCGTGGATGTTTGCGCGTTCGACGCCATTGAGATGTCGTACGAGCACGAGCTGGCGAGCTACTCGCGCACAGGAGCGCGCGCGGATCTTCCCACGCTGCTGTCGCAGGGACGCCGCTATATGGAGACGAGCGGCTGGACGCCGACGAACCGCGAGAAGAATGTGGCGGCCGCCGCGCTGGCCAAGAAGGCGGCGCGTCCTGCGGCGGCGGGAGCAGCATCGACAGAGGGCGACGAGTAGTCCGTGGGGATCGCCGCTTTCTACGTTGTCGCCGCCGTTGCGCTGCTGGCCGCGTTCGGCGTTGTGTTCACGCGGAATATCGTGCATGCGGCGCTTTTTCTGCTGGCGTCGCTCTTGGGAGTCGCCGGGGCGTTCGTGCTGCTGTACGCGGAGTTCCTTGCGCTCGTGCAGATTCTCATTTATGGGGGGGCTATCACCATCGTTATTCTGTTCGCGCTCATGCTGACGCGCAGCAGCGAGTACGAGGAGGACGCCGGCTCGGGGCGCTCGACGGTCGTCGCGGCGGTGGTTGCGACGGGGCTGTTCGCGCTGATGGCGGCAGTGTTCGTGGCCGACGCTGAGCGGTTCAATTCCAGCGAGCGGGAAGGGGTGGCGTTCGAGACGCTCGCTCGCGACCTCTTCGTAGAGTGGGCTGTACCGTTCGAGGCGGCGTCGCTCGTGCTGCTGGTCGCGCTCGTGGGGGCGGTGGTCATAGGCCGCGCCGGGCGCGAGGAGGACGAGTCGTTCCCTGAGGCGGAGGAGTCATCCTCCGGCGCGCCGGACGGGCGACGCGCAGGCGGGGGGCGTCCGGCGCCGTCGCGCGCGGACGGGCGGGGCGGAACGCGGAGGCGCTCGTGACGCTGCTGCACTTTCAGCTGCTGAGCGCGCTGCTTTTCTGCGTTGGTCTTTACGGAGCGCTTGCGCGCCGGAGCGCCGTGCTGGTGCTTATGTCGATAGAGTTGATGCTGAACGCGGTGAATGTGCACGTGGTGGCGCTGGCCGCGTTCCGCGACTATGGCGGGTCTACCGGTCAGGTGATTGCGGTGTTCGTCATCACGATTGCCGCGGCGGAAGTGGGGCTTGCGCTCGCAATCGTCATGCGGCTGTTCCGGAGCCGCGGGTCGGTCAACGTCGACGAGATGGCAGAGATGAAAGGGTAGCGTGCAGCAAGCCTGGATTATTCCGCTCTTCGGGGTTGGCGCGTTCGTCGTTCTTGCGTTGTTCCGCGGCTACCTGCCTCGTCAGGGCAAGCATCTGGCTGTTGTGGCCGCGCTTGCGGGGTTTGTCGTCGCTTGGAACCCGCTCATCGATATGCTCAACCAGGGAGCGGGGGAATATCACTTCCCGCGCGAGTGGTTCACCGCCGGGCCGATCTCGGCGGGTTGGGGAATCATCGTCGACCCACTCACAGTGGCGATGCTCTTGCTCGTTACGTTCGTGTCGGTTGTCGTGCAGGTCTACTCGCTTGGCTATATGAAGCGCCACGAGCGGGGGAGGGATGTTGATGATCCGCGCATCGGGTGGTACTTCGCGGTGCACTCGCTCTTCACGGCGAGCATGCTCACGCTTGTGCTCGCCGACAATCTGCTGCTGCTCTACGTGGGGTGGGAGCTTGTAGGGTTGTGCTCGTACCTGCTCATCGGGTTCTGGCACCAGCGGCAGAGCGCGTCTGATGCGGCGAAGAAGGCGTTCATCACAACGCGAGCCGGCGATGTGGGTCTTCTCATCGGGATCGTGCTCCTTGCCGCGGAGTTCGGGACGTTCGACGCGCTCGAAATTATGGGGAGCCTGCAGGACCCGGGGGTCAACCAGACGGTGACGACGGCGAGCGCGTTTCTTATTTTCTTCGGGGCTATGGGGAAGTCGGCGCAGTTTCCTCTGCATGTGTGGCTCCCGGACGCGATGGAAGGGCCGACGCCTGTGAGCGCGCTGATACATGCGGCGACGATGGTGACCGCCGGGGTGTTTCTTGTGGCGCGTCTCTTTCCGCTGTTCGACGCTGTGGAGAGCGCGCAGCTTGCGGTGGCGGCGATCGGGATTGTTACGGCGCTGATGGGGGCGACGATGGCGCTGGCGATGACTGATCTCAAGCGGATACTTGCCTACTCCACGATGAGCCATCTTGGGTTCATGATGCTTGCGCTGGGGGCGGGAGGGTATACGGCGGCGATCTTTCACTTGCTGATGCACGGCGTGGCAAAGGCGATGCTCTTTCTCGCCGCCGGCTCGATTATGCACGCGATGCGCGATGAGACCGACATCCGCAAGATGGGCGGGTTGCGGAAGCGGATGCCGGCAACGTCGGCGGCGTTCATCGTGGGCGCGCTGGCGCTGGCGGGGATTCCGCCGCTCAACGCGTTCTGGAGCAAGGACGAGATACTCCTTGCGGTTGCCGGCAACCTGAATCCGGCGTTCACCGCGCTGTTTCTTGTCGCGATTGTTCTGAGCGCGCTCTATATGGCTCGCGCGATTTGGGTTGTGTTCTTCGGGCCGCTCAAGCCGGAGAACAGAGACGTCCACGAATCGCCTGTTGTGATGTCGGGCCCGCTCGCGCTGCTGGCGGTTCTCGCAGTGGTAACCGGTTTCATCGCGCTGCCGCTAGGCAGCGGCTACGACGGGGTGGGCGGGTTCATCTACGACCTTGCCCACGGTCCTCACGAGTTCAAGTTTGACCCGCTGTGGGGCGGTCTCAGCATCGCGCTCGCGCTCGCCGGACTTGGGGCCGGCTACGCGCTGTATGCGGGGACGGGCGGACGGGCGGACGCTATCCGCGCGCGGTTCTCGTGGGTCCACCGCGTCATCGTCAACCGCTACTACATGGATCACGCCTATCAGTGGGTCGTTGATCAGGTTGTGCTGCGAGTCAGCCGCGCGATTGCGTGGTTCGATCGGCGGGCGGTGAACGATGTGGGTGTGAACGTTCCGGGGGCGGGAGCGCTGGAGGCTGGGCGCCGCCTGCGGCGCCACGTAACGGGGCTTTTCGCGGACTACGGCGCGGGGATGGTTGCGGGGGCGTGCATCGTGGCGGGGATCGTTTGGCTGAGGACGCTGACGTGAGGGAGCACATTCTCGAGGCTCTCATCTACTTGCCGATGCTGACGGCGGTTGCGCTGCTGGTAGCGCCGGCGAGCTGGAAGAGCGCGACGCGCGCTATCGGTGTGGCGTCGGGCGCGCTGCTTATGGCGGGCTCCGCGTACGTGTTCGTTGAGTACGACCACGGCCCGGACGCGCCGGTGTTCCAGATGGCGCGGACGTATCCGTGGCTCGATACGGTTGGGATCGCCTTCCGGCTTGGGGTCGACGGGGTGGGCGCGCTGATGGTTCTGCTCACCGGCATTGTTTCCCTCACGGGGGCGGTGGTTGCGGCGAACGTCGACCGCGAGCCGAAGAACTACTACATTCTGTTGTTCGTGCTCATTGCGGGGGTCTACGGCACGTTCGTGTCGATCGACCTTTTCTTTTTCTTCTTCTTTTACGAGCTTGCGATTGTTCCGATGTATCTGCTCATTGCGGTGTGGGGCTCGAGTTCGACGTTCAAGGACTTCGCCCGGTCGAAGGAGTACGGCGCTCTCAAGCTCGTGCTGATGATCGTCGCGGCGAGCGTGCTGGTTTGGATCGCCATTATCACCATCTACGTAACCGCAGACATTGGGACGTTCGATATGCTCGCCCTGCACGGGGCGGTGGCGGACGGAGCGCTCTCGACCGATTTCCAGAACGTCGTTTTCCCGCTCGTGATGATCGGGTTCGGCCTCCTCGCTGGGTTGTGGCCGTTCCATACGTGGTCGCCCGACGGGCACGTTGCGGCTCCTACGTCGGTCAGCATGCTGCACGCCGGAGTGCTGATGAAGCTTGGGGCCTTCGGGATTATCCGCGTGGGGATGCTGCTGCTGCCGGAAGGGATGCAGAACTGGGCGCTGGCGCTGTTCGTTCTGGGCACGGTGAATGTCATTTATGGGGCGGTCTCCGCGATGGCGCAGACCGATCTCAAGTACGTCATCGGGTATTCGAGCGTTAGCCATATGGGGTATGTGCTGATGGGGATCGCGACGCTGGACAGCGTGGGGATCGCCGGCGCCGAGTTGCAGATGTTCTCCCACGGAGTGATGACCGCCCTGTTCTTCGCGGTGGTCGGCGCCATCTACGAACGCGCCCACACCCGCGACTCGCTCGTTCTCAACGGGCTCGCGACGCGGATGGGGAAAGCTACGGCGCTCTTCGTCATAGCCGGGCTGGCGTCGCTCGGGTTGCCGGGACTCAGCGGTTTCATAGCGGAGCTGCTTGTGTTCGTTGGGGCTTTCCGCACCGAGCCTGTGCTCGGAGCGCTTGGCATTCTCGGCGCCGCCATCACGGCGGTTTATATTCTGCGGCTCATTGGGCGCGTCTTCTTCGGGCAGCGCGACGCGCAATGGGACGGGCTCAGAGATCTTAATTTGCGGGAGACGGCCGCTGGCGGGGCGCTTGTCGTTCCAATCGTGCTTGTGGGCGTTTATCCGGCGCCGTTTCTCGACGCGCTCGGCCCGGGCATCGACGCAGTTCTTGGGGGGTTCCTGTAGCGATGCAGGTGGACTTCGGGCTGCTGCTCCCCGAGTTTCTGCTGGCCGGTCTGGGCGCGCTGATTCTCGTCGCCGACTTCGCGCTTCCGTGGAGGTCGCGCCGGACACGGAACGCATGGCTTGCGGCCATTGCCGTTGCGGGTCTCGCCGGAGCGCTGATTGCGGCGGTCGCGATCCAGCGCGACGCGGAGACGTCGCTCTACGACGAAATCTTGTTCGTGGATGCGTACGCGCTCCTCTTCAAAGCGCTGTTTATGGCCATCGGCGCGGCGGTCGCGCTCATCTCCGCGGGCTATGTTTACCGGCGCATCCGCCATCCGGGCGAGTTTTACGCGCTGGTCGTTTTCGCTGTGCTCGGCGCCAATCTGATGGCGGGCGCAGGGGAGCTGCTCACTGCCTACATTGCTATCGAGCTGCTCACGTTCTGCCTGTATGTGCTTGTAGCGCTGAGCCGCGGCGATAGGCGGTCGCCCGAGGCGGGGGCGAAGTACATCCTTCTGGGGGCTATATCGTCCGCGCTGATGCTGTTTGGCATTGCCGTGCTCTACGGAGCCACAGGGCGCACCGCGTTCGAGCCGCTTGGGCAGGCGATCGTGAATCTTGACTTGTTCGGGCCGACCATCGCCCTCGGCTTTGGCCTTCTGTTCGCCGGTCTCGGGTTCAAGCTTTCGATGGCGCCGTTCCATCTGTGGGCGCCTGACGTTTACGAGGGGGCGCCGACGCCGGTCACGGCGCTTGTCGCTGTGCTCTCCAAGGCCGCCGCGTTCGCTCTAGTGATCCGGCTCGTGAGCAGCGCGTTCGACCGCACAGCGGATGAGTGGCAGCTCGCGCTGGCCGTCGCGGCGGCGCTCACGATGACGGTGGGGACGCTCACTGCGCTCGCGCAGGAGAACATCAAGCGGCTGCTGGCCTATAGCAGCATCGCGCAGGTTGGGTTCGTGCTCGTTGGGGTGGTGGCGCTGAATGAAGCAGGGGCGAACGCGGCGGCGCTGCACCTTATCGGTTACGCCTTCACGACGCTGGCGGCGTTTGCTGTCGTCATCATCGTTGAGGCGAAGACGGGCAAAGAGGGGATCGCCGACTACGCGGGTCTTGCGGCGCGTTCGCCGTTCCTTGCAATGACGCTGGCTTCGGCGCTCTTCTCGCTGGCGGGGCTGCCGATCTTTGCGGGGTTCGTAACCAAGTTCCTGCTGTTCACTGCGGCGACGGAGGCGGGCCTCGCGTGGTTGATGATAATCGCGGTGGTCAACAGCCTTATCTCGCTCTACTACTACATCCGCATCATCCGCGAGATGTACGTGAATCCCCCGGAGGACGAGTCTCGTCTGCCGCTCTCGGTTGCAGCGTCGATTCCAGTGTGGATTCTCTTTGCCGGGACGGTCCTTGTGGGCGTCTACCCGGCGCCTTTTATGGAGGCCATCGACTCAGCTACGGATGTTCTCCAGGCTTTCTACAGCAGATAGGGGCGGCGGAGGCGCGGCCAAGCCGCCGCTGCTAGAATCGCGCGGAGAACGTTATGGACGAGATTCTTACGGAGCACAGGAGCAGGGAGAGGCCGCTTATCATTGCCGTTTTCGGCGGAGGGGAGCCGCCGCCTCGCGCCGTCGCGCTCGCGGAGGAAGTGGGGCGCGAGCTCGCCCTGCGCGGCTGCGTTGTCGCCTGCGGAGGGCGCTCCGGGGTTATGGAGGCGGTCTGCCGCGGCGCCAAGTCCGCGGGTGGCGTTACCATTGGCATCCTGCCGGGAGACGAGCCGATCGAGGCGAATGAGTTCATCGATTACCCCATCGTCACGGGGATGGGATATGCGCGGAATGTTGTTGTTGTGAAGACGGGCCGCGCCGCCATCGCGATCGACGGTTCCTACGGCACGCTTTCCGAGATTGCCCACGCTCTCGGCGACGGCATGCCGGTTGTGGGGTTGGAGACGTGGGAGTTGCCGCCGCGCGGCGATCAGCCATTCCCGCTCATCCGCGCGGACTCTCCCGCCGATGCTGTCGAGAAAGCGATCGCCGCCGCCTGCGAGCGCGATGTCCGCGATGTCCGCAAGGCGGGCAGGCAGCGCGAACGCTGAAGGAGGCTTGCTCTATGGCGTGCATCCGAAGCACGTACGGCCGCGAGATTCTGGACTCGCGCGGGAATCCTACGGTCGAGGCCGTTGTCGTTCTCGACGACGGCGCCGAGGGGTGGGCCGCGGCGCCGTCGGGCGCGAGCACGGGGGCGCACGAGGCTGTCGAGCTCCGCGACGGCGATCCCGCCCGATACGATGGCAAGGGGGCGCAGTCCGCAGTCGCCAACGTCAACGGGCGCATTGCGGCTGCCGTTCGGGGTCTGGATCCGGCAGATCAGCAGGCCGTTGATCAGGCGCTAATCGATCTCGACGGCACGCCGGACAAGTCGGCTCTTGGCGCGAACGCGACGCTTGCGGTTTCACTCGCCGCGGCGCACGCCGCCGCGCGGTCGAGGGGGCTGCCGCTCTACCGTCACCTGGGGGAGGGCGCGCTCCTGCCTACGCCGATGCTCAATCTGCTGAACGGCGGACGCCATGCGATGAACTCGACGGACTTTCAGGAGTTCATGGTGATGCCGGTTGGATTCGGGAGTTTCCGGGAGGGGCTCCGTTGCGGGGCGGAGGTGTATCAGGCGCTGCGGAAAGCGGTCGCCGCGCGGGGGATGTCGACGAATGTTGGCGACGAAGGGGGGGTTGCGCCTTCGCTCGCCACGAATGTCGCCGCGGTGGAGCTGCTCATCGAGGCTATCGAGCGGGCGGGGCACAGGCCGGGAGAGGACTGTGTCCTCGCGCTCGATGTCGCCGCCAGCGAGTTTTACGAGGATGGCAAGTACGTGCTCTCCAGGGAGGGGGCCGCGCTTACGTCCGCCGAGCTTGTGGGGTACTACGAGGAGTGGACGTCCAAGTTTCCGATCGTGAGCATAGAGGACGGCCTTGTGGAGGACGACTGGGACGGCTGGGCGCTGCTGACTGAGCGGATCGGCGACCGTGCGCAGCTCGTGGGCGACGACCTTTTCACGACGAACACTGAGCGCATTGCGCGAGGGATTCGCGACGGCGCCGGCAACGCTGTGCTCGTTAAACCCAATCAGATAGGGACTCTCACCGAGACGCTCGCCGCTATCGATATGACGCGCCAGGCGAGCTGGGGCGCAGTCGTGAGCCACCGCTCGGGCGAAACGGAGGACACGACTATTGCGGATCTTGCTGTCGCCGTGTCGGCCGGTCAGATCAAGACGGGGGCTCCTGCGCGCAGCGAGCGCGTCGCCAAGTACAACCGGCTGCTCCGCATTGAAGACGAGCTAGGGGGAGCGGGCTCCTACGCGGGAGCATCCCCGTTCCGGAACCTTAGGAGGTGAGCTGTGGGAATTCGCGGCGTTGATCATTTGGAGGTTTGGGCCAGGGATCTTGAGGAGTCGGTTGACTTCTACACGAACATTCTCGGATTCCGGCAGCTCCGCTCGACGGTGGCGCAGCGCCCTGATGGCGGGGCTCATTCGCAGGTGTGCGTAACGCTTGGCGATATGATGGTTGAGCTTATCGCCGCGCCCCCGGAGAGCGTCGGCGCGCATAGCGACGGCGGCGCGACGGGCGTCAAGGCGTTCGCGCTTACGGTCGACGATATGGCGGGGACGGTCTCGTGGCTCAAGGAGCAGGGAGCGCAGTTCGTGCAGGAGCCGAAGCCGGGCTCGTCGTTTAGCGGCTGGCGCGCGGAGATTCTTGACCCGAATGGGATAGGCATCGAGCTGCGGGAATGGGTAGGCGACAGTATCCACAACCGCGACTGGACGCCAAGCAGCCCGTCGGTCGCGCGTATTGCGTGAGGCTTCCTTAATCAGTCGTAATCAGCGCGGCCTTGTTGCGGGCGATGCGAGTTCGGTAGCATGACGGCGGCGCTTCGCGAGAGGGCGCGGCGCGCGAAGGAGGATTCTATGACCACCAGAATCGGCATCAATGGTTTCGGACGCATCGGCAGGCAGACGCTCCGAGCCGCCATGGAGCGCCACCCGGACGAGCTTGATGTGGTGGCCGTCAACGACCTAGCTCCTCCGAAGATGAACGCTCATCTCTTCAAGTACGACAGCAACTATGGGCGCTATCCGGGGGAGGCGCGCGCGACCGACGACGCAATTGAGATTGACGGCAAACGCATCGCTTCGCTTTCAGAGCGGAATCCTTCGGCGCTTCCGTGGGGCGATCTTGGCGTCGATATCGTTATCGAGTCGACAGGGCTTTTCACACAGCGCGAGAAGGCCGCGGGGCACATCGAGGCAGGCGCCAAGAAGGTGATTATCTCTGCGCCGGCAACCGGTGAAGACAAGACGCTCGTGCTTGGCGTCAACGCCGAGGACTACGATCCGGACGCTCACCACATCGTTTCGAACGCGTCGTGCACGACCAATTGCGTCGCGCAGCTCATCAAGGTGCTGAACGACGAGTTTTCGGTAAGGCATGGACTGATGACTACGGTGCACGCGTACACGAACGACCAGCAGATTCTCGATCAGGCGCATCCGGATATGCGGCGCGCGCGGGCGGCGGCGTCGAACATCATTCCCACCAGCACCGGCGCCGCAAAGGTCGTGGGGGTTGTTATTCCTGAGCTGAACGGCAAGCTGCACGGCATGGCTCTGCGCGTTCCGGTTTCGACGGGATCGATCACGGATTTCGTGGCCGATCTCGGGCGGGAGGTCACCAAGGAGGAGGTCAATGCGGCGTTTCAGAGGGCCGCCGAAGGTCCGCTCAAGGGCATCCTCGAGTACACGGAAGACCCGATCGTGAGCAGCGACATCAAGATGAATCCGGCCAGCTGCATCTTCGACGCTGAGTCGACGCTGGTGATGGAGGGAAATATGGTGAAAGCGCTTGGCTGGTACGACAACGAGTGGGGCTACTCATGCCGCACCGCCGACCTCGCCGCGATGATTGCGGGTAGAGGGTTGTAAGACTTCTGGGTTCTTTGCTGGCTCTCAGAGAGGCGGGAACTCCGCTCGCGCAGCGGCGCGGCGGTTTTCTTATTTCCCGCTCCCGCCTGCCGGGAGAGGTTGAGGGCGTATTGATACAATCTCCCCGCTCATGAATGACGCGACGACTTCTCCTCCAGCGTCTGCGCGAGATTCCGCGCGACTCCTGACTCGCCACAGGGTTGTGCTCATTCTCCTGCTCATCGCCCTGCTCTTGCGGCTGCAGGGCCTCGATTGGGATGGGGGGAATTTCTACCATCCCGACGAGCGGTCGATCTATCTTCGCGCGGAGTGCATGCACTTCGTTCTCACCGAGGATCCCCGCTGGGAGAACTGCCAGAACCGCGACTTCCCTATCGATACGCCTGGCATCCCGAACCTTGCAACGCTGCTGGATAAGGATGCGAGCCCGCTCAACCCGCACTGGTTCCCGCTTGGCTCGATCATCGTCTATCTGCTCGTGGGCGTGCGGTTCTTGCTTGAACCGTTCATGGACCAGGTGCGTTTGCAAGATTTGGCCGCCGCAGGGCGGGCTCTGGCCGCGTTCACAGACGTCGCGTCGACGCTGCTGCTGTTTGTGATTGGACGCAGGCTTTACGGCCCGACAGTCGGCCTGCTGGCGGCGACGCTGTTCGCCTTCACTGTCGCCACGATTCAGGTAGCGCACTTCTATCGTCCTGAGACGTTCGTAATATTGCTGGCGCTGGCGGCGTTCTGGCAGATGCTGAACGTTCTCGAACGAGGACGCTGGCGCGATCATCTCGCGCTGGGGCTTGTTATCGGGGCTACGTTCGCGTTCAGGGGCAGCAGCCTGCCGATTCTGGCGCCGGTTGGGATTACGTATCTTGTGCTGGCCTACCGGCAGTGGGAACAGGCGCCGCTGGCGTTTGATGTTGCGCGGGTTATTGCGCTGCGGGGACTGCTGGCGCTGTTCATGGCGGCGCTTACGTTCGTTGTTTTGCAGCCATACGCGCTGCTCGATTATCAGAAGTATGTAGCCGATCTTGGGTGGGAGGTGAACATTGCCCGTACGGCGGGCAATGTTCCGTATACGGTGCAGTACATCGGCATGCCGCGCACAGGCGTCTACGAATTGCGGCAGACGGCGGTGTGGGCGCTGGGTTTGCCGCTGGGAGTGCTGGCCTGGGGAGGACTAGCGGCGACGCTCATCGCCCTCTTCCGTCGCCCGCGGCTGGGCGATTGGCTGCTGGCGTCGTGGGTTGTGGCGCTGCTCGTGGCGGTCGTTCCGACGTTCGAGGTGAAGTTCCTTCGGTATGTCGTGCCGGTGTTGCCGGTGATGACGCTGCTGGGGAGCCGGTGGGCAGTGGCGGCGTTCGAGCGCGCCGAGGGTCGCCGGCTCCTGCAAAGGGCCGTGTGGGGCGTCATTGCGCTGGTTGTGGGGGCGACGGTGTTCTACGCGCTGGCGTTCGTCGGCACGTACTGGCGCGATCATCCGGGCGCGCAAGCGTCGGAGTGGGTGAACGCCAATGTTGCGCCGGGGGCTGTCATCCTCACCGACAATCACTGGGACGAGGGGTTCGCGCATCTTGGGCAGTACAACGTGGCGCAGTTGCCGATGTACGAGGGCGACACGCTCAGTAAGGTGGACAGTGTCGCCGCGCGGCTTGCCAGCGCTGATTACATCATGGCGTACAGCAACCGTCCGTGGGGCAGCATTGTCCGGGTCCCCGGGCGCTACCCGTACAGCAGCGCGTACTACCACGCTCTTTTCGACGGGAGCCTCGGGTACGAGCTCGTGCAGGGGTTTGCGCGGTATCCGTCGCTCTTGGGCGTTTCGTTCGTGCACGATCCGTTCACGTACGCCGGCGTGCAGGCGCCGTCGGAGATTCCGGGAGTGGAGACGGGTCCGCTGACGTTCAATCTTGGCTGGGCCGATGAGAACGCGGTGAACTACGATCACCCGCTAACGCTTGTGTGGCGGAATACGGGACGCCTGAGCGCCGACGAGATTCGCGAGATTATGCTGGCCGCGGGTCCTGTCGAGCGCGCGATGCTGAGCGAGGACGAGTTCGCTCGCCAGACCGAGGGGGGGACGTGGACGGACATTTTCTCGGAGGACGGTCTCAACGGATGGCTCCCGTGGCTTGTGTGGCTGATTGCGGTTGAGGCGGTGTTCCTTGCGGCGCTGCCGCTTTCCGCACGACTGTTCCGCTGGCTTCCGGACAGGGGGATCGTTCTTGCCCGTCCGCTTGGTCTTCTGCTCGTCGCGTGGCTCGTGTGGCTGGGAGCGAGCGTTGGAGTGTGGACGTTCTCGCGATGGAGCGTTGTGGGCTCCATTGCGATCGTAGCGGCGATCTCGGGGGCGCTGCTTGTCAGGAATCCGCGGCTGCTGGGCCAAGTCCGGCGCAACTGGAAGTACCTGGCGAGCATGGAGGCGGTGTTCGTGGCGGCGTATCTGGTCTTCGTGCTGGTGCGGGCGGCGAACCCCGATCTGTGGCATCCGTGGCGGGGCGGCGAGAAGCCGATGGATGTTGCGTACCTCACTGCGGTGGTGAAATCGAGCACGTTCCCGCCGTTCGATCCGTGGTTCGCGGGGGGCTACATCAATTACTACTACTTCGGATTCGTGGTCGTGGGGTCGTTGGTGCGGCTAACGGGGATCGTTCCGGAAGTGGCCTACAACCTGGCGGTCGCGTTGATGTTCGCGCTTACGCTCACAGGCGCTTACAGCGTGGGGTTCAACTTGGCGGAGGCGTTGCGTCAGCGGGGTTCCGCGCTGCGCGTTCCGGGCAGTTTCGCCGGGGCCGCGCGTCGCTGGCCACGAGGTGGTTGGTTGGGAGGCAGGCACAGCACGATCGCGGCAGGAGGGGCGGCGGCGTTGCTCGTCGCCGTGCTCGCGAATGTGGACGGCGGGGTGCAGCTAGTGCAGGGGGCGATGCGCACGTTTGGGGACGGCGAGTTCGGGAGTTTCGATTTCTGGCGGAGCAGCCGGCTGATGCCCGGCCAGATAAGCATCACCGAGTTTCCTTTCTGGACGTTCCTGTTCGCGGACCTCCATGCGCATATGATATCGATTCCGTTCCAGGTTGTGGCCGTGGGGTTAGCCGCGAACGTTGTGCTCGGAGCTCGGACGCCGGGCTCGCTTCGGAAGCTGCTTCCGGCAGTGGCGGCGATGGCGTTTGTTGTGGGCTCGCTCGCGGCGATCAACACGTGGGACGTTCCCGCGTATGCGTTGCTCGGCCTTGCCGCGCTGGCCATTATGATGCTTGCGCGCAGCCGCGACCGGCTCGATTTCGGGCAGCTTGGCAAGGCGCTGCTGCTTGCCGCGCTGTTCGGCGCCGTGCTTTACGGGGCCTGGCTCCCGTTCCATGAGCATTACGCCGCTCCGAACGCGGGACTGCGCCGGAGCGAGTGGCAAACGACGCTCTGGCACTACCTGGGCATCCACGGGCTGCTGATCTTCATTGCTGGTTCGTGGCTGTTCGTCGAGATGTGGCGCCGGCTCTTCACGCGTCCTGCTCCTCCTGCGGCGTCGTTGACCGAGCTGGATGAGGCTGCTGAGCTGGATGAGGCCCCGCCGGCCCGAAGCGGGCATCGATGGATCGCCGCCGTCGCCGCGTTCATTGTTGCGGCGGTCGCCATCGGAGGGGTTGCGGCGGCTGACTCGCTGCGTCCTTGGACGACGTTCACGACGCTCTTCGTGCTGGCTGCGGGGGCGATCGCGGTTGCGGCGGCATGGGGGGCGCGCCGCTCTGATCCGCAAGCGCCGGCGCAGCTCCTGCTGCTCGCTGCGCTTGTGCTGGCGCTTGGGATCGGCATGGGCGTCGATGTCTTCGGGGCGAAGGTGGATATCGACCGTATGAACACGGTGTTCAAGCTTTACCTGAACGCCTGGACGTTGTTCGGCATTGTGGCGGGCGTGGGGTTGTGGCGGCTGTGGGGGGCGGGAGCGCTGAGATTGCGCGGAGGGAGCGCGTGGTCGCTGGCCGCTCGGTCGCCGTGGCTCATTGTGCTGGCGGGGCTCGTGCTTGCCAGCGCCGTCTTTCCAGTGCTTGGGCCGAGGGATCGGTTTGCCGACCGGTTCAACACCGACGTTGGGCCGACGCTTGATGGACGCGCCTATCAGCAGTCGGCTGTGTACGGCGATCCGGGGCCTACGAACAGAGGAGAGGACGATACGCATTATCCGCTGGCTATCGACGCGGCGGCGATCGATTACATGCGAGAGCACATTGAGGGTTCGCCGGTTGTTCTCGAGGGTGTTTCCGAGCACGGGTATCGCTGGCAGCCCCGCGTGGCGAAGTATGCAGGATTGCCCGGGGTGATTGGCTGGAGATGGCATCAGGCGCAGCAGCGCGGCGACAGCGGCGGGGATGTTGCGGCGATCGACAAGCGCCTCGCGGACACCAGGTTGATGTATGACACGACTAACGAGGCCGAATTCCTCGATCTCGCGGGCAGATACGGGGTTGAGTACGTTTATGTGGGGCCGTCGGAGCGGGCGCACTTTGCCGCTGAAGGTCTCGCGAAGTTCGAACAGATGGCGGGGTCGTCGGTCGAGGTTTTCTATCAGGCTGACGAAGCGGCCATATACAGGCTGAAGCGAAGCGAAGCGGGCGGACCGGGGAGCGAAGCAGATTTGAATGGAGAGGCTCGCGGTGGTAGCCTGCCTGAGGCTACTCGGCCGGATAGTGGAGAATCGATGGACGGGACACTTCAAGATATACGCGATATTCTGCTCAGCATCTACCTTGTGGCGGGTCTCGCGCTCACCATAGTTCTCACTGTGGTTGCGTTCTCGCTCTACAGGGCTGTGCGCGATCTCCTGCGGTCGCTGACGAAATCGGCAGAGAACGTGAGCAAGATTACGGAGTCGGTGGTTGAGAATGTGACGGCGCCGTTGTCGGAGGGGCGCACGTTCACGTCTGCTGCTGGCAATGCGCTGGGGTTCATCTCCGGGTTTATCGGAGGCCTACGCGGGCGCAAGAGGAACGACGACGGGGGTCGAGGCCGCAAGGACGGGAGCGGGCGGCGCTAGAGTAGTTCGCCGATGCGTTCCGCCGCTGCGAAAGCGGCGAACGCGGCCAGCTCTTCCGGCCACTCCCGCGCTTCTTCCGCGGCCTTTCGGGCGACTGCCGGATCGGCGAAGGCGAAGATGGCGCGGTTGAGTCCGGCGCTGCGGAACGACGCCGCGATGGATCGCGTTCCGGCAGTCGACGACGATGCGCGCACTGCAACGCCGATGTCTCCGCTGGCTCCCTGCAGCACGATATCCGCCTCGACGCCGGGGAGCATCACGCGCTCGCGGGAGCGGTATCCGCGCAGCCCCGCGCTCTCGCGCACGAGCGTCGCAAGGTAGGGCGTAATCGTTAGACGCGGGAACGAGCCGAACACTTTGAGCAGCGACGCCTGGCTGCGCACCTGCTCGAGCGCTTGCGCGACTGCAGGGTCGGCGCGGTGTCCTTCGATGTCGACGAGGAAGTAGTACTTTCCGAGGCCGAGGCGGGTGGGGCGTGATTCGATCTTGGTGAGGTTGATGTTGCGCTCGGCGAATTCGCGGAGCACGGAGAAGAGCTGACCTGGGCGGTCGTTGGAGAACGCCATCGCCATTGAGGTGAGGTCGTTGCCGGTGGGGGGGTGGTCTTCTGTGGCGAGGACGATGAAGCGGGTTACGTTGGCGTTGTCGTCCTGGATTCCCCAAGCGAGGGTCTGCGCGCCGTAGAGTTCCGCGGCCCTGCTGGGGGCGATCGCCGCGGCGGGTTTGTCGGAGGCCATAGCCTGCTCGACAGCGGCGGCGGTGCTGAGGGCGGCTGCGAGCTCGGCGTTCGGCAGGTGCGCTTCGAGATAGGTTCGGCACTGACTGAGCGCCTGGGGGTGGGAGTAGACGCGCTCGACTGCGGCGAGGACGGTTCCCGGCTTGACCATGAGGTCGTGCACGATGTCGAGGGCGAGCTCTCTGCGGATGCGCAAGCCGTCGCGGTGCAAGAGCGCGTCGAGGGTGTCGGTGACGGCGCCCTGGAGGCTGTTCTCGATGGGGCAGACGGCCTCGTCGGCTTCGCAGGTAAGGACGGAGAGGGCGGCGGCGGTGATGGAGGGGAAGGGGACGAGTTCGGCGCCGTGGGCGTAGTCGAGGGCGGCGTGCTCGGAGAAAGTTCCTGGGGGGCCCAGGTAGGCGATGCGCACGGTTAGGGTCCGCCTGTGAGCATTTGCCATAGCTGCGCCTCTTTTTCGGGGGGCGTGATGGCGACGATTTCATCGTTGACGGAGAGTTCGGCGTTGGAGGTTGCCGCTTGCACGCCGTCGGTGGTGATGATGCCGGCGATGAGCGCTCCTGGCGGCAGTTCGATGCGCGAGATGGGGCTTCCGATGACCGGCGAACCTGGCGGGACGCGTATGGAGACGATGCCGTTTGTTCCTTTCTGGAGTGAGAGGAGGTGAACGAACGACCCGCCCGCGAGCTCCTCTTGCACGTGCGAGAGGATGAGGTCTGTCGTGCTGATAGTTACGTCTACGCCTAGCTGGCGGAAGAGGGGGACGTGGTCGGGGTCGGTCACGACGGCCATCGTCTTGGATGCGCGGAACGAGAACTTGGCGACCTGGCAGGCGACGAGGTTCGTCGCGTCCGACCCGGTGGTGGAGATGAACATATCGGAGCGGGCGGCTCCGGCGTCGTGGAGCACTGCGGGCTCGGTGCCGTCGCTGGTGATGACGATTGACCCGAACTCTTCAGAGGCGGCCGCGCTCTCCCGGGCGTCGCGTTCGATGAGCGTGACTTCGTGGCCGACGGAGAGGAGGGCTCGCGTGAGGTAAAACCCGATTTTGCCCGCGCCTACGACGATCACGTACATCGGCTAGTATCCCATTGCATCGAACGCGAGGCTCGCGAGCTTTTCGGTGGGGCTGATGGTTTTCAGTCCCAGTTGCTCGTACATCACGCTGCGGATAGGGTCGTTCACGCGGCAGATCACGCTTTGGACGCCGAAGGATATCTGGGCGAGCTGGGCGGAGAGGGCGTTGGTGGTGTCCTGGCCGGTTACGGCGACGAACGTTTCGGAGGTTTCGACGCCGGCGCGACGGAGAGTTTCGTGCGTGCTGCCGTCGCCCACGAACATAGAGAGCGTCGGACGGGGTCGGAGGCGCCGGAAGTTCTCGGGGTTGGTGTCGAGGATGACGACGGCGTCGCCGCGATCGAGCAGGACGTTGGCGAGCGTTGCCCCGAGGCGTCCGCAACCGATGATCATCACGCGGCTCACGGGGCAGTCTCCGGGGGAGGCTGGGGGCCGCGATGCACGATGACGGCGCAGGGGCTGTAGCGCATCAGGTACGGGGCGGTGTCGCCCAGGGTTGGGCTGCCGTAGCGCTCCATATAGGGAATGCCGATGATGATGGAGTCGGCGTTGCGGTCGATGGCCTCGCGCACGATGGCGGCGCCGATCTCGCGGGCCTGGAGGAGGTCGCCCTCGACGCGGCATTTGAGTTGTTTGCCGAGCCGTTCCATCCGCTGGAGGATCTGCTCTCCGCGGGCGGTTTCTTCCGGAATCTCGGCGTCGACGGGCATCCGTCGGGGGACGTCGATGACGTAGAGGAGCCACACGGAGCCGCGGGAGTGGCGCGTCAGGTCGCAGGCGATGGAGACGATGGTTTCGTCCTGGGGGGAGCCGTCGACGACGGCGAGGACGTTGCGAACGCTGTTCATCGGGGATCGCCGAGGCGCTCGAGCGTGCTCTCCGGCCCGGCGACGACGAGTTGGTCTCCCGCTTGCAGGGACTCGTCCTTGGATGGGGAGAGGATTGGCTCTCTGCCGCGCCGGATGGCGATGACGGCTGCGCCGTACCTGTCGCGGGAAGTGCTGAGCCCTGCGCGCTCGAGCGTCAGGCCGATCATCTCGCGCGGCACGTTGATCTTGCTGAAGCCGAACTCGCGCGTGAGCTCCATATGCTCGAGCACGTCGCGCTGGAACAGGTTTCGGGCGGTTCGAATGCCGGTTTCCTGCTCGGGGTACACGACGCGGTCGGCGCCGACTGCCTCGAGGGTTTTGCCGTGCAGTTCGTTCGTCGCTCGAGCGACGACGTGCGGGATCGCGAAAGTGCGCTTCAAGAGCACGGTGGTGAGCACACTGGATTGGATGTCGGAGCCGATGGCGATGACGGCGCTATCCATATTGCGGATGCCGATCTCTTCGAGGAATTCCATCGAGGTTGCATCGCCGGTTACGGCGTAGGTTACCTGGCCCATCATCATCTGGGCGAGGGCTTCGTCGCGTTCGACCACGAGCACGTCGTGGCCGATGCGATAGAGTTCGTGGGCGAGCGCGACGCCGAATCTCCCCATTCCGAACACTGCTACTTGATGGGCCATTGCCCCCCTGCCGGGCTGCTCAGCCCGCGTGCGGCGTCAGCCGATTGTAACGCGTTCCTGGGCGTAGCGGTAAACGGCGCGCCGCTCGCGCAGCGCCAATCCCATTCCTATCGTGAGCGGTCCGAGCCTCCCCGCGTACATCGCGAGCGTGATGACGACCTTGCCCGCCTCCGACAGGTCGGAGGTGATGCCGCGCGAGAGCCCGACTGTTCCCGCGGCGGAGACCGTTTCGAACATCACGTCGGCGAACGCGAAGGCTCCGGAGTCCAGGCTGGCGCGTTCGGTGAAGCTGAGCACGGTCATGAAGAACGCCAGGAGCGTGAGCATGAGCATCGTCAGGGCGAGCGCTCGCAGCACCTGCGCGTGGGGGATCTCTCTGCGGAGGACCTCGGCTCGAGGGCGTCCGCGCAACGCGGCGAGCGTCGCGATCACGAGCGCCATCGCGGTGTTGACCTTTATGCCTCCCGCCACGGAGCCCGACGCTCCTCCGACGAACATCAGGATCATAAACAGGAAGTCGGTTCCCATCCGCGTGCTGGCGAAATCTACGGACTGAAATCCCGCGGTGCGCGCCGTCATAGCCTGGAACGCCCCGTTGCTTAGCTTGTCGGGGAGCGACATTCCGCCGAGGGTGGCCTCGTTGCTGAGCTCGAACACGAGCATCGCGACTGCGCCGATGACCCAGAGTCCCGCCGTGCCGAGCAGCACGAGGCGGGTGTCGAGCGACCATCGATTCAGGCTCTTGCGCCGGGCGAGCTCGTTGACTACGGGGAAGCTGAGCGCTCCGAGCAGGATGCTGACGCCGATCGCCCAGAGGACGATGGGGTCGGATTGGAACGCCGATAGGCTGCTGGAATCGGGGAAGATGGCGAACCCCGCGTTGTTGAAGGCGGACACGGCATGGAAGAGGCTTTGCCAGAACGCCTCCGACGCTGGATATTTGAAGATGAGCCGGGCGAAGAGCACGCCGAAGGTAACTGCCTGCGCGCCTATGGCGAAGAGCACGACGTAGCGTCCCACCTGCACGGCGTTGCCGATCGACACGCCGCCCTGCGCCTCGCGGATGATGAGCCGTCGATTGAGCGAGATGCGCTTTCCCAACGCCAGCAGGATGAACGTTCCCGCTGTCATGATGCCGATTCCGCCGACGAACATGAGGCCGGCGAGCACAGCCTGGCCGAACCCGCTCCAGTAGTCCGCGCTCGATACGACGACGAGGCCGGTGACGCATACGGCTGATGTGGCGGTGAACAGCGCGTCGACGAAGGGGGCGCCGCTGGGGCCGGCGCTCGCCGCCGGAATCATCAGCAGCGCGGTTCCGATGAGGATCAGGCTGGCGAATCCGATGGTGAGCGTGAGGAGCGCAGAGAGCGATGTGGGGAGGTTCACGCGCCGGCGGGGGGCGCGGAAGCGTATGCGCACGGGAGCCGTCTCGCGCTGGCGCGGCCGACGGACTACGCGATCGCCTAGCCGGACGCGCTGACCGTTGTTTCTCATAGCGCGGCGCTGACGGGCGTACAGGGGGCTATAGAGAGGGGGAGCGTCTGGTCGGACACGGCTCCGTTCTGCTGCGGCGCGTCCCATCGCGCGGGGCGCAGGGCCGATGGCGGAGTTGAATTCTAGGAGCGCGGCTGGCGCGCGTCAACGCGAGCGCAGGGCGGGTTTTGCCCTCCGCCGCGCGAGACGGGGGAGGTGGATGGTCGTCGAGGTTAGCTCCCGTCCAGCAGCCATATTTGGATGTCGTAGCCTGTGCTGTAGCCTGTGCGCTCGTTGCCGGAATAGAAGCCCGCGCCGACGCTGATGTCTCCCTTGCTGTAGCCGCGGCTGAGGTCGAGCTCTGTGGCGAACGTTCCGTTGATGGAGAGCAGAGCGGCGTTTCCGACGGCTACGAGCGAAAGCTGGTTGATTCCGCCTGCGGCGTGAGAGATGGATGCGTGGCCTGATTCGCGATGCGCGGGCGTTGTGCCGCCCTCCCGGACGAAGTACTCCCACCTCCCGTTGCTGCTGATGGTTACCGCGTGGAAGTAATTCCTGGCGTTAGGGTTGTCGCGGAACATAATCCCGTAGTCCCATGTTCCATCGGAGGAGGAATAGGGGTTTGTAAACGCGGCGCGAGCGATGAAGTCAGCCGCATCTACGAAGAGATACTGAGCTTCGATGAGGTCGTCGCCGGCGTTGTGCTCGAGATTGCCCGCATCGTCGACGCGCTGCGGCGCATGCACAGTAAAGTCGCGGAACTGAACCGTTACAGTGTCGTTATCGTCGCGGCGGAAGTAGCCGTTGATGACGGCAACGTCGCCTGTGCTGTCTCCACGGCTGAGGTCGAGCTCCTCGACGAAGTCTCCGTTGACGAAGAGCCATCCCTCATCGCCCTGGGCGACGATGCGGATCTCGTTGGAGTTCAACGACCCTGTCCCGAACGACGCTGCCCAGCCGCTGCCCAGCACGTCGTCGTTGGCGCCGTCGCCCTGCTCTCTTACGAAGTGATGCCAGCGCCCCTCCTGGTTGACCGCCACCACGTGGAATCGATTGCGTCCGGCGCGAAAGACGAATCCGTAGTTCCACTCGGCGTTCGACGGGTTCTCGAAGGTTGCCGAAGCGTTGAAGTCCGCGAGGTTGACGCCGGCTTCGAATTCTTCGATGAAGCCGTCGGGCTCGTCCTTGAGCGCGCCGTCGACTGGGCCGAAACCGGCTGAGGGGGTCGAGTAGGGTCGAGGCGTCGACGTTGGCGTCGGCGGCGCTGAGCCGGCGATCAGGCCCGGGAGCGACGCTTGCACTGTCCATGCGGCGATGGCGAACCCGAACCCCTCCACCGATCTGCCTGCGCGGGTTTCGCGAACGACGGATGTGTTGATGCCGACGACTTCGCCGTTCATTCCGAAAAGCGGGCCGCCGCTGTTGCCGGGGTTGATCGCCGCGTCGGTCTGGACCATCCACCGGCTAGGCCCTGAGTCGAACCAGGAGCCGGACACGATGCCGCTGGTGACGGTCGCGCGTCCTACGCCGAGGGGATATCCCATCGTGAAGACGGTGGAGCCGTCCGCGAGCGTAGTCCGGCTGCTCAGTGTCGCCGCCTGGAAGCTGGGGGAGCAGCAGATGCGAAGGGCTGCGAGATCTTTCGCCGCGTCGAAGCCGAGGATGGCCGCGGAGTAGGTTGCGAGATCGTCGACGAAAACGGTGGCGGATCCGCCGCCAGCGACGACGTGGTGGTTGGTGACGACGATGGCGCTTCCGTCGCTGTCCGCCTGGACGATAACGCCTGATCCTGCGCTTGAGGAGGACGTCACCCTAACGACGCTTGAACGCACGCTCTCGACAACCGACGCCAAGCCTGCTGTCGACGCGGGAGCGGCCGTTGGGGTTGGGGTGGGAGTGGGTTGTGGGGTCGGGGTGCGCGTTGGGGTTGGGGTTGGGGTGGGAGTGGGTTGTGGGGTAGGGGTGTGCGTTGGGGAGGGTGTGGGGGTAGGCTGCGGAGTCGGGGTATGCGTTGGGGTTGGGGTGGGGGTAGGTTGTGGGGTAGGGGTGTGCGTCGGGGTTGAGGTAGGAGTAGGTTGCGCGGCGATGGTTGCGGCGACGGAGGCGTCGATCGTTGCCTGGGCGGCCGCCTCGGCGGTGGCGGTGGCCTCGATGGCTGCGGCCACGGCGTCTTGCGTGGCCTGATTCGCGGCTACGGTGGCCGCCATAGCCGCGCTGATGGTCGCGTCGAGATCGGGCTCGGGGGGCGGGTCGGAGCACGATGCGATGAGGGCGGCGAAGGCGGCGATGAGGAGGGCCGGCGCGAGCGTCGCGACGCGCGCCCGGCGAAGGGCGCCGCGTTGGCGTCTGCCGTCGTTGCTATCTTGGGGCGCACACTGCGCCGTTGTCGGGCTGCTCGACACAAGAGGAGAGTATACGATGCTGTTTGGCGCGTGCTGCTTAGGAGTTGGCGTGTGGGTGGAGGGGCGTGGCGCTGGGGCTGGCGCGGGTCCGCTCTAGCCGCGCGGGCGGCGGGAGGGAATTGGCGGGGGCGGGCGGGTTGCGGTAGGATTCGGGTCGCGCGCTCCGGCGCGGGTTTCAAATTTCAGGGCATGGGCATCGAGGTTCGGCTATGACTACTACACCTATCAGGCAGACCGTTACGGTTACCGTCAACGGGCAGGAGTACAGCAGGGAAGTTCCGACGTACCGGACGCTGGTGGATTTCATTCGCTACGACTTGGGGCTCACGGGGACGAAAGAGGCTTGCAGCGTGGGGGTCTGCGGGGCTTGCACTATCGAGATGGACGGCTGCATCACGGCTTCGTGCATTACGCTTGCGGCGCGAGCCGACGGGGCGCAGATTACGACGATCGAGGGCGTGGCCGACGGCGATACGCTGCATCCGGTGCAGGAGGCGTTCATCAATCATGGGGGCTTCCAGTGCGGCGCCTGCACGCCAGGGCAGATTATGGTCGCCAAGGCGCTGCTGGAGACGATTCCGCATCCTACAGAGGCAGAGATCAAAGAGTGGATGATGGGCAATCTCTGCCGGTGCACCGGCTACTACCAGATTATCGAGTCCATCCAGGCTGCGGCGGAGGCAAAGTAGCTATGCACGATTTCGCTTTCCATGCGCCGGCCACCCTCGACGAGGCGCTCGATCTCCTCGCGCGGCACAACGGCTCCGCCAAGGTTATGGGCGGCGGGACATCGCTCACTACGCTTCTCAAGCAGTCGCTTATTGCTCCCGACCACATCGTGAGCCTGCATCGCATTCAGGGGCTGGACTCGATAGAAGCCTCGGATGGAACGCTCCGCATCGGGGGGCTCGCGACGCAGCGGCGGATGGAGACGTCTGAGGTTGTGAAGTCGAACGCTCCGCTGCTGGCCGAGGCGTACCGGCGCGTCGCCACTGTTCGCATCCGCAACGTCGCGACGGTTGGCGGGGGGATTGCTCAGGCCGACCCGGCAATGGATCCGCCGCCGTCGCTCCTGATACTGAATGCGTCGATCACGGCGACGTCTCCGCGCGGGAGCCGCACGCTGCCCATCAGCGAGACGTATGTTGATTACTATGAGACTTCGCTTGAGCCCGACGAGATTGTCACTGAGTTGCAGGTTCCTGTTCAGCCTGCGGGGGCAGGGTGGACGTATGTGAAGTATCTGCCGCGCACGGCGGACGACTACGCTACGGTGTCGGTTGCCGCGATCGGCAGGCTTGAGGACGGTGTCATTGCGGATGTGCGCGTCGGTCTGGGGGCAGTCGCGCCAACGGCGCTGCGCGCGACAGTGGTCGAGGATGCGCTGATGGGTCAGACGTCCACGCCGGAACTTCTGCGCGAGGCGTCGCAGGCAGTCGCCGACATCGTCGATCCCACAGACGATCCGCGCGGGTCGGCGTGGTACAAGCGCGATATGTCGGTGGTGTTCACGCGGCGCGCTCTCGAAAAGGCGTTCGCTCTCTAGCGAGAGACTGCTTCTCTGGTGGGGCGGGGCGCCTGCCGTCTCCGTCTCTTTCGCTGCTAGCGGGCTTGGAGCGGGGGACTCACCACCAGTGCACTTCGTCGAGGGCCTCGCCTTCTGCGCCTGAGGAGTCCCAGGGGCGAGACGGCAGGTATTTCCAAGCGCCGTCGGAGAACATCGCGACGATGTTCCCATTGGTCATGCCTTCGGCGACGCGCAGCGCGGCGTGGAGGGTCGCCCCCGACGATACGCCGGCGAATATTCCCTCTGCCTGGATGACGCGCCGGGCTGTTGCGATGGCGTCTGCGCTGTCGACGAGGAATCGGCGGTTGAGGGAGCCGAGGTTGAGCAGCGGAGGGATGTAGCCTTCTTCGAGGCTGCGCAGGCCTTGCAGTTTTTCGCCAAGCTTCGGCTCGACGCCGATGATCTGCACGTTCGGCCAGCGTTCACGCAGCCGCCGGGCGACGCCCATAAGGGTGCCGCCGGTGCCGATGCCGGCGACGAATGCGTCGACGCGGTCGATGGCGTCTGCGATCTCCGCGCCGGTTGTGGCGTAATGGCAGAGGACGTTGGCGTTGTCGGAGAATTGTCCGAGCGCGAAGTGGCGGGGTTGAGCGGCGATCTCCTGGCTGCGCGCGATGGCTCCGCGCATGCCGCCCTCGGGCTCGCGCCATTCGATCGCCGCGCCATAGAGGTCGAGTATGTCGGCGATGCTGGGGACGATGCCTCTGGGGAGGACGATGCGGACGCGGTAGCCGCGTCGCGGGGCGAGAGCGGCGAGAGCGATGGCGGTGTTTCCGGTGCTGGCCTCGACGAGTGTGTCGCCTTCTCGCAGGTCGCCGCGCGCCTCGGCGGCCTCCATCATCGCGAGGACGATGCGGTCTTTCACGCTGCCGCTTGGGTTCTGCCCCTCGAGCTTGGCAAAGATGCGAATGCCCGGCTTGGGCGCCGTATTCCGCAGCTCGACCAGCGGGGCGTTTCCGACTAGCGCGAACAGGCCATCCCGCTTCGCGGATGTCATCGCGCGGCGCTCACGCTTCCGGGGAGAGGTCGCGCCCGGCGAAGGCTGGGTGATCGACGGGGTAGCGATGGGCGCGGAAGATGGAGGTTGGACCGCCGGAGCCGGTCGGCGCGCCCGGCGGCACGCGGTGAGGGTTCACGAATTCCCAAACGATGTCGCCGTTCGGCGTGACCTCGAACAGGCGTCCGGGAGCGCCCTCGCAGATGAGCGTGTTGCCGTTCGGTTGCCGTTCCGCGCCGCTGATGTGATAGCTGTAGAACGAGATTGGCGGGTCGCCGACGTACTCCCACACGATGTGTCCTGTCGCGGGGTCTACTTCGAGCACGCGCGAGTAGGTTGCTCCGCCGCGGTGCGGGCCGTTGTCGAAGAGCAGCACGGCGCCGGTTGCCGCCTGCCAGGTGGGGTGATGCTGGTGAGAGATGACGCCGGGCCCCCACTTCCAGGTGAATTTCCCGCTTTCGCGGTCTACGACGCCTACGGTGTCGATCTGCCGGAAGCTCACGAGCAGGTCGCCGCCCGGAGTCAGGCTCAGCGCGTTCTGATGAAGCCACTGTTCGCGGCCCTCCAGCGGGCAGATGGCGTCGGCCTCGGGGTCGAGCGCCGCCCACATACTCCATTCGCGCACGACTGCGCCGTTGCCGTCGATCTCGCGCACGACGTCGCCGTACATCGGGTCGCCGGGGTTGCCGCGTCCGCCCCTGACTCGGCGGGCTGTCTCCTCCGGCATCAGGTCGTAGCGAACGATGAGCGTGTGGCCGTTCGGCAAGCGCTTGAAGTCGTGGTGGACGAACCGGTCGCGGTGCGCCCATACGATGTTGCTTTCCCAATCGAGCTCGAGGATGCCTGTCGTCTCGCCCTCGCCGGGGACAGTCCCGCCGCTCGCGCGGGTGCGGGCGAGCAGGTTGCCGTTGTCGAGGAGGAATCCGTAGCCGATTCCTTCGTCGCAATGCCAGCGATGGCGGACGCGGCCCTGCATATCGATGAGGTAGGCGTTGCGCCCTCCCGACATTGCGATGAGCGTGTAACCGTTGAACGCGCGGGCGGCGTCGTGGTGGAGCATTCCCTGGGGGTGATGGATGGTCCAGCCCATAGCCGCCTCTCTCCGTGAGGTCGCTGAAAGCCCCGCTAGCGCTTGGACGCAGGGGACGATTCGGCCTTCAGCGTGTCCGCGCAGTGCGCGAAGAGACTAACAGGGCGCAGGCGAGGCGTGCGATACAATGCCCGCGTTCATTCCCCACTGTTGGATTGGTGGAGAGAGGCTGCGTTGAATTCACTGAAGATTTGGAAGATGTGCGCCGTTGCGTCGCTGATGACGCTCGCGTTCGCAGCGGCAGGCTGCGGGTTGTTCGACTCCGAGCCGACGCCAACGGCCACGCCTCCCCCGCCGACTGCGACGGCCACGCCTCTCCCGCCGACGCCGACGGCTACGCCTCCCGCGCCGACGCCGACGGCTACGCCTCTCCCGCCGACGCCGACGGCTACGCCTCTCCCGCCGACGCCGACAGCTACGCTTCTCCCGCCGACGCCGACGGCTACGCCTTTGGACGATTCGCAGATCGGGTGGGGCCCCTGCGGATCAGGCGACGGCTCCAGCAATGGGGATGACTACGATGCGGCAGTCTCAGACTTCTACGTGGAGCTGGAATGCGGGTTTGTTGATGTCCCCGCGGATTATCGGGATGCCGGCGAGGGCGAGATACGGATAGCGGTGAATGTTCGGCGGGCGGACTCTGCGAGTGAGAGGATCGGCTACTTGCTCGTGAACCCGGGCGGTCCCGGAGGGAGCGGTCTGGAGTTCGTTCAGTATGCTGGAGCCTTGTTTGCGCCCGAGATCCTTGAGCGATTCGACATCGTCGGGTTCGATCCGCGCGGAGTTGGGGAATCGGAGCCGAAGTTCGCCTGCGGCGGCCCCGGCGAGCAGCTAGCGTTTCTCAACTCCATCGAAGATGAGCCGGACACTCCGGAAGAGATTGCGGCTGGGGAGGCGGCTGCAAGGCTCTGCATCGAGTCGATGGGCCGCGTTGGGGGTCTGCTGCATAGCGAGTACGTGGCGCGCGATATGGATGAGATTCGCAAGGCGCTGGGCGTTGAGCAGATCTCGTATATGGGTTTCTCGTACGGCTCGGCGCTGGGCGTGTGGTACGCCACGCTCTTTCCCGAATCGGTGCGGGCTATGGTTCTCGACGGCGCGGACAACCCTGTCGACGAGGCCGGCACCCAGGAAGAGCGAGTGGAGGAGGTCATCGAGGAGGTTCGACCGTTCGAGGCGCTGCTGGGAGCGGCGCTGGACGCCTGCGATTCGCCGGAGTGTCCGATCTATAACGACGGCGATCCAACCGGCTACTTTATGCAAGCGACGGAGAAACTGCCGCTCGTCAACGCCGCTGCCGGGGGGGTGCAAACGGCGGGATTTCTGGGGCTGGCCACGACGCTGTACAGCGCCGGGCTCTGGCCGACTCTGTGGGAGGCGTTGTGGGAATTGCAAGAGAAGGACGATCCGTCCATTGTCCTGTCGCTTGCGGAATTCCAGCTTGGCGAAGACCTCACGGCCCCGAACTTCACGGAGCATGTGAACTGCCTCGATCGCCTTGTGCTGCATCCGCAGATCGACAGGGCAACGATGTTCGAGGACGATGAGATCGTCGCCGCCCGCATCCGGAAGGAGCTTCCGCTGGTTGCCGCGCTCGATCCTTTCGCGCCCAGCGCTTGCCCGTTCTACGACCAGTTTTCGCCGCCGCCGTTCGAGGGGACGCTGGACGGGAGCGGCACGCCTATTCTTGTGCTTGGCAACCACACCGATCCGGCTACTCCCTTCAGCGAGTCGGAGGAGCTCACGACTGAGCTGCTGAGCAACGGTCGGCTCGTGGAGACGTCGCACTACAAGCACGGGGTTTACCCGGAGAACGCATGCGTGAACGAGTACGTTCATCGGGCGCTGCTTGATGCCGAGTACCCTGCCGAGCGAGTCTCCTGCGAGAGCGCGAGCTGAGGGTCGGCACGCGCATCTGCGGGGGAGGTCTGCTGCGGGAAGGGTCGTTGCGTCCGCGCGAGCTAAGCGCCGGGGGCGTCGGCGTAGAGAGACACAGGGACTTGAACCGGGCGCTCGCCGGCGGCGATGGCTGCGTGCACGGGCTGGACGTACTGGTAGTCGATGTCGAGCCGGTAGCGGAACGCGCGGGCAGCCGTGAGTTGCCGCTCAGTTGTGCAGGCCCACTCCGCGAGGGTTGACTCCTCCCACACGAGGTCTTCTTCGGCGTCTTCCCTGAATCGCGGGAAGAACGCGAGGGATTCCTCGTCGACGCCGTAGAGGTTGCGGAGCGCGTCGCCGGCCTTGCCCATCACATCGCGCGCCAGGAGGTCGGCTGCGAAGAGCGCGGCGATGCCGTCGAGCCATGACCATTCCCACCAGCGGCAGCAGAGCGAGAGCGTGGAGACGGCGAAGTAGGAGCGGGTGAAGTTGCGCCACGCGGCGACCTCGTCGCGTTCGAGGCCCAGCCCATCGCAGAATCGCAGCCACAGTTCCTCGTAGGCGGGGGTGGTCCATCCGACGAGGTCGTTGACGATGTCTCTGCCCTCGATCTTCACGAGCTTGCGTAGCTCGTGCGTGCGCGACGGCTCGTCGTTGTTCTTGATGTAGAGGGCGGCGGTGGAGAATTGCAGCCCGTGATCGAGGTAATAGTAGTGGTTCTTCGCCCACAGGCGCAGGTCGTCCCTGGAGAGGGAGCCCGCGAAGAGGAGCTGGTAGAACGGAGGCGGCTCCGGGTAGCGTTCGGCCCGCTGATGGTGGAGCGAGCTGATGAACTCGGGGCCGGGCAGCGGCGGGGCTTTCAGGTCGTCGGCGCTGTAGGGAGGGTGATTCAGCATAGATTGCCTCTTCGTGTAGGGGTTGCTCTGCAAGGTCGAGGCTCCCGCTTTCGCGACGGGAGCGGCGGGTGCGCGAGATTCGGAGCGCGCGGCCTCGAATCGAGGCTCCCGTGAGCGCGGGAGCCTGCGGGCGCGAGCGATTGCCTGCGCATGGGAAGCGTAGTGGGCTTATCTCCGCTGCAGGCGGAAGATGAACACCTGGCGCAAGCGCTCCTGGAGTTCCGGCGTGTTCACGAACGCGCGCGTCACGTCTTCGCCGAACACTACGTGGTCGGCGTCGGCGCCTATGGGCGAGTGCTCGCGCTGATTCAGCATAGCGCGCTCGATGTCCTCGATGCCGAGCTGCTCGTAGAGCTGCTGCGTTTCCTCAAGCTCTTGCACCATGCGTTCGCGCACTTCGGGGAGCCGCTTCTCGCCCTCGCCCACGAGCGCGCTTGCGAGCAGCACAGGCCACGGCTCGTTGCGGTGCATCCAGTAGTACCAGCCGTTCGATACTAGCTCTTCAGGCGCCCAATCGGCTTTCTCCAGCGCGTCGATCTCTTCCTTCGAGAGGCCGAACGCCTCGGAGTGCCAGCGGCTCAGTGTTGGATGGCTGGCCACTTCGCCGCCGACCGCGTCCTGGCCGCCTTCATCGATGAGCTTGCGGAGCTGGAACCGGCGGACGTCTTTGTTGGAGGTGTTGATGTAGCGTTCGCCCTCGAACCGGTGGTTGCCGTCGCCGCCCTGATGCGCGCGCCGCTTGCGCTCGGCGATTGCCTCGATGGTTGTGGGCTTGGGGCGTTCCGGGTGGGCGCGTTTCCAATCGGCCCGGATCTCCTCGAGGCCGTCCATCAGTTCGTCGGGCGAGAGTTTGTCGACGCCCCACTGCTTGCGCGTATTCGTCATGGCGCTACCCTCCCTGGCCAGCATCGGCGCAAGCGTACTCCAAGGGGCGAGGGGAGTTCAACCGGAACGATAAGGGGCTATGGCGCGCGCTCTTCCTGCCGCAGAATAAACTCGTCCAGAAGGGGAACCGCTAGCGAATACCGGCCCCACCGGTTCTTGTAAACGAGCCCTGCTTTCCCTAGGGCGCCGAGCATCTGGTTCACGTGGCTCGAACTGAACGGGTGCTCCAACCGCCGCGACGCCTCCACAATGTCTTGGACAGTGAATTCGCTCGGCGCTTTCTCCAAATGGGCAATTACCGTAAGCAGATCTCGTTGCCTTTCGGTAGCCCGCGCCCACCTGCCGGCGAAGAAGTCTGTATCTAATTTCTCAATGATGTCGTCCATAGGGATAGGCGTTTCGGGAACGAACGTCCAGACATCAAACGCTTCTTTGCAGATGTACTGTATGAAGTATGGGTATCCTCTGCTCGCCCTGTAGATATGCTGGACCGACTCTTCTGAGAACTGCACAGGCGAATTAGCCTCGGCGATGGGTTTCACAATTGCGTCTTTGCAGTCTTTCTCGGAGAGCCTGTCGAGCGTTACTACGCGGAACATTCGCTCTGCGAACGTGCGCGCCTCCACGAGGTTGGGGAAGAGCGTGGGCAACCCAGCGAGCACGAGCAGGAACGGGACGTTCTGGTGCTGTATCGACTGGAAGACGTCCAGCAGAAGAGACAGCGGGTATTGGTCTTTTTCCGGCTTGTTGGCCATATTCTGCGCTTCATCGTACGCGAAGACGACCCCTTTTATCCCCGCGTGTTCCACTCCGGCCCAGACGGCGTGCAGTACGGCCTTGAGCTTGTCGGATGCGAGACCTGGCGTGTTATTCCAGATGGCTGTGAGCGTCTCGAAATTGAGCGATACAGGAGCGCTTTCTTCCGCAGACGCGAAACCTGTACGCCGCACTATCCGGGCTCCTGCGCTGAACGAAGAGGTGACGACAGCGAGATCGGCGCATAGCCGAACGGCAAGATGATCTTCGCTCAGGCTTGCCGCTTCGGAGAGGTCGTTGCCTACCCAGAGCCAGCGATGCTGTGCGGCTATCGGTTTGAACGTTTCCAAGAGGACAGTCTTCCCGACGCCCCTGAGGCCTGTGAGCAGCAGATTGTCTACGATTGCTGGTTGGTCGAGCAGACGGCGGAACTCCTGCTGCTCGCGTTCGCGCCCTGCCAGGTAGGGCGGAGAGTGGCCGGCGCCAGGGCGGAACGGATTCTGGAAAGCGGCTGTGGTCATAGGGGGCCTCGTTTTTCACTAAGTGTTAGTCGATGAACTAAATTTACAGTAGTCGCTAACAGTCCAGCAATTCTCCCGACTCTCTCGGACTCATGGCTCCGAGCCGAGGGGGCAGCCGTGCTAGACTCGGTTCACGCCCAACCTTGTTCTCCGGAGGTAGCTCGATGACGCAGGAGCCTGAGTTCGTCGCTCTCTGTAGCGTGGAGGATGTCCGACCCGGCGAGGCCCGACACTACCGGCCTATGCAGGGCAAGTGGCGCCTGAAGCCAGTGGCCGTGTGGAATGAGGACGGCCAATTCCACATCACCAACTACGTTTGCCCCCACAGCGGAGGTCCGCTCAGCGAGGGAACGATCGAGAACGGGGTGGTTACCTGCCCTTGGCACGCATGGCAGTTCGACGCCGCCACAGGCAGATCCGCCAGAGGCGACGGGCACGCTATCGCTATCTACGAGTGCAAGGTCGAGAACGGCCAGGTTCTGATCGGCGACGTCAAGGACTAGATTCCGCTATGGGCGGAGTCGTCACTATCTCCCGCCGTTTCGATTTCTCGGCGTCGCACCGCTACTACCGCGACGACTGGAGCGAACAGGAGAATGCGCGCGTTTTCGGGCTGTGCGCCCTCCCGAATGGACACGGCCATAACTATACGCTCGAGGTCGCAGTCACCGGGGAGCCCGACCCCGTAACAGGCATGGCGCTCAATCTTGTCGACCTCAAGGATGTAGTGGATGGGGCGCTGGCGGAGTTCGACCACAAGCGACTGGATCTCGATACTCCGTACTTCGCCGACCGGCAGCCGACGACCGAGAATCTGGCGGTTACGCTCTGGGAGATCATCGCGCCCGCGCTGGGCGGCGTCCGGCTCAGCCGTGTGCGTCTGTACGAGACCGACGATCTGTTCGTTGAGTACGACGGGAGCGCCGCGTGAGCGCGCCTGTCGTCAGCCTCTCGCGCCGCTACGACTTCGCGGCGTCGCACCGGCTGTACGCCGACGCGCTGTCGCCGGAAGAGAACGACGCCATCTTCGGCAAGTGCGCCAACCCGAACGGTCACGGGCACAACTACAGGCTCACTGTTACGGTGAGCGGGCCTGTCGACCCGGATACGGGGTTCGTGATGCCGCTGAGCGAGCTCGACGAGATTGTGCGGCGCCGCGTAATCGAGGTCTACGATCACAGGAGCCTGAACCACGATGTCGAGGACTACGCCAATCGCACGCCCACTGGCGAGAATATCGCGTTGATGATTTGGGAGCGGCTTGCAGAGCCGCTGGGCGGCAAGCTGACGCGCGTGGCGGTGGACGAGACGCGGAACAATCGATTCGAGTTCCCCGCCGCAGGGGGGGAGGGGCGCTAGCCGTGCAGGATCCGTCTTCTGTGCTCGCGGGAAAGACCGCCATTGTTACGGGCGCGTCGAGCGGCATCGGCTGCGCCACGGCGCGCCTGCTGATCGAGTGCGGCGCGAGGGTCGCGCTCGTTGGGAGGAGCGAGGCGCGGCTCCGAGCGGCGTCGGAGAGCCTCGCCCCGGACGCGCGGATGCTGGTGGAATGCGACGTGCGGAGCGACGAGTCGGTGCGGGCGATGACGGCTGCCGTCGAGCGAGAGTTGGGCGCGGTCGACATTCTGGTGAACTCGGCGGGGGTGTTCAAGGTCGCCCCCCTGCCGGAGTTGGACAACGAATCCTGGCGGGAGCTATGGGAGACGAATGTGAACGGCACGCTGTTCCCTACGCGCGCCGTGCTTCCCGGGATGATGGAGCGTGGTCTTGGGTACATCGTGATTGTCTCGTCGGTTGCGGCGCACCGGGGGTATGCGAATATGACCGGCTACGGCGCGACGAAGCATGCGGTTACGGGGTTTGCCCGTGCGCTGACGACAGAGGCGCGTCGCGCGGGGGTGCGCGTTGTTAACCTGTTCGTTGGGCCGGTGGATACGCCGATCTGGGAGGGCCAGACGCCGCCGCTTCCCCGCGAGGAGATGCTCACGCCGGACGAAGTGGCTACAGCCATCGTCAACGCGATGACGATCTCCGGCAAGCAGGCGATGGAGGATGTCCTGCTCTTGCCGCAGGCAGGGCTGTACTTTTAGAGGAAGGTTTGCGTTGCCGTTTGCGCGGACGCTAGTGGGAGAGGAACGTTGAAATGGCGCATCCAAGGATCAATGAACGGGCGATGAATGCATACATAGCTCAAGCTATGCAGAAGATGTGCCCGCCAGAGTATGACGTGCGTCCTGAACAACACGGGGCGCACGGGCAGGGCAACCTCGTGCCGGACATCGTCGTCCGCATGGAGCCTTACGATCTCCGAACCATTATCGAGACCGAGTATGGCGAACCTGCCGTCGCCGATGCTCGAGAGAAGCTTGGATTCCGGTTTGGCGACTCCACGATCCCGATGAAGAGCATTTTGGCCGTCGGCATTCCCGAGGAGCTGGGGGAGCTGGATCAGGCTTCGTTGGACGAGCGGCTGACGAGCGATGAGCCGCAGTTCAAGCTTCAGGTCGTCACGGGCGCGGGGTCGGACGCTGCTACTGTCTCGCTTACCCCCCCCCCCCCCCCTATACAGGCGCTTTGACGGGCAACTATGTCCTGGCGTCTCTCGCTGACCTCGTTCACTACGCGTGGATGGCAGCCGTGCCGGAGAAATATGCCGACGAGGTAGCCCGGGACGTAGTCAGAGAATTGCAGGCGGCGCAAAAAGAACTCGCGAACAGGCTGGAGGGCGCAAGAACGGAGGCGCAGAGGGAACTCATTGACCGCTACGGTCGGCATGATGCTCACCGCAGAATGGACAGCGTCGCCGGAAACGTGGTGGGCACGCTCACGAGCATGGCGCACTTGCATATGATGCTAGCCAGGTGGAGCCATCTCCAGGGAGCGCTGCCCTTGACGGATCCCCAGCTGTGGAAACAGACGGTTCCGCGCGATGGACTGACGGACAAGATAGCCGGAGAGTGGCGCAAGATTGCGGACATCAACTATCTCCCGTTGTCCGAAATGGCGGCCGATATGCTGGAAGATCCCGAACTGGCGCCCCAGCTAGGTTCAACGCTCGCAAAGATCCATGACACGCTTCAGCGGTACATTGACGAGGGCATCAGCGCCACTACCAACGTGGTTGCGGAGATATGGCAATCGCTTATACCGGACAGAGACCAGCGCGCCGCGTACTACACCAAGCCCCCCGTCGCCGCGCTCCTAGCAGGGTTGACAGCCGAGCGCATCGCCGACCCGCGGAACGCCCGCTACAACGAGATTTGCGCGGGCACCGGCACGCTAGCTCGCGCGGTGGAAGAGCGCCTGCGGTTCCGCTACTTCGCTCGGGCAGAGGACAAAACCAGCATTCATGCAGAGCGAATGCAGTCGCGCATCCAGCTCACCGACATCAACCCGCAATCCGTTTCCGTCGCTACTGCGAACCTGTCGTCGATGGAGCCGCAAACCATCTTCACGGACACAACCATCTACGCCATCACCTCGGAGGGCGGATCCCTCAACTTCCTGAAGCCGCTGGGCGTTTCCAATATGGAGGATGCTCTTATCGGGGGGCACGGCTCAACTAAAGCGATGCTCATACTGCAACCTGGAAGCGCGGACATCATCTGCAACAATGATCCGTATTTTCGCTCCCGCGGCGGAGCTCCAGACGCCATCCCCAGCGAGGCCAAGGCCGCGTATCGCGCACAGGCCAACCGGCGGCTGCCTGGCGTCGTCAACTGGCAGGCGGGACTGGCCACGCCTATGCACGTCATCGAGCACGTATTGCTGGCTGACGGCGCGCCCCACGGCAAAGTGCTGCCTCTTACTGCGGCGCACGCCGAATCCTGGTCTGGCTTTCGCCGGAATATCGAGAACGAGTACACGGACGTCATAGCCATCTGCACCGCTGCAGGCGACGGCGCGTCGATGTCGGCGGACACTAGCATTCAGGAGATGCTGCTGGTGGGCACGAAGACGAAGCAGGGGGATAAGGCTGTCACATGCGTTAATCTCACGCGCACTTTCAAGAGCAAGCTCGAGGCAAAGATGTTCGCCGACGCCATTCGGCGCGAGATTGCTCTTGGGGAGACTTCCGGAATCGTCAGGGTCGGCGGAGTTGCGGGCACGTACTTTCGGATGAGCGGGCTAGGCGAAGGCAAGCCCTGGCATGCGCTCGGACTGTCGGGCGATTACGCTAGCCTGACGAGCTTCCTTATGGGCGGGAACGCTTGGGATCCTGCGACGGGAAAGGCAATTCCCTTCGCGCTTCCGATGACTACCCTAAGTGGTGTGTCGGCCCATGGGCCGACACACCACTTACTGGGAAGCCTCCCAGTAAGTCGTGACGCGCGCGGCGCCTTTGCCATGCATCCCACCCCAAACGCGTCGAGCCGCCTCAATCCGTCGCTGTGGGAGATGCGGGCCGGCGAGCAGACGCGCATCACTTGCAATCCCACGCACTACGGCGTCCCTCGCGCTGAACCCAAAGAGGCGGAGCGCATGCTGGAAACGGCCGGGCGCTATCACCTGGCGCGAAACTTGGCGATGAGCGCGCAAACGATCGCCGTTGCTTATACAGAACCGCTGTGTATGGGCGGGCGTTCGTGGACGACGTTGTACGCTGACGCCGGCGTGGCCGAGGCAATCGCGCTGTTTCTGAATAGCACATTCGGCATGGTCATCCGAATCGGCTATGGGCAGTTGACGACCTTGGGTCGCTCAGCCATCCAGGTTCGCGCCATTGCGGGGCACCCTATCCCTGACTTCTCGGAGGATAGCGACGCAGGGCGCGTCGCCTGCCAGATTGCTTCCGAGAACTTTGAGCGGTTGCGAGCGCTGCCGCTCAAGCGTATCGCTTGGAGCGCTCTGGACGAAAACCGCAAAGATATCGACCGCGTGGTCGCCCGGATGCTTGGCCTGTCGTATGACGCCGCAACGGAGCGGATGCTGCAGTCGTGGCGGGAGATGATGTGCCTGCAGCCTGTGGTTCATGGCAATAACCGGCAGGTTGTCGATGAACTTCGCTATGCCGGCGTATTCAACGACAACGCGCAGCCGCGAACGCAGGTCGAGGCGCAACAAGCCGAGCTGCGTTTGATCGACTAGCTCCCTGCCCAAAGATGACAGGCGCCTCTGCTAGCCGGTAGCCTGTTGCCTGATGGCTTCTTTTATCGCTGAGAGTATCCGCCGGCTGGCGCGAGGGGCGCTGCCGCAGCTGACGACGCACAGGGATCATCACAGGGAGACGCATCGAGGAGAGGGTTTCGCGCTCCGCGAGCTGGTGTTTGGGGCGAACGATGGGCTCGTGTCCAACACGGCGCTCGTGGCGGGGATCGCGGGGGGCACGTCCAGGCCGGAGGTGATTCTGCTGGGCGGGGCGGCGGGGATGTTCGCGGGGGCGGTCTCTATGGCGCTCGGGGCGTATGTGTCGACCAAGAGCGAGCGGGAGTTCCGGGAGATGGAGCAGGCGCGCGAGCGCTGGGAGATTGTGCATATGCGCGAGCAGGAGCTCGCTGAGACGCGCCGCATCTTCCGGCTCAAGGGCATTACCGGCCCGCTGCTCGATGAGGTTGTCGATGCGGTGTCGAAGGATCACGAGCAGTGGGTGCGGTTGATGATGACGGACGAGTTGGGGTTTCCGGAGAATCCGCCGCGCCCGACGTTCTCGGCGCTGCTTATGGGAATCTCGTTCGCTGTCGCCGCGTTCTTTCCTGTCGCGCCGTGGCTGCTGTTGGAAGGGACGCCTGCGCTGGCGGCGACGTTCGCGCTCTCCGGCGCCGCGCTGTTTACGGTCGGCGCGCTGCGGGCGTCGCTGACTGGCGGGAGGATGCTCCAGAAGGGGGCGGAGATGATGCTCCTTGCCGGGGCGGCGATTGCGGCAGCGTTCTTCATCGGGTCTGCGCTGGGCGTTGCAGTCTGATTTCCGCGACGATGTTCAAACGCGTTCCGCCGCTCCTTGTCTTCGGGCTTGCCGCGCTGCTTGCGGCGTGCGGCTCCGACGCCGCTCCTGCGCCCGCCGCATACAGCGGGCTTCTCACGGCGTCGGAGTTCGTGACGGGCGGCAATCGTTTTCCGTTCGGTCTTGTCTCGCGGGATGGCGCGTTTCTCGAAGACGAAACGGTAGCCGTGCGCTTCTACCGCATCGATGGGGAGTCGGCGGAGCCGGCGGTTTTTCACGGAGAGGAGGCGGCTATTTGGCGGGAAGCGGAGGGGACTACTCCGCATCTTCACCCCGACGGGGAGTTGCATCTGCATCTGGACTACAAGGGCTTCTATGTGGTTGACCGCGTGGAGTTTCCGTCGCCGGGGGTTTGGTCGGCGGAGTTCGATGTCGCCTCGGGGACTCCGACTCGGCGAGCTATCTTCGAGGTGAAGGCTGAGAGCAGTGCGCCGGCGGTGGGGGAGCGGCCGCCGGCGACTCGCAACCTGACGATTCACGACGTGGCGTCGTTCGCTGAGATCTCGACGCGCGCGGTGGAGCGCGACGAGTTTCACAATGTGTCGGTTGCGGATGCGCTGGAGTCGGGGGAGCCGTTCGTTGTGTTCTTTGCGTCGCCGCAGTTCTGCACGAGCGCGCTGTGCGGGCCGGTGACGGATACGCTCGATAAGGCGCGGGTTGAGCTTGGGGGCGTTGTGGAATTCATCCACATCGAGCCGTGGGATCTGGACGCGGCGCGGAACGAGGGGCGTCTTGCGCCGGCGGCGGCGGTGAGGGAGTGGGGTCTCGTCACTGAGCCGTGGACGTTCGTGGTGGGCGCCGACGGCCGCATCGTCGCGCGCTACGAAGGGCTGTTGGCGGCGGCGGAGGCGCTCGCGGCGATTCGTCCGTTGCTGTAGGGCGGCTCCGGGGCCGGTTCGTTAGCGCAGGCCCTCGACGCGCACGGCGACGATGTCGAGGTCGTTGTACTTCTGGTGCCGCACTGAAGACGCGTAGCGGCGCAGCAAACGGAACGAGAATTGCTCGACGGCGGGCTCGTTGGGGATGTCGTCGAGGTAGGCGAGGCGGTCTTCGAGGTTGCCGTCGGCGCTGACGGGCGCCGACACGAATTCGATTTCGGCGGCGCTGGCTTCGGAACGCGCGGTTACGACCAGGCGTCGTTCGAAGGTCGCGCTCGGGCTGCCGTCGTTTTGCTGGGCGGCCAGGCTGGCAAGCGCTTCCTCGCCCGCGAGCACGAGGCGCTGCTCGATCGACTCAGCGCTCCACCCGGCGGCTGCGCCGAGGTTGCGGAGGAAGTCGTTGAGTTTGGGGAGGGCCTCTTCGTTGGGGGCGATTCTGAGGCGCTTGCGGCGAGGGCTGGTGAGTTCGAGGAAGATCATCATAAGGACGGCGGCGAGGGCTCCTGAGGTCATGCCGTTGCCGAGGAGGATGCTGAGGAAGCCGTCGCCCAGGAGTTCGGGGAAGGCCCACTGGTTCTGGAATGCGGCGCCTACCCAGAACGAGGCGCCGGCGACGAGCGCGTTGCGGTGGTCGATGCTCTCTTTCAGAACGAGGCGCATGCCTTGCATGAAGAGCAGCGCGATGATGAGGAAGGTGTAGGCTCCCGCTACGGGGCCGGGGATGGCGATGAGGAGGGCTGCGAGCTTGGGGAAGAAGGCTACGAGGATGAAGAGCGCGCCGATGATGATTCCCACGCGGCGCGCCGCGATGCCCGTTACTTCGACGAGCGAGATGCTGGTTGAGTAGGTGGTGTTGGGGAGCGTTCCGCCAAGGCCGGAGAGGAAGTTGCCGACGCCGTCGGCGTACAGGGCTCCCTGGACGACCCGGAAGTCGGTGGCTGGCGGCCTGCGGCGCGAGTTGTTCTGTATGGCCACGCCGTCGCCGATGGTTTCGACGGCTCCGGCAAGAGTTGCGATGATGAACGCCGGGAGCAACCCGAAGAAGCTCCAGTGGAAATTCAGGTCGATTCCCGGCCAGGAAGCGAGGGGAGCGCCAACCCAGGACGCGTTCAGCACTAGATCGAAATCGTAGAAGCCGTAGAAGACGGATACGGCGCATCCGGCGACGATGGCTATGAGCGGCGACCAGAGGCGGATGTTCGTGGGGCCTCGGAGGACTAGCGCTCCGAAGACGCCCAGGGTTACGAGGGCGACGATCAGCGAGGATTCCTGGGCGGCGCCCTCCGGGGTTGTGGTGATGAGGTCGAACACGATGGGCATGACAGTTGCGCTGATGAGCATAATCACGGTTCCGGAGACGACGGGCGTGAAGATGCGCCGCAGCAGCGAGAGACGGGCGGCGAGCGCGAACTGGAACAGCGATGAAACGATGATGAGAGTGGCCATCAACGCCGGACCGCCCTCGACAAGCGCGGCCACGCAGACGGCGATGAAGGCGCCGGATGGACCCATGATGAGGACGTGCCCTGAGCCGATGCGCCCGAGCCGCGCGGTTTGGAGGATGGTGGAGAGTCCGCTGATGACCAGCGCGGCGAACACGGCCCACGTGAGATAGCTCTCGGGTTGTTCCGCGATGCGGCCAACGATGACGACGCCGATGACGATGGGGGCGACGATGGTTGCTACGGCCTGGAATCCGGCGCCGAAAGCGATAGAGGCGGGGGGGTTCTCGTCCGGCTCGTAGCGGATGTTCTCGTTGACGTCGCCAATCGCCATAGTTGCTCCCTCTGCACTGGCGTTGTCGCCGAAGCAGTTGATGTCACAGGCAAGGGGATTGGATTATAGCCTGCCAGGCCGTCAGGCTGACGCCGCCTTCGCCTGCAGGCATTCGAAGAACTGGTTGATCTGAGCCCTGGCCACGGTGGTCAGCAGCCGCTGGCCGACGCGCGTCAACGCGCCGGCAACCTGCACGTCGCCGTCGAAGCGAAGCGTCGACGACGCTTCGCCTGCGGGCTCGAGCGCGATGTCGCCCATCCCGCGGACAGTCGTTCGGGCGCCGGAGCCCGACACTGTTAGCCGATATGAGCGCGGCCAAACCTTGTCTGTTACTTCGATAGATCCTTTGTAGACGGCGCCGACAGGGCCGACGCGGATGCCGAGTTCGAAGGAGTACGCGTCGCCGGCTTGGGGAGTGAACTCGCGAACGCCTGGTATGCACGCCGCCAACAGGCTGGAGTCCATCATCAAGTCCCACAGCTTCTCTTGCGACAGTTGGAACGGGTACGATCCGCTCAGTTTCAAAGAGGCGTCCCTCCGTGGGCTCGATTCGAAGCGCACGATATGCGTCATCATATTCTCCACTCCCTGAACAAGGAAGAGTGGCACGGAGGAGCGGCAAGGGCGAGAGGGGCGCAACCGCAGAGGCGCGACTCCGCCGCCAAAGGGACTGTGGACTGTGATTGGCTGCGAGGCCGTTGAGGCGCTATGCTGTGTGATTGCCAGGCTGTACGGGCATTAGCTCCTTATTGGGGCGTCATTCTCTTGAGCCGGCGTCGGATGGCCGGCGGCTGCGGGAACATCATCTATGGCAAGTTGCGACATCTGCGGAGCCCGACGGCGAGCGGGCAAGAACGTAAGCCACTCCAACCGGCACACTAATCGGTGGTTCTTGCCGAATATCCAGCGCGCGACGCTGACGCATCAGGGGAAGAGGCAGCGTCTCGACGTGTGCACCCGCTGCCTCCGCACCGTTCAGAACAAGCGGATGACCGCCTAGCTGGCGGCTCGGACGCTCTCCAGCGGGACTAGTAGATCTCGATCAGCTCAATCTCGAAAGTGAGCGGCTTCCCTGCGAGGCGATGGTTGGCGTCGAGCGTCGCTGTTTCGTCGATGATTTCGACGACTGTAACGACCAGCCCGTTCGATAGTTGCGCCTGATCGCCGACGCCGACGCCTTCCGGAATCCGATCGAGCGGAACATCGAACATCAGGGCGGGGTCATGCGGGCCGTAGGCTTCTTCGGGCTCCAGCCGCACGGTGACCGACTCGCCGACGGCGAGGCCGCGCACTGCGTTGTCGAACCCGTCGATGAGCTGGCCGCTCCCGATGACGAATTCGAGCGGCTCACGCTCACGCGATGAATCGAAGACGCTTCCGTCGTCGAGCGCGCCGTGGTAGTGCACTGCCACGCTGTCGCCGACCTCGGCGACGGGAATGGGAGTGGGAGTCGGCGTTGGGGTGGGGTCTGGAGAGCATGCGGCGATCGCGAACGCGGCGCCGAGCGCTGCAGCCAGGATGGCCGCGCGGCGCAACAGCGGGGCGGAGACGACGCTGGGCGGCGAGCTAATGAGGAGCCTCCTGAGCGGAGAGGAGATTCGCCCGCAGGCGGGCGATTGCCTGCGCAACGCTGGTATCGGCATTGTATACGGCGGACCCTGCGACGATGACCGAGGCGCCTGCGGCGGCGACCTGCGCGATGTTGCCGGGCTTGACTCCGCCGTCGACCTCCAGCTCGGCGGGAAGCCCTTGCGCGTCGATCATGGCTCGCAAGCGTTCAACCTTCGAGAGGACGCGCGGGATGAAAGATTGCCCGCCGAATCCGGGGTTCACAGTCATTGCCAGCACGAGATCGAGGTCGGGCAGCGCTTCTGATAGAGTCATCTCGGGGGTTGCAGGGTTGAGCGAGACGCCGGCGGTCGCGCCGAGGTCTTTGATCTGGCTCACGACGCGGTGCAGGTGCGTCGCCGTCTCCTGGTGTACGGTGATGTTGCCGGCTCCCGCCGCGGCGAAATCGGGGATCAGCCGCTCTGGCTCTACGATCATCAGGTGCACGTCGAGCGGCAAGCTTGTGTGACGGCGTATCGCCTCGACCACCACCGGGCCGATAGTGAGGTTGGGGACGAACCGGCCGTCCATAACGTCGATGTGGATGTAATCGGCGCCTGCTTCCTCGGTTTCGCGGACGACGTCGCCGATGCGGGCGAAGTCCGCCGAGAGGATGGACGCTGCGAGTTTGATTTCAGGCACGGGCGGCCTCGAGCCGCGCTCGGGCGTCGGCGAGCGCGGCGGCGACGCGGGCGGGGGCTGTGCCGCCGGGGATGTCCCGCGCGGCTGCGCTTGCGAGGGGGGTGAGTTCACGGACATCCTCGCTGAATGCTGCGCACGCGGCGCGGAGATCGTCGAGCGGCAGTTGGGCAACGGCGACGCCGCGCTGGGCGGCGATCTCGCACAGCGCGCTCACTGCGGCGTGCGCTTCGCGGAAGGGGACGCCCTTTGCGACGAGGTAGTCGGCCATATCGGTGGCGAGCAGCGAACTGTCGGCCGCGGCCTCCTGCATCCTGGCGGGGTTGATTTCGCAGCTGGCGAGCATTCCGCGCATCGCCTCGAGGGTCGCCTGCAGGGTGTCGACGGCGTCGAACAGCCCCTCCTTGTCCTCTTGCAGGTCGCGGTTGTAGGCGAGGGGCAGTCCTTTGAGGGTAGTGAGGATCGCCATGAGGCTGCCGTAGACGCGGCCGGTCTTGCCGCGGGCTATCTCGGCGAAATCGGGATTTCGCTTCTGCGGCATGATTGATGAGCCGGTGACCCACTGCCGCCCGAGCCTGACGAACCCGAATTCCTGCGTTGTCCAGAGGACGAGCTCCTCGGCCAGGCGGGAGCAGTGCGTCATGCACAGCGACGCGCTGGCCAAGAGTTCGACGACGTAATCGCGATCGGATACTGCGTCCATCGAGTTGAGGGAGACGCTGTCGAATCCGAGTTCGGCGGCGACCCACTCGCGGTCGAGCGGGTAGGGGACGCCTGCGAGGGCGCCGGATCCGAGAGGCAACACGTTGGCGCGGCGTCGCGCGTCGGCAAGCCGCGCGGCGTCGCGGTCGAACATCTCGAAGTATGCGAGCAGGTGGTGCGCGAAGAGCACGGGTTGCGCCCGCTGCAGGTGCGTGTAGCCCGGCATTATCGCGTCCGGGCGTTGCGCGGCGAGCGCGAGGAGGGCGTCTTGCAGCTTGCGGAGCGCGCCGGCGAGCTCGTCGATAGCGTCGCGGACGTACAGGCGCGTTGCGGTGGCCACCTGGTCGTTGCGCGAGCGAGCGGTGTGCAGCCGCGCGGCGGGCTCGCCGACGAGGTCGCGCAGTCGCGCCTCGATGTTCATATGCAGGTCTTCGAGGTCGTCGCGCCACTGAAAGGCGCCGCTCTCGATCTCGCGCCGGACGGACTCGAGACCGCCGACGATCGCCGAGGCGTCGCCCTGCGGGATGACGCCTTGCCTGGCGAGCATGCGGGCATGGGCGACTGAGCCGTCGATGTCATGCGCGTACAGGCGCCTGTCGTATCCGACGGACACGGTGTAGCGCGAAACGGCCTCGAAGTGATGGGTCGTGTAGTTCGTCATGGGCGTTTGGCGTATTGTACCCGCTGCGGAGCGCCGAACCGCACGAGCCTCCCTCGACGTCTGGGGGCAGCCGCCGCGCGCTTGGGGCGCTTTCCGCGTCGCGCGCAGGGATGGCGCAAGGAGCTACCGCGTGGCCGTTCGGCCGTCCATCTGCGCGATGCGGATGTCGATGACCGCCGCCTGTCCGGCTCGGACGCGCTCCAGGCCGCGTTGAAGCGCCGGCAATACGTCGGCAGGGTCGTCGACGCGCTCGCCGTAGCCCCGGCACGCCTGAATGAGCACGTCGTAGTCTGGCGAGGGGTCGATCTCCGACCCGACGTAGGAGTTCTGGAGCGGGCCGACGCCCTCGGGGAAGTAGCGCTCCCAGGAGTTGATCGTCGCCTGATGGCGGGAGTTGTTGTAGATCACGGTGAGGAAGGGGGCGTTGTACCGTTCGGCTGCCCAGAACGCGGAAGTGGGACGCGCGAACACGAACGAGCCGTCGCCCTCCAGCGCAACGACATCTTGTTGGGGGCAGGCGAGCTTGGCGCCAAGCGCGGCGCCGAGGCCCCATCCCAAGCTTGAACCTCCCGAGGCGAACACTGTGCCGGGGGTTTTCCTGTCGGTGTAGGCCATCCAGGGGAAGCTGCCGGTCATACCCTCGTTCATCACGATTGCGTCGTCGCTGAGGACTTGTTCGAGGCAGTGCGCGACCCACAGCGGATGGATGGGGCGATGGTTTCGCGCCTCCATCGCACGGGCGTGGAGGCGTTCGCGCTCCGCGGCTGCGGCTTGCGCGTACTGCCGGGCGCGGGCGGCGATGGCGGTTCTCCGGGAGTCGGCGAGGCGCGTGCGCACAGCGTCGAGGAGGGCAGGGACGGCCTGGCTGGGCGCCGCATTGAGGAGCAGGTCGGCCGGGAATGTCCATAGCGGGATGGTGTCTTTCGTGGGGTCTGCGTCGATCCACGCGATGCGTCCAGGCGGTTCGACGGTGCGCTGGTCCGGCACCCAGGGGACATCGTGATCGATCACAAGCACGACGTCGGCGTCGGCGACGGTTGGAGCTCCGCAGGCGGCGGCATTGAGGGGATGCCTCGTGGGGATGTTGAGCCGTGAGCCGATCGCGCCCGACACCGGAGCGGCGACGGCCTCGGCAAGCTCCGTAAGCGGGGCGACTACGTTGGGGTCGCGGCCTGCCGCTCCGGCGATGATGAGGGGGCGTTCGGCGTTGACGAGCCAATCCGCCAGCGTCGCCACGGCGTCGGGGTCGGCGGCGGGCGGGACAGGGTGCGCATGCCGGGCGGGCGGAGGGACGTTCAGGGAGGTCATCTCCTCGAGCAAGAGTTCGCGGGGCAGGGAGACGTACACGGCGCCGGCGGGGTCTGACGTGGCGACCTGGCAGGCTTTCTGCATAACCCAGCCGATGCTGTCGAGGTTGCGCAGTTCGTAGTCCCATTTGGCGAAATTGCGGACGATGCCGCTCTGGTCGCGTTGCTCCTGGATCCAGTGGATGGGCATGTCCTTGCCTCCGCGCGCCGCCCTGCCGAACGTCGAAGGGGCGCGTCCGGCGAACACGAGCACGGCTGCCTTGTCGCGCTGCACGTCGTGATAGGCGCCCCCTATCTGCAACGTGCCGGCGTCGACGTGGACGAGCACGGCTTGCGCCTTTCCGGTGAGCTGGTAGTAGCCCTGCGCGGCGAACATTGCGGTTGTTTCGTCGATGCAGAGAATCACCCGCGGAACGAGACGCTCCTCCATGGTCATCCGGGAGATTGCTTCCTGGATGGGGAACGTGTCGGTTCCGGAATTGAGGAAGAGGAACTCGACGCCGTTGCTGTTGAGCATCTCGACGAACGCCTCGGCGCCGTCCCGCACCGGAATCACGCGCATATGGCGGTCGTTGGTCTGGTGGATTGTCATTGCCTGCTCCTGGGCCGCCGGTTGAGAGAGGAGGCGCGGCGGCAAACTATCAGACCGCGACGAGGTCGTCGACAAGCTCGTTCAGCCGCTCTTCGGTGAGGAAACCGCTCCACGCGCGAACGATTTGGCCGTCCGGGGAGATGAAGAGGGTTGTTGGCATACTGAGCACGTTGTAGTCGCGCACGACGGATTCGCTGAATGTTGTGCCGGCGGGATAGCGGACGCCGAGCTCGGCCAGCAGCGCGCGTCCCTGCTCGCGCGTTCCGAGGAATTGCTGCGGGCCGATGTCGATGCCGAGCATCGTGATTTCGTCTCCGCGCTGCTCGTACACGCGCTGAAAGTCGGGCATCTCTGTACGGCAAGGCGGACATTCCGCCGCCCAGAAGTTCAACACTACGGGCTTGCCCTGCGCGATGATGTCCGAGAGGAATGCAGGGTCGCCTCCCAACTGGTCTGCGCCCTGGTATGCGCTGATCTCGATGTCGGGGCGGCCTCCTACGGGAGCTGGGGAGCCGTCGCCGCTCTCGCCGCCGCATGCCGCAAGCCCGGCTGCCGCAAGTCCTGCGGCAATCGCCAGCAGCAGCTTTCTCGCCGTTCTGTTGAGCGCTCGCCGCCGAGGCGCGTCTGTCGTGCTCATTGCCGCGTCCGCCTTTTGTTCAGTGCGCTTAGAGGGTTGCCGGGCGTTCGTGAGAGGAGGGGCCGCCGGGTAGAGTCGGGTAGAATTGACGCTCACGAAAGGAGCTCCGCCGATGGATTCGCCCGCCGCCCCTCAGTATGTGCGCTACGCATTCTATAAGGTTGATCCGGAGTGGCGCCGCCTTCCGGCGGAGACCCGCGCGGCGGAGAAGCGCGAACTGGCCGCCGCGCTCGAGAACGCTCCGCCGGAGTTGATGGTTCGCACGTATTCGCTTGTGGGAATGCGTCCCGACGCTGAGGCGCTGGTGTGGACCGTGAGCCCCGACCTGGAGGGGCTGCGGAGCTTTGCGTCGCGCATCGCGGCGACGGAGCTCGGCTCGCGGCTCGCGGCGACGCACGCGTACCTGTCGATGACGCGTCGTTCGATGTACATCGACGAGCACGCGCACGAGGGGGCGGAGGACCGTACGAGGATCCGCCCGATGGGGAGGAAGTACCTGTTCGTGTACCCGTTCGTGAAGACGCACGAATGGCATCAGCTGCCGGTGGAGGAGCGGCAGCGGATGATGGTGGAGCACTTCAAGGTGGGCCACCGCTATCCCGAGGTGAAGATTCACACGACGTATTCGTTCGGGCTTGACGACCAGGAGTTCGTGCTGGGGTTCGAAACCGATGAGCCGGCGCGCTTTCTCGAGCTGGTGATGGAGCTGCGCTCGGCGGAACAGCGCCCGTACACGGAGCGCGACACTCCCATCTTCACCTGTTTGCTTGGGTCGGCGCAGGAGGTTCTCGACGCTCTTGGTTGAGGGGCGGATGCGGGGTCGGGACAGGGCAAACGAAAGGCGGAGCCGCTAGCGACTCCGCCTTTCGGAATGGCTGTGGGAGAGTTACGGAGCGCTCTGCTCCTTGTTGATTTCGATGAAGCGCGCCTGATCGGCGGGAAGGGCGTCTTCGGAGAAGATTGCCGCCACAGGGCAGACGGGCTCGCAGGCGGCGCAGTCGATGCACTCATCGGGGTTGATGTAGTACATCCGCTCGCCTTCGTAGATGCAGTCGACGGGGCAAACGTCGACGCAGGAGGCGTCTTTCACGTCGATGCAAGGTTCGGAGATTATGTATGCCATCTTGGAGCAACCCCTCCAAAGTAGTGTAGAGCCGATTAGGTTGGCTCTCTCTGCTTCGCGCCGCAGGAGCGCAGGGGTTAGTGTAGCAGACCAACCCAAGCGGCGAAATACGGTTGTCTATCCTGCGCCGTTGGCTCTCGCAGCCGGCAGGGGGCCGCCGTTGTTCTTCTTGATCGAGAGGTTCACGAACGTTTCGCTTCGTTTGACGCCCTCAATCTCTCCGATGCGATTGCGAAGGAAGTCCGACAGTTCGAGGGGCGATCCCAGCGCTACGCGGCAGAACACATCGTAAGCGCCTGTCGTCACCGCCGCGTACTGCACCTCGTCCATCTTCGATAGCTCGACGGCGACGGTGTCGACGAACGCCGGCTCCACCTTCAGCCCGATGAGCGCCGATGTCTCGCGCCCGAGCTTGGAGTAGTCGGGAATCGCGATGACGCGAATGACCTCCTCCTTGACGAGGTTGCGGAACCGCCGGCGAACGGTGCCTTCGCTCACGCCTATCCTGCGGGCGAGCTCGATGTTCGACGCCCGGCCGTCGTCCTGCAGCAAGCGAATCAGTTGGCTGTCGAATTCGTCCAGCTCAATCATCTTGCATCGTGGCTCCTGTGGGTCGTATGTAAATTCTACCCGGCGGCTCTTGCCGCTGACAACGTACAGAGGAGGAGCTTGGCCGGGGCGCGCCTTGACGCTTTCTCTGCGCCGGCGCTAGCCTGCGTACGCGCAGCGCCACAGGCGGCTAAGGAGGCCCCCGATGATTAATGTAACCGATCTTGCGGCGGAGAAGCTCGCCGAGATCCTCGCCGAAGAGGGGCAGCCCGAGGCCGCTCTCCGAGTCGTCGTTGTTCCCAACCCGCAGGGCGCGCAGTATATGCTCTCGCTTGAGGACGATATGGAGGACGACGACGAGGTGCTCCACGAGTCCAGCATCCGCGTCATCGCGGACAACGAGAGCGCGTCGCTTCTGTACGGCGCCTCCATCGACTACTCCGAGGGGCTGATGCGCAGCGGGTTCGTGATTGAGAATCCCAACATCGCTTCCTCCGGCGGAGGCGGTTGCGCTTGCGGCAATGGCGGCTGCGGCTGCGGCCACTAGGGGAGCCTCATCCATAACGTTCGCCGCGCGACGCCTGACGAGCTTCCGCTCATCGTCGAATTCCAGCAGCGGATGGCCATTGAGAGCGAGGGGTTGGAGCTCGACGCCGCCGCGCTTGAAAGAGGCGTCCGCGCTGTGCTCGAGGGCGCGGTCCCTGCGGAGTACTGGATCGCTGAATCGGAGGATGGCCCCGTCGGGATGCTGATGACGGTTCCCGAGTGGAGCGATTGGCGAGGCGGCACGGTTCTGTGGGCGCATTCGGTGTACGTTCGGCCTGAGGCTCGGCGGCAGGGGGCGTTCACGGCGCTCTACGACCACTTCCGGCGACAGGTCGAGCAGTCTCCCGAGCTCGTTGGCATCCGGCTGTATGTAGAGCAGGGCAACGTCCGCGCTCAGCGCGTGTACGAGTCCCTCGGCATGACGAGGGAGCGCTACTACCTTTACGAGTGGATGAAGAGCGGGTAGCCCGTTCGTGTTCGCGCGGCGGACGCCTTGTGGGAGGCGTAGCGGCGGCGGAGCGGCAGTTCGACGGGGAGCTAGTCCGACGAGGGCAGAGTCTTGGGCGCGAGCATCGTCATAGGGCGTCCGTTGCACAGGATGCGCGATGAGCCGGCCTTGATGCAGAGCGCCATCACGCCGCTCTCTTCGTCCTGGTAGCGCTTGCCAAGCTGGTCGCCCTCGCCGCTTTCGGCGGGAGCGCACGACAGTTCGGCGTCGCCCCCCTTCGTGATCATGTACTGAGCGCCGAGTTCCGCGCACTCGAAGCGTTTCCCTGTCTGCGCGAGCATGGACTACTCCAGGCGGTGAAGTGGATTTCGTTATGGTAGCAGGAGTGTCTGGGGTTGCGGAGCGCAGCCGCTGCTATCCTCGGCGCGGCGATCAGGAGGGATGTTATGGCTATAGCGGCGAATGTTCGCGAGAACATGGAGAACAGCTCGTGGATCCGCCGGATGTTCGAACTAGGCGTCGCCCTCAAGCGCGAGCGCGGCGAGGAGAACGTGTTCGACCTTTCGCTCGGCAACCCGGTTGTCGAGCCCCCCGCCGGATTCTTCGACGAGTTGCGGCGGCTTGCCGACGCGCCGCCGTCTGGAGCGCACCGCTATATGCCCAACGCCGGCTACGCCGAAACGCGCGCCGCCGTCGCCGCTGCGCTCTCTTCGGAGACAGGCTTGGCCTACGAGGCTGAGCACGTGATGATGACCGTCGGGGCGGCAGGCGCGCTGAACGTCGTTATCCATGCGCTCTGCGACCCGGGCGACGAGGCGCTCATCTTCACGCCGTACTTCGCGGAGTATCTGTTCTACGCGGCGAATCACGGGGCCAGCCCAGTGGTCGTCGGCTGCGACAGCAATTTCGCCCCAGACGTTGCGGATCTCGAGCGCAAGCTCACGCCGCGCGCCAAGCTCGTCATCCTCAACTCCCCGAATAATCCGTCTGGGGCCGTTTACCCGCAGTCGCTTATCGCCGACATCGTCGATGTACTGCGGCGCAAGAGCGATGAGACTGGCGCGGAGATTCATCTCGTCAGCGACGAGCCCTACCGCAAGCTCATCTACGACGGGCTGTCGTATCCGTTCCCGCAGCATACGTACGAGCGGGTTGTCACCGTTTCCTCGCACGCCAAGGATCTCGCGCTGCCAGGCGAACGCATCGGCTACATTGCCGTTCATCCGGACTGCCCGGAGCGCAATGAGCTGATGGACGCGCTCGCGTTCTGCAACCGGACGCTCGGGTTCGTCAACGCGCCGGCGATGATGCAGCGCATCGTTCGGCGGCTGCAGGATGTTACGGTCGACGTGAGCGATTACCAGGCGAAGCGCGATTATCTGTACGACACGCTCACATCGGCGGGCTATCGCGCGCGCAAGCCGGAGGGCGCCTTCTACCTGTTTCCGGAGTCGCCGGCGGCCGACGAGATGCGGCTCGTTGAGGCGTTGCAGCGCGAGGGAGTTCTTGTCGTGCCGGGGCGGGGATTCGGGATGCCGGGCTACTTCCGCATCTCTTACTGTGTGGAGCAGCGCGCGCTTGAGGGCGCCGCTCCTGGCTTCCGCGCGGCGTACGAGCGGCTTGCCGCTGGCTAACGGGCGCGCCGCGCGGTAATCCGGTATGATTAAGGGGCGGTTCGCAGGGAGGTATTGCTCGTGATGCAGCCACGCAAACTGGAGCGCGATGGGGGGCTGCGGATGCGCATGGCTGTCACCATGCTGCTGCTGGGGCTCGTTTACGGGTTCTTCGTGTACTTCATCGTGAACGTAGCCGGCGCCGGAATCATGCTGGCGGTGGTCGCCGCGTTCGTGCTCATACAGTTCTATTTCGCCGACAAGCTCGTGCTTGTGTCGATGCGCGCGAAAGTGACGACGCCGGAGGAGGCGCCGCAGCTTCACGCGATGGTCGACCGGCTCGCGCTAGCCGCAGGGATTCCCAAGCCCAAAGTCGCGATCTCCCAGATGGGCGTCCCGAACGCTTTCGCGACGGGACGCAGTCAGAAGGCTGCCGCTGTGGCGGTGACGACCGGACTGCTGAGCGTGCTGGACGAGCGCGAGCTGGAGGGCGTGCTCGCGCACGAGATCAGCCACATCGCCTCGCGCGACGTGCAGGTGATGACGTACGCCAGCTTCTTCTCCGTGGTGGCCTCCTCGCTGATGACGTTCTTTATGCTCTCGTCGTTCTTCGGAGGCCTAGGCAGGAGCCGCGACTCCGGAGGGAGCTACATTATGATTGCCTGGATCGTTACCGCCATCGTGTGGCTGGTCAGCAATCTGCTCGTGCTCGCGCTCTCCCGCTACCGGGAATACGCGGCGGATAGGGGAGCGGCTATCCTCACCGGCAGGCCGCGGGATCTGGCAAGCGCACTGCAACGGCTCAGTTCGGCGCTGACGATGGCGCCGAAGCAGGATCTGCGCCGCGCCGAAACGATGAACGCGTTCTTCATTATGCCGGCTGTGGGAGACGGTTTCGCCAGCCTGTTCGCGTCGCATCCCCCGATGCAGAAGCGCATAGCCCGGTTGCTCGAAATCGAAAGAGCTCTGCAATTCAGGGTTTAGCTCTATGTGCAGGTTCCTCTCCAATCGACGCCGTGGCGACTGGGCCGAAGCGAATCAGGCGATGGGAGCCGCCGCGCAGACGCTCGAGGGCGTGCTCGACACGTTCACGACGGGCGAGGCCGGCATTCTGGTGCGCCCAAGTCCCGACCAGACCGCTCCACAGGCCAACGCCGAGATCGAACGCGCGCTATTCGGGCTCTCGCCGCCGCTCGCCAAGTGGCGCGCTGTTCTCGATAGCAGCGAGAGTCCGCATCCGTGGGTGATTGTCAGCGCCGAGGGGCTGACCGAGCTGGCGGCGTCGACGCGCGCAGTGGGGGAGGCCCTCGCGCGGGCAGGTCTCGGCCCGCGATTGCTTGCCGCCGCGTACCCCTTTCGGTGGAACGAGCGGAAGATCTACTGGGTGTATCAGCCGCGCATCCGCGCCTTCACGCCGTTTGCGCCCGCTGAGGAGGGCGAGGGGGAGCGCGACCACGAGCTCGAGCTGTGGATGGAGAAGGCTAGCCGCCCTGAGCTGCCTACGTCGAGCGACATCAAGGAGTGGTATCCCGTTTGGGGGATGCCCATCTAGGCGCTCTGCGGAGGCGCGCCCTTTGCGGAGTTCTTGCGCGCGGCGGACTTGCGCACGGCGGAATTGAGCCGCGCGCGCGCCCAGAGCAGCAGCGCGGCGTCGAGAGCCGCGAGCAACAGCAGCCCGCTCCACCAGGGCAGCGGAGTGAGCATAGCGGCGGCGACTGAGACGGCGGCTGCGGCTGCCAGCCCCGCCATCAGGACGATTGCTATGGCTGTGGTTGAACTCATCGGAGCAGGCGATCCACCACATAAACGTAGCAGTTCTCGATCGCGGCGGGCGCCAGGGAAAGTGAATCGCGGGCGTATGGCGGCACGGGGGAACTGATAGGAGGAGGCCGCCAGAGTATATCCTTGGCGTATGGCTGCTGTTGAATCCAGAGAAGCGGGGATGCAGGAGCAGCGGCGCGTAGTCCTGCCCATCGAGGGGATGACGTGCGCCGCTTGCGTAGGCTCGGTTTCCGACGCGCTCGAGCGCGTCGACGGGGTGGTCGATGTTGCGGTGAGCCTTGCGACCGAAACGGCGGCGGTTACGTTCGCGCCGGGGCGGGAGCGCATCGCCGCGATGCGCGACGCTGTGCGCGGCGCAGGCTACGGCATGGCGTCTCATCAGGCGCTGCTGAGCGTTCCCGGCTTGAGCGACCCGGCGGCGGCGAAGCGCGTCGAGGCGGCGCTCCTGGCTGTCGACGCCGTGCTCTCGGCGGTTGGAGACACGGCGGGCGAGCAGGTGTCGGTCGCGCTTGTTCCCGGAGCGGTTACGGAGACCGATCTGCGGGAGGCGGTGGCGAGCGCGGGGTTCGAGGCGGCAACGATCGCGGGAGCGGAGGAGGTTGACGCTGAGCTTGCGCGCCTCTCCCGGAGCGCGGAGATTCGGGGGCTTCGTCGCCGCGCGGCGCTCAGCATCGTGAGCGCCGCTGCAATCATGGCGCTTATGCTGCCGCCGATTGAGCGCGCGCTTGGCGCGCAGGGGGCGAATGTCGCGGCGCTCATCCTGGCGACGCCGACGCAGTTGTGGGCGGCGCGCATCTTCTACGCGAGCGCGTGGAGCGCCGCGCTGCATCGCACGTCGAATATGAACACGCTCATTGCGCTCGGCTCGTCGGCGGCCTACGGCTACAGCTTAGTCGCCACTGTGCTTGGGGGCGCTCGCGAGACGTACTTCGACACGTCGGCGATGATTATCGCGCTGATTCTCGTGGGGCGGTTGCTGGAGGCGCGCGCCAAAGCCAGCGCGACCGAGGCCATCCGCGCCATCATCGGCCTGCAGCCGCGCGTCGCAAGCGTGATGCGCAACGGCGCTGAGGAACGCATCCCCGCCAGCGAGGTCGTCCCCGGCGATCGCGTCGTTGTCCGGCCTGGCGAGCGCATCCCTGTCGACGGCGTCATTCTCGAGGGGGCGACCGCCGTCGACGAGTCGATGCTCACTGGCGAGAGCGTTCCTGCCGAGAAGGAAGCAGGTTCGACGGTGTCGGGCGGAACGATGAATACGCTGGGCAGCGTTACGGTCGCGGCGACGAAAGTAGGGACCGCGACGGCGCTCGCGCAGATTGTCCGGCTCGTGCAGCAGGCGCAGGGTTCGCGGGCGCCTGTTCAGCGGCTGGCGGACACGGTGGCGTCGTACTTCGTGCCGGGCGTCGTTACGGCGGCGGTTCTTACGTTCATCCTGTGGTGGGCCTTCGGCCCCGAGCCGGCATTCACGCGCGCTATGCTCAACGCCATTGCGGTGCTCATCGTCGCTTGTCCCTGCGCCCTTGGGCTTGCCGCCCCCACGGCCATCATGGTCGGCATTGGAGCGGGAGCGCGCAACGGCGTTCTTATCCGGAGCGCCGAGGCGCTCGAACAGGTCCGCAAAGTTGACGTGGCGCTGTTCGACAAGACCGGCACGCTGACGGAGGGCAGGCCGCGCGTAACGGACGTGATCGCCGAGGGAGTAGGCGACGAGGAGCTGCTCGCGCTGGCCGCCGCTGTCGAGGCGCGCAGCGAGCATCCGCTCGCCGTCGCGGTGGTCGAGGCGGCTCGCGCGCGAGGCGTCGAACCGCCTGCGGCGTCGGAGTTCCGGGCTGCGCCGGGACTCGGCGTGCGCGGCTTGGTTGGGCTCGACGCGATCACGGTGGGGAGCCTCGGGCTGGCGCGGCAGGCGGGCATCGAGGTGAACGAGCGGCTGACCGCCGCGGCGGCGGCGATGGCGGAGCGCGGCGTTACGCCTATCGTCGTGCTCCGGGGCGACGCTCTCATCGGGCTGCTGGGCGTCGCCGACACGGTGCGCCCGGAGTCGGCGGAGGCGGTGCGGCTGCTGGATGCGATGGGCATTGAGGCGGCGATGCTGTCGGGCGACAACCGGGCAACGGCGAACGCCATCGCGCGGCAACTTGGCATTCGCAGAGTGGCGGCCGAGGCGCTGCCCGGCGACAAGGCGGCGGAGGCGCGGCGGCTGCAAGACGAAGGGAAACGCGTGGCGATGGTTGGCGACGGCGTCAATGACGCTCCCGCGCTCGCGCAGGCGGACGTTGGGATTGCCATTGGCGCGGGAACGGATGTCGCGCTGGAGTCGGCGGACATCGTGCTGATGGGCTCGGATGTGCGGTCGGTTGCAGGGGCGATCCGGCTGTCGAGGGCGACGGTGCGCACGATCAGGCAGAATCTCGTGTGGGCGTTCGGGTACAACACGCTGCTTATTCCGGTTGCCGCCGGGGCGCTCTATCTCGTGTTCGGAGCGTCCGGCGTTCCGGAGGGATGGCGCTGGCTGCTGGGAGACAGCGGCTTCCTCAACCCGATGCTGGCCGCGCTGGCGATGGCGGCAAGCTCGGTGTCGGTGGTGACGAACAGTCTCCGTCTCAGGGGCTGGAAATCGTGAGGCTAACCGCGCAAGGGTTCCGCGCTTGCTCGGTCGTCCCGCGCTATTGAACGATGTTCGGAAGGATGGACTGCGGATGAGCAAGCTCGACGCTATCTTTGGAAGCCCCGGCGATACTGCTGTTGACCCCGTGTGCGATATGACTGTTCCCAAAGAGTCGCCGCCGGGCGGCGTTGCTCAGCACAATGGCGCGACGTACTACTTCTGCGCTCCCGGCTGCCGCGAGGAGTTCGCCGCCCACCCGGAGCAGTACGCCTGAGCGCCGCCGCTCGCGCTGCCTCGTTTCGACGCTCAGCTGGCGGGAGTGGCAGGAGGCGCAACCGTGAAGCCGAGCCGCTCCTCGAGCAACGTTACCGCGCGCGACGGATCTTCCTCGCCGAGGCCCGCCTCGACGGCGGCGCTCCAGAATGCGCGGGACGCCTCGAATACCGGCATCTCCACGCCCATCTCCGAGGCGAGTTCATGGGCTAGCTCCTGATCTTTCGACGTGAGCCACGCCGAGCCGTCCTTGCCGAACTCGCGGCTGAGGATGCGCGGAACGTTCCGCTCCCACGCGCGGCTCGCCCCCGAAGCTGTGCGCACGACCGAGAAGAGGGCATGAGGGTCGAGCCCGGCTCGGACGGCGAAGAGGAGCCCCTCCATCGCGACTGCGAGATTGGCGGCCATTAGCGCGTTGTTCACGATTTTCGTGAGCGCACCCGAGCCGGACGGCCCCATAAGGACGACGGCGCGCCCCATCGCATCCAGCGCTGGCTTGGCCCTGGCGAACGCCTCCGCGTCGCCGCCGCACATAATCGTCAGCTCGCCGCGTTCGGCCACTGGCCCGGAGCCGGACACGGGAGCGTCGATGAACGCTACGCTCCGTTCGGCGGCGCGGCTCGCAAGCTCGCGGGCGGAACGGGGGTGAATCGTGCTGTGGTCGACGATGAGCAGCCCTGGCCTTGCCGCTTCGAGTAGGCCGCCCTCGCCGGCGATGACGCGCTCGACCGTTTCCGTGCCCGGCAGGCAAAGATGGATGGCGTCGAGCTCGGCCGCCATTCGCGCGAACGACGCTCCGGCTGCGGCGCCCATTGCCGCGAGCTCGGCCACTTTGCCCTGGCTTCGGTTCTGCGCGGTTACGTCGAACCCCTTGCGAACGAGGTTCTCGACCATAGGGCGCCCCATGCGTCCTATGCCGATCCATCCGATTTTCATAGCGCGGCGGCCTTTCTTCGATGCTGCGGGTAGTCTACAGAACCGATTCTCGTCTATTTGTCGGCGCGGGGTTCGGCTCTAGCCGCGACGCTCCCCACGGCAATGGCGACGGCGCCGATTGCGGCTAGCGCCCAGAGCGGCGAAAACAGGCGCAGACAGCGTAATCGAGATGGACGGCGCTGTCACAGGCTGCGGCGCACAGTGCACTGTGGCTCACAATGGCCGTATTCAACCCGAGCATCGCGCGGCGGAGAGGGCGAGTAGCAATCCGTCAGCGGCGCGCTTACTGCTCCGCTCCCTGCACCTGCGCCTGTGTGCGCACCGGCAGACCGTACACCGAGATGAATCCCACCGACGCCTGATGGTCGAACGCGTCGCCGGCGTCGTACGTGGCGAGATCGTGACGGTAGAGCGCGTCGTCGCTGCGCCGTCCGGCCACCACGGCGCAGCCCTTGTGGAGCCGCACGCGCACTACGCCGTTCACGTGAGACTGAGAGCTTGCGACGTACGCGTCGAGGTCGCGCCGGTGCGCCGTGAACCATAGGCCGTTGTAGACGATGTCCGCGTATTCCGCCGCCAGGCGCTCCTTGAAACGCGACTGCTCCTTGCTCAGGCACATCTGCTCGAGCGCGCGGTGCGCCAGGTGGAGGACGACCGCCGCCGGAGCCTCGTAGATCTCACGGCTCTTGATGCCGACCAGCCGGTTCTCGACGTGGTCGATACGTCCAACGCCGTTGCTCCCCGCGATGTCGTTCAGCAGCTCGACCAAGGCGACGCCTCCCATCTCTTCGCCGTCGATGGCCGTCGGAACGCCGCGCGCGAACCGGATCTCGACGTAGCGGGGCTCGTCGGGCGCGGCGCCGGCGGAGACTGTCCACGCGTAGGCTTCCTCCGGCGGCTCCGCCCACGGATCTTCGAGGTCTCCGGCCTCTATGCTGCGGCCCCACAGGTTCTCGTCGGTGGAATAGGGACTGCGCTTGTTGAGATCGAGCGGGATTCCGCGCGCCTGCGCGTAGGCGATTTCGTCGTCGCGGGTCATTCCCCAGTCGCGCGCGGGAGCGACGACCTTGATGGCGGGGGCGAGGGCCGCCGCGCTGATGTCGAACCGCACCTGGTCGTTCCCCTTGCCGGTGCAGCCGTGGGCGATGGCGAACGCCTGATCTTCCTGAGCGATGCGCACAAGATGCTTGGCGATGAGTGGACGTCCGAGCGCAGTAGCGAGGGGGTAAACGCCCTCGTACAGAGCGCCGGCGCGCAGGGCTGGCCACACGTACTCGGAGATGAACTCCTCGCGAGCGTCCATCACCTCGGCCCGGACCGCTCCGATGGCGAGGGCGCGCTGGCGCGCTCCTTCGAGGTCCACTTTGCCGCCGAGGTCCATTGTCAGGGTGGCGATCTCGGCGTTGTAGGTTTCCTGCAGCCAGCGGACGGCCACCGAAGTGTCGAGGCCTCCGCTGTAGGCGAGCGCTATCTTGTCGGGCATAGTAGAGAACAGTCCTTTCGGTTGTAGGGGGGCGGAGCTACCGGCGGGCGAGGACGGAGGCGAGCACCCTGTCGAGTTTGGCGAGGCACTCGTCGATATCGGACTCGGCGATAACGAGCGGGGGCATAAAGCGGATGGCGTCCGGCAGGACGGGATTGAGGAGGACGCCCTCGGCATTGGCGGCGGATGCGACATCGCGGGCGATAGGGTTGCTGAATTGCAGGGCGAGCAGCAGGCCGACGCCGCGCACGCTTGTGGTCGCGGGCGCGCGGGAGTCGCGGAACTCCTCGAGCCGCGCCTTGAAGTAGGCGCCCATACGCTGCGCGTGGCTCGGGATGTCGTGCTCGATCATATAGCGCACGGCGGCGTTGGCGGCGGCGGTTGCGAGCACGTTCCCGCCGAATGTGCTGCCATGGTCGCCCGGTTCGAGCACGTTGCAGCTCTCTTTGCAGAGGAACGCGCCGACGGGAATGCCGTTGCCGAGCCCCTTTGCAAGCGTCATAACGTCTGGCTCGACGTTGAAATGCTGGTAGCCCCACAGGTGGCCGAGGCGGCCCATTCCCGTCTGCACCTCGTCGAAGATCAGCAGCAGGTTCTGCTGGTCGCACCACTCGCGGAGGCCTTTCAGGTAGCCCTCGGTGGGGACGTTCACGCCGCCCTCGCCCTGCACCACCTCGACCATTACGGCGCACGTTTCATCAGTCGTGGCCTGCCGGATTGCGTCGAGATCGTCGTAGGGCACGTTGGCGAAGCCGTCTGCAAGCGGGAGCCAGGCCTGCTGGTACGCCGGCTGGCCGGTGGCGGCGATCATCCCGAGCGTGCGTCCGTGGAACGAGTTCAGCACGGTGATGACGCTTTGAGCGCCGTTGCGGTGGAGGCGGCCGTACTTGCGGGCGAGCTTCACCGCGCCCTCGTTCGCCTCGACGCCGCTGTTGGCGAAGAACGCCTTGTCCATGCAGCTGTTCTCGACGAGCGCTTCGGCGAGCTCGAGCTGGGGCACGGTGTAGTAGAGGTTGGACATCTGCACGAGCTTGCCGGCTTGCCGGCGGATGGCCTCGGTGACGGCGGGATGCGCATGGCCAAGGTTATTGACGGCGAGCCCCGCCGTCATATCGAGGTACTCGTTGCCCTCCACGTCCCACACGCGCATCCCCTCGCCGCGCTCGACGACGATGGGCTGCCGGTTGAACGTGTGCATATAGTATTCGGACTCTTGCGCCTTCCAGTCGGCCGATCCTTTAGTCATCAAGCGCTCCCTGCTCCGCCGCATGCATATTGTGCTGCGCTCAACCCGCGCGTCATAGGGCGGAGTTCGTGGACAGGTCATCCGGAGTCGTTCTCTCCGGCGAGCTTCCGCAGCGCGTCGATCGCCTCTTGCAGCCCTGCGGCGCCGCCCTCGAGAGATTCTAACGCTTGGAGCAGCGCGTCCAAAACGCGCTTGAGCTCCTCGCGCGGAATTTCCGCCCCCGAGGCCGCGGGCTCGCCTTGCGCCGCGGGGCGCCGGCCTTCCAGGAGCGCCGCCACTGCTTGATCGAGCGTCGGCTCCATCACCACCTTGTTGTTCGTGGCCAGCACGACGCGCTTCAGTTCGGGGAACGCGAGCGACTCCGCTTGCAGGTAGATGGGTTCGGCGTAGAGCAGCGCCTCGCCGATGGGAATCACGAGGAGGTTGCCGCGAAACACTTGGGAGCCCGACTGATTCCACAGAGTGAACTGCTCGGAGATAACGGGGTCGTTGTCGATGCGCGCCTCGATCTGGCTGGGCCCGTTGAAGAGCCTGTCTTTCGGGAATTCGAAGACGATAATCTCGCCGTAGCGCTCGCCGTCGGAGCGGGCGGCCATCCAGGCCACGAGGTTCGGCTTGTCTTTCGGCGTGAACGGCAGGATGAGCACGAACTCCTCGGATTCCTCGCCGGCGAGTTTCATAATGACGTAGTAGGGGGTGATCGTGCGGTTGCGTGGTCGCGCGTCGCCGGTCTCGGGGTCGACGATCACGTCGACGCCGACAACCTCCTGGGCGAGCTGCCACTCGTCCTCTTTCAGGAAGAATTCCTTAGCGTCGGTCATGTGGTACTGGAGAAACACGTCGGCCTGAGCGCGGAGCAGCTCTTCCGGGTAGCGGATGTGGCTGCGCAGGCCGGGCGGCATCTCCGCTATCGGCGTGAAGAGGCTGGGGAAGATGTTCCGATACACCTGGAGGACAGGGTCGGGCTTCCCTGTTTCGATTGTGTAGAACGTCATTGAGCCGTTGTAGGCGTCGACGACCACTTTCACGGTGTTGCGGACGTAGTTGAAGGGCCGTTCGAAGCTGTCGAAGTCTCCGTTTCCGCCGACGCGGGAGGCGTTGATGCGCCGCGAATACGGCAGCCGGTCGGTGGTCGTGAAGGCGTCCTGCACCCAGTAGAGCCGGCCATCGCGCACGACGAGGTAGGGGTCGTCGTCGAGTTCGAGGAAGGGGGCGACGACGCGGACGCGCTCGCGGATGTTGCGGCGGTAGAGCACGCGGCTGTCGGGAGTCAGCTGGCGGCTGAGGATGATGTTGGCGTCGAGCAGCTCCCAGGCGAACGCGGCGCGCCGGACGATGCCGGCGAGGCTGACGCCGCCGTCGCCGTCGTAGTAGTCGATGAACTCCGGCGCGTTGCTTGTCCCTGTCGCTGGGCGGTCGAACTGCGGCTCCGTCGTGTTGACGATCACGGCGTCGTTCGTGACGACGCCGGGGCGGATGGCTGCGGCGTCGTCGGGGGAGAGAGCCAGGCGGGCGGCGTAGTCGTTGCTGTCGATGCCGAAGGATTCGCCGTAGTAGATGCGCGGCTGCTCGATATCGAGCGCGCCGACGGTGGGGATGTCGCGCACGATGAAATTGGGCTGGCCGGCCGGCGTGAAGTCGGTCGCGGGGCTTACTACGGCGCCGTAGCCGTGGGTGTAGACGAGGGTGCGGTTGACCCAGTTCTGGGCGGTCTCGTCGAGGCCGCTCTGGAACATCTCGCGGGCGCCGATCAGCGCTTGCCGGTAGTCGCCGTCGATGACGTAGCGGTCGACGTCGACATCGATGAAGCTGTAGTAGAGGCGCAGGTGCTGCAGCTGGTTGAGCGTCGATTCGAGCGGGCGAGGGTCCCACAGGCGGATGTTCTGGATGGTCTCCGGGTTGGCGGCGATGTCCGCTGCGAGGGTTTCCTCCTGCACGTCGTAGGGGCGAACGTCGATGGCGTCGAGGTCGAAGCCGAGCCTGGTCCAGGCGATGTTGCGCTCGATGTAGGGACGCTCGCGCCGCAGCTCCGATGGCGAGACGGCGAGGCGCTGCGTGAGCATCGGCCAGAGGATTCCGGCGAGGAGCGCGGCGATTACCCATAGCCCGAACGCCGCCATGATGAGGCGGAGCGACTGGCGGAGGTTCGCTATGCGCGTTGAGAAGAGCATCAGGGCGGACGCGGCGATAGCCGCCAGAGTGAGCAGGATGAGGCCGGGCAAGCGGGCGTTCACGTCTGTATACGTCGCGCCTGTGACGGCGCCGAACGGCGAGAAGAGCGTTTCGTAGCGGTCGAGGAAATGGGCGAAGGCAATGGTGAGCATCAGGGCTGCGCCCGCCACGGCGAGTTGATTGCGAGCCGCCGGCGTCACGACAGGGTTCATTCCGCGCGCGCTGAAGATGAGCAGGTAGATTCCCAGAGATGTGACGATTACGACGATCGCCAGCCCCATGAGCCACCCCTGAACGGTGTGGAGCATCGGCATAGTGAACACGTAGAAGCCTGCGTCGACGCCGAACTGCGGGTCGCTTGTCCCGAAATCGGCGCTGTTTATGAAACGCAGGAAGAGTTCGTAGCGGTCGGACAGTTCGGAGGCGAACGTGAGCGCGACGACGCCGCCCAGCAACGCCGCTCCCAGGATTATTGACCCTCTGATGAAGCTGTAGGCGGGCTGCGAGAATGGGAGCAGCGTCGGGCCCCATGCGGCCTTGTAGGCGGCGCGGTAGGCGATGGCGAGCGTCGACCCTGCGATGATCAGGCCGGCGACGTAGAGAGCCGCTCGCGCGGCCAGAACCGTGCGGTAAACGTCGCTGAACCCGAGATTCGAGAACCACAGCCAGTTGGTGTACGCGCCGCGCACGAAATCCAGAAGCAGGTAGCCGAGGATGAGCGCGACGACGCCGGAGGCGATCTTGGCGAGGCGGTCGGGGCGCAGGGGCAGCGTTAAGCGCCTGCCTTGCGGGCTGTCGTCGTCCGGATACATCGCCATGGAGCTGCTCCCTAGACGACGGTGGTGCCGGCGCGGGAGCCGTCGAGGCAGGCGGCAAGGGCCCCGGGGAGAGCGCCGTTGACGATGCTCGCGCGAGCGCCGGCAGTCCGCGCTTGCACGCACGCCTCGAGCTTGGGGATCATTCCGCCTTTTACGATGCCGGACGCGATCAACTGCGCGGCGTTCGCCATCTGCACGCGCTCGATAACGCGCCCTGTCGGATCGAGGATGCCGTCGACGTCGGTGAGGAACACAAGGCGCTCGGCGCCGAGCGCGGCGGCGAGCGCTCCGGCGGCGGAGTCGGCGTTGACGTTGAGCAGCTGGCGCGGGTTCGACGCTACGGCGGCGATAGGGGCGATGACGGGCGCGCGCCCTGCGTCCATCAGTTCCGCGATGGGGGAAGGGTCGACTTCCAGCGTTCCCGCGACGAATCCTAATTCGGGTTGCGTTACGGCTCCTCGCAGCAAGCCGCCATCGACTCCGGAGACGCCCACAGCGCTGGCGCCGCAGGCCTGCAGCTCGGCGACGAGCTGCTTGTTGACGAGGCCCGCGAGGACGGCGACGACCACATCGAGGCTTGCTTCGTCAGTTGCTCGCAGACCCCGGACGAATTCAGCGCGGACTCCGAGCTTGCTCATCCATGAGGTGATAGTCGATCCGCCGCCGTGCACAACCACGGGACGAGCGCCCTGTCGCTGCAGCGAGACGATGTCGGCGAACGACGTGTCGTTCGCTCCTAGCGTGCTGCCGCCAATCTTGACGAGAACGATCGGCCCTTCTGCCGCCATTCCTTTCCTGGTTCTTTCCCCGGGACAGGCGAGGCGCGCCCTTAAGTAGTGTAGGCGCTATTGAACTGCACGTATTCCTCTGTCAGCTCACAGCCCCAGGCTTTCGCGGAGCGCTCGCCGAGGCCGAGCCGAATGGTGAGCGTCACTTCGTCGCGGCTCATAATGGCGATTACGCTCTCCCGATGGAATGGTATCGGCGCGCCGCCCTCCATAATCGCGATGTCGTTGATGAAGAAGCTCACCTTGCTCACATCGAGCTCCGCTCCGCTGTAGCCGGCGGCGCAGATCACGCGCCCCCAGTTGGGGTCGTTGCCGTGAATCGCCGCTTTCACGAGCGACGACGATGCGACGGCGCGGGCGGCGAGCCGCGCATCTTCGAGGCTGGCGGCCTCCTCCACCTGGACGGAGAAGACTTTGCTTGACCCTTCGGCGTCGCGGACCAGGTCGCGCGAGAGGTGAGAGCAGAGGGCGCGCAGCGCCTCGGCGAACGCCTCGGCGCCGGGCCCGCCCTCGCGGATCTCCGCGTTGCCTGCGGCGCCGTTGGCGAGCAGCAGCGCTGTGTCGTTCGTGCTCGTGTCGCCGTCGATGGTGACCATATTGAACGTATCGTCGTTCACGTTGCGCAGAACGCTGCGCAGGAAGACAGGGTCGACGGCGGCGTCGGTCGTGAGGAATGCGAGCAGGGTGGCCATATTGGGATGGATCATGCCCGATCCCTTCGCGCATCCGCCGATGACCACCGTTGTTCCTTCGCAGTCGAACGTTACCGCGGCGGACTTGGAGGCGCGGTCGGTGGTCATAATCGAACGGGCGAACGCGTCGCCTCCGTGCTCGCTGAGGGCGATGTTCGGCACGCCGCTCCGTATGAGCGCCATAGGCAGCTCGACGCCGATGACGCCGGTAGTGCCGATGCCTAGCTCGCCGGGCTCGACGCCGGCGTGAGCTGCGGCAAGGTCGAGGCACTCCTTCGCGTCGATCATGCCTTGTTCTCCGACGCCGGCGTTCGCAATGCCGCTCGTTACGAAAACGCCGCGCACGTTTCCTGAGTCGACATTCCGCCGCGTGAGCGTTACCGATGGCGACACGAATTTATTGGTTGTGTATACGCCGGCGGCGGCGCAGGAGCGCTCGGAGAGGAGCAACCCGATATCCATCTTGTCGCGCGCATACGTTTTGATGCCGGCGTAGGCCGCTCCGGCGAGAAAGCCCTTCGGGGTCGTAACCGATCCGTTGGGCGCGAACTGGATATTGTCGCTCATCGCGCACCCCGCTACGCAGGTAGCAGCCCCGCCCGCGCGGGGCCGCGGAGAGCGAGTCTAGCAGGAAATCGACAACGCTCTCAATGAATGCCGGGCGGACTCGACGCGCGCATCGCTAGCTCAGCGCATAGAGCGCTGCGCAGTTGTCCCACAGGATCTTGCGCTTGGCCGCGCTCCCCAAATCGTCGTGGCTCAAGAACTCCTTCACCGACTCGGGGAACTCCGAATCGTGGTGCGGGTAGTCCGACGAGAACACGATGTTGCCGTCGCCGATGGCGTCGACGGTGTAGCGGAGCTCGGCCTCATCGGCCTCCGTGCCGACGTAGCAGTTGCGTTTGAAGTACGCGCTTGGCGGCATCGTGAGGAAAGGGGCGTCCCATTCCTTGTACAGGCTGTAATCGCGGTCCATCCGCCCGATCCAGAACGGAACCCATCCGGCGTTCGCCTCGAGGAATGCTGCGCGCAGGCGCGGGAAACTCTCGAACACCCCGCCGCAGATCATGCTAATCGAGGCTTTCATCATTCCTATGGGGTGCGAGCAGGCGTGCAGCATCAGCCGGTTCTCGCCGAATTCTGAGCCGTCCTGCCGGTAGACCGATCCCGTGCCCTCGTGGAAGCCGACGGGGACATCGAGTTCCTCCAGCGTCGCCCAAAGCTCGGCGTAATCGGCGCTGTGCAGGGCGACGCCGTTCACGAAGTTCGGGCGCATATACACGCCGACTGCGCCCAGCTCCCGCACGGCGCGCCTCGCCTCGCGCACCGCCTCTTTCGGGTCGTGCTGCGGCAGCATCGCCGCGACCTTCATACGGTTCGGGTCGGTCTGGCACAGGTCATACAGCCAGTTGTTGTATGCCCGGCAGACAGCCGCTGAAAGCTGCCCGTCGACGCCGTCGAGCCCGTTCGGGATGTAGAGGCACACGGTGGGGTACATCACTGCGACGTCGATGCCTTCCATATCCATAGCCGCAAGCTGGGATGGGCCATCGTAGCCGCGCTCGCGCATCGGGCGCGACGCTTCATCGGCGCGGCTGCTCATACCGTACATCCGATGGGGATTGTCGACGTCGCAAGTGGGCAGCCGCTCGCCCTGAAAGAGGAATACGCCGCCGCGCTTGCCGGGCGCGCGGGATATCTGCGGCGCCCACGGCGCAAACTGTGCGTCGAGATACCGCTCGAACAGGTCGGAGGGCTCGACGACGTGCATATCGGAGTCCATCACTTTGTAGCCGCTCTGCGCCATGAAAGCTCCTGGTTCGGTATTCGGGAGCGGGTTGCTCCCAGCATCTTAGACGAACCGCGTGCGCTTGCTTCGCGCCTTCTGCGACGTTGGAGTTGGCAGGTCTTCGGTCGCTAACGTTTCGTAGACGAGCTGGCCGAACAGTTGGCGGTCGGCGCCGGTGATCACTGCTTGCTCGTGGGCCTCCTGTAGCGCGAGGGGGTAGCCGTGGCCCTTTTCGGCTTGCGCAAGCAGGCCGGCGTGGGCGAGATCGACGGCGCCGGGGCCCGACCAGCTTGGCATCTCGACGCGCGCGATCTCCTCGCCCAGGTTCACGTAGAAGAAAGCGATCTGATGGCTGCCGTAGCGCTCGCGCACGATCTTCGATTCGCTGCGGAAGAGCGGCGAACGCTCGCCCGGAACGAGTTTCGCGGCGAACAGGTCGGCGTCTGTAACGCCGGAGACGGCATCGCAGTTGCGGTCGCCTCTGTTGAGTTGCCCGCAGTTGGCGTCGCAGTTCACGATTTCCCAGCGGCAGACGTCGCGGGAGATGCGCACCGCGTTCACGACTTCCGAGCTGCGGGGGAGGCTGATGTGGCTCGCGACGGCGAGGGGTCGGCGCTCGGACTCGGTGCGCAGCCGATTGAGCGCTTGCGTGAGGCGGCGGTCGATAACCTCCTCGCGCACGAATTCAGGGTAGGCGTCGCCGGAGATTCCCCATAGCACGAGCGCGCCGTCGAGGAGCGCGAGCACGGGCAGGTCGTCCGGGGCGCGCGCGACGGCTTCGGCCAGCGCCTCAATCTCCATCACCGCTCGCAGCATGCCGAGCAGCGCGCCCTCGATAGGAACTTCGCGCGGGCCTCGCGGATCCCGCAGCGCGAGCGACGCCTCGTCGACGCTTAGCGTAGGGCGGCTCCAGAGGTCGGCGTACGGGGATTCGCCGTATCGCAGCGTAACGCAGCCGATATTGACGAGGCAGCACCGGGCGGGCGAGTGCCGGTCGATGTCGATGTGAGAGCCGTCGACGGCGACGACAGCGTGGTCGGCTGGCAGGTGCGGGGCGGGGTAGGGCGGGGGGAGCGCGCCCTCTAGTCCGGCGGCGAGCCAGGTGAACTTGCCGCTGCTTCGGCGAGCCTCCGCATCGTTGGGGTCGATGGCGTCGTAGCGGCGCGCCGCTTCCGCGAGCGCCTCCGCCTGGCTGGCGCGCTGGCGCTGCAATATGCCGGCGGCGCTGTACAGCTGCCCTGCAGTCGTGGCGATGTCGAGCGTCATTCCTCGATGGTCGCCCACGCGGCGCGGCGGCGCAAGGGGAGCTTCAGGGCCTCCACGGCGCGAGGGCTGTCAGTCCGGCCTGTCCGCGACTGCGTACGGAGAGTCAGAGCGCCCTGCGGCGCGAGGGTCTACTGCAGGAGCGTCCGCTCGTCGCCGATGCGCCGGGTGATTTTCTCTTCGTCGAGCCGTTCGAGGAGCGCCAGCGCGTACTTGCGCGACGCGCCAATCATATCGCGCGTTTCGGCGACGGTGATGCGGCCGCGCTCTCTCAGGCGCTCTGTCACCTGCGCCTTTAGGCGCTCGTAGGCGCCGGCGCCGAAAACGACGCCTTGCGGAGCGCGCGCAACGCGCCCCTCTTCCGCCAGGAGCGCGAGCAGGTCGGGCGGCAGCGTCGGAGGGTCGGTAGGGAACGGGTCGCGCTCCAGCTCGGCGACGAATGCGTCCATCGCTGCTTGCTGAGCGTCGCTGACTGCGACGATATGGCCGCGCAGGCGCAGCGAACCGGCGTCGTCGACGAAGGCTCCGCTTTCGGCAAGGCGGGCGATGATCGCTGGCGCCAGCGCGCCGCGGAGCCCGATGCGGCTGCGCAGCTCCTCGCGCGTCATGCCCGCCCTTAGCGGGTTCTGCGCGTGGAATGCCGCGAGCGCCCCGTGCGCGGAAGAGGCAAGACGCGCCCACGCCGCCGCCGTGTAGAGGCTAGCCGATAGTTCGACCTTCGCCCCAGCCGCCCCTAACGCGACAACCGACCCCTCGGCGACGGCTTCTCGCGCGAGCGCGAGCGCGTCCGCCTCCGAGATATTCGCGCGCTTGGCAAGCGCGGCGACATCTGCGGGCTCGCGGGTTTCGAGCGCGGAGATGAGCTGCGCCGCAGGGCTGCCCTCTGAAAGGCGCGCTAGCCGTTCAAGGGTCGGCGCGTGGCGGCGGCGATGGCGCTTGGCGTCGACATCGACCACGGAGCCGCCGCCGAGCGTAGCGTCGGGCGAGCGGAGAACGAAGCGGTCGCCGCGCACGAGCGCGACGGGCTGTTCGAGCCATATCTGCGCCCAGGCCTCGCCGCCTGGAGCGAGCTCGTCGGCGTCAAGCAGGCGCACGCGCGCGGGAGTCTCCGATGCGAACGCGTGGAATGTGGCGGGATAGTTGTGGCGAACGCCGTAAGGCGCGGCGTCGAGCAGGCGCAGGCGCGCGTCGATGGCTCGGGTCGGCTTCAGCCACCCCGGAATCGTCACCACATCGCCGCGCGACACGTCGTCCGCGCTCACGCCGCCGAGGTTGACCGCGATGCGATTGCCGGGCGCGGCGGCGGCGATCTTCACCTGGTGCGATTGAATGCCGCGGATGCGGCTCTGCCTCCCGCTGGGCGCGAGTTCTACGGCCTGCCCAACTTCAAGGGAGCCGTCGATGAGCGTGCCGGTCGCCACCGCGCCGAACCCGGCGATGGTGAACGCGCGATCGACAGGCAAGCGCGGGCGCCCCACGTCGCGCCGCTGCTGCGTCTCGTCGAGGGCGGAGTCGATGGCGGCGGCGAGTTCGGGAACGCCGGCGCCTGTGGTCGCCGAAACGCTCAGCGTCGGCGCGCCAGCCAATGTTGTCCCCGCAAGCAGCTCCTCGGTTTCGAGCTGCACGAGCTCCAGGATGTCGTCGTCCGCTAGGTCGGCCTTGGTGATGACTGCAACGCCGCGCGTCACCCCGAGCAGATCAAGGATGGCGAGGTGTTCGCGCGTTTGGGGCATCACCGACTCGTCGGCTGCGATGATGAGCAGCGCGAGGTCGACGCCGCCAACGCCGGCGAGCATATTCTTGATGAACCGTTCGTGCCCAGGCACATCGACGATGCTGACTTCCCTGCCGCTCGGCAGCGTGAGCCACGCGAATCCCAGGTCGATCGTCATCCCGCGCTGCTTCTCTTCCGCGAGACGGTCGGGGTCGATGCCGGTGAGCGCTTGCACGAGCGTGGACTTGCCGTGGTCGACGTGTCCAGCTGTGCCGATGACGTACATCGCCCAAGCTTAGCGCACGGCGGACGCCTGCGCCTGTGGTAGGCTAGCCTTGCCCGTGGCGCACGGGCCGTTCGCGCGCCGACTCCGCATCCCATCTGAGGAGGACCTTATGGCTGCTCCGCTCGTAGACTCGACTCCCGAGTTCGTGGAGGAGGCTTACAGGAAGATGGAACAGCGTCTGCAAGTCGTCCGTGGACGGCTGGGGCGCCCGCTCACCTACGCCGAGAAGGCGCTCCTCGGCCACCTCGACGACCCCGGCGACGCCGAACTGCTTCCCGGCGAGAGCTACATCAATCTTCGCCCCGACCGCGTCGGCCTGCAGGACGTGACCGGGCAGATGGCTATTCTCCAGTTTATGCAGGCGGGGCGTCCTACGGCGGCGACGCCCACTACTGTCCATTGCGACCATCTCATCACGGCGTTCGAGGGCGCACAGGCCGACACGTCGCTCGCCAAGACCGAGAGCAAGGAGGTGTTCGACTTCCTTCGCTCGTCCGCGGCAAAGTACGGGCTCGGCTTCTGGGGGCCAGGCTCCGGCATCATTCACCAGGTCATTCTCGAGAACTACGCGTTCCCGGGGCTGATGATTATCGGCACCGACTCCCACACGCCGAACGCTGGAGGGCTTGGCGCGTTCGCGTCGGGAGTGGGCGGCGCCGACGCGGTCGACGTTATGGCGGGCTTTCCCTGGGAGGTGCTCTATCCGAGGCTTATCGGAGTGAAGCTCACGGGCTCGCTCAATGGATGGGCCGCTCCCAAGGACGTCATACTCAAGCTTGCGGGGATCCTCACCGTCTCCGGCGGCACGAACGCAGTCGTCGAATACTTCGGCCCGGGGACGGCGTCGATCAGCGCAACCGGCAAGGCGACGATCTGCAATATGGGCGCCGAGCTTGGCGCCACGACCTCGATCTTCCCGTACGACGAGCGCGGCGCGGTCTACCTCCGCGCCACTGGCCGGCCCGAACTCGCCGGCCTCGCCGACCGGTTCCGCCATCTCCTCGCAGCCGATCCGGAAATCGAGGAAGCGCCGGAGAAGTACTTCGACCGCGTCATCGAGATTGACCTCGATACGCTCGAACCTCACGTTGTCGGTCCGCACACTCCCGACCTCGCCAGGCCGATTTCCGAGCTGGCGGGCGCCGTCGTCCGGGAGAACTATCCGGACAAGCTCTCCGCGACGCTTATCGGCTCGTGCACGAACTCGTCCTACGAGGACGTTTCCCGCGCTGCGAACGTTGCCCGTCAGGCGGCGGCGCGAGGCGTCAAGGCCGCCGTCGACCTGCTCGTTACGCCCGGCTCCGAGGCTGTCAATGCAACCATCAAGCGCGATGGACAGAGGGGCGCGCTCGAAGAGGCCGGCGCGCGGGTTATGGCCAACGCCTGCGGCCCCTGCATCGGGCAATGGAAGCGCCCGACCATCAACAGGGGCGACGTCAACTCAATCGTCACTTCATTCAACCGCAACTTTCCCGCTCGCAACGACGCCAATCCCGCGACGATGAACTTCATCGCCAGCCCCGAGATGGTTATGGCGTTCGCCCTTGCGGGGAGGCTCTCGTTCAACCCTCTCGCCGACACCCTTGTCGACGCCAACGGCGAGGAGTTCAAACTCGACCCTCCCGGCGAGGCTCCCGAGGTTCCGGCGAACGGATTCGCAGGGCGCGGGTTCGGCTACGAGCCGCCCGTCGAGGACGGCGCCGCCATCACAATAGACGTCGATCCGGAGTCGTCGCGCCTGCAGCTCCTCGCGCCCTTTCAGCCGTGGGACGGCTCGGACTTCGAGCGTCTGCAGGTGCTCGTGAAGGCGCAGGGCAAGTGCACGACCGACCACATCTCGCCCGCGGGGCCGTGGCTCCGGTTCCGCGGACACCTCGATCGCCTGAGCGACAACGCGTTCCTCGGCGCCGTGAACGCGTTCACCGGCGAGACTGGCGAGGGGCTCAACCAGATCACCGGAGAACGCGCTCCGTTTCCGAAGATTGCCCGCTACTACAAAGAGAATGGCCTCGGCTGGGTCGCCGTCGGCGACTTCAACTACGGAGAGGGCAGCTCGCGCGAGCACGCCGCGATGTCGCCTCGCCTGCTCGGCTGCAAGGCTGTCATCGTCCGCAGCTTCGCCCGCATCCACGAGACTAACCTCAAGAAGCAGGGCGTCGTTCCGCTCACCTTCAGCGACCCTGACGACTACGACAAGCTGCTGGAGGCCGACACGATCAGCGTTGCCGGGCTATCGGAACTGAAGCCGGGTCAGCCGGTGCGGGCGGTCATCCATCACTTCGAGGGCGGCGACGAAGAGATCGAGCTCCGGCACACAATGAGCGAGGAGCAGCTAGAATGGTTCCGCGCCGGAGCGGCGCTCAACATCCTGGGGAGGTAAGGAGCGGGCGTAGGCTATGGCGGATGTGCCGTCGTACAAGGAGCTGCTCAATCCAACGCTTGCCGCCCTGCATCAGGCAGGGCGGAGCGCAACAATCCGAGAGATTGCCGAAATCGTTGCTCGGAACCTGAGGTTGTCGGACGAAACGCTTGACCGCTTGCATGGAGAAGGCCCGCAGAACGAATTCGAATATCGGTTGGCGTGGGCGCGGACGTACCTGAAGAAGCAGGGGCTTATAACGAACCCAGTTCGCGGGGTCTGGGCGCTGACTTCCCAAGGCGCAACGACGATTGGCATAGACCCTGAGACTGTTATGAGGGGATACCGGGACGCCGTGAGTACGGGCGGGGTCAACGCTGGCGCTGGCGACACCGCCAATGCGGTGGATTCGGACGGCGAGGAGCTGAAACCGACTTGGGAGGAGCAGCTCATTTCGGCGGTGCATGCTTTGGAGCCGTCCGCCTTTGAACGGCTATGTCAGCGGATGCTCAGAGAGGCTGGCTTCATCGAAGTGACCGTTACCGGGAGAAGCGGCGACGGCGGCATCGATGGCCACGGCATCATTCGTATGGGCGGGCTTATCAGCTTCCCGACGCTCTTCCAGTGCAAACGCTACAACGGCAGCGTTACGGCTGGCGCAGTGCGGGACTTCCGAGGCGCTATGCAGGGACGCTCCGATAAAGGACTGCTGATAACGACAGGAACCTTTACTAGGGACGCAATGAAAGAGGCCACGCGAGACGGCGCGCCGCCCATTGATCTGATAGACGGCAGCCTCTTAGTTGACAAGCTGAAGGAGTTGAGGCTGGGCGTCAAAGTAGAGACAGTGGAGCAGGTCGTCGTCGACACGGATTTCTTCGCCGGCGTATAGTCCCCGCTCGCCATCTCACATCCCACCCCGCTCGCGGGCGGTGATACGCTTCGCGCCGTGGCTACTGAGCGGGAGGACGCCAGTCTCGCAGCCCCGGGACGCTGGGGCGCGCTGGCGTTCCGCGATTTCCAGCTGTTCTGGGCGCACGGGCTGTTCCAGGGGCTCGCGCGGAATATGCGCGACGCCCTCGCCTACTATCTCGTGTTCGACCTCACCGGGTCGAAGCTCGATCTCGGAATCACCGGCCTCTTCCAGGGCGTCCCCATTCTCGTATTCGGACTGCTCGGCGGGGCGCTCGCCGACTCTGTGGACCGCAAGCGTCTGCTCGTGTACACGCAGACGGCGAACCTCGCCGCCCTGGCTGTCTTGCCCGCGCTCATCTTCACCGAGCGCGTGGAGCTGTGGCACTTGTGGTTCCTCACGAGCTTCTGGTCGGCGGTGAACGTGCTGGGACGGCCAGCGCAGCGCGCATTCATTCCCCGGCTCGTGCCTCGCAGCCACATCATGAACGCCATCACCTGGTTCGGCGCGCTGAGCCAGGGGACGCTGTTCGGGGGACCGCTCGCGGCGGGGTTGCTGGTGTCCACCGCGGGCGTAGGGTGGGCCTTCGTCGTCAACTCAGGCCTCCTCTTCATTGCGGTCGTCGCCACGGTCGCCATCCGGGCGTCGGGCAAGCAAGAGGGCGAGCCGCGCAGGGTGTCGTTCGGCGCTATCTGGGAGGGCGCCCGCTACCTGAAGACGCGCGAAGTTCTGCTCGGCTCGTACCTGATGGACTTCGGCGTGATGTCGTTCGGCTTCTTCCGCCCGCTGATGCCCGTGCTGGCGTTCGAGGTGTATATGGTGGGCGACGTTGGCTGGGGAGCTCTCTCGGCGGCGCCGGCGGCGGGCTCGATCCTCGGCACGCTGCTGCTCCTGGTCGTTCGCGATCCGCAGCGCAAGGGCGTCGTCATCGTGCTCGCCAACGCCGGCTACGCCGCGGGACTGGTCGCGCTTGGCCTGTCGCCCTGGTTCCTTATGGGCTTCGCAATGCTGACGTTCCTGGGACTGATGGACGTAGTGAGCTTCACGACGCGGCAGGCGCTCATTCAGCTGGCTGCGCCCGACAGATTCCGCGGACGCGTTGGCAGCTTCTCGTCGATCCTTGCAGGGCTGGGGAATTCGGCGGGCGCCGCGGAGATTGGCGCGCTAGCGATGGTTACGGGCGCGCCAATCGCGTTCATCATCAACGGGTGCGTCGGACTCGGCATCACGGCGGGCTCGACTCTGAAGTGGAAGGGCGTCTGGCGCTACGATCAGCGCACGGAGCCCGTGCTGGATTAGGGCTCGCACAAGCGACGACGCGGCTTGGCGCTAGCTACTGCGCGGCTTTGCCCTGCGCGGCGACGGCGGCCATAGCCTGCTCGATAGCCGCCTGATCGCCGAGGTAGCGGCTGCCTGTCGGCCGCAGGTTGTCGTCGAGGTCGTAGATGAGCGGCGCTCCGGTGGGGATGTTCAAGTCGATGATGTCGGCGTCGGAGACGCCGTCGAGATGCTTCACGAGCGCGCGCAAGCTGTTGCCGTGGGCGACGATGAGGACGCGGCGTCCGGCGGCGATGTCTGGCGCGATGTTGCGCTCCCAGTACGGAACGAACCGCGCGACGGTGTCCTTGAGCGACTCAGTGAGGGGCAGGTCGGCGGGGGGTATGGAGGCGTAGCGCGGGTCTCTCCCCGGATGGCGCTCGTCGGACGGGTCGAGTTCGGGGGGCGGGACATCGTAGCTGCGGCGCCAGAGGAGCACCTGCTCTTCGCCGTGCTTCTCGGCGGTTTCGGCCTTGTTGAGGCCTTGCAAGGCGCCGTAGTGCCGCTCGTTCAGGCGCCAGTCGCGGACAACGGGGATCCACATCAGGTCCATACAGTCGAGGACGATCCACAGCGTGCGGATGGCGCGCTTGAGGACGGAGGTGTAGGCGACATCGAAGGTGAAGCCCGAGTCGGCGAGGAGCTGCGCGGAGCGCTTGGCCTCTTCGTGCCCCGTGTCCGTCAGGTCGACATCGGTCCATCCGGAGAATCGGTTGGAGAGATTCCACTCGCTCTCGCCGTGTCGCAGGAGCGCTACTTGCGGCATATGCGCCTCCACGCTAATGACTGTGCCCGTCATTGTGCCATAGCGCAGGAACACGGAAAACAAGGGAGCGCGCGCCAAGCGAGGAGCGTCGGGCAGGGTTCGGCGCCGCGAGGCGGGGCGAGCGAGCGGGGGCGTCGGGAGGGGAGGGCATTTTGCTCGTCGCGCCTGCGACGGGCGAGGTTCGCGCGGGGCGAGAGCGGGCTTGCTTGGTACACTACGCGAATGCCCTCCGCGCTTGCGCTCTACGTTCATATTCCGTTCTGCTTGTCGAAGTGCCCCTACTGCGACTTCAACACCTACGCAGGGATCGAGCCGCTGACGCCGTCCTACGTCGGGGCGCTCGAGCGGGAGATTGCGCTGTGGGGCGATTGGCTCGGGCGCCCTGCGCTTTCGAGCGTCTTCTTCGGCGGCGGCACTCCCTCGTATCTGCCGACGCGCGACCTTGCCCGTCTTATGAGAGCTGTCGCCTCGGCGTTCGGGGTTTCCGGCGATATCGAGGCGACAATCGAGGCGAACCCGGGCGATTGCTCGCGAGAGCGCGTTCAGGCTATGCGCGGCGCTGGATTCAACCGTATCTCCATCGGCGCGCAGTCGTTCGACGACCACGAGTTGCGCCTGCTGGGGCGCCGCCATAGCGCCGATCGCGCCGCGCAGGCAGTCGACGCGGCGCGCGCCGCAGGGTTCGACAATGTGAGCATCGACCTTATGTTCGGGCTGCCTAACCAGTACCTCTCGGCGTGGGCGCACTCGCTTGAGCAAGCCGCGGCTATCGGCGCAACGCATATCTCGGCGTACGCGCTCACGCTCGAGCCCGGTACGCCGCTCGAAGCTGATGTGCGGCGGGGACGCATTCCGGAACCCGACGCTGACCTCGCCGCCGAGATGTACGCGCTCGCGCGGTCGGCGCTGGCGGATGCGGGATTCGCACACTACGAGATTTCGAACTGGGCGCAGCCTGGCCGCGAGAGCGCTCATAACCTCGCGTACTGGCGCTGCTTGCCCTATCTTGGCGTAGGGCCCGGCACTCACAGCTACCTGTACGGCGTCGGCGATACCGGAGCGCTCGGCGTGCGCTTCGCGACCGTGAAGTCGCCCCGGGGGCACATCGATCGCGTCGCTGGCTGGGCGCCCGAGGGGTCAGCCGCGCTTTCCGGCATCGCCGCAATCGCGGGCGAGTGGGAGGAGATCGATCGCTCCACAGCGATGGCCGACGCGATGATGATGGGCTTGCGCCTCAACAGCGGAGTAGCCGACGCCGACTTCCGAGCCCGTTTCGGCGTAGGGGTGGCCGACGCGTTTCCTCGGGCGGAGGCCGAATGCGTCGAGCTCGGGCTTCTCGAATGGGCCGACGGGGCGTTGCGCCTTACCGACGCGGGGCGTCCGCTTGCGAATGAAGCGTTCGTCAAGTTCGTGGCGCGTTAGGCTCGCCTATACATTGAAGAGGAAGTTCACGACGTCGCCGTCCTGCATAACGTACGACTTGCCTTCGGTGCGCAGCAGCGCCTGCTTGCGCGCCTCGGCGATGCTGCGCACGCGCGCGAGGTCGTCGTAGGCGACGATCTCAGCGCGGATGAATCCCCGCTGAATGTCGGAGTGGATTTTGCCTGCCGCCTCCACAGCGCTGAAACCCCGAGGGATAGTCCACGCTCGCGTTTCGTCGGGGCCGGTTGTGAGGAACGAGATCAGGCCCAGGAGCTGGTAGCAAAGGCGAACCATCCTGTCGAGCCCAGGCTCTCCTGCTCCGAGCGACTCTCTGAACTCTGCTTCATCTTCCGGCGACATCTGCGCGAGCTCCATCTCGAGCTTGCCGCTCAGCGCGGAGACGCCGACTCCGGGCCGCGCCAGGCGCGCCGCCATCTCCGCCTCGATTTCCTCCGCGCGCGCGACATCGCATTCGCCGATGTTGAACACCACCATAAGAGGCTTTGCGCTAAGCAGCTGGAAGTTGTCGAGCAACGGCGCGGCTTCCGGCGGGAGACTCTGCTCGCGCACAGGGACGTCGCGTTCGAGGCCATCGCGGATCGCATCCAGAATGGCCTGCTCGCGCGTGAGTTGCTCGCGCTCAACAGGTTTCGCTGAGCGCAGCTGCGACGCGATGCGCTGCTGACGCCGTTCGAGGATCGCAAGGTCTGCGAACATCAGCTCGAGCTCCAGCGTCGACGCGTCCCGGTAGGGGTCGGTGGGTGCGAGCTGCGGAACCGACGGGTCGTCGAACGCTCTGGCTGCGAGCAGGAGCGCGTCGCATCGCTGGAGCAGGTTGAGGCGCTCGCCGTCGATGCCGCGGCTCTTTCCCAAGCCGTCCGGCGAGGCGGGGATGTCGATGTACTCGACTTCCGCGGGAACGATGCGTTTGGGCTTGGAGATGTCGGCGAGGTCGGCGAGACGCGCGTCGGGCGCCTTGGCGACGCCGATGTTTGGCTGGGATGTCCCTGCCCTGAACGATGCCGTTTCGGCTTTCCCTCGCGTTACTGCGTTGAAGATCGTGGTTTTGCCTGCCAGCGGCAGGCCAAATATGCCGATTGCCATACGAGCATTCTACCTTCCATTCCCCTGCTATACGGTCCCTTCCAGGGCGCGGCGGCAGGCTATACTCTCGCTATGACGCAGCCCCGACAGCCTGTGCGGGTGTATACGCGCTACGGCGACGCCGGAGAGACCGGCTTGCTGTACGGAGGCCGCATCGCCAAGAACGATCCCCGCGCCGAAGCGTACGGCGCCACGGACGAGGCTATCTCCGCGCTGGGCCTTGCCCGCGCGCAGTCGTCCGATCCAGACGTAAAGCGCATCGCCCTTCGGGTGCAGCGCGAGCTCTTCACCGTCGGCGCCGAACTCGCGACCGACCGCGCGGACTACGCGAAACTGCAGCAGCATTTCAGCGTTGTGACGCCGGAGATGACCGCCGCGCTCGAGCAGGATATCGACGCTCTCGCCAAGAGCGTCGAACTGCCGCGCAGCTTCATCATTCCGGGAGCGTCGGCGGCGTCGGCGGCGCTGGATCTGGCGCGCGCCACGCTGCGGCGCGCGGAGCGCAGAACCGTCGATCTCCACGCGCTCGGAATGCTCGAGAACGGCGAAATGCTGCGCTACCTCAACCGGGCATCCGATCTGCTGTTTATGCTTGCCCGCTACGAAGACAGGGCGCTCCCGTTCGAGCGGCTCACGTAGGCGCTCCCTCGCCCGCGCGCCTGCCGTCAGCTCCCTGTCCCCGCTGCCCCTGCTGTCGCGTAGGCGGCCATAATCCGAGGGGATAGTTGCTACAATCGATTTCGTGCTGCCCATCGCTATTATCGATTACGGAGCCGGGAATCTGCGCTCGGTGCAGAAAGCGTTCGAGCGTCTGGGGAGCGACGCGCGGTTCGTGTCGGAGCCGAACGAGCTCGACCGCGCCAGCGCCGTCGTGTTTCCGGGGCAGGGAGCGTCGCCGTCGGCGATGGCCGCGCTGCGCGAGCACGGCATGGCCGAGCCGGTGCGGCGCTGGATCGCCGACGGCAAGCCGTTCTTCGGCGTCTGCCTCGGCTTGCAGCTCTTGCTCGACCACTCCGAAGAGGGAGATACGCCCGGGCTCGGCGTCATCCCCGGCGTCGTGCGGCGTTTCCCGGTCGGGCTGAAAGTTCCGCATATGGGATGGAACTCTGTCGAGGAGGCGCGTCCGCACCCGCTGTTCGATGGCGCCCTGCTCGGCGCCTACTTTTACTTCGTGCACTCGTACTATGCGGATCCGGCCGACCCCTCATGGACTGCCGGAGTCACCGAATACGGCGCCGCATTCGCCTCGGCGCTCGCGCGGGACAACGTTGTCGCTACTCAATTCCACCCCGAAAAGAGCGGCGACGCCGGGCTGGCGCTATATCGCAATTTCATCGATCGCGTCGTTCGGCGCGCATGATCATCATCCCCGCCATCGACCTCCGCGACGGCTTGGTCGTGCGGCTGCGGCAGGGCGACTACGCGCAACAGACGACCTACGGCGACGACCCTGCCGCCGCGGCGCGCCGCTTCGAGGCTGACGGCGCTTCTCTCATTCACGTTGTCGATCTGGACGGCGCCCGCGAGGGACGGCGGACGCAGGCGGCGCAGGCGCGAGCTATCGCCGCGGCTGGCGTTCCGTTTCAGCTTGGCGGGGGGCTTCGCACGCTCGGCGACATAGATTCCGCATTCGCGGACGGCGCCTGCCGCGTTGCGCTCGGCACAGCCGCAGTGCGCGATCCTGAGCTCGTGCGCTCTGCGGTCGCGCGTTATGGCGCTGAGCGCATCGTTGTCGGCATCGATGCGCGGGATGGCGTCGCCAGAGTAGACGGCTGGACTGTCAGCGGAGAATCGGACGCAGGGGAGCTGCTCGACGCTATGGCGTCGCTTGGGGCAACGCGGTTCATCTACACCGACATCGGGCGGGACGGCGTTCTCGCAGAGCCGAACTACGCCGCGATCGAGCGGATGCTTGCGCGCGCCCGCAGCGCCGGAGCGGAGCTCATCGCGTCGGGCGGAGTAGCGGGGATCGAGCATGTGCGGCGGCTGGCGGAGCTTCCGGATCTCGAGGGAGTGATTGTGGGTTCCGCGATCTACCAGGGGCTTCTGGATCTGCGGGCGGCAATCGAGGAAATCTCCGGCGCTGGCCGAAGAAGCAGGGGGCTGTCCTGATGGCCGCGTCCTCATTCCGCGGAGCCGGGCCAACGTACATCGCGACCATCGCCATAGGGCACGGGCTGAAGCACTGGTACATCGCCGCGTTCGCCGTGTTCCTGCCTCTGATCGTCGAGGAGTATGAGATAACCGCCGCAGGCCTCACTGTAATCGGGCTGGCGCGTCAGCTTGCCGGAGGGTTGCCGAACTTCTTCGTGGGATGGGCGTCCGACCGGTTGCGGAGCAGCTGGCATCTTATGCTGCCGGCGTCGTTCTTCTTCGCCGCGCTGTTCATGATGGTCTCCGGGCGTTTGCCGTGGCTGTGGCCGGTGATAGCGCTGGCGGCTCTGGCGGGCGTGGCGGCGGCGTTCTGGCATCCGCCGGCGATATCGATGCTCAGCGCGCGATTTCCGTCGCGGCGCGGAATGGCGATCGCCTTCCACGGTTCCGGATCCGGCGCGGGAGAAGCGCTGGGGCCGCTTGTAGTCGGCTTCATCCTCGCCGTGTGGCTCGCTGACAACTGGCGGCTCTACACCCTTCTGAGCTTCATCCCGGCGGTGGCGATTACGCTTGCGCTGTACTGGCTGCTATCGGGAGCCCGGACTCCGCCGCCGGAGCCGCCGGCGCGGCCTGCGCGGCTGCTCGACACCTTGGGGCTGTTGCGTCACCCGGTGTACGTGAGCCTGACGTACGCCAACTTCACACGTTCGTTCTCGCACTTCGGGCTGCTCAACTTCATGCCCGTGTACCTTAGCCGCGATCTTGGCATGAACTCCTTTGGCGTTGGCGCGCACGTTGCGCTGCTCACCCTGCTGGGAGTAGGCGTGGGACCGCTGTTCGGCTACTTCTCCGACCGCATCGGGCGGCGGTTGCCCATCGTGGCGGCGATGGGAGTAATCGGGATCGCTATGTTCGTGATGGGAGCCGCAGGCTCGGGCGCGGCGCTCACCGTTGCTCTTGCGCTTGCGGGGCTCTTCCTGTGGTCGAGCCAGGACGTCATCAACGCGACAGCGATGGACGCGGCGCCGCCAGGCTTGCAAGGCTCGACGGTGGCGCTGATGTTCCTGAGCAGCCTGCTCGGCGCGACGGCAGGGGTAGTCGCTATGGGAGCCGCTGTGAACGTTACGGGGGATATGCGGATCATCTTCTGGCTGGCCGGCGCTGCTGCCGCGCCGGGCGCGTTCATCTTCCTCGTCGCGCCGCTCAAGCGGGAGGGCGCGTCGATCAGTGCCGTGAAGACGCGCCCTCCCGCTTGAGCGGCGCCAGGGGCTTACGCCCTCGCGGGAACGTAGGCGGTCTGCAGCGTTGGCAGGTCGAACCCGGCCGGCTGCTTGCCCATTGCGTAATCGTACAGGGCCGCCTTGAAGATGCCCTCGAGCGCCTGCACGACCATCATCGCGAAGCCTACGAGCAGCACGCCGAGCACGATGCCGCCCAGCGGGAAGACGAGTCCCAGCAAGAGCGCGGGCGCCGCAGCGACGATGAATGCGCCGATGTAGACGAGGAAGAACCCGAATGTCGCTGTAATCTGCCGCCCCCACGTCTCGCGCACGATCGAAGCCGACCGCTTGATTCCCTGCACCGGCCCGTGCCCCTCGGAGACGATTACCGGAACCACGAAGAAGGTGAGAAATTCCCACGCTCCTCCCAGAATGTTGACTACGAGGCCGGGCGCGCGCCGTTCGAGTATGCGCAGCAGGATGTTGACTGCCGCCGAGATGAGCGCCCACAGCACGATGTGGTGGATGTGCCGCATCGCGTGCCTGAGCCCGGATCTGACGTCGGGGTCGCCCCCGCGCAAGCGCTCCAGCGCCGCTGACACGAGCGCTGCGTTGAAGAACACAGTTACCACGTATGCCGCAACGAGCAGAATGACCATGGCTGCCGTCGCCGCCCCGCCGTCGCCCGCCGCTGCGCCGAGAACCGCCCCCGCAGCGGCGATGGGGAGGAGTCCGAGCAGCGAGAAGACGGGGAACCAGAGCAGTTCCCTGTCGAGCATGAGTACTCTCCAGCTCATGCCCATTAACTCGAAAGTGTGCTTGATAGAGTTGAACATTGGCAGTCCTGTTGCCGCGTCCGGGCGGCGCTGGGGTGAGTGCTGACGCCATACCATACCACGGCGCCAGAGCGCCGCTGCTGAATCGCCGTCGCGCGAGCCCGACTTGAAGGAGAATCGGAGAATCGTCTATGAAGCTTGGCGTTGCGTACCTTGGCAACCGGTTCGTGCGGCATTTCACTGAACGGGACTTGCCGGAGATCGTTGAGGCCGGTTGCGATTATGTCGTTCACACGGTTAGCGAGCACGATCTTGCTTTCCACAGCGGCGAGATCGCCGGACTCGTCGCCGCCACGCGTCAGGCTGGACTCGAGGCATGGCTGGATTGTTGGGGAGTAGGCGGGTTGTTCGCTGGAGAGGCGTTCAGCGACTTTCTCGTCCGGCATCCTGAGGCGTGGCGGACGCGTCCCGATGGCAGGCGGCAGGAGCGCGCTCCTGCCGCCTGCCCCAACGCGCCCGCGTTCCGGGAGCTGCTGAGCTCTTGGGTCAGCGCCGCCGCAGCGGCTGGCGCAGACGCTGTGTTCTTCGATGATCCGATGGCGCCGGGGCGCCGCATGGAGTGCGTGTGCGAGGGCTGCGTCGAGGCGCAAGCAGATTATGAGCGCCAGCGCGAGCCGGGACAGGAGCTCTGGCAGTGGAGCATCGCCCGTCTGATTGCCCAGGCCTGCGCCGAGGCCCGAGCGCTCGGGCTGCGGACTGCCGTAGGCGTGCTGCCGGGTCTCCCCGAGCAGGGAGAGCGCGTCCTCGACGAGCAGTTCGCTGTCGCGCGTTCCGCCGATGTTGTCGCCGTATCGCCGCTGTGGAGGGCGCATGGTCAGCCCGTGGCGCCTTACGTTTCGGGTTCGAGCGCGCGCGTCGTCGCGATGTGCCGCGCAACTGGGCAGGAGCCGATGGGGTGGCTGCAGGCGTTCTCCATACCAGCGGGGCGGGAGGGCGAGATTGCGCAGGCCGCCGAGGCAATGGCGGACGCCGGGATCGAGAACATAGCCGCATGGTGCTACGGCGCTGGCGAGCAGATGACCGCCATCCGGTCAGAGCGGCCGCGCGCGGCGTGGAATGCCGCCGCTGTAGTCTACCGGAGCCTCAAGGCGCGGTCTTCCGGAGGCTGACGCCTTACGGGCGGGCGAGGGCGAGCGCGAAAAGGCTGTTGGGATCAGTAAACCAGCGGATGTTGCTGAACCCTGCGTTCGCGAGCGTTGCAGCGAACCCCTCTTTCGTGAACTTGTATGAGCTCTCCGTCCAGATAGTCTCGCCCGCGCGGATCGTCGTCTCCCTGCCGTCCGGGAGCGCGATCGCAACGTCGGCGGTCGCCTCCAGCCGCATCTCGATGCGCGAATGTTCAGCGTTGAAGAATGCGCGATGTCGAAAGAGGCTGACATCGATGCCTGCGCCGATAATATCGTTCACAGCGTTGAGCGCGTTGAGATTGAACAGCGCGGTTACGCCCCGGGCATCGTTGTATGCGGCCTCGATCGTGGGGACATCTTTGACGAGGTCGACGCCGGCGAGCAGCGCTCCGCCGGCTGCCGGAATCAGCCCGCGCACGTTCGCAAGGAAGCGTAGCTGCTCGTCCGGGTGGAAATTCCCGATGGTCGACCCGAGGAACGCGATGAGCCTCGGCCCGCTGGCTGGAGGCGCCGACGAGAGGCGGCTTCCGAAATCGCCGACTACTGCGGTAATCTCGGGGAGATTCGGATAGGCGGCTGTGAGCGCCTCAGCGCCCTCGCGCACGGCCGACTCGCTGATATCGAAAGGGATGTACCGCCGCAGCGCTCCGGCCTCCAGCGCGGGGCCGATAAGCGCGCCGCTCTTGGCGCTGTTGCCTGGACCAAGCTCGACGATCTCCTGCGGCGCAACGTCGCGGACAATCTCGGAGCCGAAGTTCTCGAGGAGCGATCGCTCGACGCGCGTGGGGTAATACTCTTCGATGCGCGTGATTTCGTCGAACAGACGGGCGCCCTCCTTGTGATAGAGGAATTTGGGATTGAGCGTCTTCGGGTTCGAGGCGAGGCCAGCGACGATTTCCTCGATCGCGGATGCTTGCTCGTTGCTGGAGGAGACGCAGACGGTAACGGTGAAGGCAGTGGTCATTAGAGAAGATCCGATGAGTGGCTTTCGCGAGGGAGCGCGCGGCAGGCGAGCGTCCAGTCGCTGAAAGCCAGGGCAGTCGGCGAGCTGCAGGCGGGGTTTTTGATCATGTAGAGGCTTCGGCGGGTGTCGAGCCCTGTGAGGCGGGCAGGGTAGACCTGATCGAATTCGTGTTCGTGAATCGCCAGCGACGATACTACGCTGAAGCCGAACCCGCTGTTGACCGCCGCCAGAGTTGCGTGGCTGGAGTTGACGACCATCACGGGGCGGTATCCGGGCTCTGCCGCGCCGGCCCGCTCCAGCGCGCGACGGAACCCGGCCCAGGCTCCTGAGCCCGGCTCGCGCTCGATGAACGGCAACCCACGGAGCTCCGCGACATCGATGCGCGTTCTGCCCGCGAACGGGTGCCTCCCCGGAACGGCAAGCACAAGTTCGTCCTCTGCGATGACAGTCGACGCCAGGCAGGAGTGCGGCGCCCTCATTCCAACGAATCCGAGCGTGGCGGCTCCTTCTTCCACCTGAGCAATCGCAGCCGCCGAGTCGGTTACTACGACGTGCGGACGCACATCCGGGTGGATTTCCGTGAAGTCCGACAGCAGGCGGGGGAGCAGGTACTCGCCCGGAGTTGTGCTCGCCGCGATGCTGAGTTCGCCCTGCACCGCCGCCTCATCGCGGGCAAGCGAGTCGACGACGCGGTCGTGGGCGGCGATGGCTTCGATAGCGTGGGCGAGCAGGCGGCTCCCCGCGGTGGTCGGAGTCGCGCGCCGCTGGCTGCGCATAAAGAGCGTCACGCCGAGTTCCGTCTCGAGCCGCTTGACGTGCCGGCTTACTCCAGGCTGACTCACGCGCCGCTCGCGCGCAGCCTCGTGAAAGCTCCCGGTTCGGCACACGGCGACGAAACTGCGGAGCGCGCTTATGTCCATTGCTCCTGGTCTCTCCGAGCTCCTGTGCGCGATTCTATGCAGAATCGTAATCGAAACTGTCGGCAACCATCAACTTGCTGTATAGTTGGCGAACGACTTCCCCGACTTGTGGAGCGCTATGCGTAGAATTACAACGATTATGATGGCTGTTGTGTTGCTGGGGGCGGCCGCGATTGCGTGCTCCGGCGACGAATCCTCGCCTGAGCTGCTCATCGCCGGCATTCCCGACCAGGACGTCGCTCTTCTGGAAGAGCGATTCAACAAGCTCGCCGAGCACATCTCCGAGGAGACGGGCCTGCGCGCCCGTTACGTCCCCCAGGCCGACTACGCCGCTGTCGTCACCTCGTTCAAACAGGGCGACATTCACCTGGCGTGGTACGGAGGCCTCACCGGCGTGCAGGCTCGGCTGGCCGTGCCCGAGGCCGAGGCGATAGCGCAACGCCCCCGCGACGCGGAATTCCACTCCGTATTCGTTGCCGCTCCAGGCTCCGGCGTCTCATCGCTCTCCGACCTGCGCGGGAAGACGATTACGTTCGGCTCCGAGAGTTCGACATCAGGACATCTGATGCCGCGCCACTTCCTCGCGGAATCCGGGATAGAGGTCGAGCGCGACCTCAGCGCCGTGAGCTTCAGCGGCTCGCACGACCGGACGTGGAAGCTGGTGGAGGCTGGGTCGTTCGACGCTGGCGCTCTGAACGAGGCCGTTTGGGCGGCCCGCGTCAACTCCGGAGAAGTCGACCTGACCAGAGTCGACGTCTTCTATCGGACTCCCCCGTACGTCGATTACCACTGGGTGGTGAACAACTCGATCGACGAGACGCATGGCGAGGGGGCTGTCGAGAAAGTGACGAATGCGCTGCTCGCCATCGACGTTTCCCGAGGCGGCAGGGCGCGTGAGATCGCCGAAGCATTCCAGACCGACCGGTTCATCGAGACGAACAACGACAACTACAAGGCGATTGAAGATGTCGCGCGAAACCTTGGCGTCATCGAATAGCGGCGCGTTGAAGAACGGCGCGCTCGAGGAGCTCGAGGCGGAGACGGCGGCTCCCGCTGTGCGGTTCGACGGCGCCTCGATGCGCTACGGACAGACAACGGCGCTTGCGCCGCTGCGGCTCACGGTTCATCGAAGCGAGCGAGTGGCGGTCATCGGTCCGAGCGGGGCGGGGAAGACGACGCTGCTGCGGCTGATTGCAGGGGCAGTTGCGCCGTCGACCGGGGCTGTGGAGCTGTGCGGGCGCGATCTTGCGCGGCTTCGGCCAGGCCGCGATCTTGCGCGGCTCGTCGGGATGATTGCGCAGCAGTTCGATTTGGTGCCGAACCTCTCGGCGCTCCACAACGTGCTTGCGGGGCGGCTCGGCGAGTGGAGCTTTGCCCGGTCGCTGCTGTCGCTCGTATGGCCGCAAGAGCGGCGCATGGCGATTGAGGCGCTCGACAGGGTCGGCGTCGGACATCTCGCGCACCAGAGCGCCGGACGCCTCTCGGGAGGCGAACAGCAGCGCGTCGCCATTGCGCGGGCGCTCGTGCAGAACCCAAGCGTCGTGCTTGCGGACGAGCCGGTGGCGTCGCTCGATCCGGCCCGCGCGCGGGAGGCGCTCGGTTTGCTGACCACTGTGACAAAGGAGCAGGGAGCGACATTGATCGCAAGCCTGCACTCGGTGGACCTCGCCCGCGAGAGCTTCGACCGCATCGTCGGGCTGAGGAACGGAGCCGTGCAGTTCGATAGCCCGACGCGCGACATATGCGACGGCATGCTCGACGATCTGTACGAGATCGAAGGCCTGCGGAGTGAGGTCTGAGCCGCCGGCAACGGCGCGACGCCCGGAAAGAGACGCCCGCGCGTTCGAGAGCCGGCGCGTCATCACGCTCATCCTCGTCGGCGCGTTCGCGCTGAGCCTGCTCGGAGTTGATTGGGGATCCGGAGTATTCAAGCCGCGCGGACTGAGCGCAGTCGCCGATACGCTTGGCGCGCTCTTCCGTCCCGATTTCTCGCCCGACATTCTGGCAAAGGCCGCCTTCGCCGCATGGCAGACCGTGGCGTACGCTGCGGCAGGGCTCACGATCGCGCTGGTCATCGGCGTCCCGTTGGGAGTGGTTGCGTCGGGAGCGCTGGCGGGATCGAGGCTGGGCGCCGCCGGGCAGATTATCGTTGCGCGGGGCGCGCTCGCGTTCTTCCGGGCGGTTCATGAGCTTGTGTGGGCGCTGCTGTTCGTCGCCGCGATCGGGCTGTCGCCGATGGCTGCTGTCCTGGCGCTGGGCATACCCTACGGCGGCATCCTCGGGCGCATCTACGCGGAGCTGCTGCAGGACGTGCCGCAAGCTCCGCTCGAAGCCTTGCGGCGCTCCGGCGCCTCGGAGTGGCGCGTGTTCCTGTTCGGCAGGCTGCCGATGGCGTTGCCGGATATGCTCTCGTACACGTTCTACCGGTTCGAGTGCGGCATACGGTCGGCGGCCGTGCTCGGATGGGTTGGGCTCGGCGGGCTGGGATTTCAGGTGCAGATTGCGCTCGAAGACCTCGACTACAGCCGGGTGTGGACGTTCCTCTGGGCGCTCGTTGCGCTTGTCGTGCTCGTTGACCTGTGGAGCTCGCAGACGCGGCGGAGGATCGTTCCGTGACTCGCGCTCCCGCCTCTCGTTCGCAGCCTCGACTGGGCCGCCTGCGGCTCACCTTTCTGTCCGGTTCGGCTGCGGCTGCCGCCGCGCTGGCGGCGAGCGCGTGGGCGTACATCGTGTTCGCCCAGACGTGGCCGAGTCACGGGTTCCTTTCGGGCGAGACAGCATCGCGGGCGTGGTCGTTTCTGGGCGAGCTTGCCGGCGCCGGAAGCGAACGCGCGCCGGCGTATCTCGATGGCGAGGCGTGGGCCGAGGCGGCTGGGCTGGCGCTCGACACCCTTGCGATGAGCGTGATGGCCGCGGGAATATCGGCGATCGGCGCGCTGCTCACGTTTATGTTCGCGGCGCGGAACGTTATGACCGGCGAGCTGTCGCCCCGCCGCGGCCCCGTTCGGCGGATACTGTTCTTCACTGTGCGGCTCGCCTACGTGCTGAGCCGGTCGGTGCCGGAGCTTACTTGGGCGATGTTGCTCGTATTCATCTTTTCGCCCGGCATACTCCCCGGCGCGCTAGCGCTGGCCGCGCACAATTTCGGCATTCTCGGCAAGCTCTCGGCGGAGATTGTCGAAGGGCTCGACGCGCGGCCCGCGCGCGCGCTCAGGACATCGGGAGCCGGATGGTTCCAGGTCCTCGTTTACGGGGTGTTGCCGATGGCGCTGCCGCGGTTCGTCACCTACCTTTTCTATCGCTGGGAGGTGATTATCCGCACGACGCTGGTAGTGGGGCTTGTCGCGGCGGGAGGGCTAGGAATGGAGTTCCGCCTCGCGCTGAGCCACTTCCACTACACCACGGTAACGCTGCTGCTTCTGTGGTACCTGCTGCTCGTCGTTGGCGTCGACCTTGCGGCGGCCGGCATGCGCCGCCTCGCGCGCTAGGCGCGGGGCGCCCCAACCCCGCCGGGCGCCAGTTCGCTGAGGAGCGCCATCCAGTCGTTGCGCTCGCGCTCGGGGCGGAGGATCGCGCGGAGCGGCCCTCCGGCGTCGCGCAGCTGAGCAAGGTATGCGGGGTCGCTCTCGCAACGCAATAGCAGGCGCTTCAGCTCTGCGCTGTCGCCCACGGGGAAATAGCCCGGGTAGTCGTCGCCCAGCAGCCCTACGTTGCCCGGCATTCGCGACGCGAGAACAGGAACGCAGTCGACCACCGCCTCGGAGACGACGTTGGCGCCGCCCTCAGAGATCGAAGAGATGACCATCGCCTGCGATCGCTTCAGCAGCCGTCGCGCGCGCCAGGCCTGCAGTCCGCGCCGCCATTCATAGCGCGGATGGCTCGCGGCAAGCGCAGCCGCCCGCCGCGCCATGGCGGGAGTAAGCGCGTCGCCAAGTTGCAGTACGCGGATGCGCGACGCGCGCGGCAGATTTCGGGCGGCGCTCGCCGCGAGGAACGGGTCTTTCACCGGGCGCAGATGCCCCACCACGCTTACGTCGAACGCGCGCGCGTTGGGCGACGGTCCGGGCGACGGCGTCGGCCGGGCGGACTGCACGATGACGCGCGCTTTCGGCTGGTGCTCCGGGCGGAGCTCCTCAATGGCGAGTCGTTGCAGCGCAACAAGCCGGTCGGCAAGATCCAGAACCAGGCCGCCCCCTTCCTCGTAGAGCGGGCCGTACACGTCTGTGCCCGCGAGGAGCACAACGGCGGGGCGGGCGGGATAACGAGCCTTGAAGTCGCGCACGGCCTGCGCGCTCCGCAGCGCGTGCACCGCCACCAGCAGATCGAAGCTCTGCCCGTCGTACGTCTGGCTTATCGCGACGCGGTGGCCAAGTTCCCTGAGAATCCCTGCCCAGCGGCTGGCGGTGACTCGGTTCCCGTTCCGGCTGTGGGGAGGCGCGGGAGTAACCAGACCGATACGCACGACCAGCGGCTCCAGCGGCTCACGCCGCGCACGTGCGGAAGCCGCACATCACGTCGCGCCGGTCGGGAGTGTAGAAGTTGCGCCACGTGTTGCGGATGAGGCGGCTGCGAGAGCTCCAGGCGCCGCCGCGCAACGTCTTGTGCCCGCTGAACCACGGCTCCGAGTACTCTTTGTAGGGGTCGGGGACGAATCCCGGGTACGGGCCGAACTCGGTGGCTGTCCACTCCCATACATTGCCGAGCATCTGCCGGCAGCCGAGGGGCGTGTCGCCCGCAGGGAGAGCTCGCGCATCGATTGCGCCGCGACCGCGAAAGTCGAGGTTCGCCCGCTCGGGCGATGGGGGCTCGTCGCCCCACGGATAGCGGCGCTTCGGAGCGTTTCCGGCGCCTGCCGCGGCGGCGTATTCCCACTCAGCCTCGGTCGGCAAGCGCCGGTTCGCCCACGCGCAATAGGCGTTCGCCTCGTGCCAGTTCACGTGAATGATTGCCGCGTGGGAGTCGATGGGAGTCCAGCCGTCGTAGCGCCGCGCCAGCCAGCTGTTGTCGAGCTCGCGCCGCCAGTAAACGGGATGCTCCGCGCCGACTGCCTGCTTCCACCACCATCCCTCGTCCGACCAGCACGAGCGGTCGCGGTAGCCTCCCGCCTCGACGAATTGCAGGAACTCCCCGTTGCTCACCGCAGTGGATGCGATGACGAACGATTCGACGCGCGCCTCGTGCCCCCACTTCTCGTTGTCGAACACGAACGGCTGCTCGCCCTCGACGGCGCCGAGGATGAACGTCCCGCCGGGAATCGCCACGTCGTGCGGCTCGAATCCCGGCTCGGGCGGCGGCGACACAGCGGGCGAGGGGAAGTTCGGCTCGGCGAAACCGAGCGTTTGGCGGGTGTAGGCGAACGCCTCGGCGTGCATATCGGTGTGGAAGGCGGCGAGCTGGATGAAGTACTGCTCTAGCGCGCCGGCATCGTCGCGTTCCAGTCGTTCGACAGCGTTCCGCGCCGCCGCGCGCAAGAACGCTCGCGTCTCCTCCCACGTCGGGAACGCGAGCCGCCAGCGCGTGTCGTGGGCGATGGCGGCGGAGTCGTACAGCTCATCGGAGCGCGCAATCATACTCGACGCCTCGTAGAGGTTGCGCAGCGTCCACTTCTCGAAGAACCAGCCGACGTGTCCAACCTCCCACAGGGCGGGGTTGACGATGGAGAGCATCGGCCCTTGCTGCTGGCTGGCGTCGAGGTCGGCTGTGAGGGCGAGGACAGTCTCCACCGCGTCCCACGCATCGGCGGCGAGTTCGCTCGCGCTGCGGGAGGGCGCGGAGGGCAACTCGAAAGCGCTCATAGGCGCTGCGCCGCTACGACGCGACCTCGATTGTGTTGCGGGCGTCGCTGGCGGCGACTACGCGCCCGATCGCCGCCCCTGCGACTCCCCGCCGCGCGAGGCCGTCGAGTACGCTCTGCTTCGATCCGGGAGGCGCCGCGATGAGCAGCCCCCCGGACGTCTGCGCGTCGCAGAGGATGAGCTGGTCCTCGTCGGAGACTCCGGCTCCCCAGGCGACAGCGGAGTTGAACGCGTCGAGGTTGTTGCGCGTGCCTCCCGGAACGACGCCGCGCTCCGCAAGCTCGCGGACTCCCGGCAGCAGGGGAATGTCGCCCAGCCGGATTTCGGCGGCGACGCCGCTTGCCCGCAGCATTCCCAGCAGGTGGCCGATGAGGCCGAATCCGGTGATGTCGGTGGCGCACTTCACGCCGGCCTCCGCCATCGCCTCGCCGCCGGCGCGGTTGAGCTGGCGCATCGACGCGACAGCGCCGGCAAGCGTTCCGGCATCGGCGACGCCCGCTTTCGCGGCGGTGGTGATGACGCCGGAGCCGAGCGGCTTGGTAAGCACAAGCTCATCGCCGACCGCGGCGGCGGCGTTGGAGACGATGCGGTCGGGATGGACGACGCCCATCACCGAGAGGCCGTACTTGGGCTCGCGGTCTTTCACCGTGTGCCCGCCGGCGATTACGATGCCGGCCTCTTGCGCGACATCCATCCCGCCCAGCAGGATCCGCCGCAGCACATCTTTCGGCAGATCTTCCGGAAAACAGACGATGTTGAGCGCGAGCAGCGGCTTGCCGCCCATCGCGTACACGTCGCTCAGGGCGTTCACCGCCGCGATCGCCCCGAAGTCGTACGGGTCGTCGACGATCGGCGGAAAGAAATCGATCGTTTGCACGACCGCTAGCTCGTCCGTCAGGCGGTAGACGGCGGCGTCGTCGCTCGTGTCGAACCCCACGAGCAGATCGTCGTGCCGCACGTGAGGGAGGTGGCTCAGGACCTCGCCGAGGTCCTCGGGGCTGAACTTGCCGGCTCAGCCCGCGCAGCTGGCGAGGCTTGTGAGGCGGACTTCTTCCTGTTGCATAAACGCGATTATAGCCGCCCAGGCGCGCTCGCGGGAACGGCGAACGAGCGTGGTAGTGTCTCCGTTTACACTACCCGGAGCGTGGCGGTAGAACGGCGCAGCCCAGGCAGGGCTTGCGGCGGACGCCGCCTCCTGCGATGGTCAGTGTGCGCAGGAAGCGCCCCCCAATCTTGTTTGTCGCGCGAGGAGGTTAGAGCGATGTCGTTGCATCAAGCGGAGGAGAGCAAAGCTCGGGGCAGGGCTGTTCGCAAGGCCATCAGCGGCTCCGAGGGATCCCGCAGCGCGGGAAACGCCGCCGGACTCGATATGATCCCCGGCCTCGAGGACTTCGTCATCGGCTACAACTTCGGCGAGATATGGTCGCGCGAGCGCCTCGATCTCCGAACGCGATGCCTGATCGTGCTCGGAATGCTCACCGCGATGGGACGCACGCCGCAGGTCGCCGCCTACACGCGCTACGCCCTCCACCTCGGCGTAACGCCCGAGGAGATCGCCGAGGCATTGCTGCAGGCCGTGCCGTACGCCGGGCTGCCCGCCGCATTCAACGGGATGCAGGCCGCCTCCGATGTCTTCAAAGAGCAGGGCGTCTCCGTCAATATGCAGGAGTAACCCGATGACGTCCCGCGACGAGCGCGCCCTCCGACGCCAGATCGAGCGCTACGAGCTGCGCTTCAATCCCGCATTCTGGCAATTCTGGGACGAGCGCGTCGCGCCGCGGCTCCCGAGCGCCCCGGTGATCGTCGATGTCGGACCCGGCCCCGGACTCTTCCTCCGCGACCTCTCAGCCCGCCTGCCGGACGCCCAACTCTACGGCGTCGACTCCAACGAGGCGATGATCGAGAACGCGCGAGCGCTCGACTACGCAGGCCCCGCGCCGACGCTCAGCCTGCTCGACGTCGAGACGGCGCCGCTCCCGTTCGAGGATGCCTCCGTCGATCTGCTGACGATGACTGCCGTGCTCCACGCGTTTAACGACCCGTTCACGTTCCTGCGGGAGCAGGCGGCGCGCGTGGTGAAGCCCGGCGGACGCTTTATGCTCTACGACTGGTTCCGGCAGCCGATGCGGGACTACATCGCCCGTCGCCTGATCGAGCCCGGCGGGCCGGAGGAGACGCGTTACGAGCGCGCGCTCGAGCAGTTCCGCGTCCACAACAAGTACACCCTCGACGACTGGGCATGGCTGCTCGGCGAATCCGGAATGACCGTCGAGGCGGAGACATCCGCGCCGCACCCGTTCGCCCGCGTCTGGCTCCTGCGTCCGGGCTAGGGGTTGCTCGCTACGGCGTATTGCGCCCGTCAGATCCTTCGCGAACGGGAGGAGGCTTCAGGTCGAACAGGCCGAACAAATCCTCGCGGCTCAGCTGAGAGGAATCCAGCGATACGTCATCGACTAAATCGTCAAACAAAGCTTGCTTGCTTTCGAGTATCTTGTCGATGCGTTCCTCAACGGTGCCGATGCAATAATACTTGATGACGTTTACTTTCTCACCTTGCCCGATTCGATGACTCCGGTCTTCGGCTTGCCGCTCGGTGGCGGGATTCCACCATCGATCCAGATGGAACACGTAGGATGCTTGCTGTAGGTTCAAACCTAGTCCGCCTGCGCGTAGCGATAGAGCCAGAGCTTTGTGATTGTCGTTGTTCCGAAATCGCTCAAGCGTTTCCTGTTTCTCTTCCGATGACATTCCACCTGTGTAGGCCAGCGGAGAGAAGCGCTGAAGGCGCTTTACGATAGCCCCTACCCCTGATGAATCGTTCACGTACTGGGAGAAAACCAAAGCTCTGTGGCCTCGGGCAACGAGCTGTTCCATCCGATCGTAGACATCGTCAAGCTTGCTCGATTCGCCCGTTTCCGGGTCGGCATTGCAAATCTGCTTCAAACGAGTGAGCACCTGTAAGACGTGCGTAAGCGTAACCTCGCCGAGCGATTTCAGATAAGCGACGCCATCCTTCTCTGCCTTGTCATAACTTCTCTGCTGATTGCTGCCTAACTCGATGGGGACCATAGTGACCTGCTTCGGCGGCAGATCGTCTAGCACGTCCTCTTTTCTGCGCCGAAGCTGCAACTCACGGTGCCGAGCCCGTAGCTCTAAACCCGGCGAATAACGGCGAGGCTTCTCGGCCGGAGCATAGTCGACGAACTCTAGGATTGAGGCTAGATCGTCTTCGTGGTTCTCGATGGGAGTTCCCGTCAAGGCCCACGACCGTGTCCGTTGCAAGCCTTTCAGAGCATCGCTTGTATCGTTTCGGTTCTTGATGCGCTGCGCCTCGTCGGCAATCACCACGCCCCAGCGCGTCCGACGCACAGGCGCTAGCGGGTTGTCGCCGAAGTCCGACCGCAGAATTTCGTAACTAACCAGCTTGATATCCTTCTTTGCTTGCCATTGCCAGCCTCGCTCTCCCACGGAACCGCGGATGATGATGGCTGATAGCTCAGGGGCCCACTTGTCCAACTCCTTTCGCCACTGACTGAGCAAGCTCGCCGGAGCAACTACCAGGCACGACTCAATCTCGTTGCGCAAGCGGAGAAGGCGTATCGCTGCAATGGCCTGCACGGTCTTGCCCAGCCCCATGTCGTCGGCAAGCAGCAGCTGGTCGCTGCCCAGCAGGACACGGATGCCCTCTTTCTGAAAAGGCCTAAGCTCACTAGGCCAGACATACTCGCTAGGGAGCGGGGCAGCTAATGGCGGCGGGGCGAGTTTCATCCACAGCCGCTCCGCCAGCGTCAAATTGTGCGGGGAGTGATTCGACTCGGAGATCGGTTCTTGCGGAATGTTGGCTGAGCCCTCCAAACGCTCCGGTAAAGTCAGGAGAGAGACGATGCTCATAATCCCCGTATTCGACGCCATTGCCTGGATAGTCTCATCCTCGAATGCTTCGGCTAACGCTCCATCAACCCGGACGAACGGCTCTGCGGGGTCGTCATTGGATAGAGCCGTGTCCAAGAGCCTCCGAGCTTCAGATGCTTGCGAGGGCTCTTCAGTCCCCCATGACGTACTGAACGGCGCGGCTCTGTTCGGGCTGATGAGGGCGCAGGGCAGCGCGATTTCCAGATTACCCTGAACCGCTTGGCGGGTCAGATTGTCGTCTACCCCAATCACAAGCTTTGGCGGTGGAGTAGCAATCCGAAACAGCGCTCCGGCAAGCTGCGCAAGCGCGGCGCCCGTGGGATTCTCCGCCTGCCGAAGCGAGGGATCGCGTCGGTCAATGCGGGTGAAGAAGAACGCGCGAGGTTTGCCCTCGCTAGATGTCTCGAAGAGCGCGGCGCGAATCCCGCTGCCATCCCCGTCATCGGCGAACCGCAACCACGCCACAACGTCCTCTGGCGCATGGGTAGTCAGAGTTGGCATGCGCCGCCTCGATTAAACGTCTGATGCGAAATCGGGGCTGTCATCGTCGGGAGCACGCTCAAGGTCGGGGTTCTCAGCGTAAGTGCCCTGGAACTTTTTGATCTCTATTGCAGGCTGTACTCCAGGGCAAAGCCGCAGCAGGTCCCACTCAGTAATGGCTGCCCGTACGTAGCGACGCATCGTCGGGTTGGGGAGTGACCGTATATCGAAGGGCGGTGCTTCCCAGCCGTATGCTTTGCTGTAAATCTCACGGATAGTCGAGATGGCGGACTGAAAGTCCTCATCACTGAGTGGGTTTAACGGGACGTACTGGTTCTTGAGCAAGCGCATGCCTATCTCTGCTGGGGTCGCAAGCTCCGAGTATCGGCTTTGCTCAAGTTTCGGTTTTACATAGTCAGTGTCCTGCTTGCCGCCGATGTCAAGGATTCTTGGTCTAAAGTCGGCGCTTATGGTGCAGACGGATACAAGTCCCGGATATGATTGAGCAGGGAAATAACCCTGCCACCGGGCAATTTCGGCATACGACCGTCCACGCTGCAGCAGTGAGTAGAAGCCAATAAGTTCAACCTCATCGAGCAACACCACCCAGCCACGGTAGCCTGCGGCCTTGACAAATTTGGTGAAGAACCGCATACGCTGCGTAGGAAGCTCTGAAGCTTTGGGCGCTCTGATGGAGAATTTCTGCTGCTGCCCTATCTGTCGGAGTCCGTTATTCACGCGTGCCGCAGTTATCTTATCCCCTGCCCAAAAGGCTTCGATTTCGGCATTTAGCTTAGGGTCCTCTTTTTCTTTATGGACGCACAAGGTAGCTGGGAAAATTTGACTTATACTGCCTGATTTAGCAGTATCAAATGCCCAGTCATAGAAGGAAGAATAACTGTCGGAATTTGGGTCTAAAGCCGACCCTAATTCATCGATTAACCGATTATTGCTATCAGGTAGACGCCCCTTCTCTACAGCCGACTTGAAAACCTCTCCTAGGTTGTAAAGAGGTGTCTCCTTGCTTATAGCAACCCTGCTACATACAAAACCACTTTCAAGAGCCTGTTGCTCAAAGGAAGTCAATAGATGTGATTTGCCATCTCCGAAATCTCCTTGTATAAGCATCCCCAGCGCATTATCAGAAGGATTGCTTCGGGAAGATGATGCGGTCAAGCACTCATGGAAATGGTGCTCCGCTTCCGGCTGGCTGCACTTCAACATCTTCACAGCTGCTCTGTTGGGCACACCACTTCGGAGAGCCTCTATTGCTTGCCTATACTCAAAGAGAGTATTTGCCTGGAGCGAGGTTACCATTGTATATTCCTCACACGGTTAAATGCGCTAGCGAGCCGACAGGGTTGGCCTGATTTCGGTCTCGGACATCGTCCATCACGCGTGATTCTAGCGCAGGATAGATGAAATAGCCACGCGTACCACCACCTCTTGATTCAGCGAATTCAGGGGTTGTCACAACAATTATTAAAACATTGCTCAATCGGTCAGTCGCGTCCATGAATTCACGCAACACTTCGTAATGATCCATGGTCATAGACCCCGTATAGAAACGCCGTCCATCCTTTGGATTACGCGCGAGCAATACACGAGAATTATCAAAAAGGAGAACTGTGCCAGCATAGCCAGCGGATTTAACCCAACGGAATGTCGATTCGATAAAATACCGTGCGGTAGCGCGGTTGATTCCGGTGTATATCCCGAATGATTGCATGTTGCCGACACGGCGATTGAACCCTCTTAGCCAGTCCAGCAATGGTCCTCCTGAGTAAGAATCTCTGCTCTCTTGCTCTGTAAGATGATACATCGCAACTCGAAATTCTCTAGCGAGGTCCTTGTTGTGGAAGACGCGTGCAACAATCTCTGGCCGGACACTTGCTACAATAGGCGTAATGTCGTCCCCCAGGTTATTCTTGTTGGCTATAGCCTGGAATATACTGCCGGCGGTGGCGTCTATGCCCTCAGTGCGGTAATGCTGTTCCGCTGCTAAATGCAGTACTACACGGCGCGCTAAAAGCCTCCAATCGACTTCTTCCGCTATGCTCCAGAAAATATCCTGCGGCATATGCGCCCCCATTTTTGCTGCATCTAACCGAATGACAACATAGTCATCGCTTGAAAACTCCTCTGCGGCCCGCTGAATGACCAGCTCTTTAACCTCCGGAGGCACGACGGCGAATTTGACAGATGCTCCTCCCTCAGGGATGAACTCCGAGAGGTATTCCGACTTCATCGTCGCTAGCCACTTTTCAATGGGAATGGTATTCGCCATTATTCGGCCTCCGGAACTGAACAGAGTAGTACTTCGCCTCGCGCCCGTCGCGGTCTATAAATGTGAACAGATTTTGCGCGCGCGAGCCGCGAGCGCCTGTAGAGGCAGAGAGAGCGATTGTAGCTCCAGAGCGAGTCGTTGTAACATCGTTCATTTCGAGCAGATAAAGGTCGCGAGCGAAATCTGTGCGGCTGTATTCGCGTTCGCTTCTCGGCAACGACGTGAATAGGCTGTATACTCTTGCCAGCTGAATCATTCGTCCCATGTGCTTTATGAGGTGGCTTGCTGTGTCTTCTTCAAGAGTGAGTTCCTGATACACTTTGTACAGCGATTCAAGGAACGCTTCGCTTCGGTAAGTACCAAGCGCGCCTTGATTCTGCTTTAGCAGCGCGACAAGCTTAGATGGCCTGATGGTGGAAACCTGCTTACGGTCTATCCTCACCGCTCGCTCGGCAGGGAGAATCCTCACGATGGAGGGGGAAGCGATAAGGCGGGAATCTCGCTCGTGGATGTTCAGGCCTTGCTCCCGCGCCGCCTCCTGCAGCTCTGCTGCATAGCCGTCCGCGTCTCTCAGGTGCTGATGCTCTTGCTCGTCTGTGAGCGGCCAAGACTGCGCGGCGTGGCCAACTGCTCCCCCCAAGCTTTGCATCGCGGCGTCAAACCGGCCCTGCGTTCTCTTGAGGGCGGCGATGTTGCCGTCCTTGGCGGCCTTCTGCAGCTGCCTGGCTAGTTTGACGATGCCATTCGCTGGCTGGATTACCGCGGTCGCTGCGTCCTCAACGCTGGCGAAGGCCTGCTCAAACTTGCCCATCGCACTCTCCGAATCGCGTTTGGCGCGAGTATAGCACACGCTATGCCCCCTACCCCCAGCCCCGCCTACCCCCCAACCTTGGCGCGCACGACAAGCAACCCCCCGAGAGCGGCAGCGCCGAATACGACGGCGCACCAGAGCTGCGTCGAGCCTATCGCGAGAACGAATCCGGCTATGCCGGGACCGTGCGCAAGCGCCAATAGCGTTTGCGCCAGTCGGGCGTCGGCCTGACCGCGCGCAAGCGCGATTCGGCGCGCGATGAACGCCCACAATAGCGTCGCGATTCCAACAACGATAGCCATCGCTGCGACGGCGGTTTCGCCGAAGAATGGCTCCGCGTCCACGAGCGCAAGATATCCCCACGCAATGGCGATGTAGATGAACGGCGCCGGCAGCATTCCCCGCACGAGCAAGCGGAACTTCCGGCGCTCAATCGGATCCAGCACGGGCTAATCCTTGACGACGATGTTGACGAGGCAACGACCCGGAACAAAGATGACGTTCTCGACGCTTTTGCCGTCGGTGTGGGCGCGCACTTTGTCGGACGCCAATGCGGCTTCTTTGGCGGCGGCTTCGGCGATGCCGGCGGGGACGGCTATGCGGTCGCGCACGCGCCCGTTGACCTGCGCCACGAGCGTCGCTTCTTCGGCGGCCGCCAGCGACGCGTCCCATTCCGGCATCGGCTGGCAGTGAACGCTGTAAGCGCCGCCGACGCGCTCCCACAACTCCTCGGCGAGGTGAGGAGCCATCGGCGCGATCAGGAGCAGCAGGTTGGCGACAGCCTGACGCCAAACCTCTTGCGAAACGGCGCCGGCGTCGCAGGCGGGAGCCAGCTCGTTGGTGAGCTCCATCATCATCGCGAGCGCGGTGTTGTACTTGAAGCGCTCGTAGTCTTCGGTAACCCCGCGGATAGTCTGGTGAGTCTTGCGCAGAATCGCGCGGTCGGCGGAGCCGCCGGTCTCCGGCAGATCCTCGGCGGGTCTGCAGCAGAGATCCCACACCCGGTTCACCCAGCGCGCGAGGCCGTTGATGCCGGAGTCGCTCCAGTCGCCGCCGCCCTCCCACGGGCCCATAAACATCAGGTAGAGGCGCACGACATCGGCGCCGACCACCTGCACGTAGTCGTCGGGGGCGATGACGTTGCCGCGGCTCTTGCTCATCTTCGCGTGGTTCGAGAGCACCGTCCCCTGATTGAAAAGGCGGAGGAACGGCTCGCCGAAATCGATGAGCCCAAGGTCGCGGAGCGCCTTGGTGAAGAACCGAGCGTAGAGCAGGTGCATCACCGCGTGCTCCGCTCCGCCCGTGTACTGATCGACCTGGTTCCAGACGCCGACTCTGCCGGGGTCGAACGGGCCTTCGTCGTGCGTCGGGCTTACATAACGTAAGAAATACCAGGAAGAGTCCACGAACGTGTCCATCGTATCGGTCTCGCGGACTGCCGGCCCGGCGCACTTCGGACAGGTCGCCTGGAGGAACTCCTCGTGCCGGAGGAGAGGCGACTCCCCAGTGGGCTTGAATTCGGCGTCGGAGGGGAGAAGCACGGGCAGCTGCTCGTCGGGCGTGGGCTGCGCTCCGCACGTGTCGCAGTAGACGATGGGGATGGGCGTGCCCCAGTACCTTTGGCGGCTGATGAGCCAGTCGCGCATCCGGTAGCCGACCGTTCGCCTGCCGTAGCCCTGGCGCTCGACGTAGTCGGCGATCGCTTCGTAGCCCTCGGCGTTCGGCAGCCCGTCGAACGGCCCGGAGTTGACCTGCGCCCCCGTCTTCTCAACCCACGCCTCGTCGAGGCTGTCGCCGTCCCACTCGGGCGGGGCGACGACGACGCGGATGTTGAGCCCGAACTTCCGGGCGAACGCGAAATCCCGCGAATCGTGGGCCGGCACGCCCATCACAGCCCCCGTGCCGTAGGTTGGCAGCACATAGTCGCCTACCCATATGGGGACGCGCTCGCCGTTGAGCCGGTTGACGGCGTAGGCGCCGGTGAAGACGCCAGTCTTCTCCCGCTCGGCGGAGAGCCGGTCGATCTCGGACGTCTCGCGCGCCTGCGCCGCGTACTGCCGGACGGCGTCGCGCTGGCCGGGCGTCGTGAGCTGCTCCGCCAGAGGATGCTCCGGAGCAAGAGCGATGAACGTTACCCCGTAGATGGTGTCGATGCGCGTCGTGAACGTGCGAATCTCCCGTTCGTCGAGCCCGTGCTCAGAGATGTCGAACGAGATATCGACGCCCTCGCTGCGCCCGATCCAGTTCGTCTGCATCGTCTTGATGCGCTCCGGCCAATCGACGACGCCGGAGAAATCGAGCAACTCGTCGGCGTAGTCGGTAATGCGGAAGAACCACTGATCCATCTCGCGTCGGACGACGACGTCGCCGGTGCGCTCGCACTTCCCGTCGACCACCTGTTCGTTGGCGAGGACGGTTTGGCAAGTGGGGCACCAGTTCACCGGGGCGGCGGATCGGTAGGCAAGCCCCCGCTCGTACATGCGCAGGAAGAACCACTGATTCCACTTGTAGTACTCGGGGAGGCAGGTGACGACTTCCCTGTTCCAGTCGTACACGGCGCCCATCGAGCGGAGCTGGCTGCGCATACGCTCGATGTTCTGCATCGTCCATTCGGCGGGGTGGACGCCGCGCTGGATGGCGGCGTTCTCTGCGGGGAGGCCGAAAGCGTCGAACCCCATCGGGTGGAGCACGTTGTAGCCGCGCATCCGCATAAAGCGGGCGTGCGCGTCCGACGGCGCCATTGCGTACCAGTGTCCGATGTGCAGATCGCCGGAGGGGTAGGGGTACATAGTGAGGGCGTACCAGCGCGGGCGCGGATCGTCGTCGTCTACGAGGTAGAGGTTGTCGTCGGCCCAGCGTCGCTGCCACTTGCGATCGAGCTCGCGCGGGTCGTAGCGGAGAGGCGACGTGCGGCGTGTAGTCATGGCGAGGTTCCTGCGAGAGGGTAGAGGGGCTAGTTTAACGGATGGCGCGGCTGGCTGCGCCTACGACAGCGCTCGGGCTCCGGCGTAGCCTGCGGCTACAGCCGCAAGCCCGAGCGCGACGGAGAGAGCGATGTTGGCGGCTCCCGCCGCGTAGTCGGCGTTGCGGAGCAGAGCGAGAGTGTCGCTTGTGATGGATGAGAACGTCGTGAACCCGCCGAGAATGCCGAGGAAGAGGAAGAGCCGCGCTTCGGGGCTGAGGGGCAGCCGCGTCTCGGCGAGGCCGGCGAGCGCGCCGACGAGGAGCGATCCAATCACATTCGCCGCAAGCACGCCCCAAGGGAATGCTGGGTGGCCGAACAGGCGGTCAACCGCCACGAGCGCTCCGTATCGCGACGCGGCCCCGATGAAGCCTCCCGCGCCCACCAACAGCGCGTCGGTCATTCCGCAGGCGCCTGCTCCGCCCCGGGGCGGGACTCGGCTCCGCCGCCGTAGAGGCGTTGATGGTAATGGGTCTTCCCGGGCCAGTCGATGTAGAGGCCGAGGTCGGCGCCGCCCAGCACATGCAGGTGGCCGTGAGGCTGCGACTGCGCAGCGTCGTCCCCGAAGTTAGAGACGATGCGGAAACCGTTGGGCGCGTCCTCGTCGCCGATCTCCACTGCAAGGCGCGCTGCACCGAGGAACGATGGCGATTGCCAGAACTCGCACTGGCTCATATGCCGCCGCGGGGCGACGAGCCACATAACCGGCGCCCAGGCGAGCGCGTTCCGGAACACGACGAAATCGTCGTTCTCGTAGCGGATTTCGCGAGGCCGGTTGCCGGCGATGATGTCGCAGAACACGCAGTCTTCCGGCGCGCGCGGCGCAATCTCCAGCCCCATCAGGCGCGTCGTCTCCCGGGCGGACTGTCGCGCCGCTGCAGGCTTCCCGTAGCCCGGTAATCAGGCGCCTGCATAGGCGCTATCGCTACAACGCGGGAGTCCATGAGGCGCGAGGCGATGGGGTCGTTATCCTCGTTGGGGAGCTTGCGGGAGGTCACGATCGTGGGGAGCCTGGAGTGATGGCGGTGCACGATAATCTGGTAGAGCTTCTCGTTCGCCCACGGGCTCGACTTCTCCCCGCCGAGGTCGTCGAGGATGAGCAGGCGCGTCTGCTTCACTTGGTCGAACAGCTCGTCGTACGTAATCCTGCTGTCGGGGCTGTAGGCGTAGCGCAGATGGTCGAGCAGGTCGGGCACGAACGAATAAAACACCTCGTGCCCCTGGCCAAGCTGCCTGTTCGCTACGGCGACCGCCAGGTGCGTCTTGCCGCTGCCCGGCCCGCCGAGCAGCACGAGCCAGCCATCGGGGCTGTCGGCGAATGATCGCGTGGCGGTCAGCGCATGCGCAAGCATCTGCCGCGTGTGGTCGTTCCCTCCCCGCCCACGGGGGTCGAACGAGTCGAACGTCATCGACTCGCGCATCGCAGCCGGAATTGTCCCCAGCGCCGTCGCGCCCGCCTTGGCGCTCCCCCCAAGGTCGATGACTCTCGACCAGCGGGAGTCAGTCAGCCGGGTCTGCAACCGTCCATCCAGCCTGTCGACCTGAACGGACGAGGTTACGACAGTCGGCAGGTTGGCTGCGTAGCGGTGATTGACGATCTGGAAGAGCTTCTCTTCCGCCCACGCAGTGCCGCTATGACCGCCGAGATCGTCCAGAATGAGCGTCGGCACGCTCTTCACAAGGTCGAAAAGCTCTTCGTAGCCCAGCTCCGAATCGGATGCGTAGCTGCCGCGCAGCTGGTCGAGCAGATCGGGCACGAAAGCGAAGAACACGGGCTGCCCTTGCTCAATCAACCGGTTGGCGGCGGCGGCGGCGAGGTGAGTCTTGCCGACGCCGTTGCCGCCGCTGAGCAGCAGCAAGCCTGCTGGCTTATCGGCGAATCGCTGCGCGGCGTCGTGAGCGATTTCGTAGCGCGCTCGCGCCTCCGCGCTCTCTCCTGGCCCCTGGGAGTCGATATTGCTCAGCCGGACGTCGGCGAGCACGCCGAGGTTGCTGAACCGCATCAGCCGCGCGAGCCTCGCTTCGGAGCTCGCCTGCCCCTGGCAGGCGCAGGGGAATGCGCGCCCGAAATCGGGATGACCCACCGGCGCGTCGCGCCGCACCCAGCCGCGCCCCGCGCAGAGCGGGCATACTTCAGGCTCTCCCGCCACTTCCAACTCCTCTAGCCAATCAGGAGCGACGCTGGCGTTCGAGGTACTGCTCAACTGTAAGCGTCTCAGGATGTCGCCCAGGCTCTCCACCGCGCCTTGCTCCTCTGCCCCCGCTCTTCCACCGCTCCAGCATCGCGGCGATGTACCGCCAGCTGCGAGCGTTGTTCGCGACCGCTTCCTTGATGGCCGATTCCACCCACCCCGCCGAGTACTCCTCCTCAGCGTCCCTGAGCTCGTCGGCGATCAGGGGCGTCAGCATTCCGACGTTCTGCTCGTAGAGTTCGTAGATATTCGGACGCCCCGCAGGCTCCTCCCCGCAGTAGCGCGGAGCAAGACCGAGACGCGTCGCCGCGCGCTCGTTCTCGGGGGTTCGCAGCAGCAGCCACCCCGACGCCTCGAGAAGGACGCCTCGCTCCAGAGCGAGCCTGATTCCGCGCCTGATCTCGCTCTGCGACCCAAGAGCGCGGACCAGCACCGGGTCGGCCTCGAGGCGAGAGACGGCGACGCGTTTGGGGATTCCGCTGCTCTGCGCCGCAAGCCCTATCACGCGCAGCGCGCACTTCAGCTCCGCCACGTCGCTAATCTCGGACAGCAGCGAGCCGAACATCGACGCCGGCGCTGGAAGCTGCCTCTCCCGGGCCTCGAACCAGGGCTGGCGCGCGTTCATCGTTGAACCAGCTCGGTCGCAAGATTCTCGAATCGCGAGAACTGCTCCCGGAAGTACAATTCCACCGTGTCCGTCCGACCGTGGCGGTTCTTGGCGATGACCAGCTGCGCGATCTTCTCGGGGTAGGGTTCGGTGGGATGGCGCTGCTCCCACTGGTCCGGGGTGATGTACTTGTCCTCGCGGTGGATGAACACCACCACGTCGGCGTCCTGTTCGATAGAGCCGGACTCGCGCAGGTCGGAGAGCTGGGGCCGGTGGTCTGGGCGCTGCTCGATGGCGCGGGAGAGCTGGGAGATAGCGATGACTGGAACGTTCAGATCGCGCGCGATCGCTTTCAGCTGGCGGGTAATCTCGCTCAGCTCCTGCACCCGGTTGTCGTTCCGGTTGCTGCGTCCGGAGACGAGTTGCAAGTAGTCTATAATCACGAGATCAAGGGGGCGGTTGGCGTGGAGCCTCCGCAGCTTGGAGCGCATCTCGAGCGCCGTCTGCGCCGGCGAATCGTCCATGTAAATCGCAAGGTCCGACAGCTCCCCCGCGCAGTTCCAAACCCTGTCGGCGTCGGCTTGCCTGAGCAACCCTCTGCGCAGGAGGTTGCTGTCGACCTCCGCCTCGGCTGAAAGCAAACGCAAGGCGAGCTGCTCGTTGCTCATCTCGAGGCTGAACACAGCGGCGACGGCGCCCTCGCCTGCCGCGTGGCGCGCGATGTTCATCGCAAGCGTCGACTTGCCGACCGATGGCCGCGCCGCAAGGATGAACAGGTCGCCACGCTGAAGTCTTCCCAGCGCGTTGTCGAGGTCGATGAAGCCGCTGGGAATCGGCGCGACGCCTCTGGTCAGCGCGTCGAGGTTGGCTGTGCCCTCGAGGTACAGGTCGATCACTTCGCGGATAGGCACGAAATCTCGCGTTACGTGCGTGTTGCGCACACGGAACAGCAGATCTTCCGCCTGTTGCAGCGCCTGGTCGGTGTCGGGCGCATCGGCGTAGCCGATTGCCGCGATGTCGCCCGCCGCCTGGATAAGGCGCCGCATCGTTGCGGTGCGGTTGACGATCTGCGCGAAGTGCTCCACGTGAACGGATGTCGGCACCGTAGCGATGAGATGGCTCAGGTACCCGTTCCCGCCAACTCCGTCCAGGCGCTCCTTGAGCGATAGCTCGCGGGAAACGCTGATCTGGTCGATAGCCTCCCCTCGCTGATAAAGCGACTGGCAAGCCTCGTAGCACCAGCGGTTGCGCTCGCGGTAGAAATCCTCCGACTTGACGAGCGGCGCGACTCTGTTAATCGCCTCCCCGTCGATGAGCAGGGAGCCTACGACGGCTTCTTCAGCGTCTGGGTCGTGAGGAGGCAGCTTCTCCGCGTACATCGGCTTCCGTGGCTACGGCCTCTCCGCTTCGTCCGCTTCATCGGCGTCGCCTGCTTCGTCCTCCAGCGCGGCCGCGTCCTCCGCCAGAGCGTCGTCGTCCTGCTCCTCGCTCCATTCGGTCTCGGCGAGATCGCCCGCCGCCGCTTCCTCTTCCTCCTCAGCAGCCACGCTTGCCCGGTAGCCCTCGGGCACGACCGAGACCTGCACGTTGGCGGTCACTTCACGGTAGAGACGCAGCGTAACCGGATAGTCGCCCACCTCATGAATCGCTGAGCCGAGCAGCACCTGACGGTGATCAAACTCGCGGCCTGTCGCCTCGGAGAGCTTCTCCGCAATCGCCCTGCTGGTGACCGACCCGAACAGCCTTCCCGACGGCCCGACGCGCACCTCGACGGTGACCGCGGTGCCGTTGATGAGCTCGGCGACCTCGCTCCAGTCCCGTGAATTCTTGATGCGCTTCTCTCGCGCGGCGCTCTCTATGGCGCGCAGCCGCTGCAGCTGGCCGGGCGTCGCGGGAGCGGCGAGCGCGCGCGGCAGGAGGTAGTTCCGCGCGAACCCGTTCTTCACTTCCTTCACTTCGCCGGCGTCCGCCGTGCCGGCCACGTCTTCCAGAAAGATGACCCTCATGCTGATTCCTCTCGGGTGGATGCTCCTGCAGCCTGACGCTACAGACAACGATGCGGTGTGAAACCGCATTTAATCATACAGGAGAGCCGCGCGCCCGCAGGAGCGCTCCGCGTTCCCTCGGCCCTCTCCTGGCGCCGCAGGGAATCCCCTGAGCGCGACTGCCACCAACGGGCGCATTAGCCCTCTCCTGGCGCCGCAGTGAATCCCCCCTGAGAGCGCGCATTATCGGGCGCCGTTCCGCGTTGTCTTCCGCAGGCAATTCGGCGTTCCGCGCAGATCCGAACACTTGCATTCGGCGCCGGCGCCCGGCTGCCGCGCCGCTGCCTGCTACCGGCCCAGAGCGCGCTCCAGTCCGCCTTCGTAAGCGTCCGCAAGCGCGCTGAGCGGCGTGTCCACGAGTCCCGGGAGCACGAATCGCGCGCCCCCCGTTACGCCAAGCCTGACCGCCGGAACGCCCGCCGAGGCCGCCGCCGCTTCCACCGCCGCAGCGTCCGTCGGCGCGCAGCTGACGATCGCCCGCGACGGAGCCTCGCCGAACAGCGCCGCGTCCCATCGCCCGGCAGCCCAGTCGCCTTCGCCCGTGAACCCCGTGTCGCCCCATAGGGCGCTCTCTGCAAGAGCCACGGCGAGACCGCCGTCCGAGCAATCGTGGCCCGACTGCAGCAGCCGCGCTTTCGCGAGCTGGGGGAGGAGCCGCAGCAGCCGCGCCTCCGCGTCGAGGTCGATGGACGGCCTGCCGGCGACCGCCGAATGCTCGACCGCGAGGTATTCGCTCCCGCCCAGCGTTGAGGAGTCGGCGTCCAGAGACGCGCCGATGAGCAGCACAACGCTCCCGGACGTGAAAGCCGCGCCCACGCGCGCCCGCGCATCGTCTAGAACGCCTACGGCGCCAACGACCGGCGTGGGGTAGACAGCCTCCCCTAGCGTCTCGTTGTAGAGCGACACGTTGCCGCTCACGACAGGCGTCCCGAATGCGCGGCAGGCGTCTGCTATGCCTCGGATGCACTCTGAGAGCTGGTAATACACCTCCGGCTTCTCCGGATTTCCGAAGTTCAGGCAATCAGTGATCGCTACGGGCGTCGCGCCGGCGACAGCGACGTTCCGGCATGCCTCCGCAACCGCCATTGCCCCGCCGGCGTAGGGATCGAGATATGCGAGCCGTCCGTTGCCGTCTACAGCGAGCGCAAGCCCCTTCGCCGACTCGCGCAGCCGCAGCACGGCTGCATCCCCAGTCCCCGGCTTTGCCACTGTCCGCGTCTGCACCTCGTGGTCGTACCTCTGGTGCACCGCCCGCTTGCTGGCGATGTTCGGCGACGCGAGCAAGCGCAGCAGAATGCCGCCCGCCTCCGACGGCGCGGGAACCGGCGGCGCCGGCTCGGCGCGCAGAGCGTCGAGGTAGTCAGGGCGCGCGCCCTGCGGCTGGTACTGCGGCGCGTCGACCAGCACGTCGATGGGAGTTTCCGCGACGAGGCGGCCATCGTCGTAGAGACGCGCGACGCCGTCCGCAGTAACTGCGCCGATGATGGCGGCATCGAGATCCCACCGCTCGAAGATCGCGGCGATGGCTTCCTCGCGGCCCTGCTTCACGACGAGCAGCATCCGCTCCTGCGATTCCGACAGCATCACCTCGTAAGGCGACATCCCTTCCTCGCGGCGAGGAGCCCTGGCCACATCAATCTCAACGCCCGCGCCGCCCTTGGCCGCGCACTCCATCACCGAACTGGCGAGGCCGGCTGCGCCCAGATCCTGCATAGCGTCGAGATGCCCGCTCGCCGCCGCCTCCAGGCACGCCTCGATGAGCGCCTTCTCCAGGAATGGATCGCCCACCTGCACAGTCGGACGCATCTCCCTGTCCTCCTCGAACGCGCGCGACGCCAGCCCCGACGCTCCGTGAATGCCGTCTCGTCCCGTCGCCGAGCCAACGAGCATCAGCGTCGACCCAGGAACAGTCGCCGCGGCGCGCACGAGCCCGCCCGCAGGCAGCAACCCCACGCACATCGCATTCACAAGAGGGTTGCCGCTGTAACTCGGCGCGAACGCAACCTCGCCCCCGACATCCGGCACGCCGATGCAATTCCCGTAGAAGGAGATGCCGTCGACGACGCCCTCGAAGAGGTAACGGTTGCGCGCCTCGCTCAGCGGCCCGAAGCGCAGCGAGTTCAATAGCGCGATTGGCCTCGCTCCCATTGCCAGGATGTCGCGCACGATGCCGCCAACGCCCGTTGCGGCGCCTTGGCGCGGCTCGATTGCCGAAGGGTGGTTATGCGACTCAATCTTGAATACGACCGATAGCCCATCGCCTATATCGACGACGCCGGCGTTCTCCTCGCCGGCTTGCACCTGCACGGAGGGTCCAGCCGCCGGGAGATTCTTCAGCAGCGGCTTCGAGTGCTTGTAGCCGCAATGCTCGCTCCACAGCGCGCCGAAGAGCCCAAGCTCGAGTCCATTCGGCTCCCGCCCCAACCGCTGCGCAATGAGGTCGTACTCGCTGCGGCTCAGCGCGATCTGATCCAGCGTTTCCTGTGTTGCCGTCATTGGAAGCTCACCATTCAGGAATGATAATCGCCGCGTCAGTTAGCGGCGCCGATGACGCCAACAACTAACACGGCTCCCGCGCCGCCGCTACTATGCCGACTACGCCAACGCCGACGACAACTAACGCGGCGCCGCGCGATGGCGTGCTGAGCATCGCCTGCGGACGACACGTCGCCGTCGCCCAGCGCCGCCGTCGCCGCGATGACCAGCAGTATGCTGACGCTCACGCGCTCGCCGCGGTCAATCGTTCGCAGAGCGCTTCGTCGATCGATCGCAAGATAATCAGCCCGTCGGAGCCGCCGAGCTCCGGCTCCACCACGCGCTCCGGGTGAGGCATAAGGCCCAGCACATTTCCCGCCTCGTTCGTTACGCCGGCGATGTTCCCCCGCGAGCCGTTGGGGTTGGATTCCGGAGTAATATCGCCGTTCGCGTCGCAGTAGCGGAAAGCAATCTGCCCGTTCGCCTCGATGTATTCGAGGGTGGAATCGTCAACGTAGTAGTTGCCGTCGCCGTGCGACACGGGAATGGAGAGCACATCGCCGCTGCAGGCAAGTGTTGTGAACGGAGCAGCCGAGCGCTCCACGCGCAGGAGCTGGGAGCGGCACCGGAATTCGAGGCTGGCGTTGCGCATCAGCGCTCCCGGCAGCAGACCCGCCTCGCACAGCGTCTGAAACCCGTTGCAGCTGCCGAGCACAGGGCCTCCGGCGTTGGCGAACTCGATAACGGCCGGCATAACGGGCGAAAAGCGCGCAATCGCGCCGGGACGCAGATAGTCGCCGTATGAGAACCCGCCCGGCAGAATCAAACAATCGAATCCCGAAACGCTAGTCTCTTTGTGGAACACGTACTCCGCGTTGGCGCCCATCACGCCCGCGAGCGCGTCGCGCCAGTCCACGTCGGACCACGTTCCCGGAAACACGATAATGCCGTAATTTGCTGGCATTTCCGCCCTCTCCCTAAACCGTCCGTCCTCGTCCGCGCAGAGCGCTAACCCAACAGCTCCCCGACGATCCGGCTGACGAGGCTCCCGTCGACTTTACCCTTCAGCTGCGGCATAAGCTTGCCCATCACCTTGCCGCGGGCTTGCGGCCCCGACGCTCCCAACTCGGCTATAGCCTGCTCGACGAGCGCGCGGACTTCCTCCTCCCCGAGCTGCTCCGGCAGGTAGCGCGCGAGCGCTGCAAGCTCGGCCTCTTCGCGGGAGGCGAGATCTTCGCGTCCGTTGTCCCGGTAGATTGCGATGCTGTCGCGATGCTGCTTCGCCATCCGGGCGAGCACATCGAGCGCGCTGGGGTCGTCGAGCTCTCCGCCCTTCTCGATTTCGGCGTTCTTCAGCGCGGCGCGGATGAGGCGGATAGTGTCTTTCGTCACCGTATCCTGCGCCTTCATCGCCGTCTTGAGGTCGTTGTTCAACTGTTCGTGTATCGTCATACTCAGCTCGTTTTCGCGGCGGAATCGCCGACTTCATCGAGGCTCCGGCGCAGGTTGGCCATCTTGATGGCCGACTCCATCGCGTCGAACCCGCGGTTGCCGCCCGTTCCGCCAGACCGCGCCATTGCCTGCTCTACGCTGTTCGTCGTCAGCACGCCGAACGCCACTGTTGTCCCCGTCGACCGCGCAACCTCGGCGATGCCCCGAGCCGCCTCGGCGGCGACGAAGTCGAAGTGCGCAGTCTCGCCTCGGATCACGCATCCCAGCGCGACTAGCGCATCCCACCGGTCAGCGCGAGCCATTCGAGCGGCGATCTGCGGCAGCTCGAACGATCCCGGAACCCGCACGATGGCGAGCCTGTCCTCGCGCACGCCGTGCCGCGAGGCCGCCTCGCGCGCGCCGCTCAGCAGCCGCGAGGTGATGGACTCGTTGAATTGCGCGACGATGATTCCTACGCGCATCCACTGTGCATCGAGGCTGCCGGCGATCTCGTGCGCCATGCCGCTATTGTAGTTGAACCGCGCTGCCGGCGGGGTTGCCGGGCGCGAGGCAGGGCGGCTACTCCCGATGAACCGCGCCCAACGACGGCGCTGGGATTCCCCAACGTGCAGGGCAGGGCGCCCTAGCGGCGGCGAGGCCTGCTCCTATCCCTCGGGCGCGGCGAGCAGATGGCCGAGCTTGTCTTGCTTGGTCTGCAGGTACCGCTCGTTCTCGGGGTTGCTCTGCACAACGATAGGCACGCGCTCGACGATGTTGAGGCCGTAACTCTCGAGCCCAACGATTTTCTTGGGGTTATTGGTCATCAGGCGCATATCCCGCACGCCCAGATCGACCAGAATCTGCGCGCCGACGCCGTAGTGCCGCAAGTCTGGCGGGAACCCCAGCCGCTGGTTCGCCTCCACAGTGTCGGCGCCGCCGTCCTGCAGCGCGTACGCCTTGATCTTGTTATGCAGGCCGATTCCGCGCCCCTCTTGGCGCATATACAGAAACACCCCGCGGCCCGCCTCCGCGATCGCCTTAATCGCTATATCCCGTTGCACGCCGCAGTCGCACCGCAGACTGCCGAACACGTCGCCGGTCAGGCATTCGCTGTGCACCCGAACCAGCGTCGGCTGTTTGGTCCGGATATTCCCGAACACCAGAGCCACGTGCTCGGCCGGATCAACAGCCGACCGGTACGCGAACGCCTTCGCCGCGCCGTACATTGTGGGAAGCCGCGCCTCGGCCACGCGCTCGACGAGTCGCTCATGCTCCAGGCGGTACGCGATGATGTCGGCCACCGTCACGATGCCGATCTCCAGATCGAGCGAGAGCGACTCGAGCTGGGGCATCCGCGCCATCGTCCCATCCTCGTTCATGATTTCGCACACAACGCCTGCGGGCGTCAGCCCCGCAAGACGCGCGAGATCGACGCTCGCCTCGGTCTGCCCTGCGCGGACGAGCACGCCGCCTTCCTGTGCCCGAAGCGGGAACATATGCCCGGGCCTCGCCAAATCCTCCGGTTTCGTCGCAGGGTCTACGAGCGCCTTTACCGTCGCTGCGCGGTCGAATGCCGATATCCCCGTGCTTCCATTGTCGATGTCGACCGACACGGTGAACGCTGTCGTGTGCTTCGACGTGTTGTGCTCGACCATCATATCGAGGTTCAGCTGGCGGAGCCTTTCGCCGGTCATCGGCACGCAGATCAGCCCGCGCCCTCGGGACGCCATAAGGTTGATCGCCTCAGGCGTCGTCCACTGCGCCGCCATCACGAAGTCCCCCTCGTTCTCCCGGCTCTCGTCGTCGACGACAATGACAATCTTGCCGGAGCGGATGTCCTCTATGGCCTGGTTGACGCTGATCCGCGGCACGCTATTCCTCCCGCCTGCCCGAAACGAGACGCTCGACGTACTTCGCCAGAACGTCCACCTCGATGTTCACCCGGTCGCCTGGCGTCCTTGCCCGCAGCACGGTGTGCTCCCACGTATACGGTATCACGGCGATGGCGAATTCCGCCCCGGCGACCTCCGACACAGTGAGGCTTGCGCCGTCCACGGCGATGAATCCCTTCTCGACGACGTAACGCGCAAGATGCTCGGGCAGCCGCGCGCGAAAGATGCGGCTCTCCGGAGAGCCGCCGACCTCCACAACCTCGGCGGCGCCGTCCACGTGGCCCTGCACGATATGGCCTCCCATACGCGATTGCGGCGTCAGCGCGCGCTCCAGATTCACCGCGTCGCCGGGGCGGAGCGCCCCGAGATTCGTCCGCGAGAGCGTCTCTTCGACAACATCGACGGCGAACGCGAGGCCGTCGCGCCGCGCAACGGTGAGGCATACGCCGTTGACGGCGATAGAGTCGCTTACGGCGAGGGCGTCCATCACCCCGCCTCCGGAGATGCTGAGCCTGTTCGGCAGCGTCTCGATCACCTCGCCGACCTCTTCCACGATGCCCGTGAACATAATCCTTCTCCGGCTCTCCGCTGGGCGCGGAGAAGAGCGCTGTCGCCGGAATGACGCATCCTCAGCTCCAGCGCGGGCGGATCTGCTGGCGGAGGACGTGCCGTCACCGGACAGGGCGCCCTGTAAGCATAAGATCGCCATCCAGCTCCGTGTGTTCGACGCTATCGAGGCGGAGCGCGTTCGCAAGGAACTCCGCCCCCTGTCCGGCGACAGGCCCCGGCGCGCCCGCGCCTCCGATGATGAGCGGCGCGACGAACGCGACAACCTTATCGACGAGTCCAGCGTCGAACAGTGCGCCGTGCAACGTGGATCCTCCTTCAACGAGCGCCGAGGCAACGCCGCGGGCTCCCAGCTCTGCGAGCAACTGCTGGAGATCGACTCTCCCATCGGAGTCGGCGCCGGCTTCGAACACGTCTGCCCCGGTCGCGCGCGCTGCGCTTGCCCCCTCAGGTCCCGCCACGGCCACGAGAGTCTTTCCGGGCGCTGACAGCATCGCCGAATCTGGCGGGAGGCGTCCCGCGCTGTCGACGACCACGCGCAGCGGCTGACGGTTCCCCGCGCGCGCCTGCGCCGGAGCATAGTCGGAGGGAGAGGAAGGCGGCTGAGAAGACTGAGCAGAAGACGCTGAGGGAGAGATGTTCCGCGCGGTGAGGAGCGGATTGTCGGCGAGCGCCGTGCCGATGCCGACTACCACAGCGTCGGCCTCCGACCGGAGCCTGTGCGCCTCGCGCCGCGACGCCTCGTTCGAGATCCAGCGCGAATCGCCTCTGCGCGTCGCAATCTTGCCGTCGAGGCTCATAGCGAACTTGACGACCACCAGCGGCAGCCCGGTGGAGATGTGCTTGGCGAACGCCTCGATGAGCCGTCGCGCCTCGAGCGGGCCGTCATCCACCGTTACTGCTATTCCCGCATCCCGCAGCTTCTGGACGCCTCTGCCGGCGGTGTGCGGCGCAGGGTCCATCACCGCTATGCGCGCCGACGCCACGCCCGCCGCAATGAGGGCGTCGGCGCACGGAGGCGTCCGTCCGTGGTGCGCGCACGGCTCGAGCGTAACGTACAGATCGGCGCCGCGCGCCTCGTCGCCGGCCATGCTGAGCGCGACGAACTCGGCATGTCCCTGTCCTGGCGGGAGCGTATGTCCCTCGCCGACGACGCGCCCGTCTTTCACGAGCACAGCGCCCACGGGCGGGTTCGGGCTCGTCGTCCCCGCCGCCGAGCGCGCGAGCTCGATCGCCCGCCGCATATGTCGCATTTGGCTGCGGTCTGTCGTCACCCGACGCTCCTCGCGTGGAGAGTATAGCCCGCCTGCGCCTGCCTCCTCGTACGCGAGAGCCGACGGCCAGAGACCTCACGTGGGCGGGAGCCGTGGGTCGAGCTTGCCGAGGATGCTGCGCGGGTTGCACAGCGCCCCGAGGTAGCACAACGACGCCACGAACGCCAGCGCTCCGCCAACCGGAAACACGGCGACCATCAGCGAGCCGCCAAGCGTGAAAGCAGCCGCGGCGACGAGCAACGCTCCCCTCAGCGCTCTCGATCGGCTCCGGAGCGCTGCGTGCAGGCCTATCGGCGCCGCCAGCGCCGCCAGCAGCGACAGCCCCCCGTAGAGGAGAGCTCCCTCGACCCCCTGCGTTGCGTGGAAGTAAGCGATGATACCGAACACGACAGCCCCGGAACCTCCGCCGAGCAAGGAAGCGCCGATGGCGAGCGCGTCAGCCTCTCGGCTGCGATCGCCTCGCATCCATGCCCAGGGCGCAGCAACAGCCGTCGCAACGACCAGCATAACGAGGGTGAACGCGATAAGAGACATAGCGGGATTCTAGCTTGACCGCACGCGACTGCTCGCCTCCGGAACGCCCGCTGGAAGAACCCGGGGCCGTCGTCGCGGCGGAGCGCCGTTCGCGCGCCGGCAAGCGCGCCCGAGGCGGGAGTCAGAGAGTGCGCTGGATGAAGCCGGCCTTGCGGCGCCACTTGGGGTTCACCTTCACCCACAGCTCCAGGTAGACGGGGCTTCCCGCCAGCGCCTCGATTTCGGGACGCGCAAGCACGCCAACCTCCTTTAGCGCGGCGCCGCCCTTCCCGATGAGAAGCCGCTTCTGAGACGGCTTGTCGACGTAGAGGACAGCGCGAACGAAATCCGGCGCATCCCCTTCGCGCTCCTCGAACTCCTCGACCTCGACGACGGTGTCATAGGGCGCCTCGTGCGCGTAGAGTTCGAACACCTTCTCGCGCACAATCTCGCCGGCGAGGAAACGAACTGATCGATCGGTGAGCATCTCGTCGGGGAAAAGCGGCTCCCGCTCCGGAAGCGCGTCGCGGATCGCTGCAACGAGCAGGCTCAGCCCGTCGAGCGCCAGACCGCTCACAGGCACGACAGCCGCGAAATCGTGAACGTCGGCGTAGCGGGCGATAACAGGAAGCAGCTTGCGCTTGGCGACCGAGTCGATCTTGTTCAGCGCAAGCACGGATGGCGCGCCAGACGCAGCAATCTGGCTCATCAGTTCCTGCTCTACGTCTCCAGGATTGCGCGGCTCGGCGACGAGGACGACAACGTTCGCATCGCTGATTGCCGACGACAGCTGCCGCGCCATCACGGCGTCGAGCTGGTCGCGCCCCCTGCGGAGGAACCCCGGCGTATCCAGCAGTCCGGCCTGAATTCCGTCGCCAGCGAGGACGCCGAGAAGCTTGTGCCGGGTCGTGTGCGGTTTGGCGCTGACGATGGACACTTTCTGCCCGACAAGCGCGTTGAGCAAGGTGGACTTGCCGACGTTCGCCCTCCCTACGATGGCGACGAGCCCGCTACGGAATGGCGCGCTCATGCTCCCGCCGTGAACTGATCCATAATCCCGAGATTGGGCCTCACTAGTTTGTCCTCAATCGTGATGAGATCTAGCTCACGCAGGGCATTGAGGTCTCGCGTGAGCGTCTTGGCTCCCAGCCCCCTGTAATGGCGAGCGATCCGGTGCGCCCCGCTCCTCAGTTCTTGTGCAGGGACGGATTCCTCATCAGCCAGCTCCAGCATAAACGTCAACTGCCGGTCGCCCGTCGGTCGGCCCAGCGAGCCTGTCATCGCAATCTGCTCCCTCGCAAAGTCCTTGAACGCGATGATGCGCACTTGGGCAATCACCTCGACGCGAACGCGTTCTAGCTCCTCGGCCAGTCCGCTCAGCGCGAACCGCACGAAGGGCGTGAGGTCGGGGTCGGAGCGAAAACGGACGTGTGTGAGCATCTCCACGTACTTGTGGCGATGCTCGTAGAAGTAGTTCGCGAGCGAGTAGAAGCCTCGCACATTCACTCCTGCCTTGTACAGGAGAAAGCTCTCGACGCCGCGCGAGGCGCGGCCATTGCCGTCGCCGAACGGATGGATGCTGACGAGGAGGAAGTGAGCGGCAATCGCCTGAACGACAGGGTCGAAGGCGCGGCCATTCCCCTGATTGAGCCAATCGATGAAGCCCTCCATAAGCCTGGGGACATCCGCGTGGTCCGGCGCGTGGTAGTCGCCGGCGCTCACGTTCGCCGAACGGTATCGGCCAGGCGTGTTGTTCGGATACGGGATGCCCTCTGTCAGGATGGAGTGAAACTCCCGAACCAGGTATTCGGTAAGGGGCTGACTTGGATCGTGCCGCAGGCAGTCTGCAACGTGCCGCATCAACCGGTGGGCGTTCTGAACCTCTCGCACTTCCCGTTCGCTGTGGCCGAGCGGAGGCGGCTCCTCTTCCGAAGCCGAGATCGCCTGCTCCACCTCCGCCTCGGTCATATCCACCCCCTCGAGCCCTGTCGTTCCCCGGACGGCGCGCATGATGTTGAGCCGGTGAAGCCGGTCTTGCGCGTGGGGCGGGAGGGGGATGCCGCTGACAGTGCGCGCGTTGGCGTGGATCGACGCGATGAGCTTGGGTAGCGCAACGGCGGACTCGTTCACGCGCAGGTTGAAGTGGACATTCCAGGCAGGCATACGCTCTGACCACGAAAGAACATTGTCCTGGACAATGTCCATCCGGGGAGTTGCTATGCTAACAGATAACAGACTATTCCAAAGGAAAACGCAACAGGACAAAGCCCTGGACATTGTCCACTCGCTTGTCCCGCAATCAGCCCCCCTTGGCGCGCCGCGAACGAGGCGGAGCTAACTACGCCCGCAGACGCGGGATGAACTCGGCCATCCGGGACTCGGCGCCGGAGCGGGCAAGGGCTTCGAGGAAGATGTCGTGGATGAGGGGGTCTTCGTTCTCGTACTCTATCTGCCCGCCGCCGAGGGTGACGTCGACGTCGGTCTCGCCCTCCATCGCGACGCCGAGCGAGAAGTAGTGCTTCTGGCTGCCCCACCGGAAAGCAAGGTAGCGGGCGGGAGCGGCTCCGCTGTTGAAGTGCTGATGGAACCAGCCGTTCGGAGGCACGACCATCGAGCCGGGCTTCCAGTCGACGCGCTCCATTCCGCTCTGCGGGCTGCCATGGGACGGCCAGAGCAGCGAGTAGCCCTCGCCCTTGAGGATGATGACATGCGCTCCCGGACCGTGGCGATGAGCCTTCTTGTAGGAGCCGACAGGGAACTCGGAGATGTGGGCGGTTTGCGTCTGGTCGGCGAGCTCAAACTTGATGTGCGATCCGCCAGCCCCGCGCTCCTTCCAGCTGAAGGTGGTGAAAGTTTCGACATCGGGGACGAAGTTAGTCTCCCACGCATTCGTGCGGCCGGTAGTGGCCGTCCACATCCTGCCCTCGCCCTGAAAGCTCTTGGGATTGCCTATGCGGTCCTCGAACACATAAGGGTTGTTGAAGATGAAGCCCTCGTTGTGGAAGAGGTTCATCGTGATAGGGGCAGTGGTGACGGCGACGAATCGCGCAGGCTCCGAGCCGCTGCCGTTGAGGTGCTGGTGCCAGACGTTCACGGGAATCGAGAAGATGCTCCCCTTCTTCCACTCGAAGCTGCCGCGGCTGTTGGGGTCGTCTCCGACCAGAGTCGCCCCGCGCCCGGCGAGGACGTAGATGTTCTTCTCGAAGATATGGCGCTCAGGAGCCATCTTGCCCCCCGGGGGCATCTCGGCGACATAGGCGTCGTTGGTGTCTCCCGCCCCGTCGAGGTTGATGTAGGCGCCGCGACAGTTAAGACGCGCCCAATCGCCAAGCTCGAGAGCGCGGAGGTCGTCGACCGCGAAGCCGGTTACGACAGGGACGCCCTCCCTTGCCTGGAATGCGCGGTAGGCGTCGACCTTGACGATGCGCTCCTGCTCGGGCCGGGCTTCGGGGTTGTGCGTGGTCATGGCTAGTCTCCTGGCGGATCTTTCGCGTGAATGACGACTGTCCGCGCAGTCTACCGCAACAGCTGCCCGGCGCTCGCGCAGCCCTGAGCGATGAAGAGCCAGGGACGCCGCGGCGCGGAACAAAGCGCTCCGCTCTGTAGTACCGTGTAGAGAGCCAGCGCGCATGCGCAGGGAAAGGGACTATGGGAGTCGACACGCCGGAACCAATGGAACAGATGGAGCAAATGGAGATTGAATGGCTGATCCTCGCTGATGCTGCAGAGGTGAGCGGAGGAAAGCTGTACCTTCTCGGCGGCGGGTTCGACAGCATCAGCGTCGCGGCTCCCCTGCCGCAGCAGAGGCAGATCGCCCTTGCCGTGTCCATCAGTGTGCCGTGGTTCGCCACGAATGAACCCCATACGCTCGTCCTGGAGCTTGTGGACGAAGACGGAAATCCCCAAGCGAAGGCGGAGTGCAATTTCGAAGTAGGGCGTCCGCCAGGCGCGAAAGCAGGCCAGAGGCAGCGCATTCAGCTTGCGCTCCCGATGGGCATAGCGCTCACGAAATTCGGCGGAAACGCCGTCGTGGGGATTCTGGATGGGGTGGAGATGCGAAGAGTGCGCTACTCCGTGCGCCCCACGCCGGAACTCGAGCGCGAGCTGCGGAAGCAATCGGGCTAGGGTTCCATTGGAGCGGGCGATGGGATTCGAACCCACGACCCTCTGCTTGGGAAGCAGATGCTCTACCCCTGAGCTACGCCCGCGCCGCTGCGTATTGTAAGAGAGCGCCGACAGGCAGTCTACTGCTCCTTTGCTTCTTACGCCTCGAGGCGTCGCCAGGCGGCGAACGCGGCGCAGGCGATGCCCGCCAGGTCGATGAGGCCGCCGATGCCCAATGAAATGCCGCTGTAGAGCCACACCGGAGCCGTCGCCACCCCAACGGCGAGCAGGCCGATGTACTGGTACGGGCGTCCGCGCCGGCGGTTCACTGCGGCGCTCACGCCCTCCGCCATCGCGTAGCCTAGCCCGAACATCAGCGGCAGGAAGAAGACCCCTGCGCCGGGAATGAACAGCGTGACGAATGCGAGCGCCACATTGCCGGCAAGGCCGATTCCGATGGCGGCGAAAACCCCGCGCGCGATATAGCTCGACGACGCCTGATGCGTAGGCAGCCGCGATGTCGTCAGGCACTCCTTGCAGCGTATGCCGACAGGATGCTGGCGCATGCACTCCACGCAGATAGAGCGCCCGCAGCTGCCGCAGCGCAAGCCAGTCTCGCGGTCGGGGTGCCAGTAGCAGCCGAGGGACGCAGTCATTGCTGATCCGCCGGGCTCGAATTTCTCAGCACCCAGGCGCGATGATCGGCGATATCGCGGTCGTAGAGCAACCGGTTCCAAAGCAGGCGCGGAACGCTCTGGCCGCCGCTGTCCAGCGAGTTGCCGGCGAGCCGCTTGGCCACCGCTATCAGCAGGAGCCCGAGCATCATCAACACGATCGCCGGAGGGCGCTCGAAGTAGAGCGCCACAAGCGGAAGCGACGCTAATCCCAGCAGCACCCACACCGCGGAGGCGCGAGTGAACTGCCAGCCGGCGGCTCCAATCACGATGAAGCAAGCCAGCTCCAGGCGCCCCAGAGCGACGAGCGTCCCCACGCTGGGCGCGACTCCGCGTCCCCCCCTGAACCGGAGGAAGATGGGCCAGTTGTGGCCTGCGACCACCAGCAGTCCGGCTGTCGCTTGCACGGCTACGTCGAGATCGAGCAGCCGCGCCAGATAGATGGGAGTGAGGCCCTTGACGAAGAGATCGAACACTCCCACGATAACGAACCAAAGGCGTCCAACATGCTGATAAACGTTGGATGTCCCGAGCGTTCCGCTGCCAACCTGGCGGAGATCGACGCCCTTCGCGAGACGTCCGGCGAGATAGGCGCTCGATACGGAGCCGAGCAGGTAGGCGTAGGCGATCGTGAGAGCGATGAGGACAGCTTCCGGCATAACGGCTCGCTTGGCTTAGCGGAGGCCTCCTGCGCGGCGCTCCAACTCTTCGAACGTTGCGAGCGGCGGCCCGGCTGAGCCAGGCAAGCGCTCGTCCTCGGGGTCGATGCCGTGAAAATCGCTGCCGCCGCACGGAACCAGGTCATGCTGCGCTGCTAGCGCGAGCAACGATTCCCTGACATCGGGCGCGAAGCCGGCGTAGTGCGCTTCGATTCCCGCGAAGCCCCATTCGGCGAGCTGCGGGATGATGCGCTCGCGCTCTGGCGCGTAGAGAGGATGCGCCAGCGCCGCGGCGCCTCCCGCCTTCCGCACCATCGCAGCAGCGTCGCGGATGGTGATGCGCGATTGTCCCACATAGGCGGCGCCCCCGTCGTTCAGCAACCCGTCGAATGCCTGCCGGAAGTCGGCGATGTAGCCGCACTCAAGCATAGCGCGGGCGATGTGGGGGCGTCCCACGCCGGCGCCTCCTGCAATCGACGTCACACGCTCCCAGTCGAGCGGATAGCCGAGGTCTGCGAGCCGGCCGACCATCTCCTGCCCTCGCGCATCGCGCTCCTCGCGGAAAGAGCGGAGCTTCCGCTGAAGTTGCGCATCGCGATAGTCGATGAAATAGCCAAGAACGTGGACCTCGGCGCTCGGCGCATACGGGTGAAGCGCAGTGATCTCGATGCCGGGAACGAGGCGCAGACCGGGGACTCGCTCCGCCGCGGCGAAGGCTTCCTCCAGCCCCTCCGTCGAGTCGTGATCGGTGAGGGCGGCGATGTCTACGCGCTCGCGTTCAAGGAGGCGCACGAGCTCGGTCGGCGTCAGGCGCCCGTCGGAGAGCGTCGAGTGCATGTGCAGGTCGATTTTCATAGCCGGGCTAGGCTTCGATGACGCGGTCCACGCGCTCGATATGCGCGGCGAGGCCGGTGAGGTCGTCGGTCTCGATGAATACCGAATTGAACTGCATAGGCCCGAGACGCTCTTCTACGTTGAGGCGGCGCGGCATAGCGGTGAGGAACCGGTAGAGGACATCGTCGACCCTGCTGCCGATGATGGAGTTGAGTGGCCCGGTCATTCCCAGGTCGGTGACGAACGCGGACCCCCGCGGGAGGATGCGCGCGTCGGCAGTGGCGACGTGCGTATGGGTGCCGACGACAGCGCTGACGCGCCCGTCGAGCCGCCAGCCCATAGCGGCCTGCTCGGAGGTCGCCTCTGTGTGGAAATCGACAAGGATAGCCTTCGGGGCGGAGTCTGCGATCTCGTCGAGAATGGAGTCGACGACGGTGAACGGTGAATCGAGGCCTTCGGGCATAAAAACGCGCCCCTGAAGATTGATGACGGCGACAGGCCCGGCTCGCAGGTATCCGCGCCCTGGAGCTTCAGCCGGATAGTTGGCGGGCCGCAGAATGGGCGTCTCGCCATCGATAAAAGGGATGACTTCTTGCTTGTCGAACGTGTGATTGCCGCCGGTGAGCACATCGGCGCCGGCGGCGAGCAGCTCGTCGGCAGTCCCCTCGGTGATCCCGAAACCGCCGGCGGCGTTCTCGCCGTTGACGACAACGAAGTCGAGCCCGAGCTCCCTGCGGAGCTCGGGCAGAACCCGCTTGACAGCTTGGCGGCCGGGGCGCCCTACGACATCGCCGACCATGAGGATGCGCAAGACGCAGCTCCTAGTGAGCCACTTCGGTTACGCGTGTTTCGCGCACGACCGTGACCATAATCTCGCCAGGGTAAACGAGGTTCTCTTCGATCTTCTTCACCACCTTGCGGGCAAGATCCGACACCTCCGCGTCGTCGATCTGATCAGGCTGAACAAGGATCCGCACCTCGCGTCCCGCCTGAATCGCGTACGACTTCTGAACGCCGTCGAAACTGTTCGCCACGTCCTCGAGCGCCTCGAGACGCTTAAGGTAAAGCTCAACCGTATCGCGGCGGGATCCGGGCCGCGCCGCGCTGATAGCGTCGGCGGCGGCGACGATGAATGCCTCAACCGACCCCCTGTCGTCTTCGTGGTGCTCGTTGATGGCGGCGGTTACGCCCGCAGAGAGGCCGTAGCGCCGCGCGACCTCCTCGCCGAGCTCTATGTGAGTGCCCTCGTACTCGTGCGTGAGCGCCTTCCCGATGTCGTGCAGCAGCCCGCCGGCCTTGGATGTCTGGACGTCGGCGCCGATCTCGCCGGCGAGCATCCCTGCGATGCGCGCAACCTCGACGGAGTGCTGAAGCACGTTCTCTCCGTAGCTGTAGCGGTACTGCAGCCGCCCCAGCAGCTTGATGAGATCGGGGCTCAGCCCGCGGACGCCAGCGTCAAGGACTGCCTGCTCGCCGCAGCGGCCAATGGTCTCCTCGACCTCCTTCTGCGCCTTGACGACAGCCTCCTCGATGCGCGCGGGATGGATGCGCCCGTCAGCGACGAGATTGGTGAGCGCAATCTTGGCGACCTCGCGCCGGATAGGGTCGAAACACGAAACCGTCACGGCTTCTGTCGTGTCGTCGATGATGATATCGACTCCGGTTGCGCCCTCGATCGCGCGGATGTTGCGCCCCTCGCGCCCGATCAGGCGCCCCTTCATCTCGTCGTTGGGGAGCGCCACCTGCGAGGTGGTCGACTCGTTCACAACATCAGCGGCGAGGCGCTGAATCGAAAGCGAGATAACTTTCCGCGCCTTCTCGTCCACCTCCGAGTACATCTTCTGCTCGAGCGCGTAGTAGCGCTTGGCGAGCTCGTGCTTCATCTCGTCTTCGGCCGAGCGCATCAGCTGATCGCGCGCCTCCTGACGAGTAAGCGCGGCTACGGCCTCTAGCTTGCGGGACTGCTCGTCCTTGAGCGTCGCGATCTCCGCATGCTCTTGCTCCACCTCCCCCTCGCGCTCGGCGAGGCGCAGCTCCCGGAGTTCGAGAGCGGATTGACGAGCGTCGACGTTCTCTTCACGGCTCGAGAGGCGGTCTTCGGCGCGCTGCACATCGCGCCGGCGGTCGCGCAGCTCGCTCTCCATCTCTTGCCTGGTCTTGAGCGCTTCCTCCTTCGCCTCAAGCAGCGCCCGCTTCTTCTCTTCGTTGGCCTTCTCCAGAATCTGCTCCGCCTCCGCGTTCGCCTCGCTGATCCTCCTGCTCCGAGCCATATTGCGGGCGACTGTCGCGCCCAGAAAACCGAGGGCGGCTCCAACGACCGCTCCTGCTACAGCAAACAACGCTTCCATGAGCGTCTCCTTTCAGACTCAGCCTGCGCGCGCGTCCCCTTCCTGAGGGGGACCGGACAAGCTGGTCGCGTCGGTTATAGGGCTGCCCTCCTTCACGAGAGGAGCCCTGACCCCTACCTCCGCGCGCATCCACGCGCAAGGGAAGGGGATTCTCTGCAAGCGCAAACAAGCCCGCCTGCGGACTTGCAGGCTGGCCCCAGCGTTGCGGCATTGCACGGTTTGCACTAACTGCCTCCTACCGGATGTGCGGCCGGCAGGCGGCGAAGAGACGAGGCGCGATCTTTACACGGCTGAAACGCTCACAGGCTCCTCGACGAGCTTCTCGTCCGGGACGCCAGCCGCACTGTGACCGTTGGTCGCGCGGAGAGAATCGTGCTGCCCGCGGATTTCGGCTTCGATCTGCGCGGCAATCTCCGGGCGCTCGGAGAGGAATGCCTTCGCGTTCTCCCTGCCCTGCCCCAAACGAGTCTCCCTGTGCGAGTAGTTCGCGCCCGACTTGCGAAGGATGTTCATCTCTGTGCCCAGATCAAGCAGGTCGCCCGCTCTGCTGATGCCGACCTTGAACATGATGTCGAACTCCGCCTGCCGGAACGGCGGAGCAACCTTGTTCTTGACAATCTTGGCGCGGACGCGGGCGCCGACTGGCTCGGCGTGCTGCTTGATGGTCTCGATACGGCGCAGGTCGATGCGGACAGAGCTGTAGAACTTCAGCGCCCTCCCGCCCGGGGTGACTTCGGGGCTCCCGAAGAACACCCCCACCTTCTCCCGCAGCTGATTCACGAACACCACCGACGTGTGCGACTGATTCGTCACCGCAGTGAGCTTGCGCAGCGCTTGGGACATAAGCCGCGCCTGCAACCCGACGTGCGCGTCGCCCATATCGCCCTCGAGCTCAGCGCGCGGAACGAGAGCCGCGACGCTGTCAACCACGACAACATCGACGGCGCCGCTGCGCACCAAGTACTCGACAATCTCAAGAGCCTGCTCGCCGGAGTCGGGCTGAGAGACCAGCAAGGCGTTGATGTCGACGCCGCACTGGGCCGCGTAGCTCGGATCCATCGCGTGCTCCGCGTCGATGTACGCTGCAGTGCCCCCGAGCCGTTGAGCTTCGGCCGCGATGTGATGACACAGGGTGGACTTCCCTGCGGACTCCGCTCCGAAGATCTCAACGATGCGCCCACGCGGGATCCCGCCGACGCCGAGAGCCAGGTCGAGAGAAATGGAGCCCGTGGGGATAACCTCCACCTTCATGCGCTGGGAGACCTCTCCGAGGCGCATAATCGCTCCGCGACCGAATTGGCGTTCGATCTGACCGACAGCTAGGTCCAGGGCTTGTTGCTTGTCAGACACGGTTGGCCTCGTCTCTTGGCCGCCACTAACCATTAGCATCGTACCACACGCGGCGCGTGATCGGTGGCGATTCCGACGGCGAGAGTATCCCACTTCTCCGCCGCCATCAGGCAAGGCGCAAGTGTCGCGGTCAGCCGCCGCCCACCGCAAAACCCTAGAGCAACTGAAGGAGCTGGGCGGGAGCGTCGATGATGAAATCGGGCGTGGCTTGGGCGAGCTGCTCGGCGGGGTTGTCCAGTCCCCAGGTCGCGAGGCAGCTCCACGCGCCGCCATTCTGCGCAGCCTGCACGTCCGACCAGCTGTCGCCCACAACGAGCGTCCTGGCGGGAGCGGCCTCGAGGCAAGCCATGACGCGCGCCAAGCCTTCGGGGTGAGGCTTGGCGTTGACGACGTCCTCGAATCCCACGACGCACGGAAAGTAGCCGTCGACGCCGAGCTCTTCGAGCTCGACAGCCGCCCCGGCGCGCTTGCCCTCGATAGGGCTGTCCCGCAGCTTGGACGTGAGGATGCCGAGCTGGACGCCGCGGGCGGCGAGCGCGTCGAGCAGCTCGCGGACGCCGTCGAAGAGGCGGATGAGCCCGCGATCCTTCCCCCAGTAGTGGCGGCGATAGAGGGCGGCTAGGAACCCCTTGCCGCCCTCGCTGTGGACGGCGGCGAGAGCAGTCTGCAGCGGTATGCCGCGCGCCGCCTGCACGAACGCGGCAGGATCGTCGCCGACGCCCGCCTCCTCGAACGAGACCCGCATCGACTCGATGCGGGCGGGAATGGTGTCCGCGAGCGTGTCGTCGTAGTCGAAAACGACGGCGTCGAACGCCGCCTGCGCGCTCATCCCTGTTGCCGCGCCTCGAGCCCCGCGAGGCGCTCGACCGCCTTGACGACGGCTTGCGTGCCCTCGTCGCCGAGCCCCAGCGCTTCAAGCGCAGTGAAGTACTGCCGGGCGACGCTGGTTACGGCGAGCGGCACATGGCGCTCTTGGGCGGCCTCGAGGATGAGCCGCAAGTCTTTCTGCTGAAGCTTCACCATAAAACCGGGGGCGAAGTCCCCCTGAGCCATACGGGGGCCGAGATTGGCGAGCTGCCACGATCCGGCGGCGCCGCCGGAGATTGCCTCGATCGTTTTCAGCAAGTCGGATCCCAGCGCAGCCGCGAACACGAGCGCCTCGGCGACGGCGGACGCTGTTCCGGCTACGAGCGCCTGGTTCACGAGCTTCGTGGTCTGCCCCATGCCCGATGGCCCCATAAGGGTGATGCTCTTCCCCATAGCCTCGAGCGCTGGCAGGCACCGGTCGAACGTCTCCTGTTCGCCGCCGACCATAATCGTGAGCGCGCCCTGCTGCGCGCCCCACGACCCGCCGCTCACCGGCGCGTCCAGCATCGCGACGCCCCGCGCGGCGAGACGCGCGGCGAGGGCCCGCGTCTCGCCCGGCGATATAGTGCTCATATCGATGAGCGCGCTTCCCGGCGCCATCGCGCCGACCAGTCCGTCGTCCCCCTCGACGACGGCGAGGACATCCGGGGTGTCCGGAACCATCGTGATGACGATCGCCGCTCGTCGTCCGACCTCAGCAATCGACCCTGCTACGGCGACGCCGTCCGGCTCGAGCGCCTGCGCTTTGGCAATGGTGCGGCTGTAGGCGACGACCTCGAACCCGGCTTTGGCGAGATTGCGCGCCATCGGCGCCCCCATAATGCCGAGGCCGACCACGCCGATAGTCTCGCGCTCTGCGGGCATCAGCGGCCCTCCTCGATGGCGCGTGCGCCGTCCACGTAGGCTTTGGCCGCCCCCAGCAGCAGCCCGTTCGCCCCGGTGAGGAAGAGCTGCACGCCGCGGTCTCGCCAGTAGGCGTAATCCTCGGGAGCGCGGGCAATCGTGCCGGCGGTCTTGCCCGCCCGAGTTATCTTTGCCGTGAGCTGCTCGATGGCCTCGAGCACGCTGGGGTGCTTCGTCTGCCCCGGAACCCCGAGAGCCACCGACAGGTCGGAAGGGCCAAGGAAGACGGCGTCGACGCCGTCGGTTGCGATAATCTCGTCGGCGTTGTCGATGCCGTCAAGCGTCTCGATCTGAACCATCACAACGGTGGCGTCGTTGGCGCGGGACGTGTAGTCGGGCGAGGTTGCGAAATCGTTGGCGCGAACGCCGGCCAGCCCGCGCTTGCCGCTTGGGGGGTACTTGACCGAATCGACAACCCTGCGAGCGTCCGCCGCGTCGTTGACCATAGGCGTCATAATGCCGAGCGCGCCGGCGTCGAGATACTTCGCGATGACCTGCTGGGCGTTCTCCCCAACGCGAGCCATAACCGGCGCCCCCCGCCCCTCCGCCGCCCTGATCATATCGACAGCCTCCGCCGGCCCGATAGGGTTGTGCTCGCCGTCGATCATCAGGTAATCGACGCCGGCGAGAGCGAGGAGCTCGGCAGTGGTGGGAGACTCGATGCTGACGAATACCCCCGCCAGCGGCTCTCCCGCTTTCAACCGCGCTCTGAATGCGCCGTCTATCATCTGTTGCCTCCTATGCGGGGCGCGCTTACCGGCCGCGCCGTTTCGATTTGCCTCGCGACGAACGCCATTCCCCCGAAAACCACAGTGCTGATGTAGCTGATAGTGCGGTCGACCAGCGCGACGGCAATGGCGGCCTCCACAGCCAGCTCGAGCCGCAGCAGCCCCGTGATTCCCGTCTCGACCACGCCGAGCCCCCCGGGGGTGAGCGGGAGCGCGGTGAGCAGACCATTGGCCATCGGCACGAAGAGCACGAGGCCAAGCGCGATGGGCGTTCCGACGGCCATGACTACGCAGAAGAGCCGTCCCACCTCGCACAACCATCCGGCGACGCCCAGAGCGAACACGAGATGCATGCGCCCGAAGCTGCTGAGCGTTCCATCGTGGAATCGCTGATAGATGGCTTTCGCCCTGCCGGGCAGCCGCGGCATCACCCAGCGCCCCGTGGCGACCATTCCGCCCAAGGCGACGGCAATGGCGGCGAGCAGACCCGCGGCGAGCGCCGCCAGGAAAAGCGGAGGGTTAATCTGCCCTCCGATGAGCAACACGACGATGCCGACCGTCATCAGAATCACGACGATCGACAAGTCGATGAGGCGGTCGGCGAGCACCGTGCCCATGCTGCGAGGGAAGCTCGTGCCGCTGTCCTTGGCGTAGACGTAGGCGCGGTAAGCGTCGCCCATGCGGAACCAGGTCACGGAGTTGGCGAACCAGCTGAGCAGGATGACGCGCCCGGCGTAGAGAACGCTCGGCGCCGGCCCGCCGTCCTTTCGTCCTGCGTTTTGCAGGAGAACGCGCCAGCGCGCGCCCCGAAAAATGAACGTCGCATAGTGAACGATGAAGGCGGCGGCGTACCAGCGCAGGTCGAGCGTGCGGATAATCTCCCACGTATCGCTCCAGGCGATGTCGAATCGCCACACCACGAGCGCAATGCCGAGCGGAAGAACGGCAAGCGAAGCGATGGTCTGCGGCGATAAGAACCGGCTTCGCAGCGATACGCCGCCCTGGGGTTGGAGAGTGGAGTCCGACACGACTACAAGCCTAAACTAGCGGACGTTTCGCCGGTATCCCCGCGCGGCGCGGATATCTCTCTGTCGTGGCGCTGATCTTCTCGACGACTACGACGTGGCGCGCCGTGAACCCTGCGGCGGCCCCGACCGCCTCCACTCGCAGAGTGCGCCCTCCAAGGGCTATCGCCGCTGGCTCGTAACGCTCCGCCTCGGCGGGGCCGCTCTCGCCGCGCTGACCCAGCAGACGCCCGCCGACGGCGCAGAACGGCAGCGCAAGCTCGAGAACGACAGGCCATGGCGCGAGGGCGCGCGCCGTGGCGAGATCGAACGTCTCGCGCAGGCTAAGGTCGCGGGCGGCGTCCTCCGCGCGCGCCTGCAGCACGCGGGCGTCGACGCCGAGCGCGGCTACCGCCCGTTCGAGCAAGTCGGTCTTCTTGCGGGCTGCGTCGATGAGCGTCAGATCGAGCGTAGGAAGCGCGATTTTGAGCGGCAGGCCGGGAAAGCCGCCCCCCGCGCCGATGTCGACGAACCGCCCGTTCGCCAGCCCCATCTCCCGGATGATGGGCGCGAGCGTGAGCGAATCGAGAAAGTGGGCGCGGAGCGCGTCGCGCAGCCCAGCCTCCGACATAATCGCGGCGGCGCTGTTCGCTTGGCGCAGGAGCGTCAGCAGCTGCCGGAACTGCTCCGCCTGCCGGTCGTCGAGATCAACCGAGAGATCGGCTGCTGTCGCGCGGAACGCATCCCAGTCCACGACGGCTTCCCGTCAGCGCGCCCCTCGCCGGGCGAGGCCAACGAGCAAGATAGCGGCTTCGAGACCCAGAACAGCGAGAACGAGCGCGACGGTCGGCGTTCGCTCGGTGCCGGCCAAGCCGGAGCCGGGCGCTCCCGCGGAGGCCGGCGGGTCATCTCCGATCGCAGACCGCTGTTGCGGAGCAGCCGGCGCCTCCGCCGCTACTGCGGCGGAGCGCCGATCGCAGACGCTTACAGCCTCGGCGAGCGCCCCCGCGGCGGAGTCTCCGTAGGAGGCGAGGTAGTTGCGGACGAGCTCATCGGCGGCTGAGCGCAGGAATTCCCCCCGCTGCTGGCGCGGTCCGTAGCGGTACGCTCTGCCGTCGAGATGGCGTTCGAGGAGCCCCTTGGCGACGAGCCGGTTGAGGACAGTCATAACCGTCTTGTAGTTGCGTCCCGGGCCGAAGCTGCCGATAACTCCCTGAACGGAGAGGGGCCCGGCGGCGTCCCAAAGAGCGCTCATCAGCTGGAGTTCGAGAGGGCCGAGTGCCGCCGCCCCGCGCCTCTCCCCAGATTCTGTCTGCGCCGCAGCCCCTGCTTCGTCGGATTCAGGGGCAGCGTTGCTCTGTTCAACCACGGCGCTCCTCCTTGCGCGACAAGGCCAAACGCTCTCCCTCTCGCTTGCCCGCGCCCCATCGGCGCTCTCCTCGCTCTTACAGAGCCGAGGTTATCCCGGCTCGCGTAAGAGCGCCACCGGGTTCTGCTTCCGCCGGCGGCGCCCTTCACGCAGGCGCCCTCTGATAGGCGGAGAGCAGGCGGGGTAGGGCGCCGTACAATGTGGACTCTGCTGAACCCAGCCCGTCCGCCGATGCCCGTCGGCCAACGACTGAAGGGAGCCGTGATGCCGCTTCTGTACGAGACCGTTCGCAAAGGCGCCGAGATCTCCGGAAAGGAGATCGCCGCAATCTCCGAGGAGCTGCAGGGGCAGATCGCCGGCGAAATCCGTATGGACCGGTACAACCGCCTTATGTACTCCACCGACGCCTCTATGTACCAGATGACGCCGGTGGGAGTCGTGATTCCGCGTAATGCCGACGATGTGGAAGCCGTGATCCGCGTCGCGCGCAGCCACGGCGTGCCCGTGATGCCTCGCGGCGGCGGCACGGCGCTCGCAGGCCAGACAACGAACCACGCCATCGTCATCGATTTCTCGAAATACATGCGCGACATCCTCGAAGTTTCGCCGGAGGAGCGGTGGGCGCGGGTGCAGCCCGGCATCGTCAATAACCACCTCTCCGCCGCCGTGCGCCGCTACGGGCTGATGTACGGCCCCGACCCCGTTACGAGCGCGCGGGCGACAGTGGGCGGAGGCATCGGCAACAACTCGTGCGGTCCGCACTCTGTCATCTACGGCAAAACGCTCGACCACATACTGGAGGCCGACGCCATCCTGTCGGACGGCAGCCGCGCTCATTTCGCGCCTACGACGGGCGCCGCGCTCGAAGACAAAATGTCGCAGAACGACCTCGAAGGCGCGATCTACAGAGAGACGCGCCGGCTGGCGTGGGAGCACGCCGACGAGATTCAGCAGCGCTTCCCGCGGCTCCTCCGCCGCGTGATGGGCTACAACCTCGACGATTTCAGAGGCGACGGGCCGATGAACCTCACGCGGGCGGTTGTCGGCTCCGAAGGAACGCTGGTCGCCGTTGTCGAGGCGAGAGTCAACCTCGTGCCTGTTCCCGAGCACAAGGGCTTGGGAGTCGTGCATTTCACAGACCTCATCGAGTGCATGGAGGCGGCGACTCCTATCCTCGAACACAGCCCGTCGGCGGTGGAGCTGATAGGGCATATGATCATCGACAACTGCAAAGTGAACCCCGGCTACCGCCGCCTGCTCGACTACTTCATAGGCGAACCGCGCGAGCTGCTCTTCGTGGAATTCTACGGGGAGTCCCCCCGCGAAGTGCGCTCCAAGCTCGAAGCGCTCAAAGCCGATATGGAGCGCCGCCGCCTCGGCTACGCGACCATGATCACGAACGATTCGGAGGAGCAGCGGCGGTGGTACGCCCTGCGCGAAGCGGGACTCGGGCTCGCGATGGCGCTGAAGGGCGACGCCAAGCCGCTGCCGTACGTGGAAGACACCGCGGTGTCGCCCGAGCAACTGCCGGAGTACGTGCGCCGGTTCGAAGAAATCGTCGCCAGGCACGGCACCGAATCGGCCTACTACGGCCACGCTTCAACAGGCTGTCTGCACATCCGCCCCGTCGTCAATATGAAGACGCGCGCGGGCGTCGAAACGATGGCGGCTATCGCCGAGGAGATCTCCGACCTCGTGCTCGAGTTCGGAGGAAGCCTCACCGGCGAGCACGGCGATGGAATCGTCCGCGGCGTCTTCACCGAGAAGATGTTCGGCTCAGAGATATACCAAGCGTTCAAAGAGCTGAAAGCGGCGTTCGACCCGGACTCGATTATGAACCCCGGCAAGATCATCGAAACGCCAGGCATACGCGAGAACCTGCGCATCAGCCCCGACTATCACGCGGTCGACATCCCCACATACCTCGATTTCTCGGAGGACGGAGGATTCGCGGCGCACGTGGAGATGTGCAACAGCCAGGGAGCTTGCCGCAAACTCGACGGCGGAATGTGCCCGTCGTTTATGGCGACGCGCGAGGAAGAGCACTCGACGCGCGCTCGCGCCACGATGCTGCGCATGGCGCTGAGCGGAAAGCTCCCCGCCGACCAGCTCACAGGCAAGCGGCTGTACGACACGATGGATCTCTGCGTTGAGTGCAAGGCGTGCAAGGCCGAGTGTCCCTCGAACGTCGATATGGCCAAACTGAAATCAGAGGTGCTGAGCAAGTACTACGAAAAGCGCGGAACGCCGTTGCGCGCACGGCTCTTCGGCGAGATTGCCCGGCTCAGCAGGGCGGGTCAGGCGCTGGCTCCGCTCACGAACTTCATGAGCGGCCTTCCCCTGACGAAAGCCCTCGTGGAGCGGGCCGTCGGCGTCTCGCGGGAGCGCCCGCTTCCCCGATTCGCCTGGCGGCGATTCTCCTCGTGGTTCCGCAAGCGCAGGCCGCGAGGGGACGGCGCCCGCGGCGACGCAATCTTCTTCCACGACACGTTCACGGAATATATGCATCCCGAGGTGGGGCGTTCCGCCGTGCGCGTGCTCGAGGCGCTTGGCTACAACGTGAAGATCGAGACGCGGCGCGGCTGCTGCGGACGCCCGCTCATCTCCAAAGGACAGCTGTCCAAGGCTCGGGAGTGGGCGCTCGAGAACGTCCGCGCGCTCGCTCCGCACGCCGCCGCCGGCGCGCTCATCGTCGGCGTCGAGCCGTCGTGCCTGCTCACGCTCCGCGACGAGTACCCCGAACTCCTGCGCAGCGAAGAATCCCGATCGGTGGCTGGTCGGTCGTGGATGCTCGACGAACTGATGGCGCACTTGGCGGAGAGCGAACCCGAGGCGGCGCGCGCCGTCTTCAGAGAGCGCGGGCAAGCTCCGGTGCAAGTGCACGGGCATTGCCACCAGAAAGCGCTCGTGGGAGCCGGGCCGACGCTGACCGCATTGTCGATGGCCGGCTACGAGCCGGAGCTCATCGACTCGGCGTGCTGCGGAATGGCCGGCACGTTCGGATTCGAGAAAGAGCACTACGAAATGTCGAAGACGATGGGTTCCCTGAAGCTCTTCCCTGCGATCGACGCGGAAGAGAAGCGCGGCTGGCCGGTGGCGATCTCCGGCGTCTCCTGCCGGCAGCAGATTGCCCACTTCACGACCAAGACGCCTCGCCACTGGGCCGAATACCTCGCGGACGCCCTGCGGTAGCGCCTCCCTCCGAGCCGGAGCGCCGAGCCCGACTGCGTATAGGCTGCGTTCATCGTCGCTAGCCTCCCTCCGAGCCGGAATGCCGCGCCCCGTACGGAATCAGTCAGCGTTGCCGACGCGGCAATGACGTTTGGCGGCGCGAGCGCTCCCTTCGCAGCCAGTCAGCCCTTCCCCTGCCGGCGTCGTTTGCGGCGGAAGCGAGGCTGCGCGCCGCCGCGCGGACGCGAAGAGTCGGAGCTGGCGGCGGGCGCGGCTCCGCCGTCCGCGCCGGCGGAGCCGGAATCGCTGTAGGCGGCCTCGCGTCGCTGGCGGGATGCTTCGACCGCCTTGCGGAGCGCCGTCGAGACCGTCTCAGCGTACCTCTTGTCCTGCGAGGCCAGAACGTACACCGGCCCGCGCTGCGTAACGATGCGAACGCCGTACTTCGTCCGTTTGCGGGCAAGATTGAGCGACCCGGACAGCGTCGCAACTCCCCCAAGCATCAGAGTAATCGGGTTGCTTATGAGAACCCCCGCGGCGAGGAGTCCGAAACCGAGGAGCAGCGTGATCCTGCCCGGCCAGAGAATCCCCCTGTCGGCGACGGTTGCGATGCTGGCGATGTTGCGCGTCGCGTAGGCGTGCTCGGCGAACACCGCGCGGTCGACTGAGATGCGCACGCCGTTCGCGTCCATATGAAAGACGTCGGTGGGCATAGCTGCGCGCGGCTATTCAGAAAGGAGCAGCGCGTACTCCAGGCTGTCCGCGAGCGCCTGCCACGACGCTTCGATGATGTTGGTCGAGGCCCCCACCGTGGACCAGGCGCGTTCCCCATTGGCGGAGTCGACGAGGACCCGCACAACGGCCCCCGTGCCGGCGCTCCCCGGAACAGCAGGGACGACGCGCACTTTGTAGTCGGTGAGCTTGACGTTCTGTAGCCGCGGGTAGGACTCGAGCAACGCGTTCCGCATCGCCTGGTCGAGGGCGTTCACCGGCCCGTTGCCGTCGGCGACGGTGTGCAGGATCTTGCCGTCGACGCCGAGCTTGACGACAGCCTCGCAGAGCGCGTCGTCGCCGGATCTGCCGCGTCGCCGGCGTTTCTCCATAACGACCATAAAATCGACGAGCTCGAAAGGCGCCTGGTAACCAGGAAGCGCGCGCTGAACTAGCAGCCGGAACGAAGCCTCGGCGCCGTCGTACTGGAAGCCGCGGCTTTCGCGCTCCTTCAGAAGATCCAGCAACTCGCCATAGCGATCCTTGGGCACATCGGCTGCAAGCCCTACCTCCTGAAGCTTGATGGCGATGTTGCTGCGCCCCGCAAGCTCCGAAACGACGATGTGCTTGGCGTTGCCGACGAGCTCAGGCTTAACGTGCTGATACGCGTCTTCAGCCTTTGCCACGGCAGACGCGTGGAGGCCGCCCTTGTGCGCGAAAGCGCTCTCGCCAACATAAGGCTGATAACGATTGCGCGGCATATTGGCGAGCTCGGCGACGAAACGATGCGCCTCGGTGAGTCCGCTGAGCTGCTCGTCGGTTACCACGTCTATGCCAAGCTTGAGTTTGAGATTGGCGATAACCGAGAGGAGATTCGCGTTGCCGCAGCGCTCGCCGTAGCCGTTGATCGAGGCCTGCGCCTGCGAAGCCCCCGCCTCGATCGCGGCAATCGTGTTCGCCACCGCCACATCGGAGTCGTTGTGCGTGTGGATGCCAATAGGGCAATCCACCGATTGGCTGACAGCCTTCACGGTCGCGAACACCTCGATCGGCATCGTCCCGCCGTTCGTGTCGCAGAGCACGACGCACTCGGCGCCGGCGTCCGCCGCTGCGCGGATGCACTGCAGCGCGTACTCAGGGTTGCCCCGATACCCGTCGAAGAAGTGCTCAGCGTCGAAGAAAACGCGCCGTCCCTTGCTCCGCAGGTAAGCGATGGACTCGCGGATCATAGCGAGATTCTCGTCGAGGGAAGTCTCGAGCGCGTGAATGACCTGATCTTCCGAGGACTTGCCCACAAGGGTAACGACGGGCGCCCCGCTGTCGAGCAGCGCATGGAGGTTCCGATCGTCCTCCGCGGCCTCCCCGGCGTGGCGCGTGCTGCCGAACGCAACCAGCGTCGCCTGCTGCAACTCTAACGACCGCGCCTGCTGGAAAAACTCCTCGTCCTTCGGATTCGAGCCAGGCCACCCGCCCTCTATATAGTGAACGCCAAGCTGATCCAGCCGCTCCGCAATGCGCATCTTGTCAAGCACGGAGAGGCTGATCCCCTCCATCTGCGTCCCGTCGCGCAGCGTCGTATCGTAGAGCGTAACGTCAGGCATGCGGCTCTCCTGCGGCGCTACGCCGCTCGTAGGCGCCTCAAGTAGTGTATCCCTTCCGCGCCCGACACGGAGAGAGAGCCTCCACTCCCCGCGTCCACCAGCCCCCACGAACCGGCGCGGGAGATTGCTCGGGAGAGAACGCGGAAGAGATTGCTATAGTGTGAAGCGATGACTCCCTACCGCGACCTGATACGCGCGATTCCCGACTTCCCTGCGCAAGGCGTCGTCTTCCGCGACATCACGCCCCTCCTGCGCGACGCGGACGCGTTCCGCGCCGCCGTCCACGACCTCGCCGCTCCGTACAAGGACGCGCGCATCAACCGCGTCGTGGCCATCGAGGCGCGCGGCTACCTGCTCGGAGCGCCCATCGCCGTCGCGCTTGGCGCAGGGTTCGTTCCTGTTCGCAAGCGCGGCAGGCTCCCCTACAAAACGTTCTCCGCCGAGTACGCCCTCGAGTACGGCGAGAGCGCCATCGAGATGCATATCGATGCCCTAGGCCGGCGCGACCGCGTGCTCGTTGTCGACGACGTGCTGGCGACCGGCGGCACGCTGGCCGCGACCGTTGAGCTCGTAGGCCGCGCCGACGCCGAGATTGCGGGCGCGGCAGTCCTCATCGAGCTCGACGCGCTGCAAGGGCGCGCGCTCGTTCCCGGCCTGAACGTAACGTCGCTCGTCCACTACTAGCGCTCAGCGCACAGCCGTCGAGGGCTGCTTGCCGGGGACGTTTTCGCGCTTCGCCAGCGAGCGCGCAAACGGATGGGCTCGGGGCGCGGCTGTGGTAGAATCCTGGGACAGTCGCGGGGAACGTCGAGCCCCGCGGGATATCTGAGATCGACAGAAAGGCAGGTCCCTATGGTGCAACAGGCTGCATCCGCAGCAGTCAGAGAAACGGCGCCCCAAGGCGACGAATCCCTGAGTATGAAAGCGCTGCTCGAAGCAGGAGTCCACTTCGGCCATCAGACGCACAGGTGGAACCCCCAGATGCGGCGCTTCATCTTCGCGCAGAGGAACGGCATCCACATCGTCGACTTGCAGCAGACCATGGGACTGCTCGAACAGGCCTGCGCGTTCGCGCGGGAGGTCGCCGCCAGCGGCAAGCGGATTCTGATGCTGGGCACGAAGAAGCAGGCGCAAGACGCGATCCGCGAAGAGGCGAAACGCGCCGGCCAGTTCTACGTGAACCAGCGCTGGCTGGGCGGCGCCATCACCAACTTCGCCACCATCGAGAAGCGGATCGACTACCTCGTGCGCCTCGAAGAACGCCAGGCCCGAGGCGAATTCTCGCGCCTCCCCAAGAAAGAAGCGCTCAAGCTCGAGGCTTCAATCGTGAAACTCAACCGCTACCTCGGCGGAATCAAAGAGATGACCGCCGTTCCGGGCGCGATGTTCATCGTCGACGTCGGCCGAGAGAACATCGCCGTGGCTGAGGCGCAGCGAGGCGGAGTGCCAATCATCGCCCTCGTCGATACCGACTGCGATCCAACTCCGATCGATTGGCCGATACCAGGCAACGACGACGCGATACGGTCGATTCGCCTTGTGTCGAGCCACATCGCCAGGGCGGCGCTTGAAGGCCATAACCAGTGGTTGGCGATGCGAGGCGGCTACAGCGCAGCGACCGACGAGCCTGCGGCAGACGAGAGATCCGCCGATGAGGAAGCCGCGGCGGAAGCCGCCCCCGAACCCTTCGAGTCAGCCGCCGAAACTGAGGACGACCTCGCCGCAGAGGCCTAGTCCGCAAATCCCCTGAATCGAGGTAATCAGTGCAGGTCTCCACCGAATCGATACGTCTGCTCCGAGAGCGGACAGGCGCCGGCATTATGGACTCGAAACGCGCCCTCGAAGACGCCGAGGGCGATATGGACAGAGCAGAGCAAGCCCTCCGCGAGAAGGGCGTAGCGAAAGCGGCTACAAAGGCCGACCGCGTCACCGCCGAAGGAATCATCGAGTCGTACATCCACGCGGGCAGCCGCATCGGCGCGATGGTCGAATTGAACTGCGAGACCGATTTCGTGGGCAGAACCCCGGAATTCAAAGCCCTCGCCCACAATATCGCGATGCAGATTGCCGCAATGTCGCCCTCCTATCTCGACGAAACGGATATGCCGGATAGCGCCGACGCTTCTCCCGAAGAGGTGTGCCTGCTGCGGCAGCCGTTCATCCGCGACCAGGGCAAGACTGTCGCCGACCTGGTGCTGGAGCTGCGGGCGAAGGTGGGTGAGAACATCCGCGTGGGACGGTTCGTGCGCTTCGGCCTGGGCGAATAGGCAGGGAAGGGACGCCATGACGACGCACGCCGCGATCCGGCGCGCGGTGCTCAAGCTCAGCGGTGAATCGCTCAGAGGGAGCTCGCTCGACGGCCTCGATTGGTCCGTGCTCGAACGCCTCGCCAGCGAAGTGAAGGCGGCGGTCGGCCTCGGAGTGCAGCTCTCCCTGGTTGTCGGCGGAGGCAACATCTGGCGCGGCGCCCAAGCCGAACAGCGCGGAATGGACCGCGCAACTGCCGACTACGCCGGAATGCTCGCCACGCTCATCAACTCCCTGGCGCTGCAGGACGCGCTCGAGCGCGCCGGCGTAACAACCCGGACGCAGTCCGCCCTCGAGATCCGCGCTGTGGCTGAGCCCTACATCTACCGAAGAGCCCTGCGGCACCTGGAGAAAGGACGCGTGGTAATCTTCGCCTCGGGCACAGGCAGCCCGTATATGACCACAGACACCACGGCGGCCCTCCGCGCCGTCGAGATGAAAGCCGATATGCTGCTGATGGCCAAGAACGCCGTAGACGGCGTGTATGATGCCGACCCCCGCCTCCATCCCGGCGCGAGGAAGTTCAATCGCGTAACGTATATCGACATCCTGAACCGGCAACTCGAAGTGATGGACTCGACAGCGCTCTCACTCTGCATGGAGAATCAGTTGCCCATCCGCGTGTTCGACGTGTTCAGCGAAGGCTCTTTGCAGCGGCTCCTCGCAGGCGAGCACGTGGGCACGCTCGTGACCGCGGAGCCGGAGCCTGCTTCGGCGGCGATTCGCCAGGAGCCGGGAAGACCGGGAAGAGAGGTCCTCGACTATGACCGACAATGAGGAAGTCGAGCTGATTCTGGAAGACGCCGCCGAACGTATGGACAAAACGGCGGAGGTGTTGCGCCACGAGGCCGACGGCATCCGGACCGGCCGCGCAAACCCCGCTATGCTCGACGCCGTGCGCATCGAGGCGTACGGGTCGGAGATGCCGCTCAAGCAACTGGCCACGGTCACCGCGGCGGACGCGCGCCTGCTCGTCGTGCAGCCGTTCGATAAGAACGCCTTGAACATCATCGGCAAGGGGCTGCAGAAAGCGGACCTCGGCCTGACCCCGAACATCGACGGCGCCGTGATACGGCTCCCGATTCCGGCAATGACACAGGAGCGCCGTCGCGAAATGGTGAAACGCCTGAAGCGCCAGCAGGAGGAGGCGCACGTCGCTATTCGCAACATCCGCCGCGACGCCCTCGAACATCTCCGCGCCCTCGAAAAGAACAAAGAGATCTCCCAAGACGACCTGCGCAGAGAGCAGGAGTCATTGCAGAAAATTACGGACGCGCACGTCGCTATTGCTGACGACATCGCCTCGAAGAAAGAGGCCGAGCTGATGGAAGTCTAGGGAGTATGACCTTAGAGGCTTCCAGCAAGAGGCCAGCCCCCAACCTGACCTCCGACCCGCGCCACGTTGCAATCATTATGGACGGCAACGGACGATGGGCGGCCGAGCGCGGCAGACCGCGCCTGGAAGGACACGAGGCCGGCGCTCGCAACCTCTACAACGTCGTGCGCACAGCGAGCGAGGCGGGAGTGGAATTCCTCACAGTCTTCGCGTTCTCCACGGAGAACTGGCGGCGCCCCGAAGATGAAGTGGCTGGTCTCCTCAACCTCCTGCGATCGGCGATCGAACAGGAAACGCGCGATCTGCACCGGAGCAACGTGCGCGTCCGCCATATGGGCGCGCGTCGCCGGCTCCCCCCGGAGCTTGCCAGCGCCATAGAGGACGCCGTCGCGCTCACTGCCGGCAACACCGGCCTCGACCTCTGCGTCGCGTTCGACTACGGCGGCAGGGCGGAGATAGTCGAGGCCGTCCAGAGCATCGTCGCCGCGGGAACAGCTCCGGAGGACATCACGGAAGAGCTGGTGCGAGCGAACCTCTGCTTGCCGGACGTGCCCGACCCCGACCTGATCATACGCACCGCGGGCGAGCAGCGGTTGAGCAACTTCCTCATCTGGCAAGCCGCCTACAGCGAGTTCTACCAAACGGCGGCCTACTGGCCAGACTTCGACGCTGCCGAGATGGAGCGCGCGCTCGCCGAGTACCGACGCCGAGGACGCCGTTTCGGCGCGCTGCCCGCCGGAGGCGAGTGATGTCGGCGGAACTGCGGCTGCGGTTGCTCAGCGCCGCCGTTGGGTTGCCGCTGATTGCGCTCGTAGTGTGGGCCGGCGGCTTCTTGCTTGCAGCCGTCGCGGCGCTCATCGCCGCCCTCGCCGCAATCGAGGCGCACACGCTGCTCAGGCGCGCCGGATGGCGAACATGCCTCCGATGGGGCATGCTCTGGGCGGGACTGATGGCGGCGGCGGCCACCCAGGGCGCTGGAACAGTCCTGCTAGTCCTGGCCGTTGGAGCAGTCGCCTTCGCCGTCTACAGAGCCGCCGGCTGGTCCCGCGCGCGCCCCTCGCGCTCGCTGTCCGATGCGGCGCGAAACTGGGCGGCGATGACAGGCGGAACAGCCTACGTAGGGCTCCCCTTCGCGGCGCTGGCGCTCCTCCGCCAAGCCGACAACGGATTGGACTGGCTGGCGGTCGCGTTCCTCGCCACATTCGCAACGGACACGAGCGCTTACGTCGTCGGCTCGCTCTTTGGGCGTCGCCGGCTGGCCCCAAGCGTCTCGCCGGGCAAAACCTGGGAGGGCGCCATCGGCGGCCTCCTGGGAGGCTTCGCCGCAACCCTCGCCCTGCTCCATCTCCTGAACCTGGCCGCAGGCGGCCTCATCGCCGCCGCCGCCCTGGGCGTCGCAATCCCGATTGCAGGACAGGCGGGCGACCTGTTCGAATCCTGGCTGAAACGGAAAGCAGGCGCCAAAGACTCCGGATCCCTCATTCCCGGGCATGGCGGGCTCCTTGATCGGCTCGACAGCCTCGCCCCTGTCGTGACGCTCGTGTACGTCGCCGCCCGTTATTGACCAACCCGACCCATGAAGGACTACGAAGCCTCTGCGCCGTCGGGCGCTCAAGAGCAAGAAGCAAGAAGAATGAAGAACGTAGTCGTCCTGGGCTCAACCGGATCAATAGGCGCGCAAACCCTCGACGTAATCCGCGCCCTGCCGCGCGAATTCAACGTGGTGGGCCTGGCGGCGGGACGCAACATCGAACTGCTGACGCGGCAAGCTGAAGAGTTCACCCCCCGTATGACCTGGCCCCAGGCGGTCGGCGGCGCGCGGCTCACCCCTATGGAGGAGATGGTCGTAGAGCCGGATATCGACATCGTAATGGCGGCGACGACCGGCAAGGCCGGGCTTGCGCCTACGCTCAACGCCCTGCGCGCCGGCAAAGCAGTCGCCCTTTCCAACAAGGAAGTGATCGTGATGGCCGGCGACCTCGTGACTCGCGCCGCCGCCGAGCGCGGAGCGCCGCTCCTGCCTGTCGACAGCGAGCCGTCCGCCATCTGGCAGTGCCTGAGAGGAGAGGACGGCCCCGCCAGCAAGCTCATCATCACCGCCTCTGGCGGGCCGTTCCGCCGGCGCCCGCTCAACGAAATGGCGTCCGTCACTCCCGAAGAAGCGCTTGCTCATCCCACCTGGGTGATGGGCAAGAAGATCACTATCGATTCCGCAACGCTGATGAACAAGGCGTTCGAGGTAATCGAAAGCCGCTGGCTGTTCGATATGCCGTTCGAGAAGATCGATGTCGTCGTGCATCCGCAGAGCGTGATCCACTCAATGGTCGAGTTCGCGGACGGCTCAGTGAAAGCGCAGATGGGCCCGCCCGATATGCGCCTGCCGATTCAGTCGGCGCTCTCGTATCCCTCTCGCGCGCCCAACGGCTCGCTCCCGAAATACAACCCGCTCGCCTATCCGTCGCTCACCTTCGAAGAGATGGACGCGGCGCGGTACCCCTGCTTCGGTATTGGCGTCGAGGCAGGGCGCAAACAGCAGAGCTACCCCGCCGTGCTCAGCGCCGCCGACGAAGAGGCAGTCCATATGTTCCTGGACGGACGCATCGGGTTCGACGGCATCCAGCGCGTGGTGCAAAGCGTCCTCGATCGCCACGAACCGTTCGACATCCCAACGCTTGAGGCGGCGCTGGAGGCCGACGAGTGGGCGCGGCGCCAGGCTGCCGCTGCGGCTGCCGGTTAGCCGAACGCCCATGGGCGTCCTCGTCTTTTTCGTGGTGCTTGGCGTGCTCGTCATCGCGCACGAGCTCGGCCACTTCGCCGCCGCGAAACTCTCGCGAGTGCGGGTGCTCGAATTCGGCGTCGGCTACCCCCCGCGCCTCCTCTCATTCTCGCGAGGAGGCACGGCGTACTCACTCAACCTCCTCCCGCTCGGAGGGTTCGTGCGCCTGCTCGGCGAAGAAGACCCCAACGGCCCCGAAAGCTTCGCCGCCAAGAGCGCCTGGCGACGCCTCTTCATCCTGAGCGCCGGCTCCGCAATGAACGCGCTCCTTCCCATTGCGCTGTTCGCCGTCGTCTTTATGATCCCGCAGTCGGTCGCCGTTACAGACGTCGTCATCCTCGACGTCGCCCCCGGATCGCCCGCGCAGGCGGCTGGCGTGCTCCCCGGCGACATCGTGCGCACAGCGAGCGGTCGCCGCATCGATAACTCGGGCGACCTGCAAATCGCCACGCGCCTCCGCCTCGGCGCCGATATGACCTGGGTGGTGGAGCGGCAAGGGAGGCTCCTCGAATTGCAGGAGCTGGAAGCGCGCGTCGCCCCGCCCCCAGGACAGGGCCCCGTTGGCGTGCTGCTGTCGGACGGCAGGCTAACGGTGACGCGCGCGGCCCCCGGATCAGGAGCCGACCGCGCCGGCCTGCAGAGCGGCGACCTGCTCCTGCGCGTCGGAGATTCCCGCGTCTTCAGCGAGGGCGACCCCGAAGCCGTCGCGTCGGCCGCTCTCGCCGCGTCGCCCGGCGACCCTGTGCGCGTGGATGTCCTGCGCCGGGGGAGGCTTGTCGAACTCGCTCTGCCGGCTAACGCGGGCGGCCTCGACGGACTCTCCGTGCGCGTCCGCCCCGAAGAATCGCGGTCGCAGGGGCCTGTGCGCGCGCTGGCGTCGAGTCTGCGTCAGATCTGGGAGACGCTCGTACTGTTCCGGAACGAGGTGTCGCACTGGCTGTCGGGCGCCGGACGCATCCAGCTGTCGGGCCCTGTCGGCATCGCGCATCTCACCGCGACCGTGGCGGAGGCGGGCGTAAGCCCGCTCATCATGTGGACAGCCCTGCTCTCCATCAACCTCGCAATCGTCAACCTCCTGCCGATTCCCGCGCTCGACGGCGGCCGGATATCGCTCGTGCTACTCGAAATCGCGCGCGGCGGGAAGAGGCTCGCTCCCGGCAAAGAACGGATGGCGCACCTCATCGGCTTCGCCGCCCTTATCACCGCCGTCGTCGCCATCTCCGTGAACGACATCCAGCGGCTCCTCGAGGGAAGCAGCGCCTTCGGCGGGTAAGCGGTTAGCGGATAGCAGCGGATAAGGAGACAGTGCGTTATGGCGCCTGCGCGATTCGGAACTTTCGACGACCTGCTCGGCATCGCCGGAGAGCCGGCGCGTCCTGTGCTCCGCGCCCTGCGCGAGATGATCCTCAGCGTCCACAGCGACGCCTGCGAAGTAGTGCGTCTCGGCGACAGGGCGGCAACCTACGGCGTGGGTCCGCGGAAGATGATCGACGGCTACGCGTACATCCTCCCCTACGCGGAATGGGTGAACCTGGGGTTCTTCAGAGGCTCGGAGCTGCCCGACCCTGAAGCGCTGCTGGAGGGAACAGGCGCCCGGATGCGGCACGTGAAGATACGATCGCCCGGCGACGCGCGGCGTCCCGCCGTGCAAGCCCTGGTCGCCGCCGCCCTCGCCGAGCGCCGAGCCGCGCTTGCGGATTAAGCGGCTTCCACGGGGCGATTTCCGATGGCCGGTGTACCATAAGCGCAGCAACGCGAGGGAGCCGAGTTATGCAACGCAGAGTCACCAAGCCGGTTTGGGTGGGAGACGTGAAGGTCGGCGGCGACGCTCCCATCAGCGTGCAGACTATGACGAAAACCGACACGCGCGACATCGCGGCGACAGTCCGCCAGATCCGCGAACTCGAAGAAGCCAGCTGCGAGATCGTTCGGTGCGCCGTGCCGGATATGGAGGCCGCGCAAGCGCTCGGCGCCATCAAAAGCCAAGTCTCGATCCCCATCGTCGCCGACATCCACTTCCACTATCAGCTCGCGCTGGAGGCCCTCAACCAGGGCGTCGACTGCCTGCGGCTGAACCCCGGCAACATACGCGACGCCGAGAAAGTGCGCCTCGTCGTCCGCGAGGCGAAAGCCCGGCAAGTCCCTATCCGCATCGGAGTGAACTTCGGCAGCCTCCCCCCCGTGGGAGCAATCGGCGTCACGCGCGGACAGCATCGCCACGACGATGGCGTCAACCGCCTCGCCAAAGGCGCTGACTCCTCAGGAGAGGGCGGCGGCGTGTCGGCCGTCGACCATATGGTCGCAACCGGGCTCTGGGAGATACAGCTCCTCGAAGACCTGGATTTCGACCTCATCAAGATCTCGCTGAAAGCGTACGACATCGACACCACAGTTGAGGCCTACCGGAAGCTCGCGCCCATGGTCCCGTACCCATTCCACCTGGGCATCACCGAGGCGGGCACCGCGCGCTCCGGCTCCATCCGCAGCGCCATCGGCCTCGGCGTGCTCCTCTACGAGGGCGTCGGCGACACGATCCGCGTCTCGCTCAGCGACGAATCCCGCGAGGAAGTCGAGGTCGGCTGGGAGATCCTGAAAGCGCTCGACCTGCGCAAAAAGGGCGCGCAGATGGTGGCCTGCCCCTCCTGCGGACGGGCGGACGTCGACATCCGCAAGCTCGCGAACACAGTCGACGGCCTGCTCAAGAATATGGAATCGAGCGTGAAAGTCGCCGTAATGGGATGCGAAGTGAACGGCCCTGGCGAAGCAAAGGACGCTGATGTCGGCATAGCCGCCGGCGCAGGCCGAGCCGTGATATTCCGCAAGGGACGCAAATCCCGCGTCGTCGAAGAGTCCGACATGCTCGCCGCTCTCCTCGAAGAAGTCGAAGCCGTCGCCGCCGAAACGCAGCCCTCGCAGGCGTAGCATGCCCTACGAACGATTCTGTAACCTACGAAAGGAGTTCGTCGATGGCTCTGGAAATCGGTGATTTCATTGAACAAATCCGAAGTGGCGACTTGTCGAATCCTATGGGAGTACTGATTGCCCTCTTTCAGGAACCGCTGCGAGAGTCAGATTCAGGGATTATTGAACAGCTCGTTCAGTATGAGCAAGATCTCGATGAACGCAACCTCCCGTACCGCTCGGACAGCGTCGAACATATCCCTGACTTCTTCGCAGGCATCTGCGTTCAAACCGCTCGTTTAGTGATAGCTGTAGACAGACAAGGCTTCTATGGCGAAGATGTCGCGCCTCTTGTGGCGAAACTCAACGAATCGCGGCAATCTTTCGATGCATTAAAAGCAGGTTCTTCACTATGGAAAGACTACTGCAGTATACGACCGCTATACATTGATCTAGCAGATTTGGCAGATGAGAATTTTCTGGAAAAATTAGCCCAAGAAATAGCCGATAAGCGCGGTATAAAAAAAGGGGATTATACCTTTCGCTAGTCATCTCTCGTAAGCGCACTAGGCTGTGGTATTGCGCTGCTGCTCCTCTCCTTCTTCTAAATCGAGTTCCTCTTCCATATCGAAGAAAGACTCTGGACTCTGAATGTGATGCGGCTGTACCGGAGGCGCACCCAGCAATTTACGTAGCAAGTCCATCGCTTCTTCGATAGACCTTGGATCGTTCATCTGGTCGCCTAACTCTGACATACTGTATATCCTCTCATCGCGCCCGTGGCGACTCTAGTTCCCCCGCAATTGTGTCAAGCAAGTGTTGACACTGCGCCCAGCGGATGGTCTTGCAGAGCCTGTACTCTGAAACGTAGAGGCGGAGAGTCTGTCGGCTCACCCCGATGGACTTTGCAGTTGCCGAGTAAGACCCGTGGCTGTTCAACTGCTCGGCTAGCCACTCCCCTATGCGGTCGGGTTCGATCCCAAGCTCCCTGCACTTCTCAACCAGCCTGTTCTCCTTCATGTTCTCTATCCTAGCAGAGCCCTTGCTAGCTGTCAATCGAAATGTAACGCAGATTGTATGACAGAATGATTGACAAATTGGCAGATTTATGCTAGGCTATACTAGCTCTAAAACGAACAGGAGAAATGAATGACGAAACCAGGCAAGCACTACCGCAAGGGCATCACGCAATTCGATGCTGTTCAGTTCTTTTCCGATGAAGCAAGAGTGGAACGATTTTTCGAGGCAGTGCGATGGCCCGACGGCGTGCATTGCCCGCGATGCGACAGCGAGAATGTTAGGGAGAATTTGAATCGCAAACCGATGCCCTATCGTTGCCGTGCTTGTAGGCGCGATTTTTCAGTTCGGATTGGTACGGTGATGCAAAACACTCACCTTTCCTATGGCAAGTGGGGGTTGGCAATCTTCGAGCTCATCACGAACCTCAAGGGTGTGTCGAGCATGAAGATGCACCGAGATGTTGGCTGCACGCAGGCTCACGCATGGCACCTGCTCCACCGAATACGTAAGTCGTGGGACGATGGCAACGCGCCACTGTTCGGCGGTCCAGTCGAGGCCGACGAGACCTATATTGGTGGCAAGGAGCGGAATAAGCACGCATCGAAGAAGTTGCACGAGGGTAGAGGCGCCGTCGGTAAAGTTGCCGTCGTCGGCGTGAAAGACCGTGATACAGGGATGGTCAGGGCAAAGGTTGTTCCGTCTACAGACGCCCGCACACTACAGGGATTCGTCGAGGATTCCACAGAGCCGGATGCCACGGTCTACACCGACGAGGCGCGTGCGTATCAGGGAATCAATCGCCAGCACGAGGCAGTCGCCCACAGTGCAAAGGAGTTCGTGTTCGGGCACGCCCACACGAACGGGATCGAGAGTATGTGGTCGATGATGAAACGCGGCTACATGGGCGTGTACCATCACTGGAGCGCCAAGCACTGCCAGCGGTACGTTGACGAGTACGCCGGTCGGCAGAACCAGCGCGAGCGGGACACGTGGGCTCAGCTGATGGCCATGATTCGATGGATGGACGGCAAGCGCCTGCCCTATCAAGAGCTGACAGCCTGATTAGGGCGTCGTTTCCCTAGTTGACGCTAGCACGAACAGTCGGCTATGCTCGACTGCCGGGGGGGTGAGGCAGGGATGAATACTGGTTCCTCTGGGAATGTTCGAGCCACATTCGAGTGCTGTACGACACGTAGCAGCGGGGTCTCGGTAGGGAGAATCAGCGTCGTTAGCCTGTTCTCAGGTTGCGGTGGTATGGACTTGGGGTTCACCGGCGGCTTCTGTTTCGGCAATCGATACTACGACCGCTTGCCGTTCGAGATTACCTGGGCCAATGACATCGACGATGCTGCCTGCGACACCTACGAACGCAATCTCGGTTCTATCCATAGAGGAGATATCGGCGGCGTTATGGACACCCTGCCAAAGTCTGCGGACGTGGTGATAGGGGGATTCCCTTGCCAAGATGTCTCCATCAACGGCTCACGCCTTGCAGGGGACGGCAGCCGCACTATCCTCTACAGGGAGATGATTGAAGTTCTTCGGCGAGTGCGACCTCGTGTCTTCGTAGCGGAGAACGTCAAGGGCTTACAGCAGGCGCAGGGGCGCGAGATGTTCGCGAAGATGCTGAGCGAGTTCGAATCGTGCGGCTACAAGGTCGGTTCACACCTCTACACTGCCTCTGACTATGGCGTTCCTCAAAGGCGAGAGCGCGTCTTCATCGTAGGGGTGAAGGGACGACGGAGATTCGAGCACCCCGGAGGCAGCGAGAGCATCATGACGGTGAAAGATGCCCTCTACGACTTGGAAGAAACGCCTGAAGACCCGGCGACTAGCCACCAGTGGAGTAAGGCTGCGCGATCGCCGGAACAGGGCGACCGTTTCCTTGTAGCGGACAGACCAGCCACAACCATCCGCGCCGAACACCACGGGAATACGCAGTGGCACTACAACCAGCCCAGGCGCATCTCGCTCCGTGAGTCCGCGCGCTTGCAGTCGTTCCCTGACGAGTTCTCGTTCACCGCAGGGATGCGGGCGACTGAGCGGCAAATCGGCAACGCGGTGCCGCCAGTGCTCGCGTGGCACGTCGCACGGGCAGTGAGGGAGTACTTTGAACGGAGCAGAGTTCGAGCAAGTGCTAACGCGTACATGCAACCTACTCACGAGTGATCTGCGCTCTAGCACTCTCTACCACGACCCAGAGCGGTTTGAGCAGCATGTACAGGACACGTTACGACACGCTGCCGAAGACTTAGGGCTGAACGTTACTCCATCATTCCATCCACATGCTTTCCCTGACATCCGCGCCAACGGCTTTGGCGTCGAAGTCAAATACACCAAGCAGGACACTTGGGTTGCGGTCGGCAACAGCATCTTCGAGGGGATGCGCGACCGCGATGTGGATTTTGTCTATGTAATCTATGGGAAGGCTGGGGGAGAGCCACAAGCACGGTGGGCCAAATACGAAGACTGCATCTCACATGTTCGCGTGTCTCATGCGCCGCGTTTTACGCTCGATATGGAGACTAAATCGCGCCTCTTCGACTTACTACCCGTCTCCTACCAAGAGTTCGCCATACTGCCCGACGATGAGAAGATGCGACACATCCGCGATTACTCCAGGGGCCGTCTGGGCGAAGGCGAGCGTCTATGGTGGCTAGAACCAGAGCACACAGTGCCTGTCGCGGTGAGGTTCTATATGAACCTAGAGAAATCCCATAAACAGGAGCTACGTGCAGAGGCTGCTTTGCTCTTTCCATCCATCTGCGCCGATCGCTACACGCGTGGGAAGTACAACGACGCATCACTCTATCTGCTGATGCACCACGGCGTTTTCTGCCCTCAGGCTCGCGACCTGTGGACAGCGGGCAGTGTTGCTGGATCAAAAGGTGACGGTAACAATCCTGAAGGTTTGTACATCATGCACGCCCTTGCAGATATACAGGATTTGATAAGAGACGTGGCATTTGAGATGGACGATGCGCTTTTCGTGACATACTGGGGTGAATCGTGCGCACCGGAGAGACGGATAACACGTTGGCTCGAATTAGCCGACGCGTATGCCGCACCCAGCTGGCGCCCTTCAGAGCACCTGTTCACGAGGGATGACTAGCGAAAGGTATAATCCCCTAAAAAAAGTACAGATACTTCGCCATCCGATCTTCCAGAGTCTCTTTCCGCCAGATGAAGACTTACCGCATGAGACTGACGTTGATGACCTAGTGCTAGTAATGTCAGTGGAGATTAGGCTTAGCAGTATCGATGACCACCTGAGAAAAATCGATTGCCTCCGAAATCGAGTGGGCGTGGAGCATGCTGCAAGAGAGGCTGACTACGAGACTGCTTTGCATCATCTAACCCAAGTACTTCCAGAAGATTCCCATCTTCGCCAAACATTTAAACTTGACCGGACTCCTTGGCCACTGGAGAATTGGAATGAACGTGCGATGCAATGGTGCGAGGAACTGAAGCGCTCGCCTCACAATGTCAATTGGGGGAATGTGCTTCAGGCCTGTGAGAGTATCAGGGAGTACGGCGATGAGAATTTCACTGCCTATACTCACCGCCTCGCAGGCTTCGCTGAAGCTCAATTGTCGCCCTCGCAGCTTAAGAGCCTCTATGATTTCCGAGAGGACAGCAGGGCTGTCCGACGACTGCGACGCTACTTTTTCTCTAACGCTCTGTGGAAACTGATTCCCGAAGATGCGCAGAACGCGCTAATCATAGCCGATAGAGCATGGATGGAAAGAGAGCGCGAAAGCATGCTTTTCACGATACTCAACCACATCCAGCGCGCCACAGAACGCATTCTCTACACCCATCTATGGCTTCCCCTCGTTAGATGCGTCGAAGAGCGTCGATTCTCCGATGAAGAAGCAGCCGGATTCTTATCAATAAAGAGTGCTCTCGGAGAGCAGTCCCCAGGACTTTCACACTACAAGCAGGCCCTATGGACGAAAGCTGCGAAATCCTACTTCACACGCCTAGGCATCGCGGACAAGAGCGATGGTATGCGCTTCCTGACTGACAAATCGAGAATGCCCAGGCATCTGCAAAACCTCATGGATGCCCGCAACAAAGCGGAACACAACCCCAACCCCGCCGTCGGCCCCGACCAGATCCGCGCCCTCTACGCGCAATTCCTCGGCATCGGACGCAAGGGCGTCCTCCCCGAGCTGCTTCGCTTGCTGACCGCCGCCCCTCGCGACGCGTCGTAGCTGCGCGCCCCGCTCCGTTGGCTTCAACCGCCCCGATGTGGCATACTGGAGACGCATGATTCCCAAGCTCCTCTCTCGGCTCCTCAGCAAGCCCGCTCCGTCGGCTGCTGACCCATCCGACCCCCCACCCAAAACTAACCCCCCAGCCCCCGCGAACGCGCGAGGCTCCCGCTCGCCCCGTGGACGCGCGAATCGCTCGCTCGCAGCCTCGCCGATATTCCGCAAAGGACGCAAATCCCGCGTAGTCGAAGAGGCCGACATGCTCACGGCTCTCCTCGAAGAAATCGAAGCCGTCGCCGCCGAAACGCAGCCTGCGCAGGCGTAGCATGCCCTACGAACGATTCTACGAAGTGCTCGAAGAATTCCAACGCCTGATGAAGTCCGGCGCGGCGGACCCCGACGCGCTCGAGCAATGCTCCGCCGAGCTATTTGACTCGCTCTTCGACCACTTCCCCTGGGGCCCAGGTATGCGCGGATTCAGAGAAGAGTACAACATTATCTGGGAGGACATTAAGAGGCGGATTTTAGAGAATCCGGAAGAGGACGCTGTAGAACAGATTACTTCCGACGATGAAACACAGGATGGTAACGAGAAACTGAGCGTTCGAATCCCCCGAACCCCCTTTAGCCTCCCCGAGCATATTGCAACGAAAATACATGAAGCAATGCGGAAAGCGATGATCAAAAAGAGCAAAGGATATCAAGCTGTCCATATCGGTTCATTCCAATACCTGACAGGACGCCCGAACCCGCTGCCCTCTGACGATATGCTGCGCTCTCTGAAACAGTTGACGCTGCCTGACGTCACCTACCAGCCCGATCAAGAGGGTTCGCCAGCCGAGTTAGCCATAGCCATCAACGTCAAGGGAGCGATTCTCTTCGTCACTTGGTTGCTATATGATTACGGAGACGATATCCAGCCCACGCACAGCGAATTGGAGAATCTGCTCGCCAGATACGACCGCGCCAGGTACATCGACAACGAGGAGGATAGCGAATATGTCTCTCAGGATGACGAAGGTGAGGATAGCGCGAGTAGCCCCTATGGCGGGGGTGAGGATAGCGAGAGTGGCTCCTATGGCGAGGATAGCGAGAGTGGCTCCTACAGCGGCGGTGAGGATAGCAAGCAAATCCATTCCGTGGTTCGCTCGCTATCGAAACGAATAGCCGCGGAGCTAGCATTCCAGCAAAGAGATTACGCGGCTGCGCTAACAGAGATAACCAAATCCATAGCTATTCCACGCAGGTACTCTGAGCGCAGATACCTGGAAGGCATCCAGGATGGGCACTATGAAGGCAATTCCGAAAGCCCGATAACCCCCTGGCTTTTCGATGCAGAGAATCTAGCCATGGACTGCATCGCCAATATTGAACAGGCTACTGGCGTGAACGCTGACTGGCCAGCAGTGGCAGACGCGTGCGAACTACTGAGTAAATGCTCCTTTGACCATGATGACTACCAGTACATCTCAACTGTAGATAGGGATATCGACACCATCGGAGGTACCGACTACGAATTCTGGCTTGAAAAGAGCGGCTGGGCGCGAGCCCAAGTGACACCGGACAGACTCCGCGCCCTGCTTAGAGACCAGGACGACGAACTAGCGGCGCAACGCTTGAGGACGTACTTCTTCAGCGATGGCCTCTGGGAGAAACTCTCCAAGCGAGCGCAGTCCGCCCTGATTACAGCGGACAGGATGATGACATCCGCAATCTACGCCAGATACTCCGGCATTGCAAACGAAATCCGCATTGCAACTGAAGAAGTCTTCTACTACAACTTGTGGGAACCGTTGGATGAGTGGGCGGATAAGAATCGATCGGACTCCACGCGCCTCCGTTTCGTACTCGACGAGCCGCAACAATCGCGCCGCAGCCCAAACCCAAGCATCAGCGACTACATAACGCTCTTGGAGCACAGCGACATCAAAGCGTACTTCCGTAGCCTCGGCCTCTCCGATAATAATGTGCGCTTCCTCACAAAAGACAAGCGGACGGTAAAGAACCTCAAAACGCTTCGAGACCTACGCAACAAAGCGGAACACAACCCCAACCCTGCCGTCGGCCCCGACCGCATCCGCGCCATCTACGCGCAGTTCCTCGGCATCGGACGCCAGGGCGTCCTCCCCGAACTGCTCCGCCTGCTGACCGCCGCCCCTCGCGACGCGTCGTAGCTGCGCGCCCCGCTCCGTTGGCTTCAACCGCCCCGATGTGGCATACTGGAGACGCATGATTCCCAAGCTCCTCTCTCGGCTCCTCAGCAAGCCCGCTCCGTCGGCTGCTGACCCATCCGACCCCCCACCCAAAACTAACCCCTCCGCTCCCGCGAACGAGCGAAGCTCCCGCTCGCGCCGGGGACGCGCGGATCGCTCGCCCACAGCCGCATCGCGCCCGCCGAAACGGGAAAACGCCCAGCCCCCGCGTCGTCCCGCCGCCAACGGGAACGCGCCTCGCCGTCCGCGCTCGCCCGAAGACCGCGAAGAGATGCGCCCCGGCCCGGCTCCTCGGAACAACGACTTCGGCTCCGTGAGAGTATCGGCGCCGGTTGCGCGGGCCATCGCCGAGATGGGCTACACGCGCCCAACGCCCATACAAGAGCTCGTCATCGAGCCGCTGCTGCGCGGCGCCGACATCGTGGGTCAGGCGCAGACTGGCACAGGAAAAACCGCCGGATTCGGCATCCCGATCGCGGAGGCGGTCGACGCCCGCGAGCGCCACGTGCAGGCCATCGTGCTGACCCCCACTCGCGAACTGGCGCGTCAGGTAACCGAAGAGCTCGCCAAGCTCTGCAAGCATCGCGGCGCCGAAGTCGTTCCGGTGTATGGCGGCGCCCGCCTCGGTCCCCAGATCAAATCGCTCGAGCGCGGAGCGCCTATCGTCGTCGGAACCCCCGGACGCGTAATCGACCTGCTCGACCGCGGCGCTCTCCGGCTCGACCGCGTGCGGATGGTCACCCTCGACGAGGCTGATCAGATGCTCGACATCGGCTTCCTGCCCGCGATCCGCCGCATCCTGCGGGCGACCCCTCTCTCGCGGCAGACGGCGCTCTTCACCGCCACCGTGCCCACCGCCATCCGCCGCCTCATCTACTCGTACCTCAGAGAGCCGGAATGGTTCCGCGTAGGCGAGGAGTCAGAGCCGGTGGAGCAAGTGGAGCAGCGCTACGTCGAAGTGGCGCATCGCGACAAGCTCTCAGCCTTGCTCGAAGTGCTCAACCGCAGCGAGCAGACGCTCGTGTTCCGCCGCACGCAGGGAGACGTCGACTGGCTCGTGCGCTCGCTGAGCCGGCGCGACATCCCCGTCGCCGCGATCCACGGCGGCCTCCCGCAGGGAGAGCGCAACGCGGTGATGCAGAGCTTCCGAGACGGCAAACTGAAACTCCTGATTTCAACGAACCTGACCTCGCGCGGCATCGACGTCCCCACAGTCGCGAACGTGATCAACTACGATATTCCCGAGAGTGTCGAAGAGTACGTGCACCGCATCGGACGCACAGCCCGGATGGGCCGCGCAGGCGTCGCCGTCACATTCGTGAGCGAGTGGGATCTGGAGTTCTTCGACGCCATCAAGGCCCACGTCGGCGCCGACCTCGCCCCGATGGACATCTCGCTCTACAAGTCCGCAGCCGCCGCCAGCGCGTAGCGCTCCTGTCGGCGCGCGCTCGATTCCTCGCCGGAAGCCGGCGGCAAGCGACAGGGCAGGGTAGGGGCCTCTGCTATCCTTGAGCAATTATGCGAGCGTCAAGCTTCCTCTCACGGACACTAAGACAAGATCCCGCCGAAGCGGAAACGGTGAGCCACCGCCTTATGCTGCGCGCCGGCATGATGCTGCAGGTCGCCGCCGGCGTGTACACGTGCCTCCCGCTCGCGCTGCGCTCCATACGGAAGATCGAACAGATCATCCGCGAGGAGATGAACGCCGCCGGCGGGCAGGAGACGCTGATGCCCGCGCTGCAGCCCGCCGAACTCTGGCGCCTCACAGGACGGGACAAGGCGTTCGGCGAGAACCTCTTCCGCCTCAACGACCGCCGGGAACGCGCCATGGTGCTGGCTCCCACCCACGAAGAAACAGTAACCGCCGTCGCCGCCGCCCACGTCGAGTCCTACCGCGACCTGCCGCTGATCATCTACCAGATACAAACGAAGTTCCGCGACGAGCCGCGTCCCCGCGCAGGCCTCCTCCGCGGACGCGAATTCTCAATGAAAGACGCCTACTCGTTCGACGCCAATCAGGCGTCCCTCGACGCGACCTACCAGCGGATGCGCGTCGCCTACCGGAACATCTTCCGCCGTTGCGGCCTCCCCACCATCGAGGTCGAGGCCGACAGCGGCGCGATTGGCGGCAAAGACTCCCACGAGTTCATTATGCCCGCCGAGAGCGGCGAGGACGTCATCCTCGTGTGCGAAGAATCCGGCTACGCCGCAAACGTCGAGCGGGCGTCGTCAATCATCGCTCCCGCCCCGGAGGAGCCGCCGCAGGCGCTCGAAATCGTCGACACCCCCGGAATCACAACGATCGGCGCGCTCGCCGCTCACATCAACATCTCCCCCGCCCAGACGCTCAAAGCCGTGTTCTACCAGGCGGACGGCGAAACCGTGCTCGTCGCAATCCGGGGCGACATCGAAGTGAACGAAGTCAAGCTGAAGAACCACCTGCATGCGCGCGACCTGCGGCTGGCCAGCGCCGGCGAAGCGGCCGCGGCGGGGCTCACGCCAGGCTCGACGTCGCCCATCGGACTCTCCGGCGTCCGCCGGATCGCGGATAGCTCGATTACGCAGGGAACAAACTTCGCGGCGGGCGCCAACCAGCCAGACAAGCACTACTGCAACGTGAACTACCCGCGCGACTTCGAAGTCGACGAGATCATCGACATCGCCACAGCCAAAGAGGGCGACACAAGCCCCGATGGCCAGGGCAAGCTGCGGGAAGTCCGCGGCGTCGAGGTCGGGCACGTGTTCAAGCTCGGCGCCTTCTTCGCCGACGCGATGGGCGTCGCGTATTCCGACGAAAGTGGGCGCGCCAATTCCCTGCTTATGGGCTGCTACGGCATAGGAGTAACGCGAGCGCTCGCCGCCGCGATAGAGCAGAACCACGACGACAAAGGCGTGATATTCCCAGCGCCGATAGCCCCGTTTCAGGCGCACCTGCTCGCGCTTAACGCCGACAACCCGGAAGTGAAAGCGGCCGCCGACGCGCTCTACGAACAACTACAGAACGCAGGCATAGAGACCCTCTACGACGATCGCCCCGAATCGGCGGGCGTGAAATTCAACGACGCCGACCTGATCGGCTTGCCCGTGCGCGTCGTCGTGAGCCCTCGCAACCTGCGCCAGGGCGTCGTCGAGCTCAAGCGCCGCCGCTCAGCCGAAGCCGAGCAAGCCCCCCCATCCGACGCCCCCTCGCGCGTCCAAGCCCTGCTAGCCCTCGACGAACTGTAACTCCAGCGCTCGGCGGGTTCGCGTGCTGAGCGAGGCATGATGTATCATCGTGGGGCGAGCTGCGCTGCAGCTCCGGTAGAAGGAGAGGCTTATGGGAACTCCTGCGGTTTCAGTCAAGGTCAACGTGACTGCCGATGACAGAGGTTCGTACTGGGTGGGCAAAGTGGAGCGGATGGGCGTGCTCGTCTATGCAAAGAGCCTCAACGATTTGCACGAGAGAGTAGAGAAGGCCTTGGGTCTGCTCCTCAGCGACCACCACTCGCTAGATGCACTCGTGGGGTATCTTGATTGGCACGGTATCGACCACGAGGTGCGGACATCGGTCGACCACGACCGCCCGCAACGCTTACGAATCGGCCGCGAACTGCAGGTGCCTGTTGCCTGAGTGGGTGGGTAGAGGCTCCGCCGACTACGTTCTTCATCAGTTAGGCTTGGTTCCCGTAGAGGAAAGGGATGAGATTGTGCGCTACGAGAGCGAATTCAATCCCTACGAGCGCGTCGTAGTCGATTTCGGCTCCAACGATGGGAACGTCCGCCTCGACGATTTCAGAGAGATCCTGCTGAACGAAGGCTTCGACTGTGCAGCCGTAGATGCCGCCATAGAGCAGCTGCCCGTCTGATTCCGAGCACCACCCCTGCCGTTGCGCGTCTCCCCCTGATTGGGTGGGAACGGCATGAGCAAGCAGGCATAGCAAGCAATTGAGCGCCGCCCCTATCCGCCGTATACTGACGCTGGGGGTGAGTATGACTACGAACAGCCCACAGAACGGCAAAGAGACAGGGACATCCTCCGTCAAGGCGGGGCTCGCCCAGATGCTGAAAGGCGGCGTCATTATGGACGTCGTCACCGCGGAGCACGCGAAGATTGCGGAGGACGCCGGCGCGTGCTCCGTGATGGCCCTCGAACGCGTCCCGGCCGACATCCGCGCCGACGGCGGCGTCGCCCGGATGTCCGACCCAGGGATGATCGAGGCGATTATGAACGCCGTAACCATCCCCGTTATGGCCAAGGCGCGCATCGGACACTTCGTAGAGGCGCGAGTCCTCGAGGCGATCGGCGTCGACTACATCGATGAGTCGGAGGTGCTCACCCCCGCCGACGAAGAGCACCACGTGTGGAAGCACGACTTCACAGTGCCGTTCGTCTGCGGATGCCGCGATCTGGGCGAAGCGCTCCGCCGCATCGGAGAAGGCGCAGCAATGATCCGCACGAAAGGCGAGGCGGGCACCGGAGACATCGTCGAAGCAGTCCGCCATATGCGCACAGTGATGAAGCAGGCCCGCCGCGCGCAGTCTATGGGCGATGACGAGCTCGCCGCCTACGCAAAAGACATCGGCGCGCCGCTCGACCTCCTCCATGAAGTGAAGCGTCTCGGCCGCCTCCCGGTGGTCAACTTCGCGGCTGGCGGCGTCGCCACTCCCGCCGACGCCGCGCTGATGATGCACCTCGGAGCCGACGGCGTGTTCGTAGGCTCCGGCATCTTCAAGTCCGGCAATCCATCGGCCCGAGCGAAAGCGGTTGTGAAAGCGGTCGCCCACTACAACGATCCGCTGGCCATAGCGGAGGCGTCGAAAGGCCTCGGCGAGCCGATGGTCGGCATCAGCGCCCGCTCCTTGCCCCCGGGGCAGGAGCTTGCCACGCGCGGCTGGTAGACCGGCGGAGAGGCGGGAACAACGGCAACCGTTGGCGTTCTGGCGCTCCAGGGAGACTTCGCCGAGCATTGCGCCTCGCTGGCCAAGCTCGAAGCGCGCCCCCTTGAAGTCCGAACCGCGCGCGAACTGGCCGCGGTCGACGCCCTCATCGTCCCCGGCGGAGAGAGCACATCGATGGCCAAGCTCCTCGACGCCTACTCCCTCCGCGCCCCCCTTGCAGACTACGCCCGCAGCGGCAACCCCGTTTGGGGCTCCTGCGCGGGCCTCATACTCCTGGCGAGCCGCCTCGCCGAAGACCGCCCCGAACCGCTAGGCGTCATCGACATCACCGTCCAGCGCAACGGATTCGGGCGCCAGCTCCACTCTTTCGAAACCGATCTCCCCATCGCAGGAATCGAGGGCGGCCCGATGCGCGCCGTCTTCATCAGAGCCCCGCGCATCATCGAAACCGGACCGCGCGTCGAAACCCTGGCCTCGCTCGACGACGGCTCAATCGTCGCCGTCCGCCAAGACAACGTGCTCGCGACCGCATTCCACCCCGAACTCACTCCAGACACGCGGATGCATGCGCGACTCCTGCGTATGCTCGACAACGAGGCCTCTCGATGATCCGCGCGCTGCGCCCGAGCGACGTTCCGCGGCAGCTCCTGCCCGGCCGGCTGGCGAGCAAGGATATGGCCTCGACGCGCGAAACGTTGCGTTCTCCTGCGCGGAGCCTGTCGCCGTGGGAATTCGCATCCTGGGCGGCGCTCGCATTCCATCGCCGAATGTCCCTCGGCGCGTTCAACGATGGAGCGTTGCGCGCAGTCGTCTTCCTCCAGGCGAAGCGCGCCCTCACCGCATGGGAGATCGCGCGCCTGTTCTCCTCCGCACAGGGCTACGCGGAACTCGACGACCTCGTGACCGCGTGCGTGCGCGCCGCGCGGCGCAGAGGCGCCGACCGCCTCTTCCTCCGATCCCCGTCGACGGGAGGAGCATGCGGCCCGGCGGAGCGCGCCGGATTCCGGAAGGCGTTCACCGAGGAGGTATTCGCGGGAGAGCTCCGCTCCTCGCGCGCCACTGCGCCGCAGCTGCGCCGTATGCGCGCCAGCGACCTCCACGCAGTGTTTCGTCTGCACACAGCCGCCGCTCCGCCGGCGGCCAGAGTCGCAGTGGGAGTAACCTTCGAGCAATGGGCTGCCGCTCGCGATCCAGCCGAGGGAAAAGCGGATGAATTCGTGTGGGACGGCGACCGCGGCCTGACAGGCTGGCTCTGCCTCGACCGAAGCCGCGGCGCGGCGATCGTCGAGGCGGCCCTGCACCCCGATTGCGCATCGCGCGCCGAGGAATTCATCGCAAGCGCCGCCGGAATCGTAGAGCGCGAGACCTGCGCGCGGTGGGTGGCCCCCGGATACGAACCCGCGCTAGCCCGTGCGCTCGTCTCCAGCGGCTGGCGCCCCGACGGCCAGTACGAAGTCTACGTGCGTCAGGTCGCGCAGCGAGTCGAAGAGATGTCGCTGTCGCCGGTCAGGGCGTAACGCGAACAACAAACCCGGAAAGCAAGAGAACAAGGAGAACAAAGGATAAGGAAAGAGAATGAAGGAGGCGCATTGATAGCCCCGATTGCAATCGTCAGCAGCGCTCCCCAGAACGCTCCAGCCCAGGATGAAGAGCGCCTCGCGCTGTTCGCTGCGCTTCCCCCCGGGATCAGAAGCGCCATCGAAGCCGAGTACGGCGAGGAAGACTTGCTCGAAGTAGTGCTCGACCTCGGACGCCCTCCGGAGGCGCGATTCGCCGATCGCGACCTCCGCCTCAGCGCCCAGAACGCTTCGCGAGAAGATCTCGCCTACGTCATCGAGCGAATCGGCTCGTTCGGCGAAGACAATCGCGCAGGCATCGAGCGCACCCTCCATCGCATCTCCGCCATCCGGAACCGCAGAGGCGAAGTCGTAGGCCTCACATGCCGCGTGGGACGCGCAGTAAGCGGCAGCGCCTGCGTCATCGAAGACTTCGCGATGTCAGGCAAGAGCATCCTGCTCGTTGGACGCCCCGGCGTGGGGAAAACAACCATCCTCCGCGAGATCGCGCGCATGCTGGCCGATGTCGGCAAGCGCGTCGTCATCGTCGACACATCGAACGAAATCGCAGGAGACGGCGACATCCCTCACCCGGCGATAGGCCGCGCGCGCCGGATGCAAGTCGCCGCTCCTGCGCGCCAGCACGCCGTAATGATCGAGGCCGTCGAGAACCATATGCCCCAAGTCATCGTCGTCGACGAGATGAGCACGGAACTGGAGGCCGCCGCCGCAAGAACTATCGCCGAGCGCGGCGTCCAGCTCATCGCCACCGCTCACGGCAACACGCTCGAAAACCTCCTCCTCAACCCCACCCTCTCCGACCTGGTCGGCGGAGTGCAGACCGTAACCCTCGGCGACGAGGAGGCGCGCCGCCGCCGCACACAGAAAACAATCCTCGAACGTAAAGCTCCCCCCACCTTCGACGTGCTCGTAGAGATACAGGGGTGGAACAGCGTCGCCGTCCACGCAGAGGTTGCGCGCACCGTCGACGCGGCCCTGAGGGGCCGCTCAGCGACGCCGGAACTGCGCAGCCTCGACGAGACCGGCGCCGTGCGCAAGAGCTACCAGCAGCCCAGCAGAGCCCCCGAATTCGAAGTCGCCCCGTTCGTGTTTCACCAGCGCGACACAGGGCGAGAGCGGCGGGAGCCAAAAGCGCCCCCCGATGGAGCGCGGAACATCGCCCAACCCAGGCAACCCGCGCCGCCCGATCGCCCCGCGACGCGCGTCCACCCATTCGGCGTCAGCCGCGAGCGCCTGCAACGCTCCGCGGAAGAGGCCGGCATGCGCGTGAAGATAGCCGAAAACCCCAACGACGCCGACATCGTGCTGACCACCAAAGCGCTCTTCCGGCGGAGAGCGGGCGCGATACTCGCGGCGGAAGAACGTAGCGTCCCCGTGTTCGTGCTGCGCCGGAACACTCCCGAACAGATTATTGGGTTCCTCGAACAAGTAGGCGGCGCCGGACAGTCAGGCGCCGCCCCTCACGACGCGCGACTGAACGACGGTGCCCTGGAGGCGCAGGATGGCGTCGACCGCATCCTTGCAGGAGAAACGAACGAGATCGAACTGCAACCGCAAGCAGCGTTCGTTCGGCGCGTTCAGCACAGAATCGCCGACCAGGCGCTTCTGCGCTCCCACAGCGTTGGCCGCGAACCCCGGCGCCGAGTGACGATATCCCGCGGCCGGCGCCCATAGAGCGCGCGCCCGCCGCAACACGGCTCGCTGCCTCCTATGAAGAGGCGCGTGCGGGACACGAGCAGACAAAGGACAAAGTAGAGAAGCGTGAATGGTCTGTTCATAAGCTTCGAGGGCGGCGAGGGCGTCGGCAAGAGCACGCAGGCCGACCTCCTGGCGGAGCGCTTGCGCGGCGAAGGTCGCCGGGTTGTGCGCGTCCGCGAGCCAGGCGGCGCCCCGCTCGGCGAACGCATCCGGAGCTGGGTGAAATCCGAGAAAAAACCGCTGACCCCCCGGGCCGAACTCTTACTGTTCGCAGCCTCGCGCGCCGAACTCGTCGCCCGCGTCATACGCCCCGAACTCGACAGCGGAGCAATCGTCATCGCCGACCGCTACGCGGACTCCACAACCGCCTATCAGCGCTACGGCAGAGGCCTCCCGCTCTCGCAAGTGAGAGCAGTCAACGCAATCGCGACAGAAGGGCTTTGGCCTCGCCTTTCACTCCTCCTCGATATGCCGATCGAAGAGAGCCTGCGGCGCGTCGGCCAGCGGGCGGCGCGCGACAGGCAAGCTCGCCCCCTCAAGGAGCGCACCCCGCGCCCCAGCGACGAAGGCGCGCGATTCGAAACTCTGAACGCAAGCTTCCACCAGCGAGTGCGCGACGGCTACCGGCGGCTCGCCAAGGCCGACCCTGCCCGATGGGCGTCTCTCGACGCCTCGCGAACTATCGAGGCCGTGCATGCCGACATCTACGAACTGACGCGCCCCCTGCTGCCTCCGGCTCCAAAGGAGCAGAAGTGACCCCGATTTCCGCGTTCCGGAGGGTTGACACGGCGCTCGCGCGTATGTACGCTATCCAAGTTCCCCCTTTCGAGGGGGCAGTGACCAGCTCCTTAACAGGTGAATAGTGGAAGGAAAGCGCCGCATGCCCTACAGAGGGCATGCACCCTGTCAATCGGACTCTACGAGCCTTGCGAGGCTCGAGATTTGATTGAGAGTTTGATCCTGGCTCAGGACGAACGCTGGCGGCGCGCCTAATGCATGCAAGTTGAACGAGCGAGCCCCTTCGGGGGCGAGCTAGTAGCAGACGGCTGAGTAACGCGTAAGCAATCTACCCACTGGCGGGGGACAACCCGGAGAAATCCGAGCTAATACCGCATGTGGTTGCCTGTTGATGACAGGCAACGAAAGGCTTCGGCCTCCAGTGGACGAGCTTGCGTCCCATCAGGTAGTTGGCGGGGTAACGGCCCACCAAGCCAGCGACGGGTAGCCGGTGTGAGAGCACGACCGGCCAGAGGGGGACTGAGACACGGCCCCCACTCCTACGGGAGGCAGCAGCAGGGAATCTTGCGCAATGGGCGAAAGCCTGACGCAGCGACGCCGCGTGGGGGAAGAAGGCCTGCGGGTTGTAAACCCCTTTTCTCGGGGAAGAAATCTGACGGTACCCGAGGAATAAGCCTCGGCTAACTACGTGCCAGCAGCCGCGGTAATACGTAGGAGGCAAGCGTTGTCCGGATTCACTGGGCGTAAAGGGAGAGCAGGTGGCTGAGTTCGTCCGTGGTGCAAGCTCCAGGCTTAACCTGGAGAGGTCTGCGGATACTGCTCGGCTTGAGGGCGGTAGAGGAGCACGGAATTCCTGGTGTAGTGGTGAAATGCGTAGATATCAGGAGGAACACCGGTGGCGAAAGCGGTGCTCTGGGCCGTCCCTGACACTCAGGCTCGAAAGCGTGGGGAGCGAACCGGATTAGATACCCGGGTAGTCCACGCCCTAAACGATGAGTGCTGGGTATGGGGGGTATCGACCCCCTCCGTGCCGAAGCTCACGCGTTAAGCACTCCGCCTGGGAACTACGGCCGCAAGGCTAAAACTCAAAGGAATTGACGGGGGCCCGCACAAGCAGCGGAGCGTGTGGTTTAATTCGATGCAAAGCGAAGAACCTTACCTGGGCTTGACATGTCGGTTGTACCCCGACCGAAAGATCGGGGGACCCCTCGGGGAGCCGTCACAGATGCTGCATGGCTGTCGTCAGCTCGTGCCGTGAGGTGTTGGGTTAAGTCCCGCAACGAGCGCAACCCTCGTCACTAGTTGCACTCTCTAGTGAGACTGCCTCGTAATTCGAGGAGGAAGGTGGGGATGACGTCAAGTCATCATGGCTCTTACGCCCAGGGCGACACACACGCTACAATGGGTAGGACAACGGGCAGCAACGTCGCGAGGCGAAGCTAATCCCTCAAACCTGCCCCCAGTTGGGATTGCAGGCTGCAACTCGCCTGCATGAACGTGGAGTTGCTAGTAACCGCAGATCAGCCATCCTGCGGTGAATACGTTCCCGGGCCTTGTACACACCGCCCGTCACGTCATGGAAGCCGGTAACGCTTGAAGTCGTATCGCTAACCGCAAGGACGCATGCGCCGAGGGCGGGACTGGTAACTGGGACGAAGTCGTAACAAGGTAGCTGTACCGGAAGGTGCGGCTGGATCACCTCCTTTCTAGGGAGCTCCCTCTCTTACGAGGGAACCCCAGGTCGGTCCGTCAGGGCAGCCGGCCTGCGCCGGGCGATTGGTCGAGTTCCGCTCCCTCGACCCGGCAACGGCGGCCGCTTCACCCTCCCCCCGGAGGGCCTGGCGGCTCACATCAAGTCTTTCCTTCCACTACTCACCCGTTAAGGCGTCGCTTGCGAGAGGCCAGCGCGCTGGCCTCTCGCCGTTCACAAGCGCCCCCGCCTCCCCACGGGCCACTAGCTCAGTCGGTTAGAGCGCAGTCCTGATAAGACTGAGGTCCCTGGTTCGATTCCAGGGTGGCCCACCACTGCCTCCCCCTCTCCCCCTCCGCCCCTAACCCCTCGCCGCGCCGTCCGTCCGTTACTCCCCGCGCCCCCGGCGCGCCTGCCGATCGTAGTGTCGCCGGTAGCTCGTCACAACCGGCAGATACGAGCGATCAGCCCTCCCCGGGTCCGCAAACATATGCCGCAGAACATCCTGCTCCATCGCGGCCTCGCTCTTCCCCGCCGCCATCCCCGCCTTGACAATCTCGCCCAGCTCCGCCGTCACGCGCTCAACCGCGTCGATGGCGAACGCCGGATTCGAGGCAAGGAAACCCGAGTGCGCCGGCAGCAGATACCGCGGCGCAAGCTCCCGCGCCTTCCGTATCGACGCAAGACTGGCGTCGACATCGAAGTAGGGCAGCGTCATCGGAGGGTCGGGCATAAACCGCCGCGGCTTATAATTCCCCAGCCCGTGCCCGCAGTAGAGCGCCCCGTGCTCCTCGTCGTACACCCCAATGTGATCGAGCGAATGCCCAGGCATAAAAACAATGCGGTAGAACCCGCCCCCAATCTGCAGCCGATCGCCATCCTCCACAGCCGCTAGCTTATCGTCCGGGACTGGAAGAATGGACCCGAACACCTCCTCCCACGCATCCCCGAACACCTCGGCGGTCCCCGCGATTAGCCGCGCCGGATCGCGCATGAACGGCGCCCCGCGCGTGTGGAGCACAGCCTTGGCGCGGGGCAGCTCCCCAACAAGCCAGCCGCTCCCTCCCGCGTGGTCAACGTGGATGTGCGAGGGAACCACCAGCCCGATATCGTCGGTCTCGTAGCCGAGCTTGCGGATGGCCTCGAGCAACTCCTCGGCGATCGATGTCGGCCCAGGGTCGAGGATTGCGGAAGGCTCCCCCTCCACGAACCATGCCGCATGAGGCATCGGCCCATCCGTGAACAGCTCCGCCGTATCGCGCCCGTACGCAGTGCGAAGCTCCCACACTCCCGGAAATACCCGTTCGACATCCATAGTTCCCTCCGATGGAGCGAGCGACATCCCGCCTGCTCCGGCGTCCCCGCCCATTGTGCCTGCGAAGCGCCGCTTCCGCAGCCGCCCCACCCATCGCCCCCGCGCAACCTCTTCTCGCAGCGCCCGCGCTCCGCCCCCCGCCCTTCAGGTATACTAGCCCCTCAGAGGCCGCTCCCTGACCCCTCGCGTGGCGCATTCGTCTAGCGGCCCAGGACACCGCCCTCTCAAGGCGGAGATCACGGGTTCGAATCCCGTATGCGCCACCAATGCGCTGAACCCTCGCAGCCGCCCGCCAGCGCCCTTACCGAACCCCTGCGGCCTCGCGCGCGAGACGCGCCGCATCCGCCTTGGCGAAATCCTCCTCGCCAAAGTTGTAGAGCGTCGCCCCGCCGTACAGAATCGCCGCCGCCGTCTCGCGCGACACCCCGCTCACAAGGTTGTTCGACACATTCGGGAAATTAGAATCGAAGTGCGGATAATCCGTCGAAATGCACATCCGGTCGGCCCCGATTAACGAGGCCGTCGCCTCGATCTCCGGCTCGCTCCCCTCAACCGAGGCCCAGCAATTGCGCTGGAAATACTCCTTCGGGGTGAGCGACAGATAGGGCGCGTGGGTCTCCCGATACTGCGGATAGTCCCACTCGATGCGGCTGAGCAGACCAGGAACCCATGAATTCTGCGCCTCCAGAAAACCCACTCGCAGGCTCGGGTGGAACTCGAACACCCCGCCGATGAGCATCCCCACGAGCGCTTGCTGCATCTCGATCCAGTGGCTCGCCACGTGCCGGTAGAAGCGATTCTCGCCGTACAGCGCGTTCATATGCGAGTACCATGCCCCGGTGCCCTCGTGGAACCCCCACGCTACATCCAGCTCCTCGTGCAGACTGTACAGAGGCTCCCAATAGTTAGAGTGCCAGTAGCGCCCGTTCACTAGGTTCGGACGCATAAACGAGCCGACCGCGCCTAGCTCTTCCACGCACCGCCGCAGCTCCCGGCACGCCAGCGTCACATCGTGAAACGGCAGCATCGCCGCGAACTTCAAGTGGTCGGGACTGTGCTGGCAGAACTCGTAGATCCAGTCGTTGTACGCCCTGCACAACGCCTCGGAGAGGAGTGGGTCCATCCCGTTGCGCGCGATGAGCCCCAAACCCATCGTCGGGAAGAGCACGGCGATATCGACGCCTTCCATCTCCATCCCCGTCACCTGAGCCGCCGCGCTGTAACCGCTCTCGATGGCGAAGCCCAGGTACGGAGCCGAGCGCGATCCCGAGAGCGGCTGACGCTGGTTCGACGAAACGTTCTTGCTGCGCTTCCGGTACTGCTGCAAATCGTCGTCGCCTGAGCGCGAAAACCCGTCGATGACCATCTGCGAACCGCCCGCGCGCCCCGGCGCGCTGATGACCCTGTCCCTGAATTTCGGATCGAGGCGACGATCGAAGATATCAGCCGGCTCCATAACATGCATATCGCAATCAACGAACCGCATACCGTCCTTCATAAAAGATGCCTCCCTGGGCGCGCGACTCTTGGGCGTGCGGCATTCTGCGCCGCCGACGCCAGTATACCGACTGGGCCGCCGAAGGCGGCGGGCGCGGCGTCCGCCGAGGAGCATTACCCTCGCTCCGAAACAGAGCCCGGCGCCTCCCGCATCGTCCTCTCCTCGCCGCATCCGAATGCGCCTGCCCGGTTGCGCCTGAATGATACGGCTTCCCAACACTGCGCCGCCAGAAGCCCCGTCCCGAACCAACTTGACGAATCGCCCGCAAGGGGCGACAGTTCCCCTATCCCTACCCGAAGCTACGGAGGCGCACATGACGGACCAGGCCGAAGTCGTTCAGCTGGAGAAGGTCAAAATCGACACGGACGCGAGAGCTCCGCTGCTGCCCTACGACCAGTGGGTCGAGTCGCTCGGGCTGCCCGTGCATCGCGGTTACTACGTCGAGGACGTCCGAAACCTCGAAGTCGCGCCGTGGCCCGATATGGGATGCGATGCCGCCTTCATCCAGCTTGCCGGAATGGAGGGCGTCGCCGACGCCCGCATCGTCGAGATCCGCCCCGGCGGCCAAACAAACCCGGTGCGCTTCGGCCTCGACGAGGTGTTCTACGTCGCCGATGGGCAAGGCCTCGCCACAGTATGGGCCGACGGCGTCCCGCGAAAAACGTTCGAATTCGGCCCCCGCAGCCTGTTCGTCGTGCCCCGCGGCGCCGTGCGGCAGTTCGCCAACGCCCGCGGCGACCGTCCGGCAAGGCTCATAGCCAACACATTCCTCCCCGTTGGAATGTCGCTCGTCCCAGACCCCACATACTTCTTCAACAACGCCTACCAGGACGCCAGCCTCCTGGAAACAAGCGAAGACGAGCTGTACTCCGTGGCGAAGCGCGCCCCCGGCGGACGCGGCGCGAGCTGGTACGGCAACTTCTTCACCGACCTCGCGGCGTGGAACGGACTAGTCCCGCACCGGCAGCGCGGCGGCGGCGGCCACGTCGTCGACATCGGTTTCCCCCACTCCGAAATGGGCGGCCATATGTCGGTCTTCCCCCCGGGCACCTACAAAAAAGCCCACCGCCACGGCCCCGGCGTCGTCATCATCATCCCCGCCGGCGAAGGGTTCTCCATTATGTGGCCCGAAGGCGAAGAGAAAGTCGTAGTGCCGTGGCATGAATCGAGTATGTTCGTGCCCCCCAACCGTTGGTTCCATCAGCACTTCAACGTCAGCGTCGAGCCTGCGCGTTACCTGGCGCTCTCCCCGCTGAAGCAAGTGCGCGGCCTCGCCGAGAGCGGACGCAGCCGCGCACTGCTCGACCAGGTCGAGTACCCCGACGAAGAGCCCTGGATCCGCAAGATGTTCGAAGAAGAACTCGGGAAACGCGGCCTCGAAAGCCTGATGCCCGAGGAAGTCTACTCCAACCCCCATTTCCGCTGGGAGTACGACCCCGACGAGGAGCAAGGCGCCGTCCTCGACGCCTCCGCAGGACGCGGATTGTAGAGCCCCCCGCCGCTCGCTCCTGCCCCTCCGCCCCCGTTTCCGCGCAAGCGGGGAACCCGCCGCTCCTCTATGCGTATGCGCGAGAGGCGGGACTACGGCGCCCCTTACCCGAGGAAGCGCCGTTCGCGTCCGGCTTCCTCGATGTAGTGCGTCGTTCTGCCCCTGCCCTCGGCTCCCTGCCGGAGGCTTGCCCATACCGCGGTCGTGAGCCCCTCGTGAACGCGATCAATCTCATGTGTGAAGCGCACCAGCAGCCGGCGGTAGTCGTCGCCGAGCAGCTGTGTAACGCGCGTCTCATTGGCGTAGCGGAGCGCCGCCGCGAGATCCTCCTCCATGCTCGGGTAGATCTCGCGCAAGTACGCAAAATCGCTCTGATCGAGCGCGGCGAGCCCAAGCAGCTCCGGCGGCGCCCCCATCGAGTACAGCGCCGCTGTGAAAGCAATGGCGCGCGGCAGCGTCACATCATCGTCAGACCCCGAGAGCGACCGCCCGTATCCGAATAACCCCACGTGAAGCTTGCGCTCGCGCCGCCGCGGAGACAGCCCCGAAACCGACGCGATCCGCGGAGCAAGCTCGCGCACCTGACGCTGATACTCCGCGGCGACCTTGTCGAGAATGGCGATAGCACGCGGCTCGTCGATCGGAAGCGCCGCCGCCTGTTCGTGAGCGTGGATCTCAGCAATCGCCGACTGCACCTGCTCCAGCGCGTAATCAAACTTAAAGGCCGACTGCACAGTCAGAGTGCGGACGCTTGGATACTCCAGCAGGGCGCGTGGGATGTTGGTGGGCTTCAGATGCCCGCGGAACGGAACAGAACCCGCCCCAATGATCGGATAGAGAGGAATCCCTATCTCCTCCGCGAGAAGATCGATCCGGCGGAGGCTGATCTTGAGCAGAATCTCGGCTCCCACCATCCCATAGTTAAGGGCGGGATCGCTCCGCGCGAGGAAAACCCGCTGGAACGGCTCCTCGTGCCGCCGCAGATACTCCCGCACAATGTCGTCAATCGTCAGCATCTGGTCGCGGGACTCCACCAGCGGGATGACCCGGATGCGCTTCGGCAGAAACTCGCCGATCCAGTCGCGCACAGAGCTGTCCCCTAAAAGCTTGCTGTCCTCCTGACCCACAATGAAACGCTCGTAGTAGGCCGCGATGCGCGACAGCTCATCCGCCGACGTCGTGAACGGCAGAATGATCTCCTGTATCGGCGGCTCGAGATCGCCGCCGTAGAACTCACGCGCGACATCGTAGGCGGTCGTGATCCCCTGCAGCGCCTCGACCATCAGCTTCCGCATCTCCATCTCGATCGCCGGATTCGGAACCCGGAGCGTGATGACGGCGTCGCGCCCCAGCTTCCGCTCCTCGTGGAAGAACTGCGGATAGTTCGTAAGGAGCTTCTGCACAACGTGAGTGTCGGTGTCCTTCCCTTCCGAGTCCCACATCTGCTCGTCGCAGCCGAGGCCGAACACGTCGACCGCCTCCGCGATCTCCCCATCTCCCTTGATGACCCCATCGATGGCGTAGGCGGGCGCCGCCGCATTGTCCGGATGCTGCGTGCTCATAACCTTTGGAATGAGAGACACGACCGAACTCCTGATGCAGTATTGCGCCCATCATAGACGCGCGAGCGGCAGCCCTCAACGCCCGCCGCGCCCAAATCCTGCCGGAGCGCTCCCCACGAACAGCTCGGATGCTCGCCTTAGCCGGGCTAGGCTACCCCCGCGGACGCCCCGGCTGACATCCTGCTTATCCCCTGATGACCTAGGAGGGTGGCTTACCCCCAGTCCCCGCTCGCCCCGCCTACCAGACGCTCCCCGCCAGCCCCGGACTCGTCACCGCCCCCTCGCTTGCCGAGGCGACGCTCTTCGCATACTTCGCGAACACCCCCGTCGTGTAGCGCGGCTGCGGCGGAGACCACGACGCGCGCCGCCGCTCCAGCTCGTCGTCGCTCACTTCCAGATCCAACCGGCGCGCATCAACGTCCAGCACAATCGAGTCCCCGTCCCGCACAAGGGCGAGCGGCCCCCCGATCGCCGCCTCCGGCGTGATGTGCCCCACCATAAACCCGTGCGTTGCCCCCGAGAATCGCCCGTCCGTGATTAGCGCCGCCGTGTCTCCCAGCCCCGCGCCCTGAATCGCCGCCGTAACCCCGAGCATCTCCCGCATCCCCGGCCCGCCCACCGGCCCCTCGTAGCGAATAACCACCACGTCCCCGTCGACAATCTTGCCCGACTGCACCGCCGCGAAACACTCCTCTTCGCGGTCGAACACCTTCGCCGGCCCCCGATGCCGCCGCCGCCCATGGCCCGCAAGCTTCACGACGCACCCCTCCGGCGACAGATTCCCCCGCAAGATGGCGATCCCCCCGTGCGGGCTGACCGGCTCCCGCGCGGAAACAACGACTCGCTGACCCGGCGCGGCGACCGTCCCCGCCGCAACCTCCCCGAAGCTCGCCCCGCTCACGTTGCGCGCCCCCGCATGGGCGAGCTCTGCCCCAACCAGCTCCCGCGAGACGAGCCCGTAGCCGCCCGCATTGTACAGATCCTCAGCCACGTACTCTCCCCCCGGCTTCATGCTCGCGACCACCGGCGTGCGCCGCGCAATCTCGTCGAACTCGTCGATCGTAAGCGGCGTCCCCGCCTCCCGCGCAATCGCGAGAAGATGCAGCACAGCGTTGGTCGAGCCGGCAGTCGCCGCCACTCCGGCGATGGCGTTCTCGAACGCCTCGCGCGTCATAACGTCCCGCGGCTTCACATCATTCCGCAGCAGCTCCATAACGAGACGGCCAGCCTTCCGAGCCTCCTCGGCCTTCGCGGCCCCGAGCGCGGGAACAGAATTAGCGCCAGCAGGGCTGATCCCGAGAAACTCGAGCGCCATCGCCATCGTGTTGGCGGTGAACTGCCCGCCGCATGCCCCCGCCCCCGGGCAGGCCGCATCCTCGATAGCCTTCAGCCGCGCGTCGTCAATCTTGCCCGCGCCGTGGGCTCCCACCGCCTCGAACACGTCGAGAATCGTGATGTCCCGACCCTCGAACCGCCCAGGCGAAATCGAACCATTGTAGAACGCAAGCCCCGGCAGATTGAGGCGCGCCAGCGCCATAGCCCCCGCCGGCAGCGTCTTGTCGCAGCCCACGAGCACGACAACTCCGTCGAACGAATGCCCCCGGACGACAGTCTCGATCGAGTCGGCGATAACCTCCCTGCTCACGAGAGAGCCGCGCATCCCCTCTGTGCCCATCGCCACGCCGTCGGACACAGAAATAGTGTTGAACTCCATCGGCGTGCCGCCCGCCTCGCGGATCCCCTCTTTCACGTGCGCCGCGAGCTCGCGCTGGTTGTAGTTGCACGGCATCGTCTCGATCCACGTCGTCGCAACGCCGATGATCGGCTTCGCAAGATCGTCGTCGGTGAAGCCGATCGCCTTCAGCATCGAGCGCGCGGGCGCCCGCGACGGCCCGTCCGTCATCTCGGCTGAGCGCTTCTTCAGAGGATTCGTCGGGTTCGTCGCCATAGCAACTCCTTGTAAAGCTCCTTGCAAAGCTAACGGAGGCGGAATCCGCGCGAGGACATCGGCGCGCCCTCCTGCGCCCAATGCCCGCTCACGAGCGGATGTCGGCGCTCGGAGGCTGATCGTGCGCCCCGCCCCGTGTCCCGCCGGGCGCGTCGTCGCCCAGCACGACGAAATCGGCGGGCACCGCCTCCTGCTTCGCCTTCCCCGCCCGCGCCACGCTCTCCGCGGCCCGCGACGTAAACACGCTCAGCAGCAGAACCACGACCACAGCGTCGTCGACGAAACCGAACGCCCGAAAATCAAGCAGCAAGTCGCGCGGGAAGAGCACATAGCCGAGGGCGACGATCGGCAAAGCCTTCAGCAGCAACGGCACAGCCGGATGCGTCATGAAGTACGCTACTGTCCGCAGGCGTCTGAGATATGCCAGAAGCGCCATCCCCGTCTCCTGACGTCTAGTATAGAACAGGCCATAGCCCGCAGCGCGCGCAATGATCTACATACTCCACGGCGAAGACTCCTTCTCGGCCGCCGAGCTCCTAGCAGAGCTGCTCGACACCGTCGGCTCGCCCGACCTCCGCGAGTCAAACGTAACCGTCATCGAATCGAAAGACTTCACCGTAGAACGGCTCGGCGGAGCCGCTATGGCTATGCCGTTCCTCGCCGACCGCCGCGTCGCCGTCGTGCGCGGGCTGATGGGAGTCGCCGAAGGCCAGCGGCGCGGCAGAGGACGCGGCCAAGACCGCGCAGCCGGCGCCCCCGCAGGCCTCGCCGACCTGCTCCAACAGCTCCCCCCCACGACAGACGTCGTCTTCCTCGAAGACAAGCTAACGGCGAGCAATCCAACGCTCGCCGCCGTAAAGGGCGTCGGCGCCGCCCTCGTAACAGTGCGAGAGTTCCCCGCTCTCCGGCGCGAGGCGCTCGTCGACTGGATCGCCAACCGCGCCGCCCGGAAAAGCGCCGCCATCGACGCTCGCGCCGCCGCCGCGCTCGCCGATATGGTCGGCCCCAACCTCTGGGCAATGGACTCCGAAATCGAAAAACTGTCGCTCTACTGCCGCGATCGCCCCATCAGCGCCGAGGACGTGCAGGCGCTCGTCACCGGCGCCAAAGAGGCGAACGTGTTCCAGCTAGTCGACGCAATTATGGACCGCCGCCCCGACGCCGCTCTCGCCGCGATGCAGACGCTCCTGGACGCTGGCGCGGCGGGCCCCTATCTGCTTTCAATGGTGGCGCGTCAGGCGCGGATGATCGCCATCGCGCAGGAATTGGCGGCGCAACAAACGCCCCGCCAGGAATGGGCTCCGCGCCTCGGAACAGGATCAGACTTCGTCGTCCGCAAGACCGCCGAGCAAGCGCGCCGCTTTTCTCCCGACGCTGTCCGCGGCCTCTACCGCCTCCTCATCGGCGCCGACGTCGCCATCAAAAGCGGAGCCTCCGAGGAGAACGCGCTCACCGAAATGCTCGCCCGCGCCGCCGCTCTGCCGTCGCCCGCTCGGGGGCGGTGAACCACGCGTGAGCGCATCGCGGGGCAAGCCTCGCTCCACACAGAGCGCGAATCGCGCGGAACACGAACTGAACACGAACTGAAACTGCGCGTCCCCCGTGTGGTATCCTGTGCTCGCGCGTTGGGCGTGGCGGAACGTGGCGGAAAGAGAGGCGCAGCTATGCCGTTCGGACTAGGTTGGCCAGAGCTCATGATCGTTCTCGTAATCGTCCTCGTCATCTTCGGCGCGAGCCGCGTGCCCGAGATTGGGCGCGCTCTCGGCCTCGGCATCAAACAGTTCCGAGGCGCCGTCAACGACGTGAAATCCGACGCCGAAGGCAAGCGCGAGGACCCCGCCGAAGAGAAAGCCTCCGTCGCCTCAGAGAAGAGCTAGAGCGCGCGGACTAGTACCCGCGCTCCCAATCAACCTCGTTGATCAGAGACTCGCCGGCGATGAACCGCCGGATGTTCTCTTTCAGAATGCCCAGCGAGTTTGACGACGGAACATCGACCCGCCCGGAGTTATGCGGCGTCATCACTACGTTCGGAAACGCCATCAACTCCGGGTCTGGCGGACGCGACCACTCGTCGGCGTACACGTCAAGATAAGCCCCGCGCAGCTTCCCGGAGCGCAGCGCGTCCTTCAGCGCCGCCTCGTCGATGAGCTCCCCCCGTCCCACGTTGATGAGCGCCGCCCCGTCCTTCATCGAGGCAAGCGCAGACGCGTTGATAAGCCCGGCCGTATCGTCGGTGAGAACAGGCGCTAGCGCCACATAGTCGGACTCCGCCAGCAATTCGACAAGCCCAGAGGGCGGCAGAAGAACGTCGACGTCCCCGACGCCCTCGATGCGGCGATCGGCGGAGCGCCGGGTGGCGAGAACGCGCATCCCCAGAGCCTTGGCGAGTCGGGCGACCTGCAGGCCAATGCCGCCCAGGCCCACTACGCCCATCGTCTTGCCCGCGAGGAGCCGCAGCCCGTATGGAGCGGCGTCCAGCTCGCCGGCTGCGGTCTGACGCGCGGCAAGCCCTAGCTCCTTCGCGAAATAAAGCGCAGCCGCAAGCGCCATCTCCGCAATAGGCAGCGCCTCGACATTCCCGCGCGACGACCCAACCCGAACATGCGAACCCCAGATGTCGGAGTAGCGCATATCCGAAATGCCGGCCCACAGATACTGCGCCCACAGCAGATTCGGCATTCGCGGCAGCAACCGCTTCGGAAACGGGAGCGTGACGACCAGAATGTGCGTCTCCCGCAGCGCCCGCTCCCGCTCGCCGGGAGAGAGCTCGGAGCTCCACGCCTCGCCCTTCCAGAGCCCGGTTGTTGGCGGATGCATCCCCGCCTCGTCGGCGAACGCCTGCCCGGGCGCGGCGGTTACGCGCAGCCTTCCCGGCGCAGCCGCGGCGACTTCCGCGACCGGCGCCCTGGCCGGGTCCATAAAGATAAGAACATTGAGCGTGTCTGGAAGAGCGGACATCCTCCTCGCCGATTACAGAAGCTTCGGACTCCCGCTGTCCTTCCCCCCGCCGGAGTCCTTGCCAGAGGCTACAGCCTCATACGCGTCATCGACCTGGAGGCTCTCCTCCCTTGCGGCGCGCCACGCCAGCAGACCGCAGCGCTCCTGCTCGGGGTCGTCGGACTTGTCGCGGCTCCACTTGAACTCAACAGTATGCTGTTCGCACTGATCGAGGAGCCGCGCCCACAGATCAGAATTGGCGGCGCGCTCTTTCCTGTTGCGCATCCACTCGCTCTCGCGCCAGCGCTTCGCCCAACCCTTGCCGATAGAATCCACCACATACTGCGAGCCGCTGTGCAGCGTAACCTGGCTCTTCTGAGTCAGCGATTCGAGAGCCTTTATCGGCCCCATCAGCTCCAGTCGGTTATTCGTAGTGCGCCGGTGCCCTTCGCTGAGCTCGAGGCGGCTTCCCCCCTCCTGCAAAATCACTGCGGCGTAGGCCCCTGTGCCAGGATTGCCAATGCAAGATTCCGCTGTGTAGATAACGACGCTGTTGCTGGATTCGCCCAAGGGATTCCTCACCGGCTAGTCTTCTTCAAGAGTAGAAATGTCCCCCTCGTCGAGCCCAAGCTCCCGAGCCTTCAACAGGCGGCGCATAATCTTGCCGCTGCGCGTCTTCGGCAAGCTCGAGATAATCTCGATCTCCCGAGGCGCCACCGCAGCGGCAAGCTTGTCCCGCGCGAAACCCATCAACTCTCGCCGCAGCGCGTCCGACGGCTCATACCCCTCCTTCAGCGATACGAACGCCTTCACCACCTCCATCGCGAGCGCATCCGGCTTCCCGATAACCCCCGCCTCAGCCACCGCCGGATGCTCTATAAGCGCCGACTCCACCTCAAAGGGCCCCACCAAGTGCCCCGCAGTGTTGATGACGTCGTCAGACCGCCCAATGAACCAGTAGTAGCCGTCGGCGTCTTTCACCGCTTCATCGCCAGTGAGATACCATCCGCTCACGAACCGCGAATCGTACCGCTCCTGCTGCTCCCAGTACGTCTGAAACATAGAAGGCCAGGGGGTGCGCACTGCGAGATTTCCCTCTTCTCCAACAGCCTTCTCGTTCCCTTCAGCGTCGACGATGCCCGGCTCGATCCCCGGTAGCGGCTTGCCCATCGAGCCAGGACGTATATCGAGTGAAGCGTAGTTCGCAATCATAATCGCCCCTGTCTCCGTCTGCCACCAATTATCGTGGAACGGCAAGCCAATAGCCTCCACCCCCCATTCCACAGCCTCAGGATTGAGCGGCTCCCCAACCGACGCTGCAAACCGCAGGCTGCTTAGATTATAACCCTTCGGCAGCTCCGCGCCGGACTTCATCAGCATCCGGATGGCGGTGGGCGCCGTGTACCACACCGTTACCTTGTAATCCTGCAGAATCTCATACCACTTCCGCGCGCTGAACCCCCCCTCGTAGATAACCTGCGTCACGCCGTTCGTCCACGGAGCCGACATCCCGTACGACGTGCCCGTAACCCATCCAGGGTCGGCAGTGCACCAGTAGACATCGTCCGCGCGCAGATCAAGACACCACTTGCCGGTGAGGTAATGCTGAATCACCGCGTTATGCCGGTGCACCGCCCCCTTCGGCTTGCCCGTCGTCCCCGACGTGTAGTGCATGATTGAATAGTCGTCGCGAGTAGTCGCGATCGGCCCGTACTCGTCGGACGCGGCGCCCATCAGCGCATAGTAGTCCAGATCCCCCTCGGCGAACGGCTCGGCGGAGCGCCCGTTCTTGTTCACCACAATGATGTGCTCGAGGGCAGGCAGCTGCGGAAGAATCGACGCAATCTTCTTGCGGAGCTCCGGCTGGGTTACAAGCGTGCGCGCCCCGCTGTTCTCCAGCCGGTCGCGCACCGGGTCCGGGCCGAACGCTGAGAACAGCGGCCCGATCACGCATCCCGCCTTCAGCGTGCCGAACACAGTGAAATAGATCTCCGGAATGCGCTCCATAAACGTGAACACGCGTTCGCCCTTGGCGACCCCGAGCGCCGTCAGCGCGTTCGCGAACCGGTTGCTCTCGCGCCGCATATCGTCGTAAGAGTAAGTCTCCTTCTCCCCGTTCTTGCCCTCCCAAATCATCGCCGTCCTGGAGCCGGCCCCGTGGACAACGTGGCGGTCGATGGCCTCGTAGGCAAGATTCAGCCCCCCGCCCGGGAGCCAGTCGATTTCGCGCTCCACGCTCCCCCAGTCGAACGACTCCCGCGCTGCTTCGTAGTCGCGCAGATTCGGAGCGTCGCGAGGAGTCGCAGGCTTGGCGATAGTCGCGTGACGTTGCAATGTCATGGCGTGTCCCTTGCGTCAGGAGTCTCTCCGGCGTTCTCCTGCACTGCCTGAAGTGTAAGGAGACGGACGCCTGAGCGACAAGCGCTCTTGCCCCCGAAACTCCCGAATCAAGCGTCCATTTGACCATTGCGCCGCCGCAGTCATAATGTGAGCCCGACGCGCAGGCCGCGCCTAGAGCGAAAGAGTGTAGTGTAAAGAGAGCGAACGAGAACGAGACGAGAACGAGAGAGGAGCGCCTCCGCTATGACAAGCGCCGCAGTCGTTGCAGCCAAGATCGGAATCAACCAGACGGAACGGATGGAGATTGAGCTGCCCGAGATCCCCATCGACGCCGCCCTCCTCAAAGTCGAGGCCGCCGGAGTGTGCGGCAGCGACGTCGGAGGCTACGAGCGCGAGATGAAGGGCGGCCCCGTCATTATGGGCCACGAGAACGTTGGCTACCTCGAAAAAGTAGGCCGCGTCTTCGGCGAACGCTGGGGAGTCAAAGAAGGCGACTTCGTCGCCCTCGAGGAGTACCTCCCCTGCGGACGCTGCGAATTCTGCCGCGTCGGCGAATACCGCCACTGCTTCGCCACCGACGCCTCGGCGAACCCCGCCGCCATCCGCTACGGATCCACGCCCGTCTCCGTCGCCCCCTCGCTCTGGGGCGGGTACGCGCAATACCTCTACGTGCCGCCGAACGCCCCGATTCACAAAGTCCCAGCCGGCCTCAGCGCCGAAGAGGCCGCTATGGCCCTCCCAATGGGCAACGGCGTACAGTGGGCCCTCATCGAAGGGCAGGTCGGCTACGGCAAGAGCGTCCTCATCCAGGGACCAGGACAGCAAGGCCTCGCCTGCGTCGTCGCTTCCAAGCAGGCCGGCGCCGACTGCATCATCGTCACCGGCAAAGGCAAGAACGACGCCAAACGGCTCGAGGTCGCCCGGACGCTCGGCGCCGACCACACGATCGATATCGACGTCGACGACCCGCTGACGCGCATCAAGGAAATCACCGGCGGCGGCCCCGAGGCCGGCGTCGACGTCGTCGTCGATTGCACCTCCCACTCAGGCCCCGCCCCCACCCTGCTCGCCATCGAAGCCACGAAGCGCAAGGGCGGACGAATGGTCGCGCAAGCCGAAGCCCCCCTCTTCCCCGATTTCCCCATTGGGCGGCTCACCCGCAAATATATGACCCTTGCGAGCGCCCGCGGCCACAGCTTTGAAGCTGTCGAGCTCGCGCTGCGCCAGATCGCCTCCCGACGATTCCCTCTCGAAATTATGCGCACCCACACCTTCGGCCTCGTCGACGTCCACACCGCCATCCGCGCCGTCGCCGGCGACGGGATCGAAGACGCCATCCACGTGTCTATCCTGCCCTGGGAGTAACATCCTCCCAGGCTGCCCGATACGCCCTGCAACGCGCCATGAGGCGCCCAAGCCGCCAGATGAGGTGATGCAATGCTCTCAGTAGACGAAAACCGCAAGCTCTGCGAAATCGGCCCCGGCACAGTTATGGGCGACTACATCCGCCGCTACTGGATCCCCTTCAGGCTCTCCGAAGACCTCCCCGAACCCGACGGCGAGCCCGTCCGCGTCCGCCTTATGGGCGAGGAGCTCCTCGCCTTCCGCATCGCCGACGGCTCGGTAGGCCTTGTGCAGCGCAACTGCCCTCACCGCTGGGCCGACCTCTTCTTCGGCCGCAACGAAGAATGCGGCCTCCGATGCACCTACCACGGCTGGAAATTCGACATCAACGGCAACTGCGTCGATATGCCCACCGAAACCGAAGAGAGCTCCTACAAAGACAAAATCAAAATCACCGCCTACCCCGTAGAAGAGCGCGCCGGCATCCTGTGGACCTATATGGGGCCGCCTCAGCTCGCTCCCGAGATGCCCGATTTCGAGTGCCTCCGCGTCCCCGACACTCACCGTTTCGCCTCCTGGAACTGGCAGCAGACCAACTACGCGCAGGCGATCGAGGGCGGCATCGACTCCGCGCACTCCAACTTCCTCCACGCCTCCCTCGACGCCTACCATATGACCGACGCTTGGCGCGAGCAGTGGCAACGCTCACAGAACCTTCGCGACAAGTACCACGCCCGCGACCAGCATCCCAAATTCTTCGCCGAAGACACCGACTACGGCGTCGTCGCCGGCGCCCGACGCGACACCGGAGAGGGCGAGTTCTACTGGCGCTACAACCTCTTCCTGCTCCCCTTCTACACGATGCCCCCGTCAGCCCCTTCCCAGAAGTTCTTCCACGCGTTCGTCCCCATCGACGACTTCCACAATATGCGCTGGACCTTCGTCTGGAACCTCACGCGCCCTCTCCTCGCGAACGACATCGAAGCTTGGCGAAACGGCTCCGGCCTCCACGCCGCAGCCCTCCCCGGCCCCGACCACTGGCCCCTCCGCAACAAAGCCAACGACTACCTCATCAGCCGCGACTACCAGAAGAGACTCACCTTCACCGGCATCACCGGCACCGGCGAGCAGGATTTCTCCGTGCAAGAGGGAATGGGCCCCGTCACCCCCCGCAACAAGGAACATCTCGGCACAACAGACATCGGCATCATCAAATCGCGCCGCCGCCTCCTGAAAGAGGCCGTCGCCCTGCAAGACGGCGACGAGCCTCGCGCCGCCAGCGACGGCTCCGTCTACTACATCCGCGCCGGCGACATCCTCCTCAAGCCGCACGAGGACTGGCTCCGCGACGAGAAAATCAAAACCCTGCAGACCGCCGCCTGGTAGAGCTGCTTCTCCGCCCACAGGCGCATGCGCCTCCGCCCGTAGAGTTCGCTGTTTCAGTCCCATCGGCGCAACCCGAGAAGCCCCCCCTCGCGAGAGAGGAGATTCGGGTTCCCGCGTCGGCTAGCGAAAAGCCGCGAACTCGCCCAAGATGCGAGCCCCCAGAAGACGCCCCAGAGAGGCCCCCGGAGGGCGACAGAACGCCCCCTGCGCGTTCCGTTACAATAGAGCAGCCGGACCCGAGTCCCGCGTCAGATGACGAACAGACGCCAACAACGACCATCCGCCGCGCCGCCGGTCGACGCCGACTTCGTTGCCAGCGCAACGTCCGAAGCGCGCCGTCAGCTCCAGAGCGCCGGAAACAGCAACGTCGCCCTCCAGCTGTGCAAGGACGCCGGACGCGACGTCCCCTGCTACGGCGTCCGCCCCGCCGACGTCCACAAGATCGGCCTCGACCTCGTGCGTAAGCTCCGCTCTCGCGGACTCCCCACAACGCTCGCCATCGCCGACGAACTCCTCCGATCAAGGAAACTGGAAGAAGCGCTCGTCGGCGCACAGATCGTTGGCGCGCTCGCCCGACTCATAACCGGCGCCGACTTCGAGCGCATCGCCCCCTGGGGCGAGACGCTCGCCTCCCCCCAGGCGGCGGATGCGCTTGGCGCCAGTTGCCTCAGCCCTTCCCTCGCCGCCAAACCCTCGCTCGTCAAAACAATGCGGGAATGGGCGAACTCGCCGAATCCCTCCAAGCGCCGCGCCGCCGTCGCGGCGTTCGGCCCGCTTGTGCGCGAAGGCCGATTCATCACCGACGCCCTCGATGTCGCCGCGATCGTAGTGAACGATAACCACGAGGAAGTGCAGCGCGGCGCTGGCGCAATGCTCCTCGAGGCCACCCGCCTGCAAGCCGACCGCGTCGTCGAATTCCTCGAAGAGCGCCGCGAAAGCGCCCCGCGCCTCCTGCTCGAACTGGCCTCAGGCAAGCTTCAGCCTGCCCAGCGCGCACGGGTGCTCGGCTCGTGATGGACAACCCCGCCGTGCGCCTGCAGAGCGCGGATGCCCGTCCGCTAAGCCTCGGACGCAGGTTCTACCGCGGAGTGGCGTTCGCAGCCCTCATCGGCATAGCAGGCGCCGCCCTCTCCGCCGTCCCCGCCCTCTTCGTGCAATCCATCTTCGTCAGCGAAGTCGAACGCTGCGCCGAGGCCATCCGCCGATCCGAAGCAGGCGCCGACATCCCCCTCAACTGCATCGACGAATTCCGCGACCCTCCGGTCTGGCTGCCCCCCTCCATCGTCGTGGGCGGGCTCGTCATCGGCGCGCTTGGAGGGCTCGGGTACGGCTTGGCGTCCCCCCGCTCTCATCCCCGCGGGCGCGAAGGACCAGACCCGCCGTGGCTGCCGTTCTGACGACCTCCAACCGTTCGGAATAGCCGCACACTCGCCCCGAATTGCATAGTCTTTACAGCGAAACCCTGCTACCGTAGGACGGAACTCTGAGATGCGCCTCCACGTGAACACTACCCCCCGCCCACATCGACTGCTGATCCTCGCCGCCGCCATCCTCGCCATAGCGCTCTCCGGCTGCGGCCTCCTCGACACGCCCGGCTACGTCGTCTACGCCATCGGCGAACCCGGAAATCGCGACATCGTCGTGGCGACTGCCGAAGGCGAAGACCGCCGCATCATCACCAGCGACGAGGCCGGCCAGAACGCCGACGACTTCGACCCCGTGTGGTCGCCTAGCGGCCAGATGATCGCCTTCCTCTCCAACCGCGACGGCAACGTCGAAATCTACATCGCCGTCGCCGACGGCTCCGCGTTCATCCGCGCCACCAACACCGACGTCAACGAATCTCAAGTCGTATGGTCGCCCGATAGCTCCCGCATCGCCTACGTCTCCGAAACAAACGACGGCAACCCAGCCCTCTACTGGCTCTCCCTCTCCAACCTCGTCCCCGACCGCCTTATGCTCACCGATCACGGCGAAACCAACCCCGCATGGTCGCCCCAAGGAAACTGGATCGCCTTCGCAACGCTCAACGAAACCGGCGAGTCCATAGGCATCGTCCTGCGGAACCCAGACACTGTCGACCGCGTTCAGCTCTCCGGCTCAGACGATTACTCGCCTGTCTGGTCGCCTGACGGCGCGCAGCTCGCTTTCGTCTCACGCCGCGACGGCGACGAAGACATCTTTGTCGTCGCCGTCGGCCCCGAAGGGCCTGTAGGAGCCGCCGCCCAGGTGACCGACAACACCTACGCCGACTACGCCCCTTCCTGGTCCGCTTCCGGCGAACGCATCGCGTTCCTGTCCGACCGCAACGGCGACCTCGACATCTTCAGCACATCCGCCGACGGCAGAGAGCTGACCCCCCTCACCGAGACCAGCGATGAGCGCGAAGTAGCAGTTGAATGGGGTCCCGGCGGCAGCCTCGTCTACCAGGTGATTCAGGACGGCGTATCCCGAATAATGACGCTCGATGCCGACGCCGAAGAAGCCGAACCCCTCCAGGTCAACGCCCGCGACCACAAAGCCGCAGCCCCCGACTGGTAAAGCGGTAAAGCGCCGCGCTTCAGGACTCCCTTGCAGCTGGTCTGGCTGCCGCCCGAGCAGCTCAGAGTGATGCCCCGGGATCCGTCGGCGCCGTGTGCGCTTCCGCATCCTCCCGCGCCCGCCCGCTGCCGCCCGTGCGCCTCTCCCTATCTTGCGTTCCGAGAGCGCGCCGCGACTCCGCAGCGCGCGCTTGGTCCCCTGCCGCTGGCCTCCCGCACTGCGCGTCCGAGAGAACGCCGTATGCGACCCCGCACATGAACGGCTCCTCGTCATCCTATGAAAAACCAGCGCGGAACTGCGCCTATCAGCGCTCAGACCGACGCTAGGACGCCCTCCCCCCTACAACGCTGGCGGAGGGGACGGCCTACTGCCCTCGCTGCATCCTGTTCTCGCTGAGTCCTACAGGGAAGACAGCCGCGCCGCCCCTACGCGCTCGCAGGGACGGCCCCGTCGAGCGGCGGAGCCTCCGAGGCGAACAGTCGATCCAAGTCCGGGCCCTCGACCGTCTCGTGCAGCATAAGATAGCGCGCCACCTGCGCCAGCTTCGGATATTGCTCCAAAAGCAGACGCTTGGCGGTGTGATACGCCTCCACCACAATGCTCTGCACCTCGTCGTCGATCTCCTGCGCCACCTTCTCGGAATAATCCCGCTGCTCGGCAATCTCCCGCCCCAGAAAAATCATATCCTCGCGCTTCCCGAACGTCCGCGGCAGCAGATTCTCGCTCATCCCGTAGCGCGTAACCATCGCCCGCGCAATCTGCGTCACCTGCTCCAGATCGTTGCTCGCCCCCGTCGTTACCTCGCCAAACGTAATCTCCTCCGCGACCCGCCCCCCCAGCGCCATAGCGATGCGGTCCATCAACTGCGGGCGCGTGTAGAACATCCGATCCTCTTCCGGCAGCGACTTCGTATAACCAGCCGCCATCCCCCGCGAAATCACCGATATCTTCTGCACAGGATCGGCATGAGGCAGCAGATGACCCACCAGAGCATGCCCCCCCTCGTGATAGGCGACTATCTCCTTCTCATGCTGCGTGATAACCCGCGTGCGCCGCTCCGGGCCCATCGTAACCCTGTCAACAGACTCCAGAAGCTCCGCCATCCCAATGAATTTCTTCTGACGCCGCGCCGCGAGGAGCGCCGCCTCGTTCACCAGATTCGCCAGATCCGCTCCGCTGAACCCCGGCGTCTGCCGCGCAAGCCGCTCAAGATCCACCTCGTCCCCAAGCGGCTTCCCGCTCGAATGCACCTTCAGAATGGCGACGCGCCCATTGATGTCCGGCTGATCGAGCACCACCCGTCGGTCGAACCGTCCGGGCCGCAAGAGCGCCGGATCCAGAATGTCCGGCCGGTTCGTCGCCGCAATCACAATAACGTTCGTGCTCGTATCGAACCCGTCCATCTCCACCAGAATCTGATTCAGCGTCTGCTCGCGCTCATCGTGCCCCCCGCCGAGCCCTGCCCCGCGATGCCGCCCAACCGCGTCGATCTCGTCGACGAAGACAATCGCCGGCGCGTTGCGCTTCGCCTGATCGAACAGATCCCGCACCCGCGAGGCCCCCACCCCCACGAACATCTCCACAAACTCAGAGCCGCTGATCGAGAAGAACGGCACGCCCGCCTCCCCGGCAACCGCCCGGCTAAGCAGCGTCTTGCCCGTCCCCGGCGGCCCCACCATAAGCACCCCCTTGGGAATGTGCGCCCCCAACGCCAGGAACCGCTCCGGATACTTCAGGAACTCCACCACCTCCTGAAGCTCCTCCTTCGACTCCTCCACCCCAGCCACGTCCCCAAACGTGACAGTCGGGCGATTCCCCGTGAACATCCGGGCGCGGCTCCTCCCGAAACCCAGCGCCTGATTGTTCGCCCCCTGCGCCTGACGCATCATAAACAGCAGAATCACCCCAAAGAAGATGAGCGGCAGAAACTGAATGAGAATCCCCACAAGGTTCCCCAACCCGCTCGACTGCTTCACCTCCACAAGAATGCCCTGCTCGACCGGATTGATGTTCGCCGCTTCGAGAATCGCGAAGATGCTCGACCCCGGCTCCTTGGTTGCAGTAAGCACGTTGTTCGGATTCTGTCGCGGCGTAGCAACCAAGCGATCCCCATCGACGACGATTTTCGTCAGCTGACCGCTCTCAGCCTGGTTGAGAATCGTGGTCAGATCGGTCTCCGTCCCGGAATCCCCCGGGCTGAACAGCGTGAAGAAAATGGCGATGACCGCCACGAAGATAATCAGATAGATGAACGCGTTCCCTATCCACCGGTTGGGCATTGTCGCTGACGCTCCTCAGGGCCTCCTCAGACCCTCCCCCTACAAGCTTACCCCACGAGGGATAGTCAGGTAAACGCTCGAACGCCGTGCCCCGCGCCGTTGACGTCAAGTATGAGCGCCCCTAACATTACAGATTACAGGAACATTATCCTCCAAGTCGAGGCGCAGCTTTGAACGATAGCCCGAAACCTTCCCTTGAAGAAGCCCTCTCACGCTACCTCGCCGGCCCGAGCCCCGCGAAAACCGGCGCCAGGAAACGCGCCAGCGACACACTCAATATCGACGCGTACGGACGACAGGAACTCCACCGATTCGGCAGATTCATCGGCCTCCGCCGCAGCGTAGAGCTCCTCACTCCTCCCGAGGTGGCCGGCTACGCCGAGAACGTCGTGCGTTCAGGAGGCGACATCAAAGGCCGCCTCGAGCCAGTGAAGAGCTTCCTCGTCTACCTCAGAAAAGAGAAATTCACAGACCACAGCCTCTCCGCTCACGTCAAGATTCCCCGCGCAACGATGAAAGCGGCCGCCGACGCTAAAGCCGACTCCGAGCAGAGGCAGCGGGAAATGACCGAGAGCGGCTTGGAGAAAGCAAAAGCCGAACTCGCAGCCCTCAAAGAGCAACGCCCCGAAATCGTGGCGGCCATCCGCAACGCCGCAGCCGACAAAGACTTCCGCGAGAACGCCCCCCTCGACGCCGCCAAGGACGAGCAAGGGCAGACCGAAGCCCGCATCCGCGAGCTCGAAGAGATCGTCCGCAGCGCCGTCCTCATCGACACTTCCCGCAGGGCGAAGCATGCCAAGGCCGCCCTCGGCGCCACCGTCGTCCTGCGCGACGCCGACAGCAAGGACGTCTCCTACACCCTTGTCGACTCCATCGAAGCCAATCCCGCCGAGCGCAAGATCTCTACCGCTTCCCCTGTCGGCGAGGCAATCGTAAATCACTCCGAGGGCGAGACGGTCGAGGTCAAGACACCCAAAGGCGCGCGGACCTACAGAATCGTTTCGGTCGCGTTCTAACCCTGCTCACACGTATCGCACGCAAGCTTCTTTGGGGCGTCGCCTACCGCCGCTTCGTTCGCCCCCTCCTCTTCAGACTGCCCCCGGAAACCGCGATGAACGCCAACGAGCGCACCCTCGCCGTTCGCCCCTTCTGGCGCGCTCTCGCTCCATCGAACGCCGACACAGCCCTTCCCGCAACCATCGCCGGAATCGAACTCCGCAACCCCGTCGGCCTCGCCGCAGGGCTCGACAAACGATGCGCCTACCTCGACGCCCTCGGCGATTGGGGATTCGGATACGTCGTTGGCGGCACAGTCACCGCCCGCCCCTGCGCCGGCAACGCCAAGCCCCGCTTACTGCGCCTCCCCGAGTCCGAATCGGCCATCAACGCCTTAGGATTCCCCAGCGACGGCCTGGGGAAAGCAGTTGCCCGGCTCGAACGACTCCGCCGCGCTCCCGCGCGCGTCTTCGTCAGCATCGCCGCGCTCGACGAAGAAGAAACGCTTCGGTGCCTCGCGCAACTGTCGCGCGTCGCCGACGCCATCGAACTCAACATCAGCTCTCCCAACACCGCTGGACTGCGCCGGTTCCACGACCCCGCGACCCTGCGCGCCCTCCTCGCCCTCCTCGCGAAAGGGCGCGCCAAGCCGCTGTTCGTGAAACTCCCCCCCTACGCCAACGACGCCGGGCGCGAACAGATCCTCGCCCTTGCCCGCGCCTGTCGCGAAGCCGGCGTCGACGGCGTCACCGCCGCCAACACCATCCCCGTCGACGACGCCAGGCTCGCTGTCGGCCGCGGCGGCCTGAGCGGACGCGCCATCTACGCCAACCTGTTGCGGATGCTCCCCGAGATCCGCTCCGAGATCGGCCAGCGCCTTACCCTTAACGCCTGCGGCGGAATCGCCTCCGCCGCCGACGCCCGCGCCGCGCTCGAGGCGGGCGCCGACACCGTGCAGCTCTACACAGCCCTCGTATACCAAGGCCCCGCGCTCGTCGACGACATATGCAGAGGCCTGCGCAACCCCCCGCCGAGGCGGAACCTGTGACAACCCCAGAGCAGCGCATCCGCGAGTCCGAGGCGAAACTCGCCGAAACCGGCCCGCTCCGGAGCCTCGCCGGCGAGGTGCGCTCCTACCCGCTCAAGCTCCTCCGCCGCGTCGCCCAACTTCACGCCGAGCGCAAAGCCCCCGTCCCCGACCACGTGCTCCGCCTCCCTCCCTATCTCGGCGAAACCGCGCTCCGCGGCCTTGTAGAGGGCGGCTACGTCCGCCAGACCGACGAAACCGCCCGCGCTATCCACGCCTACGTTCCCACAGAGAAAGGCATGGCCCTCCTCGCCGCAACCGACGGCGATAGCTAGCTATCGCCCTCCGCTTCCGCCGAACTCCTGCGCCGCTCCAGCTTTCGCCCCGATCCAGCCGAACGCCCAAGAATGCCCCAAGAGGGTAGGGGAGAACCCTGTGTCAGTCGGCTCCGGCACAGGCGTTGCTGTGGAAACGCCCGGCGGGTAGGGGGAACCCCCAGGCGCTCATCCGCCGCCACGGGGTCGATGAGAAACGCCCAGGCGGGTAGAGAACTCGGCGAACCCCCGCGCCGCCGCGCGAGGGGCGCGGGATGTGGAGCGGCAAGTACAATGCGCCGTAATGAAACGCAACCTCGCCATCGCCGCCGTGGGCGTCCTCCTGCTCGCAGTCGGCTACCTCGGAGCCTCCTGGTTCATCGTCAGCGCATCGCTCAGCGCCGAAGCTGTCCCCGTTGAAGAGCGCCCCGACGCCTACGGCCTCGCCTACGAAGAAATCGAATTCTCCCCCCGAGGCTGGCCCGATATCACCCTCCGAGGGTGGTGGATCCCTGTCAAAAACCCTAAGGCCATCGTCATCCGAGTCCACGGCGTCGACAGCAACAAAGGCTACCGGCTCGCGCTCATCAACGCCCTCATCGAAAACGGATACTCAGTCCTCACATTCGACCTGCGCGGCCACGGCGAATCCGACAAAGCCGCAATGGGCGCAGGACTCCACGAGATCGATGATGTCCTCGGCGCGGTCGACTACGTCGTCGCCAAGCGAGAAGCCCAGGAAGCCAAAGAAGACAAAGAAAGCGCCGTCTTCTTGCACGGCCTCTCGTTCGGCGCCGCCATCGCCCTTATGGCCGGAGCCGAAGATCCCCGCATAGCCGGCGTCTTCGCCGACTCCGCTTTCGCCGCCCTGAGCGACCTCGTCGTGCAGGAAGTCGCCGGCCGCACCATCCTCCCCCAATGGGCAGCCGCGAGCCTGCGCCCCGGAATCGTCTGGCTCTCGCGCGCAGCCAAAGGAATCGACCTCAACGAAATGGCGCCCGAGAGCATAATGGCGGCCTACGACTACCCAATCGCGCTGACCCACTGCCGCGACGACGAGCGCATCGCCATCGAGCACCTTGCCCGCCTCCGCGCCGCGCTCTCCCAGCCCCCGCGTATGACCATCTACGAAGAATGCGCCCACGGCCAGGCCTGGAACGACTACACCGACAACTACGAACGCTTCCTCCTCGCCTACTACGAGGAGCTCCTCAACCCCGGAACCCCTCCCGCAAACTAGCCCAATATCGACGGCTCCCTCATTCCCCAGCGAGAATAGCCGCCGTGCAGTGCGCACATAGGCGCGCCCTTACCAGCGACGAGCGCAGCCCGCTTACGCGACCCCGTGCGGTGCGCAGCCCGACAACAGCCCCACTCCCGCGCGGATAACCCGGCAACCGCTTCGTGCGACGGCTCTACAGAACAGCCCCACTCCCGCGCGGATAACCCGCTGCTGCCGCACTCGTTGCAGCCGCCCGCGCTCCCTGCTGCGCGCGGCGTCGCCGTTCGCCCTAACGCCGCTTCCCGATCCACGGCCCCGGCGGACCGTCGAGCGGCTTGCACACCTTGCACGGACGAAACCCCGCAGCCCGCGCTGCCCCCTCCGAGGCGAACGACATCCTGTGCGCAGGTTTCGTCCTCCGCCCCGGAGGGCAGTTCGGGCGGCAGAAAATCCGCGTCGTCGTGCACCCGTTGAACATTGGAACCCTCCCTGCTCGCCCGCTCCGTCCTCGCCCACGGAACGAGCCCGCCCCGAGAAGCGACGAACCCGCCTCCCTAGTGCAGCAGCCCCCCGCCGTCGACAACGATGGACTGCCCGGAGATCATCGCGGCGTCGTCGCTCGCGAGAAAGGCGATCAGAGCCGCGAGATGCTCAGGGTAGACGCGCTCCTTGATCGCCTGGTTCTGCATCGTGCGGTTGAACATCTCCTCGTCGTTGTACTCGAGCGTCCCGGGCGTCGCCACTTGCCCCGGCATAACCGCGTTGACAGTGATGCGATCCCCCCCAAGCTCCTTCGCCATATTCCAGCTCAGCCCGATAACCGCCCCCTTGGCGGAAACATACGGCGTTTGCCCCGGATTCCCCATAAAAAACGTCCGCGAGGCGACATTGATGATCCGCCCGTTCCCGCTCGCCCTCAGGTAGGGATGCGCCGCCTTGATAGCCAGAAAATAACCGATGTAATTCACCTCGGCGAACCGCTCGACCTCCTCCTTCGTCCACGTCTGCCAGTCCTTCCGGGGAGCGATCAGCCCCGCGTTGTTCACCAGAATATCGATTCCCCCCAACCGGTCGGCGGCCCCTCGCATAGCCGCGGCAAGCTGCTCCTCGCTCGTCGTGTCGCACGCGAACGCCGCCCCGTCAAGCGACCGCGCCGCCTCCTCCGCCTCGTCGCCCCGCAGATCAAGTATCCCCACCTTCGCTCCCTCCTCCGCCAGCCGCTCGGCGGCGGCCCTCCCCAGCCCTCGCGCCCCGCCGGTGATTACCGCCGCGCGCCCGCTCAATCCACGCATATGCGCTCCTCCTGATTCCTGTTGTCGCTCCCGCTCGCGCTCACGCTTCGCCCGAAACAGCCCGCGGACGAAACAGCGCGAACGAGCTCGTGTACCCATGAAGATACGTTGTCCCCGCGACTGGCCCTATCTCCCCATTGCAGAAGAACCCGCCCAGAGGCAACCCGCCCACCATCTCCCCGAAAATGCCCGTGTCGTGATTCGCCTCCCCGTACAGATGCCGCCCGCGTCCTGTGCACGAGAAAAGCAGAGCCCCTGCGGCGGCGCGTCCGCCCGCTGCCGCAAGATAATTCGCAAGCGTGCGACGCAGATCCTCCGACGAAGCCTCCGCGTCGCGCACATGAAACTGCACGATCTGACCCTCCCGCACGATCGCCCCCACCGCCACCGCTCCCCCGCGCGGATCCACCCCCATAACATTGCGAATAAGAAAATCGCCCGCCGACGGACGCTCCACCAGAGGATCCATCGCGATCCCCATAAACAGATTCCGTTGCATCAGTTGGCGGTCGCGCTCCTCGAGCTCCTCGTAAACGCTCTGCAGCCGGTCGAGCGGACGCTCGCCGTCGACCGACTTGATCAAGTTGCGCTCCGCCTCCGTTACCCGCATAGGCTCCCCGATGGGCCGGCATCCCTGCGCAACGACAGTGTCGACCACAACATTGCCCGAAAGAGCCAGCCCCACCGCCCCCTCGCGATGCACAGCGTCGTTGAGAAAGAGAGCGTGGGGCGTCAGCTGATTGCCCCCGCTGGCGAGACCCCCGATCTTCGCCGACGCGGGAAACGCGTAATCGAGACCAGCGAGCAGAGCCTCGCCGTCCATCGTGAACGGATCGGCAAGGATGATGAAGTGCGGCGCCGGATCCTGCGCGGCGTTGACAATGGCCGCCCACGCCTCAGGCGGCGCGTCCGGCGAAGGCAAGTCGCCGCTGACAACGTGGAACCCGCGCAACTCGACATCCGGCAAGATGCCCGCAGTGATCGAAAGCGCCGGAGCATCCTCCTCCTCGCGCCCCGAACCAATAACGCCAGACCCCGAACACCCAATGATCGCGGCGCGCGGGAACCGTGCGCGCGCCGACCCCGTGAGCGGGCGCGTGTCGCGATGGTGGCCGGGCGAGGCGAAAACAGCGACGACATCCGCCTCGGCGCTGTCCCCAAGAGATTCGTCGAGCAACGCCCTGCACTCATCGAGCGCGTCATCCAGTTCAGGCAGACGCGAAAGACTGGACGCCCACTGCATCGCCTTTCCTCCCGTGCCGGTCTCAAGCCGCAGTATACCCTTGCGCTCCCAGCCTGCGCCGCCGCGCGGCTGCCCTGCCAGCAGTCCGAAACAAGACGGGCGGAAACAAGAGCGGAAACAAGAAAGGTTGAGGATGCCCGCCTCGGGGCGTACAATAGAGCTGGCGAGAGTGGGCAGGGGCCCACTCTCTCGTTATTCTAAAGAGCAACGAACCGCCGCTGGAGACGAGAGCGAGAGAACGAGGGACGCGATGAAGAGTGAATTCCTGATCGCAGTCACGCAACTGGCCGCTGAACGCAACCTTCCGCAAGATATGGTCGTATCCGCGGTCGAGGCGGCCCTTGCCTCCGCCTACCGCAAGGAAGGCCCCGCCGGCCAGAGCAACGTGCGCGTCCACCTCGACCCCGCCACCGGCGACGAGCAAGTCTTCCAGCTCAAAACAATCGTCGAAGAGGTCGCCAACGACCTCGCCGAGATGACGCTCGCCGAGGCGCAGGAGACGCGCCCCGGCAAACCCCTCCAGATCGGCGACACCCTCGAATTCCCTATCGAGCCGCAGGTTGCCGGGCGCATCGCGGCCCAAACGGCCAAACAAGTGGTGATTCAGCGCCTGCGCGAGGCCGAGCGCGAGCTCGTCTACGCCGAGTTCGCCGAAAAAGAGGGCGAGGTCTACACCTCCACCGTCCAGCGCGGATACGGCGGCGTCATCACAATGGACCTCAACGGCCGCGCGACCGCCCTGCTCCCGCCTGGAGAACAAGCCCCCGGCGAGCGATACCGACCCGGGATGAAACTCAAAGTGATGATCCTCGAAGTAAGCCGCACCCAGCGCGGCCCCGAAATCATCGTCTCGCGAACGCACCCCGACCTCCTGCGCCGCCTCTTCGAAATGGAAGTCCCCGAAATCTACAACGGCATCGTCGAGATTCGAGGCATCGCCCGCGAACCAGGAAGCCGCTCCAAAGTCGCCGTCCACGCCCTGCAAGACGGCGTCGACCCCGTCGGAGCCTGCGTCGGCTTGCGCGGCATCCGCATCCAGAACATCGTCAACGAACTACAGGGCGAGAAGATCGACGTCATCCAGTGGTCGCGCGATATGTCCGTATTCGCCTCCAACGCGCTCAGCCCAGCCCAACCCCTGCGCGTTGAACTCAACTCCGACGCCCAATCCGCCATGGTCATCGTCTCCGACCGCCAGCTCTCACTCGCTATCGGACGCGAAGGACAGAACGCTCGCCTCGCCGCCAAGCTCACCGGCTGGAAAATCGACATCAAGAGCTCGACCGAAATCGAGATCGAGCGCATGAAAGTGCAGATCGAAGACGAAGTCGCCGAGCGCGAAGCGGCGGAGGCTGCCGCAGCCGGAGCGCTTGCCGCCGAGGCCGCGCCGGCTGAAGCGACCGACGGCGCCGAACAGGCTGCGGCCAAGCTCGATGGCGTCGAAACCGCAACCGCCGCCGAAGAGGAAGAGGACGAAGAAACTCGCGCCGCCCGCGAAGCGGAAGAGGCCGCCATTATGGCCGAACTCGAAGCTGAGCAGGCGGCTGCCGAAGCCTCGATCGCGGCGGGGCCCGAACCATCCAAAGGACTCAGCCCCGAAGAACTCCTCGCCCTCGAATCGCTCGACGCCGAAGCCCCGATCGAAGAAGAGATCGTCATCGAGGAAGCAATCGACGGCGAAGCCATCCTCGACGACGACGTCTGGAGAGTTCCGGAGCGGATCGGCGGCGGCCCCACCATTCGCTTTGCGGAAGACATCCTCGGCGCCCCGGCGAACACCCGCCGCGCCGGAGGCGGCGGACGCCGCCGAGGCGGAGCGCGCCCCAACAACAAACAGAACCGCAACCGCCCGCGCCCCGGAGGACCGAGCCGTCCGCCAGGTTCGTAGCAGTAGCGGAGGCTCCAGCGGGCGCCGCTAATGTGGAGATGATGCGGAGACAGCGGAGACAAAGGAATGCGGAATCGCCACGCGCCGGAACGCTCCTGCATTAGCTGCGGCGCGAAAAAAACCAAACGCGACCTGTTCAGAATCGTGCTGACGCCCGCGCAAGAGTGCGTCGTCGACTCAACAGGCAAACGCCACGGGCGAGGCGCATACCTTTGCGCTCGCCCCGGCTGCTGGCGTGGCGCCCTCGCCGGCAATCGTCTCCCCAGAGCCCTCCGAGGCGAGATTAACCCCGCCGACAGAGAACGCCTGGCGGCGTTCGCGCAAGAGCTGCAGCCCCCAGTGAAGCCCTCCCCTCAGCCTCAATAGGAAGAGACAATGGTCGAACAACCACGGGGGCAAGCAACCTCCACCCGAAAAATAACCCTGCGCGCGCTCCCCATCGGCGAAGCCGTCGCCGTCGGCGCCCTCGCCGAGCGGATGAACGTCGAACCCGTCCAGGTCATCAAGCAGCTGATGCGCGCCGGCGTGTTCGCCAGCATCAACCAGGTCATCGACTTCGACACCGCCGGCTCCGTCGCCCGCGCTTTCGGTTTCGCCGCTCGCAGAGTGGAAGACGTCGCAACCGCCGCCGCAGGAGCCGTCGCCGAAGACGACGCCGGCAACCTCCAGCCCCGCGGCCCCGTCGTCGCTATCCTCGGCCACGTCGATCACGGCAAAACAACACTGCTCGACGCCATCCGCCGCACCAACGTCGTCGGCAAGGAAGCCGGAGGCATCACCCAGCACATCGGGGCCTACCAGATTCTCCACAACGACGCGCCCATCACCTTCATCGACACCCCAGGACACGAAGCCTTCACCGCTATGCGCGCCCGCGGAGCACAGGTGACCGACATCGCCGTCCTCGTCGTCGCCGCCGACGACGGCGTTATGCCCCAAACCATCGAGGCGATCGACCACATCAAAGCAGCGGGCGTCCCCATCATCGTAGCCATCAACAAGATGGACTCCCCCGAAGCCGACCCCGCCCGCGTCCGCCGCCAGCTCTCCGAGCACGACCTCCTGGTCGAAAAATGGGGCGGCGAAGTCATCGACGTCGAAGTCTCCGCCAAGAGCGGCGACGGCATCGACGACCTCCTCGAAAGCATCGAACTCGTCGCCGAAATCGCCGACCTCAAAGCAAACCCCCTGCGACCCGGCGTCGGCGTCGTCGTCGAAGCCCAACTCGACCGCAACCGCGGAGCCCTCGCCACCGTCCTCGTCCAGACAGGCTCCCTGAAAGTCGCCGACTACATCGTCGTCGGCTCCACCCGCGGACGCGTCCGGGCCCTCGTGAACGACTCCGGCAAACGCGTCCACAGCGCCGGCCCCGCAACCCCCGTCGAAGTGCTCGGACTAAGCGAACTCCCCAGCGCAGGCGACAGGCTCGTCGTCGTCCCCGACGAAAAAACAGCCCGCGAAACCGTCGCCGAACGCCTGCGCCGCGAAGACCTGAACCGCAACCGCGGCGCCACCCTCGAAGAATTGGGCGCACGCATCTCCTCCGGCCAGGCCAGAGAACTTTGCCTCGTCCTCAAAACCGACGTGCAAGGCAGCATCGACGCCGTCAAACAAGCCCTCGACCAGCTCTCGACCCCAGAGGCGCAAGTGCGCGTCATCCACTCAGGAGCAGGCGCCGTCACCGAGAGCGACGTGCTGCTCGCAATGGCCTCCAACGCCATCATCATCGGCTTCAACGTCCGCCCCGACCAGGGAGCCCAGCGCCTCGCCGCGCACGACCACGTACAGATACGCCAGTACAACATCATCTACCGCCTCAGCGAAGACATCGAAAAAGCGCTCCGAGGCCTCCTCGCCCCAGTTATCGAAGACGTGCTCGAAGGCTCGGCCGAGGTGCGCGCCGTCTTCTCCCTCGGACGCTCCCGCAAGAGCGCAGGATGCTACATCACCGACGGCAGATTCACCCGCGGCTCCCGCGCGCGGGTAGTCCGCGGCGGCAAGGAAGTGTTCGACGGCGCAGTCGCCGGCCTCCGCCGGTTCAAAGACGATGTCCGCGAAGTCGCCGCCGGCTACGAATGCGGCGTCTCCCTCGAAGGATTCAACGATTTCCAGGAGGGCGACATCATTCAGGCGCACCGCCAGCGGACGGTTGGAGCCTAGACCCGAAACCCGCGCGAGGTGTCTGGCATGGCGTGGCGTCGAAGCGACAGAGTCGCCGGTTTCCTCCAGCGCGAAGTCGGCCGGATCCTCCACACCCACATCCGCGACCCGAGGCTAAGCAAACTGGTGACCGTCTCCGGCGTAACAGTGACCCCCGACCTCTCCCGCGCGACCATCGGCGTAACAGTGATGGGCGACCAGCGCGAAACCAACGAGGCTATGCAGGGCCTCGACTCCGCCGTCGGATTCCTCCGCCGCGAAGTCGCGCAGCGTATGCGCCTCAAGCGCGCCCCCGAACTGCGCTTCATCCACGACGTCTCCATCGAGCGCGGCAACCGCGTCCTCGACCTGCTCGATGCCCTCAACGCCCAGGAAACCTCCCAATGATGCGCACCGAATGCGACGGCGTCATCGTCATCGACAAACCAAAGCAGCTGACGTCAATGGACGTCGTGCGCGAAGTCAAGCGCCTCGCTCGCGTCAAGCGCGTCGGCCACGCCGGAACGCTCGACCCCATCGCCACCGGCGTGCTCCCCGTCTGCCTCGGACAGGCCACGCGCTTTATGGACTACCTCGTCGATGCCGGCAAAACCTACTACGGCGAAATCACCCTCGGCGCCGCCACCTCAACCTACGACGCCGAAGGCGAAGTAACCGCCGAAGCCGACTACTCAGCCGTCGCCCAGGCGGACGTCGAAGCCCTCCTCCCGCGCTTTACAGGCGCAGTGCTTCAGCAGCCGCCGATGTACTCGGCAGTCAAGCATCAGGGGAAACGCCTGTACGAACTCGCCCGGGCAGGCCTCGAAGTCGAGCGCCCCGACCGGGAAGTGGACGTCTACAACCTGTCGCTCCGCCTGTGGGACCCGCCCCGCGTCGCTATCGAAGTCCAGTGCGGCAAAGGCTTCTATATGCGAACCCTTGCCCACGACATCGGCGCCGCCCTAGGATGCCACGCGCACCTCAGCGCGCTCACCCGAACCAAAGTCGGCCCGTTCTCCCTGGACAACGCCATCTCCCTCGATCAACTCAAAACCGAAGAAAACTGGGAGACCCTGATGGAGCCCCCGGACGCCGCGCTGCTCAACATCGACGCGCTCTCGCTCCCGCCTTCCGCAGAGCGCCGCCTGCGCAACGGCCAGCCCGTTACCCTCCCCGCCGTTAGCGCCTACGCAAAGCACCTCGACGCCCGGCGCGCCTACGCCGAAAACAACCGCTTCCTCGGCCTCGTGCGCTTCAACCGCCCAGACAACTCCTGGCAGCCCGAAAAAGTGCTCGCTAGGCCGACGCTCTCGCCCTACGCGCCACAGCCATAGCCGCCGCCCCGCCTGCGCAGAACGCTACCCGCAGCCGAAATCCTGATAGACAGCGGCTCGCTGACCGAAGCTCCCTAGCCCCCCAACATAGAGCGCGCCTACGCCAGCGCACAGGGATGGTTGCTCCGCAACTGCCTCCCGCCCACAAATAGAGCGCGACCTCTCCAGCCGCCCATCCCGCGCCATGCGGAATCGCGCCGAAGAGGATGGCGCAAATTGCCAAGTCGGCTACCATAGCCCTCTAACGCGATCGTCGCCCGCCGCGCGGCGGGCGCAGCTCAGGAGACTGCCGTGCCTCTCAACAACGCCGAAATGGACGCCCTCTTCAAACTCGGCCCAGGAACCCCCTCCGGCGAAGTCTTCCGCCGCTACTGGTTGCCCGTCGAAACCTCAGCAAACCTCGACGGCGGGCGCGGGAACGTCCGCCCCAGCGCGAAGAACCCCCTGCGCGTCAGAGCCCTCGGCGAGAACCTCGTCCTCTTCCGCGACGCCTCCGGCAACCACGGACTCCTCGCCGACCACTGCTCCCATCGCGGCGCCTCCCTCTACTACGGACGCGTAGAGAACGACGGCCTGCGTTGCCTCTACCACGGATGGCTCTACGACAGGAACGGCGTCTGCATCGAGATGCCCGCGGAGCCTCCCGCCGCCCGCTTCCGCGCCTCAGTGAAACACCCCTCATACCCCTGCGTCGAAGTGGGCGGCCTCATCTTCGCCTATATGGGCCCGCCCGAACTGCAGCCTCCCTTCCCGCGATACCCCCCGCTCTTCCGCAACGACGGCGTCCGCGTCGTTGGCAAAGGCAACCGCATTCAGAAATCCAATGCCCTCCTGCAAACCCTCGACAACGTCCTCGACGTCTGGCATCGCGAGATCGCCCACGGATGGTTCAAAGGCGACTCCCCCGTCCACTCGATGCATCACGGACGCAACGGCGACCCGCCCACCCCCATTCGATTCGAAACTACCCCCTGGGGAGCCTGCTACGTCGTGCTGCAGAACACGCGCAACGAAGGCCAGTACGAATACCACGAAACCCACGCCGTACTGCCATGCCTCCGCGCCCGCACGAACTCCGTCAACTGGGCAGTCCCCATCGACGACTTCTCCACTCGCTGGTTCGGCGTCTCCTTCGAACCGTTCAGCCCCGACGGCTCGATCTCCGACGCCGCCCTTCGCCGCCTCCACGCCGACACCCCTGCCGACGCCGGGGGCCCGTTCTACGACGGCTGGTTCGAGGACGTAGGCCACTGGTGGAACACCGGCCACCCCCTCCGTCAGGGCCCCATCTGGGAAGACGAGGCGGCGATGAGCACGCAGGGCCGAGCGGAGCGCGGCGGACTCCCCGACTGGGAGAAGATGACATTCGGCAGCTCCGACCGCGGCGTGCTCCTGATGCACAAGCTGTGGGAAGAGCAAGTAGCCCGCGTACAGGACGGCATCGACCCTGTAGGCGTCATCAGAGGCGAAGAAGCCGAGCGGATGATCCCCATCCCCGGGCAAGTCGTTTTCGTCGACCGCGAAGAAGGAATGCGCCTCTTCAACGCCCAGATCGACGAGCGCATCGCCGAACAGAAAACCGCCCTCAACGGCTGACCCTCTAACGGAGCGTAAACCACCGTTCGCCGCATCCACCCGCCCGCAGATTCGGCTGCCCGCCCAGGCAAGCGCCGCCGCCCCCCTGCTAGCAAGCGCCCTCTTCCACTATGATGGGCGCCGGCAACCCTGACGGCGCCGAAAGCGAGGAGGCCGCATATGACGCATCGCATACTATCCCTGCACGCCGGCTACGAGGCGGCGGGCGAATTCGTCGATGGCTACGTCGCGCGTCCAGCCGCCCCCGGCCAGCGCCCCGCCCTAGTCGTCGTCTCCGGAATGGGAGGCCTCAACTGGTTCCAGCGCGAAATCACGCGCTCGTTCGCCCGCGCCGGATTCGTCTCCGTCGCTCCCGACCTCTTCGATGGCGCCCTCCCGCAAGGTCGCGCAACACAGCTCCTCTACAAGAACTCGCTCGATATCGACAGCTCCGTCGCGCATCTCGCCGCCGGCGCCGATTTCCTCCGATCCCTCCCGTGGGTTGCCGGCGATTCCCCCATCGGCATCGTCGGCTTCTGCCTCGGCGGTGGCCTCGCGCTGCTCAGCCTCGCTCGATCGAGAGCCTTCGCCGCAGGCGTCGTCTACTACCACAGCCTCTTCCCCGACCCGGAAGAACTCGCCGACATCGCCGCCCCGATGATGTGTCACTACGGAACGAACGACCACACAACCCCCATCGAAGAGATCGAAGCGTTCCGGGCCGCCCTCGACCACTACCAGAAAGAGTACGAACTGTTTATGTACGACGGCGTCGGCCACTCGTTCCTCAACCCCGCGCGAGACTCCTCGCCGCGACGAGCCGAGGCCGCCGCCCTCTCTCTCGAGCGAACGTTCGCGTTCTTCCACCAGCGCCTCGCCGCCCCATCCCCTCCGCCTCCCGCTACGCCCGCGCAGGAGCCCGTCGGCGACGCTGTCCCGGAGGCGTAGCTATGGCCGTCGCAGCCTTCGAAATTACCGGCCGAGCGCCCTTCGCCGGCGGCGCGCCCTTCGGAGCCGTCGGCGCATACGAGCGCATCGACGGCCTGCTTTCCTACGCCGTCGACCCGGAGCATCCAGCGAACGCGCTCATCACCGACCTCCACCTCGCCCCGCGCGGCCCCGAAGGCCTCGTGCGCTGCACCGGAGACTTCACCCTCCTTGCTCCTGTCGATAGAGAGCAAGGCAACGGCGAGCTTCTCGTCGACGTCGTGAACAGGGGGCGCCGCCAGGCAATGCCGACGTTCAACCTGGCGCCCCCGTCCCGCGCAGGCTCGGCGGAGATCCCCGTGGGCGACGGCTTTCTCTGCCGCCGCGGCTATACCGTGCTATCGGTCGGCTGGCAATGGGATGTCCCCCGCAGCCCTGCGATGATGGGCCTCGACGCTCCGCAGGCTTTCGAAAACGGCAAGCCAGTCAGCGGCCAGACGCTCGTCGAGATCCGCCCAGACGCCCCCCAGCGAACCCGCCTGCTTGCCAACCGCGTCCACAAACCCTACCCCGCCGCCGACGTCAACGAACCCGGCGCCCGCCTCCTCGTCAAGGACTGGGAAGATGGTCAGTACGACGAGCTCCCTCGCTCCGCATGGCGCTTCGCCGAAGAAACCAGCTCCGGCGTCGTTCCCTCCCCCGCCCATATCTACGTCGAGTCCGGATTGCAGCCAGGCAAGATCTACCACGTCGTCTACACCACCGACTATGCCCCGGTGGCGGGCCTCGGACTCCTCGCCATCCGCGATGCTGCAGCCTGGCTGAAGTACGACGCCCCCGAGATCGCCCCCGCAGGCTTCGACTACGCGCACGCCTACGGCGTATCGCAGACCGGAAGACTGCTCCGACACCTGCTTTACCTGGGCCTGAACATCGACGAACAGGGACGCCAAGTGTACGACGGGATGCTTGCGCACGTCGCCGGCGCGCGCAGAGGCGAATTCAACCAACGCTTCGGTCAGCCCTCCGCACAATCGACTCCAGGATTCGGCTGCCTCTTCCCCTTCGCCGATGACGAACTCGTCGATCCCTACACGCAACAACGCGACGGCCTGCTGTCGCGCCTCCGCGCCGCAAACGCCGTCCCGCGCATCATCTACACCAACACCTCAGCCGAATACTGGCGAGGCGACGGCTCCCTTGCCCATACCGACCCGGAAGGCCAGCGAGACCTCGACAGTCCCCCAGAATCGCGCACATACCTCTTCGCCAGCTCTCAGCACACGATGACCAACTCCCTCCCCGCTCCTGGCGACCCCAACGTCGACGGCACGGAGCGCCGGTTCCCCGCGAATGCGCTCGACTACCGCCCCCTCCTGCGCGCGGCCCTCGCGAACCTGAGCGCGTGGACGCGAGGCGTCGCCCAGCCCCCGCCCTCTCGCTGCCCCCGGCTCGACGACCGCACGGCGGTCGCCCGCGCCGACGCCCTCGCAACCATCCAAGCCGTCCCCGACGACGCAAAACCAGACCCGGAACGGCTATGGACGCTCCGAGAAACCAACTTGGGCCCGCGCGCAAGTCAGGGCGTCGCCGCTTACCCCGTCATCGAGGGCCGCGCCTACCCCTGCTACGTCTCCGCGCTCGACGCCGACGGCAACGAGATCGCCGGCGTCCGCCTCCCCGACCTCGCCGCGCCGATCGGAACCCACTCCGGATGGAACCCTCGGCATCCGTCATCCGGCGCCCCCGAACAGATTATCCCTATGGTCGGATTCTCGCTGTTCTTCAGCCCCGCCGAAGTGCGCCGGCGCTACCCCGACCGCAACGCCTACGCAGACCAAATCCGCGCGACGGCGCAGCAGCTCGTCAGCGAGCGCTGCCTCCTCGCCGAAGACGTCCCCGCAGTCGTCGCCGGCTGTATCTCCCGCTACGACGCGGCGTTGGCCGGAGAACTGCCCTCGCGCGATTCGCCGCGCGAGACGTAACCCTATGCCATTCAACCCACACCTCCGATTCGGCGTCGCCATACCGCAACGCTTCCCCGGCGAGATCGACATCTCCGTCTTGCCGCCCTTCCTCGCCGCCGCCGAAGAGCTCGGCTACGACAGCTGCTGGGTCGTTGAGCAGGCCATAAACGCTTACAACGACCTCGCCCCCATCCCCCTGCTCTCCTACGCAGCTGCGCTCACCAGCCGCGTCCGCTTGGGCAGCTCCGTCCTCATCAGCGTCGTCCGCAACCCCATCAACCTCGCCAAAAGCCTCGCCACGCTCGACCGCCTCTCCCACGGTCGCCTCATCGTCGGAGTCGGCATGGGCAACGCCGCAGGCGCCCCATACTCCGCCGCGTTCGGCGCCCCTCCCGTCGGCAAAGCCGCCCGCTTCGAAGAAGGCGTCCAACTGATGCGCCGCCTCTGGACAGGCGAGCGCGTCTCCTTCGATGGCCGCTTCTGGCAGATCCGCCACGCATTCATCAGCCCCAAGCCCGCTCAGCAACCCATCCCGCTCTGGTTCGGAGGCCACGCTCCCGCCGCCCTCGACCGCGCTGCTCGCCTCGGCGACGGCTGGATGGGCGCCGGCGCAACATCAACCGCTCAACTGCGCGACGAACTCGAAACCCTGCGGCGCCGCCTCGACGCCCACAGACGCGACCCCGCATCGTTCATCGCATCCAAGCGCGTCTTCATCGCCGTCGAAGACGACAAACAGACAGCGTTGCGGCGACTACAGCCATGGTTCGCGCTCCACTCCGGCAGCGGCCAGCGCGCAGAGCGCGTCGCCGTCTACGGAACCCCTCAGCAATGCGCTGAAGGCCTCGCCGCAGTCGCCGAAACCGGAGTTAGCCTCATCGTCCTCAACCCCGTCTACGACATGGAATTGCAAGCGCGCCGCCTCGCCAGCGAAACCCTCCCCTTGCTCAGAGCGTAGCCAACCAAATGGCCCCCGTGAACGGACAGGGGAGCGCCGTGAACCACGCCCTCGCCGCTGCTAGGTAGTCCCCCGGCGGACGGGTAGGGGCAACATAACCCTTACCCCTACCCCGCTGGAGAGTCCCGCGCGGACGGTGGGAGAGGTAGGCCCGCAAGGCCCCGGAATAGCGGCTAGGTAGCCCCCGCCCGGGCGGGTAGGGGCGGCTCGGAGCGCGAGCGCGGCTCCGACTCCGAGGGTAACTCCCGCGCGGACGGGTAGGGTTACGCGTATGCCACGCCCGCTTGTACGCAACCAAGTAGCCCCCGCAAAACAGATAGAGGAGTGCCGTGAACCACGCCCTCGCCGCTACTGGTAGCCCCCGCGCGGACGGATAGGAGCAACGTCGATGTAACCCTTACCCCTACCCCCACCGGTAGCCCCCGTGCGGACGGGTAGGGGAGGGTAGACCCGCAAGGCTCCGGGACAGCGAGCGCGATAGCCCCCGCCCGGAGGCGTAGGGGAAGGCTCCCCCCTAGTTCAGCCGCTCGAAGATCGTCGACACCCCTTGACCGCCCCCCACGCACATCGTAACCAAACCAAACCGTCCGTGCGTGCGCGACAGCTCCTCCATAAGCTTCACAGTCATAATCGCCCCCGTCGCCCCAACCGGATGGCCCAGAGAAATGCCGCTCCCGTTCACATTCGTCTTCTCAGCGTCCATCCCCAGCTCGCGCATCACATACGCCGCCTGCGCCGCGAACGCCTCGTTCAGCTCGATCAGATCAAGATCGTCGATAGCCATCCCCGTCCTCTCAAGAACTTTGCGCGTCGACGGCACAGGCCCGATCCCCATCACCGACGGATCAACCCCCGACACCCCCCGCCCAACCCACCGCAGACGCGGCGCAAGCCCCAGTCCCTCAGCCCTCTCGCGAGACATAACAACCACAGCGGCCGCGGCGTCGTTGATGCCTGCCGAATTCCCCGCCGTCACCGTCCCCCCCTCCCTGAAAACAGGCCGGAGCCTCCCCAACCCCTCGAGCGTAGTGTCCGCCCGCGGATGCTCGTCCGCGGCGACCACCACCGGATCCCCCCGCCGTTGCGGAACAGACACCGGCGCTACCTGACTCTCGAAACGACCCTCCTCCTGCGCGCGCACCGCCCGCTGATGACTAAGGAGCGCCATAGCGTCCTGCGTCTCGCGCGTAACCTCGAAACGCTCCGCCACATTCTCCGCCGTAACCCCCATATGGTAGTCGTACACCGGGCAGCTCAGCCCCATCGTCAGACCGTCCGTCACCGAATAATCCCCCATCCGCGGACCCTCGAACCGCACCCCGCGCATCAGATACGGCGCCCGGCTCATACTGTCCGTCCCCCCCGCCACCACCACCTCGCACTCCCCGGTCGCGATCCCCTGAACCGCAAGATTGATCGCCTCCAGCCCCGACGAGCACGCCCGATTCACCGTCATCGCCGGAACGTGCTCCGGCAGCCCCGCTTTCAGCATAGCGCGCCTTGCCGCATACCCCGTCTCGTCGGCCTGGAGCACATTCCCCATAATCACCTCGTCGACCTCGCCCGGCTCGACCCCGGCCCGCTCGACCGCCGCCCGGATAGCCGCCGCCCCCAGCTCCGAAGCTGGCATATCCTTGAACGCCCCCCCGAACCTGCCGATGGGCGTCCGCGCACCGCTAACAATCACCACATCCCTCATACACGCCTCCTCGCGCTGCCTGCCCCCCGATTCTAAGCCGCGCCCTGCCTGCGGCGCCAATCAGCGAGGGTGGTATGCTACCCCCTAAGGTAGTGAGGGATGGTCATGGACGAGATTACCGTAGAGAATTTCCGGTGCTTTCGAGAGAAGCAGACTGCTCGCCTCGCCCCCCTCACCCTACTCGTTGGCGAAAACAGCACAGGCAAAACTTCATTCCTCGCTCTAATCAAAGCCCTCGCCGATGTCGGCTTTGGCTTCCGCATTCCCGATTTCAAGAATGCCCCCTACGACTTGGGCAGCTTCGATGAAATAGCGCACCATCGCGGGGCGCGCGGGAGCCGCGCGGAACAATTCAAGGCAGGACTCTGCGCCAACGTCTGGATAGGGGAGTTGGCTAGCTACAAGCCATGGGGGTTCGACATCACGTTTGGCAAACGAGGCACAGCTCCGGTTCCGCTGTCACGGCGAATTTCTATGGACGATGCTTGGATTGAAGACAGTTACGTCGACACGGGCGAACCTGTTCCGATTACGGCTGGAACCAGGCAAGGTGAATGGCGGCTCACTAATTCGCGCCCGTCAGACGCGATAGGCCCCTTCGGCTCTTGGTTCCCTCCCTATCTTTTCTTGGCTGCAGACGACTTGGAAGAATTGGAAAGGGAAACACAGTTCGCGCCGATTCATGACTCTCCTGCAATAAGCAGCGCTGACCTCAGCGAACTGAGGTCCTTAGCGACTACTGCATTCAAAGAACCTCGCTGGTGGCTTCCCTTCGCCAGCGCCCCTGTTCGCTCGAAGCCGAGACGCACGTACGATCCTGCCCGTCCTGTGCAAGACCCAGAGGGGGGGAATATCCCTATGTACCTCGCCGAACTCTCTGCTCAACGTCCGCGCGAATGGGACGCAATTAAGGGGAACCTTGAATCATTTGGGAGAGCAACCGGACTCTTTGACGAAATTGCTATTAAACGGTTGGGTAAACGCGATAGCGAGCCCTTTCAAATTCAAATCAGAAAGTCTGGCGGCAAATCCAAGGGCCCCTGGCGCAACTTGATAGACGTCGGCTACGGCGTCAGCCAAGTGCTCCCAGTCATCACTGAACTAGTGCGTCAGGATGCTGCTGAGGGACGCTTCTCAGACACGCTTGTGCGGCTATTCTTGCTCCAGCAACCGGAAGTGCACCTCCACCCAAGCGCGCAAGCGGCTCTCGGAAGCCTCTTCTGCCAGATTGCTGGCCCACAACGCCAATTGATCGTCGAGACCCACAGCGACCACCTGATGGATCGTGTGCGTATGGACATTAGGGACTCCGCAGCTAAGCTGCGGCCCGAAGACGTCTCCATCCTCTTCTTTGAGCGCGGCGACCTGGATGTGAGCATCCACTCGCTCCGCATCGATGAGCAGGGAAACATCCGCAATGCGCCGCCGGGCTACCGAAGCTTCTTTATGGAAGAGGTTACACGTTCGCTTAGACTACGCCAGACGGCAGGCGCGGTCTAAGTCATGTGCGCCATCATCGATGCAAACGTTGCCGCCGAAGTGTTTGGCAATGCTGCCCAGAACACCAATCAAGCGGGAGGCGAATTCCTCAATTGGCTCAACAGAGGAAGAGGCAAGCTGGTAATTGGGGGTGAGCTTAGGCGTGAACTAGAGAGAACCTCCTTCAGACATTGGGCTAACCAAGCATCTCTCGCAGGAATATTGCGTGATATCGACGATAGCCTGGTTGAGGTAAAGACTCGTGAAGTAGCGCACAACGCCAATCTGCAATCCAACGACCCGCACATCATCGCGCTTGCGCAAGTCAGCGGAGCCCGCCTACTCTACTCGAACGATGAGGCGCTGCACGAAGATTTCAAGAGCCCCCGCCTCATCAATCACCCCCGCGGCAAAGTCTACTCAACACGGCAAGGCAACGACTTCAACGAAGCTCACAAGAAGCTGCTCGACAACAAGAATCTCTGCAAGACGGCCAGCTAACTCGGTAACTACCTGGCGCAAGTAACTACCTGGCGCAAAAGGAGGCCCACCTATGACTAACAGCGGCTCGCTACTCTCCCACCTGGCGTGGAAACTAACCAACCAAACCGAGACGCTTGCCACCGAGGCGCTCGGCTACATCCTCTCGCAGTCCGACGCGGCGAGGCGGGCGCTGCAGGAGCTAGTGAGCGCCGGAGGCGCGAATGTCGGCGCCATCAAGGAAGTGAAAACTGAAGCTGTACTCTCCAAGAACGAGCGCGTAGACCTCGCCTGCTTCGACGCGGGTGGAGCGAAGCGTGTGCTCATCGAAGCAAAGTTCTGGGCTGGCCTCACCGGCAACCAACCCGCCGCTTACCTCAAGCATCTCCCTCGCGACGGCAAACCCGCTGTCCTCCTGTTCGTAGCCCCCGAACAACGCCAGGAGAGCCTGTGGCCTGAGGTGCTGCGCAATGCCGAGGTGGGCTTCGATTGTGAGGAGACAGCCGGCGCAAAAATCGCCATCGTCGACAATAGCGAGCGACGCTTGATGCTCACAAGCTGGCGGCGGCTCCTCGACGCGATGCTGAACAGCAACGACATTAAATCATCCACGAAAGAAGACATCTCCCAACTGAACGCCCTCTGTGAGCGGATGGACACCGAAGCGTTCCTGCCCTTGCACGAAAGCGAGTTCGCTCCTGCATTCCCTCGCCGCATGATCAATCTCGAGAGGCTCATTAGCGATGCAAGAATCCGCGCTAACGAGAAGGGGTGTGCGGAGTATAGAGGCAGACTCGTCACACCGCAGACCTATGGTTACGGTTGTTACATGAAACTCGGCGTGCCCAAGCACGCAGAGGTATGGCTTGGCGTCAACTACCACCTATGGGTGCGCCATCGAGAAACCCCGCTATGGCTTATGTTCAGTAGCTCCTTCAACGATAATATGAGCGAAATTCGCCGCAAGCTTGGCGAATGGATGATGAAGGACACCGACAGCATCCCGATATCCCTGCCAATTGGCGTTGAATACGAAGAAGTGCTCGACGCTGTCGTCAACCAACTGTGCGAGATCGCTTGCTGCCTCAACGCCGGCGATCCGATTCCAAGGCCTGACGCGCTCCCGAATGGCCGCGCGTCGGCCAATCAGCACGACATCGCCAGAGCAGGCGAAGCGGAACACGGATAGCCCCGCCCTACTTCCCGTGGCAGCGCTTGTACTTCGTCCCGCTCCCGCAAGGACACGGCTCGTTGCGCCCGATCTTGCGATTGCCCGCGAACGTCTGAAACCGCGCATCCGCATTGCGCCGCGATTCGCACCCCACGCACGTGCAGGCCGGAGGATGCTCCTCGTGCCAGTTCGTGCGCTCCTTGCCCGTTACCACGGCCCTACGCCTGCCGGTGCCAGTTCACCAGCGGCAACCGCCGGTCCCGACCGAAATTCCGCCGCGTAATCTTCACCCCAGGCGGCGCCTGCCTCCGCTTGTACTCGCTCCGATCCACCAGCCGCACGGTCAGCTCCACAGCGTCGCGCGGCATCCCCGCCGCCAGCATCTCCTCCACGCTCCGGTCCTGCTCAACGTACGCCTCGATAATCGGATCCAGCGTATCGTACGGAGGCAGCGAATCCTCATCCTTCTGGTCAGCCCGCAGCTCCGCCGTCGGAGGCCGAACGATGATCGACTCCGGAATCACCTCGCGCCCCGCCATCGCATTCCGATGGCGCGACAACTCCCGCACCAGCGTCTTCGGCACATCCTTGAGCGCCGCAAAACCCCCCGCCATATCCCCGTACAGCGTCGCATACCCAGTCGCCATCTCGCTCTTGTTCCCCGTCGTCAGCACGATCCACCCAAACTTGTTCGAGGCGGCCATCAGCAGATTCCCCCGTATCCGCGCCTGAAGATTCTCCTCCGTCGTATCCGCCGCCGCACCCCCGAACTCCGGCGCAAGCGCCGCAAGATACGCGTCGAACACCCCCCTGATCGGCAGCGCCGCCATCCGCACCCCCAGGTTCGCCGCCAGCGACGCCGAATCCTCGTACGACTGATCCGACGTGTACTGCGACGGCATGAAGAACGCCGTTACGCGATCCGCCCCCAGCGCGTCCGCGGCGATCGCGGTCGTAAGCGCCGAGTCGATCCCCCCCGAAAGACCAATCACCGCCCCCTTGAACCCGCTCTTCCCAACGTAATCCCTCACCCCCACCACCAGCGCCTGATACACCTCGCTCAGCGGATCAAGCTCCTCAGCCACCGATGCGGCCAAAAGCGGACGCCTCCCCGCCTTCGAGGCGGACAGCGTGCGCCACGCCGGACTCCCCACCCCATCGAGCGCCGCCCCCGTCAGCGACGATGCAACCTCAACAGCCCCAACAGCGTCGGCGTCGATATCAACCACCAGGAGCGCGTCGCAGAACTGCGGCCCCCGCGCGACCAGCGACCCATCCGGCCCGAACACAACGCTCTGACCGTCGAACACCAGCTCGTCCTGACCCCCAACAACATTCACGTACGCAACATACATCCCGTGCTGCGCCGCTCGCTTCGAGAGCATCGCCCGACGTTCCGCCCCCCTCCCGCGATGGTACGGCGACGACGTGATGTTCACCACCGCCTCCGCCCCCGCGAGACGCTGCACAGTCGCCGGCCCCGCGTCATACCAGATGTCCTCGCACACATTCACGCCCACCTGCGCCCCGCCAATGGTGAACACCGGACACTCGCTGCCCCGCTCGAAGTAACGCTCCTCGTCGAAAACCCCGTAATTCGGCAAGAAAATCTTGTGGTAAAAGGCGGCGACCTTTCCCCCCCAAGCGACTGCCGCCCCATTGTAGATGCGCCCCCTCACCTCGTCCGGATACGGCGCCGCCCCCAGGTGAAAAGGCTCCCCATCGACAAGATGCGGCGCCCCTGCGATTACCACAATATCGCTGCTCGCCGCCGCCAGCCGCTCCACCTGCGCCGCCGCGTCCGCCAGAAACTGCTTCTTGAAAAGGAGATCCTCCGGCGGATAGCCCGTGATGGCCAGCTCCGGAAAAGCAACGACATCGGCTTGCCGCTCCTGCGCCTGCTCCACAAGCGCCAGCATCCGGTCAGTATTGCCGCTCAGGTCGCCAACCGTCGGATTGAACTGGCCAAGCGCTATGCGCAGTACTCTCGTCACGATTCCAGAATTCAGCCCCGGGAGCACAGAAGTATGACCGTGAGCATACCACGCGCCTCCTGGCTCTCCCCGCTCGGCTCATCGCTCCCCAGAAAGAACGACAGCAGCTCGCCCCCTCAAAGCGCCTCTGCCGTCCCGCGACGGAGCATCTCCCAGCGCGGAGTGGCAGCGAACTCCTAGTGACAAAGAAAGGCGCCCGTCGGGGAAACGGGCGCCAGGGAGTTCCGCGGGCAGGGTGGGGGGTCTACCCGCCGGATCGTCGACGTCGGCGGGCGGATCGGCGCGCCGCAATGCGCGCCTTCTCGCCCTTCGAGCGGAAGAAGCGGCGATCCTTGTGTTCCTTAAGGATCCCGTTACGGGTTACCGCGGCCCGGAACCTGGAAACAATCGCTTCCGGCGCCTCCCCGTCCCTCATCACCACATAGGCCATGAACGCTCCGTCCACTCGCTTTTGTGCAGCATAACACACCACATCGCCGCGCCGCAACACCCCGCCTGACACACCGGCGCCCAACAGACTCCGCCTCAAACAGAACCACCGAACAGCGCCAAGTTGACAGCTCCCGCTCAGCGCGCTATCTTGAACCTTGGCGCTCGGCGCATCCGACTGCTAACCACCCGGTGCAAATCCCGATGCCTATCTACGCGTACCACTGCGTCTCCTGCGGCAACAACTTCGACCTCAAGCAAGGCTTCGACGCCCACACCGAAACCCCCTGCCCCCTCTGCGACGACACCGCAAGACGCCGTTTCGTCGCCCCCACCGTCATCTACAAAGGCTCCGGCTTCTACACCACCGACTACGCCCGCAAAGGCGCCAGCTCCTCTACAACAACCCCCGCCTCAACGTCAGACTCCAAGTCAGAGACCAGCACGGAACCCAAGAGCTCCCCCTCCAAGAGCGAAAGCCCAGCCAGCGCGACAGACTCCGCCTGAATCCCAGTATGCGCGTCGTCCTCCAGCGCGTGGCGAGCGCGTCCGTCGACATCGATAGATCTCCCGTCGCCGCCATCGGACCCGGCCTGCTCGTGCTCGCCGCCGTCGCCCACAACGACTCCGACCCCGACGCCAACTACATCGTCGACAAAACAGTCAACCTCCGCATCTTCCCCGACAACGCCGGACGCTTCGACCGATCCGTGCTCGACATCGGCGGCAGCCTCCTCATCGTCAGTCAATTCACCCTCTACGCCGACACCCGAAAAGGACGCCGACCCTCCTTCTCCGCCGCCGCCCCGCCTGACGCCGCCGCCGCCCGCTTCGACGACCTCGTCCAACGCTTCCGCCAAACAGGCGCCGCCGTCCAAACCGGACGCTTCCAGGAAATGATGCGCGTCTCCCTCGTCAACGACGGCCCAGTAACCATCGCCATCGACTCCGCTGACCGCCTCCGCCCCAGGGGATAACTCCGCTCCTCTCTCCTCCGCGCGTCTCTCCCGCGTGCTGCTCCCCGCGTCCATTCCCCGGAACCCAACCCCAACAACAGCAATTGGGGCAATCGCCGATTTCACGCTACACTCCCCGCCATCGCGCGCTGCGCGCAGCGACTAAGGAGCGGACGCTATGGGCAACCTCCTCGCGGGCAGAACGGCAATCGTAACCGGCTCAGGACGCGGCATCGGCCGCGAACACGCCATCGCGCTCGCCGAAGAAGGCGCCAGCGTGGTCGTCAACGACATCGGCGTCGAGCGCGACGGCTCCGGAGGCAGCCACGCCCCCGCCGACGAAGTCGTCGCCCTCATCCGCGAGCGCGGCGGCAACGCCGTCCCCAGCTACGACGATGTCTCCGACTACGCCGCCGCCGGCAACCTCGTGCAGTCCGCCATCGACAACTTCGGACGCCTCGACATCCTCGTCAACAACGCAGGCTCCTTCCAGTACCGCCTCTTCCACGAGCTTACTGAGGCGGAGTGGGACGGCCTGATGGACGTCCACCTCTTCGGCACCTTCAACACCTGCCATCACGCCGCCCCCCTTATGATGGCCCAGCGCTACGGACGCATCATCAACACCGCCTCCAGCCAGTGGCGCAACCCCGAAGGACGCGCCAACTACGGCGCCGCCAAAGGCGCCATCGTCTCCCTCACATGGGCCCTCGCCTTCGAACTCCGAAACTACAACATCACCGTCAACGCCATCGCCCCAATGGCCGCCACCCGCGGATTCGGCGACAACTCCTACCGCGATATGCTCGCCAGCGCCGGACTCGACCGCAAGAAAGACCCCGCCGAACAAGGCGCGAACCGCGCAGGCCCCGAATTCGTCTCTCCTGCAGTCGTCTTCCTCGCCTCCGACAACGCCGCAGGAGTCAACGGCATAGTCTTCCGCGTCGGCTCCGGCAAAATCGCCCGCTACTCCCACCCCACAGAAGAGCGCGCGCTCTACCGCGAGGCCGGCAACGAAACCCCATGGACGCTCGACGAGCTCGACCACGCCCTCCCGTCAACGGTTATGGGAGGCCCAACGAAAGCCCCCTTCATCCCCTGATCCCGCTCCCAACCTCGCCCCGCAGGAGCAAGCTATGCCCGACGACTACATCCCCCCGAAAGGCTCCCGCCTGCACGGCAAAGTCGCCGTCGTAACCGGCGCCGGACGCGGCATCGGACGCGCTCACGCCATCGCGCTTGCCGCAGAGGGCGCGAAAATCATCGTCAACGACCCCGGCGTCGAGCGCGACGGCTCCGGCGGAACCATCGCCCCCGCCGACGAAGTAGTCGCCCTCATCAAAGAGAACGGCGACGACGCCCTCGCGAACTACAACTCCGTAGCCGACTACGAACAGGCCGGACGCATCATCCGCGACGCCGTAGACGCCTACGGCAAGCTCGACATCCTCGTCAACAACGCCGGCGTCTCTCGCGACGGCCTCTTCCACGAAATCTCCCCCGAGGATTTCGCCGCCGTCGTCGGCGTCCACCTCAAAGGCTCCTTCAACGCCTGCCATCACGCCGTCCCTCTGATGATGGAACAGCGCTGCGGCCGCATCATCAACACCGCCTCCAGCCAGTGGCGCAACCCCGAAGGACGCGCAGCCTACGGCGCAGCCAAAGGAGGCGTCGTCAGCCTCACCTGGGACCTCGCATTCGAGCTCCGCTACTACAACATCACCGTCAACGCCATCGCTCCCATGGCGCAGACCCGCGCCTTCCTCAACTACAACCACCCCCAGCGATTGGCCGCCGCCGGCATCCCCGCCAGAAAAGCAACCGACGAGCTCGCCTTCGCGCGCCCAGGCCCCGAACACGTCTCCCCGCTTGTCGTCTGGCTCGCCACCGACGCCGCCTCCAACGTCAACGGCTGCGTCTTCCGCGCGGGCAGCGGCAAATTCGGCGTCTACACCCACCCCGCCGAGATCCGCGCCGTCCACAAAGACTGGCGCCGCAACGGCAAATGGACCCCCGACGAACTCGCCCGCATCCTCCCCAGCGCCCTCCTCTTCGACAGCTCCTCCGCCCCCTTCATCCCCGCCGACTAATCCCCCTCCGCGCCCTCCGGGACGCGCACTAGGAATCCCCAAGCGCCGGACGACGCTTATGCCAGTCCGTTCGCTGCTGATACGCGTGCCCCACCGCGAAAACCGTGTTCTCCGCGAACGGACGCCCCGCTATCTGCAAACTCAGCGGAAGCCCTGCCGACGTGAACCCAATGGGCAGCGCCATCGCCGGAACCCCTGAAAGATTGAATGGGCTGCGGTGCGACCGCAACCCAAAGAACTGGCTCATCACCGCCTCCTTCGACGTCAACCCCGTCTCAGTCGCAATCGGCGGCGCGCCTGCCGCCTGCGCCGGCGTAACGATAACGTCGTGCTCCCCAAGCTCCCGCATCACATCACGACGCATCAGCGTCCGGAACCGCGCAAGCTTAACTAGAGCCGTCGCCGGAATAAGACTCGCCGCCATCAATCGCCGGCGCGTGGCGAAATCGTAATCCTCAGGACGCTCCCGCAACCACGCGCGGTGCGTGTGCGCCGCCTCAACGTCCGACAACGTATTCGCGATCAGCCCGCCCCTCTCGAACAGCGGCAAACTGGCATCCCCAACCTCGGCTCCCGCATCCGCAAGAACGCCCATCGCGGCGCCCACAGCCGCTGCAGTCTCCTCCCCCGCCATCCCGTTGTCGATGCTCTCCCGCACAACCCCCACCCGAATCCCGCGCAGATCGTCCCGCGGCGTGAACCCCCGCACAGCCCGCCTCGACGTATAGCGATCCTTCGGATCCTGCCCCGCGATGACCTCGTACACCATCGCAGCGTCGGCCACCGTCTTCGTCATAGGCCCAATCGTGTCCATAAACCACGCCATCGGAAACGCCCCATAACGGCTCACCGTCCCCCACGTCGGACGCAGCCCAACGATCCCGCACCACCCCGCCGGACCCCGGATCGACCCCGCCGTGTCTCCCCCCAGAGCCGCTGCGCAGAGCGACGCCGCCACCGCTACCCCAGATCCGCTGCTCGACTGCCCCGCCTGACGTGCCTCGTCCCACGGATTCCGCGGAACCCCGAACGGATGCTGCACATTCCCCCCAAGCGCATACTCGCTCAGATTGAGCTTCCCCAGCAGCACAGCCCCCGCATCCCTCAGCCGCCCGACCGCGGTCGCGTCCTCCTCCGCGACGTAATCTACGATGTTCCCGCCCAGCGTCGTGCGCATCCCCTTCGCGTCGAACTGATCCTTCACAGCCACAGGCAGACCATGGAGACGCCCGCGCGAGACGCCCCGCCGGAGCTCAGCCTCGGCCTTCCGCGCCGCTTCCAGCGCCCCCTCTTCGTCGAGCGTGATGTACGCATTCAGACGCGCGAAACGCCGCGCGCGCTCAATGAACCCCTGAGTCGCCTCAACCGGCGAAAGCTCCCCGCCCGAAATCAGCACGGAAAGCTCAGTCGCCGACATCAACGCAAGCTCATCGTCCACCGCTAACCTCCTCCTCCTCGTCCCCCTGCTCCGCCGTGAGCCAGAACACGGGCAGAGGCTCCACCGCGTCGGCCTCCGGATCCTCCAGAGCCCCCACCGCCTCATTGATCGCGTTCACCCGGTGCGTAATCTCGTCGAGATCAACCGCATCGAGCGGAGCAAGATCGAGCGCCCGGAGCAGCAAACGCGTCTCGTCAGCCGTCAGATCAGGCATAGTCCTGCCCTCCAGCACAGAATCGTCGCCGCATTGTACCCTCCCGCTCGCGCCCTGCCCCCGTTCCCAGCTCCCATACTCCGTAATCCCCGTGACCTGCCCATTGGCTCTCGCATCCTGCCTCGTAGTCTCCAGCGTCCCATCCCGCCATCCCGGCGACGAGATTGCCCCTGCCCCTTGCGACCGCCGCTTGCCAAAGTGGACGGGCAGGGCAGGGGAGCGCGCCCCCGGACAGCGTAGAATACCCCTGAACCCTCCCCCGGAGAGCGCATGGAACTGGAGCCCGGAATACACCAACTAACCATCGGACGCGACCCCCTCCCCGGCTTCCCTGCCCCCAACTCCTTCCTCGTGTTCGGCAGCGACGCCTCCGTCCTCATCGACACAGGCTGGGAGAACGACGACGACCATCGCGCCCGCGTCGAATACCTCCGCGAAGTCAACGCTCCCCCCATCATCGAGATCATCATCACCCACCGCCACCCCGACCACGCCGGCGGCGCGCTCCACCTCCACCGCCACGCCTCAGCCCCACTCTCCTGTCATCCCAGCGATCGCGAATCCATCGAGCGCGACCGCCTCCACGGCCAGGCCGAGATCGCCCTGGAACTCCGAGGCGGCGAGTGCCGCGACCTCGGCGGACTCACAGTCGAGGCCCTTCACGCCCCCGGACACACCATTGGCAGCCTCGCCCTCTACATCCCGCAGCGCGGCGCCCTCTTCACATCCGACACAGTTATGAGCATATCCACTACCGCCATCAACCCGCGCGACGGCAGCCTCTCGCAGTACCTGCAAACGCTCAACCTGTTCAAAGAAATCGGCGCCCGAGTGATGTACGCCGGACACGGCGCCCCCGTCCGCGACCCCGCCCGCCGCCTCGACGCCCTCATCCTCCACCGTCAACAACGCGAAGAGGCCATCCTGAAAGAGCTCAAGGCCGCCCCGCTCACCCCCGGAGAATTGCGCTCGCGCATCTACGCCGGCCTCCCGAAGTCGCGCCAACCCCTCGCCGAACGCCAGATCGTAACGACCCTCCTCAAACTCGCCGACGACCAAGCCATCGTCCCCTGCGAAGATGGGCGGTACAGCTTGGCGCAGTAACGCCTCGCCGAACCGCTCCCGTTCCGCCCCGCCGCGCTCGCGACAATTCCCCTTCCCAGCAACGCGCTCGCGGCAGAGGCTTGGGGAACCCCCGTTCCCCGCTGTATCCTCAACCCCTTACCCGCGCAAGGAGCTGCCCCGTGCCCACTCCCCTCTCATCGAAAGTCTTTCCCCGCACAGCCGCCGTCAACGACGCCGGACATCTCGAGATTGGCGGGTGCGACGTAACCGACCTCGCCCGCGAATTCGGCACCCCCCTCTACCTGTTCGACGAAGCCACCCTCCAGGCGCAGGCCAGCGGATTCCTGACCGCCTTCCGCTCCCGCTACCCCCAAAGCCGGATCGTCTACGCATGCAAGGCCTTCATCAACATAGCCCTCGCAAGATGCTTCGCCCAACTCGGACTCGGTTTCGACATCGTCTCCGGCGGCGAACTAGCCGTCCTGAAAGCGGCGGGCGTCGACCTCGCCACAGTCGACTTCCACGGCAACAACAAAACCCCGCGCGAGATCCGCGAAGCCGTCGAGTGGCGAGTCGGCCACTTCGTCGTCGACAGCTTCCACGAGCTTGCAGCCCTCGACGAGGCTGCCGCCGCGGCAAACCGCAAGCAGCCCGTGCTCATACGAGTCTCCCCGTCGATCGACCCCCACACCCACCGCCTCACCACCACAGGCGTGCTCGACAGCAAATTCGGATTCCCCATCGAAACAGGCCAGGCCGACGACGCCGTGCGCCAGGCAATGGCGGCCAGAAACCTCGACCTGCAAGGCCTCCACTTCCACCTGGGATCGCCAATCTTCGAGCTCGAACCCTACGCCGAAGCGATCGAGCGCGTGCTCCGCTTCGCCGCCCAGATGCGCGAATACGGCCTCGACCTCCAGCGCTTCAGCCCCGGCGGCGGTTTCGCCATCGCCTACACCGAAGACGACAATCCCCCCTCCCAGGACGACTACGCCGAAGCCATCGTCGGCGCCCTCCTCGAAGGATGCGGAACCCACAACCTCCCGCTCCCCGAGCTCACCATCGAACCCGGACGCTCCCTCTCCGGCCCTGCAGGCGTCGCCCTCTACACCGTCGGCGCAATCAAAGACATCCCCGGAGTCCGCTCCTACGTCTCCGTCGATGGCGGAATGGGCGACAACATCCGCCCAGCCCTCTACGGAGCCCGCTACATAGCCCTCGCCGCAACGCGCCCGAACGCCCCCGCCGACCAAACAGTAACCATCGCGGGCAAATACTGCGAATCAGGCGACGTGCTCGTGAGCGACGCCCCCCTCGCCCGCGTCGAAGCCGGCGACCTCATCGCCATCCCAGCCTCCGGCGCGTACGCCCCCGCAATGGCAAGCTCCTACAACCTCAACGGCAGACCCCCCATCGTTATGACCGCCAGCGGCAAGGCCGCCCTCATCCGCCGCCGCGAATCCTACGCCGATATGATGGCGCAAGACATCGCGTAACGTGCTCCGCCTCCACGGCCACGAGCTCCCCGTCCGGACGCTCCAGCGCTCGCTTGCCGAACGCCGCCTGCATCACGCCTACCTCTTCGCCGGACCCGCCCACCTCGGAAAAACAACGCTCGCGCTGCAATTCACCCAAGCCCTGAACTGCGAAGCAGACCCGCCACCCTGCGGAGACTGCAACTCCTGCGCGCGCATCGCCTCCGCCCTCCACGCCGACGTCCAGCGCATCAGCGTCGACCCCGCCGCCGCGGAAGGCCCGCGCACCGTCATCGGCATCGAGTCCATTCGCGACCTCATCAGCTCCGCCTACCTCCGCCCGTACGAAGGACGCTCCCGCGTCTTCATCATCCACGACGCCGACCGGATGAGCCACGACGCCGCCAACGCCCTCCTCAAAGTCCTCGAAGAACCCCCCCCCAACGTCTTCATCCTGCTCCTCAGCGACAATCCGGAAGCCATCCTCCCCACCGTCCGCTCTCGATGCCAAACCCTGGAATTCTCCCCGCTCCAGATCGACGAAGTCGCCGGCATCCTCCGCGCCGAAGAGTCCGTCCCCGACGACCAGGCCGAAGCCCTCGCCCGCCTCTCTCGAGGATGCCTCGGCTGGGCCATCGCCGCAAGCCGCGACAACACGCTCTACGCCGTCGTCCACCAGCGCCTCGAACGCATCGCCGACATCGCCGAGGCCGGCCTCGAAGCCCGCTTCAGCTACGCCGACGACCTCGCCCGACGCTTCCAGCGCGACCGCTCCGCAGCCCGCGAGGAACTCTACGCTTGGCTGCGATGGATGCGCGACATCCTCCTGATCCAGCACGGACAAACCGCCTCCATCGTGAATCTCTCCTGGCGCTCCACCCTCGAACGCCAGGCCGCCGCGCTCTCCCCCGCCCAAGTCGTCCGCTGGACGCGCAACATCGAGCAAACCATCGAACGCCTCGACCGCAACGCCAACCCCCGCCTCGCCCTCGAAGCCCTCATGATCGAATCCCCTCGCCTCAGTCAGCCCGCTCAGTCCCCAGGCTAATCCTGCCCGCGATCCCCCGGCTCTGCTGCCGGCCGCGACGAACAGAGGCGAACAGAACAGCAACCGCTGCGTGCGCCTCGACTGGAAAATTACTCGACCTTAACCGGCGCGTACGCGGATATGCCCGCTGGTCATGACCGAGTCCAACGGGGGAAGTAGCGATTCTCGCTGCGCTGGGACGCGCCCAGAGCTACGGCAAGAATGGCTGGGGATGATGGATTCGAACCATCGTTACCTGATCCAGAGTCAGGCGGCCTACCGCTAGCCGAATCCCCAGAGCAACAGAACGCTCCCCACAGAGTAGCACACCAAGCCGAGCGACAGCGAGACACTACCCCCCCGCGCGGCTTCGCTCGCGACTGCCCCCGCCCTCCCGCGCCGAGCGCTACCCTCCCAGCGTCCGCGCCGCATCCAGCGCGGCGCGCAGCCGATTCAGGCAGCGCTCCCTTCCGAGTACCGCCAGCGTGTCGAACAACGGCGGCGCCGCCGTCCTCCCCGTAACAGCCACACGGATGCAGCCGAACAGCTGACCCGTCTTCAACCCCATCTCCTCGGCGAGCGCGCGATAGGCAACCTCCAGCGCATCGCGGCTCCAATCCCCCACCCCCTCCGCGGTTGACGCGGCTCGCTCCAGCGCCGCCTCCGCCCCGGCGCGAGACATCCCCTTCGGCGTGAGCAGCGCAGCGTCGTACGCCAGATCCTCAACGAAAAAGAACGACAGCATCTCCGGCGCCTCCGAGAGCTTCTTCAACCGTTCGCGCTCGAGAGGAACAACCGAGCACAGATAATCCCGATTCACTGGGAGGGCGTTGGTCGGCAGCCCGCGCCTCTCGTCCTCGAGCCACGGAGCCAGAGCGTCCGCCAGCGCCCCGTCGCTCATACGCCGGATATAAAGACCGTTGAACCAGTCCAGCTTGTCGCGGTTGAACACCGCAGGATTCGCAAGAATGCGCTCCAGCGTGAAATGCTCCACAAGCTCATCGCGCGTGAAAATCTCCGTCGACTCGTCGTACGACCACCCAAGAAGCGCGAGGAAATTAACCATCGCCTCCGGCAGATACCCGTCGTCGCGGAATTGCAGCGCAGACGTCGCCCCGTGCCGCTTGCTGAGCTTCGAACGATCAGGCCCCAGAATCATTGGCAAGTGCGCCAAACGCGGAGCCTCGTATCCGAACGCCCTGTACAACTCCACGTGCCGCGGCGCGCTCGGCAGCCACTCCTCCGCGCGCATAACGTGCGTAATCTCCATCAAGTGATCGTCCACCACGTTCGCCAGGTGGTACGTCGGATAACCATCCGACTTCAGAAGCACGAAATCATCGAGCGCCGCCGCGCTGAAAACCACCTCCCCGCGGATAGCGTCGTCTATAACAATCTCACCCTCCAGCGGAGTCCTGAACCGAACCACCGACTCCCCGGGATCGGCGCTCTCGTCCTTGGCCTTCTCCGCCTCGCCCGGGTCGCGGCAGCGCCGATCGTAGCCCCCGCGCCGCCCTGCCGCCTGCTCCGCCTTCCGCAACGCCTCAAGTCGCCCCGTAGAGCAGTAGCACCGGTACGCCTTCCCCTCCGCGATAAGCCAGTCGGCGTGCTCCTCATAGATCGCGCGCCGCTCCGACTGCGCGTAAGGACCGTAGCCCCCGCCCTTGCCCGGCCCCTCGTCCCAATCGAGACCAAGCCACTCGAGCGCCTCCACGATCGCCTCCGTAGCCCCCGGAACACTGCGCGCCTGATCCGTGTCCTCGATCCGCACGATGAACTTCCCCCCCGTATGGCGCGCGTACAGCCAGTTGAACAGCGCCGAACGGATATTCCCCACGTGCGGCTCTCCGGTCGGGCTTGGAGCGTAGCGGACCCGAACATCCATCAGAGCTAACTCTTCGACGGCAAGAACGGAACAAGCTTGTCCATCAGCGACGAGAGCGTCCTCGTTTGCACCCACACATGGCCGCTCCCCCTGAACTTCATCACCAGACCCTCCCCGCCAGCCACGAGCGACCCCAGACCCCCAACCTTCCCTATCGAATACTCCACGTCGTCCGTGAACGCGACAATGTGCCCCGTGTCCACCACAAGCTCCTGACCCATCTCCACCGACAGCCGCTTGATCGCCCCGTACGAGTTGTAGAACACCGTCCCCATGCCCCCCTCCGCGTACGCGCGCAGGAAGAAGATCTTCTCCCCGCTCAGCATCCCCCGCAGCCCCTGAAACTTCGCGTCCGTCTGCACATTCTCCGTGCACGCCAGAAAAGAAGCCCCCTGAATGAACAGGTTCTGGCCCGGATGCAAATCATGCGCCTCGATATCGCCCGGCGTCGGAGGCGCAATGCTCACCCAACCCCCGCCTGGACCCGCAGTGAACGTGTTAACGAAAAACGACTCGCTCCCCAGCATCCGCTTGAACCCGCCGAAAAGCCCTCCGCCCCCCATCCCCGTCTTCATCTCCACCCCCTGCTGCGCCGCCATCGCCCCCGGTTCGACTTTAATCGCCTCCCCCGAATCCAACTCCGCCGTCAGAAGCGTGTAGCTCGGATCAAACTCGATAGTCGTTCTCATCTACGCCCATCCTTTTCGCCAGATATCGACTCAGACGCCGGGCCGCGACGTCCGCGCCCGACAGTGTACCACCGCCCCCTTCACTGCCCGCCGCCCCCTCGCAGGGCCGGCAGCTCCTGCGCCAGCTCCCGATAGCGGCATAGCGCATTCGCCAGCAGCATCTGACGCGGCGACTTGCACTCAGGCTCGAACAACCGCGGCGACGCCACGATAATGCTCACGCACTGCGCCCGCGACGTCGCAACATTCAGCCGGTTGAGGCTGTAAAGAAACTCCATCCCCCGCGGCGCCTCCTCCGCTGACGACGACGCCATCGAATACACCACAACAGGCGACTCCTGCCCCTGAAACTTGTCCACCGTCCCTACCCGCGCCCCCTCCGGCAGCTCCCGCCTGATTAGCGCCAGCTGCGCGTTGTACGGCGCCACAATCATAACGTCCTTCTCCGCAAGAGGCCGCTCCTCCCCCCATCTGTCCACCCACGACGTTCCCCCTTCCAGCAGCCGCTCATAGATCTCGCGCACCCGTGAAGCCTCCTCTGGCGACGAATTCTGATTCCCCTCGTGCTCCACCCCCGAGAACCACAAACCCGTCCCCAGAAACGACCCCTTCCCCGTCAGCCGCTGACCAGCCACAGCCCCTTCCGGCTCCAGCCGCCCCTCGTAGAACTGCTCCGACGTAAACCCGCACAGCCCCGCCGGCAGCCGCCACGTCCGCTCGAGGAACAACCCCCGATCGCGCGGAATCGTCTGCCGCGTCTCCTCCTCGTAATCCCGCAACAGATGCTCGAGCGCCGACGCCCCAACCCCGTCCGGATGCGACGCCTGCGAAGGCTGCTCCAGCTGCTGAGGATCCCCCAACAGCACAACATTCCGCGCCGCAGGCGCCATCGCCAGCACACTCGCAAGCGACATCTGCCCCGCCTCGTCGACGAACAGCGCATCAACCGCCCCGATGAAATCCTCCCGCGCCCACATCCACCCCGTTCCCCCCACAACATTCACCCTCCCATCCTCCAGCTCCGAGAGAATGGCCTGATACTCCCTCAGCGTTCGGATCCCCTCCCGCTCCTCAGAGTCTGTCCCGCCTGCCGTCCTCCGGACGCAGCGCGCCTCCGCCCCCTCAGCGGCGGCCGCGCTCACAACCGCCTCCAGCAGATTCAGAATCACCTGATGACTGTTCGATGTCACCCCCACCTTCTTCCCCGCCCGCACGAGATCGCAGATCATCCGCGCACCCGTAAACGTCTTCCCAGATCCCGGCGGACCCTGCGCCGCCAGAACGCCCCCCTCCAGCTCCAGAACAAGACGCCGCGCCGCCGCCGGCGTAGACTCCCCCTCCCGCGCCAGCGGAGCCCCGGGCGCCGCCGCCGAGGCGAGCCGTGGAGCCCGCGCCAGCAGCAGATCGCGCGCCGCCCGATAATCCCCTGGCGCGTCAACCCCGTTCTCGACAACCCACTCCGCTAGTCGCAGCAACGACTCCAGCTGCGCCCGCGTATCAACCTTGTCGAACCGAAATACCGACGCCGGATGCGAGTCGAGCGTATCCTTGCGCTTCTTCACTTCCACCCACCCATCGCCGGCGGCGACCGCCCCTCCGAAAGGGCGCTGCGAATCTCCGTGCGCATCGCTCGCCCCCACGTACAAACTGTCCCCCGCCCCGATCGCCGTCTCCTGAAGCGGGAACGTGTACCGATCGATCGGCAGCGCCCTCCCCATCTCTCTCCGCGATTCGTGCCGCAGCCCCGCCAGCCCATCGCGGCTCCGCATCAGCTCCTCATCGTCCATCCCCCCAAGCGCGAAGAAACCCCACCATTTCGACTTCTCCTCACGCCGGTGCCACCCCAGCAAGTGCGCGAGCAGCCACCGCGCCTGCTCCTCCCGCGTGCGGTCGGCGGCATCCGCCGGAACCCCCTCGAGCAGGAGCCCCTGAGCCTCGCTCGTCCGCTGTTGCAGCTCGCTCGGCTCCCGCTCCTCCAGCGCCTCCATCTCCCGCTCCGGACGCCACAACTGAACCCCGCCGGCGATCTGCTCCGACCGGATTCCCTCCAGCCAGTCGCGAAGACGCAACGTCGATTCGCAGTCGTCCCTGTTGTACTCCTCCACCGCCCCCCGCATCTCCTCAGTAACCGCATCCGGACGCCCCGCCTCAAGCAAGCGCTCCATCCCGTGGCGGGCGTCGTTCGCCGTATGCAGACCCACGCGCCGCTCATACCCGAAGAACGCCTCCATATCCTTGATCGAATACCTCTCCACGCTCGCCACCACAGACTTCCGAAGCGCCGAATGCAGATCAACAAAACGCTCCTCCCGCAGCAGAACGTCAACCTCCTCCTCGCGCGTCGCATACCGCGACATCAGCCGCTTGAGCGCCGACGGCTCATACGGAGCGAAGTGATAGATGTGCATCCCCGGCCAAGCCTCCCGCCGAGCCATAACCTCGTCGACAAAACGCTCGAACAGCGCCTTCTCCCCGGAGGCGAACCCCGCAGGATCAGTCTCCACCCCGAACGCCCACCCCGAGCGGTACTCCGGCTTCCCCTCCCCGTCGACCACCACCCACCCGAAGAGATACTCGAACCCGCTAGGCCACACGAACGCATCCCCCTCGATGTCGAAGAAAACATCGCCCGGCGACGGCTCCGGCAAGCGCCACAAACCAGCAAGCGGAGACGGCGCGCGCAGCCCCTCGACGCTCTCCACCGGCGGCTCCTGATCGAGCGCCTCGAAATACGGCTCATTCCGCTTCCGGCCCTCCAGCTGCACCCGAGCCTGCTCGCGGGCCCGCTCGTACGGCTTTGCGGAGCCGTGCCGAACCTCCCGCTGCAAAGGCAGCGGCTCGCTCGCCATCCCCGTAAGCGTCTCGATGCCCCAGCGCTTCGCCTCCCGCATATGCCGCCCCCCAAGATCAGCCACCAGCGACAGATGATCGTCCGCGCGCCGCCGAATGCTGCACTCGAGCCGCCACGCGCAGATATCGCAGCGCTCCACCGGCTCCGGATACGTATCCGTCCCCTCCGCACCCGCCTCAACCGTCTCCTCCAGCAAACGGCGCACAAGCCGGTAGTACGCCGAGTAATCGTTCACCCGGTAGCGCTCCTCCCTGAACCGCTTCCCCTCCTGCCTGTTCGGCGCCACGATGAACATCCGCTCAGGAGCCTTCCCCTGCGCATCCCCCACAAGCTCCGAGTAAAGGCAGATCTGCAACACAGACGCCGCGCGCGTCTCCTGCGCCAGCTTCGTGTCCACAACCTCGTACGACCAACCTCCCAGACCGCTCGCAGCGTCGACGCGCCGCAGAATGTCCGCCACCCCCATCCACCGCCCGCCCTCCAGCCACGCCTGCACGATCAGATCCGCCCCTCCGCGCATCGCCTCAACAGTCGCCCCCATAGACCGCTCCCCGCTCAGATCGGCGACGACAAGCCCCGGGTTCCCCTCCCGAAGATGCTCGATATACGCCGCCTCGTGCTCCTGACCCCGCTCCTGAAGCGCCGCAAGCTCATCCTCCTCCGAACGATACTTGCGCGGAGCCCGCAGCAACCCTAGCGCCCTGCGATGATTCAGGTTCGTGAGATGCAGGCACGCCAGATGGTTCCCCAGATCCCCTGCCGACAACCACAACTTCGACCCGTTCAGATGCATAGACAGCGCCTCTCCCTGCGAGCGTGCTCGCGCCCCTCATTCGCCGTAGCGCTGGCGATTGCCCCTCCCTGCGAGCGAGCGCGCCTCGTTCAAACGGCGCCCTCTGCCCGCCGCGTTCGCCCAAGCGCGCCAGCTTACGATACACAACGCGACACAACGCGACACAACGCGCCCCGTGCTACAATCGCGCCCGTACGACTCAAATCCCCGAAACTCCCCGCGAGCGCTCAGGAGGTGGACAAAATGCTCTCCGCTGACCAGAACGAACGGCTCACCCGCGTAGGCCCCGGAACCCCTATGGGCGAACTGATGCGACGCTACTGGCACCCCATCGCCGCCAGCGTCGAACTCAACCCCGACAACCCCACCAAAGAAGTCCGCCTCCTCGGCGAAGACCTCGTCCTCTACCGCGACGCCAGCGGCAAGCTCGGACTCATCGAGCCCAGCTGCGCCCACCGCAAAGCCAACCTCGCCTACGGCGTCCCCGAAGAGAACGGCATTCGCTGCGCCTACCACGGCTGGATCTTCAACGAACACGGACAATGCGTCGACCAGCCCTCCGAGCCCGAAGGCTCGAAATTCAAAGAGAAAGTCCGCATCAAAGCCTACAAAGCCCAAGAGCTCGGCGGCGCAATCTTCGCCTACATCGGCCCCGAACCCGCCCCCCTCCTCCCCCGCATCGACGTCCTCGTCTGGCCCGGCGTCCGCCGAACCCAATCCATCATGATCCCCTGCAACTGGCTGCAATGCCACGAAAACTCCCTCGACCCCCTCCACTTCCAATGGCTGCACCGCTACTGGGGAGGCTGGATTATGAACAAACAACGACCCCCCGAAGAACGCGACGCCTGGAACGCCCGCATCGGCGCCCGCGGCGCCGACCACCGCAAGATCGGCTTCGAAATCACCGACTACGGCGTCATCAAACGCCGCCTCGTCGGATCCGAAACCGAACACGACGACCACTGGCAAATGGGACACCCCATCCTCTTCCCAAACATCCTCCACATCACCTCAAACCTCCAGTACCGCGTCCCCGTCGACGACACCCACACCCTCCACTTCGTGATTGACCTCCAGCCCCTCGCCCCCGGACAGGAACAGCGAGACATCGTCCCCCACGAAGAAGTCCCCTGCTTCGACAACAACGGCAGAATCAAAGCCGACTGGGTCCTCGGCCAGGACCAGGCCGCCTGGATTATGCAAGGCCCCATTATGGACCGCAGCGCCGAACGCCTCGGCGTCTCCGACGTCGGCATCATTATGTTCCGCCGAATGCTCAACCAGCAGATGGACATCGTCGCTCAGGGCGGCGACCCTATGAACGTCCACCGCAACGAAGACGAAAACGAGATACTCCTCTACCCCGTCGAACACTTCGAATACCCCGGATACGAAGGCAGGCTCCGAGGCCCCTTCCAGGACATCGCCGTCAACAACACCGTCGAGGCCGAACTCTCCGGCGCCGGCGTCTCCCTCCCCGAATGGAAAGGCATCGAAATCGAAGACCCAGCCAAACGCGGCGGACGCCCCACCCGCGTCGGCGACGTCCTGTAAGCCAGCCCCCCGAATGCGGCCAGCGAGCCGCCCCGCGCCGGCTTCTCCCGCCAGCTGGGGCGGCTCCCGCAATCGCCCTCGACCCGCCCAAAGGGAGCCCCCCTATGACAACCCCCCAACTCCCAACCGAAGAAGAAGTCCTCTCCTACTTCCAATCCCTCAGCAACTGGGGACGATGGGGCGACGACGACCAGCTCGGAACCCTCAACCTCATCACCCCAGCCAAACGCCTGCAGGCAGCCTCCCTAGTCCGCGAAGGACTCTCCATCGGCTGCGCTCGCCCCATCTCCACCTCCTACGCCGTCGACCAGCCCATCACCCCAGTCCACTTCATGGTCGAAAGCGGCGAAACCTACTGCCTCGACGACGGCCGAACCTGGACAACCCAACACTCCACGGACTACTTCGGAATGGCCATCCATGGCCCCGGACAAACCCATCTCGACGCCCTCTGCCACCAATTCTGGCAGGGCCGGATGTACAACGGACGCCCCGCAAGCGTCGTCTCCAGCGCTCACAAAGCCGCTTTCGGCGCCGTCGACGGGATGCGCGACGGCGTCGTAACCAAAGGAACCCTCCTCGATCTCGCAAAAACCCGGAACGTCCCCTGGTTCGACCCCGGCGACGCCGCCTACATCGAAGACCTCGAAGCCGCCGAGAAAACCCAGGGCGCGACCGTCGAAGAAGGCGACGCCCTCCTCATACGATTCGGCTGGACGAAACGACGCTCAGCCCTAGGCCCCGTCCCCCGCGACGGAGGACGCGCCGGCCTCCACGCCTCCTGCCTCCCCTGGCTCCGCGAGCGCGGCGTCTCAATCCTCGCCTGCGACAGCGCACAGGAGGTCCGTCCCACCGGATACGACAGTATGTTCGGCCCCATCCACTCCGTCGGCCAGGTCGCTATGGGACTCTGGATCGTCGACAACGCCGATTTCGATCCGCTCGCCGAGGCGTGCGCGCGCTACAAACGCTACGAATTCCTCTTCTCCCTCGCGCCCCTCAACTTCCCCCTTGCCACCGGCTCCCCCGTCAACCCGATTGCGGTCCTCTAGCCCCGCCCCGCGACCCATCCCCCGCGCCGGCGCGGCCTCCGCGCGATAGCCGCCATAGCCAGCCCATAACCACCCATAACCAATGGAAGCCATCCGCGCCGCTATCGCCTACCTCGCAGATCCCGCCTACTGGGCCGCCCTCCTCAGCGTTGCCCTCCTCGCCGCAATGGCCAGCGCCATCCCCGGAATGAACGCATTCCTCGTAATGGCCCTCGCATTCCCCTTCATCCTCTTCGAAATCGAAGACCCTGCCATCGGACTCGTCGTCCTCGCCACCATCAGCGGCGTAAGCAACACCCTCGACTCAATCCCCGCAATCCTCATCGGACAACCAAGCGCCGCCACGCAAGTAACCTTCCTCGAAGGACACCAGCTCGCCAGACAAGGAAAGGCCGCTCACACCCTCGGCGCCGTCTACGCCGTCTCCGCCCTCGGCGGCATCGTCGGCGCCGCCCTCCTCGTCATCGCCATACCCGTCGCCCGACCCTGGGTCCTCCAATTCGGATTCCCCGAAATCACCGCCACTGCCATCATCGGCATCGTAATGGTCACCGTCCTCAGCCGCGGCGCCATGATCAAAGGAATCATCGCCGCCCTCGTCGGCATGCTCCTCGCCATCGTCGGCGATATGGGACGCCTCTCCGTCGACCCCTTCGTCCGCCTACCCCTCATCCCCTTCATCATCGGACTCTTCGCCCTCCCGGAAATGATCGACCTTATGATCAACCGCCAGCCGGTCGCCGCCGCCGGAGCCAGCGTCTCCCACAAAGAGGTCTTCCGCGGCGCCCGCTACGGAGCCTCCCGCTGGGCTATGACCATCCGCCAATCAGTCTTCGGCGTATTCCTCGGAGCCATCCCCGGCGTCGGCTCCGCCGTCGTCGACTGGCTCAGTTACGCCTTCGGCGTCATCCTCACGAAAGACAAATCCCAATTCGGCAAAGGCTCCCTCGACGGCGTCCTCTTCGCCGAGTCCGCCCAGAACGCCAAAGAGGCCGGCGCAGCCCTCCCAACCCTCGCCCTCGGCGTCCCCGGCGCCCCCACCTGGGCCCTCGTCGTCACCGCAATGATCCCCTACGGCGTCGCCCCAGGACCCCAGATGCTCGGACAGAACGCCCACATCACCATCCTCCTCGTTATCACCCTCGCCCTCGCCAACCTCGCAATCACCGGCATCGGCCTGGGAACCACCGGCTTCCTCGCCCGTCTCACCCGCGCCCCCTATCCCATCATCGGCTCCATCATCATCCCCGTAGCCTTGCTCTCCGCCTTCATCGACACCACAAGCTGGCGCGGCGTGCAAGTCGCGCTCGGCGTCGGCGCAATGGGAATCGCAATGAAACGCTACGGATGGCCCCGCCCCCCAATGATCCTCGGCTTCATCCTCCTGCCCATCATCGAAAGAAACTTCTCCAACAGCGTCAGCCTCTTCGGCTACGCCGGAACGTTCAGCCGCCCCCTCACCATAATCATCCTCGCCATCGCCCTCGCCGTCGGAGCCATCCTCCTGCGCTCAGTGCTCCAGATGGAGCGCCAAACCCGCGTCGTCGAATCCCCCCCGCCGCCCCCCGCGCATCCGAGCGAGAGCACGGACGCATCGCCCACCGCGACTCCATCCCCCCCGCCGCCCCCCGCGCATCCGAGCGAGAGCACGGACGCATCGCCCACCAACGCGCCATCCCCCCCGCCGCCCGCCGCGCAGCCGGCTCAGAGCCTGCTCCGCTCGCTCCGCCGCCCCGAAGTCATCATCCCGCTCGTCGTCTTTGCCGGCGTCGCACTCCTGCTCTCCGACCACCTCCGGAACCCCTTGCGACCAGAGCTGCGCTACACAACATTCCCCTTCTGGCTTGCCTCTGCCGCTCTCGCCCTGCTCCTCATCGAACTATGGCGCGGAGTCCGCGGATGGCCCCGCCCAGCCACCATTATGGACCTCGGACTCCTGAGCGCCGGCGCCGAGGGCGCCCGCGACGCCTCCCTCAAGCTCGTCGCCCTCTTCGCCCTCCTCATCCTCGTCGGCGTAACCGTCGGCTTGCAATACGGAGCCATAGCATTCGCCGCCGCCGGACCCATCGCCCTGCTCCGCGGAGCCGGAAAATGGCCCCTCGCCGCCCTCTCAGCCGCCATCGTCTACGCCTTCATCTTCATCTTCCTCAACAACATCCTCTTCGTCATCTACCCCACCCCATTCCTCTCCGAATGGCTCGCCGAGCGCATCTTCTAGGCGCCTCGCAGCGCCTCCAGCGCCGCTGACAAATCAGCCGGCAGCGGAGCCTCGAACACCCGGCGCTCCGATTCCTCCGGCGGCAGCGCAACTTCCAGCCGCGCCGCATGCAGAAACTGCCGCCCCACCAGCGACGATCGCCTCCCGTACACCGCGTCCCCCGCCAGCGGATGACCAATATGCGCAAGATGCGCCCGAATCTGATGCGTCCGCCCTGTAACAGGTCGCGCCTCGATGAGCGAAAACCTCCCCAAAGAACCGTCGAACCGCTCCAGCGCTCGATACTCCGTCGACGCAGACCGCCCCGACTCCACCACTGCCATCTGCTTCCTCCGCCGCGGATGCCGTCCGATAGGCGCGTCGATAACCCCATCCCCCCCTATCAGCCCAGTCGCCAGCGCCAGATACGCCTTCCCCACGCTCCGCTCCTTCAGCTGACGCGTCAGGCTGCGGTGCGCCGCATCCGTCTTGGCGACCGCAATCAACCCCGACGTATCCTTGTCCAGCCGGTGAACGATCCCCGGGCGCTGCGTCCCGCCGATTCCCGGCAACTCCTCAACGACCGCCAGCAGCGCGTTCACCAGCGTCCCGTCCGGATGCCCAGGCGCCGGATGCACAGTAAGCCCCGCCGGCTTGTCGACCACGATAACCTGCTCATCCTCATACACGACGCTCAGCGGAATCTCCTGCGCCGCCACCCCCAGCGGTTCCGGAGCCGGCAGCGCAACCTCCACCATGTCTCCCGCGCGCACCCCCGCCGACGGCTTCGCCCGCCGCCCGTTCAGCGTCGCCCAGCCCTCGCGCGCCAGCGCCGCCGCCCGCGACCGGCTGATATCCGGCATCCGGCCTTGCGCGAACACATCCAGCCGCATCCCCGCCTCGGCGTCGCCCACAACGAATCGCGCGCGCCTCATCGCTCCCCTTCGCTACTCGTATCCTTCCTCATCCCCCGGAACGCTCACCGTAACAAGAGCGGCCGGCTCTGCCCCCCGCGCCGCCCCGAAGAGCATCGTCGCTCCCAGGATAATCACCCCAACAACAATCGACGCGTCCGCCAGATTGAAAATGTACCAGGGCCCAATGTCGATGAAATCCGTCACATGCCCCAGGCGGATTCGGTCAATGAGATTCCCCACAGCCCCTGCAAGCATCAGCCCCAAACTCCCCCGCGCCCACAGCGTCGGCTGATCGTGCGAACGGTAGAAGTACAGCAGCGCCCCGATTCCCGCAAACGACGCCACAGTCAGAACAAGATTCTGCCCCCCGAGCAGACCGAACGCGCTCCCCGTATTCGTCACATGCGTGAACCGGAAAAACCCGTAGCGCGGAATCGACTCCCCATACGCAAGCGTCTGCACAACCCACAACTTCGACGCCTGGTCGGCTGCAAGCGCAGCCGCCGCGATGAGCATCGCAACCCAGTGCCGCCGCAACACGCCCCTCATAACAGAAAAGTCTACCAGCAGGGCAGGGCGCCGCCCCCGCTGATAGAATCCGCCGCAACCGCTCAGCGCGACCGCCGGGATCCCCGCCATCGCTCCCGCCCGAAAGCGTGAACCCCGTTCCGCCTGCGCGCCCACACCCGGAGGACTCCCTCTATGCCCGCAGCCCAAACGCCCCGCGTTATCGACCTGCGCAGCGACACCCTCACCAAACCCACCGCCGCTATGCGCCAGGCAATGGCCGAGGCCGAAGTCGGCGACGACGTCTACGGCGAAGACCCCACAGTCAACCGCCTCGAACGCGTCGCCGCCGAACGCCTCGGCAAAGAAGCCGGACTATTCGTCGCCAGCGGCACAATGGGCAACCTCGTCTCAGCCCTCGCATGGTGCAACCGCGGCGACGAGCTCATCTGCGGCGCCGACGCACACCTCCTCGTCAACGAAATGGCCAGCATCGCCACCCTCGGCGCCGTCCAGATGCGCCCCCTCCCCAACGACCACCGAGGCCTGATGAACCCCAGCGACATCGACGCCGCAATCTCCCCGCCCGGCTTCTTCCCCCGCACCGCAATGCTCGCGCTCGAGAACACCCACAACCGCGGAAACGGCGCCGCCTGCTCCGTCGACCAGATGCAGCCCCTCGTCGACATCGCCTGCTCTCGAGGCCTCGCCGTCCACATCGACGGCGCCCGCATCTTCAACGCCGCCGTCGCCCTCGCCGTCCCCCCCGCCGACCTCGCCTCCGTCGCCGACTCAGTTACATTCTGCCTCTCCAAAGGACTCTCCGCCCCTGTCGGCTCCGTCGTCGTCGGAAACGCAGACTTCATCGCCCGCGCGCGCCGCGTCCGCAAAATGGTCGGCGGAGGCCTCCGCCAGGCCGGAGTCCTCGCCGCCGCCGGCCTCGTCGCCCTCGAAACTATGGTCGACCGCCTCGCCGAAGACCACGCCAACGCCCGGCGCCTCGCCGCAAACCTCGCTTCCCTCCCCGGATTCAGAATCAACCCTCAAACCATCGAAACCAACATCGTCTACGTCGAACTCGAAAACGGCGACGGCCCAGCCCTCTCGGCTCGCCTCAAAGAGCGCGGCGTGCTCGCCAACGGACGCTTCAACTGGGTCAGATTCGTCCCACACTACGGCGTAACCGCCGAAGACATCGACGAAGCCCTCGACATAATCGAGAGCGCAGCCAAAACCCCGGCGTACTAAACTCCCCCCAGCGGAACAACGCGACCGCCCCCGATGGGATGGATACGGGAGCGCAAGGAGAAGCAACAATGCCAGTCATCGACGCCGACACCCACATCGACGAACCCGAAGAAGCCTGGATGCATATGGAGGGCCCCGCGGCGCGCTTCCGCCCCGTAACCATCTCCCCTCCCGAAGGCGTCACCCCCGGAGGAATGGACCCCTCCGCCAGCCGCTGGTGGCTCGTCGACGGCCGCCTCCGCCAGCGTATGATCCGCGACGACAACCTCACCGGCACCACCCTCAACTCCCGCGAACTCCTCGACGTCAACGAACGCCTCCGCCATATGGACGAGCGCGGCGTCGACATCCACATCATCTACCCAACCTTCTTCCTCAGCTACATCACAGGAAACCCCGAAGCCGAAATCGCCCTCACCGACTCCTGGAGCCGCTACGTCGCCGCAAAATGCGCCCCCACGCAAGGACGCCTCCGCTGGGTCGCCGTCCCCCCACTCCTCGACATCGACGCCTCCGTAAGCTACCTCCGCTGGGCGAAACAGAACGGCGCAGTAGGCGTCTTCAAGCGCGGCCTCGAGCACGGCAAACGCGTCAGCGACCCCTACTTCTTCCCCCTCTACGAAGAAGCCAGCGCCCTCGATATGCCCCTCTGCATCCACACAGGTGCCGGCAACCCCACCGAAGCCCGGCTCGGCCACGGCGACGGCCTCGGCGGAATCCCCATAATGGACGCCTTCCACGCGCTCGTCCTCTACGGCGTCCCCGACAAATTCCCCAACCTCCGCTTCGGCTTCATCGAAGCAGGCTCAACCTGGCTCCCCTACGTCCTCGACAGACTCAAAGCCGAGAAGAAGCGCCGTTCCTGGATCCGCTCATTCCAAATGGGCGAAAACCTCCTCCGCAACAACCGCTTCTACATCGCAATCGACGCCGTCGAAGACATCTCCCACATCCTCTCCCTCGGCGCCGAAGACAGCCTCATGATGGGAAGCGACTACTCCCACTTCGACACCTCCGCCGAGCCCGACGCCATCGACGCAGTCCGTCGCTGGGCCTCCGAAGGCCGCATCACCCACGCCGTAGCCCGAAAAATCCTCGAAGACAACCCCCAAGCCTTCTACGGCGTCTAGCCCGCGCGAGGAGAGTATCTAAGCGGCCTCAAGCCTGCGCGCCCAACCATCAAAATGCGGACATGCCGCGCGGATTCTCCCCAGCCCGATGCTCCGAGCGGCCAGGACGCCCATAAGCGGTTTCTCATAGCCGGGCGCGATGCTCTCTAAGCGTTTCGAGGGCGCTGTCCGCGGAGAATCATTCATCTCCTCAGGCGTCCCGAATTCGTCGCGCATCGCCTGAAGCGCGCTTGCCTTATCAGGAATCCCGATGGCTTCCGCAAGCAAAACAGGCTCGCTGAAAAGCAGACCCTCGAACTCGTGCATCACCACGAACGGGATGAAGCGGCGAGCGTCACGCTCCCCTATGTATGACGCCACATCTGCGAAGATGGCGCCCTCGACAGCCTCTGCGCGCTCAACGAACGGCAGCCCAGCCCCCGCAGCCCGTCCCGGCCAAGAGTCGGGCAAGCCGTAGTAGTCGACCATCGTGGTTGCCAGAATCCCCCTATCCTCCTTGAGATTGCGAACAATCTCGCGCTTCACAACCTCCCAGCTCCGTATGCCGCCGCGCTTCGACTGCATCCGTGCCTTGCCAAGCAACCGTGCGCTAACCGCAGCGTAGCCGTGGCCTCCTATAAGATGGTCGCGCAGCAATGCGTTGACGAACGCCTCTTCCGTTTCCCCCTCTACGTGCACAAAGAGCCGCCGCACTACCCTGCGCTCCCGGGACGCCCGCCAAACTGATTCTTCTCCCAAAGCTCCCCCAGGCTATAGTCGTCCAGCCACTCGCCAAGCTCCTCCGATTCCAGCCGCCTGATTTGCGTCGCCCCATCCTTGAGATCCGCAACGAGCACATCCTCCGGCTCGAAGTGATCAAGCAGCAAAGAAGACTGCGTGGCGGCGATAATCTGCGATCCCACGGAAGCGCGCTTCATCATCGACGCCAGCAGAGTTATGGCGCTGGGATGCAGCCCAAGCTCCGGCTCGTCGATCAGAACGACCGAAGGGCGCAACGCCCGCGGTTGCAGCAGAAGCGTCGCCAGCGCAATGAAGCGGAGTGTCCCGTCCGAGAATGCCGAAGCGTCGAAGTAAGCGTCGGAATGCTTGTGGCTCCACTCGAGCCGCACCCTGCTCTCATCGAGTCGGAGCGGCTCGATCTGGAAATCCTCAAAGAAAGGAGCGACCTGCTGCACCGTCTCTCGAATGAGCGCATACTCGCTGGGATGCTTCTTCCCCAGGAAATAGAGGTACGCTGCAAGGTTCCCCCCGTCCGTGCGCAAGAATCGGTTGTCTCCCAAATCAGGGGTTCCCTTCATCGCAGAAGTAGGACTCGTGTCGTGGAAATGGTGCTGCCGCCAACTGTCCAGCCTCCGCAGTCGCACATAAGCGGCTACCCCTCCCTGCTCGACGCTGATGCCCGCCTCCATTCCCCGCCTCTCTAGCATCGTCTCGCGTGGTTCAGAGTATCGGGACTTATTCCAATAGGACGCGGCGTCGCTTGGAATAAGCTCATCTTGCTCAGTGGGCGTCAGCGCAATCCTATAGCTGTTCGTTTCGCTCTCGAAAGAAATTCTTATCCGGGCGCGCCTCGTCACCGCGCTGCCGAAGTGGAGAATGCGATTGGCGCCTCCCTTGGCCGCAACGTAACTCTGCAGCCGCCCGCGGCTGGCGGCCTGAAGCAGAGAAAATACCTCGACGAAATTCGACTTCCCCGCCCCATTTGCCCCAATGAGAATGTTCACCGGCCTGAGAGGCAGCTTCTCGATAGACGCAATACTCCGGAAACCCTTGATCGTTATGTAATCGAGTTCCGACATTCCGCCATGCGCCCAGCATCTCCACGTCGTTGACGCATTCTATGCTACGGCGGAGCCGCTCCCCACGGCGTCTAGCCCCCGACCCCAAAAGAAAGCGCCGGAGCGGCCTTTCGGTCTCTCCGGCGCTGGGTTGCACGCCCCTCCGCGCTGAGGGGCTCGCCTTCCGCTCCGTTGCCGCTCCCGGCGATCACTGCCGGATGTGGCCGGATCCACTGCGGGAATCGCTCTTGGCCTGTATCGTCAGCGGAGCTTTCCGGCTTCCGTCCGCCCCCTCCGTCCGCCCCTAGGCGAACGTGGGGGCCGAATCAGGGAAGTGCCACTGGTGATGCAGCACGTAGACCGCGCGTCTCAACATGGCTCACCTCCTGCGTTCGGCTTGCGGACTCTCTGGTGGAGGAGTCCCCTCCTCCCTGCCGGTCCACCTACACCATAACCCAGCCTGCGGAGCTATGCAATACCCCCTCGCGTGAATTCTCGACGAAAATCAGCGCCCCGCTCCCCCATCCCCGCCGCCTTTCGCCTCCCCCCGCCAACCCTCGATGCGCTCTCGCACCGTACGCTCATAGCCCTCAGACCCCGGCTCATAGAACCGCCTCCCCGCAAGCTCCTCCGGCAGATTCTGCTGACCAGTAAAATGCCCCTCGTAATCGTGCGCGTACTTGTACCCCTTCCCATATCCCAGCGACCGCATCAGCCCCGTCGGAGCATTCCGCAGATGCAGCGGCACAGGATACTGCCTCCCCGTCCGCGCCTCCTCAAGCCCCCGATTCAGCGCAACATACGACGCATTGCTCTTGGGAGCCGTCGCAAGATAAACCACCGCCTGCGCCAGCGGAATAGCTCCCTCCGGCAAACCCACGAAATGCACAGCCTGCTGCGCAGCAACCGCGATCGGCAGCGCCTGCGGATCAGCCATCCCCACATCCTCCGCCGCCGCAATCACCACCCGCCGCGCGATGAACAGCGGATCCTCCCCAGCCTCCAGCATCCGCGCAAGCCAGTAAACAGCCGCGTCAGGATCAGACCCCCGCATCGACTTGATGAACGCCGATATCGTGTCGTAGTGCGCGTCCCCCGACTTGTCGTACTGCGGCGACCGGCGCTGAAGCGCCTCCTCCATCAGCCCCCGATCCACCCGCCGAACCCCATCACCGTCGCGCTGCGCAATCTCCGCAGCAAGCTCCACCCCGTTCAGCGCCACCCGAGCATCCCCCGCCGCAACCTCAACCAAGAACCGCATCGCGTCCGAACCGACAACGATCCGCTCCCTCCCAAGCCCGCGCTCCGCATCCTCCAGAGCGCGCCGCGCGACCCGCTCGATCTCCTCATCGTCGAGCGGCTTCAGCGTAAGAACCCGCGTCCGCGAAAGAAGCGCCGAAATCACCTCGAACGACGGATTCTCCGTCGTCGCCCCAATGAAAACAACAGTCCCATTCTCAACATGCGGCAGAATCGCGTCCTGCTGCCCCTTATTGAACCGGTGAACCTCGTCCACGAACAACACAGTGCCCTTGCCGCCCATCCGCGCCTCGCGCGCCTCCTCCACAGCCCGCCGCAGATCCGCCACCCCAGAAGTCACCGCAGACAGCGCAATGAAGTGCGCCCCGGCCATCTCCGCCACAAGACGCGCAAGCGTCGTCTTTCCCACCCCCGGCGGACCCCACAGAACCATCGACGGCGCCTGTCCCGCCCGCAGCGCCCGCTCCAGAACCCGCCCCTCCCCCAGAAGATGCTCCTGACCCACAAACTCCCCAAGCGTCCGCGGACGCATCCGCGCCGCCAGAGGCGCATGCTCCGCCTCATGCCGCCGCCGCGAGTGCTCAAACAACGACTGATCGCCCCGCATGCCCCGCTCCGCCGCCTCGAACCGTCAGCGTTGACTGTGCCGCGACCGCTTGCGCGTCGTGTTCCCAAGCGAGCGATTCTTGTGCGACTGCATCGCCTGCAAATTACTCAGACGGTCGCTCCCGCCCTTGGACTTAGGCCTGATGTGGTCTATCTGCCATCCCATCGCCGAGTCTTTCCCGTAGCTCCCCTTGAAGATCACATTGCCATAAGGGTCCTGCCGGTGTGTCGCAGGGCTCTTGCCAGGAACTGATTTTGCCTTTTTCCAAACCCAACCTTTCAAAGACATAGCAACCTCGCGTTCAATATTCTGCCATCACTTACTATACTAACCCCTATGAACGTCCTCATCCGCCTCTACGCCTCCTACCGCGACCGCGCCGGACTCGACCGCGTCAACGCCTCGCTCCACCATGGAGCCACAGTCGCCGACGCCATCGATGCCCTGCTCGCCCAAGCCCCCGCGCTCCCCAGAGACTTCCGCCCCCACCTCATCGCCGTCAACGAAGAGTTCGCCAACCACGCATACCCCCTGAACGACGGCGACGACATCGCCCTCTACCCCCCAGTGAGCGGAGGCGTCGACGTCCGCGTCGGCGCCGACCCCATCGACGCCCGCGAACTAACCGACGCAGTCCGCCGCGCATTCAACGGCGCCGTAGTCACATTCGAAGGCACAACCCGAAACAACACCGCCGGTCGCGAAGTCGTGCAGCTCGAATACGAAGCAGACGAGCCTATGGCCCGCAAAGTCATCCAGCGCATCCTTGAAGAAACAATGGCCCGATTCGACATCCCCGCGATGGCCGTGAGCCACCGGTTCGGAGCGCTCGCCATCGGCGAAACGAGCCTCGTCGTCGCAGCCGGAGCCCCCCACCGACTCGAAGCCTTTCTCGCATCCCTCTACGTCGTCGACCGCATCAAACACATCGTCCCCGTATGGAAGAAAGAGCGCTTCGCCGACGGCGAAGTATGGGTAGGCGCCGCCTGCGACCCCGAAACGCACGCCCTCCACCTCGCAGAGGCCCCCTACGCTGCATTCCTCGCCGAGCGCGAAACCCCAGCCCCTGCCCAGCGCCTCCACGCCCACGCATAACCCCCGCCCCGCAAATCCCCCCGCCCCTCCGCCGCGCCCGCGAAACAGCGCGAGCTTCTCGGCTCCCGCCGCCCCTCCGCCGCACCCGCAAGCGCGAGCTTCTCGGCTCCCGTCGCCCGCCATCCCATCGCGCCCGCAAGGCGCGAACTTGTCTCCCTCGCCGTAGCGCCCGCAAGCGCGAGCTTTGCCGACTCCCGCCGCCGCCCCCCGTAGCGCCCGCAAGCGGCGGGCTTGCCGGCTCCCGCTGCCTACCCTGCATCGCACCCTCAGTCCCGCCGCCGCCCTCCGGCGCATCCGCGAAAGCGCGTACCCCGCCGCTCCGCCGTACTCCCCCGCGAAATCCCGAATCGCCGCGCCCCCTGCGCCCCCCTGTATCCCCATCTGCTGGTATGAAACACACGCGCGCCTTGCGCCCGCGCGAAAGTGCCCCGCCCTACGTCAGATGAACAATCTCCACATCCCCCCAGTGCCGCTGCAGATGCTCCGCGACGAGCCGCCGATGGCAGCGGCTCGGCTCCGGCTCGCTGCAAAGCAAACACGCATCGCTCAGAAGCCTCCTCAGAGGCATCTTCTCCACCCCGCGCTCAGCCATCAACCCCAGAAACTCCCCCTCGTAGCGCTCCCAGTCCCTGTGCCCCTTCCTATACGCGTCCAGCATCTCGCCCGTCGGAGCAAGCTCCAAACGATGCGCGTACCCGCCCCGCTTCTTCCCCAGCAAAGCAGGCAAGAAATACTCCAGATCCTCCCCCTTCGCGAACCCCGAAAGCTGCCCCCCCGGCCGCAAACGCACATCCACAACCCGCTTAACCCCCGACTCCCGCAGCAGCCCGAAGAACCGCTCCGCCGACTTCTGCGTGAACCCTATCGTATAGATCCTCAACGCCTACTCGTCCTCTCCTGCGGCCCCTTCGCCCGGCCAGCCGCCCCTCCGGTAGCCCACGCGCGCAGCCTGCAGCCGAACCGCCCTCTCCACCACATCCCCCATCGCATCCCTCCCGCTCGGAGCATCGAACAAACCGAACTGTCGCGCCTGCCCCCGCTTCGCCGGAGCGCTCTCCACCAAGCGCCGCATCGTCGCCTCGTGCGTCTCTACCCGTCCGTCCGCAAGGATATGCCGCACCCGACCCCCATCCACCCCGTACGCCTCCGAAGTCAACGCGTGCGCGATTAGCAGCGTCCGATGGCAATCCAGCGGCTCCTTCTCCGAGCACACCACCGCAACCCGACGGCTCTCCGCGTCGCGCAACAGACTACATACCCCAGAGAAAAACCCATCGCTCCTCGCAACCTCCTCATACCGAACCCGCCCCGACGCGTCATAGCAAGCGCTGTCCGCCGGACGCCCCCCCAGCTCATCGCCCAGGAACACATAACGGATCCCGTGCTCCTCCAGCAGACTGGCGAGCGCCTCCCTATTGAAATGGGCCGTATACGGATTGCGGCTATACGGCGACGACCGCACATCGACCGCCTCCTCGACCCCATGCCGCCGCAGCAGCTCGACGAACGCCTCCCCCGAATGATTCGAATGCCCAACCGTAAAAATCGGATGCGCCCCTGAACTCACTACCGCTCCACAATCCCCGCAATCAACTTGTAGCAGTAGCCGTCATACGGTTCCGCTAGGCTCACCGTTACAAAACACTCGCCGATAGCATACCTGCCTTCAGGGCGCTGAACATACTCACGCTCGTATTTGGAGTCTGTAACCCAGAGCCAGTATTGGTCGCTCCCATAGATGAACTGGCCCTGGACGCGCTTATCGGTGAACCGGCCCTCTACGTACCGTCGCCTGGAGGACGATACGACGATTTCCATAGTGTCTAGGTGAATCAGCCGTAGCGAGTCCCGTTGCTCGTGGGCGGACAAGACAGGTACTCGATCATTGCAGCCGCCGCGCGTGCTGTACCCGTTGTCCCAGAGCAATGAAGCGCTATCCGCCATTTCCCCTAGCTTGCCCCAGCCGACCGTTCCGACCCTCTCCCACCACTTGCTCGGATCCAGCAGCCAGTTCTCTTGCTGATGGTTCTCAGGCTGAGGACCAAGGAGAGGAACACCCATAACATCCAACAGTCTGGGGTAGGAGCCGCTCGCATATTGCCGCTCCCCGCTGGAGACGCCTTGAGTTGGTCGATCGCTTACAGGACGAATCCAACCGCCAAATCGCCCGCTCGGGAGCAGCTCTTTGCCCGCGACGCACCTCTCATAATTCTTGCGAGAATTCGCCAGGCACACGATACGCTTTACCACCATAACGCTAACCTCCTCGAAGGAAATACAGCGAAAGCGCACGCTCTCCTAACGAAAAATATAGCAGAGAACCCCATTCCCTGCCATTCCGCGAAAACCCCCGCCCGTCGCCCCACTTCCCCGAAGCCCACGCCCCCGAAATTCGCCCCCGCAACCCACAGCGCCGTAACCTGACCCCCACCCACCGAGACCCTGAACCCCCCTTGACCACCCCCCTCAAACCAACAACCCCGAAACCCCCCATCTTCTACGGCTGGTGGATCCTCGCCGTCATCCTCCTCACAGGACTCTTCGCAGGACCCACAAGCCAAGCCTTCATCGGCATCCTCGTCGAACCCATAAGCGACGCCACCGGCTGGACCCCCACCTCCATCGCCGGATCAGTCACCGTCGGAGGCGTCATCGCCGGCCTCAGCGCGCCCTTCATCGGACTCCTCGCCGACCGCTACAGCCCCCGAGCCCTTATGACCGCCGGCGTCCTCCTAATGGCCCTCTCATTCTTCGTCATCGCCCTAGCCCCCACCGTCGCCTTCCTCTACATCGGCTACACCCTCGCACGCGGACTCGCCCAGAACCTCATCGCCGGCGTCGTCCCGCGCGTCCTCGTCGTCAACTGGTTCCGGCGTTTGCGCGGACGAGCCATCGGACTCACCGGAACCGCGCACCCCGTCGGAACCTTCGCAATGGGCCCCATCGCCCTGATGATGATCGCCGCCGGACTCTCCTGGCGATCAGTCTGGGCCGCCTTCGGCCTCGCCGTCCTCCTCTTCCTCGTCCTCCCCAACGCCCTTATGCTCCGGCGCGCCCCCGAAGAAATGGGGCTCCTCCCCGACGGCGACGACATCGCCTCCGAATCCGAGGCCGCAGAGCGCGCTCAGCAAGAAATCGCCCAATCCTGGACGTTCCGACAAGCCATCCGAACCCCCGCCTTCTCCCTCATCCTCGCATCCATCGTCCTCACCAACTACGGCGGCGGCGGACTACCCTTCCATATGCCCCAATACTACGAACAGCAAGGCTTCGTCCCCGCAATCGGAGTCGCCGCCGTCAGTATGTTCGCCATCTCCGGCGCATTCGCCAACACACTCTGGGGATTCCTCGCCGAACGCATCTCCGAACGTCTCCTCGGCGTCTTCACAATGCTCATGGGACTCGTGCTCGCCCTCGGATTCCAATTCGTCGCCAACCCCGCCCTCGCCGTAACCTACGGAATCCTGCTCGGCGTCGCCGCACGCGGAGAAGGCTCCATCCTTATGCTCCTCATCGCCAACTACTACGGACGACGCTCCTACGGAGTAATCTCCGGCCTCGTCCACACAGCCCTCCTCGTCGGCCTCGCCCTCGGCCCCTACCTCATGGCCCTCCTCCGCGACGCCGCCGGCTCCTACACCCCAGTCTTCTACTCAGCCGTCGTCACCTTCGCCGCCGCCGCCGTCCTGCTCGCCCTCGCCAGAAAACCATCCCTCCCCCAGCCCACCCCCGCCACTGGCCCAGGAGAAGCAACCCCATGACCACAACCAACCCCATCGCCGACCTCAAACAACAAGTCGCCGAAAGCTCCCACATCCTCGACCACCAAGGCCTCGTCGACTTCCACGGCCACATCAGCGCCCGCATCCCCAACACGCAAGTGATGTACATCAAACCCGTGCTCCGCGCCCACAACCAGATCAAACCCGAAGACATCATCGCCGTCGACATCAACGACTACCTCGCCGCAGGCCAAGCCCAATGGGTCCCCGACGACCAGCAAGGACGCGTCATCGACGCCCCCGTTCCCCCGCGCGAAGCCGCCCTCCACGCCGCCATCATGGAAGCCCGACCCGACGTCAACTCCGTCGTCCACACCCACCAGCTCGTCGCAACAGCCATCGGCGCCGGCAACGTCCCCATCAAACCCCTCTACAACCAGGCCGTCCCCTTCGCCCCCGAAACCCCCATCTACCCCAAACCCGACCTCATCACCACCGCCGAACAAGGCAGAGAAGTCGCCCGAACCCTCGCCGGCCGCGGAGCAGCCCTCCTGCGCGGTCACGGCGTAGTAGTAGTCGGCGCATCGATAGACGAAGCCGTCTCGAACGCCATCTACCTCGAGCGCGCCGCCATCATCCAAGTCATCGCAACCATCGTCGGCGACCCCGCCCCCCTCCCCGACGACTACACAGCCCGATTCGGCCCCGACTGGGCCAAGCGCGCCTCCCACGCCTACGAATACTTCCGCTCCCTAGTCCCAAGCCTCCGCCCCCTCGAATAGACCCCCCTAAGGCTCTCCGCGCAATCCCCACGCGCTTAACGCCCCCGCTCCCAGGACTCCCCCTCGCCGGTTACGCCGCGAAACCCCGCGCCCGCAAAGCCCCGCGCGCTCCCCGCCCCCCTCGTCGGTTGCGCCGCGAAAGCCTGCGCCTACAACGCCGCCGTTCCCCGGACTGTCGCCTCGCCGGTTACGCCGCGAAGTCCCCGCGCCTACAACGCCGCCATTCCCAGGACTCCCCCTCGCCGGTAGCGCCGCGAAAGCCCCGCGCCCCAACGCCGCCACTCCCCGGACTCCCCTCGCCGGTAGCGCCGCAAAAGCCCCGCGCCCCAACGCCGCCACTCCCCGGACTCCCCCTCGCCGGTAGCGCCGCAAAAGCCCCGCGCCCTAACGCCGCCACTCCCCGGACTTCCCCCTAACCGGATGCGCCGCGACACCCCACACTCACAACGCCCGCTATTCCCGGACTCCCCCCCACCGGTAGCGCCGCAAAATCCCCACGCTCACAACGCCGCCACTCCCCAGACTTCTCGCCGGGTTTGCGCCGTGAAAGCCCACGCGCTCCCCGCCTGCTCCCTCGCTGGCTGCGCAGGGCGCTCGCCAGCGCAGCCCCCCGCCCCGCGCACAGCCCTACAACCCCCCCGCAAGCTCCGCGTAATGTCGCCAGATCCCGCTCGGCTTCCGCGCCGTCGGAGCAACCTCCGGCACAAGATGATCCGCGCTCCCCATCGACCGCATATTCGCCCCAAACTCCGCCACTTGCTCCGCAGTCAACGTCGCGTGAGCGCTCCCTACCGCGCAGAACGCCAGATAATTCATCCGCGCCTGCTCCTCCAGATGCAGCATATTCACCAGCGCATCCTCCATATCGCCGCCCACAGTAGCCGCCCCGTGCCCTTGCAACAGAATCGCGCTGTGCGGCCCCATCAACCGCGCAACCTCCGCCCCATCCTCCTCATGAATGATCAACCGCGGACTAGGAAACACCGGAATCGGCTCCGCGAACAGCGGCAGCCCCTCGATGCGCATCGGCCCCATCCGCTCCTGCAGCACACTCATCAGCACCGTATACCGCGGATGAACATGCGCCACCGAATTGATATCCGCGCGCTCCCGCAGCAAACACGAATGCATCTTCACCTCGTTCGGCAGATTGCTCTCCGGAGGCCCTCCCGCCTTATAGCCATTCACATCCACAACCACCATATCCCCCGCCCGAGTCTGCGACAGCGCAGGCCCCAGCGCCTTAATCACGAACCTCCCCGGATCGTCCGGCAGCCGCACGCTCACATGTCCCCGCTCGATCGTCGACGAATCCGCCAGCCCCATCGCATACAGCATCCGGCTAGCCAGCGCCGCCTCCTCCATCAACCCCTCCAGCGCCCCGCGCTCCGCCATAACCCCTCCTCACTCCACAACCCGAATACCCCCCGCGCCGCCATTCTGCCACACCACTCTCCCAGCCTCGCCACTATGGTGCACACTACGAAAGCCGGACGCACAGTGTATATAATATGTGGGTGCTAGTAGACTAGCGAACAGTGATTAGCAAGCGAAGGCTAGTGCCATGACGACTATAGCGAGTGCCGATGACAGAGTAGCCTATGAACGTGCGCATCCTGTCGCAGGCGACCTCGACCTCGAACCTGTCAACTCGGAGGACGAGGATTACTCCAGTGCCCCAGCCCAGTACAACATAATTACATATCCCGCAGATTTCACTCTTGAAGTACTGCATCAGAAGTGGCTGGCTCACGAATTCGACATTCCTGATTTTCAGCGGGATTTTGTATGGAAACAATCCCAATCGAGCAAACTCATTGAATCATTCCTCATCGGATTACCGGTTCCTCCAGTCTTCCTGTATAAGGACATCAAATCAGAGCAACTTTTAGTAATAGATGGGCAGCAGCGGCTCAAGAGCATTTTCTACTACTTCGAAGGATACTTCGGAGGAGGGTCACGAAACGCTCGGAGTGTCTTTAGACTAAAAAATCTCAGTCCTGATAGCTCTTTCGCGAACAAGCATTCACCGCGCTGGGAGAAGAAAACCAAAAACGCTTCAAGAACGCAGTCCTTCGCTCGTTCATCATCCAGCAAATCGATCCGGATGACGGCACTAGCGCATATCATATCTTCGAACGACTGAACACAGGAGGGACGCTTTTAACGAACCAGGAAATTCGCAACTGCATCTATCGCGGCGCCTTCACCGAAGCTCTCGTGAAACTCAATTCTCACCCCACATGGCGGCAATTGCTAGGCAAACCACACTCAGATCGCCGCAAGCGCGACATCGAACTCCTACTTCGCTTCTTTGCAATGCAAGACTTGTCCGCTTACAAAAAACCAATGAAAGACTTCTTGTCAAAGCTGATTTTCAACAGTATATGACAGAGAATCAACAAGCTGAATCCTACTACAACAATATCATAACCAACCGGAACAGCCTAGCGCACGGAGGCGAATTGAACATGACGTTGGGCGAGGTGGAGCAATCCTATCTCAAGGGCTACGTCATCCTCGATTACTTCCGTGAAACACTCCATAGCCGACCATAAAGCCCCCCCCCCCCCCCACTACTACCCCAACCCAACCTCCCGCCCACCCCACCCCGTCGCAGACTCGTAAGCCTCCGCCGCCCTCAGCGCCACACCATCCCGGAACGCCCCCGCCCCAAGCATCAACCCTATCGGCAACCCATCCCGCGAGAAACCGCACGGAACCGACACGCTAGGCATCCGCGCAAGATTGAAAATACGCGTCAGCCGCAGCAGCGCCTCCCGCACAGGAACCGCCTCTCCCCCTATCTCAACCACATCGACCCCCCGACGCGGCGCCGGCGTCGCAACCGTCGGAGTCGCAATCACATCAACGCCCTCGAAAACCCGGGCCACAGCCCGCGCATAAGCCACCCTCCCCCGCTGCGCCTGCGCATACGCCGACGCCGAAATGAACATCCCCGACTCAAACCGACGACGCACCGCCTGATCCATACGATCCCCATCCCGAACAACCCGCCCCCCGTGCGCCATCGCCGCCTCCGCAGTCGTAATCGCCGCCGACAGCGCCGGCGTCCACTCGAGCTCCGGAATACTCACCCCCACAACCTCCGCCCCAAGCCCCTCCAGCACGCCAAGCGCCTCCCGGAACGCAGCCTCAACCTCCCCATCGAGCGGACGCCAAACATACTCCTCCGGAACCCCGATGCGCATCCCCCGAACCCCGCCCCCAAGACCAGCGCAGTAGTCCTCCTCCGGCCCCGCAACCGACACAGGATCGCGCTCATCGCGCACGGCCAGCACATTCAGCCCCAGCGCAAGATCCGCAACCGTCCTCCCCATCGGCCCAACCGTATCCAAACTATGCGACAGCGGAGTAACCCCCCAGCGGCTCACCAGCCCGAACGTCGGCTTGATCCCCGCGATCCCGCACAGCGCCGACGGAATACGTATCGAACCCCCAGTGTCCGTCCCCAGCCCAAGCGGGAAAAACCCCGCCGCCACGCCAGCCCCCGTCCCGCTCGACGACCCCCCCGGCATCCGGTCAAGACCCCACGGATTCCCCGGCATACCGAACATCGCATTGCGACCCGTCGGATCGAACGCCAGCTCAACCGTATTCGTCTTCCCAACCACAATAGCCCCCGCCCCCTTCAGCAAACGCACCGCAGTCGCGTCCTCCTCCGGAACAAACTCCGCATCAAGCGCCGCCCCCGACGTAGTGCGAACCCCCGCCGTCCAGAAAATGTCCTTCACCCCAACCGGCGCGCCATGCAGCGGACCCCGAACAACCCCGGCCGCAAGCTCCGCGTCCGCACGCCTCGCCTCCGCCAGCGCCTGCTCCGCCGTCCGCGTGATGAACGCCCCGATCCGCGGCTCAAGCTCATCCGCCCGCGCGACGAACGCCTCCACAACCTCCACGCTCGAAACCTCCCGCCCCGCGATGCGCCGCGCAATATCCGACGCCGACCCCAACGTCAGCCCGCTCACAACCCCCCTCCAACAACAACGTCCCCCGCCCCGCTCACAACCTCCCTCCGATAGCATCCTCAATGGCGACGCCCGACACATCCAGCTCCCCGAGCGGAGCAATGCGCGCCAGCAGCGCCTCCACCTCCGATTGCAACGCCCCGAGTCCCTCCGCGCCAACGCTCAACCCAACCGCTCGCGCCCACCACGCAAACGCATCCGGAGTAAGCCCATCCCTCATAACGCCCTCCTCTAGAGCCGGCAGTATACGCCCCCGCCCGCGCCGTCCCGTCCATAGCTCTCCCCTTGTCCCAAGCCCCCCCCCCCCGAGGAAAGACGGGCAGGAGAGCGGTGTATCATTAACCACGTGAACCACCCCTTTCGCGCCGTCGTCTTCGACCTCGACGGGCTGATCGTCGACACCGAACAGCCCATCTACGACTCCTACGAGACAATCCTCGCCGAGTTCGGACTCCCCCTCCCCATCGCAGTCTGGGAAGACGTCATCGGACGAGGCGGCGTCGGACAGCGCGACCCCCTCTTCGACTACCTCGAAACTACCCTCGGACGCCCAGTCGACCGCGACGCCCTCCGCGAACGCGCCCGAGCAATGCACCGCGAAACAGCCCAAACCCTCCCCGCGCGCGACGGCGTCAGCGACCACATCCGCCAAGCCCGAGAAGCCGGCCTCCGCCTCGGCGTCGCCTCAAGCTCATCCCGAGAATGGGTCGAGGGACACCTCCAACGACTCGGACTCCTCCAGTCGTTCGACTCAATCTGCGTCCGCGAAGACGTCCGCCAAACCAAACCGCACCCCGAACTCTACACCCTCGCCGTCGAGCGTCTCGGCGCGCACCCCCGCCAAGCATTCGCCATCGAAGACTCCCCGAACGGCGTAACCGCCGCGAAAGCCGCCGGAATGCGCTGCGTCGCCGTCCCCAACCCCCTCACCGCCAGAATGTCCCTCGCCCACGCCGACCTCCAACTCGCATCCCTCGCCGACGCCTCATTCGCCGAAATCGCCGCCGCCCTCTCCCAATAGCCAACTCCGCGCATCCCCGCCGGCGCCCCCACCTCCCCCAAACCCAAGACATCGCCCCTCGCAACGCCCCGATACGCCCTACCCATAACTTCAACGCCGCGCTCGAAGCCGCCGCCCCTATGCGCCCTGGCAACGCTCAAACGCCCCCCCCCCCCCCCCGAACTCACGCGTTCGGATGAACCTCCAAACTGATGTCCAGAGCCTTCACCGAATGCGTAATCGAACCCGTCGAGAGCAAATCAACCCCCGCCTCCGCCGCCTCCCGCACCGTATCCAGAGTAATCCCCCCCGACGCCTCAGTAAGAGCCCGTCCCCGGCACAGCTCAACCCCCTCCCTCATCTCCTCCGGCGTCATATTGTCGAAAAGAATAATGTCCGCCCCCGCATCAACAGCCTCCCGCGCCTGCTCCAGCGTATCGCACTCAACCTCAACCCGAATCGTATGCGCAGCCTCCCGCTTCGCGCGTTGAATCAGCTCAGTCATACTCTCCCCCCGCGTCGCCATAGCCGCAATATGATTGTCCTTAATCAGAATCCCGTCCCCCGTGCTCATACGATGATTGTGCCCCCCCCCCATCCGCACAGCATACTTATCCAGCAAACGCCACCCCGGAACAGTCTTCCGCGTATCGATAACCTGCGCCGGAAGCCCCTCAACCCTCCGAACAAACTCCCTCGTCGCCGTCGCGATCCCGCTCATCCGCTGCACGAAATTCAACGCCGTCCGCTCCGCCCTTAGAACACTGCTCATCCGCCCCTGCACCCTCGCCACATACACCCCCCCCTCCACAGCCGAACCATCCTCCACAAACCGCTCCGTCTCCAGATCCGCATCCACCTGACGGAACACCTCCAGCGCCACATCAACCCCGGCAAGCGTCCCGTCAGCCTTCGCCATCATCAGCCCCTCCGACATCAGATCGTCCGGCAGCAGCGACGACGTAGGATCGTACGCCGCTTCATCCTCCGCCAGCGCCATATGGATAAGTTGCACAGTCCCCGGCCACCGATGCAGCATCGCAACGCCTCCACCCAAAGAACTAGCGACCCTCGCAGCCCACGAAGCTCTCACAGGCCGCAAAGCGCGCAAGCCAATTGTAAGCCGCCGCAACCCCCGAATCGTGAAAACCTTCACAGAACCCTCCGAATGATGGTGGACGGAAAAAGTGAATTGCTCCAGCTGACGAGCCTGTGGTATACCCGGTCCATCCTGTACTGGAGGGCGCAACATGCGAACTCCCTACCCGGCTGGATCGCGAGTGCATCGGGTTGGAAGGCCAGACGAAGTCGGCACTGTTCAGGCCCACAGACTGATCCGCGATGCAGTTGAGTATCGCGTCGCCTTTCCGCAGAGCGGAGAAAGCTGGTATCCCGAAGAAGCTTTGGAGCCGATTCCGACATATCCACCGAAGTGGATAAACAGAGCCGCCCTTTTGCGTAATCTGGGGATCCTGAAAATGGGCGGAGGTTTCACAGATATATTCTACTCCTACCTCGCGTCGAAGACAGAAGTGGAGCCGTATCAGTTCGCTCCAGCGAAGAAATTTCTTGAAAGCAACACGCACCGGCTTCTCATCGCAGACGAGGTCGGCCTGGGCAAAACCATCGAAGCAGGCATAATATTCCTCGAAATGAAAGCGCGCCAAGAGATGAAACGAGTCCTGGTCGTATGCCCTTCGCGACTGAGAAACAAATGGCGCAGCGAATTCCGAGAGCGGTTCAACGTGTCGCTAGAGGACTTGAAGAAACCTGCCTTTGTGGATTTCCTGGAGAAATACAGCGAGTACGGGGATGCAGTCGGCGTATCAGGCGTGATAGCAATGGAGACTATTCGCGACCAGAACGTTAGAACACGAATGGAAGAAGTCGGTGTCACTTTCGATATGATCATCGTCGACGAGGCGCATCATATGCGCAATTCATCGTCGGAGATCCATAAAACAGGCCTCGCTCTTTCCCAAGTGACAGACTGTATGCTCATGCTGAGCGCCACTCCAATCAATATAAATCAAGCCGATTTATACCATTTACTGCACATCCTCGACGGCGGCTCCTTCCCTGACCGCCAAACGCTTGAGAATATGCTCGAACCGGCAACAGTGCTCAATGCATGCATGGGGTCGCTTAGAGGCCAAAAAACTGCGCAAGCGGAGGCGCTTCAGCAGCTAAATCAGCTTCCACGTTCTTCGCTAGGCAGAGAAATAGCCCGGAATCCACTGTACGATGACATACAACGCCGATTGGACTCAAGTCAGCTCCTCAACCCGAACGACACCGTGAGCATACGACGTAAACTATCCGCCCTCAGCCCGCTGAGCAACCACATCAACCGGACACGGAAGCGCGAAGTGCAGGGTGGCGTGATGCGCGAGGCGAGCATACTGCGCGTGCCGATGACCAAGACTGAAATTAATTTGTACAGCACGCTCCTTGACTACGCGCGAGCCTCTTACCGCAGCGATGGCAAATCGCCTCCCGGGTTTGTCCTCGTTACCCGAGAACGCCAGATCGCGAGCTGCCTCAGAGCGGCAGTTGACGTCCTGGTGCAGGGCAACTTCAAGGAGGAGGAAGACAACTACGAAGGCGATGAAAGCGACATCGATGAAACCCCCTTCGAAACCGCGCGACCATTAGATACCCCGCGCAGCTTGCGAATGCGCATCAACAACCTCGCCAACAAGATAGGCTCCGATGATTCGAAACTAGAGAAGTTCCTTCATAGCCTCAAAATCCTCTACGACGAGAATCCATCCACCAAAGTCCTCGTATTTTCATCATACTTGGCCACCCTCCGCTACCTCGAACAACGACTGCAAAGGGAAACCTCCTGGATTGCCGGAGGCATACACCGCTTGGACGGCAGTAAGGCAATGGACGATCGCCCAGGCCTCATCCGAGAGTTCCAGAACTCTTCCGGATTCGCCGTTATGCTTATGTCCGAAGTGGGAGCTGAGGGGTTAGACTTCCAGTTCACCAACGTCCTTTTCAACTACGACTTGCCCTGGAACCCTATGAAAGTGGAACAGCGGATCGGCCGCATCGATAGGTATGGCCAACGAGAGAAGAAAATCAAAGTATACTCCTTCGTCATCGCCGACACCATCGAAGAGCGAATCTTACAGCGTCTCTACGAGCGAGTAGGCGTCTTCGAACGCTCCATAGGCGAACTGGAGCCGATACTGGGAGATATAATCGAAAAACTCTACCGAGACATCTTTCAAAACACGCTCTCTCCAGCCCAAGAGCAAGAGCTGGCTAGCCAATTGGAGCGGACATTAGCAGAGAGAGAACAACACAGGAAGGAGCTGGATCAATTAGAACAACAGCTGATGGGCCAGGATATTCTTCTCGGAAGCGAGCAAAATTCCGGGATTGCACAAGGTAAATATCTTGGCGCAGAAGAGCTCCGTGCTATCTTTGAATCAGGCCTGGAGAACTACAACGTCAAGCTCGTGGACAAAGGCTCAGGGAAGTTCTTCCTTCATTCGCATCCAGTGTTCAGGGAAGACATCAACAGGTTCCTAGAAACCAACAAATATCCTAACGATCTTCGAGTGAAACTGCTGTCCGGTTTGGATAACGGGTTGCCTGTGACCTTCGAAGGCTCAATACGCGACGAGCGAGGCCTCGTGCACCTGCTGAACTTCGACCATCCCTTAATTCGTTTCGCGATGCAACGGATTTCAGAAGAAAAACAAGGCTTGCATAATATGGGACTAGCCACTATTGAAACCGCTCATTGGCCGCCAGGCCAATACCCATTTTTCATCTACAAAATGGATATACACTCAGCTGAAACACGTTCAGAATTAGTAACGCTAGTGCTTGACAGACAGACACACAAACCGATTGACGGCCTATCAGATTCCCTACTGAGCGATATTCAGCAGATCAAAGAATGGGAAGGGAAATTCCCTATGGATGCCCTCCAAGCAATGAGGAATTACCAAAGATCCGCAGACGACGTTATGTTCGACAAGCGAAATACTGCGGGAAACGCTGTACGCGAGCGAAACGATAGAATAATCGATATGCAGAGAGCATCTCTCCAGCGCACCCATGATGTGCACAGCCAGAGACTCCAAGAACAACTGAGAACGGCGACAGAACCGAGGATTCAGCGTATGCGCCAGGCGCAAATAGACAACGCCGACGCTATCCTCAACCGCAAGCTGCAAGAGCTAGACCAACGCCGGCTCGTAACTGTCAGCTACGACCTGCGCCTGCAGGGCTGGATCAGAGCCCGCCCCCCTCAATCCCAATCCCAATAATAGTACGTCCGCCCCGGCTGCACCCCCGCCTTGTCCCTATCCGCATCCGTCAGCTCCTCGCACGGCTTCGCAAAATACGTCGTCCCCTCCGGATCCCCTATAGACTCCCGACTCAACCCAATCCTGCACCCATTAAACGTGATCGGCGGACTCCCCGTCCCCCTGTAATAATAGCGGCTGCCGTAGCCAACTCCCGCCGTCCAATAAATGTCCGCTTGCGTCAGATCAGAACAACTCTTGTCAAAGCGCGTTGCTCCCTCCATACTCTCATTCGTGCTCACTCTGCACGTATCACCAAACGTGAGCTCGCCGTCTGCAAAACTAACAAATCCAGTATACGTCGCAATGTTGTAAACCGCAAAAATCGCAGGCAACAACGCCCTCAAAATAGCCTTGAAATCCTTCTCCCAAAACCCAACCACCACGCTCAGCACAATCCCGACGCCGAACGCCCCAATCCCGTAAAGAAACAGATCATCCCGCGTCACCCAAGTAACCCCTGCCCCGCCCCAAGTAACAACTCCCGCCCCGCCCCAAGTGAGGATAAGAGCGAGCACGCTCAGCGACCCCTTCATTCCCCTAACCCTCCCTCCATAGCGTCAACGAAACCGCATCCCGATCCCCAACCAAGCCCCCGCCTACCGTCTCGACACCCACCGCCCACGCTCCCCACGCGCTCCTACTCCCGAACCGCCAGCCCCTGCAACGACCACGGCGTCGTCCGCGTTACGCGGACAGACAACACGTCCCCCAGCGCTACCTCGGCCCCATCGCTCGGATCATCGAAAAACACCAGCTTGTCAGTCCGCGTCCGACCCTGCCACCGACCCTTGTTCCGCCCGTCAACCAGAACCTCCCGCGCCGTTCCGGAATACCCAGCGTTAATCTCCCCCAGAATCGACTCCTGAGACGCGTCGACAGCCCGCAAACGCCGCCGCTTCTCCTCCTGCGGAACATCATCCGCCAGCTTGCGCTCAGCAAACGTGTTCGGACGCGCCGAATACATCGCCGAGTGAACCTTGTCGAACCGCAGATCCTCCACCATCGCAAGCGTATCCTCGAACTGACGCTCCGTCTCCCCCGGAAAACCCACAATCAAGTCGGTCGCCATCGCCACCCCCGGAATCGTCCCCCGAATGCGCGCCACAAGATCGCGATACTCAGCATTCGTGTAACCCCGCCGCATCGCCGCCAGCACATCGTCGTTCCCCGCCTGGAACGGCAGATTAACGCTCTCCATCACCCGCGGCAGCCTCGCGATCGCCTCGATAATCCGCTCGCTCATATCGTTCGGATGCGACGTGAGAAACCGGATGCGCGCCAGCTCCGGCGCACCCTCGTGCACAGCCTCCAGCAAATCCGCCAGATCCGGCGACCCCGGAAGATCATGACCATACGAATCAACATTCTGACCAAGAAGCGTCGCCTCCCGAACCCCCCGCGCAGTCAGCATCCGGCACTCCTCCACCACCTCCCCGATAGCGCGCGACGTCTCGCGCCCCCGTCGGTACGGAATAATGCAGAACGTGCAGAACTTGTCGCACCCGTGGATAATCGGCACATGCGTCGTAACCGACGGATGCCCCGGAACGAACGGCCCCGCGCACCCGTCCGGATCAACCCCCACCTTCTCCCCCACAACCTCAATGAGCGGCTCGAACTGCTGCGGACGCATAAACACATCAACATACGGATACCGCTCCCGCAGAGCGTCCGCCTTCGGCCCCACCATGCACCCCATCAGCGCAAGCGTCTTCTCAGGATTCCGCTGCTTCCACGGCTTCAGCGACGTGAGCATCCCCACAACCCGCTCCTCCGCCTGCTGGCGAACAACGCAACTGTTCAGAACAATAACGTCGGCGTCCCTCGGATTCCCCGCCTCCTCCAGCCCAAGCTGATCCAGCCCGGCTCCCATGCGCTCCGAGTCCGCCTTGTTCATCTGGCATCCCACCGTCCAGATGTAATAGCTAGCCATAACAACTCCGCCCCTGCCTACACAACTCCGCCGCCTCCATCCTCTCCCAGCCCCCCCCCCGGACGCCGACAACAACCCTGCTCGCCTCCCCCCGATAACCGCGCGGAGCTCCCGCGCGAAACACAGAACCAGCGCGCTCGCCTGCCGGGAGCGCCCAAGTGGCGGAGGGAGCGGGATTCGAACCCGCGAGGGAGCTCATCACCCCCAACCCGCTTAGCAGGCGGGCGCACTAGGCCACTATGCGATCCCTCCCCGCGCGCAGGATACCAAACCACAACCCCCAAGCGCATCCGCTCCAGCCCCCCGCTTGACCGCGCTCCCCGCCCTCCATACCATAACCCCCGCTCCCCGCGCAGAACGCGCTAGCGCCCGGGACAAAGCCCCCAAGACAACGCACATGGAAGACTACCTCCGGCAATACGGCCTCATCCTCATGCTCGCGGTCGTCGCCGTCGCCATCCCCGCAAGCGTCCTCGCAATCTCCCGACTCAGCGTCCTCATCCGCGTCCGGCCATTCCGCCGAAACCCCCTGAAGTACCAACCCTACGAATGCGGAATGGAACAGGAAAGCGGACGCTGGCAACGCTTCAACGTCCGCTACTACCGCTTCGCCATCCTCTTCCTCCTCTTCGACGTCGAAGTCGTCTTCCTCTTCCCCTGGGCCGCCCAGGCCGGAGCCCTCGGATGGTCAGCCTTCGCCGCCATCCTCCTCTTCTCAGCAATGATGATCGCCGGATGGGCCTACGAATGGAAACGCGGCGGAATGGAATGGGACGAAACCCTCCCCGCCGCACAACCCCTCGACCCCCCGCCGCCCGCGCTCCCCGAGCAGACCGCCGCCTGACCCCTCCCTCGCGTGTCTCCTCTCCCGCGCGGGAATCGCCTACGTCATCGGGGCGCAGCGTGCTGCGGGCAGCGTAGCTCCTCCCCCCGCGCGGGGAATCTCGGCTACTCCCTCGCATCAGCCGCGCTCGCTGGCGTAGCTCCTCCCCCCGCGCGGGAATCTCCTACTCAGCTTGCTAAGGGTGCGCCACCGCCGCCACGCTCCTCCCCCCGCGCGGGAATCTCCTACCCTTGAATCACACAGGAGCGTAGCTCCCCGCGCAAGAATCTCCGCGCTCCCTAGCGCTCCGCCCCCTCCTCCGAGGCAATCGGAGGAGGCTCCGTGCGCCGAACCGTCGTGATGAACCCCGTATGCCCCACCATCCGATGCTCAGGACGCGCGCTCCGCTCCCCAAAATGCCACGGACGCTCCAGCAGCTCCACAGTCTCCGCCATATGCCACCGACTGTCACGGCTCAAACGCATCGCCAGCTCATGCGCCTGCAGCACAGTCGGAAGATACGCCGCGAACACCCCTCCCGGCCGCAGCGCCGCCGCCGCCGCGTCGAGCAACCGCCACGGCTCCGGAACATCCGCCGCCACCCGATCAACCTCAGCGTCTCCTAACCCCTCCGCGTACGCGTCCGCAACAACAACCCAATGATTCCTCGCCCCCGGCGCAAGCTCCGCCACATTCCGGCGCGCCGCCTCCACAATCCCCCCGCGAGCCTCATAAGTAACAAGGCTCCCCTCCGGCCCGATCGCCCGCAACAGCGCCGCCGACGCCGCCCCAGACCCCAACCCAACCTCAATCACCCGCGCCCCAGGATAAATATCAGCCCGCATCAGAAGCGCCGCAAGATCCTTCGGATAGATAACCTGACTCTGACGCGGCAGCTCCCGCGCCGCGTCCGCGAACGTCGGCCGCGACACAAACAGCCGGCTCCCCTTGCTCGTCGACAGAAAGAAACCCTCCCTCCGCCCGATCACATCATCGTGACGCGCAAACCCCAAATGAGTCTCAATGAAAGCCCCCGACGCAAGCGTAACCCGATACCGCCGGCTCCGCCGATCGTACACAATCGCAGTGTCGCCCTCCGCGAACGGAGCGCGATTGCGCAGAGCCTCCTCGTTCGTGCCCATAACGCCGGCCGGAGAGTGCCGCGAGAGCTCCCGCCGCGCCGCCTGCCCTCTCGCAGCCTCCCGCCTGATGGCCTGCTCTAGCCCTGCAGCCCTTCGAGCACAGAAAGCGCCGCCGCCGGATCAGGCAGCGTCCCCTCATGAAGCTCAGCGTGCCGCACAACCCCCTCCGGATCAATCAGCAGCAGCGCCCGCTGCGCCATCCCAGACTGCGAATTCAGCAGCCCATACGACTCCAGCGTCGCCCCATGAGGCCAGAAATCCGACACCAACGGATGCCGAACCCCCCCAAGCGAATTCGACCACACCCGCAGCGAATGCCGCGAATCAGCCGACATCCCGATCAGCTGCGCGCCCCTCTCTTCAAACAACTTCAACGCACGGTTGAAGGACGACGTCTGGCTCGTTCACCCCCCTGTGAACGCCGCAGGAAACGTATGCAACGCCACCCACCCCCCCCTGAACTGACCCAACGACACCTCCTCCCCATCCTGACTCGTAAGCGTGAACTCCGGCGCGGCCTCGCCCGTTTCCAGCATCGAAAACCTCCTCCTCGGCTGCATTCCACCAAACAGCATACCCGAACAGAACGAACAACGGGACAACAAGACGGCGGGACAGCGGGACAGCGGGTCAATCGCGCCCCCCACCGGCAAGCGCGCAAACCACAGAACCCGGGAACGGCAAGACCGCCGCCGACGCTCCGCCCAGCCCCCCCCCCTACGAAGACCCCTCAGAACCCCGCCACCGCAACTGCGGACGCCGAGCCGCCTGCGCCTCGTTCAACCGCGACATCGGCGTCTCATACGGCGCCCCCCGCAGAAACCCCGCATCCTCCGCCGCTTCCGCGTCGATCCGCCGCAACGCCTCCACAAAAGCGTCCAGTGTCTCCTTCGACTCAGTCTCCGTTGGCTCAATCATCAACGCCTCCGCAACAACAAGCGGAAAATACATCGTCGGCGCATGAAACCCATAGTCCAGCAACCGCTTCGACACATCAAGCGCGCTCGCGCCCGCCCGCTTCCGCGCCGAAAACACAACCTCATGCATCACCGAACGGTCATACGGCAACTCATACAACCCCCGCAGACGCGCAAGCAGATAATTCGCATTTAGCGCCGCATTCGCGCTGATGTCCAGCATCCCCTGCCTCCCCAACAGCGTGATATACGCCAGCGCACGGATAAGAACCCCGAAATTCCCCTGCGCCCCCCCGATCCGCCCAATGCTCCGCTCCGGCATCTCCGCCCCGTACACAACCAAATCCCCCTCCCGACGCGCCGTCGCAACAGGCCCCGGCAGAAACGGCGCAAGCTCCTCCGTAACACAGATCGGACCAGCCCCCGGACCCCCGCCGCCATGCGGCGTCGAAAACGTCTTGTGCAGATTCATATGCGCCACATCAAACCCAAGATGCCCCAGCTTCACCCTGCCCAGCAGCGCATTCATATTCGCCCCGTCCCCGTACACATAACCCCCCGCCGAATGAACAACCTCGCACATCTCAACCGCATTCCGATCGAACAACCCAAGCGTCGTCGGCTGCGTAAACATCACCCCAGCCAAACCCTCCCCCGCCTCCGACCGCACAGCGGCAAGATCAATGTCCCCCTCCCGCGTCGACGGAATCGAAACAACATCGAACCCAGCCATCGCCGCCGACGCCGGATTCGTCCCGTGCGCCGTGTCCGGAATCAGCATCCTCCGCCGCCCGCTCTCCCCCCGAGCGTCGAGCGCCGCCCGGATCGTCAACACCCCCGCAAGCTCACCCTGAGCCCCTGCCAGCGGCGCAAGACTCGCCTTCGGCAGACCGCTCACCTCCTGCAGCCGCTCCTGCAGCCGGTATAGCGCCTCCAGCGCCCCCTGCGCCTGACGCTCCGGCTGCGCAGGATGCGCCATCGCAAAACCCGCCAGCCCCGCGATCGCCTCATTAACCTTCGGGTTGTACTTCATCGTGCAGCTGCCAAGCGGATAGAAATTCGTATCGATACAGAAATTCAACTGGCTCAGATGCGTGAAATAACGAACCACCTCCCCCTCGGTAACCTCCGGCAACTCCAGATCGCTCCGCAGCATCGACGCATCCGGCGCAGCCTGTGGCGGAACATCAGACCCCGGCAGCGTAACCCCAGTCCGCCCCGCCCGGCTCCGCTCCATCAGCAGCCTCCGACGATCGTGAGCCTCCTCCCTCCCCCCAGGACGCCCCGCAGACCCCTCGCGCGTCATCTCCCCGCCTCCCCCAACGCCGCGACAAGCCGGTCGATCTCCTCCCGCGTATTCACCTCCGTAACGCACAGCAGCATCCCGTTCGGATAGCGATCGCTCACATCAAGACCCCCGATAATCCCCGCCTCCTCCAGCGCCAAATGCGTCTCCCCCGCCCCCCGCGGACAGCTCACAACAAACTCCTGAAAGAACGCCCCCTCGATCGGCAGCGAGTATCCCGGAAGCTCCGCGATCCGCCCAGCCGCATAGTGCGCCTTCTCATAGCACAGCTCCGCCACATGCCGCAGACCCCGCTTCCCCAGAAGCGACGTATAAATCGTCGCCCACAGCCCAACCAGCGCAGTGCTCGTGCAGATGTTCGACGTCGCATGCTCACGCCGTATGTGCTGCTCCCGCGGCTGCAGCGTCAGCACATACCCCGTCTCCCCACGCGCGTCCACCGTCCTCCCAGCTATACGCCCCGGAAGCTGACGAATATACTCCTGACGGCAAGTGAAGATCCCCACATAAGGACCCCCGAAACTCGCAGGAACCCCCAGCGCCTGACCCTCCCCCGTCGCGATGTCCGCCCCGAAATCACCCGGAGGCCGGAACATCGCCAGCGCCGTCGGATCGCACGACATCACAAACAACCCCCCATCCCCGTGCGCAACCTCCCCAAGCCTCCCCATATCCTCGAAGTAACCAAAGAAATTCGGATACTGAGCCGCAACGCACGCGCTCCCAGTGCGCAGCCCCGAACCGTCGCTCCCTATCGCGTACACCTCGATCCCCTGCGGACCCGCATACGCCCGAACAGTCTCCACATAGCGCGGATTCACCGTATCCACAACCGCCACAAGCGAACGCTTCGTGATCCGGCAAGCCATAAGAGCCGCCTCCGCCAGGCTCGACGCCCCGTCGTACATCCCCGCGTTCGACGCCTCCATCCCGAACAACTGCGCCGTCAGCGTCTGAAACTCGTAAAGAGCCTGCAGCGTCCCCTGCGAAACCTCCGGCTGATACGGCGTATACGAAGTCAGAAACTCCCCCCGCGACGCCAGAGCCCCAACAACCGACGGGCAGAAATGACGGTAAACCCCCGCCCCCAGAAAACTCGGATGCTCCCCCGCGTGAAAGTTCCGCTGCGCCAGCTCCCCCATCTCCGCCAGCAACTGCATCTCCGCCATCGGCTCAGGCAGATTCAACCCCGGATGACGAAAACGCTCAGGAATATCCCCGAACAGATCCTCCACGCTCGAAACGCCGATCTCCGCCAGCATCGCAGCGCGATCAGCGTCCGTCGTAGGTATGAACGGCGAAACGAAACCAGACTCAGACACGCCGCCCCGCCAGCTCCTTCAGCATCCTGGAACTCCCCAACCCGCCCCTACTCAGTAAGCGACGCGTAACCAGCCGCGTCCAGCAATCCCCCAAGCTCCGACAAATCATCAGGCGTCACCCGAATCAGCCACCCCCCCTCGTAAGGGCTCTCATTCACCAGCTCAGGCGACGACACAAGCTCAGCGTTCACCGCCGACACCTCCCCCGTCACCGGCGAATAAAGCTCCGACACCGCCTTCACCGACTCTATCTCCCCCATCCGAACCCCCTGCGCAACCCGCTCCCCAAGCTTCGGAAGCTCAACATACACCACATCCCCAAGCTCCCCCTGCGCAAACTCAGTAATCCCCACCACCACCGAGCCGTCATCCTGACGCTGCGCCCACTCGTGCTCCTTCGAATACCGTCGATCCTCTGGCGCAGCCATCCCTACCTCGGCCTCGAATAGAATGGAAGCGGAACCACCCAAGCCGGAATTCGCCTCCCCCTCACATCGATATGAAGCGCAGTCCCGGCGGCAGCGTAACTCAACGGAACATAGCCCAACCCCACGTTCGTGTCAAGAGAAGGCGAATACCCCCCGCTCGTAACCAACCCAATCACCCCCTCCCCCTCAGCCCCCAGAATCTCCGCATGCGCCCTCGGCGACGGCCCGCGCCCCTCCGTCCGGAACCCCGCAAGCCTCCGCCCCGTCCCGCGCAACGCAGCCTCCCGAACAGCCTCCCCACCGCAGAACTCCCCCTCCAGATTCACGAACCGCTCCAACCCCGCCTCCACAGGATTCACCCCCTCATCCATATCCGAACCGTGCAGCAGCAACCCAGCCTCCAGCCGCAGCGTATCCCGAGCCCCCAGCCCGCACGGAACCGCCCCCTCCTCCAGCAACCGCCGCCACAAACCAACCGCCGCCTCCGTCGACGGCATAAACTCCACCCCATCCTCCCCCGTGTACCCCGTCCGGGCGACCAGCGCCCCTTCCCCCAGACCCTCCGCCTCCGCAACCCGGAACGGACGAACAGCCCCCGCATCGAACCCAGCCGCCCGCGACGCCATCGCCACAGCATCCGGCCCCTGCAGCGCAATCATCGCCACATCCCCAGTCCGATCCGCAAGCGACGCCTCCCGAAACCGCTCCGCCCGCCAGCCCTCAAGCCACCCCCAAACGCGCCCCGCGTTCGCCGCATTCGCCACAATCAAATACCGCTCAGCCCCCAGCCGGTACACAAGAGCATCGTCGATAATCCCCCCATCCTCATTGCACACCAGCCCATAGCGCGCCCGCCCCACCGGCATCCCCTCCCCAATGTCCGCCGTATGCGCCCAATCAAGCAACGCCCGCGCGTCCCGCCCCTCCACGAAAAACCTCCCCATATGCGAAACATCAAACATCCCCGCCGCCGACCGCACCGCCCGCGCCTCAGACAGAATCCCCCCATACTGCACCGGCATCTCGTACCCCGCGAACGGAACCATCCGCCCCCCTAGCGCAACGTGCTCCGCGTGCAGCGCCGTCTCCCGCAGCCCCGAATCCTCGCTCATGCCCCCAGTCTACCCCAGCCCGCCCCGCCGCAACCCAATCAGATAGCATAGACCCAACCTCCCAGAAACAGAGCAGCCCTCCGCAGACCTCGACGTGAGAGAGGCGGCGGACGGCGCCATTCCCCAGAAACGGAGCCCCCCTAATGAGCCTCGCGAACCCCGCCAACCGTATGCAATTCGGAGTTTGGGACCAGATGCAAACCTACGAGGTAATGCAAGCCCAAACAGCCGCCGACGTCTACGAAACCCACATCCGACAAGCCCAGCTCATCGAACGCTCAGGCTTCGAATACTACTGGACACTCGAACACCAGGGATCCTACGTCGGCGCCGTAACCTCCCCCCAGATATTCCTTACCGCCGTCGCCCGACACACCGAATCCCTCAGACTCGGCGCAATGATCTGGCAACTTCCCTTCCACAACCCCGTAAGACTCGCCCAAGACATCGCAGCCCTCGACCACCTCTCCGCCGGACGAGCCGAATTCGGCACAGGCATCGGCGTCCACGAACACGAATTCATCCGATGGGGAATGAACTTCTACGACCGCCAGGCGATGGGCGAAGAAGCCCTCGACATCATCGAACTCGCCTGGAGTGCCAACGCCCCCCTCCACTACGAAGGAAAATTCTGGCAATTCAAAGAAGCCCTCATCCAGCCTATGCCCCTCCAGAAACCCCATCCACCCATATGGGCCGCCGTCCACAGCCCCCAAGCCATCGACTTCGCCGCCAAACGCGGATACCACATGGCCCAGAACATCGACACCGACGAATCAATGATCCAGAAATTCACCCAATGGCGCCAAACCTGGAAAGCCTGCAACCACCCCGGCCCTATGCCCCGCCAATTCCTTATGCGCGTCGTCCACGTCGCCGAATCCGACGACAAAGCCCACCAACAAGCCCGCCAGTACCTTATGGAAGCCAACACCCTCGGTCGCGAACTCGTCGCCGCAAGTCAGGTCGGCTTCGGCTCCAACCCCCGCGGAATGGGAAACGAAGACACCCACGACATCCGCGAGCGCGGACGCATCTTCCGCGAATGCGCCCGCTCCTACGACTTCTGGATCGACAACGGCCTCGCCCTCGTCGGATCCCCCGAAACCATCATCCGCAAAATCGCCCAGGGACGCGAGAAAATCGGCTACGACCACTTCGCCGGCAAATTCCACATCGGACGAATGCCCCACCCCATCGTCGAATCCTCCATCAAACTCTTCGGCCAAGAAATCATCCCAGCCTTCCGCTAACCCCGCCCCTCCAAGAGCTCCCCCCCCGCTGACCCGTAAAACCCATCCCTAAACCTCCTGGAGCACGCCATCATGCCCGTCCTCGAATTCGGCGCCTGGGGCGCCGTCAAAATCAACGACATCAAACGCCTTGGCTCCGCCGCTGCCGCCTACGACGAGCACATCCGCCAGGCTCGCCTCAAGGACGACCTTGGCTACCGCTACTACTGGATCATCGAACACCAAGCCTCCTACATCGGAGCCATCACCGCCCCCACCGTCTTCCTCACAGCCGTCGCCGCCGCCACCCAGCGCATCCACATCGGCGCAATGATCTGGCAACTCCCCTTCCACAACCCAATGCGCCTCGCCCAGGAAGTCGCCACCCTCGACCACCTCTCCAAAGGACGCGTCGAATTCGGCTCCGGCCTCGGAACGCACGAACACGAATTCATCCGCTGGGGCATCAACTACTACGACCGCCACGCCGCAAGCGAAGAAGCAATGAAAATCATCGAAGACGCCTGGACAAAACCCGAAGTAACCCACAACGGACGCTTCTGGCAGTACAACGAAATGCTCCCGATGCCCAAACCCTACCAACATCCCCATCCCCCCATCTGGATCGCATGCCATAGCCTCCGAGCCTTCGAATGGGCCGCCGAACGCAACAACGACATCGCCACCAACATCTCCACCGACGACGAACTAGTCGACAAGTTCGAACACTTCCGACGCATCTGGCGTGAATGCGAACATCCCGCTCCAATGCCCCGACAGATGCTCGTCCGCGTCGTCCACGTCGCCGAAACCGACCAGAAAGCCCGCGCCCAAGCCGAACCCTACCTCCCCGAATACTACGGAATCGACCGCGAACACGTCCTCAACACCCGCATCGGCTTCGGCAGCGACCCCCGCGGCAAAGGAACCGACAACACCCGCTACACTCGCGCCAACGGCCGAATCTTCGCCAAAGCGCGCCAGTCCTACGACTTCTGGATAAACAACGGCCTCGCCATCGTCGGCAGCCCCGAAACCGTCGCCCGAAAGATCGCCGAAACCCAGCAACGCCTCGGTTTCACCGTATGGGCCGGAAGCCACCACATCGGCAGAATGCCCACCCGCCTCGTCACAACTCCATCCGCCTCTTCGGCGAGCGCGTAATCCCCGAATTCGAATCCCCCGCCGCCTCCGTAGTCCCCATCAGCTCCGTCAGCGCCCGCCAGCAACAATCCGGCCAGCAAGGCCCCTGGGCCGCAGAATAGCCTCCATCCCCGCCGGCAACAGCCTGACCAGCAAGACCCTAGAGGCCGCCAGAGCAGGGCAGGGGAGAGCCCCCTACAACTCCCCCCCAAACCCCACGCACACCGGACTACTGAACGCCAAACGCTCCGCCATAATCCGCGCCGCGTCCGGATTGCTATCGATCAGATAATACCGCCGCCCCAAACGCGCCGCTGCCTCACCCGTCGTCCCCGACCCCGCAAAGAAATCCACCACCAGATCCCCCGGATTCGAATGAACCCGCACGATCCGCTCCAGTATCCCCAGCGGCTTCTGCGTCGGATATCCCGTCCGCTCCCGACCGCTCGTCGGAACTATCGTATGCCACCACACATCCGTAAGCCCCTTCCCCCGCCTCGCCTTCTCCTCCCCCGCAAGACCAGGAGCAAGATACGGAACACGCTCAACAGCCTCGTAATGAAACGTATACCGCCGAGGATCCGCCGCATACCACAGAATATTGTCGTGCTTCGCCGGCCAGCGCCTCCTCGAGCGCCCCCCATAGTCATACGCCCAGATAATCTCATTCATAAAACCCTCCCGCCCGAAAACCCCATCCAGCAGCGCCCGACAATAGTGAACCTCCCGATAATCCACATGCAGGAAAAACGACCCCGTAGAATCAAGAATCCGCCGCCCCTCGGCCACCCGAGGCCCCAGAAACTCCGCATAATCCGCGAACGAATCCGGAAACGACATCCCCCCCAAACGCTCCGTCCGGTAGCGCCGCCCCTGAAACCCCGTCCTGTCCCCCCCCTCATCGTCCCGCGCCACCCGGATCCGCTCCCGCCCCTGCGCCCGCCCCGTATTGAACGGCGGATCGATATACACAAGCGACGCCGCCCCATCCGCGATACGCCCCAGAGCCTCCAGATTGTCCCCCAGAACGATAGTGTTCACGCCCCCTCCGCTCCCCGTGCCGCCTACCCGATAACCGAAAACCCTGCCCCGCCAGACCCTCGACCCGTCGCCGCAAGCGCGAACGACGCCCCCGCGCCGCTCTCCACTGCCAGATCCGCCAGAAGATGAAGCGCGTCCCGCAACGCCCCGCGCGGAGGCTCAATCGCAACCCCGATCGCCTCCGCGATATCCAGCGTATGCACAACCAACTCCATCGTCCGCCCCGGAAGATAATCGACCAGCCTCATCCCCCCGATAAGCGTCCCCAGCGCGTGATCGTCCGGCAGCGCGTCGACGCGCGCCAGCACGCGGTCCCGCAGCTCCGCCACAGCCCCCGCAGGATCCGCCCCAAGCTCCTTCCCCGTCTGGCGCCCCCGCTCAGCGATCCGCTCGTTCGTCCCCTCCCCAACGAACGCCCGCCGGTAATACTCAACAGAATCCGCAATATCCACACGAACAGGCGCGACCCGCGAAAACTGCTCCACAATCAACAACGCCCGGCTCGTATGCCCCACAAGACTCCGAACGCTCCACGCCCCAAGCCCCGGCGCATCCCACGCCTCGTCGGGAACCAGCCGCGTAACCTCGACGAAGAAATCCGCCCCCTCCCGGTATCCCTCGCGGCTCATGCTTCAGCCCAGAACGCTGAACCCCGCAGGAAGAACCCCCCGACCCGTCGCCGCAAGAGCCAGACGCCCCCCTCGCCCCGACTCCACAGCAAGCTCCGCCAGCAGATGCAGCGCGCAGCGCAGAGCCTCCCGCGGAGGAGTCGCCTCAACCCCAAGAGCCCTCGCAAGATCAAGCGTATGAACCACCAGCTCCAGAACGCGCGTCTCAAGATAATCCCCAAGCGAAATCCCCCCGTTCGTATAAGCGATAATCGTATCCTCGCTCGTCTCCCCCACCAACCGCTCCGCCCGCTCCCTCCCCTCCGCAAGACGCGCCAGCGGATCCTCCCCAAGAGCCTCCCCCGCCGCCCGTCCCCGAGCCGCGATCGCCTCGTCGACCCCCTCCGGCGCAAGCGAAATCCGGTAATGCTCAGCCGCAGACCTCACATCCACACTCTCAGACCGCTGCGACCCAAACTCCGCCACCAGAAAGAGCGACCGCGCAGTATGACCCGCCAGATCCCGCACGCTCCAAACCCCTAACCCCGCAGCATCCCACTGGCTAGCCCCAACCCCGCTCACAACATCGCTGAAAAACCCCGCCGCCTCAAGATACGCCTCCCTCGCCACCGCCTAGCCCCGCAGCCCCTTGGCCGCCTCCACCATATGCTCCAGCGAAGGAACCGTCTCCTCCCAACGCCGCGTCTTCAAACCGCAATCAGGATTCACCCACAACTGCTCCGGCGAGAGCACACCCACAGCCCGATTCAGCAACTCCCGCATCTCATCCGTCTCAGCCACCCGCGGCGAGTGGATGTCGTAAACCCCAGGCCCAACCTCATTCGGATACGACCTCGCCCTGAACGTCTCCAGCAGCGCCCCATCGCTCCGCGAATTCTCCATCGAAATCACATCCGCGTCCATCAAGGCCACCGAATCGATAATGTCATCGTAAGCCGCATAGCACATATGCGTATGCATCTGCGTCCTATCCTCCACCCCCGACGTCGCGAGGCGGAACGCCTCCACCGCCCACTCCAGATACGCGTCCCAGTCCTCCCGCCGCAGCGGCAACCCCTCACGCAGCGCCGGCTCGTCAACCTGGATGACCCGTATCCCCGCCCGCTCCAGATCCGCAACCTCATCCCGAATCGCCAGCGCCAGCTGACGGCACGTCTCGCTCCGCGCCTGATCGTCCCGCACAAACGACCACTGCAGCATCGTCACCGGACCCGTCAGCATCCCCTTCACCGGCTGCGTCGTCAGCGACTGCGCATAACCGATCCACTCCACCGTCATCGCCGCCGGACGGCTGATGTCCCCAAAGATAACAGGCGGCTTCACCGCCCGCGAACCATAGCTCTGCACCCACCCGTTCCCCGTCGAAACATAACCCTTCAGCTGCTCCCCGAAATACTCCACCATATCATTCCGCTCAGGCTCCCCGTGAACAAGCACATCAAGCCCCGTCTGCTCCTGAAAACGGATAACCCCCTCAATCTCCTTCCTCAGAAACTCCCGATACCCCGCGTCCCCCAGCTCCCCCCTGTTCCGAGCCGCCCGAGCACGCCGAATCTCCCCCGTCTGCGGAAACGACCCTATCGTCGTCGTCGGAAACGACGGCAAACGCAGCGACTGCTGCTGCGCCCTCCGACGCTCCGCATACGGGCTCGCCCTCCGAGCCATCTCCGCCGTCGTCCCCGCGCTCCGCTCCTTCACCGCAGGATCGTGGATCCGCTCCGACCCGCGACGGCTCGCCATCGCCCTCGCATTCTCCGCAAGCCTCCCCGACGCCTGATCCGCCCGTCCGCTCAGCGCCGCCGCAATCGTCGCAACCTCCTCAACCTTCTGCTTCGCAAACGCCATCCACGACTTCATCTCATCGTCAAGACGCGTCTCCAACTCCAGATCAACCGGCGTATGAATCAGCGAGCACGACGGCCCCACCAACACCCGATCCCCACCCAGCGCCGACGTCGCCAGACGCGCCGTCGCGATCGCCGACTGCAAGTCCGACCGCCAGATATTCCTCCCATCCACAAGCCCAAGCGACAACACCATATCCGCCGGCATCTTCGCAATCACGTTCTCCAGATCCCCCCGACCCCGAACAAGATCAAGATGCAAACCGTCCACCGGAAGCGCCAGCGCCGTCCGCGTATTCTCCCTCAGATCGCTGAAATAAACCGCAACCATAATCTTAAGCTTCGCCGACGAAGCCAAACGCGCATACGCCCGACCGAACGCCGACCGCTGCTTGTCGTTCAGCGTCAGCCCCAGCGCCGGCTCATCCAGCTGCGCCCACTCCGCCCCCTCCTCCGCAAGCCGCTTCAGAACAACCGCGTACACATCCACCAAATCCTCAAGCAGCGTAAGAACATCAAACTTCGGCGTCGACGACTTCGACAGCAGCAGATACGTAACCGGCCCAAGCAACACAGGCCGCGTGCGGATCCCGAGAGCCTTCGCCTCCAGAAACTCATCGATCGGCTTCGTCGAACCGAGCGTGAACTTCTGCCCCCTATCGATCTCCGGCACGATATAGTGATAGTTCGTATCGAACCACTTCGTCATCTCCATCGCAGCCGACCCCGGAGCATCCCCCGACGCAACCGACCCCCGCGCCATAGCGAAGTACGTGTCCAGGTCGATTGAACCGTCCCCAGCCCCGTAGCGCGCCGGCGCCGCCCCCACCATCGCAGTAATGTCCAGCACATGATCGTACAGCGAGAAATCATTCGAAGGAACGTGCTCTATCCCCGCCCGCCTCTGCAACTGCCAATTCGCGCGCCGTATCGCCGCCGCGCGCCCCAGAAGCTCCTCCTGCGGAATCTTCCCCGCCCAGTAGGCCTCCACAGCCCACTTAAGCTCCCGGTTCGGCCCGATGCGCGGAAATCCCAAATTCGAGGCAACTACCAAAACGCTCTCCTCTCACGCGCACAGATCAGGCGCACAGACAAATCCCGGCTAGCCTGCCTTCGTCCCCCGCGTAGACGCTGCTCCTCCCAAGCGCACAAGCGCCTCGCCAACGGCCCAGCCAACCCCCATTCGCCTGCCCAACCCCTAACCCGTGCGCTCGCGCCATTGTACAGAATTCTACAGAGAGGAACCCCCTCCCTCAATCCCGTCCCCGACGCCCCCGATGCCCCTCCCGCAGCCCCGCCCGTCGCCCCGATGCCCCTCCCGCAGCCCCGCCCCAACGCCCCTCCCGCACCCCCGCCCCCCGCAACCCGGCGTGATACCATTACCCTATGCCTCGCCTCCCCCGAAACTACTGGATGGTCGCCGTCCCCCCCGACTACTACGACGTCTGCGTCCAGAAAAACTTCTCCGTGCTCGGAATGGGCAAACAACAGCGCAAGCGCGTCCAGCGAATGGAGATCGGCGACCGCGTACTCTTCTACATCGCCGAGCGTATGGTCTTCGCCGCCACCGCCACCATCTCAGGCCCCTACTTCGAAGACCACTCCCCACTCTGGCCCTCCCCAGACGCCAACGAATCCTACCCATGGCGCATCCGCACCAAACCAGACGTCGCCCTCGATGAAGAACGCCAGATCGACGCCCGCCTCATCGCCCCCCGAATGGAATTCGTCAAAAAATGGCCCCCCGAAGAATGGCCACTCGCCTTCATCGGACTCCTCCACCTCGTCCCCAAACGCGACTTCCAACTCCTCGAAGCCGAAATGCGCCGCGGACGCCGCCGACCCAGAATCGCCCTCGTCCCCGACCCCCGCCACGGCCCCCTCGCACGGGAAGCCCTCCACACCGCCTGAACCCAGGAGCCCTATGCCCGTCGACATCAACCTCGCCGGCCGAAGCGCCATCATCTTCGGCGTCGCCAACCAGCGAAGCATCGCATGGGCCATCGCCCAACGCCTCCACCACGCCGGCGCCGAAATCGCCATCGCCTACCAGAACGAACGAATCGGACGCTCCGCCATCCCGCTCGCCAAACAACTCGACCGAGCCCAAGCCATCGAATGCGACGTCCTCAACGAACGATCCGTCGAAGCAGCCTTCGAAGCCGCATCCCGGAACGCCCCGCTCCTCGCCGCCGTCCACAGCGTCGCCTTCGCCAACCGCGAAGACCTCGACGGCCCCTTCTCCGCTACCACCGCCGACGGCTTCAAAACAGCCCTCGAAGTAAGCGCCTACTCCCTCCTCCCCATCGCCCGCGCCGCCGCCCCCCGTATGCCCCACGGCGGCAGCATTATCGCCCTCACCTTCCACGCCGCCGACAAAGTCTACCCCGGCTACAACATCATGGGGATCGCCAAAGCCGCCCTCGAAAACGAAGTCAAACAACTCGCCGCCGAATACGGACCTCAAGCCATACGCGTCAACGCAATCTCCGCCGGCCCCCTCAACACCCTCGCCGCCCGCGGAATCTCCGGATTCCACGATATGCACGCCATCCACGCCCAGCGAGCCCCCCTCAAACGCAACATCGCCCAGAACGAAGTCGCCGACGCCGCCCTCTTCCTCGCAAGCCCCCTCGCCTCAGCCGTCACCGGACACACCCTCTACGTCGACGCCGGCTACAACATAATGGGCGTCTAACAACCCTGCTCCGCCAGCGAACTCTTCCCCCTCTCCACCCCAGCGTCCCAGCAAACCCCCTGCCTCAGCCCTTGCAGGACACATCCCCGAACGCCCGCGCCGACCACGCCGTAACCGGCGACTAACGACCCCTCCCCCGCTGTATCGCCTCCAGCCCCGCAACCCCACGCCGGCCGCCCACGCCGACCACCCCGTAACCGGCGCCTAACGCCCCTGCCCCCGCTCCGGCTGAATCGCCTCCAGAGCCGCGAACTCCTCGTCGTAAACCCGCGCCAGCTCCAGCGTCTCCTCGTCCGTCAGCGCCGGAACCTCCGACGCCGCCGCGAACTCCGCAAGCTGATCCCCCCTCACGATATTCGGCAGCACGCACGCGATCCCCGGCTCCGTCAAACAGAACCGAATCGCAGCCTGCGCCAGCGTCCGCCCCGTATCCCCCCCCGCAACGAACAGAACCTGCTCCCGCTTCCGGAACGCCCTGTCCAGCCACTCCCGATGACGATGCGCCCGATGATCCCCAGCCTCGAACTCCACCCGCGCCTTGTCCGCAAAATCGTCCGTCAGAATCTCCGAAGCGTGCGGCACCCGCGCCAGAAGCCCTGTCCCCTCCTCCCTCGCCGTCGGGAAAAAATGCCGCGCCGGCTGCTGCTCGATAATCGAATAGATAATCTGCATACTCGCCGCCCCCCGCTCCCTCATCGCAGCATCCCCCTCCTCCCGCCACCCGATATCCGGACCCAGCGCCGCCCCCCACCAGCGAACCTTACCCTCCCTCCCCAGCGTCTCCAGCAAGTCCGCAAGATCATCGTCGCGCACAGCGTCAAGCCGCGGATTATGCATCTGATACAGATCAACATAATCCGTCCCCAAGCGCCGAAGACTCCCCTCGATAGCCGACCGCACGAACTCCCGATCCCACCGCTGCGGACGCTCCTTATGATGACCGCTCCTCGGCGCATCCAGGTCGTACCCAAACTTCGTCCCTATCACGATCGACGAGCGCTCCTTCGGAAACGCCTCCCGCAGAATCTCCTCCCCAAAACCCGCCCCGTACGTATCCGCAGTATCGAAGAAATTAACCCCAAGCTCCCTCGCCTCCCGCAGCAACCGGATAGCGTCCCCCTTCTCCACCTTCCCCCACCACCCCGTGCTCACGCTCCAAACCCCGAACCCCACCTCCGACAACTCCAGATCCGTCTTCCCCAACCGCCGGTAACGCACGACCCCTCCTCCTTGCTTGCCGCTCCTCGTTCCCTATCCCCACACCCCGAGAGAAAGCCCCGAACTCCCCCGAACGCCAGAGAGAATCCCGAGACCCGCGCCCCTTATTCTACCAGCGCCCAGACTGTACTATCCTCCCGTTCCGCGCCGTCCCGCCCCGCGCCCAACCCGTCCCGACCCGACCAGGAGGCCCACTATGCCAGGCCCCTTGCACGGAATCCGCGTCATCGACCTTACCCGCATCCTCGCCGGCCCCTACTCCACAATGATCCTCGCCGACCTCGGAGCCGACGTCGTCAAAATCGAACAACCCGAAGGCGACCAGGCCCGCCGCAACGGACCCTTCTTCAACGGACGCGACGGCGCGCCCCGAAGCGCCTACTTCACAAGCGTCAACCGCGGCAAACGAAGCATCGCCATCGACCTCAAAAACCCCCGCGGCAAAGACGCCCTCCTCCGCCTCGTCGACAACTTCCGCCCAGGCGTTATGGCCAGCCTCGGCCTCGACTATCCCGCCCTCAGCGACCGCAACCCTCGCCTCGTTATGGCCTCCGTCTCCGGCTTCGGCCAAACAGGACCCTACGCCAACCGCGCCGCCCTCGACGTCATCGTCCAGGCTATGGGCGGAATGCTCAGCATCACCGGCGAAGAAAACGGACCCCCCGTCAGACCCGGCGTCAGTATGGGAGACATCACTGCCGCCCTCTTCACAACAATCGGCATCCTCTCAGCCATCATCGAACGCGACCGCTCAGGAGCCGGCCAGCACATCGATATGGCAATGCTCGACTGTCAGGCCGCCATCCTCGAAAACCCCCTGATGCGCTACCTAACCCTCGGCGAAATCCCCGAACGGCTCGGAACTCGCCACCCCGTCGTCGCCCCCGTAGAAACCCTCCCCACCCAGGACGGCCACATCGCCATCGCCGTATCCGACGGCCCCAACGGACGCTGGGGACAATTCGCCCGCCTCATCGGAAAACCCGAACTCGCCGACGACGAACGCTTCGCCTCCGGATGGCTCCGCCGCGTCAACTACAACGAACTCCGCCCCCGCCTGAAGTCCGCCCTCGCCCAGCGAACCACAACCGAATGGATCGCCCTCCTCGCTCCCGCCGGCATCGCAGTAGGCCCCCTCCAGACCATCCCCCAAGTCGCCAACGACCCCCAACTGAACTCGCGCGGAATGTTCGTCAAAGCCGACGCCCCGTCAGCCGGCCCCGTCCCCTTCACAAACACCCCCATCAACCTCTCCCGCACCCCAGGCGGAGTCCGAACCGGAGCCCCCGAGCTCAGCGAGCACGCCAGCGACATCCTCGCCGAAGCCGGCTTCACCCCCGCCGAAACCGAAGCCCTCCGAAACTCAGGCGCAGTAACATAACCCTCAGCCGTGTCCCCCGCCCGCCGAACGCCAACCCTCAGCGAGCGAGATATCCCTACTGTGCCCCGCTCAGCCCGCCGCCGAGGACGCGCCCACGTACCCGCTCCCTACCGCGCCCCCCTCAGCCCGCCCCCGGAGAAACCGCCCCCCAATCGATTCGCCCTCCCAGCATCCGCAGATAATTCGCCGTCGTCCTCGCCGCCACGCTCTCGATATCCGTCCCCTGCAGCTCCGCCAGCTTCGCCGCCACCTGCGGAAGATGCCACGGCTCCGTCCGCCGCGCCGGATTCCTCTTGAACCCCTGCGGATACGAATCAGTCTCCAGCACAATACGCTCAAGCGGAATCCGCGACGCCGCCTCCTGCAACCCAGGCAGACGCAGCAGCGGCTTCGCCAGCGAAACGAAAAAACCAAGCCCCATCGCCCGCTCCGCAAGCCTCAGATCCCCCTGGAAATAATGCCACGCTCCCCCAACCTCTCCCGCCCCCTCCTCCCTCAACAAACGCACCGTATCCTCATCCGCCTCCCGGGAATGCACCACCAGCGGCAGCCCGAACTCCCGAGCCAGCCGTATCTGCCTCCGGAACGCATCCCGCTGCATCTCCCCCGAAGGCGACTTCGGCATGTAATCAAGCCCAGCCTCGCTCCACTCCACCACCCGACGATGACCCGCCAACCGTCGCAGCTCCCTCGCCATCCCATCGTCCAACCACCCCCCAAGATCCGCAGGATGCAAACCCACCCCCGCGTAAACGTCCGGCTCACCCTCCGCAATCTCGATCGCCCGCCGGCACGACTCAATAGTCGTTCCCGCCGAAACCATCGCCCCAACATTCGCCGCTCGCGCCCGCGAAAGCAAACCAGCCAGCTCCTCCCCCCCGAACTGATCCAGATGCGTATGCCCATCAACTAACGGCTGAACAACCCGAGGCGACTCCTCAATAGAAAACTCCATAGCCTCATTCTAACCGGTATCCCGATACCCCCTCGTCAGATTTCGCATACTCGCGCAAGAAAACAAGAAATAGCCCGTCGCGTTCGAACAGCGCGAATTCACAAAGAAACAAGCCGCCTTGTCATAAAGCTAATTCCCAGAGAATTTGGTACCATAAAACCCCCGTAAAACCCCCAGAAAACAACCCCTCCCCGAGTCCCCACGGCAGCAAACTCCCTGCTCCGCCCGCCGTGAACGCAGGCAAACGTGAATGAACCCCTGACCAAAAAACTGCAAGCGCTCGCGCGCTTGGCGCAGAGCAGATGGACACAGGCCCTCATCGGACTCATCACCAGCTCAGCCCTCGCCTACTACATCGCCGGCTCTACATCCCTCCAGGACGTCGCCGGCGCGTTCCGCGACTTCCCCGTATCCGTCGCCCTCGCCGCCCTCCTCCCCCTCGCCGCCGCCGCCATCCTGCGAGCCCTGCGCTGGCGCGTCCTCCTCATCGACTCCCCAGTCCGCCTCGGCAGCATCCTCCTCGTCCAGAACACCGGCATCGGACTCAACAACCTCTCACCCGTCCGCATGGTCAGCGAACCAGTCCAGCTCGCCCTCATCACCCGGCGCTACAAAGCCCCCTTCCCCGAAGCCTTCGCAACCCTCGTCGGCGGCAACGCCCTCGACATCTTCACCACCGCCATCCTTATGGCCATCGGAGTCCTCCTCGCCCCCCCCCTCCGCGACGGACGCGTCAGCATCCAGCTCCTCGGCGCCGTCATCATGTTCACCGTCAGCGCCCTCGTCTTCGTCGCCATCGCCCGCGGACTCCAAACCATACCCCTCGCCAACCGCTTCCGCTTCTTCGAACAAGTCATCGCTTCGCTCCGCATGCTCAGAGCTAACCCCCCGCGCCTCTGGGCAGCCTTCGCCGCAACCCTCGCCCACTGGATCGCCCTCGGACTCGCCGGCTGGATCGTAGCCGCCAGCTTCGGCCTCGGCCAATCCCCCCTCGCAATGGTCACCGTGCTCGTCGCCGCCGCCTTCTTCACCTCCGCCGTCCCCTCCGCTCCTGCCGGCGTTGGAACCTACCACTTCGCCGTAGCGACAATGCTCACAACCCTCGGCGCCGACCCCGCCCAAGCCTTCAGCTTCGCCGTCGTAATGCACCTTATGGTCGTCCTCCCGCCCATAGCCATCGCCGTCGCAATGGCCGGACGCATCGGCCTCAGCCTCCTGACCCCCGCCGCAGACGCCGTCCCTCCCCCTCCCTCCCCCCTGAAACCCGCACCCTCCGCCTCCGCAACGGATCCCACAGAAACCTAACCCCCAGCCCCCCGCGGAGACGACGCCCACCGATGCTTCTCTGCCCGCTCACCTGCCTCCCCCAGCCCCCCAGCGCGTGGCAGCCGTAGACTCAAGGAAATGCCCCCTAGCCCATACCCCTCGCACCCGCGGATTGCCGCCGCACTCCTCGCCTCCCTCCTTATCCTCGCCGCCTGCTCCCCCGAGCCCCCAACACCTACCCCAACCCCCGCCCCAGCCGCCACTCCAGCCGCCGCGCCCGCGACCCCCCCATCCCCCACGCCAACCCAGCCACCGCCCGCTCCCACTCCCGCCCCCCCCGCCGCCCCATCGCCAACCCCCGATCCCGACCCCCGGACGCCCCCCCAGGGAACCCTCCGCGTCGCCGTCACAGGCGCAGCCCCCCACTGGGACTTGCACGCCGCCCTCTCCGAATGGGCCGCCCTCTTCGGACCCGGCCCAAGCCACGCCCGCATAACCCGATTCACCCTCGGCCCCGAGGGAGCCCCCTCCCTCGACATCGCCTGCGACCTCTGCTCATCCTGGAGCTTCCCCAACCCCCTCACATTCGAATTCAACCTCAACCCCAAAGCCCTCTGGCAGCCCCTCCGCCCCTTCGAGCAACGACCCGTAACCCCCTCCGACATCGCATTCAGCCTCGAACGCCTCAGAGACCCCTCGTCCCCCCACGCCTCCCTCCTCCACTCCGTCGACTCCATCCAAACCCTCGGCGACCGCGCCGTCCGCCTCTCCCTCCGCTACCCCGACCCCGACCTCCCCCTCAAGCTCGCCAGCCCCTACGCCGTCATCATGAACCCACACATCATCCGCACCCCCAACGACGCTCGCGACGCCCCAGTAGTCGGCGCAGGCCCCTGGCTCTTCGCCCAAGCCGCATCCGGACAAGTAACCCTCTCTGCCTGGAACGATTACCCCGCTCCCCCAAGAGTCGAAACCATCGAATTCCTCATCGCCTCCAGCCAGCAAGTCGCCGCAGACCTCCTCCGCCAGGGAAAAGCCGACGCCGCCCACATCCCCAACCAACTCTGGCCCGAACTCCAGGCCGAAGGCTTCCGCTCCGCCATCGTCGAGCGCCAGGGCCGAGGCGTCCTCCTCGGCTTCAACGCCCAGCGACCCCCCTTCGACAACCACGAACTCCGACGCGCAGCGATCCGATCCCTCGACCTCCGAACCGCCCTCGACGCAACCTTCGGCATCGGCTCCGTAGGCTCCGGCCTCCCCGTCCTCAACGACGAATGGCGCCTAACCCCCAACGAAATCCGCTCCATCCTCCAACAACCCCCCACATCCCCCGACGGCTCCCCAGCGCCGCCCCTCTCCCCCCGCGACGCCCCCCCGTTCACCCTCGCCGTCGCCAACTTCGGCGAAGCGCACATCGCCCATGGCGAACTCCTCGCCCAGCAACTCCAAACCGCCGGATTCAACGTCCAGCTCAACATCCTCAACCGCGCAACATACCTCCGCCAAATATGGGAAGAGCGCGACTTCGACGCATTCGTAGGCCCTATGCCCCCCGTCGACGCCCCCAACGCCTTCCTCCTCGGCCTTGCCCACTCCCAGGGAGCATCCAACATCACCGGCGGCGACCCCGAACTCGATGCTCTCATCAACGCCGTCGCCCTCGAACTCAACCCCGACGCCCGCGCCCAACTCGCCCGATCCCTCCAGATCCTAATGCTCCAGCGCGGCTACTTCGTTATGGCCGCCTCCGCCGCCGAGCGATGGGCCCTCCATCCCCGCATCCAAGAATTCCCCCCCGATATGCCAATGGGAGCCGGCGACCTCTGGGCGCGAGTCCGCCTCGCCGACCCCTCCAGCACGTAACCCCGCCCGCCCCCTTTGGCGCTGAACTTCTCCCCCCGCAACCGCTATACTACAAACACGCGACAGCGCAAAAGCGCCCCTGTGCCCCGCCGCCCCAAACGGCGAACACACAGCAGAGCGCCCGCCGAAACGGAGGACCCAAATGGCGAAACCCCAAGAAATCACAGACGCAGACTTCACAACCAGCGTGCTCGAAAGCAACCAGCCCGTCCTTGTCGACTTCTGGGCCGAATGGTGCGGCCCCTGCAAAATGATCGCCCCCGTCGTCGAAGAACTCGCCGAAGAATACGCCGGCAGATTCGCCTTCGCCAAAATGGACGTCGACGCCAACGCCCGAACCCCCATGCAGTTCGGCATCCGCAGCATCCCCACCCTCCTCCTCTTCAAAGACGGCAAAGTAGCCGAACAAGTCGTCGGCGCAATGCCCAAAGCCGCCCTCAAGAAAAAACTCGACAAAGTCCTCGACGAAGCCTAATCCCCCAACCCCAGCCCGCGCATTCAGAGAACGCCTCCCATCCTCCCCTGGCGCCCCTCCCTTGCGCGGGCAGGGTAGGGGCAAGCGCGAGGGTCTGGGCCGATTGTGGATAGGCCCCTCCCTTGCGCGGGCAGGGTAGGGCGGGGATGCCCCCCGGCCCCTGCAGCCCAGCGCAGGGCGCCCCCCTCTCCCCCCCGCGCAGCCCAGCGGCGGAGAAGACGCCTACCTAGTGCGCGGCGGCCCACCGAGAGAGACAACCCTCCTCCCTCGCGCGGCAGGCAGGACGCCGCCCCCAACGCCCCTGCAGCCCAGCGCAGGACGCCCCCCTCTCCCTCGCGCGCAGCCCAGCGGCGGAGAAGACGCCAACCAAACGCGCTGCTGCCCGCCGAGAGAGACCCCCTCTCGCGTGAGCAGGGCAGGGGAGTACGCCAAAACCAACGCGCCTGCCTCGAGCCTCAGTCGAGCCCGGCGCCTCCGGCGCGCACAGCGCCGCCACGCCTCCAGTACGGGAGTGGATGGGTCCCGGTGGGTCTCGCGGTCTTCAAAACCGTTGCCGGGCCAGCTTCCTGGTCCGGGGTGGGTTCGACTCCCACGCACTCCCGCCGAGCCCCGCCCGCGGCCTCGCGCCCTGCCCTTCAGAGAGAGCGCCCTCCCGACGCCGTACCCCTCCCCCTGCGCTGCAGCCCCCTGCACGCGCCCTACTCAATCCCATAAAGCTTGGCCGGGTTCGTCGTCAGAACCTTCTCCGCCAGCGACGCCGAAATCTCCCCCCGTTCCCCCTTCTCCCGCAGCAAACTCAGCGCCTGAAGCTCCGCAGACTGATCCGCGTGCCCGTAGTCGCTCCCGATAACAAGATTGTCCTCCCCCGTCCGCCCCGCAATATAGCCGATATCCTCATGCGTCTGGCAGGCCACATAGAAGCGGTGCTCCCGCAACAAATCCTGCGCCAGATCAAAATCAACCAGCCACGACATCCTGTCCCGCCGAGCCTCCAACTCCGCTATAGCGAACGGAACCCACGACGACATAGCCTCCACAAACCCGAACCGCAGCCCCGGATGCCTCTGAGGAACGCCCTCCAGCACAAGCGAAACAAACGCGTCGATCGGAGGCAACCGGTGCTGCCACAGAGGATTCGTCATCCCCTCCGTCACATCCCCGGCCCCGATATGAATACACATCGCCATATCCAGCTCCGCCGCCCGCTCGTACAGCGGATCAAAATACGCATCGCCCGCCGACCTCCCCCCGGCCTCGATTCCCCGCTTCAGCGCCCCCACCGCCCCGTGCGCCTTCCCCCACACCATCTCCTCAACAGCCTTGTCGACACTCAACACAGGAAGCGACGCCACCCACCGAAGCCGCCCCCCAGACTCCCCGCACCTGCTCGCGATCCACCGGTTGTACGCCCTGCACAACCCGTACTTAACCTCCGGCTTAACGCTCACCGCGCTCAGCATCAGCGTCGGATACAGAACCTGCACATCCACCCCAAGCTCATCCATCTGCCGAAGCCGCGCCCCAACATCCCGAAGCTCCCGCGTCGCCTCCGTCGTCCCCGTCCGCCCATCGTCCCGCACCCGCCGCAGACGCATATGACCATCGATATTCCAATACCGCAGGAAATTACGTGACACCCCAGCCGATGCCGCATCCTCCACCGCCGCCGCCGTTATCGGACGCAGCCCCCTATGCTCCGGCGCCAGAAAATCCCACGTAGCGTCCGTCTCGTCAACGTGAGCATCCGCGTCTATCACAACCATAATTCCCTCCGCCCGGCGGCGTGCCTCACCCACAATAACATTCCCCCAGCCCCACGCGACATCGCTCGCTCCCCACGCACCCCCGCCGAGCGCCCGCTCGCCGCCTCCCCAGCCCCACCCGCGACATCGCCCGCTCCCCACGCCCTTCCCGAGCGCCCGCTCGCCGCCTCCCCAATCCCCACCCGCGACATCGCCCACAGCCCCCACCCAGACTAGCCACCTGTACTGCCCTCCGGCATCGCCCGCAACTCACACTCTCCCATCCCTCCCGCCATTGCCAACCGCCCCTCGCCTCACTACTATGCTCCCAATGGCCGAATTCGGCGTAGCCCTCCCCACCATCGGAATGGACGACCCCTCAGCCGTGCGCCTCGTCGCCCAACAGGCCGAAGACGCACGCCTCGACTCCGTCTGGGCCGCCGACCACATCGTCCTGCCCGCAACACACTCATCTCCCTACCCTTACAGCGACGACGGCCAATTCCTCATCTCTCCCGAACTCCCCTTCCTCGACCAATTCACCACCCTCGCCTACGTCGCCGGCTTCACACAACGACTCAAGCTCGGCACAGCAGTTACCCTCCTTCCCCTCCGACACCCCCTCGCCGTCGCCAAAACCGTCGCCACCCTCGACGTCCTCTCACAAGGACGAACCATCCTCGGCGTCGCCGCCGGATGGCTCCGCGAAGAATTCGACGCCCTCGGACTCAACTTCAACAACCGCGGCAAAACCCTCAACGAAGGACTCCAAATCCTCAAAACCGCCTGGACCCAAACCCCCATCGAACACAACGGCGACTCCTTCTCCATCCACAACGTCTCATCCCTACCCCTCCCCGCCCAGAAACCCCATCCCCCCATTTGGATCGGCGGACACACAACCCCAGTAATGCGGCGCGCCGCCCTCCACGGATCCGCATGGTTCCCCCCGCTCTTCAAAACATCCCCCGCCGACCTCGCCCAGAAACATCGCCTCATCAACCACCAAGCCGCCGCCCACGGTCGCGGCAACAACCCCGTCTCACTCTCCCTCCGCGTCCTCATCGACCTCCGACCTTCCCCCGACCTCCACGGCGCCCAGAAACGCAACGCCCTCTACGGCGAACCAAACCGCATCGCCCACGCCCTAGCCCCCTACCTCGACATAGGCGTCTCCCACATCGTCTTCCTCCCACAGGCAAGAACCCTCCCCGACGTCCAGCGCACGATCGACACCCTCGCCTCCCGCATCATCCCGCAGCTCCGCCCCCCAACAAACACAGCATGACATCGACCTCCTACCCCTCAGGCGTCATCGAAATCGCCAACGGAGCCTACGCCTTCATCCAGGAGAACGGCGCAACAAACGCCGGATTCCTCGTCGAAGAAGAAGGCCTCGTCATCATCGACACCCTCATGACCCAAACCCTCGCCGATCGACTCCTCGCAGAAACCCAACGCATCTCCAACAAACCCGTCCGCTACATCATCAACACCCACTGGCACGGCGACCACCTCCTCGGCAACGCCCGAATGCCAACCGCACCCATCATCGCCCACCACTCCTCACGACAAGACCTCCTCGCCCAATGGACCACGCACCGACAATTCCTCCGCGACCTCTACCCCAACGAATACCCCCAATGGGCCCACCTCCCCCAAACCCCTCCCAACCTCACCTTCAGCGACTCCCTAACCATCCGCCTCGGACCCCGACCCATCGAACTCCGCTTCTTCGGACCAGCCCACACAAGAGGCGACATCGCCGTCCACCTCCCCACCGAAGGCGTGCTCTTCGCAGGCGACCTCGCCTTCCACAACTACATCCCCAACGCCCGCGACGGCTTCCCCAGCCAGTGGACCCAAACCGCCCGCAACATCGAACGCCTCAAACCCCAAATCGTCGTCCCAGGACACGGCCCCCTCGGAGGCCCAGACAACCTCGCCGAAATGCGCGAATGCCTCGACCTCCTCGTCAACCAGGCAACCCGCGCCTTCCACAACGACCTCACCCCCGACGACGCCCTCAACAACCTCAACCTCGGCCCCTTCTCCCACTGGGGACGCCAGAACGACCGCCTCCCTCCCCTCATCCAACGCCTCTACGCCGAACTCCGCGGCGACCTCAACGAACCAACCCCAAACTCGCCCCCAACCAATTGACGCGCCCCCCATCCTCAAGCGAACCTCCCCAACAACAGCCTAAGGAACAACCCCAATGGACTCGTTCGTAGTAATGGTCGACGCCGGATGCCTCTACGCCGCAGGAGGCCGCCTCTGCCTCGGCGCCTCCAGCCGCTCCGAAGTCCGCCTCGACTTCCCAGCCCTCAAGCGAACCTCCCCAACAACAGCCTAAGGAACAACCCCAATGGACTCGTTCGTAGTAATGGTCGACGCCGGATACCTCTACGCCGCAGGAGGACGCCTCTGCCTCGGCGCCTCCAGCCGCTCCGAAGTCCGCCTCGACTTCCCAGCCGCCACCAAAGGCCTAGCCGAACTCGGCCGACGACACAGCGGACTCCGGCACCTCCGAACCTACTGGTACGACGCCGCAATCAACGCCCAGCCCACGCCCGCACACTACGCCGTCGGATTCCTCCCAGGCGTCAAACTCCGCCTCGGCCGCCTCACCTCAGCCGGACAAAAAGGCGTCGACTCCCGCATCGTCCGCGACCTCATCGTCCTCTCCCGCGACCGCGCAGTCTCCACCGCCTACGTCCTCAGCGGCGACGAAGACATCCGAGAAGGAATGATCGAAGCCCAAGACCAGGGCGTCTCCGTAGCCCTCCTCGGAATCCAGCCCGCCCCCGACGAAACCGGCAACCAAGCCCTCGCCCTCATCAGCGACGCCGACGACCACCTCATCCTCGACAAACCCGCCATGCAAGACTGGTTCACCATCCGCGAATTCGACCCCGCCGCCGCCGGCGACCCTGCAACCCCCGACGAACTCGCCGCCAGAAACTTCGGCGAACAATTCGCCGCCGCCTGGGCCGCCTCCGCCGAACCCCAAGCTATGCGCGCACTCCTCGCCGGATACCCACACCTCCCCAACGACCTCGACCGACGCCTCATGGAAGAAGCCGACGACCGCATCGGCAACGTCTACGAACGCGAAAGCCTCCGTCGCGTCCTCCGAGGCGGATTCTGGCGAGCAATCGACCGAGCCTAACCCCCGCGGCGACCTCGCCCCCTACCCAGCGACAAGCCCCCTCGCCAAAGCCCGCCCTCGCCGCCCCTACCCAAACACGCAGCAGACGCTCGTCCCCTCAGCGCCGGCTGCCCGGGGCGTAAGCGTGTGCGCCCATCGATGCGCTATCGAGCGGATAGCCCCCCAGCGCGGGACTACCGACCCCCGCGCTGTCATGTCCTACTACGACGCTGGCGCCTCCCCCTCAGCGCGGACTACCCCGTATCCGAGTATCGACTTCCGCCCTCGCGGATCCCCTCAGCGCAGACTACCCCCCAGACCCCGAAGGCGTTGCCTACTGGGCGGACTAGCGCTCCCCTCAGCGCGCCCCACCCCCCAACGTCCCCCCTAACCCTCCCCCCGATTAATCATCATCGTCGCCGCCCGCTCGAAATACTCCCCCATCTCCCGCTCGTCCTCCCCCGAAACCCCCATCGACCCCAACGCCGCAAGCATATGACCCACCCACGCGTCCCGCTCAGCCCTCCCGATCCCGAACCGCAGATGCCGCTGACGCAACCGCGGATGCCCCCGCTCCAGCGAATACAACGCCGGCCCGCCCCAATACTGCGCCAGAAACGCCGCCAGATACGTCTTCCCCGGCTCCAGCTCATCCGGATACACCGGACGCAGCAACGAATCCCCCTCCACCCGATCGTAGAACCGATCCACCAACTCCACGAAAAACGCCCCGCCCCCCACCCGCTCAAACAACGTCCGCTCCCCGCCGCCCTGCCCACTCACTGGATCCCCCTGCCCCCTACCGCGCCGCCCTCCCAACCCCTAACGATTCAGCTCGATCGGCGTAGAACACTCCCCCGTCGCCTCGTCGATATGCTCCAGCCTCCGGCCCCTCCCCCTCATCAGCACAAGCTCCACCGCCCCATCCCCCTCCGCAGCCTGACGATGAACATTGTACGGCCCATCGAACAAATACCCAAACTCCCCAGCCAGAATATGATGATCCTGCGCCACCTCCAGCTCCGCCTTCCCCGTCGAACCATCATCCGCCCGGCGCCACGACGTATAACGCTCGCTCCCCTCCAGAACCCCGATCACCACCCACCCCTCATGACTATGAATCGCCGTCGGCGTATTCGGCGGATACTGCGCCAGCAGCAACCGGAACAACCCATCCGGATCGTCATACAACTTCCGCCCCGGAAGACCCGAACTGATCGTCGCCGGCTCCCCCACGCTCCAGAAATACTCCCGCCCATTCTCCTCCCCGAAACGCTGAAGAAACCTCCCCAACTGCAGCACAGACTCCATCCCCGAACCCCCAACATCAAGCGCCCGCCGAACATCCCCCCCAAACTCCTCCACCGCGTAACCGCTAACAATCACAGAACCTCACCCCTCGCAAGTCTTCGCCCCGCATACTAGCCCGAACGCATCCCCACCGTAAAGCGCAGCCCCCTCGCCACCCCCGAACCCGCGCTGGCGGCCAATGGCGACCTACGACCCGACCGGCAGCCCCCTCGCCACCCCCGAACCCGCCCCCCGGAAACAGCTATACTCCCCACCGTCCAAAGAACCCCAGAACAGCCCCGCCCAGCAGCCGCCTGCCCCCGCTATACTCCCTGCCGCGCAGAGAACGCCCATCGCCCCCGCCGGGCAGGAGCCTCGCCCTGCCCACACCCCCATCCACGGAGAACGCTATGCTCAACGGACAGAAAATCTTCGACGCCGACACCCACATCCACCCATCAGTCGAATCCCTCGAACAATACGTCGACCCCGCATTCCGCGCCCGTATGCCCGAACTCGAACAGTACACAGTCGGCGCCCGCTCCGACCAAACAACCACCCCCCGCGAAGACCCCTCACGGCGCCACTACGCATTCAGCCTCAGCCCCTACAAACGCCGACTCGGCGACGACGCCCCGCGCGAAACCTCCAACGACCACCACTCCCGCCTCCACTTCGGCGAATACACCGGCGCCAAACTCCCAGGCGTCGGCGTCATCGACAACGCCTTCAACCAGCGCATCGCCGATATGAACGAAGAAGGAACCGACGTCCACATGATGGTCCCGGACATCGCCATCGGCGTCGCACTCCTCGGCGACCCATCCCTCGAACTCGGACTCATCCGCGCCTACCACCGAATGATCCACGACATCGCCACCGCCAACCCCGGACGCTTCAAAGCCCTCATCGCCGTCTCCGGATCCGACGTCGAAGCCTCCGTCGCCGAGATCCACCGCTGGGGCAACGAACGATGGGCCGCCGGAATCCTACCCTTCCCAGGCCTCTCCCAACCGATCGACCACCCCCGAATGGAGCCCATATGGGCCGCAGCCGCATCCTCCGGACTCGGCGCCGTCCACCACAGCATGACCTGGGTACCCCCCTACTTCCCAGGCTACAAAGATATGGACGACAACCGCTTCCTCGCACGCCTCTGCTCACACCCCTGGGGCGCAATGAAAATGGTCGCATCCTTCATCGGCAGCGGCATCATGGACCGATACCCCATCAAACTCGCCGTCCTCGAATCAGGCGTCGGCTGGATCCCCTTCTGGACACGACGCATGGACGTCAACGCCGCTTACGTCGGCTTCACCGCCGACCTCCAGCACAAAATGAGCCACTACATCTCCAGCGGACGCTTCTTCGCAAGCATCGACATGACCGAAGACGAAGACATCGTCCAGATGGTCCGCGACTTCCTCGGCGACGACATCGTGATGTACGCCTCAGACTACCCCCACGCCGAATGCAAATTCCCCAACTCCCCAGCCGTCGTCGCCCAATGGGAAAGCCTCGGCCCCCAAGCCGCCCCCAAATTCTTCTGGAACAACGCCGTCCGATTCTTCGGCGAACCCTAACCCCACGCCTGGCCCCCGCCCCTGAACCCACACCCCCGCAACCGTCAGCTGCCCATCGCTCCCAGCCCCCCTCTCGACGCCCAATCTCCCACACCCCTCCAGAGCGCCCCCCACGACCACCGCCTGCCCCCACCGCCCCAACCCCCGCACCCCGCGACCGTCAACTGCCGATTGCCACTAGCCCCCACCCCCTGATACCAATCCCCCCACACCCTCCGGAGCCCTTCGTATGACCACAACCGCCCCGCCCCCCACCCGTAAAACCCCTAACCGCGAAGCGCCCCCTCCCGAGCCCCACAACCCCAGCCCCGCCCCCCTCAGATGCGTCGACCTCTTCTGCGGAATCGGCGGCTTCCACCAAGCCGCCGCCAACCTCGGCCTCGAAGTCGTCTTCGCATGCGACATCGACCCCGAAGCCGCCAAAGCCTACCAAACCAACTACAAACTCCCCCCACAAGGCGACATCGCCGCCATCCCAAGCCACGACATCCCCGACCACCACCTCCTCTTCGCCGGATTCCCCTGCCAGCCATTCTCCATAATCGGCCAACGCAAAGGACTCTCCGACCCCCGAGGAACCCTCTTCTTCGAAGCCCTCCGAATCATCCGCGACAAACAACCCCAGGGAATCATCCTCGAAAACGTCAAACAACTCGCAACCGCCCAACAGGGCAGCGTCCTCGCAGCCATCCTCCAAAGCCTCCGCGACCTCGGATACTCCGTCGACCACCGCATCCTCAACGCCCTCCACTTCGGACTCCCCCAAAAACGCGAACGCGCCATCATCGTCGCCACACGCAACAACGCCCCCTTCCCCTGGCCAACCCAGCAAACCCCAATGACCCCCCTCAAAAACCTCCTCGAAGAAAACCCCCACCCCCGGCACTACGTCTCCGACTACATCCGACGCTCCAAAACCCACACCCAAACCCTCCCCTCCCCAGCCATCTGGCACGAAAACAAAGGAGGACACATCTCCAGCCACCCCTGGTCCTGCGCCCTCCGCGCCGGAGCCTCCTACAACTACCTCCTCATCGACGGCAAACGACGTCCCACACCTAGAGAACTCCTCCGGCTCCAGGGTTTCCCCGACTCCTTCCGCATCGTCTGCAACGACAGCCAAACAAGAAAACAAGCCGGCAACGCCGTCCCCGTCCCCCTGGCCCAAGCAATAATCCAAAGGATCGCCCACGCCATTGACCAAATTGGCCAACCCAACCAACCCCAAACTCCGAAGCGGCGCTCCGCAACCCGTCAGCCCCTACCCCCTGGGGCAGATTCCTGACAGCGCCCTCATAAACATCGGAAAACTACTCGTCCACCGAATATCCATCGGCCTCCCCAACATCTCCGGCGACGACTTCGGCGCGATATTCGCCGCCGCAATAAACGGCGAACATCGCAACAGCCCCCTCGGCCTCGCCGACGTCCTGTGGGGCAGATGCGGCTGGTCAGTCAAAACCGTCAAATCGAACAAACCCTTCACACAAAGCACAGTCCGGCTCATATCCGGACGCAACTCCCCCGACTACTCCCTCGGCATACAGAACCCCCACGAAAACCCCCTCAAAACAGCCGAAGCAGTCCTCTCAGTCTGGAACGCCCGCATCAACGAAGCCAAAACCCTCTGCGACGACCTGCGCATCGCCGTAATGCTCCGAAACATCCCCAAAGGCCAGTTCGCCATCTTCGAAGAAGAGCCCGTCAGATTCTCCCCCGCCGACTTCCAATGGACCTTCAACAGAAACAGGAACCTCGAAGGAAGAGAAATCGCCTCCGGAGCTCACCGATTCACCTGGCAGCCCCACGGAAGCCAATTCACAATCATCAGAGACGTCCCCGGCTCCGCCCGACGCTTCTCCATCCCTCCCAACGTCCCCACAGTAACCCCCGACGCCCTCCTCGCCGCCATCGGATTCACCCCCTCCTGGATCACAACCCGCCCTCGAACCTGAACCCTAAACCCTAACCGCCCCCCAACACCCCTCGCGGCGCCGCACCGACCCCGCGCCCCTTGGCCATCGCATCGAAACTCGACGAGACCCTAACCCCCGCGCGCCCGCATCCCCTGGCCATCGCATCGCTGCCCGACACGCCCTCGCAACCCCGCGCGCCCGCAACCCCTGGCCATCGCATCGCTGCCCGACGAGACCCCAACCCCGCGCACCCGCAACCCCTGGCCATCGCATCGCTGCCCGACGAGACCCCAACCCCCCGCCCCTGCATCCCCCTGGCCGTCGCGCCCATGCTCGACGAGCCCCCTCCCGTAACCACGCCCCCTAGATCGAATACAACTCCTTCGGATTGTCCCACAGAATCCGCGCCCTGCTCTCCGCCGGCGCCCGGACATCCCGCGCGAACGTCTGCAGAGCGTAGATCTCCGTCGCCGAATCCGCATGCCCGTAATCCGTCCCTAGCGCCAACCGATCGTCCCCCACATACCGCAGAACCTGCTCCACATCATCGTTCAACTGCAACGTAACCCAGATATTGTTGTCCGCCAGCGGACGCTCGCTCAACCGCCCCCCGCGACGCTCCATCCGCCGCGCAAGATCATTCAACAGATACGGCAGCCAGTCCGCGCTGAACTCGACGATCCCCCACCGCGTCCGCGGAAACCGCTCCGGCAACCTCGTCATCAGCAACGAATGAAACCCCGAAAGACCACTGAACTTGTTCCGCTCGAACGCCGTCAGCGGCCCACCGAAAATAGCGTCCAGCTCAAAACTCCCCGTCCCCGAATGCAGGCACACCGGCATATCAAACTCCCCCGCCCACTCGTACAACCGATACAGATACGGATCGTGGATCAGCCGGTTCCCCGCCTCCACCCCTCGCAGATTCACCGCCACAGCCCCATTCTCCCGCGCGAACCGCAGCTGACCCTCCGCCTCCTCCAGCGCCAGCGTCGGAACCACCGCCGCCCACCGAAACCGACCCTTCCCCTCCGCATAGATGTCCGCCATCCAGCGGTTATAGCTCCGGCAAAGCGCCGCCTCCTCCGCCGGATTCGCCGTAATCGGCCCCGTCCACATCGACGGAAACAGCATCTGCACATCCGTCCCCAACTCATCCATATGCGCAATCCGAGCCTGAACATCAAGCATATACTTCGACTCCGCCGTCAGCGGAACATTCCCCACGAACAACCCAAACTCCCCCTGGGGCCCCCCGCCAGGCCAAGCCGTCCGGATCGCCCGTCCCCCCACGATCCAATACTTCACCACCTCCCCATCGTCCAGCGTCTGCAGCGCAACCCCCGGCTTGTACCCCCGCTCCCCCGGATCCATATACCCCCACGTCTCATCAATCTCAATCACATGCGCATCCGCATCGATAATCCCCATACCTCCCTCCTTCTCCATCACCGCCCCTCGCGCCGCAACAACCCCGCGCTCCACACGCATCGCCTCCCCTCACACCTTAACAGCCCACGCCTCCCCATCCCTACGCCCTCCCTTCCTCGCCCCCAGCGCAACTCACACCCCCTCCCCCTCAACCGGCAACAGAGGCTCCGTCGTCTCCGGCAGCGGAACCTCGAACGCATTCAGAAACCCCGCATTCGTAACGTACTGACCCACCAGCGCGATCAGATCAACCGTATTCCGCAAACCAAACTGACCCGTCGCCGCAGCGAACGCCCCATCCGACACCCGATGAACCCGCAGCGCCTCCCCCACAAACCGAACCACCGCCCACTCCTCCGCGTCCATCGCCGGCAGCGGCTCGCGATCCCGAATAGCCACGATTAACGCCTCGCTAACCCCAGCCCTCCGAGCCATCGGAGCATGCGCATTCCAAACATACCCGCAATCCATCTCCCGCGCCGTAACCAGCACAGCCAACTCCTGCGCCTTCGCCGGCAACTCCAACTCCCACCTCACATAGTTGCTCAGCGGACGCCGGCGCAGAGCCATCTCCGGACTCATCGCCGCAACCATCCCCGGCCCCGTCGGCACAGCATCCCCGCTCAGAGCAACCAGCTCATCGAAAGCCCCTCGCAACTCCTCCGCCACAGCCTCCCGATTCACCTCCGGCAACCTCCCCATCCCTACGCCCTCCCTTCCTCGCCCCCAGCGCGACCGCCCCCCTCCCGCTCATGCTCATGCAACTCCATATGCGCCCGAAGCGTGCTCGGACGCGTATCCCGCCCACGCCCCGCGCTCAACTCTATCCGCCGCAACCCCTTCACATTCGAACACGTATCCACCTCAGCCGTCCCGCACGACGCCGGATCAGGAACCAGAAACCGCACAGGCCCTCCCCGATCCTCCGGCAGCCAACCTCCCCCCAGCCCGTACACAACCAGCGCCTGCCCCGCCACAGCCCCCAACGGAACGCTCGCCGCGAAATCCCCCTCCGCCTCCAGCGTCACGAACGCAGCCCCCGAACCCACACCCGCCGCCTCCAGCAGCGACGAAAACCGCACCGCGCGCCCCTCCCGTCCCGGAGCCTCCGACGACACATCCTCCACCTGCCCCGGCAGCCCCGCAAGCCCATCGTAACCAAGCTCCAGCGAACGCTCCACCAAACCCGTAACCGTAATCGCCTCACCCATCGCCCGCTCCTCCTCTCCCAGATTCAAACCAATCCAGCGGAACCCGAACCGCAACCACCTCCCCCCGCGCAGTCTCTGACCCTCCCGACATCAGCTCGCCGCCGCCTTACCCATCGCCCGCCCCTCCTCTCCCAGAATCAAACCACGTCGACGGAACCCGAACCGCAACCACCTCCCCCCGCGCAGTCTCCCTCCCGCCCGACGCCAGCTCGCAACTCACCACCGCCTTCCGACCCCGCGCCTCGCTCACACGCGCCCGCAGCGTCAGCGGCTCATCGATAGGCGTCGGACTCCTGTACGAAACACTCAACAACCCCGTCGCGAACCAGATCGCCTCACCCTCCCCAATCTCCCGCCCCTCCGAACGGTACGCCGACGCAATCGCCGTCCAGATGCTATGACAATCAATCACGCACCCAATCATCCCCCCATACAGAATATGCCGCGGACCCGCCGCAAACTCAGCGCGCGGAGTCCACACGCACACCGTCTCCTCCCCCTCCCAGAAACTCCGTATCCGCAAACCGCCCTTCGCCTCCGGCGAGCACCCCCAACAATGATTCCCCGGAAGCAGATCCTGAAACGCCCTCTCCCTCATACCTCTCCTCTCGCCTGCCGCCCGCGCCAGCCCGCCTCCCCAGTCCCAACCTGCCGGCCCGCGCCGCCCAATAACCGCCAGCCCGCGCCAGCCCAACCAACAGACTCCCGCGCCGCGGGTGGAACGCCATTTCCATCAGCCCCTCCCCCTACAGCCCCCCGCTTCCCGCGACCCCGCCCCGAGAACAGCCCCGCGTTTCCGCGCCCCTCGATGCCAGCCCGCCGCCCCCATCCCAACAACGTCTCCCGCGCCCCCTCGACACCCCGATGCCCCTCTCCCGCGCCCCGCCCCCGAACAGCCCCGCGTTCCGCGCCCCCGACGCCCCTCCCCCGCTCGCCCGCTTCGCGCGACCCGCCACTCCCCCTCACCCCGTCGCATACACGCTGCCAGCGTGACGCCCATCCTGCTGCCTCTCGCGCAGCTCCTCATAATTCACCCGCTGATCCCGAATCCCCGGATCAACCGCCGAACTCCTCATAATCTCCAGCGGCTCATCGCTGATCGCCTCGAACCAATACGCCGAACCCTTCGGAATAAACAACGCATCCCTCTCCCCAAGCTCAACCGACTCCCCGCCCCTCCCACAGAACCGCGCCCGGCCCGACAACACGAACCACAACGCATCCTGCGCAGCATGCGCATGCAGATTCGTCTCCCCCCCCCCCCCCCCCCATCCCGGCTCACCACCTGCACAACCACCCCAAGATGCTCGCTCCTCCCAAGACGCGTCGAAACCTTCGGCCTCCCCGCCAGATCCGGAGTCTCATACCGAATCGCCTCCATCTCCCCAACAAACTCCCGCTCCGTCCCCATACTCCCTCCTCACCCTCCCGTATCCCCCCTACCATACTCCTTTCCCGCCCCCGTATGATGCCCCCACATCCCGTCCCGCCCACCCCTCAGCCCCCCAACCCAACCCCCAACACGGAGAACCCCCATGACAACCCCCGCCAACCTCAACATCGGCTTCCTCAAACCCGGAGTAGGACGAACCCACTACGACCAATTCGCCGCAATGATCCCCCCCGAAATCAACCTCGACATGCAAGACCTCGGAATCATGCAAACCGCCCTCACCGACTTCGCCGCCCGCGCCGACTCCATCATCGAACGCGCAGTCAACCTCGCCCGCCAACGCCAATGGCAAGCCCTCATCGTCCCCGGAGCCCCCGTCGAAGTCCAGAACCCCGGCCTCCGACAACGCCTCGCCAACGCCCTCAACATCCCCTTCACCACAGCCCTCGCAGCCGGAGAACTCGCCCTCCGAGCCTACAACGCCCAACGAATCCTCCTCATGACCCCCTTCGACCCCCATATGAACAACCTCGTCGTCAACCACCTCGCCAACGCCGGACTCCACGTCCAACTCGCCGACCTCGGATTCGCCAGCGAACAAGAAGCCCTCGACCTCCCCAGCCAAACCGTACTCCACCTAACCCGTCGAGCCCTCAGCGACGCAAACAACGTCCACGCCATCTACTTCCAGGGAGCCGTCCTCAACCCCCTCCCCATCATCGACCAAATGGAAAACGAACTCGCCCTCCCCATCATCTCCAGCAACCCCGCAATGCTCTGGGCCGCCGCCTCCGCCCTCGGCGCCAGATTCAGCATCCCCAGCAAAGGACGCCTCGTAAAAGAATGGCCCCCTCTCCCATAGAACGCCTCCCCCAACCCCCTAACAACAAGCAACTCTCCCCTAACAACAAGTAACACAAGGACAACAAACAAGGCACAGCATAGCCCTCCCCCTGCGCTCCGCCCCCCCTAACAGCCCCGCTCCCCAACACCCCCTAACAACAAGCGCCGCAACGACAACAAACAAGGCGTAGCATAGCCCTCCCCCTGCGCTCCGGCGCCGCCCCCCGCGACAACATCGCCCCCCGCGCCCCCAACACCCCCTAACAACAAGCGCCGCAACGACAACAAACAAGGCATAGCATAGCCCTCCCCCAACGCTCCGCCGACGCCCCCCAACAGCCCCGCTCCCCAACACCCCCTAACAACAAGCGCCGCAACGACAACAAAATGAAGCTCGGCATAGCCCTCCCCCTGCACTCCGCCGGCGCCCCCCGCCACAACATCGTCGCACAAGGCGCCCGCGACGCCCAACAACACGGCTTCCACAGCGTCTGGTTCTTCGACTCCATCGGACGCGGACGCTTCTCCCTCGACCCCCTCACAGCAGCCGCCGTCGCCGCAACCGCCGCCCCCCGACTCGAAATCGGCATCGGCATCCTCCAAATCCCCCTCCGAAACCCCGTCGAACTAGCACACCGCGTCCTCACCACACAACTCCTCTGCGAAGGACGACTCCTCCTCGGCGTCGGCGCAGGCTCAACCCCAACCGACTTCCAAGCCCTCGGCATACCCTTCCACCAACGTATCACCCTCCTCTCCCAAAACCTCCACACTATGCAACAACTCTGGAACGGACTCCCCATCAACAACATCGCCCTAAACCCGCCCCCATCCCTCCTCGGAGGCCCCCCCATCATCATCGGCTCCTGGGCCAGCCCCCGATGGATCTCCGCCGCCGCCCAGCACGACGGCTGGATCGCCTCAGCCTTCTTCTCCGGCTTCAATACCCTCAGAACCGGCATCGACCACTACCGCCGCGCCGGAGGCAAACGCGCCATCGTCACCAACATCTCCATCGACCTCCGCCAGCCCCCCAACAAAAACCCCCTCGCCGACTCCGACAACACATTCCACCTCCAATGCCCCCCAGACCTCGCCCGCGAACGCCTCCTCAAACTCGCCCACGCCGGATTCGACGACGCCATAGTCGTCCACCGAGGCCAAGCCCCGCCCAACCTCCCAGCCATCCGAGCCCTCATCCCCTGATGACCCCTTGCCCCAATCTCCGCTAACCTTATCCCCAGCATCAAGCTCCATCCCCAACATCAAACCCCCTCGAACCCCCCAACCCCCCACTCCCCAAGACGACGCCCCCCATCCCAGCCTGCGCTATCCCTGCCCCAACCCCACACCCCCGGAGGCCGCCCTATGACCCACAATCCCCACCCCCACGACCACGACCACCAGCCCACCGAACCCCCATCAGACATCGAACTCCGCGTCAAAGCCCTCGAATCCCTCCTCGTCGAAAAAGGACTCATCAACCCCGACGCAATCGACGCCCTCATCGACACATTCGAAACAAAAATCGGCCCACACAACGGCAAACGCATCGTCGCCCGAGCCTGGGCAGACCCCCGCTTCAAACAATGGCTCCTCCAACGCCCCGCCCAAGCCATCGCCTCTATGAACATCCAAAGCTCCCACGGCGAACACATCCGCGTCCTCGAAAACACCCCCAACATCCACAACCTCGTCGTCTGCACCCTCTGCTCCTGCTACCCCTGGCCAATCCTCGGACTCCCACCCGTCTGGTACAAATCCGCCCCCTACCGATCCCAAGCCGTCGCCGACCCCCGAACCGTACTCCAACAATTCGGCACACAACTCCCACACGACACAGAAATCCGAGTCTGGGACTCAACCTCCGAAATGCGCTTCCTCGTCCTCCCCCAACAACCCCCCAACACCCACGACTGGACCGAAGAACAACTCGCCCAACTAGTAACCCGCAACTCAATGATCGGTGTCGAAAAAGCCCTCCACCCCGCAACCCTCGCCAACTCCGCCCCACTCCCCTGACCCCGCCCTCGCTCCCCCCAACCCCTAATCCCGCCCCGAACCCCCAAGCCCCCCAACCCCAACCCAAGACCAACAAAGCGAGCTCCCCCAATGCACGGAATCCACGACCTCGGCGGAATGCACGGATTCGGCCCCATCAACCCCGAACCCGAATCCACCGAACCCGTATTCCACCACCCCTGGGAAGCGCGCGTCTACGCCATAACACGCTCCCTCGCACTCCTCAAACTCTGGAACATCGATATGAGCCGCCACGCCCGCGAACGACAAAACCCCATCGACTACCTCCGAAACTCCTACTACGAAAGCTGGCTCGCCGGACTCTCCACACAACTCCTCGAATCAGAACTCCTCACACCCGACGAACTCGCCTCCGGACGCCCAAACTCCCCAGCCCCCAAAACCCTCCGCGACAACGCCCTCCGCCCCGAACAGATCCCCAACCTCCCCCTCGCCGGCCCCGACTACAACCGGCCAGCCCAAACCCCGCCCCGATTCCAACCAGGCGACGCCGTCCGAGCCCGCAACCAACGCGTCCCCGGACACACCCGCCAACCCCGATACACCCTCGGACGCACAGGAACCATCCACGAAAACTACGGCGCCCACATCTACCCCGACCTCAGCGCACAAGGCCTCGACCAACCCTCCCACCTCTACAGCGTCCGATTCACCGCCCGCGAACTCTGGGGCGACTCCGCAGACCCCGCATCCACCGTCTACCTCGACCTCTTCGAAGACTACCTAGAGCCCGCCCCATGACAAACCACCCCAACAACCCCAACCCCGTCCCCGACCCCAACCCCGACCCCGACCCCGACCCCAACCCCGTCCCCGACCCCAACCCCCACGCCAACCCCAACCTAGCCAGCCTCGACCCCAACCCCCACGCCAACCCCAACCCCACCCCCCACGCCAACCCCAACCTAGCCAACCCCGACCCCAACTCCCACGCCCACCCCAACCTCGCCCCCCTCGGACCCATCCCCCGCGACGACGACGGCCCCGTCTTCGCCGAACCCTGGCAAGCCGTCGCATTCGCCATCGCCGTCGCCCTCTCCCGCGAAGAACGCTTCACCTGGAACGAATGGACCGCCGCCCTCAGCCAGGAAATCGCCGACGCCCAGTGCCACGGCGACCCCGACCTCGGCGATACCTACTACCTACACTGGACCCGCGCCCTCGAACGCCTCTGCGCCGACAAACAACTCGCCCTCCAACCAGAGATCGCCCGCCGCGCCAACGAATGGCGCCGCGCCTACCTCCGCACACCCCACGGACAACCCATCGAACTCAACCCCGCTCCCCCTCACCCCTAACCGCCCCCGCCTGAGAACTCCCCGCCAGCTAGCCGCACCCTCGCCCCCCTGACTCCCAGCCAACCCCCCGCTTAGCTTCCCCGCCAGCGAATACACTCACAGCCTCGCCCCCCAATCCCCCTGCCGATCCGCCCCAGCCGCCCCCCGCGTGGGAATTCCCCGCCCCATCGAGTAAACTCTCACAACCAGCCCACAACCCCCGCAGGAGGCCTCAAATGCCGCTCCAACCCGCAGAATTCCTCGCCGAAATGCAAACCCTCCAACAGCGCAAACACAGCAAAAACCACCAACTCTTCCACCTCATCGAAAACGGCAAACTCTCCCGCCCGCAACTCAACGGCTTCATCAAACAATTCTACCTCCTCTTCCCCAAACCCTTTCCTAAACCCATCGCCGCAATGTTCGCAAGATCCCCCCAAGACCCCGAACTCGAACGAATGTGGTTCGAAAACCTCTCCGAAGAAGCACAAGGCGGCGAAACCGGAACCGCCGGACACAAAGAACTCTACATCCGCTTCGCACAAGCCGCCGGAATCCCCCCGCATGAACTCGAAACCGCACAACCCCTCCCCGAAACCCGAGCCCTCCTCAACTGGCGCGAACTCCTCATCGCCCAACGCTCATGGCTCGAACTCTACGCCTCGCAAGGACTCGCCCTCGAAGGAACCGCCAGCGGACGCATGCAACGCGTCGTAAACGGCCTCTGCAACCACTACGGATTCCAGCGCCAAAGCGACGACATCCTCTACTGGACACTCCACATGTCCGTCGACGAAGACCACATGAAAGTCGGCCCATACGTCATACAAAACTACGCCATAAGCGACCTCGAACAGAACGCCGTCCGTGAATCCCTCAACGCCACCCTCGACATCTTCTGGCTAGTCTACGACGGCATCCTCCGAGCCTACGTCCACCAAGACCCCCTCTACGCCGAATGGCGCTAAACCAAAGCTAGGGCAGGGCAGAGCCTAGCGGCTCCGTTTGAAGTGCCCCAACCTGACGCCACTCTCAAACGGAACCCACAGTGTTCCCCAACGCCAAGCACGTCCAGTCGGAGGGCATGCGCTCTGCCGTCAACAACAACCTGTCGGAACGTCTGCAAGGAACATTCCGCCAGCGCATCAAGACTCTGCGCGGACTGGAGAGCAGGGAGACTGGGCAGCGCTATCTCGACGGCTGGGTTCATCACCTACAACCTCTTCCGGGAGCATGAGGGGCTGAACCACTCAACCCCAGGCAAGAAAGCAGGGGTAACTCCCCCATTCACCGAGTGGGCGGATGTAGCCAGAGGGTTCTCTAACCCTCCCGCAAAGATTCCACGTCGGAGCGTTCGCTACAAGGCGGCGTCAGCCCCACGCGCTAAGGTACGGCTAGCCAGGTGAGGGGGCTTGGAAACTCCATCATCTACAATCAAACAGAACCCAGCAGGGCAGAGGGTTGACATTACAGTAGCCTTGATGCTATCGTATGCCTAGTCTCAACACCGAAGGTAGTCAACTGTGGACATAAGCAACATGCTTGACAACGTTGATAGTGGTTACATCACCCTGCCTAAATTCCAGCGTGGGTACGTCTGGAATAGAGAGCAGATTCGGAAACTGTTCGCCTCGCTGTACCGAAGGCATCCTGTTGGGTCACTTCTCCTGTGGACTACGGAATCGGAGAGTGCTCAGTATAGGGGCGATGGAAACCTCTCTCCAGGAGTAGTGCGCCTGCTGCTGGATGGGCAGCAACGAGTCACCACCTTATACGCAGTGATTAAGGGTGTTGTTCCGAGTTTTTTTGACGGAGACCCTAGACTATTTCAACGGTTGCATTTCAACGTTGAAACAGAAGAATTTGAATTCTACCAACCGGTTAAAATGCGAGATGACTCACACTGGATTGATGTCACAAATTTGATGCAAGAAGGCCATAGTAAAATGGGTGAGTATATCGTTAAATTTGCCAGTAATACAACTTTCCTAGGGAATATCAATACGCTGCTAGGAATAAAGGACATGGATATCCTCGAACAATCAATAACAGGTGCGCGCAATCTCGACGAAATAGTCAGCATATTCACGGAGATTAACAAAGGCGGCACGAAGCTCTCAAAAGGAGACTTGGCGCTAGCCCGTATTTGCGCCGACTGGCCAGATGCTCGAGAGCGTATGAAAACCGCTATCGCAAACTGGGGAAAATCCGATTACTCTTTTACGCTTGACTGGCTGCTTAGATCGATGAACACAATCCTAACAAATAGCGCGGATTTCCAGAACTTGCAAGATAAACCTCCTCACGAAATTGAAGCTGGAATGAGCCAAGCAATAAAGCATATAGAGGCATGGCTTAATCGAATTGATAGCCGACTTGGCATAGATCATGACCGTGTGCTTTTCGGCCGCTACGCATTTCCCGTACTGGCTCGATACAGCGCGATGCAGACTGCTCCCCTGTCAGCAGTCGACCGAGATAAACTCCTGTTCTGGTTCGTGCAGTCTGGCATGTGGGGTCGATTCTCTTCTTCAATTGAAACCACAATGAACGAGGACCTTCGAGCAATAGACCGCGAAGGCCACCCCATAGATAACTTGCTTGACACGCTCCGTCGTTCGCGAGGCAACCTATCAGTAAACCCGGAGAACTTTGACGTCAGCACGCTAGGGGCACGCTTTTACCCGGTCTTGTACATGCTTACCAGGACTAGCCAGGCAAGGGACTTGTGCTCAGGCCTGGAATTGAAGAAGACACTGCTCGGCTCAATGAGCAAACTAGAAGTTCATCACATATTCCCCAAATCCCAACTGTACAACGCGAATTTCAGACCTTACGAAGTAAACGCGCTTGCCAACTTCGCTTTGCTCACGAAAGAATCCAACCTCCACCTCGGCAATTCGCTTCCCGAAAACTACTTTCCCGAAATGGAGAACCGAAACCCCGGCGTTCTGCAATCCCAGTGGATACCTAATGACCCCCGACTGTGGAAGATCGAAAACTACTTAGAGTTCTTGAGTGCTCGCAGAGAGCTGCTTGCCGCTGCCGCAAATGATCTTATGCGCGAGCTGCTTAACGGCGATGAGCGATGGCTAACCGGAACAACTGAGAGTGCCCCTGTGCAGAAAGCAACTATCTTGGGCAATGTAAGCGACTCAGAAGAGGCCGAACTACAAGAACTCAACGACTGGCTTGAAGAGAGAAACCTGCCTCCGGGCCAGATAGCCTTCGACCTCGCTGACTCGGAAACCGATGCGCAGCTGGCCGTGTTCGATATCGCTTGGCCCGACGGACTGCAACCCGGTTTCAGCGAACCTGTAACGCTGCTCCTCAACGCGGACTCTTCGCTCCAGTCTCTGGCTAATGAGGCAGGGTATAAGTGCTTCACAAACCTCTCAAAATTCAAAAACTACGTGACGAGCCAGATTCTCCACGAGTAGCGAGCCCCCCCAGCCACGACATCACCCCATTGCCCCCTCCCCATCCCCCCAACTACCATGTCCCCGCGCCCCACCCCGCGCGACCACCCCCCTGCTCCCTACCGCCACCTGTCCCCTGTAGGCAAACGTTACGCAATGTTACGGAATGTTGCACATTCCCCAACGTCCGCACCCCCCCCCCCCCCCCCCTTTTGAGCAGCCTGCCCCTCCAGGGCTACACTCCCCCAAACCAGCCCCGCCAGAACCCGAAGAGGAGGAGCCGCCCAATGCCCGAACCCAACAACGAACACCCAAGAATGGGCCCCGGACTCGGACGCCTCCGCAACAAAGTCGCCATCGTCACCGGCGCCGACAGCGGCATCGGACGCGCCACCGCCAGACTCTTCGCACGCGAAGGCGCCAAAGTCGTCTGCGTCGACATCGCCGAACGCGCAAACCCCAGAATCGACACCCTCATCCACAACGACGGCGGACAAGCCCTCTTCCTCCGAGCCGACGCCTCCCAACGAAACGCCTGCGCCGACATGACCGCCGCCGCCATCGAACAATTCGGCGCCCTCGACATCCTCTTCCTCAATGCCGGAACCGGCGTCCGGCAAATGATCCACGAAATCTCCGACGACGCCTGGAACCACGTCGTCAACCTCAACCTCCACAGCATCTACCACGGCGTCCGAGCAGCCCTCCCCCACTTCATGGCCCGCCAACACGGCAACATCATCGCCACAGCCTCCTCCCTCGGAATCCTCGCCAGCCCACGATACCCCGCCTACAGCGCAACCAAAGCCGCCATCATCAACCTCACACGCCAACTCGCCATCGACTACGGCCCCCATATCCGCGTCAACTGCGTCTGCCCCGGACCCATCGACACCAACCGCATCCGCGAATACCCCCCGCGACCACGCCAACTAACACCCCAACAGAAAACCGACGCCGGAAACCGCGTCCCCGGCCTCCAACGCCTCGGCCTCCCCGAAGAAGTCGCACACTGCGTCCTCTTCCTCGCCTCCGACGAATCATCCTACGTAACAGGCCACGCCCTCGTCGTCGACGGCGGACAAACAGCCTCCGCCCAATAACCACGCCGCCGAACCCACGCCCCCCAACCCCCGAAACCCAACCCAACCAACCCGCCAAAGGAGGCAACAGACCAATGGGCGCAATGACCACAGAAGAAATCACCGCCTACCTCGCCCAACCCCTCGTAGCCAACCTCGTAACCCTCCGCCCAAGCGGCGCCCCCCACATCGCCCCCGTCTGGTTCGCCTTCACCAATAGCAACTTCTACATCTACACCAGCCGCAACTCCCAGCGCGCCCGAAACCTCCAACGCGACAACCGCGCCGCAATCTCCATACCAACCTGCGCCGAACCCTACTCCTACGTCCTCGCCGAAGGAACAGCAACAACCACACGCAACAACGTAGCCCACATCGGACGCGCCATCGCCGAACGCTACATCGGCCCCGACGACCCCAACAAAACCGACCAAATCGACCAATTCATGGCCGAAACCCTCGACGACAACACAATCATCATCGAACTGATCCCCCATCGCATAATGTCCTGGAGCGAAACCAGCGAAGATGCCTAACCCTCCCATCTCATCCGCTCCCATTCCCCATCACCCCCGCGAAAGCGGAAACCGCGATTCCCGCCCCTAACCAGAGAACCCCCAGCAACCATCCCCAGGAGGGCAGAATGCCATCTTTCGACGTAGTCTCCAAAGTCGATATGCCCGAAGTCGACAACGCCCTCAACGGAATCAAACGCGAAACACAACAACGCTTCGACCTCAAAAACACCAAAGCCGCCGTCGTCCGCTCAGGCGACTCCCTCACCCTCGCCGCCGACAACGACCCTCAACTTCGCCAGGTCCGCGACCTCCTCCACGCCTACTTCGCCCGACGAAACGTCGACAGCCGAGTCCTCGACTTCAAACCCCCGGAAAAAGCCGCCGGCGACAGCATCCGACAGCAAGCAACCATCCGCCAGGGCGTCGACTCCGACCTCGGCCGCAAAATCATCAAAACCGTCAAAAGCGCGAAACTCAAAATCCAGATCGCCGCTCAAGGCCCCGAACTCCACGTCTCCGGCAAGAAACGCGATGACCTCCAACAAGTCATCGCCCTCATCAAAACAATGCAGATCGACCAGCCCCTCCAATACATCAACTTCCGCGACTAGCCCCCCGGCGCCCCCGCATCCCACTCCCCCCGCTTGCGCCCGCTACCCCACAGACAACAGACAACCGCCCCGCATCCACGCTCCCCCACTACCACACACAGCGAGTGCCCGGCGCGTCCCCACTCCCCAAAATGTGCGCCCCGCATCCCACTTCCCCCGACTATGCACCGCACCGTTCCCCCACAGCGAACAGTCCAGCATCGAGAGCGAACAGAAACCCTACATCGTCTCCGGCGCCGAGACCCCCATAAGCCCAAGCGTCCGCGACAGAACAACCTTCGCCGACTCCACAAGCTTCAGCCGAGCCCGCATCGCCCCCTCATCCTCAGCAACCGACGACAACACCCGGCAATGATCGTAGAACCAGTGAAACGCCGTCGCCAGCTCCACCGAATAATGCGCCAGCGAATGCGGAGCAAGCGTCTCCGCAATCGTCGCAACAACCTCCGGCAGCTGAAGCATCTTCCGAATCAACCCCAGCTCCGCCTCCCCAGTCAGCAGCGACACATCCCCATCCCCCCATTCCACCCCGCGCTCCGACGCCTGACGCAGAATCCCCGCGATCCGCGCATGCGCATACTGCGCGTAATAAACCGGATTCTCGCTCGACTCCCGCTTCGCAAGCTCAATATCAAACTCCATCTGGCTCTCCGCAGCCCGCGCCAGAAAGAAAAACCGGCAAGCGTCCGCCCCAACCTCATCCACCAGATCCGCCAGCGTCACAATCTGCCCCGTCCGCTTCGAAGCCCGCACCATATCCCCCCCACTCTTCAGCGTAACCAACTGCGCAATCAGCACAGTAAGCCGCGACGGATCAACCCCAAGCGCCTGCAGCGCCGCCCTCATCCGAGGAGCATGACCCTGATGATCCGCACCCCAGATATCAATCACCCTCTCAAACCCCCGCCTCCCAAACTTGTCCCGGTGATACGCAACGTCCGACGCAAAATACGTCGGCGCCCCCGTGCTCCTCACCAGAACATCGTCCTTCTCCTCCCCCAGCGCAGACGACGTGAACCACTCCGCCCCGTCCCGAGCCGCAGTAAACCCACCCTCCCGCAGAAACGCCATCGTCTCCGAGTACCGCCCGCTCGCGTACAGATCCCGCTCACGGAACCAAACATCAAACTCAACCCCAATCCGCCCAAGATCAGCCCGTATCCCCCCAAGCATCGCCTCCAGAGCCTCCTCCCCAAGCCTGGCGACCCCCTCCGCGCGCTCCATCTCAAGAAAACGACCCCCATAACGCTCCGCAAGCCCCCTCCCAAGCTCCCGCAGATACTCCCCCTGATAACCCCCCTCCGGCAGAGCAACATCCTCCCGCCCCAGAGCCTCCGCATAGCGCGCGAACGTCGACGCGTAGAACAACTCCATCTGCGTCCCCGCATCGTTCACATAATACTCCCGCGTAACCTCGAACCCCGCCGCCCCCAGAACGCTCGCCAGAGCGCTCCCAAGAACCGCCCCACGCGTATGCCCCACATGAACCGGACCCGTCGGATTCACGCTCACGAACTCAATCTGCGCCCGCCTTCCCCCGCCCACATCCACAGCCCCGAACCTCCCCCCCGCGGCCCGAATCGCCTCCACCTGCTCCCGAACCCACGCATCGCTCAGCCGGATATTCACAAACCCCGGAGCCGCAACCCCAACCTCCCCGATCGGCGCCTCGCAAGAGATCGCCCCCGCAATAGCCTCCGCAATCTCCATCGGCGCCCGACGCGCGGCCTTCGCCGCCCGCAGAGGCAAACTCGACGCGAAGTCCCCATGCTCCGCATTCTGCGGACGCTCCGCCAGCGCCCCCGAAGGAACCTCGAACTCAGGCAGCGTCCCCCGCGCCTGCGCCTCCGACACAGCCGCCCTCAGACGCCCGGCAATGAAATCTCGAACAAGCATGGAACACCCATCATAGCAGGGAAGACCCGCTCCCGCCCCCTCCCGCATCCCCCCGCGATGCCGCCCCCTCACCGCCTACCCCGCGATAACCCCCATCACATCGGTCGTGTAGTAGTCCACAGCGTCCAGATCAAGCTCAACCCCAAGCCCCGGCAGATGCGGAACAGCCATATGACCCCGAACAGGAACCAGCGGCTTCGTCAGCAAGTCGCTCTCCAAGCGAACCCCAGTCCCCAAACTCGCCGGCTCAGCCTTCCCCAACGACGTCGACAGATGCAAACTCGCAGCAATCCCAACCCCCGTCTCCAGCGACGACGACACCGTAAACCGCAGCCCATGCGCCGCCGCATACGCCATAATCGCCTGCCCATTCCGAATGCCCCCCGCCTTCGCCGCCTTCACCACCAGAACATCCGCCGCGTCCGACGCCACAACCCGCTCCGCATCCTCCAGCGTCCCCACCGCCTCATCCGCCGCGACCTGCGCCCCCGTCTCCCGCCGGATGCGCGCCATCCCGCTCAGATCCTCCGCGATAACCGGCTGCTCAACAAAATCCAAACCATACGGACGCAGCCTCTCCAGCGTGTAGATAGCCCGCTCCGTCGTCCACCCCTCGTCCACATCCGCCCGCAGCCCAACATCCCAACCGATCGCCCGGCGCGCCAGCCGCACAACCTCAACATCATCGTCAGGATCCCGCGACCCAAGCGACGCCTTCACGCACTCATACCCAGCAGCCGCCGCCTCCGCCGCCTGCTCCGCAGCCTCCCTCGGCGGCAGAAAATCAAGCAGCGCAACCATCGGCGACCAATCAAGCGCTCCCCCCAGAAGATCCGCCACAGGACGCCCCGCATTCTTCCCCATCGCATCGAACGCCGCAGTCTCAACCCCGAACCGCAGCGCATCCCCCACGCTCCCCCGCGGAGCCAGCGCCGACAGAACATCGCACGCCACCGCAGGATGCAAACCAAGCGCCGACCCCGCAAGATCCTGCAGCGCCCCCGCAATATCCGCAATCTCCGGAGGACGCCCAGGACCAACAGGCGCGGCCTCCCCGAAACCCACGACCCCATTATCCATATGCATCCAGATAATCAGCGCATTCCGCCCCGCCTTCGTCGGATCCAGCGCCCGATGCAGATCCCGCAGCGGAATCCGCACCCCTCGCCACTCAAGCCTACTGATCTGCATCCGCGCATTATCGCCCCTCCCCGCCGCCCCCTCAATCGCCCCCGCGCCCCGATTCCCGCATTCCCCGCCGCAGCAACAGCCGCAAGAGAAGCCGCCCCTCCCCTGAATACAGCCCCCGCACCCCAAGCCCGACATCCAAAGTCCCCTTGCCCCGCAGCGCGCCCGCGAGGCCCGAATGCAGCCGCGTCGCCCCTCCCCGCAGCACAACCCCGGCATCCGGCCTCCCCGCTCCCGCCGAGGGTGTCCCTCAGCCCAGAGAGCGCGTAGAGTACCCCCACCTTCCCCTCAGCGAGGCCCATATGACCCCCAAACCAACCTTCAGCATCGCCTTCGCCCCCAACCCCCGAAGCCTCCCCGTAATGAACGGAACAGTCCAGACCGAGGGCGTCGACCTCATCCCCACCGCATCCCCGCCCCCCGAAACATTCCACCGACAGCTCACCCGCCAAGATTTCGACGTCTCCGAAATGTCCCTCTCCTCCCTCGCCATCATCGCCGCCCAGGGAAACCGCGACTGGGTCGCCCTCCCCATCTTCTCCACACGCTCATTCTTCGGAACAGGAGCCCTCGTCCGCGTCGACTCCGGCATTCACTCTCCCGCCGACCTCAAAGGCAAGCGCGTCGGCGTCAACGAATACCAGCAAACCGCCGCCCTCTGGGCCCGAGGCTTCTTCCAACACGAATACGGCGTCGCCAGCCACGACGTCGAATGGTGGATGGAGCGCGCCCCCGAACTCAGCCACGGCGGAGCCACAGGCTTCACTCCCCCTCCGCGCGTCGCACTCCACTACATGAACCCCGCCGCGCAGAACATCGGCTCAATGATGGCCGACGGCAGCCTCGACGCCGTCTACGTCTACTTCACCGGCTCCGGCATCAACCGCAGCACAATCGACCTCCGAGCTCACTCCCAAGTGCGCACCCTCTTCCCCGACCCCCTCGCCGAATCCGCCCGCTACTACGCCAAAACAGGCCTCTACCCCATCAACCACGTCGTCATTATGCGACGCTCCCTCTACGAGCAATACCCCTGGGCCGCCCGCAACCTCCTCGACGCCTTCCAAAAAGCCAAAGAAATCGCCGCCGCCCGCGCCATCGAACTCGCCCAACCCTACATCGAAACCGGCCTCCTCCCCGCTAACGCCCGCAGAACCATCGCCGAAGACCTCTTCCCCTACGGCGTCTCCGCCAACCGACGCACACTCGAAACCGCGCTCGCCTACTCCACCGAACAAGGCCTCACATCCCGGCTAGTAACCATCGAAGAACTCTTCGCTCCCGCCATCCTCGACACCTAACCATGCCCCTCGCTCCGAACACGGCCCCCGCCAACGCCTCGCCCCACCCCCGCGCGCCCTCGCCCCGCCCCTCGCTCCGAACACGGCGCCGCCAACGCGCCACCCCCACCCTCGCGCCCTGCCGCCTCCCCTTGCTCCGAACGCCCCAACCTTCAACTCGCTACCCCCGCCCCCTGACCCCGCCTCGCTCCGAACAGGCGCCCGCCAGCGCGCCACCCCAACCCGCGCGCCTTGCCCCGCCTCACTCCGAACAGGCGCCCGCCAGCGCGCCACCCCAACCCGCGTACGCTCGCCCCGCCTTACTCCGAACGCGGCGCCCGCGACATCAACTCGTACACCGCCTCCTCAGGCGACGCCCCACCGAACAGAACACGGCTCGTCATCTCCGTAATCGGCATCTCCACCCCGTGCATCCGCGCCATAGCAAGCGCCGCCGGAGTCGTCGTCACACCCTCGGCAACCTCGCCCCCCAAACCCGCTATTGCCGCCTCAAGCCCCATACCCTCCGCCAGCGCTATCCCCACCCGATGATTGCGGCTAAGACCGCTGTAGCACGTCGCGAGCAGATCCCCGATCCCCGCATTCCCCGCGAACGTCGACGCCTGCGCTCCCGCCGCCGCCCCCAACCGCGTTATCTCCGCAAGCCCTCGCGCCAGGAACGCCGCCTTCGCATTGTCCCCCAACCCCATCCCGTCGCACATCCCCGCCCCGATAGCAATCACATTCTTCAGAGCCCCCCCCAACTCAACCCCGATAACGTCCGAATGCGTATACACCCGGAACGTAGGCGAATTCAGCAAACCCTGCGCCGCACGCGCCGCCTGCGCATCCGAGGAAGCCACAACCGTCGAAGTGGGCAACCCCTGCGCCGCCTCATGAGCCAGATTCGGACCCGAAAGCGCGCACAACCCCCGACTCCCTTCCGGCATCTCCTCCGCGAGCGCCTCGCTCATCCGCTTGAACGTCCCCCGCTCCAAACCCTTGCTCCCCGAAATAATGAGCGGACTGCCCCCCAGATGCCGCGCCGCCCGCCGCGCATTCTCCCGCAGCGTATGGCTCGGAACCGCAAACAGAATCGCCGACGCTTCCCCCACCCCCGCTGCCCAATCCGCGCTCACATCCAGCGCGTCCGGAAAACGATGCCCTGGCAGCCGCCGATGCTCGCGCGCCTCCCCTATCCCCCGCGCCTCCTCCTCCGTTCGCGCCAGAACCACCGACCGTATCCCGCGCCGCGCCAGCAGAAGCCCCAGCGTAACCCCCCACGACGTAGTCCCCACAATCGCGACAGACCCAACCTCATCCCGCGTACTCATACCGATTGCCCTGCCTGGCGCGATTCTAATGCCGACCGGAAATGGCGCCGCGCAACGTCGGGCGGAGTCGCCGAATCAGTCGCATACGAAGGTTGCCCACTCTTCTTCTACGTCGAACTTCTCCCTGACGGAGATTCCCGCCGCGGCGAACTCCTTCTCCATCCGCTCGACATCCCGAATGCCCGAAGCGATGAGGCAGCCCCCAGGGCCGAGGGCGCGACGCAAGTCGGGAGCAATCCTCGCGAGTTCCTTGTCATCATCAAGGTTAGCGAGAATAATGTCCCACTCCGAAGAAACATCCCCTGCGGGCCACTCCGCCTTGTGGAGATTCACCCGCCCGGATACGTCATTCCTGCGCAGATTCTTACGACCAGCCTCAAACGCCGCCCTGTCCTTCTCGTACGCGTCGACCCTCCCCGCGCCGAGTTTGGCGGCGGCAATACTCAGGATTCCCGAACCGGAGCCGACATCCAGCGCCGATTTGCCCGCTTCTATGCGCCCATCCAAGAGCTCGAGTGTCCGTTTCGTGGTCGGGTGTCGTCCCGTCCCGAACGCCCGAGCGAGGTCGATTCGTATGCCATACCCCTCGGGCCACTCGTAATGCCGGTCATCCGGGCGATGCCAGTCATACAGGAACAGTCGCTCGCTGATGCGGTAAGGCTCACGGAAGGAGATGATCTCGCCTGCCTTGTCTATCGACATCGGCCATCGCTCGCCGGAGCGCAGCCGCATTGCCACCCTCTCCTCTGCCTCTTCCTTATCGCCAACCAGGAGCATGACGGGGACTTGCATATTCTCCGCATCACGAGTCTTCGCGTTCATCCGCTCGCCGCGATCGTCAACGTGCACACGAACCCCCCAGCCCTCCAGCTCCCCCCGAACCCGCTCCGCGTACGCATTATGCCGATCGGCAATAGGAATAATCTCCGCCTGCACCGGCGCCAGCCACGTCGGGAACGCCCCACCGAAATGCTCGATCGCCACCCCCAGAAACCGCTCCAGGCTCCCAAGCATCGCCCGGTGAATAACAACCGGACGCTGACGAGCCCCCTCCCCATCGACGTACTCCAGATCGAACCGCTCAGGCATATTGTAGTCAAGCTGCACCGTCCCCAGCTGCCACTCCCGCCCGATAGCGTCGGCCACGAAAAAATCAATCTTCGGACCGTAGAACGCCCCCTCGTTCGCAAGCGGCTCGTACTCCATCCCCCGCGCGTCCAGCGCGGCGGCCAGCGAACCCTCAGCCCGATCCCACAACTCGTCCGACCCGATCCGATTCTCCGGACGCAGCGAAAGCGCCACCCGCACATCCTCGAACCCGAAAAGCTCGTACGTCTCCTGCACCATCTCGATGAAGCGCGTAATCTCCCCCTCAACCTGCTCAGGCGCGCAGAAGATATGCGCGTCGTCCTGCGAAAACGTCCGAACCCGCGTCAGCCCATGCGTAACCCCCGAACGCTCGAACCGGTGCAGACGCCCGAAATCCGCATAACGGAGCGGCAACTCCCGGTACGAGCGCAACCCCGCCGCGTACAGCATCGCCGCCGCCGGACAATTCATCGGCTTAACCCCAAACTCCCGCTCGTCCACATACGAGAAGTACATATTCTCCTTGTAGTGGTCGTAATGCCCCGAGCGCTTCCACAACTCAGAGTCAAGCATCTGCGGCGTAATCACCTCCTCATAACCATAGCGCGCGTACAGACCCCGCACGTGCTCCACCAGCTTGTTGTACAGCGCCGCCCCCTTTGGCAGAAAGAACGGGCTCGCCGGAGCCGCAGCATTGAAAAAGAAAAGACCCAGCTCCTGACCCAGCTTCCGATGATCCCGCCGCGCCGCCTCCTCAAGCTGCGCCAGCCGCTCCTGCAGCCTCTCCTCCGACTCCCACGCCGTCCCGTAGATGCGCTGCAGCATCTCGTTCCGCTCATCCCCCCGCCAGTAGGCTCCCGCCACGCTCATCAACTTGAACGCCGCAACCTCCCCCGTCGACCCCACATGGGGCCCGCGGCAAAGATCCACAAACCCGTCGTGCGTATAAGTCGTGATTGCCTCCCCCTCAGGAATCTCCCCGATAATCTCCAGCTTGAACGGCTGATCGGCGAACCGCTCCAGCGCCGCCTCGCGTGTCAGCTCCGACATCTCGAACGGCGCGTCCCTCGCAATCGCCTCACGCATCCGCCCCTCGATCAACTCTAGCGCCTCCGGAGTGAACGGACGCTCCACCCAGAAATCGTAGTAGAACCCATCCTCCGTAGGAGGCCCCACCGCGAACTTGGCATCCGGAAAAAGCTCCAGCGCCGCAGACGCCATAATGTGCGCCGCGGAATGCCGGATCCGAAACCGCAACTCCTCGAGTTGCCGCTCCTCTGCAGACTTCTCTCTGATGGGCATTCGAACTGCCTCTTGCCTCGCTGCGCAGCGAGCACGACGCGCGGCTAGGGAGCGCCGGCGGTTCCCTCCATCGCTCCCGCAGCCGCCCCCCGCCCGACGCGGCGGCGTCCGCACTGCTGCGGGAAGGGCGCGGAAGCCCCGCGAGAGGATTCGCGAGAGATTGTAGCACGCCCCAGCCAGCGCAAACGCCAGACCCTGCGCCTGCCGCCAGAGGCGCCTGCCACAGGTGATAGAATTAAGAAGAGCCGCTGAGAGAGCCGCCGCGCATCTGAAACCGCTCGGCGCAGAGAGATCAGAGAGAGGCGAACCACGATGAAAGCCGTCTACGATGAAGCAACCCAGCTCGCGAAAAACAACCAGAACTTCGTGGTTGCCACCGTCGTCCACACCCAGGGCTCCACCCCTCAGAAACCCGGCGCCGCCCTCCTCGTCCGCCCCGACGGCTCCACCGTCGGAACCCTCGGCGGCGGCTGCGTCGAAGGCGACATCTGGTTCGCCGCCAAAGAAGCCCTCCGCGAAAAAACTCCCCCCTTCTCCAAACGCTACTACCTCAACGAAGACATCGCCGCCCGCGACGGCCTCGTCTGCGGCGGAACAATGCACTTCTACATCGAACCCGTCCTCGAAGCCCCCCCCTTCCGCGACCTCGCCCAGAGCATCGCCAGCGCCTACGCAGGAGGCCCCAGCCTCTCCGTCGCAACCCTCGTCGCAAGCTCCCGCCTCCAAGTCGGCGCGCGCATCATCGTCCACCCCGACGGAGCCTCCCAAGGATCCCTGGGCGACCCCGCCCTCGACGCCGAAGCAATCGAAACCGCCAAAGCAGCAATGCCAATGGGCAAAACCGCCCGCATCCGCACCGAACAAGCCGACGAAGTGTTCGTCGAAGGCTACACCGCCCCCGCCCTCGTCATCCTCATCGGCGGCGGACACGTCAACCTCCAGGTCGCCCGCCTCGCCCATATCATGGGCTTCCGCGTCATGGTCGCCGACGACCGACGCGAATTCGCCAGCGCCGACCGCTTCCCTATGGCCGAAGCCCTCAGCGTCGACTCCTACGACAAAGCAATCGCCCCCTTCCCCATCACCCCCAACACCGCCATCGTCGTCGGAACCCGAGGCCACCACTTCGACGACTACGCCACCGAAGCCGCCGTCCGAACCACCGCCGGCTACGTAGGCCTCCTCGGCAGCAAGCGCAAAACCATAATGATCTACGAATCCCTCCTCAAAAAAGGCGTCCCCCAAGAGCGCCTGCGGCAAGTCCATGCCCCCATCGGCCTCGACCTCGGAGGCCGCTCCCCTGAAGAGATCGCCCTCAGCATCGTCTCCGAGATCGTCGCCTGGCGCCACGACCGCCAGGGCGCCCCCATGACAATGGAAAGCTCCCAAATAGACAGACTAATATCCAAAACCACCCCCGCCCCCGTGCCTCGTTAGGGTGGAAGAGAGCCGCAACCACGACCCTTGCCTCTTGCGCGTTAAGGATTTGCGCGTGGTAGCGTTGCGCTCAAATTCGGAGGTGCTCTATGACCCTTGCCGTCGGCTCTCCCCACGCAGGCGCCTTGGCCCAAACCCTCGGCCTGGGACACATCCGCACCTGCGACTGCCCCTCGAATCATCTCAACTGCATGACTCCCAAGGAATGGCTCAAGAGTCAGCTGGGAGTGTGGCAGTTCAACTACAACGGCAAGGACATCAGAGACAAGAATGTTCACCCTGCCACGTTTCCCGTGTCCCTGGCGGCGCACGCCATCAGACTGTTCACTCATCGCGGCGAACTAGTCTTGGACCCTTTCGTCGGCAGCGGCACGACGCTTGTAGCTGCCCAAGAGCTTGAGCGCAACGCCCTCGGCGTCGACCTCTCACAAGAGTACGTTGACGTGAGCAACAGCCGGCTAGGTCTGCCTGCTTCGTCGGGTCCCGCGCAGGTCGCGCTCGTCGACGATGCTCGCCGTGTCTCCCGCCTGCTCAACGCGGAATCTGTCAAGCTGATCTTTACATCCCCGCCTTACGCTAATCTCCTGAACCGACCCCGCAAGAACAAGAGCCGGAGGGTGCGCCGTAACGATCAGTACCTGAAAGTCGAACAGTACTCTCAGGATGAACGAGACTTGGGAACCCTCGACATCGACTCCTACGGCCAAGCCATGGCCGGCATTTTCGAGAGCATCAAACCCGCCCTGCGGCTGGGAGGCCATTGTGTCGTAAACGTGCCTGACATGTGGTGGGAGGACACCCGCATCACGATTCACGTCGCAGTCATCGAAGCGCTGCGCTCTGTTGGCTACGAATTTAGGAACACCATCATCTGGGACCGAACGAACATCGTGAATCGTGTGGGGATATTCGGGTGGCCCAGCAACTACATCACTATGGGAACCACGTTCGAGTACCTCCTCCACTTCAGGCGACCGCTCCATGACAACGCCTGACCAAAACCTGAAAAACACTGTCAAAAAGATGATGGAGCGCGTTCGAACCGGGCGATTGCCTGGTTCGGAAGAGATTGTGCGTCAAACGTTTGCTGAACTCGGATACGACCACCGCCAGCTTACGCCCGCGGAAACACGCGCGCAGTTCAACGATATCCTCTTCAGCGCTTTTCAGCACACCCTAACAGTGCTGGAAAGATACGAAGCCCAAGCCTACTCGGAAGGAATCCCCGCTGAACTCCTGAAACTCAGGCCAGACCGAGTCGAAGAAGCCGAGAGAATCAATCGGCGTAGAGGCTTCCGATTCGGCGCTGAATCTCTCATGAGCGCGCTCTACCTTGAACTTAGAGAGGCTTTCTTATCCGTTAGCCAGAGTCGGAAAACTCGTGGAGGAAGAGACTTCGAACTCCAATTCGAGCAAGCCCTCACGTTTGCGGGATTTCCATTTGAGAAACAGAAACGTCGCACGCGGGTAGATTTTATGATGCCAAGCGATACGGCATTCGAAAGAAACCGGACTATTTGCGCTGTGGCGTCGCTCAAACGCACTTTGCGTGAACGATGGCGCGAAGTGGTGGCTGAACTCTATGAACTTCACGCGCCTAACGTCTTCCTCATAACAGCAGACTCAGCCATCACCGCAGGACATGTCGAATCTATATGTGATACGAACCACTTGCACTTGGTTGTATGGGATAGCGTAAAAACTAGCTTCCCAAACCACCACCAAGTGCTCAGCTTCACACAATTCGCGAACGAACGCCTGCCCCACCTGAACAGCATCTGGGCCACTGCCGGACTCACGTAAGCCCCCCCCCCCCCCAAGCAACCTGCTATCCTCCCCCTATGACCCCCCGCCCCCCCGATGTCGCCGCCATCCTCCTCGCCGCCGGCGAATCGACGCGTATGGGCGAAATGAAAGCCCTGCTCCCCTGGAAATCAGGAGAATCGCTCCTCGCGAGCCAAGTCAAAGCGCTCGCGGAAACAGCCTACCGCCCCATCATCGTCGTGCTGGGCCACCTTGCCCAACGCCTCCGCGAAGAGCTCGCCCGCGCCCCCCAGACTGTGATCGTCGAGAACCCGCGCTACCACGAGGGACGCTCCACCTCCATCATCGCCGGAGTCCAAGCCCTCCCCCGCAGCGTCGGAGCCGTCCTCATCGCCTCTGTCGACCAGCCGCGCTCCCTCTCCCTCCTCGCGTCACTGCGCGAATCCTGGCTCGCGCAGCGGCCACTACTGGCCATCCCCTCCCTCAACGGACGGGCAGGGCACCCCCCCCTGTTCGATGCAGCTCTCATCCCCGAACTCCTCGCCGTAACCGAAGGAACCGAAGGACTCCGAGAAATCGTCTCGCGCCATCGGAAAGAACGCCTCCTGGTCCCCGTCAACGACCCCCTCGCGCTCGCCAACCTCAACACCAGAAACGACTACGAAGCCGCCCTCAGAACATCCCCCTGACGCTCATCGCTCCGAAGCGCGCTCGACAACCAGCCGGAACTCCCCCCTAAACCCCTGACCCGCAGAGGAGAGCTCCTAGCCAGCGTCGTCGACGCCCCAACCGCTCCCCGGACGTCGACGCCACCCGGCGATAGCAAGCGCCACGCCCGGCAAACCAAAGATAACAATCGACATAACCGCCACAACAACCTGCGCCCGGTGCGGCTCCGCGATAGCTCCCTCCTCCGCGGCTCCCAGCCCCCGCTGCAGAAGCGCAACCCCCAGCAGCACAGTCCCAAGCGCCCACACGATTCCCCCAGCCAGCAGAGCCCGCCACATCCCCCTAGCCTCTCACAACCGGATCGATCGGAACCCGCCCCGCAATCCCCGCCGCCTGCTCAAAAACGACCGCCGCCGACAGAAGCGCCGCCTCCTCCCCGCGCCGCGCCGTCAACTGCAACCCCACCGGCAGCCCCGAATCCGTGAACCCGCACGGCACAGATATCGACGGACACGCAGTCAGCGTGAGCGCAAACGACATCACAAGCCAGCTGATATACGTGTCGAAGGCCACGCCCCCAGCCTCCTCCACATAGCGCCGTTCGACATCGAACGGCGCCACAACCGCCGTCGGCGACGCCAGGATGTCGAACTGCCGGAAAAATCCCGCCGTCCGACGATAAAGCTCCCCTCGAGCCCGTTCCGCCCGGTTGACCTCCTCTGCCGACAGCCCCAACCCCTTCTCGATATTCCACACAACCTCAGGCTTCAGCAGCCCCCGATGCTCCGCAAGATGCCGTTCGTGCAACGCCGCGAACTGCGCCGCCCGCAGCGTCTGGAACACATCCTCCGCCCCCGAAAGATCCGGCGCCCCCTCCACGACCACCGCCCCGCACCCCTCGAACAGCCGGACAGCCCGACCGCAGATCTCCCGAACCTCCGCGTCGACAGGAGCAATCCCCAAATCCGGCGAGTACGCCACCCGGCGGGGAGCCGTAGGGCTATCCACCGCATCGACGAACGGACGCTCCGGCCGCGGCAAGCTGATCGGATCATCCAACGTCATCCCGCTCGCCTGCGTATCGAGGAACAGCGCCGTGTCTCCCACGTTCCGCCCCATCGGACCCTCAACCGACAGGTTGGCGAACGGCAACTCCCTCGGCCCGTGCGGAACCCGCCCCGGCGTAGGACGCAATCCCACAACCGAACAGAAACTCGCCGGGATCCGCAGACTCCCCCCTAGATCGCTCCCTGTCGCCAGCCAAACCTGACCCGTAGCCAGCGCGACCGCCGACCCGCCCGACGACCCCCCGCACGTCATCCGCGTGTCCCACGGATTGCGCGTCTTCCCGAACACCTCATTGAACGTGTTCGCGCCCGCCCCGAACTCCGGCGTGTTCGACTTCGCCAGTATCACCCCGCCCCGCGACTCGATGTTCTCAACAAGATAATCAGAACGCTCAGGAACATAGTCCGCATAGATCGCCGACCCCCTCGTCGAACGAACCCCCGCCACATCCTTCAGATCCTTCACCGCCACAGGAAGCCCGTACAGATAACCCCGCGGCGGACTCTCCGGCGTCCCGCACGCCATCAACCGCCGCGCGTGTTCCCGTGCGCGCTCCACCGCAAGCGTCGGCAGAGAGTTCACCGCCCCGTCCGTCTCCGCAATCCGCTCCAACGCAGCGTCGACAAACTCCAGCGGCGACGCCTCGCCCCGCGCCAGCGCCGCCACACCCTCCCGCGCAGTCAGCCTCGACAGATCGTTCACTCCCGAATCTCTACTCCCGCGCGCTCCTCGGCCAGCATAAACGTCGCAAGATTATCGTACCCCTCCCACCCCCGCCGGATGCCCTCCTCCTGCACCCGCATCGCCATTGCCGCAAGCTCCATCGGCGCCCCCATCTCCTCCGCCAACTCCTGACCCAGCCGAACATCCTTGTGCGCCAGACCCAGCGTGAACCGCGGAGTCGCGAAATCACCCTTGAACACCACATCCGGCAGCTGATTCAGCAGCGTCTGTTTCCCGAACGCCGCCGCACGCAGCGCCTCCAGCATCACCCCCGGAGCAACCCCCGCCTTCACCGCAAGCGCCATCCCCTCCTGCACCACGATCCGAGTCGTCAGAGAAATCGAATTATGCACAAGCTTCGCCACCGTCCCCGACCCTATAGCCCCAACATAGATAACGCCCTCCCCGATAGCCTCGAACGCCGGCCGCGCCCGCTCGAAAACCTCCCTGTCCCCCCCAACCATCACCGCCAGCGTCCCCGCCTCCGCCCCTATCGTCCCCCCGCTCACCGGCGCGTCAAGCATATGCGCCCCCACCGCCTCTATTCGACTAGCAACCTCCCGAACCCGCGACGGCGACCCAGTCGACAGATCCGCGTACACCGACCCAGGCGCCAGCCCTGCCGCCAGACCCTTCGCACCCAGCGCGACCTCCTCCACCTCCGAAGGCCCCGGCAGCGACGTCAGCACAACAGACGCCCCCCGCGCCGCCTCCGCCGGCGACGCAGCCCACTCCGCCCCCATCTCACGGTGCTCGCTCGTCCTCCCCTCGTCGATATCGTGCACAACCAGCTGATGCCCCGCCCTGATCAAGTTCCGGGCCATCGGCCCCCCCATATTCCCCAGCCCCACGAATCCAATGCGCATAACCCCTCCTCCCGACGCTCCACCGTCAGCTTATCAGCACACAAAGCAACGAACCGAACAAGCGAACGACCAGGTTACGGAAGCTGCTCGTCGTCGAACCCTACCCCCACGAACAACGAAAGCTCCACCAGCTCCTCCGACAGCCATTCCCCTCCCGTGTCGCGCCAAACGACCAACGTATACACCCCAGGCTCATCCAGAAGTCCCCCCACATCCGCCCTGAAAGAGAAACTCCCGCTATCTTCTCTCCACGAATCGGCGACAACTTCGTTCCAGGACAAGTCCGTGTAGTAGTAGTCAGCCCCCGGAGGCTCCAGAATCCTTGCCGCGTAAGAATCAGGGCAGTTCGCCGTGAAGCCTCCCCCGACGCAGTAACTCCCGAGCGAGCCGATCTGCGCCGGAGTCTTGGACGTCGGCGGCGGATCGTAGGAAATGCTCGCCACCTCGCCGACAGCAATCCCCGTCTCCACCTTGGACAGCGAGAACGACAGCATCCCGCCCTCATCGAGCTCCGGCGGACCGTCTGCCCGCGCGGCTCCCCCCTCGAAGTGCTGCGCGAACGTCGTTCGCCTCCCGTTGAACGCCACCCCAATGTTCACCGAGCGGTGCGTCTCCCCCAGAATATTGTCCCGATGACCCCAGTCCGCATGAGCGTCGTCGTACATCATCAACCACTGGAGCTCCGTGATGGCTCCCTCCGGATCCTCAGTGCTGCACCGAACCGTGAAGGAGCCGCAGTTCTTGGACCTCCACTCACGGTCGGTCCACCCGCTCGTCGCCGCATTCTCCGAGACGTAGCTCGTCCCTCCCGTCTGCGTGTACACCATATAGGGCTTGCGCCCGTCAGCCCACCAGTGCCCGAAATAATCATGGACCAGCATATCCTCGGCGTGCAGCTGGGCCGCAGGATTCACTCCCAGAACAACGGGCGGCAAACCATGATCCGCGCGATCGTTGTTGATGAGCCGCAGCGCGTGATAGCGCAACTCGTCCAACTCAGCGCTGGAAAGCCTCGAAACCGGCGTAGAAGTCGGACTCGGACGCGGCGTAAAAGTAGCCCCCGCCGTAGCAATCGGCGTAGCCCCCGCCCTCGCGATCGCCGTAGCCGTAGCCCCGCGAAATCCCCCACGCGACGCCGTAGGAAACATCGTAGCAGCGGGAGACGCGCCCCCCGGCCCCGCCGGAGCTCCCCCCACAGCCTCCCTGACTCCCTGCTGAAACCCCTCAACCCACCCGCTCGGGAGCAGCCCCGCGATGACCACGTCCGCCGCAGCCCCAAGGACGAACACAATGAAAAGCGCCGCGAGCCTCACAAGCCGCCCCCCTCAGGAGGCCTGACGAACCCTCCGCGCTCCGAACCCCAGCCTGAATGAACAAAACAACCGCTCGCCAAAACGCGCCTCCTCAACGCCCCCAGTATCCCACCCCCCGCAACCGCTCCTGTCCCGCCCGCCTGGCGGCGTCCAGGACGGCTGTGGTATGACTGTCCCTCCGCAGTCCGCGCAAGCGCAACACACAAGCGCAACACAAAGGAGACGCGCAATGGCCCAGGCAATCCGCGTAGGCATCATCGGAGGGAACGTCGCCGGATGGGCCGGACGCGCCCACCTTCCCGCGTTCGCCGCCGGCGTCCCCGGGGCGGAGCTCCTTGCCGTCTCCACGACCCGCCAGGAGTCCGCGGACGAGGCAGCCCGGAAATTCGGCGTCCCCTACGCCTACAACAACCACCACGACCTGCTCGCAAACCCCGACATCGACGTCGCCGCCGTCTCCGTCAAACTCCCGATGCACTACGAACTAACCAAAGACATCATCGCCGCCGGCAAGCACGTCTACACCGAATGGCCACTCGGAACAACAACCGAACAAGCCCAGGAATTGACAAACCTCGCCGACGCCGCCGGCGTCCGAACCTGCGTCGGCTTGCAGGCCCGCCGCTCAGCGGAGCACGCGGAGATACGCTCCCTCATCGATTCCGGCGCGATCGGCCACGTCCTCACAGCCAACCTCGCCCAATTCACTAGCGGAGCCCTCGCCCGCCCCTCCGGACGCATATGGATGCGCGACGCCGCCCAGCGCGCCAACACGCTAACCATCACATTCGGTCACGCCATCGACGGCCTCATCGCAATGCTGGGCCCAGTCGCGACAGTAGCGTCAGTGGTCGCCACCCGCACGAACGAATGGACAGCCTCGGACACCGGCGAGCGATTCCCCGTTGACTCCCCGGACACGATCCTCGCCAGCGGCCTGCTCGCCTCAGGCGCGGCATTCTCTGTCCACATCGCGTCAGTCGCCGCCATCGGCACAGGCCATCGCCTCCAGATTCACGGCGGCAAAGGAACAATCACCCTCGACGCCTCAGGCTCCACCCACTCAGGAGAAGGAACGCTCCGGCTCGCGCTCGAAGGAGAGCGCGAGCTGCGCGAAATCGAAGCCCCCCAAGACGAATGGGTGACTGCCGCAAAACTCTCCGGCCCCCCGGTCAACATCGGCAAAACCTGGGCTGCCTACGCCGACGCCATCCTCAACAACAGAGAGTTCCACCCCACATTCGCCGACGCAGTGAAGCGCCACCAACTCGTCGACGCCGTCCAGCTAGCGTCTGACACAGGCCGGATGCAGACGATCTAACGAGGGCGGTACCCTAACCCCGTGACATCCAACCTCGACGCAAGGCGCGACAGCCCCGATAGACCCAAAGGCCCCGCCAGAGCCAGCAGCGCCAGCAGAAGCGCCGCACTCATCCGATCGATGCGCAACATCCTCGCGCTTGAAGCCCGCGATGGCTACCCCGACAAGGCGGTAAGCGGCGGCCTCGACCGCTTCCTCGAAACCCTGCGCCGCGAAGCCGAAACCCACCCCGCCCTCCGCTTTCTCTCCGAGCAAGCCCTCCTCTCTATCGTCTACAGCGACCTCACCCCTCCGCAGCGCGAGCGCTGGGCCAAAGAAGTCGACCAGATTGCCGCCGCCCCAGACTCGAACCCCCCAGCGCCTGCGCAAACGGGAGCCCCCCTGCCCCCGCGAGCGAACATTGACGATAACAGGAGCAACAATAGCCCCCCTCCCAGCGCCCTCGAAGGCCGAACAGCCAGCCCTGGCGCGGCTCAGCCCCCCGAATCTCCCTCCAGTGCCAGCCCTCGCCCGAATGCAACCGGGGAACCCTCTGTCCCCCTCGACTCCCCCGTTTCATGGCTCCGCAGCGTAACCCGCCCGAACGCCGCCAAATTGCGCAAAGCAGGCGTCGACACTGTGCGCGACCTCCTCTACCTCTTCCCCAACCGCCACGTCGACTACAGCCGCCGACGCTCAGTTCGCCAGCTCGTCCCCGGCGAAGAGCAAACAATCGTCGCCACCCTCTGGGAAGCCGCCGAACTACAGCTCGGACGGCGCCTCCGCGCAACTCAGGCCGTCGTCGGCGACGACACCGGCAACATCAAAGCCATCTGGTTCGGCCAGCCCTGGCTCGCCAAACAACTCAACATTGCCCTCGCAAGAGGCGCCCCCCGGATCGTCCTCAGCGGCAAACCAGACGTGTTCAACGGACGCCTCCAGCTCGAAAACCCGGAGTGGGAACTCCTGGCCTCCGCCTCCGACGACTTCGCCAACCTCGTCCACACCGGACGCCTCGTCCCCGTCTACCCCTCCCACGAGAACATCCCCCCCCGAACGATGCGCAACATAGTCCGGGAAGCCCTGAACGCCTCCACGCGCAACGGCCGGATACAGATCAACGACCCTCTTCCCGAAGAGAACCGTCAGCACCTGGAGCTCCCCACGCTTGCATGGGCCATCTCCCAAGCCCACTACCCCGCCTCCGAAGCCGACAAAGAGCGGGCGCGCCGCAGGCTCGCCTTCGACGAGTTCCTCACCCTCCAACTCGCCGTTGGCGTCAGACGCGGCGCCGCCGAGCAAGAGCCAGGCATCCCCATCCCCCCAAACCCGGAAGTAACCCGCGCCTTCATCGCCTCCCTCCCCTTTGCGCTCACCCGCGGCCAAGAGACCGCCATCGCCGACGCGATGCGCGACATATCCTCCGGAGCCCGCCCAATGAACCGCCTGCTGCAAGGCGAGGTCGGCTCCGGCAAAACCGTCGTCGCCCTCGCCCTCCTGCTCGCCGCCGCCGCCGACGCTAGGCAAGGCGCGATGATGGCCCCCACCGAAGTGCTCGCCGAGCAGCACTTCTTCAACATCCGAAGGCTCCTCGGAAGCCTCCCCTGGACAGTCGACAACCCCGACTGGCTCGCCGTCCCCCTCGCAGGCCGCCAAGAGCCAATCGTCGTCGGCCTCCTCACCGGCGGAACACGCGCCAAACCCCGCCGCGACATCCAGCGTATGGCCGCCGACGGACAGCTCGATATCCTCGTCGGCACCCACGCCCTCATCCAGCAAGGCGTCGACCTCCCCAACCTCGCACTCGCCGTCGTCGACGAACAGCACCGCTTCGGCGTGCTCCAGCGCGCAGCCCTCCGCGGCAAAGGCGCCTCCCCCCACCTCCTCCTTATGTCCGCAACCCCCATCCCCCGAACGCTCGCCCTCACCGTCTATGGCGACCTCGACATCTCAACAATCGCCGAACTCCCCACCGGACGAAAAGAGATCAAAACCCGCGTCGTCGAACCCGAGCAAGCCCCCCAGGCCGAAGACTTCCTCGTCGCCCAAGTGCGCGAAGGACGCCAGTGCTTCGTCGTCTGCCCCCTCATCGACGAATCAGAGTCCGTCCTCGCCCGAGCCGCCACCGCCGAATTCGAACGCCTCCGCTCCACATCCCTCGCCGGCGTGCGAGTCGCCCTCCTTCACGGACGAATGCCCATCGCCGAGAAACAGGCCGTAATGGACCAGTTCCGAACCGGCCAAACAAACGTGCTCGTCGCAACTCCCGTCATCGAAGTCGGCGTCGACGTCCCCAACGCCTCCGTAATGATGATCCTCGGCGCCAACCGCTTCGGCCTCGCCCAACTCCACCAGCTCCGAGGCCGCGTCGGACGCGGCGAGCATCAGAGCTACTGCTTCCTGCTCGCCGAGCCTCCCCCCGCAGAGCAAAACAACTCCGAAGAAGAACGCGAAGAAGCCCGCAAGCGCGCCGCCGCCGCCCGCGAGCGCCTCAGCGTCCTCGCCCGAACAAACGACGGCTTCGTGATCGCCGAAGAAGACCTCCGCCTGCGAGGCCCTGGCGACTTCTTCGGCACCCGCCAATCCGGACTCCCCGCACTCCGCATGGCCCGCCTCGACGACCGCGACATCCTCGCCTCCTCCCGCGAGAGCGCCCAAGCCTTCCTCTCCGCCGACCCAACCCTCTCCGCTCACCCCATCCTGCGCGACGCCGTAACCCGATTCGCCACCGCAGTAACAGAAGAAATGGCCTAGCCCCCCCTCCCAGAATCGCCCCACAGAGCATGACTGACTAGCCCACAGCTAGTATCCGTTTGGTTTCACCTACTGGTGTTTTACTAAGGGGTCGTGATGGGTATGCGGATGCCTGTTGCGTAAGTGGGCGCCGCAAGAATATTCACATCGCCTTCAGAAGTCATCTCCAACGTGTTCGAAGTCGTGCGCTCCTATCAGATATCGGACACGTTAAGGATGAACTGTTCACCATGTTAATTGAGACAGCCGCAAGAAACCGGGTTCTAATCAGGGGGGAGCAATTTTCGCGAGTTGACCGCAAGCAGTTTGCGGAATCTGCGTAGGAACTGACTAGGACCAGTGACGGTTTCTACTTGGGCATGCGCGTATCGCCACTGCCGCCAGGGGGGTTCTACGTTCTCGTCCTCAGGACGCCATCCCACTCGTACAGCGAAAGGGTTTCCCTCTTTAAAAGATACTTCTTGCGCCAACTCGATGTAATCTCCTGCCCTGTGATGCGCCTGACCGTATCCAGTAAGATTCGCTATTCGGAGATCATCGAGCGCAACATCGTGCTGATGCAATCTACCCTCATGCCATACTGAAAGACATTTCTGCTTGAACGCTCCTTCGCGCGGCTTGTTTTCACGCTCACTCCAATGCATAGGGCTAATGAACCGGCACACTATATCATCCAGGGATACGGGCATGAGGTTTTAATTACAGAGCAACCTGATTAAGTCTTCTGCTGTTGCGCTTGGCAAATATTCGATTTCACGTGCGCGTCGATTTGGATCTCTGTCGTCGTAAGTGCCGATGTCTAATGTTCCATCGATAGGCAGTTCAGCCAGCATCCGCAACCCATTGGATAGTCGGAGATCGATTGACAATGCGCCGTCCTCATCCACGGAGAACTCAGGGGAGCTAGTGAATTCCAGAGCTGCATCTATAATGCGTTCTGCTATAGCCACCACTTCACTGGGGAGACGTTCACCGCTCGTGCCGATGGCAAATTTCTGAACAATTGGATGATGCGATATGTGTTCAAAATCTCTGGGTCTCTGGTCCGAATTCACCAAAAACAGCGCTGACATATCTGCGAGCGCCGACGTTAGAACTTCAGAATCAGTAAATAATGCAGATCCTGTATCGAATAAGTCACGCCTGAAATTTCGATTCAACCGCACTACCCGCAGCACGGTATCCTTGACTGATACTGAGAAACCATCATCGTCGTCATTGAACCAACGAGATACAGATGGAGAAACTGATTGGTGTGGGTTAGCGCTGCCGACAGCCTCTAGGCACACAATATCGTAGAGGTTTGACGTTGTCTCTTGTGTCCCGGTAGTGTTTTCTGAGGCTTGTTTGAATAACTGACCACTCCACACTGAGTGACGATTGGGTAGTACAGTAGTGCTGGTAGTTTTCATAGTGTTTTTCGCTCATCCAAGCGATTTATGATTTCTATCGCTTTGGTTCGTGCTTCTATCAGCGAAGCCCTGATTTCTTCTTCGTTAGGCAGTCGTTGTTCGTCTCTATGAAGATTCAAGGACATGAACCCTTTTGAGGTGTCTGGGTTATCAGATCGTGGCCGTAGGTTAATCGTCCATCGGCTTTGAGCATCTGCAAAAACCAGCTGGCCAGTCCCTCCAATCAACTCCCATCCCACTTCACCTAGCGATTGGTGACCGAACAGCCGTTTCCCTATGTACTGGATAGCGGGCTGACCGGAATCCTGGTCAAACACCACTTCGATGTTGTAGCCAAAAGCTTTCGGAACTTGGTCAATCAAAACAGTACTCTCAATAGCCAAAGCGGAAACTTTAGCTAGACGATCCAAGTCTTGAACGGAAGGATACGCACGTGTTATCGATGACCGAGAGGGAGACATGTTGAGTGATATCCTTTCACGGTCCAATGTGATCGTACGGCTCTGTTCCGTTTGACCTGATGGGATATTGGTGATTAAGCCGACCTCCACGCGTAAGTCAACTAAGTCAACATCGAGCTCGCGACTGAATCGCTCAAACTCTTCCGTTTGCTTGAGTAAATTAACGCCGACCAGCACTAAATTTGCGCTCACTACTTCATCATGCCGTGCATCTAACAATTTTCTAGCCTCCCTTTGATTGGCTACCGTCTATATAGCATACAGAGATTATTCAAGCATTACAGGCCTCCTCGACATTCATCGCTTTCCAGACTTATGGGCACATTATCACCACGGCGCAGATTTGTCAACTGGGAGCAACGACCGGTAGTGCCTCCGTTGCAAAATGGAAGTGCTACCCTAAAATCCTTTGACTTCACATTTAATCCTTGGTAGTTTAATCACACATCATTAGAGAGGACAAAGGCGATGGATGATTGAAATGATAGCCGGAGCCACCATTGGGACAGGAATCGGTGCAGCGCTTGCGGGGGCGCTCACGTTAGCTGTGTGCGGAATCTTCAGGTCAGTGACCGGGAACCGGTAACAATGTAACGCGCACTCCGGATGTCTCCCCCTTTTGAAAGGAGACACTACCCAATGACTGAGCTAGATTACAGGGCTAGCCCATAGCCAACGCCGGACGCTCCCACAGAGCACCCCCGTAGGGTAGGGGGCCTCTCCCAGAACTCTGACCCCCGCCCGCTCGCAGGAACGACAGCAGCCATCGCTGTATAATCCCCCTGCCGCAACCTATGCCAGATTCGATCAACATCCGCGTTCCCGCCACCACCGCGAATCTCGGCCCAGGCTTCGACTGCCTCGGAATGGCGCTCTCCCTCTGGAACACCATGCGCCTCCAATGGGCCGACTCCCCACGCCTCGCCATCCACGGATCGGGTGAGGGGCGGCTCCGCCTCGACCAGCGAAACCTCATGTACCGCTCAGCCCAGCGCCTCCTCGACGAAACCGGCGCCGGCTCCCGCAAACTCTCCATCGAAAGCTGGCAGAACATCCCCCTCAGCCGCGGACTAGGCAGCAGCTCCGCCGCCATCGTCGGCGGACTCTACGGCGCCAACGCCCTCCTCGGCTCCCCCGTCGACCCCCACGGCCTGCTCCAACTCGCCGCCAGCATCGAAGGCCACCCCGACAACGTAGCCCCCGCCCTCATGGGAGGCCTCAGCATCGCCATCGCCGACGGAAACGTCGTGCAGGCTGCCCCCGTCCCGCTCCCCCCCAACCTCCAGTGCGTCGCCTACATCCCCGACGCCCCTATGGCCACCAAACACGCCCGAAGCCTGCTCCAACCCAACGTCCCCCGCGCCGACGCAGTCTTCAACATCGGGCGCGCCGCACTCCTCGTAGCCAGCCTCGCCCTCAACCATCCCGAGCTCCTCCGCATCGCCACACAAGACAAACTCCATCAGCCGCAGCGACAGAAAGCCTACCGCCAGATGAAAGTGATCTTCGACAACGCCCTCGCGGCCGGAGCCAGAGCCGTATTCCTCTCAGGAGCCGGCTCCGCCATCATCGCCCTCACAACCCGCGAAGAAAACCGCGCCCTCACCATCGGCTACGAAATGGCCGACGCCGCCGACAAATCAGCCCTCCCCGGAACCTTCCGCGTCCTCGAACCCGCCCCCGAAGGCGCCGCTCCCGTCGACGCGCCCCCTGAACAGCAATGACCACCATCGTGCAAAAGTACGGCGGCGCCTCGCTCGGCGACGCCGACAAGATCAAACGCGTCGCCAAGCGCATCGCCAACGCTCACGCCAGCGGCAACCAAGTCGCCGTCGTCGTCTCCGCAATGGGCGACACAACCGACCAGCTCATCAACCTCGCCCACACCATCGCAAACGCCCCAGAGCCCCGCGAACTCGACCTCCTCCTCTCCACAGGCGAACTAGTCTCCTCAACCCTCATGGCAATGGCCCTCAGAGAACTCGGACGCGACTCCATCAGTATGTCCGGCGCACAAGCCGGAGTCCGAACCAACACCGCCCACGGACGCGCAACCATCGTACACTTCGACCCCGACCGCGTCCGCGCCCAACTCAACGCCGGACGCATCGTCATCGTCGCCGGATTCCAGGGCGTCGACCCCGGAATGGAAATCACCACCCTCGGACGCGGAGGCTCCGACACCACCGCCGTCGCCCTCGCCGCAGCCCTCGAAGCACACCGCTGCGAGGTCTACACCGACGTCGACGGCATCTACACCGCAGACCCCCGCATCGTCCCCAAAGCCCGAAAACTCAGCCAGATCGGCTACGAAGAAATGCTCGAACTCGCCAGCTACGGCGCCAAAATGCACCCACGATCCATCGAACTCGCCGCCTGGTACAACATCCCCGTCCTCGTCGCCTCCAGCCGCGAAAATCTCCCCGGAACGCTCATCCACAACATCACCCCCGACACCCAAACCAACCCCGACGCCCCTCAAGGAAAAGCTATGGAAGTCCCCAACAAAGTGCGAGGCGTCGCCTACGACCGCGCCGTCGCCCGCATCACCATCCGCTCCGTCCCCGACCGCCCAGGCGTCGCCGCCTCCGTCTTCAAACCCCTCTCCGACGCAAACATCAGCGTCGACACTATCGTCCAGAACGCCAGCGCCGACCGCCTCACCGACCTCTCATTCACCGTCGACAGCTCCGACCTCCGCCTCGCCCTCCAGATCACCCAACAGATCGCCCAAAGCACCGGCGCCGCCGAATGCGTCGCCCACGACGGCCTCGCACAAGTGAGCATCGTCGGAACAGGCATGCAGAACGCCCCCGGAGTCGCATCCCTTATGTTCTCCGCCCTCGCCAAGGCCGGAGTGAACATCGAAATGATCACAACATCGCAGATCCGCATCACCTGCATCGTCGACGAAAACCACATCGTCTCCGCAGTGCGCGCCCTCCACGACGCCTTCCAGCTCGACCAGGCGCAGTAACCCTCCCCGAATCCCACGCGCCTCCCCCGAACAACCGCAACCAACGAACCAGCGCCCACTCGCCATTCGCATACCCGCGACCGTCCGCACCCTAGCGGGCGACTACGCCTCCCGCTATCCCCGCTGAACACGGAAGCTCCTGCCGAGCAACCCCGTTCCCCCCAATTCCACGGAAACGATAGAACGAACGATAGAACGATAGAAGAAAATGAAAAGCGCGGGAACGACGCCCCGGAAAATGACAGAAATCCCACCGCAAATCCACTCCTGACTCATTGACCCCGTCGCCGCTCTCCCCCAAGCTACTCCACGCCCGCCGAACCACCGGGAGCGCCTATGCCCCCCACTCGCCCCGACATCGAAAAAATCCTCGCCAGGAGCAAGGTCATCGCTATCGTCGGCCTCTCCGACCGCCCGAACCGCCCCTCCCACACCGTCGCTCAATACCTGCAATCGCAAGGACGCCGCATCATCCCCGTCAACCCTATGCTCGCCGCCCCCGTCCTCGGAGAGACGCCATACAGCAAACTCGAGGACGTACAAGAATCCATCGATCTCGTCGACATCTTCAGGAAACCCAGCGATGTCCCCCCCGTTGTCGACGCCGCCATCGCGATCGGAGCCTCATGCGTCTGGATGCAACTGGGAATCTCACACGAAAAGGCCGCCCGCAAAGCGCAAGCCGCAGGACTCGACGTCGTTATGAACAGATGTACGGCTATCGAACTCAAAGCCTTGCGCAACAACCAAAAAACCTAACAAAATGGCGCCCCGTCGTCAGAGCAGAGCGCAAACTATGATCTATCGCGAAACAGAACACGCCCGAGCGCTGAAAGAACGAACACGCTCCTCAATCGTCCTCGCCACAGAAGGAAAATGGGCCGAAGCCGCGCAACTCAACCGCGAAATCCTCGAAGCTTGCCCAGACAACGTCCCCGCCCTCAACCGCCTCGGAAGAGCCCTCATCGAACTAGGACGCATCGACGAAGCCCTCCAAACATTCCAGAACGCCCTCCAGATCGACCCCGCCAACGACATCGCAGCATCCCACGTCGCGCGCCTCAACTGGGCCTCCGAACAGCCCGCCCCCGCTCAACCCAACCCCCCAGCGCGCCCCGGAGTAAGCGCCAAAGTGTTCACCGGCGACAGCGGCAAAAGCGCCGAAGTAACCCTACTCGCATCCGCCCACGCTCCCCGCCTCTCCCCAGGCGCCCTCGTCTCCCTCCTCCCCGACGGACCCACGCTCCTCGCCATCGACCCCTCCGGCGCCTGCCTCGGCCTCGTCCCCCCCAAAGTCGCGCGAAGACTCGCATCCCTCATCGCCGGAGGCAACCGCTACGACGGCGCAATCTCCGGCCAAACCAACGGCGCCGTTCGCGTAGTCCTCCGCGAAACCTACCAGCACCCAAGCCAGCGCTCCAAAGTCTCCTTCCCACCCAACCCCGAACCTGAACCCCCCCAGCTCGCTCCACCCGAAACCGACCCCGCGACGCCCCCCGAAACCGCACTCGACGACGACGCCCCCGCAATCCTCGAATTCGTAGGAGCAGGCGCTTCCCTCGACGACTTCCCCCTCCCCGACATACTCGACGACGATCCGTAGCCCCCCTGCCGCAACGCCTCAAACAAAGCTCCCATCCGCGTCCTAGCCCGCTCCGTGCGGACGGGAGCTCTGTTCAGCCCGCGCGGTAACGCCGGCGAGCGGAAACACAGAACAAACAGAAAACGAAAGCCGGCACGAAACCCCCGCCTTACTCCCCCAAAGACTCCGCAAGCAATTCGAGCAGATCCTTCGCCGACTTCCCCCCATCCTCACCCTTGGCGGCGACCCCCTCCTCCAGCATCTGCAAGCAGAACGGGCACGACACTCCCACAACATCAGCCCCCGTCTCAAGAAAATGATCAGTTCGTATATGACTTACCCGCGTCCCCTGCTCCTCCATCCACATCCTGCCCCCGCCCGCCCCGCAGCAGAACCCGCGCTCACGGCAACGCCCATCCCCCATCTCCGTAAGACGCAAACCAGGAATCGCCCGCGCAATCTCCCGCGGAGCCTCGTAGATATCATTGTGCCGCCCCAGATAGCACGAATCATGATACGCAACCGATAGCGGCACAGCCCTCTTCGGCTTGATTCGCCCCTCCCGCAACAACTGCGCCACCAACTCCGTATAATGCGCAACCTCGAAATCCCCCCCAAACTGCGGATACTCATTCTTCATAGTGTTGAAACAATGCGGACAGAGCGTCACAACTTTCCGAACCCCGTAACCCCGTAACGTCTCGATATTCTGCTCCGCCATCATCCCATACAGATACTCGTTCCCCAAACGCCGCGCCGGATCACCCGTGCACGTCTCCTCATTCCCCAGCACGCGATACTTCACACCCGCAAGCCTCAGTATCGACGCCATCGCCCGCGCCCCCTGCTGACCCCGACTATCCAGAGCCGACGCGCACCCCACCCACAACAACAACTCGCACTCCGAATCATCCGCCATCGTCACAGCCCCCGTACCCTCCATCCAATCAACCCGCGTCGCCTGCGACCCACGCCACGGATGCCCCCGCTGCTCCATCGAACTCAAAGCCCCCATCGCCGCCTCCGGAACAGCCCCCTCCTCCATCGTCAGATAACGACGCATATCAACAATCGAATCAATGTGCTCCACGAACGCCGGACACGCCTCCATGCACGCCCGGCACGTCGTGCACGACCACAGCGCGTCTACCCCCACAAAACCATGAACAAGATCGCGCCCCGCCTCAGGAGCCGCCGCCTCCGCCCCCTCCGCCAGCAGCCTGGGCGCCCGCTCCTCCATATACGCCTTCGCGTCCTGCACCAGCTTCCTCGGCGAAAGCGGCTTCCCGCTCCGCCACGCCGGGCACTGATCCTCGCACCGACCGCAATTCGTGCACGAATCGTAATCAAGCAACTGCTTCGACGTAAGCTGCGTAATCTCCCCCGCCCCGAACGCCTCCAGCTCCTCAAGATTCCCCATAGGACGCAGCGCCCCCTTGGGCCGCGTCACCGACGAGCGCAGCGCCAGATTCAACGGGCTCACGAAAATATGCATCAGAGGCCCGAACCGCCACGCCGCGTACACAAACGTCGCCGACATCAGCGCAGCATGACCCCACCACAGCCAGAAATGCGCCGCCTCCATCGCATAAACCGTCGCCCCCGTAGCCCGAATCCCCACCGCAATCACATAAGAAAACGGCGACCAGTACGCCGACCCCACACTATAAAGATCGCTCGACGGCTCCAGCTCCGTCGCCGCCATCCGCAGCGACTGCAGCACGAACCCCGACAGAGCCATGCTCAGCAACAGCCCCAGCAGCGCCCCGTTCTCCAGCATCGTATTCAACCGCGGCGGCCGGATCACATAGCGACGGTATGCCGCCAGCCCCACCCCCCCAATCAACATCATCCCCCCGATGTCCCACACCAGCTCCAGCTGCACCGTTGCCCTTCGGCTCGCCAGATGCCACCCGAACCACCTCTCCGCGTTGAACTCCACCGCATCCAGGCTCGTCGCCACGAACAATATCGCCATACCCCAGAAAATCAGAAAATGCATCGCCCCCGGATACCGCTCATGACTCACGAACCGCCGATGCCCTGCCGCATCCGTAAAGAGCGACCCAAGCGCCGACACAACCCTCCGCCCCCACGGCCCCACATCCGGATTCCGCTTCCCCAGCCGCCAATAGCGCGACCGTCGCCAGAGCGCCCACGCCACCGCCCCGGCGGACACCACCCCCACAAGATACACAAGCGCCCCTAACGGATACCCGATATTCCAGAAATCCAACCGCCCATTCAGCTCAGGAGGCAAAGAAAAACCTCAGCGCACTTAAGATCGCCGAGAGTTTAGCAGCCCCGCCCCCTCCCACGGAGCGAGGAAGCTATGGCGTGTTGCCCGCCCCTGCGCTGGGAGTGCCGCCCTCTCCCACGGAGCGAGGAAAAACGCCGTCCGCGCCGTGCGCTCCTGCAGGGCAAGCCAGCTCACCCCCCTACGACATCCCCCTATAGCGCGGACAACCCCCCTCCCGCTACGATGATCCCCCGCCCGCTGTGCCGCGCAGCCCTCCCGCCGGCTCCTAGGGCAGCCCCGAACAGAGCGTCCCGCCCTGTAGCAAACCAGACCCATTTCGGTGTCAAACCAGACCCATTCCCGTCTCAAATAGACCCGCAGCGGTGTCGCGCCGCCGCCCCGTTCACGCCTGAACGACACAAAATGACACAAAATGAAACACAAATCACGAATTCCCCTCCCCGAACCAACGCTCCCCCGCGCCCCCTGACCCCAGATTGACGCGCCCCGCTAGGGCGGATAACTTCCCACTGCCGCCTCGCGCGGCCCGGCTGCGCGCCGGAACCCTATAGCGGAGGAGCCTGATGACCACGAACTACGACCCAGCAGCAGCCCCCGTCTTCGAACGCATCGACACCTACGAAGAATGGCAACAGGACGAAGGCGCCAAACTCCACGGCGGCCTCTACATCAAAGACCTCTTCACCCTCGAACTCGACTACTGGCCCCGCAAAGGCTGCAACGGCGCAGTCGTCTACCTCGACGGCGACGAAGGAACAGACGAACACGTCGTCGAGGTAGGCCCCGCAGGCAAAACCAACCCCGAACGCCATATGTACAACGAGGTCATCTACATCCTCAGCGGCCGCGGAGCAACCTCCGTCTGGTACGACGAAGCCAAAAAGCAAACCTTCGAATGGGCCGAGGGCGCCTACTTCTCAATCCCTATGAACGCCTGGTTCCAGCACTTCAACGGCAGCGGCTCCGAACCAACCCGAATGGTCTCCGTCACCAACCTCCCCAGCATGCTCCGCAAATTCATCACCCCCGACTTCATCTGGAACAACCCCTACGTCTTCCCCGATCGCCTCAACGCCGAAGAAGGATGGGCCTCCGGCTCCGGAATGATGTACAAAGGCCGCGTCTGGGAAACAAACTTCCTCCCCGACGCCGCAAACATGCCAATGCCCGACTGGTCCGAACGCGGCGCCGGCGGCACCAACGTCATGCTCTCCCTCGCCGACAACACCGTCTCCTCCCACATCTCGGAATTCCCCGTCGGAACCTACAAGAAAGCCCACCGCCACGGCCCCGGAGCCCACCTCCTCATCACCGGCGGCGACGGCTTCGCCCTCGTCTGGAAAAACGAAGATATGTCCGACCTCGTCAAAGCCGACTGGCAAAAAGGAAGCCTCTACCTCCCCACCCAGGACTCCTACAACGAGTACTTCCACCAGCACTTCAACGTCGGGACCACCCCCGCCCGCTACATCAATATGAGCCCCTCGAACTCCCGCAAGTACACCTACGAGCGCGGCGTAAACGACCCCGCCCGCCGCAGCGAGCTCCGCGCAATGGTCAGCATCAAAGAAGGCGGCATCCAGCTCGAATACGAAGACGAAGCCCCCCGCGTCCACGAAATCTTCGAAGAAGAGCTCCGCAAGCACGGCCAGGAATGCCGTATGAAAAACCTGATCCCCGCCTGCACCGGCGTCCCCGGCCCCGAAAACAAAAAAGGAATGCTCCAAGACTACGACTAAACCCGCGCCTCATCCCGTCGAGCGCAAAAGCAAACGTCCCTCATCCCGCGAACCCTCCCCAAACGGAGAGGGCGGGGCGCGTGAACAACTCCCCAACAAGCGCCCCGCGCCCCTCCTCCACCGACCGGAGACCGCGCGGAGAGGGACGAGAGGGACGTTGCGCTCCCTAAGCCCCCACGAAACGGGCGCGAACCCCCGCCAGAACTACCTGAACTGCCGCAGGAAACGAATGTCGTTCGAAAGGAAGTGCCGCACATCGCTGATGCCATACTTCAGCATCGCAATACGCTCCGGCCCCATCCCGAACGCAAACCCGGAGTAAACCGCAGGATCGTAACCCGACGCCCTCAGCACATTCGGATGCACCATCCCCGCCCCCAGTATCTCCAGCCAATCCCCACGCCACTCGATCGACATATCAACGCCAGGCTCAACAAAAGGAAAGTAATCGCAACGGAACCGCACCTCCGTCTCCGGCCCGAACATCTGCCGCGCAAACTCATAAAGCGTGTGCTTCAGATTCGCGAACGTAACCCCCTTGTCCACCGCCAGCCCCTCGATCTGATGAAACTGCGACTCATGCGTAGCGTCCGTCGCCTCATACCGGTAACACTTCCCCGGAACAATAACCCGCACAGGAGGCTCCTGACCCTCCATCACCCGCGCCTGCATCGGCGACGTATGCGTCCGCAGCAGCGTAGTGAACCCCCCGTCCTCCGTGCGGTTCGTGTCGAGCCAGAACGTATCGAACATATCGCGCGCCGGATGATCCCGCGGAATGTTGAGCATCTCAAAGTTATACCTGTCCCACTCAACCTCCGGACCCTCAACCACCTGAAACCCCATCCTCTGGAAAATGCCGCAGATCTCCCGAATAACAATAGTCGACGGATGGCGCCGCCCGATCGCCGGAATCCTCCCCGGCAGCGTAACGTCGATGGCCTCGCTCCCCGCCGACCCTCCCCGCGCCGCCTCGATGGCCCCGCGCCGCGCCGCCATCCGCTCTTCGAGCTCAGCCTTCGCCGCGTTCCCCGCAGCCCCCACAGCCCGCCGCGCCTCAGGAGGCAGCCCCGAAACGCCCCGAAGCGCCTGCGTCAGAACCCCAGACCGCCCCAGATTCCTGATCCGCCACGCCTCGACCGCCTCGAGCGTGTCGGCGCCCTCCAGCGCCTCCAGAGCGCAGTCGCGCAGCGCGGCAATATCGTCAGGAGATACAGCGCCCATGGCCAGCAAGTATACAGCCAACCCCATCCCCGCCGCTTACGAACCCCCTGCCCCATCCCACGCCCCGCCCCCCCCCCCCCCCCCCGGCTCGCAGCGCATCCGCCGCCGCATCCTGCCGTGCCGGGCAACCCCTGCCCCTCCGCCCCAAACGGCTCGCGCATCCGCTGCCGCGCCCTGCCCCACCGATACTCCCGCCCCTCCGTACCCGACGGCTGCCGCATCCGCCGCCGTATCCTGCCCCACCCATGCCCTCGCCCCTCCGCCGTCGGCTGCCGCATCCCCGCCCGTCGACGAACCGCAAATAAAGAACTTCCCGCGACGGCCCCCGTCGCGGGAAGTTGCCCAGCCGGAGCGCCCCGTGGAACGCCCCTCTAACGCGCGGCGCGCGCGCCTACGTCTTCGGCCCCTCGACAGCGGCCGAAGAACCAGCACCCGAAATCGAGAGGGTCAGGCGCTTCGCCTTTCGCTCCTCAGCCAGCGGAAGCCGGACAGTCACAACGCCATGCTCATAAGTGCACGTCGCTTTCTCCGGATCAATGCTCTTCGGAAGACGAACAGCCCGCCGGAACGCGCCCAAGCGCCGCTCCCGCAGCAAATGCCCCTCCTCCTCGCGCTCAGACTCCGACGCCGTCTGCGCCGCCAATGTGAGGACGCCGTCCTCAATCGTGATCTCGATGTCCTCCGGCGGCGCCCCGGGCAGAGAGCCCTTCACAACGTAGTCGTCCCCGTCGCGCTCGATGTCCAGCGGAATGCTCCACTCCCCGCCGTGCGCGACGGAGGCCGCGCGGTACGGCATCGTGAAAGGCCGGCGCATCGCGCGCTCCCAGCTCAACAGATCCCGGAAAGGACTCCAGCGTTCGATAACCATAATCTCCTGCCTCCTTATCTTGGCGGCGCCTTACGGCTCGCCTTACTTGATACCTACTGTAGCAACTCAAGCAGAGTGTGTCAACACACTTGCTATAACTCATATCAACCTGACCAGACAAGACGCAGAAACAAGCCCCCAAGACCCCGCACGAAACGGCGCGACGCGCGCCTTGGCGCTGCCCGCCCCGCCAACAGCGCGAGACCGCAGGATTCGGCTGCCCCCCATCGCCCGCCCCTACCGCCCACGCTCCCAAAGCGCAAAGGCGCAGGTCGAACGGGATGCCCCCGCGCCTACAACAACCTGGCGCCCCAAAGCGCGAGAGCGCCGAACGAACGGGACGCCCCTGCGACTACAACAGCGCAGCCCCGCCACGAGCGCAGGGACGCAAGAGCCCGAACCCCCCGCGCGCCCCGTCCGCAGCGCGGCCACGCCCGCAAAACGCTCCACTCCCCGCCGAGTGCTAGAATCGAGGCATGGCGAACCCTCCCCTCCTCATCGCTACCAACAATGCCCACAAAGTCGCCGAGTTCCGGCGCCTGCTCGGCGGCCTCGGCTTCGAACTGCTCACCCCCGCCGACATCAGACTCCAGCTCGACATCGAAGAAACAGGCGCAACATTCAAAGAGAACGCCCTCCTCAAAGCGCGCGCCTTCCGCGACGCCTCCGGCCTCCCAGCCCTCGCCGACGACTCCGGCATCGAAGTCGACGCCCTCGACGGCCGCCCCGGCGTACGCTCCGCTCGCTACGGCGGAGAAGGACTCGACAACGCCGCCCGCGTCCGCCTCCTGCTCGCCGAGCTCCAGGGCGTTTCCTCAGAGCAGCGCGCCTGCCGTTACCGCGTCGTCCTCGCTCTCGCCGAGCCCGGCGGCGCAGAGCGGACCGCAGAAGGCGTATGCGAAGGCAGCGTCGCATTCTCCCCCTCCGGCGACAAAGGCTTCGGCTACGACCCCGTCTTCCTCCTCCCCGGCTACGGCAGAACCGCCGCCCAGCTCGACCCCTCCGAGAAGGACGCCGTCAGCCACCGTGGCCAAGCCGCCTGCCGAATGGCGGCCCTGCTCCTCTCCTCCCCCCCTCCGCCAGAGAAGCTCCCGCTCCCCGCGCGTCTCTCCCCCCCCTCCTCGCCCACCCCCCAACCACGCCTCCCCCAGAACCCAAGCGCCCATTCCACAGCCATGCCCCGCGCAAGCCGCGAGAACAACAAGAACGAGAACAACGAGAAAGAGAACCCCCAGCTCGCCGACGCGCTCGGCAGACCCGTGCGCGACCTGCGCATCTCCATCACCGACCGCTGCAACTTCCGCTGCCCCTACTGCATGCCCGCAGAAATCTTCGGCGAGCGATACACCTTCCTCCCTCGCGAGGCGATCCTCTCCTACGAAGAAATCGCCCGCCTCGCCCGCCTGTTCGTCAGCCTCGGCGTCTCCAAAGTCCGCATCACCGGCGGCGAACCCCTCGTCCGACGCAACGTCGAACGCCTCGTCGAACTCCTCGCATCCATCGACGGCGTCGACGACCTCACCCTCACCACCAACGGCTACCTCCTCCGCGAACAAGCCCCAGCTCTCCACGCCGCCGGCCTCCGCCGCATCACAGTCAGCCTCGACTCGCTCGACCCCGCAGTGTTCGGCGCCCTGAACGGCCGCGGCTACGCCCCCGACGCCGTCCTCGATGGCATCGCCGCCGCCGAGCAAGTCGGTCTCTCCCCCGTCAAGATCAACGCCGTCGTCGAGCGCGGAGTCAACGACCACAGCGTGCTCGACCTGGTCCGTCGCTTCAAAGGCTCTGGCCACATCGTGCGCTTCATCGAATACATGGATGTCGGCAACATCAACGGATGGCGCCGCGAACAAGTCGTCCCCTCAGCCGAACTCGTCGACCGCATCAACGCCGTCTACCCCATCGAGCCGCTCGCCCCCAACTACAAAGGCGAAGTCGCCGAACGCTGGTGCTTCGCCGATGGCGACGGAGAGCTAGGCTTCATCTCATCCGTCACCCAACCCTTCTGCGGCGACTGCACCCGCGTCCGCCTCTCACCCCAAGGCCATATGCTCACCTGCCTCTTCGCTTCGTCCGGCGTAGACCTGATGACCCCTCTGCGCAATGGAGAGCCCGACGACGCGCTCCGCAACCGCATCGCCGGCGTCTGGCGCAAGCGAACAGACCGGTACTCCGAGCTGCGCGCTGATCTGCTTCGGCGCGGTCGCGAGCCTGCAGGCCGTAAGATCGAGATGTACCAGATTGGCGGATAACCTTGCGGCGCCCCACCGTTGCCCGCCCGCTCCCGCCCCGCCTACCATACTCGCGCTCCATCCCCGCGCTCCGCACGCTCGAAGCTCCAGAATGCTAGTCCCTTCCCCGAACAGAACGAGGGATCCCCGGTTCTCTCCGCCGCTATCGCCTAGAGGAGGTTGGAAGAAGGCGCAATGACCCCCACCCACCACATCCACACCGACGGCTCCTGCCTTGGAAACCCCGGCCCAGGAGGCTGGGCTGCGATTGTCGAGCACAATGGCCGTTCCGAACGCCTCTCTGGAGGAGAGCGCGCCACCACTAACAACCGAATGGAAATTACCGCCGCGATTAAAGGCATCGAATCCACCCCCGCTGGCGCAACAGTCGTCATCCATTCCGACAGCGAGTACGTCGTCAAGACAATGACAAAGGGATGGAAACGCAACGCCAACCGCGACCTCTGGGAGCAACTCGACCGCCTGATTGCTCAGCGCAACGTCGACTTTACGTGGGTGCGCGGCCACAACGGCAACCCCCAGAACGAACAAGCCGATCGCTTGGCTTTCGACGCTATGCGAGCGATCGAAAACGGCGACGCACCCTCTCCCCGGCCGTCTCCGCCATTCGAGAGAGCGATGAAAACCCCGCTCCCATCCGCGAGGGAGGCTGCCCGGGCGAAAGAGCAAGAGCAAGAACCCCCGCGCGACGCTCCCTTGCCCGCTCCTCAGCTCCCAGCCCAAAGAGAAACGCCCGATCCCCGGAAACGCTCTCAGCTCACCCACGTCGACGCTCAGGGCTCCGCCCGGATGGTCGACATCGGCGACAAGCCAGACTCCCGCCGCGAAGCGACTGCCGCCGCCGTCATAACCATGCGCCCCGCAACGCTCGCGCTCATCCTTCAGGGCAGGATGCCCAAGGGCGACGTCTTCACCGTCGCCCGCATCGCCGGCGTCAACGCCGCCAAGCGCGCTTGGGAGCTCATCCCCCTCGCACACCAAGTTCCCCTCACCCATATCGAAGTCGACTTCGAGTCCGATCCGCAGCACGGCAAGGTCGCGATTACCGCCCGCGCCGGCGCCGCAGCGAAAACCGGCGTCGAGATGGAGGCTCTCGCCGCAGCCGCAGCCGCTGCCCTCACAATCTACGACATGTGCAAAGCCGTAGACCGCGGCATGACCATCGGCGACATCCGCCTCATCGAGAAAACCGGCGGCGTCCATGGCGACTACCGCGCGGAGTAGCGGCTGATGGCCGCTCCGCTCGCGCTCATCAACGCCGGCATGAAGCTCGTGGCGGTGGAGACGCAGGCGCGGCGCGCTCGCGAGCGCCGTGGAAGGAGACGACTATAATCGCCCATATGGCCCGCGACGAGGCAGCCCTCAGCAATCTCAACCCTTCCCAGCGTGAAGCCGTCCAGCACGTCGATGGCCCGCTGCTCATCGTCGCCGGCCCCGGATCAGGCAAAACGCGAGTCATCACCCATCGCATCGCCTACCTCGTCCAGCGCGTCGGCGTTCGCCCCCAGCACATCGCCGCCGTAACCTTCACCAACCGAGCGGCCCGCGAGATGCGCTCTCGCATCGGGAAACTCCTCAACGAAGAAGCCCATCGCCTCTTCGCCGGCACCTTTCACTCCCTCTGCGCTCGTATCCTCCGGCGCGAGGGCGAGGCTATTCGCATCCCTCGCGACTTCGTAATTATGGACGACGACGACCAGATAGGCATCGTGAAGCAAGCAATGGAGGCCGCCGGCCTCGACCCCAAGCGATTCTCGCCCCGAGGCATCCTCTCGGCCATCGGCGCCGCAAAATCGAAACTCCTCGACCCGGAAGGCCTCGCCGCCGCCCAGGCAGGCTCCTACGACGAGATCGTCCGCCGCGTCTACGCCGAGTACCAGTCAATCATCGAACGCAACCAAGGCCTCGATTTCGACGACCTGCTCCTGAAAGCAGTCCGCCTCTTCCGCGACGCTCCCCGCGTGCTCGAGCGCTACCAGGAACGAACCGTCCACCTGATGGTTGACGAGTTCCAGGACACGAACGCCGCGCAGTACGAGGTGGCCCGCCAGCTCGCCGGCAAATTCCACAACCTCGCCGTCGTCGGCGACCCCGACCAGTCAATCTACTCCTGGCGCAACGCGGATATCCGCAACATACTGTCATTCAAGAACGACTTCCCCGGAACGAAGATCGTCCGCCTGTCGCAGAACTATCGCTCGACGAAAACGATCCTCCAGGCTGCGCAGAGCATCATCCGCCGCAACAGCCAGCGCATCGAAAACCCCCTCACAACCGACAACTCGCAGGGCGTCCCCATCTGCATCGCAGAGGCGTACAACGAGGAAGAAGAATCCCAGTTCGTCGTCGCCGAAGCGCTGCGCCTCGTGCGCGAAGAGGGAATGGCGCTGCGCGATTGCGTCGTCGCCTACCGCATCAATGCCCAATCCCGCGCCCTCGAAGACGCCTGCATCCGCTCCGGCGCGCCATACAAAATCATCGGCGGCATCCGCTTCTACCAACGCAAAGAGATAAAGGACATCGTCGCATACCTGCGGCTGGTTCAGTCCCCCTACGACGAAGTCAGCCTCGTGCGCGTCATCAACACCCCTGCCCGCGGCATTGGTCAGCGCACGGTCAGCGAATTGCTCGCATGGGCGAGCGCGCATGACGTCGCCGTCTACGAAGCGCTGCAAACGCTCGTCCACGATGCCCCCTCCCTTGATGCAGGGCGCGGCGGACTCGGCGATTCGCCCTTCAACCCCCGCCAGCAACGCCAGCTCGCCGGATTCCTCAAGCTCATCGAAGGACTGCGCGCCGACGCCTCCTCGCTAGGACTGCCGGATCTCATCGACGAAGTGATGGAGCGCTCCGGGTACAGGCAACGCCTCATCGAATCCGACGACGAAACCGACGCCGAGGAGCGCCTCGACAACATCCGCGAGCTCCGCGGCGTAACCTCCGAATTCGACGGCCCCGCCATCGACTGCCTCCCCGACTTCATCGAAAGCGTCGCACTCTCCTCACCTCAGGACGATCTCGCCGACGAGGAGCAGGACTATCTCACGCTCATCACGCTCCACCAGATCAAAGGCCTCGAATACCCGGTGGTCTTCATCACAGGAATGGAGGAAGGGCTGCTCCCTCACTCGCGATCGATGGATTCCGACGCAGAGCTTGAAGAGGAGCGACGTCTCCTCTACGTTGGAATGACCCGCGCCGAGAAACGCCTTTACCTCCTCCGCGCCGCCAGGCGCGCTATGCGCGCCGGATTGAACGGCGGCGGCGCGTCGCGCTTCCTCAGAGATGTTCCGTTCAACTTCTCTCAAATGCTCAACCTCCGCTCCTACGGCGCCCAAGCTCGCTACGCCGGCTATGGCTCCGTGCGGGGCAGGGAGTTCGCTTCCAGCGCCCAATCTCCCCAAGTCCGACCCAGCGGCGCTCCGCAGGGACGGGCAGGGGAGGGGGAAGTGCCCTACGCGCAGGGCGACAAGGTTGCGCATGCTGCATTCGGACGCGGCATTGTCGTCAGCTGCGCCCCGCGCCCCGGCGACTACGAAATAACCGTGGCCTTTCAGGGCGGAGCCGGAATACGGCGCCTGCTCCATAGCTACGGCAAACTCGAAAGGGTCGTAAGCTAGGGGCATGACCGTCGAACTCTCCATCGTCATCCCTGCCTATAACGAGCAGGACCGCATCCGCCCAACCCTCGAAGAGTACGCGTCGGTATTCCGAGAGCCAGGACCAGCGTCCGAGGCGCGCAGCTTCGAACTGCTCGTCGTGCTGAACGGTTGCCGCGACAACACCCGCGCTGTCGTCGAGGACATCGCCGCCGACGTGAGCGAGCTCCGCATCGTCGAATTCCCCGAGCCGCTCGGGAAGGGCGGCGCCATCCACAAAGGCCTCGACCTGGCCAGCGGCAGCCTCCTCGCCTACGTGGACGCCGACAATATGGTGCGCGCCGACGAAACTGTCCGTCTGGTGGATGCGCTGCGCGACTACTACATCGTCGTCGCCGACCGATTCAGGGGAACCCAAACGAACGGCGCGCAGCCGCTGCTCCGGCGCATCATCAGCCTCGGATCGCGGATGTGGGTGCGCCGTTACCTCCACCTCCCGTATTCCGATACACAGTGCGGCGCGAAAGCGATCCGCGCCGACGCGTGGCGCGCCATCGCCCCAAACATTCAGGAGCAGGGCTGGGCGTTCGACCTCGACGTGCTTGCTCACGCGCTGCGCCTTGGCTTCTCGGTCGCCGAGATCCCCGTGAACTGGCAGCACATCGCGCAAGGATCCAAAGTCCAGCCCTGGCGCGACGTCCCTGCCACATTCCTCTCAACCGTGCGCATCAAGCGAAGAGTAAGGCGCGCCTCCTGACCTGCGAGTTCCCGTGGCCTGCGACACTTGGGCATTGTCCCCACGCGTATACGCCTGCACACTGGAACTCCCGACCTAACGCAACCCTCGGGAGTAACAATGATGACGCCAAACGGCGAAGCTCAGAATTTCGGCGGCAGTTGGACAGACGACAAATTGAACACCGTTCAGAAGTATCTGGATGCCTACACCACCGCTCTCAAGAACCAGAACTTCTCCCTGGTCTACATCGATGCGTTTGCAGGTAGCGGATTCATCAACACTTCTGCCAAGGATCCAGATGCGAAAGCTCTCATTGCCGGCTCTGCTAAACGGGCTATCGATATCGATAACAAACCCTTCGATAAGCTTATATTCGTGGATAGAAAACCAGGAAACATCGGAGACCTCCAGACGATAAAGAATCAAAATCCTGATAGAGACATTCAAATTGAACACGCAGAAGCCAACGGATTCCTGCGAAAAGAGCTCTCCGATGCATCAAAGTGGCGTCAATGGCGAGGCGTGCTGTTTCTCGATCCATTCGCCACCGAAGTCGAATGGCCCACCATAGAGGCTATAGCGGAAGCCAAGTTCCTCGACACATGGATTCTCTTCCCGGTGTCGGCCATCACACGAATGCTCCCGCTTGGGAGAATGCCTGACAATCAGGATGCGCTCCGCCTGACAAGGATATACGGAGGCGAGGAATGGTGTGAACTGTACCGCCCCAACCCCCAATCTTCAATGTTCGACGACGCTAACGTCCGGAGGGATTCAAGCAGAAGACTCCGCGAGATTTATCAAGAGAAAATGAAAAACCTCTTTGGCCCAAGGTGCCTGGGCAAGACCAAGTTGCTCCGAAATTCGAAGAAGTCTCCACTGTTCGAGCTCTTCTTCTGTGTAGGGAGCACTAGCCCGAAGGCGATTAGCACAGCCCAGCGAATTGCCAACTACATCCTCGATAGTGCACCATAGTGCCATATGGCCACAGCCTCGAAAATCGAATGGACCCAGATTACATGGAATCCGGTCACTGGCTGCACGAAGATCAGCCACGGATGCAAGCACTGCTACGCCGAGCGTCTGGCCAAGCGACTGCAGGCGATGGGAATGCCGAAATACCGCCAGGGCTTCCGCCCCGTCATCCACGAAGCATCGCTCGCTGAGCCGTCCCGTTGGAAACGCCCCAGCTACGTCTTCGTGAACTCCATGAGCGACCTCTTCCACCAGTCCATCCCCGCCTCCTTTATCAGGGCCGTTTTCTCGGTGATGAACCAGACCCCTCAGCACGTCTTTCAAGTCCTGACCAAGCGCCCGGGCCGGGCCGCCCAGCTGAGCCCGTCCCTCTCATGGACCCCGAACATCTGGCTCGGCGCAAGCGTCGAATCGGAACGATGGCTTCCCCGAATCGACCACCTTCGGGCAACAGAAGCCGCAGTCAAATTCCTCTCCCTCGAACCCCTCATCGGCCCATTGTCCCGCCTCGACCTGAACAGAATAGGCTGGGTGATCGTCGGCGGCGAATCCGGGCCGCGGGCAAGACCCATCGAATCGCGCTGGGTGCGGGAAATTCGCGATAACTGCCTCGACCACGACATCCCGTTCTTCTTCAAGCAATGGGGAGGCGTATTCAAGAGAAAGGCAGGCCGGCTCCTTGACGGCCGAACATGGGAGCAGATGCCGCAGTCAATCCCCGACTCCGCGCGCCTCGCCGCCCCCTAGCGAGAATCGGTCGGTAATCCCCCTGTCGCCCTCAGCCTCCTTGCCCGCTGGCGGACGCGCCAGGCCAGCATGCGCGCGCAGAGCCCAGCCAGAGCGACGGCTTCACGCGCTCCCGCTTTCGACGAGCCAGCGCAGCGGTTGCGAAACACGACAGGCCATTCGTACACGCGAAGCTCGCGCTGTGTCGCCAGCGACTCCAACAACCACTTGAAGCCCGGTGCCGAGTGCCGCGTCGGCATCCCCGTGATCACCTCCCGGCGACAGAGCGCGTACCCGGTCAGCACATCCCGCTGCGGCAGCAGCAACAGCGCGCGCGCAACGAGGTTCAGCGTCAGACTAACGAGCTGGCGCGACATCGGCTGCCCGTCGAAGCCTGCTCCCGCCACGAATCGCGACCCCACCACGACATCGTAGCCCTCCTCGGCCTTGGCGAGCATCCCCGGGAGCTCTTCCGGATCGTGCGACAGGTCCGCGTCGAGCACAGCGACGAATGGCCCTTGCGCCACAGCCGCCCCGGCGAACACCGCGCTCGACAGCCCGGCCTTCCCCCCGCGCTGCACGAGGCGGACTCGACTGTCAGACTCTCCCATCTCGCGCACGACCTCCCCCGTGCCGTCCGGACTGCCGTCGTCCACGACGATTACCTCGCAGTCCACGCCGTACAGCGCGTCGAGCACGCGCGGCGCGAGCGCCGACACGTTCTCTCGCTCGTTGTACGTCGGGAGAATGACGGAGATCTGCGGCGCTTTGGATGTCATGATCAGGCCTTGCTTGCGCAGAGCGCGCACGGCTCCCTGCGAGTATAAGAATGCTCCCGAGCGCTCGGCAAGGAAGCGCGTTCCAGATTGCCTGCTTTCAAGGCGCACCCCTAAACTCCTCTCCGTGATGTCGATCGATCAACCGAGAACCGCCCTCGTCCTCGCTGGGGGCAGAGGCGAGCGCCTCCGCCCCCTCACCGACGATCGTCCCAAACCAATGGTCCTCATCGCCGGCGTCCCCATCCTCGAACGTCAGCTCACATGGCTCCGCGACAATGGCGTAGAGCGCGCGCTGCTCCTCACCGGTTACCTGCACGAGATAGTCGCCGACCACTTTGCGCAGCCCCGCATCGACGGACTCGATGTCGCGTGCATCCCCGAAGAGTCGCCGCTGGGGCGCGGGGGCGCGTTTCGCAACGGCTACCGTCGGGCGGGGCTTGCCGATTCTCTCGTCGTCGCCACGAATGGCGACGTGCTTACCAATCAGCCGCTCGATGCCCTCCTGCAAGTCCACGAGGCCACGGCGGCGCTCGCGACGCTGATGCTCACGCGTCTGGCAAGCCCGTTCGGCATCGTCGAGACGAAAGGAAACCTCATAACCGGGTTTGTCGAAAAACCGCCCCTTAATCTATGGATTAACGCCGGGGTATACCTGCTTTCCCGGGACGCCATCCTGCGGTTCCCTCAGCAGGGAGACCACGAAACAGCGACGTTCCCCTCCCTTGCCGCCGAGGGCAAGCTCGCCGCTTTCCACAGCTCTGCCTACTGGAAATCTATCGAGTCTCCCAAAGACATCTCGGAAGCGTCGGCGAGGTTCGCGTAGATGCTCTTGGCCCGCCGCAGGATGCCCCGGCTAGGAAAGCCGTCTGCTATGATGCGATACGGCCTTGAGAGGAGCATGCGCTCGGCCCGGCCATTTCATCGAGAGGACGCTTTATGAAATTGCACGAATACCAGGCCAAGGACACCCTGGCTGGCTACGGCGTGCCCGTCCCTGAAAACTATGTCGCCGCCTCCGGCGACGAGGCTGCAGATGCCGCTGCCCGGCTCGGCGGCATCGCGGTCGTCAAGGCGCAAGTGCATGCCGGCGGGCGCGGTAAGGCCGGCGGGGTGAGGGTAGTGTCCAGTCCCGCGGAGGCCGCCGAGTTCGCCGAATCGCTTATCGGCTCCAGACTCGTCACGTTCCAGACCGGCCCGCAGGGAGCCCCAGTTGATAAGGTCCTTGTCGAACAGACAATGGATATCGACCGCGAACTCTACCTGAGCATCACAACCGATGGCGCACGGCGTCGGCCCGTAGCGATTGCCTCAGCAGCCGGAGGCATGGAGATCGAGGAGGTCGCGCAGACCGAGCCGGAAAAAGTGCTAACCGAGCCAGTCGACCCCGCTATTGGATTTCAGCCGTTCCAGGGGAGACGCCTTGCAGGGCTGCTCGGACTTCCCCCCGAGCAGACGCTCCCGTTCGCTGCCCTCGTCGACGCTTGCTACCGAGCGTATATGTGCCTCGACGCCACAATGATCGAAATCAACCCGCTCGTTCTCACTATCGACGGGAAACTGCTGGCGCTCGACGCCAAGGTAACCATCGACGACGACGCGCTGTTCCGTCGCCCCGAAACGGCGGCGCTGCGCGACACGGCGCAGGAAGATGAACTTGAGGCGCAAGCCTTGGAGGCAGGGATCGCCTACGTGAAGCTCGACGGCAACGTGGGCTGTGTAGTCAACGGCGCAGGGCTGGCCATGGCCACGATGGACACGGTTAAGTTCGCCGGCGCCGAACCCGCCAACTTCCTAGATGTCGGCGGCGGCGCCGCCGAAGAGAAGATCAGCCGCGCCATCCTGCTGATGCTCTCCGACCACAACGTCGAGAAGGCGCTCGTGAACATCTTTGGCGGCATTCTGAGGTGCGACATCGCCGCGCGCGGCATCGTCGACGCCTACAGCAAGGCAGACCGCAGACCCCCTCTCGTCGTCCGTATGCTCGGCACCAACGTCGACGAGGGCAAGCAGATCCTGGCGGACTCCGGTCTCGCGGCGACAATGGTCGACACGCTCGAAGAAGCCGCCGACGCCATCAAATCCTAGCGGAGCAGATATGTCCATTCTGGTAAACGAAAGCGCCCGCCTGTTGGTGCAGGGCATCACTGGGCGCGAGGGCAGCTTCCACGCCGAACGCTGCCTTGCCTATGGCTCGAACCTCGTCGCGGGCGTTACCCCAGGCAAAGGAGGCGATATCGTCCTCGGCGGCGTGCCTGTCTTCAACAACGTCCGCGAAGCTGCTGGCGAGACGGCCGCGAACGTCGCGCTCATCTTCGTGCCGCCGCCATTTGCCGCCGACGCCATCTTCGAGTCCGCCGACGCCGGCATCCCGCTGATTGTGTGCATCACCGAGGGCGTGCCGGTGCGCGATTCAACAATGGTGATGCGCTACCTCGAAGGGAAACCAATACGCCTGCTTGGCCCGAACTGCCCCGGCCTCATCACTCCCCGCGCCAAAGCAAAGGTCGGCATTATGCCCGGCAACATTCACTTGCCCGGGAACGTCGGCGTCGTCTCTCGCTCCGGCACGCTCACCTACGAGGCCGTCGGCCAGCTCACCACGCTTGGCATCGGACAGTCCTCGTGCGTCGGAATCGGCGGCGACCCTGTCTCAGGCACGACATTCGTCGACATCCTCGAGCTGTTCAACGACGATCCCGAAACCGAGGCGATTGTGATGATTGGCGAGATCGGCGGAACGAAAGAGCAAGAGGCTGCCGCCTTCATCAAGGAACACGTGCGCAAACCCGTCGCGTCGCTTATTGTGGGGCAGACTGCCCCGCCCGGGCGGCGCATGGGCCATGCGGGAGCTGTCATCACCGGCAAGGCCGCGCTCGCCTCCGAGAAGATAGCCGCTCTCCAAGACGCCGGCTGCCGCATCATCCCGACGCCGGCTGTCATTGGCGCTACCGTACAGGCAATGCTCCGAGGCTAGCGCATCCAAGCGGCGCCTCGGCCGCCGGATGCGTCACATCTCGCCAAGGGAGACCGATTGATGGACACGATGGCGCCGGAAACCGAACGAGAGCGGTGCTACTTTCGGTGGTATGAGTTGAGCCTGCTCTACCACGAAGCCGTGCGCAAGGCTGTGCCTGACCCTGAGGTTGCCGCAACCAAATCCCTCGCCGACGACGCCTGGGACGCCTACATCGAAACGATCTCAGACCTGCGCGGCCTGCGGCGGGAGTAAGTAGAGTGGACACTCCCCTCTCCCGCTCCTCCAATGCCGTACACTACTCCTTTGACGTCTTGACGCTCTCCCCTAGGGAACTCTATGGACTCCGGCGACTTCATATCTATCGACGACGTGACTAGCGAGGAGCTTGCCTGGCTTGTCGGGCTGAGTCAGAGCGTGTCGGGCAAGGACATCATGGACGCGCAGAGGCTCTCAGTGGACACTGAACGTCCCCTGCTGCGCCAGGGCGCCCCTAATGTCCGTCAGATGGTGGCAATGCTTTTCGAGAAGCCGTCGTTGCGAACGAAAGTGTCGTTCGATATTGCAGTGCACGAACTGGGAGGGCGCGCGATTTACTTGGGCCCCGACGAAGTAGGACTCGATACGCGAGAGCCGGTGGAGGACGTGGCGCGAGTGCTCGACCGATGGTGCGCCGTCATCATTGCCCGCGTGATGCGACACAGCACGCTCGAACGCCTCGCCGAGGCTGCCTCCGCGCCAATCGTCAATGCGTTGTCCGATGTCGAACACCCTTGCCAGGCAATCGCCGACCTTCGCACCATCAATCAGCGCAAGAACCATGTCGACAGGCTGAAGATTGCGTACATCGGCGACGCGAACAACTGCGCGCTCAGTCTTGGGCTGGGAGCCGCGGCGCTTGGGGCGCGCTTCGTGTGCGCGTCGCCGAAGGGCTATGGATTCTCCGAGACGGATGCGGCGCGTCTGCGGGCTCGCGCCGCATCCTCCAACGAAGAGGCCCGCAGTCAGCATGCGGGGCGGCGAGAGGCGACTGCCCACGTCCATCTTACACAGTCGCCAGTCGAGGCGGCGACAGAGGCGGACGTGCTCTACACCGACGTGTGGACAAGTATGGGGCAAGAGGCGGAGTCGTCGCTGCGCCGACAAGCATTCCAGGGCTACCAGATCGACGAACGGCTGGTGTCGCTCGCGAAACCTGGAGCGTTGCTGATGCATCCGATGCCTGTGCACTACGGCGAAGAGATGGCGCCGGGAATGCTCGAGCATCCCCAGTCAGTTGCGTACGACCAGGCGGAGAACCGCTTGCACGCGCAGAAGGCGGTTCTCCGCCTGCTAGCGCTCAAGTCCGCCGCGAGAGAGCGCCAAGCCCTCGCGGAACGGAGAACCCAGGGACGGGAATGAGCAATCGGATCCATCGTTCTGCGTCGTCTCCGCCGGTGGCGCAAGAGAGCGCGCGCGTCCCGCTCGTGGCCATCGTAGGGCGGCCGAACGTTGGGAAATCGAGCCTGTTCAACGCCATTCTGGGGCGGCGCTCAGCAATCGTAGCTGAGGAGTCTGGCACAACACGCGATCGGATGGTCGCGGAAGTGGAATTCGAGGGCCGCCGGTTTCTCCTCGCCGACACGGGCGGGCTCGTGCCAGAGCCAGAGACAGAAATGGAAACGCACATCGCTGCGCAGGTCGATGCCGCGATTGACGCTGCCGACGCCGTGCTGTTCGTCGCCGACGCGCGCGTCGCGCCAGGCTACGCCGACGAGTCCGCCGCGCATCGCCTGTGGCAGGCCGGCAAGCCCGTCGTGCTCGCCGTGAACAAGGTGGACAACACGAACCAGGAGGCGTTGAGCGCCGATGCCTATGCGCTAGGGCTTGGCGAGCCGATACCCGTGAGCGCGCTCCATCGTAAAGGCATCGGCGATCTGATTGACGCGCTTGTCGCGCTGCTCCCCCCGACGCAAGGCCTCGAAGCCGCCGCGGATACGCCGCGCATCGCCATCATCGGCAGACCCAACGTCGGCAAGTCCGCGCTAACGAACGCTATTCTTGGCCAGCAGCGCTCGATCGTGAGCGCTGTGCCGGGGACCACGCGCGACGCGCTTGACTCGGAGTTCGAGTTTGAGGGGGTCTCGGCTACGCTCATCGATACGGCAGGCATCCGCCGGCGCGGCGCGGTGCGGCCTGGCATTGAGAAATTCAGCGTGCTGCGCGCCGCCGCCGCCATCCATCGCTGCGATGTCGCCGTCGTCGTGATGGATGCAACTCAGCCGGCGACCGACCAGGACCTGCACATCGCTGGTCAGGCATCGGAGGCGTTCAAGGCGGTTATGATTGCTGTGAACAAGTGGGATTTGGTCCCGAAGCTCGACCTGCGCCGCGAAACGCGCCGATGCGCCAACCTCGTACGAGCGCGAATGCGATTCCTCGCCAATGTGCCCATCGTCTTCACGTCGGCCACAGAAGGGGAAGGCGTCGCCGAGCTTCTCCGCGCCACGTTTGCGCTCAACGCAAAACGGAACGAATGGCTCGACGGCCCAGAGCTGACGCGCACCGTGATGGAGGCGGTGGCGCGCCAGCTTCCACCGTCGAGCAGCCCAAAGGGGTCGCTCAGGCTCTACCGGGTCAAGCAGGATGCTGCGCGGCCGCCCACATTCGTGTTCTACGTCAATAACATAACCCGTATCCACTTCTCATACGAGCGCTACCTTGCGAACACGGTTCGCGAGGCGTTCAGCTACGACGGCGTGCCGCTGAAGATCGAGTTCCGCGGCAAGGGCGGAGTTCACGTCATCGGCGACAATCGCGCGAAAGCAGCCGCGCGGGCGCGCAACTCCCACCGCCCGACCACTGGTCAGCGCGCGGCGCGAGGCAGACGATAACCCGTGGACTGGCTGCTTGTCCCTCTCGCTTACCTCATCGGCAGCCTGCAGCCGGGACTGGTTCTCGTGCGGCTGTTGCGAGGTATCGACGTGCGTGAAATCGGAAGTGGGAAAACAGGCACGACGAACGTGCTGCGGGCTGGAGGAGCGCGCATCGCTCTTGCCTCGGGGCTTCTCGACTGCGCCAAGGGCATCGTCCCTGTCCTGATCGCGCAGGGTGTGTCGGACAACGACTGGACGGCGGCGGGAGCGGCGACGGGAGGGCTGCTGGGCCATATGTTCCCTGTGTTCACCGGTTTCCGGGGAGGGCGGGGCGTGGCGACGGGCGCCGGCGCCGCTGGCGCGCTGCTGCCGTGGACAGCGATCGTCGGCCTCGGAGTGTTCGCGCCGGTCGTTGCGGCTACGCGGTATGCGTCGCTCGGCTCGATTCTCGCTGTTGCCGGGGTAGTTGCGGCGTATGGCTCGGCTGCCGCGCTTGGGGACATTCCGCTGCCGCACCTCTACTTCGCCCTCGTGTGCGGCCCGCTCGTTGTGTGGATGCACCGAGACAACATCCGTCGCCTCATCAATGGCACGGAGCGACGCCTTGGCGAGTCCGCAAGCACGATCAGCACGAGCAGATAGAATGCGAGAGAGAAGCAAAGGACTATTGCCGCGCTGCTTGCGTACTGATGCGGAACGCAGTGTATAATCTTGTCTCGGCTGGGGCTTCTGCCAAGGCCTTACTCTCTGACACAGGAAGGATGAGCGCACATAGCTAAGGAATACCGCGTCAACGAGCGTATCCGCGTCCCCGAGGTTCGCGTCGTCGACGAGAAGGGCGAGCAGTTTGGCGTAATGACGCTGTCTAATGCGCTAGCTTTGGCTCGCGAGCACGACTTGGACTTGGTGGAGGTGGCGCCGAATTCGAGCCCACCGGTCTGTCGCTTGCTGGATTACGGGAAGTTCCGTTACCTGCAATCGACGAAAGAACGGGAGATGCGCAAGACCCACAAGAATGTGGGTCTGCGAGAGGTGCGATTCCGTCCCCGGATCGGGCGTCACGACATCGAGGCCAAAGAACGCCTCGTTACAAAGCTGCTCGAACAAGGTGACAAAGTGAAGGTTTCAGTGATGCACCGCGGTCGGGAGCTCGACCATCCGGAGCTTGCCATAGGTCTGCTGCGGCAGGTGCACGAGGCAGTGAAAGAGAGCGCCAAGCTCGAGCAGGCGCCGAAATTGGAAGGCAGGTTTATGAGCATCGTGCTGGCCCCAGGCAAGTCGGCGTCGTCCGCTCGCCCGGCGTCGGCCTTGAGGGAGTCCAACGTTGCCAAAAATGAAGACACATAAAGGCGCTGCGGCGCGCTATCGCCTGAGCGGAGGCGGGAAGCTGCTGCGGATGAAACGGCACTCCAGCCACCTTCGCCGCAAGAAGCCCCGCGCGGTCACCCGCACCTACAGCGACACCGTCGTTGCGAGCCCATCCAACCGCCGAAGGCTGATGAAACTCATCCCTGCGCTGAACAAGTAGAACTTGTAGATCGGAGTTCCGTATGGCGCGCGTCAAACGCGGCGTAACCGCACACCAACGGCACAAGAAAACACTCAAGCTTACGAAAGGACACCGCGGCACGAGGCACGCCCTCTACCGTCGCGCTCATGAATCGATGATTCACGCGCTGGCGTACTCCTACGCCCACCGCCGCGAGCGCAAGGGCGATATGCGCCGTCTGTGGATCGTGCGCTTGGGCGCCGCCGCGCGGGAGCATGGCCTCTCATACTCGCAGTTCATCCACGGGCTCAAACTGGCGAACATCACGCTTGACAGGAAGACGCTCTCCGAGCTTGCAATCGCTGAGCCGTCCGCTTTCGCGCAGGTCGCGGCGCGCGCCAGGGCCAGCCTCGCGGCGGCCTGACAATCACCCTGCGGCTGCTGGGAGAGCGCCGCGCGAGGAGCTAATAAGGCTCCCTAGAGGCGCAGCACAGCTCCCTGTGCCGTTATAAGACTCCCTGCCCCCAATCTCGAGGCAAAAGTCTCTTACCCGTAGCTACTTTGTGCGCAACTCCAGTGGAAGTCCTACTTTGCCGGGGCAATCCCGTGGGAAGAGGAGTGATCGAGCACGCGCCTGAGCGACTCTCGGCTGATGTGCCTCGGCACGGGTGAATGAGTCCACAGATCCAGCGCCTGATCGTGAATCTCCGTCAGCGTCAGCGAGTTCGCCTTGGCGGCAAGGAGCATTCTCAGGACGACCTCGACGACCGGATGCTGCGGAGAGAGGTAGCCCTCCTGTTTGGCGCAGCTGCTGCGGAACAGCCGCCGCAGTTCTGCGTACGACGCGTCGCGCAGATCGCCCTTCAGTTTCGCCTTGGCGGCATCGCAGAGACGTTTGCCCAGCACTATGCCAAGCGGACGCCCCTGCTGCTCGATGAGCTGCGGCGCGAATCGGTAGGAGGGGTTGTCGTCTGGCGACTCCCGTTTGGAATCGAAGGCTACGATCCTGGTGGTCATACAGTTGCCTCTATCTCGTGATGTCTAGTTGCTCGGTAAGGATGGACGAATGGTCGAGCCAGTCCAGCAGTTGAACTACGGCCTCTTCTCCCGCAGGGCGATGGGGAATATCCTCGGGGCAGATGGCTAGCCCCTGGGCCAGTCCCATTGACGTGAGCAGGTTCGAGCCTTGGGCGCCGGTGAGCCGGGCGTGCAGACGCCCCTCGCGGCGTTCAATCTGCACTCGAGCGTACACACGCCGCTCGTCGAAGTTCACTATATCATCGTCGAGTATGGCTCGAACGGTTGGCAGAGGGGCAGGGGCGGCGCCCATCATCTTCGCGAGCATGGGCCGACCGAACTCGACGAGCGCCACCAGCGCGCTGACTGGATTGCCTGGCAACCCCAAGTGCGGAATCTCTCGCCCATCGGGAGCGTAGAGCAGGCCGAAGGCGATGGGGCGAGCAGGCCGCATGCGCACTGCCCAGAAGTCGACGGCGCCGAGTTCCGCTAGCGTCTCCTTTACCATATCGAACGCCCCTGCGCTCACGCCTGCCGAAGTAATGAGCATATCGGCGTCGAGGCCGCTTTGAATCTTGGCCCGCAAGTCGTCCATGTTGTCTCGCGCGATGCCCGCGAGCGCTGGCCGGGCTCCCCAGCGCCGCAACGCCGCCGCCGCGCCATAGGTATTGCTGTCGAACAAACGCCCAGGTTCGAGCGTTTCGCCAGGAGCTTGTATCTCATCGCCGGTTGCAAGCAGAGCTACACGGGGGCGCCGCACCACTGGCGCGTCGGCGAATCCGAACGACGCGAGTAGCCCGATAGACGGCGGATCGAGCGCGCGCCCTTTCTCGAGAATTGTCTCTCCTTCCCGTGCGTCCTCTCCCGCAGGGCGGATATGGTCGCCGACGCCGGGTGCATGCTTGACGCCGATAAAGCCAAGTGCGATGCCGGTCGCCGCGCGCTCGATCTCGTCTGTGAACTCGTACGGCACGATGGCGTCGGCTCCGGCAGGAACCGGCGCGCCGGTCATGATGCGCACCGCCGTTCCCTCTGCAACTGAAGCGCTCGGCAATTGCCCTGCCTGCACCTGGCCGACGACGTTGAGCGCGACAGGCGCCTCCTCCGATGCGGATGCGAGGTCTGCTGCGCGGACGGCGTAGCCGTCCATCGCCGAGTTCGCAAGCGCTGGAATATCGAACGGCGAGCGGATATCCTCCGCAAGCGTCAGCCCGTCAGCTTCCAGGAGGGGGGTTCGCTCGGCGGGCAAGCGCTCCACAAGAGCGAGGATGCGTTCGAGCGCCTGCTCGACAGAGAGCATGTCAGCCGTGCGGGGATGCGTGTGCCCATGGTCGGCGCGACGATGTCCGTGCGCGCTGTGGGCGTGGTTGTGGTCAGGCACGTTATGTCCTCAGCGCGGCCCCGCACTCACGCTCGAGGCGGGCCACGATTGCCGATACTGCATCGGCAATCTGAGTGGCTGTCAGCGTTTCCTTGCGGGATTGGAGATCGAAGCGGAAGGCGAGAGACTTCTTTCCTCGCGGCAGCCCGCTCCCCTCGAACTGGTCGAACAGCGTCGCGCGCACGACGAGCGGATCGTCCTTGATGATGTCAAGCAAATCTGCTGCTGGCGCGCCTGCGTCGACCACGAGCGCGAGGTCGCGGCTGGCGACTGGGTAACGCGAGAATGGCTCGAACCGCGACCGGAGTGGCGGCGTCAACGGCACTATCGCTTCGAGATCGAGCTCGAAGAGTGCGGCAGTTCCGACGGCGAGCGCGTAAGACTGGAGTGTGGCGGGCGATAGCTCGCCCACGATGCCAACCGGATTGCCGGCGAGGACGACGCGCGCGGCTCGGTCCGGATGGAGTGTGGCATCGTCGTTGATGCGTTCGAACGTGGGCGTCAGCCCTAGGTGGTCGAGCAGCGCTTCTACAACGCCCTTCGCATCGTAGAAATCGAGTGCTGGGGCGCCCTTCTCCCACAATGTCTCGCCCCGAACGCCGGCGACGACGCCGACGGCCATCTCGCGCTCTTCCGGCAGGTCGCCCTCGCGGGGAAGAAACACGCGGCCGACCTCGAAGATCATGGCGCTCTCTGGAGACTGACGCAGCGCAGTGGAAGCATTGCGCAGTGCCGCGGGGCGCAGCGATGTCCGCAGACGCTCCTGATCTCGGCTCATCGGGTTAGCGACGCGCAGCGCGCCCTCGCCGGCGGCTGCTTCGCTCACTAGCGTGTAGGAAATCGTCTCTTGAAGGCCAAGCGCAGTCAGTAGGTCGCGCGCCTCTTCGCGCAACTCGCGCGCGGGCTGGTGTATCGCGTCCGGCGCGCGTCCGGCGAGCGGCTCAGTGGGCACGGCGTCGTAGCCGACTGTGCGCGCCACCTCCTCCACAACGTCCTCTTCAAGGGCGATGTCCGTTCGCCAGTACGGCGGCGCCACGAACGTCGCGTCAGCGCCGCCCTCAATTGTGAATCCAAGCGACGACAGCGCCTGCCGCGCCTGCGCTGGCGGGTAGTCGGCGCCGAGGACCCGGACAAGGCTCGCGCTTGAGAACGGGATGCGGGGGGGAGCGCTCTTCCCGGGAAACGCGTCGCGGATTCCCTGGGCCGCGACCCCTCCTGCGGTTTCGAGAATGAGCCTCGTGGCTCGACGCACGGCTCGTTCTGCCAAATCGGGGTTGATGCCCTTCTCGAACCGGAGCGACGCCTCGGTGCGCAGCTTGAGGGCCGCCGCAGTCCGGCGCGTGTTGATCGCGTTGAACGTCGCTGACTCCAGCAGCACGTTGACAGTTGCGGTGGTCATCTCGGAGTTTCGCCCGCCGATAACACCGGCAAGACCAATGGGCCGCTCGGCGTCCGCGATCGTCAGCATCGGAGGATTGAGCGCGTGTTCCTGCCCGTCGAGACTCGTGAATCGTTCTCCCCGCTTCGCGGGACGCACGATGATGCGGTCTCCACGGACCTGATCGAGGTCGAACGCGTGCAACGGTTGTCCGTACTCCAGCATCACGTAGTTCGTAACATCGACCACGTTGTTGATAGATCGGTGCCCCACCTCTTCCAAGCGGCGTTGCGCCCATCGAGGCGAAGGGCCGATTCTCACGCCCCGCACAAGAGCGCAGATGTATCGGGGACACAGCTCGGGGTCTGCAATCTCCACGTCGATGGAGTCGGCGATATCCTCGCCGCTTTCCTCGTAACCAAGCGGCGGCTCCGCGACTTGGCTAGCCGTAATGGCGGCAATCTCGTGAGCCAAGCCCAGAACCGACAGACAGTCGCCTCTGTTCGGCGTAACATCTATCTCGAACGCGTCGCCCCGCGGGAGCGCTTCGGCTAGCGGCGCGCCAACTGGGCTGCCTTCGGGCAACACGAGGATCCCCTCGTGCTCGTCGCTGAGTCCGAGCTCGCGCTCGGAGCACACCATGCCGGCGGATTCGACGCCGCGAATTACAGCAGCAGTCAGCTCCATCGGAGCGCCAGTCTTGCCGTTGACGAGTGACGCGCCCACGTGTGCGAAAGCGATCCTCTGCCCAGGGGCAACGTTCGGCGCCCCACACACGACCGTCTGCGTTGAGTTCCCTGTGTCGACAGTGGCCAAGCGCAGGCGGTCTGCGTTGGGGTGCGGGCTAACGTCCTGCACGCAGCCAACGACGACCTTGTCCCAACTGCCTCTAGGGCCTGGGTCGTACGAGGTTTCGATGCCGGCCATCGTGAGGCGGTGGGCAAGCTGCCGCGGGTCTATAGCCAGCGGCACATACTCAGCTAGCCATGACAGAGGAATTCTCATGTGGAGGCAAGAACTCCGGGATAGATGCGTTTCGAAGGACGTTCAGCGTAGTATACGACAAGTAGCCATCTGAGGAGTCGACATATCTTGAGGAGTCGCGTATGCGCCCACTAGCAACCTCTTGGCCCCGCCGCATATCGCTCACACTCCTCGCACTCACTATCGCCCTTTTTGCGGCTTTCGCCGCCGGGTGCGGCGACTCTGGCGGTGACTTGAAGTCCACGGAGCCCGCTTCGAGTCCTGCTGCCACGCCAATGCCCCTCGAGCCTACGGACGAGGTTGCAGGCGAACCTGCGGACGGAGTCACGACGCCCACGCCCGACTCCGCCTTGTCGGTTGAGCGGTCCGGCAACGTCGGGGGTGCGCCGGGAGATGCTGCGCCCGAGTTCGCCGGCATCAGCGCGTGGATCAACAGCGGCTCCCTCCAGATGGATGAGCTGCAGGGTAAGGTTGTCCTCATCGATTTCTGGACATACACATGCATCAACTGCATCCGCACCATTCCCTACCTGCGGGAATGGCATAAGAAATACGCAGACCAGGGACTTGTCATCGTAGGCGTGCACACGCCTGAATTCGAGTTCGAGAAGATGACTGACAACGTTGTCGCTTCCACCAAAGAGCTTGGCGTTGCTTGGCCTGTGGCTCAGGACAACGACTACCGCACGTGGCGCGCCTACAGCAACCGCTATTGGCCGGCCAAGTACCTCATCGACGCTGAGGGCATTGTGCGCTACACGCACTTCGGCGAGGGCGCCTACGATGAGACCGAACAGCACATCCGCAGCTTGCTCACGGAAGCGGGCTCCGACGTGACCGGCATCGCTGTGAACCCGGACAAAGGGCCGACGATCGACCCACGAGCGTACGCGGCGCCAGCGGAGACGAGGCAGACCCGTGAAATTTACGGCGGGAGGAACCGCAACACTAGCAGTAGCGGTTTGTATATCGCCAATCAAGAGTACTACGTAGCGGACGAGGGCTCCACGCAGGACTACATTGACCCTGGCGGCCACCTGAACCAATTTATGTACCTCCACGGCGCCTGGACAGCCGGCCCGGAGTCGATCAAGCACGGCAGAGCCACCGAGAACCTGGAGGACTACATCGCCTTGCTCTTCTTCGCGCGTTCAGTGAACATCGTTATCGACTTCGAAAGCGACGAACCCTATGAGGTCGAAGTCACTATCGCCGGCGCCAACTCAGAGGGCGACACTGAACCGGGCACCGAGCTCGCCTATCGCCCGCTCACAGCCGACGAAGCCGGCGAGCATATTGTGATTGAGGACGGACGCAGCTATTTCGTCGTCGACCAGCCCGACCTTTATAACGTTGTTTCCTTGCCGGAGTTCGGCGGCGCAGAGCTCAAGTTCGCTTCCAATTCACCCGACTTCGCTCTATTCGCGCTCACGTTCGGCTCGTATGCCGAGACGTACTAGGGAATCCGGCCGCGTACAGGGCTCGCGGTTCCTGCTCGCGCTTGCCGCAGCGTGCCTGACTGCGCTCGTTCCCGCGTGCTCAGAAACGGGGTCTACGCCGTCCCCAACGCCTGCGCCGGCAGTCGAACAGCTCACGCCCATCCTCGGCACAACCGTGTTGCGGACAGGCGCGCAACGAGTTGCGTTTCTTCTCGAATCGGCGACAGCTCTCGTCACAGCCCAGGAGGCGAGCGTAACAACAACGTTCTTGGATGGCGACGCATCCGGTGAGACGGTGATTGCCGTATTCAGCCTGTGGCCGTATGGAACGCGCGGTTCCTACGTTACCGAGCTTACGTTCCCTGTTCCAGGGAGGTGGAGGCTCGATATAGAGGTCGACGATCAGTCGATAGTTGGTGAGGCGACGCTTGATGTCGATGTGGCGGAAACGTCTAGCGTGCGCGACATCGGCCAGATAGCGCTCTTCAGCGACACGAAGACACTGGATTCGGTCGAAGGCGATTTGAGCAAGCTCACATCCGATTACGAACCCGATCCTGAGCTTTACCGGCTGAGCATCGCCGAGTCGGTGTTCACCGGTAGGCCTACCGTCGTCGCCTTTGCGTCGCCGGCGTTCTGCACGACGCCGACTTGCGGGCCGCAAGTGGCGACGCTGTCGGAACTGAGGCTGCTCGCTCCCGATGCGGCTGATTACATTCACGTGGAGATCTACGACAATCCGCACGAGATTCAAGGCGATCTGTCGCGCGGCGTACTCGCGCCTGTGCTTGCCGACTGGGGGATCGACCAGGTCCCGCACTACCGCAACGAGTCGTGGACTTTCATCATCGATGCAACGGGGCGCATCCGTTCTCGGTTCGAGGGGTACGTTACGCTTGCTGAACTCGAGCAGGCGCTTCGAGCTTCGCTCCAGACGTGATCCCCATTCGCATAGCAGCTAGGAACCTGCGCCTGAACCAACCTTGCGGGGCTGCGTAACCCCTCATACGCGTAGCAGGCGAGATTCGGGAATAGGGCAGCCGCACTAACGCGTTACACCAAGTCCTCCGCGAGCGAGGCGCGAGCTTCGGGCGAGAGGGAGGCTGTCGCCGCGTAGCTTGCATGAGCGATCTCGATTGCGGCCTCGGCGGCGGTTGTGAAGGCTACCGCCTGCGCCTCCGAGAACGAAAAAGTGAGATGGCGCACTACGCTGACGCGATTGTTGCTGCCGGGATCCTCATACTCCGCATACTCCGCCGCGACGCGCTCGTCGCCGAATGTGAGGAATGTCGTTCCGCCGTGGTCGATGCCAACGAAGCGCTGGAGAATCTCTCGAACGCGCGCCATGTCCGTAATCTCGATGAACAGGGTGGCTGAGAGCGCATTCGGACCTGGGATAAGCCCATTGTAAGAGTCGAGCTCGTCCTGGATGCGGTCAGCGCCGACGATCCGCTCGGCGCGCATCACCTCTTGCACCTGAAAGCGCACCGTGTCGCGGTTCTCGAACACGAGGCCAACGAGGTCGCCGACCTGCACACGGCGTAGCCGCTTCAGTTCGATGATGCGGGCGCGGGATTCCGTCCTCTCCTCTTCGTACCGAGCGATGTCGACGATGTCATCCGGCGTGAGAGGCTTCATCAGCTACTAAAGCGGGGCCTCGCGATCCCAAGTAGCCGAGATCGGGCGCGCAGATTGGGACACAGGGGGTTGAGGGCTTCACATACGGAGTGTTTGAGGCTACTATCCTAGAGGCATGCGCCTCGCGGGGCTTGGAAGGCGCACGATACTAAAGCACATCACGGATGAGGGTAACGAAAATGACTACGAACCAGCAATGGTGGCCGAATCAGCTGAACCTGAAGGCGCTGCGACAGAACTCTCCCTTGTCGGATCCGATGGGGAGCGACTTTAGCTACGCCGAGGAGTTCAATGGTCTCGATGTCGATGCGCTGAAGAGGGACATCGAGGAGGTGATGACGACATCGCAGGAGTGGTGGCCAGCCGACTACGGCCACTACGGCCCCCTGTTCATCCGTATGACATGGCACGCGGCGGGCACTTACCGCATCAGCGACGGTCGCGGCGGGGGAGGCTCTGGACATCAGCGCTTCGCTCCCCTCAACAGCTGGCCGGACAACGGCAATCTGGACAAGGCGCGGCGCCTGCTCTGGCCTGTCAAGCAGAAGTACGGACGCAAGATTTCCTGGGCCGACCTCATCATCTTCGCGGGCAACTGCGCCTTGGAGTCGATGGGATTCAAGACGTTCGGCTTCGCCTTCGGCCGTCCCGACGTTTGGGAAGCCGACGAAACGTACTGGGGCTCGGAGACCACTTGGCTTGGAGATGAACGCCACAGTGGCAATGGCGAACTGCAGGGGCCCCTCGGCGCCGACCATATGGGGCTGATTTACGTGAATCCGGAAGGCCCTAATGGCAACCCGGACCCCGTTGCGGCAGCCACGTACATCCGTCAGACGTTCAAGCGCATGGCGATGAACGACGAGGAAACAGTTGCGCTCATCGCCGGGGGCCACACGTTCGGTAAAGCGCACGGCGCCGCCCCCGACTCCCACGTTGGCGCAGAGCCTGAGGGCGCGAGCATCGAGGAGCAAGGCTTCGGCTGGCGGAGCGGTCATGGCAGCGGCAAAGCTGGCGACGCCATCACTAGCGGTCTTGAAGGCGCCTGGACCAACGATCCCGTGAAGTGGGACAACAACTTCATGGAAAACTTGCACGGCCATGAATGGGAGCTCACGAAGAGCCCTGCAGGGAAATCGCAGTACACGCCTACGAATGCTGCGCAGGTGGCCACCGTGCCGGATGCGCACGACCCATCGAAGAAGCACGCTCCGATGATGTTGACCACAGACCTTTCCCTAAGGATGGACCCGGAGTATGCGCTTATCTCGAAGCGCTTCCTCGACCGTCCCGCCGACCTCGAAGACGCTTTCGCTCGTGCGTGGTTCAAGCTTCTCCACCGCGATATGGGCCCGCGCAGCCGCTACCTCGGCCCGCTCGCGCCCACAGAGCCGTTGCTCTGGCAGGACCCTGTTCCCGATGTTGACCACGAGCTGATTGACGATCGGGACATCGCTGACCTCAAAGCCAAGATCCTCGCTTCCGGTCTCTCCATCTCGCAGCTGGTCTCAGCCGCTTGGGCCTCGGCGGCGACGTTCCGCGGCTCCGACAAGCGCGGTGGCGCGAACGGCGCGCGCATCCGCCTGGAGCCGCAGAAGGACTGGGTAGTGAACAATCCTCCTGAGCTCGCGAAGACGCTCCAGACGCTGGAGCAGGCGCAGACAGCGTTCAACGCAGCGCAGAGCAGTGGGAAACGCGTCTCTCTTGCCGACCTCATCGTGCTTGCTGGGTGCGCAGGCGTCGAACAGGCCGCGCGAAACGCTGGCGTGGACGTGATCGTGCCTTTTTCTCCAGGGCGCGCAGACGCTACGCAGGAGTGGACCGATGTGGAGTCGTTCGCCGTGCTCGAGCCAACCTCGGACGGGTTCCGCAACTACACGCAGGGCGGACAGGACGCATCGTCGGAAGAACAGCTGGTGGAGCGAGCGTTCATGCTAACGCTTACAGCTCCCGAGATGACAGCTTTGGTTGGCGGAATGCGCGTGCTGAACACGAACACTGACGGGTCAGCGAACGGCGTTTTCACTGATCGGCCCGGGACACTGACGAACGATTTCTTCGTGAACCTGCTCAGCATGGACACCGAGTGGCGGGCAAGCTCCGTCTCCCAAGGCGTGTTCGAGGGGTGTGATCGCCGTACAGGCGAAGTGAAATGGACCGGCACGAGAGTAGACCTCGTGTTCGGTTCGAACTCCGAGCTCCGCGCGCTCGCCGAGGTTTACGGATGCGAAGACGGGCAGCAAGCGTTCGTTCGGGACTTCATCGCCGCGTGGAACAAGGTGATGAACCTTGACCGCTACGACCTTGCGTAGGCAGACCCCGCCCGCTACACAAGGCGCTCGCTAGGGGGGCAGCTGGCGATTAGAACGGATCCGCCAGGGGACGAAGGTTCGCAAAGGAGCCCTTCAGCCTCGAGGCTGAAGGGCTCTCTCCACTCGTTCGAGTAGCTCACTGTTAGCGGTTGAGCGTCTCGACGCCCTTAGAGAAGCGACCGGCGTGGGAACGCTCTGCGCGGGCCAGAGTCTCGAACCACTCAGCGAGCTCGTCGAATCCCTCGTCGCGGGCTGTGCGAGCGAAGCCAGGGTAAACCTCGGCGTAGGCGCGCGTCTCTCCTGCTACCGCGGCTTTCAGGTTCGCCTCGGTGTTGCCAATAGGCTCGCCCGTTACTGGGTCGCCGATTTCCTTCAGGAAATCCAGATGTCCGAACGCGTGGCCTGTTTCGGCTTCCGAGATGTCGCGGAAGAGCCCGCCGATTTCGGGGAACCCCTCGATGTCGGCGCGACGAGCGAAATACAAGTATCGCCTGTTCGCCTGCGCCTCGCCAGCGAAAGCTGCTTTCAGGTTCGCTTCACTCTGGGTGCCTGCCAGTCCTGCCATGTGCAAATCCTCCTCGAATACGTTGTCGCCCGCCTGGTCTGCTGAGGTGCGCCATCTGGCCGACCATGCGCTCGCTAGCAACCATACCCCAAAACCACATCCCTCGCCCGCAGTCGAACGGAGCGCCCGTGCAGCATCTGGCTGGAATGGCTGTTTGCGCACGAGCCCAGGACAGAGCCGTGGGCTTTGAGCAATAGAGTTGACTCGCATAGGACACCTCGCTATACTTGCTTTACTAGGAGTCGAATGCCGCTCAACGAGCCGCGACACCCCAACCTTCGGGTTCCCTAACCGCTATAGCCCTCGGTCTAGCGTTACTCCCGCGCTGGGCCTGTTTGTGTCCGCCCCGAAAGATCCATGCGTGGCAGCCTATTCGTCAGGAGAACTGACCTAAATCATGACTTCTCTCGTTGCCAGGACAGACCGCTCGCCCGTTCATCCCCTCAAATCCTACTCCCGCGTTCATCAAGCGCTCGAACCGAGCAGCTTGGTGCAGATCCAGACCCAGTCATTCGAATCTCTCAAGACCGAGGGTCTGCGCGAAGTGCTGGACGAGATCAACCCGATTAAAGATGTGACAGGCAGCCGGTTTGAGCTGAGGTTCGGCTCTTACGAATTCCGTGAGCCCAAGCACACCGAAGAGGAGTGCCGCGAGCGCGAGATTACTTACGAGGCGCCTCTGTACGTCACGGTTGAACTCGAGGTTAAGGACACCGGCGAGATCAAGGAGCAGAAGCTCTTCTTCGGCGATGTGCCGGTGATGACGCCCACAGGCACGTTCGTGATCAATGGAGCCGAGCGTGTCGTCGTCAGCCAGCTCGTTCGCTCTCCCGGCGCATACTTCACACACATCCAAGACCCAGGCACAGGGCGCTATGTCTCTTTGTCGAAGCTGATTCCCTATCGTGGCGCTTGGCTCGAGTTCGAAACGAACCCCCACGACATCATCTCCGTGAAGATCGACCGCAAGCGCAAACTGCCGATTTCCACGTTCTTGCGCGCCCTCGGCTACGCCGAAAACGGCGACATCCTCGAACTGTTCGAGGATGTCGACACCAACCCCGACCATCCCTACATCAAGACGACGATAGAGAAGGACACGGGCATCCGAACGCATGCTCAGGCGCTCGTCGAGGTGTACCGGCGGCTTCGGCCGGGCGAGCCTCCCAGCGTCGAGAGCGCCCGCACCCTGCTCCAGAACCTCTTCTTCGACCCGAGACGCTACGACCTGGGGAAGGTGGGGCGCTACAAGATGAACCGCCGAATGGGACAGAACATCTCCCAGGAGGACCGGACGCTAACACGGGAAGACATCATCGAGATGATCAGGGTGATGATTCGTATCAACAATGGCGTCGCTGACCCAGACGACATCGACCACCTCGGCAACCGCCGGGTTCGCGCCGTGGGCGAACTCATCACGAACTGCTTGCGCGTCGGCCTGATGCGTATGGAGCGAGTCGTCAAAGAGCGTATGACAATCCTCGATCAGGAGGAGGCGACGCCGAGCGCTCTCATCAACATCCGTCCCGTCGTTGCCGCCGTTCGCGAGTTCTTCGGCGGGTCTCAGCTGTCGCAGTTCATGGACCAGACGAACCCGCTCGCCGAGCTCACGCACAAGAGGCGCCTCTCGGCTCTCGGGCCGGGCGGGCTCTCCCGCGAGCGCGCAGGCTTTGACGTGCGCGACGTGCACTACTCTCACTACGGGCGCATCTGCCCCATCGAAACACCCGAGGGCCCCAACATTGGCCTCTTGGGCTCTCTCGCAACCTACGCGCGCCTCAACGACTACGGTTTCATCGAAACTCCGTACCGCAAGGTGCACAAGGAGATTTCGAACACCGCAACCGACCTTGCTGGGCGCACCGCAACTGCAGAGGTCAAGGACGACGAAGGAAAGACCATCGTTCGCGCGGGCTACGCTATCTCTAATCCTGCCGCCAAGAAATTGGCGGAGCTCTCCGAACGGATGATAGCTGTGCAGCCTTTCGTTTCCGATGCCAGCGACGATGTTGTCTACCTCCCCGCCGATGAGGAAGACAGGTTCGTTATCGCGCAGGCCAACTCCCCGATGGACGCCAAGCGCCAGCTCATCGACGAGCGTGTGGAGTGCCGACGCTCCTTCAGCTACGTGCTAGAGCCTCCCAGCCGCGTCGATTACGTAGATGTGGCGCCAATGCAGATTGTGAGCGTCTCCACTGCGCTCATCCCCTTCCTCGAGCACGACGACGCAAACCGGGCGCTGATGGGATCCAATATGCAGCGCCAGGCCGTGCCCCTGCTCAAGCCCGACGCTCCGCTTGTGGGCACCGGCATGGAGAAGCGTGTCGCCCAGGACTCAGGGCAGATGGCGTTGGCCAAGTATGCTGGCGTCGTCACCGCGGTCACCGGCGACTTTGTTGTCATCACCGGCTCTGATGGCGTTGAGCACACCCAGACGCTGCGCAAATTCGTCCGCTCCAACCAAGGCACCTGCCTAACGCAGCGAGCGAGCGTGTCCGTCGGCCAGGTTGTCAACGTTGGCGACCCGCTCGCCGACAGCTCCTCGACGCAGGAAGGCGATCTCGCATTAGGTCAGAACGTCCTCTGCGCTTTCATGGCAATGGAAGGCTACAACTTCGAAGACGCGATCATCGTGTCCGAGAACATCGTGCGCGACTCAAAGTTCACGTCGATCCACATCGAAAAGTACGAAATAGAGTCCCGCGACACCAAGCTAGGGCCGGGTGAGATCACACGGGATATCCCGAACGTCGGCGAAGACGCTCTCCGGAATCTCGATGAGGATGGCATCATCCGCGTAGGCGCCGAGGTCGGCCCCGGCGACATTCTCGTCGGGAAAATCACTCCCAAGGGCGAGACGGAACTGACAGCAGAGGAGAAACTCCTACGCGCTATCTTCGGAGAGAAGGCCCGCGATGTTAAGGATACCTCCCTCCGTGTCCCGCACGGCGAGCGAGGCAAGATTATCGAAGTCCGTGTTCGCACCCGTGAGAACGGCGACGATCTCGCTCCCGGCGTCAACAAGCTCGTTCGCGTTTGGATCGCTCAGACGCGAACACTCTCTGAGGGCGACAAGATGGCGGGGCGCCATGGGAACAAAGGCGTTGTTTCCCGCATCATGCCAATCGAGGATATGCCCTACCTCGCCGACGGCACGCCGATAGACATCATTCTTAACCCGATCGGCGTCCCGTCCCGTATGAACCTTGGACAAGTGCTCGAGACACACTTGGGACTCGCCGCTCACAAGCTCCGATTCCGTGCCGCTACCCCGGTGTTCGATGGCGCGACCGACGCCGACATCCGCGACGCGCTCGCGCGAGCGTGGCTCCTCGAACGCGCTGGCGCGGCAGGCAGCGACCTGCTCGGCTCCGGCGACTACGAGCCCGATTGGGCCAAGGCGCGCGCTTGGGTCGCCGAGCGCGGCTACAGTGCCGACCGCGTCTTCAGCGATGGCGTCGCCGAGTACGCCTCTGAAGTCTGCCTCAAGGTATGGCTTCAGGACTGCGCGAAAGATTACACAGAGGTTGCCGGCGAGAAGCTCGCCACTGAAGACCAATCGTTCAGCGAGCTCCACGAGCAGGCGCTGCAGGTTGGGCGCAGGCTCAACGTTGCTGCTCCAGTGCTTGGCAAGTCTGTCCTCTACGACGGCCGCACTGGAGAGAGGTTCGACACTCCTGTCACGGTCGGCTACATCTACATGCTCAAGCTCATCCACCTCGTTGAGGACAAGATTCATGCGCGGTCGACCGGGCCTTACTCGCTTATCACGCAGCAGCCGCTGGGCGGCAAGGCCCAGTTCGGAGGTCAGAGGTTTGGAGAAATGGAGGTATGGGCGCTCGAGGCCTACAGCGCAGCGTATAACCTTCAAGAGATGCTCACGGTCAAGTCCGACGATGTGGTCGGCCGCGTGAAAACGTACGAGGCTATCGTGAAGGGCGAGGAGGTTGTGCAGCCCGGCGTGCCGGAATCGTTCCACGTGTTGGTCAAGGAGCTACAGAGCCTCGGTCTTGCAATCGAGCTCCGCTACGAGGACGACAGGGGAGTTTCCCCTCCGCGTTTCACCTATGCAGAGGAAGATGAGGAAGAGATCGACACGAGCGCTTCCCCTGCCATCGAGGCGGTCGAGCCAACTTGGGAGGCCGATTTCGCGCCCCTCGAAGAGCAGGAGCCGGAGGTCTCTACGGAGGTTCGTATGGACCTTGGCGCGTACGCGCGTCAAGCCTCCAAAGAAGCGAGCGAGGCCGACCAGAGCTAACCAACGCTCTTCGGTCAGCGCCGAGCAGACAGCGCGGGAAAGCCCGCGAGGAGAACGTGCAGATGCCCAACGCGACGGACTTCAATGCTATCCGCATCTCGCTCGCATCGCCCGAGCAGATCAAGCAGTGGTCGTACGGCGAGGTCACCAAACCGGAGACGATTAACTACCGCACTCTGCGCCCGGAGAAGGAAGGGCTGTTCTGCGAACGCATCTTCGGCCCGACCAAAGACTGGGAGTGCTACTGCGGCAAGTACAAGAAGATTCGCTACAAGGGCGTCATCTGCGACCGTTGCGGCGTGGAGGTGGCGCGCTCCAAGGTGCGGCGCGAGCGGATGGGCCACGTCAGTCTCGCGGCTCCTGTTGCTCACATATGGTTCGCTAAGGGAATCCCGAGCAGGCTCGGCCTCCTGCTGGACCTCTCTCCGCGCAACCTCGAACGCGTCCTCTACTTCGCCCAATACGTAATCACGTCGGTCAACGACTATGCGCAACGCGAGAAGCTCCGCGAGCTCGATGAGGAGTTCAACGAGTTCAAGGAACGGATGGAGACGCAACGCGCGCGGGACAACGACCGCATCATCGTCGAGGAAGCGGCCACGTCGATTGACAACAAGGAACGCTTGGCCGAACTCGAAGCAGAGAGAAACCGGAACACCCACAGAACCAATGTTGCGATTCAGGAGAAGGAAGTCGACTACCAGAACAAGCGTGATGAAGTCGACAGCATCCGCCCGCTCCAGTTGCTCACCGAGGCGCGCCGCCGCGACCTCAAAGACAAGTACGGCGAAATCTTCGAAGCGGACATGGGCGCCGAGGCTATCCTTGCCATCCTCCGCGACATCAACCTCACGAAGGAAATAGAGACGCTCAAAGGAGAGCTTCACTCAACCTCCGGCCAGAAGCGCAAGAAGGCCGTTAAGCGTATCCGCGTCATCGAGGCGCTCAGCCGCAGCGGCAACAAGCCCGAATGGATGGTGATGACCGCCCTCCCAGTTCTGCCCCCCGACCTACGCCCCATGGTGCAGCTCGACGGCGGGCGGTTCGCCACAAGCGACCTCAACGACCTCTACCGCCGAGTGATCAACCGCAACAATCGCCTCAAGCGGCTCCTAGATCTCGGCGCGCCCGAGATTATCGTGCGTAACGAGAAGCGAATGCTCCAGGAAGCTGTCGACGACCTCATCGACAATGGCCGCCGAGGCCGAGCCATTACTGGCAGTCACAACCATAAGCTCAAGAGCCTCTCCGACCTGCTCCGCGGCAAGCAAGGACGCTTCAGACAGAACCTGCTCGGCAAGCGCGTCGACTACGGAGGTCGCTCTGTTATTGTCGTTGGTCCGGGCCTTCGACTCCACGAGTGCGGCTTGCCGAAGAAGATGGCGCTCGAGCTCTTCAAACCGTTCGTGATGAATCGCATCGTGATGCAGGGGCTTGCTCACAACATCAAGAGCGCCAAGCGCATGGTCGAACGCGCGCGCCCCGAAGTATGGGACATCCTCGAAGAGGTCATTCAGGGGCGTCCCGTGCTGCTCAACCGCGCCCCTACACTCCACCGCCTCGGCATCCAGGCATTCATGCCTACTCTGGTCGAGGGCAGCGCGATTCAGCTTCACCCCCTCGTTTGCGCCGCCTTCAACGCCGATTTCGATGGAGACCAAATGGCCGTCCACGTGCCGCTCTCACGCGAGGCTGTCCACGAGGCTCGCAACGTGATGCTCAGCACCTACAATATGCTCTCTCCAAGCTCCGGCGAGCCTCTCGTTGCGCCCACCTACGAGATCGTCCTCGGTTGCTACTACCTCACCCAGATCCAGCCCAACGCCAAAGGCTCCGGCAACAGACACCGCGATTTCGATGACGTGATGATGGCTTTCGATGCCGGTTTGATTGACCTCCGCGCCGAAGTGGCGGTCCGCGACCATGCCTCCGAAAGCGGATGGATGAATACGACCCCAGGCCGCATCATCTTCAACGAGGCGATCCCCGAAGAGATTCGCCGCTACGACATTGTGATGGACAAGAAGGCGCTGCGCGACCTCGTCGCCGAAATCTATCGTGTCTCCGGCAACGACGCCACATCAGACACGCTCGACCGCCTCAAGCAGATAGGATTCCGCTACGCCACAATCTCAGGGACGACCATTGGCATCACTGACATCAAAGTGCCGCCCGAGAAGGCCGAGATTATCGCTACCGCCGACAAGGAGATTGAGGAACTCGAAGAGCAGTACGAGATGGGTCTCCTCACCGAACGCGAGAAGCACAGCCAAGCCGTCGCCGCTTGGCAGCGCGTCTCCTCGCGCATGGACGATGTCATCCAGCAGCACCTGCCGGAGTTCGGCGGCATCTACTCGATGGCCCACTCGGGCGCACGAGGAAACGAAGCCCAGATCAAGCAGATGGCGGCTATGCGCGGCCTGATGAGCAACCCCCGCGGCGACATCATCGAGCTCCCCATCAAGTCCAGCTTCCGCGAAGGCCTTAGTGTCCTCGAGTACTTCATCTCCACTCACGGTGCCCGCAAGGGCCTCGCCGACACCGCACTCCGTACGGCGGACTCCGGCTATCTCACCCGGCGGCTCATCGATGTCGCACAGGAAGTCATTATCCTGGAGGACGATTGCGGGGTCGAACGAGGTTTCACTATCTATGCCGCTGCGTCGGAAGAGGACGTGATGATTGCCCGCCTCAACGAACGCATCGTCGGCCGCGTGACTGCGGCCCCGGTGGCGCATCCCGAGACCGGCGAGATTCTCATAGACGCCAACGAAATGATCTTCGAGCCCAAGGCTATCGAGATTGAGCTGGCTGGCGTAACCGAAATTACGCTGCGCAGCCCACTTACCTGCGAGGCCGTTCGCGGCATCTGCCAGATGTGCTACGGGCGCAGCCCCGCCACCGGCCAGCTTGCGCTCATCGGCGACGCCGTCGGCATCATCGCCGCGCAGTCTATCGGCGAGCCCGGAACTCAGCTCACGATGCGGACATTCCATACTGGCGGCATCGCCGGCAAGGACATCACTTCTGGTCTCCCCCGAGTTGAGGAGCTTTTTGAGGCGCGCACGCCCAAGGGCAAGGCGCGCATCGCTGAAATCGACGGGGATGTTCTCGTGTTCGACGGCAATCTCGTTGGCGAGTATGCCCCCGGCGACGATGAGAAGTTCCTTCTCGCCAAACCCGCCTCCCTCTCGCCGGTCATCCGTGTTGTCAACCGCGTCCCGTTTACGGACTTCCTGCCGATCCCTGAGGGCCACACGCTCACCCTGAAAGAAGGAGACCCTGTGGAAGCCGGCGACACCGTTGCCGAAGCTCAGCGCCCAGACAGCGGCCCCGAGCCCACCCCCGCGCTCGAGCGCGTCTCTGCCCGCGTGTCCGGCGTGCCCCGCATCGTCGATGGCGGCGTCGAGATTGAAGCCGTCGAGGTCGAGGTGCGAGACCACCAGATCGACGCCACCGACCAGCGCACCGTTCGCACAGGGGAGTCAGTTGTCGCCGGACAGAAGCTCACGAACGGAGTGAAGAACCCTCACGACATCCTCCGCATTCAAGGCGTCGAGGCAACCCAGCGATACCTCCTGGAACAGGTGCAGACTGTGTACCGCAACCAGGGTGTGTCCATCAACGACAAGCACATCGAGACAATTATCCGCCAGTTGCTGCGGTGGGTGCGCGTTGAGAATATTGGCAATACTGCGTTGTTGCCTAACCAGCTCATCGACCGCCTCCAGTTTCAAGAGGAGAACGAGCGAGTGCTAGCTGAAGGGGGCGAGCCCGCCACGAGCAAACCCGAAATCCTCGGCGTCACCCGCGCTTCTCTCAACACGGATAGCTTCCTCGCCAAGGCCTCGTTCCAGGAAACCGCGCGCGTGCTTACCGAAGCTGCGCTTCTCGGCGAAGTCGACTACCTGCGTGGACTCAAAGAGAACGTCATCATCGGACGCCTCATCCCCGCCCGGCTCGACCACTCGGAAGAAGGCCGCAAGCTCCTCGGAATCATGGAGCCAGCCGAATCATCCGCCCCTGTCGACGTCGGGGAATACGACTACGCTTCTCTCGCGGCTGGTCTCCCCGGAGCCGCTGAAAACGAGAACGACGCCTCTCGCCTCGATTTCTCCCTCGATGATGAGGAAGAAGATGACGACTTGCTTATGCCTGACGATGATGACGATGACGACTTGGTAGACCAGGAGATCGGCTAGGGCCTCGCTCCCAGAGAGCGAGCTTGGCGTCGTTCCAGGCAGAGGGAGAGGCGGCTGCGTTGGGGAGGCCCCCTGGAGGGAGCAGGGGTAGGGGATCTGGAGGGCGCTACCCGACCCGTTTGGCCAAGAAGATGTCCGGTTTCCCGAAGCCGTTGGCGTCGGGGAGCGCGCCGACGACTACGAATCCGCACGCCCCGTAGAACGACAAAGGGTGCGTTGCCCCCTCGATTGCGCGCAATTCGGACAGACGCGCCAGAGGCGCCGGATAAAGGTCTATGCCGCCGAGCGTTGTAGCGTTCGTCTCGTCATCGGCGCCGATAAAGAGCGTAACCGCTCCGTGCTCCGAAGCGATGCGCTCCAGGTCGGCCACGAGTGCCCGGCCGATTCCTTGCCGACGGCTCTCCCGTCGCACGGCGAGAGGATGCAGCTCCCACACGCGTCCGTTGTAGATTGGCTCGCCTCCGACGAATCCGGCCAGGAGGCCGTCGTCATCGACGGCGGCGCGGTAGATGCGTTGCGGAGTTGAATCATCCAGCACTTCGCTACGAGCGGCGGCGACGTCCGGCCATGTCCCTGGCGATTGCTCGACAAATGTCGTGTAGAGCAGCTCTGCCGCCTGCTCCACAAGGCCGTCGTCGTCTCGATTGATGTCGATAATCCTCACGTCGCTAGCGGATTACCTTGTTGCGGTTGGCCACGTAGTCGGCGACGACGTATGAGCCGAGATTATCGGGGCTGGCGACAAATGCGCGGCCCTTGTTCATCTTCGTCATCAATTGCACGAACCGCAGCAGCGTCGGGTTCTGGTCGAGCATGAACGTGTTGATGATGATGTTGTCGCGCGTACAGCGCATAACCTCGCGCATCGTCGCTTCGAGGAGGCCGCTTCCGCGTCGCCGGCGCATGTAGGCCTCGAGTATATCCTCCGGAGCCGATATCCCGCCTTCCGACCAGTTGTATGTTGTCGGTTCGCCGTCTGTGATGAGGATGATCTGTTTGTTGTTGCCGCCCTGACGCGCCAGCATCTGCCGCGACTGCCGTAAGACCTCTTGGAAGTTTGTTCCGCCGCCGTGCTCTACCCAGTACGTGTCGAGCAGCATATGCGACTGCAGCGGCAGCACGAAATACGAAAACGCCACGACCGAGACCCAGTCCTTGGGATACTTCGATTTGATTAGTGTGTCGAGCGCTAGCCCTACGCGCTGCCCAGCCTGAAACGCTCCGTCCCAGAACATCGAGTAGCTCATATCGATCGCGATAACTGTCGACGTTCGCGCCTGCGCAATTGTGCGGTCTATCTCCAAGTCTTCCGGTTTGATGCGAACGGGCGTGCCCTTCCCCTCGCGCAGTACGGCGTTGCTCACCGTCTTAAGCGTGTTGAGATGGAGCAGATCGCCGAATTCCCACTGCTTCGTCTCGTCGGTGATCTCGACGCCGGCGCCGCTCTTTTCGCGGTTATGGTCGCCGAGGTCGCCGCCGCGGATGCGGTTGAAGATGTCGGCGAGCGCCTTGTCGCCGATCTTGCGTATTGCCTGGGGGGTCAACTCCCATCCCTGACCCTTCCGGCGGATGAAACCGGCCTCCTCCAACTCCTTGGTGAGGCGTTGCAGCTCGAACGCAAACCTGCGCGCCTCGTCGCCCAGCACGTCGCCGATCTGCTCCGCGTCTATCTTCGTCGCGTCGTTCGTGCGCAGCGCTTGGCGCAATTGCGACTCGAGGGTTTCGATGGTGTTCAAATCGCCCATCAGCTCGAGCGCCTCCTGTAGCGTGACTGGCTCGTCGCCGAACATGCGGAAGCCGTTGTCCTGGAAGCGGCCGGGGTTCATCCTTTCGAGGTTCGTCGCCAGCTCGAACAGGTCCCATGAGAGGCGGTTGTCCTGCAACAACCCCTCCATCATGTCCTCGAGTTGGCGACGCATCTCCGCCGGCATCGAGTTCATCAGCGACTGCATCTGGGCCATCTGCTTGGACATATAGTCCATCAGCTGGTCGAAGGTCTCGATGCCGGGGGGAAACATATACCCCCACCGGCCCATGAAATCGGCGATGTCGGGATCATCGCCGCGCAATTTCTGCTTGACCAAGTCGTTCAGGTCGCGCACCATCTGCGAGACTTGCGAGAGGTCTTCTTGGGTTATCGACTGCAGGCTCTGCTGCAAGCCCTGGAAGTACTGCTGCAGCGCCTGCTGCTGGAGCTGCTGCAACAGATCGTTGAACTGCTGCCGCGCCTCGGGGTCCATAAAGTCGTAGTCGCGGAGCTGCTTGATGCGCCCGCCCGCGTTCGGCGGAAGCGCGTCGAGCTGCTGCAGATGCCGCTTCGCTATCTGCGACAACATCTCTTCGAACTCAGGCGACGCTCCAGTCTGCTCCTCTCCGGCGCTTCGCTCGCCTCCATCTCCTGCGGCGGTTGCAGCGGAATCGCTGGTCATCTCCTCGCTCGCTGAGAGAGGAGCATCGCTGCGAGGGGCTAGTTTCTGCAGGCGGTTGGCGATGACTCGCCGTTCCTGATCGATGATATCGTCGACCTTCTTCGCGATGTCGTCGAACACCGACGCGAGGTTGTACCGCTCCAATTTGCGCTCCCGCGCTGCTCGCAGCTTGTCGAGCAAGTCTTGCATTCCCATTCCGCGTTGACCCTTTGCATCCTGAAAGCCGCGCTGCATCATCCGGCGCAGCGCGCCGCGGAGATTGTCGCCTTGCAGGATCTGCTCCGACAAGTGGTCAATCAGGTCCGATGCCGAGGGGAACTCGACATTCTGGGAGCCGTCCCACCGGGAGTAGCGGTATATCGCCATGCCGCAAGTCTACCACTCCGCTCTCAGCAACTTATGAGAGCCTTTCCCTTGCCTGCGTCTGTAAGCCGACCGAATTCGCCTACCAAGATGAAGCGTATAGCCCTGCAGCGAGCATCAGGCCGGTCCACCCGTGCAGCTTTGCGCTTCGCACCAGGATTCGATTCATCACGGCGCGCTCCTCTGCGGCGAACAATGCTCGCGCCGCTCCTATGGCCCACGGCAACGGCGCGAGTCCCGACAGCGCCCAGGGGCTGGCAAGTCCTGCCACTACCACTCCCGCGATTGCAAGGTAGGCGCAGGCAAGGAGAGCTGCGTAGAGCCAGCGCGACGCTGTTACGCCTATCGACGCAGCGATGCTTCGCTTCCCCGCCGCCTGGTCTTCCGCGATGTCGCGCAGGTTGTTCACGTGCAAAATCGCGGTGACGATGAAGGCTACCGGCAGCGACACGTAGAACGATGACGCAGTAACTGTCTCTTGCTGCACGTAGTAGGCGGACATCACCATCAAAGGCCCCATAAACACGAATACAACCGGCTCGCCGAGCCCCAGTGCTCCCAGCGGTTTTGGCCCCCCTGCGTAGAGGTACGCGACTGCTACGCTCGCCAATCCCACCGCCAGAATCGGCCACCCGACCTGCGCCGTGATCGCTAGGCCTGCCGCTATTCCGTATCCGAACGACGCCGCCATTCCCAGCGCAACAGCGCGCTCCGACAGCAGCCCTCGCTGGATCACTTTGTGCGGCGCGAGGAACTTTCCCGCTCCCCCCGACTTCTTATGGTCCGCGTACTCGTCAGTCAGGTTCGTGCCAATCTGGATAGCTGTCGATCCTGTCAGCGCAAGGGCGAACAGCGCCCAGTCGATTGCTCCTGCTGTTGCCGCTAGAGCCGATCCCGCCAGCACGGGAGCAGCGGACGCCGAAAGGGAGAATGGCCGCGCAGCCCAGAACCAGGAGACAATCTGCGATTGTGGGGCGGCGGCGGATGTCATGCCAACTGTGTCTGTGCGCTGACCCTGTCATCTAGGCAGTGGGAGCGGGAACGCGTCTAGGAACGCCTCACCAACCCTGCTTGCGGTACGGGCTGAAGTCTGGCGGGCGTTTCTCGTTGAAGGCGCGGACGCCCTCTTCCGCCTCGCTGGTGCTGTAGAACAGATGCACGGCTCCGTGCGCCATTTGTTGCAGTCCGTACGCCCAGTCCGTGTCCTGATTGAACGACGCTTTCAAGAACCGCAGCGCGGTCGGGCTCATCTCCAGCATACGGTCGGCCCAGGCGCGCGTCTCCGCCATCAGCTCCCCCGGGGAAACGACTTTGTTCACGAGGCCCATCCCGAGCGCCTCTTGCGCTGAGTACTGACGGCACAAGTACCAGATCTCACGGGCCTTCTTCTCGCCCACGACACGCGCTAGGAATATCGTGCCGAACCCTGCGTCGAAGCTGCCAACCTTCGGCCCGCTCTGACCGAAGATAGCGTTCTCGGACGCTATGGAGAGGTCGCAGATGACGTGGAGCACATGCCCACCGCCGATGGCGTAGCCGTTCACTGCGGCGATCACCGGCTTTGGGATCATTCGGATTACGGCGTGGAGCTCGGTGATGCGCAGCTTCGTATGGCCAGCGGCGCCCTGATAGCCGTCCTTGCCGCGCAGCTTCTGATCGCCGCCGCTGCAGAACGCCTTGTCGCCCGCGCCGGTTAGCACAACAACGCCAACAGCATCGTCTCCCATGCGCATCGGAACGCGGCGATCAGTTCGGCTACAGTGAGTGGGCGGAACGCGTTGCGCGTCTCTGGCCTGTTGATCGTGATTGTGGCGACGCCGGCGGACTGTTCGTAGAGGATGTCGGTGTACGGCATAGCGCGTAGGTTACCACCCGCGCTCTCCCGACCGCGCAAGCTGCGCTTCCATGGGTACGGGCGCCCTGTAGAACTAGACGGGTACACTCCACAGCGTGGACCCTGGCTAGCTGCCGGAGGACAGCAAATGACCTTTCCCTCAAACAGCCTCGCGTCGCGGCTGCGAACGCCCATTGAACGGCTGACGGTTCGCATTGATGAAACCGAGCTTGGGTTTGCGACGACGCGCGAAGTTCCGCCGCTTGAAGGAGCCATTGGGCAGGATCGCGCCCTGCGTGCGCTCGAATTCGGTCTCGGCGTCGAGCAGGGCGGCTTCAACATCTTCGTCGCCGGCGAACCCGGCAGCGGACGCTCAACAACGCTGCGCGCGCTTCTGCGCCGCACTGCAGCAAAGGGGCCCACGCCCAACGATTGGGTCTACGTCTACAACTTCCGCGACCCGATGCGACCGCGCGGCATCAGCCTTCCAGCAGGGATGGGCCGTCAGCTCGAACGCGACATGGCCGAACTTACCGCCGAGGCCCTTGCCCGCGCTCCGCGCGCCGTCGAGAGCGAAGAGTACCGGCGCCGAATGGAGGCGCTGGGCGGAATCCAAGAACGCCACAATGCCGTTCGCGCTCGAATGGCCGAGGAGGCGGCGCGCCGCGGGATGACGCTGATAGTGAGCGATGTCGGCATTCAGGCGATTCCGGTGAACCCCGACGGCGCTCCCCTGACAGCCGAAGAGCTCGGCAAGCTCTCTCTCGAGGAAGCGCAGGACTTGCAACGGCGTCAAGCTGAGATGCAGGAGTTCATTGCCTCGCAAGTAGGCGAGTTGCGCCTCATCGAGCGTGAAGCGCGTCGCGTTCAGATTGCCGCTCGGCGCGACGCCGCGGCATTCGTTCTGCAGCCGTTGTTCGCTGAGCTGCGTGAGACGTACGAGGAAAACCCCGAGGCCCTTGACTACTTCAGTGAGGCGTGCGCCGATATGCTGGACAACATCCATATGTTGTTCGCTGCCCCTGAGGAGGCGGCGCCAGCCTCCGAATTCGCGCGGGCGGAGCGGCAGGCGTGGAGCCTCCGCTACCTGGTCAATGTGTTTGTCGACCACTCTCGCACGAATGGCGTCCCCGTGGTGTTCGAGCACAGCCCCACTCACTACAACGTGTTCGGCAAAGCCGACCACTCCCTGCGCAACGGCGTGATGACAACCGACTTCACTTCGCTCAGGGCAGGCTCCCTGCAACGCGCCAATGGCGGATTCCTGGTGTTTCAGGCGAAAGACCTCCTTGCTGCGCCGGCGCTGTGGCCTAGCCTGAAGCAAGCGCTCCAGAGCGGCGAGGCTCGCATCGAAAGCCTCGGCGAGCAGGTTGCCCTCGTGCCGACGGCAACCATCGAGCCAGAGCCGATGCCGCTCGACGTGAAGGTCGTGCTCATCGGCAACCCGCGCCTCGCTCGTTCGCTGCTGCTCTACGACGAGGACTACCCGAAGCTGTTCAAGGTGCGAGCAGACTTCGCCGGCGATATGCCGCTGAACGCCGAGAGCATACGGCGGTATGCCTCGTTTGTCGTGAACCGTGTTCAGGAAGAGGGCTTGCTTCACTTCGAAGCATCAGGGGTCGCCCGCATCATTGAGCAGTCCGTGCGCTTGGTCGAAGACCAGGGACGGCTCAGCGCGCGCTTCGCCAGCATCTCCGACCTCATCGTCGAGGCAAGCTTCTGGGCGGGGAAGGTCGGCAGCGACATCGTTACGCGCGAGCACGTGCAAGCGGCGATCGACGAGGCGCGGAGCCGCTCGAATCGCATCGAGGAGCGCGTGCAGGACCTCTATAACGACGGCGCAGTCCACATCGACGTCGACGGCGCTGTCGTTGGGCAGATCAACGGCTTGGCTGTTATCGATATGGGCGACTACTCGTTCGGGCGGCCGTCACGCGTCACCGCGCGGATTGCGCTGGGCCGAGGAGAGCTTGCCAACGCTGAGCAGGCGAGCCGTATGAGCGGACGCATCCATTCCAAGGGCTTTCAGATTCTGATGGGCTACCTTATGGGCAAGTACGGCGCATCGGCAGCCCTCTCCTTCCGCGCTAACGTCGCCTTCGAGCAGACCTACGAAGAAGTGGATGGCGACTCCGCGTCCAGCACGGAACTCTATGCGCTGATCTCCAGCTTGGCGAAGGCCCCGATTTCCCAATGTCTCGCCGTGACTGGCTCCATCGACCAGCAAGGCCGCGTGCAGGCTGTCGGCGGCGTTACCTGCAAGATTGAAGGGTTCTTCGAGACGTGCAAGGCCCGCGGCCTCACCGGCAGGCAAGGCGTCATCATTCCCGCTTCCAACGTCCGCAACCTCGTGCTGAACGACGAAGTGACTGACGCTGTGCGCAACGGACTCTTCCACGTGTACGCTATCGAGAATGTCGAGGAGGGCATAGAACTCTTGATGGGGGTCGCCGCCGGCGAAGAGGATACCGACGAGCGCTATCCGGAAGGGAGCATCAACGCCCGTGTGATGGATACGCTCGCGCAGATGGACTCGCTGCTCCGCGATGCGCCGCAGCGCCCCCGTCAGCCCTCAGCCCCTGATCGTTCGTTCGCAGACAGCCCTGACGACGACCTCCGCGAACGCGATCGACGGGAAGGCCCCGGCGAACCGCCTGTCCCGCCTACAATGCAAGCGTAACGCAGTGGGGGCGTTATGTCTCCACGACCAGCGCCCTGTCGCGGCCTGCAAGGTCGCGGACGATGCGGGAGACCGATCCTGGCAAGCACGACGCGGCGCTGCGCTTCGCTGCCTCAATCTGCGGCGGAGCCATCTCGAGCACGAGAGCTCCGCTCAGACGCAGCCGCCCTTGCGCTTGGGCGAGCAGCCGGCGGATGAGCGTTAGCCCGTCATCGCCGCCGTCGAGCGCTTCACGCGGCTCGAACAGCCGCACCTCAGGGTCCAGCGTCGGCAGCTCATCCGACCGCACATAAGGGAGGTTCGCCGCGATGACGTGCGCCGGGCAAGGGAGCGCCGTAAGCAGGTCGCTCTTCAGCGCGCGCACTCTGTCGGCAACCCCGTTCTCCGACGCGTTGAGCGCCGTCAGCTCCAGCGCGCGCGGCGCCACGTCCAGCGCGTAGACCGTAGCGTCGGAGCGCAATCGCGCGATCGCGATTGCGATTGCGCCGCTGCCGCAGCCAACATCCGCTATGCGCGGGGAGCTGATGCTCTCCACTAGCCGCAGCGTCTCCTCGACCACCGTTTCGGTGTCAGGGCGTGGGATAAGCACGCCAGGACCCACGACGATTTCCACGCCGTAGAACTCCCGCTTGCCCATCAAGTAGGCCATCGGCTCTCGGGCGAGGCGTCGGGCGATGAGCGATTCCGCCGGCGTTGCGCTTTCGGCGGGGGGTGGGGCGTTGAATGCGGCGTAGAGGCGGACGCGGTCAACCCCGAGCACGGTCATCCAGATGAGGTCGGCCTCGAGACTTGCGTCGGCAATGCCGGCGGTCTCGAGGCGCGTGGCAGTCTTGCGCACTAGGCGACCGAGCGTCAGAATCGGTGAGTTCAGGCTGCGCTGTCCTCGCCGCTTTCTTCCAGCAGTCGCGTCTGCTCGTCCTGCAGCAGGGCTTGCACAAGAGCATCGAACTGGCCGGCGCCGTTCATCACTTCCTGCAGCCCGTGGATAGACATGCCGATGCGGTGGTCGGTGAGGCGGTCTTGTGGGAAGTTATAAGTGCGCACTTTCTCCGATCGTTCGCCGCTTCCCACCTGTGAGCGCCGTGTCGCCGATGCATGCGCCTGTTGTTCCTGCAGCTGCTGCTCGTAGAGCCGCGACCGCAGCACCGCGAGCGCCTCGTTCTTGTTGCGCAGCTGCGACCGCTCGCCTTGAGACACGACAACGATGCCTGTTGGCGCGTGCACAACGCGAACTGCTGTCGCCACCTTGTTCACGTTTTGGCCGCCCGGACCGCCGGAATGGAAGATGTCGATACGGAGGTCCTCAGGTCGGATGGAGACATCCACCTCGTCGGCTTCAGGCAGCACGGCCACCGTCGCAGTAGAAGTGTGGATGCGCCCCTGCGCCTCGGTCGTGGGCACACGCTGCACGCGGTGCACGCCGCTCTCATGCTTCAACAGCCGGTACGCTCCCTGACCTGCAACAGAACAGACAACCTCCTTGAACCCCCCGCCCTCTGTGCCGCTGGCGCTGATGATCTCGACTTGCAGGCCATGCCGCTGCGCGTAACGCTGATACATACGGAGCAGATCGCCGGCGAACAACGCAGCCTCGTCGCCCCCTGTTCCTCCGCGAATCTCCAGAATGGCGTTCTTGCTGTCGTGAGGGTCTGTCGGAACGAGGGCCGCGCGAAGCTCAGACTCCAACCGCTCGGTTTCCGCCGCGAAGCGAGCAGCTTCCTCGCGCGCCATCTCAGCCACATCGGGATCGTCGTCGCTGGCGAGCATTCGGGCGTCGGCAAGCTCCGCGTTGGCGGCTTGCAGCTGCTGATAGGCAGTCACCACAGGCTGAAGATCGGCGCGTTCCTTCGCGAGCTTGTTTAGCTGCTCCAGCGAATACCCCGATTCCGGGCTGCCGAAGATCTCGTCGATTTCCTCGCTGCGTTTCAGCAGGTTTTCGAGTCGCTCAAACACGGGAAGTCCGATCCTCGCAATGATCCCCGGCTGCGGGGGGGGGGGCAGCGCCAGTATAGCACACGTCTCCTCTAGCCTCGCGCGCTGGACGAACGAGGACAAGAGGGGAGCGGCCGGGAGCTTTCGGGGCAGTAAAAATAAGGGAAACCCGTAGCCGGAGCATGGAGCGGCCAACCCAAAGCTGCCTGTATAGTTTAGTCATGTACTCGTTCAAAGGTGAGAGCGTCTTATGAGGAACTTCCCTCTTGCGCTGATAGCGCCTGCATTCATCATCGCTTTGGCGCTCGTAGCCGCGTGCGGCAACGAAACGCCGACTCCCGTCGTCGAGCCCCCGACCCCCACGCCGACGCACACGCCAACCCCTACCCATACGCCGGTTCCCACAAACACGCCTACGCCGGAGCCAACTCCCACGTTTACCCCGACTGCCACAGCGACGCCCACCCCGACGGCGACGCCCACACCGGAGCCGACCGCCACGTTCACTCCAACTCCGATGCCGACCCCCACGCCAGAGCCGACCGCCACGTTCACTCCAACTCCGATGCCAACCCCCACGCCGATTCCATCGGAGCCGCCCACTCCAACCCCGACGCCTGTCCCCCCGCCTACTCCAACCCCGGTAGCCGATCTCAGAACCGGATCGATGACCGCCTCACATGGCGTTGTCAGGCTCACTAACGGCGCCAGCACGTGGTCCGGCATTGTGCTCGAGCCGTCCGGACTCATCATCACCACAACATCCAACCTTGGCAGAGCGCCGACCGTCCAGTACGCAACTTCCGAAGGAATGACCGGGGAGGCCTGGGTCGTCGGACGCGACGACGACACCAACATCGCCCTTTTCCGCATGGTGAACGCGCAAGGAGAGTTCGCCGTTGTGGAGCGCGGCGACACCTCCGTGCCGCAGGTTGGCAAGGAATTGGCCACGATTCAGTACGGCAGAGGCGCGACGATGCCCATTATCAACAACACCTCCGTGGATGGTTCGCGACAGAGCGTGGCGAACGGTTACACCTACTTCCGATTGCGAGGGCGGCACACGACTGGATCTGAAGGTGGTGCGGTTGTCGACGAATTTGGCGACCTACGTGGGATGCGTATGGATCCGCAATTCATGGTTGACATCGAGATTGCCCTGCCCAATGAAAGCTACGCCCTGACCACGTCAGACCTCCTCTCTGCTGTTCCTCGTATTAATGGCGAGATCAACACAGATGTTAGACAGTGCAGGGGTGCTAGCCGCGCCATCCCGCCTCGTCCGATTTCATACTTCGGAACGATCACGGTAGACGGAGGCGCACCCCCCACTAACAGCAAGATCTACGCCAGAGTAGTGAATTCCAGCCTCGGTGATGTCTGGACTTATGCAGACATCAGATCAGATGGCGCGTACAACATCGCCGTCCAAGCGTGCGAAGACCGCTACAGAACGTCTCCCATCGAGTTCTGGCTCAACGGGGCGAAAGCCTCGGAGACCCGCGTTTTCAACCTCAAGGGTAGCCTATCCCGGCTTAACCTCAATTTCCCGGCGGTCAACTAGCGGTCGCCAGTTCGTAGACGCGCACCGCATAGGTCGGCGAGAGCACTCTCTCGCCGACCTATGTTCTCACTCCGTCTCTCGTCCTCGATGCGTACGCGGGAACTCAGCACACCGTGAGGAAGTCCTGAATCATAGCGGTGACAGTGAATCCTGCATCGCCCGCTGCGCGTGATTCCTCAGGAGCGAAGAACCAACCGCGGAGCGTCGGCGAGGGGGATTTCGCGCTGCTTGCCTTCGGCCATATCGCGGCAGGTGACGATGCCCTTGGCGAGCTCGGCGTCGCCGAGAATCAGGACGCAGGGCGACGCTATCCCTGATGCGTATCGCAGCTGCGCCTTGAGGCTGCGGTCTGGAGCGAGCGTCGCGCTGCCTCCCTCTGCTCGGATCTCCATCGCGAGACGGATGGCCGCTGTTTTGGCAGCCGCGCCGCGATACGCCACGACGAGAGGGGCTGGCAAGACCTCTGGCGGCTCTGCTCCCTCCGCCGCGAGATTGATAATCAGCCGTTCGATTCCTGCGGCGAACCCGATCCCGGGCGTGGGTTTGCCGCCGATCTGCTCAATCAAGCCGTCGTACCGCCCGCCGGCGCATACGGCGCTTTGCGCCCCCCCCTGTTCAGGATGCACCTCGAATACCGTGCGCGTGTAATAGTCAAGCCCGCGCACGAGCGTGTGGTCGAGCCGGTACGGCAGCTCGATTGCGTCGAGATGTCCCAAGAGCTCGTCCCAGTGGGCTTGGGCCTCCAGGCCGAGGTAGTCCGTGCTGCGCGGAGCCGTTTGCATGAACGACTCTCCGGCCAGTTCTTTGGAGTCGAGCAGCCGCAGAGGACTTGTCTCGAAACGCCGTCGGTCGTCTCTGCCAAGGTGGTTTAGGTGCGAACGGAAGTGCTCACGGAGCGCTTCGATGTACCTCGGGCGGTCCTGTTGGTCGCCAATAGTGTTGAGCGCCAGCGTCATGCCGCCGAGCCCCAGTCGCTGCATACTGTCCATCGCCAACTGGATTACCTCGAGGTCGACGCCGGCGCTTCCATCTCCGATGGCCTCGACCCCAAACTGGTGGAACTGCCGGTACCGTCCGGCTTGCGGGCGGTCGTATCGGAACATAGGGCACATATAGAAGAGGCGCACAGGCTGCGTCTGATTGCGCAGTCCGTGCTCGATATACGCGCGGCAGACTGCCGCCGTGCCCTCCGGGCGCAGCGTGAGCGACTGCCCGCCGCGGTCTTCAAAGGTGTACATCTCCTTCTGCACGATGTCAGTCTCTTCGCCTACCGTGCGCGTGAAGAGGCGCGTGTCCTCGAACATGGGAGTGTCGATGCGCGAATATCCGAACGCGTGCGCGGCGGCTGTCAGAGTCGAGTGAACGAACGCCCAGTAGCGCTGCTGCTCGGGCAGGATGTCGGCGGTTCCGCGGGGAGCTTGCTGCATAACCTCTGCAGCTACGAGTATAGCGTACGCAAGACGCTCCTACGCCGCTTGCTGGCTCTGCCGCGGCCGAATGCCGCAGTCGCGTGCAGGATAGGGAGCGATATACTACAACCTATGCAGGCGTTGCTCGAACAAGTGCGGGAGTACCTTCCCCAGGACGATGCCGGAATCGTCGAGCAGGCGCTCGAGTTCGCTACGGAAGCCCACAGGGGTCAGACCCGCCGGTCGGGGGGCCCTTACATCGACCACCCCGTCGAGGCCGCGCGCTACCTCGCCAATCTCAAACTCGACAGCGTTACCGTCGCAGCCGCCCTCCTCCATGACGTCGTCGAAGACTGCGATGTATCCCTTGGCGACATCCGCAAACGGTTTGGCGACGACATCGCGCACCTGGTCGACGGCGTAACCAAGCTCGCCCGAATCGATACGATCGCTGGAGACGGGAAGCCGCTGGTTGCCCGGAGCGACAGCCAGGCCGAGAGTCTTCGCAAGATGCTCGTCGCGATGGCGGAAGACATCAGGGTTGTTCTCATCAAGCTCGCCGATCGGTTGCACAACATGCACACGCTAAAAGCGCTCCCTTCAGCGCGGCGCAGAGCCATCGCCCGGGAGACTCTCGACATCTACGCTCCCCTGGCGCATCGGCTTGGAATGGGCGAGGTGAAGTGGCAACTCGAAGACCTCGCATTCCGCTACCTCCATCCCGACGAGTACAAGCGCGTCTCGAAACTCATTGCCGCTAAGCGCGCCGAACGCGAGTCCTACGTCCAGCAGATTACTGACGTGCTCAAGCGCGAGCTCTCCCGCGCAGGGTTCAACGCCGAGGTCTATGGGCGTCCCAAACACCTCTACAGCATTCACCGGAAGGCCTTGGCGTATGAGCAGCAAGGCAAGCAAGTGAGCGAAATCTACGACCTCTTCGCTCTGCGCGTGTTGGTGCCCACCGTCCCCGAGTGCTACGCCGCTCTCGGCGTTGTCCACTCCCTGTGGAGGCCTCTCCCTGGCCAGTTCGACGACTACATCGCTAATCCTAAAGAGAACATGTATCAGTCGCTCCACACATCTGTGCGAGCCATCGGAGGGCTGCCGGTGGAGGTGCAGCTCCGCACCTACCAGATGCATCAGATCGCCGAGTACGGCGTAGCGTCGCACTGGAGCTACAAAGAGGGCGTCAGCGCCGGCAGCCGGTTCGAGGAGCATATGTCCTGGCTCAGGCAGCTCCTCGACTGGCAGCGCGACGAAACTGCAACGGCTGAATTCATCGAGAATGTCACGACCGATATCTTTCGCGATCAGGTGTTCGTCTACACCCCCAAGAACGAGATCCGAGAGCTTCCCGCAGGCTCCACCCCCATCGATTTCGCCTACAGCATTCACACCGAGATTGGCCATCGCTGCATTGGCGCGAGGGTCAACGGACGCCTCGTGTCGCTGCGCGTGCAGCTTCACAATGGCGACACGGTAGAAGTGCTCACCAGTAAGGTCGCACGGGGCCCTACACTCGACTGGATCAACCCGCACCTTGGCTACGTGAAGACCGCCAGCGCGCGGCAGGCTATCCGCGCCTGGTTTCGCCGGCAGGAGCGCGGCGTCAATATCGAGCGCGGACGCGACCTCCTCAGGCGCGAGTATCGCCGCCTCAATGCAACGATCAACGACGCCGAGGTCGCCCGCTGGTTCCGCTACGACTCCACTGATGATCTGTACGCCGCTGTCGGCTCCGGCGTCGTAACCATCGCCCAAGTGGCAGGCAGACTCTCCACTCGCCAGGCGCAGCGCGACCGCAAACAGGTTGCCGATCCAGCGGGGGCTCCGCCTGCGGTTTCGAGGATCAACGTCGTTGGCGTGGGAGACCTGCTCACGCGCATGGCTGAATGCTGCCGTCCGATCGGCGGGGACGAGATAGCCGGGTTCGTTACCCGCAATCGGGGCGTAACAATCCACAAAGAAACGTGCGCCAACGTCCGTAACGTCTCCGAACCAGAGCGTATCGTGCCCGTTGCCTGGGGGGAATCCAAGGATGTCTTCTCTGCCCACCTCCGCGTCGAGGCGTACGACCGCGTCGGACTTCTGCACGACATCACAGGGGCCACGTCCACCGAGCGCGTCAACCTTGCCGGCACACGCACCGACATCAACGACGACGGCTCCGCCACCGTTCATCTCACTGTCCAGGTGGCTGATCTCGAACAGCTTTCTCGGCTATTCAACCGCATCGAGGGAGTGCGAGGCGTGCGAAGCGTCAGCCGTGCGCACTCTCGCGCAGGCGCCGCCTTGCTCAGCCAAACCTGATCGGCAGCGTGGTACACTGTTCGCCTACGACGTGATTACCGGAGAGAAGACTATATGCCTGCCCAGAAAGCAGCACGAGTCCAGCAGCGGCGTCGCCTCATCAACCGCCGTGTCCGTTCGAGCGCCCGCACCGCGGTGAAGAAAGCCGTCCGGCTCCTGACGGCCGAGAGCGAGGAGTCAGTTGCAGCAGTGAAGACAGCCATCAGCAGGCTCGATCGAGCCGCGGTCAAGGGCGTTGTCCACCGCAATGCCGCGGCCCGCAGCAAATCGCGCCTTATGAAACGCCTCAACCGCGTCAGCACTTGACTCCGAGCACTGAACGCAGCCGCTAAGAGAAAGCCGGTCGGGCGGACGCTCTTCCGCGAGTGCACAACGCTCCTCACTCCGGACAACGAGCGCGCCCTACCTGCAAATGGCGCAGTACTTCTGCCTCTTCTCCCCTGGCCTAAGTGGCCAGTACCTGTGGCACCACCTGCATATAGCAACTTCCTGAACATTGTCCTTTTCGTCAGCGAGTCCCCAGTATTTCCTCACACCTGGGTTCTTCGTTAGGCACACAGGGCCGTGGTGCTTGCTGCTTGAATTCCTCGTTCTCTCCCTGTCAGTAACCCACAACAACCCCACCCCGATCCGGCGAGCCGAAAACGGTAGACGCCCACCTTGCGCGGGACTCCCTCGAACTGTCGCTGCGACTCGGCCCGGGGTAGCTTTCCATGAACTCGAGACGCTCCAGGAAATAGCTGAACCCAACGCGACCATTCCAGCTTGCTGTTTGGCTGCTTCCCGTCACTTCCCTCCAGTCGATTGTTCCCGGACACTGGTTCGCCTTCTAGTACTAAGCATGGCAAATGGCCGTGCTTGTCCTTGTAATCGCGCAACAATTTAGCTTCTTAGCTTCCCACCGTCGCGCCTCAAACGAAGAATCAGTTTCCGCCCAAGACACCGCAATGGTCAGTCCCTTCCGCCAAGCCGTCTTCGAAGCCTCGTCGAACTTGCACTCTGGGTTAGAGACCCTCTGCCAAAGTCGATCATAGATGGAATCCGGTGCTGAACCGATGTAGATAGCGTCCATTCCTACCTCCATACTGCCTCAGCGGTTCTGAGCAACGTCTCCAGCTTCCGCCACTGAACGTCTTCGGGAAGGCTCTCCGCCGCTCCGCTCGCGAAGCCGCACTGCGGGCTGATGGCCAGCTGCTCGATGTCAATGTGCGCCGACGCCTCCTCGATGCGCCGCTTCAGGTCGTCGACGCGCTCAACCTCCGTGCTCTTCGTGGTGACGAGCCCCAGCACGACGATCTTGTCCTTCGGGACGAACCGCAGCGGCTCGAAGTTGCCGGCGCGCTCGCTGTCGTATTCCAGCAAAAAGCGCTGGTGCTGCAGGCCGGTGAATAACCGCTCTGCGATTGCGTCGTAGAAGCCCTCTCTGTGCCACTGCGGCGCCATCTTGCCCGTTGCGGGATCCACCGCGCGCGAGTTCCCGCGACAGATGTGGATGCCGAACGTAACCCCATCGATTCCAGCGATAACTTGGTTGTCAGCTGCGATTGACATCGCCAGATTTCCATCTGGGTCCTCGCCCCGAGCGCGCATACGCTCAAGCGATGGCCCGTCGACATAGGCGGTGTAACCCGGAGCGTCGATGTGCACGTAGGGGCACCCGGCGTCCGCCAGTTGCTTTACCATCTCGCGCTCGATTTCTGCGACGTGCCGCGTGAAGTCGCCGAGTCCGTCGTACACGCCTGCTGAAGCTTGCCAGTCGAACCGCTGCGCCACCCGGTCCGGCCCGATGAGCGTTGCCTTCGCGGGAGTGGCTGCAAGCGCAGCCACGAACCGGTACTCCTCGAGAGGCAGGTTGCGCGTCAGGCGCAGGCGTTCGACAACAGGGCGCCGCGTGACGACAGGCGGTCCGGCTACTTCGGGGCCGGACTCGACGCGCTGCTGACGATCGGAGCGGTTGCCCTCCTGCCATCGCCTATATTCCTCGTTGCTCCGTGGTGCATCGTATCCCGAAACCGCCGCGCCAAAGCTGTCCTGGAAGTTCCTGCGACGGAACTCGCCGTCATTCACGATAGGGAAACCGATTCGCTCTTGCCGCGCCACGACTTCCTTAATAAGCGCGTCCTCCAGTTCGGCCAGAACAGATGCCGGCGTATCTCCTGCGTCGACGCGCGCGTGCATATCCAGCAGAGGGCGTGGGCGCACGAGGCTCCCGATGTGGTCAACCCTTAGATTGTCCAAAGGCCCTGTCGCCATAACTCCCCCTGCTTCGGATCTTCTCGCTCGACCCGCATTGTAGTCCACTTTGCTAGTGTTGCCCCTTCCGCCACCGCGATTGAGGGAGCGGACTATGATCCCTGTGGAGAACGCCAACGGGCGATTGACAAGCGGAATCGATTCAATGACCCTTGCGCTGCCAAGCGCGCTTGCGCCAGATTGAGGCTTTGAGGGTGTTCAGAAGGAGGGCTTCGGTATGAAAACGCCGGTGGAATTGACCATCAATGGCCGCTCCTGTACTGGCGAAGTGGAGCCGCGGCAGCTACTTGTCCACTTCATCCGCGAGGACGCGGGCCTGACTGGAACGAAGGTCGGCTGCGACACCAGCCAGTGCGGCAGCTGCACCGTGCAGCTCGACGGCGTATCGGTTAAGGCGTGCACCGTGCTCACCGTGCAGGCCTCTGGATCCTCAATCACGACCATCGAGGGGATATCGGACGGCGTTGATCTGCATCCGCTGCAAGAGGCGTTTTGGAACAACCACGGCCTGCAGTGCGGGTTCTGCACGCCGGGGATGATCATGGCGGCGGACGAGCTGTTGCGCAGGAACCCGTCGCCGACGCGCGAGGAGATTCGTCACGGCTTGGAGGGAAACATCTGCCGCTGCACCGGCTACCAGAACATAGTCAGCGCGATCGAGGACGCCGCCGGCGCGGCAGGAGGGAGTAGGCCATGACAACCAGAGTGTTCAGCTCCGGCATCCGTCGGCGCGAAGACCCACGACTCATCACGGGGCGCGCGTCCTACACCGACGACATCAAACTCCCCGGTATGTTGCATGCCGCCATACTCCGAAGCCCCTACGCTCACGCGAACATCTGCGCCATCGATGTCTCCGCTGCCCAGGAGCAGGCGGGCGTCGTCGCCGTCTACACGGGAGCCGACACCGAGGGGGTCCTCAATGGGCTGCCTTGCGCGTGGCTGATTCCCGGATCCGACCTCAAAACGCCCGCCCACCCAGCCATCGCCAAGGACAAGACGCGCTACGTGGGCGACGCGGTTGCCGTTGTCGTCGCTCAGAGCCGCTATCAGGCTGAGGACGCGCTGGAGCACATCAGCGTCGAGTACGAGCCGCTCGACGCTGTCATCAATCCGAAAGAAGCGGCGCAGGACGGCGCTCCGCAACTCCATGACGACGTTCCCAACAACGTGGCGTTCACTTGGGCCGTGGTCGGCGGCGACGCGGACGAGGCGTTCGCGCAGGCCGATGTCGTTGTGCGCGACACCATCACGTTGCAGCGGCTTATCGCCAACCCCATGGAGCCTCGCTCCGCCATCGCGCAGTGGTTCGCCCCGATGGGCGAACTGACGCTGTGGAGCACGACTCAGAACCCGCACATCGCGCGGTTCCTCACCTCCGTGGTCACCGGCGTTCCCGAGCACAAGGTTCGCGTCATTGCGCCAGAGGTCGGGGGTGGGTTTGGCAGCAAGATTCCCTACTATCCGGACGAAGCCGTCGCGGCATTCTGCTCGATGCAGCTGGGCGTTCCAGTCAAATGGACGGAGACGCGCAGCGAGAACTACCTAATCACGACACAGGGACGCGACCACATTGAAGAGGTCGAGATGGCGGCCACGAGCGACGGCAAGATTACTGGCCTCCGCACGACCGTCTACGCTGGCCTAGGCGCTTACCTATCCACCGCCAGCCCCGGCATACCGACGATTCTCCACGGACTGATGTACTCTGGCCCCTACGACATCGCCAACATCAGCGGAACAGTCTACGGCGTATTCAACAACGGAACGCCAGTCGACGCCTACCGCGGCGCTGGCAGGCCCGAAGCGACGACGCTTATCGAGCGACTTGTCGATCTCGTCGCCGCCGAGATCGGCGCCGACCCTGTAAACGTGCGGCGCAAGAACTTCATTCCCAAGTTTGAGAACGGCCACGACGTCGCCACCGGGATCACGTACGACAGCGGCGACTACGAGGCGACGCTCGACGCCTGCCTCGCCGCCGCCGACTACCGTAGCCTCCGCGAGGCGCAGGCGCAGGCGCGATCTGAAGGTCGGCGCGTCGGCGTCGGAGTCGCGGCTTACGTCGAGATATGCGGACTTGGCCCCTCGCAGGTTGCAGGCGCTGTTGGTTTCCAGGGCGGCTTGTGGGAGAGCGCCATCGTGCGGTTTCACCCGACTGGCAAGGTCAACGTGATGGTCGGCTCGTCCCCGCATGGCCAAGGCGAAGAGACGACCTTTGCGCAGATTATCGCTAACGAGGTTGGCGTTGAAGTCGATGACGTCGAGGTCATTCATGGCGACACCGACCTCACGCCGATGGGGTGGGGCACGTATGGAAGCCGAACGACCGCGGTGTCCGGCGCCGCTGTCGCCGTCGCTGCCCGCAAGATTAAAGAGAAATCGAAAGCTCTCGCGGCCCACTTGCTCGAGGCTGCAACGGAGGACATCGAATACGAGGATGGGCGGTTCTTCGTGAGAGGATCGCCCGACCAGCACAAGACGATTCAAGACATCGCGCTAATGGCCAACGTGGCGTGGAATATGCCGGAGGGCATGGAGCCCGGCTTGGAGGCCAGCGCGTTCTACGATCCGCCGAACTTCACTTTCCCCTTTGGCGCTCACATCGCCGTCGTGGAAGTCGACGCAGACACCGGACGCATCGACCTGCAGCAGTACTACGCGGTCGACGATTGCGGAGCGCAGATCAACCCCATGATTGTTGAAGGGCAGGTGCATGGGGGCATCGTACAAGGCGTCGGCCCCGCTCTCTGGGAGGGCGTCGTTTACGACGAGCAGGGTCAGCCTCTTACCGGAACGATGCTCGACTATGCGCTGCCCCGTGCCGACGGATTCCCGGAACTCAACGTCCAGTCGAATACAACCCCCTCGCCCCATCATCCGCTCGGAGTGAAGGGCATCGGCGAGGCGGGGACCATCGCGTCGACCATCACGGTGTACAACGCAGTGATGGACGCGCTGCGACCGTTGGGGGTAACGCGGGTCGATATGCCGCTGACGCCGGAGAAAGTCTGGCGGGCGATGCGCGACGCAAGAAACGGAGGCTAGGCCATGTACGCACCACAGACGACCTACCACCGCGCGGGTTCCGTGGCCGAAGCGGTTGAACTCCTCGTCGCCAACGAGGGAGCCAAGGCGCTGGCCGGAGGCCACAGCCTCATTCCGCTGATGAAACTCCGGATCGCCGCTCCCGCGGCGCTCATTGACATTGGACGCATCGCCGAGTTGAAGGGCGTCGCCGAGGCGGACGGAGGCCTGACCATCGGCGCGCTCACGACCCACGCGGAGATTGCCTCGTCCGACCTCGTGCGGCAGCGCGCGCCGTTGCTCGCCGAGGCCGCGGCGCTAGTGGGCGACCCTGCCGTTCGCAACCGAGGCACCATCGGCGGCAACGTCTCTCACGGCGATCCGGCGTCCGACCTGCCTACCGTGTTGCGCGCGTTGGGAGCGTCGTTCAACGCAACCGGTCTGGCAGGCGAACGGAGCATCCCCGCCGCCGACTTCGCCACCGGGCTGCTCGAAAACGCCCTCGCCGAGAACGATCTGCTCACGAGCGTGAGTGTGCCCTCAATCCCTGTAGGATCCGGCTCCGCCTACGTCAAATTCCCGCACCCGGCTTCGCGCTACGCGGTCGTCGGCGCTGCTGTCATCCTGCATGTCAGCAATGGATCCTGCGCATCGGCGAGCGTTGTCATCGGCGGCGTTGAGGTGACGCCCACCAAGGCGGTGTCTGTCGAGTCGAGGCTGGCGGGCTCCGACCTGTCGGACACCGCGCTCGACGCGGCGTCGCAGGCCGTTGCCGGCGACTTCACGGGCGAGGAGATTAGCGACATCTTTGCTTCCGCCGAATACAGGAAGGCGATGGCCGCCGTATACCTCCGCCGCGCGCTTGCTGCCGCGCTCGCCCGCGTTGGCTAGGGGGAGCGTCCCATACGATGACTTAGGCGCGGGGGGCGGGTTTGCCGCCGTCCCCGGGTTGGCCGAAGGCAACGCGCTGTGGGCGTAGAAGAAGAGCGCCAAAACCAGAAGACGAGGGGACAGCTTCGGTGAAGACGATTCCCCAGAAACCGGCGTCTGTCGACGAGCTGCAGGCGGCATTCCGGCGCGAGCTGTACATCGCCGACCGCAGCCTCGCGATGTCCGCCTATCTCGCCTTGACGCTCGAACGTCCGCTCTTTCTCGAGGGCGAAGCCGGCGTCGGCAAGACCGAAGTCGCCAAAGCGCTGGCTTCCACTCTGGGCGCGCGCCTCATTCGGCTCCAGTGCTACGAAGGGCTGGACGTGAGCCAGGCCGTGTACGAATGGAATTACTCTCGTCAGCTCCTCCACATCCGGCTGCTGGAAGCGTCAGGGGACGTCGACCGCGAACAGGCCGAGGAGGAGCTGTTCAGCGAGGAATTCCTCATCAAGCGGCCGCTTCTCCAGGCGCTCGACTCCAGCGGCGTCCCCATCGTGCTCCTCATCGACGAGCTCGACCGCGCCGACGAAGAATTCGAGGGCTATCTGCTTGAGATGCTCTCTGACTACCAAGTAACCGTGCCCGAGATCGGGACGTACAAAGCCGATGCGCCCCCGGTTGTCGTTGTTACGTCGAACCGAACGCGAGAGGTGCACGACGCCCTCAAGCGGCGTTGCCTCTACTACTGGATCGACTATCCCGACCTGGAGAAGGAGCTGCAAATCGTGCGCAGCAAGGTGCCGACTGCCCCGCAGTCCCTGGCCGCGCACGCCGCCGCCTTCGTGCAGGAGCTGCGCGGCGCTGAACTCTACAAGATTCCCGGCGTAGCGGAGACGCTCGACTGGACCGCCGCTCTCGTGAGCCTGAACGAAACCGAGCTGAGCCCGGATGTCATCGATGAAACGCTGGGCATCCTGCTGAAGTATCGCGAGGATGTGCAGGCCGTCCGCGGCGAGCAGACGCGCGCCCTCCTGAACCGCGCTCTGAACCGCGGAACGCAGCGCGGCGGACGGCGTGGCTAACCCGCATACTGGCTACATCCTCGAGAATCTCCTCCTGTTTGGGCGCATCCTCCGGATGCTCGGGCTCAATGTCCACACAGGCAGGATGCTCGACGCTGTCCGTGTCCTTGAAGACATCGGCCTCAGCCGCAAGGCCGATGTCCGCGCCGCCCTCCGTACGCTGTTCGTGCACGGGAAAGATGATCTCGCTGTGTTCGACGAGGCTTTCGACGTGTTCTGGCGCCAGCGCAAAGACAGCACGTCGTCGATGGACTTGCGGTCGATGGGGGAGGGTCGGCGCTACCGCAACATCGAGGTGGGTCCGCCTCCGATAGACGCCGCTACCGGCGACAACGAACCGCCGGAGAGACAGGACGCGGACGACGGCGCAGACCAGATCGTTATCACACGCGCGTTCAGCGCCCGCGAGGCGCTCCGCTCCCGCGACTTCGCCGATTTCACGCCGCAGGAGGCTATGCAAGCGCGGCAACTGCTCGCTGACTTGCAGTGGAGCCCCGGCCTGCGCCGAACGCGCCGGAAGCGCCCGGGCGAGGGACGGGAGCTCGACATCCGCAGGACGCTGCGCGCCAGCGCGCAGTTCGGCGGCGAGATGGCCCGGCTGTCGCGCCGCCGGCGCAAGGAGAAGCCGCGGAAACTGGTTGTCCTCTGCGACATTAGCGGCTCGATGGAGCGGTACACGCGTATGCTCCTTCACTTCGCGCACAGCCTCTACGGTGGACTCGACACCCGCATCGAGGCTTTTTTGTTTGCGACGCGCCTCACGCGGGTGACGCGCCATCTGAGCCAGCGCGACATCGACCGCGCAGTCGCCGAAGTAGCCAAGGCCGTTCCGGACTGGTCGGGCGGAACACGCATCGGCCACGCCCTGAGAGATTTCAACTTTCGGTGGGCGCGCCGTACGCTCGGATGGGGAGCCATCACGCTCATCGTGTCCGACGGGTGGGATAGGGGAGACTCTGATCTGCTCGGGCGGGAGATGGCGCGCCTGCAACGCAGCTGCAGCAGGCTCATCTGGCTCAACCCGCTCGCCGAAACTGAGGGGTACAAGCCGCTGACCCAAGGAATGCAGGCGGCACTTCCCTACATCGACGACCTGCTGCCTGCGAACAATCTCGCCGCGCTCATCGACCTCGCGCGCCTGCTGAACACCCTGCCGCCACGCCGCGCCCCGCGGCGTCGTCAGCGACTCGTCTCCGATGCGCAGCCTGACTCTATGCCGGCCGCTTCTGCTGCTGAGCTTGCGCGCGCCGTCCCCGACGCGTCGGACAGCGCCGCAGATGGGGCGTCGACTGCCTCCAGCAGGGACCCTCAGATCTCGCCCCGCGCGGGCGCCAATCCCACATTCCGCCATCCCCTCTGGGGGCGTGGAAACAGCGATCGCCCTTAGCGGACCGCTCGCTCGCAGGAGGACGACAGAGACAACGCTCTCACTTGAGCGCTAGCAGCGCGGGAGGTTCGTCTGTTGTTACGAAGAGCGCTTGCTCCGTTGCGACAATCTGACCGACCACCGCGCCTCTCGCAGAGACGGTGCGCGCTCCTGCGCCGCTGCGCCGATCCACAACGTGGACCTCCCCTGCGTCGTTGCCGATGTACACGAAATCGCCCGCGACCGCAGGCGCAGAGCGCGCCTGCGAGCCTGTGTCGTACTCCCACAACGGCTCGCCGTCTCCTACCGCGAACGCGTGCAGACGCCCGTCGCGGCTGGCGGCGTAGGCGGAGCCGCCAGCCACCGCGCTCGCGCTCAGCGCGCTGTTCCGCGATGGCCTGCGCTCCCACGCCAACCCCTTCTGCGCCGGAGGCTCGCTCTGCAGACCCCACAGGAAGAACTGGCGCCTCCAGAAGCGCGCGCCTCTCTCCAGTGGATACTCGACCGCCTCAGGGTCAACGGCGATGAGGCGGCCCTTCGCCGTGCCGACGAGAACGAGACCATCCGCGAAGACCGGACTCGTCTTCAGCGTCTGGCCCGCGTCGAAATGGAGCCGCGCCCGCCCGGTCGCAATGTCGACGATCGACAGCGTCCTGTCGTCGACCGCGATCGCCATAAGTCCTTCGGAGAACGCCGGGGGCGCGACAATATTGCCGTCAGCCTGAAACTCCCACAGCAGCTCCCCATTCAGAGCGTCGAGCGCGTATATCTTCCCGCTCCATGCCCCGGCGTACAGAACGCCATCGTACGCGATGGGCGCGGGCCCGAGAGCGCTGTCTCCCTCGAAACTCCACAGCTCGCTGCCGTCCCGACGATCGAGCGCGAGCAGATTCCCGCTCCGTGAAGCAACGTAAACGGCGTCTGGCGTAACGGCGGGAGCGCCGCCCGCAGCCAGCGGCAGCGCATACTCCCAGAGCATATCGCCGCTTGCGGCGTCAAGCACAAGGAGACGGCCATCTCCGGCGCCAGCGAACACTCTGCCGCCGGAGACTGCGACGCCCGCGCTGACGAACGCAGACAGCTCCACACGCCACGCCTCTCGTCCCTCGTAACCGCCGTGCAGCGGAAGAGCGGCTGCGTGGGCGGGATCGCGTCCGGCAAGCGCCCAGTCGCGCGCGCTAACCTCGGCGCTCACCCGCGTCGACGGTTCCGGCACAGAGCCGGCGAAGAGCGCACCGGAAGCCCACCAAACGATGAGCCCCGCCGCGACAACCCCAGCTGCCGCCAGCATCCGCCTCCGTAGTCGCCGCAACTGCCGCGGACGGCCCCACTCGCGCCCGCCGCGCTGCGCTGAGGCGTTCTGCGTCATCGTCGCGCGCTAGTCTCTCAACCCGGCTGCTCCCAGCGTCAGAAGGAGCAGCTGACGCGGACTACGTCCACTCCGCGAAGCCCATCGCACAGCCGTTCCCGGCTTCCGTGCGGTAGCACGGCACGTAATCGACCATCGTCATCTCGAGCCCCGCGCCGGACATCGCGCCGGCGAGCGCGATCCAGTTCTTAATCTCCGACGTTCCAGCGCGGAACCGCGCATCGGGATAGCCAGTCAGCTTCTCCAAATCGTCGTGTTGCAGCCCGTCGATAATCCGCGCGTCAAGCTCTTCCTCGATGACTGTGTGACTCAGCCCGCCCGACGCGAAGATCGCCACGCGCTTGTCCGAGTCCCACTCCTCTAGCGTGCGACGCAGTGTCTGCCCGAACCGGTAGCAGCGCGCCGCCGTGGGGACGTTTGGCGGATAGTACGTGTTCACGAGCGCCGGCACGTTTGGCGTAACTACGTTGTTCATCAGCCGACGGTAAATGTAGTAGAAGGCGTGGCCGATGGCCCCGTCGCCGTTCCGTCCCGGCGGCAGCTTGCTCGACCGCGCGACATCGAACTCGTTGGCGATGAACGCCTCGATGAGGCGCTCCCCGAGCGCGCCATCGGTCGGATGCGTGAGCCGCTGAGCGGGGCGGCGCGCAACCACCGGGTCGCTCAGGTCGCCGCGGGCGCCGCCGGGGTTCGGCGCGTCGTCCACCGTGTCGCCGCAGTAGATCGACAACGCCGGCATATTGTCGTCGCTGAACGACTCCTTCTGATCGTCGCCCAGGATGACGCACACATCAGGCATAACGTCGGCGACCGTTTGCTCCAGGCGCGCGATCGCGGTCTGGCACGCGTTCCAGCGGGACTGGAACTTCTCCTCCGTGCACTCCCGCTCGAAATGGTCTCCCGCCCTCAAGTCGGCGAGCTCCTCGAACGAATACGTGCCGCCCTCGAACCAGTGAACAGGCTGCGTACGGCCGCGGTCTCCGTAGACGCGCCACGTTTCCGGCGGCATCTCCAACTGCGGCGCGTGGGACGACGCTATCCCCAAAACAATCTGCGCCATAGCCAACCTCCAGGCTGTCCGAGTGGCCGCAGTCTACACCAGCGTAGCGAGCATCGGCGCTGCCGCCCCTAGTCGTCGATTCTCGTTCTCCACGGGCTGTGCCGTCTCCAAAAATGCCCCAAATTCCCCCGCTGTGCCCTCTTGACAATCGGGGGGGGGGGGGGGGTAGAATTAAGTGTAACTGCATTCAGGCGCTACCCGCATCAGGCTGGCCCTGCGAGGCAAGGAACATACGACGGACAGGTTGCCGGTGCGACAAGGGAGCCTTTAGTCCAGGAGAACGAGCAAATGAAGCCGCTCACTCGCCACTACGCGGAAAACCGAACGGCCATCGCGCTGCTCGCTGCGGCGCTGCTGGTCGTGGTCGCCACTATGTTCATCTCCTCCGCCAACCGCGCCAGCGCCTACTCCGGCGACGCCCTGTCGGACCAGGCGACGGCGACAGCCACGGCCACCCCCGCGGCGGCTACCCTCGACTTGTTGACGGGAAGGGTCAGCAAGTCGGCCCCAGCCACTTCGGACACCCCGCCGCTCGGCGACACGGACGATCTAGGTGGCGACACGAACAGCCTGTTTGGGTGGTTCGACACAAGAGACACGTCGGACCCGGAGAAAGCCGACCCGGGCGAGGCGACTCCCCGATGCCTGGAGGTGCCGGAAGGGATCACTAACGTCTTTATTGCGTACAGCTGGGGTGCCGAAGGGACGAAAGCTGTGGTCAACGTCCCGGAGCGGGGAGGCGGCGTAACAGGGTGGTACGACGATGTCCTCTACTTCGTGGGAATCGCCTCAATCCTGCAGCACATCTACACCGTTAAAAGTGACGGCAGCTGGAAAAGGGATCCAGTAGATCTGGGGAGAAAGACAACTTCGACCCCGTCGGCTCTCGCTACTGTCGAATACTGGGACGGTCCTGGGTTGTCGAAGGACGAGGTTACACACGAAGCTATCACCGAGATTTACCTTAAGATCCCCGACGAATCCTCATTCCCAGTGGATGTGACGATCGTAGCGAAGGCCTCCGGTAAGACGGACACGACGTACACGATAACGCTCTCGCGAGACTGCCCACGCGAGCCCTCCCCCCCTGGGAAGCCGGAGGACTTCGCCGTCAAAGCAGGGGACGGAGAGGTTTCGCTCCGCTGGAAAGACCCGCTCGATGACACGATCCAGAAGTACCAGGTGCGGTACTCCGATCAAGCTAACGGATGGAATCGGGGCGGAACAGAAGACTGGACCGACATTCCCGACTCAGGGGCGGACACGACGCGCCACAAGATCACGGGCCTGACGAACGGCACGGCCTACCGCTTTCAACTCCGCGCGGTGAATGACAAAGACGAGAATCCCGCATACGGAGATGGCGCGGCATCCGATGTCGTGAGCAGGACGCCGACGACGGATAAGGCGTCGCTCGACTTCCTGACGGCGGTTGTCGGAACAGCGCCGACGGGGGCGCCCCCGACCGGCGACGCTGACGACGAGGCGGGAGACACGAACGATCTGGTTGAGTGGTTCGACGCAAGAGAGGCGCCTGCTGAGAAGGCCGACCCTGGCAGGAACGCATGTCTGGAACTGTCGGACAACACGGAAGTGTTCACGATCGCCTATAGCTGGGGAGGGGAAGGCGTGAAGGCGGAGGTCAGCCTTCCGCTTGATGAGCCCGACGTTGTGACAGGCTGGTATGACGATCTCAAGGATGTTTACAGAGGTTTGAATGACCAACTCCAACCGGATAAGCACCCAGGGAACATCGTGCTTTTCTTCTATCGCGACGGCAACGCAAGAAGCGGCCTGGGTGAGCACACGCTTGCAGACTATGGCGCGACCTACCTTAACGTCCCCGAAGGCGCTGGCGTCGAGCTATGGGATGGCGATTTCAATGATCCCTTCATGCACGACGATGTCATCGCGCTGCAGATCCGCTTGCCGGAGATAAAGACCGGGCGTCCTTGGAACGAGGCGGAGCGCACGCTGCCGGTGAACATCCGGATAGTCGCAGTGAGCGACGAGAAGCTGGACAGGACGTACACGATAACCTTGGCGAGCAGCTGCTTCAATCTGCCGCAGCAGACTCCCTTGGCCCCGGAGAACTTCGCCGCCGCCGGGGGGTCGACCTCCGGGGCTGTGGATCTCTCGTGGGACGACCCGAACGACGACACGATCACCGGGTGGGAGTACCGGAGGAAGAGCGACGCAGAAGAAGGGTACATGATTCCACTCACCGATCACTTTCCCGAGGATGGCTACTCGCGTTGGAGTGCTATCCCGGAGGCTGATAAGGACACTACAAGCTACACCGTCGGGAATCTGAAGTCCGGCTCGGAGTACGCCTTCCAGCTGCGTGCGGTGAATGGGCGTGGCAGAGGCGCGTCGGCTGATGCGACCGCCACGCCGATAGGGGCGACTGTGTCGGTGTCCGAGCTTACGGTTGCAGAAGGCGGCAATGGGACGTACACGGTGAAGCTGGACTCGGCTCCGACGGCTGATGTGACGGTCACGGTTGGGGGCGCGTCCGGCGACGTAACGGTTATGGGGTCGCCGCTGACGTTCACGACGACGAACTGGTCGACTGCGCAGACGGTGACGGTGAGCGCGGCTGAGGACGACGACGCAGTAACGGACACCGCAACGCTGACGCACAGCGCTAGTGGAGGCAGTTTCGGCTCGTTGGAGATGGACTCGGTAGCGGTAACGGTGACCGAGAACGATACGGTAGGCGTAACAGTGTCGACGTCCACGCTCGCCGTACCGGAAGGGAGCAATGCAATCTACACGCTGAGGCTGACGTCTGAGCCGACGGCTGATGTGACCGTCACGGTAGCCGGTGCCTCTGGCGACATAACAGTGTCGGGATCGCCGCTGACGTTCACGGCGGCGAACTGGTCGACTGCGCAGACGGTGACGGTGAGCGCGGCTGACGACGACGACGCTGTTGTGGAGGCCGCCGTAACGCTGACGCACAGCGCGAGTGGAGGCGACTACAGCTCGGTGACGGTCGACTCGATTGTTGTAACGATAACCGAGGACGAAACGGCAGGAGTAACCGTGTCGGAGTCGTTCGCCGTGCCGGAAGGGAGCAGTGCAACCTACACGCTGAGGCTGACGTCTGAGCCGACGGCGGATGTAACCATCACGGTAGCCGGCGCCTCTGGCGACATAACGGTGTCGGGATCGCCGCTGACGTTCACGGCGGCGAACTGGTCGACTGCGCAGACGGTGACGGTGAGCGCGGCTGACGACGACGATGCTGTTGTGGAGGCAGCCGTAACGCTGACGCACAGCGCGAGTGGAGGCGACTACAGCTCGGTGACGGTCGAATCGGTTGTTGTAACAATCACCGAGGACGAAACGGCAGGAGTAACCGTGTCGACATCCGCGCTGACGGTGGATGAGGGGGGCAGTGCAACCTACACGCTGAAGCTGACGTCTGAGCCGACGGCGGAGGTGACCATCACGGTTGGGGGATTCTTCGACGACGTAACGGTTGTGGGATCGCCACTGACGTTCACGACGGAGAACTGGGCGACTGCGCAGACGGTAACGGTGAACGCGGCGGAGGACGACGACAACAGACCAGACGAGAAAGTAATACTGACGCACAGCGCTGAGGGCGGAGACTACGGCCCGGTGACGATCGACTCGGTTACCGTGAGTATCACTGAGGCGACTAAGATTGACAGGGTAGGCGTCAGCGGCTCGGCAATCACGCGCAGTTCTACGCCGACTCCCACGCCGACGCCGACGTCAGAGCCAGCCCCAACGGCCACGCCGGAGCCGGATCCGACTGCTACGCCGACGTCAGAGCCAGCCCCAACGGCCACGCCAACTCCGCGACCGGCCCCCACGGCCACGGCTACGCCGATGCCAATGCCCACGGCTACCCCAATGCTGGCTGCTACGCCGACCCCGAGACCGGCGCCCACGGCCACTCCGACTGCTACGGCGACTCCCACTCCCACGCCGATGCCGGCGGCGACGGCAACACCGACGCCGCGACCAGCGCCCACAGCTACGCCGATGCCTGCGGCGACAGCCACGCCGACGCCGCGACCAGCGCCCACAGCTACGCCGATGCCTGCGGCGACAGCCACGCCGACGCCAACCCCGAGACCGGCGCCGACCCCGACGCCGACGCTGATGCCGGAGGACGACGCAGGCGGATTCCCCGGGGCGCTGCTGGTGGCGCTGATCGTGCTGCTGGTGGTCTCGGCGGCCGCTGGCGGCTACTACATCTACCGTCAGCGGCAAGTAGGCCAGTAGGTCGACGGTTTCCAGCCATCACCGAGGCGTTTTGCCCGGCCTAGCCTGCCGAGGCTAAGGCGACAAGTCCCTGGGAAGGAGTTCCCCAGGCTCCTCCCAGGGGCTCTGTATAGGGCGATTCAGCCCCCATCTGCGAGCCGTGCTGTCCCCAGAATCGCCTCCAAATTCCCTGCCGTCCCCTCTTGACAAGGGGGGGGGGGGGGGTAAATTGCTTGCAACTGCCCCTAAGGATTGGCCCCAATCGGGCAGCCCTATGAGGCAGGAATCACGCACGGGCGGGTCAACCGGTAACAAGCGGGGCCTGTGCCCGGGGGACGCAGCCATGAAGTCACTCGCCCGCTACTACACGGAAAACCGAGCATCAGCTGTCACGCTGCTCGCTGCGACGCTGCTTGCCGCGCTCGCCGCGATGTTCGTCTTCTCCGCTAACCGCGCCGACGCATCCGTCGCCGACCAGCTATCGAACCAGGCGGCTACGGACACTCCCACGCCTACAGCGACAGCCGCGGCTACGCCCACAGGGACGGCGACAGCGGCGACCCTCGACTTCCTGACGGGAAGGGCAGGCGCGGCCCCTACTACTTCGGACACCCCGCCGATGGGCGACCCGGACGACCTGAGCGGCGACACGAACAGCTTGGTTGGATGGTTCGACGCAAGGGACTCAAGCGATCCGGTCAAAACCGACGATTCCCCCGCCTCCAGGTGCCTGGAAGTGGGGAAGGGGCAGACGCACGCTTTTCTTGCCTTTAGCTGGGGTGCCGATGGGACAAAAGCCGTTGTAAATCTCCCGGCGAGCGCCTGGTACGACAATGATATCGACTATTTTATAGGACAAGCCGAGATTCAACAGAGCCGCTACCGCGCTCAGACCAGTGGCGCTTTCCGCAGGGACATCATTGACCTGCCTCGAACGAGGAATTTCGGTCCGGCTCCCAGCACGCTCGACTTCTGGGACGGGGATGCGAACATCCCTGTCACACACGAGGATGTCCTCGAAGTGCAGCTCAGCGCTAAGACCGCATTTCCCGTGGATGTGACGATTGTGGCGAAGGCCTCCGGTAAGACGGACACGACGTACACGATAACGCTGTCGCGGGACTGCCCTCGCGAGCCTGCGCCGCCAGGGAAGCCGCAAGATTTCACCGTCAAAGCAGGGGATAGAGAGGTTACCCTCCGCTGGAAGAACCCGTTCGACGACTCGATCCAGAAGTACCAGGTGCGGTACTCCAATGAAGCCAATAGATGGAATCGGGGCGGAACGGAGGATTGGACCGACATCCCCGACTCAGACGCGGACACGACGAGCCACAAGATCACGGGGCTGACGAACGGCACGACCTACCGCTTCCAGCTCCGCGCGGTGAATGACAAAGACGAGAATCCCGCATACGGAGATGGACCGGAGTCCGATGTCGTGAGCAGGGCCCCGACTACGGATAAGGCGTCGCTCGACTTCCTGACAGCGGCGGTCGGAACAGCGCCGACGGCGGCGCCGCCGACCGGCGATGCCGACGACGAGGCGGGAGACACGAACGATCTGGTCGAGTGGTTCGACGCAAGAGAGGCGACCCCTGAGAAGGCCGACCCCGGCAGGAACGCGTGCCTGGAACTGCCGGACGACACGGATGTGTTCACGCTCGCCTACAGCTGGGGCGGGGAAGGCGCGAAAGCGGACATCAGACTTCCGCTCAATGAGCCTGACGTTGTGACCGGTTGGTACGACGACCGGAGGGAAGTTTTCTATGGCCTGCGCAGATTTGACACGTCATCCCGGAAATGGCCAGGGAATATCAGAGTCTTCTACTACCGCGGCGGCAGCGCAGCCGTCGAGTCGCTCCCGCTTGAGGAGTATGGCGCTGACTATGTCTCTGTTCCCCAGAACGTCGGCGCCGAACTTTGGGATGGAGCCAGCGCCGCTCCCTTTATGCACACCGACATTATCGCTGTGCAAATCAGATTTCCGGCAATAAACACCGGTGCTCCTTGGTTCCATACGGAACGCACGCTGCCGGTGGACATTGAGATAGTCGCAGTGAACGATGCGAAGCTGGACAGGACGTACACGATAACCTTGGCGAGCAGCTGCTTCAATCTGCCGGATCAGAATCCCGCAATGCCGATGAACTTCAGCGCGGTCACGTCCGAAGACACCACAGGCAAGGTTACACTCTCTTGGGACGATCCTGGCCACGAATCGATTACCGGCTGGGAGTACCGGAGGAAGAGCGGCGCCGAAGACGGCTATATGATCTTTGGCGACGACCACTTCCCCGAGGACGGCTACTCAAGGTGGATGGCTATTCCCGGGTCCCACAAAGACACCACGAGCTACGACGTTACGGGCTTGCCTAATGGCGCGGAGTACACCTTCCAGCTCCGCGCGGTGAACCCGCGCGGCAGAGGAGCCGCCGCCGAGGCGCCCACAACTACGAATTCTCCTGCGAACCTGGATGTGCTGGCGGCCCTCCACGGCGAAACTGGCGATACTGCGCCTGTGGTCGCCGCCGGCGACACGAACACCAACGTCCTCGAGAACGGATTCTCAGGCTCTACGAGCGTGAACTCGCGCGGCCTCTCAAACTCCGCAAACAAACGCGACAAGGTCTACCGGTTGCTCGCTCCGAGCGACGAAACGCATCTCACGATCGCCATCAGGCCGGTCAGCGGCGCGAAGATCAAGGGAACCGTGAGCGCGCTCTCAGGGCTTATGCTCGGCGCGGCTGGCGATAGCTACGCGGGACTGACGCTCTACAACGAGTTCGCGGACCCGCTCGTAGAACTTACCGCGGATAGCGCGCTGAGCCGCACGACAACATCGCAAGGCGCATTGGCCTACCAGATAGAGCTGGACAAAGCGAGCGCGTCCGGGGCAACGATACGTGAATCGCTGCCGCTGGACCTGAAGATCACTGTCTCCGACGCCGACAGCGCCGACAGCGCAATCTACACTGAGCAAACGTACACCATAACGATCCTCGAATCGTTCGAGACGCAGCTGGACTTCCTGTCAGGCAAGATAGGCGAAGCCGGGGAGGCTCCTGTCACGGGCGCCCCCCGGATGGAGGGGAGCGCGAACGAGCTATTCCGGCGCATCGACGCGGCGGCGGGCATAGCGGACTCCGGCAAGAACTCCTACATCATCGTGCCGGCCGACTCGGAGATGGCCACCTTCTTCTTCAGCGCCCCGGAAGATTCGAAGATCACAAACGTCGTGGTGAACAAAGTAGACTCCCGCGCCGTTTTCTTCACGTCCGACGTAGACTCCACGGTGTACCGCTACCGCCCCAACGGGAACGGCGGCTACGACAGGCACGAGTATACGGATAGTACTGATGTAGGGTCGGACGGCAACAGGTGGACTGGCACCGACGACGAGGAAATCCTTCACGGCGACATCATCGGCTTCGAGTTTGGGCTGGAGAAAATAGTGATCCCCAACAATCTGCCGCTCTTTCTCGAGCTAACGCTCGAGAACGGCGGTTTGCTCGACAGTAAGACTTACATCGTAGCTCTCCAGGCTGAGGAGGGACCGCTGGGCGCCCAGGCGCAGCTGGACTTCCTGTCGGCCAACGCGGGGACAGCCCTGGACGCGCCGGCGACCGGCGACCCCGGGGCGGAGGGCAGCACGAACGAGCTGGTCAACTGGTTCAATGAAGCTGGAGGCGAACAAGGCCACCGGCATTTGCCGACGGCCAGCGCGTCGAACGTCGCCTTCTACTTCAGCGGGGCGGAAGGCTCGCGCATCGACCTCGTGGGGCATTCGGGGTTAGGCATCTCCACGTACAAATTGTACCGTTACCGTCCCGACGGGAGCGGCGGCTACACCAGGCACGAGTACACAGACAATAACGATAAAGGGTCGGACGACAACAGATGGACCGGCACCGACGCGGAGCCTATCCTGCACTCGGACATCGTGGGCTTTGAGTTTCCCATCGCTGGAGGGGTTCTAGCCGATAGGGTGCTCGACGTCCTGTCTATTGAAGTAACCGACGACGGGAATGGCGCGCTTTTGCGCAACGCCTACAACAACACGTTCATCGAGTCGGCGAAGCTGGACTTCCTGTCGGCCAAGGCCGGCGAGGCCACAAGCGCTGAGGATGGTCCCCCAACCGGCGATCCCGGCGCAGATGGAAGCGCGAATGAACTCTTCCGCTGGTTCGATGAGATGGCTGGCGACGAGGGAATGCGCCCTTACATCACGCTGCCGGCCAGTGCGGCGACCACGCTACCGGGCAGCGCGTCGACAGCCACGTTCTTCTTCAGCCCGGCGGAGGCTTCAAACCTGAAGGTTACAGAAGTGACCTTTAGCGACGGCCTGGTCGCCGAGCCTGTGCCGGAGAACTACAACGTGTACCGCTACCGCCCAGACGGGAATGGCGGCTACGCCAGGCACGTGTACACGGACAACTCCGATGGGGGAGCGGACAACAACCTGTGGACTGGCACTACCGCTAACCCCATCGAGCACGGAGATATCATCGCCATCGAGACCACCTTCGGCAAGAGAGGGCATCCCGGCTGGGTGGACATCTGCTTGAACGACGATGATCCTGCGACTGGCGACTTACGGGAATTTTGCTACTCGGTCGGGATCCAGGTACCGGGGGATGTTCCCGGCAAGCCTGCCAACTTCTCCGCTATGGCGCAGGGATCTTTCCAAGTGACGCTCGCTTGGGACGCTCTGAACGACGACAACGTAGCCAAGTGGCAGTACCGGCAGAAGACGACCGGAAGCTATGGCGACTGGATGGACATCTCCGGCTCCGACGCAGACACCACTAGCCATATGATCGCAATGTTGACTGCCGGAACCGCGTACACCTTCCAGGTCCGCGCGGTGAACGCCAGCGGAAGGGTTAGCTTCGCTTCGATGCCGGCGACGGCCACCCCGCTGGCGCCGACTCCGACCCCAACTCCCACGCCAACTCCCACGCCAACTCCCACGCCAACTCCGACAGCCACGCCAATTCCCGATGGCAGTGTCGGGGTCAGTGGTGGCGCGGTCACGCGCATGGCTACGCCCACGCCAACTCCGACGGCTACGCCCTCTCCAACTCCGACCCCCACGGCTATGCCCACCCCAGCCCCAATGCCGACGGCTACGCCCACCCCAACTCCAATGCCGACGGCTACGCCCACCCCAACTCCAATGCCGACGGCTATGCCCACCCCAGCCCCAATGCCGACGGTGATGCCCACTCCAACCCCGGCGCCGACGGTGATGCCCACCCCAACCCCGATGCCGACGGTGATGCCCACTCCAACCCCGATGCCGACGGTGATGCCCACTCCAACCCCGATGCCGACGGCTACGGCGACAGCTACGCCTACGCCGTCCCCGGCGCCGACGGCGACACCCACGCCGATCCCGCCTACCGCTACGCCGATGCCAGCGGCGACGGCTACCGCTACGCCGATGCCGACGGCAACGCCGTCGCCGACTCCCAGACTGGCTCCCACCCCAACGCCAACGCTGATGCCGGAGGACGACGCAGGCGGATTCCCAGGGGGACTGCTGGTGGCGCTGATCGTTCTGCTGGTGGTCTTGGCTGCTGCTGGCGGCTACTACGTCTACCGTCAGCACCAGTAAGCCTGGCGAAGAACGAAGGGCGCGCCCTTGTCAGGGGGCGTTCGCGGAGCCAGCGCTCCTGCGATAGGGGCGGCCCTCCCAGCCTTAGGCAAGGCTCGCCGCAGCCCCTGGCCTGACCTAGCTAGCCCGGGCTAGCCCCCAAGTCCTCGGGGGGAGCTCCCCCCCCCCGCTCCTCCCGAGGACTCCACGCAAGGCGCTTCACCACCCCGCCATTCCTCGCCAAGCCGAGCAGGGCAGCGTTCCCGCGAGAGCGGGAACCTCGCAGCCGTTGCGATCTGTCCGCGCCCTAGCCGTCGTCGCTCCCTGGCGCGAGGGTGAGTCCACGCGAGATTCCCACTTGCAAGGGGAATGACCAAGAGCAGACAGGGCAGGGGAATGCCGTTTGAGAGGCCAAGGGAAACGACGGAGTGACGCGCAGAGATGACCGAGCGGGGGAGGGAGTGCGGAAGAATGCGCGAGATGCGACAAGCCACTGGACACAAGAAAGGCCCCCGCCGACATCGGGGGCCTCTGAATGTTGCTGGGTACCGCTAGACCCTCTAGCGGTACCCTCCGCGGTCTTCGCGAGGCCGGGCCTCGTTGACGTTGAGAGTGCGCCCCGAGAGATCGGAGCCATTCATCCCTGCAATGGCGCTCTGCGCCTCCGCGGGGTTTTCCATCTCGACGAAACCGAACCCGCGTGACCGCTGGTTGTAGCGGTCAATCACAACGCGGGCTTCCTTGACCTCTCCGAAGCGAGCGAACGCGCTCCGGAGCTCTTCGTCGTCTGTGCTGAAACTGAGATTTCCTACGTATATCCGCATTTACGGCGCTCCTCCTGCTAGATACCCAAACAACTCGACGGAGCCTCTACCGCATGCGTGTCGGACGATGAGGAGCATCCGGCTGCCACTCAAGCTCTGGGGAATCGGCACAAGTATACCACCCCCTGCGCATCCTTGCATCTCAAGTCAACCACCCCTGCGGCAGACATTGTCATGGCTCGCAGAACCTCCTTGCGCAACGCGGCCCCTCCCCTCAGCGCACGAGCAACGAAAGCGCCGCTGCAACCATCACCGCCTCGACGATGATGACGAACGCCTTATCGGACACGCGACTCACCATGACGCCGCCCGCGTAGGCTCCTGCAATCATGACGACTCCAAGAGTCAGCGCAAGGATGAGGCCGTCTCTGTCGAGGAGCGAGTACGTGCCGTAGACGCTTACCTTCACCAGATTGATGATTGTCATCCCGGACGCCATCGTGCCGACGAACGCTCCTCGCCGCAGTCCGTACGTCAGGAAGAACGAGGCGCCGAACGGTCCCGCGCCCCCGAAGATTGCCGACAGGAATCCCTGTCCTGCGCCTACTCCCGCGAATGCCCGCGTCGGAATCGGACCCTGCTGCGCAAAAGGCGAGTGGCGGTGCGCTACTACGAGCAGCAGAAAGATGGCGAGCGCCTTTTGCAGGAGTCCGGCGGGGGCACTCGCGAACGCGATTCCGCCCAGCGCCGCCATCGGCAGCGCTCCGAGCGTGAACCATCGCACGACGCTCCAATCGACCACTGCGCGATTCACCCACACGCGAGACCACGTTTGCATCATCACCGCCAGTGTCACGATCGGCACAGCGTCGCGGATGCCCACGGCGAACGTCAGCACGGGGATCATGATAATTGCCGAACCGAGTCCCGCTAGCCCGCCAATGACTGCCGCGAGGAACGCGGCGGCTCCCAGGCCGAGCGCTGCGACAGGGTCTATCATGCTGAGCGGCGCACTGTGGCGGCGCAATAAGGCGCAATAATCAGGAAGAAGTCTCCCAGTCTGTAGTCGCGGCGCATTGAGGCTCATCGTATCGCACCTGGCCGCCTGGCGGCGTTGACCGTGCGCATCATCGGGAGCAGGTTCACCTCAACGTTCAACAGAGGAGCGCATATGGCTACCGACCAGACCGGGCGCGAAATGCTATGGAGCTGCTCCTGCAGGGAGGTGCGGAACCGCAATGCAATGCCTCTCTGGGGAGGTCAACGCCCTGCGCGGCAGACCAACTGTTCGGGCGGTATGCTGATTACCGCGACCTGCTCTACCGCGCCGAAGACCTCCTGCCCATGGAGCTTGCCGAGCGGTACTGCAGGCGATCAGCCTGTACCGTGAAGAGGCGATGGAACCTCCCCACCAGGAGATAACAAGCTCCCTCGCCTAGCGCTCGCCGCTTCCGCACAGGCGCGACACCGGAGATTCGCGCCGGCGCGGGGGCCTAGTCCCTTGCCACTTGTGACACAACCCCGTTGACAGTCGCTTTCTCCGCTCGCTATCGTCGCTTTGTTTCCGAACGAACGTTCTCATGCAACGGAGGTCTCCATGGCAAAACTGTCGCCACGTCAGGAACAGATTCTCGAGTTCCTACGCGAGTACCACGCAGGCCACAGCTATATGCCGTCTATCCGCGAGATTCAGGACAAATGCAGCATCAGCTCAACCTCGGTTGTCGACTACAACCTGCGTCTCCTCGAACGCGACGGACACATCCGACGCTCGCCCGACATCTCCCGCGCCATTGAGCTCGTCAATGACGACGGGCTGCAGCTCGTCGAGGCGACCCGCGTCCCCGTGCTTGGGGCTATCGCCGCTGGGCAGCCTATCCCGGTGCCCGAATCCAGCGCGTATGCCGACGCCGATCGCGAGACGATCGTCCTCCCGCCGGAGCTTACCCCCCGCGATTCAGACAACCTCTATGCTCTCCGCGTCAAGGGCTATTCCATGATTGACGCCCTCATCACCGATGGCGACATCGTTGTGCTGCGTCCCGCCTCCCAAGCGAACAACGGCGATATGGTCGCCGCGTGGCTCCCTCTTGACGAAGAAGCGACACTCAAGCATTTCTATCTCGAGGGCGACCGTGTCCGCTTGATGCCGGCCAATGATACGATGGATCCTATCGTCGTTCCCGCCGATCAGGTGCAAGTCCACGGCCGCGTCGTCGCCGTGATGCGCCGCGTAGCATAGTCCTACCTCCACCCCGGCGAGGCGAACCAGTCTGTGATAGATTGCCTCCCGTCAGCCCATTCGCCGACGGGAGGCAGGCCATGTCTAAGATGCTCGCTAGCGGAGACTGCTCCCCATAGAGGGCTACTCGACGTAGCTTCAGGGCGCTGCGTTGCTCTGCAAGCAGGGAGTGTGACTGGCCTATCTCGCACTTGCGCCTCATCCTATGCTTGGCGGCCATCGTTGCGGTAGGCGGCCAAGTAACAATCAGTGCTACTGGAGCCAGCAGCGGCTTCGTCAATAGCGCGCCAGTGTTTGCTGAAGGTTCGAGTGCGACGCGCAGTGTCGATGAGGACGCGGAGCCAGGCGCTGCGATTGGAGCGCCGGTAAGCGCGACGGACGCCGACGCAGTTGACACGCTGACGTATTCGTTGCGTGGGGTGGATGCGGCGTCGTTCGCTATCGACGCTTCCAGCGGTCAGCTGAAGACGAAGGCGGGGCTGGATCACGAGGCGAAGTCGACTTACTCGGTAGTAGTGCGTGTGGACGACGGTTTCGTGGTTGTGTCCATCACAGTGACGATTACCGTGACGGATGTAAACGAGGCTCCGGAGTTCCCTCCGGGCGCGCCGTCGCTGGACGTGGATGAGAACACAGCGTCGGGAGTGGCGTTCGGCGACGCTGTCGTCGCGACGGACCCAGACGGGGATGTGCTTACGTACACGCTTGGCGGCACCCATGCCTCCGTGTTCAGCATCGATTCCACGACGGGGCAGTTGCAGACGAAGGGGGCACTGGACTACGAGGGTTCGCGGAACACCTACCAGGTAACGGTGACGGCGACAGACGGCGGAGGGCTGACCGACGCTGTAACAGTGGATATCTCGGTGAACGATGTGGGTGAGGCTCCAGGCAGGTTGCCGGCGCCGCAGGTGGAGGGTTCGTCGGATAGCGCTCTGACGGTGACGTGGAAGGCGCCGGGTGATGGATCGGGGATCACGGGGTACGACGTGCGCTACCGACCCAAGGGATCTCGAGAATTCACGGACGTTACCGACAAGGGAACGGGCACGACGGCTATGCTGACGGGTCTATCGTCGGGCACGACTTATGAGGTTCAGGTTCGTGCGAGGAATGCTGATGGAGCGGGGGAGTGGTCAGAGTCTGGGGAGGGTCGCACGGATTCATCGAATACCGCTCCGATATTCAGCGAGGGCGCAAGCGCGTCGCGCTCAGTCAACGAGGACGCAGTGCTAGGTGTGGCGATTGGGGCGCCGGTGAGCGCGACGGACGCCGATTCCGTGGACACGTTGACGTACTCGCTGCGGGGGGTGGATGCGGCGTCGTTCGCCATCGATGCTTCCAGCGGTCAGTTGAAGACGAAGGCGGCGCTGGATTACGAGGCGAAGTCGAGCTACTCGGTAGTAGTGCGAGTAGACGACGGGTTCGTGGTTGTGTCCATCGCAGTGACAATCACGGTGACGGATGTAAACGAGGCTCCGGAGTTCCCTCCTGGGTCGCCGTCGCTGGATGTAGATGAGAACACTGCGTCAGGCGTGGCGTTCGGGGGCCCTGTCGCCGCGACGGACCCAGACGGGGACGCGCTGACCTACACGCTCTCCGGTGTGCACTCTGCCGTGTTCGCGGTAGACGCGTCATCTGGTCAGCTGAGGACGAGGGGGTCGTTGGACTACGAAGGGACGCGGAACACCTACCAGGTGACGGTAACGGCGGCGGATGGAGGAGGGCTGACCGACGCTGTAACAGTGGATATCTCGGTGAATGATGTGGCTGAGGCTCCAGGCAGGTTGTTGGCTCCGAGGGTGGAGGGTTCGTCGGACAGCGTGCTGACGGTGACGTGGAAGGCGCCGAGTGGGGGATCGGGGATCACGGGGTACGACGTGCGCTACCGCCCCAAGGGATCTGGGGAGTTCACGGACGTTACCTACAAGGGAACGGGCGCGACGGCTGAGCTGACGGGTCTATCGTCGGGCACGACTTATGAGGTTCAGGTTCGTGCGAGGAACGCTGATGGAGCGGGGGAGTGGTCGGAGTCTGGGGAGGGTCGCACGGGTTCATCGAATAGCGCTCCGATATTCAGCGAGGGCGTGAGCGCGTCGCGCTCAGTCAACGAGGACGCAGTGCTAGGTGTGGCGATCGGGGTGGCAGTAAGCGCGACGGACGCCGACGCATCGGACACGTTGACGTACTCGCTGCGAGGGGTGGATGCGGCGTCGTTCGCCATCGATGCTTCCAGCGGTCAGTTGAAGACGAAGGCGGGGCTGGATTACGAGGCGAAGTCGAGTTATTCGGTGGTAGTGCGAGTAGACGACGGGTTTGTGGTTGTGTCCATCGCAGTGACGATTACCGTGACGGATGTAAACGAGGCTCCGGAGTTCCCTCCTGGGGCGCCGTCGCTGGATGTAGACGAGAACACGGCGCCGGGGGTGGCGTTTGGCGACGCTGTCGCCGCGACGGACCCAGACGGGGACGCGCTGACCTACACGCTCTCTGGCGCGCACTCTGCCGTGTTCGCGATAGACGCGTCATCTGGACAGCTGAGGACGAAGGGGGCACTGGACTACGAGGGTTCGCGGAACACCTACCAGGTGACGGTAACGGCGGCGGATGGAGGAGGGCTGACCGACGCTGTAACAGTGGATATCTCGGTGAACGATGTGGCTGAGGCTCCAGGGAGGTTATCGGCGCCGCAGGTGGAGGGTTCGTCGGCTAGCTCGCTGACGGTGACGTGGAAGGCGGCGAGTGGGGGATCGGGGATCACGGGGTACGACGTGCGCTACCGCCCCAAGGGATCTGGGGAGTTCACGGACGCTACCTACAAGGGAACGGGCACGACGGCTGAGCTGACGGGTTTGTTGTCGGCCACGGAGTATGAGGTTCAGGTTCGTGCGAGGAACGCTGATGGAGCGGGGGTGTGGTCGGAGTCTGGAGAGGGTCGCACGGATTCATCGAATAGCGCTCCGATATTCAGCGAGGGCGCAAGTTCGTCGCGCTCAGTCAACGAGAATACGGGGAAAGGCACTGCGATCGGGGCGCCGGTGAGCGCGACGGACGCTGATTCCGCGGACACGCTGACGTACTCGCTACGGGGGGTGGATGCGGCGTCGTTCGCCATCGATGCTGCGTCTGGTCAGTTGAAGACGAAGGCGGTGTTGGATTACGAGGCGAAGTCGAGCTACTCGGTAGTAGTGCGAGTAGACGACGGGTTCGTGGTTGTGTCCATCGCAGTGACGATCACTGTGTCGGACGTAAACGAGACTCCGGAGTTCCCTCCTGGGTCGCCGTCGCTGGATGTAGATGAGAACACTGCGTCAGGCGTGGCGTTTGGGGACGCTGTCGCCGCGACGGACCCAGACGGGGACGCCCTGACGTACACGCTTGGCGGCACGCACTCTGCCGTGTTCGGCATTGATTCCACGACGGGACAGTTGCGGACGAAGGGGTCGTTGGACTATGAGGGAACGCGGAACACTTACCAGGTAACGGTGACGGCGGCGGATGGGGGAGGGCTGACCGACGCTGTGACAGTGGACATCTTGGTGAACGATGTGACTGAGGCTCCGGGCAGGTTGTTGGCTCCGAGGGTGGAGGCAGCGTCGGACAGCGTGCTGACGGTGACGTGGAAGGCGCCGAGTGGGGGATCGGGGATCACGGGGTACGACGTGCGCTACCGCCCCAAGGGATCTGGGAAATTCACAGACGTTACCTATAAGGGAACGGGCACGACAGCTATGCTGGCGGGTCTATCATCGGGCACGACTTATGAGGTTCAGGTTCGTGCGAGGAATGCTGATGGCGCGGGGGGATGGTCGGAGTCTGGAGAGGGTCGCACGGATTCATCGAATACCGCTCCGATATTCAGCGAGGGCGCGAGCGCGTCGCGCTCAGTCAACGAGGATGCAGGGCCAGGTGCTGCGATCGGGGTGGCAGTAAGCGCGACGGACGCCGACGCATCGGACACGTTGACGTATTCGCTGCGGGGGGTGGATGCGGCGTCGTTCGCCATCGATGCTTCCAGCGGTCAGTTGAAGACGAAGGCGGGGCTGGATTACGAGGCGAAGTCGAGTTATTCGGTGGTAGTGCGAGTGGACGACGGGTTTGTGGTTGTGTCCATCGCAGTGACAATCACGGTGGCGGATGTGAACGAGGCTCCGGAGCTCCCTCCTGGGGCGCCGTCGCTGGACGTAGACGAGAACACGGCCCCGGGGGTGGCGTTCGGGGGCCCTGTCGCCGCGACGGACCCAGACGGGGACACGCTGACCTACACGCTCTCCGGCGCGCATGCCGCCTTGTTCGGCATTGACTCCACGACGGGGCAGTTGCGGACGAAGGGAGCGCTGGACTATGAGGGGACGCGGAACACCTACCAGGTAACGGTGACGGCGACAGACGGCGGAGGGCTGACCGATACGGTGACAGTGGACATCTCGGTGAACGATGTGGCTGAAGCGCCGGGGAGGTTGTCGGCGCCGAAGGCGGAGGGTTTGTCGGATAGCTCGCTAACAGTCACGTGGCAGGCGTCGGGTGGAGGCTCGGGGATCACGGGATACGACGTGCGCTACCGAGTCAAGGAAGAAACTGGGGAGTTCACTAACGCCAACCACCAGGGAACAGTCACGACAGCTGTGCTGACGGGCCTATCGTCGGCCACGACGTACGAGGTTCAGGTTCGTGCGAGGAGTGCTGACGGAACGGGGGAGTGGTCGGAGTCTGGGGAGGGCCGCACGGACTCGTCCAACAGAGCGCCAGTGTTCGCTGAGGGCTCGAGTGCGACACGCAGCGCGGATGAGGGCGTGGGGCCTGGAGCTGCGATCGGGGTGGCAGTAAGCGCGACAGACGCAGACGCAGCGGACACGTTGACGTATTCGCTGCGGGGGGTGGATGCGGCGTCGTTTGTTATCGACGCTTCGTCTGGTCAGCTGAGGACGAAGGCGACGCTGGATCACGAGACGAAATCGAGCTACAGCGTAACAGTGCGGGTAGATGATGGGTTTGTGGTTGTGTCCATCGCAGTGACGATCACGGTGATGAACGTGAATGAGGCTCCGGAGTTCCCTCCTGGGTCGCCATCGCTGGACGTAGACGAGAACACGGTGTCGGGGGTGGCGTTCGGGGCCCCTGTCATCGCCACGGACCCAGATGGGGACACGCTGACGTACACGCTTGGCGGTACTCACGGCGCCGTGTTCGGCATTGATTCCACGACGGGGCAGTTGCGGACGAAGGGGTCGCTGGACTATGAGGGAACGCGGAACACCTACCAGGTAGCGGTGACGGCGACGGATGGGGGAGGGCTGACCGACGCTGTGACAGTGGACATCTCGGTGAACGATGTGGCTGAGGATCCGGGGAGGTTGTCGGCGCCGAAGGTGGAGGGTTCGTCGGATAGCTCGCTGACGGTGACGTGGCAGGCGTCGGGTGGAGGCTCGGGGATCACGGGATACGACGTGCGCTACCGACCCAAGGAATCTGGGGAGTTCACGGACGCTACCCATGAGGGAACGCGCACGACGGTGATGCTGACGGGTCTGTTGTCGGGCACGACTTATGAGGTTCAGGTTCGTGCGAGGAACGCTGGAGGGGCGGGGGAGTGGTCGGAGCCTGGGGAGGGTCGCACGGATTCATCGAATAGCGCTCCGACATTCAGTGAGGGCGTGAGCGCGTCGCGCTCAGTCAACGAGGGCGTGGGGCCTGGAGCTGCGATCGGGGTGGCAGTGAGCGCGACGGACGCAGACGCAGCGGACACGCTGACGTATTCGCTGCGAGGGGTGGATGCGGCGTCGTTCGCTATCGACGCTGCGTCTGGTCAGCTGAAGACGAAGACGGCGCTGGATCACGAGGCGAAATCGAGCTACAGCGTAATAGTGCGGGCAGACGATGGGTTTGTGGTTGTGTCCATCGCAGTGACAATCACTGTGGCGGACGTAAATGAAGCTCCGGAGTTTCCCCCGGGCGCGCCGTCGCTGGACGTAGACGAGAACACTGCGTCAGGCGTGGCTTTTGGGGACGCTGTCACTGCGACGGACCCAGACGGCGACGCGCTTACATACACGCTTGGCGGAACGCATGCCGCGTTGTTCGCGATAGACGCGTCATCTGGCCAGGTGAGAACGAAGGGAGCGCTGGACTATGAAGGGACGCGGAACACCTACGTCGTCATTGTCCGTGCGAACGATGGCTTACTGACGGGCACGGTGCGGGTGGACATCTCGGTGAACGATGTGGGGGAGGCGCCGGGCAGGGCGTCGGCGCCGAGAGTGGAGGCATCGCCGGGACATGTGGACAGCTCGCTGACGGTGTCGTGGAAGGCGCCGCCGAGCATGGGAGCGGCAATCACGGGGTACGACGTGCGCTACAGAGGCAAGGGAACTGGGGCGTTCATGGATGCCAATTACAGGGGACGTGGTACGACGGTCACGCTGACTGGTCTGTCGTCGGGTACGACATATGAGGTTCAGATTCGTCCGAGGAACATGAAGGGCGTCGGGGAGTGGTCGGAATCTGGGGAAGGGAGCACGGGTTTGGCGAGCAGTGCTCCAGTGTTTACTGAAGGCCTGAGCGCGACGCGTAGCGTTGCTGAGGACGTGGAGCCAGGCGTGGTGATCGGAGCCCCGGTAAGTGCGATAGACGCCGATCCATCGGACACGCTGACGTACTCGCTGCGGGGCGTGGATGCCGTGTCGTTCGCCATCGACGCTTCCAGCGGCCAGTTGAGGACCAAGGCGCCGCTGGATTACGAGGCGAGGTCGAGCTACTCAGTGATAGTGCAAGTGGACGACGGATTCGTAGTCGTGCCTATCGCAGTGACGATTACTGTCACGAATGTGAACGAGGCGCCTGAGTTTCCCCCTGGATCGCCATCGCTGGATGTAAATGAGAACACAGCGACGGGCGTGGAGTTCGGCGACGCTGTCCTCGCGACGGACCCAGACGGGGACGTGCTGACGTACATGATTGGCGGGAAGGATGCCGTCGTGTTCGCCATTGATTCCACGACTGGTCAGCTGAGGACGAAGTCTGCGCTCAACTACGAGGCTCAGCGCACCTACGACATCATCGTGCGTGCAAGCGATGGCTTGCTGATGGGCAGTGTGGACGTTTCGGTCGCTGTCAATAACCTGCACGAGCTGCCGGGTACGCCTGTCGTGCCGAGGGTTACTCCCGCTGCCGTTCTTGGCCATACAGCGATTAGGGTTGTATGGGTCGCTCCCGATCCTAATGGATCCGCCATCACGGATTACGACATCGAATATCGCCCCGTCGGTGCCCGAACGATTCTGCCGTTCGTGTTCAGGAGCAACGCTACGCAGGCTGTAATCGCCGGCCTCGAGCCGGATGTCGACTACGAAGTACGCGTCCGCGCGACCAATGACGAAGGCCCTGGCGGCTGGTCAGGCTTCGGTGTAGGCCGCACGAATGCAGCTCCGAATACCCCTCCGCTCTTCATCGAAGGCGTATCAGCAGCCCGCTCGGTGCTCGAGAATTCTTCAGCAGGGCAGACCATCGGCGGGCCGCTCACAGCGCGCGACCTAGACAGCGATGCGCCGGTGGTCTATGCGCTTTCCGGCATCGACAGCGCGTCGTTCGCCATCGCGCCAGGTACAGGGCAGCTGCTTGTACTCGCCGCTCTCGACTACGAGGTCAGGCGCAGCTACACGGTTACAGTTACGGCGAGCGACGTCCAGGGCGCCTCTTCTGGCATCACGGTCGCCATTCGGGTTCGCAACGTTAGCGAGCCGCCTGCCGCCCCGCTGGAGCCAATCCTGACGGCGACAACGACGCAGGCCGGCGCTCTCTCGTTGCACGCCTCGTGGCAGGAGCCAGAGAGCGCCGGCCCCCCGGTCACCGGCTACCAGGTGGAGCATCGAAGCTTGGGTGGCTTTTTCGCTCCCATTCCTCACAACGGCCTGGAGCGTTGGGTTGTCATCTCGGGTCTTGATAGCGAGATTCCTCACGAGATCCGTGTTCGAGGCATCAACAGCGAAGGAGTCGGCACGTGGTCGGATCCCGCCCACTACGATATCTATACCCGCAGGTATTCTGGATTTTCGCCGATTCAGATATCTCCGACTTCAAGAAATAGCTCGCCTGACTTTGCCGAGGGCAATAGCGCTCGCCGAAGCGTCGATGAGAACACGCCGCCGGGCGCTATCGGACGACCGATTAGCGCGCGGGACGACGACGGAGATGTCGTGACCTACACGCTGCACTCGTCGGATGCAGACCTCTTCGAGATTGACGCCGGCAGTGGCCAGCTCAGCGCAAGGGTCTCCTTGGACTACGAGACCGCCCCCGTCCATAGCGTTGTTGTGCGGGCAAGAGACAGCTTCGGCGCAGTTGCCGGGATCACAGTTGCCATCGAAGTGAAGGATATCGATGAGCCGCCGGATGCCCCGATCGCGCCCTCCGTAGCGCCAGCGGAGGTAGACGGACACGTAACGCTGGCTCTTTCCTGGTCGGAACCGCGCAATTCTGGGCCTCCGATTACCGGCTATGATGTGCAACGCCGGGAGAGCGGCCACCTCGCCTTCGTCGATACACCGCACGACGGCGCAGCCCTCAATGCGACGATTGATGGACTGCGCACGGGAGTCGTGTATGAAGTGCGGGTGCGCGCGAGGAACGATGAAGGAGTCGGCTCCTGGTCAGCCATCGGCTCGGGGGCCACAGCCGCCGCGCCTAACCGCCCCCCTTCGTTCACTGAGGGAGATGGCGCTGCTCGTGTCGTGGACGAGCACACACCGCCAGGGGAGCCTATCGGAGCGCCTGTCGCCGCTTCCGATCCCGACAGCGATGCGCTCGTCTACGCTCTCGCTGGGGCCGACCAGTGGGCTTTCGGCATCGACCAACTATCGGGACAACTCCTGACCAAGGAACCACTTAACTATGAGGCGCAGGCAAGCTACAGCGTTGCAGTGAAAGTCCGCGATGGGAGGGATGGCGAGGCTGCTATCGAAGTGATGATCTACGTCGGCGACGTCAACGATGCGCCAGTGGCGGTAGCTGACACTGCGACGACGGTGGAGGACGAGGCAGTCGTCGTGCAGGCGCTCCGCAACGACATCGATCCAGACGCAGGCTCGTTGCTGCGGATCGTAGCAGTCGCGCAGCCCGAAAACGGCGCAACCGTTGCAGGCGCGGACGGCGCAATCACGTATACGCCCAGGGCTAACTACCATGGCTCGGACGCATTCACTTATGTCGTAACCGATGGGGCGGCTACGGCTGTGGCCAGCGTCGAGATCAAAGTGCGTCCCGTGAACGATTCCCCGGTTGCCGATGGGCGCGTTCCAATTCAGACGGCGTCTGTCGGAGCTTCCGGGCCAACCATCGACATGGCGCCCTACTTCTTTGACATCGACGGCGATGCGCTGAGCTACAGGGCGTCTGCGACAGCAGCGGGCGTGGTTCTGAGAATCGAAAGCGGCAAACTCGACATCACAGCAGCTGACGCCGGAGAGTCCTCGGTTACAGTTTCGGCGACGGACCCTGCGGGCGCCTCAGCACAGGTGGAGTTCACGCTTATCGCACTGCGTCCCGTTCCTAGCGGCGCCGGGCAGAGAGTGGGTCTCGTTCTTCCTGGCGCTGCGGCGTCGCTGACGGCTCCGTTTGGCCACTCGGTGGAGTTCCCCGCCCGGGCGCGAGGAGGCCCGTTTCAAGCGCGCATCAGTCAAGGACTGAGGAACTGCGCGAACCTGAGCGGCGGCGAGGTGATCGTGTGCGTTACCGTGGATCTCTTTGACCTGCACGCTAATCCTCTCAACGGAGAACTCGACAATCCCGCAGCTCTTAGCTTCGTTCTCAGCCCTCGGCAGTACGCGCGCGTCGTAACCGCCAGCGGCGCGGGACGGCTGCGTGTGATGCGACAAGCGACAGCAATTCCCGAGTGTGCTGACCTCGAAGTTCGCGCCGAGTGTTTCGTGCTGATATCGAACATTCAGGGCGGTGGGGAGATCCGCATCGTCAATATCTTCGCGTTCAGCCGCTTCGCGATTGAGATTGCGCCGCCCCCGCTGCCAGAGTTCATCGAGGGCGCTGTCGCGTATCGCGAAGTGCCCGAGAACGCGCCAGTCGGAGCGATCGTGGGCGAGCCGATTGTAGCCTTCGCGGCTTCGAGCAGCGCTCCGTTGACATATAGCGTCGGCGTCGGCAGCGGCCTCTTCGCTGTGGACCCCGGAACCGGGCAGATCGTGGTCAAGCGCGAAGCCGCGCTTGACCACGAATCACCCGAAAACCCCTATGCAATCGAGATCATCGTGGATGCCGGAGGCGTCTCCGCTAGCATTGCGGTGATCATCACTGCGACGAATGCCCCAGAGCTTGGCTTCATAGTCCTCACCGACCCGCACGACGACCCCGGCGGAGCAATTATTGCCGCTCTTACCGACCCGGATGGCGGCGTCGCTAACGTGCGATGGCAGTGGGAGCGTTCCCTCAACGGCGGCGCGTGGACTGCCATCTGCGGAGCAACAGCGACTGCCTACGTCCCCACCGAAGCCGATATCGGCATGCTGCTGCGCGCGATTGCCGTCTACGACGATGCCGCCCGCGCCGGCATCCGGCTTATTAGCGACCAGGTCGGCCCTATTCGCAGCCTGCAGTCGATAGACGCCCCGCCGCCTACGCCGCGAGCTGGCCCATCGCCAACCGTCGCTCCGCTTCAGGGTCCGACGAGAGATGGTCTGTCAGCGCGAGGAGGCATTGTTGTCGTTCTCATGACCGCAGTCGTCGTTGCACAGTTCATCGTGGCGCGCCGTTTCCGCGGGCGGAGAGGATAAGAGCGTCGCCTGCAACTGCAGCGTTAATAGCAGCTCCCCTTCTCCACCCTCGAATACCGCGCGTCAACAGTGCAAGGGAAGGGGTCGGCGTCCTTCCACAACGGTCGTGTTGGTCTGCTCAGGGCCCTTCTTCTGCATCCGCGTCGATTCCCCGAGGGCGCAGGGCAAACTTCTCTCCAGCGGCGCAATCTAACGCAGTTCGTCAATCCCCAGCCTTGCTATGCCTTATACTGCTTGGGCCTGGAGGGCGCTTCACGCCTTGGACTCCCGTAAGATACCCATCAGAGATAGAAAGGCAGAGAGGCATGGCCAAGATCAAAGTCGCGGTAGTAGGAGTCGGCAACTGCGCGTCGTCGCTCGTGCAGGGGATCCACCGATATCGCGAAGCCCCGACAGGCGAATTCGTCCCAGGCCTTATGCATCCCGAAATGGGCGGCTATCACATAGGCGACATTGAGATTGTCGCAGCTTTCGATGTGGACAAGGACAAAGTGGGGAAAGACCTGGCGGAAGCTATCTTCTCCGGGCGGAACAACACCGCCCAGTTCGCAGAAGTCCCGGAGACCGGCGTTCAGGTCGAGCGCGGCATGACTCACGACGGCATAGGAAAGTACCTCTCTGGCGTTATCGAAAAGGCGAGCGGACCCACTGCCGACATCGTCAGCATCCTGAAAGAGCGCGAGGTTGACGTCCTCATCAACTACTTGCCTGTCGGCTCCGAGGAAGCGACGAAGTGGTATATGGAGATTGCGCTCCAGGCCCGTGTCGGCGTTGTCAACTGCATCCCCGTTTTCATCGCCCGTGAGCCTTACTGGCAGAAACGCTTCCAGGACGCTGGCGTTCCCATCGTCGGCGACGACATCAAATCCCAGGTGGGCGCGACTATCACGCATCGCGTGCTGACAAATCTGTTCCGCGACCGCGGCGTGAAAATTCTCCGCACGTATCAGCTGAACTTCGGCGGCAACACCGATTTCCTCAATATGCTTGAGCGCGAGCGTCTCGAATCCAAGAAAGAGTCCAAGACCAACGCCGTTACCTCTCAGCTACCCTATGACCTCGGCCCCGACAACGTCCACGTGGGCCCGAGTGACTATGTGCCGTGGCTGAACGACCGCAAGTGGTGCCACATCCGCATTGAGGGGCAGACGTTCGGCGATGTGCCGCTGAACCTCGAGCTGAAGCTTGAGGTATGGGACAGTCCCAACTCCGCCGGCGTTGTCGTCGACGCCGTGCGTTGCGCGAAGATTGCTCTTGACCGCGGCGTCAGCGGCCAGCTCGACGGTCCGAGCGCTTACTTTATGAAATCGCCTGCCAATCAGCATCCCGACGACATCGCGCGGGATATGGTGGAGGCGTTCATCAACGAGCAGCCGCCGGCTTCTCCAACCCCTGTTGCTTTGGATGGCGCGGTGAACGGCGTAGACTAGCTTGCAGGGAGGCCCCGATCGAGCTGTGCGCGGCAACCCCGGCGCGGGCAACGGACGCGAAACAAGGGACGCTCAGGATCGCCCTCGTCTCTCCCTACGACTACGGCGCGCCGGGCGGCGTGAATGATCACATTGCCAACCTCGCGCGCCAGCTCCGACTCAAGGGCCACGCCGTCAAGATTGTTGCGCCGCTCGCCAACTCGCGGGAGCGCCCGCTCGAGCCTGACTTTATCCCGCTTGGACGGCCTGTGCCGGTGCCGAGCGGCGGCGCTGTCGCTCGCATCACGTTATCATTCTGGCTGCAGCCTCGTGTGCGGCGTGTTCTCGTAGAAGAACAGTTCGACATCATCCACCTCCATGAGCCGATGTCGCCCGTGCTGCCGCTTACCTTCCTGTGCGCCTCCGACGCGCTGAACGTTGGCACGTTTCACAGCTACAAGGGCACACGCTACTACCGCGCTTGGAGCTGCCTCAGCCGCCATTGGTTCCGCAGGCTCCACGGGCGCATTGCCGTGTCCAAACCGGCCATGGATTTCGTGAGTCAATTCTACCCCGGCGAGTACGAGATTATTCCCAATGGCGTCGACGTCGAGCGTTTCTCCGAGGCCAAGCCAATTGAACGATTCCAGGACGGTAAGACGAACATTCTGTTCCTCGGACGCATGGAGCGCCGGAAGGGTCTGAAGTATCTGCTCATGGCCTACAGCCGCCTGAAATGGACCCGCTCCGACACGCGGCTCATCATCGTCGGCGCCGGCAATCCCGGCGAGGATGTGCTCTCGCTCATCGGCGAGCGCAATTTGCAGGACATCGAGTTCGTGGGCCCTGTCTCATATAGTGATGTGCCGCGTTATTACCAAACGGCGGACATCTACTGCGCGCCGAACACAGGGCGCGAAAGCTTCGGAATCGTGCTCCTTGAAGCAATGGCCGCCGGAAAACCAATCGTCGCGTCACGCATTGATGGCTTTAGCCGCGTGATGGCCAACGGTGTCGAGGGACTGCTAGTAGGGCCGAAACGCGACGCTGAGCTAGCCGCTGCGCTTGAGCGGCTCATCGCCAACCCCGAACTCCGGCGCGAGATGGGAGCCCGCGGACGCGTCACCGTCGAGCAGTATCGCTGGAGCGTTGTCTCAGATCGTGTGCTTGCCTACTACAACGCCCTGCTTTGGCGCCGGCGCGAGGCGCGAGGCCGGAAGTGAGCTCCCTTGCCCCTCGTGCGCGAGCCCGGGGGATGCTCGCTCGCTTCGTCAGCAATCCGATTGCCAGGTTGCTCATCGCCCTTCATGTGTCGCCGAACGCTATCACGCTCGTCGGCTTCTGTGTTGCAGTCGGCGCCGCGTATCTCCTCGCCGACGGGCGACTGCTCATCGGTGGACTCGTGATGCTCGCCGGAGCGGCGATGGATATGCTCGACGGAGCAGTCGCCCGCCTGTCGGGGAGAGCATCGACATTCGGAGCGTTCTTCGACTCGGTGATGGATCGCCTTGGGGAGTCTGTCGTCCTGTTCGGCCTTGCGGTCTACTACACACGGGCGGATGATGCCCTCGGGGTTTACCTGGCGTTCGCTGCGCTGACAGCCTCGATGATGGTCAGCTACCTGCGCGCGCGCGCGGAAGGCTTGTCTGTGCCTGGCGACGTAGGGCTACTGGGCAGGCCCGAACGCGTGGTTGTTCTTGGCGCGGCTTTGCTGGCTGGCTATGCGGTTTACGGTCTTGGCGTCATTGCCGCGCTCGCGTCCCTCACCGTTCTGCAGCGCGGCTGGCATGTGTGGCGCGCCACGCGCAGCGGCAAAGGCTAGGGCTTGGCGTGTACAATCAAACCTCAGCGTCCGTTGGCCGGGCGCGAGTCATTTGAGGAGGCTCCTATGCCCCACCTGCGAGACGAGGATCGCAAGATGCTCGAAGATCGCTTCGCCGAGACGCTCACCGACAACGTCCGGATTCTGCTCTTCACGGAATCCGGCTTTCGAAGCCTCCTCACTATCCCTGGCAGACCCGCCGGCGGCGGCGGCGAGATGGCCAAGATAACGCGCGAGCTGCTTACCGAACTGGCCGCCACATCCTCAAAGCTCTCGCTCGAAGAGCTTGACATTCATGGCGATGGCGCCGAGGAGGCCAAGCGACTCCAAATCGAGCAGGTTCCCGCAATTGTGCTCGACGGCGACGATGGCCGCGTGCGCTTCTACGGGGCGCCTGTCGGCAACGAATTCCCGACCATCCTCACCGGCATCGAGTCGCTCTCGAACTCGGAGCCGTTCCTGCGGGATGTCGTCGCCGCGGCCGTGCGCGAGCGCATCGATCAGGATGTGCTCCTGCGCGTGTTCGTAACGCCCACCTGACCGCACTGCCCTCGTGTGGCCCGTGCGGCCCACGCATTCGCCATTGCCAACCCTCGGGTTAGGGCAGAAGTCATCGAAGCGTCGGAGTTTCCCGACCTGTCCCGCCGCTACCAAGTGATGGGCGTTCCCAAGACAGTCATCAACGACAGTGCCGAGTTCGTGGGTGGCGTGCCAGACGAGATGTTCGTAAACGCAGTGCTCGAGTCCATAGGGCGCGATCCCGTCGACTGGGAAGCCGAGCTCAGCAGCGAATAGTCAGAGGCGCGCCGCCGCCGACAAGCAGCAGTGTGACAGAGCGCCATCCAGATGGGCGTACTTACGTCCGCCTAGATGCGTCGACTGCCGGTGCGGCCAGAAGTCGCTGCGGGATGGCGAGTGCTACGCCCGGACAGTCCCCCAGCGATGCGAGGGTTGCTGCTGCCACACGTCTTCGTCGATGTTCGTGTCGACGATTGGGTGGTTCGGGTCGCGGATGACGCCGAGCGGGTCCTCTCCTCGGGCCACGCGCTCCATCTGCTCGAACATCGTGCGCCGCAGGAGCACGACTCCACGGTCGGAGTAGCTCAGGTGCTCGGCGTTGCGGTCAGTTATGGGCCCCTGCGTCTCCCACGCCATATGGTCCTGCGAAAGCACAGAGCGGCGGTCATACCAGGCGAACGGGTGGCTCTCGGCCGCTGGAGACTTGTAAGGATCGATGTACTCCACAGGGGGATCCCACGTTTCCGGCGTAGGTTGTCCGTCCTCGGTGAGCCAGAAATTGATGTGGAGGTGCCATGTGTGCTCGTCGTCGATAGGCGTGCGGAACTGAGTGCTTGGCCCCTGCCGCAGGATTGTCGGGAAGAGGACGGGGTGCTCATCGACGACGCCGTTCTTGTACGTGCGCTTCTTCATAAGGCCGTAGCTGGTTGTGTAGAACTCGAACGTGTCCACATCGTCAGTGAAGCCGCGCGTCGTGTTTACGGGCTGGCGTTGCCCGCGGGCGTAGTACTCTTGATGCAAGATCTGCAGGTGCGCCGGGTCCATAGAGTTCTCCATAGCCTGGAACCAGTTGCAGTCGAGCGTTGGGTGCACTGCAATCTTGCGCCGGCCGTCTTCCCGAACCAGCGTGTCGAACGGGGTGAAAATGGGCGCGGGCTTCGGCCCCATATACGCCCACACGACGCCGAGATAAACCCTCACCTCGTAAGCCTTCTGTCTGACAGAGCGGATGATGGCCTCGTTCTTCTCCGGAGGCGTCTCGAGGATGTTGCCCTCGCAGTCGTACAGCCAGCCGTGGTAGGCGCAGGAGATGCCGCGCTCCTCGACGCGCCCGTAGACGAGCGATGCGCTGCGGTGCGCGCAGTGGTCGGCGAGCAGCCCCCACCGGCCGGACTTGTCGCGAAATAGCGCCAAGTCTTCGCCCAAGCAGCGCACGAACTTGGCGGGGTTTTCAGCGGTAATCTCAGAGGCGATGGCGATGGGATGCCAGTAGCGTCTCAGCAATTCTCCGGCGGGCGTGCCGGGGCCAACACGAGTGAGCTTTTCGTTGTCCTCTCTCGTCAGCATAAGTTGTCTCCTCGCGTCGCTTGTCGCCGCGCTCGCTAGACAGCGATGCCATAAAAGTCGATGGCGTTCTGACCGAGGATGCCGTCAACAACGTCGGCGTCCAGCCCGCCCTCCTCTTTGAGCAGGCGCATCGCCTCGATCTCGCTAGACTGATCCTGGTGGCCATAGTCGGTGCCGATGAGGATGTGGCGATTGCTGACGTACTCGAGCACGTTGGGGAGGTTGTCGTCGGTTTGGGCGGTCACCCAGATGTTGTAGGCGCCGAGCACGTCGTCCTCGAGCTCCCGCCCTCGCGTTTCGAGTCGGCGACGCAGGTCGTGGATAGCGTAGGGGAGCCACTGAGAGCTCGCTTCAATGTAGCCCCATCGCAGATTGGGGAACTTCTTCGGCGTGCTCGTGGTGATGAGTTGGTGGAAGCTGGCGACAGACATCAGCCGCAAGCCGCCGAACGTGCCGCCGATGCCGTCTTTCGACATCAGGCCGCGGAGGTACGCGTTGGAGTTGCCGATGTGGATGGCGATTGGCTGGTTGAGCCGCGCCGCCTCCTCGTAGATAGGGTAGAAGTAGTCGTCAATCAGCAATCGCTCGTCCTCGATTGAGCGCATCGTCACGCCGCAGGCGCCGTGCTCGGTGGCCCATCGCAGCTGCGCGATCGCTTCTTCCATCGTAGAGAGAGGAAGGATGCTGGTCCAGCGGAGGCGGCCCTTGCCCTGCTCCCAGATGTCAGCAAGCCAGCGGTTGTAACTCTTGGCTAGCGCGATCTCCGTATCCGGGTTCTCGCACATCCGGCCGATGTACATCGTTGGGTAGAGCACCTGCACATCGATGCCGAGCTCGTCCATATGGGCGATCCGGCCAGGGATGTCCTCCATGTAGCGCTTGGCGTCGTCGGTAACCATATTGCGCTTTACCGACCCGGACAGCCCCTGCGCGGCGACAGGCCCGCGCGCCCGGCCGCGAATCTGACCATCAATCTCCCAGTACCTGAACCCGTCGCCGTTTGGCGAGTCCACGATCCGGGGACGACGCTTCTCGTCCTCGGGATCCATGTATTCCCACGTATGCTCCGTCTCCACCACATGAGCGTCTGCGTCGATAACTGGCATAGTTGTCCTCCCGATGGCCGAGGTGAGCGCGCCTGCTGAGATGGCTGCAAGCTAGCGCCGCCTCTTGCGTATGTCAAAGGTAGCGCTCGGGGGCTGAATGCTCACGCACAACGAGCTTACCCTTGCGGCTCAACCGCTAGGCGCGCGGGCCGACGCTCTCCTCGGCAGACGGGGAGAGGTTGGAATAAGGCGTCTTCCCGTAGGTCTGCTCCGCGCCGGGCACGAACCAGCGATAGAGAAGTGGGAACGCCGCGCCCGCTGCGATGAAGAGCGCTCCTGCCGCCCACAGGCTTGCCTGCAGCCCGGCTGCTTCGGCCAGCGCGCCGAGCGCTAGCGGGGCAGCAATCTGCGCCATTCCCCAGTACAACCCTACGTAGGCCATCGCCATCCCCCGCTGTTCCGGCACGCTGTGGTCCGCCGCTGCAAGAGGGTAGAGGATGCCCAGCGCAGCGCGGAAGAGTCCGTAACAGAGCATCAGCGCAGCGAGTGGCGCGAAGTAGCTAGCTCCCGCCGAAATGCCGATCACAGTCGCGCCGCTCAGCAGCAGCGCGGTCGTGTGCGACCGCCGCCGGCCCAGCCGATCAAGAATGCGCCCGAACACCATGCCTATGGCGACGCTGCCGCCGACGCTCACTGCCTGCATTCCGCCCGTGACCGTCTCGTTGTAACCCCGTTCGGCGATGTACGGGATGAAGAGCACGCTCGACAGAATCATCGATGTGGAGGCGGCGAATGCGGCGAACCCGCCAAGCCCCATTCCGCGATGCCGCGCTATGCTGGGTATCTGCGCGAGCGGCGCCCGGAACCCCCGTCGCGCCGCTCGCGCCGCGAGCGGCGGCAGCGCCAAACTCCCCACGAACCCCATGATTGCTATGCCTCCTGCGATCGCGAATGTCGCGCTATAGCCGAAGGCTGTGATAAGCACGCCGCTGAGAAACGTTCCGATCAGCCCGCCGGCGTTCCCGCATCCGTTAATGCGCCCATAGATTTGGGAATTATATATCAGTTTACCCCGTGGGGCTTGACAAATCGTTAGCTTTAGGGTAAACTGCCCTCAACAAATCACTGAGGGATTTCACATGGTGAAGGCTCCGGGCAAGGCATACAGGAAAGGCATTTCCCTCGTTCGCGCTATAGAGATGTTCGCAGATGCAGCAGCCACTGAACAGTGGTTCGTTGACCAGCGCTGGCCGAACGGGATAGAGTGCCCGCGCTGTGAGAGCAAGAACATCCAGCATCGGACGAACCGCAAGCCGCAGCCGTTCCGTTGCAGTGCGTGCAAGATGGATTTCTCTGTAAAGACTTACACGCTTATGCACAACTCTAAGCTTCCTCTGAAGACGTGGGGGATTGCACTTTACCTGTTGACGACGAACCTCAAGGGCGTGTCCTCGATGAAACTACACCGCGACCTCGGCGTTACGCAGAAAACTGCCTGGCACTTAGCCCATCGCATCCGCAAGGCGTGGGAATCCGAGGAAGCACAGTTCGCCGGTCCGGTTGAGGCTGACGAGGCGTACATAGGCGGCAGAGAGAAGAACAAGCATCCGAGCAAGCGGCTGAACGCTGGACGAGGCGCTGCTGGCAAGGCAGTGGTTGCTGGGGTGAAAGACCGCGAGACGAACAGGGTACGCGCCGCCACCGTCCCAGGCACTGGCAAGCCTACTCTGCAAGGGTTCGTCACGGAGAGCACGAGTGAGGATGCTGTTGTCATTACCGACGAGCATCCGTCCTATGACGGCATTGACCGTGAGCACGAGACTGTTCAGCACTCCATCAGAGAGTACGTGCGAGGTAAGGCGCATACGAACGGAATCGAGTCGTTCTGGTCGATGCTCAAGCGTGGGTACATTGGGACATACCACTGGATGAGTGAGAAACACCTCGATCGCTACATTGCCGAGTTCACGGGTCGGCACAACGAGCGACCGTTCGACACTATCACTCAGATGAACCTACTTGCCCACAGGCTCGCGGGTAAGCGGCTTCCGTATCGAACACTCACAGCCTAGTAGCCTAGTGAATGGGCATGAAGGAGGTGCACTATGCCCAAGCCTGCTAAAGCGAAGAGAGCGCCCGTGGGGCGTCCACCCAAAGACCCGCCTGCGCCGATTCCTGCACCAGCACAGCGGGTCATCGACTTCGTGCTGAGGACACGCAAGCCTCAGTCCAAGCCAGCAGGAGAGTAGTCTTTGGTCGCGCCTGAGCATCCACACATTGAACGCTACTACGACGAACTCACGAGACTTATCAAGTTTGGCGGCTCCACAAACGAACAGAGCATCCGGCGGGCATTCGAGAGTTGCTTGAGCGCTTACTGCAATGACCACAGGGATCGGATGGCTCTAGTGCCAGAGCTTGCCTTGCCATCAGGAGCCAAGCCTGATGGCACTGTGAAGGACGCGTTGCGAATGGCGCGTGGCTACTGGGAGGCTAAAGACGTTGACGATGATATAGACGTAGAAATTCAACGCAAGTTTGAATCAGGATACCCCAGCGACAACATTCTCTTTGAAGACTCAAAAACCGCTGTTCTCTTTCAAAACGGCAGTGAAGCGCTCCGTGTTGACATGAGACGCCCTGGCGAGCTTCATCGTCTCATCCAGCGATTCCTTGACTACGAACTGCCAGAGATCGAAGAGTTTCGGCAGGCGCGGTTCCAGTTCGTTTCCGATCTCCCAGAGGTGTTGCAAAATCTGCGAGAGGCGATCGATGGTGCGGAAAGCAGCAGCTCTGAGTATCAGGAAGCCGCTAGCGAGTTCCTTAATCTCTGCCATCAGAGCATCGGGCCTAACGTTGTAGCCGCAGATGTGCGGGAGATGCTTCTCCAGCATATCCTCACTAAAGATATCTTTTTGCGCATATTCGGAGAGGAGCAATTCCACCGCGAGAACAACATTGCTCGCCGTCTTGAATCTCTTGAGCAAACATTCTTCACTGGTGATGTGCGCAGGCAAGCTATAGACCGCCTCCGCGCTTACTACGGCGCCATCGGTCGCGCTGCCGATCAGATTGCGGATTACGCTGAAAAGCAGCAATTTCTCAAGTCAATCTACGAGGATTTCTATAAATCCTACAATCCAGCAGCAGCCGACCGTCTAGGTGTCGTCTACACGCCTAATGAGGTAGTAGATTTTATGATTCGAGGCACGGAGTACCTGCTCCAAAAGCACTTTGCCTGCGGACTAGCTGACGATGGCGTTCAAATTCTCGATCCTGCGACCGGCACTGGCACATTCATAACTAATCTTACCAATTTCATTCCCGCCAACCGCCTAGAGCACAAATACCGTAATGAAATGCACGCCAATGAGGTTGCGATTCTCCCATACTATATTGCGAATCTTAACATTGAATACAATTACAGAGAACGTACGGGTCGTTACTTGGAATTCCCTAATCTTGTTTTTGTAGATACTCTCGACAACATGAACTGGCAGTATTCTGGCGCGGCGAACGACTCTGCCCAGCGACAGAGTTCCTTCAGACTTGGCTCGATGTCTGATGAAAATCTGGGTCGTATACGAGGGCAGAACGCGAAGACTATCAGCGTAATCATCGGCAATCCGCCGTACAACGCGAACCAGCGAAATGAGAATGATAATAACAAGAATCGCGACTATCCTGAGATTGATCGCCGAATCCAGGAGACCTATATCGCTGCTAGCACAGCTCAAAAGACCAAGCAGTATGACATGTACAAGCGGTTTATCCGCTGGGCTTCTGACCGCGTGAACGACGACGGAATCATCGCGTTCATAACAAACCGGTCATACATCGATGCACGACAGGATGATGGATTCCGCAGAATAGCTCCGCAGGAATTCAGCGATATCTATATAGTAGATTTGGGAGGTGATGTCCGAAGCAAGGGTAATGTGGGCAATATCTTCGGCATCATGACAGGGGTCGCTGTGGGGTTTTTCGTGAGAAAGAAGGACAACAGTTATGCGGGGGGGGGGGGGGGGCATTCACTATTTTACGATAGATGACAAGCAATCCCGCGCGGAAAAGCTCTCTGTACTCCAGAAACTTGACTTGAGCACGATTGATTTTGCGAGAGTCACACCCGATTCTAAATCTAATTGGCTCAATCATTCTGATTCTGACTTCGATAGCCTCCTGCCGCTTGCCAACCGCCAAACGAAACTGGCCAAAAGTGTCCACGCAGATCGCGCGGTGTTCCGTCTTTACTCGATGGGAGCTACGACAAACAGGGATGAGTGGGTCTACGCATTCAGCACTGACATCCTGTCAGAGAAAATGCGCTACTTTATTGACACATATGAGCGTACACGTCTGATGTATGGGGGCAGTGATTTCGACGACAGCATCCTAAGTCAGAACATCAAGTGGACGCGCGACCTCAAAAAGCAGCTGCGGCGGAACATCCCTAACTATTTTGACAGGGCGCGTATCCGCGAAGTCTCTTTCCGTCCGTTCATAAGGAAGTTTCTGTACCATAGCCAGAATTTGAATGAGATGCTCAATAAAATGCCAGCAATATTCCCCAGCGGCGAGGTTGATGAAAACAAAGTAATCTGCTTTTGCACTAACGGCAAAGACTTTTATGTGCTAGCCTCGAACAGGGTATTCGATCTTCATTTCACGGGAGATACCCAGTGCCTCCCTCTGTATCGCTACACGCAACAAGGGAATCGCGTTAGTAATATCACAGAGTGGGGACTGCAGCAGTTTCGGACACATTACGCTGATGCGAGCATCACCGCCGAGCAGGTTTTCGCATATGTCTATGCCGCCCTGCATCATCCGGCATATCGACGCGATTATGCTATAGACCTGCTACGTGAGTTCCCACGTGTGCCTTTCTATGATGACTTTTACGACACGATGCACAAAGGGCAGGCGCTGCTCGCACTTCACCTTGACTTCGAATCAACCACCCCCTACCGACTGATACGAGAAGAGTCAAACGCTGCCCCAGGAAAACCTCGCCTGCGCACTGATCACGATGCCGGAGTCATCGTCATTGACAATGCGACGCGCTTGAGAGGTGTCCCTGAGGATGTCTGGCGTTACAGACTAGGCAACCGATCCGCCATCGAGTGGGTGCTTGACCAGTACAAAGAACGCAAGCCTAAGACCCTGCCATCGCAGTACGTTTCAGCAGATGCTACTTTCGCTCATCATAAAGAGCAGGTCATAGACCTGCTGCGCCGTATCTGTGCGGTAAGCGTTAAAACGATGGCAATTGTCGATGAGCTGTCTGACTAGGTGTAGGGTAAACTGATATATAATTCCCATAGATTTCCCCTGATCGATCAGGGTTGATGCGGCTCGCGTACGATTGCGTCGCCGTCCAGTACGTCGCGCGCGAGTACCCCACGAATGACTGCCCGAGGATGAGCGTCCAGAATCCGTCAGACAGCGCAAAGAACGCCATACCCGTGAACATCGCGCCGAAGCTTCCCCATAGCGCCCAGCGCTCCCCGAACTGGTCGGCGATTGCTCCCGCGAACAGTCGGAGCATCAGCCCGAATACTGCCTGAGACGCGACGATGACTCCGAGCATCGTCAGGTCGTAACCGAGGCTCAGCGCGTACAGCGGCACAAGCACTTGTATCAGGCCAAGCGTAATCTGGTACGAGAAGGCCGCCGAGTAGATGAGCAGAACAGCCCGGGGCTCCGCGCCGCCAGATTGCGGAGTGGACGCCTCGCCCGGGCGCTGGCTCATCGGGCGGAGCCGGAGAAGCGGCCTGGGCTGTAGGGCGCGATGTCGGCCTCCGCAGCGCCGTTGACGATGAGATCAGCAGCGGCCCTCGCCATGCCTGGCCCCATCATGATTCCCTGCCTCCCGCCCCCGGTCGCTATGTATGCTCCCTCGACTCCCGGAACCGCCCCAAGAACGATTGCGCCATCTTCCGCTACAGGCCGCAGGCATGCCGTTTGCAACACAAGTTCCGCGCTCTCCAGGGACGGCAGCATCCGCAGCGTCGACTCGATAATCCGGTCGCGCGCCTCTGTTGTGCGGGATTCGTCGAATCCAGCCTCCTCCTCAGTTGTGCCGCACCACACCAGACCATCCGACGGTTTCGTCATCGCGTAGTTCGAGCCGTGGCCGATGCTGAGCGCATACGGAGCTCCCTCAGCCCGCAACCGGATAATCTGTCCTTTCAGCGGGCGGACCGGAAGCCGGATGCCAAGCCATGCCTCGGCTTGTGCGCTCCACGCCCCCATAGCAACCAGCGCTGCGCCACACGCGATCTGCTCGCTTCCCAGCGCTACGCCCACGACCCTGCCGCCGTGGGTATGGATGGACCTAACCTCTCCCGTCCGAGTCACCGCGCCACGCTTTTCCGCGGCCTGCGCAAGGGCCAGCGTTAGCCGGTACGGCTCGACGTCCCGCCCGCCTTCGACGTGGAGGGCCCCGACCGTGTCGGGAGCAATCCGCGGCTCGAGCTCGCGGGCGGCGCCTTGCTCGAGCCACTCGACATCATAGCCAGGCTGCGCCTGCTGCCAATCGAGATGCTGCGTAAGCTGTGCGGCCTCCTCGTCGTTGAGCGCAATACGCAGCAGCGGGCGCGGCTGGAACTGAATGTCGATGTCCGCCTCAGCGGCGAGCGCCTGAGCAAGGCTAGGGTAGAGACTCATGCTGTACTCGATGATGGGCGTGTTCGTCTGCGGGCCATTAGGGATTCCTCCCGAAAGCCCGCCGTACGCGAACCCGGACGCGTGACTCGCGATACCGTCGCGCTCGATTACTGTGCTCCGCACGCCCATTCCGGCGAGGTAGTATGCGGCGGCGATCCCTACGATTCCGCCCCCGATGATCACGACATCCCGCTGCGCCGTGCTGTCCATGCGCCCTCCTAACTCCGGCGGGATTCCTTAACTGGAAGCAGGAGTGGATTGTAGCGGGTTAGTGGCGAGTCGCCGGAAGCGAGCGTGGCCGGGCTCCGATTCCGATAGCCTTTCCCGCAGAGGAGCTTCACGTGTCGAGTCCCTGGCGTATTGCTGCGCCCTCTCGACGTGGCTGGGCGGAAATCGAAATCGTTCACTAGTGAATTCGATGGATTCCCCGCGCGCTTCCATCACCATAAAAGAGTGTAGGGGCCTCCTACGCACGATATCCTCCAACAAGAGCGGTGCTGAGCCGTTTCCAGAAGCAGTCGACGTGAGCGAAGCCGGCTGCCTTCAGCCATTCGATGTGCCGGGCGAGCGTCGCGTTGCGGTGATGGTGCATCGCGTCGTGGGCGATCTGCTCGGGCGTCCGCGTCGAGGGGCGGGGCGCGTTCTCCCGGCGACGCACCCGCCGCATCGCATCGTTCACGAAATCAGTCTCAGGCGACGCAGTGTCAAGATTGAAGAACGCCCCGTCCGGCTTCAGCGACTCATAAACGCTCGCGTACAGGTTTGCCATCAGCTCCGCCGGCAGGTGGTGGATAGCCCGCGCCGAAACGACAAGGTCGTACGGCCCCGCGTCGACTGCCTCTTGTGGCAGCACGCCGTCTGCGAAATCCCCAACCATGTATGAGAACCGATTGCCGAACCGCGCCATGCGAGGCCGACCCGCCTCCATCATCGCCTCTGAGATATCGAGCCCGATCGCAGTTGCGTTCGGAAACTCCTCTAGGCATACGGTCGCCACAGGTCCGTAGCCGCTGCCGATGTCGAGGATGCGCAATGGAGCGTATAGATCAGCCTGCACGAGCTGTGCCATCAATTGAAATACTTGACGCCGATCCGACTCCTGCCGGTCCATACGTTCGACATACTCCGCGACTCTGTCCTCTTCCCGCCACGAGTGCCCCCAGCGGAGTCCTTCGAATTCCCTGTGGCCTCGATGCTGCGTGGCCATAGTTCGGCTCCTACCCTGAGATTCGCACCGCAAGATTGCCGCCGTCGACCGGCAGGTCTGCGCCCGTGATGAAGTCTGCGTTGTCCGACGCCAGGAAGAGCACGGCCTGCGCCTGGTCGCGAGGCTTCCCCCAGCGGCCGCGAGGCACGCTCTGCGGAACTTCACTGTCTGGGCGGGCGGGCTTGCCGCCCACAGGCATCCCCGTTTGTGTGGGCGTAACGGAATTCACGCGTACACCGTACGGCGCCAGCTCCACCGCGCACGCCCGCGTGAAGTTGAGGATGCCCGCCTTCGCCGATTGGTAGGCTATGGCCCCCGCCTTCCCTCTATGTCCCGACGTTGAAGCGATGTTGACGATCGCTCCCCCATCGCCCTGTGCAACCATCTGCTTGGCGACGTGCTGCGTACAATTGAACGTGCCGGCCAGTATCACGTCGATGATCTTCCGGAACGTCGCCAAATCCTCGTCGAGGAGCCCTGGCGAGCTGGTGACGGCGGCGTTGTTCACGAGGATGTCGATGCGTCCGTAGGCGTCGAGCGTCTGCGTCACCAGCCGCTTCATATCGTCTGCGCTCGTGATGTCGCCCTGAACGGCGAGAGCGTCGTAGCTGCGGTCGACGATCTCGCGAGCGGTCGCTTCTGCTGCCTCGGCCCGCATATCGAGACAGACCACCTTTGCGCCGTTGCTCGCCAGCGTTCCGGCAATCTCCCGCCCGATATTCGGGCCGGCGCCCGATACGATAGCCACTCTGTTATCCAGCATGCCAAGCCTCCTCCGCTGCGTTTACCGCGCCGCGACAGTATGCCGGGGCGCGCGGGAGTGTCAAACAGCCCGCCTCGCTCTCGCATCAGGTGCGTTTCATCGCATTCGAGTCCAGCGCCTCGGCTGCCTTGAGGGCGTTGCTCGAGCAATGTCTCCGCTTGACGGCCCGGCTCTCAGCGCATACGTTCCCTCCATTCCCACAAGCTCCGCAAGGAGGCGCGGTATGTTGAAGGACAAGGCGGTCATCGTCACTGGCGGCGCGAAAGGCATCGGCCGCTACATCGCCCACACGTTCGCCCAAGCGGAGGCCAAGGTCGCCATCGCCGACATCGACGAGGCGCGGCTTCAGCAAACCCTCGGGGAGCTCGGCGAGATGGGAGCTGAGGCAATGGCTGTCCCTACCGACGTCGCCAACGAAGACCAGGCGCGCGCCCTGATGGCCCAAGTCAATGAGCGCTTCGGCGGGATCGACGTCCTCATCAACGACGCCGCAGTCGTTCCTCATTTTATGTGGGGCGACAAGCCTCGCTGGCCGAAAGTGCAGGATATGGACGTATCGTTTCTTCTGGGATACAGTGATGGGCGTAGCCCTCCGGGGCACGTTCCTAACGTCCAAGCACGCCGTACCGTATATGGAGCGCGGGGGAGGCGGCCACATCGTCAATCTTCACGGCGGCGGCGGCTTGACCCCACCTGGAGCTCTTGCCTACGCAACGGCCAAAGACTCCCTCGTCACCTTCACCAAGTTCCACGCCGAAGAGGTGCGCGACGCGAACATCTGCGTCGTCATCATCTCCCCCGGGGCCGCGATCGCTACTGAGGACGCGCCCGACGAGGCCCGCAACCGTATGCCGGGTCCCGATTTCGCTGGCCCGCGCTTCACCCTCTGCGCTGAGGCTCCCATGGAGATGCTGCGCTGAGGCTCCCATGGAGATGCCCGGTAAACTGCTCGACCTGAAAGACGGCGAGCTGGTCGTCGCGGGAGGGTAGGGGTGCTCGAAGTAACGCCGGAGGCGCGCCGCCAGTTGCGAGCTATCGCGCAGGAGCGGAACCTCGCCCCCGGCAAGCTCCTGCGCCTCGCCGTGCCTCCGGTATGGACCGGCGCGGGCGACTGGGGAATCGTGATTGATCAGCGTGGCGCCGCCGACGCCGCTTACGCTTACAACGGTGCCACGGTGCTGGTCGTCGAGGAAGCGGTCGCGGAGTCCCTCGCCAACGCCATTCTCGACTACAAAACTACAGGGGCGACGGCGCCCCGCTTCACACTCGACATTTACTAGCTGCGAAACCAATTCTCGTGTTCCTACACCGGCGTTCTGGGAGAGGCGCCGGCACAGGCGGACGCGCATGACGCCATGCGGTTTCATTCACACGTATTCTCGAAGCAGAATTACTCCACGACAGCAACTACTTCTATCTGCACCTTCATGCCGCCGGGCGGAGGCTCGTACCTCGACGTGTGCCGCGCCGGGCGGTCGTTCTCGTCGGGGAAGAGATCGAGCCATGGCTCATTCAGCGCCTGCCTGTCGTTCAGATTCGCCAGGAAGCACGTGAGCCTCACGACGTCGTCGGGAATTGCGCCCGCGTGCTCGAGGAATGTCCGCATATTGCGGAAGCACTGCCGCGCCTGCTCGTACACGTCGTCGGAGAGTTCTCCAGTGTCCGCGTTGATGCCCTGGATGGCGGAGCTGTACACGACGTTGCCCACGCGCGCTCCGTAGGGGATTGGGGCGTTGTGGCGCACGCCCGGGATGTGGATCGTCTGCCGTCTTCCCATTAGAGGCTCCCATTGACGGGTGGATTCGGGGCTGTCGCTCTCTGCGAGTCATACAGTAGCAGACTCTAGGAGCGTGCGTTGGAGAAGACGGCGTTGACGGGCAGCATTACATTAACAGGCGGCAAGTTCCGCATGAGCGGGCGGATTCTGCCCATCGCTGGCCAGCCTCAGGAATGGCCATAGGTGATGGAGACTGCGTCGGGCGTTGACGCGCCGCAATGCTGCTGGTAGGCTTGCGGCGAATTCCGGGCGCATTGCCCGTTTGGCTTGCGTGCCTAGTTAACGGGAGGTTCAGCAGATGAACATCAGGAGAAGAGCCGCAGTCTTGGGAGCGCTCAGCCTTGCTCTCGCTCTCGCGCTCGCCGCCTGCGGCGGAGAAGACCCTACGCCCACGCCGCGCCCCACCAACACGCCAGTGCCTCCGACGGCCACCCCGATCCCGCCGACTCCGACGCCAGTTCCTCCAGGCGTAACGCCTCCTCCGCCGACAGCAACCCCGACGGCTATGGCTATGGCTCCCACGCCTACTCCTGAACCCGTGGCTCCCGACTTCGATGCGGAGGACTACTTCAGCGGCAAGACGATTCGCCTGATGGTCGGCTTCAACCCTGGCGGCGGCACCGACGCTCAGGCGCGCTTTATGTCGCGCGCATGGTCGGAGTTCATTCCCGGCAATCCGCGCCTTGTCGTTACCAATATGACGCCGAATATCGTGCAGCGGAACTTCGTTTGGAACGCCAAGCCCGACGGCTTCACGATCTCCGTCGAGGCCACTGCCGGCATATTCGACCAGATCTCCCCTGCAGCCCATTACGATATGCGCGAAGTAACGATGATTGGCGTCACCTCCGGCAAAGACCAGTTCTGGATGATCCGGGGGAACCTGCCGTACGATTGTATGGATACCGCGTTCGGCGCGACCGCCCCCGTCCTAACGGTTGGCTCGAGCGTTCCGACGCCCGCTGATCTGGGCTCGCTCGTCTCTCTGCCCTGGCTAGCGGACAAGTTCAACATTCCGCTGGAGGTCAAGAACGTGGCGGCGGCGGGCTCCGCCGAGCAGTACATCATGCTGGAGCGCGGAGACGTCAACAGCTGGACATCGTCCACGGTATGGAACCAGCTGCCGATCACGCGTCCTGGCTGGATAGCTGATGGGTTCCTGCGGCCGTTCGTCGACCTGTCGTACCCCGGGTACGAGCTGGGGTCGAATGCCGAGGGTCCGTACGACTGCCCGAAAGCGGAGTCATACTTCACGACCGATGAGGAACTGGAGACGTGGATTGCTATCACCGGGCCCAGGACATACGCCTCGAAGAACATTATCGGCCCGCCGGGGATGGAGCCTGGGGTGACGAAAGCTCTGCGTGATGCGCTGTCGACAGCGATGGCCAATGAAGAGTTCGCGACGAACATGACAAAGTTCACGGGTATCCCGAACAACTTCACGGACGGCGCGACGGCGCAACAGGAGCTGTACGACACAACGCAGTCGTTCCTGGACAATGGGGCTCTCATTGAGGAACTGCAGGAGCTGGCGTTCGAGAAGTACGTCAAGTAGCCGGTCGCGTACACGTATTGTTTGAGAGCCGCCCTTCCTTCTCTAAGAGGGGCGGCTCTCTTATTCAGCGGCAGATCAGACGAAGCGCCAACGCCCTGAAGTCGCTGGCGAGCCATTGACCTCGGTATAAGGGAATTGACAAGAGCAGATCCCCGCGATAATGTTCGCCGCCATATGTATCCGGTAACAAAAGCCGTCAGGAGGCGCTGATGTTCAGGAAGAAGAAGATGATTGCGGCTCTAGGAGCGCTGGGCCTTGGGCTGGCCCTCGCGCTTGCCGCTTGCGGTGGGGAAGATCCCACGCCTACGCCGCGTCCCACCAACACGCCAGTGCCGACGGCTACCCCGATTCCGCCGACTCCGACGCCGGTTCCGCCGGGCGTAACGCCTCCGCCCCCGACAGCGACCCCGACGGCTATGGCTATGGTTCCCACGCCCACTCCTGAACCCAGCGCCCCTGTCGATCCCGACTTCGATGCTGAGGGCTACTTCAGCGGCAAGACGATTCGCCTGATGGTCGGATTCAACCCCGGCGGCGGCACCGATGCTCAGGCTCGCTTTATGTCGCGCGCTTGGCCGCAGTACATTCCCGGCAATCCGCGCATCGTAGTAACCAATATGACCCCTGTGCTCGTCGAGCGGAACTTCGTATGGAACGCCAAGCCCGATGGCCTCACCCTCGGGATCGAGGCGACCCCGGGCGTGTTCGATCAGTTCACACCCGGCGCACAGTTCGACCTGCGAGATGTGACGATGATCGGCATCACGTCAGGCAAAGAAGGCTTGTGGATAACTCGCGACTACGTGCCCTATGACTGCTTCGAGAGCGCATGGAACGGGGACTATCTGTTGACCATCGGCACTTCGGCCCCGACGCCCGCAGACTTGGGCTCGCAGGTCGCCACAGGATGGATCGCCGACAAGTTCAACGTTCCGCTAGAGATTCGGAACCTCGCTGCCGCAGGCTCAGCCGAGCAGTACGTGATGATTGAGCGCGGCGACGTGAACTCTTGGGTCTCCGGCACTATCTGGGACCAGTACCCGCGAACGCGACCCGGCTGGACTGGAAGCGGTTACATCAAGCCGTTTGCCGATTTCTCCTATCCCGGCGTCGACCTGGGCTTCAACGGCGAAGCCGATTTCCATTGCCCGAACGTTGGCGACGCGCACTTGGAAGGCGACGACCTCGATCTGTGGGTGGCCATGCGCGGCCCGCAGATTTTCGCCTCGAAGAACATCATCGGCCCGCCCGGCATCCCCGCCGATGTGACTGCTGTGCTACGCCAGGCCCTCGCCGACGCTATGGCCAACGAGGAGTTCGCGGCCTCTATGCAGAACTTCACTGGCATCAAGAACACGTTCACTCACGGCGACGTGGCGCAAGTCGAGCTGGCTGATCTGACCAACGCGTTCATCGACAAGAAAGACACAATCGACGAGATTCAGAAGGAAGTGTTCGACAAGTACGTGAAGTAACGCCTGAGAGGAGCGGACCGGCGGCAAGTGCCGCTAGGCTGCCCCTCGCGCGTTCGGCGTTAGAATGTCGCGTTGTGCTCGAAGCGGAGCAGAATGGAGCGCGACAGCGCCAGGAGAGACGGGGACTTGGAAGGCGATTTCCTTACTGAAATAGGGCAGGGCGTTGCGTACTTGGGCGAGCCGATCTACTGGGTCGCCGTATTCGCTGCAGTGACCGTCGCCGCTGTCTCCGGCATCATCCCCGGCGTTGGCGGCGTCATCATTATGGCGCTCTCAATCCCTTTCATCGTCGACGTTTTCCGTGGAGATCAGCGCGCTATTGGACTCGTTGCGCTTGCAACGATGACGGGCGTGAACAACACACTTGACTCTATTCCCGCTGTACTGCTCGGACTGCCCGGCGGCGCAACTCAGGTTACCTTCCTCGAAGGACATCAGCTTGCCCGTCAGGGGAAGGCCGCTCACACGCTCGGCGCCATCTACGCCGTCTCAGCGCTCGGCGGCTTGGTCGGAGCCATCGTGCTGGCCGCACTCGTGCCCATCATCAAACCTATAATCCTGCAATTTGGTTTTGCGGAGATTGCCGCTATGGCGTTCTTCGGCATCGCAATGGTGTCGGCCCTGAGCGCCGGCGCCATGGTGAAAGGACTGATGGCAGGTGCTCTCGGCGTGATGTTCGGCACCGTTGGCATCAATGCCATTACGGGCGACGTGCGCTTTGTCTTCCAACAGCCCCAGCTCTGGGGCGGCCTGCCGATCATCGCAGTCACTCTTGGTTTCTTCGCCTTACCGGAGCTTATCGACCTCACGATTGCCCGTCGACCGGTTGCTCCTCCAGACGCAGTCATCAGCACACGTGAGGTTGTGCGCGGTGCGCGGGACGGGCTGATGCGATGGCCCATCATGATTCGGCAGTCCATTTTTGGCGTCATCCTCGGGGCTATCCCCGGCGTCGGCGCCGCGGTGATTGACTGGCTCTCTTACGCCTTTGGCATCTTCTGGTCCAGGGACAAGAGCCAGTTCGGCAAGGGTTCGCTCGACGGCGTGCTGTTCGCTGAGTCCGCCCAGAATTCGAAAGAGGCCGGCCAGGCGATTCCTACGCTCGCGCTCGGAGTTCCAGGCGGCTTGGCATGGGCGTTCGTTCTCGTCGCAATGATTGCAATGGACCTCACGCCTGGCCCGCGCCTACTCGGCGACCAAGCCGACGTCGTTATCCTTCTGGTGCTTACACTCGCCATCGGCAACTTCATCATTACGATGCTCGGCATCGCGGCAACAGGTCAGTTCGTCAAGCTGACGCGCATTCCCTACCCCGTCATCGCAGGGATCGTGCTGCCGATAGTGCTTTTGGGCGGCGTCATCACAATGACCAGCTGGCTGGCATTGCCTATCGTTTTCGTCTTTGCGGGCATCGGCCTCATCATGAAACTCTTCCAGTGGCCGCGCCCTCCGCTGCTGCTCGGGGTCATCCTCGGCCCCATCATTGAGGAGAACTTCCAGTCTGCTCGCTCTGTTGTGGATTCCGTCGCGATTCCGGGCCTCGGCGAGAGTGCATATATCGGTATATTCACGCGGCCACTAACCATCTCACTGATCGTCATCGCTATCGTGACTGCCCTGGTCTTCGCTCGGTCAGCTCAGGGTCAGACCCGGATCGTCGCCGTCCCTACTGCAACGGATGCGGCTCCGCCCGTCGCCGGAGGCTCAGGCACGGGACCAGCCCCCGTTTCGCTGATGCAGGCGTTCTTCAGCTTGCGCAACATTCCCTTGGCGCTGATTATCGCTGGCGCCGCGGCATTCTTCATCGGAAGCCTCGGCTTCCGCGTAGTCGAATCCTGGATGTTCGCCAGGGCTATGGCCGTGCTGATTATCGCCTTGGCGTTCCTGCAACTGTTCTTCCACCTGCGGGAGCGAACAGGTCGGCATATCCAGATAATGGATCTAGGGATGCACAGCCTCACGCTGCCTGGCGCCAGGCAAGCGGCCCTTCTTATCACCGTCAGCTTCCTACTGTTTTTGGTCGTTACGGGCACAGTAGGGCTGCGGTGGGGCGCGATTGCCTTCGCCGGCTATATTCCTTTTACGCTTATGGCTCGAGGCGGGGTAAAAGCGCCGGTCGCAATCGGCGCCAGCGCCGCGCTTGGCGTCGTTCTTGGCGTCCTTATGGCGACCGGGAGTTTCGCGGCAATCGCCAACGCGCTGCTGCCCGTTCAGATTGAAACGTCTGTCGGAGTAGGGGTAGTGGAGTCGATCGTCGCGTCGGCGGCCATTGCGATGGCGATGTCCTTGGGTCTGGTCGTTGACGCTCAGGTGACGGCGACACTGCGGAAGCCGTGGCCGATCATCGTCGTAAGTGCGGTGTTCGGCGTCTTCGTGCTCACTATGGCGTTGAGGGGTTGGCCCGACACGCGTGGAATGAGCTTGCTCGAGATCGTTGCCACGTGGGTGATCCGCATCGCTCCTGGCCTTGCGGCGCTGCTGTTCCTGATTCCGAGAGGACTACGGGAGATGGAGGTGCCGGAGCGGTTTCACTGGCTTTTCTCGTGGCGCGTTTTCGCGCCCGTCATCACGATGAGCTTCGTGTTCCTCTTTGAGTTCGTTCTCACCGACAACGTGCTGTTCATCATCTGGCCCGAAGCTGCGCTGATTGACTGGTTCGGGGAGAAGGTCTTCTAGAAAGCCGCAACGAGGGAGCAAGTCTATCCAAGCGGCTTCCCGCTTTAGCGTGGCGCACAGCCTGAGACGCGCCCGCGGCAAGGTGCGCAAAGCTCAATTGCCCTGCTTAGCGCGGGAGTCGTCAGTCCACCCTACTTCACTCCGAAGTTGGCGCGCCAAGCCATCTCGACGCGCGCCATATTCCGCTCGGAAAGCGGGCCCCGTCCGGAGCAGGCGGCGTTGCTCTCCACTTGCGTGACGTCTGAGAATCCGCCCAGTGCCGTGCTGACCCCTTCGAGCGACAGCACGAACCGAATCGCCGCCTCGGCGAGGTCGTGCTCGTCGTCCTGCGCGGGATCGAGGTTGCGCGACAGGAACCGCAACGCTCGGGCGCTGCGTAGGTTGGCGCCATCGCCATCCGACGCTCGGAGCGCTCGCGCAAGAGGGTGTGCGGCGCCCGTCTCGACTGCTGCGTCGGTTAGCAGTCCGCCCGCGAGAGGGCTATAGATAGCAGCCCCAACGCCCTTCGACGCCGCATACCCGAGGATGCTTCCGTAGTCGGCGTCGACGCGCATACCGTGAGGCCGCATGCTCGCCGACGGGTTGAGCAAGTGGGTAGAGGCGTTGATGAGGCTGAATGCCTCTGTGTCTATGAGCGTCTTGGTCGCTTGAACATCGCCGCCGCGCGTGATGAAGCCGATGTAGCGGGCCTTGCCGCTCGTCTGCGCTCGCTGCAAGCCTTCAAGAGCGCCCCCTGTCTTCAGGTAGTCTTCAATCCCTAAGCGAGTGTACAAGCGTCCCGACAGTTCGGGTTGCGACAGCATCGGCCCGTTGTGGATTTGCAGAAAGTCGACGTAGTCCACTCCCAGCCGCTTCAGGCTGGCGTCGAGCGAGCGGCCGACGTGCCCGGCGATGTCGTCGAGATTCTCCGCGCGCACCTCGACTTTCGTCGTGATGTAGGGACGCGCCCCGAGCTCCTTCAGCACGCGCCCCAGGTTCGACTCTGAAACGCCATCGCCGTAATCAGGCGCCTGGTCGAAGTAGTTGATGCCGAGTTCCAGGGCGCGGCTAATCGCCTGCAGTTGCTGTTCGCGCGCGCCGCGCACCATCAGGCCTGCGTTGCCGCCTCCTCCGAACCCGATCTCCGAGATGCGTATGTCCGTGTTGCCTACTTGGCGGTACTCCACGATAGCCCCTTCTCCTTCTGAGCCGAAGCGGCGCTGCGCGTCTGCTCCCTTGTCCTGTCTCGAATTCGCAGCAAGCGTACCACGGCGTCCCGGCAACCCCGGCCCCCTCTTCTTGTCATGGCGCTAGGCGTCTGTTACTGTGTCGGCGTGGCTCGACGACGCGGCCGCTCCTCGACGGGGTCAGGACGAACACGAAACAGGGCGCGCCTGCAGCCCGCGTTTCGTGCCGCCCTCTGCGCGACATGCCTCGTCGACCAATTCTTCCCGGAAGTAGGCGAGGCTACTGTCACAGTGCTCCGTCGCCTCGGCGTCGACGTGACGTTCCCTGAAGATCAAACGTGCTGCGGCCAAATCGCCTTCAACGGCGGCTTCCGCACGGAAGCTGCCGACGTCGCCAGGCATTTCCTCGACGTCTTCGAGAACGAAGAGCAGATTGTCATTCCTTCCGGCTCATGCGCGAGCATGGTGAAGGTTTACTACCAGGAACTGTTCGAGAATGACCCGGACGCGCTCGAACGCGCCAAGACGGTTGGCGAGAAGACCCGTGAATTGAGCGACTATATCGTCAACGTTGTCGGCACAGCCGACGTGGGCGCAGCATCCGAGGGCCTGGCGACGTACCATGATGCGTGCCACTTGCTGCGCGAGCTGCGCATCTCAGCAGAGCCGCGCCGCCTCATCGAGGGGGTAGCGGGGGTCGAGATGCAGGAGATGCGCAACTCAGACGCGTGCTGCGGTTTCGGCGGCCTGTTTTCAGTGAAGTTCCCTCACATATCGACAGCAATCCTCGAGGAGAAGCTGCGGAACATTGCTGGCTCTGGAGCCGACACAGTGGTGGCCAACGACTGCGGTTGCCTAATGCACATCCGCGGAGCAATAGAGCGGCGCGGAATGAGCGTCCGCGCTCTCCACATCGCTGAGCTCCTCGCTGGGGGAGCCTCCCGTGGCTGAAGTAAAGTCTGCTGATTTCAAGCAAGCGTCCGCGCGCGCCGTCCACGACCATAAGCTGCAGCATGCCCTCGACCATGTGATGGGGCACTTCATAGGCGCCCGCGCATTGACGATAGAACAAGACTTCGGAGCCGAGATCTGGGATGCGATGCGCGGACGCGCCGCCGCTATCAAGCAGTCCGTCATCGAGAACCTCGACTACTACCTCGATCTTGTCGACAAGAACGTTCGCCGCAACGGCGGCTACGTCCACTTCGCCGACGACGCTGAGCAGGCCAACCAGATCGTGCTCGACATCGCGCGCCGCAATGGCGTCAAGACGGTCATCAAGAGCAAGTCGATGGTGTCCGAGGAGATGGGGGTCAACCGTGTTCTCGAACAGGCCGGCATCGAGCCGGTGGAGACGGACCTCGGCGAGTACATCATTCAGCTTGCGGGCGAAACTCCGTTCCACATCATCGCCCCCGCGATGCATAAGACTCGACAGGATGTGTCGGAACTCTTTCACGAATGGCTGAAGACTGCCCCGACGCAAGATATCAAGCGCCTGTGCGAGTACGCCCGCGACGCGCTGCGCGAGAAGTTCGCCGCCGCCGATATGGGCATCAGCGGCGCCAACTTCGTCGTCGCCGAGACTGGCGCCGTCTGTATCGTCACCAACGAAGGGAACGGGCGCATGACCACTTCTGCGCCGCGCGTCCACGTCGTGCTTGCGGGAATGGAGAAAGTCGTTCCAGCCCTCGAAGACCTTGCTCTCTTCCTCCGACTGCTGCCCCGGTCAGCCACAGGGCAGCGCATTACCAGCTACAACACCTTTGTCAGTGGGCCGCGCGCCCAGAGCGATGAAGATGGCCCTGAGGAGTTCCACCTCGTTCTGGTCGACAACGGACGTCTGAACCTGCTGCGCGACGCAACGTTGCGAGAAGCGTTGCGCTGCATTCGATGCGGCGCCTGCCTCAATCACTGTCCTGTCTATCAGAAGATCGGCGGCCATGCCTACGGCTGGGTCTACTCCGGCCCAATTGGCGCCATCGTCACCCCACCGATGACCAGTATGAAGGTCGCCCGCGATCTGCCGTATGCGTCGACGCTCTGCGGCGCATGCCGTGATGTATGTCCGGTGAAGATCGACATTCCCAAGCTGCTGCTTCACTTGCGGCAGAAGGTTGCCGAGGGCGGTCCCGCCGAGAACAGCGCAACATGGCTAGAGCGGCTTCTCATGGGTCAGTGGCGTTCGGCAATGAGCAGCCGCAATGCGCTCGAAGGAAAAGCTCGATGGGGCAGGCTCGCGCGTCGTCTCGCCACTCGCCGCGGTAGGATCGCCGGCATTGCTCCCGCGCCTATGGTGTCGCAGTGGGCGGCAAGCCGGGAATTTCCAGCGCCGGCAGAGCAGTCGTTTGCGCGTCTGTGGCGCGAACGGCTTGCGCATGGCGGCAGTAGCAGGCAAGGCTAGCGTGCCAACCCCTGAGCATTCCAACAAGGCTGCGTTCTTGCAGCGAGTCCGCCATGCTCTGGGGCGCAGCAAACCTATTGCCTACCCCCCCGACCACCCGCCTCTCAGGGCCAACTCCACGCGCCAGGCGGAGAAAGTGCGCACGACGCTCGCTAGGAATGAAGCGAGACGTGAACAGAGCGTCCGAAGGCTCGCCGAAGCAGCGGCGGCGGCCTCTTGGAACGTCCAGTGCGTCGATGGCTCCGCTGAGGCCGCCGCCGCTGTCGCCGCGATAGCTCGCAATGCTGGATACAAGCGAATCGTCCGTTCGGCTGAGGACGTGTTCACGCGCGTCGATGTCGACGCCGCGCTGCGCGATATCGGCGTCTCGCCCACCGTGCTAGCCTCGTTGACTCGTTCGGTGCGGCGAACATCTCGTCGGGCCGAACTCAAGGACCTCGCGTTCAAGGCCGATATGGGCGTGACTGGCGTATCGTACGCCATAGTCGAGACGGCAAGCTGCGCGGTCATTCCCCGCAAAGGAGTCGCCCGTCTCACGTCGCTCGCGCCGCCCGTGCTGGCCCTGCTCGTAGAGGCCGAGCAGATCGTTGAAACGCTGGACGACTTCTTCGCCATTATGCGCCTCAATACAATGCAGAGCAGGACTCACGGCCCCAACTACTTCAACTTCATCTCAGGCCCCTCCCGGACGGCGGACATCGAGCAAACGCTCACGGTGGGTGTGCACGGCCCGGGCGAGGTGCACATGGTTATCTTCAACAGAGCGCCAAGCCACGGGAAGGCCCTTCAAGTGGACGAGGAGCGGCGCGAATGAGGTTGGCTATGCGTTTGAACGGCAAAGTCATCATTGTTACGGGCGCCGCGCGCCATCTTGGCCAGGCCTACGCTGTCCGGCTAGCGCAGGAGGGCGCGAAACTCGCCATCGCCGACGTGCTTGATTGCTCAGAAACGGCGGCGCTCTGCGAGGCCGAGGGCGGCGAGGCGCTGCCGCTCACAGTCGATGTGACGAGCGTGGCGAATACGACGGAGATGGCGAGGCAAACGTTCGCCCAGTTCGGCCGCATCGACGGCCTGCTCAACAACGCAGGGCTGATGCGCAACATCACCGGCCCGTCGCTGATGGACGTGGACCCTGAGTGGTGGGACAAAGTGCTCGGCGTCAACGCTAGGGGGACATTCCTTTGCACGCGCGCCGTGTTTCCCTATATGCGGGAGCAGCGCAGCGGAAAAATCGTGAATGTAGGATCGACCACGATGCTGCGCGCCTCGAACAACGTGAACGATAGCAATCCCCACTACGTTGCGTCGAAGGGAGCGGTGATGGCGTTCACCAGGGCGATCTGCCGTGAGCTTGGCGAATTCAACATATGCGTCAACACGCTCGCTCCAGGCGGAACTGATCAAGATCCGGCGCTCGCCCGCGCCGATGCCACGCCTGAGGCGTCTCGCGCATTCGGTCGGCGGGGTGTGCCGTCAGATCTGACCGGCACAGTTGTGTTCCTCTTCTCCGATGACGCCGACTTCATCACGGGACAACTGATCGCTGTAAACGGCGGCAAAGAGGTTTCCTGAAGGCGGACGAGGCTAGGGGCTGAGGCTGGCCTAGTCACCCTCGAAGACGGTCTGCGCCCCGAACGTTCGCCGCGCGTCGTCCACGGCTTCGGCTGCGGAGCCGTAGCCTTGCGTCTTGCCGCTAGCCACGAACTCCTCTTGCTCGCCGTTGCGCAGGTGAGCCTGCCAGCGCCAGGGGCCATAGTCATCCTTGATGAGGCTGATGAACACTCTGGGTGCTTTGGAAGCGGAGAAGGCGCGAATCACATAGGCCAGCAAAACTCCTCCGCCTACCGCAATGATGTACGTAACGATGACCCCAGGCGCGAAACTCCACTCACCCATGATTCAGCCCTCCTCGCCGCCAGGCGGAGCCCGGCGCGCTCGATCATATGTTGACGGTGCGGGGCGGCACGCAGATGCGTTGCTCTTCGACCGCGTTGGCGATAGATTGTACTGTTTCACCGAGCGCGTCGGTGCCGTTTACGATGACGATATCGAACAATCCTGCAGCGCCCAGTTCACGCTCAGCCGTGCGAATGCGGAGAAGCAATTGCTCCGGTGATTCGGTCTTCCGAGCTCTGAGGCGACGCTCCAGTTCATCCATCGACGGCGGCGCGATGAACAGTAGCAGAGCATCGGGAGCGATGCTGCGAATCGTGGCTGCGCCTTGCACATCGATCTTCACGATAGCATCGCGACCCTGTGCGAGCGCTCGGCGGATTTGCTCTTTCGGCACTCCGTAGCGGTTGCCGTACACCTCCGCGTGCTCGAGAAACTCGCCCCGTTGAAGGAGATCCTCGAACTGCCCTAACGTCAGAAAGATGTAGTCGACGCCGTCCCTCTCGCCCTCTCGCATCGGCCGAGTCGTGGCGGTGACAGCGAAGAAGAGATCGGGACGCGCCTCGCGTAGGCGGGCGATTACCGCATCCTTCCCCACCCCCGAGGGACCGGAGACGACGACGAGAAGCGGGTTCGAGCTCGTCAAGCGACGCTCTGCCCAGCGAGGGATTCGAGGTCTCGCCAGAAAGTAGGATAGGAAACGGCCGCCGCTTCCGCTGCGCGGATAGTAGTTAAGCCCGGAGTCAGCAGCCCCGCCGTCCCCATCGTCATTGCGATCCGGTGGTCGGCGTAGGTTCTGTGGGTGGAGCCGCTGAGTTGTTGCCCGCCAGTGATGCGGAGACCGTCGGTCATTTCCTCGATGTCGGCGCCCATCCGCGCGAGTTCGGCGCGCGTGGCTGCGATACGATCGGACTCCTTGACGCGGAGCTCAGCCGCATCCCGGATGACTGTTGTGCCAGAGGCGAAGCAGGCGGCGAGCGCGATGACGGGCGCCTCATCGACGAGCCTTGGTATGAGGTCGCCGGCAATCTCGGCGGAACGGAGTTCGCTGGAACGCGCCACAAGATCTGCCGCGGGTTCCCCCCCCTCGATTCGCTCGTTCTCGACCGTCACGTCGGCGCCCATCATCCGGAGCGCGTCAATAACGCCAGTGCGAGTGGGGTTTACCCCTACATTTCGGACGCGCACCTCAGCGTCCGGATGGCAAGCGGCGGCGACAAGCCAGTAGGCGGCGGAACTGATGTCCGCGGGGACTGTTACGTCGATTGCGTTGAGAGTCTCAGGTTGGACTGTGAGCGTCAGGCCATCTTCGACAACATCGATTCCCATCGCCCGGAACATTAGCTCGGTGTGGTCGCGCGAGAGCGCCGGTTGCTCAATCACGGTTTCGCCGTCTGCAAAAAGCGCGGCAAGCATGATCGCGCTCTTCACCTGCGCTGACGCCACCGGCATACGGTAGCGGATGCCGAGGAGCTCCCCGCCGCGAAAGGAGAGGGGAGCGAGCATCCCTTCGGCGCGCCCGTCGACCTTAGCGCCCATTCGCCGCAAGGGTTCGACGATGCGTCCCATCGGGCGAGAGCGAATCGACTTGTCGCCGGTCATAACTGACAGGAACGGCTGGCCGGCAAGAACTCCCGCCATGAGACGGGTGGTGGTGCCGCTGTTGCCGGTATTGAGGATGTCAGCAGGCTCAGTGAGCTTCCTGCCCTGGATAGTGAGCGACGCCTCGGAGCGTTCAATCGCTGCGCCAAGGCCGCGTAGAACCCTCAGCGTAGAGGCGAGATCCGCTCCGGTCCCATAGTTCTCGACGCGGGCCTGGCCGCGCGCGATAGAGTTGAAGATCGCGGAGCGATGCGAAATCGACTTGTCGCCTGGAGGCGTGATGTCCCCGATGATGCGTTTGGGCCGCCGGACTATCGCTTGCATTGCGTCCTCCGATGGGAGCAAGAGAAGTGGCCGTGAACGAGATGGGGAACAGGCGCGACGCGAATTGTAGCGCTCCTGGGGCGCCTCCTTCTCAGCTTCCAGCAGTCCATGGCGTGCAATGGCGCGTCGTCGTCGGCCTAGCGGTCCATCTTGAGGACGGCGAGGAATGCCTCCTGGGGCACCTCGACGCGGCCTACTCGCTTCATGCGTTTCTTCCCCTCAGCCTGTTTCTCGAGCAGCTTGCGCTTGCGCGTTACGTCGCCCCCGTAGCATTTCGCCAGAACGTTCTTGCGGAGCGCATACACGGTCTCGCGAGCGATGACCTTGCTGCCGACAGCCGCTTGGATGGGCACCTCAAACAGCTGTCGCGGTATGAGCTTGCGCAGCTGCTGCACGAGCGCGCGTCCTTGGTGGTATGCGCGGTCGCGGTGCGTGATGAGCGAGAGCGCGTCGACTAGGACGTGGTTGACGAGAACATCCAGACGAACGAGCGGAGCCGCGCGGTACTCGCTGAACGAGTAGTCGAGCGAGGCGTAGCCGCGGCTGCGCGTCTTTACCTGGTCGTAGAAATCGACGAGAGCTTCAGCAAGAGGAAGATACGCTTCGACGACTACGCGTGGGTCGGACGAAGGAGGCGAGTCAACCCCCGTGGGGGATCCGGTTGCGGCGTCGAGGTACTCGGTGCGTTTGAACTCGCCGCGCTTCGCGTTGATGAGATCCATCATCGCCCCAATGAAACGCGAGGGAGTTAGGAGCGAGATTTCGAGCCATGGCTCTTCGATGAACTGCGATTCCCCTCCGGAGGGCAGGTCAGTCGGACGGGACACCTCGCGCACAGAGCCGTCGTTCATCGTTGCGCGGTAGACGACGCTCGGCGCAGTAATGACAAGATCCATGCCGTACTCGCGTTCGAGGCGCTCCTGCACAATCTCCATATGCAACAAGCCGAGGAAGCCGCATCGAAACCCGGGGCCGAGCGCCGCTGAATTCTCCGGCTCATACACTAGGGCAGCATCGTTCATCTGAAGCCGTTCGAGCGCCTCGCGCAGATCGTGATACTCGTTGCCATCAGAGGGATAGAGGCCAGCGAACACCATCGGCTTCTGCTCGCCGTAGCCGGGGAGGGGCTCACTAGCCCCATGACGCGCGAGCGTGATAGTGTCGCCCACACGGCACTCGCCGACGCTCTTCAGCCCGGTTGCCAGGTATCCCACTTCGCCAGGCCCAAGGCTAGCTACCTTGACCATCGACGGCGTGAAGACTCCCACCTCGAGCAGGTCGGCCTCCGCGTCGGTCGCCATCATTCGCACGCGGTCTGCGCTCTTCACCTCGCCGTCGACGACACGTACGTAAGCCATAACTCCCTTGTAGGAGTCGTACTTGGAGTCGAACACCAGGGCGCGCAGTGGCCTGCCTGCATGCGCCGCCGGCGGGGGGACGCGCTCGACGACGGACTCGAGCAGCGTTTGCACGCCTTGTCCCTCCTTGGCGGAGACGCGCAACATCTCTTCTTGAGTGAACCCGAATGCGGAGCCAAGCTCCTCGATCACCCGCTCCGGTTCGGCGACCGGCAGATCAATCTTGTTGATAACAGGGATGATGGCAAGGTCGTGTTCGAGAGCGAGATAGACGTTCGCGAGGGTCTGTGCCTGGATGCCTTGAGACGCGTCAACTACGAGCAGCGCGCCCTCGCAAGCCGCGAGCGAACGAGAGACCTCGTAAGAGAAATCGACGTGGCCGGGCGTATCGATGAGGTTAAGTTCGTACTCTTCACCGTCGTAGCGAAGCCCCATCCGGACAGCTTGCGCCTTGATAGTAATGCCGCGCTCGCGCTCGAGGTCCATGCTGTCCAGCAGCTGATCCTGCATCTCGCGGGGAGAGACGGCGCCGGTGATTTCGAGCATACGATCAGCAAGCGTGGACTTGCCGTGATCGATATGGGCGATGATGCAGAAGTTGCGGATACGGGAAGGGTCCACGCCCCGGATTCTATCAGGCCGCAGCTGGAACCTTACTCGGCCTTGGCGCCCGCGGGAGATTGCAGGAACCGGAAGAGGTCGGAGTCGCTTGGAATCACCAAGGTCGTGTTGTCTCCAAGAATCTTGCGGTAGGACTGGAGGCTCCGGCGGAAGGAGAAGAACTCCGGGTCCTGTTCGAGCGCCTCTGCAAGGATGCGGATGGCCTCGGCCTCGCCCTCTCCGCGCAGTCGGTTCGCGGCCTCGTCCGCTTGCCCGGCGATGACTTCGACTTGACGGTCGACATCGGCGGTCTTGGATCGGAACTCTTCCTCGCCTTGTGCGCGGAGGGCATTGGCCTGAATCTGGCGCTCGGAGCGCATACGCGTGAAAACCGTTTCAATGATGGAGTCGGGGAAGTCGGCCCTCTTGATGCGGACATCAACAATCTCGACCCCGAACGCCTGCTCCCGGGCGCGCTGGTCGACGATACTGCGCACGTTGCGGGTTACTTGCTCGCGCGCTGCAACGCTGTCTTCTAGGATGGGGTCGACGCGCTGGGTGCCGTCAGGCAGCGAGATTGGCCGCCCGCCGATGATCTCTTCGCGTTGCCGCTGCCCCACCTCTTCCCGGAGGGCCGCGATGACAAGCTGGCTGATTCGTGCGCTCGCCGTAACCTCATTTGTGAGCACCTCTCGGAAGCTCCGCGGCTCAATGATTCGATAACGGACGTAAGCGTCGATTTCAAGGAACTGGCTCTGGATGTCAGGGAACCCTGCTGGAGGAACATCCACTCGGAGCAAGCGCTTGTCGAGCGCGTTGGCGACATCGATGAACGGAAACTTGAAGTGCAAGCCCGGTTCGCGCTGCTCTGACTGAATCTCGCCGAACCGCGTTACGATGATGTACTGCGTTTCGTCCACGGTATAGAACGCCTGCGGCACGAGAACGACCGCCGCGACAATGAGAACAACTATGCCAATAAGGAGGAAGCGCATCACTCGCTCCCTCCAGCCGTCGCTGCGGGGGAGGTCGGCAGCACTCCCTCAGTGAGAGGAAGGAGCGGCAGTACGCCGCCTGTCTTCGGGTCTACGACAAAGATAGACACGTCGCCAAGTATCTCTTCCATCGTCTCGAGGTAGAGCCGTGTCCGTGTGACATCTTTGGATTGGCCATACTCGGCGAGGATGGCCAGGAACTCAGCAGCCTCTCCGCGAGCCCTGGCTATGCGCGCTTCTTTGAAGCCCTCCGCAGCCCGAATGGTCTGCTGCGCCGCGCCTCGCGCTCTTGGAATGCGGTCCTGCTCGTAGGCGCTTGCTTGGTTGACGCGCGTTTCCTGGTCGGACCGGGCCGCCACAACATCGTCGAATGCAGCGCGCACAGCATCCGGAGGCGTTACCTCCTGCAAGGCGACTTCCAGAATCTGGATGCCGGAGTTGTACCCGTCCATCAACTCCTGCAGCAGCGTTTGCGTGTCTTGCTGGACGGCTTCCTTGCCGATAGTGAGGATATCGTCAACCGATCGCTGGCCGACGACCTGACGCAGAGCAGCTTCCGTCGCGTCCTTCAACGTGCGCCCGTCGGGCCTGCCCTCGCGAGAGTCGCGATCCGCGTCGCCGGGATCATCGACGCGGAAAAGGAACTTCTCGAGATCAGAGATCTTGTACTGCACAACGAGCGTAGCGTCGACGATATTGAGGTCTCCCGTAATCATGACCGACTCGACCGGCACATCAGTGCGGGTCGGAGCGGAGCGGAAGCCAAGCTCCATTGTCTTGGTTTCGAGAACGTTCTCGATGTTGCGGGTGCCGATGGGCGACGGGAAGTACCATTTGAGGCCTGGTCCCTCGGTGCCCTGAAACTTGCCGAAGAGCCGAACGGCGGCCTGCTCGCCGGGCTGAACGGTGTAGATGCCGGTGGCGAGCCAAGCGATGATGAGGATGGCGGCTATGCCAAAGAGGAATAGGCCTCCTCCAGGAAGGCGGCCGCGAATGCCTCCCCAGTTCGACCTGAGGTTGCGGAGCATCTGGTCCGGATCGAATTCCGGTCGGCGTTCGCCGTACATTAGAGGTTCGAGCTTCCTTGCGGTGGCGCATTGGCCATTCATTCGGTCGACGCGTCCACTTGGCGCGGCGAGTATAGCTGCGTTGTAATGCGCGCGCAACCCGCCCGGAATCGCGCGGCATTGACGGCTTGTCCGCGCCCGTGTAACTCTCTCCCCCGTCTCCCGTTCGCGTGGGCATTCAGAGATTAGCCTTACGGAAAGGACTCCCGCATCCTATGGCTCAGGTGGTTCAGCAGTACGACGTGTACGGCATCGGTCATGCTATAGTCGACACCGAAGCGCTCGTCGACGACGCGATGCTCGAAAGGTATGGGCTGGACAAGGGGCTTATGACCCTCATCTCGGCAGAGACGCAGGCGATGTTGCTTGCCGGGCTCGATGGCCGCCCCTTGCACCATGCCGCAGGCGGGTCGGCCGCCAACACGATGGTGGGTGTGGCGCAACTCGGCGGGCGCGCTTGCTATACGGGCAGAGTCGGGGCCGATGAAAGGGGAGATATCTACCGAGCGAGCCTTGCCAAGGTAGGCGTCGACTTCAATACGCCTCCGCCGTCTGACGAGGCCACCGGCTCGTGCCTCGTCCTCGTAACCCCGGACGGCGAGCGGACAATGCAGACTAGCTTGGGGGCGTCGGCGCATCTGAGGGCCCTCGATGTCGATTCGGCGCTGGTTGCGGCGAGCGGCATCGCCTACATCGAGGGTTACCTGTTTAGCTCGCAGGCGGGGCGCGAGACAGCTGAACACGCAGTGACGGTAGCCTTGAACGCGTCCACTCCCGTGGCGCTTAGCCTCTCCGATCCTGCGATAGCGGCGCACTTCATCGAGCCGTTGCGCCGTGCGGCGAGCTGCTACGCCAACGTGCTGTTCTGCAACGAGCGCGAGGCCGAGATCTACTCAGGGGGCGGCTCGCGCGAGGAAAGTCTGCAGGCTGTTGGGGAGCATGCGCCGATCGCATTTATGACCTGTGGCGCGGATGGCGCGATGGTGTGCGACCACGGGGCAGTCACGAAAGTCCCAGGTCACGCCGTGACCGTCGTCGACACCACCGGCGCAGGAGACGCGTTCGCGGCAGGCGCGCTCTACGGCCTCGCGCGCGGGATGTCCGCCGCTGACGCTGCGCGCATCGGTGTGTTCATTTCTGCGAGAATCGTCGCGCAACTGGGGCCGCGGCTCCTTAGCCCGCCCGATACAGCTATCGCCGCAATGCTCGCAGGCGCGCGACCGTTCGGTTGAGACCGAAGAACCGAGAAAGCACGAGAGCAAGTTGAGACTCGCCCGCGGGGTGAGGACGCACAGCAGGCACAGAGTCACAGAGCAGAGCTGCAAAGTAAAAAGTAAGGAGAGACGCGCAATGACGAATCGCCACCAGAAGGCTGCATGGGCGCAGACGCACGACGTGCCGGAGCAGTGGCAGGAGCAGGAGTTCGTAGACAACTGGGTGACGCGCGACGACGGGCGGCAGGACGAGCGCGGCCCAATGATTGCGGCCACAGTGAACGCGGGCGAGTTCCCCGACGAACAGGAACTCCGAGTGCTTGATGTTGGCGCAGGCTATGGATTGCTGTCGAAGTACGTGCTCGCCAAGCATCCGAACGCTCACGTTACGCTACAAGATGTGTCGGAGCCGATGTTCTCGCACGCGAAAGAGCGCCTCTCGCAGTACGCAGATCGCACTGCTTACGTGAACAGCGATTTCTCGCAGCGCGACTGGAGCTCGGGGCTAGGCGGACCTTTCGATTTCGTGGTGTCGGCCATCGCCATCCACAATATGTACGACGACGACCTCATCGCGAGCATCTACAAGGACATCTACGACCTGATGGCTGATGGCGGCATATTTGCGAACCTCGACTATGCCGCGCAGGCTGGGGGCGTCGATACCCACGTCCAATGGCTGAAGGACGCTGGCTTTCGGAAGGTAGAAGCCATCCCCCAGAACGAGAGGGCCGTGATTCTCAGGGCCAAGCGTTAGAAGCAGCAGGGAAGATGTAGGGAGTTTCTCCCCGACGCCCATCGCAGGATGTGGGCGGTTGAAACAGTAGAATCGGCGGTATCCCAAATGCCGTGGAGGCGCGCCGTGGCCGAGAATTTTGGTTACGAAGGGTTCCAGTACGAACACGTCCCAGGTTGGCCTAGGCTCCCCGATGGATATTCGCTTCACGAATGCCCCGGAGTCGCGGTTGACTCCAATGACAACGTCTACTTGCTCACGCGCGGCGATCACCCGCTGATGCAATTCGACAAGGAAGGGAATTTCATCAAGTCGTTTGGCGAGGGGTACTTCAGCAAAAACCGTACGCATGGCCTCTACATCGCCCACAACGACACCCTGCTGGTGGCCGACGACGGCATCCACACGATTCAGCAGTTCAGCCCTGATGGCGAGCGAATGCGCGAGCTTGGCGACAGGAGCAATCCGGCTCCCAAGTGGAGTGGCGCGCCGTTCAACCGCCCAACGTCCGCCGCTATTCGCCCCTCAAACGGCGATTGGTACATCTCAGACGGCTACGGCAACGCGCGCGTCCACGTCTACAGCCCTGAGGGCGACTACAAGTTCTCGTGGGGTAGCCCGGGCATCGATCCAGGCGAGTTTATGCGCCCTCACAACATCGCATTCGACAACAACGACCGCGTGTACGTCGTCGACCGCGAGGCGCACCGTGTGCAGATCTTCGACGGCGATGGCAACTTCATCACGATGTGGAACAACATTCACCGCCCTGATGCGATGACGCTGTGGCAAGACCACATCTACATCGGCGAACTGAACGCTATCGGCGGGTTCGATTCCCCGAATATGGGGCATCGCGTCGAAGTTTTCGACCTGAGCGGCAAGCTTGTTTCACGTTTCGGCACGCCGGAGGAGGGCGAAGGCCCCGGCAAGTTCATGGCCCCTCACGGCATCGCCGTCGACTCCGAGGGCAGTCTTTACGTCGCCGAAGTTTCCTACACCATTGTCGGGAGCAGGCTCAGCCCTCCTCGCGAGATGCAGAGCATCTCCAAGTACAAGCGCCGGTGGTAGCCTCCCGACGGCAGACGGCAGCGATCGAGCGGCAGAACGCTCCCGCCAAAATCAACCTCGCGCTTGAAGTCCTTGGACGCCGCGAAGATGGCTACCATGAGGTGCGCACCGTTCTCCGAACGATCGGTCTTGCCGACGAGTTGACAGTGGCGCCGACTGGCGCAACGAGCCGTGTTGAGCTTCGCGTCGAGCCGCCTGGGTCGGCGCCGCAAGAGGGCAATCTCGTCCTCGCCGCCGCGCGCCTCCTGAACGTCGAGCGGTTCGGCCCGGTGAGCATAGCTCTCGCCAAACGCATCCCCGTCGCGGCGGGGCTTGGCGGAGGCAGCAGCGACGCCGCCGCTGCGCTGCTCTCGCTGCGCCGCTTCTATGGTCTGGCTATCGGCGACGATGAGCTGTCGGCTCTCGGCGCGAAGCTCGGCAGCGACGTGCCGTTTTTCATAGCTGGAGGCACGGCAATTGCGACAGGCAGGGGCGAGCAGCTGACGCCGCTGCCGCCTCCCGTTGACCGCTATACAGTTATCGCCGCGCCCAACGCGCCGGAGATTGAAAACAAAACAGCGCGAATGTACAAGCTGCTGCGCCCCGCGCAATACTCTGATGGCGCGGCCGCGATGGAGATTATTCGCCGTCTCCACGCCGGCGTTTCGCTCGACGGCGCGCTTTGGAACGTGTTCGACACGGTGGCGGAGCACGCCTACGCCGGCTACGCCTCTATGCGCGAGCAGTTCCTTGCGGCGGGAGCGAGACAGCCAACGCTGTGCGGCTCTGGCCCGGCGATGTTTGCTCTCGCCGCCGCCGAGAATCAGGGCGCGGCGATGAGAGATCGCTTGCAGGAGGCCGGCTACCAGGCGCTCCTGACGCAGCTGTGAGGATTCGTGTAGCCTTCCCACGCGCAGACTTCTATCGCGCCCTGGGTGAGCAAGAGGACAAGCTAAAGAGGAGATTCAGATGGCGACCATCGAACATCTACAGCCGGAAGGCATGTCTCCCAACGGCAACCGCTACACCCACGTAGTGAAAGTTGGCCCGTGGGTTATGATCGCCGGGCAGACAGCGTCTGACGCTGACGGCAAGGTGGTAGGGGTCGGCGACCCGAAGGCGCAGGTCGGGCAGGTGATGAAGAACCTGCGTACGGCTGTCGAGTCGATCGGGGGGATATTCGAAGACATCGTGAAGACCACGGTGTACGTTGTGGGCGAAGAGCATGTGGAGGCGGTGCGGGAGGCTCGCTCGGCTCATCGCCCGGAGAAACCACCCACGAGCACGCTAGTCATCGTCTCGCGGCTGGCCCGCCCGGAGTTCATTGTCGAGATTGAAGCCGTCGCCTACGTCGAGTAGCGCGCTCACATCATGCGCCGTGGAACATTCCCATCCAGCTGATCATCCCAAACCCGAGAAGGAGAATCGCAAATGCCAGGACTGAAGCTGCATCCACCCATGACAACCGAGACGATTCAGATAACAGGCGCCAATGGGGACTCGATAGACGCCTACGTGGCGAAGCCGTCCGAGGGCGGTCCGTTCGCTTCTGTGATTGTTGCGCACCATATGCCGGGTTGGGACGAGTGGTGCATTGAAGTTACGCGCCGCTTCGCGCACAACGGCTATCTCGCCATCTGTCCCAACTTGCACGACCGGATGGGACCGGGCACGGCGGCTGAGATGTCTGCTCGCATCAGGGACGACGGCGGCCAGCGCGACGCGCTCGTCGTCGGCGACCTGCAGGGGGCGCTCGACTATGTGCGCGGGCTCGACGGCATGACTGGCAAGGTTGGCATCATAGGCTTCTGCTCGGGCGGCCGCGTCGCCTATATGGCTGCGGCCAAACTCGACCTGGATGCTGCCGTTGACTGTTGGGGCGGCAACGTCATTCCAACCCCCGACCGCATCAACGAGAACCAGCCCGTGCCTGTCATTGACATGACGCCGGAGATCAGTTGCCCCATCCTCGGGCTGTTTGGCAACGACGACGCGAACCCGGATATCGAGCAAGTGAACGCCATCGAAGCTGAGCTCCAGAAGCACGGAAAATCGTACGAGTTCCACCGCTACGACGGTGCGGGCCATGCCTTCTTCGACTGGGCTGTCGCCTCCCACCGCCCTGAACAAGCGGCCGACGGCTGGCGCAAGGTTTACGCCTTCTACGAGAAGCACCTCGGATAGATCTTGCCGCCGGAGCCGCCTCGTGAGAAGCAGCAACAAGACTAAGGAAATGAGGGGTCAGAGCCACACGCCTGACCCCTCTAGCGCAGAGGGATGGCTCCCTCAGCACTGCGGGGAGGGGGCAGCCGTAGACTGGGGGCGCGTCCTCGAAATCAGCGTTGGCAAGGCCGAGCGCGAATCCGAATCGCTTGCACATCTGCGGTTGCGTCCCTCCTCGTAGAGGATGCCCCCATACACGCGGAACAGATCAGATCGTTCATCGCCGCATGCTGTGCTGCGGCAAGCGCCGCCCCCTTCAGGATGCCCACGTTGTGACGATAATGCTGTATCGCAAAGCCTTGCATGCGGCGGAGGGTGAGCGTCCCGCTCCGAAGGTCGGTGAAGTAGCGGCTGCTGAGCTGTTGTTAGACTCCTGGTTCGATGACGTCCGCTATCATGCTGTCGATGAGTTGTCGCGCTGAGGTGAGCGTCGCCATCATCCCGCCTCCGCGAAGATCCGCGGAATCGATAGCCGCATTGTGCGAGCAGCGGCAAGGTAGGTCGAGGACGCCCAAAGCTTGCGCGCGCGGCTCGCGCTCTCGTACCGTAGTCCGGATGGCTGAATCTCCCCGCCGGTCCAGGCTATTGCGTTCTCACCCGCTTGACGCGCCAGTTGTTGCGCTTGCCATCCATGTGCGCGGCGTCCCGGGCGAGCTCGGCGATGGCGTAGCCGCAGTCGGAGCCGTGAAGTTCCACGGCGACCGCGTCCTTGACGAGTTCGCTGCCACTGGCGCCGCCAGTCTCGACAGGCTCCGCGCGTTCGTGGACGACTCGCCAATCGTTGCCCACGGACTAACAGAGAGGCTCGGCCCCGTCGACGGTTGGGAGCTGTGGGACACCAACGAGCTCGCAGGGCTCGTGCTGCCAGCGAGCGCCGACGATTCGCTCGAGCTGCTTGCCGAGCGGCTGGGCGCGCAGCCAGCCACAGGCGAGGATGAGGTTACAGCGATTGCTTCAACGACGCGCGCCGTGTTCAGCGCACTCATCGAGCACGCGCGGCGCTTGCCGGCAAGCGTGCTTCACCGGATGGCCGACCTGCTGTCCCGGGCGCAGAGTCCGTTGGGGAGTCTCGTCGCCGCGCTGGCGGAGTCGCCCGCGACAGCCGACGCAGGGCCGGTCGGAGGAGTCGACGCGAAGGAGATTGCCGCCCGCCTGGAGCGACCGCGATCTATGGGGCAACCGAGCGCTCCCCAGCTGGTCGACCCGGACGAGATTGCGCGTTTGCTGGCGCACGATGGCCCGTTTGCACGACGGTTCCCGCGCTACGAGCCGCGCCCTGAGCAGATAGCAATGTCGCAGGCGCTCGCTGAGGCATTCGGCTCCCGGAACGACGAAGGCGCGCCTCACCATCTTGTTGTAGAGGGCGGAACAGGCATCGGGAAATCTGTCGCCTACCTCCTGCCCGCCATGCTGTTTGCGGCGCGCAACAACGTCCGAGTTGTCGTCTCGACGAACACCATCAATCTGCAAGAGCAACTCATTGGAAAGGACATTCCTGACCTGCTAGCCACGCTGGAGGAGGCGCCTGGGCTCGATCTTTCCAGATTTCGGTACGCGCAACTGAAGGGCAAGGCTAACTATCTCTGCCTACAGAGATGGAGGGCAATGGCGAACTCGGAGGCGAGCGCCGCGGACGACGCCCGCGCGCTTGCCAAAACGCTCGTGTGGCTGCGCGAGACGCGCACGGGCGACCGCGCCGAGCTTCTCTTGTCAGGCCGTGAGCTTGGAGCATGGGAAAGGATGAACGCGAGCAAATTCGGCATATGCCCGGGCGCTCGCGAAGCGGCGTGCTTCTATCGCCACGCTCGCGACGAAGCCGCCGCCGCACATCTGCTTGTCGTCAACCATTCGTTGCTGCTCTCCAATCTGGAAGTTGGCGGATCGGCGCTGCCGGAGTACAACTATCTCATCGTCGACGAAGCGCACAACCTCGAGGCCGAGGCAACGCGACAGTTCGGGTTCCGCGTCACGCAGTCCACCGTCGAGGATATAGCCGAGCGGTTAGGAGCCGTGGTCCACAGCCTTGCCAACATCGTGCAGGCGAACCCTCTGGCGCTCGAACGCAAAGAGATTGTCCAGCGACGTTTGGAGGAAACGCAGTCGCCCCTCTACCGTGTGCGCGACACTTGGGCGCTGCTCGTTTCGGGCTTAGCGGCATTCGTGCGAGGCGAGCGCGGCAGAGGTTCGGAAGAGGACGAGGTGCGCGTCACGGACGCGCAACGCTCGCAACCAGCATGGTCGGACCTGGAGATCGCCTGGGATAACTTCGAACAGAGCGCAGCCGAGATGGAGCGCAAGGCTGAGGCGCTCCTACGGGAAACGGACGACCTGCCCGCCGATTTCGCCCCTGCACTCGAGGAAATGAAAGGAGATCTCGCCGAGTGGTTGACCGACCAGTCAGTCGCTCGTCGCGATATACAAGGCTTCATCGCAAATCCAGATGCGCAAACCGTGTACTGGATAGGTCGAGGTGCCAATCTCTCATTCAACGGAGCGCCTCTCGATGTAGGGCGCCGCCTGCAAGAGGATTTGTTCGACTGCAACAAGATGGTCGCGCTCACGAGCGCGACGCTTGCTGTCGGGGGCGGGTTCGCGCACGTCCGCTCCCGCCTCGGGATTGCAGATTCGCAGGAGGTCTGCCTCGGCTCGCCGTTCGATTACGAGAGCGCTGCGCTGCTCTGCCTGCCGACAGACGTGCCGGAGCCAAGCGCCAGCGGTTATGGCGATGCCGTAGCGCAGGTAATCTGTAACCTCGCCGAGATTGCCGGAGGGAGGACCCTGGCGCTGTTCACCTCGCACGCAAGCGTGCGGGCGACGGCGGCCAAGTTGCGCGCTGCGCTACCCCGCCGAGGCGTCGATGTTCTCGCGCAGGGCGTCGACGGAACGCCGAGGCAGCTGCTCGAGCGATTCCAGCAGCGGCCAAGGGCTGTGTTGTTGGGAGCCGCGTCGTTTTGGGAGGGCGTCGATGTAGGCAACGAGGCCCTGAAAATCCTGGTCGTTGCGAGGCTGCCGTTCAATGTGCCTACCGAGCCGATCTTTGCCGCGCGGTCAGAGGAGTACGAGAATCCGTTCAGGGACTACTCTGTGCCCCAAGCCGTTCTGCGTTTCCGGCAAGGCTTTGGCAGGCTTATTCGCAGCAAGGGGGATCGAGGAGTCGTTGTAGTCTTGGACAGTCGCGTTACGACGAAACAATACGGACGCACATTCCTCAATTCGATACCGCCAGCGACGACGCGGCGCGGCCCGTTCAAAGACCTTGCCCCTGAGGTGGGCCGGTGGCTCGCCGAACGTCCATAACCGCATCCGCCTTCCTTCAAGTCGACGTCCCGCTCGACCTGCCTGCCTCGCTGGCGTCGGGCCAGAGCTTCCGATGGCGCATCGACGACCAGAATCGCTGGAATTGTGTACTGGGGCGCGATATCGTCCGGCTTGCGGCTGCCGATGGCGGGCTGCTGATTGAAAGCGCGCCGACCCCTCCCCAAGAGATGGCGGGCGCTATTGCCTCCTATTTCCGGCTCGAAGACGACTTCGAGACCGCGCTAGAGCGCATCAGCTGGGACGAACGCGTTCGTTCAGGCATCGCGGCCTACCCGGGGATGCGCGTGCTGCGTCAGGAGCCGTGGGAACTGCTCGCATCATTCATCCTGTCGTCGACATCGAACATTCCCCGCATCAGCCGCACAGTCGAGCTTCTGGCGTCTGTGCTCGGCGTCCGGATAACGCTTGCCGGCGTCGAGCGTTCGACGTTCCCTTCCCCGGAACGCGTCGCAGAGGCGGGCGAAGCGTGTCTGCGCGAGCTGGGCTGCGGCTTCCGCGCGCCGTACCTTGCGAGCGCAGCGGAAGCCGTCGCCTCTGGCGCTCTGCCGCTCACAAGTTTGCGCGATGCGTCGTACGAAGACGCGCTGGCGTCGCTCGTCGCGCTCCGTGGCGTCGGCGAGAAAATCGCCGACTGCGTGATGCTCTTCTCGCTCGACAAAATGCAAGCGTTTCCCGCTGACCGATGGGTGATCAAGGCTCTGCACGAGTGGTATGGCCTGCCGGAGAACGCCAAATACAGCGAGATGCGCGCATGGGCGTGTGAGCGGTTCGGCGCAGACGCCGGCTACGCGAACCAGTACCTCTTTTGGAGCGTGCGCCAATCGACGAGGCCGCTGCGGTCGACAGCCACGCTCGAAATTAACCGGAGCGCCCTTATATGAGCATCGTTCCCGACCTCGCCGGCAAAGTCACTCTTGTCACTGGCGCCAGCCGGGGTATAGGTCGCCGCCTCGCTATCGTTATGGCGCGCTGTGGAGCCACGGTCGTCGCCACCGCTCGGCAGCTCGACTCGTCGCCGGGAGAGGGCGGAACGCTGCAGGGAGCTGTCGAGACGATCGAGTCCGAGGGAGGCTCCGCCATCGCAATACCGGCGATTATCACGACCGCCGAAGGAGCTGAAGCGCTCGTGACGCAGACTGTCGAGCGCGTAGGGCGCATCGACGTTCTCGTCAACAATGCCGCCGTTTACCCGTATGGCCTGATCGCCAGCACGTCGACGGAAAAATGGGAATACGCTGTAGCAGTGAACCTCAACGCTGTGTTCTACCTCACACGCTTTACGCTGCCGGTGATGGCTGCGCAGGGCGGCGGGCGCATCGTGAACGTGTCCACCGATATGGTCCTGCGGCGCCGTCCTGAGCGGGTTGTGTACAGCGCGACGAAGGCGGCAGTCGACCTGCTCTCGTTTGGTCTTGCAGAGGAGACGCGCGACGGGAACATCGAGGTGAACGTGTGGACGCCTGGCTACGTCCGCACAGACATGGGCGGCCCCAGCGCGCGCGATCCTGTTGAGAGCGTCGATGAGTCGTTTCTGTGGATGCTCGCGCAACCGCCGATGGCGCTTACGGGCCGCCTGCTGCGCAAGATCGAGTTCGGCGACACTTGGGGGCCCGTGGGCTAGGGCGCGCCCTTAACAACCCCGCTTCCATAGCCCTTCGTCAGCGCGGAGCCCAAGCGCTCCACCGAGAATCGACGACAGCGCAGTTGGTATGCCGTATGCGGCTGTAACGAGCGTCAGTCTTGTCAGCGAATCGATGGAGGCGTTTTGCATGGCTGGCTGAGCGACCTCTGGAAAAACAGGTAAAACTGTCATCCAGCCCGCTATGGGGCAAGCGCCGCGCCGATGATTGCGAAAAAGTCAGTTCGGTTCATCCTTAACTCCTCTGTCCAGCAGAATCAGCCTATGTGCTGGGACGTTCTTCTTCCCATGGTGTCTCCCGACTGTCGCATACTCAAGGCGCTCATGTCGTACTGCTGTCGTCCGGCAAGACTAACTGCCTATACGTGAAAGGGCCCTCTCGTAGCCTGCCGATACCGCATCGGCGATCCAGGCTTGGCGGAGACGCTTAGAGCCCGCTTCTCCGCGGTCGGCGGGCGAGGAGCACGAGAGCGCCGCCTAGCGCGCTTAGCCCCGCGCCGATGCTGAAAATGAGCGTGTAACTGCCCGTTGCGTCGAACGACCACGCCGCCGCCAACGGCCCCAGCGAATTGCTCAACATATGCGCCGGCGACACCATTCCGCGGATGCCTCCAATTGCGTCCCGCCCGAAATAATCGGCCCACACAACGTTCATCACTGTGAAGAGCACGCCGGTCGAGGCCCCAAACACGCGCCCGAACGCGTACGACGTGAGCGCGTCATCCGCAAACAGAAACAGCACGATGCTCAGCGACATCATAAAGTAGCTCGCAGCCATCACTTTTTGCACCGGGGCTTGCTCAGCGATGAAGCCGGCGACGACCGAGACGGGCATCGAAATCAGCGGCGAAAGAGACAGCGATACAACTGCCGCGCTGCTCGATACGCCAAGATCAGTGAGGTAGCTGAACCAGTGGAAGTGAATGCTCGTCGTTACAAAGCTCTGAACACTGACAGCCGCCGCAATAAGGTAGAAGGCAGGCGCGCGCAGGGCGGCGCGGCGATTGAATGACGTCTCTCGCGTCGCGCTCGCCACGCGTCTTCGAGTGGATTCAACCTCTTGGTCGCGGAGGTCAACGCCGTCGGGCAACAGCCCGTAGTCCTCTGGGCGTCGTCGCAGAAAGAGGAGCGTCGGCAAGAGCGACGACGTCCAGACCGCCACGCCCATAGCCGCCCATAGCCGCCCACGCTGATCGCCACGAACTGAATAGCAAAATGCGCTCGACCATCACAGGGAAAGCGATCTGTCCGAGCCGTTGACCGAGATTGGCGAAGGCGACTGCCCTCCCGCGCATCCGAACGAACCACTTGGGGATGACTACACCAACGACCATGAAGAACGTCGACGCGATGACCGTGCGGCCAAGCGCTTGCAGAGCGAAGTGATGCCACAGCTCCTGGACGGCGCCCATGAGCACGAATGTGAGCCCCATCAGCGTTATGGCTCCCGCCATAACCCATCGCGCTCCGCGGCGGTCCATCACTGGCCCAACGACCAGCGCGGCGAGACCGCCGAGGAACGATCCGATGGACATCGGCATCGTGTAGAGCGACCGGCTCCAGCCGAACTCCTCTGTCATCGGACCCTGAAAGACGCCGAGCACGGGGTTGGTCTCCACGCCGCCGGCGAACGAGATGACTGAAATCACGATGACGATGGTCCATCCATAGAACCATCGAGTACGCGTGCGGGCAGCGGACGTCTTCTGAGAGGAGTCGTCTGCCGCCATCAGGGGACGGCGATGATGAACTTGCCGAAGTGCTCAGAGCGCTCCATCTCCGCATGGGCCGAAGCTGCCTCCTCGAGCGGGACAACCCTGTGGATGCTCGAGCTGATCTTGCCGGCCTCGGCAGCGCCCACGATCTGTCGCAGATCGTCGTTCGATCCCATATAGACACCGAAAACCTTGAGTTCTTTGCTGAAGAGCTGCCCGAGATGCAGCGGAGACTCGTACCCTGCCGTTACGCCGCAGATGCCGTAGCGTCCGCCGCGGGCGAGCGATGCGTACGCTGCTCCGAACAGCGCGGCTCCTGTGCTGTCGACTACGAGGTTCACGCCTCGCCCCCCCGTGATGTCCTTGACGCGATTCGCCAGATTTTCGGTAACGTAGTTGATTGCGTAGTCCGCGCCGATTTCCCTTGACTTGCGAATCTTCTCGCCAGTGCTCGTGACGGCGATGCATGCAGCGCCCGCGACGCCCTTGATGAGCTGGATCGCCGCTGTCCCGATGCCGCTTGATGACGAGAGAACCATCGCGGTCTCGTTCGCCTGCAAGCGTCCCTTGCTCATAATGATGTTCCACGTTGGCAGGTAGACCGTGGGCATAGCGGCAGCCTGTTCGTCCGAGATTGAGTCGGGCAGAGGGATAGCATTGTCGGCGGGGACGGCGACGTACTCGGCGTTCGAGCCCTGCCGGTGGGTGCCAAGCATCACAGCCGATGGCTGGTTTGCGCAGAGCGGGTTGACGAGCACGCGCTGGCCGATCGATAGCTCCTCGACATCGTCTCCGATTTCGACGACATCGCCAACGCAATCGCCGCCGAGGATGCGCGGCAGGCGTTCGGGAGGGACTTTCGTGCCGCGCAGGCCTGCGCGAGTGTAGAGGTCGAGCCGGTTGAGCGCGCATGCCCGCACGCGAATGACGACCTCGCCAGCAGCGGCTGTCGGCTCCGGCATATCGCCGTACTCGATAACCGAAGGGTCGCCGTGCTCTCGAATGAATACTGCCTTCAACGCCTCTTCTCCTGTAGCTGCTTGAGTACGAACAGCACAGCTTCCGGCCTGCCGGCAACCACGCGGTCCATCATGGCATGCCGCAGCTGTCGAGTCATCTCCCCCACGGCTTTCCCCGGCTCGACCCCAAGGGCCATGAGCTCCTCGCCATCGAGCAGCGGGGACGCCCGCGCCGCTGCGAGGCTCCGTTCGAGGTTACGGCTGGCCATCTGGCTTGCCGCTGCGGCTGCCGCAGCTTCGACAGCAGGCTCTGGCGCACCGCCCACAATAGCGTCAACCTCGCTGCCAAGTTGCGCCGTCGCCAATCGGTCCTCGTTCGCCCGCAGCCGCGCGACAGCCCGGGCGATGCGAGTCTGTTGTCGAGTGGCCGCAATCCGCTTGCACAGAAGGGCGACGCGCTCTTGGGGAAGAGCGTACACGAGCGCACCCAGCAGCGCCAGGCCGGATAGTCCGCGTCTCATCGCCTGGAGTAGGGCGTCGCGGACTTCCGGGCTCCCGAGCCCCGCATCGATGGCCGGGAGCGCTCCCAGCTGCACTGCGGTGAGCAGCGCCCGCGCAGGCGCTGGCTCGGCAAGCATCCGCTCGATCTCGCGGCGCAGTCGCTGCCCTGAGATGGTCTGCACATAGCAGATGTCGCGATTGAGCCACGATAGCGTAGCCGGCTCGATGATGAAGCCAAGCCGGGCGGAGTAGCGCGCCGCGCGAAGCAGACGCGTCGCGTCGTCCTGAAAGGAGCGTTCATGGAGCGCGCGGACAATGCCTTGTTGCGTATCGTGCGCGCCGCCTGTCGTGTCGAGCAGGTTTCCGAACCGTGGGGGATAGAGCGAGGCCGCCATCGCGTTGATCGAGAAGTCACGCCGGCCAAGGTCGGCTTGCACGTCGCCGGGAGTAACCGTGGGCAGAGCGCCGGGTCTCGAGTACCGCTCAGTTCGGGTCGTGGCGAGATCGATGCTCCAGCCAGCGACCTTGAGTTTGGCGGTGCCGAACTGAGAGCGGGCGCCGACGCTGCCGCCGAGCTGTCTCGCGAGGGCGGGAGCAAGCTTGCCGGCGGGCTGTTCGCTCGTCATGTCGAGATCGGCGATAGGGCGTCCGAGCAGCGCATCGCGCACGGAACCCCCAACGAGCCAGAGTTCGACGCCGATGTCAGCGGCGGCCTGGCCAAGACGCTGAACCAGGCCGAGGTCGTGTGGGCTGAGAGCGGTCTCGAGCGGGACGATTGCCACAGATCTAGCGTACCATCCCCTTTCTTCTCTCCTTTCGGTTTCGACGGAACTGCGCCAGTCCAGCCTCTGCGCCAGACAGACCCTGCGCCGCCCGCCTTCATCGCGACGGCGGACTCAAGAGCGGTAGAGTAGAGGGAACCCTATAATCCCCGCAGCGCTGCCCGGAGGACCTGTATGAAACTCTCCACCGACCGCATTCTCACCACGCACGTCGGAAGCCTCCCGCGCCCCGACGACGTTGCGGAGCTGCTCCTCAGGAAGGAGCATGGAGAGCCGTTCGACGCGGCGGAGCTTGACGCGCGGGTTGCGCGCGGCGTCGCCGCGATTATCGCGAAGCAGGTGGATGTGGGCGTCGATATCGTCAGCGATGGCGAGATGAGCAAAGTCGCCTACTCCACGTACGCCAAGGATCGCCTCACTGGCTTCGAGGGAGACAGCGAACGGCAGCTCAATCGCGACGTTGCCCCGTATCCCATCTTCCGCGAAAAGATGGCTCGTATGACAGGCAACCAGCCCATGCGCCGCCCAAAGTGCGTTGGCCCGGTCGCGGTGAAAGATCGTGAGCTGCTGCGCAAGGATCTCGCGAACTACAAGTCCGCGCTTGACGACGCCGGCGCGGCGGACGCTTTTCTCACGTCGTCGTCGCCCGGCGTCGCGTCCGTCTTTATGCCCAATGCCTATTACCCAACGCACGAGAGATATATCGAGGCGCTTGGCGAGGCAATGAAAGAGGAGTACGAAGCAATCGTCGGAGCGGGATTCGTGCTGCAGGTCGATTGCCCGGACTTGGCAATGGCTTTCCATACGGGTTTCCAGGACCTCACAGAAGAGGAGTTCCTCGAGCGCGCTGAGCGTCACGTGGACGTGCTCAACGGCGCGCTCGCCAACGTTCCCGCAGAGCGTGTCCGTATGCATATCTGCTGGGGCAACTACGAGGGGCCGCACGACCACGATATTCCTGTCTCCAAAATCCTCCCCATCGTGCTGCGCGCCAAGCCGTCCGCCATCTCATTCGAGGCGTCCAACCCGCGACATGCCCACGAGTGGGTCGATTGGCGAAGCGCCGACATCCCGGATGACAAGGCTCTTATCCCCGGCGTGTTGGACTCGACGAGCAACTTCATTGAGCATCCGGAGCTCGTAGCCCAGCGTATTGAAACGTTCGCGGCGATCGTGGGGCGCGAGCGCGTGCTCGCCGGATCTGACTGCGGTTTTGGGACGTTTGCCGGCTTCGGCAAGATGGACCCCGACATCGTGTTCGCGAAGCTCCGCGCTCAGGCGGAAGGAGCAGCGATTGCTAGCTCGCGCCTTTGGAGCTAGCGCTTCTCTGGGCCCGCTGGTCCCTGGTTCGCCGGCGGATTCGGGCTCGATTGTTCGGGAGCGGCTCACTCGGAGCGCATCGCTCGATAGACCTTCTCGGCGGTGATTGGAAGGTCGCGCATGCGCACGCCCACTGCGTCCGCCACGGCGTTGGCGATAGCAGGAGCAGTTTGCGAGTTGGATTGCTCCCCGATGCCCTTCACGCGGTAAGGCCCCCACCCGCCGCCGGGACCTTCCTCCAGCAGCACAGTTCGCAGTTCAGGAATGTCTGCAGCGGTAGGCAGTTTGTAGTCTGCGAACGACGCGGTGACGACGCGACCGTTCTCCACTGCCAGGTCCTCCTGTAGGCCGTAGCCGATGCCCTGCACGAGCCCGCCGTTGATCTGCCCTTGGTGGCCGATGGGATTCAACACCGTGCCGGTGTCGTGCGCCGTCGTAACCGCCAGCAAGCGCACGCGGCCGCTCTCCCGGTCGACGGCGACCTCCGCAACCTGCGCCGTGAACGACGTGTACGGGTTCCGCGCGGTGTCTTGCACATCGCCGAGTGCGGAGATGGGGGAGCCGGTGCGCTCGGCGAGCGCGCTCCACATCGTGCTTTCGCCCGTGTCGGCGCGGCGGACGACATCGGCCTCGACCTCCATCTGCTCTTCCGGCCAGCCGAGCAGGTCTGCGGCGAGTTTGAAGAGTTCGGCCTTCACGTTTTGCGCTGCGTTCCACACGGCTGCGCTTGCCATTCGCGTTACGCGCGCGCCTCCGATGCCGGAGTCGAAACCGGCGCTCTCGGTGTCCCACACGGCGACGCTGACGCGCTCGATGGGGAGGCGCAGCTCCTCGGCCACGATCTGCTGCATCACTGTGTACGAGCCTGTGCCCTGCTCGAACACTGATGTGTGCACGATTACCGAGCCATCGGAATTGAGGGTTACGCCTGCGTGAGTTTCGCCTCCGGCCTGGACGCGCTCGCCGATTGCGCAGCCGCGCCCGTATGCGATACGCGCGCTGTTCAGCCTGGGTGCGCCGTTCCTGGCGGCAGCCAGCGCGGCGTCGAGCGTCTCAATGGAGCGCACCTCCTGAAAAACGGAGCCGAGCGAGTCTTCCTCGCCCTCGGCCACGAGGTTCTTGCGGCGGAGCTCGACGGGGTCGATGTCGAGCGCGCGGGCGAGGCAATCGATCTGCGATTCGACAGCGAACATTGCTTGCGGCTCGCCCGGCCCGCGCATAAAGCCGCACGGCACGTTGTTGGTATACACCTGATGCTCGACGATTCGGGTGTTAGGCGTCTTGTAGGGCCCCGCCGCTGCGCTTGCCCCGCCGAGATGCCCCCCCGGTTTGAACCCGGCGTATGCTCCGCTGTCGTACTCCACCAGCGCCTCATGCGCGACGATTACGCCGCTGAAAGTCGCGCCTGTCCGCATCGTCACGCGGGAGGCGTGGCGCGGGTTGGCGGATGTCAAATCCTCGGCGTAGTCGAACACGATTTTCACGGGTCTGCCCGTGCGCACCGATAGCATCCACGCGATGGGGATGTCCATCGCCGACCCCTTGCCGCCGAAATCGCCGCCAATCGTCACGGGGTTGAACACGACATCCTCGGGGCTGAGGCCGGTGGCGACGGCCACCATCCGCTTTCCCGGGTGCGGGGACTTGTTGGCCGCCCACACGTCGACCTTGCCTGATGGCCTCGCCGCAACGAGGCAAGTGTGGGGCTCGATGTACCCCTGGTGCTGCCGCGGGGTTGTGAACACGTTCTCCACGATCACATCGGCTTGCGCCATGCCGGCGGCTACGTCGCCCTTGCCCCACTCGAACACCGTGTAGATGTTGCTCGGGACAGTTACTTCCTTGGGGTAGCCCTTGATATCGGGCATGTTCTCGTGCACGAGCGGCGCGCCTTCGGCAGTCGCCTCGTCGATGTTGAGAACGGCAGGCAGTTCTTCGTAGTCGACCTCGATGAGTTCGACGGCGCGTTGGGCGGTTTCCTCATCGTCGGCGGCGACCGCGGCGACCTGCTCGCCGATGAAGCGCACGATGCCCTGAGCAAGCACAGGCACGTCGACAACAGCGCGCCCATGGCGCGCACCCTCGAAGATGTCGGCGCCGGTGACCACCGCGCTCACTCCGGGCAGCTGCTCCGCGGCGGAGATGTTGATCGAGCGGATGCGCGCGTGGGCGTAAGGGCTTCGAAGGGTCTTGGCGAACAGCGCCCCCTCCGGCAGGATGTCGGCTGTGTAGATTGCGCGGCCGGTCGTCTTGTCGACGCCGTCAACGCGAGGCGTGGGCGCGCCGATTGCGCGCTGTACAGGCTGAGGGGTCATAGGCCGCTCCGGAAGCAGTTTGACATTGGCTAGTCTAGCAGGAACGTTCTCGCGCTCTTGTCGGGGGAGGCTGCCCCGGCTCCTGTTTCCAGGGCTGATCGCAGGGACTCGCCGAACTCTCTCCGCTGCCAGCGCCGCACATCTGGCGAGGTCTGTTCCTCCTCGAAGGAGGCGGGGGCGCGGGCCAAGCGTTCCAGGCTTCGCATCGGCCACAGGAGCGCGGGGTCGAGGCTGAGCTTGGCGCCGAGCTCCGCTCTCCACGCCTTCAGCATGGACAGCCGCGCTGCGTCCGCGGGGGACGCTTTCCACGGCGGAGGGTTCGGCGAACGCGGGCGTTGGTAAGGCGGCGCGTCGACGCCCTCGCGCAGCGCCTTGCGGATACCGCCGCCATATCGTCGGGCTAGCGCTGGCCCAAAATGCGGCGTCTCGGAGAACGACGCGTTTGGATGGGCGGCGAGGTAAATCAGGGCCTGAGCGGGAAGCACGTAGCCCGGAGGTCGGTCGAGGCGTCGGGCTTCGCTCTCCCGGAACGCGCACAGCGCTTTCAGGACGGCGAGCCCTCGGGCGTCGAGTCCGCGCGACCCTTTCACCAGCAGGTGCGCTGTCGAGAGGTCGGGCGGGACATAGCGAATCGCCGCGAGCCGATCGAATTCCTCGGCGACCCATGCGTCTCGCCCAAGGGTCTGGAGTCGTTTATGCAGTGCGCGGCGCAGCGCGCCGAGGTGAACGACATCGGAGGCGGCATAGTTCAGCGCCTCGTCGCTCAGCGGACGCCGGGACCAGTCGGCGCGCTGCAGCCGCCGGTCTTTGGGGATGGTTACGCCGAGCAGGTCATTGAGGAGCGCGACAAGCCCGGTGCGTTCGAGTCCGGCGAAGCGAGCTGCGATTGAGGTGTCGTAGCAGGGAGCGAGCGCGAATCCGTAGTCGCGATTGAGTCCCCGGATGTCGAAATCGGCGCCGTGGAGCGCTTTCTCGATGTGGGGGGCCTCGAGGATCTCGCCCAAGCCGGCGTAGTCGAGGCCTGCAAGGGCATCGACCAGGAAGGCGCGCTCGCCATCGGAGAGCTGGATGAGGCAGACTTTCTCGGGGTAGTGGTGGCGGCTGTCGGCCTCGGTGTCGACCGCCACCAGGGAGGCGCCGCGCATCGCAGCTACTGCCTCGTCGAGAGCGGCCTGATTGTCGGCGAGGATACGGGTTGGCGCTGCGAGGATCACCAAGCTGCCACAGAGGAGAGGTAGTCTACTGTTTCACGCATGTTGCCTCGCCTTTGCGGGCATGGTCAGCGCTCTTGATTCCGGGCTTCGTGAAGCAGGCAGCAATCTCTTTCGGTCCTTATGTTCCTGCGCGTGTCTCTGCGGGGGGTAGCTACCGCCGCTCGGTCCACGATTCGGAGAAAGCGAGAGCGCAAGAGCTGAAGGGAACTCCGTCCCACTCGCGGGGGAATGGCTGTCCGGCGGCGTGTTCGCCGTTGAGAGTGAGCCGCGCGCCGGCGCATGGAAGCAGCACGCTCGATACTCCGTATGGGCGGTCGGGCGCGTCGAAAGGATAGGTGTGGCGGAGCCGCGCCTCGCCGGCTTCGTACCACGTAAGCGAAATGTCGTCCTCGTCTGCTGTAATCCGCTCTGTCCAGAACGATCGGATGTCGCCGTGGCGTTCGAAATCGGCGTCGACGACGGGCAACGTCAGGTCGCTTAGCTCGCCGTTGAGCATTCCTTGCACGGTGGATTGGAGCCATCGGGTCATCGCGATGTTGTCGGAGTAGATCCGCCATTCGCCGTCGGTGAGTTCGCTCTTGACGAAGAGCGCGTGCCCCGGGCCGCCTCCGCTGAAAATGACGCGCCAGAAGCTTGCGTGCGTGGTGATGGCGCCGTGCGCATCGGCGAGGCGGATGAAGGGATTCTCGCCGGTGAGAATCACGCGGCTGGGGTCGAACGCGTTAGCCATACCGGAAGGATGATAACGGAATGACGCGGCTGGCGTCGAAATTTCGTTTGGAGCTTGACATTCCGGGAGGGGCCGGAGCATTGGAGCGGCAGTCAGCGGGGCGGCGTGAATGCACGGAATCAGCGTAGCGGGGCGCGCACGAGCGAGCAATAGGATCGTGGCGCACCGGCAAGCGAGGAGGCTCAAGGACCCTCGATGAAGATGAGCGGAGCTACGCTGTCTGGCCGCGTCCTGCCGTCTCCCGGGCTGTCAGAGCGAGCAGCGCGGCGGCTGCAATCAGGGCCGTTCCCATAACGGAGAATGCGGCGTTGGGGAACAGGTAGTGATAGATGGCGGCAAGCAGGAGCGGCCCCGCCGTCGCGCCCAGCGACTGTGAGAACGTCCACAGGCCGAGGTAAGCCCCCCGACGCGCCGGAGGCGCGATGTCCATCGCATAGGTCTGCGTTGTGCCCATAGTCATTGCCTCTCCCAGCCCCTTGACGCAGACGGCGAGCGCCAGCGCCGCGTAGAGGCCTCCTACCATAAGTGTGAACGATGCGGCGGCGAGCAGAAGTAGTCCGGGCACGAGCGACCACTTCCGGCCGTATCTGTCGGCGATGATTCCGTTCGGAAACGCGAAGAGGAACGTGACTAGCGACCCGATGCTGATGAGGAAACCGACAGCCGCCTCATCCACTTGGGCGACATCGACAGCGTAGACGGGAATGAGCGTTTGCATCACGCCGGCGTTGCTCATCGCGAACACGGCGGTCGCGATGGCCAGCGCAAGGAACGTGCGGTCGCGGAAGGGGGCTAGCGAGAAGCCGCTGCGTTCGTCCGCGGGCCGCTTGGCCGCTTCCTGCGGGCGCGTCTCTTTCACCATCAGGAGCACGACTGCGACGATCACGATCTTGCTGACGCCGTTGAGGAGGAAGACGGACTGCAGACCGAATTGGGCGGCGAGCAGGCCTCCGACCGCTGGGCCGAGCACGAAACCTAGCCGCATCGACATATGGCGCAGCGCCAGCATCCGGCCCCGAGTTTCGGCGCGGGTAACGTCGGACATAAGCACGTTGGAGCTTGTGCCCCACATCGCGACTCCCACCTGGCCGATCATCTCGAGCACGAGGAAGGTGATGTAGTCGTCGGCCATAAATTGCCCGACGTTCGACAGGCCGCGGATGACGGGGCCGAGGACGACGAGGGGCTTGCGTCCGAACCGGTCGGCGAGGAATCCGGTGAGCGGCCCGGTGAAGATGCGGGGCACGGCGTTGGAGGCGAGCAGCACGCCTACGAGGAAGACGTTGCCGGTTACGGCGAACGCGAAGAGCGGCCGCCCAAGGTTCTGCGCGCCGGTGCCGAATCCCCAAGTGAAGAAGGAGAAGAAGATCGGCGCGTGCGAGAGGGCTCCGGGGCGGCGGGGAGCGGCCACGCTCATAGGAATGCCGCCTTCACTCGGGCGAGCATACCAGCCCCCTGCACGCTCTGCGCCTCAGCTTCTTGCCGGCGCTGCATATCGAGTTCACCCTTTCTCGGGTGCTAGGCGCGGAGGATTGCGGGGCGGGCGCGCGAACAGCAACGCGACGAACACTAGCGCAAGCGCGCCGAAGAAGATGGCGAACGAGAGCGTGTAGCTGTCGGTGTAGTCGCGGATGTATCCGGCGATGACGGCTCCCATTGCGGAGAGCGGGCCGCCAAGCATCTGAGAGACCCCTCTTATCGATCCGAGGCTTCGGCGTCCGAAGTAGTTGGCGAACACTAGCGTTTGTGCGAGCGTCCACCCTCCGGTTCCAAGCCCGAACAGGACGGCGAATGCGATCGCCATCCCGAGAGAGTCGACGGCCATCAACAGCAGCATCGCGCTTCCGGAGAGCACGGTTGCGATTGCAGCCGCCCACCGAACGTGGATGAGGTCGATCAGCGCGCCCCATCCGTAAGCCGAGAGCGCGGCGACGCCCATCATTATGAAGACGAACGCGCCGGAGAACGCTTGGCTGATTCCACGGTCGACGATGCTGGTCACGGCATGGACGTTCACTGCTGTCTGCGCGAACGCGACGGACATGGTGGCGAACGTCAGCAGCCAGAACGCGGCAGTGCGCCGGGCTTCCCGGAGCGTGAACGAGAACTCTTCGTGCGGCGGCGCGCTTCCGGGCGAGGGAGAGGCCGAGGTCTGCGGCGACGCGCCATCGGGGAGCAGGCCGAAGTCTTCCGGCCGACGGCGGATGAACAGCCAACCGGGAACGACGATGAGGACGAATGTGAGCGCGGCCAGCGCGGCGTAGGCGTGCCGCCACGACGCCGACAGCATGATGGGAGTGATGATGGCGAGGGGGACAATCGCCTGACCTGCGCGCAGGCCGATGCTGAGGAACGATGTGGCTCGTCCTCTGCTGCGGACGAACCAGTTCGCGATGGCGACGGCGCTCCCCAGGTTCACGCCTGCAAGCGCCGCCGTTCGTCCTATCGCGAACAGGATGATGAACTGCCATATCTCCTGCACGAACGCGAGCCCGATCATCGCGGTCGAGACAAGCAGCCCGGAGACGACTACTGCGGAGCGTGCTCCGTACCTGTCCATTCGCGCGCCGACGACGGGGGAGAGCAACGATCCGAGCAGGCTTCCGCCGGCGAACGCGAGGGACATCTGCCCGAACGACCAGCCGAGGTCCTGGTTGATCGGCGTGAGAAACACCGAGAGCACAGGCCCGTAGACCGGCACTTGCGCGAAGGACATAGCGACTGAGGCTGCAACGACGCCCCAGCCGTAGTAGACCCGCTTGAACGGCCACAGCGCGGGAAGGGACTGCACGGAGGGCTGGCTCATCGGGCAGCGCTCCCTGCCGCGGCGGGAGCGGAGAGCGGCGAGGGCCACGAACGGAGGAGGGGCTTCTGCGACGGGGGGTATGGCATGCCCGACAAGCATACACGGGCGCGTTGCGCTTGCAGGCCCAAGCGCGCACTTGCGTCCCTGGACGCGGAAGGAGCCGTGTTGCCGCGCGATCAGCTGCGGCGGACGCGTCCGAGGAGCGCCCAGGAGGCAAGCGGGATGGTGAAGATGCCGAGGGCTGCGATGCCTCCGAGGGCGGCGGCGATGTCCGCCATCACCCATCCTTCGGAGACGAGGGAGCGCATTCCCTGCAGCAGGTAGGTGACGGGGTTGTAGGTTACTACTGTTTCCATCCAGCCGGTGAGGGCTTCCCTGGGGGCGAAGAGAGGCGTGAGGAAGACGACAGGGAAGAAGAAGATGAAGCTTGTGTTGACGGCGGCGGCGTTGCCTGTTTTGAGAGCGATGGCGTAGGGGAATCCGTTGTAGACCATTGCCCACAACGCCGTGATGACAAGGAGGACGCCGATTCCCAACAGACCGCTCTCGAAGTCGACGCCCACGGCGAACGCAAGGATGAAGACGGGAATCGACATCACTACGGCGAGGGCGAGATCAGCAACGATGAATCCGAGGAGCAGCGCGAGCCGGTTCACGGGCGTAAGCGCGAGGCGGTCGAAGTAGCCGTTCTGGATGTCTGTAACGAGCACGTTGGCGCGGCTCAACCCGGTGACTGCGAAGAGGATCGCCACAGGGATCTGGAAAGCCTTGTAATCGAACCCTTCTATCGTCTCGGTGAGGTCCTGGAGGGCGCCGACGTTGATGGCGAAGAAGAACACGGGGATGATCAGGGCGGGGTAGAGCGTTTCAGGGTCGCGGGGGATGGAGCGCAGAGAGCGGCCGCCAAGATGGATGACGTCGCGGATGAAGCCCGCCTTCCGCGCGGTTACGCGCTTAATCGGCTGTTGCGCGACGGCGCTCATGCTTCTCCCTCCGCATTCTCGGCCCGCTGCTTCGGGCTGTATTCGGGCGTTGGCGAGCTGTGTTGCGCGGCGGCGCTCACGGCTGCTCCCTCCGCGTTCTCGGTTGCTGCTTCGGCCTGCATTCGGGCGCCGGTAACTTGCAGAAACACGTCGTCGAGCGTGGGGGTTCTGAGGGTGAGCTCGTTCACTTTGACGCCTGCCTCGTTGAGCCCGATTGCAATTGTGGATATGAGCGCGGCGCCGTTCTGCGCGGATACGGCGACCTCGTCGCCGTAGACCTCGACGCGCTGGGATCCGTTCACCCGCGCAAGGGCTTCGTGCGCCAATTCCGGATGGTCGATGTTTGCGACGATGACGTCGGCGCCGACGGAGCGCTTCAGTTCGGAGGGCGTTCCCTCGGCGGCGAGGATGCCGCGATCGACGATGGCGACGCGCTCAGCGAGGGCGTCAGCTTCTTCGAGGTATTGAGTGGTGAGGAAAACGGTGGCGCCCATACCGCGATTGATCGTGCGGATGTAGTCCCACACGTGGGAGCGGCTGATGGGGTCAAGCCCGGTGGTGGGCTCGTCGAGGAAGAGCACTTGCGGGTGGTGGATGAGGGAGGCGGCGAGGTCGAGGCGTCGCTTCATTCCGCCCGAGTACGTGCCGATGGCTCGGTTGAGGGCGTCGCCGATGTCGATGAGGGATTCCAGCTCGTCGATGCGGCGGTCGGTGTCTTTGCGGGAAAGGCCGTAGAGCGCTCCCTGGAGGCGCAACATTTCGATGCCTTTCTGCTTGGGGTCGATTCCCACCTCTTGCAGGGCGGTTCCGATGTTGAGGCGGACGTTGAGGGGGTCGGCCACGACGTCGTAGCCGGCGACCGTCGCAGATCCGCCGGTCGGCAGCAGCAGGGTTGTGAGCATCCTGAGGGTTGTTGTCTTGCCGGCGCCGTTGGGGCCGAGGAACCCGTAGATTTCGCCGGATTTAATGGCGAGATCGATGCTTTTAACTGCAGGAATTTCGCCGAAATGGCGTTGGAGCCCTTGGGCATGTATAGCATAATCCATCGTGAAGCACACGTATTCCGCAGGGGTGATGCAGCCAATGATACACGCGGCTGCATCGATTATCATCGGCTAAATGTCGCACATAACCGCAGCGCCGCACTCGGGGCTGCAAGTCCGGAGGCGCGTATGCTCCCTGCCGATCGCCGGAAACGGTTGCGCCAGCATCTCGCTGGGGGTGCGTGCGTCCGCCCAGCCTCTGTGTTCGATCCGCTCTCATCGCGTCTCGCCTACGCCATGGGGTTCGAGATCGGGATGCTGGGCGGCTCCATCGCCAGCGCAGTAGCGCTCGGAGCCCCGGACATCGCTGTCATCACGCTGACGGAGCTTGCCGAGCAGGTGCGGCGCATCACTCGCGCCTCCGATATCAGCCAGATCGTCGACGCGGATAACGGATACGGCAACGCGCTCAACGTTATCCGCACAGTGCGCGAGCTAGAGGATGCTGGGGCGTCCGCTATGACGATAGAGGACACGGATCTTCCGAGCAGGTTCGGGTCAGGCGGCAAGGAGCTTCTCATTCCCCTCGGCGAGATGATCGGCAAGCTGAGAGCGGCGGTTGAGGCGCGGGAAGATTCGCTGACGGTTGTCATTGGGCGCACGCACGCCATCAACGCCACGAGCCTTGATGACGCCATCGAGCGGGCGCGGGCTTACGAGCAGACTGGGGTCGACGCGCTCTTCCTTATGGGGGTCCGCGAGGAGGGGCAGCTTGAGGCGATGCGCGCTGCAACCGCGCTGCCGTTCATGATCGGGAACACGCCGGCGGCGCTTACGAACGAGACGCTTGCGCCGTATGGAGTGAAGCTCGCGCTGCGCGGCCATGGCGCGTTCACGCAGACTATCCGCGCGATGGCCGAGGCGTATGAGCGTCAGGCTCGGGGAGAGCCTGACCTCGCCGAGCGCGAGCCCTCGCCGGAGACGATGGCGACGGCCACCGGAGCGGCCATTTACCGCGCCTGGCGCGAGGCGTTCCTCGAAGGTTAGCGCGCGTCTCACTACGCAGCCTCTTCGGCGAGGGGGGGCCAGCGATGACTCCAGGGGCGAGCGCGTTCGATGGCGGCGGCCATCCGGAGCGTTCCGACGTCGTCGTAGAGGCGCCCGACTATCTGCGCCGCGAGGGGGAGACCGCTCGAGTGAAAGCCGACGGGCACGGCGGCGGCGGGATTGTATGCGTGGTTGAACGGGGTGTTGAAGCTTTGCGGCGGGCGCGATCGGTCGGGGATGCGGACTGCGTCAATGCGTTGCGCGGGCCCCATCTCCGGGCTGAGGAGGAAGTCGTAGTCGCGGAACCACTCTTGCACGCGCTGTCCGTAGGCGCGGTTGCGCCGGACGATGCGCCGGTACTGCCATGCCTTGGCGCGGGGTCCGGCTTCGTAGATCGGACGCGCGACATTGCTCAGGTCGTTGAGATGGTTCTCCAGGAAATTGGGGATCATCGCCTCTGCGGCGGCGTAGTGGTCGCCGGAGTACGCCCAGACGCCCGGTTCGAGCTCCTCTGGCTCATCGATGGTAGGGGGGTCGGCTTCGACGACGATGCATCCTGCGTCTTCGAAGAATCGGGCAATCTCGCGCACGAGGGCGAGGGCTTCGGCGTCCATCGCGAAGCCGCGACCGAAGTCGTAGCTCACGGCGACGCGCAGGCCGCGCAGGTCGCCTGAGACGAACGCGAAGTAGTCGTCCACCGGCGGGAGGTTGGATTCTGCGTCGTGGGGGTCGTAGCCGGCGAGCGCTTGCAGGATGAGGGCGCTGTCGCGCACGGTGCGGGTCATGGGGCCGTTGTGCGAGCGCCCGGGCGCGGCTCGCCACGTCTGTACTGAGGGGATGCGCTGATAGGTGGGTTTCAGGGCGAAGACGCCGTTGAGCGCGGCGGGCATCCGGACAGATCCGCCGGAGTCGGTGCCGATTGCCAAGGGGCCGAGGCCGGCGGCGAGCTGCGCGCCTGCGCCTCCGCTTGATCCGCCGCAGGTGTGGTCGAGGCTCCAGGGGTTGCGTCCGGGGGGGCTGATGCGGTTATCGACAGCGCCGTGAAGGGCGAACTCGGGGAGATTGGTCTTGCCGATGAGGACGCCCCCCTCGCGGCGGATGCGTCGCGCGATTTCGGAGTCGGGCTGGCGATTGGCGGCGAACGCCAGGGATCCGTAGGTTGTGGGGAGCCCGTCCATCTCGATGCTGTCTTTGAGGGAGATGGGGACGCCGCAGAGGAGGCCGCGCTCGCCGGATCCGCGCCATGCGGCCTCGGCGGCTTCGGCTGCCTTGAGCGCATCGTCGTGATTGAGCGCGAGGAATGCGCTGAGTTTGGGGTTGAGCCGCTCGATGCGGTCGAAGACTTCGCGGGCGACCTCGACGGGGGAGAACTCGCGCTTGCGGTAGCCGTCGATCAGTTCCGTGGCGGAGAGCCGCCAGAAGCCGGGGCTGGTCATATCAGTTCTCCTTGGGAGGCGGGGCGCCTTCCGGAGCCGGGCGCCGCGCGGCGGCGTCGGCGCAACGCGGAGCGTTTTACGTTACTCGGCCGCCAGCTGCTCTTTCAGCAGGGCGGTCTGGCGGGACATCGGCACGCCGGCCCAGCGCGGTTCGCGGTCTTCGCGCTCGATGACTAGCTCGATGAGCACAGGGCCGGTCATCGCCCATATTTGGGGGAGGCGTTCGAGCAGATCCTCGGCGGCCTCGATGCGCAGGGCGTTCGCGTATCCCGAGGCTTTGGCGAGCGCGACCCAGTCGAACTTGCCTTGCGCGGGCAACTCCTGGTTGCCAGTGCTCTGGTGGAGGCCGTTCGCGAATACGAAGTGGTAGAAGTTGGCGGGGGCCTGGCCGGCGATGGTGACGAGCGAGCCGAGCTGCATAAGCAGGCTGCCGTCGCCGTCGAGCGCCATCACTTTCTTGTCCGGGCGGGCCATAGCTAGCCCGAGTCCGATGGAGGAGGCGCTGCCCATACATTGGGAGGCGTCGACGTGCAGCCGTTCGGCTTGTCCGGCCTGATGCCACGGATAGATGGACTGCATCGTGGCTACTGAAACGGCGTCGCCGCGGCTCTCTGCGAGGATAGCGATTGCTTCGTCGCGCTCCATAGGCTACGTAGTCGGCGCGCCGATGATGACGGCGACAGGGCCCATCGTAGCGTGGGCCTGGCGGTGCGCTATCGCGATGTTTCCCAGGTCGTCCGGGCCCTCGATGCGGTAGTGGGGGACGCTCCAGGCGTCGAGGGTTGGCTCGACCATTCGGACAGCGCGGGACTTGCTTTCTTCTACGGGGAGCATTGGGTCGCGCTGGAACTGGCCGACGAGCATAAGGGTGGGGATTCGGGCGTCGAGGGGGATGGCTTTGATGGTGTTGATGGAGGCGAAGACGCCGTTGTTCTGGATGACGAGCATCGGGTTCTTGCCGCCGATGTAGAGCCCTGCGTTGACGCCTATTGCTTCGTCTTCGGTGCAGGCGATCATAAAGCGGATGTCGGGGTCGCTCGCGAGGAGGGAGATGAGGGTTTTCTGGTAGGAGTCGGGGATGCAGACGATGTGGTCGACGCCGAGTTTCTTTATCTCGGCGTGGATGAGGGCGGCGTCGACTCCTTTGGCGATGGGCTGCTGCTGGGTTGTCATGCTCAGGCGCCTGCGATGCAGGAGAGCTCGACTTCGGCGTTGCGCTCGAGGTCGGCGCCGACGATGTTCATTGTGGGTGGGACGGGTCCGAGCTGCTGCGCGGCGAGGGCGACGAACTCGTCTTCGAAGTTGATGTCGTCGAGGAATACGTCGAGGCGGAGGATGTTCTCGAGGGAGGAGTCGAAGCGGTTGAGGGCGGCGTCGAGGCGTTTGAGGGCCTGCCGGGTTTGGCCGGGGCGGTCGCCGTAGAGCTCCTGCCTGACGTCGCCTGTGCGCTCGTCGGCGAGGCCTGAGGCTCCGGACGCAAAGATGAGTCCGCTGGCTCTGACGGCTTGGGCGCGGTTGGGGTCTTCCGGCAGCCAGGCGGTTTCTTTGGCGGCGCCGGGATTGACGGCGACGCCGCCGATCTCCATAACGCCGCGGCCTCCCAAGTGCGTTCCTACGGCGTAGGCGGCGAAGGGAAGCTTGCCTCCGAATCGTTCTTTGAGCGCCTGGCGGTAGGGGCCGGCGTCGCCGATGCGCTTGAGCGCGCAGTCGGCGCGGACGAGGTCGTCGAGGCCGCCGCCGCCTTTCTCGATGTGCGAGCGGAGCCACTCGTAGGTGTAGAAGAGCTCTGTTTCGAACTGTTCGGGGACTTCTTCGGGGGCTTCTTCGTTGGTGAACGGGTTGGAGCGGCCGCGGACGCCGATGATGTAGGTGAAGTCGCCGCATCGGGTGATGCGCGATGCGCGGCCTCGATGCGGTTGCTCGACGAGCGCCTGCCGTTCGATGTCGGGGACGACGGCCTGGACCACAGCGGTGAGCATATTGACGCCGGCCATCTTGCACTGCGCGCCGAAGCTGACTGCGAGCTTGTGCCCCTCTTCGCCGAAGTGTTCGGGCCATGTGGCCATTCGTTCGAGGCGCCAGTGCTGCCCGGAGGTGAAGTTCTCGATCCAGACGGCGCAGTTGCCGCTGTAGCCTGTTTTCTGGAGGCGGAGGGCTTGCCTGCCGTAGGCGTTGTTGCACTGGGCGATGGCTTGGTTGTCGAGTTCGGGGTTTATCTGTTCGGTCTCGATGTCGCGGTAGCCGTCGGAGCTTGACAGGAAGAGGTAGGGGCCGTAGCGGAGGACGGCGGCCATATTCCGATTGCGCTCGTCGGCGAGCAGGATTTCTTTCTTGCGCATATTGTTGGCCACGCTTAGCTCCTGCTGGGGCCTTTGACGCCGAAGATGCGCTGCGCCCGTCCCCAGACGACGTCGTGGACGAGGTCGGGGTCGGTTCCGGTGAACATGCGCTCCATAGCGGGGGTGGCGTCCGGCCAAGTCTGGCCCTGTTCGTGAGGGTAGTCGCATCCCCAGATGACGCTGTCGCGGATGAGGAATTCGGGGTCGGGGACCATCTTTGCCCCGATGTAGTCTTCTTCGAAGGTGAAGCTCATATTGTTGCGGAGGTAGTGGAGGGGGCGCTCTTTCAGGGGGTGGATGTTGTCGGGGGCGCGGTCGCTGTGGCAGCGCTCCATCCATTGGAAGAGGAAGGGGAGCCAGCCGATGCGGCACTCCGCCATTGATACGTGGAGGTTGGGGTATCGGTCGAACATTCCGCTGAAGACGAATTGGGCGATGTGTTTGCCTGCGGGGTTGAAGGGGACTTGGGAGAAGTGGGCGAGCGACTGGCCGTATTCGTTGGGAGGGTAGGGCGTGCCGGCGGCGTCGCCGATGTGGGTGCAGATTACTGTGCCGGTTTCCTGGGCGGCGGCCCAGAGCGGCTCCCAGACGGGAGACCAGGCGCCTTCGGCCATATCGTTGGGGCTGAGTTCGACGGCGCGGGCGCCCTGGCTGGCGAGGCGGTAGAGTTCGTCGACGCAGGTTTCGGGGAAGGCGGCGTGGAGCCAGGGCAGGACGATGAGCCTGTCGGGATCGAGGGATGAGACTTCGAGGGTCCAGTCGTTGAAGGCTCTGTAGATTGCCTTTTCCATCTCTTTGTCTTTGAACACCCACTTGCGGGTGTTGCCATAGAAGACGCCGGCGTAGAATTCGCCGAGGTCCATGTGCTGGAGAAGGATTTCGGGGTCGGAGGGGGGGAGGCGGCCCTCTTCGATAGCGATGGGGTCGAAGCGTTTGGCGTACTTGGCCCAGTCTTTGCCGTCGGCGGCGAAGGCGTGGATGTCGCCTTCCCACTCCCAGGCGGTTCCTTTGGGGGATTCGACGACTTTGGGGGCGTTGTCTTTGTACCTGGCTGGGATGCGGGATTGGATGATGTCGCGGGGGTACCAGACCAGGTCGATGTGGTTGTCGGCGGAGATGTACTTGTAGTCGACATCGGCGTCGACGCGGAGGTCGCGGATGCTGTCGGCGCGTCTGCGGGCGGTGCCTCCGAGCCTGTCTGCGCGAACGTTCTCTTCAGGCATTATCCGCTCCTTTCGCCGAGCCGTTGTCTTTCGCGGCGGGCAGGGGAATCGTAGGATTGGCGGGGGAGAGTGTCAAGGAACGGGTCTGCTCGCGGGACTGGGCGGGGTTGCTATGACTATTGCTTATTCGACGAGGGATGCGCCGACGGCCGAGGAGGTGGCCGCGCTGCTGCGGGCGGGGGGATTCAACCGTCCCGTCGACGATCCCGACCGTGTGGCGCGGATGCTGCGCAACGCGGACATTGTCGTCACTGCGCGGGATGGGGACAGGCTTGCGGGAATCGTTCGGGGGCTGGCCGACTACGCGAGCTATGCGCTCGTTACTGAGCTGTGCGTGGCGGCGCCGTACAAGCGGGCGGGGATCGGGCGGGAGCTGCTTCGTCTCTTCCGGGAGGAGGCGGGGGAGGAGTGCGCGGTTATTCTTCATTCGAGCGAGGAGGGTCATACGTTCTACGGTCACCTTGGGTGGGATCTGCTCTCGAGGGCGTGGCGCTTGCCGCGGGCGCGGTGAGGGGCGGCGCTAGAGGCAGTGCTTGCACTCCTCTGTGTGGGGGTTTCCGGCAGCGTTCATCGCTGCGTTCGCGGTCTTCCGGTCTGGGTATGGCCCGGACCAGCGGTTGTACGGGAGATGTGGCGATTTGCGATTCTTGTAGTAGCGGCAGTCGCTCCGGTGGACTCTGGCGTGGTTCTGGACGTCATTTTCGTAGACCCAGTAGTTCATTGCTTCCCCTTTCTGTGTGTGCTGGTTGTGGGGCGGGGTAGGTTATCGCAGGTTGCGGAGGGTTTTCGAGAATAGGGCTTCCCAGAGGCCGTAGGCGACTATTACGCCTCCGGCGGAGGCGAGGGCGACGCGCCCGCCGAAGGCTTCGGCGAGGGCGGTGATACCAAGCACGGCAAGGGGGATGAGTCCGCCGATCATGGCGTTGAGGGCTTGCACTCGGCCTCGCATCTCTTGGTCGGCGTAGGTTTGGAGGGCGGCGAGGTGGACTACGGTGCGTCCTGAGTGTCCGACGCCGATGGGGAGCATCAGGAGGAGGGAGAGGGCGTACCAGCCGGAGAAGGCGAATCCGACGACTCCTGCGCCGAAGAGGGTGAAGAAGCCGACGAGGAGTAGTCCTTTGCGCTGGAAGTCGCCGAGGGATGCTGCGCTGGTGGAGCCGAGGAGGGATCCGAGGCCGAAGAAGGTGAAGAGGAGGCCGACGCCGTCGGCTTCGATGTGGAGGAGGTCTTGGGCGAGGGGGAGGAGGTGCTGGAAGGGCTGGCCGAATACGGTGATGACGAGTCCTACGAGGATGAGGTTGCGGAGGACGGGTTGCTGGCGGATGTAGCGGACGCCCTCCAGTGGGGAGCCGCCACGCCGGCGGGGAGGGCGGGTGGTTGTTCCGTGGGGGGGGACTGCGAGCATGAGGAGGATTCCGGCGGCGTAGAGGGCGATGATGAGGAGGTATGCCCACTCGGGGCCGACGCGGGCGAAGAGGATTCCTGCGACGAGGGGCATTACTACGCGGTTGGCGTTCTGGGACATTGTGTGGAGGCCTGTGGCGTTGAGGAGATGGGGTTCGTCGACGAGGCCTCCGATGATGGCGCGCCGGGTGGGGGTGATGAAGACCATTGCGGATCCCTGGAGGACGCCGATGAGGGTTATGTGCCACCACTGGAGGATGTTGAGGATTACGCCGAGGGCGGAGAGGGCGGCGAAGAGGGACATGAGGGCGCCTGCGGCGATGAGGATGTTGCGCATTGAGGTTTTGTCGGCGAGGGCTCCGGCGAAGGGTGAGAGGAGTAGGGAGGGGGCGTTGTTGGCGGCGATGACGATGCCGAGGACGATGGGGGCGCGGTCGGCGAGGTCGAAAGCGAGGATGGGACGGACGAGGATGGTTGCCTGCATCGCGCCGAAGTAGAAGAGCATTGCGATGAAGTAGGCGCGGTAGGCGGGGATGGAGAGGGAGTCGAAGGTGCGCGGCCAGCGGCGTCGACGGCGATTGGCTGCTGGGGGTTCGAGGGGCTGCTCGGTCATTGCGGCGATGCTAGTCCTGCTCTTGGCGGAATACTACTTGTTGGCGGGGAGTGTTGTTGGCGGGAGTGCGGGGTTGCGAGGCGGGGGCGTCGGGGGAGTCCCGCTTGCGCGGAACGACGGGTGGAGTGTGGGTTCTGGGCGGTTGCGGGCGAGGGAGTGAGAGTCGGGGTTGCGGGTTGTAGGGTCGCGGAGGGGGTTGGGTGTGGTGGTGGGATGGGAGCGGGGCGGTTTGGGGACGCGGGGGTTGTGGGTGAGGTGGTGAGGAGCGGCGGGGCTGCGAGGTTATGGGTCTGGGCTGTAGGTTGTGAGCAGGGTGGTGGGCGCGGCGGGGTTGCGAGGGTTGGGTTGTGCGGGAATAGCGGGGCTGGGGTTGCGGGCTGGGCGGGAGCGGGTTTGAGGGACGCTGGGCTGTAGGTTGTGAGCGGGGTGGTGGGTGCGGCGGGGTTGCGAGGGTTGGCTTGTGCGGGAATAGCGGGGCTGGGGTTGCGGGCTGGGCGGGAGCGGGTTTGAGGGACGCTGGGCTGTAGGTTGTGAGCGGGGGTGGCGATGGGGAGCGGTGGGTCTGCGAGGAAGGGGGGTTGGGCGGGAGTGGCGGGGCTGGGGTTGCGGGTTGTGAGTGGGGGTGGTGGGGAGCGGCGAGGTTGCGAGTTGTGCGGGAGTGGGCGGTTGGGGACGCGGGGCGCGGGTTGTGGGCGGGGAGGGATGAGGGTGTCGGGCGGGGAGGCTGTGGGGTTGCGGGTTGGGCGGGATCGGCAGTGGGTAGGGGATGGTGGTTGCGGGGGAGACGACAGAGGGGCGGATTTCCCGCCCCTCTCGTTGGCTGCTGGCGTTGTTCGGTTGCGCGTTGGAAGTTGGTTGGTGTGGGCTGGGGCTGGTTAGTCGGGGACGGTGGCGAAGGCGGGGAAGACTTTGAGGGGGTTGTCGTGGATGATGGTGGTTTTGTCTTGTTCGGAGAGGGAGGGGAGGTAGTCGATGACTGGGAGGAGGTTGTCGGAGGTGAGGCCGACGGCTGTTCCGGAGGGGTGGTCGCTTTCCTGGCGGATGCTGCGTCCGGATCCTGGGGCTTCGGTGCCGAAGGCTATATTGGCGACGCCCCATTGTTTGATGGCGAGTTCGAGGTAGTCGATGTCGTAGGTGCAGGTGTCGAAGAAGAGGTTGTCGCCTTTCCAGTTGCCGCGGTGGTTGGAGGAGGCGATGAAGCGGTCGAGGGCTCCGCCGGCGTGGGCGATGCAGATGCGGAGGTTGGGGAATTTGTTGAAGATGTCGCTGTAGGCGAGGATGCGGGTTGCGAGGAAGGTTTCGACGACGAAGCCGACTTGGTAGTTGCCGGGGATGTGTCCGATGCGTGGGTCGAGGCAGTTGGTGCCGTGGATGAAGACGGGGATGTTCCATTCCTGGCATTTTTCGTAGACGGGATACCAGTAGGGTTCGTGCATTCCGGGGGAGTTGTGGCGGCCGTCGGGGTCGGGGCTGAGGTATGTGCCGACGAAGCCGTATTCTTTGACGTTTTTCTCGAATTCGGGGATGCAGTTGCTGAGGTCTGGGGCTTCGGCGATCTGGGGGAGCATTGATGCTCCGAGGAAGCGTGTGGGGTAGTTCTGGACTTGTTTGCGGATGGTGTCGTTGGTGAATTCGCACCAGGGGTAGTAGAGATTTCTGGGCATCCAGCCCATCATTGTGAAGGGTCGGGGGCCGATGATTTGGACGTCGATGTTGCGTTCGTCCATGTATTCGGCGTGCATTTTGTTGGTGGCGGCGAAGGCTTCGTCGCTGAATTCGCCGGATGCTGAGCCGGTTGCGCGGAGTGGGCTTGGGCCGAGGTGGCCGGAGGAGAATCCGCCGACGGCCCAGGTTCGCACTGCGTTTGGAGCGGAGACGTGGCCATGGACATCGAGGACTTTCACGCCTTTGAACATCTGGGTTCCTCCTTAGTGTTGTTGGGCTGTTGGGGTTCTGTGGGTGAACGGGCAGGGGTTGGGGGTTATCCGACGAGGGTTCCGGCGTCTTTGGGGAGTTGGTCGAAGATTTTGGCGTTGGCGTACTGGTCGTGGACGGGGACTTGATGTTTGAGGTTGATGAGCTGGCCGGTTTTGGCGGATTCGATGACGGCGAGGGTTGCTTCGAGGGTTGCCATTCCCCATTCGGGGGTGTGGTAGACGGGTGCGCCTTCGACGATGGCTTCGTAGAGTTCTTTGAGTTCGGCGCGTCGGTTCATTGCCCAGCCGGAGGGTGGTTTGAGGTCGATGGTGTGGTGGCCGTTGTTGTCGTAGATGGTGACGCCGTAGGGTGATCGGGTGATGTCGCCTCGGTCGCAGGAGACGACGACGAAGCCGGGTTCGGCGGGGACCCATGGTTCGCCGCCGGGTTCTCTGTTTTGTCCTTCGCGTTGGAAGATTTCGATTTCGCGTTCGCCGCCGATGCGGATGGCTTGTTTGTCGGCTTCTTCGTCGCGGTTGCCGTTGATCATGCCGTTTCGGACGAGGATGCGTTCTTGTTCGTCGTAGCGTTGGCGGTCGTGTCCCCAGGGGACGAGTTGGGCTCCCATGAAGTAGCCGTGGGAGTTGTGGATGATGGTTGAGAAGGCGCCGTTTTCGAATTCGAAGAGTGCGGAGTAGTAGCCGGGGATGGGTCGTTCGGGCATCCATTGTCCGACGACGCCTCGGACGTTTTTGATCATTCCGCCGCCGAGGAGGCGTACGGTGTCGATCTGGTGGGGTCCTTGTCGGTAGACGAGGCCGCCGCCCTGGGCGAGGTCGAGTTCTTCGGCGACGCGTGGTCTGAGGAGCCAGTCGGTGTAGGCCATGAAGTTGATGGATCGGACTTGGCCGAGTTGTCCGGATTGGATGATGCTGTACATTTTGCGGAAGGGCGGGATGAAGGAGCGTGTGTGTCCGGCGATGAGGACGTTGCCGGTGCGTTTGGCGGCGTCGCACATTGCTTGTGCTTCGTTGAGGTTGAGGGCCATTGGTTTTTCGACGACGACGTGTTTGCCGTGTTCGAGGGCGTAGATGGTCATTGGGGCGTGGAAGCGGTTGGGTGTGGAGATCCAGACGGCTTCGACGTTGGGGTCGTCGCAGAGTTCTTCGAGGGATGGGTAGGCTTTGGCTTCGTAGCGGGCCTGGAACCGTTCGCGGGTGAGGGGGTTGATGTCGGCGCCGGCGATGAGGTCGATTTCCTCCATTTGTTCGAAGGCGGGCAGCATTTCTGTGCCGCCGACGCCGATGCCGGCCATTGCGACGCCGAGGGTTCTCTTGGCCATTGGTTTGCTCCTTCGGGGGTGGGTCCAAGGGGTTGTGTATCACTGCGTTTGGGTTGTGTCAACGAGAGGGCAGGCGTGCTGGGCGATTTTCCTGCTTGCGGGGGAGCGGCGGGTCGGGGGGAGGGCGGGTTGCGGGGTTGTGGGCGTGGGTTGGGGTTTGGGCAGGGGCAGGGTAGGGGTTTAGGGGTTGGTTTCTTCGCGGAGGAGGCGTTCGGCGTAGTTGAGGAGGGTTTGTTGTCGTTCGGGGGAGACGGATTTTGCGTGGAGGTAGCGTTGGAGGGCGTCGAGGGGTTCGAGGCGTTCGGCGTCTTCGGGGGGTAGGCGGGTGCGGCGGTCGCGTTGGACGCGGCGTTCGATGCTGGCGATGTAGTGGGCGTTGGAGAGGGCGTGCCGGATTGCTGGTTCGCGGAAGGCGGGTTCTTGTTCGGGGGTCATTTGGATGCGGAGGCGGACGATTGAGCGTTCGAGGTTGGTGGCGTTGTGTTGGTTGATGGCATTGATGGCGGCGTCGGTGGGGTTTTCTCCGGGGGGGGGTGAGGCGTTGATGGTGAGCATTGGGCGGGCGTTGATGGGGATGAAGGCGTAGTTGGCGATGCGTTGGCCGCGGGGTTTGGCGGGGTCGATGTCGATGATGATGAAGCCTTTTTGGTCGTTTTCTTCGCCGAAGTCGACGCGTTCGATGCTGCCGGCGTAGACGACTGGGGGGTTTCGGGAGAGGGTTTGGTGTCGGTGCATGTGTCCGAGGGCGACGTAGTCGAATTCGGGCCGGGCGAGGGTTCCGAGTCCGAGGACGTGGTCGTTGCCGAGCATCATTGATTGTTCGGATGCTGCGACTGCGCCGGTTGCGGTGAGGTGTGCGCAGAGGATGGCGGGGGTTTGGGGGTCGAGGTTGTCGATTTCGTCCTGGAGGTGTTGGGCGAGTCGTGATTCGATGGTTTGTTTGATTTGTTCGAGGGTCATGTTGCGGGTTTCGTCGCGGGCGAGGAATTGGCTGATGCGGATCCAGGGCAGGGCGACGATTTGGAGGTTGCCGGCGGTTGTTTGGAGGGTGTGTGTTTGGATGGTTTGGCAGACGGTGATGTTGTTGACGTTGAGTGTGGGGAAGATTTCGAGGGCGGTTGCGCGGTTGGCGATGTTGGGGAGGTCGTGGTTGCCGATGACGAGGAGGGTTGGGATGCCGGCGTTGGCGAGGCGTGCGATGCGTCGGGCGAATTCGCGCTGGTGGGTTTGGGAGGGGTCGCGGAGTTTGTAGGCGTCGCCGGAGAAGAGGATGGCGTGGATGTTGTTGTTGAGGGCGTGGTGGATTGCTTGGTCGAAGGCGGCGAGGAAGTCGAGGAGCCGGGTGTTGGCGCCGATGTATTGGGAGCGGTTTTGGTCGGGGGCGAAGTGTGTGGGGAGGTTGTCGATGTCGGTTTTGGTTGCGGGTCGGCCGTAGGTTTCGACGCCGATGTGGATGTCGGAGATGTGGAGGATGCGCATTGTTAGGTTGTTAGGGGAGGCGGGGTGGTTTTTCGGTGGGGGCGTAACATTTCGTAACATTAAGTAACGTTCTGGGGAGGGGCGGGATTCGGCGGGCGGGGCGCGGGGAGGCGAGGCGGCGGGGGTTCATGGTAGGGGGAGAGGGGGCTGGGGGCAAGGGGTTAGCGTCGGGGGGGGGGGGGGGGGGAGTTGCAAGGAGTGCTTACATTTGGCCACGCATCAGGGCGTTTTCGATGCGTTCAATTTCTGCTGCAGGGTTTTGGGCCCACGCTGTTGACCATACTCGGTGGATGTTCCATCCGAGGTTTTCGAGCACTGATTGTCGTAGCCAATCGCGGTCTCTTGCAGCAGGCGCGGAGTAGTATGTCGACCCGTCGCATTCGATTCCGAGGTCGTACCGGGCGCCGTCTTCTGAGAGGATTGCGAGGTCTATGCGGTAAGCTGCAGAGCCGACACGCTGTTCGACTTTATATCCGCGTGCTTGGAGAGCGCGCATAACGGCTTCTCGGAAGTCATCAGGTGATTCGATGGCTGGCTGCGAGGGGGAGGAGTTTGAGTTATTGGCGGAGAGGATATCGGGGTTAGCAACGTATTCCAGGAATTGGCGCAAGCACTGTGCGCCGCGCGAAGTGATGTGCGCGGGATCGACGGAGTAGACGACATCCATACGCTCGCGGGCGCGGGTCATGAGGACATTGAGTCTGCGTTCTCCGTTCTTGTTCAGGATTGGGCCGAAAGTGTTTGGCGTTCGCTCTCCTGGTTTTGAAGGGCCGTAGCCGATACTGATGATGATGTGGTCGCGCTCGTCGCCCTGGACGTTTTCGAGGTTCTTGACGAAGAGAGATTCGGGTTTGTTATCGAAAAAGAGATCGAGCGAATGCTCCTGAATGAGCCTTTCTATGTAGTCGGCTTGCTGCCGTGATAGCGCGGCGACTCCGAGTGATTGCTCGGGATGCTCGCGCAGATGCTTGAACACGAGGTCTACGGCGTAGAGGGCTTCCTCATGGTTAGTGCGAGCTTTCCCTCTATCGTAGAGAGCGTTGGGGCGGAAATGTCCGTAAACTCCTTGCCAGTCGTTGCGGGCGCCTGGAGACGGGAAAGTGAGTAGTCGATCGCCATAGAAATGGCGGTTGGAGAAGCGGATCAAGTCTTCGTGGCGGCTCCGGTAGTGAGTGTTCAGATTGCTTTCGAGAAATAGAGTATTGGCTTTGCTTACGGCGACATCCAGGATGCTCTCATAGCCTTTGAGATCGTTGTCGTCATCGTTGTCGTAGTCGTCGTTGTCCGAGAGGCCCCAGAAATTGCTAGGGGGGAGTTGTTGTTGGTCGCCAGCAAGGATGGCTTGCTTGCCGCGGAGCAGGGCGGGGATTGCATCATGGGGGAAGACTTGCGACGCTTCGTCGAAGATGACGACGTCAAAGGTTAGGGCAGCTGAGGCGTTTTCGTCGGTAGCTTCGATTGGGAGGTACTGGCTCACAGCGAGTGGGGACATGAGGAAGCAGGGTTTCAGTGTTTGGATGCAGGCGGGGATGGTTTCGAGCAATCTCCTGACTGGCATTTGCCTCGTCTTTTTCCCTAGCTCGTGTCGGAGGGTAGGAAGCTCGGGAGATCGCTGGAGATTGGCTCGTCTCTGGCGGAGGCGCTCTTTGATTTGCTCGCTGGCAACGGAAAGGTATTGGTTATCGGCATTTTTGAAGATTGTGCGCTGGGCATCGTGACTAGCAGATGAGAAAGCGCTGAACGGCTGGTGTTCTGTATAGACGGCGTCAAGCCAGTTGCTGATGATGCTGCGCATAACTGCGTCGGGGACGATGCGCGCATCCTCTGTGAGATTGCGGCAGTCGTCGATTGCGCTATGGCCGAGCAGTTTCTCGAGCTCGGCGACTGTGGCGCGGTACTGCAGCCAGTCGGACGCCTTGTCCGCATCTTCGAAGAGTTCGACAGCCCATTCTGCGATAGCGTCGAAGGCTGCCGCGGGCCAGGAATTCCATGGAGCGAAGCTAAGGTCGTAGTTTGAGAGGTCGGCTTCGGCGGCGTAGAAGTCGTTGAATGCCGCTGACACGGAATCTGCATAGGCTCTGTAGTCATCTGGGTCGCGGGGGGTTGTTGGGTGGTTCGCCAGTGCGCTGGGAATGGGCGACGGGGCTACTCGTAAGAAGTCTGCTGTCCAGTTGAGGTCAGACTTGATCTGGCTCCAATCAGTGGTGAATCCGGCGTACTTGTATCCGAATCGCGCTTGTAGCGAACCCTGTCTGTGGACGGTGTTGTTTTCGATCGTTTGGAGTTGGGCTCCGGCGTTTGCCCACTCGAGAACCTTATCGAAATCAAGCGGCTTGCGCGCGGCTTCGTTTACCAAGCGGTCGAGTTCAGGGATGATCCTCTCGAGGAGAGGCGTGATTGCGGTAATGGATGCGGTTAGGTCGCTGAGAGGGATGCGGCCGGATTCATAGTTGGAGTACGCGTCGTCGCTGAGTAGGGACTTCAATGCCTCGTCTAGCGCAGCGACCTTTCCTCGCAGCAAGCGTTCGGCGCTTGGTTGGCCGGGATCAGTCCCCTGGACCAGGAGAGAGGGGATGTTGCCTAAGCGGCGGGCTAGCTCTGCGGCTTGCGCTAGATCGCGCTCGATGGCGCTCCAATCCGTTCCGCGGTTCTGATATCTCCTGCTGCCGGCTATTTTCTCGCGCTGGGCTGAGCGCTGTTCCCATTCGGTTCGCATTTGGGAGATGCGCATAGCTTGCTGAACGACGGCGCCCCCCTCGGCTAGGGAGATGGGGGCAGGGCGCCGCTGGCACTCTTGCAGGGCGCGTCTGTCTTTCAGGTACTGGAATAGAGAGAGTAAATTCCTTTGCCAAAAGTCCTGGTATGTTGTCCGGTAGCGGACGAGCATTTCCCTGTCGACTACGTCCACTATTTCGGTGTCGTAGTTCGCGAATAGCGTTTGCTCTGCGGCGTTCAGTTCAGCATGGTCGGTTTTGGCTTGATGGAGAGCATTGAGGATGCTGTCGTACGGGTCTGATAGCCAGTGTTCGGGCACGGGCGCCAGTCTGGTTAGCGTTTTGCTGATTTCCAAGCAGTCTATAATCGAGGCTCGGCTGCAGATGGCGGAGAGGGCGAGGATTTTATTGAGTTCAGTGAATGCGGTCTGTGTTTCTCGCGCGATTGTTGCCGCCTCTTTGAGATGGCGTAGTAGAGAGGCTCTTTTTTCTGTGAGCACGACTTTCCAGGAGTGACCGAGCTGGCTTTCGAAGAGCGCGCGTTCATCTGCTGACAGGTTGATGGAGTTCAGGATGCTGCGGAAATCCCACTTGGGGACTGAGCCGTATGTCTGCTCGAGGAGCGTGATGCAGTTTGAGCGCAAGCGCTGAGTTTCATGCTCTGTGTCGGAGATTTGAATCAAATCCGGCACACTAAGGTGGAGCCAGCTGTTCGGTATTGCAGGAGACGCGCGCAGGAGATCGAGCAACTTGGCGAGCATCCCGGCGTTTTCAGCGGACTGGGGGGGCTTTATTCCGAGGAAGTCGGCAGCATCTGCCAGGCGGTTATTGACGCTATCGACTAAACTCTTCACTTTGGTCATATCTGTGCGGACTGAAGTTGCAAGGCTGATGTTCGGAGTAGTGGGTTTCAGGACTTTCCAGCGGCTCGTTGTGTGATGTTTGTATTCTTCCGGATGCTGAGCGATGCTGTCCAGCAGGCTTTGCGCATTGTCCAGCCAGGCGAGGGTGATTGTGTCGAGAGGAGCGGGGAGGTTGAGTTGCAGCGCGGGGACGCTGTGGAGCGTGGCGTACCAGCCCAGCATCTCGTAGACGCTCTTTTGGATGGCTGAGCGCGGCTGGTGGAGCCGGCGCACGAAATTGTTGAGGGCGTCGCGAGACCTTTCCAGGGCAAGCGCGCGGTCGCGTGCTATCGCGGGGATGTCGGTATTGCTAGTCTGGGGGGCTAGGGACTCTCTTAGCTGGTTGTAGACGTTTGCCTTGCGGCTTCGATCGCTGTGCAAGTCGAGGCAGAAAACGCCAAGGCCTACATTATTCAAACGCTTTTTGACGACGTCGAGCGCGGCTCTTTTCTCACTGACGAACAGAACAGACTTTCCTTCCGCCATAAAAGTGGCGATCATATTGGTTATTGTTTGGCTTTTGCCTGTGCCGGGAGGGCCATGCACTACAAGGTTGTCGCTATTGCTTGCATGCATAACGGCTATCAGCTGGCTGTAGTCGGCGGGTAGGACGGTGTGCTGGTCTTCGATTTTCAGGAGGTTGTCCAGCTGCGCTCCACTGAGGTCTTCGGAATCGCTGGGGATGGTTGGTTGGGATGATTGGAGCGTATCGCTTCCGGAGCAACCTGCAAGCGCGCGCACGATGCGGTTGTCTGTGCCCTGTGTTTTCAGATGCTCCAAGTCGCGGTACATTGCGAGCTTCGAGTACGAGAAGATGCCTAGCACTGCGCGAGGGGCTACCGCCCATGGCTCGGCTTTGCCGGCCGTGCGAATGGTTCTGCGCACAAGAGAGAAGTAGTCCGATAGGGTCGTGATGGAGTTGGCTTCGGGGAGGTTGACGCCGAGGTCGTTGGAGAGCTTCAGGCTAAGCGTTTCGTTAAGTTCGAAACCGACGTCGACGTCGGCAAGAGCTAACCGGAACGTGGTTCGAGGGCTGGCTTTCGTCAGCTCGCAAGGGAGCAGGAGGAGAGGGGCGGTTGCCGCTTCGCCGTGTTCGTCGACCCACCTCAGCAGTCCGAGAGCAAGGTAGAGGGCGGGCACTCCTTTCTCGTCTTGCCATTCCCGCGCGCGCTTTCGTAGATTGAGAAGCCTCCTCTGTAACTCGAGCGGCTCGGAATCAGCTTCCAGGTCGCCTTTGGCGAATGAGGCTCCCCTGGCGCCCTTGCGGTTCAGGAGTTCCACTACTTCGTCTGCGTTCATTTCCGCTATCGGGATGAAGGATCTGCTCTCGGGCATGAGGTATAGCCTGCTGTTCCGGCGGTCGAGCTGGAGGAGTTTCTCTTGCCAGTCGGCGACGGAGCTGGCGAATTGTTCTGGGCAGTCCATGTTGTTATCTTACCTCGGGCGTGGGGGTTAGGGTTTGGAGGTTTTCGGGGATGGCTTGGGGGAGGTCGGGGATGGGGATTCGGGTTTGGGTCATTGTGTCGCGGTTGCGGATGGTTACGGCGTTGTCTTGTTCGATGGTTTGGAAGTCGATGGTTATGCAGAGGGGTGTGCCGATTTCGTCTTGCCGGCGGTAGCGTCGTCCTATGGATTGGGCGTCGTCGTATTGGCATCGGAAGTGTGGGAGGAGTTGGTTGTGGATCTGTTGGGCGAGGGGTGAGAGGGCTGGGTTTCTGCTGAGGGGTAGGACGGCGATTTGGATGGGGGCGATGTTGGGGTGGAAGCGGAGGACGACGCGGGTTTCTTGGGAGCCGTCGCTGGCTGGGGCTTGTTCTTCGTGGTAGGCGTCGAAGAGGAAGGCGAGGGCTGCGCGGTCGGCGCCGGCTGCGGGTTCGATGACGTAGGGGAGGTATCGTTCGTTGAGTTGTTGGTCGAAGTAGCGGAGGTTTTTGCGGGAGGCGATTTGGTGCTGGCTGAGGTCGTAGTCGGTGCGGTTGGCGATGCCTTCGAGTTCGCCCCATCCCCAAGGGAAGCGGTATTCGATGTCGGAGGTTGCTTTGGCGTAGTGGGCGAGTTCGTCGGGTTGGTGTGGTCGGATGCGGAGGTTGTGTTGTTGGACGCCGAGGTTGGCGTACCAGGCGAATCGTTCGTGTGTCCAGTAGTTGTGCCAGTGGTCGTCGTCGCCGGGTTTGACGAAGAATTCCATTTCCATTTGTTCGAATTCGCGGGTTCGGAAGATGAAGTTTCCTGGGGTGATTTCGTTGCGGAATGATTTGCCGATTTGGGCGATGCCGAAGGGGAGTTTGAGTCGGGAGGATTTGAGGATGTTGTCGAAGTTGATGAAGATTCCTTGAGCTGTTTCGGGTCGGAGCCATACTTGGTTGGCGGAGTCTTCGAGGGGTCCGACGAAGGTTTTGAACATGAGGTTGAACATTCGGGGGTTGGAGAGAGGGGAGTTGTCGTCGGGGCATTGTTGGGGGTTTTGGAGTTGGTCGGGGCGGAAGCGTTTGCGGCATTGGGGGCATTCGACGAGGGGGTCGGTGAAGTTGGCGGCGTGTCCGCTGGCGATCCAGACGTTGGGGTTTTGGATGATGGCGCTGTCGAGTCCGACGATGTCGGGTCGTTCGTAGACGATGGAGCGCCACCAGGCTTCTTTGATGTTGCGTTTGAGTTCGACGCCGAGTGGTCCGTAGTCCCAGCTGGAGCCGATGCCGCCGTAGATTTCGCTGGAGGGGAATACGAATCCGCGTCGTTTGGCGAGGGAGACGATTTTGGCGAGGTCTGGGGGTGTGGTCATGGGTTCTCCGTGTGGTTGGTTGGGTGGGGGCGGGGTAGGGAGAGTATAGCGGGGAGGGGTCTTGCGTTTGGCGGGAGGCGGGGGTTGTTGCGGTTTGTGAGGGTTGTGTGGGAGAGGCGCGGGCTGGGGGTCGCGCGGGATGTGGGGGTTGTTGCGGTTTGTGCGGGATTGTGAGGGTCGAGGTGGGCTGGGGGGTTCTGTTGTCTTGCGGGAGGCGGGGGTTTGTTGGTGTTTGTGAGGGGAGGCGTGAGGGTAGGGCGGGCTGCGGGGTTCCGTTGTCGCGCGGGATGTGGGGGTTGTTGCGGTTTGTGCGGGATTGTGAGGGGGGAGTTGGGGTTGGGGTGGTCTGTTGTTGTGCGGGAGGCGGGGATTTGTTGGGATTTGTGAGGGGCGCGCGCGGGGGTAGGGGCCCCGCGGGGCCGGTTACTCAGGGGAGCGCCATTTGTGAGGGGCGCACGGGGGTAGGGCGGGCTGCGGGAGGTTCAGCTTTGGCTAGGGGGCGCGGGCGCAGAGGGTTCGGGGCGGCGGGAGGGCGCCTATAATGGCGGGGCGCTGGTTGGCGTCTGGGGGGGATGGGGTTCGGGAATGGAATCGGGAAATCGGGACAGGGAGAGTGCGAGTATGGGGAAGGGAAGGATTCTGTCGGGGATGCGGCCGTCGGGGAGGCTTCATTTGGGGAATTATTTCGGGGCGTTGGAGAACTGGGTTCGGTTGCAGGATGAGTATGAGTGTTTCTATATGGTGGCGGATGTTCATGCGCTGACGACGTTGTCGGGGTCGGAGGAGGTGTCGAGCATTGCGCCGGATACGCTGGATATGGCGCTGGATTGGCTTGCGGCGGGTTTGGATCCTGAGCGGTGCGTGGTGTTTACGCAGTCGGATGTTCCGGAGCATTTGGTTCTGAGCGGTTTGCTGGGGATGAGCACGCCGCTGGGGTGGTTGCTGCGGGTGCCGACGTTCAAGGAGCGGGTGCGTCAGATGGGGGAGGACGAGGAGCATGTGTCGTTCGGGTTGGTGGGGTATCCGACGCTGCAGACGGCGGATATTGTTCTGTACAAGGCGGAGAGGGTACCTGTGGGGGTTGATCAGGCTCCGCATCTGGAGGTGTCGCGGGAGATTGTTCGGCGCTTCAATCGGTTGTATGGGCATACGTTTCCGGAGCCGCTGCCTTTGCTGACGGAGACTCCGGTGGTGTACGGGACGGATGGTTCGGCGAAGATGAGCAAGAGTTTGGATAATCAGATTGAGCTTGCGGGTTCGGAGGAGGAGACGAGGGGGCGGGTGATGACGATGGTGACGGATCCGCAGCGGGGTCGTCGTTCGGATCCGGGGAGGCCTGAGGTGTGCAATGTGTATGCGTTGCAGAAGATTTTCAATGCGGGGAGGGTTGAGGAGATTCACCGGTTGTGCACGACGGCGGGGATAGGTTGCGTGGAGGATAAGCGGGATCTGGCGGAGGGGATCAATTTGTATTTGGGGGAGTTTCGGGAGCGCCGCCGGGAGTTTGCGGAGCGTCCGGAGCGGGTGCGGGAGGTTCTGGCGGAGGGGGCTCGTCGGGCGAGCGGGGTTGCGCGGGAGACGGTGGCGGAGGTTTACGAGCGGATGGGGCTTCGGTAGGTGGGCGCTGGGATGTTGGAGCGAGCGCCTGGGGGCGTCCACGCGAGGGGGCTTCGGTAGGTGGGGGCGCTTCCGTCTCTGCCGTCTCTGCCGCTGCCGGTTGCGGTAGATGGGTCGAGCGCGCTGGATGTGGCGCGGCGGGCGGCGGAGGCGGCGTCGGGGGAGATTCGGGCGAGGTTGGGTGATGCGATGGCTCCGGATTCGCGGGAGCGTCTTGGGGTTGTGTCGAAGGGTGGTTGGAACGATAGCGTTACGGAGGTGGATGTTGCGGCTGAGGCTGCGGCGCTTGCTGTGCTGAGGGGGGCGTTTCCGGGTCATGTGGTTGTGAGCGAGGAGTCGGGGCTGCATGGGGGTGGTTCGGGGTATCGGTGGTGGGTTGATCCGATCGATGGGACGCGGAATTTCGCGAGCGGTCTGCCGCACTTTTGCGTGAGCGTTGGGTTGTGGGGTGATGGAGAGCCTTTGGCGGGGGTTCTGCTGGATCCGTGGCGGGATGAGGTGTTCGCGGCTGCGGCGGGCGAGGGGGCGACGATCAATGGGGTTCGTGCGGTTGCGTCGGGGGAGACTGAGCTTCGGGAGGCGTTGCTGGGGTTCGATATGGGGTACAAGGGGCCGGAGGGGAAGTTGTTGTTGTCGGCGATTCAGGAGTTGTGGCCGGGGTTTCAGTCGGTGCGGATGATGGGTTCTGCGGCGCTGGGGATTGCGTATGCGGGCTGCGGGAGGCTTGATCTGTACGCGCATCACTATCTGCAGGGATGGGATGTTGCGGCGGGGATTGTTTTTGTTCGGGAGGCGGGCGGGGTTGTGACGGATCTGAACGGGGGGAGGGCGAGTCCGGAGAGCGGGAGCATTGTGGCGGGGGCTCCTGGGTTGCATGAGGCGTTTCTGGCGGCGACGGAGGGGAGCGCGTGGCGGGCGTCGGCGCGGTAGTCGGGGGGGGGGGGGGGGGGGTAGCGGGACGCGGGCGGGTGGGGGCAGCACGAGGGCTAGAGGGCGCCGTTGGGGAGGTTGATTGGCGAGTCCGCTGGGGAGCTTGGGGTGGAAGTAGGCGCTTTGCGGGGGAGTCGGACGCCGGGGCCGACGATGGAGCGGAATACGCTGGGACGAGGCGCAGTTTCTGCTGGGGGGGCTTGAGGGGCGGGGGCTAGCGCTCGCAGCAGGGTCGCCCCCGGCTGATGCGATAGGCGATGCTGTGGGGGTTGAGTGGGTTAGAGGGGGCGGTCGAGGAGGTTGACGGCGAGTCCGCTGGGGAGTTTGGGTTGGAGCTGGGGCGTCGCTTTGGCGGGGGAGTCGGGCGCTGGCGCCGACGATGGAGCGGAATACGCTGGGGGGGAGGGCGCAGTTTCTGCTGGGGCGCTGTGGGCTCTTGGGGCGACGGCGGAGGGGCTAGAGGGGCGGTCGAGGAGGTTGACGGCGAGTCCGCTGGGGAGTTTGGGGTGGAAGTAGGCGCTTTTGCGGGGGAGTCGGGCGCTGGGGCCGACGATGGAGCGGAATGCGCTGGGGGGAGGCGCAGTCTCTGCTGGGGGGGCTTGAGGGGCGGGGTTAGAGGGGAGCCGCGGGGGGCGTTCTGTTTGGCAGGCGGGGGAGCTGGGGCGGCGCTTTGGCGGGGGAGTGAGAGGCGGGGCTAGAGGGGTGAGGTTAGAGGAGGCCGTCGAGGAGGTTGATGGCGAGTCCGCTGGGGAGTTTGGGGTGGAAGTAGGTGCTTTTGCGGGGGAGTCGGATGCCGGCGCCGACGATGGAGCGGAATGCGCTGGGGGGGAGGCCTCTGACGAAGAAGGCTAGTTGTCCGCGGCCTTGTTGGGTCATTTGCATTGCTTCGTTGCCGTTGTGGACGTAGGCGACGTGGTTGGGGAAGTTGTCGCCGAAGGCGGGTTTGAGGAGCATTTCCTGGATGACGAAGGCTTCGACGGAGCGGGATTGGGCGAGGGGGGATGCGTCGGGGTCTGGTTCGGGGATGATGTCGTTGGCTGGGGTGAGGAGTTGTGGGGGGGCGTGTGGTTCGACGAGTCCGAGGGTGGTTTGGGCTTGGCCGATGGCGGCGACGACGGCGTCGAGGGAGGTTGGGTCGTTTTGGGGGGTTCCTGCGGGTCGTGAGACGAAGTAGGCGTTGAGGAGGTTGCGGAGTTTGTCGAGTTGTTGGGGGGAGGCGTTGTGGATGACGCGGTAGTAGGGGAGTATGGCGAGGCCTGGGTCGTTGAAGTCGATGAGGGCCATGAGGACGAATCGGGAGGCGTGGTTTTCGGGGGCGGGGGTTTCGTCGCGGTAGGCGAGTGCGGTTTCGTAGCGGTGGTGTCCGTCGGCGATGTAGACGGGTTGGTTGGCGAGGGCGCTGGCGATGGCGTTGGCGGGGGGGCCGCTGGGGATGGTCCAGCAGGCGTAGGTTTGGTTGCCGATGTCGGCGTTGGCGAGAGGGGGGAGGTTGGCGGTTGCGTCGATGGTTTGGCGGATGGTTCCGTCGGGGTCGTTGTAGAGGGCCATAAGGGGGCTGAAGTTGGCGCGGGCGGCGCGCATAAGGGCGAGGCGGTCTTGTTTGGGGGCGGGGGCGGTGTTTTCGTGTGGGAGGACGGCTCCGCCGAGTTCTTCGAGTCGGAGGGCTCCGATGAGGGCGAGGCGTTGGCGCTGTTGGCCGGCGAGGGTGAAGCGTTGTTTGAGGAGGTAGTAGGCTGGGGAGTCGTCGCGGTTGAGGATGCCGCTGGCGATCATTGAGTTGAGGGCGCTGGCGGCGGTTTCGTAGCGTTGGGGGGTTGCGGGTTCGCGGAGTTCTGCGAGTTCGAGGCGGACCATGTTGTGGGGGCTGCGCCGGAGGAGTTCTTGTTCGGATTCGGGGTCGATGACGTCGTAGGGGGGGCAGAGGAGGTCGGCGAGGGATCCGGCGTCGGGGGCGTATCGGAGGGCTCTGAAGGGTCGGAAGTCGACCATGTGGGCTCCAGGGGAGTCGGGGGGCTCCCGGGCGGGGGTTATTGTTGGGGAACGTTGGGGTTGTCCGCTGCGCTTGGGAGTTGCGCGGGGAGATTGTAGCGGAGGAGCGGCGGTTGGGTCTGGGGGGGGGCGGGGGGCGTAGTCTGTTTGCGCGGGCGTGAGCGCTTGGCGGGGTTGGGCGTCGTTCAGTCTGTTATGTGCGCGCCCCGAAGTTCTGCCGGATAGGGGCGTGGAGGCGCGGGCGGCGCTCCCGTTGATTGATCCGAGCCCGCGCCGCGGCATTGGCGGCGCGCACGATGGGGCTGGCGGGCATCAGGCGGAGAGGCCTTTCCGGTGGCTTGGGGCGAAGCGGAACTGGGTGGGCCAAGAGGCGGCGCAAGCGGGCGCTTGGGGGAGGTTGGGTGGTTCTAAGGGGCGTTGTTGTTGTGGTTAGCGGCTGGCGCCGACGGAGCCGAGGACGGCGCCGACTTCTTCGTTGGAGGCGTAGCCCCATTTGAAGTCGGGGTTGGAGTAGGCCTCGTTGGGCATAAGGCTGTGGAGGCCTCGCTGGGCGAGTTCGTGTTCGAATTTCTCGCGGATCCAGGGTTCTTCGCGGGGGTATTCGATCTGGTCGCGCTGGCGGTCTTCGACTTTTTCGCTGTGGCCGGAGAATTGGGGGAGAGGGGCGAGGGCGAGGTAGCGGGCGGGTTCGACGCTGACGTTGAAGTGCTGGTGGAACCAGCGGTCGGGGGGGGTGAACATGCTGCCCTCATGCCAGGGGGCGATGATCTTGTCGCCGCCTTCGGGCCACATGATGGAGTATCCCTCGCCGGCTGGGATGACGATGACGCGTCCGGGTCCGTGTCGGTGGCCTTTCTTGTAGGTTCCTGGGGGGAAGACGGACATATGTCCGCCCATTTGGGAGTTGGGGAAGGAGACGTCGACGACGTGTCCGCCGCCGCCGCGCTGGCGGTGTGGGACGAGGTCGTTCCAGGCGGCCATGTCGGTGAAGAAGTTGCCGTACCAGGTGGCTCCGCGTCCCATGTTTGGGGCTCGTTTGGCGACGGCGTAGAGTTCGGATTCGGCGGGACGGAGGAGTTCGGGGTGGTCGTAGGGGTTGTTGAAGAAGAAGTTGGGGTCTGGTTCGAGGGACATTGCGACGGGGAGGTAGTTGTTGTGGAGGATGCGGAGGGGCTGGTCGCCGCGGGCGTTGGCGAATTGGCGGTAGGTTCCTCTGGGGAGGAGGAAGAGGCTGCGTGGGCCGAATTCGAAGCTGTGTTTGTTGGCGGTGGAGGTCCAGACGGTGGCGATTCCGTGGCCGGCGAGGGTGTAGACGACTTCGTCGAGGGCGAATTTGAGGGGAGGGGCTGCGGCTCCTGGGGGTAGTTCGGTGAGGCGGGCTTCGGCGACGCCTTCCATTCCGGAGACTTGGATGAAGGCGGCGTTGCATTCGCGCTCGGGCCAAGGGGCGACTTCGGCGGTTCGGAGGTCTTCGATGAAGTAGCCGCGGTGGATGGGGACGCCGTGGTTTTCCATCCAGCGGTCGTAGACGAAGCGTCCGTCGCGGCTGCCGCCTCTGGCGACGCTGTCTGGGGGGTTGGGTTGCTGGGTCATTTCGGTGTCCTCCGGGGTGGGCTCTGGGGGGTTGGGGTCGAGGGGATGTTATCTGATTGGGGCGCAGGCTGGGAAATGGGCCTTTGCCGCGGGAGCGGGGGGAGCGGGGGGCTGGGAGGGTCAGGAGTTGCGGGCGTCGTAGGCGAAGGCGAGGCCGTAGACGCGTTCGGCGCCGGCTCGGAGGAGGGTTTCGGCGGCGGATTCGAGGGTGGCGCCGGTGGTGGTTACGTCGTCGATGAGGACGATGATGGGGGCGTGGACGGGGGCGGATTGGAAGGCGTTCTGGACGTTTCGGGCTCGTTCGTCGCGGTTGCGGGCGGCGACTTGGGGAGGGGCGTGGCGGGTTCGGCGGAGGAGGTTGGGGATGAGGGGGCGTTGGAGGGTTTGGCTGATGTTTCGGGCGAGGAGTTCGGCCTGGTTGTATCCGCGTTCGCGGAGGCGTTTGGGGTGGAGGGGTATGGGGGCGAGGGTGAAGGGCGGGGGTATGGTTAGGGCGAGGAGGCGGGCCATGGGTGCGGCCATACGGGGGGCGATGGCGCGCAATCCGCGGTATTTGAGGTGGTGGACGGCGTCGCGCGGGGCGCCTTCGTAGGCGTAGGGGGCGAGGGCGTCGCTGAGGGGGGAGTTTTTGGGGAGGGATGTCCAGGCTGCGGGTTTGGCGTCTGCGGCGCATTGGCCGCAGAAGTAGGCGCCGTTGGATCGGCATCCGACGCAGCGGGAGGGTAGGAGGGTTTCGAGGGCGAGGGTTGCTATGCGGGAGATGAGCAGGGGGAGGTTCCTTTGTTCTGTGTGGCGGGGAGGGTTTGCGGCGTGGCGCTCGTTGCGGATTCAGGGGCGGGTTTTCGTGGGGGGCTCTTGGGGGCTGCGGCTGGGCGGTTGGCGGGTGGATGCTGCGGCGGGGGCGGGCGTGTTCGGTGATGGGGTCTGCGACGGGCGCTGGGGGGGCGCTGTTGCGGGGCGGGGAGGCGGGCGCTTTGGGGCGGGCTTCGGGGGCGGGGCGGGGAGGCGGGTGGGTGCGGGGAGGTGGTAGGCTAGGGGGTATGATACGGGCGGTTTTCTTCGACTTCTACGGGACGCTGGCGCACTGGTCGCCGGCGGCGGAGGGGATTCAGCGGGCTGCGGCGGGGGAGGAGGGGATCGATGTCGATGAGGGGGCGATCGCTCGGGGGTACTTTGCGGCCGACAGGTATATGAATGCGGAGAATGCGCGCTGGCCGATTCGGGAGCGCGGGCGGGAGGGGGTTGAGGCGTTCTTTGCGGAGTATGAGCGTCTCTTGCTTCGGGAGGCGGGGGTTGAGGCGTCGCTGGAGACTTCGCGGCGGATATGGGGGCGGGTGCGGAGCGCTCCGAAGGATATGGAGTTGTTTCCGGATGCGAAGTCTGCGCTCGCGGAGTTGAGGGGGATGGGGTTGCGTTTGGGGGTTATCTCGAATGTTGGGTCTGAGTTGGACGGGTGGCTAGATCGTTTGGGGGTGGGGGAGTATCTGCCGGTGCGGGCGACGAGCGGGGCGGTGGGAGCGGCGAAGCCGCATCCGGCGATATTCCGGCAGGCGTTGAAGTGGGTAGGGGCGGCTGCTGAGGAGGCTGTGCATGTTGGGGATAGCGAGGAGTCGGATGTGGCGGGGGCGTTGCGGGCGGGGCTGACGCCGGTGTTTGTGCAGCGCGATGCGGGGGCGGCTCCGCCGTTGGGGGTTAAGGTTATTACGGAGCTGAGCCAGGCTCCGCAGGCGGTGAGGGAGTTGATGTCCGGGGGGTTGTAGTTGTAGCGGAAGAGGGGACCGGAGGGTCTTTGCGAGCGTCGGCGGGGTTTGGAATAATGGGGCAGGGGTTCTGGGGGCGTTGAGTTTTGTCTAAGCTGAGGCACACAGTCTCCCAACGCCCAGATGTAGTTCTGCTGGGGGCGTTGAGTTTGCAGTGGCGGGAGTTGTGCTCCCGGAAGGGGTTTTATGTCGTACCAAGTGTATTTTGCTGATCTGGCGGAGGAGAATCAGGGTCTCACGATGGCGCTTCTTCGGTTGAAGGAGGAGGCGGGGACGATTGAGCCGGATGAGGCTAAGCTTCTGGAGGAGCTTCGGGGGAGCCCTGTGCCGTGGCCGCAGTCCTACCAGGAGGATCCTCAGGGCCGGCAGTGGCAGTATGGTCAGGGGGGGCGTCGTTCGGGTCGCCGCGGGAATTACCGGAATCGGAATCGGAGGGACGGCTGAGGGGTTTCCCCGGGGCGGGCGGGGTTGAAGTAACCCGCCAGTCTGCTCGCGCTTGTGGAGGCGGGTTTTCCCGGGGCGGGCGGGGTTGATTTTCGCCTGTATCCCTAGTCTGGTGGGGTGAGCGGGTTCTTTCCAGGTTCTCTGGGGATGGGTTTGTGTTGGGGGCGGGGTTTGCTGGCTTCGGGGGCTGGGGAGGGCTGAGGGGTTACCGGAAGAGGTCTTTTGCGGATTCGCGGAGGGTTGCTCTGACGCCTGATTCGCTGGGGGAGTAGGGGTATCCGCGGATGATGGCGACGGGGGCGCGGTCGAGTTTGCGCATTACGAGTTCGGCAGCGGCTGCGAGTTCGTCGGCGACCGCGATGACGGTTGAGTGGAGTTCGCGTCCGTCGTTGTCGGGTTGGCCTCGGTAGTCGGAGAGGGGTTGGATGCCGGATGCGCCGATGGCGACGTTGACGGCTCCTTCGCGCCAGGGGCGTCCGAAGGTGTCGGAGATGATGACGGCGGTGTTGGCGCTGGCGAGGTTGCGGATGGTTTGGCGGATGCGGGCGGCTGAGAGGTCGGGGTCGTTGGGGAGGAGGACGGCGTGGTTATGGCCGGGTTTGCCGACGTTGGAGGCGTCGACGCCGGAGTTGGCGCAGACGAATCCGTGGGGGGTTTCGGTGATGAGGACGCCGGCTTCCATACGGACGATGCGGACGGATTCGCGGAGGGCGACTTCGACGATGCGGGGGTCTTTGAGCCAGGCGTTGGCGTATTCCTGGGCAGGGGGGGATGGGGTTACTGTTCGGAGGTCGATGACGCGTCCTTCGGCTTTGGAGACGATTTTCTGGGTTACGACGAGGATGTCGTTGTTGAGGATGGGGGAGTTCTGGGCGGCGGCGGCGGCGATGATGAGTTGTCCGAGGTTGTCGTTTTCGCGGGTTTCGGGCATTCCGTTGATGGGGATGACGGCGAGGGGAGGGCTCATAGGGGGAATGCTATCAGGGCGGGGCGCGGCGGGAGAGGGCGATAGTTCGGGCGGGCGGCCTGGCCGCTCTAGAACGGGGGCGGGGCGGGATGCGAGGGGGGCGGTGGTTCGTCTCGGTGCGCAGGGCGCGGTCACAGTGAGGGGGCGGGATGCGAGGGGGGCGATGGTTCGTCTCGATGCGCAGGGGCGTGCTCACCGGGAGAGGGGCGGGATGCGAGGGGGGCGATGGTTCGTCTCGATGCGCAGGGCGCGGTCACAGGGAGGGGGCGGGATGCGAGGGGGGCGGTGGTTCGTCTCGATGCGCAGGGCGCGCTCATCGGGAGAGGGGCGGGATGCGAGGGGGGCGGTGGTTCTGAATCTTGGGAGGGGGGCGAAGTGAGATGGGAGGCGCGGGGCGATGACGCGGCGAGGGGTTACGGGCTAGACTCGCGGGCTGGGGGCATACGCATAAGGAAGGGGGTTGGGCGGATGAAGTTGTGTTTGTTCGAGTTGCGGTCGAGGCCGGGGGAGCAGTTTGTTGGGGCGTGGGTGGAGGGCGGGGCGGCGGATCTGACGCCGGCGCTGGGGGATCTTGCGGGGCTGCCTCCGCAGCGTCGGATGGAGGGGGTGATTGATGGGTTCGAGCGGTTGCGTCCGGCGTTCGAGCGCATCGCGGGGTCGGGGGCGACGTATGGGGAGGGGGAGTTCAGGCTTCGGGCGCCGCTGCCGCGTCCGGGCAAGATTCTGTGTTGCATTGGGAATTATTGGGAGCATGCGCAGCGGGAGCCGCGTCCGTTGAATATGTTTCTGAAGTCGCCTGATGCGGTTATCGGTCCTGGGGATACGGTTGTGCTGCCGCGGACGACGGATCCGTGGGTGTTTCAGCACGAGGCGGAGCTTGCGGTGGTGGCTCGGGGGCCGTCGAAGGATGTGGGTCGGGGGGAGTATCTGTCGGCGGTGTTTGGGTATACGTGCATGATTGATGTGTCGGCGCGTGGTCAGGGTCGGAGCACGTGGCGTTCGGGGAGTTGGATGGGGAAGTCGTTCGACACGTTTGCGCCGCTGGGGCCGGTGATTGTTACTGCGGACGAGTTGGGGGATCCGAACGGGCTTCGTGTGAGGTTCTGGAATGATGATCAGTTGCGGCACGATTACGGGACGGACGATATGGAGCATCGGGCGCCGGAGCTGGTTGAGTTCGCGACGAGCATTATGACGCTGAATACGGGGGATGTGGTGAGCTGCGGGACGAATCATGAGGGTCTTGGGCCGTTGCAGGATGGTGAGACGGGGACTATTGAGATTGAGGGGATAGGGCGGATGTCGGTGGGGGTGTCGGATCCGCTGAAGCGGACGTGGGAGCGGGGGATCTATATGGGGCCGGATTCGACGGCGCACAGGGGGTAAGCCTGCAGTATCTGCGGCTACGAGCCGCCTGGAGAAGCTGATGTCCCCGATTCCCGATGATTTCCGCCCGTTCGAGCCTTGGAGAGTCTGCGGCAAGTGCGAGGAGCTCGCCGACACCGACGCTCTTGGCTGCGGCGCGGACTACTCGATCGAATATCTGTCCTGTCCTGTCTGCGGCGACAAGTGGGAGCACATCCACGATTCGGACTGCTCCTGCGATGACTGCGAATCCTCCGATGACTGCGTTGCTGACGGCTTCCTGTAGGGGCGCCTCCCCTGTCTCCTGGCTGTGCGGGGAGGGAGTAGGGGTTAGGGATCCGCGACCGAGGGGGGAGCTGGCCGGGGGTCGGCGGGGCGCGGAGGGCGGGGTTGTTGCGCCTCTGTGGAGGGGGCGCCTATCCTACTTGGGCGGGCGATTGCGAATGCGTGTTTGGTGTTTCGTGTCTATCGTGTTTAAAGGAGGGCGTGTTGAGCGTACTGGCTGAGCGCGATCCGGATGTTGCGGAGGCTATCAGGGGGGAGGCGGACAGGCAGCGGCGCAATATTGTGTTGATTGCGTCGGAGAGTTACGCGAGCGCAGCTGTGCTGGAGGCTCAGGGGTCGCCGCTTACGAACAAGTATGCGGAGGGGTATCCGGGGCGCCGGTACTATGGGTCGTGCGAGTTTGTGGATGTAGTTGAGCAGCTGGCGATCGATCGGGCGAAGGAGTTGTTCGGGGCGGAGCACGCGAATGTTCAGCCGCATGCGGGGGCAACGGCGAATCTGGAGGCGTACGCGGCGTTGTGCGAGCCGGGGGATACGATTATGGGTTTGCGGCTGGATCATGGGGGGCATCTGACGCATGGGAGCCCGGTGAATTTCTCGGCGAAGCTTTACAATTTCGTTGCGTACGATCTTGATCCGGAGACGGAGCAGCTTGATTACGACGCTATCGCGTCGCTGGCGCGGGAGCATAGGCCGAAGGCGATAGTTGCGGGGTTTACGGCGTATTCGCGGACGATTGATTTCGGGCGGTTCGCGGAGATTGCGGGGGATGTTGGGGCGACGCTGATGGTGGATATGGCTCACATTGCGGGGCTTGTGGCGGCGGGGGCGCATCCGTCGCCTGTGCCGCATGCGGGTGTGGTTACGAGCACGACGCATAAGTCGTTGCGTGGGCCTCGGGGGGCGTTCATTCTTTCGCGGGAGGAGCATCGGCGGGCTGTTGATAGGGCGGTGTTTCCGTATGCGCAGGGCGGGCCTTTGATGCATGCGGTGGCGGCGAAGGCGGTGTGTTTCGGGGAGGCGCTGCAGCCGAGTTTCGCCGCGTATGGGCGTCAGGTGGTGGAGAATGCGCGGGCGATGGCGTCGGCGCTTGAGGGGGAGGGTTTGCGGGTCGTGTCTGGGGGCACGGACAATCACTTGATGCTGGTTGATCTGCGTCCGGCGGGGTGGACGGGTCAGCGGGCGGAGGAGACGCTTGGGCGTGCGGGGATAACGGTGAACAAGAATGCGATTCCGAACGATCCGAATCCGCCGCGCGTTACGAGCGGTCTTCGTTTGGGGACGCCGGCGATTACGGCGCGAGGGTTCGGGGTGGAGGAGTCGCAGCGGGTGGCGCAGTTGATTGTTCGGGCGCTGAGCGGGGGAGACGATGAGGCGGCGCTGCAGGGGGTTGCGGACGAGGTGGCGCAGTTGACGTCGGAGTTTCCTGTTCCGGGGCTGGATTACTAGGGGAGGGGTTTCTCGCGTTTGCGCGGGGTTGTTCGCCGTTGTTGCGCCGCGTTGGGTTCGCGCAAGACGGTGGCGCGCCGCGGACAGCAGCATTGCGGTGGGTTCGGCGCGCGCGGCGTCTACTGTTTGGCGAATGGATGCAGGGGCGTTTGCGGCGCGTTGGCGCGCGGGGCGGGCTCAGCAGCCTGGCTCAGGGGCGACTAGGCTGGGTTGGCGCGGGGCGCGCGAGGGCGGGCTGGTTCTTTGGGCGAGTTGGGGAGGGGAGGCTTTGGGGCGTTTGTAGCGGTTGGGGGGCGCTGCTATACTGCGCTGGCTACGCGGGGCTCTCCTGTTATGCGGGGGTTGAGTCGCGGGGGCGAGTTCGTTTTCTTTGGAGGTCAAGTGCGCGAGTACGAGCTGGTGATGCTGATTAATCCGGAGGCCGACGCGGAGCGGTTGGGGGCTGTGGTGGAGCGCGTTCGGCGGATCGCCTCTGAGCACGGGGGGGAGATAGTGAGCGAGAGCAGTTGGGGGAAGCGGAAGCTGGCGTACAAGATTGGGCCGTTCGCGGAGGCGAATTACCATCTGGCGGATCTGCAGATGGAGGGGGCGGGGACGAAGGCTCTCGATACTGCGCTGAAGCTTAGCGACGATGTGCTGCGTCATTTGTTGATTCGCAAGGACGATTAGGAGCGCCGGGGTGTACAACAAGATCATCGTTGTGGGAAATCTGGGTAGCGATCCTGAGATGCGGTATGTGCCTTCGGGGAGCGCAGTGACTAGCTTCAGCGTTGCCACGAACCGGCGGTATACGACGCGGGAGGGGGAGTCGCGCGATGAGACGGAGTGGTTCAGGGTCAGCGCTTGGGACAGGCTGGCCGAACAGGCGAACCAGTATCTTGCGAAGGGCCGCTTGGTTCTGGTGGAGGGGCGGTTTCGCAGCCGGATGTATCAGGGGAATGATGGTCAGATGCGGGCGAGCAATGAGATTGTTGCGAGCGAGATTCGGTTTCTGGGGGGGCGGGATCAGGCCGCGGGAGCTGGGGGCGGCGGGGGAGATTTCCGGAGCTACGGGGGGGGAGAGCGTCCGGGGTCGGGGGGCGACTTCGGGGAGGGCGCTGGCTATGGCGGGGGGTCGGGGTTCGACGATGCTGCGGGCGGTCAGAGTGTGGACGATATTCCCTTTTAGCGTCTGAGGGGGCGCTGAGGGGTTTTAAGGAGAAGGCGAGGCGATGCTGAACACGCGGCGACGACGTCCTGGGAATCGGCGGTATTTTCCGCGCCGGAAGGTGTGTTACTTCAGCGCGGAGAAGAAGACGCCGGACTATAAGGATGTTCTTGTGTTGCGGCGGTTCGTTTCGGAGTGGGGGAAGATTGATTCGCGCCGGAGGACGGGGACGCGGGCGCCGCATCAGCGGAAGCTGGCGGTGGCGATCAAGCGGGCGCGTTTTCTGGCGTTGCTTCCGTACACGGGCGGTCACAGTTTGATTGAGCTGGGGCGTCCGGATCGCGGGGATCGGGGCCGTCGGTTCCCGCCGCGCGACGGGGGGCCTCCGCGTTCGGGGATGGGCGGCGGAGCCGCGCGGTCGTCGGCGCCGGTCGAGAGGAGCGTTGCTGGCAGCGAGAGGTCTTCGGCTGTGGTTGAGGGGAGCGCTGCTGGCGGCGAGGGGTCTTCGGCTGTGGTTGAGGGGGGCGCTGGCGGCGAGGGGTCTTCGGTTGTGGTTGAGGGGGGCGCTAGGAGCGAGGGGTCTTCGGCTGTGGTTGAGGGGGCTGCTGGCGGCGAGGGGTCTTCGGTTGTGGTTGAGGGGAGCGCTGGCGGCGGGGGGTCTTCGGCTGTGGTTGAGGGGGGCGCTGGCGGGGCTGAGGCAGCCGCCGACGGTCAGTCGAACGAGTAGATGCGACAGCGACGGCGCGCGGAACGCCAGTTGCTGGCGCGCTCGGCCGCGCAGGGCAGCTCGGCTCGCAGGATCAGCGAGCCTCGGGTACAGCGTTTGCTGTATGTGGCGGGAGGGGCGCTGGTTGTGGGGCTCGCGGCGCTGCTGAGCGTCGCGTGGTATTTCAATTCGTATCGTTTGCCGCGCACGGTTGTTGCGGAGTTCGATGGGACGGAGATACGTCTGGCGGATGCGGCGCCGCAAACGCGCATGGATGCGATTGTGTCGGGGACGTTCGATGCGGAGCAGGCGCTGAACAATCTTCTGCTCGACCATATTATGAGGGCGCGGGCGCCGGGGATCGGGGCGAGCGTTGGGCCGGAGGATGTCGAGGCGGCGCTGGCGGAGCAGTTCGAGGAGCCTGCTGAGGATGGGGCTGATGCGCCGTCGGAGCTGACGGAGGAGGGGCGGGAGGCGTTCGAGCGGTTCATTGAGGGGATCGGGGTTTCGGAGAGCGAGTATCGGTTGTGGCGTGAGGGTCGGTTGTGGCAGGAGGCGGCGTATGAGGTTTTCCTGGCTCAGGCGCCTGTTACTGCGGAGTCTGTGTTTCTGGAGTGGATCGTTGGGGCGGATTCGGTGCAGGCGCAGGCTGCGTATGACCGGATCGCGTCGGGGGAGGATTTCGGGACGGTTGCGAACGATCTGAACACTGATACGACGATTGCGGGAGCGAACGGGGAGGTTGGCTGGGTTCCGCGGGGGGCGCTGCCGGAGCTGAATGAGCAGTTGTTCGCGGAGGATCTTGTGGTTGGGGAGGTGTTGGGTCCGGTGGCGGCGTCGTTCGGGACTCTGGTGTACCGGGTGACGGAGAAGTCGGACGATCAGTTGGTTGATGAGGGTATGCGCGGTTTGCTTGCTCGGTATGCTTTTCAGAATTGGGTGAATGAGCAGTCTGCGGGGGTGGAGGTGGACTTGACGGACGATGAAAGGGAATGGGTGTATCGGGATATCGGGGCGAGCTAGTGGGGAGCGGTGCGGTTGGGATTGGGTTGCTGGGAGCGGGAGCCGTTGGGGTTGGGGTGGCGCAGGCGCTGTGCGAGCGGGGGGATGCGCTGGAGCGTTATGCGGGGAGGCGTTTGCGGTTGGCGGGAGCGCTTGTGCGGGATGTTGGGAGGGCGCGTCCGGGGTTTCCGAGCGGCGTTCGGCTGACGTCTGAGGCGTCGGAGATTATCGAGTCGGATGAGGTTGCGATTGTTGTTGAGGCGCTGGGTGGGGAGCATCCGGCGCTCGAGCACATTGAGGGGTCGCTGCGGGCGGGGAAGCATGTGGCGACGGCGAATAAGGAGGTGATCGCCAAGCACGGGCCTGAGGCTCTGGCGCTGGCGTCGGAGCATAGGGTTGCGCTGAGGTTCGAGGCTGCGGTGGGGGGCGGGATTCCGATTATCGGGCCGGTGGCGCACGATCTGGCGGCGAATGATCTGACGGCGGTGAACGCGATCATCAATGGCACGACGAATTACATTCTCACGCGGATGGCGGCGGGGGATTCGTACGACGACGCTCTGATGGACGCCCGGTCGCGGGGGTATGCGGAGGCCGATCCGTCGGACGATGTCGATGGGGTGGACGCTGCGTACAAGCTGGCGATTCTGAGTTCGATGGCGTTTCGGGGGGCTCTGCGGGATGTTGATGTGCATCGGGAGGGGATAAGGGGTCTGGCGCCTGCGGATTTTCGGTATGCGCGGGAGCTTGGGTATGCGGTGAAGCTGCTGGCGGCGAGCCGTTTGGAGGATGGGGGGGCGCGCGCGCGGGTGCATCCGGCGTTCATTCCGGAGGGGCATCCGCTTGCGAAGGTTGACGGGGTCTACAATGCGGTGGAGCTGGAGGGCGGTTTGGTGGACTGGGCGATGTTCCAGGGTCCAGGGGCGGGGTCGCATCCGACGGCGTCGGCTGTGCTTGGGGATGTGCTGTCGATAGCGCGGAGCGTGGCTTCGGGAGGGCCTCCGCCGATGTATCCGGCGCCGGAGTCGCGGTTGGTTCCGCTGTCGATGGCGGGTTTGGAGACGAAGTACTATGTGCGTTTGCGGGCGCAGGATCGGCCGGGGGTTATGGCGCGGATCGCAGGGGCGCTAGGGGATATGGGGGTGAGCCTGGCGTCGGTGATTCAGAAGGGGCCGGGGGAGGGCGGGGAGGGGGAGGCTGAGATCGTTATTACGACGCACAGGGCGCGGGAGGAGGCGGTTCAGGAGGCTGTCCGTCGGGTGGAGGGGCTGGATGTGGTGGATGGTCCGGCGGTTCTTGTGCGGATCGAGGAGGGGGGGGCCTGATGGGGATGGGGGTTCTGAGGCGGTACGGCGCTTACTTGCCGGTGAGCGGGGAGACGCCGTTTGTGTCGATCGGGGAGGGGGATACGCCTCTTGTGAGGTCGCGCTGGCTGGAGAGGGAGTTTGGGGTTGGGGAGCTGTACTTCAAGCTGGAGGGTTGCAACCCTACGGGGTCGTTCAAGGATCGGGGGATGGTGGTTGCGGTGGCGAAGGCTTTGGAGCAAGGGGCGAGCACGCTTCTGTGCGCGTCGACGGGGAATACGAGCGCGTCGGCGTCGGCGTTCGGGGCTGCGATGGGTTTGGAGACGGTGGCGCTGGTGCCGAAGGGGAGCGTTGCGTCGGGGAAGATGAGTCAGGCGGTTGCGTATGGGGCTCGGGTGGTGACGATTGACGGGAATTTCGATGATTGTTTGCGGATAGCGCGTGATCTTGCGGCGTATACGGAGCGGTTCGCGCTTGTGAATTCGGTGAATCCGGATCGTATTGAGGGTCAGAAGACGGCTGCGTTCGAGATTGTTGACGAGCTGGGGGACGCTCCGGATTACCTGTTCATTCCGGTGGGGAATGCGGGGAATATCACGGCGTACTGGAGGGGATTCGCGGAGTACCGGCGTGCGGGGAAGTCGTCGAAGCTTCCGCGGATGATGGGTTACGAGGCTGCGGGGGCGGCGCCGATCGTGGAGGGGGCTCCTGTGGTTTCGCCGCAGACGATTGCGTCGGCGATTCGCATCGGGAATCCGGCGAATTGGCGGGGGGCTGTGGCTGCGCGCGATGAGTCGGGGGGGGTTATCGAGGCGGTTACGGATGAGGAGATACTGGAGGCGTACGGTTTGCTGGCGCGTCGGGAGGGGGTTTTCTGCGAGCCGGCGTCGGCGGCGTCGGCGGCGGGGTTGATCAGGCAGCGGCGCGAGGGGAGGGATTTTTCGGGGGCGTCGGCGGTGTGCGTGATTACCGGGTCTGGGTTGAAGGATCCGCCGATGGCGGAGCGTCTGGCGGATGGGGAGCCGGAGAGCGCGCCGCCGGATATGGAAGCGGTGGCGCGTTTGCTGGGAGCAGACTAGGGGGCATGGACGCTGGGCGCATTGAGCGGGCGGTGCGGGAGCTGCTGCTGGCTATTGGGGAGGATCCGGATCGGGAGGGGCTGGCGGGGACTCCGGGTCGAGTGGCGCGGATGTACGGGGAGATAACGGGAGGGAGCGACGTCGAGGCGCGGGAGGCGCTGGAGACGCAGTTCGACGAGTCGCATCAGGAGATGGCGCTGGTTCGGGATATTCCGTTCTATTCGTTGTGCGAGCATCATCTGCTGCCTTTTTTCGGGAGCGCGCATGTGGCGTACATTCCTCGGGGGAGGGTTGTGGGTATCAGCAAGCTTGCGCGGGCAGTTGACGTCTTCGCGCGGCGGTTGCAGTTGCAGGAGCGTCTGACGTCGCAGGTGGCGGACGCGATTATGGAGACGGTGGAGGCCGAGGGGGTGGCGGTGGTGATTCGGGCGGAGCATCTGTGCATGGCGATGCGGGGGATTCGCAAGCCGGGGGCGTCGGTGGTGACGTCGGCGATGCGGGGGGTGTTTGAGTCGAGCGGGCGGACGCGGGCGGAGGCTCTTGAATTGCTGCGAGGGGGTTTACGATGACTTGCGCGGCGCCTGCGAGGTCGTTCGCTGCGGTTGCACGGGTTTGGGAGGAGATTCTGGAGCGGCGGTCGTGGAGCAGCGTGTTTCTGACTCCGGCGTGGCAGGAGACGTGGTGGGAGGAGTTCGGGAGGGAGGAGGAGCTGCGGCTGTATGCGGTGGGGCCGGAGGATGCGCCTCTTGGGGTGGCTCCGCTGCATCTGCGGGAGGGGCGTTTGATGTTTCTGGGGGATACTGATCTGTTCGACTATCATGATTTCATCACGGAGGACGCTGAGTTTTATCCGGCGCTGTTCGAGTGCATTGAGCAGGAGCCGTGGCGGACGCTGGATCTGGCGTCGGTTCCGGAGTGGACGGCGACGTTCGAGCTGCTGCCGGCGGCGGCGCGGGAGCGCGGTTACGAGGTGCGGATCGAGCACGAGGATGTTTCGCCGGGGATAGAGCTTCCGGGGTCGTGGGAGGAGTATCTGGGGGGGTTTCGGAAGAAGGATAGGCATGAGCTGCGGCGCAAGCTTCGGCGGTTGGAGTCTGCGGGGGAGGTTTCGCTGCGGCTGTCGGACGGGGGGACGTTCGACAGGGATCTGGGGGTGTTTCAGGAGGTGATGGCGGAGAGTCGGGAGGAGAAGAGGGAGTTTCTGACTCCGGAGCGTCAGGGGTTTTTCGATCGCATAGCGCGGCGGATGCTGGAGCTTGGGGGGCTGCGGTTGTTTCAGCTGGAGCTGGACGGGGAGCTGCTGGCTTCGGCGCTGACGTTCGATTATGCGGGGCGCCGGCTGCTGTACAACAGCGGGTTTCGTGTGGAGCATTCGTGGTTGTCGCCTGGGCTGTTGCTGAAGGCGCTGTGTGTTCGGGAGGCAATCGAGAGCGGGCTGGGGTATTTCGATCTGCTGCGGGGGGCGGAGGCTTACAAGCATCGTCTTGGGGCGAGGGATCATTCGGTTTACCGGATCGTGGCGGCGCGGCGATGACGGGAGCGTCGCTGGGGGTTTCGGGTCGTTTGGGAGGTCGGGGAGAGGGGGTTCGGCGCATCGCGTTCGTGTCTGTGCACGGGTGCCCGATGATGACGCCGGGGATGGGTTCTGCGGGGGGGATGAATGTGTTTCTGCGGCGGGTCGCGCCGCTTCTGGGGGAGCTGGGGGTTGATGTGGATGTGTATACGCGGAGCCATCACGCGGGAGGGCCTGAGGAGTTCGCGTTCGATGAGCGGTCGCGGGTGATCCACGTTGCGGCGGGGGGGCCGGATCTCGATAAGGAGGCTGTGGGGGGACGCCTGGGGGAGTTCGGGGACGCGCTGCTGGAGGCGTCGGAGGGGGTTGGGTACGACCTTGTGCATAGTCATTACTGGCTCTCTGCGGAGCCGGGGAGGCGTTTGGCGGAGCGCGAGGGGGCTCCGCATGTGTTCACGCACCACACGGTTGCGGAGGTGAAGGAGCGGGCGGGGGGGGCTCCGGAGTCGCGGGCGCGGAAGGAGGCGGAGCGCCGGGCGGTTGAGGGAGCGGATATGGTTGTTACGTTCACGGAGGAGGAGTCGTGCGCGCTTGGGGAGTTTTATGGTCTTGATCCGGGGCGGGCGCGGGTTGCTCCGATGGGGTTCGACGATGCGCTGTTCAGGCCGCGGGGGCAGGCGGCGGCGCGGGAGCGTCTGGGGATCGGTCGGGACGAGCGGGTGGCGTTGTTCGTGGGGCGGATCGATCCGTTCAAGGGGCCGGACTTGCTGCTGCGGTCGCTGGCGCGGATTCCTGATCAGGGGGAGTTGCGGGTGTTGCTGGTGGGGGGGGCGGAGGAGGACGCGAGCGTTGGTTGGCTGAAGGGGATCGCGGAGGAGTTGGGGTTGTCGGAGCGGCTGGACTGGCGTCATGCGGTTCCGCAGAGCGAGCTTCCGGACTACTATGCGGCGGCGACGGTGTGCGTTGCGCCGTCGCGGCATGAGACGTTCGGTCTTGCGGCGCTGGAGGCGATGGCGTGCGGGGCTCCGGTTGCGGCGTCGAACGTTGGGGGTCTGCGGGAGCTTGTGGTCGATGGGGAGACGGGGTTGCTGGCGCCTCCGGGGGACGCTGACGCTCTGGCGTCGGCGCTGGGGGATCTTCTGGGGAATCCCACGCGGGCTCGCAGGATGGGCGCGGCGGGGGCGGAGCGTTCACGGTGGTATTCGTGGTCGCGGACGGCGTCGGCGCTGCTGGGGGTCTATGAGGAGCTGGTCGAGGGGTCGCCGGCGCGGGGGGAGGGTTGGGGGTCGTTGGGGCGGGGATTAGCAGAGTGGAGGTGAGGGATGAGCGGGGCAACGACTTGTGAGCTGCGGATTGAGAATTTCATTCTCCAAGTGCGTGAGTTGCGCAAGGAGTATCTGAAGAAGAATCCGTGTGCGCTCAAGGTGGAGGCGTTCGTTCAGCGGAGGTGGGGGAGTCCGTATATGAAAACCGTGCCCTGCGCAGGGCCGAATCGATGGATTGTGAAGCGCATCGGAGAAATCGGGGAACTGGAAAGGAGAGGGAAGATCGATGTGCTGCATGACATGGAGATTGTCTACTGGTGGGGAGGGCTGGGGGAGAAGAGGGCCCTAGGGCCCGAGAAGTTCGCCCTGATTACTGAGCTGAACACCTTCAACAAAATCCAGAGACAGATATGTGCCGCTTACGATGCGCTGCTCAACAAGGGGGACCCGGTGCAGGCGTTGAAGGAGTTGATCTGCCTCAAACAGTGTGGCGATTCGTTCGGCAGCAAGATTCTGGCGATGCGCTCTCCGGAGATAGCTCCTATCTTGGACAGCAGAGTCGAGGATTGTCTGAAGGAGTTCAAGATTGGCGACAAGCTGGGAGTGGGTGGGGTGAAGGGAAAGAAGGCAACGGAGGGCTACGAACGGTTCATCAGGTTCTGCAAGCACGTTGCTGATGAATTGAAAGAGCCTCCGCCGACGGGATGCGATGGTTCGCCGCGCGAAAAGGATGGACGCTGGTGGCTCAGGGATGTGGAGATGGCTGTCTACCAATTCACTTTCAAACACGGCAAGAAGGGCCCCATTGAGCGCATTACGGGGGCAATTCCCTGACTGTGCTGGGTTCGGTTTCGCGGCTCGTCCTCGACTTTGCGTTGGGAGGGGAGCGCGATTCCTTGCGTTTGGGGGGGGGGGGGGGGGGTGAGTGGGGTTGGGTCAGTACTTGCCCTGGCTGGCCCAGGCTGCGCCGTCGACGGGGAGCCATACGCCGCTGATGAATCTGGCTTCGTCGGAGTGGAGGAAGAGGGCGGCGTAGGCGACATCCCAGGCGGTTCCCATTCGTTGTCTGAGGGGGACGCGGGCGTTGCGGGATGCGATGACTTGTTGGCGGGGGACTCCGGCGGCGACGCGGGCTTCGATGGCCATGGGGGTGTCCATTAGTCCGGGGAGGATGGCGTTGACGCGGATTCCGGCGTCGGCGTGGGCTGCCGCGAGGTTTTGGGTGAGGGCGACGACGGCGGTTTTCATAGTTTTGTAGCCGACGTAGGGGTAGGCCTCGAGGACGGCGAGGGATGAGATGTTGACGATGGAGCCTCCGCCCTGCGCGCGCATACGGGGGATTGTGTGCTTGCAGGCGAGCCAGTGGGTTTTGAGGTTGACGGCGAAGCTTCGGTCGAAGGCGTCTTCGGTGATGTCGAGGGCTACGGCGTCGCCGAGGGCGAGGCTAGCGCCGATGTTGTTGTGGAGGATGTTGATGGCGCCGTAGCGGTTGATCGTGTCGGCGACGAGGGCGGCGACGGAGTTTTCGTCGGTGGCGTCGACGTGGGCTGCTGAGGCGTGGCCGCCTTCGCTGGCGATCGCGGCGGCGGTGTCCTGGGCGGAGGGGAGGTCGCGGTCGGCGGCGATGACGGTTGCGCCTTCGCGGGCGAGGAGGATGGCGGTGGCGCGTCCGTTGCCGATGGTGTCGCCGGGGGTTTGTCCGGCTCCGAGGATGATGGCGATCTTGCCTTGCACGCGTCCGGTCATGGGGCGTCCTTTCGGCGGATGTCTAGGAGTTCGACCTGGCGAGACTCGAAGTCGATGGCGTAGAAGACGGAGATTGAGGGGTCGGTTGCGAGTTTCTTGACCCAAATGCGGTCGTTGATGTTGAGGGCGTTCACGGCGGGGTCGTGCTGGAGTCCCAATTGAGGGCGTGAGCGAGGGAGTCCCAGCGGCGGATTGGGAGGAGCTTCTCGACGCGCTGGTTGAAGTCGGGGGCTTCGTTGATGACCCACTCGTCGCCAAAACGTTGGGTCATAGGGATTGCGCTACGGAGCGGGCGAACTCTTCCTCTTCCTGGGTGAAGGGGTCGGAGCTGAGCCAGACGGTGTCGTAGGGGATGATTTCGCGGGGTTTTGCGGCGGCCCATCCTGTTTCGCGGTGGGAGAAGTCGGAGACTTCGCGGGCGGTTCTGCCCCAGAAGAAGTGGGCGACTTCGTCGACGATGGGGAGTTCGGCGGGTTCGAAGAGTTCGCGGTCGGGTTGTCGTTTGGCGACGAGGCGATGCTGTACGCCGGTGAAGTAGGGAGCCTTCTGGATTTCGGCGTGGCCGTCTTCGATGAGGGCGCGGCGCTGGTCGAGCATTTCGAGGGGGGCAGGGCCTTCGTCGAGTTTGCGGTAGGTGGCGCCGGTGATGGGTTTGCCGAGTTGTCGGAATGCGGCGAAGTCGGCGTAGTAGAGGATTTTGTTGAGCTTGACGGCGCCGAATGTGGGGTCGTTGGTGGCGTTGGATGCGATGTAGAGCATCAGCTCGCGGAATTTGTTCTGGTCGAAGGCGGGCTCGTAGAGGCGCGCGTCGGCGAGCATCAGCGGGACCTCCTTCTGCGCGGGCGAGTGCGATGGGCTTCCCTCGCACTCGCTAGTGTATTGGTTGGGCGAGTATACCGCGCGAGGGGCAGGCGTCGCGCCAAGCGGGCCGGTGGGAGAGGGGCAAGGGTCTTGCCGTGGGGTTGACGGGATAGGGGCAGGGGTCGCGCTTGGCGGCTCGATGGGAAGGGGGCAGGGTGTGCCGGGAGGTTGGGGGTGTGAGTTCGCTGTTCCTCAGTTGTTGGAAGCGGCGGGGAGGCGATGGTCAGAGGGTTAGTTCGAACCAGAGGGAGCGGGAGGCGAGGAGGAAGCCGACGCTTTCGTAGACGCGGATGGCGGGTGGGTTCTGGCTGTCGACGGTGATGTCGATGGGTGATGCTTCGAGGTCGAGGAGGGCGTTGACGCCGGCGGCGACGACGGCGCGTCCGAGGCCTTGTCCTTGTCGGGAGGGGAGGACGCCGACCATTCCGACGAGGCCTCGGGCTGTTGCTTCTTGGCGATGACACCAGCAGTAGGCGATGAGATGGTTGTTTTCTTCGAGGAGGATGACGGGGTCTGGGGGGAGGGCTGGGAGGTCGAAGATGCGGTATTCGATCTCTTGGGGGGTGTTTGGGGCGTAGCCCCAGCTGCCGGTGAAGGCGGCGTTCTGTACGCGGGCGATGGTCGGGGCGTCGCGGCGCGCGGCTGGGCGGAGGGAGGCTCTTGGGGGGAGGGGGTCGTGGACGCGTTGCGGGAGGTCGCGCGTGAGGCGGAGGTGTTCGCGGACGCGTCGCCAGCCGCGGTTGCTGAGGGCGCGGCGTTGGGATTCGTCGGCCTCTGGGACGTCGATGTGGAGGAGGGCGAGGTTGTCGCGCCGGGCGCGGGAGATGGTTTCCGCGAGGAGGGCGTCGCCGGCGGGGCTTTCCGGGTGGTTGCCGGCGCTGAGGGTTATTTCGAGGACTCCGCGGGCGATGGCGGGTTCGCGCGTGAGGTAGGCGCAGCCGACGGGGGCGTCGTTGTCGAAGGCGAGGATGCAGTCGCGCTCGGGGATGAGGTTGGGCTGGGCGAGTTCGCGGCGGAGCGCGGCGATGTCGTAGGGCGAGGGGGGGCGTCCCTTTCTGAGGGCTGCGAGCGTTGGGAGGTCGTCGGGGGTGTAGGAGCGGAGGGAGAGCGTCATTGGGAGATGTCGCGGGAGGCGGGAGCGTGGTTGGGGGGCGCACGGAGCGGGAGCGGGGCGCCGGGAGGCGTGGTTGGGGGAGAAGGGGTATTATTCTAGCAGACCCTCTTTCGCTGTTTGGGGTCGGCATGCGCCTTGCGGGAAGGCGCTTGCGCTTGGCGGGGCGCTGTCCGGGCGGGGCGCTGTTGGGCATAGGGGAGGCGAGCGCGGGCCCAATCGCGTGGAGCTTGGGGGGGTTTTCCGCTGGGGTTAGGGAGAGGGACTCACTGGCGAACGACGGGAGGCTTATGGAGACGATTGAGACACCGGAGAGGGCGATGCTTGTGATACCGCACCCGGATGATGGGGAGTCGGGGGCGGCGGGGACGACGGCGAAGTGGGCGCAGGAGGGGTGCCGGATTCTGTATGTTGTGTGCACGAATGGGGATAAGGGGTCGTCTGATACGGAGATGACGAGCGAGCGGTTGGCGGGGATACGTCGCGAGGAGCAGCTGAGGGCGGCTGAGGCGCTTGGGGTGGAGGATGTGGCGTTTCTTGAGTATGGGGACGGGGAGCTGGAGGATACGCGGGAGTTTCGGGGGCGGATAGTTGAGCAGATACGGCGGTGGAAGCCGGATGTTGCGCTGGCGATGGATCCTGTGCGGACGGCGTCGCATAGTCATCGGGATCATCGGATATCGGGTCAGGCGGCGATGGACGCGTGCTTTCCGTTCGCGCGGGATGTTCTGCATTTTCCGGAGCATCGGCGGCAGGGGCTGGAGCCGCACAAGGTTGGGAGCATTCTGTTGTGGGGTTCGGAGAATCCGGACGTTGTGGTGGATATTGAGGGGACTATCGAGCTGAAGATGCGGGGTCTTGCGGCGCACGAGAGTCAGCTGTCGACAGACGCGGCGCGGATCGAGCAGTTTGCGAAGCGCCGGGCGGAGGACGCGGCTCGGCGGGCGGCGGATCACGGGCATCAGTACAGGTACGCGGAGGTGTTCCGGCGGGTGGCGTTCCGTCGCTAGGGGGCTGGGGGAGGAGTTGGCGTCTGCTCGGCACCGGCGGCGGTTGGGGAGGGGTTGTCGCAGGTGCGCGGAGGCGCTTCGGCGGGTGGCGTTCCGCCGGTAGGGGCGCTGGGGGAGGAGTTGGCGTCTGCTCGGCGCCGGCGGCGGTTGGGGAGGGGGTTGTTGCAGGTATGCGGAGGCGCTCCGGCGGGCGGCGTTCCGCCGGTAGGGGCGCTGGGGGAGGGTTGGCGGACTGCTCGGCGCCGGCGGCGGTTGGGGAGGGGTTGTTGCAGGTATGCGGAGGCGCTCCGGCGGGTGGCGTTCCGTCGCTAGGGGGCTGGGGGAGGAGTTGGCGTCTGCTCGGCGCCGGCGGCGGTTGGGGAGGGGTTGTCGCAGGTGCGCGGAGGCGCTTCGGCGGGTGGCGTTCCGCCGGTAGGGGCGCTGGGGGAGGAGTTGGCGTCTGCTCGGCGCCGGCGGCGGTTGGGGAGGGGGTTGTTGCAGGTATGCGGAGGCGCTCCGGCGGGCGGCGTTCCGCCGGTAGGGGCGCTGGGGGAGGGTTGGCGGACTGCTCGGCGCCGGGGGCGGTTGGGGAGGGGTTGTTGCAGGTATGCGGAGGCGCTCCGGCGGGTGGCGTTCCGTCGCTAGGGGGCTGGGGGAGGAGTTGGCGTCTGCTCGGCGCTGAGTGAGGTTTAGAGGGAGCTGAGCTATTCGGGGGTGTGGACGCCGAGGGAGAAGCCGCTGTGCGCGGCGAGGACGGCGGCGCTTGTTACGGGGTTCTCGAGCTGGGCGAAGGCGCCTCCGGCGATGGCGAATCGGGCGGCTTCGCTGGCGTTGCTGGCGTCGAAGTCGGAGGATTGGGAGCCGCGGATGTTGTTGGCTTCGTAGGTGGCGATGTAGCTGGCGGCGCCGGGGGAGAGGGGGACGTTTTTGACGATGATGGCGTCGCGTCGGACGATGGCGAGCCATCCGGAGTCGCCTGTTCGGGGGACGGCTGCGGCGATGCGTGGGGTGTCGAGGGCGTCGCGTTCGTAGTCGAGGGCGAGGAGGATAAGGGCGATGGCTTGGCGAGGGGGGACGCCTGAGGCGATTTTTTCGGCGATGGGGTCGGTGTGGGAGCCGTTGGAGGCGATCGCCCATTCGCCGGCGATGCGGATGGCGTTGTAGGAGATGTAGGGGTTCTTGCGGATGTCGTCTTCGTGTCCGGGGCGGGGGACGATGGAGATTGCTGAGCCGTTGTGGACGGCTATTCGGTTGGGGAATGAGCGGCTGGAGACTCTGTAGAGGGCGGCGTTGGCTCCTGCTTTGGTTTGGCCGATTGCGAGGATGCGTCCGACGTACATAGTGGGCGTCTCTGGGGTGGTTATACGAGGCTGAGGGCGGGGTTGGCGTCGAGGTCGAGGCCTCGGGGTTCGCTGTTGGCGTAGCGGTAGTAGCCGGCGGCGGCGATCATGGCGCCGTTGTCGGTGCAGAGGCGGGGGGCGGGGATGAGGACGGGGGCGGGGGATCGTTCGATGCAGGCTTTTCGGAGGGGGCCGTTGGCGGAGACGCCGCCGCCGAGGACGAGGCCTCGAGCGCGGGTGACGCGGACGGCTTCGGCGGCCTTTGCGGAGATGACGTCGACGACGGAGTCCTGGAAGGCTGCGGCGATGTCGGCGACGGTTTCGGGGTCTGGGGGATGGTTGTCGGGGTTTGGGTAGACGCCGAGGTCTTGGGCTTTGTGGAGTAGGGCGGTTTTGAGGCCGGAGAAGCTGAAGTCGAGGGAGCGTCCGAGCCATGCTCTGGGTAGGAGGAAGGAGGGTTTGGCGTCGTGGGCGGCTCGCTGGACGGCGGGTCCTCCGGGGAATCCGAGGCCGAGGATTCTGGCGGCTTTGTCGAAGGCTTCTCCTGCGGCGTCGTCGCGGGTTCGTCCGAGGATTTCGTAGCGGCCGTGGCCTCGCATGAGGATGAGGTCGGTGTGGGCTCCGGATGCGATGAGGACGATGAGGGGGAAGCCGGGGTTTTGGGCGGGGTTGGCGGATTCGAGCCAAGCGGCGTAGGTGTGACCTTCGAGGTGGTGGACGCCGATGAGGGGGAGTCTGCGGATGTAGGCGAGGGCTTTGGCGGCGTTGACGCCGACCATAAGGGCGCCGACGAGCCCGGGGCCTTCGGTGACGGCGATGGCGTCGATGTCGTCGAGGGTGGTTTCGGCCTGGGTTAGGGCGCGTTCGATGACGGGGATGATGTGGAGGAGGTGCTGTCGAGAGGCGACTTCGGGGACGATTCCGCCGTATTGGGCGTGGAGGTCTACTTGGGAGGCGACGATGTCGGAGAGGATGCGTCGGCCGTCTTCGACGACGGCGGCGGCGGTTTCGTCGCAGGAGGTTTCGACGCCGAGGATGAGCATATGCCTATGCTACCATCGCCGTTATGAATGGCGCCGTTGTGAATGGGCGCGGCGGCGGTTTGCCGACGAGTAGAGGGAGCCGCGGAGGTGCGAGGGATGTTAGGCGAGGTGAACGCCGCCAGCGTGATGTTGCTGGCGGTATTTCTTTTGCTTTCGGCGTTTTTCTCGGGTTCGGAGGCGGCGCTGCTGTCTGTGCAGCGGTTGCGGATTCGGCAGATGGTGAACGAGCGGGTGGGGGGAGCGCGCCGGGTTGCGCGGATGGTGGAGCATCCTGAGCGTTTGCTTCCGCCGATTCTGCTGGGCAATAACCTGGTGAACACGGGCGCGGCGGCGGTGGCTACGAGCGTGGCGCTGGGGGTGATTGCGGACGAGACTACTGCGGTGGCGACGGCGACGGCGGGCGTGACGATTGCGCTGCTGGTGTTCGGGGAGACGATTCCGAAGACGCTGGCGGCGCGCTATGCGGAGCGGACGTCGATTATTGTTGCGCCGCCGGTGCAGGTGATCAGTTGGGGGCTGCGTCCGTTTTCGTTCGTGTTGCTTGCGATATCTACGGGGGTGGTGAGGGCGCTTGGGGGAGGGGGGAGAAGGGAGGAGGTTACTGAGGAGGAGATTAAGACGCTGGTGCAGGTGGGGAGCGAGCGCGGGGCGGTTGACCAGGGGGAGGCGGAGATGATTCGGCGCGTGCTGGAGTTTGGGGATCGGCGTGTGAGCGAGTTGATGACGCCGAGGCCGGAGATAGCGTCGATCGGGCTGGGGGCGACGATTGGGGAGTTTCTGGAGAGGTACAACGAGAATTATCACACGCGATTTCCGGTTGTGCAGGGGACGCTGGACGATGTGGTGGGTTTGGTGGCGGTGAAGGATGTGATGCGTCAGCTGGCGGGAGGGGCGGGTTTGGATAGCGCGGTTACGCTGGAGACGCGCCCAGTGCGGTTTGTGCCGGAGACGAAGTTGGTGAGCGAACTGTTCGACGAGATGAGGTCGCGGGGGGATCAGCTGGCGATGGTGGCGGACGAGTTTGGGGGTGTGGCGGGGCTTGTTACGCTGAAGCGTCTTGTTGAGGGGATCGTGGGGCGCGTTCCGGACGATGAGCAGCAGGTGGGGGCTCAGGATGTGCTGCCGCTCGACGAGGATACGGTGGAGCTGGACGCGGGGCTCGGGGTGGTGGAGGCGAATGAGCGTTTGGGGCTGGGGATTCCGCAGGGGGAGTATGAGACGGTGGCGGGGTTTCTGCTGGAGTTGCTGGGGAGTATTCCGTCGGAGGGGACGGTGGCGGCGTATCGGAATCTGCGGTTTGAGGCGCTGGAGATGAGGGGTCCGCGTATTGTTCGGGTGCGGGTGAGCCGCGCGCACGTTGAGCGATGAGGGATTCGGGGAGAGGGTCGGCGACGAGGCGGGTTGCGCTGGCGATGCGCCGGGCGATCGGGCGTCATTCCGAGCGTTTGGGAGGGGGTCGTTTGGGGCTGGGGGTGTCTGGAGGGGCGGACTCGATGGCGATGCTGCTGGCGAGCGCGGAGATGGGGGCTCGGTTGCGCGGGCGGTTGGTGGTTGCGCACTTCGCGCACGGGCTGCGTCCCTGGAGCGATAGGCGGGAGCGCGCGCTGGCGCAACGGACGGCTGCGAGTCTTGGGTTGCCGTTCGAGGGCGGTTCGGGGGAGTCGGGGCGGAGCGAGGGGTCGGCTCGGGAGGCGCGTTACCGGTTCTTCGCGGAGGTTGCGGAGAGGCATGGGGCGTCGGCGTTCGCGACGGCGCATACGGAGGACGATCAGGCGGAGACGGCGCTGCTGCGTCTGACGCGAGGGGCGGGTTTGCGAGGGGTTGGGGGCGTGCGCGAGTTGTCGTCGCGGATGGTGGGGGGGATGGAGCTCGTGTTGCTGCGTCCGTTGCTGCGGGTGAGCCGGGCGGAGACGGAGGCTGTGTGCGCGGAGGGGGGGGTTGCTCCGGCGCGGGACGGGTCGAACCGGTTGCTGCGGTATGCGCGGAATCGGGTGCGGTTGCGGGCGCTTCGGGAGCTGGAGCTGGTGAACGTTGATGTGCGGGGGGCGCTCGCGGGGTTTGCTGAACGGGCGGCGGAGGATGACGCGCTGCTTGAGCGTTTGGCGCGGGATGGGTCGGCTGGATTCGAGGAGCGGTCGCCGGCGGGGGTGTCGTGGGACAAGGGGGAGCTTCGGAAGATGCCGCGTCCGCTGCAGGCGAGGGTTCTGGAGGGCGCGTGGAGGTCGCTGCGGGGGGAGGGGGCGACGCTGGGTCATCGCAAGCTGGAGCAGGCGCGGAGGGTTCTGGAGCGAGGGGGGGAGGTTTCGCTGGGAGAGGGGGCGCGCTTCGTTGTGGGTTCTGGTCCGGTCGCGCGGATGGGTTTCGATTCTCCGTTGGACGCTGGGCTGCGCGGGGAGGCGGAGCGCGGTTGTCCAGCTGACTGTGGGTTAGCTGGATAGCGCTGGGAGGATAGCGGCGCGTCATCCTCGATGAGGCGTTGGGGCGTGGGGCGGGCGGGGGCGTGTCCGCGGCGTCGTTGGCGGAGGCGGGGTCGTTGGCGCGCGGGGGGAACGGCGCGATGCTCGCCGCCGTTCTCGGCGGGTATCCGGGGGTCGGGGCCGTACGGGGGGGCGCGACGGGCAACGCGGGGGTATGGGCGTGGACGCGCGCCGGGGCGCATGTGGGGAACGGAGAGTCGGCAGGCAAGGCGCTCCTGGGAGGGCGGGATTCGGTGGGGGGGTTAACCGGCTTTGCGGGGCGCTCTTGGGGCGGCTGCTCGTTTCGGTTTCTTGAGGAGCGGCAATCGGGAGCGGCTGCGGAGTGGCCGCGCGGTTTCCTCGGCGCTCTGAGGCGTCGTTTCGGTTGCTGTCGAGGATGGGCGTGGGAGTTTGTGGCGTTCGCGCAGGGGGGACAGCGGACGGCGTCGGAGCGGAACGCGCGGACGGCGTTGGGGAGCGGCGCCGGGGCTGGGGGGTTGGGGTTGGGGGTCGGAGGCGTGGTCGTGGGGAGGTTGCTGCTCGTCGGCGTTGTCGTCGTGAGAGTGGCGGGACTGGGCGTTGGGGGGCGTTAGCCTGATGCTGCGGGGCGTTCTTGGGGCGGCTGCTCGTTTCGGTTTCCTGAGGAGGGGCAGTCGGGGTCGGCTGCGGAGACGCCGCGCGGTTTTCTCGTCGCTCTGGGGCGTTGTATCGGTTGCTGTCGAGGATGGGCGTGGGAGTTTGTGGCGTTCGCGCAGTGGGGATAGCGGACGGCGCCGGAGCGGAACGCGAGGACGGCGTTGGGGGGCGGCGTCGGGGCTGGGGGCTTGGGGCTGAGGGCCGGAGGCGTGGTCGTGGGGGGGTTGCTGCTCGGAGGCGTTGTCGTCGTGAGGGGGGCGGGACTGGGCGCCGGAGGCGTGGTCGTGGGCGGGGCGAGGGCGGGCGTCGTGGGGGGAGCGCTGCTCGGCGGCGGTGGCGCGGCGGGAGGGTTGTGGGTCGGCGTGGGGGGGAGCGGAGAGGTGCTGGGCGATGAGGTATGCGTCGCGTCTGGCGGCGGGGCTGCGGAGGGGTTGGGTGAATGCATGGCCGTGGGTGTAGATGCGCAATGCTCCTTCGCCGTCGGGGAACGCCCATCCGGCAAGGGCGTAGACGCTGATGAGGGCGGGGATTCCGCCGAGGAGGAGGGAGACGAAGGGGATGGCGAACATACTCCAGCTGATGAGGCCGAGGAGGGCGCTGACGACGAGCAGGAAGAGACCTGTTCCGAGCCGCTGAGCGGGTCGCGAGATGTCGACGATTTCGACGGCGGCGACGCTGCTGAGCGGGAGGAGGGCGAGGGCGCGCTCGCTGGCGGATTCGGCGAACCTGATGATGCGGTGGGTGGTGAGGACTAGGGCGTCGCCGCGTTGCGGGGGGGAGTCGAGGGCGCCGTCTGTGGCGTCGAGGGCGATGTCGAATTGTTCGCCGGCGAGCCAGGGGATGCTTGGGTGGAGGGGGGATTCGGGGGAGGTCATGGGTTGGAGTTTATGTTATCCGAGGGGCGAGTTTCCTGGTTCGCGCCGCGGCGCGCGTTCAGGAGGAGGGGGATGGGTTGGGTCGTGTTGCTGGAGGGGGCCGGGCAGGCGGCTCGCTCCCTGGCGCGGTCAGGGCTGCTAGAGGAGCCGCATCAGGCGGGGGTTGGGGGGCGGGGGCTCGGTTTCCTGCGCGATCTCGCGGTCGTTGATGGAGCGGATGTTCGGGGAGAAGGCGATGGGAGGGGAGGAGGCGATGTAGGAGGTGTCGTGGAGGGCGTCGACGGGGGCGTTTGCTTCGACGAGTTCGGCGACGCGTTCTGGGGTCATTCTGCCGCTGAGGATGATCTGGACTTGCTGGGCGCCAACCTTGTTGAGGCGTTCGCGCACTTGCTGGATGTCGGCAGGGGGGATCTGGCTGCCGCCGGGTCGTCGGGAGAGGCGGACGCTGTTGAGGCGGTCGCCGGTTGCGCGGGCGAGGGCGGCGACCTGCTCGACGACGTCGTAGCGGGGGTCGACGTAGGCCATTCGCTGGGCTTCGGGGGAGACGGCGCGGTCGAAGGCGAGCATAGCCTTGACGGGGTCGCCGATGAGCTGGACGAGGGCTCCTGAGACGGAGGAGACGGGCGTGGATGCGGCGAGCCGCGAACCGAGGACGGTGGATCCGGAGGCGCATCCGCCGACGATGGCGGCGTAGTCCATAACGGCGGCGACGGAGGGGTGGACGTTGTGGGCTCCGACGGAGATGACGGGGATGCCCTGGGCAGCGCGGGCGATGGTTCGGGCGGCGGTGGCCCATCCGCTCTGGTGGGCGAGCATTCCGCAGATGGCGGTTTCGTAGAGGCCGAAGGAGGTGTAGGGGGCGCGGACCTGGAGGCAGACTTCGTTTTGGGCGATTTCGGTTCCTTCTTCGACGGCCCAGATCTGGCGGTTGCCTTCGGAGGTTACTTTTTCGAGGACGGCTTTGACTTCCTGGGATCCGCAGAGGACGGCTTGCTGGCTTGGGGAGAATTCCATCACCACCGTGGGGTTCATGCCCTCGTTGCGGAGGATGCGCTGGGTTCGGTGGAGGTAGAAGTCGGCGGTGTCGCCGGTGATTATGGAAGGGCGGACTTCGAAGGCGGCGCTGGAGGTTGGGTTGTTGAATTGCATCTCGGCGGCAGAAGGGGTTTGGGTGGGCGGGTGGTGGAGGGTAATGCTAAGGCTACGCTGGCGGGGGTAGCAAGCGGGTGAGCTTGGGGTTTGGGGGTCTTCTCTTGCGGGGAGAGGCGGGGATATCGTGCGGGGGAGTTGCTGCAGCTGCGCGGGTTGTTGGCGGGGTCGGGGGTTTAGGGGGGAGGGGCGATGTTGGGGATGCCGCCGAAGCGCAGCCGGGCGAGGCCTCGGAGGTCGTGGATGGCTGTGCTGGCGATTTTGACGCGGGAGTCGGGGTCTTCTTTCCAGGCGACGGGGATTTCTTTGCAGCGGAAGCCTTGTTTTTCGGCGATGACGAGTAGTTCGGTGTCGAAGAACCATCCGGTGTCGCGGATGTGGGGGAGGAGGATCTGCGCGGCGTCGCGGCTGATGGCTTTGAAGCCGCATTGGGCGTCGCGGAAGCGGGTGCGCATTCCTGTTCGGATGATGAGGTTGTAGGCGCGGGAGATGGTTTCGCGTTTGAGGGAGCGCTGTGTTCGGGAGCCGGAGGAGAGGCGGGATCCCCAAGCGAGGTGGCAGCCTTCGTTGGCGATGGCTGAGACGAGGGAGGGGAATGCCTCGATGCCGGTGGAGAGGTCGACGTCCATATAGGAGAGGATGTCGGCGCTGCTTTCGGTCCATGCGCGTTTGAGGGCTCGTCCGCGTCCGCGCTGGTCGAGGTGGATGGCGGCTACGGAGTCGGGTTGGTTGCGGGAGTACTCGGCGGCGACGTCGAGGGTGGAGTCGGTTGAGCCGTTGTCGGCGACGACGATGCGCCATTGGTGGGGGAGGGATTCGGCGAGGAAGGCGCTGAGGGTTTCGATGCAGCGGGGGAGGGAATGTTCTTCGTTGAGGACGGGGATGACGATGTCTACGGTCGTCATAGGTTGCTTCCTTGTGGTTGTAAGGCGGTTGAGAGGGTTGCGGCGATGGCGAAGGGGTCGGATGCGACGACGGGTTCGGCGAAGAGTTCCATGGCGCCGATGTCGCTTGTGCGGGCGTCGAGGTTTCCGCGGTCGACGATGCGGACGACGACGGGGAAGTCTTGCCAGTCGTTCTCTGGGGGGGGGTTGGGGTGGGAGGAGGGAGGAGAGAGAGGGGCGTTGAGGGGAGGGAGGAGGGCTCCGACGTTGAAGGATCGGACGCCGAGGTTGTCGCGGAAGGCGGCGAGGACGGCGTGCAGGGCGTCGGCGAGGTTGTCGTTGAATTCGGGGGCGAGGATGATGGTTTCTTTCTCTTTGATGGGGGTGAGGCTGGCGAGGACGCGGATGTCGTTGCTGGAGGGGGCGGAGAGGCCGAGGGATTCGTGGGTTTCGGCGAGGTCGTGGAAGTAGTTGTGGCGGTGGATGGCGCGGTAGTTTGCGGCGGCTGCGCGGAGGGCTTCGATTCTGGCGTAGTGTCGTCGTCGGGCGAGTTGGGTTTGGGCGTGTCCGTGGACGATGGAGCTTCCGGAGCGCCAGAGGCAGTTCCAGAGGAAGAAGGGGTAGAGGGCTTCGGGGTCGGATGCGTGGGCGGCGTCGAACCACTGGTTGGCGAGGCGGATGCAGCCGCGGACGGCGTCGCGGTTGAAGAGGAGGGGGTTGGGTTCGGCGAAGATGATGAGGGAGTGGAGGGCGTCGTATTTGGCGATGTTGGATGCGGTGGAGGCGATGGGGGTTTCGAGTCTTCCGAAGGTGTCTTCGGGGGTGGACTCGCGGGGGCGTGTCCATGGGTCGTTGGCGAGGTTGTCGTCGAGGTTGTCGTTGTGTGGGGAGTGTTGGGCGTTGAGGGGTCTTCGGGCGCGGAGTTCGTTGAAGATGGCGGATTCGCCGGTGACGAGGTTGGCGACGCGGATGACGCGCTGGTTTTCGACGGCGCGGACGGGGCCGAATGTGCGTTCGACCCAGGGGGCCATTGAGTTGGGGATGCGCATACGGCCGGTGGATTCGATGATGTCGTAGATGCGCTGGAGGCGCTGGGCGTCGGCGGGGGGGAGGGCGTCGACGATCCGTGGGAGGTCGGCGATGGAGGGGTTGGCGTGGGAGGCGGGTGAAGTCAAGGGATGGGGGGAGTTACTCGGCGGTTCGGGGGGCGAGTTTGCGTTCGAGAGAGAGTTTGTCGAGCTGGAGCTGGACGGGTATGGGGTAGACGCCGGTGAGGCAGGCGTTGCAGAAGCTGTTTCCAGAGGGATCGCCGTTGATGGCTTCGTGGAGACCGCGGAGGCTGAGGTAGCTGAGGGAGTCGGCGCCGATGATGTCGCGGATCTGGTCGACGGAGCGGTCGGCGGCGATGAATTCGTCGCGAGTGGCCATATCGACGCCGAAGTGGCAGGGGTGAGCGACGGGCGGGGCGCAGACGCGGACGTGGACTTCGGCGGCGCCGGCTTTCCGGAGGAGGGCGATGATGGGAGTGGTGGTTGTTCCGCGGATGATGCTGTCGTCGACGACGACGACGCGTTTGCCTGAGAGGATGTTGGGGAGGGTGTTGAATTTGTTGCGGACGCCGAGCTGGCGGAAGCGCTGGTCGGGTTCGATGAAGGTTCTGCCGACGTAGCGGTTCTTGACGAGGCCGTAGCCGAAGGGGATCTGGGATTCTTGGGCGTAGCCGATGGCGGCGGAGTTGGCGGAGTCGGGGATGGGGATGACGATGTCGGCGTCGACGGGGCTTTCCTGGGCGAGGCGCTGTCCCATGCGGGTTCGGGCGGCGTGGGTGAGTTGGCCGTCGATGATGGAGTCTGGCCGGGCGAAGTAGATGTGTTCGAAGACGCAGTGGGCTTTCTGGGCGCTGGGGTTTGGGGAGGGGATGCTTCGGAGTCCGTTCTGGTTGATGAGGATGGTTTCGCCGGGGTCGATTTCGCGGATGAAGGAGGCGCCGATGTGGTCGAATGCGCAGCTTTCGGAGGCGATGACCCATCCGCCCTGGGGGTAGCGTCCGAGGGCGAGGGGTCGGATGCCGTGGGGGTCGCGGATGCCGAGGATGGAGTTGTTTGTGGCGACGACGAGGCAGTATGCGCCTTCGAGGTTTCGCATAAGGTAGGCGATTTTGTCGTTCCAGGAGTCGCCGGGGGCCCAGGCGAGGAGGTGCGCGATGACTTCGGAGTCGGTTCCGGTATGGCATTGGACGCCCCATTGGCGTTCGATGCGGTCGCGGAGTTCGGCGGCGTTGATGACGTTGCCGTTGTGACCGAGGGCGAGTTCGACGGATGGGCTTTTGGCGATGATGGGCTGGGCGTTGCGTGGGCTGCTGGAGCCGGTGGTTGAGTAGCGGGTGTGTCCGATGGCGAGGTTTCCGGGGAGCCGCTGGAGGTCTTCGTGGCGGAAGGCGTTGGCGACGAGGCCGGTGTTGGTGAAGTTGCGGAGGGAGCAGCCGTCGGCGGCGGCGATGCCGGCGCTTTCCTGTCCGCGGTGCTGGAGGGCGAAGATGCCGTAGAAGGCGACTTGGGCGGCGTTGTTGCCGGGTTCCTTGGGGAGGTATACGCCAATTACCCCGCATGCTTCGCGAGGGGAATCGGACTCGGCGCCGCCGTTTTTATGGCCTTCGGGCACGAGCACCTGCACTGCTGGGTGTTGGGCCGCGCGGATTTTATATCACATATCGCATTGTAGCGCAGGGCCGCCAAGAGGGCGATTTTCGAGCCGCGCGGGGGCGCCGTCGGGGGAGGGTTCAGGAGAGGGGGATGGTCCTCAGGGGCGTGTAGGCGGGGCCGGATGGGGCAAGGGAGCTGCGGTAGAGCGCGACGCGGTCGATGGTGAACGGGCTGCTGTCGCGGGCGCTCTTCCCTGAGGGCGGGGGCTGGGAGGGAGGGGCGTTGGTTGCTTCGATGGCGCGCCGTAGGGGGGCTGCGGCGCGGGGCGGGAGGGCGGCGGGGATGCGGGCGATGGTTATGTGGGGGCTGAACGGTTGTGTTTCTGGGTCGCAGCCGACGCCGGCGAGGGCGCGTTCGATGTCGTCGCGCAGCCGGGCGAGCTGGGTTAGGGCGCCGTCGACGCCGATCCATAGCACGCGAGGGGAGCCGCGAGCGGGGAAGAAGCCGGTCTTCCCGAGGGAGAGTTGGATGGGGGCGTGGGAGGCGGAGGCTTCGGCGATGACGGAGCCGAGTCTGGGGGCGTCGTGGGCGGGCCAGTCGCCGATGAATCTGAGGGTGATGTGGGCGTCGCGGGGGTTGATCCAGCGCGCGTCGCGGGGACTTTGAGCGGGGGAGTTTCTGCGCGAGGGGTGGGAGTTGGGGGCGTGTCCTGCCGGGGGCTCTTCCGGGGCGGAGCTTCTGGGCGAGGCTGGGGAGGATGGCTGCAGGGCGGCGGAGATGCGGGGGCGGAGGATGCTGGCGATGCGCTCCAGGTGGGGTTGGGCGTCTGGGGGGAGGGGGAGCGCGGCGAAGAGGCGCAGTTGTTCGTCAGGCATTGGCGTGGGTTTTGAGGCTGTCGCGGAGGGCGGCGAGGCGTCGCAGCCATCCGGCGATGTCGTCGAGGGAGTAGGAGGCGTTGGCGGGGCTGGGGCTTGGGGCGACGAAGACGCGGCTGCGTCCGAGCGGTTCGGGCTGCTCGCCGAGGCGGGCGGATTTCCATAGCGGGGGAGCTGCGGGCGGGGGAGTTCTAGGCGGGGGAGCCGGAGGGGCGGCGTCTGGCTGCGCCGGATGGGCGTGGGTTGGCTGAGCCGGAGGGGCGGCGTCTGGCTGCGCTGGGGAGTGCTGGGGGGAGGGGGAGGAGGCGGGAGGGGCGGGGTCGCTGTACTGCCGGAACCATTTGTAGGCGGTGAGTCCGTTGAAGCAAACGATGAGGGGGGAGGCGTGGAGGAGTTTGGCGCGTGTTTTAGGGGCCCATTGCCGGAAGTCGGCGCTTCGGAGGCTGGAGGCGTTGTTTGTGGGTCGTTTGACGACGTCGGTGAAGCCGAGGCCATGGGGCGCGAGTCGGGCTTCGTCGCCGGGTGCGAGTTCGAGTTGGAGGTTGGGGTTGAGGAGGCCGGAGAGGTTGAGCGCGCGCCAGAATCTGTTCTGCGGGTTGGCGAAGTACTTGCCGACGGAGGCGGAGTAGGCGCCGGGGTTGATGCCGACGAATACGATGTCGAGGCCTTGGCTGAGGTAGTCGGGGAGGGTTGTTTCGGTGGTCATGGGAAGTGCGGGGCGAGGCGCAGGAGGTTTGCGGCGTTGCCGCCGAGGGCGGCGTCGGCGTCGGGGGGAGGGAGGGTTGCGCGGGCTTGTTCGGCGAGGCGTCTTGGGGGAAGGAGGGGGTAGTCGGAGCCGAGGAGGATTCGGCTGGGTCCTGCGGCGCTCGCTGCGACGCTGAAGACTGCGGCGTCGTAGAGGAATGGGGAGGCTGCGCTGTCGAAGTAGACGTTGGCGAGGGCGGCGCGGACTTCGGGCATAAGGGAGTAGAAGGGGAGTCCGCCGCCCCAGTGGGCGAAGACGAATGTTGTGTTGGGGAAGCGCTGGGCGAGGGCTAGGAGGCGTTCGGGAGTTGCGTCGCCTTTGCCGGGGAAGTTGCGGCCGAGGGGGTCGGAGCCGTGGACGACGATGGGGAGTTTCTTGTCGGAGGCGAGCTGGGCGACGGGGTCGATGGCTGTTCCGGAGCGGAGGTTGAGGCGTTGCGTTGTGGAGTGGAGTTCGCCGACGCCGCGCGCGCCGTTGCTGGCGCAGCGTTCGATTTCGGCGATGGCGTCGTCGCCCCAGGCGGGGTTGACGGAGCAGAAGGGGATGATGCGGTTGGGGTAGCGCGCCGCGGCGTCGAGGATGTAGTTGTTGGCTTCGCGGGCTATGGAGGGGTTGGTCCATCCGTAGCCGAGGGCTACGGAGATATCGATGGAGTCTTCGTCCATAGCGGCGACGAGTTCCTCGGCGGCGGCGATAGTTTTGCGGTTTCTGCCGGCCATATGGCGCGCGGCGTCGGGGCCGAAGAGTGCGTTGAAGGTGGCGTCGCGCTGCGCGATTTCGTCCTGGCGCACGGAGAACGATGGGGGGAGGATGTGTGTGTGGAAGTCGATGATCACGGCGTGGGGGGCTGGTTCGGGGGTTAGTTGGGCTGGGACGCAGGGTTGCCGCACGGCGCGGCCGCCAGGGGTTGGTTCGAGGGTTGGGGTTAGTTTTCGGGGGTTGGTGGGATTTCCTGGGTGTATTCGTTGTTGGAGAAGACGCCGATTTCGCGTCCCTGGTGGACGTGGACGATGAAGTCGTCGCGGGCTAGGCCGATGGAGTCGAGAAGTTCGTCGTCGAGGTCTTCGATGATGTCTTGTATCTCGTCGGTTGTGTAGCGTTCGGATACGCAGAGGGTTGCGTGGATGAGGTTGCCGGAGAAGTGGACGTCGAAGCGGCCTTGGGGTTGTTCGTCGTCGAAGATGGTGTAGACCTCGGAGTAGGGTGTGCGGCACTCGCGTTCGAATCGGAGCATTGCGGCGTCTCCTTGAGGTCGGGGCTGCGGGGGGGGGGGGGGGGTAGTTAGGGGCGGACTTGTCCTTCGCCGTGGGCGACCCATTTGTAGCTGGTGAGTTCGCGGAGTCCCATTGGTCCTCGAGCGTGGAGTTTGCTGGCGCTGATGGCGACTTCGGCGCCGAGGCCGAGCTGTCCGCCGTCGTTGAAGCGTGTGCTGGCGTTGACAAGGACGACGGAGGCGTCGATGTTGTCGGTGAAGCGCGCGGCGGCGGAGTAGTCTTCGGTGACGATGGCTTCGGTGTGGCCGGAGCCGTGCTCTTCGATGTGTTTGATCGCGTCGTCGATGGAGTCGACGACGCGGACTGACATTGTGAGGGAGAGGAATTCCTGGCCGAAGTCTTGGGGGGTTGCGGGGAGGACGGGGCTGGCGGTTCCTGATGTTTGGTTTGGGCCGATGAGGGCGAGGGCTCGCTGGTCGCAGCGGAGCTCGACGCCGGCGCGGGCGAGTTCGGCGGCGATGGGGGGCAGGAGGGCGGGGGCGATGGAGGAGTGGATGAGGAGTGTGTCGAGCGCGTTGCAGACGTCGGGCCGCTGGGTTTTCGCGTTGAACACGATGTTCTGGGCTTTCCGTGGGTTTGCGGAGGCGTCGACGTAGACGTGGACGACGCCGATGCCGCCGGTGACGGCGGGGACGGTGGCGTTTTCGCGGACGTATTTGATGAGGGTTTCGCCGCCGCGTGGGATGAAGAGGTCGAAGTAGTCGTTGAGGCGGATCATCTGGTCGACTATGGCGCGGTCGGGGTTTGCGATGAGTTGGACGGCGTCGGTGGTTACGCTGGCGTTTTCGAGGCCTTGTTTGATGATGGAGATGAGGGCGTTGTTGGAGTGGAGGGCTTCTTTGCCGCCGCGTAGGACGACGGCGTTGCCGGATTTGAGGCAAAGGCCGGCGATGTCGGTGGTTACGTTTGGCCGGCTCTCGTAGACGCAGCCGATGACGCCGAGCGGGACGCGCCGGCGTTCGATGCGGATTCCGTTGGGGAGGGCTCGGGAGTCGAAGCATTCGCCGATGGGGTCGGGCAGGGCGGCGATGGCTCGGAGGTCGCTGGCCATTGCGTCGAGGCGGGTTTGGTTGAGGAGGAGGCGTCCGATGACGGATTCGCTGAGGTTTGCGTCGCGGGCGGCGTTCATATCGAGGTTGTTGGCTTCGAGGACGGCGGGGATGCTGGCTTCGAGGGCGTCGGCGATGGAGTGGAGGGCGTGGTCTTTCTGGCTGCGGGAGAGTTTGCTGATTTCGCGGGCGGCGTTGCGGGCGGCCTGGGCCTTGGCGATGAGTTCGGAGGTTGTGGTTGTCATCTTGAGTCTCCTTGGGCGGGGGAGCTAGACGAGGGCGAGGTTGTTGCGGTGGACTGCTTCGTCGCCGTGGTGCTGGCCGATCAGGTTCATTATGCGGTCGGAGCGGGCGCCTGCGATGATGCGCATTTGTCGGGCGTCGTAGTTGGCGACGCCGTAGGCGAGGGATGCGCCGTTGTTGTCGAGGATCTCGACGATGTCGCCGCGGGCGAAGTCGCCTTTGATGTGGCTGACGCCTGCGGGGAGGAGGCTACGCTCCATTTCGAGGAGGGCTTTGCGCGCGCCGTTGTCGACGACGAGGGCGGCGCCTTTTCGGTTGAGTCCGCTGCGGAGCCAGCGTTTGCGGGCTTCGAGGGAGGATACTGCTGGGGGGAAGAGTGTTCCGGCGGGGTCGCCGGAGGCGGCGCGGTGGATGGCGTTGGGGTCGTCGCCGCTGGCGAAGACGACGGCGACGCCGAGGGCTGTGGCGCGGCTGGTGGCCTGGAGTTTGGAGAGCATTCCGCCTCGGGTGGGTCCGTCGCGGCGCTCTTCGGCGAGGGCGATGATGGAGTCGTCGATGTTGTCGACGCGCTGGATGAGGGATGCTTCGGGGTCGCGGTTGGGGTCGGCGGTGTAGAGGCCGCCGGGGTCCATGAGCATTACGAGGAGGTCGGCCTCGAGGACGTTGGCGACGATTGCGGAGAGGGAGTCGTTGTCGCCGAAGCGGTGGCCGGTGATTTCGGCGGTGTCGACGACGTCGTTCTCGTTGATGATGGGGATGACGCCGTGTTCGAGGAGGCCGTTGAGAGTGTTTCGGACGTTGAGGTATCGGACGCGGCTGTCGACGTCGTGTGCGGTGAGGAGGGCTTGCGCGACGGTGAGGCCGTGCTGGGAGAAGAGGCTGCTGTAGCTGTGCATAAGGCGGCTCTGGCCGATGGCGGCGAGCATTTGGCTGAAGGCGACGCCTCTGCCGCTGGCGATGCTGGGGGCGGCTTCGCGTCCGGCGGCGATGGCTCCGGAGGTGACGAGGGCGATGTGGGCGCCCATAGCCTTGACGCTGGCGATCTGGTCGACGATGGAGCGCAGGGCGTTGTGGTCGAGTCGGGGGGACTTGCGCGTAAGGACGTTGGTGCTAGCCTTGACGACGATGCGCGAGTAGTGGAGCGCGGGGGCGAGCGCGGAGGTTCTGGGGTTCGCCGTTGGTGATGACATTGGGTTTTTGTGAACGTTGGGGCGTGGTGTAGTAGTATACCGGATAGGCTATGCGCCGACGGGTTGGCGGCGCGCAGGGGGAGGGTGATACACTCGCCGCGCTCCGCTATGGGGGTCGGACAGGGTTCAGAGAGAGGGAGATCATTGGGTAGCTGAGGAGGCGAAGAGGCCCATGGCAATGGAGATGGACATAAGCAGGGAGAGCGAGACGGTGACGGCGTCGCTGGTTGGGCGGGTTGACGGGGAGAACGCGCGGGAGTTCCAGGATGCTCTGATGGGGGCGATTGAGGAGACGGACAAGGTGGTGGCGCTGAATTTTGAGAAGCTGACGTACATCAGCAGCGCGGGTCTTCGGGCGATTCTGCTGATGGCGAAGACGCTGAGCAAGCAGGACGCGAAGCTTGAGGTGCGCTCGCTGACGCCCTCGGTGAGGGAGGTTTTTGAGACGAGCGGGTTCGACAAGATTATCTCTGTCCGCGACTAGTCTAGAGGGATAGGGATGCGCGCCGGAGGGGCAGGGCGCGGTTCGCGGAGGAGAAATGGCGGACAGACCGTTCAAGATTCTGGTTGTTGACGACGAGCCGGATCTCGAGCCTTTGATGTTGCAGCGGATGCGCCGCGCTGTGCGGAGCGGGCTGTATGAGTTTGTGTTTGCGCATAACGGCATCGAGGCGCTTGAGAAGCTGAGCGTTGATCCGGGGATCGATATGGTGCTCTCGGACATCAATATGCCGAAGATGGACGGGCTGACGCTGCTCGAGCAGATTCCGGCTGTTAACTCTGACATCAGGAGCGTTATCATTTCCGCCTATGGGGATATGAAGAATATCCGCACGGCGATGAATCGGGGGGCGTTTGATTTTGTAACCAAGCCTGTTGATTTCGACGATTTGCAGGTGACGATAGACCGGACGCTGAAGCATTTGCAGGAGTGGCGGGACGCGCTGTCGTCTCGCGATCAGCTTGTTGCGCTGAAGAACGAGCTGGGGGTGGCGAGCCAGATTCAGCAGTCGATTCTGCCTACGCGTTTCGGGTCGCATCCGAAGTATGAAGTGTACGGTTATATGGAGCCTGCGCGGGAGGTGGGCGGAGATTTCTTTGATCTTATCGCGCTGGAGAATGGGCGGGTGGGGGTTGCAGTGGCGGATGTTTCGGACAAGGGCGTTCCGGCGGCGTTGTTTATGATGTCGAGCCGCACGCTGCTGAAGGGAGCCGCGATTGGGTGTTCGAGCCCGAGCGAAGCGCTCACTATGGTCAACGATCTTCTTACTGAAGACAACGAGACGATGATGTTCGTTACTATCTTTTATCTGGAGTATGATCCGGAAACCGGGGAGATAGTTTACGCGAATGGCGGTCATAATTCGCCGTTGGTGGTGCGCGCGGATGGGACATCGGAGCTGCTGCCGCTGACTCACGGGATTGCGGTAGGGCTGACGGCGGACGTTAAGTACGAGCAGGCGAGGCATAAGCTGCAGCCCGGCGAGACGATTATTCTGTACACCGACGGCGTTACTGAGGCGATGAACGCGGCAAAAGAGGAGTTCGGAATCGAGCCGGTGCAGGCGCTGTTTGCGGCGGATCCGCCGCGAGGAGCCGAGGAGGCGACGCACCGGGTGTTCAAGGCGATTCGAGAGTTCGTTGGGAATACTCCGCAGTCGGACGATATTACGTGCATCACGATACGCCGGCTGTGAGTTTTGGCGATGGATCAGCTGACACTGAAGATTGATTCTGAGGATGGAGCGCTGGAGAGAATCTCAGCCGCCGTCGAGGATCTTGGGGAGCGCGAGGAGTGGGCGCCGGGGCTGGTGTTCAGCGTGAATCTGGCGCTGGAGGAGCTTGGTCTTAACGCTATTACTTATGGGGCTGCGGGAGAGAATCCCGATATTGAGATTGTGATGGTTTCGGATGAGGATGCTGTAACGATTACGATTTCTGACGCTGGCATTCCGTTCGATCCGCTGACCGATGCTCCGCCGCCGGACTTGGACTCGTCGATTGACGACAGGCCGGTGGGGGGGCTTGGGATTCATCTTGTGCGAGAGATGATGGACGAGGCGCACTACAAGCGGGAGGGCGGGAGGAATCACTTGACGCTGATCAAGCGGAGGGACGGGTGATTCGGAAATCCCGCGGGGCGCGCGCTGCGCTTGCGCTCGCGGGGTGCGCGATCTGGATAACGGTTCTTGCGGCGTGCACGTCCGGGCCGGAAGCGACGCCTCTGCCGACGGCGACGCCGACGGCTACGCCGGAGCCGGGGACGCCCGGCGTTACGGATGAGCGCATACTTTTCGGGCAGTCGGCGGCGCTCACTGGTCCGGCGGGGGATCTGGGGCAGGAGGTGCGCAAGGGGATACGGGCTGCGTTCGCGGAGAGGAATGCGCAGGGGGGGGTTCACGGGAGGATGCTGGAGCTCGAGACGCTCGACGACGGCTACGAGCCTGACAGGGCGGTGGCGAATACGCGCGAGCTGCTTGAGGAGCGGGATGTGTTCGCGCTCATCGGGGCGGTGGGGACGCCGACTTCGCTGAAGGCGGCGCCGCTGGCTCTGGAGTCGGGCGCGCCGTACATTGCGCCGTTCACGGGAGCGGCGTTCCTTCGGGGTGAGGGGATGACGAATGTGCTGAATCTTCGGGCCTCCTACGCTCAGGAGGTTGCGTTGATGGTTGACCGGCTCGTTGGCGACCTGGGGGTGAAGCGCATTGCAGTGATGTATCAGAACGATGGGTATGGGCGGGATGGCTACAACGGCGTGCTGCAGGCGCTTGCGGCTCTGGAGCCAAGGTTGGAGCTTGTGGCGGTGGGGACGTACGAGCGGAATACGGTTGCGGTGAAGCGCGGGATTCTCAATCTGCTGCTTGGGGATCCGGAGGCGGTTATTGTTATCGGGGCGTACGAGCCTGTGGCGTCGATTCTCCACTGGTCGGCGCTGACGGGTCCGGACGCGGTGTTCCTGACGGTGTCGTTCGTGGGGGTGGAGTCGCTGGCAAGGGCGCTTTCGTCGGACTTGGAGATATATGTGACGCAGGTGGTTCCAGACCCTGCGGATGCTTCGACGCCGGTGGTGGGTTCTTATCAGCGGGCGCTGCGGGCGTACGACGCGGGGGCGGTTCCGGGCTATGTTTCGCTCGAGGGTTATCTGATGGGGCGGCTGGCGATCTATGCGGCTGAGCTCTGCGGGCGGGATATCGACAGAGAGTGTTTCGTGAGGGGAGTGCGCGAGGGGGGCGATTTCGATATCGACGGGTTCAGGCTTTCGTACGACGACGCGTCGTGGGACAACCAGGGCTCTGGCGAGGTGTATCTGACGCTTCTCGACGGGGAGGGGAACCTTCGGCAGGTGGATAGCCTGGAGGATGCGAATCCTGTATGGGAGATAGGGTCGCCGACCGCCGGGGGAACGGACAGCGAGCCGTGAGGGGCGACGGGGATGCGGAGCTGATGGAGCAGACGCGGGACGCGACACAGGACGCGGCAAGGGAATCTCCGAGGCGGCGAGGGAGGTTCAGGCGTCGGGTTGGGCGGTTGTCCACCCAGATGTATCTGGGGATTATCGGGGCGGCTCTGATGACGGTCGCCGCTAGTGGGGTTGGGTTGTACTCGTTCAATCGGTTGGGGGGTGCGGTGACGCAGGTGAACGAGGGGAGCGTTCCGGATATGAGCGCGGCGTTTGATGTGGGTTTGACGAGCGGGGCGCTTGCTTCGGTTGGGGGTCAGCTTACTTCGACGAGGTCGAGCGCGCAGTTCGAGCGGCTTGTTGAGAATGTGGATCAGGCGCGCAACAGGCTGCAGGCGGAGCTGGACGAGCTCGAGGAGCGGGAGGTGGATCCGCAGCTGTTCGGTCAGATTCGGCGGGATGTTGACACGCTGATTCTGAACATAGACGGCCTGAAGGCGAGTGTGAGGGAGCTGTTCGTGCTGCAGACGCGGATCGACGGGGTGCAGCGCGAGCTGGAGGCCTTGACTGAGCGCGTGGACGCGGTAGTTATTCCTGCGATTGACGATCAGATATTTTTTGTTGTTACGGGATATATGGATCTGGGATCGGCGATTACGCCGAGAGAGGAGCATCTGAGCCTGGAGGAGGTGGATACGTATCAGCGGCTTGCGCAGTTGCAGGGCGAGGCGGCGCTGGCTTCGCAGATTCTGGCGAGCGCTTTTTCGCTTTCATCGGTGGAAGAGGTGGAACCGCTGCGCGAGCGTTTTCTGGCGGTGAAGAGCAAGGTTGAGGGGAATCTGCTGGCGCTCGAGGGCCATCCTATTCACCGGGAGTTGGATGATCTGTTCACGGGCTTCTTCCATTTGGGGTTGGGGGACGAGCTAGGGGAAGAGCGCACGTTTGATCTGGTTGCGCAGCTGCTGACGCTGACAGAGAGTCAGCGGGATCTGGTGAACGTTAACCGGAATATCGCTATCAGGTTGCTGAACAATGTTGACACGATGGCGGCTGGCGCCCAGGCGCGGGCGCAAGAGGCGGCGACAGAGTCGACGCAGGCGATAGGCACCGGGCGCACGCTGTTGCTGACGATCAGCGCGATTGCGGTGGTTGGGGCTCTGCTTACGGGGTGGCTTTTGATCGGTCGCTCGCTGCTGCGGCGTCTGGAGATGCTGTCGGGGTGGATGCGGCAGATGGCGGGAGGGAATCTGGAGGCTCGGGCGGATGTTGGCGGTCATGACGAGGTTACGGAGATGGCCGAGGCTCTCGAGGTGTTCCGGCGGCACGCTTTGGAGGTGCAGCGTCTGAATCTGGTGGAGCAGCTGGCGCAGGATTTGCAGGGCAAGAACGATGAGCTTGAGAGGGTGCTCGGCGACTTGCAGAAGGCGCAGGATCAGATTGTTACGCAGGAGAAGCTGGCGGCTTTGGGAGAGCTCACCGCCGGCGTTGCGCATGAGATACGGAATCCGCTGAACTTTGTTAAGAACTTTTCTGAGGCGTCGAACGACCTTCTCGCGGAACTGCGCGACATTGTGAATGAGGACAAGGAGTTTACGAAGGAAGACAAGTCGTATGTTCTGGAGGTTTCGGGAGATCTTGAGAGCAATCTTGAGCGGGTGCTCTCGCATACTGCGCGGGCGGACCGGATTGTGGAGGATATGCTCAAGATGGGGCGCAGCTCGACGGCCCGGCAGCCGACGGATATGAATCTGCTGATCGAGGAGTACGCGCGGCTGGCGTATCACAGCGCTCGCGCTACTGACTCGGAGGTGCAGCTCCACATGGAGTTCGACCTCGATGAATCGCTGGGGGAGATGGAGGTGCTCTCCCAGGATATGGGGCGGGTGTTCCTGAATATGGTGAGCAATGCTTGCTATGCGGCGAACGAGAAGCGGCAGAGCCTGATAGCCGCCGGCGCCGGATCGATGGATTTCATTCCGACGGTGTGGATTTCTACGCGGCGCGAGGATGGGCATGCGGTTATTCGTCTTCGGGACAACGGGACGGGGATGCCGGCCGAGGTTCAGGAGAAGATCTTCAATCCGTTCTTCACGACGAAGCCGACGGACAAGGGCACTGGGTTGGGGTTGGCGATATCGTCGGACATCATTCGCGGGCACGGGGGGAGCATCGAGGTGGAGTCTGAGCCGGACAGCTATACGGAGATGAAGATCGTGCTGCCGCTTGCGGATTCCATGGATGGTGTTGAGGAGTCCGTGGAGCCTGAGGAATCCGAGGCGGCTGAGGCGCCGCAGGGAGATGAGTCTGGGAGCGGGGACGCCGAGGGGGAGGACGAGGCGTCTGAGGGGGATGCGTCCGGGAGCGGAGACGCTGAGCAGGGGACGGACGAGGCGCCGCAGGGGGGCTGAGGGCGCGAGGGGAGCGGCGCTGAGAGGGCGCCGGCTCAGCAGGGAGCCGCGGGGGGCGTAACGCGTTTCTGTTCTTGTTCTTGCTGGGGAGTGGCAGGTGATGGCGCGGGAGCGCGTTGGGTTCGGGCTGCGCGGCGCAGCTTGCGGCGGGGGGTGAGCAGGTAGCGTCCGCAGGTGAGGCACCGGATGCCGATGTCGGCTCCGAGGCGTTCTACGCGCCATTCGAGGCCTCCGCAGGGGTGGGTCTTGCGAAGGGTGATGTGTTCGCCGAGGCGGAATTCTAGGTTGTCCATTCCTTGCCCATCTGGTTGAGCTCGGCGTTGATCGTGTTGCGGAGGCGGAGCGCTTCGGCGCGGGCGGCTTGGGCGAAGTCTGGGCCCTGGGAGGCGTAGAGCACGCTGCGGGAGGCGGAGACGACGGCGCGTCGGCCGTTGGCGTCGGCGCCGTTTCGCACGGCGGCTTCGAGGTCGCCTCCTTGCGCGCCGACGCCGGGGATGAGGATGGGCATACGAGGGCAGTGGGCGCGGACGCGCGAGAGTTCGCGAGGGGCGGTGGCGCCGACGACGAGGCCGATGTTCCCGGCGTCGTTCCACTGTTGCGCCGCTTGGGCGACGCGCTCGTAGAGGGCGAGCGAGCGATGAGGGCGGCGGGCTGCCGGAGTTCGGCGTCGGAGCGCGGAGGGTTGTCGCGGAGCGAGGCGGAGCTCCTGGAAGTCGCTTGCGCCGGGGTTGGAGGTGCGGGCGAGGATGAATACGCCGCGGTCGTCGTAGTCGAGGAACGGTTGCAGGGAGTCGCGTCCCTGGTAGGGGTTCACGGTGACGGCGTCGGCGCGCCAGACTTCGAATGCGGCTCTTGCGTAGGCTGAGGCGGTGTTGCCGAGGTCGCCGCGTTTGACGTCGAGTATGACAGGGATGTTGTTGGGGACGGCCTCGATGGTCTGTTGGAGGGCGCGGAGGCCGTCGAGGCCTGCGGCTTCGTAGAAGGCGTAGTTTGGTTTGAATGCGCAGACGAGGTCGGCGGTGGCGTCGATGATGGCGCGGTTGAAGGCTGCGATGTCGCTGATGGGCATAGAGGGTGTCCAGGGGTCGAGCCCGACGCACAGGAGGCTGCGGTTGTTGCAGGCGGCGTTGTCCAGCCGCTGGGTGAAGGCGATTGTCATGGGGAGAGTGTAGCCTGTTCCGCTTTTGGGGAGCATCTCCGGACTGTTGGGGAAGCGGCAAGCGGCGGCAGCGCGCGTCCGGGACGGCGGGGCGGCGTCCTGCGGCGCAAGCGGGAACGATGGGTTGAGGCGCGGAGGACGAGGACGGCGTGGGGCGACGCAAGGTTTCCGCGAAAGCGGGGGCGCTGGGGAACGGTGCGGGACGCGATTCCTCAGATGGTTGCTAGCGGAGGGGGGTTAGAGGTGTGGGGAGCGGATAGAATCGGGATTATGGCGGAGGGCGCGAAGGGTGGCGGAGGCGACAGGCGGTCTGCGCGGCTGTTGAGGGAGGTGTACCGGCGCTTGCTTGCGCGCTACGGTCCGCAGGGGTGGTGGCCGGGGGATGGGCCATTCGAGACGATCGTGGGGGCGGTTCTGACGCAGAATACGGCGTGGACGAATGCGGCGCGGGCGATAGCGAACTTGCAGGCTGCGGGGCTGATGTCGGCGGCGGCGCTCCGCGAGGCGTCTGAGCGGGAGCTTGCGGAGGCGATACGTCCGAGCGGTTACTTCAACGCCAAGGCGCGCAAGCTGAAGGCGGTGGCGGAGTTTCTTGGGAGCTACGGGGACAGTGTGGAGTCGTGGCGGGAGATGCCGCCGCGGCAGTTGCGGGCGGAGTTGCTGGGGGTTCACGGGGTGGGTCCGGAGACGGCGGACGATATCGTGCTGTATGCGGCGGGGTTGCCGTCGTTCGTGATTGATGTGTACACGCAGCGGATCGTTGGGCGGATGTTCCCGCGCCGGAAGCTTCGGGGATACGATGCGCATCAGGCGTTTTTCGAGGAGAATCTTCCGCGCGACGCGGCGCTGTACAACGAGTACCACGCGCTGCTGGACGCTCATGCGAAAGAGGCGTGCGCGAAGAGGAGCCCGAGGTGCGGGTCGTGCGCGGTGCGCGATCTGTGCGCGACGGGTCGGCGGTCGGCGGGGTAGGTGGAGCTGGGGGGTTTGGCTGGGGTGCGTTCTGAGGGGAGAGCGAAGGGGCTAGCTGGCGAAGAGAAGGGCGGAGGCGCAATGCCTCCGCCCTTGGTTCGGCGCTAGGTTCTTAGGCGCGGGCGCCTAGGTTTGGCGCTCGTCGGTGACGCCTGCGACGCCGGTGCAGTAGGGGATGAACGCCTTCATGTTGCACTGCGCGCCGGACTTGGCAAGCTCGGCCTCGAAGATCTCGTGAATCTCGCGGTCTTCGTCCTCGTACTCGACCTGGATGCCGCCTTCCTTGATGGAGACGTCGGCGGTGGCGCGCTGGTTGGGGGCGATGAAGCCGCCGTTGCCGGAGCGGAGGGCCATGTAGCGGGCGCGCTTGGCGCCGGAGTTGAAGTGCTGGTGGAAGGTGCCGTCGCTCGGGATGATGACGATGCTGCCCAGTTGCCAGTCGCACTTGACCATGTCGGAGCGGTCGGGCTTGGTCCACAGCAGGGAGAAGCCGGCGTCGCCGCTGAGGAGGAAGAGGTGGGCTCCGGGGCCGTGCCGGTGCGCCTTCTTGTAGGTGCCGATGGGGAACTCGGAGATGTGGTTGCCCATATCGTTCTTGCCCATCTGGAGCATCGCGTTGATGCCGCCGGCTCCGCGCTCCTTCCAGCCGTAGAGCGCCATATCGGGGGCGTTGGGGATGAAGTTGGTTTCCCAGATACGCTTGTTGTAGAGCGTTCCGTTGCCGGAGAAGTATGTCTCGTCGTCGGAGTAGCGGGAGCGGAACATGAAGTCGTTGTTGAAGATGAAGTCGGGGTCGCGGAAGAGGCGCATCATGGGCGGGGCGTTGGTGGTGGCCATATAGCGGACCTTCTCGTCGCCGGAGCCGTTGAAGTGCTGATACCAGGCGTTGAGGGGGATGGTGAAGAGGGAGCCGGCTTTCCATTCGAAGGTTTGCTTGCTGTCCTCGTCCATCCAGACGGTGGTGGCGCCTCTGCCCTGGACGATGTAGAAGTTGATCTCGTAGAGATGATGCTCGGGCTCGGACTTGCCGCCTGGGGCGATGTCGACGACGTGGAGGTCGTTGGGCATATGGGCGTTGTCGATGTGGATGACGGCTCCGTGTCCGCCCTTGCGCTCCCACGGGCCGACTTCGACCTCGTGCCAGTTGGGGACGTAGTAGGTTTCGTGGACCATCACGCCTTCGTTCCCAAGCCAGTCCTCGTAGGCGTCGGGTGTGCGGAAGTCCTGGAGGCCGCTGGTTGGGGTTTCAGCGACTTTCATATCGGTGCCCTGCATTACCATGAGCTTTTCTCCTTTTGTAGCGTAGTCGCGCGAGGGTATATCAAGCGAGCGCGATGCACAAATTGCGCGTCTCCCGGCCTCCCGCACAGGCATTTCGTTATGGGGAGCCGGGAGCGTCGCTCATCCCTGCCTTGTTCGCTCTTCGCTGGGGGAGGCGGGCTGGCCTACCGCTGGGGAATGGCCTTGGGCTCGACTGGCTGGAGGATTCCTACGTGGGGGAGGTTCCGGTAGCGTCCGGCGTAGTCGAGGCCGTAGCCGATGACGAATTCGTCGGGGATCTCGAAGCCGACGTAGTGGAGGGGTATGTCGGCCATACGGCGGACGGATTTGTCGAGGAGGGCGCAGACTTTGAGGCTGGCGGGGCGCTTGGCCTGGAGGTGTTCGAGGAGGTAGCGGAGGGTGAGTCCTGTGTCGACGATGTCTTCGACGACGATGACGTGTCGTCCGGCGAGGCTTGTTGTTACGTCGCGGATGATGTCGATGGCGTCGCTGCGTTCGCCGTAGTGCGAGATTTCCATAAACTCGACCTGGAGTTTGAGGTCGATCTCGCGCATAAGGTCGGCTATGAAGACGACGACGCCTCGGAGGACGCCGACGAGGATGGGCTCTTCGCCGGCGTAGTCGTCGGCGATCTGTTTGCCGAGTTCTTTGACGCGGGCCTGGACTTGCTGCTTGGAGAAGAGGACGCGGCTGGCGCCCGCGACGGGTGCGTCGGCGAGGGGGCCGAAGCCGTACTTGCCCATGAGGCGCATAAGGTCGCGGCGGTAGAGCAGCTGGACGTTGATTTCGGGGTAGAGTTCGCGGACGCGGCGGAGCTTGCGGTTCTTCTGGGTGACCAGATTCTGTTTCATTGTGGTGAGTTCGAAGTACTGGTCGTACTCGGGGAGGTAGAAGTCGGGGGTGAACATTTCGACGACGCGGTTGCCGTCCCACCGGAGGGGGAACGAGCGGGGTTCGTAGAGGTAGTAGATGTGGTAGTAGTCGAGGAGGTCGGCGAACTCCTTTTCGCTGGGGTGCATAAAGGCTTTCTGAGGTTGCTCGTCGTTGAGTTTTGCGGAGGGGAGGCTCCCGCGGCGTTCGCGCCCCGATCGGGACGGCTGGCGCGCTGCGGCGTCTCCGCTCGCCTCCTCCGCGTCGTTCGGGGCGGCGGCTGTCTGGGGGGGAGGTTGCTGCGGGGAGTCGGCGGAACTGGGGGAAGTTCGGTGGCGTCCTCCGCCGCGTCGCCTGCGAGAGGAGGAGGGGCTGGGGGTCTGGGCTGCGCCCTCTGTGCTGCTGGGATCCGTAAGGGAGGGGGCTGTCTGCGGGGGAGGTTGCTGCGGGGAGTCGGCGGAACTGGGGGAAGTTCGGTGGCGTCCTCCGCCGCGTCGCCTGCGAGAGGAGGAGGGGCTGGGGGTCTGGGCTGCGCCCTCTGTGCTGCTGGGATCCGTAAGGGAGGGGGCTGTCTGCGGGGGAGGTTGCTGCGGGGAGTCGGCGAGGTTGGGGGAAGTTCGGGGGCGTCCTCCGCCGCGTCGTCTGCGAGAGGGGGAGGGGCTGGGGGTCTGCGGCGCGCCCTCTGCGTTGCTGGGTCGCGTCTGTCTTGTTTGGGGAGCGCGCGGCGTTTCGGCTGGCGGTTGCTGGGGGCGTATGTTGGGGGATTCTTCGGTCATTATGCGGGTTACCGCGCGGCGGGGGGCCGCGCCTTTCTTGTTGGGTTTAGGGGTGCTCACTGGGCCGATTCTGGAGCTGCTTTCTTTGCGGCGCCGGCGACGTAGTCGGAGGTGGGGGCGACGTGGTAGTCGCCGCCGTGGGCGAGGGCCTCGACGGCGGCGCGCGCGGTGTCCATTGACGTGTAGCAGGGGATGCGGCGCTCGGTGGCGGATCGGCGGATCTCGAATCCGTCGCGCAAGGCCTGAGCGACTTCGGCGACGGTGTTGACTACGGCGTCGACTGTGCCGTCGGCGACGACGGACCAGGCGTTGGGTTCTGGCTCGGCGGCCTTGTTGATTTCGGTTACGGCGAGGCCGAGGCCGCGCATGAGGGCGGCGGTTCCGGTTGTGGCGTAGAGCTGGTAGTTGAGGCTGCCGAGCGTTTTGAGCCACGGCACGGCCTCGGCCTTGTCGCGGTCGGCGATGGTTACGAGGATTGATCCGGAAGGGGGGAGCATCATTCCGGCGGCGATGAGGGCTTTGGCGACGGCGGGGCGGAGGGCGATGTCGATGCCCATCACCTCGCCGGTGGATTTCATTTCGGGGCCGAGGTAGGTTTCGACGCCGGTGAGCTTGGACATCGAGAAGACGGGGGCTTTGACGCTGAACATCGGGGGGTCGGGGCGCAGGCCGCCTGAGTAGCCCTGCTCGGCGATCGAGCGTCCGAGCATAACGTTGGCGGCGATGTGGACCATAGGGATTCCGGTTACTTTGGAGATGAAGGGGATGGTGCGGCTGGAGCGCGGGTTGACTTCGATGACGTAGATGGAGGAGAGGCCGGTGTCGGCGGGGACGGTGAGGCCGAAGGGTTTGCTCTCGTTCATAATGACGAACTGGATGTTCATAAGTCCGCGGACGCCGATGGCGAGGCCGATGCGCGCGGCGTAGTCGACGATGACGCTGCGTTCGTGGTCGGAGAGGCGTGGGGAGGGGTAGACGGCCATAGAGTCGCCGGAGTGGACGCCGGCGCGTTCGATGTGCTCCATAATGCCGGGGATGAGGGTTTGCTCGCCGTCGACGACGGCGTCGATCTCGACCTCGCGGCCCTGGAAGTACTTGTCGACGAGGATGGGTTTGTCGGGGGCGGCGTCGAGGGCGCGGTTGAGGTATCGGACGAGTTCGGCGATGTTGTCGACGATTTCCATAGCGCGTCCGCCGAGGACGTAGCTGGGGCGGACGACGAGGGGGAAGCCGAGGCGAGAGGCGGCGTCGACGCCTTCTTCGAGCGATGTGACGGCGGCGCCTGGGGGCTGCGGGACGCCGAGCTGGGCCATTAGCTGGCCGAACCTGTCGCGGTCGGAGGCGATGTCGATGGCGTCGGCTGATGATCCGAGGATGGGGAGTCCGGCGGCGGCGATGGCCTGGCTGAGGGAGATGGCGGTTTGGCCGCCGAATTGGACGACGGAGGGGGGGTAGTAGTCGCCGTCGCGTTCGTTTTCGATGATGTCGCGGATGCTCTCTTCGTCGAGGGGTTCGAAGTAGAGGCGGTCGCTGGTGTCGAAGTCGGTGGAGACGGTTTCGGGGTTGGAGTTGACCATAATGGACTTGACGCCGGCGCTGTCGAGGGCCCAAGCGGCGTGGACGGAGCAGTAGTCGAACTCGATTCCCTGGCCGATGCGTATGGGTCCGCTGCCGATGACGATAGCTTTTGGTCCGGGTAGGGGGGAAGATTCGTTCTCCTGGTCGTAGGAGCTGTAGAAGTAGGGGGTTGCGGCCTCGAATTCGGCGGCGCAGGTGTCGACCATTTTGTAGACGGGGGCGATGCCGAGTTTGCGGCGGAGGGAGCGCGCCTGTTCGTGGGAGAGTCCGGCGAGGCGGGCGATGGATTCGTCGGGCATACCGAGCCGTTTGGCTTCCCACAGGAGGTCGCGCTCGAGGGTTTCGCTGCTGAGGCGCTGCTCCATGCGGACGATGCGCTCGACGCCGTTGAGGAACCACGGGTCGATCTGGGCGGTTCTGGCGAGGACGTTGACGGGGACGCCTCTGCGGAGTGCGGCGGCGATGCTCCAGAGGCGGAGGTCGTTCGGTTCGAGGGGGAGATTTTCGAGGCCGTCGCCGGCCCATTCGGGGTCTTCCCAGAGGAAGGACTTGCCGGCGAGTTCGAGGGATCGGACGGCTTTCTGGAGTGCGGCTTCGAAGCTGCGGTCGATGGCCATCACCTCGCCGGTGGCTTTCATCTGGGGGTTGATGGAGCGGTCGCCGGATGCGAATTTGTCGAAAGGCCAGCGGGGGATCTTGATGACGCAGTAGTCGAGGGCGGGTTCGAAGGCGGCTTTGGTTCGGAGGGTGACGGCGTTGGGTATCTCGTCGAGGCGGCGTCCTACGGCGATCTTGGCGGCGACGCGCGCGATGGGGTATCCGGTGGCTTTGGAGGCGAGGGCTGAGGAGCGGCTGACGCGGGGGTTGACTTCGATGACGTAGTACTGCATTGGGTCGGGGGCGCCTCCGGGGAGGGCTTCGCCGACGACGGGGTTGGGGGAGAGGGCGAACTGGATATTGCAGCCGCCCTCGATGCCGAGGGATCGGATGATGCGGATGCTCGCTGAGCGGAGCATCTGGAATTCCTTGTCGGAGAGGGTTTGGCTGGGGGCGATGACGATGCTGTCGCCGGTGTGGACGCCCATAGCGTCGAAGTTTTCCATATTGCAGATGGTGATGCAGGCGTCGGCGGAGTCGCGCATAACCTCGTATTCGACTTCGCGCCATCCTCTGATGGAGCGTTCGACGAGGATTTGCCGGATAGGGCTTGCGGCGAGGCCGCTAGCCGCCACCTGTTCGAGTTCGTCCATTGTTGCGGCGAAGCCTCCTCCGGAGCCGCCGAGGGTGTAGGCGGGGCGGACGATGAGGGGGAGGCCGAGTTTGCGTCCGACCGCCAGGGCGTCGTCGATGGATCCGGCGATTTCGCTGGGGGGAACGGGTTCGCCGAGGCTCTGGAGCAGGCTGCGGAAGAGTTCGCGGTCTTCGGCGGTTCTGATGGTTTCGACGGATGTGCCGAGGAGGCGGACGTTGTGGCGTTCGAGGACGCCTTTTTCGTGGAGTTCGACGGCGAGGTTGAGGCCGGTCTGGCCGCCGAGGGTGGGGAGGAGTCCGTCGGGTTGTTCGCGGGCGATGATGCGTTCGATGACGTCGACGGCGAGGGGTTCGATGTAGACGGCGTCGGCGATCTCCTCGTCGGTCATGATGGTTGCGGGGTTGGAGTTGACGAGGACGACGGCGACGCCCTCTTCGCGGAGGGCTTTGCAGGCCTGGGCGCCGGCGTAGTCGAACTCCGCGGCCTGCCCGATGACGATGGGGCCGCTGCCGATTACGAGGACTTTCCGGGGGGTAGGCTGTTGCGTCATAGGGTTGGGTTCAGGCGTCGCTCAGGAGGTCGATGAACTGGTCGAACACGTATTCGTTGTCGAGGGGGCCGGGTGATGCTTCGGAGTGGTACTGGATGGTGACGACAGGGCGGTTGCGGTGGCGCAGGCCTTCGATTGTGCCGTCGTTGAGGTTGCGGCTGGCGACGACGATGTCGGAGGGGAGGCCGTCGTCGGCGACGGCGTAGCCGTGGTTCTGGGCGGTGATGGAGACGCGTCCGGTGGCGAGGTCTTGGACGGGGTGGTTGCCGCCGCGATGTCCGAACTTGAGCTTGTAGGTTTCGGCTCCGAGTGCGCGGGCGATGATCTGGTGCCCGAGGCAGATTCCGAGCGTGGGGACGGCGTCGATGATGGTTCTGGCGGTCTTGACGGTTGGGCTGTTGTGGACGGGGTCGCCGGGGCCGGGGGAGAAGACGACGCCGTGGGGGCGGCTTGCGAGCACGTCTTCGGCTGTCGCCGCCGCGGGGAAGACGCGCACCTGGCAGCCGCGTTTGGCGAGGAGGCGGAGGATGTTGTACTTCACGCCGCAGTCGATGACGGCGACGCGCTTGTCGCCGCCGGCGCTCCAGTCGTAGGGGTTGCTGATGGTTACGCGCTCGACGAAGTTGACGGAGTCGTATGGGGGGCGGTTGCGGAGTTCGCGGAGGGCGTCGTGGGGGTCGCCGAGGGCGAGGGCGGCCATCATCACGCCGTGGGAGCGTATGCGGCGGGCGATGGCTCGGGTGTCGACGCCCCAGAGGCCGGGGACGCCGGCGTCGGCGAGGCGCTGGTGAAGGGTGCGCGCGGAGTCGTAGTGGCTGGGGGTGGAGGAATGCTCGCGAACGACGAACGCCGCGACTTGCAGGCGCCGGGACTCGTCGTCGGATTCGTTGACGCCGTAGTTGCCCTGGAGGGGGTACGTCGGCACGACGATCTGGCCGGCGTAGGACGGGTCGGTGAGCATCTCCTGGTAGCCGAACATACTGGTGTTGAAGACGACTTCGCCGAACGCGTCGGTTTGGGCGCCGAGGGAGCGTCCTTCGTAGACGGAGCCGTCGCTGAGGACGAGGCGGGCGGTGGTCATAGGCCGACGCCGTCGTAGGCGATGCGTCCGCCCGCGATTGTCAGTTTCACTTTCCCCTTCAGGACGGCGCCTGCGAGCGGGGTGTTCTTGCCCTTGGATGCGAACGCCGCAGGGTCGACTACCCACTGCTCTTCGGGGTCGAAGAGCGTGATGTCGGCTGGGGATCCGGCTGCGAGGGATGCGCAGGGCGCGAACCGGGGGCCGAGGACGCTTGCGGGCCCGGTCGTGAGGCGCGCCACCAGGGTTGGGAGGTCGACGGCGCCGCTGTGGACGAGGCTCATCAGCGAGGCGAATGCTGTTTCGAGCACGGAGATGCCGACGGCGGCTTCGTCGAACGGCACGGCCTTGTCGGCGAACGTGTGAGGGGCGTGGTCGGTGGCGATGGCGTCGATGACGCCGTTGCGGAGGGCGAGGATGAGGGCCTGGCGGTCGGACTCGGAGCGCAGGGGAGGGCTGACCTTGGCGCAAGTGTCGTAGGCGGCGGCGCCGAGGGGGTCGGCTACTGAGCCGGCGCTCTGTCCGCCGAGCGTCCATTCTTCGGTCATAGCGAGGTGGGAGGGGGTGACCTCGGCGGTTACGGCGAGGCCGCGCTGCCTGGCGGCGCGGACGATCTCGGCGCCGCCGGCGGCGCTGAGGTGGGCGATGTGGAGGCGGCCGCCTGTGAGCGCGAGCACGGCGATGTCGCGGGCGATGAAGGATTCTTCGGCGGCTGCGGGGTAGCCCTCGAGGCCGAGGCGGGAGGCGACGGGTCCTTCGTTCATTCCGAGGCCGGCGGCGATGGAGAGGTCTTCGCAGTGGTCGATGACGGGGAGGCCGAGCTGGCCGGAGTAGAGGAGGGCCATCTCCATAAGGCGTCCGGTGGCGACGGGGCTGCCGTCGTCGGAGAAGGCGACGACGCCTGCCCTGGCGAGTTCTTCCATATCGGCGAGTTCGGTTCCCTTGCGGCCTTTGGAGACGGCGCCGATCGCGCAGACGCGGACGGGGCCTGCGGCGCGCGCTTGCTGGGCGATGAACTCGACGACCGTCGCGGAGTCGATTGCGGGTTCGGTGTTCGGCATCGCGCAGACTGTTGTGAAGCCGCCGGCTGCGGCTGCGGCGGTTCCGGTGGCGATCGTTTCCTTGTCTTCGAATCCCGGCTCGCGGAGGTGGGCGTGCAGGTCGATGAATCCGGGGGCGGCGACGAGGCCGCCGGCGTCGACGACGAGCGCGCCTGCGGGCGGGGTGGAGTCTGCGGGTCGGATGGTTCCGTCGCGCAGGAGGAGGTTTCCGGGGGTGTCGGTTCCGGCGTTGGGGTCGATGAGGCGTGCGCCCTTGATGAGGATGGGCGTGGTCATTCGGTTGGGCTTTCGTGGGGGCCGGTGAGGAGTTGGTAGAGGAGCGCCATGCGCACGGCGACGCCGTTTGTGACCTGCTCTTCGATCTGGGCGTTCGGGCTGTGCGCGAGGGAGGAGGCGATTTCTACGCCTTCGTTCATAGGGCCTGGGTGCATAAGCAGGGCGTCGGGTTTGGCGCGGCGCATACGGGATTCGGTGATCATCCACCGGCGCGTGTATTCGCGCATCGTGGGGAGCGCGCCGCCGGCGTGGCGCTCTTTCTGGATGCGAAGGGCGATGACGGCGTCGGCGTTGTCGATGGCGGCGTCGAGGTCGTGCTCGACGGCGAGTTCGTGCGGGGGGTGTGGGTTGTTGCGGAGCAGGTGGATGGGGATGAGGGTAGGGGGTCCGCAGAGCACGACGGAGGCTCCCATTGCGGCGAGGCCGAAGATGTCGGAGCGGGCGACGCGGCTGTTGAGGGAGTCGCCGACGATGACGATTTTCTTGCCGTCGAGGCTGCCGAGGCGGGAGCGCATCGTCATCAGGTCGAGGAGGGCTTGGGTGGGATGGGCGTGGCGTCCGTCGCCGGCGTTGACGATGCCGGCGCGGTCGAGGTTTCGGGCGAGGAAGTAGGGGGCTCCGGCGTGGGGGCTTCGGATGATGATGAGGTCGGCGCGCATTGCCTGGAGGGCGAGGGCGGTGTTGAGGAGCGATTCGCCTTTTTCGGCGCTGCTTCCGGAGCCGGAGATGTTGATGACGTCGGCGCTGAGCATCTTGCCGGCCTGTTCGAAGGAGACGCGGGTGCGGGTGCTTGGTTCGAGGAAGACGGTGATGACGACTTTTCCGCGGAGCGAGGGGGCTTTTTTGATGCTGCGGCCGAGGAGTTCGCGCATCGCCTCCGCCTGGTCGAGCACGCTGACGATCTCGCCGCGCGAGAAGTCGTCGAGGTCGAGCACGTGCTTGCGGCGGGGGAGCGCTCCCTCGGCGGGGGAGGGCGCCGTCGCCGGGCGCCCGAGCGTTGCGCCTGGGGCGTTGGTCAGCACGGGAGCAGTCTCCTGTCGTGGCGGATGAGGGCGACTTCGTCGACGCTGTCGATTTCGGCGACGCGCACCTGGACCTCTTCGCTGAGGGAGGTGGGGATGTTCTTGCCTACGTAGTCGGCGCGTATGGGGAGTTCGTGGTGTCCGCGGTCGACGAGGACGGCGAGTTGCACGGCGCGCGGCCGTCCGAGGTCCATCAGGGCGTTGAGGGCGGCGCGGGCTGTGCGTCCTGAGCAGAAGACGTCGTCGACGAGGACGACGGTTTTGGCGTCGAGGTCGACGGGGACGTCGGTGCGCCGGACGATGGGTTGGGGGAGGCGCGAGAGGTCGTCGCGGTAGAGGTTGATGTCGAGCGAGCCGACGGGGATGTCGGCGCCTTCGAACTGCTGGATGCAGGCGCTGATGCGGTTGGCGAGGGGGAAGCCTCGGCGGAGGACGCCGACGAGGGCGAGTCCGTCGGGGTTGGGGTTGCGCTCGATGATTTCGTGGGCGATGCGGACGATGCTGCGCCGCATATTGTCGGGGTCGAGGATCCGGGTCTCGGTGGTCATTGGTGGATGGGCTTCTCGCGGCTGCTGGCGAAGGGGTGGCGCTTGCAGCTGCGCCTTGCGGCGAATCGCGCCGCAGGGCTGCCCTGTTCCCGCCCTTGCCAGCCTCGCAGGACTGTGCTTAAAGGGTCGCGCAGCGTTTCGCGCTGCGGGGTTTAGTATAGGGGGCGGGGGCGGGGCGGGCAAGGGGGCTACCAGCCGAAGTACAATTCAATGAACCCGCCGTCGCGCTCGGGGTCGTGGTCTGCGGCGGTGGGGTAATCGTCGTTCTCACCGTCCTCTTCGTCTGGTGGCAGCGAGTCCCGCCATCTCTCGAGCCAGGGGAGCGACTTCAGCCACGCGTGGATTTCTTGTTGCTCTTGTGGCGTCAGTGCGCGCCTCTGGGAGAAGAGGTCGAGCATTTGCAGCAGGCGCCGCTGCGTGAAGGGGATGTAGCTCTGACCCTCGCCTGACATATAGGAGTCATGCGCGCCTATGCTAGCGATGTGCTGGGCGAACTCGTACACGTGGCCGCGCGGCCGTGGGATGAATTCGATATTGATGATGCCGACGTTCAGCCCCATGGCGACTGCCCTCCTGCGTGAGATTCCGAGGGTCCTTATCGGAATCGGGGCATCGCTGTCAAGCACCTGTTGGAGAGAAACTCCTAATCATCTGATGTACGGCCTCCAGGTACTTGTGATGGAGTTTGTTGATTTCAAAATTATAGGCGTCAATCTCACTGCCGAGGGGAATCGCATTGGTTTCGATTCTCCTTCGAGCTATCTCCTTGCTGAATGCTTCCGCAACAAGCTCCGCGCACATAAGTTGGCCTAGAGGCTCGCCCAATCCGTCGCCTCCTGCGCGAAGGTAGTTTCCAACGGACGGGAAATGAAGATAGATGGTGATGTTGCCGTTCCCGTTGTTGTAGCTGACACGCTGAGTCGGCTGAGGGTTGCTATCGTCGAAGTTAATTTCGCGAAAGAGGCCACGATTACGCTGTACGCTCGGGCTTGTAGGACGAGGGTCTTGAACACTGAACTCTGCAAAGTCATCCTGGTTTGTCCATGCGACGTAGATAGTGCAAGATGCTCCTTTTGGAGTTCCGCTTATGGCGAAACTACCTGCAAGTACTTCCGTGTTTGCTCGAGATGGAGTTAGTGTAATCGTTGCGGGCGGCGACTGGATGTTGCCTCGGACATTTTCCAATGAAATGGAGACATTAGGTTGCGCACCGGAGTTAGCCATGTTGCTGGGGAGATAAACTGAGAAACGCCGCTGCTCTCGCTCACTCGCATGGCCTACGTCCGGTCGGATTGTCAACCTGTCTATTGATAGGGGAGCCCCGTCTCCGTTCGGAGGAATCTCTTCCAACTCGTTCTCAGCTAGTCGATTAAGCTGGTCGCATACATCTCGAAGCTTCCTTCGGTACTGTTCTCTCGTGGCGCTGCGACGCTGAGTTTCGAGTTCGCGCTGCTTCCGATCAACTAGTTGATGCAGTTCATCTTCTACGGCGGTTTGCAACTTAATAGCATGGCTAGTGCGCCAGTCCAAGCCTGCTCGCGACGGAGTCAGGATGCTAGAGTCGCCGCGCCGAAGCAGCTGTGCGATGCCAGGCACTTCAATGCTGCCAGAGAAGTACTTCGCGGCTTCGTTGTTCTCGAAACCGAATAGCCTATTGTCGAGTGGTATCCCTTCCGTCTTCACCACGATGCCTGCAATCGAGCAGGGATCGTTCCTTGTGTAGAGTAAGGGACTTGCTGATTCGTCAATAGATAAGGAAGCTGCCCCTAGCTCCTCGCTGAGCGCGATGTTCTTCCGAACTACTGGCCGAGTCTGGGGAGGTTCGTATTCCATGAGCCTTTTTCTGTTCAAGGCTGGGGTGCGAGCAGTGTCGTTTAGTGCCAAGTGAACATCTCGAACACTCGAACAAATGTCGCGTAAAGCGAAGTGAGTACAGAATTGTTCAGCTAGCTTTGCCCAGACTGGAGACTGGATTTGCTCATTAGTAACGGAGATGGATATGCGCGTATAATTGGATTCTCCTGTTGGATGGCTATCGGTGATAATGCGGCGACGGTGGCTGCTTCCTTCACGGAAGACTCTCACTGCGCTCAAAGCTCCGTTGCGTACGCTCTCTATCGTGCCGCTGCCGAGAGCGAAAATCGCTTCCTTCAGACCTCTTCCGAACAGGCCGCGTATGCTGCCGCCAGAGGTGAATCCGCTAGTGTCTGCGGCAAATACCAGTATCTCCTCGATTCGATCGAGGTTCATACCCTCAGCCCAGTCTGTGACTACGACTTCGGAGACGACCCCTCCCCGTCGTCTGGAGACGTACACGTCAATCCGATTGTTGGTGGCGACTCCAGCTGATTCGAGGCGCCGATAGCTGTCGTCGCTGTTGGTCACAAGTTCGACGAGCGCGTCAATCAGTCGTTTGATGGTGGATTGGCTAGACTCGTCAATGACTCGCTGACTGATGACGATGTCAGCCTCTTCTCCTTCGCGGCCGGGCATTGCCTAACTTGCAGCTCCTTCCTTCAGTATTCTCTTGCAGGCGTCGATGAATGCGATTACCTCTTTGTCGTCGTGGGCCTTTGCCGCATTTTCATAGGCGCGCAGGTTCTGCCTGAGGATGCGGCGCGGAGTCTCAAGCGTCGCGCTAAGGGTTATGCGGAGGTCTGAGTCGCTCAGAGTAAATCCGCTTGGGTCGGTTTGGTAGGCCGCGAATGACGCCTGCCGACGGATGTGCCGGAGCATTGCGTCGTGCCGCCCGCGCGCACGGGCGCTCTCGCTGGCGAGGGCCGCGTCGGCAGGATCCTCGCCGAGGGAGCGGGCAACCTTCGCGGCTGCCTGCGCTCCGCGGTCGGTGAGTCGAAAGCCCTCTTGCACGCTGCCGATGATCCACCCGCGGTCAGTGCGGCATCGCAGCCATGTCTTGTCGACTCGCGCAGAGTCGGGCCAGTGGGGGTATCGTTGCAGGGAGAAGGCGTTGGGGAAGAGGGTGAAGCACTCGTAGACGAGCCGTTCGAACGTGCACTCTTCTCCTGCTTCCGCTATCCGCCACACGGCGTAAGCGAGCAGATTGTCGATTGATAGAGCCATCTTCGGCTTCTGGTTCCGAACGGCAGTTGTCACGAGTGTTCCTCAGATGTTGTTCGTTATGGCTGGGAGTGTAGCGCCAGGCGCACGTTATATCTTGCGCGGCCTGGTTGCGAGCGGGCAGCGCTCGGGAACGCGCTCCTTCCTCGCTAAGCTAGCGAGGCTATTTGGCGATGGAATTCCGCGAGGTTGGCGAGCGCTTCCAGTAAGACTTGCCCCCAGGGGATGTCGTGGCCGGCAAGGGGGAGGTGCACTTGCTGGTTGCCTACAACAATGCGACGGCCCAGAGCACGCTCAAGGGCGCGCCGGGCGCCGCCCGCTTCGTCGACGAGCCGGAATGTGACGCGGTCGCCGCGCTTGACTACGGAGTCGACTCCGGCGCTCTTGGCCATGATGCGCACGCGGGCGGAGTAGAGGAGGTTGTGGACTTCGTCGGGGAGGACTTTGCCGAAGCGGTCCATGAACTCGCGGGGGAGGTCGTCGACTTCTTCGAGGGTTTTGGCGCTGGCGACGCGCTGGTACATCGCCATTCGTGTGGGCATATGAGGCACGAGGTCTTCGGGGATGGAGTAGGGGAGGCCGAGGTCGACGGCGGGTTCGGGAGTTTCGGGCTGCGGAGGGGAGCCGCCGGCTGATTCGGCGCGGAGTTCGGCGACGGCCTCGGCGAGGAGCCGCGCGTACATATCGAAGCCGACGGCGTGGATGTGGCCGCTCTGGTCGGGGCCGAGGATGTTGCCGGCGCCGCGGATCTCGAGGTCTTTCATGGCGATGCGGAAGCCGGCGCCGAGTTCGGTGGCGGCAAGGATGGTTTCGAGGCGGCGTTTGGCGGCGTCGGAGAGGCGCTGTCCGCGCTCGACCATCAGGTAGGCGTAGGCGCGCTGCGAGCGTCTGCCGATGCGTCCTCGGAGCTGGTAGAGCTGGGCGAGGCCGAAGCGGTCGGCGTGGTCGACGATGAGGGTGTTGACGTTGGGGATGTCGAGGCCGGACTCGATGATGGTGGTGCAGAAGAGGACGTCGGCATCGCCGTCGGCGAAGCGCTCCATCACGCTGGCGAGCTCGTCTTCGGGCATCTGTCCGTGGGCGACGAGGACGCGGGCGTCGGGGATGAGGCTTCGGATGTGGTCGGCGGCGAGGCGGATGGATCTGACGCGGTTGTGGAGGAAGAAGACTTGGCCGTCGCGGTCGAGTTCGCGCTGCACGGCTTCGCGGATGAGGTCGTCGGAGCGTTCGCCGAGGTAGGTTTTGATGGGGAGGCGCTCTTCTGGGGGGGTTTCGATGGTTGAGATATCGCGGATGCCGGCCATGGCCATATGGAGCGTTCGGGGGATGGGAGTGGCGGTGAGGGTAAGGACGTCGACCTCTCTGCGGAGCTCTTTGAGGCGCTCTTTGTGGCCGACGCCGAACCGGTGCTCTTCGTCGATGACGGCGAGGCCGAGGTCGTGGAATGCGACGTCTTTCTGGACGAGGCGGTGGGTGCCGATGATGATGTCGATTTCGCCGTCGCGGAGCTGGCGGACGATGGTTTCCTGCTCTTTGGGGGATCGGAAGCGGCTGAGCATCTCGACCCGCGCGGGGAAGGGGGCGAGGCGTTCGGCGAACGTTTGGTAGTGCTGCTGGGCAAGCACGGTGGTGGGGACGAGGACGGCGGTCTGCTTGCCGCTCATAGCGGTTTTGAATGCGGCGCGGAGGGCGATTTCGGTTTTGCCGTAGCCGACGTCGCCGCAGACGAGGCGGTCCATCGGACGCGCCTCTTCCATATCGGATTTCACGTCGGCGATGGCGGTTTGCTGGTCGGGGGTTTCGATGAAGGGGAAGGCGTCTTCCATTTCGCGCTGCCAGGGGGCGTCCTGGGTGTGAGGGAAGCCTTCGGCGGATTCGCGTTGGGCGTAGAGGTTGAGGAGGTCTACGGCGAGGCGCTTGGTGGACTCTCTTGCGCGCGCTACGGTGCGGGTCCACTCTTGGGAGCCGAGCCTTGTGGGCGAGGGGGGGGCGTCGCCGCCGCCGGCGTAGGGGGAGAGCCGCGCGAGATGCTCCATCGGCACGTAGAGGCGGTCGCGGTCGGCGTATTCGAGCACGAGATATTCGCGGCCTTGCCCCTCGTGTTCGTTGCCGTTGTCGGTTCGGCGGACGGATCCGACGAACTTGCCGATGCCGTGGTCGACGTGGACGACGTACTCGCCGGGGACGAGCTCCTCGACGGCGGGGGCGCGGAAGGGCTGCGCGTGGCGGCGGGGGCGCGAGACGCGGAGTTTGTGGGAGCCGAACACTTCGGCGTCGGTGAGGAGGGTTGCGAGTTTGCGGTCGCTGTTGTCGTCGGCGAGGAGCGTCCAGCCTCCGGCGATGACGGCGTGGACGATGGCGACGCCGTCGGTTGGGGGGGCGTCGAGCGAGCGCAGTTCGGCGGCGCCGATGTCGGACTCTGCGAGGATTTCTCGCAGGCGCTGGGAGTGCTGCGTGGCGATGACGGCGGGGCCGCGCGCGACGCGCTGGATGGCTTGCGCGATCCCTTCGGCGGAGCCGTGGAGGCTCGGGGCGGCGCTGAACGGGAGCGCGATGGCGGAGCCGCTATTGCTGTTGCTGCCGCCGCCCTTGTGGTAGCGGCTGAGTTCGACGCTGCGGGGGAGGGCGGCAAGGCGGGCGGCTGTGGCGTTCCAATCGGCGAGGGCGGAGGGGAAGCCGAGAGGGAGCTCGCCGCGCTCCTCTTTGGCGAGGCGCATCTTTTCGGCGCCGCCCTCGACGCGGCGCGCGGCGTCTTCGATCTCGGCTGGCTCGTTGAGCACGACGACGGCGTCGTTGGGGAGGTGGTCGAGGAATGTGTGCTGGAGGAGGAAGCCGGCGTAGAGGGCGGCGCTGTCCTGGGAGGCGCCGGCGAGGATGCTGGCGAGTTCGTCGTGGATGCGGTCGCGTTCGGAGGCGTGAGTATTGGCGAAGTCGAGGGAGCGGACGAGTTCGTCGATGCGGGCGCTGTCGGCGAGGGAGGGGAGCGTTTCGGCGGCAGGCAGCACGGCGAGGGAGCTGATGCGCTCGCCGGAGCGTTGGGAGTTGGGGTCGAACAGGCGGATGCTGTCAACGGCGTCGCCCCAGAGGTCGATGCGTGCGGGCAGGAGCTGTCCGGGGCTGTAGATGTCGACGATGCCGCCGCGGCGGGCGGCTGCGCCGGGATGGTCGACTATGGGGCCGATGCGGTAGCCGATCGCGGCGAGGCGGCGGAGCTCGGATTCGACGGAGAAGCGCTGGCCGACTTTGATGATGGGGGCGTCTTGCTGGATCGTGCGCGGGGCGAGGGTTTTCTGCAGGAGGCTGGCGACGGAGGCGACGACGAGGGGGGGAGCGCTGGCGTTGGGGAGCGCGAGGGCTCCAAGCGCGCAGATGCGGTCGTGGGCGGCGCTGGCTTCGATGGAGAGTCGTTCGTAGGGGAGCGTTTCGGCTTCGGCGAAGTGGAGAATGGGGGCTTCGCCGGGGCAGTACGCGTCGAGTTGCCCGACGAGGCGGCGGGCGTCGTCGGGGTGGGGGCAGACGACGACGAGCGGGCGCTGGAGGTCGCGCCAGAGGGCGGCGATGACGAGGGGTTTGGCTGCTTCCGGGGCGGCGGCGGCGGGGCGTCGTCCGGCGGCGGCGAGTTCGGCGACTCGCCTGTAGGCGGGGGCGTCGGCAAGGAGGGGAGTTAGTCCTGAGAGGCTCAAGCGTCCGTGGGGTGTCCTTGGCGCGTAACGCGCGGGCAGGCGCCTCTCGGCGCAGCGAGGGCGCGGGCTCCCGGCCTCGGGGGCTGGGAGGTCATTCTAGCAGGAGCGCGTCTGGGGGTTGCCTGGCGGGAGTAGCGTATGATTTGCGGGGGAGGAGAGGAGCGGAGGAGCGGAAGAGGCGATGCCGCTTGCCAGCTTTCTGGAGGGCGCGAGGGAAGGAGCGGGCGTAGTGAAGGAGAAGAGCGTTCCAGAGGGTCAGATTGATCCGGAGAGCTTGCGGACTTCATCGGAGCAACCGTCGGCGCTGAAGCGCGTCGAGCTGCACCTTCGGCGCAGAACGATTGCGGGGTTGCTCGAGTTGCTGCCGCTCATCGTAACGGTTCTCGTTGTAGTGTTCCTTGTTGGCTACGCGGACATCATCAGGTCGGCGCCGATGATTGCGGGTCAGCCGTGGGATTTCCCGGGGGTGGGGCTGATTATCGTTGTGGTTGTCGCGTACCTCGTGGGGGCGCTCACGATGACCGCTCTTGGCCGGAAGGCGATGGAGGGTTACTCCTGGGCGCTCTACAACATTCCCATAGTCCATACGATATTCGGCGTTACGAAGCAGGCGATTACGTCGTTCTCGGGGCAGTTCAACTTCAGCCGCGTGGTGTTTGTGGAGTGGCCGAGGGACGGCATGATGGCGATGGGGTTTGTGACAGGCCGGGTGTCGTCGGCCAACGGCGAGAAGTCGATCGTTGCGGTCTACATCCCCACGGTCCCGAACCCTACCTCCGGGAATATGGCGTTCGTCATCGAGGACGATGTGATGGAGACGAACCTGTCGGTGGACGCGGCGATGAAGCTTGTCTTCTCGGGAGGGATCGTGCTGCCGGACTCGATTGCGTTCGCGCGGATCCCGGTTGAGGCGCGGGACTCGAACGATTTCCTGGGGATGTACTACGCGGATTCCAAGAGGGAATCCGGAGAGGAAGCGTCCCTGCCGGCGTCGGCGTCCTCGTAGGGCGTAGGGCGCCGGCGCGGTTGGGCGGTCAGCTCGCAACGCGCCGGCGGCGGTTGTTGAGGTAATCGACGAGGACGTACTGGCCGAGGCGGTCGGGGGTTGTGTAGAGGGCGCGTCCGTTGTTGATGCGGGCGACGTGATCGATGAAGTCGATCAGGTAGTAGCTTGTTTCCAGCATAAAGGAGCTGATGGCGATGCCCGCGGCGGTGCAGCGGCGGACTTCGCGGAGGGTTTCCTGAATGGTGCGGCGCGTAGGGGGGTAGTGGAAGAAGGAGCGCGGTCCTTCGAGGTGGGCGGTGGGCTCGCCGTCGGTGATCATCAGTATCTGTTTGGAGCCGTTGGAGTAGGGGGCGAGCAGGCGGCGGGACATCGCGAAAGCGTGCTGCATATTCGTGCCGGGCGCCCAGGAGTTCCATTGCAGGATGGGGAGGTCGGCTGGGGCGATGGGGACGGCGTAGTCGGAGAAGCCGAGCATCCAGAACCGATCGCGGGGGAATTTTGCGCGGATGAGCGCTTCGAGCGCGAGGGCGACGCGCTTGGCGGCCGCCCACGAGCCGAACAGTCCCATCGACCGGCTCTGGTCGATGAGGAGGACGGTGGCCGTCTGCGTCATATGCTCGACGCGCTTCACCTCGAAGTCTTCGACGCGGATCTGTACGGGCGCGCCGGAGCCTTGTCGTTCGATGGCGTTCATCAGGGTGCGCTGGAGATGGATATCGAAGGGGTCGCCGAACTCGTAGGGTTTGGTTTCGTCGGCGTGCTCTCCGCCTGAGCCGCGCAGGTTGAGTTCGTGCTCGCCGTTGCGTCCTTTGCGGAGGTCGCCGAAGAGGTCGCGCAGCGCTTTCTGGCCGATCTTGCGCACGGCCGCGGGCGTGAGCTGGAGGCGCTCGCCGTCGCGTCGGAGGTAGCCGGCCTCCTCGAGCTGGCGGGCGAGTTCGGCGAGGCGGTCGAGGTTCTGGCGCGCCTCTTCGCCGAGGAGTTGTTCGAGGGCTGCGCTGTCGATCGATTCGAGATTCCCTCGGCGCATCGCATCGCGCAGCTGGGCTTCGAGGCTGTCCATCGACTGCATCTCGGCCATCACGTTCATCGCCTGCTCGAGCGTGAGGCTCTCCTCGCCGAGGAAGGGGTAGCGTTCGGTGAAATCGTTGATCGGGAGCAGCGCGCCGAGGTTGGAGGCGAGTTGGGCGAGCTCGGCGGCGGTTTCGGGGTCCATAGCGGCGTTCATCGCCTCAAAGAGTTCGCGGCGTTGCTCAGGGGACATACTGTTGAGGAGCGACTGCATCTGCCCCATCTGACGGGCGAGCATCTCCATAAGCTCGTCGAAGCTCTGGGGCGGGTCGTTGCCGAACATAGCGCCCCACTTGCGCATAAAGCCATCGAAGTCAGGCTCGACGCCGGAGAGCGCGTCGCGCGCCATCTGGTTGAGGTTGCGCATCATCTCGCGGGTTTGCGCGATCTGCTCGGGGGTCATCTGCGCGATCTGGCTCCGCATATCGGAGGCGACGGATCTCATCATCTCGCGTCGGAGCTCGTCCATAAGCTCGCGGAATTGGCGTTGCGCCTCCGGGTCGATGAAGTCGAACTCCTGGAGTTCGCGGATGGCGCCGGCGGGGCTTTGGGGAAGCGCGTCGAGCCTCTCGCGGTTGCGGTCGGCGCGCTGGCGGAAGAGGTCGCGCAGCTTGCTGGCTTGCTCCGCCTCGCGGGCGCTCATACGGGCGATATCGGCGTCGATCTCGTTGAGGCGCCGCTTGGCGCCTTCGCGCTCGGCGCGGACGATGTTGTCGAGGCGCTCGCGCAGATTGCGGAGCACGGAGTCGGGGTTGTACTGGTCGAGGGCGTCGCGCCGGCGAGAGCGCAGGCGTTCGAGGAGGTCTTGCAGGCCGTTGAGTTGAGCGTCGCCGGAGTGGACTCCCCTCCGGACGAGGCCGCGCAGGGCGCGAGGAATGTCGCCGTGCTCGATAACGTCCTCGGCCATCGCGTCGAGGAGCGCTTCGGCGTCGGCTCCGAACGGCTCCTGGGAGCCGTCCCACTGCGAGTAGCGGTAGAGCCTTGCCATGGCGGGATTGTACACGTCGGCCTTGCGGGGAACGGGAGCTCTGGGCTTTGCCGCTCTCGGCGCGCGCAGGGGCTGCTAGAATCGGTCGCGGCTCTGCCGCCGGAGCGGCTATCGGGCGCAATCGCGTCCGGTGCGTCGCAGACGTAAGGAGAATGATGACGATTGCCGAGCGAATGAAGATAGGGATCGCCTCGCCGCATATATTCACGGACGGGGCTGTTGATATGCCGTTCGCTGGGCGGTTCGCGCGGCGCGCCGAGGAGCTGGGCTACGCCAGCCTCTGGACGCAGGAGCGGGTGACGGGGCGGGCATGCGCGTTGCACCCGACGACGTTCCTTGCGTACATTGCCGGGCAGACCTCGCGCGCTCGCCTTGGCGTGTCTGTGCTCGTTCTTCCGCGCCACAATCCTGTGCATCTCGCCAAGCAGATGGCGGACATCGATCAGATGAGCGGGGGGCGTCTTGTGCTGGGCGTGGGGATCGGGAACAACGCCGACGAGCTCCCGATGTACGGCGCGGGGCCGGAGCGGCGCGTTCGGCGGTTCACGGAGCAGGTGGAGGCGATTCGCGCGCTGTGGACGCAGTCGCCCGCCTCGTATTCGGGCGTTTTCTACGATCTGCAGGGGGTGAACATCGAGCCGAAGCCGTTGCAGAAGCCGGCGCCTCCCATCTGGTTCGGCGCCAATGTCGACGCCGCCCTTAGGCGCGCGGCGCGGATGGCCGACGGCTGGATGGGAGCGGGAAGTTCGCCTCTGGACGACTTTCCGCGGAAGGCGCGTTTCGTGCAGTCGCTCCTTGCGGAGTCTGGCAGGGGAGCATCGGAGTTTCCGATCTCCAAGCGGCTCTATCTGGCGCTGGACGACGACGAGGCGCGAGGGATGCGCCGTCTGCGCGAGTGGTTCGGCTACTACTACAACAATGCCGACAACGCCGACCGTGCGGCGGTGTGCGGCAGCGCCTCGAAGATTGCGGAGCTTCTGGATGAGTGGGCGGAGCTGGGCGTCGACGAGGTATTGCTCAACCCGGTGTTCGACCTCGAGGAGCACTTGGAGGAGCTTGCGGGAATCACAGGCCTCGCGTAGGTCAGGAATGGAGCGCCTCGGGCGTCCGGCTCCTGGGAGATTTGGGAGATTATTGCAGGGGAGGAACGAGGCGGGATGACGCGCATCGCTATCGTGGGAGGAACAGGGCCGGAGGGTCGAGGGCTGGCGCTGCGCCTGGCTATGGCGGGTCACGTAATTGTGATCGGATCGCGCGACGCGGGGCGGGCTTCGGAGGCCGCGGCTGGGTTGCTTGCAGCGAGGCCGGGGCTGTCGATCGCGGGCGCCGCGAATGAGGACGCCGCGCAGGAGGCGGACGCCGCGCTGCTCTCCGTTCCGTTCGAGGGGCTGCGCTCCACGGCTCTGGCGCTGCGGGAGGCGCTGGCCGGCAAGCTGGTTGTGAGCATCGTGGCGCCGCTGGAGTTCGCCGGCGGTCAGATGCGCGCCGTGTCCGTTCCCGAGGGATCAGCCGGCGAGCTGACCCGCGATCTGCTCGGGGAGAGCCGCGTCGCGTCCGCCTTTCAGAATCTGAGCGCGCGGGACCTGCTGCGCCCCGACGCGGAGCTGCGCGGCGACATCGCTGTCTGCGCCGACGACGGCGCGGCGCGGCGCGAAACGATCGCCCTCGCGGACTGCATCGATGGCCTCCGCGGCGTCGACGCCGGCCCTCTGTCGAACTCCCGCTACGTGGAGGAGCTGACGGCTCTTCTCGTCAACATCAACCGCATCCACAAGGCTCACAGCTCTATTCAATTCCTGGGCCTGTAGGCTCTCTTGGGACTGTCGGGCGTTCGCCGGTTTCGGGGTTGCCCGGAGGGAGATTCGCCTGCGCGAGGAGGCTACCGCTACAGGTCGCGGGCGTCGGCGACGGGGTATCCGATGGCGGCGAGCTGAGCCTTCATCGCCAGCGGCGTGATGCTGGCGAGGTCGTAGTCGATAGTGAGCGTGGACTCTTCGAGGCTGCCGCGGACGTCGTGGACGCCGGGGAAGGTCTCGAGGGCGTAACTGATCGAGGCTATGCAGCCGTCGCAGTGGAGGTCGGGAACGCGGAGGACGACGCGGTTCATAGGTTGAGTATACGCTCCCTCCCGGGGGCTGTTCGCAGGCCGCAAGGAGCGCGGCTCCCCACTGACGACAGCCCCCTTTATGTGCTCGGCTGTTCGCTGAGCGCGGGGGGCACGGAGAGGGATGTTCGCGCGGGTCTTGGCCGCGGGGATTGCTCGCGGAGCGCGCGTTGAAATCGCGGGGGCGGCTGTTATTGCATTCTCTCGACTGCTATGCTTTGCGTAGGGGAAACGGCGGGCGCGGCTGCCTGTCGGGCTGGGCGGTCTTGCCTGCGCAACCGGAGGAGAATGAGGGATGCCGCAGCGGTACCAGCGCGAGATCGAAGAGATACTCGGCAAGGTTAACGAGGGGACGCCTGAAGGATCGGAGCGTTCGCCGCGAGGTTCGCGGGGTCCGCGCCGCGCGGCGCCTCAGCGGAGGCCGCGGCGGCTGCGGTTCAGTTTCACGCCGGGGGGGTTGTTCCGCGCGGGGCTGGGGCTGCTTCTGGGGGCGTTCGTGCTGAACCTGTTGAACGTCTCGATTCTGGGGTTCGGCGTCGCCGCTCCGCTGGCGTATCTGGGCGTGGGGGTTTGGGTGTACGCGTACGTGTCGTACTTCACGCGTCCGCGCCGGGCGTCCGAGCGGCGCTGGCGTGGTCAGCCGATCGACGATGCGCCGAGCGAGGGGCCGTTGAGCCGCATATGGAGGTGGCTCACCCGGGGATAGTCCGTCAGCTCCGTCGTGCGCGAGGACGCCGGCTGGCGCTATGGGGTTCGGCCGGCGCCGTCGTGCGCGAGGCTGCCGGCACACTAAGGGGAGGTACTCCCAGGACGCCGCCGCTAGCCCGCGCTGGGCAAGGACGCCGGACAGATATCCGTTATCCGTCGTGGAGGCGACGCCTGGAGGGCAGGGAGGCCAGCTATGAAGAACTACCTGTCGCATCTGGAGTGCACGGAGACTGGCGAAGTCTGCAGCGCCGACGAGCCGCGCAACCTGTCGCCTGCCGGCAAGCCGCTGTATCCGAGGTACGATCTGGAGCGCGCGCGCCGCGAGATGTCGCCGGCGGTCTTTGCGGACCGTCCGCGAGGGATATGGCGGTACTTTGAGCTGATGCCTGTTCGCGACGAGGCCAACGTTGTAACGCTCGGAGAGGGGGGCACGCCGATGCTCCGGGCGAGGAACCTGGAGTCGTCGCTCGGCGCGCGAACGCTCTACATCAAGGACGAGGGGATGAACCCGACGGGGACGTTCAAGGCGCGCGGGATGTCGTCTGCGGTGTCGCGAGCGAAGGAGCTTGGTCTGACGCGTCTGACGACGCCGTCGGCGGGGAACGCTGCGGGGGCTCTTGCGGCGTACTGCGCGCGGGGCGGGCTGGAGTGCTACGTGTTTATGCCGCAGGATGCGCCTGAGGCGGCCAAGAAGGAGTCGTTGCTCGCCGGCGCGCGCCTGACGCTGGTGGACGGACTGATCTCCGACGCCGGGCGATTGTCGCGCGAGAAGGCGGCGGAGATCGGATTGTTCGATGTATCGACCTTGCGCGAGCCGTACCGCGTCGAGGGGAAGAAGACGCTGGGGTACGAGATTGCCGAGGATCTTGGCTGGAGGCTCCCTGAGGCGATCATCTATCCGACGGGCGGGGGCATGGGAATGGTGGCGATGTGGAAGGCGTTCGACGAGCTGGAGCAGCTGGGCTGGATAGGGAGCGAGCGCCCGAAGATGATTGCGGTGCAGTCCGACGGCTGCGCGCCGATTGTGCGTGCGTTCGAGAATGGCGACCGCTACGCGGAGCCGTGGGAGAATGCGTCGACGATAGCGGCGGGCATCCGCGTGCCGGCGGCGATAGGGGATTACCTGATACTCGACGCTGTTCGCGCGAGCGGGGGCACGGCGCTAACGGTGAGCGACGCGGAGATACTCGCGGCGATGCGGGAGATGGGGTCGTCTGAGGGGATATGGCCGGCGCCGGAGGGAGCTGCGACGCTCGCCGCCTACCACAAGCTGCGGGAGTCTGGATTCCTGGGGCCGGAGACGGAGTCGGCGCTGATGGACACAGGTTCCGGCTACAAGTATATGGACATCGCGATGCCGGTTTAGGCGCCGCAGCACAGTAGGCGCGCATCCAATCGCGGCGCGCGCCGGCGCTCCGAACGCCGCCTTTCGTCCTCCCGCAGGATGTGCAGCGTCGGCGGGGGGCGCCTGGACAGTGGCCTGCGGCGTCGCCGATTCCCGCGCCGATAGCAGAGCGCGGAGAGTGGGACTTCGCTACGCTCCGCTAGCTACGGGGAGCGCGCGAGGAGGGTTGGGCGCTAATAGCGCTCGCGAGGGCGGGCTTCGTTGACGACGAGCGCCCTGCCTTCAACCTGGTAGCCGTTGAACATCTGGACGGCCTTGTCTTTGTCGTCGGGGTCTTCCATCTCGACGAAGCCAAAGCCGCGAGGCCGACCAGTCTCGCGGTCGGTGGGGATGTGGACCGAAACGACGCGGCCGGCCTGCTCGAACAGCTCCCGCATCTCGTCCTGAGTCATTCTGAACGGCATATTGCCTACGAATAGGCGATTCGTCTCTCCTGCCACGTGCTTGCCCTCCCTCGTCTCGCTCTCTCTCGCAATCGTCCCCTGCGCCGGGGCTCGCCCCGCCGCCTCTCGGTCTGAGCAGGGCCGCCGCCTTTCGGGGCTGCGGCGCGCGCCGTCAGGAGGCGACGCGCGCATTCTAGCCTCGCAGTCGGCTAGTGGCAAGCAGAGGCAGCTTGCCGTCGAAATTCGCAGCAAGGCTGGATAAAGGGCGAGGAATGCGCCTATCCGCAGCGTCGGGGAGCGCGGCGGGAATCTCGCATCGCGATGGGCTGGAGAGCGTGGGGCAGGCGCGGCGGGAGCGCGGAGCGTTCGCAGGGCTCCACCCGAGCGGGCGATTCGGGGGCGCGGCGTTGCGGGAGCGCGAGGCATTCGCAAGGCTCCACCCCGAGCGGGCGATTCGGGGGCGCGGCGTTGCGGGAGCGCGAGGCATTCGCCATAATGGGCGCGTTCAATATCCATCTGAGTGTCGAGGGCGGCGCATGCCGCCTGCGGCCGGCGGAGCAGCGTTGCACCCTTTCAGGTATGTTGCGGCACGAACCGTGGACGAGGCCGTCGCCGTGCTCGCGGAGCATGGCTCCCGCGCCAAGCCGCTGGCTGGCGGCACCGACATCCTTGTGCAGCTGCGGGGCGAGCGCTTCGAGATTGACGTCATTGTGGATGTGAAGAGCATCCCCGAGCTGTCGGCGTTGTCGTTGAACGGTGGGCTCGTTATCGGCGCGGCGGCGCCGTGCTGCCGCATCTACGAGGATTCGTCTGTGAGCGCGGCGTACCCGGGCATTATCGATGCAGCGTCGCTGATCGGGGGCATTCAGATACAGTCGCGCGCGAGCTTGGGGGGCAATCTGTGCAATGCGTCGCCAAGCGCCGACGGCGTCTGTCCGCTGATTGCGCACTCCGGGGTTGCGCGGATTGCAGGGCCGGGCGGTGAACGCCTGCTTCCGGTCGAGGAGTTCTGCACAGGCCCCGGTCGGAGCGCGCTTCAGGATGGGGAGCTGCTGACGGCGATCGAGCTGCCTGCTCCGGCGCGAGGGTTCGGCGCCGCGTACCAGCGGTTCACCCCTCGCAACGAGATGGATATCGCGGTCGCGGGAGTGGCGAGCGCGATTACTCTCGACGAGTCAGGGAGCATTGCGTCGGCGCGCATCGCGCTGGCGGCGGTGGGGCCGACGCCGATTCTCGCGCGGCGGGCGTCGGCGTTCCTGGCTGGCAAGGCTGCGACAGTCGAGACGTTCGCCGAGGCGGGGGAGATAGCGTCAACCGAGGCGTCGCCGTTGGAAGATATGCGCGGAACGCCCATGCAGCGGCTGCAGCTTGTGAGAACGCTCACGCGGCGTACGCTGGGCGCGGCGCTGGAGCGCGCCAAAACCAATTCCCAAGTCAACCACTGAGAGCGATATGACACAGAGCTACAACCCTGCGCCCAAGATTCCCGTGTCGTGCGAGATTAACGGCCAGCCTGCGGAATTTCTGATTGCGCCGCACCAGTCGCTGCTGGAGACGCTGCGCGAGACGCTTGATCTGACGGGCACGAAAGAGGGCTGCAACGACGGCAATTGCGGCGCGTGCACGGTGTCGCTCGACGGCCGAATCGTTGACTCGTGCCTCGTGCTCGGCGCCGAGGTGGAGGGCCGAAAGGTGGAGACCATCGAGGGGATGGCTCCGCCGCATGGCCTGCATCCGCTGCAGACGGCGTTTCTCGAGGAGGCTGCGCTGCAGTGCGGCATCTGCACGCCGGGGTTTCTGGTTGCGGCGAAGGGGCTGCTCGACAGAGAGCCGCATCCCGACGAGCAGCGCATTCGGTTGTGGCTTGCGGGCAATCTCTGCCGCTGCACCGGCTACGATAAGATTGTGCGCGCGGTCGAGAAGGCCGCCGCCGCGGACTAACGCGCGCGGATTCTCGTTTCCTGATTCCGAGAGCATCAGCGCAGAGCGTCCTGGAGGATTCGCGAATGACTACGACAGCGGACAAGCCGGCTCGGGAGTTCAAGGTGGTGGGCACGCGCCCGGTGCGGCACGACGGCGTCGACAAGGCGCTGGGCCGGGCTCAGTTCGGCGGGGACGTGAAGCTGCCCGGCATGGTTCACGGGGCGACGCTGCGCAGCCCCTACGCTCACGCGCTCATCAAGAGCATCGACGTCTCCGCGGCGGCTGCGGCTCCGGGCGTGCTGGCGGTGATTACGGGCGACGATATGCCGATTGCGGCGCCGAAAGTGATGGATCTGGGCGAAGAGGTTACGGATGCGAAGTGGGCGAGCCAGCGCATTATGGCTCACGACAAGGTCATCTACAAAGGACATCCGGTCGCGGCTGTGGCGGCGGTGGACCTCAACACGGCGCTCGAAGCTCTGAAGTTGATAAAGGTGGAGTACGAGCCGCTCAAGGCGGTGGTTAGTCTCGAGGACGCAATGGCGCCCGACGCGGCGGTTATCCACGACGATTTGGTGGGCGACCACCTCGGCGAGAAGGTTGTCGGCACCAACATCGCGGCGCACACGCGAGCGGAATTCGGCGATCCTGAGGCGGGATTCGCGGCGTCCGCTCACGTGCTTGAGCGCGTCTACACGATCTCCCGCGCGCACCAGGGCTACATCGAGCCGCACAACGGAACAGCGTTCTGGGGCCCGGACGACAAGCTGACGGTGTACACGAGCACGCAGGCGCCGTTCGGGGTTCGCAGCAACCTGGCGACGATCTTGAAGCTGCCGGTGTCGAGCATCCGGGTCGTGCCGATGGAGATCGGCGGGGGTTTTGGGGGGAAGATCGGGCTGTACCTGGAGCCGCTGGCGGCGACGCTTTCGAAGAAGTGCGGCAGACCGGTGAAGCTCGTGATGGACAGGAAATCGATCTTTGATGCGACAGGGCCGGGGCCGGGCGGGCAGGTTAGGGTGAAGATGGGAGTCGACGCCGAGGGGAAGATTCTTGCGGCGACGGCGGACATCCGGTATATGGCTGGCGCCTACCCGGGATCGCCGATAAGCGCGGCGACAGCGGGCATTTTCGCTTGCTACAACGTGCCGAATGTGCGGATCGACGCCTACGACGTGGTTATCAATATGTCGAAGACGGCGGCGTACCGCGCTCCCGGAACGCCGCAGGCGACGTTCGCAAGCGAGTCGCTGGTTGGCGAGCTCTGCGAGCTGATCGGCATGGATCCGATGGAGTTCCACCTGCTGAACGCCTCGAAAGAGGGCACGCGCAGGCCGGACGGCCCCATCTTCCCCCGCGTCGGGAATGTCGAGTGCCTCGAGGCGGTGCGCGACTCCGACCACTTCCGAACTCCGCTCGAACGCGAGGGTCCGGACGGCAAACTGCGGGGTCGAGGCATGGCGAGCGGCTTCTGGAACGGAATCGGCAACAGATCGACGGTGACGATCAACGTGAACGACGACGGCGTGGTGTCGCTCGTCGAGGGCAATCCGGATATCGGGGGCACACGCACGACGATTGCGATGCAGGCCGCCGAGGTTCTTGGCCTCCCAGCGGAGGATGTTCATCCGCTGGTGGCGGACACCGACAGCGTGGGATACAACGATCTCACGGCGGGGAGCCGCACGACGTATGCGAGCGGTCAGGCGGCGATCGAGGCGGCGCGGCAGGTTGTCGACGAAGTGAAGAAGCGCGTCGCGATGGTGTGGGAGACCGAGGCGGCGAATGTGGAGTTCGAGGATGGCGTTTTCAGCAACAGGGTTGCGCCCGATCAGAGGATGATGTTTAAGGAAGCCGCAGGGAAGCTGGGGCAGACCGGCGGGCTGGTCGCCAAGACGGGCGCAGTGAATGTGCGCGGCTCCGGCGGCGGCAGCTTCGCGACGCATCTGGTTGATGTGGAGGTGGATCCGGCGACCGGCAAGGTGCAGGTTCTGCGCTACACCGCGGCGCAGGACGCAGGCAAGGCTGTGCATCCCTCGTACGTTGAGGGGCAGTTCCAGGGCGGCGCTGCGCAAGGGATCGGCTGGGCGCTCAACGAGGAGTACTACACGAGCCCGGACGGCGTGATGCTCAACTCCAGCTTCCTCGATTACCGGATGCCGACCTCTCTTGATTTGCCGAAGATCGAGACGATCATCGTCGAGACGCCGAACGCGAATCACCCGTTCGGCGTGCGGGGCATCGGGGAGACGGGCATCGTGCCGCCGGCGCCGGCGGTCGCGAACGCTATCGCCGACGCGCTGGGGACGCGCCTGTATCAGACGCCGATGAACCCGGGGCGCATCCTCGAGGCGCTGGCGCGGAAGCGGAACGGCGCCGGCGGAGCGTAGGCGCGCTTTGGCGGTCGTTTTCGTGCAGACGCCCTTGCGGCGGTTCATCGGAGGCGAATCGTCTGTCGAGGCGCCGGGCCAGACGCTGCGGGAGCTCATCGACAATCTCGAGGAGCGTTATCCCGGCATCCGGGAGCATCTGGTGAACCCCGAGGAGAGCGGGAAGCTCGCCCTGGGATTGGCGGCCATCGTCGACGGCGAGCCGACGAATATGGGGCTGCTGACCACGCTGGATGAGCGCTCCGAGGTGCACTTCTTGCCCGCTATTGCAGGCGGCGGAGGCTGATTCGCGATGCGCCTCGCATCGCGAATGTCCCGCTTAGGCACCGAGACTGCGTTCGAGGCGCTTGCCCGGGCGAAGGCGCTCGAGGCTCAGGGGCGCAACATCGTGTTTCTCGGCATCGGCGAGCCGGACTTCGATACGCCGTCGCACATCGTCGACGCGGCAAAGGACGCGCTCGACGGCGGCTACACGCACTACGTTCCGTCCGCCGGCGTCGCAGAGGCGCGGGAAGCGATCGCGGCGGACGTGAGCCGCCGGCTCGACTGCGAGATTCCGGCGTCGCGCGTGGTCGTGACTCCCGGCGGCAAGCCGATAATGTTCTTCACGATCCTCGCGCTTGTCGAGGAGGGCGACGAGGTCGTTTACCCGAACCCGGGGTTTCCGATCTACGAGTCAATGGCGCGGTTCGCGGGCGCCGCGCCGGTTCCGATGCGGCTGCAAGAGGAGCTTGGGCACAATCCCGACCCGGATGAGCTGGAGGAGCTCATCACGCCGCGGACGCGGCTCATCATCGTGAACTCGCCGAACAACCCGTGCGGGAGCGTGATTCCCGACTCCACGCTCGAGCGCATCGCAGAGCTTGCGGCGGAGAACGATTGCGTCGTGCTTGCCGACGAGATCTACAAGGACTTCTACTACGAGGGGTCGCACAGCTCGATCACGCAGTTTCCCGGTATGTGGGAACGCACAGTCGTGCTCGACGGCCTGTCGAAGAGCTACGCGATGACGGGATGGCGCGTTGGCTACGGCGTGCTTCCTGAGCCGCTGGTGGAGCCGGTGACGCGGCTGGCGACGAACAGCGTTTCATGCACGGCGGCGTTCAGTCAGATGGCGGCGATCGCCGCAGTGCAGGGCCCGCAGGAGCCGGTCGCCGATATGGTCGCCGAGTTCCGGGAGCGGCGCGATCTTCTGGCGAGCGGTCTGAACGCGCTGCCGGGCGTGTCGTGCCGTACGCCGGCGGGCGCGTTCTACGCCTTTCCGAACATCTCCGGCACGGGTCTTGCGAGCAGCGAGTTCGAGCGCGAGGCGCTGGAGCAGGCGGGAGTGTCGTTGCTTGCCGGAACGTCGTTCGGCAGGTATGGCGAGGGTTACGCGCGCATCTCGTTCGCCAACTCGCAGGAGAACATCCGCGAGGCGTTGTCGCGCCTCGGCGCGTGGCTCGCGGGCAGGTAGTTCGGCGCGGGGGTGTCTCCTGCGTCTCGTTTGCGCGCGTCCTCGCGTCCTTTTGCCGTGAGAAGAGAATCGCTCCGGAACCTGCGTCCGTTTGCGCGGGCGCTCACGCGGGCGGGCTTGCGCGTTCGCGCAGCGCGCGGCGCACCTTCTCCGCTGTGACCGGCGCATCGGCGATGCGGACGCCAACCGCGTCGGCGACTGCGTTCGCGACAGCGGCGGGGACTCCTTCAATCGCGTACTCGCCGATGCCCTTGGTGCGGTGCGGGCCGACGCCGTCTTCGGATTCGACGAGCGCGGTTCGCAGCCTGGGGATGTCGGCGGCGGAGGGGAGTTTGTAGTCGGCGAAGCTTGGGTTCGTCACGCGTCCGGCGTCGAGGGTTAGCTCCTCGGCGAGCGCATGCCCGACGCCCTGCATAACGCCGCCGTTGATCTGCCCTTGGTGGCCGGGGGGATTGATGACGACGCCGATGTCGTGGGCGCTCGTGAGCTGCAGGAGTTCGATGGCGCCGGTCTCCGGGTCGACGCGCACTTCGGCGACCTGCGCCATCGCCGAGGCGAGCGGCGACCGCTCGCTCTCGTTGTTCGTGGCCTGTCCGGAGACGGGGCTGCCGGCGCGGGCGACGAGCTCCGCCCACAGCGCGGATTCGCCGGAGCCGCTCTGCGCGAGGGAGTCGCCCGAGAGCGCGATGCGGTCGGCGGGCCATCCGAGCAGGCGCTCGGCGAGGCGTTGCAGCCGGGACTTGGCGTTCATCGCCGCGTCGTGCGCCGCCGGGCCCGCCACGCGCGTAACGCGGCTCGCGCCGACGCCGCTATCGAACGGGGCGCCGTCCGAGTCCCACGCCTGCACCTCGATGATTGCGGGGGAGACGTCCAGGGCCTCGGCGACGATCTGGGCGAGCGCAGTGTAGGAGCCTGTGCCCTGCTCGAACACTGACGTTTGGAGCAGCACGCTCCCATCGGGACGGAACGTTACGGCGGCGGACGATACGCCCTCGCCCTGATCCTTGTAGGCGAAGGAGATTCCGCGTCCGACGTAGGGGGCTTTGGCGTTGTAGTAGCCCGACGCGCGGATGGCGGCGTCGAGCGTTTCTTCGGGGCGCATCGCGAGGCCGGGCATTCCGTTGGGGAGCTCTTCGCCGCTGCGCACGAGATTCTTCCGGCGCAGCTCGACAGGGTCGACGCCGAGGCGCTGGGCGATGACGTTCATATGGGATTCGATGGCGAAGTTGGCCTGCACGGCTCCCGGGCCTCGGAAGAATCCTCCGGGAACGGTGTTCGTGTAGATCTGCAGAGCCTCGATGCGCGTATGGGGGATGCGATAGGGCCCGGCGGCGTGGCTTGCGCCCGGCAGATTGACGCCCGGCACAGGCTTGAATGCGCCGTATGCTCCGCTGTTGAAGAGGAGCCGCGCCTCGTGCGCCGTGATTGCGCCGTCGCGCGCGACGGCGGTGCGCATCCGCACGACGCTGGGGTGGCGCGGATTGGCTGCTGAGAACTCCTCGGCGAACGTCATCACGCTCTTCACGGGGCGCCCCGTCTTCTTCGCAAGGAAGTAGCAGACGGGGATGTCCATCGGCGACCCCTTGCCGCCGAAATCGCCTCCGATGGTCGAATGGCGAACGACGATGCGCTGAGGGTCGAGGCCGAGAGCGTCGGCGAGGTTGTGCTTCAAGCGGTGCGGCGCCTTGTTCGGCGCCCACACTTGCAGCCGTCCGCCATCGTCGATCCAAACGACGCACGAGTGGGGCTCGAGGTACGCCTGGTGCGCGCGCTGCGTCGTGTAGACGCCCTCGACGACGATGTCGGCCTGGGCGAATCCGCGCTCGGGGTCGCCGCGCCCCCACACGTCGCGGACGAACGCGTTCGAGGGGGCGGGCAGGGGAGCCGGCAGGCCGTCGTAGCTGTGCGCGTCGGGATGCAGCAGAGGCGCGTTGTCGTTAAGAGCGTCGTCGGGCTCGAATACGGCGGGCAGCTCCTCGTAAACGACCTCGATGAGGTCGACGGCTCTCTGCGCCGTTTCGGGGTCGTCGGCGGCTGCGGCTGCGACGCGTTCGCCGGCGAACCGGACGCGTTCGCGCGCGAGCACGGGAGCGTCGCGCAGGCGCCGCCCGTAGAGGACGCCGGCGACGTCGGCGCCGGTCAGCACGGCGTGAACGCCCGGGAGCCGCTCGGCTCTGGAGGCGTCGATGCGGGCGATGCGCGCGTGCGGGAAGGGGCTGCGCAGCGCGCGCATCCAGAGCATTCCCGGCAGGGCGACATCGGCGGCGTAGCGGGCTGCGCCGGTGGTTTTCGCGACGCCGTCGACGCGGGGCGCCGCTGTTCCGATGACGCGGTAAGACGGCACGCGGCTACTCCTGAACGCGGACGCCGAGCAGGCGCCGGAGGTCGTGCTTGGCGTCGAGGATGTCGCTCCACAGGTCGCCGACGGCCGCCAGCCGCTCGTGCGCGGCGCCGATAGTGAAATCGCTGGGGTAAACGTCGCTGAGCTCGCTCCAGCGCAGGGGCATGGAGACGGGAGCTCCGGGCAGCGGCCGGAGCGAGTAGACCGAGGCCATATTCTTCCCCATCACGTTCATATTGTGGTCGAGGAATATCTTGCCGGCGCGTTTGGCGACGCTCCACTCCATCGTGACTTCGCGGGGGCGCTGGCGCAGCAGGAACTTGCCGATGAGTTCGCAGGCTTTGCGGGCAACGCTGTAGTCGTGCTCGCGCGCGATGGGCACGTAGACGTGAAGCCCCGTTTTCCCGGACGTTTTGAGGAACGATGAGAGCGACAGCTGGTCGAGGATGTCTTTGAGGGCGAGCGCGATCTCGGCGGTCTTGGCGAACGCGCGGCGGTTCAGTTCGGGCTCGTCGCCCGCCTTCTCGGCGCCTGAGTAGATGTAGGGGTCGAGGTCGAACACGATGAAGTCCGGGTAGTTCAGCACGCTTGCGCGCAGCTCGTCTTTGGAGCCGGTGAACCGCTCGGCGAGCTGGGAGGCGTCGGCCTCGGCGCTTGCGCGCGAGAGCCACGGGTGGAGTTCGATGTCGGCGAGCTGGGCGAGCCACAGCAGGGTGGGGAGGTTGTTGACCATCAGGTAGTCGACGTCGCCCTCGGCGGCGGTTGAGAAGAGGCGGACGGTTTCGGCGAACGGAGGCAGCTCGTGCTCCCACCGCTTCTGGTAGAAGCTCTGACCGTCGATGCCGTTGGGGTAGCGGGTGAGCGTGAGCGGCCTGTCGCGCAGGTGCGGCAGCAGAAGGGGAGAGGCTCGCGCGTAGTATGCGAGCATCTCGCCTTTGGCGACGGCGGGACGAGCGGCGGTTTCCGGCCAGAGCGTCTTGTCGAGGTTCGTTACGGCGATCTTGTAGCCGCCGATCTCGATGCGGCCGTCTCGTTTGATGCGCGCGATCTGCGCGAGCGCCTCCTCCGCCTCCGTCAGGAGGCGCGCAGCGTCGCCGGCGGGCGCGCTTGCCTCATCGATGGCCGAGACGGGAGTTGGCCATTCCCGCACGACGGCGCGCGCAGGGATGTCGCTGCGGAGGGCGAGAAACACGGGCGCCCGCAGCACGCCGGCGTCCGTCCACTGCGAGAACTTCACCTGAGCGACGAGCTTGGGCTCCAGCCAGGTCGCCAGTCGCGGATCGATGTCGGGGGGCGGCTCGGCGAAGGGGCAATCGTCGACGCGCAGCGGAGCCATCGCCTCCAGCGTGTCTGCGAGGGACTGCTGTGTGAATCCGCTTCCGGCGCGGCCGGCGTAAGCGAGCGCTCCCTCGTCGTCGTAGTAGCCGAGGAGGACGGCGCCGAACGTCTGCGCCCGCTCGCCTTCGCCCTTGGTGTAGCCGGCGATAACGAACTCTTGCGCGAGCGCGCGCTTGATCTTCAGCCAGTTGCGCGAGCGTTCGCCCGCGCGGTAGCGGGAATCGCGCCGCTTGGCGACGATGCCCTCGATGCCGACCTGCTCGGCGATGCGGTAGAGCGACTCGCCGTCGCCCTCGACGAATTCGACGGCGCGGATGCGGTCGCTGGGCGCGATGGCAAGATTGAGCAGGCGCTTCCGGAGGTGGAGCGGAGCTTGCCGCAGGTCGTAGCCGTTGAGGTGGAGGATGTCGAAGGGGTAGTAGACGATCGTCGTCTGCGCGGAGCGGCCTTCGAGGGCGGAGGGCGAGGTTTTCGGCGTGCTGGCGTTGGTTTGCAGCAGGGTGAAATCGGGGATGCCGTCGGCGTTGAGCGCGACGATCTCGCCGTCGAGCGTCATCTCGTCGCAGGGGAGCGCGGCGAGGTCTTCCGCGATGCCGGGGAAGTTGCGCGTGAGGTCGTTGCCGGTTCTGCTGAGCAGGCGGACGGTTCCGTTGCGGAGGAACGTCAGCGCGCGGAAGCCGTCGAGCTTCGGCTCGAAGATCCAGTCGGGCGAAGAGAAGGGGCTGTCCGCCGTGTGAGCGAGCATCGGCTTGAGCGATTGCGGCATTCGCGCCGGCTTGCCGACGCCGGGGGCGTCTGGCGAGAGGGCGGGCTGGGGCATACGCCCCGATTTCAGCTGATCGATGCTGAGGCCGCAGACGACGGAGCGGTCGTCGTCGAGCACGTTGCGGGAAGCGGAGGCGTGGATGTCCTTGTGCTTGATGAGGAGCCACTCGTTCGGCCCCCGGCTCGTCCGCACTAGCGTCCACGACCCTCGGAGTTTGCGTCCGCGCAGCGTGAACGAGAGCTTGCCGGCGTCGAGGCCTGCGAGCATCCGCCGTTCGGCCGCGTCGCGGTCTTGCCAGGTGGCGCCGCCTTCGTCGGGAGCGTAGATGCCGGCGTCCCATACGATCACTTGTCCTGCGCCGTAGTTGCCGTGCCCGATGACGCCTTCGAACGAGGCGTATTCGATGGGGTGGTCTTCCACGAGCACGGCGAGGCGTTTCTCGTTCGGGTCGAGGGACGGTCCCTTGGGGACGGCCCACGACTTGAGCGCGCTGCCGAACTCGAGGCGGAAGTCGTAGTGCAGGCGCGAGGCGGCGTGCTTCTGCACGACGAACGCGAGGGCTCCGCGCCGCGGAGATGCGGGCGCAGGGGAGGGCTCGCCCGTGCGGCTGAAGTCGCGTTTCTCCTCGTAGCGCTGGAGAGTCATAAGGAGGCCGGTTTCAGCCGGGTCGGACTACGCCCTCGCCGCGCCTGGCTTGCTCGTCTCGCTCATCTCGCGCGTCTCGTTCGCTTCGTTCGTTGCGGTCAACGGGGCGCAGCGCGCTCACCCGCAGGATCTGGAGCGGCTCGTTGTCGATGCTCTCGAACCAGTAGCGAGTGCGATGCGGAATGAAGATGCCCTCGAAGGGGCCGAGGTCGCCGAGCAGAGCGTCGCCCTCGCCGTGGAACCGCGCCTTGCCGCCGAGCACAAGCCAGTAGCCGTCCTGGTCGTTGTGGTAGTGCAGCTTGTTTCCCTGCCCCTTCTCCATCACCTGCACGGTGCTGATGACCGTTTCGTTGTAGAGAAGGTCGTAGGAGCGGCCGTTCTCCGGTCCCCGGTCGCGCGAGCCGGGCGCTTCGGGCCCCGAGTAGCGGAACCGTGTCACTTCGTCGGCCATAGCGCTCTCCTCCGAACTAGAATCCCGGCGCGGGGCTGCGCCGTCGAGGGTAGCGTACACCAGCGCTCCGCCGGAGCGCCCAGGGGGACTGCGCCGCGGATGCGAAGCGCAGGGTCAGGCAGGTCTGCTGACAGTAGACGAGGGGCGCGGACTGCGCCGCGGATGCGAAGCGCAGGGATGCGCGGCGCCGCAAGGGAGCTTCGTCGCGCTCCCGCCGCGCCTCCGCTGAATGGCGCGACCCATCGCCGACCGGCGCGCAAGCTGCTTGCGCAGGAGTCGCCTGCGCCGTACAGTATGCGTATTCGGGCCAAAGAGGTTGCTCGGGAATGGTGAACACGTATCTCATCGCGCTTGTGATCTGGGCTTCCCTTGTCGTTCTTCCGTCGCTGGCGGTGTGGTGGGCGTTCAATCTCGACGATCCCGGGTTCTGGGCGGCTTACATCGCCTGGTTCACGATAGCCGGCGGACTTACGGGAACCGCGTACGTGCTGCACCAGCGCGAGTCTCGCAAGCGGCAGTAGCGATTGGCGTCCGCGCAGGGCGCAGTAGCAGCAGCAGGAGAGGGACGCGATGCTCAGCCAGGCTATGAACGATCGGATCACCCGTGTAGGCCCGGGAACGCCGATGGGCGAACTGATGCGCCGCTACTGGCATCCCATCGCCGGAAGCTCCGAGCTCACCGCCGACAACCCCACGAAAGAGGTGCGCCTGCTCGGCGAAGACCTCGTGCTCTACCGCGACGCAAGCGGCGCGCTCGGACTTGTCGAGCCGTCCTGCGCTCACCGCAAGGCGAATCTCGCCTACGGCATTCCCGAGGTGAACGGCATCCGCTGCGCGTATCACGGGTGGATCTTCAACGAGGAAGGGCAGTGCGTCGACCAGCCGTCGGAGCCTGAGGGCTCGAAGTTCAAGGAGAAGGTGCGTATCCGGGCGTACAAGGCGCAGGAGCTCGGGGGCGCGATCTTCGCGTATGTGGGCCCCGACCCCGCTCCGCTGCTGCCGCGCTGGGACGTGCTCGTTTGGGAGGGGAGCCGCAGCTGGCAGGCGCACGATCTTCCGTGCAACTGGCTGCAGTGCCAGGAGAACTCGCTCGATCCGCTGCATTTCCAGTGGCTGCACCGCTACTGGGGAGGCTGGATGATGAACCGGGGCAAGCCCCCGGAGGAGCGCGACGCGTGGAACGCCACCACCGGCGCCAAGGGCCGCGACCACAAGAAGATCGGGTTCGACATCACCGACTACGGCGTCATCAAGCGCCGCCTCGTGGGCGATGAGACGGAAGAGAGCGAGTTCTGGCGCATCGGCCACCCCATACTGTTCCCCAACATCCTGCGCGTGGCCCACGGCTTGCAGTTCCGCACTCCCGTCGACGATACGCACACGCTGCACATCACGATGCAGTACAGTCCGGCCAAGGCCGGAGAGACCTCGGCGGCAACGTACACGAACGAGCCGGTCTTCGACGCGGACGGCAAGCTGCGGTACGACTACGTGGCGGCGCAAGACCAGGTCGCCTGGATCGTGCAGGGCGCCATCTCGGACAGGACGACGGAGCGCCTGGGCGTCTCTGATGTGGGCATCATTATGTACCGGCGGATGCTCGACGAGCAGGCTCGCGTCGTCGAGGAGGGCGGCGAGCCGATGAATGTTCACCGCGACGAGGCGGAGAACGAGGTGATCGTTCTGCCGTGCGAGTACTTCCAGTATCCCGGGTATGAGGGGACGGGCGGTCCGTTCAAGGATCTGAAGCCGGCTCCCGCGCAGGTGGAGGCGATTCTCTCGGGAAGCGGCGCCGCCCGAGAGGAGTGGGAGGGAGTCCGCACGCTCACCGGCGAGGAGCGCTACGCCTTCCGGTAGGCGGCGCGCGTCCGGCGCCGGCTCTCCGGCGGGGGCTGCGCCGCGTCGTCCCCGGCGGCTGCGGGCATAGGCCGTGGAGGAGCGCGGAACGTCCGCGGGTTTCGACGCTCCCGAGGCTCGCGACCATCCGTTCGTGTGGGTTACTTGGCTGCCGCGCCTGATGTCGGGAGCGAACCGCTGCGACTGGGCGTCGTGGTTCAAGGCGCAGCACACGGGCTCGAGCTGGACCCATGCGCCCGTTACGTTCGACCACACGAAGTGGGCGCTCGAGCATACTGCGCTCCTGCGCGCCGAGCAGAGGAGGCTCGAGGCCGAGGGCGCGATAGTGCGCTCGGAGCAGCAGAATCGGTTCCGGCTCCGCGGGTGGCATGCGACGCTCTCAGGGATGCCCGACCTCGTATCGCTGCGCGACGGAGAGGTGGTTGTCCACGATGTCAAATCGGGGCAGGCGCACGCTTACCACGCCATTCAGGTGATGCTGTATATGTGGGCGCTGCCGCTCGCGCGCAAGGAGTACAGCGGAGTTCCCATCAAGGGCAGGGTGGTGTACCAGGATCAGGCGGTCGACATCGCCGCCTCCGTGGTCGACCAGTCGTTCGTCGATCGCGCCACCGAGCTTATCCGCGCGCTTGCTGATCCGGAGCATCCTCCCGCGAGAGCGCCGAGCGCGGCGGAGTGCGCTTTCTGCGAGATCTCCGCCGCCAACTGCCCCGACCGCATCGAGGATGACGTCATCCCTGAGGGGGAGACGGAGCTGTTCTAGGCGGCGGGGCGGCGTTTGTCAGGCCAAAGCGCCGGCAGGGCTGAGGGGCGTTCGAGGGCGGGAGAGACGTCCTGCTCCCGTGGGAGCTGGCTGCGGCGCTCCTAATCCAGCCTGAAGAACCTCGCCATATTGCCTCCGAGGATGTCGCGCTTGGCCTCGTCGCTCAGGCCATCCATAGTCTCGATGCCGGCGGCGGTGTTCGGGAACGTCGACGGGGGATGCGGGTAGTCGCTGCCAACGATGAAGTTCTTGCTGCCGATGGCGTGGATCGCGCCGACGATCGCCTGCTCGTCCGGCTCGACGGCGACGAGGCAGCTTTCGAGGATGAGTTCGCTGGGGCGCCTGTCGCAGCGCGCGCACTGACGCTCGATGTCGTACACGCGGTCGAGGGTGTACATCGCCCAGGGGAGCCACGAGCCGCCGGCCTCGAAGAAGGCGAATCGGAGATTGGGGAACTCCTTGAGCACGCCGCCGAGCGTGAGGCTCGCCATCGCGACGATGTACTCGAAAGCGAATCCAAGGTAGTTGCTGATGTGCAGCCGCCGCATCCGCTCCCACCCCAGCGTGTAGTTAGTGGGGATGTGGTCGTTGATCTGGCACTGGAAGGGGTTGCCGTGCACGTACAGCGGAACGTTGAGGTCGGCGATCGCCTCCCAGAACGGGTAGAGCTGCACCGTGTCCCAGTTGCTGCCGCGCCAGTTGCTGTTGATGGTGATCGCTTGCAGGCCAAGCTCGCGGACGGCCCGTCGCGCCTCGGCGGCGCACGCGTCGACCGGCTCCGTGCCGAACGGCGCGACTGCCGTGCCGATGAGCTGGTCGGGGTATTCGCGCTGCGCGCTTGCAGTGGCGTTGTTGTACGCCATCGAGAGCGCGAGTCGGAGGCCGGGATCCCAATCGCGCTCGATCGGAGAGCCGAACGGGTTGGCGTAGATGCCGTCGGGGATGAGGACTTGCATCTCGAACCCGGTGTCCGGCAGCAGGCGCACGCGCTGGTCGGCGACGCCGTGGCCGACGGGTCCGCGTCCGGGAGCGCTCGCGGCGGCGGTCGGGTTGACCGCTCCGGTCTGGCGTCCGGCCGCGGATGCGCGGAACCCGCCGCGCCGCGCCTCGCGATCGGAGAAGACGCTCGCGTCGCGGATGAGCATCTCGATAGCGGCGTCCGATAGTCCAAGGGCGCTGGCCACTCCGGTGAAGTCGGGCTGTGGGAAGAAGTGGCTGTCCCCGTCGATTCTGCGCGTTTTCGTTTGCTGTGGAGTCTCGACCATGCCGGCGCCTCCGTCGGATGTGATGAGCAGATGTGGCGAGCAATTCAGGCGCTATCTTACGCCGTTCGCCAGCCGGTCGGCGCAGAGCGCTAGTCGCCCGCCGCCGTCGCCCTGTGCGCCTCGCGTTCTGTTGGGGGTCGCTAGAACGCTGCGTCCATAACCGCGACGACCCTGTTGTAGAGCGCGTCGGGGTCGTGGCCGGCGTCCTGCAAGTGGCGGCGCGTCATACGGTTGACGAACGAGAACGCCGCCTGCATCACGAGCATTCCCTTGCCGTTCAGCGTCTTGCGTCCCGAGAGCCGGGCCTGACGCAGCAGGACGGTTTCGGCGGGCGAGTACACGGCGTCGACGAACGCCGCTGTCGGTTTGCAGGCGGCGATGGCCGCTGCTGAGCGCGCGTTGTTCTCGGCGATGGCGTCGGCGGAGGCTGCGAACCACTCGCGCCAGAATCCCTGCAGGTCGTCGGTCTCCGGCAGCGTCGCCGGGTTGGCGGGCGCGAGCGAGGAGAACGCCTCGAGCGACGTCGCCTGTCCGCCCGCGAGACGCCGGACGCCTGACTGCCCGACAGTCGACGCGTTGACGATGACGTCGACGCTCGCGGCCGCGGCGAGCGCGTCGCGCTGGCTGACGGCGGCGACCCGCGCGCCGAGGGCTGCTGCGGCTTGCGCGGCGAGCTCCTGCGCGCGGTCGAGCGAGCGGTTCGTGATGAGCAGCGAGCCGCCCTCGAGGCTGCGGGCGAGCGCGAACGCCGCGGCGCGGCCTGCGCCTCCGGCGCCGAGCAGCAGCGCGTCGCAGCCCGCCAGCGTCGGGAGGAACGGCGCGGGCTGTCCGGGCAGCGGGCGCGTGATGCTTGCGATCAGGCCGTCGGCGTCGGTGTTGTAGCCGGAGAGCCTGCCGTCGGCGCCGAGGGCGAACGTGTTGACGGCGCCGATCTCTTGCGCGAGGGGGTCGATGTCGTCGAGCAGGGGCATTATGGCGAGCTTGTGCGGAACGGTTACGTTCGAGCCCATAAAGCCGGGGAGGTCGCGCGCGGCGCCCACGAACCCCGCCAGATTCTCGGGGCGCACATCGAACGGCGCATGGACGGCGTCGAGGCCGATGTCGCGGAACGCCGCGTTCCACATCGCGGGGCTGCGGGAGTATTTCGAGGGAGACTCGCCCATCGAGCCGGAGAGCAGCGCGCGTTCGCGCGCCTCGGCGGGCAGGGGGTTATCGAGGAATCGCTGGATGTCGTCGAGGGTCGTCATGCGTGGAGTTTACCAAGCAAGGCGCATCGTTGAGGGGAGATGCATGGGTAGTTGACAACGGATGCCCGGCGACAGCTGAATGTCCTTGTAATGCTCCCTGGCGTCCCCCCGCCTTTGAATGCGGGTCAAGCACGTCCAGGGCGTCATCCCAAGTTGAGAGAGCCGGGGCGCCCCGGCTCTCTCTTTGCAATTCCATTCCATGCCGAAAACGGTGGCGCGACTAGCGCTGTTCGTCGATGGGGAGCCGCTGGCCGCAGAGCGGCCCAGGCAGTCGCGCCGCTATCCCGGGCTGAGGCGCTGGACGCTTTCGGCGTCGGCGCGGATGTCGGCCCAGTCGTAGAGCATCGGGCGCGTCTGGACTGCCGCCCAAGGCGCTAGCTGGTCGGCGTAGTGCGGGCTTCCGGGGCAGCCGGAAGCGCCAAGCGGGACGATCCAGCGCGAGTTGCGCCAGTCGCGCAGGTCGTAGACGTAGCGCGCAACCGATACGGAGATCGCTGTGAACGGATCGTCGGCGATGTAGGCGCCCTGTAGCGGCGTTTCGCCGTCGCCGCTGAGAGGCATCGACGGCGGATCGAGCAGGGGGGCGTCGTCGGGGAACGCCGCCGAGAGCGGGTGGGCGTGGCGCGAGCGGTGGAGCACTCCCCACTCCCATCCGGAGGGGTCGTCGCCGAGCAGGCCGCGCAGACGGCGCACGCCCTTGCGGAACGCGTCGGCGCCCACACGCTCCCACGAGTCGCCGGCGATGAGCGACGTGTCGTTCGCCTCGATGGCGAGTCCTATGCGGCGGCGGAGCGAGCGAGTCATAGCGCCGGCGCCGCGTCCGGTTCCGGTCAGCGCCTCGGCGGCGAGCTCCGGGCCGATGAGGCGTTCGCACACCGTCCGCAGGAGCTCAGTCATCGCGAACGAGTACACGGTGGGGGCGGGGGCGTCGCGCTCCATAGCGTAATTCCAGCCGTCGAGGATGCGCAGCGCCTCGGCTTCGACAGCGTCGCCGGCTGGGGTTGCGAGCAGCAGCGGCGTCGCCTGACGGGCGAGCGGCGAGGCGCGCGTGGCGTGGAGCGACTCCATATCGTCATCGTCGACGCCGGCGCTGGCGAGGTTGCGGAGGCGAGCGTTGAGGGCGCGGGCGCGCAGGTCGGGGGCGAAGTCGACGCCGATGAAGTGAGGCGGGGCGCCGGCGACGCGATTGTTCGCGGTTACGATGTAGCCTTGCTCGGGATTGCGCAGGCGCGGATGCGATTCGAACGGCGCCGCTCCGCTCCACTCGCGCTCGCCCGTCCAGCCTGGCGCGGGCGCCCACGCGTTCACTCTCGACCGGATGGGCAGCTTGCCGCGCATAAGGTAGCTGATATTGCCACGGACGTCGGCGCTAAGCAGGTTGTTGCACGGATCGACCCACTGCTCTTGCGCGGACTCGAACTCGTCGCAGTCGCGGGCGGTTAGCATACGCAGGACGCACTCAGGCCAGCGTCCCGGCTCGGCGGTCGCCGTGTAGCGCATCGACACCGCATGCCCCGACGCCGGATCGCCGAATACGACTGGCCCGTGATGCGTCTCGACGACGGCGATGGGGATGTCGTCGTCGCCGCGCACGCGCAGCGTCTCCTCGCGGAGAGCGGCGTTGCGCCAGCCGCCCTGGAACTCGTAGCGGCGCGGGTTGCCGGGCTCGAAACGCTCGACGTACAAGTCCTGGTAGTCCGCTGCGGTGTGCGTAACGCACCAGGCGACGAATGCGTTGTGTCCGAAGTGGTGGAACCCCGGCAACCCCGCGAACGAGAGGCCGACCACGTCGAACTCAGGGCAGGCGATATGGTTCTGGTAGTAGACGTTGGGGGTGTCGGGCTGACGGTGGGAGTCGCCGGCAAGGAGCGGGCCGCCTGTGCGAGCGCGCCCAGCCGCTACGGCCCAGCTGTTGCTGCCGGAGTCCGGCGGCTCGCTGTTGAGCGCGGCGCTGAGCGGCGCGGCGGAGGCGGCGCGCATCAGCTCGGCGGCGGTGGGCGGCTCGCCCTCGAACTCGGCGCCGGGGGGAATGATCATAAGGTCGCCGTGGAGATGGATGGGGAAGAGCGCGGCGGCGGCGTCGGGCCCGATGCGCTCGATGAGGCGTCCGCGCCAAAGCTTGGACTCAAACGTCCCCATAAACAGATGACGCGCCTTGAACACGGCGAGGCCGTCCCAGGCGCGCCACGGCTCTGGCTGTTCGTCGAGCAGGACGTACTCGACGGGGAGCGGGCCGCCGTTCTCGATGAACGCGTTGACGCCGGCGGCGTACGCGTCGAGCATTGCCCGGGCGGGAGCGTCGATGGCGGCGTAGTCGGCCAGACTCGACGCCTCGAGTCCTGTACGCCGGAGAAAGGCGTCCTGCTCGACGGCGGGCGCTCCGAGCCACTCGGCGCTCCTGCCGTAGGCGCGATGGCGATCCCAATCCATCTGCCACAGGCGGTCTTGCGCGCAGAAGAACCCCTGTGCGAAGAAGGCGTCGCGCGTCGTTCCCGCCTGCGCGTGCGGAACGCCAAGCGCGTCGCGGTAGACGACGACCTCCCCCTCGAGCCCCGCCAGCCGCCTCGGCGAGCGGAGGTCGGGGAGGGCGTTGGTCAGGTCGCGCGGGGAGAGCTTGGGCATGGCGGCATCTTACCGCAGGCCGCATAGCAAGGGAGACGACAGCGCGCAAGATCGTGCCGGAGAGCGGGCTGAATGGGCATAGCGTAAGATACCGCCCGCCATCTCCGCGCGGAGGAGCCCGATGCCTGAGTTGCGCAAGGTCGGCCTGATCACGTTCGGCGAGAGCGCCGTAGTGGCGCTTGCCAGGGCAGGCGGCATATTCGAAAGCGAGGGTCTTGAGGTCGAGGAGACGCGCACGCCAAGCTCGACTGAGCAGATGCGCGGTCTCATCAACGACCGCTGGCAGATCGCGTCGACGGCGTTCGACAACGTGCTGGCGTGGTCGGAGCGGGAGGGGCCGGAGGTCGTGGCTGTCGCCAAGGCGAGCGAGGGCGTGAACCTGCCCGTGCACGTGCGCCCCGAGATTCAGACGTGGGACGATCTTCGGGGAAAGGCGCTGGCCGTCGACGCGGTCGACACCGCCTACGGGCTCGTGCTGCGGCGCATCCTGCAAGAGCACGGGCTGGAGCTCGACCGCGACTACACGTTCACGCCGGCGGGGGCGACCGGCTACCGGTTCGAGTCGATGGAGAAGGGCGAGACGTACGCGGGCATTTTCAACCCTCCGTGGAACGCTCGCGCCGAAGAGGCGGGCATGCGCCTGTTCGCCCGCCACGACGAGGTCGTTCCCGACTATCCCGGGGGCGTGTACGCCGTGAGCAAGCCGTGGGCGGAGGAGAACCGCGCGACGGTGGAGGCGTTTCTCCGCGCGCTCGGCGCGGCGACGCGATGGGCGCGCGATCCTGACCGTCGGAAGCTCGCTGCTGAGCTGTCGGCGTCGGCGATGAGCACGGATCCGGGCAGGGCGGAGGTTGCGTTGTCGCGGCTTCCGGCGTCGCTGGAACTCGACCCACTCGCGCTTGCCGTACCGCTCGACATCCGCTTGCGGTTCGGCCTCGCGCCTCCCCACGGCGCGGAGGTTGGGGCGTATCTCGACGCGTCCTACCTCGAAGCGGCCCTCCGGGGCTAGGGGGCAGTGGCTCCCTGAGCGCGCGGGAGGCGCTTACCCAGACTGACGAAGCCGCGCGACTGACCCAGTGGCTCCCTGAGCGCGCGGGAGGCGCAGGCCGCGCCGCGCCGACCGGACGCAACGAGCGCAGGAGAGCGGCTGCGGCGGCTCAGGAAGCGCCGGAGATGGGTTCATCGTCGTGCTGATGTACTGCTCCGTCTGCGGGGATCTCCTCCGGGCGTGAGGATTCTGCTTCTCAACAGAGCCCGAATCTGGCGCCGGAGTTCCGTTGACCGTCTCCTCTGGCCCATCCTAGACTTTTCCGGCGGCGAGCGCGGAAGGGGCGAGCGCAGAAGAGCAGAAGAGGGAGAAGGGGGCTGAGGCGGCGAATGGCGCGAGCAATCTGGAAGGGCGCAATCAGCTTCGGAATGGTCGCTATTCCGATGAAGCTGTACGTCGCCACGGAGAGCAAGGACATCGGGTTCGCGCAGCTGCACAACTCCTGCCACACGCGGTTGAGGCAGAAGCGCTGGTGCCCGCACCACGACTGCGAGGTGGAGTACGCCGACATCGTTCGCGGATACGAGTTCACCAAGGGCGAGTATCTCGTGATGGAGGAGGAAGACTTCGCGAATCTCCCCCTGAAGTCGACCCACACGATCGAGATTGTGCGGTTCGTCGACATCAGGAGCATCGACCCTGTGCACTACGAGAAGAGCTACTACATCGAACCCGAGAGCGTCGGCGTGAAGCCGTTCTGCTTGCTGAAGCAGGCGCTGGAATCGACCAACCGGGTAGCCATCGCCAAGGTGGCGCTGCGGAACAAGGAGCATCTCTGCCTCGTGCGTCCGTACCAGGAGGGGCTGATGATGGAGACGCTGTACTACCCCGACGAGATCCGCAGCTCGGTCGAGCTCAACATCCCCGTCGGGGCGGATCTGAGCGAAGCCGAGCTGCAGATGGCGGTGATGCTCATCGATCAGTTCAGCGGCGAGTTCGAACCCGACGCCTACGAAGACGAGTACCGCTCCGCCCTCCAGCAAGTCATAGAGGCGAAGCTGGGGCTTGGCTCCGCCATCCCCGCCGCCCCCGACGCTCCTCCTAGCAACGTGCTCGACCTGATGGAAGCGCTCAGAGCGTCGATCGACGCATCCCGCGCCGCATCCGGCGCTTCGGAATCCAGCGACACGCGCGCAAGGGAAGCCTCGTAGCGTGACGACCAGCTCCGCCGCCGTCGTTCGCGCGCCCGCCGCGCTCAGCCGCATCGAGCCGATGCTGCCCACGCCCTCCGCGGAGCCCGCCGACTCTCCCGACCGCATCTACGAGATTAAGTGGGAGGGCATACGCGCCATCTCCGTCGTCGACAGGGCGGGCGTGTCGATGCACACGCGCGGCGTCGCCGATCTCACGCAGTCGTTCTACGATGTGGCCACTGCGGCTCTCGAGGCCGCCTGCGGCGCCGAAGTCGTGCTCGACGGCGAGCTCGTCATGCTCAACGACGACGGCGTCCCCGAGCGCCACGCAGTCGTCGAGCGCTGGCTGGCCGGCTCGCCAATGCTCCCGCTCGCGCAAGTGAACTACGAAGTGTTCGACATCCTCTACCTCAATGGACGCTCGCTTATGGGGCTGCCGCTCTACGAGCGCAAGGCGATCTTGCATGAGACGGTTCAGCCTAATGCGACGGTTCACCTCTGCCACTTCGAAGACGGCGAGGGGGTCGCTATGTTCGATGCGGCTATGGAGCTTGGGCTGCACGGCATCGTCGCCAAGAACAAGCACAGCCTCTACGAGCCCGGCAAACGCACACAGCACTGGCGCTCGGTGCAGCACGTGCGCACAGCGAACCTCGTCGTTGGCGGATACACGTTCGGCGGCAGCGAGCAGCCGTTCGCCTCGTTGCTGCTGGGCGCCTACGACGGCGACAAGCTGCGGTATGTCGGCAGCGTGGCCGGCGGGTTCTCTCGCGGAGGCTCCGGCGCCGTGTACGAGCGGATCTCGCGCCTCCACACGCGAGACTGCCCGTTCGTAGAGGCCCCGCATATCGACCGGTTCTCCTACTGGTGCGTCCCGTCGCTGGCGGTGGAGGTCGAGTACGGCGAGCGCACTCCGGATGGCGAGCTGCGCTTTCTGCTCTTCAACTCGCTCCGTCCCGACACTCCCCCGCGCGGCTGCGCCTTCCCGATGTAGCCGCCTGGGGGGCTCTCCGCCTCGCCTGCCGCTTGCGCCCCGCTCTCTCTCGCGGCCTCCGGGGCTGGCGTCCTGCGCCTGTGCGCCTCCCGACGACCTGAAGCCGCCGCTACCCCCCGACGATGATGCTCACCGCCTCGAGTCTCCCGTCCGCTCCGCGCTGCACGAACGCCGTGATCGTCGCCCCAGCCGTCAATTCGGCTGTCGTCTCCGCAGTCGCCGCCACTTGAGTTGGCGTCTCGTCCGCCACGATCACAGCCACATCGCCGTCTGCTGTCGCCACGGTAAGCGTTCCGCCGGCGAACGACGCCACCGAACCAGCAACGACAGTCGCACTCCCGCCGAAGCCCTGCTGCGCGTTCGCGCTCGGTCCAACCGCGCCGGCCAGGATGCTCTCGGCCTCCAGCGCCCCGGATTCGTTCGGACGCGCGACTACGACAACTTCCGACCCCGCCGCAAGCGCGTTCCCCGCTTCCGCTGCCGTCGTCGTCAGGCTCACCGGCGCGTCGGGCGCGACAGCGATGCTGGTCTCGCCGTCTGGCGTGTCGAGCCGGAGCGTTCCATCTTCGAACGACGCCACCGCGCCGGTCAGAGGCTCGCCGCGCCGTCTGCCTGTTCCCCCGGCTCCCGCGCCCGGCGCTGCCGGAGGCGCTCCCGGCAGCACGAGCTCCCCCGACTCGATCGCCGCGCGCACCTCGGCGGCGAGTTGCGGATCCTGCGCCATCGCTTCTCGCAACTCAGGCGGCAAGTCCTCCTCGGTTAGCGCTCTGCCGCCCGGCGGAGCGCCGCCTCCCGCTCCCGGTCCGTTCCCGGCGGGCGGGGTCGAGGCCGGCGGAGTTGCAGCTGGCGGAGCCTCGCCGGCAGACGCCGGAAACAGGGCGGACGCCCCTAATCCCGCGATGACTCCCGCCGCTGCGACCGCCAGCATCGTTAGAATGAACCCCTTCGCAGCCATGCGTAAGACCTCCTGCGTCTGCCCCGAAACGTCTCGCGCTTACTCGCGGCGCAATGCCTCTATCGGGTGCAGCCGCGCCGCCCGGGCCGCAGGGTAGATGCCGAAGAAGAGCCCTATCGCCCCTGATATCGCCAGCGCCAGCGCCGCGATGTCGCCGCTGAACACAGTCGGAAGCTCCTCTCCGGCCAGGCTTACCTGGCCCAGCAGCCGGGAGCCTCCCACGCCCAGAACGACCCCCAGCGCTCCTCCAGCCAGGCTCAGCGCTGTCGCCTCGACCACGAACTGCGCCAGTATGTCGCGCCGCTTCGCCCCCAGCGCTTTTCGGATGCCGATCTCCCGCGTCCTTTCCGTAACCGACACGAGCATGATGTTCATGACGCCGATGCCCCCCACCAGCAGGGAGATGCCTGCGACCGCCCCCAGGAACGCCGTCAACGCGCCTGTCGCCTCGTTCAGCGCTTGAATGAGCGACTCCAGGTTCTCGACGGTGAAATCGTCCGCGTCCGTTATCTTGCGGCGCAGGCGCAGCAGCTGCGTCGCTTCCTGCTGCGCCTCGGCGACGCGCCCCGGCGCGGCCTGCACGTTGATGGTCGAAACAATGATCTCTCCCTCCAGCGTCCGCGAGCCGGAGAGACGGTAGAACGCCGTCGTCAGCGGAACCAGCACGCGCTGGTCTTCGTTCCCGAAGGCGTTCGCCCCTTTGCTCTCCAATACGCCGATGACCTTGAACCGTATGCCCGAGATCAGAACATCCACCCCCACGGGATCGCGATTGCCGAACAGATCCTCCGCCGTCCGCGCGCCCAGCGTCGCGACGTTGCTTCGGTTCAGCACGTGGGCTGGCGAGATGAACTCCCCGTACTTCACCTTGAAATTCCGGACGCTCGCGAACTCCGACGTAACCCCCTCCACGCGCGTGAACGCCTCGGATCCCCTGTACGCCAGGCTGCCGCCGGTGGACAGCTCCGGGGCAACGCCTACGATGGATGGCGCGAATACAGGGTCGTTCAGCGCCAGCGCGTCGTCCAGAGTCAGGCTGCCCCCTGCCGAATGCACGTACAGCAGGTTGGTTCCGAGCGCCTCAATGTCGCTTCGAATGGTCGCCTGAACGCCGCGCCCTATGGACATCAGCGATATCACCGCCGCCACCCCGATGATGATTCCCAGCAGTGTCAGGACTGTCCGCAGCGGATTCGCGCCGATCGACGCCCACGCCGTTCTGATGAGCGCGAGGGGCGTCATGCCGCGCCCTCCGCCGCTGGCCGCGCCTCTCTCTGCGCGCCGACCTGCCTGTCGCTTACCACTACCCCATCGCGAAGGAAGATGATGCGCTGCGTGTGCTGCGCCACATCATCTTCGTGCGTAACCAGCAAGACTGTCAGCCCGTCCTCCCGGTTCAGCCGTTGCAGAATCGCCAGAATCTCGCTGCTGGAGCGGGAATCCAACGCCCCTGTCGGCTCGTCGGCGAGCAGGATCGACGGGTTCTTCACCAACGCCCGCGCAATCGCGACCCGCTGCTGCTCGCCGCCGGAAAGCTGCAGCGGACGGTGACTGGCGCGGCTCCCAAGTCCAACGGCCTCCAACGCTTGCCGCGACCGCAATTGCGCGTTCCGGCGATCCCCGTACAGCAGCGCAAGCTCCACGTTGCGCAGAGCAGTGAGCCGCGGCAGCAAGTTGTAGGTTTGGAAAACGAACCCGATCTTGCTGTTCCGCGTCGCGGCGAGCCGCGAATCTCCCCAGCCGCTCACCTCTTCGCCCTCCAGCCGGTAGCTGCCGGACGTGGGAACATCGAGGCAGCCGATGATGTTCATAAGCGTCGATTTGCCGGAGCCGGACGGCCCCATAATCGCGACCATCTCTCCCCGCTCGATGCTGAGGCTCACGCCGTTGAGCGCAGGCACGTCCCTCGCGCCGATGCGGTACGTCTTCCTCAAGTCGCGTATGTCGATGAGTGCCATAGCCCGCTGTCGCGCGCTCCGCCTCAGCGCTAACGTTGGCGAGGAGGAGGTCGTTGGTTTTGACGTTCCTCGAAGATAATCTCAGGCGCGCCGAACTGTCCGCCGGAGGCGGGCTCCGGCATCACGACCATATCGCCTTCCTCCAGCCCCTCCAGCGCCACAACCCAGAAATCGTCGCTGGGCCCGAGCTTCACCGCGCGCTCCTCGACAACGCCGTCGACCACGACTCGCGCCGTCGGCGACAGGATGCTCCCGGTTACGGACGCGGTTGGCGTCAGCAGCACATTCCTGTGCTCGGCGAAGACTATCTCCGCCGTGGCGCTCAGCCCCTCCCGAAGCGTCACCCCCGCCGGAACCGAAAGCCGGATGGTTATCGGGAAAGTCACGCTGCCGGTCTGCCCGGAGTTGGCTGACCCGATTTCGACGACCTCCCCCTCCAGCGTTCGCTCCCCCAATGCAGTCAGAGACACCCTCGCGGACGCCCCTACCGACACTGCCAGCGCGTCCACCTCGTCCATCGATCCATTGATCTCGGCCACTGACAAGTCGACGACATCGACCGCCGGGGGAGTCCCCGTTCGGTTAGTCTGCTCCCCCACTGTCATCGACACGCTCTCCACCACGCCGTCGATCGGCGATGTCAGCGTGGCGCCTGCGAGAGAGCTCTTCGCGTTCGCCAGCGCTCGCTCGGCGACCGCCAGCTCAGTCTTCACCAGCGCGTTGTCCACAGAGTCGGCGCTCGTCCGGGCCTCCGCCAGCGCCGCCTCGGCGTTGGCCGCTTTCGTTCGGGCGGCGTTTACGTTCACCGCCGCCTTGTTCACCGCCATGGAGTCCGGCTCGGTTTTCGACTGGAGAGAGCGCCGGGCGTCGCGCAGCTTGACTTCAGCGCTGGCCGCGGCCATCTCCAGCTCCGTCCGCGTTGCGTAGTCGATTCTGGCGAGCGTCTGGCCTTCGCTCACAACGTCGCCCCAGCTGACGAACACCTCGGCAATCTCTCCTGCGAAGCCGAAGACGACCGTTTCCCGCCTTGCGCTGGCGGCTGCCGGATCCGCAATCTCAATCAGCGCCGATTCTTCGTCAGCCTGATCGCCCGGCGACAGAGCGACTGTCGCTACGACGCCCGCGACAGGGGCGGTGAGCGTCGCCCTCGCGAGCCGGGCGTTCGCATCCTCGAGCGCTTGCTCGGCGACCACCAGCTCCGTTCTGAGCCGGTTAATCTCCAGCGTATCGCCGCCGTCCATCACGTTGGCGAGCGCCGTTTCCGCGCTTGCCAGCTCGGCTTGCGCGAGAGCCACATCCGCCGCGGCTGCCGCGACATCCAGCGGGTCTGGGGCAAGCAGATCCGCCAGCGCCTTCTTCGCCGCAGTCAGCTCGTCCTCGGCCTTGTCCACGGCGGATTCGGCGGCGAGAGACTTCCGCGACGCCGCAACCTCGGCGCTTGTGAGGGCGCTGCGCGCCTCGCCGAGCGCTGTCCAGGCGTCGTCCATCTCCTTCTCGGCGCAGAGCTTCTGGAAAGGAGCCTCGCCATCGCAGGTCCCGACGATTGCTCCGGGGTAGAGGCGAAGCCACGAGTAGATCGTAGCCTCGCTCCACGCCGTCTCCGGGTCGTCGTCTGGAGGGTCGATGACTCTGGCGTCGGCGAGGGCGGATTGGTCGGTGAAGAGTGCGTCGAGATCAACTTCCCAAGCGGCTAGCAGCGTCTCCGGCGCAGTATCCATCTCTGCCGCCGTGATCGTGATTCCCAGCCAGCGGCGGAAGATAGCCGCGTACGCGGCCTCGGCGTCCGACGCCGCGTCCGTAGCCTTCGCCACCTCCTGCGCCGAATCCCTGTTGACTGCCGCCAGCTCGGCGCCGGCGTTCACCAGGGACTCCGTCGCATCCGCGACGGCCACCTCGAGTTCGGCCGTCTCGGCGGGCGTCGCCTCCATCAGGTCGTCCAGAGCCTCCTGGGCCTTGCGCAACGCCAGGCGGGCTTGCGCAATCCGCTCCTCCGCCTTGGCGGTCCGCACCGGGCTGGGCCCCGACGCCAGCGCCAGCGCCTCCACCGCGTCGCGAGCCCTCACTTCGGCGTCCGCTGCGGCCTTCTCCAACGCTGCTTGCGTTGCATCGTCGATAACTGCGAGCGTCTGCCCCGCAGTAACGATATCGCCCTTCCTCACGAAAACAGCCCCCACCTCGCCCGACACATCGAACGCTATGGTTGCGCCGGCAACTGACGGATCCACAATCTCGATCAGCGCGGAAGCCTCTTCGGCCCTGCCCCCCTCCTTCATCCCCATCTTCTTTACAACGCCCCCGATCGGAGACGTAAGGGTTGCCCTGCCCAGATTCGCCTTCGCAGTCGATAGCTCCTGCTCCCTCGCCGCGGCCTCCGCCTGGAGCAGCTCCGTCTCCAGCGCGTCGGGGCCCGCCATCGCTTCCGCAAGCGCCTCCTCGGCCTCGGCCAGCTCCGCCCGCGCGAGCGCCGCTTCCGCCTCGGCCACCGCGATTGCCCCGGGACGATTCGCCGCCGCGTTCGCCTCCTCTCTCGCATCGCGCAGATTCGCTTCGGCCTTGGCCAGCGCCGCCGCAAGATCTATAGCGGTCGACTCGTCAATCCTGGCGAGCGCTTGCCCTTTCCTCACCACGTCCCCCTCCGACACCAGAACTTCCGCCACCTCGCCCGCGATGTCGAACATAACGGTCTCGCGGTTCGCGAACGCCACCGTTCCGCTCGTCGACACCGAGTCGATGAGGTTTCCGACGCGGACAGCCACAAGCTGCTCGCCCTCTCCCAGCCTCACGCTCGTTCCGTCGCCGCCAGACCTGCCCAGCATGAACGCGCCGCTCGCGGCGACTGCGAACACAACGACCAGCGCCGCCGCTTGCCACGCAAAGAACGGCCCCGCCTTCCATCCAAGCATTCTCCCCATTCCGCTCTCCATGCCCCGGGACGAACAAGGATACGGCAGCCGTCCCAACCGCGAACGACGTGCAGTGTACCGGCGCGAGTCGCTCCTCGTCAGTCCCGCGCCATAGAGAACCGAGAGAGAGGTTGGGAGAGAAGGCCGCTTCCGGAGTATGATGCTTGCAGCACAGGCCGAGCCTGCGGCCTTTCGGGAGGCGACGCGATGTCGAGAAACGGCTTCCTTGTCTTCGACAGCGATATGCACATTATGGAGCCGCCGGACTTGTGGCCGCGGTACATCGATGAGAAGTACCGGAGCCGCGCGCCCATCGGCGTTACGTCGGAGAATGTTCGGGATCTCCGCATCGAGTGGCCTGACCTTCCCGGGCAGCTCCGCGGAGGCATCAACCCTGTCGGCCGCAACTACGAGCGCAACCAGAAGCTCTACAAGTCCGACTCCGAGCGGGGATGGGTCTCCGAGGCGCAGCTCGACGCGATGGACGTAGAGGGCATCGACGTCGCCGTGATGTTCCCAAGCAGAGGCCTCAGCGTGCTCACCCGGCCGGACCTGGACGCTGGATTCGCGGCCGCGATCGCGCGCGCGTACAACGACTGGATGTACGACTTCTGCGCCCTCAACCCGGACAGGATGTTCGGCGCCGGCATGATCTCGGTGTACGACGTGAACGACGCAGTGCGGGAGGCGCGTCGGGTAGTGAGCGAGCTCGGATTCAAGGCCGTGTTCGTGCGCTCGAACGTGGTTGTGGGCAAGCCCTGGCACGACCCGTGCTTCGAGCCGCTATGGAGCGCGCTGGAGGAGCTCGATATCCCCATCGGCTTCCACGAGGCGACGGGGTCGATGTCGAAGCAGGCGGGCGAGCATTTCAACAACTTTATGCTTCGCCGCATCTACTCGCAGCCGTTCGAGCAGATGATGGGGCTCGGCAGCTTCATCGGCGGAGGCGTGCTCGAGCGCCACCCGAACCTCCGCGCGGCGTTCCTCGAGGCCAACTGCGCGTGGCTCCCGTGGCTCTTGTGGCGCGTGGAAGAGGCTCACGAGCGCGAGCTCGACGCCTATATGCCGGAGCTCTCCGAATCGCCAACCGACCTGTTTAAGCGGCAGTGCTGGGTGTCTATCGAGCCAGATGAGACCCCGGCCAAGTACACGCTCGACTGCTTGGGCAGCGACCAGATCGTGTTCTCGACCGACTACCCGCACGGAGACTCGCGCTATCCCGAGGCGGTGAACGCCTTCCTCGACCTGGATATACCAGACGAGGACAGGCGGAAGATCCTCTGGGACAACTGTGCGCGCCTCTACAAAATAGGAATCCCCGCCGCCGTGTAGAGGAGTCTCGCCCTTGCGCCGGCAGGGAGCTGTCGGCCCCGCCCGCCTGTTCCCGCGCAAGCGGGAACAGGCTCTCTCGCACGGGCGCGCGCCGTGTTGGCGGGAGAGCAGCAGGGCAGCGAGAGTGTGTGTGGTGCCGAAGGCCGGATTCGAACCGGCACGGGGTTTGCCCCCAACGGTTTTTGAGACCGTCGCGTCTACCGTTCCGCCACTTCGGCAAGCGGCGCGCTGAGCCGCAAGACTTGCGCACTCGCGTAGCGGCAATTGTACTCGAATGCGCTTAACGGGGCGGGAGTTCCCTCGGGGGCTGGGAAATGGAAGCTGCCGCATCGCGGCAGCTTCCAACCTGGTTGAGCGTGGAGCGGAAGACGGGATTTGAACCCGCGACCTTCTCCTTGGCAAGGAGATGCTCTACCCCTGAGCCACTTCCGCCCATTCGCCGGAGCCCGCGCACCGAGCTTGCCGGCTGGCGCCGAGGCCCAGACTTGAACTGGGGACACCAGCATTTTCAGTGCTGTGCTCTACCACCTGAGCTACCTCGGCACACTATCTCCATGCTACGGAGCGTCGGCGAGAGCTGTCAAGCGCGCGAACGCTAAACACCCCCGCCAAGCGAGCGCAGCAGAGAGACGCCGCAGGCGTTGCGGGCTGCGAGAACGCGCCCGCGGGGCTGCCGCGGAATGCGAGACTAGGCTCAGGCGCTAGGCGGCGGTGCGGCGCTGGTCGATGAGCGTGAGCGCCGCCGCCGGATCCATCTGGCGCCCGCACTGAATGCACCGGTATTCCAAGCCGTCGATCTCTTCCCAGCGGTTGACGTCGCCGCCGCAGTATGCGCATGCCTTTACGAGAATCGCTGCCATTGTTCCGAATCCTTCACTGAGTGTTTGTTCCCGGGAAGGCGGGCGCTCCTCGCCGTGCGAGGGCCGGGAGCGTTCGCTTCCTCTTTGCTGTCGGTTGTTCGTTGCCTTGGCAGGGAGGCCTACGCGGCCTTCCCTGCGACTTCCTCGACTGCCTCGGTCCTCTCGCCGCCTACGGCGACCGGCTCCGCGGCCGTCAGACCCGACGTCCTGTTCATCCTGTCGATGGCGGCGTTGATCCGCTTGGCCATCTCGGCGAGGTCGTTCTCGCACCGGGCGGCGATGCGCCAGTACATCATTCCCTCGACAAACGCGCGGTAGAGTCCTGTAACTATCTGCATTTCGCGCTTCCTTCTCTCGTAGTCCAGCAGTCCTTCGCGGCGCCGCGCTCTCTAGCTGTCATGTACATAATACGCCATCCGAACTACGAAATCAAGCTATTACGTTACGGAAATACTACAATCAGATTAGCGGACGTTTCAGAAAACGCGCAGCAGGCAGGAGCAACGCCTAACCCCAACGCGCATGCGCTCGCTACGATGTCGTTAACCTCTGCTCGTGCTCGCTCTCCCGGGCGGCTCGCTGCGTCCCTGCGCGCGCGTCTGCCCGCGGAGAGCGATGCGAGCGAACTGCGCGGCGTCAGCGCCTGCGCGGTTCGGCAAGGCATTGTCGGAATGCGCAGAATAGGCTGCGACATCCGCAATCGCGCTCAGCGTCGACGGCGGAATCGCGCGTGGCGACTTTTCGCGCCGCCAGCGCCTTGCGAGTCGGGAAGCGGAAAGCGGGTGATAGGATGCCTCGCGGGCCTGCCGCGCGCGGGCTGCCGGCCTCATTCCACCCTAACCTCACTCCGTCCCGGAGAACGCGATGACATGGGTTGCGGCGGCGCTGATCAGCACGTCGCTGTTCGCAGTGGTCACCGTATTCGACAAGCGGCTCGCGACGCACCTGTTCCCGAGCGCGAGTTCGTTCAACGCGGCATTCGGGCTGCTGCAGGCGGCTATTGCGGTAGTCTACTTCTCCGCAGTCGCGCCCACCGTGGGATTCGATGGCGGAGAGGGCGCGCCCTGGGCGATTGCAAGCGGCCTGCTGTGGGCGCTGGGGCTCTTCCTCTTCTTCCACGGACTAAGCATGGAGGAGGCGTCGCGAGCAGCGCCGATTCAGCAGGTCGGCCCCATATTCGCATCGGTCGCCGCCGTCATCTTCCTGGGAGAGACGCTCACCGCGCTGCAGTGGGGAGCCGTGGTCGTGGTGATTCTCGGCGCCGGGCTAGTGTCGGCGCGCCCGGAGGAGGGCCTGTTTCGCCTTGCGCGCGGCAAGGCGTTCTTCATCCTGCTCGCTGGCAGCTTCTCGGTGGGAATGGCGTTCATCGCGAGCGAGCAGGCGACGCGCGTGATGAACGTATGGGGCATACAGGCGATACGCTCCGCCGCGATGGCGGTCGGCGTGCTGGCGCTCTCGGCGCGCCCCTCGACGCTAAGGGAGCTGCGGAGCGTGCGGAGATCGGCGAGCGCATGGGCGAACCTCCTTCTCGCAGAGGGCGTCCTCGCTCCCATCGCCGCGCTGATGCTCGTCATCGCGCTCAGCCTCGGCCCTGTATCGTCGGTCAGCGTCGTGTCGGCGTCCCGCCCGATGTTCGTGCTGATTCTGGGAGCGCTGCTAAGCACAAAGCGCTTCGACGTGCTCCACGAGCGCATCGACCGCCGCACGCTCGGCGTCAAGGCGGCGGCCATCGCGATGATTGTGGCGGGCGTCGCCACGATCAGCATCGGATGAGGCAGCCTCGCCGCGCCCCCTCCGTCTCCTGCGCGGAGCGGTAGGCGGCGGGCTTCGCCGTTAGCCTCCGCCCACAGGGCGGACGATTTCGATGCGGTCGCCGCTCTGGAGGACGACATCGCCGAACGTTTCGCGCTCCAGCGCCTCGCCGTTGCGGGCGACAGCCACGTAGCGACCGACGAAACCTAGCGCATCGAGGTACGACGCGACAGTTGCGCCGGCTGCGATCTCCTGCTCGACGCCGTTGACGATGACGCGCAGCGGCGGACGCGCGCTCCGCGCCTCCCACGCCGCGGAGACCGCAGCCGCGAGCCGCGCGGCGGCCTCCGCCGGGTCCGGCGCGCCCAGAATGCTGCTGACGACGGCGACCCCTGCGCCTCCTGCGGCGATAACCTCTCCGGCGTTGCCCGCAACGATTCCCCCGATGCCGACGATCGGGACAGCGCTCGCGCCCGCGGCCTCCCGCACAAGATCGACGCCGGCGGGCAGTTGCCCAGGATGTGTCGGCGACTCGAACAGAGCGCCGGCGATGATGAGATCGGCGCCCTCATCCTCCGCCGCGCGCGCTCCCGCCGCGCTGTGCACTGAGTGCCCAACGAGGATCGCCTGCGCCGCCGCCGCGCGCGCGCTCGCCACGCTGCGGGACTGCTCGCCAAGCTGAACCCCGTCGGCGCGGGAGGCTTCGGCGATGCTGACGCTATCGTTGATGAAGAGCAGAGCTCGCCCCGCCGTCGCCTCGCGCAGCCGGTTCGCAAGGTCGAGCTGCGCCGCGTCGGGCAGATCTTTCTCGCGCATCTGCACGAGGTTCACCCCGTTCTGCGTTGCGGCCTCGACAGCCTTCGCCAGCGCTTCCAGGCCGCCTGCGCGGCGCCGGTCGGTAACCAGCGCCACGATCGGGAGCGCGAGAGCGAGAGATGGACGCCCAGTCATGCCAGCGCTCAACTCGTGGACTGAATGACGCCCTCGAGAGGGCTGCTTGCCTGCGCGTAGCGTTGCGCTTCGATCCTGCCCGCAAGGTAGGCGAGGCGTCCTGCTTCGACGCCAAGCTTGAACGCCTCCGCCATCCGGGAGGGGTTCTTGGCGCGGGCGATAGCAGTGTTGACGAGCACAGCGTCTGCCCCCATCTCCATAGCCTGCGCCGCCTGCGAAGGAACCGCAAGGCCGGCATCGACGACGACGGGGATGCTGCACTGCTCGATGATGATCGAGATCTCCTCGGCGGTATGGATGCCCTGGCCGGACCCGATGGCGGAGCCGAGCGGCATCACGGTCGCGCAGCCCACGTCTTCGAGGCGCAGCGCGAGCACAGGATCGGCGTGGATGTAGGGAAGCGTCGTAAAGCCGTCGGCGACGAGAGCTTTGGCCGCCTCGAGCGTCCCGACGGGATCTGGCAGCAGATACTTCGGGTCGGGGATAACCTCGAGCTTGATCCAGTTGGGAAGCCCAAGAGATCGGGCGAGCCGGGCTGTCATCAGAGCCTCCTCGACCGTCTTGCAGCCGGCGGTGTTGGGGAGAATCGTGTAGTGCTCAGCGTCGATGACGTCGAGGACAGTCGGCTCGTTCGGGTTCCCCAGATCGAGACGCCGGATGGCGACGGTGACGACCTCCGCGCCGGACGCTGCGAGCGATGCGGCGAGCTCGTCGTTGCTGCGATGGCGTCCGGTGCCGGTGAAGAGCCGCGACGTGAAAGTGAACTCCCCCACGCGCAGCGCATCGTTGGCCATATCGCGCCCTCCCGGCGTAACAAAAAGACCGCCCTGCTTTCGGCGGAGGAGCGGTCTTTGCAGATTCCCTCCGCTGGCATTACCCAGATCAGGTTGCCGGTCGCCCCGTAGCTGCGGAGCCTCTCAGCCGGGTTTCACCCAGCTCCCGGTAGATGTCGGCGCAGGCCCCGATTCTAGCAGAGCCGCCCAAGAGCGAACAAGGCGCGCACGCGCGGTGCGGCGTGGAGCAGGACGATGGCTGACTACCGACAAGAGCCGTCGTTCCTCCGGAGGCGGGAGCCAGCGGGTCCCCTCCGTTCGCGCTCCCGCGACACAAGCCTATTGACTCTAGCGTCGCATCAAGGCAAGGATTCCGGTCGGCAATGCCCCTATGTGGTAGGGTTCCAAGCGCTCATAAGGCAAGGAGGCGCAGGATGGCGAGCGGGCGAGCGGGCGAGCGGGCGAGCGGGCGAGCGGGCGAGCGGGCGAGCGGGCGAGCGGGCGAGCGGGCGAGCGGGCGAGCGGGCTAACAATTCTACTACAAACCTGAACATTGAGAGCCGTACGCTATTCATCGGGGATAACTTACCGATACTCCGGGGCATCAATTCAGACAGCATCGACCTCATCGCCACCGACCCTCCGTTCAACAAGGGCGTGAAGGCGTTCGAGGGCATTGTCACAGCCGGCGCCGACAAAACGGGAAAGAAGGTCAGCTACACGGACGTATGGACGTGGGGGGATGTCCAGTCCGAGTGGACGGAGAGCATCCGAGAGGATCATCCGAACCTCTACAGCGTCATACAGGCCGCCAACGCCGCCGCAGGCGAGGATATGGGCGCGTTCCTGTGCTGGCTGGGCGTCCGCGTCCTGGAGATGCGCCGCATCCTCAAGCCGGCAGGCAGCCTCTACTTGCACTGCGACCATACTGCTAACTCCTACATCCGCGCGATGATGGACGCCATCTTCGGCCCGAGGAATATGAGAAGCCAGATTGCGTGGCGCAGAGCCACTGCCCACAACAACGCAAAGGGCTACGGCAATATCACCGACACTATCCTCTACTACTCAAAATCTGAAAAATTCACGTGGAATGGCGATGCAGTTGCCACACCCAAGACTGAAGATGAGATCAAAACTGCTTACCCACAACTAGACGCGCTCGGCGCGGTCAGGTTCTCCGACCTGACCGCGCCGAGCGCGTCTACTGGAGAATCAGGACAGCCTTGGAAAGGGTATGATGTCGCAGCTAGAGGTAGAAGCTGGGCGCCTCCCAAATCATCTGACTACGCGCGCTGGATTGAGCGGACATTCATTCCTGGCTACACATCGTTGACGGGCGTTCATGAACGATTGGACGCCCTCGATAATGCCGGCTTGGTCGTCCATCCCTCAAGAGGCTTCTGGCCTGGTTTGAAACGCTACGCAGCGGCGGATACCGGCAACCTGCCGCAAAACTTGATATTGGAGCCGCGAGGATTCACCAACTACAACGCTAGCGCTGGCGAGTACACCGGCTACCCAACCCAAAAGCCAATTGCGCTGTACGAGCGCATCATCAAAGCATCCAGCAACGAAGGCGACATCGTGCTAGACCCATTCGCGGGGTGCGCTACTACCTGCGTTGGGGCTGAGCGGCTTGGGCGCGAGTGGATAGCTATCGACATTAACAAAGAGGCGGAAGATGTCATGCTGAGGCAACTACAGAAGCATGCGCAGCTGCCTAGCGTAGCCAGCTCATGGGACAGAGCCGTGTCGGTGAAATCTGAACTGCCCAAGCGCACTGACGACGGGGAGAAAGCGGCGCCGGAGCTAGTGCTCGTGCTAGTGAGCCCTAAGCCAAAAAGCGAGCGTATGAGCGTGCGAGAAATACGTGAACGTCTAAGCGTCGACGACGGCTGCTACTGCCAGGGATGCGGCTATGTCCCGCCGAAAGGACTTTCCGAGTACCTTGAGGTTGACCACAAGCAACCTAAATCCAAAGGCGGAAATGACGGATTACGCAACAGAGTATTGCTCTGTCCGCCATGCAATGGCTTGAAGGGCAACAAACTCACCCTGGCTGAGCTGCGATGGGAGCGCATAAAACAGGAACGAATGATCAACGCGTCGTGGACGCGGGATTGGTACGAGCGCGAGGGCAGGTTCGGATAGCGCAAAGCGCACCCTCTAGTAGATTCCGTTTGCAAACGGAACCTAAAACTTGGAAGGTATTGACAAATACTGTCTGTTTATGGTAGCTTGATGGCGTGAAATCTCACATCACGGAGTGTGCAGTTACGCAACGTATCAAACGCACTATCAATGCAATGCTCGTTTGCACTAACCTACTGATAATTTCAGGAGTGGCAGTGATTGCCATACAGATATGCTTTAGGCTATGGAGAACTATCTATATAGATTGGTATCATCCATACAGAGAGAAAACATATCTAAGAGAGCTGCTAGGGATATTGCAGTTGTGGAGAGATCAGAGGAGCCAATGGGAAAAGAAACAACGGAGATATGGGGTTTTAGCTTTGCTTGTATTGCTTCCAATGACGGTATTGATGTCGATAATTTTCTGGGATAATTTTGCTTTCTTCTCGTTAGGAATATTGCTGGGTCAAATCAGTGGGATAGATATCGGCATGCTATATAATGGATACAGTAAACGCAGTGCAGGCGCAAGTGGCAAAGACCGCTATTAAGAGGGATTATACCTTTCGCTAATCATTCCATCAGGAACCACCTATCAGCTGTTAGCTCCTGATTGGGGTAGGAGCTTGCCGTCTATCCATTGGATGATTGCTATCAAAGGTGACGGGGATGGAATCTCAGCCATCTACAATCAAACGGAACCCTCCAGAACACTGCTCATGCGCAAGCCGCTCCTCGCCGCGCGTCCGCGGCGCCCGCGAGAGCAAGCTGGCATCCGCCCGTTGCGTGGTATGCGCTCCCGCCCCTAAGCTGTCCGCTCGGGGAATCGCCCTGGCGGCAACTCAGCCCCCCGCCCCGAACTTCTCCCGGGAAGCGCCTCGGCCCAAAGGGAATGTTACTTAATGTTACGAAATGTTACGCCTGCAACAGAATTCCCATTCCCCCTCTCCCTTCTCTCCGAGGAATTGCCGTACGCCAATGGGCATGAGCCGTCGGGCTCCGCTCGCAGCGCCTCCCGTTATGGAATCGCCGTGCACCGTAGCGGCGGCAAGCCGGCATCGCGTCCCGCTCCCTCCGCATCGCATTACGCGCTCCGGCGAGCGCGCGTTAGCCGTCGCGGTGGGCGCCGAACAGGGCGTAGAGCAGCGGAGTGAGCGCCGCGGTAATCAGCATCGCCGCGCCGGCGACGGCAATCGACGCCGGAACTGAGGTCGCCGCGGCAAGCGGACCGAACACAAGCGGCCCAAGCATCTGGCCCGACGCCCAGTAAACGCCGACTACCGCCATGAAAACGCCCCGCTGCTCCGGCGCGCTCGCCATCGCTGTCAGGCTCGTGTTGAACGCCCGCCCTGCGTTGAAGGAGAACCCAAGAACGAACATCAGCGCCGCCGCCGCCCAGTAGACATCTCCCCACGCAACGACGCCAACGAGCAGGAAGCCGTGAACGCCCAGCGTGAGCGCGTAGGCCGGGCGTTCGCCGACGATGCGCAGGATGCCGGCGAAGGCGAACCCCGCAGGGACAGCCCCGACGCCGTGAACCGCCATCAGCAACCCGAACTCGTCGTCGCTGAACCCGAATCCCTGGTAGAGCGCCGCCCCCACCGAGGCGAGAACGGAAACCTGCAACGACGTGGCGAATCCCATGATGGCCGGCAGGACGGTGACGCGCTTGCGGAAGACCCCAGGCACGGGCGCAAGAATCTCCCGAACGCTCCGCGCCTCGCGCCGGGGAAGCTGCGGCATGAGAGCGACGACGACCATCGCCGCAACGGAGACGCCGGCGATGAGCAGGAATCCGGGTTGGTAGCCCCACGCCACCGCGACGATGCCGCCGCCGGCGTTGCCGAGAAGCCCTCCTGCGGCCCCGAACCCGAAGAACCGCCCCATGAGCTGCGCGGGGCGCGTTTCGTCGATCCGGCTGCCGTACGACTGCGCGGATGTCCAGTAGATGGCGCGCGAGCCTCCGAACAGCGCCTGCGTGAGGACAAGCCACACAATCGACGGCGAGAGCGCCAGCGCGACCGAACCGGCGACGAGCATAGCGAAGCTCGCCTGGATAACCCAGCTCTCGCCCAGCCTGTCGGAGAAGACCCCGCCGAACAGGCGAAGCCCAACCTGAAAGAGCCCCTGCCCGGCGATGATTACCCCAAGCCATCCAGGGTTGTAGCCGAGAGAGAGGATGTAGAGCGGAACGAGGACGATAATCGCCCCGAGCGACAGGCTGTAGGCAGTCGTCTGCGCGTAAAGCGCGGCTTCGGCGCCGCGGGCGCGAGGGGGACGAGTCATCGCGGGAGCGGCGCCGCCGGCGCGTTCCTAGCCTTGCTGTCCCTTCATCTCGTCAATCTCCTCGCGAAGCGCCTTCACCTCGCGGCGGAGCCCCTCAAGCTCCCGCCGCAACTGCTTGATTTCGACCTCGACAACGGTGATTTCCGCCTTGCTCACCATGCTCCGATCCTCCTGAGCGCTCTAGTTGCTCGCGCCCGACCGCGGGGCGCCGCCGCGGAACGCTTCGCCCTTGGGAAGGCGCAAGTTGTAGCCGTCTTTCGATGCGAACACCGACGGCAATCGCAGCGCGTCCGCGTTGCACTGCGGGCACTTGGCGGGCGCCCCGGCCTCGCTCATAGGCCGACGCTCTTCGAACTCGTTCACGCACTCGGAACAACGGTACTCGTACAACGCCATTCGCGTCACCTCCTCTGTGCGACGCTCCATAGCCTACCGCGCCGCGGAGAGGTTTGCATCATCGAACTTGGTATGCTGCGCCCTATGGAACTGCGGGCGGCGCTCTTCGATCTCGACGGCGTGCTCATCGACAGCTTCGAGGCGAACCTCGCGTTGATGAACGACGCGGCGGAGGCGTTCGGCTACCCGCCTCTCGACCGCGAGACTGTTCGGGCCTGCTTCGGGCAGTCGGTGCGGGAGGACGTTGAGCAGTTCTATCCAGGCGCCAGCGTCGAAGCGGTGCGCACCTACTTCACGGAGCGGTACGCGAACTACACCAGTTTGGTGGAGACGCGTCCCGGGGCGCATGAGGCACTCGACGCGCTGGACGAGCGCGGCCTGCTCTCAGCGGTCATCACGAACAGCCAGTCGTCGACATCGCGGGCGACGCTGGAGGCGAAAGGTCTGATTCCGCATGCGCTCGTCGGCGAGGACGACGTCGCGCGGCCGAAGCCGGCGCCGGATATGGTGTTCCGCGCGTGCGAGGCGCTTGGCGTGTCTCCGTGGGAAGTCCTGGTCGTGGGGGATTCAACGTACGATCGGCAAGCGGCGGCTGCGGCGGGGAGCTTGTTCGTCGGCTTGGGCATAAGCGGCAACTTCACGATCTCTCACCTGTCGGAGGTGATCGCGATCATCGACGGCGCTGAGCCGTCGCGCTAGGCGGGAAAGGCGGCTACGAAACTGTTAACGCCGATAGGGACGCGCTCGCCGACTGCGGCGTCGATGTGCAGGCCCATAACCATCTCGACCGTCTCGCCCGAATCCAAGCGGGCTGTCATAACCCGGTAGACGCCCCGGAATTCGATGTCCGTTATAGTCGCTTCGACCGATTGGCCAGACTCAGGCCGGAGCCGGATGCTCTCGGGGCGGATCGAGACTTTCACGGGTCCGTTGGGCGGGAGCTTCCCGCCGACCGGCAGAGCGCCGAGAGGGCACTCGACGCGGCCGTTGGCGAAATGGCCGTCGAGCGCGTTAGTCTCGCCGAGGAACCTTGCAACGGCGAGGGAAGCAGGGCAGTAGTAGAGATCTTGCGGAGCGGCGGACTGAATAAGGGCATGGTCGAGCATCACGCCGATAGTGTCGGCGAGGGTCATCGCCTCGCCCTGGTCGTGCGTTACAAAGATGACGGTGGTGTGCGCCTCGCGGAGGATATCGTGCGCCTCGCTGCGAACGCGGCGCCGCAGTTCGGCGTCCAGATTGGAGAAGGGCTCGTCAAGGAGGACGACGCTCGGATTAGGCGCAAGCGCTCGTGCGAGAGCGACGCGCTGCTGCTGACCGCCGGAGAGCTGGTGGGGCATTCGATCGGCGACGCTCGACAGCCCCACCCAGTCGAGCACGTCGTCGACGGCCTGGCCGCGTTGGGGGCCGTTCAGCACGCCGAAGGCGACGTTCTGGCGGACATTGAGGTGAGGGAAGAGGGCGTAATCCTGGAAGACCATGCCGACACGTCGGCGTTCGGGGGGCGTGTGTTTGCCGGGAGCAGCGACGGGCTGGCCGTTGATTGCGATGGAGCCGGAGTCGGGCGTCTCGAAGCCGGCGATGAGCCGGAGCGTCGTGGTCTTGCCGCCGCCGCTGGGACCGAGAAGCGCGAAGATTTGACCGCGAGGGACTTCGAAGCTCACATTGCATACGGCCTGAGTTTTGCCGAAGCGCTTCGACAGGCCTTCGATGCGGACAGCAGGAGCTAGCGCGTCGTTTTCCGAGGCTGTCTCCCGTTGTGCGCGCGCTGTTGCCACCCCCACACGATACGCGGGCACGAACAGGCTTGCAAAGGAGATGCGAAATCAGGAGTCTTGGCGTCCTGTGTCGCTGGCGTCGCTCAGACGTCGCTCGACCTCCAAGCTGATCAGGGCGTCGCGGATCGCCCGACCCCTGCGCTGGCGCGTTTCGTGGTTGATCGCGCGGCTGTCGTACGCATCGGCGAGCAGTCGCGCTTGTCGGAGCTGCTCCTCGCGCGCGGCGGCGACGCTGGAGGAGACCGGGCGCCGGCGTGTTGCTGCGATGAGCAGCAGTGCGCTGGCTGCAAGGGCTACTGCGCCAGGGACGGCGTAGCGGACGTACCACACGCCCGCGTCTGCGAGGGCGCGGTCGAGTCCGGACTGCGTCGGCAGGCCGGATACGGCGAGCTCGATGAACTCGGCGGGCTCGATGTTCTGGCCTTCGAGGAGGCGGAGCAGCCTTCCGTCGAGGTTGGCGGCTCCGAGGTCGTCCAGGCGCGGAGAGGCGAGGGACGCCACGTTGGCGGGGGCGACGAACCGGAACGAATCGGCGCCGAAGCGCATCGTGCGCGAGACATCGATGTTGGGAGCGCCGTAGTCGAGGCGGTAGACGAACTCGAACTGGTGCGGCTCGCCGATTGTGGGGAGGATGGGGGTTGTGAGGGCGAAGCCGCGGTCGACCTCGAGCACTTGCCCGCCGACAAGGTTCGAGCGCACATCGAGGTTGTAGGCGTTCGGGGGGAGGGCGAACCGCAGGAAGCTCATCATCGCCGGGCCCTCGGCGTTCGAGTCGGGTATGAGCGTTCGGTTGCTGTTGTTGCGCACGATGGCGCGTTCGAGGATCTCGACGAACCCTTCCTCGGGGTCGGCTCCGGCTACGATAACGGTGTAGCTGTCGATGCCGATCGCCGAAGCGTCGTGCGTGGAGTCGTACACGGTGATCACGAGCGGGTCGCTAAGGGAGGCGGCTCCGCGGGTTACGGAGTAGGCGGCGCCCTGGTATTCGACAGTGAAGAAGTAGGTGTGGGCGGGGGAGAATGGAGCCTCGAGCTCGAACGCGCCGTTCGGCCCGGGCGTCGCGCTGCGCTGCGCGAAGGAGGCGACTCCCTCGAGCACGTTGAGCGTAACGCGCGCCTGCGCGGGGTCGAAGTCCGCGCCCTCGACGCCGTGGACGACGCGTCCGGCTATGCGGATCTCCTCGGCGCTCTGGGCGTGGGCGGCGGAGGCCAGCAGCAGCAGCGCAGCCGCGATGACTGCAAGCGGGAGGAGGCGCCTCACGGCTCGCTCTCCGCGGAAGAGGACTGTTCGCGGTCGGACGTCAGGAGCGCCTGGAGGTCTTCGTCGACGTTGCGCTCGATGTCGCGGACAGCGTCCTCGATATGCTGTTGCTGGCGAACGAGCTCGGCGGCGCGGAGCCGCGCCGCGCGCAGCTGCTTCTCATGCTCACCGGCGGAGAGGATGTTGAGGAAGCGCTCTTGCTGAAGGGCGCGGATCTCCTCGTAGACGCGCTCGCGAGCGCGTCGGATGCCTTCTGCGAGCTCTTCGGCGGGGTCGCGCCGCGTTCCCGCGCCGTGCCGCGCAGCCCAGAAAGGATGCGCGAGCACGGCAGTCGCGGCAACGGCGAGAAGCGTTATGGCGAGGATGGTCATGGAGCGGGAGCGGCTGCGCTCGCCGCCGGGGAGGAGGCGTAGGCAAAGGCGCGCCGGCGAGCCGGCCACAAGGCGACGACCGTGCCGAGGACGACGAACGGGCCCGCCAGCCACATCCACCACACCATTGGATTGACGAGCAGCCGGAAGGCGGCGGTCGTTCCGTTGGGCTGCACTTCGCTGAAGAGCACGTAGAGGTCTTCAGCGGGTCGGGATCGGATAGCGGCGCGTGTGGAGAGCATAGAGAACGAGGGGTAGACGCCTTGCCATGCCCCCATCGTTCCCAGGTCTTTGCCGTTGCGGGCGACGCGCAGGTCGGCGATGCGTTCGGTGCGGTCGGGGAATGTTTGGGAGCGGACGCCGGTGAACTCCACCTCGTAGGAGCCGATGCTGGCGCGCTCGCCAACGGAGAGGAACACGTCGCGCTCGAGGTTGTAGAACGACGAGCCGATGATGCCGAAAGCGAGCATAACGATGGCGAGGTGCACAATGTAGCCGCCATAGCGGGGGCGGTTCGACGCCATCAGCTGCAGGAACGCGACGGGGTAGGACGCGCCTGTCGAACGTCGCCGCGCGATGGAGCCTCGCACCCACTCTTGCAGCGTCGACACGCCGACGAGAGAACTGACTCCGACTCCGATGAGAACGACTGGGTGGGCGATGCGGAAGATGAGGGCCGCCGCGGCTGTGATTGCGAGCGCGAGAGCCAGCGGAACGGCGAGGGAGCGGCGCACGGTCGCCCACGTTGCGGAGCGCCAGGGCAGGAGGGGTCCGACGCCCATAAGGAAAATGAGCGCAAGCAGCAGCGGGCCGTTCACTTGATTGAAGTAGGGTTCGCCCACGGTGATGGTGCGCCCGATGGCAAGCTCGGAGATGAGCGGGAAGACGACGCCCCAGAGCGTGACAAAGGCCACGCCTAACAGGAGCAGATTGTTGACGAGGAACGCAGTCTCGCGGGAAAGGGCGGACTCGAGGGACGACGCTCCGCGCAGCGCCGCCATGCGGTAGAAGAAGAGCCCGAACGATGCAACGGCGACGATGCCGAGGAAGAGGAGGAACACCCATCCGAGGGTGGAGGCTCCGAATGAATGCACTGAGGGAACGGGGCCGCCGCGGTTGATGAAGATGCCGAATGCGCCGAGCGTGAAGCTGATGTTCACCAGGGCGATGTTCCACATACGGAACATTCCCCGGCGCTTCTGCACCATAATCGAATGGATGAACGCTGTGAGCGCGAGCCAGGGCATGAACGCCGCGTTCTCCACGGGGTCCCACGCCCAGTAGCCGCCCCAGCCGAGGATGGTGTACGCCCACCATGCGCCGAGCAGGAGGCCGATGGCCAGCAGCGCCCACGCAACGAGGCCCCACGTGCGTCCCGCGTCCACCCAGTCGTCGTCGATGCGTCCGGAGAGCAGCCCGGCGATGGCGAACGAGAACGGAACGGCGATAGCGATAAGCCCCGTCATGATGAGCGGCGGGTGGATGAACATCCCGGGGTGCGTAAGCAGAGGGTTGATGCCCCGCCCATCGACGGGCGGGGAAGGCAGGACTTCGAACGGGTTGGCGAGGAAGAGCATAACTGCGAGGAAGAAGATGAGGATGAGCATCAGTACGCCGTTGGCGTATGGGCGGAGCGCGCCGAGCCGCCGGGGCGTCATCGCCATGGAGATTGACGCCATTCCGGCAAGGGCGAACGCTACGAACAGCAGCGAGCCCGCGTTGCCGGCGTAGAAGGCCACCCAGGTGTAGGCGCGCGGCATCGCCAGGTTGCTGTGCTCGGCGACGTAACGGATGCTGAAGTCGTTCTGGAGGAACGCCGTGATGAGCGCGGCGACCGCGACGAATAGAGTGAAGGCGGCGAGATAGTTCGCGCGCTGGGCGCTGGCCACGGATGGGCTGTGTCGCCGCTTCGCGCCCACGAACGAGACGATTGCGCTGTAGGACGCAAGCAGCAAGGCGATGAGGATGGTTGAGGAGCCGAGGTTAGCCACTGGCGCCGGGTCTCCCGCTCGCCGCTTCGCCGGCGAGCTCCCGGTCGACGATGTCGAGGTACGGCTCTAGGCCGGACGGGGCACCTGCCGCATCATGCCCGGCTGCTTGCGGTTTTCGGCGCAAGCTCCGGACGGCGAAAGCTACTGCGACGGCGCCGAGCAGGATGGCGATGGGCGGAACTACCCAAGCCGCGAGCGAGAATCCGCGAGCTGGCGGAGAGGCGAGGATGCCCTCGCCGTAGGCGCTCACCATCAGAGCGATGATTTCGTCGTCGTCGTCGCCGGCGATGAGCTGCTCGCGGATTGTCTGGCGCATCGTCTTGGCGAGAGGGGCGTTCGACTGATCAAGCGACTGGCCGGCGCACTGGGCGCACATAATGGCGCTGTGCAGCCGCTGGGCGCGCTGCTCAAGGTCGGGGGGGAGGTCCTCGTACGGCTGCGCGCGCGCCTCTGTTGCCGCCATCGCGGCGGCGACGATGGCGAGAGCGAGGAGTATGGCTATGCGGTAGGCTCGAACAGCGGAAGATTCCAACCCTGCACCGCCTTAATCTTAGCAGCAGGCGCGTTTCTCTGCCCCCCCGTTCGCGTCGCAGCGGAGGGACTGACGCGCGGGTCGGCGCGGGTCGCGCAAATCGCGGTTTGGGGCGATACTACGCCCTGAGCAGTCCTGTTGGAGCCGATAGCGTCCAGTAGATGAAGCAAGGGCTGCCCGGAGGCATGATTGATGGCGCCCTACACCCGCATATCCGGCGATTCGCACCTTGAAGTCGCCAATGAGCGATGGACCCACCGCGTCGACCCGAGATTCCGCGACCGCGCGCCCAAAACTGTCAAGCTCGATACCGGCGCCGATGCTGCTCTGCTGGAGGATCTGCCTCCCGCGCAGAATCCGATGGACTTGTACGGCGGCAAGGGCCGCGACGTCTGGTATCCCGGGGGGCAGACGTACGAGAGCACGCCCGGCACTGGCTCTCCCCAGCAACGCGTTCAGGAGCAGGAGCGGGACGGACTCGACGCGGAGATTCTCTATCCCGCGGTGGTTGTTGGTCCGCGTCTGTGGATGAAAGTGAAGGACGACGATCTTCAGCGTGCGATCTTCCGGGGCTGGAACGCCTGGATGGGCGAAGAGTATTGCGCGGAGGCGCCTGACCGGCTCTTCGGAATCGGCGCTATTCCCACGACCGGCATCGACGATGCTGTGGCCGAGATCGAGTTCTGCAAGAGGGCAGGCCTCGCCGGCGTACAGCTGCTGACGTTTCCTAATGGCGGGGGCAAGCCCTTGCTCGAGGATGATCGATTCTGGGCGTCGTCGCTCGACCTTCAGATGCCAGTCTCCATCCATGTGGAGCTCGCCAGAACGGGCGAGAGCGGCAAGCTGCTCGACTATCCGAAGCACGACGCGCGGCTTACGACGGAGCTTGCGTTTCAGGTGCAGCGGTTCGCCGCCCGCGGAGCTGGGACGAACGCGGTGCAGTTGCTGCTCTCCGGCCTGTTCGACCGCTTCCCAGACCTGCGCGTGATGCTTGCCGAGACGTCGATAGGGTGGGTTCCGTTCTTCCTGGAGATTGCCGATGTGCGCTACAACCGTCACATCTACTGGGCGGAGCATATGAACGGGTTCACGCCGCTCAAGGCGATGCCCAGCGAGCTGCTCAACGAGTACTTCTACTGGGGCTTTCAGCAGGATCGCAGCGGGGTGGACCTCCGCCATCATCTGAACGTTGACCACCTCGTGTGGGCGGCGGACTTCCCGCACCAGGAGTCGGACTGGCCCGATTCGGACGAGGTGATGAAGCACAACTTCGCCGGCGTTCCTGAGGAGGAGGTCTACAAGATGACCGTTCAGAACGCCGTTAACTTCTTTCACTTGCCGGACAGAAACTAGATGGGCGCTCCGCAGCGGGCCCGCAGTCCGGCGGGTTCGCTGTGGCCGTTCGACGCCTACTACGGGTGGGCGATCGCGTCCACGGCGCTCGTTGTTTCGTTCGCGTCGTGCATTTTCTACGGGCCTGTCCTGAGCGTGTGGTTCGAGCCGATCCGGGAGGAGACTGGCTGGAAGGCTTGGGAGGTTGCGGCGGCGTTCACAGTCGGCAGTTTCACCGGGTCTGTGCTGACCGCGGCGATGGGACGCGTGATGGATCGCTACGGCACGCGCACTGTTACGGCGGTCTCGGGAATGGCTCTGGCAGGGGCGATGGTTGGCCTCGCGCTGATGCAAGCGCCGTGGCAGATGTGGATATTCTTCGGCGCGGGGCGCGGGTTCGCCATTGCCGGCGTGCAGCTGGGGACGACTGTCGCGATTGCGAACTGGTTCATCCGCAAGCGCGGAAGAGCCACATCGCTGGCGGGGTTCGGGCTCCGGTTCGGGCAGGCGCTCACGCCGCTGGCGGTTGCGCCGCTGATTGTGCTGCTCAGCTGGCGATGGGCGTACGGGTTGCTGGCGATCTCGGCCATCGTGCTCATCACCGTTCCTGCGCTCGTGTACTTGCGTCGCCGTCCGGAGGACTACGGGCTCGTTCCCGACGGCGACGCTCTAGACGCTGCGCCCGGAGGCGAACGCGCCGCCGGGGCAAGCGAGTTCGCGTGGAGCGCGGGGCAGGCGCGCAGGACGCCAGCGTTCTGGCTCATCCTGCTCACGACGTCGGTGATGTTCTTCGGCCAAACGGCTACGAACCTGCACGCTGTGCCGCACTTCCAGTCGCGCGGGGTGGAGTTCGAGAGTTCCGTGCTCATTGTGTTCACGTTCGCGATGACCTCGGCCATTACGACGGCGCCGTGGGGATGGGTTATGGACCGCGTCCACATAAGGCTTGTTATTGCGTCGGTGGCGCTCATCTACTTCCTGTCGATGGCTGTCATCGTCAATGCTGAGACGTTCGCGGGCTCGATTCTCTTCGGGCTGACGTTCGGGGTTGCGCAGGGAGGGTGGACGGTGAGCCAGCGGATTGTTGTGCCGAACTATTTCGGGAGGCGGTCGGTGGGGGCGATCCGGGGGCAGATGGGGCTGATGACGGCGTTCATCAATCCGGTGGGGCCGCTGGCGGCGGGGGCTATCCGCGACGCAACGGGCAGCTATAACGCGGCGTTCACGGTGTTTGCGGGAGCGTTCATTCTGTCGGCGGCGATGATTCTGGCCGTGCGCTCGCCGAGGCCTCCGGAGGCGCAGGAGTAGCGGATCCGGGGCCTATGTCTGCGGCTGCTGGCTGCGCACGGAGAGGATGAGCGCCTGCACGTCGGGGCTCGACCAGGAGTCGCGCATCTTCTGCGTTTGCCGTTGGACGGTCATCAGGACGGTCTGGGCCTTTGGCTCGTCCTTCATCCAGCCGTCTTGCCGGTTCTGCCGGCGCAGGCCGGAGAGGGTGAGATTGTGTTTCTTCTTCCCGTTGCATGGGCGGCAGAGCATTACCCGGTTGGTGATGTAGTTCTCGCCGCCGTCGGCTCTCGGGGTGATGTGGTCGAGCTCCATAAACTGCCATTCGAGCTCTCGCCCGCAGCCGGCGCAGATCGTCTGCGCGCCGTCGCTCGCGGCTTGCACGCGGTTGAGGACGCCCTGCATTTCGGCGTGGGCGAGGCGCTGCCAAGGCTGCCGCTCGCCGCGAATGGGGAAGAACACTTGCTCAAGTTCGGGAGCCGCGTGCTCGCCGCTGTCTGTTCGCTCGGGCGGCTCGATGGCGTAGTGCGCGTCGTAGCGGGAGAGCTGATCATCCAGCCAGGCGCTGAGGTCGGGGCGCTCCTTGCGGAGTTGTTCGGCGTCTTTGGCCTTGATGTCCATCATGCGCATCACGACGTGAAACCTTGCGTCTTTGCGGCGGTCGACGCCCACCCATCGCCTGCCGTGCTTCCGCGCCGCGATGATTGTGGTTGCACATCCCGCGAACGGGTCTAGCACGAGGTCGCCCGGGTTGCTGCTCGCTAGGATTATCCGCTCGTACAGCGCGAGCGGTTTTTGGTCAGGGGAGCCGGTGCGCTCTTTTGCCGTAGGAGAGATGAAGCCTATGTCCCAAACAGAACGCATTAGCGCGCCGGGAGAGTCTTCACCGGTTTTAACGCCTCGAACCCGATGGCCGTGCTCATCGAACACGTTGAGAATCTTCTTTCCCCCGTCCGCCTTAAGTGTGGAAGGCGCTAAGGCTTCGTACTGCTGGTTCCATGTCCACTCTGTTCCTTTCGAATACCAGTAGATAGTGTCATGCATCCGCTGGAAATTGCGCGACTTAGCGGGCCATCGTCGGTAGTTCCAGACGATTTCGTTCCGGAAATTCTTGGGGCCGAATACAGCGTCCATCGCCATTCGGATGTAGGCGTTGGCGGTGTGGTCGCAATGGAGGTAGATGCTGCCGGCAGGCTTGAGCACACGGTGCATCTCCAGGAGGCGGACGCTGAGGAAGCAGAGGAAGGCGGCGATGTCTTCTCCGTGGCAGGCTCGCGCGGCGTCGATGACCTCGTAGAGGGCTGGTTTGTCGTCTTTGATCTGTTCGAGCCAAACGGGGTGCACCTCGTTCCATGCCCACTGGTCGGGGAGGATGCCGGTGTCGCCCCACTTCCAGTTGTCGACGTAGAACCCTGCGGTTCCCGACCTGTTGCGCTGGGTGTTGAACGGCGGGTCGGTGGCGATGAGGTCGACTGTTTCGCTGTTCATTCCCCGGAGGACGTCGAGGTTGTCGAGTTCGTAAAGGACGTTGTCAGGGAAGTTCTGTTCCGCCATTCCCTGCGCCTGTGGCGCGAGGGGGCGTGGTTAGGTCGCGGCGGCTCGACAGCGGCGCAAGCGCGAGCACTGTCGCATCTGGTCGTTGCTGTCGCCAAGCCGTGAGCACGAGGAACCCCCTGCAGCGCGCGGACGAAGTGTGCTTGCTTAGGGCGTCTCCGGCTCCACAGATGAGCATGCAGGGGGCGAGCGGCTCGCGCCGCGCGTCATACCTGCTCATCTGTAGATAACCGACAGCCCTAGCGTCCACACGGACGCAGGGTTTGCGCCTTACGACGCCCTAAGCTCCTTTAGTGTCGCGCGAGCAGGCGTGGGGCGTCAATGGACGGATGTCGCGGAGCGGGGGCGGGAATGCTGCGCGCCGCTTTGCGTTCACTGCGATGGAGCTATGGCGATGGGGGCGGGCTCGCGCTGTTCCTCAGGGGGTATGGAGGGCGGAGAGGTCGTTGCGCGAAGGGCGGACGGCTCGGCTCTAGCGGGCGATGCCTTGGGCGCTGCGGTTGTCGCCCTGCTCCGAGAGGCGGGCGGCGACCGAGGCGAGCAGGGGGCCCATAGCGGTCTCGGCCCAGAACCAGCGCTGGAGGTCGTTGTGCTGCTGGTCGGGGCGCTGGGAGAAGCGAGCCTCGAAGTAGAACGCCTTGAGGTCGTCGGAGGCGAGGCGGAGGAAGCGTCCGGCGGGCAATTCCTGTGGCGCGAGGTCGTAGGAGGCGTCGTCGCCGCGGGCGAACGCTTGCAGGTAGCGGACGAGGCCGCGGAACTGTCGCTGGGGGACGCCGCTGAGGCCGACTGCGGTGCGGTTGTCGTGCTCGGCTGTCCAGCGTTCGTAGTAGCCGCGGAGCGCGGTGATTTCGTTGGCGGGGTCGGCGGTTGGGGCGGTGAGGTCGGGGCGCGCATCGCTTGCCTGCACGAGCCGCGCGAGAGCGTCGCCGTCTTCGGGGAATTCGGCGAGGATGGGCGCAGGGCGGCTGGGATCGGCGCCGAGGGGCAGCAGCGAGAGGGCGGCCGCGAGCGTCTTGTGCTGGAACTCAGGGTCGTTGGGCTTGCCGAGCGCGCATCCGAACGGGAACGGGACCCATAGGGCGCGAGGGGGCTTCACGCGCTGCGCGTGCTCTTTGATGAGGGCGATCGTTACGGTTGGGAGGCCGGTTTCTTCGATTGCCCGCGCCAGCACACTGACCGTGTGCGTGCAGTTCGGTCAGGTGGGCGTGAGGAGGGCGGCGTCGGCGCCTTCGTCGAGCAGCAGGCGGCCGACCTCGGGGCCGGTTTCCCGCTCGATGCGGCGGGGGCTGCGCTGGGCGCCCATAAAGGAGTAGAAGTTGCCGGAGAGCGCTCCCAGTTCGCCGTGCGCGACTAGCTCGCGCAGGCGGTCGATGGGGAACGTTACGTTGATGTCGCGCATTATGGGGGCACGGTCGAACCCGATGCTCGCGTGGCTTTGGATGATGTCGCGCGCCAGGGCCGACGAGGGAATGACGCGATACGATTCGTCGCCGCTGGCGAACGGAGCGTCGCCGCGGAGGTGAAGCCCGGCAGTTGTGACGAGGGCGAGTTTGGCCTCGGAGAGCGGTTTCGTGAACGGCGCGCATGGCGCGTTGTCGTGGTCGAACGCGGGAAAATTGAGGTGGCCCTGTCGCGCGACTTCCGAGAGGTCTTCGAGTCGGGGCATCGTTGCTCCTTTGTCCGCTTGGGGCTGGGGAGCGCGGCGCGGGTTGCCGCTACTCCTCGTCGATGGCTTGCGCTCTGGTCTGTTTGGTCTGCGCGCGCCTCCGCTTTTCCTGGAGGCGGCGCTCGATGGATTGCGTCGTTGGCTGGGTGGGACGGCGGGAGCGCGGCGGGCGCTCTGCTCTTGCAATGATGCGGACGAGGCGATCGAGAGCGTCCTCGCGGTTGCGCTCGCGAGTTCGGTAACGCTGCGCCTTGATGACGAGCACTCCGCCGGCGTTGAGGCGCTTGCCTGCGATGCTTCGGAGTCGCCGCTTGACGTCGTCTGGGAGCGAGGGGGATGCAGCGGCGTCGAAGCGCAGGTGGGCGGCGGTGGCTACGCGATTGACGTTCTGTCCGCCGGGGCCTGACGCGGTTACGTAGGAGGTCTCGATCTCGCGCTCGGCGAGTTGGATGGCGTCGGTAACGCGGATCATACGTATAGCGTACCGTAGCCGGGTGCGCCGGTCAGCCCCCGGATGGCTTTGGGCGGGGTCTTTGTCTGAAAGGGATGCGCTCTCTGGCTGGCGTCTGTTGGCGTTCCGCCGCCGGGGATGTATGCTCGCCATTGGGGAATCGGCTAAAGAACGCTTCGGAGGAGATAATGGGGCGCAGCAAGAATGCGGCGCGGTTCGGAATCAATCCGCGAGGTTTGCCGTACGACCGGGTGGTTGCGGTCGCGAAAGCGGCTGAGGCTGCCGGTTTTCAGAACATATCGTTCAGCGACCGTCCGCCGGAGAACAACCTGGAGGGGTGGACGCTCGCGACGGCAGTCGCGTTGCAGACGGAGCGGCTGCGCGTGACGCATTCGACGCTGAATGTTCCGTTCCGGAACCCTGCGCTCCTCTCGAAGATGGCGACAGGGCTTGACGCTATCACTGGCGGAGGCAGGGTCATCCTGACGCTCGGGGCGGGCACGCAGAAGGATCACTTCACGACGTACGGAATCGAGTTCGGTTCGCCAGGGGAGCGCGTCGAGGGTCTCGTCGACGCCATCGAGATTCTGCGCGGGACGTGGGCGAACGACAGCTTCACGTACGCCGGCAAGCGGCACAGCGTTGACGGAGCGACGGTTACGCCTAAGCCGGTGAACGGCGCGATTCCGATCTTCATCGGGGCGTCGCTGCCCCGGATGCTGCGCCTCACGGGGCGCATGGCGGATGGTTGGATACGCAACGGGGGGTGGCCGGCGGACCTCGACGCGTACCGTCAGCAGCTGGCGACGCTGGAGGAGGCGGCGATCGCGGCAGGCCGGGATCCGGGGACGATTCACCGGGTGGTCAACTGCAACGCTTACGTTGGCGATGACGATCCCTCGACCAAGCTGGCGACGACGTTCGGGAACCAGGGAGGGTTGATGGGCACGGCGGAGGAAGCGCTGGAGACAATCGAGCGTTGCCGGGAGGCAGGCATCGATACGTTCCATGTGCAGTTCCTGAACGACATCATCGACGAGCAGATTCCCGCCTTTGGGGAGCAAGTCATCGCGAAGGTGAACTGAGACGCGGGCTAGGCTATCCGCCCACCATCATCTGCTCGTGGACTTCCACTGAGCAGCCGTCGCGCCAATCGAGGTGGGGGTGGCCTTCGATGAGGGCGTGGGCGGCCTCAATGCTGTCGGCTTCGAGGATGGAGTAGCCCACGACGTCTGAGCCGCCGGAGGCGCTGTCGCTGGCGGTGAACGTCTGCGCGTTCGCGAGCGGTCCGCCCATGTCGACGAGCTGGTCGCCGCAGCGCTGGAACCAGGCCATCCAGGGGGCCATGGCTTGCTGTTGCTGTTCAGGGGCGGCGTCTTTCATTCCGTCCATAAATGACACGGGCGAGCGATAGAGCACGATGAATTTTCCCATTTGGTTCCTTTCTTGTTGTGGCGCCGGCGTTCGGCGCATGGCAGTGTACAGGATTCTTCGCGTCCCAAGCGAAATGGCGGTTGCCTGCACGCGGCAGGGACGCTACGGCAAGCAGGGGGTTAGCCACCATGGAACAGCCGCTTTAACCAGGATGCTAAGGCGACCGCTTCGGGCGCGTTGGCGTTGAGGAATTGTGCGCTGATGGCTGTCCCGAAGGGCCTGCCTGGCTCCTTTTGCCACGCAAGCCAAGTGTGGATGATTGCCTTGAGTTCGTCTGAGTGGCTGAATAGAGGTTGGGAAATCTCCTGCACACTGTTGACAGCGTGGTCGTAGAGGGGGTTCGGTTGGGGAACGAGGCTGCGAAGAAAGGACTCTAGCCGAGAGTCAAGACACCTTGCTAAAGCTGCTAGAGACGCGCTATGCGCATGTATGTACAGCGCTTCCAGCACCGAGGTTTTTCCAGTGTTGTTCTTCCCTGTTATTAGAGTGACGCGGCCAAACTGAGGGAGGCAAAGCTCTTTAAAGCCGCGGAACCCTTTGATGGAGAGATCTGGGAAATGCAAGCCGCTCATACCATGAACCTCTATAGTGCCCCGTGCTCACATCCGACAGGCGCTTTTCTACGTCGATGTTCGACGAGCGACTGTCTATACATACTAGCACGGAGCCACCGATTCATCGCTAGATACAGGTAGCGGCTATGCTTTTTCTCAGGGCGCGGCCTGGGAGGGCGCCGGTGTGACGGCCTTGCTCCCAGACGGGCGTTCCGTTTACGAATACGCGCTCGATTCCCGTCGCTAGCCGCTTGGGGTCGTCGAACGTGGCCTCGGCGCGGATAGCCTCAGGGTTGAAGACTACCACGTCGGCTTTTGCTCCGTTGCGCAGGATGCCGCGGTCGGCGAGGCCGAGGCGGTTGGCAGGGGCGCCGGTCATTTTGTGGACGGCGTCTTCGAGCCGGAGGTCGCCGTTGCGGACGGCCTGTCCCAGCAGGTAGGGGAATGTGCCGTAAGTGCGAGGGTTGGGCATATCGCCGGTCATGAGGCCGTCGCTGCCCGCCATCTGCGCCGGATGGCGCATGATGGAGCGGATGTTCTCGGCGTTTCCGACGCGCGCGACGAACGCGACTTCGAGCCGCTCTTCGATGAGCAGGTCGCAGATGGCGTCGACCATGCGCTTGCCTTGGGCACGCGCCATATCTTCGAGCGAGCGGCCTTCCCACTCTTTGTTCTTCGCGGAGCCGATGTGCGAGAACTTGTAGTCGGCGAGGGAGCCGCCCCACTGTGGGTAGACGTCGTTGGCGATGGCGTCGCGCACGTTCCGCGCGGCGATGCGTTCGAGGAGGCGCGCAGGGCCGCCTTCGTGGACCCATGCGGGGATGAGCGACAGCAGGATAGTGCTCGCCGCAGGGTATGGGTACTGGTCGAACGTTACGTCGATGTTCTGGTTGCGAGCGTCGTCGACTAGGGCGATCATCCGCTCGCCCATTCCCTGGACAGGGTGGTGATAGTGCGAGAGCTGCACGGGGGCTCCGCTGCGTCTGCCGACTTCGATGGACTCGCGGAACGGGTCGAGCATACGGTCGCCGAGTCCGTAGCGGCTGTGAGTTACGTAGATGCCGCCGTGCGGGGCTACGGCGTCGGCGATGGCGGCGAGTTCGTTGGTGTCGGAGTAGATGTTGGGCGCGTATGAGAGGCCGGTGGAGAATCCGAAGGCGCCGTCGCGCATGCCTTGCTCCGCCAGCTGGCGCATATGGGCGAGTTCGCTGTTTGTTGGGAGTCGGTTGTCCCAGCCCATCGCTTCGATGCGGAGGGCGGCGTGGGGGACGAAGTAGACGACGTTGCAGGAGACGGCGCGGTCGAACAGGTCGAGGAAGCTGGCGACGGAGGTCCATTCGGCGCTTTCGGGCGGGCGTCCGTTTACTGCGGCGAGGTAGTCGACCAGGTGCGGGCGGTTGATCTCCGAGATTGGGGCGTAGGAGAGGCCGTCCTGTCCGAGAGCTTCGGTGGTTACTCCCTGGCTTACTTTGGGCACGTGGGACGGGGAGGAGAGGAGGGCGAAGTCGGAGTGGGAGTGCATATCGATGAAGCCGGGGCAGACGACCATTCCTGCGGCGTCGATAGTGCGGGTCGCCTCGATTGCGGAGGCGTCTCCCCGCAGCACTGTGACAGTGTCGCCTGCGATGCCGACGGCGGCGCGCGTCCAGGGACTGCCTGCGCCGTCGATGAGCTTGCCGTTGATGATGAGCGTGTCGAGCATAGGAGGGCCGGTCTGGGAATGGGGGGAGGTCTGCGCCTAGGCGCTTTGCTCCGCGAAGCGCACGGGTTTCGGGGGGCAACAGGAAGAAGAGCATTCCCGCCGCGGTTGCCGCGCCGAGGGTCGAGAACGCGATCGTGTAGGAGCCGTGTACATCATACATCAGGCCTGCGTAGACGGGTCCGATGACGCTTCCTCCCGCTGTGACGGCGCTGGACCAGCCGGCGCCGCTAGTCGAGCCATTGGCCGGTGATTGTGCGAACCTCAGGGTAGCTGGGGTCGTCGATCGTTGTTCTGAAGGGCGGGAAGAGGAGATCGATGATGAGGCCGGGTCCGCCCTCGGGGCCGGCGGCGTTGCGGGTTTGGCGCTGCAGGGCGTCGATCTGCTGCTGCAGCGCTTCGGCGATGCTCAGGAGGGATTCGATCTCCGCAGATCCGGCGTGGAGCTGGCTGCGCAGCAAGGCGAGGCCGTCGGCGACCTCGCGAGCTTTGTCGGCGCGTATCTCGGCGGCTCCGCCGTGCCATTCGCCGGGCGGGCGCCATGTGATGAAGGGGGCGGCGCCGCCCGCCCATCTGAAGGATAGTTCGCCGGTTTCGTGAGAGTGACGGACGCCGGGTTCGCCGGGCAGTTGGAGGAGGGCAGTGACGAGCACCTGGCTGGTTTCGAGGACGGTGAAGACGCGCCGGCGGGGGCGGCCGGATACTTCAAGGCCGCGCCAGCCTTTCTGCTCGTCCGGCAGTTGGAAGGGGTTAATCTCTGGGGTCATTGTTCTCCTCCGTTGGTTGGAGGGCGTTGGGGAGTTTGCTTCTGACGGCTACGCCGGCGACTGCGGTTGGTCGCGGAGACTCTCGACGTAGGCGGCGATGCCGGAGTCGATGTCGTACTCTGGTTGGTAGCCGACGTCGCTTGTGATGCGGCTGAGGTCCATCACAGGGTTTGGGGGGTTCGCGGCTGGGCTGCGTCCGGGCTTGAGGGCGGAGCAGACGGCGTTGGGGAGCGCTTTGCGGACTGCTTCGAAGATGGCTTTCGTTGAGGAGGCTTTGCCGGAGCCGATGTTGTAGACGTTGTGCGAGAGCCGTTCGGCGGTGTGGGCGAGTTGGATTCCACGAGCGAGGTCGGCGACGTAGGTCCAGTCGCCTTCGTCATCCTCGCTGATGGATCCGGCGGGGCGGTCGGAGAAGTCTGGGTCTTCGCCTTTGAGGGCGGCGCGGCACATTCGGCTCATAGGGTTGAACATGCTGTAGTAGTAGGGGCCATAGATGCTGCCGATGCGGAGAGAGACGACGTCGATGTTTGCGCGGGCGGCGTAGTGGGACGCGTGGATCTCCATGCCTTTCTTGAACGCTTCGACCTGGGTGCGCGAGCTGATGGGAAGGGGCATATCTTCCCGGAACGGGCCGGCTGGGAGGCTTCCGTAGACGGAGGTTGAGCTTGCGAGGGAGAGGCGTTTGAGGCCGAGGACGCGCGTTGTTTCGAGCAGCGATTGGAGTCCCTGCGTGTAGATGCGGTAGTCCTCCTGGGGGCTGATTCCGCGAGCGGGAGGGGCGGCGAAGGAGATGATGCTGGCGGCGCTGCGCCGGTGCGCGGCGTCCATTACTTCGTAGCTCTTTGTTACGTCTACGCGTTCGACGAACAGCGTGTCGTTCAGGTAGGGGGAGAGAGCGTCGGGGACGCGCCGGGCGCTGTGCTGCGTGATGACGACGCTCTCGCCTGTTTCCAGGAGGCGCAGCGCGGCGTTGAGTCCGATGAATCCCATTCCTCCGACGATCAGGATCATTGTGTGCTCCTTGCGTGTTTGCTGGTCGCGGGTGGTTGGCCTTGCCTGTTTTATCACGTTGCGGGATGTGGCTGCTCTTTTTCTGCGCGATGGGGGCGGGCCGGGGGCGGGTGGGGTTTCGGAGAGAGCGTGAGCAGGATGAGGCCGACGAGGAGGCCTCCCGCGGCGGTTAGCCAGCCGGGGGCGAATCCGGCGGAGTCGAACAGCAGGCCGACCGCGGGTGCGGCGAGCGCTGTGATTGCGATGGTGAGGGGGGTTGCGGCGCCGCGAATCGCGCCGATGTGCTGACGTCCGAAGTAGGAGGGCCAGATGTGGGTTTGCATGAGCATAGCGGCTCCGAGGCCGATGCCGGCGAGGACGGCTCCGGCGAAGCCGTGCCATGCTGTGGAGGCGTTGGCGGCGATGAGCATAGCGCCGGCGACGCTTGCGAATCCTGCGATGGCTATGTGGCGGGGTTGAGCGCGGTCGATCCAGGGGGCGATGAATCCGGAGGAGGCGACTTGGGTTAGGGCCTGGGTCGCGAACGCCATAGCGGCGATTCCCGGGTCGACTTCGATGCTTCGGAGGAAGGGGACCCAGAACACTCCCATAGATCCCATCGCGGCCATAAGCAGCCCGTAGGCGAGGCTGATGCGCCAGAAGGCGCCGGTTCGGATTGCTTCCGAGACTGTCCATGGGCGCTCGGGGCGTCCTCCGGCGGCGCTGGCGGCGGGGGATCCGGGTTCGGCGGGCGCGCCGTCGGGGAACAGGCCGAGGTCGGCGGGGGCGCTTCGGACGAAGGCGATGGAGATGGCTGCGATGGAGAGTCCGCCTGCGGCTCCGAGGACGAACCAGGCGGCGCGCCAGCCGACTGCGTCGATGAGGAGTTGGGTGAGGGGGCTGGCGATGGCGATTCCGAGGGGGATTCCGATGAAGAAGAGGGACATTGCGCGTCCGCGTTTTCGGACGAACCATTTGGCGATGGGGATGCTGAGGTAGAGGGTGCTGCTTCCCCAGAAGCCGGTTGCGCCGGCGAAGAGGGTGAGGCCGATCATCTGCCATCCGGAGTTGACGAAGCCGAGGGCGACGGCGCTGGCTCCGAAGAGGAGCCCGCCGGCGGCGAGGGGGGCGCGCGATCCGTAGCGGTCGATGAGGCGTCCGAGGATGGGTCCGGAGGCGGCGAAGCCGATGAGCCTGGCGGAGAGGGCCCATCCGAAGTAGCTGTTGCCGATTCCGAGCTCGGCGCTCATAGGGGCGACGAACAGTCCGAAGTTGCCGGCTCCCATAAACATACTGACGCCGCCGGCGATGCTGAGGGCGGCGACGATGACCCAGCCGTAGAAGGGGCGGCGAGGGGCGATGTCAGCCTCCTGCGGAATTGGGAGCGCCGTGGGCCGCCGCTGGTTCCCCTGCGCTAATCGACACGACGGATGTCTGGGACTCAAGGACGAGCTCGCTGTCGCTCGTTACGGTGTAGTGGCTCTCATGACCGAGAAGGGGGTTCGCTTCGACGAATTCCAGCACGTCGAGCAATACGAGGGGCGGGTTGAAGACTTGTCCGTTGGGGAGGGCGCCGATGACTGAGCGGCGCTCGTAGCGGATGCTCGGCTGGGCGTTCCAGGTCGACTTGCCGGCGTAGGCGTATCCCAGCTCTTTCAGGGCTATGAGGGGGAGCTTCAGCTGGGAGTCGAGCCATTCTGCGAGATTCGCGCGGTTGCCGGTTCCGGCGGGCGCGGGAGAGGCGCTTGCGTGAGGGCGGGCGTTCGATGGCTGCGATTCTGTTGTTCCGCCATCGGTTAGGGTTGGCGCAGGCCCGACGATTTCGGAGCCGTCGAGGAGCGAGATCAGGACGGGAGGGGAGCCGCCGACGGCGGAGATGTCCTCTGTGACGCTTGCCAGGTTGCCGTCGGGGTCGGGGGTGAGGATTATCTTCGATAGCGCTCGTTCGGGGTAGACGGCGATGTAGTCGCCCGGGTTCGTGGGGGTTGCGTCGTCGTCGGTTTTGTAGCCGCCCTTTCGGAATAACTCGAGGACGATCATGAGCGGTTTCCGGGGGCTGAGCTCCGCCGCGAGGTCTGCTGTTACGGCGGCGGCTCTCTTCTCCAGCGCTTCTGCGGCTGCTTGCGCGGGGGTAGGAGAGTTGAGCAGCACGACGGGGGCTGCGGCGCCGACGCTGAGGACGGCGAGGAGGATGAGGACGATGAGGACGATGGGCGCAATCGGGGCTGATAGAGGGCGGGCGAGTCGTATGGGGAGCCTCCGTTCCTCGCGATGTTTGCTGTCGGGCGGCGTTCGAGGGTTCCGCAGGGGGCTTGGGCGACTCAGGGGTGCGGTCGCTCAAGCCGTGGGCGGCTGGTTGTCTTCGGCAGGGACAATCTGGAACTCGCGCCGCCCTGGCCGACGGGCGTAAATGTTGCCGCCGTCGCCGGGCTGGCTGCGATACGAAAGGCGATTCGCAGCTTTCCGGGGCGGCGGCCTTGGGGCGCTATTCTTCTTTTTCTTCTTCGGCGGGGCCGGTGAGTTTGCCGAGGAATTCTTCGACGGAGGGGGGCAGCGGTGGGAGGTCGTCGGTGGCTGGGCGGGTGTTGCGTCGGCGGCGGGCGGCGCGGGCGTCGTAGTCGGTTTCGAGGCGCTCGACGAGGGAGCGGACCTTTGGGTTGCGCTGCATTTCGGCGGTGACGCGGGCGTATTGGTGGGTGTCGCGCCTGCTGGCTGCGTACTCAGGGGGGAAGCCGTAGATGGAGCTGAGGACCTGGAGCATTTTGGTGCGACCTGCGAAATCGGCTTCGAGTTCGACGTAGTGGGGTAGGCGGCACATCAGCATCATATTGTCGACGCCTTTGGCGTGGAGGCGGTCGCCGACCATATTCATGATGGAGGTGGGGCCCTGGTAGGGGCGGCGGCGGTTGCCTTCGACGCCCTCGACGTTGTCGAGGGGTTCGCCGTTGAGGGTTCCCATCACGAGGAGGGGGCGTGTGTGGGGTACGGCGTCGTACATAGCGCCTATGCGGCAGAAGCGTCTGACATCGAGGGTTTCGATGACTTCGGTTACGGCGTCGATGTATTCCTCGGCGTTGGAGTGGGGTTCGAGCATATGGAAGAAGATGAAGTCGTGGTCGCCGTCGCCGGCGGCCCAGCGGAGGTCGGCGTTGGGGACGCGCATCTTTCGCTGGCCTTCTTCGTAGAAGACCATAGGGCGGTAGCGGGTGAAGTCGAAGAATTTGCCGGGTGTGGAGAGGCCGCCGAGCTGTTCGGCGTTCATAAAGCGTTCGAGGCGCTCGACGCTGAGGGAGCCGACGCTGCCGGCGTCGATCCATGGGGTGAGCGTGGCGATGAGGTGGGGTTCGCGCAGGCTCGGGAGGGGGTCGTTGAGTTCGAATTCTCCAGCGTGCATATGTTTATGGTGTGCCTATGGGGGAGATTTTGCAACCCTGGAGGGCAGGCGGGGACGGGGGTCTTAGCCTGCTTGCTGGATGGCTTGCCAGAGGCGCTCTTGGGTGAGGGGGATGTCGACGGCGGGGGCTCGGATGTGGCGGAGGGCGTCGTGGACGGCGTTGGCGAGTGCGGCGGGGCTTGCGACGGAGGGCATTTCGCCGATGCCGCGCACGCCGAGGTCGCCGTTGCGGGCCTGGGTGGCGCGGGTTTCGACGATGAGGCTGGGGAGGTCTTCGGCGAGGGGGAGGGGGTAGTCCATAAGGGACCATTGGTTGGGGCGTCCGTCGGGGGCGTAGGAGATGGCTTCGCACATAGCTTCGCCGAAACCCTGAACCACGCCGCCGTGGATCTGGCCTTCGACGATCATTGGGTTGACGAGGTTGCCTACGTCGTGGACGGCGATGAAGTCGCGGATGGCGGCAGCGCCGGTGTCGCGGTCGATCTCGACGCAGGCGATGTGGACGGCGAAGGCGAAGCTGCCGGGTGGTAGGGTGTAGGTTGCGTAGTGTGAGAATCCTTCGGCGGGGGTTCCGGCGATCGCGGCGAGCTGTCCGATGGGCATCTGGCGGGAGGGGCCGGAGCGGGAGCGGACGACGCCCTGGGCAATCTCGAGGTCGTCGCGGTTGGTTTCGAGGGCGTGCGCGGCGGCGTCGAGGAGGGCGTCGCGGGTTTGCTGGGCGGCCTGGCGCACGGCGTGGCCGCCGATGACGAGGCCTCGGCTGGCGTAGGTTCCGGCGCCGGGGCCGAAGGGTTCGATGAGGTCGCTGTCGCCCCACTGGACGGCGATGTCGTCGAAGGGGGCTCCGAGGGCGTCGGCGGCGATCTGGGCGAATGTTGTGGCGTTGCCTTGTCCGTGGGGGGAGATGTCGGTGGCGAGGGCGACGCCGCCGTCGGGGGCGACGGTGATTCTGGCGGCGCTGGAGCGGGCGGCGTCGCCTCCGGTTCCGCCGGAGCCTTTTGTTGAGAGGGCGAGGCCGAGGCCGACGAGGCGGCCTTGGGATCGTTCGAGGTCGCGGCGGGCGATGAGGGCGGGGTAGTTAGCGGCTTGGAGGGCGTGGTCGAGGACGGGTTCGTAGTCGCCGTCGACGTAGGGGATGCCGGCGACGGTGGAGTAGGGGAAGCTTGAGGGGGGTATGAGGTTTCGGCGGCGGATTTCGATGGGGTCGAGGTTGAGTTCGTGGGCGGCGATGTCGAGGAGGCGCTCGATGCAGAAGGTGCCTTCGGGCTGTCCGGCACCGCGGTAGGCGGTCATGGGGGGACGGTTGGTGATGAGGCAGAGTTGTTCGCCGTGGTAGGCGGGGATGTCGTAGGGGCCGGTGATGCGTTTGGCGGCGTTGTCGGGGGAGGTGAATGCGCCGCTGATCCAGTAGGCGCCCATATCGGAGTAGAAGCGTGCGCGGAGGCCGAGGATTCTGCCGTCGGAGCGGAGGGCTGCTTGGAGGGAGGCTTCGAGGCCGCGGGCGTGTGAGGAGTGGATGTTGTCGCTGCGGTCTTCGACCCATTTGACGGGGCGGTTGAGGCGGATTGCGAGGATGATGGCGGCGACTTCTTCGGGGTAGAGGTGGTGCTTGTGGCCGAATCCTCCGCCGACGTCTGGGGCGAAGACGCGGACGCGTCCGGGGATGCTTACGACTTCTTCGATGTGGAGCTGGGTGTCGTGGGCGGACTGGTTGGATGACCAGAATGTGAGGTCGCCGGAGGGGTGGTCGTAGGAGGCGATGCAGGCGCGGGCTTCCATAGCCATTGGGGCGAGGCGTGGGACGACGAATCTGCCGGAGACGATTCTGTCGGCTGCGGCGAAGGCTGCGTCGATGTCGCCTCCGCCGGCGCGCTGGTGGGCGCAGATGTTGTTCCGCATTACGGGGTGGAGGGGCGGGTAGCCGTCGTTGGCGGCGCGTTCGAGGTTGTTGACGGGTTCGAGCGGTTGGTAGTCGACGTCGATCTGGGCGGCGGCGTCGGCGGCCTGGGCGGGGGTTTCGGCGGCGACGGCGGCGAGGGGCTGGCCTGCGTAGAGGGCTCTGCCGAGGGCGAGGACGGGGTGCGCGCCGCCTTGTTTGATTTCCATTCCGGGGCGTCCGACGCTGTCGAGGAGGCCTATGCCGTGGAGGTCGTTTCCGGTGATGACGGAGAGGACGCCGGGCATAGCTAGGGCTGTTGCGGGGTCGATGCGGTTGATGGCGGCGTGGGAGTAGGGGCTTCGGACGATGGCGAGGGCGGCAGCGCCGGGGAGGCGGATGTCGGCGGTGAAGCTGCCGCGTCCGCGGAGGAGTCGGTCGTCTTCGATGCGGAGGATGCTCTGTCCGGCGTAGGGGGGGTTGGTTGTCTTCATTGTTTCGTGGTTTCGTTGTTTGGGCGAGGCGGGGGCAGGGGTTGGGTTGGGGGTTTGTCGGGATGGGGCTGTCGTGGCGGGCGCTGCGGGGCGGGGAGGGTTTAGAGTCCGTAGAGGGCGGCGGGGTTGCGTTCGAGGATCTTGGCGGCGTTGTCGCTGGAGATTCTGCCCTCTTGGGCCCAGCGGCGGACTTCGCCGAGGGCGTTGAGGTTTGCGGAGGGGTCGGTGTGGCTGTAGTCGGTGCCGATGATGAGGTTGTCTTCGGCGCCGAGGGAGAGGAGGTATTGGATGTCGTCGACGGGGTCGATGGAGATGTAGAGGCGGTTGTCGCGGAAGAGGGAGGCGGATGGGGGGACGGTGGGGTTTTCTTCGTGGATGCGTGCTGCGCGTTCGCGCATTGCGAGTTGGGAGAGGGCGTAGGGGATCCAGGATGCTCCGGCTTCGATGAAGCCGAAGCGGATGTTGGGGAATCGGCGGGGGAGGTTGGCGTTGAGGATGGAGAGGAAGGAGGCCATAACGGGGAATCCGCGGTCCCATTCGCTGCCGGGGTGTCCGGTGTGGATGCAGAGTGGGAGGCTGAGGTCGTTTGCGGTTTCGTAGGCGGGGAGGAAGTGCGGGTGGCTGACGGGTTTGCCGAGGTCGAATCCGCGTTTGAAGATGGCGCAGGCGCCGTGGTCTTTGGCCCATTGGATCTCTTGGACGGCGTCGTTGGGGTTTAGCCAGGGGATGACGGCGGCCCATTGGAGGCGTCCGTTGGTTTGGGCGCAGCGTTCGGCGATCCATTGGTTGTAGGAGCGTGCGAGGGCGGCTTCGGGTTCGGGGTTGAGGGAGATGTAGCGGATGAAGAAGGTGGGGAAGAGGACCTGGATGTCGACGCCCATGCGGTCCATATCGTCGAGGCGGCCCTGGATGTCTTCGAGTTCGCGTCGCGGTCGTGGGGGGTGGTGGATGTCGTCGCGGACGGCTCGGACCTGGAGGCGACCTTCGACGAGCCAGAAGCGGCTGCGGGAGGGGCTGAGGGCGAGGCGCTGGATCTCTTGGGGGGTTGGGGTCATTGTGGCTGGGGAGTGTTTGGCGCTGGCTCCTTGGAGGGGCTGCCAAGTGGCTTCGGTCTCGTCGACGTGGGTGTCTGCGTCGATTACCGGCATGGGGAGCCTCCTTGGTTGTGCGAGGATTGCTGGGGGTATGTTAGCGCGGGGAGGTTGGGGGTGGCCCGCCCGGCGGGATTCGAACCCACGACCCTCGGTTCCGAAGACCGATGCTCTGTTCCACTGAGCTACGGGCGGGCGCGCTGGGGATTGTGCGGTTGCGCTAGGGGAGCTGGTTCTATGCGGGGTTTCCTGGGGAGTTGTTTGGGGGAGAGGAGCGGGTTGGAGGTTCGCGCGAGGTTCCGCTTTCGGGGGGGGGGGGGGGGGGGTTAGTTTTTGCGGGGGCCGACGTAGACGTAGGAGTCGTTGACGGAGATGTTGTAGATGGGGAGGGGGATTTCGGCTGGGGGGCTTGCGACTTCACCGGTGAGGACGTTGAAGCGGGCGCCGTGGCAGTCGCATTCGATCTCGTTGATGTCGTCGATGGCGCCGTAGAGGAGGTCGCATTCTTCGTGGGTGCACATATTGTCGAAGGCGATGACTTGGCCATCGAGTTCGGTGAGGAGGATCTGGCGTTCGCCGACCTGGACGAGGAGGAGTTCGTTGGGTTTGACGTCGCTCCTGTGGGCGGTTTTCTGGTAGTCGCTGGTCATTGGGTCTCCTGGGCTTGCGGGTTGTGGGGGCGGGGCTGGTTCGCGGGCTGTGGGGGTTAGTCGTGGGGTTAGAGGATGGAGCCGCCGCCGTCGTTGCGGAGGGTTTGTCCGTAGAGGTGTCGGGAGTCGTCGCTGGCGAGGAAGAGGGCGACGCTGGCTTGTTCTTCGGGGTATCCGGGTCGTCCGCCGACTAGGTTGGTGGTTGCGCGGTCTTCGAAGGGTATCTGGCCGCCGACTTGGGATCCGGTGATTCCTGGGGCGATGCAGTTGGTTCGGATGCCGTGCTGTGCGAGCTGTGCGGCCATATCCATAGTGAGGGTTACGATGGCGCCTTTGGCCATATCGTAGGCGACGCGCCGGGTGTTGCCCTGGAATGCGGAGCCTGAGGAGAAGTTGACGATGGTTCCGCCGTGTCCCTGGTCGATCATTTGCTGGGCGACGTATTTGCAGGCGTAGTAGGTTCCGTTCATGGTTACGTCGATGACTCGGAGGTATTCGTCGTTGTCGAGTTCGAGCATAGGGGAGCGGTCGGAGATGGCGGCGCAGTTGACGAGGATGTCGATCTGGCCGTAGTGGTTGACGACGGAGGCGATCATATTCTGGATGTCGTTGGGGTTCTGGACGGCGCCGGTTGTGTAGGTTGCCTGGCCGCCTTGTTCGGCGATCTCTTCGGTTACGGAGGCTGCGCGGGATTGGTCGAGGTCGAAGATGGCGATGCGGGCGCCTTCGGAGGCGAAGAGTTTGGCGGTGGCGCGTCCGATGTTGCGTCCGCCGCCGACGATGATGGCGACCTTGTTGTCGAGTTTGCCCATGGGTTTGTCCTCCTGGGGTCGCGGGGGTGGGGTGAGCGGAGGGAATTGAACCCTCGATCTCCAGGGCCACAACCTGGCGTCTTAACCCCTCGACTACGCCCACCGTGGAGTGGCGATTGTAGGGGTTGGGGGGTTGGAGGTCAAACGGGGGGCTTGGGGGTTGGATGGGGAGGCGGGATGGGCGGGCGTCTGAGGTTAGGGGAGGGGGTTGATGGGTCGGATGCGGTGTGAGGCGTAGAGGGGTTTGCGCGCGGGGCAGCGGCAGGTTCTGTCGGCTTTGAGGAAGTCGCGGGCGTATCCGTGGACGATGGCTTCGATGATGCGGTTAGGTTCGGGGGTGTCGTTGTTGTCGGCGCATTTGCAGAGGTAGTCGATGAGGGGTCCGGGGGCGAGGGTGGGGATTCGGGCGGCGGCTGCGGAGTCGATGAGTTCTTCGGGGGGAGGGAGGGGTTGTTTCCGCTGGCGGTTGAGTTTCCAGCGTTCGATGTAGTCGGCGGCGATGGGCTGCAGGGAGACTTGGGCGATCTGGCAGGCGAGGTAGCGTTCGATGCGGCGGAGGGAGTTTTTCATTGCTGGTTTTTGAGGAGGGAGAGGGCGTTGTCGATGGTGTCGAGGCGTAGGGAGAGGTCTTTGTCGCTGCGGGAGGCGATGGCGGTTGAGAGGATGGTTTTGGCGGCTTTGAGTCTGAGGTTGGGGTCTGGGTGGTTGAGGAGTTCGACGACGCGGAAGACGGCTTTGAGGGTAGCGGCTTGGAGCTCGGTGAAGGCGAGGTCGGCGATGTTCTGGCGGATGCGTTCGAGTTCGGCTCGGAATGCGGGTTCGCGCATCCATCGGTTGAGGGTGATTCTGGCGATGCGGGCGGCGCGGGCGCCGTCGGCGAGGGTGGGTTCTGAGGCGATGTGGGGGAGCGCGGCGGTTTGTCGCGGGGAGAGGGAGTTGGTTTGTTCGGGCGTAACATTCTGTAACATTTCGTAACGTTCTCCTCCTTGGGTTTGGGTTTGCGGGGGCGGGGGTGGGGCGGGTTGCCCGTTCGGGGGGCGGTTTCCCAAGGTGATAGCGTAGGGGCGAGAGCGCTTATTGCGCAACGGGTAAGTGTCGTGGTTTTGACGATAAGGAGGCGTGTGAGGTTGGGGGCGTCGGCGTGGACCGGGCGGGGCTTGTTCGACGCGCTGGAACAGGGCCAGGGGTTCGTCGCGCCTGCGGGGAGCGATGAGGATGGGAGGTTCATCCCCATGCCTAAGGAAAGGTTTCCGTATCCGTATCGGTGTCCGTGTCCGTATCGGGTTCATCCCCATGCCTAAGGAAAGGTTCGTCGCGCCTGCGGGGGAGCGATGTGGGGAGGTGATTGGGCGCGGGGTTAGTGGGGGGAGGCGGATTCGTGGATGTTTGCGATGGCGTCGAGTTTGGCGGAGATTTCGGGGTCGATTTCGTTGTTGGGGACGTAGGGGACGAGGGAGTGGAAGGCGCTTTTGTTCATGAGGTTGGGGAGGTTGAGGTTGGAGTAGTAGGTTTCGAAGAGGGGAGCGAGGAAGTCGTCGCTGGCTTTGCAGTCGGGGCTCCAGGGGGAGCCTCTGCGGAGGGTTGTCATTGCTTGAGCGACTTCGTCGATGGCTTGGCGCATTGCTGCGAGCCGTCGTTCGGCTTCGGGGGCGACGGACAGGCCGATTTCGTCTTGTTCTGCGGATTCGGCGGCGAGGTTTTCGAGCGTTGCTTGCGAGCAGAGGTAGTTCTCGATTTCGCGCCGGCGCCAGGTGATTATGCGGAGGCCGTCGCTTGCGGGGGAGGGTTCGAGGCGGTCGAAGAGGGCGAGTCCTTTGAGATGGGGGAAGGCTTCGCGGAGGCCGTGGAAGTGGTCGCTGGCTTTGGCTGGGAGGTTTCCTGTGTAGTGGACGAAGGGTCGCTGGAGGGCTTGAATCGCGCGCTGGTGGCGGAGGCGTTCGGCGAAGGCTTGGAGGATGGCGAGGTCTGTGGAGCCTTCGAGGTAGAGGGCCCATCCGGTTTGCTCTGCTTGGTAGTAGTGGGAGAAGGGGATGTCGCGGAGGGATTTGCGGAGCTGGCTTCCGCGATTGTCGATGCGGTGGGGTTTGCCGACGAATGCGATGACGACGTCTTTTTCGGCGGCTTCGTCGAGTATGACTTCGGAGTGGCTGGCGATGATGCACTGGTTGTGCGCGCTGGCGGCTATGCTGGCGATCATGCGGTAGGTTTCGCGCTGGCGGGGTATTTCGAGGTGGGCGTCGGGTTCGTCGAGGAGGAGGACGGCGCCGTCGTTGGCGTAGAGGTATGCGAGGAGGAGGAGCGTTTGCTGGAGACCTCGTCCGCTTGATGAGAGGTCGAAGCGGACGTCTTTGCCGGAGCGGTTGTCGCGTTCGGTGTAGGACATTGTGATTTCGCCGCGTTCGGGGACGTCGCGCGGTGTTTCGATGGTTGCGCCGAATTGGTTGTGTATGTGCTGGACGAGTTGTTTCCAGCGGTCGGGTTGCTGGCGGGAGATGGAGTGGCAGAGGTTTCGGAGGACTTCGGCGGTTCGTCCTTCGCCGATGCGGACGTTGACGGCTCCTGGGGGCAGCCGGGTTTCGGCGGCGGCGAGGCCGGACATAGGCGGGAGGAAGGCGATGTGGAGGTTTTTGGCTTCGTCGGGGATGTTGGCGAGGGTTCCGTTGAGGCGGAGCGGCCGGCAGTAGAGGGATTCGGGGTTGGCGTAGTCGAATTCGAGGGGGGAGGACCAGGTTCGGCCGTTGGTTACGCCGTTTACGGTTATGTGGATGAGGACGTTGGAGGTTGTCTGTTTGCCGTAGGCGTTCTTTCCTGAGTTGCGGACGTGGAGGTTTCTCCAGAGGAGGTTGGCTTGGGGGACGGGTAGGGCGAAGAGGTCTTGGCGGTTGATGGTTACGGCGCGCTGGCGTTTGCCGCCGCGTTCGAGCCATCGTTTGAGGCCGATGCTCCAGAGGGCGAGGGCTTGCATAGCGGAGGTTTTGCCGGAGTTGTTGGGGCCGATGAAGACGACGGGGCTGGCGAGTTCGACGGTTGTGTTGTCGAATTGTTTGAAGTTGCGGATGGCGATGCTGGTGAGCATAGGGTTTTCCGGGCGGAGTTAGTTGCGGCGCTGGGGAGGTTTGGGCGTTGGGCGGGCGTCGAGGGGTTTGCGGGTTGGTTAGTTGTTGGCGGCGGCGAGGTTTTCGACGAGTTGGACTAGGGTTCGGGCGGGGACGCCGGTTGCGCCTTTGACGAGGTGTCCGTCGAGGCGGTCGGAGAGGAAGGTTCCGGCGATGTCGAGGTGGGCCCATTGGGCGTTTTCGGTGAATTCGGCGATGAAGAGGGCTGCGGTGATGGCGCCGGCGGGCCGTCCGCCGGTGTTTTTGATGTCGGCGTAGTCGGAGCGGATCTGGCGTTTGTATTCGTCGAAGAGTGGGAGCTGCCATAGTTTCTCGCCGGTGGATCGGGAGGCTGCGAGGATGGAGTCGACGAGGGTTTGGGAGGTTCCCATAAGGGCTGAGGAGACGTGTCCGAGGGCGACGATGGCGGCGCTGGTTAGGGTGGCGATGTCGACGATGCGTTGGGGGTTTTTGGTTTGGCGGATGTAGGAGATGGCGTCGGCGAGGATGAGGCGTCCTTCGGCGTCGGTGTTGTCGACTTCGATGGTTTTGCCGTTCATAGCGCGGATGATGTCGCCGGGACGGAGGGCGGTTCCGGAGGGCATGTTTTCGACGGCTGGGACGACGCCGAAGACGTTGATTCTGGGTTGGAGGTTGGCGATGGCTTTCATGGCGGCGATGACGGCTGCTGCGCCGCTCATATCGCCTTTCATTTCCCACATGCGGTTGGCTCCTTTGATGGAGATGCCGCCGGAGTCGAAGGTGACTCCTTTGCCGATGAGGGCGATGTTGTTTTCGGGTTGGTTGGGGTCGCCGAGGTATTCCATTGAGATGAGTCGCGGTTCGCTGGCGCTGCCTGAGGAGACGGCGAGGATGGCGTTCATTCCGTGCTGGGCGATGTCGTCGCGGTTGAGGGCGCTGATGTGGAGGTTGGCGTCGCGGGCGATGTCGGTTGCGATTTCGGCCAGGCGGGCGGGGTTGATGACGTTTGCGGGTTCGTTGACGAGGTCGCGGGCGAGGGCTGCGCATTCGGCGAGGACGGCGCCTTTTCGGAGGCTGTCGGCGAGGGCTGGGATGCGGGATGGGTCGTGATCGACGAGGGTGATTTCGTTGAGGAGCTTGTTGTCGTTGTTGCTGGCTTGGTGGCGGTTGAATCGGTAGAGGCCGAGGATGGAGCCTTCGGCTATTGCCTGGGCTGAGTGTGCGGGGTTGATTGCGCCGATGCCTGCGCCGTGGGCGATGGATGCGGCGCTGCGGGCGCCGATGCGCTGGGCGTACCGGGCGGCTTCGGCAGCGAGGTCGCGGATGGCGTGGGGGTTGAGTTTTTCGCGGTTGCCGAGGCCGACGATGACGACGCGTTTTGGGGGGATTTTCCCGAGGGTGTGGATGTGGGCGATCTCGCCTTGCTTGCCGGTGATTTCGTTGTCGGCGATGAGTTGGGAGATGGCGCCGTTGAGGGCGTTGTCGACGGCGCCGGTTGCGCCGGCGGGGCGGGTTACGCCGTCGAAGAGGTTGACGATGACGGCGTCGGCGGGGAATCGGGCGATGTCGCCGGCTTGGGCGCGGAGGGTGACCATTAGGGTTGCTCCTGTTTGTGTTTGGAGGCGGGCGAGGGGGGTTAGGGGGTGCGCGGTTGCGGGTTTTGGGGGGAGGGGGTTTCGGGCGAGGATACCTTGTCTGTTGGGGAGGGAGGGGGAGTTTGCGGGGGGTCGTTGGGGTTGGGGGGAGGGGCGGGGTTGGGGTCGCGGTTGGCGGGTTGGAGGGCGCAGCCGACGAGTCCGGGTCCGGTGTGGGCTCCGATGACTGGGGTGAGTTCGGCGGTGAAGAGTTCTTGTATGGGGAGGGTTTGGCGGAGGGCGTTGGCGAGTCGTTGGGCTTTTTCGGGGGCGTTGGCGTGGATGACGGCGATGCGGGCGGGGGAGCCGTCGAGGCGGCGTTCGGCGAGGCGGACGATGCGTTGTAGGGCTCTGGCGTCGCTGCGGGGTCGGTCGATCATTCTGATGGTTCCGTTGGAGAGTTGGAGGACGGGTTTGACGTTGAGGAGGGATGCTATCCAGAAGAGGGGGAGGGGGATGCGTCCGCTGCGGGAGAGGTGTCGCATTGAGCCGAGGGAGCCGAAGAGGATGGTGTGGGCGATGCGCTGCTGGATGATGTGGAGGGTTTCGTGGAGCGGGGCGTTGCGGGCGGCGGCGCGGGCGGCGTCGAGGGCGATGAGGGCTTGGGCGGCGCTGGCGGTTCGGGAGTCGATGAGGGTGATGTGGAGGGTTGGGAGTTGGGAGGCGGCGAGGGAGGCGGCTTCTGCGGCGGAGTTGTAGGCGGCGCTGAGGTTGGAGGAGATGGTGATGCAAATGATGTTGTTGGAGCGGGATTGGGCTTGTTGGAATGCGCGGAGGAATGCGCCTGGGGTTGGGGCGGAGGTTTTGGGTTGTTCGCCGCTGTCGAGGAGTTCGTAGAAGCGGGAGGGGGTGATGTCGACGCCGTCGGCGTAGGTTTGGCCGCCGATGTGGAGTTCGAGGGGGGCGGTGAAGAGGGGGAGGCCTTTGGCGAGGTTTTGGGGGAGGGCGATGTTGGAGTCGGAGACGATGGCGGGGGCGCTGTCCGCGGGGGGTAGGATTGTGGGGGCGGGGTTCATTCTGGGCGGCGTGATGGGCGCTATCCGTTGGGGATAGGGAGTGGGATGGAGGGGTTTAGAGGATGCGATTGAGGATCTGCCGGACGACGATGATGAGGATGAATGCGATGAGGGGGGTGATGTCGATCATTCCGATGGGGGGGACGACGCGCCGGATGGGTCGGAGGATGGGGTCGAGGAGTTGGTTGGATGCGGAGTAGATCTGGCGGACGATGTCGTTGCGCACGCCGGCGACGATGAGCCAGGAGAGGATGACGTTGGCGATGAGGAGGAACCAGAGTATGTCGAGGAGGAGGAAGAGGATTTCTTTCATTGGTTGTTTCCGAGTTCGCGGGCGCGCCGGAGGGCGGCGGTTGCGGCGTCGATGATGGTTGAGCGGAGGCGTCCGTGTTCGAGTTCGCGGAGGGCTGCGGCGGTGGTTCCTGCGGGGGAAGTGACCATTTGGCGGAGGATGGCGGGGTTTTGGTTGGATTCTCTGGCGAGTTTGGCGGCGCCGGCGGTGGTTTCGAGGGCGAGGGTGAGGGCCATATCGCGGGGGATTCCGATGTGGACGGCGGCTTCGGCGAGGGCTTCGATGAAGGTGAAGACGTATGCTGGTCCGCTGCCGGAGATGGCGGTGGCCATATCTATGTAGTCTTCGGTGTCGACGCGCCACTGGAGGCCGAGGGTTTGGAGGAGGGCTGCTGCGTCGCGCTGGTGGTTGTCGTTGACTTGGGGGGTTGCGGTCCAGACTGAGACGCCGGCGCCGATCTGGGCGGGGGCGTTGGGCATTGCGCGGATGATGGGGTTGTGGGCGAGGGCGAGGGAGATGGCGGCGATGGGGACTCCGGCGGCGATGGACATTACGGGTTGTTCGGCGTGGAGGGCGTTGTGGAGGTCGCGGCAGGCGTGGTGGATGTGCTGTGGTTTGACGGCGAGGACGAGGAGGCCTCCGGCGGCTGCGGCGTTGGGGTTGTTGGGGGAGACGTTGATGTTGTAGCGGGAGGCGAGTTCGTTGCGGCGGGCGTCGATGGGTTCGGCGACGGTGATGTCGCCGGGGTTGCAGAGGCCTGCGGCGAGGGCTCTGCTGAGCATTGCTTCGGCCATTACGCCGCCGCCTATGAAGGAAACGCGCATTGGGGGGACCTCTCGCGCAGGGGGAGCGCCGGTTGGGGCGACGCTGGGCGAGCGTCGAGTATAGCGCTGGGCAGGGGGAGGGCTGGGGGTTAGTTTGGGGGGATGCGTCCGGAGCTGGCGATGTGAGCGGCGTAGCGGACGGCTGCGATCATTCCGGTGGGGTCGGCGAGGCCTTTTCCGGCGATGTCGAATGCGGTTCCGTGGTCGACGGATGTTCGGAGGAAGGGGAGGCCGATGTTGAGGGTGAGGCTTGCGGCCCAGTCGCGCATTTTGACGGCGATGTGTCCCTGGTCGTGGTACATCGCGAGGACGACGTCGTAGAGGCCGTCGACGGCTTGGGTGAAGACGGAGTCTGCGGGGATGGGTCCGATGGCGTTGATGTTGAGTTGGTTGGCGTCGTGGACGGCGGGTTGTATGTGGTTGATTTCTTCGTTGCCGATGAGGCCGGCTTCGCCGTTGTGGGGGTTGAGGGCGGCGACGCCGATGCGTGGGTTGGGGAATCCGTGTTGGGCGAAGAAGTTGTGTGTGAGGGTGAGGGCTTCGAGGATGCGGTCGCGGGTTACGTGGTTGGGGGCGTTGCGTAGGGGGTGGTGTGTGGTGAGGTGGACGACGCGGAGTCCGGGGGCGACGAGCATGGTGAGGACTCGTGGGACTTGGGCGAGGTTCTGGTAGATTTCCTGGTGGCCGAAGTTGTCGTGTCCGGCGAGTTTGGCGGCTTCTTTGCTGATGGGGGCGGTGGCGATGGCGTTGACGTTGTTGTTGAGGGCGAGGCGGGCGGCGGCGGTCGCCCAGGCGACTGCGGCGGCTCCTGCGCGGGGGGATACTACGCCGTAGGGGAGGTCGGCGAGTCCGGGGTCGTGGCGCGGGGAGATGACGGGGATGCGTTCGTGGGGGGCGGATTCGTTCGGGTTGGGGATTTCGCGGGCGCGGAGGGGGGAGCCGATGAGGGAGAGGGCTTTGTCGAGGACGTCGGGGGAGCCGACGACGAGGGGGAGGACGTCCCGCCAGAGGTCGGGGTTTGAGAGGGTTTTGGCGACGACTTCGGGGCCGATGCCGACGGGGTCGCCGAGGGTGAGGGCGATGCGCGGGGATTCGCTTATTTCGCTCATGAGGGCGAGGGGAGTATAGGGGCGGGGGTTGGCGGGGGCAAATCGGAGGGAGGGGGGATGGCGGGCTCGACCCATCCTTAGGGTCGGGCCCGCTGGCCCGCTCCCGTGGCGCATCGAGAGGGGCCTGAGGAGTAGGGAGGGGAGCGTTCAGGGGAGCTGAGCGCTCCGGGGGCCTCGACGCGTCGAGGCTTGAATGCGAGTGAAGGGGAGTTGGGGTTCGCGGGAGCTGTTGGCGGGCGGCTGTTCGCCGGAGGGCCAGGGTTCGCGCGTGGCGGGCTGGGCTCGGGGCGCTGTTCGCGGGCGATGATGCGTTTGCGCGGGAGGAGGGCGCTCGCGGGGGCGGGGAACGTGGTCGATGGCGGCGGCGCGTTCCGCGCGGAAGGGGGGGAATGCGATTCTGGGAGCCTATAGATGGCGACGCTGAAGCGTTCCGCGCGGGAGAGGCTGTTAGGGTTTGGGGGGTTAGTTTGGGGAGGGGGCGTTGTTTCTTGCGAGGATGGGTTCGGTGATTCCGGGGCGGCGTCCGCGTCGGGGTTGGCGTTTGGGGGGTGGGGTGAACTCGTTGGGGATGAGTTCGAGCTGGCTTGAGTTGTCTTCGGTTTCGGGGTTGGGGATGAGGAGGGCTTGGGCTTCGGCGATGAAGCCGTCGAGGGAGTCGAAGTCGCGGTAGACGCTGGCGTAGCGGATGTAGGCGACGGTGTCGAGGGTTCTGAGGCGGTTGAGGGCGGCTTCGCCGATGGCGGAGGAGGGGATTTCGGATTTAGCGGGCTGGCGGAGGTCGGTTTCGATGTCGTGGACGAGTTTTTCGAGGGCTCCGCTGGGGATGGGTCGTTTGACGCAGGCGATGCGGATGCTGTGGAGGAGTTTGTGCGGGGTGAAGTCTTCGCGCCGGCCGTCGCGTTTGACGACGGAGAGGGCGTCGGGCTGGACGCGCTCGTAGGTGGTGAAGCGCACGGAGCATTTGGAGCACATGCGTCGTCGTCGGATCTCCATGCCGGAGTCGCGGGAGTCGGTTACTCGGGTGTCTGGGTCGCCGCATTTGGGGCAGCGCATGGTGTCACGACCTTGCCTGCTGACCGTGTTTGTTGCGTCGGGGAGCTGGCGTGTTCGGCGCTGTTCGGGGTGGTATGAGCGGATGTTAAGGGGCGAGGGTGGGCGTGGGGAGTGAGGTTGGGGCGCTGGTTTGGGCGGGTATGGTTCGCATGGCGGATTGTTGGGGTTTTGACGGGAGAAGTCAAGGGGTTGGGTCGAGTTTCCGCAAGATGGGCTTGTTTCGGCGGCGAGGGCGGCTAGATGTTGTGGGATGGGGGGTTGTTTGGGGAGGGGTATGGGCTGTTTGGGATGGGCAAGGGGGCGCGGGCCGGCGCGGTGGTCGAGAGCGGCTGTTTGGGGTAGGTAGTGGCGTGTTTTGTTGCTGGAGGGAGCTGGGTTTGTTGGGGGATGTTCGGGGAGCTGTGGGGGGATGTTGAGGGGGTTGGGGTCGCAGACGGATGGGGGAGAGTGTGGTTGTTGGGCTGGCAGGGAGGGGCGCTGTTGTTGGCGGGAGGGTGGTTTCTGATCGTGTTTGTTGCTGGAGGGAGCTGGTTTGTTGGGGGATGTTCGGGGAGCTGTGGGGGGATGTTGAGGGGGTTGGGTTGTGTAGGGAGCGGGGTTGGGACGCCAGAACAGGGTAGGTGTCGCGCGGGCGGGGCAACAGCGACCAGCTGGGAGCGGAGGGCTCCTGGAGTAAGGTAGGTGTCGTGCGGGCGGGTAGCAGCCGCAGCGATACCTGCATGCGGAGCCGCGATGCAGGAGGGTCGCGGGGGTTTGGGTAAGGCGGCGCCGGATCTGGAGCCGGGAGGCGTGGCTGGGTCGGCGGGCGCGAGAAGGCCCCCGGAGTTGAGTCGCGGGGGCCTTTGGAGGCGGGCCGGCTCCTTTTGCGGCGGGGGAGCGGGCCTTGGATCGATAGGGCAGGTTTTGGGAGGTCTGCCCCTGGATGTTGCCCGCGCGTGGGGAGGGGTAGCGGGCAATGGGTTCGGGCTTATGCCCCCTTTCCGCTCTCCCGCCCAGGGTTGGGAGGAGAGCGGAATGTAGGGGGCCCCGCAGTCTCCCGCGGTATGCGGGAGACGATTGGGCGAGTGGGGGCCTCTCTAGAATCGGGCGGACTTGAGGAAGGGGGGGAGTTCTACGCCGTCGCTGAGGGCTTTGCGGAGGAAGGCGGAGATTTCGTCCTGTCCGAGGTCTTCGCTGTTGTCGGATTCTGGGAGGCCGGTGGCGATGATGGTGACGCGGATGTGGTTTTCCATTGAGTTGTCGGTGACCATACCGAAGATGATGTTGGCTTCGGGGTCGACGGCTTCGGAGATGACATCGGCGGCCATCTGGACTTCCTTGAGGGTGAGAGAGCTGTCGCCGGTGATGTTGAAGAGGACGCCGCGTGCGCCGGCGATGCTGACGTCGAGCATGGGGCTGTTGATGGCGGCTTTGGCGGCTTCGACGGCGCGGTTTTCGCCGCCGGCGGATCCGATGGCCATCCATGCTGGGCCGGTGCCGCTCATGATGGATTTGACGTCGGCGAAGTCGAGGTTGATTTCGCCGGCGACGGTGACGAGTTCGGCGATGGATTGGACGCCCATGCGGAGGATGTTGTCGGCCATTTTGAAGGCGCTGTCGGCGGTTACGGAGTCGTCGCAGGTGGAGGCGAGGCGGTCGTTGGGGATGACGATGAGGGTGTCGACGCTTTCCTGGAGTCGAGCGAGGCCGTCGTCGGCGTTCTGGGAGCGTCTGCGGCCTTCGAAGCCGAAGGGTTTGGTGACGACGCCGATGGTGAGGGCTCCGGTTTCTCTGGCGACTTCGGCGACGACGGGGGCTGCGCCGGTGCCGGTTCCGCCGCCCATTCCGCAGGCGATGAAGACCATGTCGGCGTTGCGGACGGCCTGGTAGATTTCCTCGCGGGATTCTTCGGCGGCGGCGCGGCCGATCTCGGGGTCGCCGCCGACGCCGAGTCCGCGGGTGAGTTTGTCGCCGATGCGGACTTTGACGGGGACGTCGAGGAGGAGGAGGTGCTGGACGTCGGTGTTGATGGCGAGGTATTCGACGCCTGGGACGCGCTTGTTGTACATGCGGTTGACGGCGTTGGATCCGCCGCCGCCGACGCCGATGACCTTGACTTGGGCGATGCCGTCTTCTGCGTGGCTCTGGAGCTCTTTGTCGTACGATTCCATCATGGTGTGCGTAACCCCCTACTAGGTTTTGGCTTTGCGGCCTTGGCCTCGCTGCGAGGCGCTGGGTTTCCTGAGATCACTGGGTTTCCAAGGGCGGTTGTCCGTGTCCTGGGGGGGAGGGTTTGGAGGGGCACGGAGGGTTAGCGGCATACGCGTCCTCCTGGCTCGGGTTTTTCGGCGATGCGCATTCGGGCGCTGCGGCTTCGCCGATTGCGAGCGATTTCTGTTTTGTCGGGTTTGATAACGCGTTTGTTGACGGGGGAGAGTTGTCCGCTGGCGATGAAGCGTTTGATTTCCCTGTCTTCGAGGGAGTGGTATGCGATGGTTACGAGGCGTCCGCCGGGTGCGAGGGTTTGGGCGGCCTGTGCGAGGCCGAGACGGAGGTTGTTGGTTTCGTTGTTGACGGCGATGCGGAGGGCCTGGAATGTTCGGGTGGCGGGGTGGGTGCGTCCTCGGCGGTAGCCTGATGCGCGGGCGACGGTTTGGGCGAGGCGGAGGGCGTTGTTGAGGGGTCGCGCGGCGACGATGGCGCGGGCGATGCGTCGGGCGCGGGGTTCTTCGCCGAATTGTTGGATGATATTGGCGAGTTCTTCTTCGGGGAGGTTGTTGACGAGGTCGGCTGCGGTTGGGCCTTCTGGGGTGAAGCGCATATCGAGGGGTGCGGGGCGCTGGAAGCTGAAGCCGCGTTCTTCGGCGTCGAGTTGTCTTGAGGAGAGGCCGAGGTCGAAGAGGAAGCCGTCGGATGGGGAGAAGTTGTGGGCGCGGGTTTCGTGGTGGATGGAGTTGAAGTTGGCGTTGGAGAGGATGACTCTGTCGCCGTAGGGTCGGAGGCGGTTGGCGGAGTAGGCGATGGCTTCGGGGTCGGCGTCGAGGGCGAGGAGTCTGCCGGAGGGGGCAGAGGCGTCGAGGATGGCGGCGGCGTGTCCGCCGTCGCCGAGGGTGCAGTCGACGTAGGATCCGCCGTCGCGGACGTTGAGGGCGTTGATGGCTTGCTGTGTCATGACGGGCTCGTGCTGGATGCTGGGTGGGCGCTGCATAGGTTGGGGGGAGGTTCTCCGAGGTCGGCGGCCCCGGCTGGGGCGTGATGGGTAAACACTAGCCCTCTGGATATGCATATAACAATGATTTTAGATAGCATTTGTTCGGAATATTCTGCAAGGTTTGGCCTAGCGCGGGTTTTCCTGAGGGAGGCAGACACAGGCGTTTTAGGGGTGAAATCGGGATGAGGGCGGGCTGGCTGCTCTTGGCCGTGAGAGCAGAAGGACTTTCTTTTGTTCGAAAAGTTGTTATGTAAAAAGATTGCTTCTAGCGTGGGCAGGGGAGGGCGAGGGGTTCCCGGTCTGGGGGAGCGTGGGAGCGCGGCGAGGGTTCTGCGTTGCTATAATGCGGCGGCGCCGGGGCGGGGCCTCTCTGTGCGTGCGCTGAGGGGCGTTGGTTGACCGCCTGGCGCAAATTCACTTAGTCGAGAGCCGCACTATGCCTACGAGTACTGAGTTTGTTCCTCCGCGCCGGTTGCTGATGGGGGCTGGGCCGGCGAACGTTGACCCTCGGGTGCTTCGCGCGCTGGGGTCGTCGCTGCTGGGGCATCTGGATCCTCATTTTCTGGGGGCGATGGATGATGTTCGGGAGATGCTGCGGTATGTGTTCCAGACGGAGAATGCGGTTACGTTGCCGATTTCGGGGACGGGGACGGCGGGGATGGAAGCGGCGATGGTGAATATTCTGGAGCCGGGGGATACGTTTGTTGCGGCGGTGAATGGGTATTTCGGGGAGCGCTTGGGGGAGATAGCGTCGCGGAACGGGGCGAATGTTGTGGCGGTGGAGCATGAGTTCGGGAGGCCGGCGGAGCCTGCGCGTGTTCGGGAGGCGCTTGCGGGTTTGGGGGGGGTGAAGGCTGTGGGGATGGTTCATGCTGAGACGTCGACGGGGGTTGGGAGTCCTGTTAGGGAGATGGCGGAGGTTGCGCATGAGGCGGGGGCGTTGCTGGTTGTGGATGCGGTGACGTCGCTTGGGGGGGTTGAGTTCCGGACGGACGAGTGGGGTGTGGATGTGTGCTACAGCTGCACGCAGAAGTGCGTGGGGGCTCCTCCGGGTTTGGCTCCGCTGACGATGAGTTCTCGGGCGATGGATGTTGTGCTTAAGAGGTCGACGCCGGTGCGGAGCTTTTATCTTGATCTGACGGAGCTGGGGAGTTACTGGGATCGGCGGGCGTATCACCATACGGCGCCGATATCGATGATCTATGCGCTGCGGGAGGCGTTGCGGTTGATCGTTGAGGAGGGTTTGGAGGCTCGGTGGGAGCGTCATCGTCGGAGCGCGGCGGCGTTTCGGGCTGGGGTAGAGGCGATGGGTTTGCGGGTTGTTGCGGATGTGGAGGAGAGCGTTCCGACGTTGATGGCGGTGGTTGCTCCTGAGGGGTTGAAGGAGGGGGAGGCGCGCAGGCATATGCTGGAGGGGCACGGGGTTGAGGTGAGCGGGGGTTTGGGTCCGCTGGCGGGGAAGGTGTGGCGGGTTGGGTTGATGGGTCATAACAGTACGGGGGCGAATGTGCTGACGCTGCTGGGGGCTCTGGAGGATGCGGTGGCGCGTCAGGGTTATGAGACGCAGGCGGGGGCAGGGGTGGCGGCTGCGCAGCGCGCGCTCCGGGTGGCGGACTAGGGGGTTAGGTTTCAGGCGTTCCAGGCGGGGTAGCGCGGAGATGGCGCTCGGCGCTGGGCGTTGCGCGCTTGCGCAGGTTCTCGATGGGGTCGGCAGTTGCTGCGCTGGCGCGCCGCGCGGGGAGGCGTCGTTGCAAGGGGTGAGGCGCGGCGGGCTGAGCCGGGGCGCGGGTTGGGTCGCCGCTCCGTTCCCTGCGGATGTTGCGCGGGGGTTCGGGCCAGGGGTCGTGGGAGTTGGTTAGCTTGCTTTGGTGCGCTGGTGGAGGCCGATGTAGCCGACGATGACTTTGTGGATGTCGTCGTCCCAGGCGAAGCCGATGCGGATCATTATCTGGGGGTCGCCTTTGGAGCCTTCGCCGATGTGGGGGTCGAGGGTGTAGGTTTTTCCGTTGACGGTGGTTTTGTATTCGGCGGGGAACATATTTTTTGCGGTGTCGGATTGTTTGGCGCTGAAGCTCCAGCCGTTGCAGGCTTCCTTGAGGCGGCGGTCGTATTCGGGTTCGGCGCCTGGGGGGTTGACGCGCAGGTCGTAGTAGTCGGTGGCGAGCCACATGAGGGCGTCGAACACCTCGCGGGGGCGCTGGTAGGGGGTGTCTTCGTCTGACGCTGCGTTGAAGGCGATGAGGAGCTTGTCGGGTTCGTACATCTGGCGGGCGTGGTGGATGGCGTCGGGGACGTTTTTGATTTCGATGTCCGGGTTTTCTCCCGTGATCCGGGGCAGGAGGCTGTTCTGGAGGAGCAAGTCGTGTTTCTCGCGGAGTTCGCGGAGCTTGCTTTTTAGGAGGCTGTTCTCTTCGCTCTGGGCGTCTTTCTCGGCGCTGAGTTTGTTGTAGGAGGCCTGGCGGTCGTCGAGGTCGCGTTCGAGTTGGCCGCGCTCGTCTTCGGCGGTTTTCTTGCCGGCGGCGAGGCGGTCGCGTTCGGCTCGGAGGGCGTTGTTTTCGGATGCGAGTTGGCGTTGTTCGGTGGAGTCGTGGTTCTGGGAGGGGGCGCTGCTGTCTTCGGGGGCGGGGATGTTGGGGTCGGGGAGGGGGGTTGAGGTTGTTTCTTGCCAGGATCGGATGAGGCGGGCGGCTTCGCTGCGGAGGCGGTCGCGGTCTTGGGCGCGCTGGCGGTCTTCGCTGAGGGTTGTGGCTTGGGGTCGGATTTGCTGGAAGGAGTTGAGGGCGTTGCGGAGTTCTTCGAGGATGCTGAGGGCGTTGTCGAGGGCTGAGGGCGGGATGGAGGGGGGCGGGGCTGGGGGTTCGAGTTCGAGGTATCGGAGGTCGTCGGCGAAGGTTGCGGTTATGTTGTGGAGGGTGTCGGAGAGGGTTTTGCGCTGGGCGTTGGAGCGTTCTTCGCGTTTGGCGGCGGCGATTTCGTGGAGGCGGGCGGCGAAGGCGTCGGTTTCGTCCCATTCGGCTGCTTCGGGTGGGAGGTTGTCGAGCTGGTTGAGCCAGTCGGCGAAGAGGTCGGAGTTGGCGGAAGGGGTGTGGGGGAGGCGTCCGGAGAGGTAGGCGAGCATAGCGCGGGCGTCGCCGGGGTCGTTGTGGTCGCGGAGTTCGTCGCGGATGCGGTCGGCGAGGTTGTGGAAGGCGGCGGCGGGTTGGAGTTCGGTGAATCGGTCGCGCTTGCCGGTCTGGACGGGGACGCCTTCGCGTTCGAGGCAGGCGGAGACGGCGCTGGCGAGCTGGGGGCGGGCTTCTTTCCAGGCTTCGAGGAGGGCTCCGGCGAGTTTGTGGTTGTGGCGGCCTGTGATTTCGACGAGGAGCTGGTCGATGAGTTTGGAGACTGGGGCGATGGAGGGATTCTTGAAGCCGTCGATGGTGATTGAGGAGTTGTCGATGGCGGCGTTGAGGGAGTCGCGGACTCCCTGGGGGGCGTCGGGTCGATGGCGGAGGGCTTCGTCGGCGATGCGGCGTCCGATCTCGGGGGGGATGGAGTGGAAGAGGGCGGCAAGTCCTGGCAGGGAGGGGGATGGTTGTTCCGGGGAGGGGCGTTCGCGCTGGCCGGTGGTCATGGGGGGCTCCTGTTGTGGGAGGCTTGACTGCTTTCATTGTAACGACGGGCCAGTGGAATTCGATGACGCCGCGGGGTTTGGGGGAGACGCCGAACGCGGCGGCGGCGGGGGGCGGGGCGTTTCGGAGGGCGTCGCCGAGGCGTGCGGCTTCGGTTTCTTCCATTCCGGCGCGCTGGGTCCAGTCGGGGTATTCGAGGTGGACGCGTGAGAGTTGGGAGGATTGCACGCGGAGGCCGGCGCGGGATGCGGCGTCGGTCCACTCGGCGGGGCGGAGGTTGCGGATGTGGGAGGGGTCGCGCCAGACCTCGATGTCGTGCATCCAGGCGGCGGCTTGCGGGTCGTCGGGGGAGACGGTGTCGATGAGGATGAGTTCGCCGTTGGGGGAGAGGATGCGGTGGACTTCGGCGAGCCAGGCGTTGATGTTGGGGAAGTGGTGCGCGGCGGTTCGGCAGGTTACGAGGTCGATGGCGTTGCTGGCGAAGGGGAGGTTTTCGGCGTCGGCGAGGATGAGTTCGGTTTGTGGGGCGCCGAGTTCGTGGCGGAGGGATCGGGCTTGTTCGAGCATTTCGGGGGTGATGTCGGAGGCGATGACGCGGTCGCATTGGTGGGCGATCGCGAATGCGGTGAAGCCTGGGCCGGCGCCGATGTCGAGGGCGCAGGCGTAGCGTCGGTTGCTGAGGGAGCCGGCGGCGGAAGCGAGGGCGTTGGTTTGGGCGTGGGTTTTGCTGTGGCGGTAGGCGTTCGCGAGTTTGCTGAATTGGTTCTGGGCGGCGCGTTTTTGGGGTTGTTGGGGGGTCATGGGGGGTTTCCTCAGAATGCGAGCCAGGCGAGGGCGGCGGTTGTTCCGGCGACGATGAGGGCTGCGAGGGTGAGGGCGGGGTTTTCGAGGGTTACGGGTCCGAGGTAGAGGAGGGGGAGGCTGATGATGGTTCCGGCGAGGGCGATGGGTCGGAGGGTTCGTTTGGTTTTGGTTGAGAGCATTGTTACCTCGAGAGGGATGGGAGGAGTTGTATGAGGATGAGGGCTTCGAGGCCGGCGAGGAGGACGAGGGCGAGGATGTAGGGGATGACGATGCGGAAGACTTCGCGTTCGCGTCCGGCGAGGCCGACGACGGCGGCTCCGACGAGGACTTTGGCGGGGGCCATGGGGCTTCCGACGGAGGCTCCGATGGATTGGATGCTGGAGATGGTTACGGGGGCGATTCCGAGGGCTCGGGCGGTTTCGAGCTGGAGGAGGCCGAACATTACGTTGGAGTTGGTGTTGCTGCCGCTCATGAAGGATCCGAGGAGTCCGATGAAGGGGGAGACGAGGGGGAAGACGGGGCCGGAGGCGTTGGCGACGCCGCGGGCGAGGAGGACGGTCATTCCGGAGTCGGCCATTACGACGGCCATCATTACCATTGTGGAGACGCCGATGGTTGTTCCGAGGCAGTCGGCGTAGGTTTTCTTCATTGTTTCCCAGGCGACGCCTCGGCGCCATTGGTTGGCGAGGATGTAGAAGGCGGAGCTGATGACGATGGAGAAGATGATGAGGGGGGCGGGGTGGTTGAGGAGTCGTATGGGGGCGTAGCTGGCGACGGGGGGGACGGCGAATCCCTGGCTGGTGATGAATCCGGGGTAGTCGAGTCCGAAGCGGATTCCGGAGGCTGCTTCTTTGAGGGGCGGCGCCTGGGAGATGACGCTGAGGGTGATGAGGAGGGCGTAGGGCATAAATGCGAGCCAGAATGGCATGGGGCGGCCGGGGTTTGGGTTGTTGGGGGCTGGGGCTGCGCCGGCGGGGACGGGGGCTTTGGGGAAGAGCGGGGTTCGGGCGAGGAGGGCGATGAGGGTCATTCCGAGGATGGCGGGGACGCTGGATGCGATCTGAGGGGCTCCGGCGAGGGCGAGGGCGTACATCGCGGCGGCCATTGCGGAGCCGGCGACGACGACGAGGGGGAGGCTTCGGCGGAGGGCGGGGAGTCCTCCGCAGATGTGGGCTACGAGGGATCCGCTGACGATGACGATTGGTGCGAACAGGAGGGCCATGTGGGGGGCGATTGTTGCGCCGTCGATGCCGGTTACTAGCTGGATGGTGTAGTAGGAGGATCCCATTGAGCCGAAGGTGACGGCCCATCCGTGTCCGACGAGGGCCATTGCGGCGGCTCTGAGGGGGTGGAAGCCGAGCATTATGAGGAGTGGGGCTGAGACGGCGACGGGGACGCCGAAGCCGGTGATGCCCTGGATGAAGCTGGAGAATCCCCATCCGATGAGGAGGGCTTGGGTGAGTGGGTCGCTGGCGAGCCGGGCCATTGCGCGTCCGATGGCGTCGATGCCTTTGAGTTTGTCGACGAGGTTGAACATGTAGACGGAGGCCCAGACGATGGAGAGGACGAAGAGGGCGAGGCTGAGGCCTTTGGCGCTGGCGATGGCTACGTGGTCGCGGCTGGCGCCGAAGATGAGGATGGCGAGGGCGAGGGCGAGGGCCCAGGCTGTTGCTCCGGCGCGGGGGGCGCTCCAGTTGATGAAGATGATGGCGACGACGAGGAGGGCTACGGGCGTGGAGGCCAGCAGCCAGTTGGCGAGCGTGAGGTCGGGGCCTGTCATGCTGTTGCGGGGAGAGGGGAGGCTGTCATGGGGGAGAGGGGCGTTCGGGGGCTGGCGTCAGCATAGCGGCCTGTTCGTTGCGTGACAACGCGGGGGGGGGGGGCTAGGGGTGGGGCGGCGTTTCCTCTTGTGGGGACTGAATCGGTGGCGATGGGGCATGCGCGCGGGGGGTTGGGCGGTTGGTAGACTGTTGTGGGCACTTCTGGGGGCGCTATGTTGTCGATTCTTGATCGTTTAGCCAGCGGGCCGCTGCTTGCCGATGGGGCTATGGGGACGCAGTTGTATGTGCGGGGGATTACTGCGGGGCCTCTGGAGCTTGCGAATGTTGAGCGTCCGGATGCTGTTCGTTCGGTGCATCTGGGTTATTTGGGGGCAGGGTCGGAGCTGATTGAGACGAATACGTTCGGGGCGAATGCGTCGCGGCTTGCGGCGTACGGGATGGCGCATCGCGTGGGGGAGTTGAATTATGCGGGTGCGGCGCTGGCGAGGGAGGCGGCGCGGCGGCATGGGGGGGAGGCGTGGGTTGCGGGGGCGATGGGTCCGCTGGCTGCTGAGACGATCGGGCTGGAGGCGCTTGGGTCGGGGGCTCATGACATTTTTGCGGAGCAGGCGTCTGCGCTGGCGGAGGCGGGGGTTGATCTGCTGGTTCTGGAGACGTTTGGGTCGCTGGCGCAGTTGCGGCTTGCGGTGTCGGCGGCGAGGTCTGCGGGTGGTCTGCCGGTGATTGCGCAGTTGACGTTCAATGATGATGGGCTGACGCGGGACGGGGATTCGCCGGAGGATGCGGCTCGGGCGCTTTCGGTGGAGGGGGTTGTCGCGATTGGGGCGAATTGCAGCGTGGGGCCGTACGAGGTTCGTATGGTTGTTGAGCAGATGGCGTCGGCGAGCGATCTTCTGTTGTCGTGGCAGCCGAATGCGGGGTTGCCGTCGTATCAGGCGGGGCGGTTGCGGTATACGGCTCCTCCGGGGTATTTCGCGGAGGTGGGGCGGGAGGCTGCGGGGTCGGGGGCGGTTGTGCTTGGGGGGTGCTGCGGGACGACGGAGGAGCATATTGCCGCTCTGCGCGACGCGTTGCGCGGGGTTAGGCCGTTGCGGACGCTGGGCGGGGGGACGGCGCGGGGGGGAGCTGTGGTTCCGGCTGCGAGGGCTGAGGCGGAGCCGCTTCCGCCTACGAATCTCGCGGAGCGGTTGGGGAAGGGGGAGTTTGTGGTTGCGGTGGAGTTGTCGCCGCCGCGGGGGTTTGATATCGGGCCGGCGCTGGACAGGTTGCGGGGGAGCGCTGGTTATATTGATGTGGTGAATGTGGCGGATAATCCGCTGGCGCAGGGTCGTATGAGCGCGCTGGCTACGAGCAGTCTTGTGCAGTCGCGGTTGGGGGTTGAGGCGGTGATGCACATGGCGATTCGTCACAGGAATCTGCTGGCGTTGCATTCGGATCTGTTGGGGGCGCATGCGTTGGGGGTTCGGAATGTGTTTGCGGTGATGGGGGATGCGCCGCTTACGGGGGATTATCCGAGGGCGACGGTGGTGAGCGATGTTACGGCGTCGGGGTTGATTCGGTTGATTGCGGGGTTTAATCGGGGGGTTGACGCGAATGGGCGGGAGTTGGATTCGCCGACGTCGTTTTTCATTGGGGCGGCGTTGAATATGAGCGCTCCGGATCTGGATAGGGAGTTGCGGATGTTGGAGCGGAAGGTGGCGGCGGGGGCTGATTTTCTGCTGACGCAGCCGGTGTACGCTGCGGAGGATGTGGAGCGGGCGGCGTCGTTGCTGGGGGGTTTTCCGCTGCCGGTGATTCTGGGGGCTTTGCCGCTGCGGAGTGTGGGTCATGCGCGGTTTCTGCACAATGAGGCTCCGGGGATCGAGATTCCGGGGGGGGTGATGGAGCGGATGAGGCGCGCGGGGGATGGGGCGGCGGCTGAGGGGGTTGCTATTGCGCGGGAGTTGCTTGTTGAGGTGTCGGGGCGTGTGTCGGGGGTGTATTTTATGCCGCCGTTTGGGCGCTACGGGGTTGTTGCGGAGACGCTCGAGGGTCTTCCGTTCTGGGCGCATCGGGGGCGAGAGGGTAGGGGATAGTCGAGCGGGGGTTATACTGAGGGAGGCGGGGGTTGTGGGGCCGTAGCTCAGCCGGGAGAGCGCCTGCTTTGCAAGCAGGGGGTCAGGGGTTCGAGTCCCCTCGGCTCCACCATTTGGGGTGGGGGTTGTGTAAGGGGGGGCAGCGGAGCGGGAATCGGGGCGTCGTCTGCGCAAGCTATGGTTAAATCGGCGCGGTTTTGCCGCCCAAGCGGGTTGCGCAGCTACTGCGGGACTGTTGCGCAGCTGCGCAACTTGAGGAGGAGAGAGATGCCGCCGCAGAGCCGGATTCTGGACAACCAAGCCGCTACTGTCGTGGACCATCTGCGGCGCAATCTGAGCGGCGCTGGCGACTTCAGCGTGGTGTCGGCGTACTTCACTATCTACGGGTATGAGCTGCTGGCAGAGGAGTTGAACCGGGTTGGCAGTGTGCGATTTCTCTTTGGGGATCCAAACTCGGTGGAGGATCTGGACCCCGTCGCCAACGCTTCCAAATCATTCGATCTGAGCGAGGGGGGCCTGGAGCCCAACCATGCGCTGCGACAGAAGACTCTGGCAAAGCAGTGCGCCCAGTGGGTTAGCAAGGACAGCGTTGCTGTCCGCTCAGCTAGCCGCGCCAACTTCATGCACGGCAAGATGTATCTCACCGGATCGCCTAGTGGCGATGTCGGGGTGGTGGGGAGCTCGAACTTCACTAGGCGCGGCCTTGGGGGCAGCGATCTGCCCAATCTGGAGATTAACCTGGCGACGGACGACGCCGATACGCTCGCTGAGTTGAATGGATGGTTTGACAGCCTGTGGCGCAACGAAGCGCTCACGAAGGATGTGAAGCAAGATGTGCTGAACGCCCTGGCGCGACTCGGCGGCGACTATTCTCCAGAGATGGTCTATTACAAGACGCTGCACGAATTGTTCCGTAAGGAGATTGCGGCGCGACTGGCCGGCGACGAGGCGGCCAGGGCGACTGGGTTTATGGAGAGTCAGGTTTGGAACGCCCTTTACGAATTCCAGAAGGACGGAGCGAAGGGCGTTATCGCCAAGCTGCTGGAGCACAACGGCTGCATTCTGGCTGATAGTGTGGGTTTGGGTAAAACCTATACTGCTTTGGCGGTAATCAAGTATTTTGAGTTGCGCAATGAGCGCGTGCTTGTGTTGTGTCCGCGCAAGCTGCTTGAGAACTGGAAGCTCTATCCGGGCAACTATCAACAGAACCCGTTTCCGGAAGACCGCTTCCGCTTCGACGTGCTGGCTCACACCGACTTGTCCCGCGACTCGGGGTTGTCGGGCGGCATAGATCTGGCGAACTTGAACTGGCAGAACTATGACTTGGTGGTTATTGACGAGTCGCACAATTTCCGCAACGACGGTGGGAAACGCTACAAGCGTCTGCTGGACGAAGTGATGAAGGCGGGAGCGAAGACCAAGACGCTGATGCTGTCGGCGACGCCGGTGAACACCTCGCTGATAGACCTGCGGAACCAGATTTACTTGATGACGGAGGGTCGGGAAGACGCTTTGCGCGGCTTGGGGGTGGGGAGCATCCGCAGCGTGATGGCGTCGGCGCAGAGGGTGTTCAAGCGGTGGGAGACTGGGCAGGCCAATCAGAGCCGCCGCGATAAGGCGCAGCTGTTGGAGGAGTTGGGAGCGGACTTTCTGCGGTTGCTGGACGGCGTGTCGATTGCCCGTTCGCGGCGGCAGGTTGAGCAGTTCTATGCCGCCGAGATGGAACGCATCGGGGAGTTTCCCAAGCGGGAGAGTCCGAGGAATTGCAATCCGCCGACGGACTTGTGGGGCGAACTTTCCTACAGGGAGCTGGCTGAGCGCATCGGCGAATTCAAGCTGTCTGTGTATCAGCCCAGCGAGTATGTGACTGATTCGGCACGGCTGCAAGAGATGGCTGCAGCGCGCGAGCGCCAGAACTTCAACCAGCGGGACAGTGAGCGGTTTCTGGTGGGGATGATGCGAACCAACTTTCTCAAGCGATTGGAAAGCTCTCCTATTTCTCTGAAGCTGACACTCGAGCGCACCATCGGCAAGATTGTGAGCTTGTTGGAGAAGATTGACCGTTATCAGCAAGGCGGTCGATTCGCCCTAGAAGCGGCTCTAGAAGCGACGGAGGCGGATACGCGCCCCGAGGAAGATGAGGATGATGAAGAGTTTTTCGTAGGGGGGAGCCGCCAGCGTTACCGCCTCGCTGAGCTGGACACGGGTCGCTGGAAGCGCGACTTGGAGGCGGACAGGACTACGCTGGAGAGGATGCAGGAGCAAGTCGCCGCCATCACCCCGGAACGGGACGGCAAGCTGTGCGACATTAAGGAGGTCATTAGCGACAAGGTTCAGAATCCCACCACCGATAGGGACGGCAAGCGCAACCGCAAGCTGCTTGTGTTCACCACTTTCAAGGACACGGCGGAGTACCTGTACGACAACCTGAGGGGTCTGGCTGGGGAGCTGGGCATCACTATGGGGATGGTGTCGGGGGACACAACCCGGGTCACTGCCGGGGACGACAGATCCAATAACTTCAACGCCATTCTGACCAACTTTGCCCCCAGGGCTCGCAACCGAAGGAGCGCGGACGCGGGCGCTGACATAGATCTGTTGATCGCTACTGACTGCATCTCCGAGGGGCAGAATCTGCAGGATTGCGACGCTGTGCTGAACTACGACATTCACTGGAATCCGGTGCGCATCGTTCAGCGGTTCGGGCGCATTGACCGCATCGGCAGCCGCAACGAGTCGGTGCGGATGACTAACTACTGGCCTACGTGGGATATGGAGGTGTATCTGAAGCTGGAGAGCCGTGTGCAGGCGCGGATGGCGCTGGCCGACCTGGCCGCCAGCGGCGCCGATGATCCGTTCACGGAGGAGGACGCCCAGCTGGAGCTGGACTTCCGCAATCAGCAGCTGCTTAGGCTGCGCGAGGAAGTCCCTGACCTGGATGATATGAGCGACGGGCCGGTTATGAGCGACTTCACGCTGGATCACTTCCTGACTCAGTTGCTGAGCTATCTGAAGAGCAAGGAAGGCGAGCTGGAAGCGATGCCGCCTGGCGTGTACGCGGTATCCGGCGCCGATACAGGGGCGGGGGCTCAACCTGGGGTGATCTTCTGCCTTCGCCAGCGCGATGCCGGCGACGCCGCCGCGCGCCCGGGGGCCGCCAGCATGGCGCATCCCTTTTACCTCGTGTATCTGTACGACAACGGGAGCATCCGCTATGGTTGCGCCAACCTGCTGCAGATTCTGAGGGCGCTTGAGGCCGCCGCGCTCGGCAAGAAGGCGCCGATTATCGAACTGTGCGATCGATTTGACCGCGAAACCGAGCAGGGACGAGATATGTCGCGCTATGAGAAGCTGCTTGATGACGCGCTTGCGCATATCAGACAATCCCAAAGCAGTGCACAGGCGCGAGGGTTGGGCAGCAAGCGCGACTTCGTGCTGCCGAAGGCGTCCGAGAGGGCTGACAGCGACACCGATTTTGAGCTGGCAGCCTGGCTGGTTATTAAGGATAGGGAATGAACGCTCAGGGTATCAGGAACGAGATCGGAAACGCGCTGAGGGAGATGGTTGACGGCGACCTCGCGGCGGGGGCTTCCGAGGCGTTCTCCGCCCTCGGCTACCGGAGCAAGCGGACGCTATCCGGCCAATCCGGAGATGTCGGCGCCTTTGTCAAGCAATTCCCGGCAGCCAACCCGGATGCGCAGTCGGAGCGGGAATTCCGGGACAGCGCGAAGGAGATTCGCGTTCTGTTCCAATTCACTGGAGATGAAGTCCAGGCGGGAAGCCAGGGAGGGTTGTTTGACGCTGGCGGCTTTGAGGCTGGCAACGCCAAGAGCTTCCTGTTCGCCGCTGTGCAGCTTTGCGGCGACTCCTATACCCGCAGTAAGTACGTGGCCTTCACCCGCGAGCTGAACAAGCGGCTGCCGATGCCGGTGGTTGTCTTGTTCCGGACTGCGGCTAACCGCATCACTTTGGCGTTCGTTCACCGCCGGCCCAACAAGCGCGACCCGGATCGGGACGTGCTGGGGAGCGTGTCGCTCATCCGCGAGATTGAGGCCGCCAAGCCGCATCGCGCGCACCTGGACATCCTGGCCGAGCTGTCGTTGCCGGCGCGTCTGCGGTGGATGAACGGCAACGGCAAGCCCTCCAACTTCGATGGCCTGCTGGATGCGTGGCTGGACGCTCTGGACACTAAGGAACTCAACAAGCGGTTCTACCGCGATCTCTACGGCTGGTTTGACCGTGCGCGCGACATCGCCCAGTTCACTGCTGAGCAGACCAAGGCGCTGAGCAAGAAAGAGCATGTTATCCGCCTCATTACGCGGCTGATGTTCGTGTGGTTCATCAAGGAGAAGGGGCTGGTTGCCGATGAGCTGTTCATCGAGAAGCAGGCGGAGCAGCTGCTGAAAGACTACGACGGGGAACGCGGCGATTCTTACTATCGCGCTGTGCTGCAAAACCTGTTCTTCGCCACTCTGAATACTGAGATCGATAAGCGCGACTTCAGCAAGGGGAATCGCGACACCCACCGCGACTTTTCTCTGTATCGGTATCGCGATGAGATTGCTTATCCCGACCGGCTGCTGAAGCTGTTCAGCAGGACGCCGTTCATCAATGGGGGGCTGTTTGATTGTCTGGACGATTTTGAGGGCGTCCGCGCCTGCGGCGTTCGGGTGGATTGCTTTACGGACAATCCCAGCCAGCGGGCCGGCTACTCTATCCCAAACCGGCTGTTCTTCGACGACGGCGCCAGCCCTGGACTGATTACCCTGTTCAAGCGCTACAAGTTCACGGTGGAGGAGAACACTCCGACCGAGCAGGAGGTGGCGCTGGATCCTGAGCTGCTTGGCAAGGTTTTCGAGAATCTGCTGGCGGCTGTGAACCCTGAGACGCGGGGCGTCGCCCGCAAGGAGCAGGGCTCGTACTACACGCCGCGGGTCGTTGTGGACTATATGGCGGACGAGGCTCTGGAGGACGCGCTGGCTCGAAAGCTATCGGAGGGGGACGGGGACGCTGACCGCTGGCGGGCGCGGCTGGGCTACCTCCTGGATTATGGCGACGCCTTCGCGGACGCTGAGACGCTGTTCACCGATACGGAACGGGAGGGCATCGTCCGAGCCATTGCCGGAATCAAGGTTCTGGACCCTGCTGTTGGCTCCGGCGCTTTTCCTATGGGCGTTCTGCACAAGCTTACGCTGGCGCTGCGCCGGCTGGACGGCGACAATCAGATATGGGAGGGCTTGCAGAAAGAGCGGGCTCGCGAGCGCGCTCAACGCGCTTTCGACACACACGATCCTGAGGCGCGAGAGGGGGAGCTGGGGGACATCAGCCGGACGTTTGAGAAGTACCGCGATTCGGACTTCGGGCGCAAGCTGTATCTCATTCAGAACAGCATCTACGGCGTGGATAGCGATCCTATCGCTGCGCAGATCGCCAAGCTGCGCTTCTTCATCTCGCTGGCTATTGAGCAGCAGACTAATGATAGTCAGACGGATAACTACGGCATCCGTCCTTTGCCTAATCTGGAGACGCGGTTCGTGGCGGCGGACACGCTGCTCAAGTTGGAAAGGCCCTCCCAGATGCCGCTCGGTCAAACCGGCGAGGTTCAGGAGTTGGAGAAGGAACTGGCCTCCAACCGTGAACAGCATTTCCATGCCAGCAAACGCGAAGAGAAACTGAAATACCGCCGTAAAGACGCGGAGCTGCGCGAGCGGCTGGGAAAGGCGTTGGGAGCTGTCGGTTTCCCGGCAGCTTCCGCCGACCAGCTCGCCGCTTGGGATCCCTTTGACCAGAATGCGAAGCCGGCCTGCTGGTTCGACGCCGAGTATATGTTTGGGGTGAGCGAGGGGTTCGATGTTGTCATCGGCAATCCGCCGTATGTGCAATTGCAGCGCGACGGGGGCAGACTGGGAAAGCGGTATGGCAAAGTCGGTTACGAGACGTTCGCAGGGACGGGAGACATCTATCAGCTTTTCTACGAGCGAGGGTGCCAGCTGCTCTCCGCTCAGGGGGTTTTGGCGTTCATCACGTCCAATAGCTGGCTGAAGGCGGAGTACGGAAAGGGCAGCCGCCGGCACTTGTCTGAGCGGCATACTCCTTTCATGCTGCTTGAGATGGGGAAGGATGTCTTCGATACGGTCACCGTCGACGCGAGCATTCTGCTGCTCAGATGCGGGCGGAGCGGCAACGAGGATGCTCTGGCGATACGCGCGGTGGATGTCGAGCGGGCGGGAGACGGCGCTTTTCCTCCGCCGGAGGAGGAGTGGGGCCTGATCCGTCCCAACGGGGACGCGCCCTGGAGCGTCCTGTCCAAGGTAGAGCAGGGCATCATGGACAAGATGTTGGCTGTGGGGACGCCGCTGAAAGAGTGGGATATCGCGATTTATCGTGGAATAACGACCGGCCTCAACGACGCGTTCATCGTCGATAACCTGACTAAAGAGGCGCTGGTCGCCGAAGACCCCAGATCCGCCGAGATCCTCAAGCCGGTGGTGCGCGGCCGAGACATCCGCCGCTACCGCGCGCACTGGGCCGGGTTGTGGCTGATTGCCATTCACAACGGATACGGCGACACGCCGGCCATCAACGTTGAGCGCTACCCAGCAGTGAAGGCCCACCTCGACCGCTACTATGAGCAGCTAGCAAGGCGATATGACAAGGGCAGGACGCCGTACAATCTCCGTAACTGCGCTTACCACGCAGATTTCGCCAAAGAGAAGCTGCTGTGGATTGAGCTTGTCAGCAGCGGACGCTTCGCCTATGACAATGATGGATTCTACGGAGAAGCCACTACGTTCCTCCTGGTGGGGAAGTCCATCAAATATCTTTGCGCCATGCTGAATGCAAAACTGATTCGCTGGTTCTTGGAGAAGGCAGCCCCGACTTCAGGGATGGGGACATTGCGCTGGAAAAAGGTCTATGTTGAACCTTTGCCGATACCAAAGATTCCCGAGTCGAGACAGCAGTCCTTTATCGAGATAATCGACCGGATACTGTTAATGCAGCAGGGTGATCCCGAAGCTGACATATCGCAAGCAGAGGGAGAGATTGATAAACTGGTTTGCCACTTGTACGGACTGACGCCTGTAGAAATCTCCGCCGTCGAGGGAACCTCTAGCCCTCGCTGAACCGCTTTTTCAGAAACCCTACAGCGCTGAATGCCCTAACCTCTTCCGCAGTCAGCCCATAGAGCGCATTCACTTCGGCTTCTATTGCTGCTTGGAAATCGCTGTTGTCTAGGGTTGGGTCAGTAGACTCGGCCAAGACGCGGTCAACGAGGCGAATCAAGGAATGCTGTTCCTCGACAGAGCCCTTTGGGATTGGTAGTCGTTCGATAGCGAATTTTTCCCATGCAAGTTCACCCACTCCGGTAGTTCGAACTATGAATCTCATGAACCACGTAGCGAGGTTGCTATTGAGAACAGCGCAGAGATATTTCAACGCACTGCCTGTCATGATGAATCCTGCGTTATTGCAGAACAACTCCTTGCCGGAGTAGGCAAATCTTCCCTCTGGCGTGATATTCATCCACAGCAGCTTCTCTTTGGCGAAATCTGCGTGGTAAGCGCAGGTATCCTGCATTTCGTACCAGGCGTTGCTGGTTTTCTTACGCGCTTTGGTCCCGTCTGGAAGCCTCTCTCCACTCTGCTCAAGCCGCTCCCTCCCGAAAGTGAGCAGATGCCTCTTGACTGCCGGGTAGTCGTCAATGTCGACCTTGGCGGCAGGGAAAGTGGCAATCAGCCACAACCCGGCCCAATGCGCGCGGTAGCGGCGGATGTCTCGGCCGCGCACCACCGGCTTGAGGATCTCGGCGGATCTGGGGTCTTCGGTGACCAGCGCCTCCTTAGTCAGGTTATCGACGATGAACGCGTCGTTGAAGCCGGTCTTTATTCCGTAGTTAATCGCGATAGCGCGCACTTCGGACTCCATCGCGTCGCGGTCGGGGCTGGTGTCATACTGCTTGGTTGCGGCGCCGCTTGGAGGGTCTGTGGGAGATGGCGTCTGTTCAATACCAGGAGGGTGAGATGGGAGTTTCAGGAGTAACGGATCGGGATCTGCGTCAGGAGGCGCTTTCTTCGGAGCTGGCGGACAACACTCGCGCGGCATACCGGAAGGGGTGGCTCAAGTTTGTGGAGTACTGCGCTGCGGAGCGCGTCGGGGATCCGCTGTCGGCGTCGCCTGAGGCGGCGGCAGGGTTCTTTGTCCACCTAGCGACGCGTCCGAGTCGGCGCCGGGGGTCGGCGCTTTCGATGGGGACGGTGGCGATCTACAAGAGCGCGATAAGCAGGAAGTATCTCGAGGCGGGGAGGCCGTCGCCGGCGAATCATCCGGTGGTTCGGTCTACGCTTAAGGGTTTGGCGAGGCTCAGGGGTTCCTCAAGGCGTAAGGTTGACGCTTTGCGCGAGTTCCATATCGAGGAGATGCTGCGGGCGACGCCGGATAGTTTGATAGGCGTGCGGGATGCGGCGATCATCGCGGTTGGGTTCGCTGGGGCGTTGCGCCGTTCGGAGATTTGCGGTTTGAGTGTGCAGGATGTTGAGTTTCTTGATGCGCGAGAGAGCTGCGAGGATCGGATGGTTATTACGATTCGCAGGTCGAAGACTGATCAGCCGGGGCAGGGGCAGAGGGTGCCGATTCTGGATGGGGGAGGGATTCGTCCGATAAACCGTTTGCGGTTGTGGCTGGAGGGTTCGGGGATAACGGCGGGCTCTCTTTTCCAGACTATGAAGAGGGGAGGGAATCTTCGGGGGAGGCCTTTGCATCACAGCGATATTCCCCGCATTGTGAAGCGCTATGCGAAGCTAATTGGGCTTGATCCGAAGGATATAGCGGGACATTCGCTGAGGGCGGGTTTTGTCACTAGCGCGGCGGTTCACCACGCGCGGCTGGATAAGATTATGGCGGTTACCCGGCACACGAATCCGGCGACGGTGATGGGGTATATACGGGATGCGGACGCGTTTGCAGATCATGCGGGCAGGGGTTTCCTGTAGGGAGTGGCGAGAGGTTCGATCGTCGATGCGGGCGCCCGTTGGAATCGACGACGGGCGTCCGCGGGGTGTGGGGATCTATCCCGCGTGTGCGGGGGAACCGGGCGGCACAATCCCGCTATCATCCATTCTGACGGTCTATCCCCGCGTGTGCGGGGGAACCGATGCCACGACCGGCGCCAGCAAGGGCGACCGGGGTCTATCCCCGCGTGTGCGGGGGAACCTCGTAGCGGCGAGCGATAGCGACGCGGTTAGGCGGTCTATCCCCGCGTGTGCGGGGGAACCTCGCGCTCGGAGTAGCGATAGACCAGGATCCGAGGTCTATCCCCGCGTGTGCGGGGGAACCCCCACTTGTACCAGGCACGAGCTTGATCGAGTAGGTCTATCCCCGCGTGTGCGGGGGAACCAGCCTATCCCCACCGGACCCCCCGTAGGGGGGGGGTCTATCCCCGCGTGTGCGGGGGAACCTTACTCGGTAGGCGACACGCCTAAACGGCTGGAGGTCTATCCCCGCGTGTGCGGGGGAACCTGGCGCGGGTACTCCTCTAGAGTCTGTCGCTGAGGTCTATCCCCGCGTGTGCGGGGGAACCAGCCGTCGGCGATGAGATAGCCAGCCTGGCCCTGGTCTATCCCCGCGTGTGCGGGGGAACCCGGCGCACCGCCAAGGCCACCAGTACGCCGAGCGGTCTATCCCCGCGTGTGCGGGGGAACCTGCCCTGTAGCCTACTCATCGCGACGCCAGCCAGGTCTATCCCCGCGTGTGCGGGGGAACCAGGGCGACACTCTCCACTACCAGCGCGGGCGCCGGTCTATCCCCGCGTGTGCGGGGGAACCCCCGCTTTATCATCCGCTGCACCGTGCGCATCGGGTCTATCCCCGCGTGTGCGGGGGAACCCCACATACCCTTGCCCCCGCAGCCAGTCGCGCAGGTCTATCCCCGCGTGTGCGGGGGAACCGGGTGGTCAATGGGCGGCGTCTGGTCCTGCGGGGGTCTATCCCCGCGTGTGCGGGGGAACCCGGGGGGTTGGTGTACTGGCTAGTCATCGGCGCGGTCTATCCCCGCGTGTGCGGGGGAACCCGCTAGAGGCAACGCAAGCGCGGAAGATAGTCAGGTCTATCCCCGCGTGTGCGGGGGAACCGCGACACGAGGGCTACCGACCTCCTCTACATCGGGTCTATCCCCGCGTGTGCGGGGGAACCCTTAGCACGGTACGCGTCGGGCGCTCTGGGCTGGGTCTATCCCCGCGTGTGCGGGGGAACCCCCGCGCCGCGCGCCCGCGATAGCGGCAAAGTGGGTCTATCCCCGCGTGTGCGGGGGAACCCCGGAGCCTGAGCCGCCTCCCGCGCCTCCGGTGGGTCTATCCCCGCGTGTGCGGGGGAACCGCCTATCGCTATGAGCGGCGCGGGCGGGCGTACGGTCTATCCCCGCGTGTGCGGGGGAACCCGTAGGACCGCGCGAGGAGCCATCGAGAAACGGGGTCTATCCCCGCGTGTGCGGGGGAACCGACGTCAACGAGGGCGGCGTCGCGCTGTTGCAGGGTCTATCCCCGCGTGTGCGGGGGAACCTATCAGCTCCTCATCCGTAAAGTCGTCGATCACGGTCTATCCCCGCGTGTGCGGGGGAACCCCGCCCTCCCTCGCGAGGGAGCTGACTTCGATGGGTCTATCCCCGCGTGTGCGGGGGAACCCCCTGACGGCAGGTTGTTGATGTAGGCAGCGAAGGTCTATCCCCGCGTGTGCGGGGGAACCCGCCAGGCGCGGACGGCGCGGACGGCGCCCCAGGGTCTATCCCCGCGTGTGCGGGGGAACCATCCCCATCTCTCCGAAGTGGATCGGCATCTGGGGTCTATCCCCGCGTGTGCGGGGGAACCGAACCAATGGGCGGCGCCCAGCTCCCTAGTCGTGGTCTATCCCCGCGTGTGCGGGGGAACCGCCGCCCGCTGCTTGCGTAGGATCGATGTATGCGGTCTATCCCCGCGTGTGCGGGGGAACCGCGGTAACGGTCAGTCGAATATCCATGGTGGGCGGTCTATCCCCGCGTGTGCGGGGGAACCAGCATGCCGCACGGCGTACGCCCATTGCGCCAGGGTCTATCCCCGCGTGTGCGGGGGAACCCCGTGTCGAATCGCGGCTTCGAGGAGGCGCCTGGGTCTATCCCCGCGTGTGCGGGGGAACCCACCACATAGCGCGAGCTACCCCATCCGCGCACGGTCTATCCCCGCGTGTGCGGGGGAACCTCGGTGATGTTTGCGGTTGAGTTTGCCGCGAGGGGTCTATCCCCGCGTGTGCGGGGGAACCGCGCCGCGTCGAGCTCGCCCGCATCCAGACTGTGGTCTATCCCCGCGTGTGCGGGGGAACCGCGCCACTGGCGCAGCCTCCACCGTCGCAGGACGGTCTATCCCCGCGTGTGCGGGGGAACCGTGCGCGTGCGGCGGCGGTGTCGCTGGGACTGGGGTCTATCCCCGCGTGTGCGGGGGAACCTCGAGTGCCTGGGAATAGGCAGGAACCACGCCGGGTCTATCCCCGCGTGTGCGGGGGAACCGGCCACAACCGCGGCAGCTATTCGAGGGATGCCGGTCTATCCCCGCGTGTGCGGGGGAACCCGATGCTAGCGAGAGACTCCAGCATGACGATGAGGTCTATCCCCGCGTGTGCGGGGGAACCAAGCGCGATACTGGCGGCGGGGGACGACGATTCGGTCTATCCCCGCGTGTGCGGGGGAACCTTGCTCGGATCCCTGTGATGCGAATTCCGTCGAGGTCTATCCCCGCGTGTGCGGGGGAACCAGCAGTAGGAGCAGCGATGTACTGAGCCAGAGGGGTCTATCCCCGCGTGTGCGGGGGAACCTTCCAATATCGGCTCACACTCCGCGCAATCGTGGGTCTATCCCCGCGTGTGCGGGGGAACCCCAGCTCACTCCTATACCCACAGCCCAAGGAGCGGTCTATCCCCGCGTGTGCGGGGGAACCTGTTTGTGCTCGTCGTAAGCGTGTGGCTCTGACGGTCTATCCCCGCGTGTGCGGGGGAACCTTCGGCTCTCGTCATCGTCACTACTACCTGCGGGGTCTATCCCCGCGTGTGCGGGGGAACCCACTGCGCCCGCTGATCCGCGTTGCGACAAGGCGGTCTATCCCCGCGTGTGCGGGGGAACCCCAGACGGATGAACGCAAGCGTTACACGCGCGAGGTCTATCCCCGCGTGTGCGGGGGAACCGCTTATACCTTTATCTCTACAGAGTCAAGAGGAGGTCTATCCCCGCGTGTGCGGGGGAACCGCAGGGCGACGAGTACTCGCTAGTCGCTACGAGGGTCTATCCCCGCGTGTGCGGGGGAACCTCAAATACGGACTGTCCTCTGGGGCGGCGACAAGGTCTATCCCCGCGTGTGCGGGGGAACCGAGCCAGGACCGTAGTCGCCACCGTAGTACTCGGGTCTATCCCCGCGTGTGCGGGGGAACCCCCGCAGGACCCGACGCCGCCCATTGACCACCCGGTCTATCCCCGCGTGTGCGGGGGAACCAGAGGAGGCGCCCACGATGGCACGCACACACAGGGTCTATCCCCGCGTGTGCGGGGGAACCGTCGGGCGGCGTAGTGTCGGATGCGCAGCACAGGGTCTATCCCCGCGTGTGCGGGGGAACCCTCCCCGCACAGCCCGCACCGCCACTCTCCGTGGGTCTATCCCCGCGTGTGCGGGGGAACCGTGGAGGCCTGTCTGAGGTAGTGGGTAAGGTGAGGTCTATCCCCGCGTGTGCGGGGGAACCGGGACTGTCAGGCTTCGCGCTTCACTATGTGGCGGTCTATCCCCGCGTGTGCGGGGGAACCGCATGGGCGCGCCGCCCGTCGCGAATAATGTCGGGTCTATCCCCGCGTGTGCGGGGGAACCCATGGACGGAGCGCGCGCAACGGCTTGGTGACGGGTCTATCCCCGCGTGTGCGGGGGAACCTACCACAGTAGCGAGTTATCTGCCCCTGGGTCGGGTCTATCCCCGCGTGTGCGGGGGAACCCCGCCTTGCGCGGCGCGGCGCGCCGTAGTACGGGGTCTATCCCCGCGTGTGCGGGGGAACCTGAAAAATCACCATGGACCACCGACGCCACGCAGGTCTATCCCCGCGTGTGCGGGGGAACCCGCTATCTGGGTGGGGGTAGCCATCTCACTCGTAGTCTATCCCCGCGTGTGCGGGGGAACCCGGCGGCGTAGAAAGGAGTTAGAGCCATGGATAGGTCTATCCCCGCGTGTGCGGGGGAACCAGGACGCCGCGCGTAAGCGCGGCAAGCGTTGGGGGTCTATCCCCGCGTGTGCGGGGGAACCGCAGGCCGCGGCGGACATCGACCGCGCCGAGCGGGTCTATCCCCGCGTGTGCGGGGGAACCAACGACTATCGGCGTTCGCACGAACGACTAAAGGGTCTATCCCCGCGTGTGCGGGGGAACCCAGGGCCCGCAGGCCCTGGCGGCCCCACCGCGCGGTCTATCCCCGCGTGTGCGGGGGAACCCGCCGCGCGTTCGCGGCGTAGGTCCGCTGCTCAGGTCTATCCCCGCGTGTGCGGGGGAACCGCGCGCCGAACGGCGCGGCGCAGGACCAAAGGAGGTCTATCCCCGCGTGTGCGGGGGAACCGCACGAGGGGGAGCCCCCACGCACGGATGAGGAGGTCTATCCCCGCGTGTGCGGGGGAACCTTGGATATCTCACCCCAGGGGATGCGCGCGCGGGGTCTATCCCCGCGTGTGCGGGGGAACCGGACTCCCCGAACACGGGGGGTATCCCAGCAGCGGTCTATCCCCGCGTGTGCGGGGGAACCTTCATCATCTCCAGGAGCGACGCGCCTTTGTACGGTCTATCCCCGCGTGTGCGGGGGAACCTGGTGGTGCTGAATCGCGACTGGGGGAGTGCGGGGTCTATCCCCGCGTGTGCGGGGGAACCCGAACGCCGACGCGCCCGTTGAGCGCGTAAGGGGGTCTATCCCCGCGTGTGCGGGGGAACCCGTCGACGCTCATATTCGGAGCCTTGACGCCGTGGTCTATCCCCGCGTGTGCGGGGGAACCCGCGTGCGCTCCCAGTGCGCCCGCTGCTGCTCGGGTCTATCCCCGCGTGTGCGGGGGAACCCTACCCATCCCCGCCGGTCGGCGCGAGTAGTCGGGTCTATCCCCGCGTGTGCGGGGGAACCGCATCCCCCTTGAGAGTATCCGCCTCGATAAAGGGTCTATCCCCGCGTGTGCGGGGGAACCAGGATGGACCAGGGAGCCGAGACCGCCATCCAGGGTCTATCCCCGCGTGTGCGGGGGAACCAAGTTGTGGGCCTCCTTCTCCACTCCTGCGGTGGGTCTATCCCCGCGTGTGCGGGGGAACCGGTGCCGTACTGTATCCAAAATGCGCCTCCAGGGGTCTATCCCCGCGTGTGCGGGGGAACCGATGCTCTCGATGCGCTCTCCCTGCTTGAGGGGGGTCTATCCCCGCGTGTGCGGGGGAACCCCCCGTGCTCATCACCATATCCCCCATCGTGGGGGTCTATCCCCGCGTGTGCGGGGGAACCCTGGTCACTGCCTCTATCGGTGAAGCTGCCGCCGGTCTATCCCCGCGTGTGCGGGGGAACCCGCTACGCGAACGCGTACGGCTCCCCTCCGTGCGGTCTATCCCCGCGTGTGCGGGGGAACCGGAGGCGCAGGATGGCGAGCGGGCGAGCGGGCGGGTCTATCCCCGCGTGTGCGGGGGAACCATGCCCTCCTGCGTGCGCAACCCAAAGCCCAGAGGTCTATCCCCGCGTGTGCGGGGGAACCTTTGTGCAGACAGCTATGGACCGGTGCAGCGGGGGTCTATCCCCGCGTGTGCGGGGGAACCCGTGGACGGAGCGCGCGCAGCAGCTCGGTGACGGGTCTATCCCCGCGTGTGCGGGGGAACCCTGCAGCCAGCGCGCTCATCGAGTCGAGCGTGAGGTCTATCCCCGCGTGTGCGGGGGAACCCCACAAGCGCGCCGCGCGCGAGGGTCAACCCGAGGTCTATCCCCGCGTGTGCGGGGGAACCGGAGCCTATCCCCACCGGACCCCCCGTAGGGGGGGTCTATCCCCGCGTGTGCGGGGGAACCTACGGCTCGAACAACGGCTTGGCGCCCCTGGACGGTCTATCCCCGCGTGTGCGGGGGAACCTGCGCGCGGGGGGGACGGGTGAGGTGCGCGGCGGGTCTATCCCCGCGTGTGCGGGGGAACCTGCCCTGTAGCCTACTCATCGCGACGCCCGCCAGGTCTATCCCCGCGTGTGCGGGGGAACCGTGAAGTAAATCGCGGGGCGTCCAGCCATCACAGGTCTATCCCCGCGTGTGCGGGGGAACCCCGTAGCCGACCGAGGGCTAGCAGGCTGGCTAGGGTCTATCCCCGCGTGTGCGGGGGAACCCCGGCTTGTAGGCGTCTCCCCCGTAGCTCGCCGCGTCTATCCCCGCGTGTGCGGGGGAACCCCTCCTGGTGGGCGCGGTGGGGGATCACCTGCAGGTCTATCCCCGCGTGTGCGGGGGAACCCCTCCCTCCTCAGACAGGGCTCCACGGAAAAGCGGTCTATCCCCGCGTGTGCGGGGGAACCTCCAACCTACACTACCCAATGCCGCGGCGCAAGGGTCTATCCCCGCGTGTGCGGGGGAACCAAGCGGCGCGGCTCGGGTGTAGTCTGGATGATGGGTCTATCCCCGCGTGTGCGGGGGAACCGTGCGCTATGGTCTCTGTCCTCTCGGCTCGTGAGGTCTATCCCCGCGTGTGCGGGGGAACCAGGAAGTCGAGGTGGTCGCGCAGCTCGTCGAGGGGTCTATCCCCGCGTGTGCGGGGGAACCCTCCCCCTGCTCCCCCGCCTCGAAGGCGGGGGGGGTCTATCCCCGCGTGTGCGGGGGAACCGGGCGCGCGCTTTGAGCGATTGCGCCGACGCGCGGTCTATCCCCGCGTGTGCGGGGGAACCAGCCGCACATAGGGCCTGGTCCAGTAGACGCCGGGTCTATCCCCGCGTGTGCGGGGGAACCCACTCATAAGGCTGGTCGCTCCCTGGATGTAGAGGTCTATCCCCGCGTGTGCGGGGGAACCGAGGCGGAATTTCGGGGAATACCGCTGCAGGGAGGTCTATCCCCGCGTGTGCGGGGGAACCCCCTCACTCAAGCCAGCCCCAACCTCGCGCCGCGGTCTATCCCCGCGTGTGCGGGGGAACCTAGTCGTCGCGGCGCTGCTGGGAGATGTGCGTAGGTCTATCCCCGCGTGTGCGGGGGAACCCGCGGCGCCCCCGCGTTACTCCGAGCAGGCGGCGGTCTATCCCCGCGTGTGCGGGGGAACCCACGGCGCCGGGTCCGAGCTCCCCGGCGCGCCAGGTCTATCCCCGCGTGTGCGGGGGAACCCTGTTCGACTTCGGCTCCCGTCATCGTCACTATGGTCTATCCCCGCGTGTGCGGGGGAACCGGGTCGGGGGGGTCGATGTGGGAGATGAGTGCGGGTCTATCCCCGCGTGTGCGGGGGAACCCTATGCCGCCACGCAAGACGCCCCCGCCGTCGAGGTCTATCCCCGCGTGTGCGGGGGAACCGCATCACCGAGTCGATGGCGCACGAAGCATCGCGGTCTATCCCCGCGTGTGCGGGGGAACCGATGAGGGGGTCCTCTACGCCGTCGATGAGTACGGTCTATCCCCGCGTGTGCGGGGGAACCGTGCGCCTACCCATCAAATCGCGCGCGCGCGGCGGTCTATCCCCGCGTGTGCGGGGGAACCGTCGTCAGTGCCTGCTGGGGGGGCGCCGGTGCGGGTCTATCCCCGCGTGTGCGGGGGAACCCCGCCTTGCGCCGCCTTGCGCGGCGTAGTACTGGGTCTATCCCCGCGTGTGCGGGGGAACCTGGATTACTGCGATCGTCCTAGTCGCGGGGTGTGGTCTATCCCCGCGTGTGCGGGGGAACCGAGCTAGCCTACTACGCCGGAACGGGACTCCGCGGTCTATCCCCGCGTGTGCGGGGGAACCTCGCCAGCAGCGGGGGCGTGGCACAGAGGGCACGGTCTATCCCCGCGTGTGCGGGGGAACCCAAAGGGGTTGGACGCCGAAAGGAGGGCATAGGGGTCTATCCCCGCGTGTGCGGGGGAACCACGTCCAAGCCGTTGCCAGGAGGGCTTGCGAGCGGTCTATCCCCGCGTGTGCGGGGGAACCTCGCGCGCCACGCCGCTCTCCCCCCGCCCCAGGGGTCTATCCCCGCGTGTGCGGGGGAACCGGGTCGGGGGGGTCGATGTGGGAGATGAGGCTGGGTCTATCCCCGCGTGTGCGGGGGAACCGGGCGGTTGCTATAGCGCATCAGCTGGGCGTGAGGTCTATCCCCGCGTGTGCGGGGGAACCCTGAGGGCGCCACTGTGCAGGTGCGCGCAGCTCGGTCTATCCCCGCGTGTGCGGGGGAACCCTGGCGGTCGGTGATAGCCGCCAGGGTCGTGAGGGTCTATCCCCGCGTGTGCGGGGGAACCGCTGGGCCCACCATTGAGAGCGTCAAGAGGAACGGTCTATCCCCGCGTGTGCGGGGGAACCCCCTTAGCAAGCCGTCGAGGCCCGACATTGGAAGGTCTATCCCCGCGTGTGCGGGGGAACCCTGGAGAGCATCCGCCCGATGACCGTCCCCCCGGGTCTATCCCCGCGTGTGCGGGGGAACCTCTACACCTCCGGTCCGTCGTAGTGCTTGGTGCGGTCTATCCCCGCGTGTGCGGGGGAACCCCACCAGCCCATCATCCACCCCCTATAGCAACAGGTCTATCCCCGCGTGTGCGGGGGAACCTGTATCTGTTCCCAGTATTCGAGAGCCTCGTCCGGTCTATCCCCGCGTGTGCGGGGGAACCACCAGCTCTGCGAGCGGCGGCTCCCCCCACTGGGGTCTATCCCCGCGTGTGCGGGGGAACCGGCTTGTAGGCGTCTCCCCCGTAGCGCGCCGTGGGTCTATCCCCGCGTGTGCGGGGGAACCGCGCCCTTGACGCGCTTACGCTTCGAGCGTTGGGGTCTATCCCCGCGTGTGCGGGGGAACCGTCGTCGCGCCCGCGCTGATACCTCTTAGCGCGGGTCTATCCCCGCGTGTGCGGGGGAACCGCGCACTCGCGAAAATATTGGCCCAAATTTCGCGGTCTATCCCCGCGTGTGCGGGGGAACCTGCCTACCCGATCCGTACGGCTCGAACACGGGCGGTCTATCCCCGCGTGTGCGGGGGAACCGTGAAATCTGCAGATTGGGCTGCACCTGTGATGGGTCTATCCCCGCGTGTGCGGGGGAACCCAATGCCGCCGCCCATGGTGCGCTACGCACGAAGGTCTATCCCCGCGTGTGCGGGGGAACCGGGGGACACATCGACGCTTACGCGCAGGGAAGCGGTCTATCCCCGCGTGTGCGGGGGAACCCCCAGTGAGCCCGTTGATCAGCGTTCCTACACCGGTCTATCCCCGCGTGTGCGGGGGAACCGGCGTTGAGCGCCGAGGTCAGGTCGGCTCGCAGGGTCTATCCCCGCGTGTGCGGGGGAACCGCATCCCCTGGCAGCGCTCCTCGTCGCGCGTGAGGTCTATCCCCGCGTGTGCGGGGGAACCAACCGGCGCGTGACGCACACGCTGCAGCCGCAGGGTCTATCCCCGCGTGTGCGGGGGAACCTGTCCGCGCCCACTCTGAAACGGGCGCCGAGCCGGTCTATCCCCGCGTGTGCGGGGGAACCGCTGTCGGTCGCGTTCGGGATGTCCATCTATGTGGTCTATCCCCGCGTGTGCGGGGGAACCGTTCACCGATTCCATGACGGATTTGAAAGAGAGGGTCTATCCCCGCGTGTGCGGGGGAACCACGCCGCAGGTGCAGTGGTAGGCGTAGCGGCGCGGGTCTATCCCCGCGTGTGCGGGGGAACCCTGTGCACGCTCACATCCTCCTCCAGCGGGCCGGGTCTATCCCCGCGTGTGCGGGGGAACCCCTGCGCTATGCTCTCCCTTGTGCGCTCCTCGAGGTCTATCCCCGCGTGTGCGGGGGAACCCTCCGCCTCTGTCGTGGGCCTGTCGCTGTCCAGGGTCTATCCCCGCGTGTGCGGGGGAACCCTGCGGCTCCTCGGCTTCCTCGTCGGATCTAAAGGTCTATCCCCGCGTGTGCGGGGGAACCTATTCCTATCGTCTCGTGCCTCTGCCTCTGGTGGGTCTATCCCCGCGTGTGCGGGGGAACCTTGCAACCCGCGCCGCCCCACCCCGGGGCGGCGGGTCTATCCCCGCGTGTGCGGGGGAACCCGGCGCGGCGCGCTACGAGTAGCGCGTCGTGCGGGTCTATCCCCGCGTGTGCGGGGGAACCTGCGACTCGGACATTACGCCGAGCGGCGCGCCGGGTCTATCCCCGCGTGTGCGGGGGAACCCGGGGATAGCCCCCCCGCTCCGTGCGCTCCGGAGGTCTATCCCCGCGTGTGCGGGGGAACCTAGCGCCGAAGGGGATCCATTCGGCGGGATTAGGGTCTATCCCCGCGTGTGCGGGGGAACCCTATACGCCACAGGAACAGCCTCTACAGCAGCACAGTTCAGCGTTACCTGTACGGGAACCCTATACGCCACAGGAACAGCGCCAGCGCGCCCAGGTCTATCCCCGCGTGTGCGGGGGAACCCACTAGAGCGGAGTGGCGCCGGCGGGGGGGCGCGGTCTATCCCCGCGTGTGCGGGGGAACCGGGTCGGGGGGGTCGATGTGGGAGATGAAGCTGGGTCTATCCCCGCGTGTGCGGGGGAACCTCGGCGTAGAAATCGCTTGCGGCCTTGAGCAGGGGTCTATCCCCGCGTGTGCGGGGGAACCGCCCCATCGTCCCCACCAGCCCACCCAGTCCCAGGTCTATCCCCGCGTGTGCGGGGGAACCAGCTCGCCCACCCATCGCAAATGATGAGTGTAGGGTCTATCCCCGCGTGTGCGGGGGAACCCATCGTCGCGATGTAATGCTCAGTCTGCGGGAGGGTCTATCCCCGCGTGTGCGGGGGAACCCTCCAACACTTCGTACAGGGGCGTCTCCAGCGGGGTCTATCCCCGCGTGTGCGGGGGAACCGTCGAGGACGGGGGCGGGGGCGGGGGCTTCGACGGTCTATCCCCGCGTGTGCGGGGGAACCGAGCTAGCCTACGACAGCGGAACGGGACTCCACGGTCTATCCCCGCGTGTGCGGGGGAACCGAGAGCTAGCAGGCGCAAGCGATGACTAGCCAAGGTCTATCCCCGCGTGTGCGGGGGAACCCTCCTTCATCAGCGAGCCCGACGCGTAGCGCAGGGTCTATCCCCGCGTGTGCGGGGGAACCGCGCCCGCGGCGCCGGTGGGTCCTGGGTCTCCCGGTCTATCCCCGCGTGTGCGGGGGAACCTACACCCAGCACGGCGCTCACATCACCGACTGCGGTCTATCCCCGCGTGTGCGGGGGAACCACGTCCAAGCCGTCGCCAGAAGGGCTTGCGAACGGTCTATCCCCGCGTGTGCGGGGGAACCCTCATCGACGAGGCCGCGCAGGCCGACCCCGAGGGTCTATCCCCGCGTGTGCGGGGGAACCCCGCGCCCGTAGGCGCGGAGGGCCTGGGCGCAGGGTCTATCCCCGCGTGTGCGGGGGAACCGGCGCACTCGCGGAAATACTGGCCGAGATTTCGGGTCTATCCCCGCGTGTGCGGGGGAACCCGTAGCGCGGCGCCGGTGGCGCGCACGGTGTAGGGTCTATCCCCGCGTGTGCGGGGGAACCGTCGCCGCGCAGTGTGTCGATGAGGGCGGAGGCGGTCTATCCCCGCGTGTGCGGGGGAACCCCACGCGCGGCGCGTGGCGGCTCCCCCCACTGGGGTCTATCCCCGCGTGTGCGGGGGAACCCACGGCGCCGGGTCCGAGCTCACCGGCGCGCCAGGTCTATCCCCGCGTGTGCGGGGGAACCCGCGTCAACGTGCTGACGGCAATCATTGGGCTGGGTCTATCCCCGCGTGTGCGGGGGAACCCTAGCCCCACTACTCCAGCAGTGAGCCCTCCCAGGTCTATCCCCGCGTGTGCGGGGGAACCCGGCAACGGAGCTGCGCGATATCGAGAGCGAGGGGTCTATCCCCGCGTGTGCGGGGGAACCCTATCGGGCGAGGCTAAGGCTAAGCGGAAGAAGGGTCTATCCCCGCGTGTGCGGGGGAACCCTAACGCGCCGACTTAGTGCGCACTAAGCCCGGGGTCTATCCCCGCGTGTGCGGGGGAACCAGGCTATCGAACGGGCCCGTAAAGCGCGCTAACGGTCTATCCCCGCGTGTGCGGGGGAACCCCGCGCCCGTAGGCGCGGAGGGCCTGGGCGCAGGGTCTATCCCCGCGTGTGCGGGGGAACCGCGCTCGCGATAGGCCTCGTGGCGGATGGGGTCGGTCTATCCCCGCGTGTGCGGGGGAACCCCGCACAGGCGCTCGCTGGACGTCCGCGCCCACGGTCTATCCCCGCGTGTGCGGGGGAACCACGCGCGCGAATCCGTTGGTCCTGCGCCGCGCGGGTCTATCCCCGCGTGTGCGGGGGAACCGCCGCCCCTTAGCCACCCTGGGCCCCCGCGGCGGGTCTATCCCCGCGTGTGCGGGGGAACCCTGGCGGTCGGTGATAGCCGCCAGGGTCGTGAGGGTCTATCCCCGCGTGTGCGGGGGAACCCGGTTTGTGCGCATCGAGGGGCGGTTCGAGGACGGTCTATCCCCGCGTGTGCGGGGGAACCACGCTTGCCGCGCTTACGCGCGGCGTCCTGTGAGGTCTATCCCCGCGTGTGCGGGGGAACCGCCCTAACTGGGCGGCGTTGTACGCACGAACGAGGTCTATCCCCGCGTGTGCGGGGGAACCGTGATACGCGCAAAGGCGTCGACGCCGCCGCGCGGTCTATCCCCGCGTGTGCGGGGGAACCATGCCCTCCTGCGTGCGCAGCCCAAAGCCCAGGGGTCTATCCCCCGCGTGTGCGGGGGAACCGCAAGTGGGGTGGGGGGGGGGGGGGGGGGGGGTCATGCGGGTCTATCCCCGCGTGTGCGGGGGAACCGACTCAAATCGTTCGCACGTACGCCGATAGTCGGGTCTATCCCCGCGTGTGCGGGGGAACCCCCCCCCCCCCCCTACGCGCGCGAATCCGGTCTATCCCCGCGTGTGCGGGGGAACCGTGCCCAGGCTCTCCATCGGCGTCGTAGGCTGCGGTCTATCCCCGCGTGTGCGGGGGAACCCGAACGCGGGCGCGCCAGTTGAGCGCGTAAGGGGGTCTATCCCCGCGTGTGCGGGGGAACCCGTATCGAGCAGCGTGCTGTGGACGATCGCCGCGGTCTATCCCCGCGTGTGCGGGGGAACCGAGCGCGTCGAGCCGCGCTTCCGCATATCCGAGGGTCTATCCCCGCGTGTGCGGGGGAACCCCGACGTTTCCCGCGAGAATCTCCCGCGCTCGGGGTCTATCCCCGCGTGTGCGGGGGAACCCCCCAGACGCTCGACTGCGAGCGGAGCCGGAGGGGTCTATCCCCGCGTGTGCGGGGGAACCATGCCCTCCTGCGTGCGCAACCCAAAGCCCAAGGGTCTATCCCCGCGTGTGCGGGGGAACCGCGCCGCCGCGCTGACTGCGTGCGCCGACGCGCGGTCTATCCCCGCGTGTGCGGGGGAACCCGCGCGGAAAGGAGGGGCTAGCTATGACTAATGGGTCTATCCCCGCGTGTGCGGGGGAACCCCCTCCCTCGCGAGGGAGCTGACTTCGAGGTGGGGTCTATCCCCGCGTGTGCGGGGGAACCCTCCCATCCGGATGATACGGCTGCTTTCTATGAGGTCTATCCCCGCGTGTGCGGGGGAACCGAGACGGCGGTTATCCGGTCGGTGGAGCCCGGGGGTCTATCCCCGCGTGTGCGGGGGAACCCTCATCGACGAGGCCGCGCAGGCGGACCCCGAGGGTCTATCCCCGCGTGTGCGGGGGAACCGTTGCGCCCCTCAGGCGCTCATGGGCGTCGCTCGGTCTATCCCCGCGTGTGCGGGGGAACCGCTATCTCATCTGGACTCTCACTATTCCGCCCGGGTCTATCCCCGCGTGTGCGGGGGAACCGAGCTAGCCAAGCCGCTAAATGACCCGACGACCGGTCTATCCCCGCGTGTGCGGGGGAACCAGAGGCAGGGCGGATAAAGAGAGCGGCCTATGCGGTCTATCCCCGCGTGTGCGGGGGAACCCAGATACAGGGGCGGCTAGCCGACCGCGAGCACGGTCTATCCCCGCGTGTGCGGGGGAACCCGCTCCACCAGACAGCCCACAGTGGCGGGGAGAGGTCTATCCCCGCGTGTGCGGGGGAACCGTCCTGAACCAATTTGTAACCGTATCCCAGTTCGGTCTATCCCCGCGTGTGCGGGGGAACCGCCATCAACAGCGTCATCGACACTGTGAACGGCGGTCTATCCCCGCGTGTGCGGGGGAACCTCTAGATTCGCGTTGAAAGCGACGTTCGCGAGGGGTCTATCCCCGCGTGTGCGGGGGAACCCGACGCGCTCATCGCGGATTGGGAGGGCGTTCGGGTCTATCCCCGCGTGTGCGGGGGAACCCGACGAGGCGCGCGCTCGGTACGGTAGGCGACGGGTCTATCCCCGCGTGTGCGGGGGAACCGTACCCGTCGTCGATAATCGCTTCGTCGCTTAGGGTCTATCCCCGCGTGTGCGGGGGAACCTCCTTGCATATTCCGCGTAGGCGCGGATAGCTCGGTCTATCCCCGCGTGTGCGGGGGAACCCTATGCCGACCCGCAGACAGCCTGGGAAGCTGAGGTCTATCCCCGCGTGTGCGGGGGAACCGAGCCTATCCCGCCCCAGACCCCCCGCGGGGGGGGTCTATCCCCGCGTGTGCGGGGGAACCGTACCCGCCTTTAAGGCGCGCCCAGTGGGCCCGGGTCTATCCCCGCGTGTGCGGGGGAACCCACCACCCGCAGAGTGATCCGATGAGCGCCGTCGGTCTATCCCCGCGTGTGCGGGGGAACCACAGCGGCGCCTGCGAGCATCGCGGAGACAGCGGGTCTATCCCCGCGTGTGCGGGGGAACCAGTGATAATCAAGACAAGCTCCGCATCTGGGGGGGTCTATCCCCGCGTGTGCGGGGGAACCCAGGGTGGGCTGATGCAACCCCTGTTTGGACTGGGTCTATCCCCGCGTGTGCGGGGGAACCAAGGCGGGCGATCATATTGATTCGTCCGGCGGCGGTCTATCCCCGCGTGTGCGGGGGAACCTGGGCTGGACTTGAACTGTCCACCGACTCATACGGTCTATCCCCGCGTGTGCGGGGGAACCGACCGCAACCACGGCAGCTATTCGACGGATGCCGGTCTATCCCCGCGTGTGCGGGGGAACCATGTCCTACCCCTACGGCTCCGCTACCTCCACCGGTCTATCCCCGCGTGTGCGGGGGAACCCTGCCCTACCTACGCGGTTACTTGCCCTTGCGCGGTCTATCCCCGCGTGTGCGGGGGAACCGTGGGGGGTTGAGGACAATGGCACTGCAGCTGGGGTCTATCCCCGCGTGTGCGGGGGAACCTCCTATGGCTCACGAATTTCATCTCGGCTGTCCGGTCTATCCCCGCGTGTGCGGGGGAACCAGTTCCAGGCGCACCCACTGGGAGCCCGTAACCGGTCTATCCCCGCGTGTGCGGGGGAACCGGGGGAGGAGGAACCGACGAGAGAGGCTGAGGGGGTCTATCCCCGCGTGTGCGGGGGAACCGACCTCAGGGAGATCCTCAGGGCCCTTTGGGTCGGTCTATCCCCGCGTGTGCGGGGGAACCTATAGCAGCTGCTTCCTCCTGGCCGCCTGGCGCGGTCTATCCCCGCGTGTGCGGGGGAACCTGCTCCAGCGAGGACTGAAGGCGGATCACCGCGGGTCTATCCCCGCGTGTGCGGGGGAACCTTGCGCAACCACTCCCACCAATCCGCGCTGTGCGGTCTATCCCCGCGTGTGCGGGGGAACCGCCTTTCCTTGCCCTCCAAGACTAGAGGGCAGCGGTCTATCCCCGCGTGTGCGGGGGAACCGCGGGCAGTTGGTGATGGTGCTACCCGTGTCCGGGTCTATCCCCGCGTGTGCGGGGGAACCCCTTGGGCCGCTCCAGCCAGCTCCAGCCGCGCCGGTCTATCCCCGCGTGTGCGGGGGAACCAGCGCGGTAGTGGACACTAGGCCTTGCCTTTCCGGTCTATCCCCGCGTGTGCGGGGGAACCTCTTGACGAGGAGGAGCGTGCTCTGCTCGCCGCCAAGAGGGTAGTTTGGGTCATGTGTACTTTACAAGGTAAACGCCATCAGCGTCTACTATTTCTTTGGGCGGCTCTCCTAGGTTCCTGATTCTCTGCAGGCCAGGCGCCGTAGGGTCTCGCCATGTCATTACGATGGAGCCGTTCCCTAGTTCTTGGCGCCATCGGGCAAGCACGTCCCAGATCCGGTCTCTGATGCCGTTGGTCATCTGCGGCGATGTGTAGACGCCAGCTGCTATCTCCAACATCACCGATGCTAGGAATCCACGGTATCGGCCTTCTACGTTCACGGTTACTACTACTGTCATGAGCTGCTACTCGTTCTGAGGTTCCGGTAAGCGGAAGTCGCCAGGGATGGCGTTGTTCGCGGTTTCGTCGGGCGTCTTGTACTGTCGTGAGCTGCTGGTTCGAGAGGGATTCGGCAAGCGTGGGGCGCCGGGGCGGCTTGCTCGTTCGCGGGTCTCGTTGTTGGCGTTGGCGCTGCTGTGACTTAGGCTGTGGTGGCTGCTTTGGTTGGGGTTTCTCTTAGGGCTGTGGGGGCTGCTTTGGTTGGGGGGCTCCTAGGGCTGTGGGCGCTGTTCTGGTTGGGGGGGCTCCTAGGTTGTGAGCTGCTAGTTGTCGGAGGGTTCGGCGAGCGGGAGTTCGTCGGGCCAGGTTGCTGGCAGGTCTTCGTCGTCGGCGCTCTCTTCGATGGGCGATACGTCCTGGAATAGCACTTTGATGCGGTCTATCATTCTGGTGATTACGCGCTCTGTCCGCAGCATTTCGCCTGTTGTGCGTCTGGTGTGTCTTTCGAGGTCTAGCCGGGGGTTTTTCTTTATGTCGGCAGCCGATTTGAATGCTGCGGGGAGGAGGATGGTGTCGCGGTACAGGTCTGCGATGTCGAGGGCGAAGGCGTCGCCGCTGTGTTCGTGGATGAATCCGAGCTGGGGGATCGCGCCGAGGGATGTTACGGCGATGACTGCGGCGGCTGTGACTGCGACGGAGGCGTGGTTGATGGTTTGGTTGGGGAGGTCTCCGGCGGTTGGACGCGCTCGGTCGTAGAGGCGTCCGCGCCATTCGACGCCGTATTTGCGGGCGAGGTTCTGGTAGGTGCGTTTCATTCGGGCGCCTTCGATTCCGCGGAGGGCGTTGATGTCTGTTTGGGGGAGGACTTCGCCTAGGCGGAGGGCGTACATTTTGCGCGCGATGGTGATGCGCTCGCCTGTGGAGTCGCCCCAGGCTCGCATCTGGCGGCGGGCGACGTCTGAGGTGTCGGGCATCAGGGGCGGGGCGGTGTAGCACCGGACGCCGTCTTCGCCGACGGCCACCAGGCCGACGCCGTGCCGGGCCATCAGGCGGAGCGCGTCGTGGCTCACGGTGGATCCTGGGCCCAGCAGGATCATAGAGAGGCTTTGGAAGGGTATGCCGTATTCGCCGGGCTCCAGCGCGCTGTCAGCGCCGGGGGAGCCGTGTCTGTCGAAGCGCAGCGCGCCGTCCCGGACTGTGAGGGCTCCTCGCGACAGCCAGAGTAGTCCGTGGCGGTCGGCGTGTGGTATCCGCGCCGTTTCCAGTCCTAGTCTGCCTCTGAGCATTCGTGCATCCTTGTGGTTGTCGTTTTCGTTGTTGTCCCCGGCGCGCGCCGGAGTCCCGATTACCCGTGCTGAGTTGGTGGATGTCCTGCGAGTTGTCCCCCGGCGCGCGCGTTGTCGTTTGACGCGGCATTGTCTGGGGCGGGGTGGGGTGGTATTTGGCTGTTAAGGTGCGCTGATTTCTCCTGCGGGTTAGCGGGGCTGGCTGGCGGGACGCAGGAGGAGCATTCCGTAGCCGTAGGAGCGATGGCGTCCGACGCCGCGCGCTAGTAGTTGGGAGAAGGCGGCGCCGTCGGTGATGGCGAGGACGCCTCGCATCAGGGCGTCTGGTCCTTCGCTGTAGCGGGCGCGCTGCTGGCGGACGGCGCGAGTGCGCTGGAATGAGTGCAGAGATGCGGACTCCAGCGTTGCGCCGCCTCTGCCTGCAAGTTGGCGGGAGAGCCAGTCGCGGTAGATCTGCTCGCGGGTGTGGGGCATTTCGTTCTTTTCGTTCTTGGGGTATTGACTTGCCGCTAGTTGGAATGCGTCCCATTCTTTGCCTGGGCGGCGTTGGGCGTTTCTGGATGAGCGGATGATGGGGCGGACGCGTATCTCGAATCCGAGGCGTTTGCCGTTTGTCCATTCTGAGGGCATTGGTTTGCTGTCTAGGTTGGAGGCGGGGATGATGCTGGTCTGGAGGGGGCAGGCGTATGCGGCGGCTGCTTCGCGGAGGGCGTTGGCGTCCGCCATTCCGTAGCCGTAGAGGCTTCCTTTGGAGGCGCTCCGGGGGAGGATCATACGGAATGGTTTGGGGGCCAGGTCGGGGCCGAAGGACTCCGTTAGCAGGCAGTGCATTCCGTGGTCTGGGTCTTGCAGGCGTCTTGTTCCCATCCAGCGGTGGAATTCCCGGATGTTGATGTCCGCCCGGATCATCTGCAACGGGTTGTTGCCGGCGGTCATACTCCGCGCTCGCTTTCCTGTTCCTGCGCCGGTGGCGGGGCGCTTGCGCGGAACATCGCTCTGTCGATTGCTCTTTCGCACACTCTACGGCCGCCGCCGTGGAGTCCGGAGACCCAGTTGCGCTGGTCGGTGAGGAGCGAGGCGCGAGGGCTGCCGACGCTGTCTGTTCCCTCGCCGTCCGGCCAGAGCGACCGCACGGGTCGTTCGCTGGTTTGTTCTTGCGCGAGGGGGGCGTCCAGCAGCGCGGCTAAGGCGGTGTCGCCGTCGGCGAATCCGCTGAACAGCGGGGCGGAGGGCAGGCAGGGTTTTCGCCCGATGAACAGCGGGCGGGCGGGCTCTTGGAGGGCGCCGGCCAAGTCATCCAGCGTGGGGGCGTCTTCGGGCGCCTCCAGGCGCAGCGCGACTGTGACTTGCGCGTCGGCGTAGTAGTTGCGGTAGCGCAGGTGCGGGGATGCGTAGGTGGCGGGGCCGCCGGCGCGTCCTTCGGGGGCGCCTCTGGTGGTCCAGCCGCGGTCGTGGGCGTCCAACTGCGCTGTTTGGAAGTCGGTTATCGATGTTCCGCCTGCTGGTTCGCGGTCGATCCTTGCGGCGAACACGAGGCGGTCTTGGAGGGTTTGGTGGCGTTCGCGTTCTACGCGGCGCCATCCCATGGCGTTGGCGAACAATCCTGTCAGCATGGATGCGGCGGGGAAGGGACGGATGACGCCGAGGCTGTCGATTGTCTCTCCGCCAAAGGCCATGAGGGGAGCTTCGAGGCGAAGTATGAGGTGGCGCATCGCTACACCGCCGAGGCGTTGCGGACTGCGTCGGCGGCCCATGCGGCCACGTCGTCGAGGGGGAGGCGCTCCGCGTTGGGGATGTTGCAGTCGTCGACAGACATCATCCGGCGCGCTTCGTTGGCGCCGTAGGCGCTGTCCAGTTTGCGGAGGTACTCCGACAAGGCGCTGGCGGCGGAATCCAGCTGTGCTCGCGCTGGCTTGCGGTAGGCGTTGGCGAGGCTGCGCGGCTGGCGGCTGCCTGCTTCGACGAGCATCAGGTCGGCGCAGGCGTAGGGGGCGGTGGAGCCGAGCTTTGCTCCGGGCGACACAGTGGCGATGAGGTGGATGAGATGCTCGATCACCTTGCCGGCCATCTCGCGGTTTTCGCTGGTCCATTGGTCGGGGGCGCAGCCCTCGAGGTTGGACACGAGGCCGGGGACGTCCACGACCACGTAGCCGTAGAAGAGGCCTGCGGTTAGCTCGGAGTCGCCGATGTGGGCGGCGCCGGCGTCTTCGTCGTCGCTTTGCAGATCGTCGACGACTGAGAAGTAGTCGCTTTCGCTTTCCTCGTGGTGGACGGTGAAGGCGTGGGCAACGTGGATTGCGGCGTCGATGTTGGCGGCGGGGTCTGAGGTGACCATTCGGCCGAAGAGTGCGCCTTCAAGTCCTCCTGGCAGTTTGGCTGTTTCCAGCATTGCTCTGAAGTTGGATCTTTCGCCTTGGCGGCTGAACAGTTCGTCGGCTGCTTTGGCGGCGGCGCTGGCGTCGTCGGGATGCTGGTTGCAGATTTCGGCGGCTTTGCGGGAGAGATGCTCCACTTCGGGCATACCCAGGAGCAGGGGCTGGCGTCCGGACTCGTTATCGCCGCTGGGGCCGTAGACTCCTTTGTTGAAGGCGTCTTGCACGGCTTTGAGGACATCGTCGCTGGCCGCGCTGCTACCGCGGAGCGGCTTCATCACCTTGCGCTCTACGATGTTGCGCGAGCGGAAGGCTGTGGTTGCGCCGTCGATGTTGTGGATGGAGAAGTCGTCCTGGGCGGTTCGCCAGTGGCGCTTGAGGCATTGGGAAGAGATGCGGGTGCGGACTGCGTCGCCGAAGGGCATTCGTTTGGCCAAGCCGCTGTCGTCCCGGTTCAGGAGGGCGGCGGGGTAGGAATGGAGGGTGTGGATCTGCAGGAATCTGGGGGTGGTCATAGGGTCTCCTTTGCGCGTATGTATGCGTGTGGGTTTATGAGGTTGATTGCTGGGCACTGGTTCGCGGCGCCGCGCGGAAATACTCGCGAGCGATGCGCCGGCGGGATTCTTCGGCTTTGTCTTCGTTGTAGCCTTCGTTGAGGATGAAGTCGGCCATTTCGCGCCAGTCGAAGGTTGCTCTGGCTGAAGCGAGCATTCGGAACATCCGGCGGAGTAGGACGCGGAGCATATCGTCGCGCGCGGTTAGCAGGCGGTTGAGGCGGGTTTCGCTGTAGAAGCCGGTAGTTCGCTGAGATTCGGCGCCAAGGAACAGCGCTTTGCCTACAGGCATAGTTCGGTTATGCGCGGAGCGGCTTTCGACGCTGTTTCCTGCGGAGCTTGTCATGAGGGCGAGGCCGTGCAGAATGAGTCCCCATTTGCGCTCGATGGCGGGTTTGCCGAGCAGGTCTTGTTCCGCCATCAGGCGCCAGAAGGCGGCGGCGTCGGGTTCGTCGGGGTTCATACGGCGGAGGGCGGCGAGTCCTCCGCGGTCGGAGTCGGGCATAGCGGCTATTTTGCCGGCGAAGTAGAATGCGATGTCGCTCCAGGACTGAGAGGCGGGAGGCGGCGGGGTTGCGACCGCGCTATCGTCGGCTTGGGGAGTGGTCATTCGTTGCTCTCCTTGTGGTTATTGAACAGGAATGGCAGTCCGTTGTTGCCTCGTATTCTTCCCTCGAAAAGGCTTTCCGCGTTGACGCGGGCACGGTAGCGGTGGATCGCTCGACAGGGTAGGGAGTCCATAGCGTTGCTGAGGACGCTGCGCGCCTGAGGGAGGATGAAATTCTGCAGCCATTCGTTGTGGATTCGTTCGCGTTCCGCGTTGTCGTTGGTCTCGAATTCGTCTTGCAAATCGTCGAAGAAGCGGTGGTCGATAGCTCCATCGAGCTTATTCAACCAAGGACGAGCGAGGGCGCGGAGTTCGGAGCTTCCGGCGCCGCTGCCGCCGCCGGAGGCGAACGTCTGGATGGCGTGGCTCAGGATGCGCTGGATTTTGCTGATCTCCTCGATGCGCTTCTGGGCGAGGGATCCCAAGTCTTCGGCGCTATCGCGTCCGGCGGAGCGCAGCATTGCGTTTCTGGTTTTGCTGCGGAGAGGGATGGCGCGTTCGTGGTACCCCTCAGTTTTGCCTTGACCCCGCACCATTGCGCGAGCCACGAGCTGCATCGTGTCTGTTGATTTCTGTTCGGCGGGCGAGGGCTTCAGCAACGCTGGGCGCCGCCAGTCGAGCAGGTACTCCTTGACGCGCTTGTAGGTGAACCCTCCGCTGCTCAGAGTCAGCGGCAAGCCGTCCCTATTCGTGTTGTGAGGGGTCCACGGGTCGTTGACGCGCCCCTTGATATCTTCGTTCTCGATTCGCGCTGCTTCAGAGTTGGCTTTGATGGCGCACAGCTGGCCATTTTCGCCGGAACGCATTCGGACGCGCCGGCAGACTTCGATGTAGAGCGAGGCTAGGCTATCTGGCAGCAGTCTTTCAGATTTGGCGCCATCCCAGGGGAGTATCCAAAGCAGGCTGTGCGATTCGCTTGCAGTCGAGTAGTCCGCCAGCAAGGCCAGGATGTCTCTTCGGATGTGGGCGCCTGTTCCACCTGTGGGAGCCAGCGAGAATGCGGGCCGGTTTCCCAAGCCGCCGTTCATCCGAGAGACGCCGTAATTGCCGACGCCGCTGTAACCTTCCATAGTTTGCAGTGTAATCAGCGCTATTAGCCACTCATCGGGGTCGGAATGCGCTGCGATACCTGATTTCACATCGTGATTCTTGGACGTCACCAGCATATCCAGCTCGTCGGGCGTCGTCACTGTGGTTTTGTACTCGGCGAGTTTGCCGGCTGAGCTTGCTGGCGGCTGCATGAAGGCGGGTTTGGCGATGTCGTCTACGACCAGGCGCCAGGGCTCGTCGTTGGGGAAGCCTGGCGTTAGTTTGCGTATCAAGGTTTCCCACTCGGCGGGAGTTTCTGGGGGATTGTTGATGTTGCTTTTACGCATCGCCATTGCGGCGAGCTGCACGAGGAAGGCGTGCCAGGCGTGTCGCTGGTGCGGTCGGAGCGCAGGGAACGCGACGACTTGGTCGTGCATCAGAGCGGCGTAGATTTCGGGGAGCGACGCCCATACGACGCCGCCTTGATTTTTGGCGTAGCGTATGAGCGGCTCGGCGAGTAAGTTGTGCATAGCGTTAGCTTCTCCGGGGGAGCGCGGGCGAGCGGGAGGCGAGTTGCCAGCAGCGTAGTCGGGGCGCAATTGGCTTGTCAACAGGGCGATGTCCGCCGCCATTGTCGCTAGGCGGAGAGGCCGCTGTCAAGCGCCGGGTTGTTTCGGTTGTTCCGATTGCTCCCAGCGTTGCAAACCCAGCTGGTCGTACCTGAAGCGGCGGTCGCCGATGCGGAACTCGAATCCGTCGTTGGATTCTTCGGGCGTTGCTGTTTCCGGGGGTGTTGCGTAGTTCAGCCAGCGCGTCGACAGCGCGAGCTGGCTGATGGTTGTCGCCGAGTCGAAAGGGCTGGACGGCGCTGGCTGGAAGGTTATCTCGACGCGGTCATCTCCCAGCCGCGTTCGTATCGCCTCATCGTTGCTTGGGAAGCGTAGCTCCTGGTTATCAGCGAAGAACGACAGGCTTCGATTTACGATGCTGTATTGGGCGGTCTGCACATCCGCAAGGAGCCGTCCCGCCGTGTTGATGCGATGCTCTTGCCATTCCTCGCCCAGCGCGGAGGCGATGCGCTGAAGCGCTTCGGGGTGCGTCGCCTGTTCCACTAGTTCGCGGTTCATTTCGGGTATTCGCCATTGCGGATACTTGCTGATTAACTGCTGCGTCGCTTCGAGGATGTGCAGATTCTGGTATACGCCTCCGTGCGGTCCCAGGCCGTTGGCGGTCTGACCGTTTCCTCTTTTCAGGAGGGGCGACAGGTCGCCTTCCGGGGGTGTGAGAACGATGCACTGCGGGGCATCGTAACCGGCAGGGCGCTTGCTGTGGTTCTCGCGCCGCCGGTGCAATCGTCCGATGCGTTGGAGCAACACGTCCATTGGGCACAGATCGGTGATTAGCAGGTCTGCGTCGATGTCGAGCGACTGCTCCAGCGTCTGTGTTCCTACGACGATTAAGCCGCTGTCGCCGCGTTCTTTGCCGAGGCGTCGTTCGATCTCAGCATCCAGCAGTTGGCGGTCTTCCGCGGCGAATCTTCCGTGGTGCAGCGTTGCAACGCCGTTGACGGCGAACAGGAGCGCTGCGTCCTCGGGGTCGGCGATTTCCTTCAGCGCTTGCTGCGTGCGGATGGCGTAGGCGACTGTGTTCCGAACGACGAGCGTCTTGGCTCCCGCCCGCGCCGCGGCCAGCGCCATCTCCGCTACTGCTTTGCTGTCGCGCATCGCTGGATTCAGCCAGACGCGCGCCTCTTTTTGCTGATCGTTCTCGCCGGCGCCGGCCATTCCGAGCGTTGTGCTTACTGCAGGGTAAGGGGCGGTTGTTGCGCTTTCCAGCGATGGGATGTTGTCCGAGTCGGCGCTGGCGTTCCGCAGCCAGCGATGGCGAGCTGTCGCGCCCAGCGTCGCCGACATCAGGAGCGCATATCCGCCAGATCCGAGGTGGGCGTCCAGCGTCGCGGCCAAGACCTCGCTTGTGTAGGCGTCGGAGGCGTGAACTTCATCGACGACCAGCAGGTTGCGCGCCAGCCCCGCCGCGCGCAGGTGGGAGTTCTTCACTTGCAGCGCTCCGAGCATCGCCTGATCCACTGTGCCGACTGCTATCTGCGCGGTGAGGAATCGCTTGGGGTTTTCGGCGGCCCACCGGCGCCCGTCGTTGACGTGGTCGTCCCACCAAACTTCGTATTTGTGGAGGCGTTGTCCTGTTGCTTCTCCGGCGCGCAGATATCCGGGCGCCGCCAGAACCGGTTCTGGCGCGGAGCTGTTCGGGAAGAGGCGGCTGGCGAATTCGCGAACGCGGTCGAAGATCTGCTTTGCTGCGGAGCGGGTTGGGAGCGCGAAATATAGGCCATCTACGAGCCCGTTTTCGTACATACGGGCGAATCGCCAGAGCGCCGCCTCGGTTTTGCCGGAGCCGGTTTCTGATTCGATGATTACTAGGCGTTCAGTCAGAGGGGCGTCGTGGGACGCCTGCTGAATGGCGTTGGGCTGTTTGATGTGAGGGAACAGAGTGGCAAAGTCCGGCGCTCCAGAACGCGCGATGCTCTCCCGCTGGGCGCTGATGTCGAGGCCGACGGCGCGAATGGCATTGCGAGCTTGCCGACGCGCAGTTTGCATGTAGTCGCTTTGCGGCTGGTCAACGTAGCGGAACCATTCCTCGTTGGATCCTATCCAATCGGCGAGGTTGCATAACCCCAGGAATTGATGCTGGAACGCTGGCGCCGACGGCAACGGAAGTCCGTTGTCGCCGAACGCGTCCGGGAACCATTCGCGCGTTAGGCGTCCGATGTGGGCGACGTGTTCGAGCGGGTTTAGCGCTCCGAACCGGCGCCAGAGTTGCGGATGTCTGGCTCGTTCGCTATCGAGTTGCAGGGGCAGCCCGTGATGCGAGATTGACGCCACCAGCAATGCGCAGACTGTTTCGCCGTTGCGGTCGTCCCACGATTCTGTGGCGTCCCACCACCAGCCGAGAGCTTCGAAGAACTGGTTGCATGTTTCGTCATCGGAGCCGTTGAGGATGGGCGCGAGGTCTAGCGTGTGGCCTGCGCGGTTAGGTCGGCGCTCTCCTGGGGGCAAATCGTCGCTGGCCCATATCTGCGTTTGAAATCCGACATTCACTTTGCCGATGTCGTGCAGGGCGGCGAAGACGCATAGCCTCGCCGCTGTTGCGGCGTCGATGTTGTCCCGATCGGCGGAGCGCGCTAATCGCTGACGGATTATCGGCTGCTCCAGCAGCGCTTCGAAACAGGCCGCTACATCCGCAAGGTGATGCTCCAGCAAGTGGATTCTGGACGGGTTGTTCCTGTCGGATTTTGCCCAGAACCGCTGAGTGTATGTCTTGGGGAACCTCTGCATCGCCATGGCGCCTCCTCGCCGCTTTGATGGGATATTGGCTCTGAGCTTAGCATGGTTTGTAGTGAAGGGAACGAGGATCCTGTATTCATGGGAATAGAGAAGGTGGAGCACGGAACTCGGCGCGGCGGATTCAGAGAGCGGGAAGCAGGGCTCCCGCGGGCCGCAGGGAGTGACGGGCGGAACATAGGGCCGCTTCGCGGAGCGGCGAGGCTGAGGCGCTAGAGGGTTGGGCGGTGCGGGGCGGCGCTTGAGGGCGTAGGCTACGGGGAGTTCGCGCACGGAGTTTGCTGTGCCGTTGAGGAGGGTGGCGTGAGGCGACGCTTTGGCGTGCTGAAGGGCGATATCTTCGGGGGCGTTACGGCGGCGGTGGTGGGGCTGCCGGTGGCGCTGGCGTTCGGGGAGGCGTCGGGGCTGGGGGCTCTGGCGGGGATCTATGGGGCGATTGCGGTTGGGTTCTTCGCCGCTGTGTTCGGGGGGACGAAGTCGCAGATTTCGGGGCCGACGGGGCCTATGGCTGTGGCTATGGCGGCTGTGGTTACGCTGCACGCGGATAATCTGGCCGAGGCTTTCACGATTGTTGTTATGGCGGGGCTTATTCAGGTTTTGCTGGGGCTGTCGGGTGTTGGGCGTTTCGTTGCGTTTACGCCGTATTCGGTGATTTCGGGTTTTATGACGGGCATTGGCATCATCATCATTCTGCTGCAGACGCTTCCTTTTATGGGGTCGCCGGTGGCAGAGGGAGGGCCGATTGAGGCGATCCGCGGTTGGGGCGAGGGGATCGCCGGGTTCAACGTGAGCGCGCTTGCGATCGCTTCGGCGACGCTGGGGGTTGGGGTTTTCTGGCCGCGACGGCTGCGAGGGATCGTGCCGCCTACGCTGGCGGCTCTGGGAGCCGGCACGGCGCTGGGGGCGCTGTGGCTGACGGATGCGCCGACGCTCGGCGCGGCGCCCACGGGACTTCCCACTCCGGCGCTGCCGGACCTGTCGCCGGGGGTTCTGGCGGGGGCTGTGCAGCCGGCGCTGACTATCGCGCTGCTGGGTTCGATCGACAGTTTGCTGACGTCGTTGATTGCGGATTCGATGACGCGGACGCGTCACAATGCGAATCGGGAGCTGGCGGGGCAGGGCATCGGGAATATGGCGGCGGGTTTCATAGGGGGGCTGCCGGGAGCGGGGGCGACGCTGGGGACGGTTATCAATATCCGCGCAGGGGGTCGGACGCCGGTTTCCGGGGTTGTGCGCGCGGGCATTCTGCTGGGTTTGGCGCTGGGTCTCGGCGGGTATGTGGAGGCGATTCCTCAGGCCTGCCTGGCGGGGATTCTGGCAAAGGTGGGATGGGACATCATCGATTGGCGTTTCCTGACTCGGATTCTGCGCGTGCAGCGGGAGCACTTGCTGGTGATGAGCGTTACGCTGTTTCTGACGGTGTTTGTGGATCTGGTTACGGCGGTGGCAATCGGGCTGATAGCGGCGGGAATGGCGTCGTCGCGGCAGTTCGAGCGGCTGCAGCTGGATAGCGTGGTGTCGACTCCGCTGCTGGATCAGGTGTTCCTTAAGACTGGGGCGACGGAGGATGGCGAGTATGACGAGTACTCGGCGCATGTGGGGATTGTGGCGCTGCGGGGGGCGTTCACTGTGGCGTCGTCGCACAAGCTCATCACGGCGTTCAGCAGGGACATCAGTCAGCACGATGTGGTGATTTTCGATTTCAGGCCGACGACGTATATGGACGACAGCGCGGCGCTGGTGATTGAGCAGTTGGTTGAGAATGCGGAGTCTGAGGAGACGGACTGTATTACGGTGGGGTTGTCGGGGCAGCCGGAGCGGACGCTGACGGCGCTGAACGCCTTGCAGGGGGTTCCGGCGGATCAGATGGCGAAGGATATGGACGAGGCTCGGGAGATTGCCGCGCGGCTGTTGGGGGTGGAGAGCGTCAGCGCGTGAGGGCGAGAGAGCAGGGAAGAGGCGGGGTCGCCGCGAACGCGGGAGCGACGGGGTTAGGTGCGCGGAGGAGTAGCGGGGTCGGGGCGCGAGGGGCGAGGTCGCTATCTTGGCCGTGGGGACGGGGGAGTTGGGGGGCTGGCCAGGCCGGGGCTGTGGCGCGCGGGGTTAGAATGGGGCGCCTGCGTTGTGCGTTGCGCGCGGGAGCGCAGAACAGGGGTGATTATGCTCAGGAGCGATCGTCCTTTGCTATGGATAGCGTAGTGCGGTTTGCGCAGCGCGTTGTGGCCGTGCGCTGGTTCGAATTCGGCATTGTCGCGCTCATTCTTGCTACGGCCGCGCTGCTTGGCCTCGCCACTTCGGCGGGCGTCGTTGAGCGGTACGGCGATTGGATCGACTGGGCTAACCGGGTCATTCTCGGGGCGTTCATTGTCGAGGCCATTCTGAAGATGACGGCTCTTGCTCCGCGCCCGCAGCGGTACTTTCGCGACGGCTGGAACGTGTTCGATTTCACGGTGATCGTGTTCGCGCTGATTCCGGCGGCGGGGTCGTTTGCGATGGTGGCGCGTTTGGCCCGGCTGATGCGGGTGATGCGTCTCATTTCGACTATCAAGGAGCTGCGGGTGATTGTTGGGGCGCTTGTGCGCTCTATTCCGAGCGTGGCGAATGTGATGATGTTGATGGGCATTATCGTTTATGTCTATGCGGTGGTGGGGCATCAGCTGTTCAGCGAGACGGATCCGGCGCACTGGCGGACGCTAGGGATATCGCTGCTGACGCTTTTCGAGGTGATTACGCTGGAAGGTTGGGCGGAGATTATGGCGGCTGCGATGGAGGAGCATCCGCTGTCGTGGCTGTACTTTGTGAGTTTCGTGGTGGTGGGGACGTTTGTGGTGGCTAATCTTGTGATTGCGGTGGTTATCAATAATCTTGACGAGGTGAAGCTGGAGCAGTTGCGCGATCTGCAGGAGCCGCCGAGCGCGCAAGAGTTGCTGCGGGAACTGCGCGCAACGCAGGAGTCGCTGCGGCGTCTCGAGGAGCGGCTGATGCGCGAGTCGTCCGAGGGTTCCCGGTCGTCGTAGGGGCGAGGGCTCCTGTGCGCAAGGCGGGACGACGGGTTGGGGGAGCGGGGAGGGCGGCGGGTTGGGGAGCGCATGGGGGGAGGTTGTGGCGCAAGCGGGAATGATGGGTTGGGGAGCGGGGAGGAGCGGCGGGTTGGGGAGCGCACGGGGAGAGGTTGTGGCGCAAGCGGGACGCGGCGGTGAGAGGGGGCTGAGGCGGATGGCGAGGGTTGGGGGAGGGCGCGGTTAGCGGGCGGGCTTGCGGGATTGGTGAGGGTCTGCGCCGCGGGAACGGAACCAGTAGTAGACGCCATCCCAGTAGGGTTCGGGGTTGACGTCGAGCACGTCGCCGCCCGGCGTTCGCGCTAGGACGAGCTTGCCCCACTGTTCAGGGTCGCGCAGGGCTGGGTCGACTTCGAGGGGGGCGACGTTGGTGTCGAGGGTCGCCATATCGTTCAGGAAGTCCTTGAGGAGGGCGGAGTCGGCGCTCCAGGCGCGCAGGACGGTGTTGCTGTCTTCGCCGAATTCGCCTACGAACAGGATGGCGTCGTCGCCGGGGGCGTTGGTTCTCCACTCGATGCGTGCGGGCATAGTTGGCGTCGCTTTCGGGTTTGTTGGCGGGCTGGGCGCGAGTGTGCGGGCCCTGCTGGCGGTTAGAAGAACGTGTTGACGACTTTGGGGAGCATGACGTTCTGGGCGAGGATGATTTTGCGTCGGACTATCTTGAATTGCGTGTCGGGGTCGCGGCGGAGCAGGTCTTCGCGTCTTCCTACGAAGTGGTTCACCTCGTCCTGGAGGCGATTCTGGTAGCAGAAGAATTTGCTGTTGACTCTGACTGCGTCGCCGTCTGATTCGACGACTTCCACGTTGGAGACGAGGTGTTCGAAGCGGGAGACGGGCTCTTCGGGCCAGTGGATGCCGGTGTTCAGCTGTCGGATCCGACCGGCGAGGATGTCTTTTCCTTCATCGAACCAGTTGATTTCGGTGTCGGCGTCGGTGAATTCGAGATCCCAGTCGCCGAACTTGATGTTGCGGCGCATCGGCATCCAGTAGTGGAGGTCGTTGGCGAGGAGGCCGAGCCACTCTTCGAGTCTGCGCTCATCGAGCAGGCGGGCCTCCCTGTAGAGGAACTGCTCGACTTGATGCTGAAGGACTACGCTCGCCAAGGTCTGCTCGGCAGGGGTTGGGGTTTCGACCATTGCGCTCCTCTCGCGCCTCTCGCGGCCGGATTGGCCGGACGGCCGCCCGTTCGGCGAGGCGGCGGGTTATTCCGTTGTCTTACTGTCTTACTCCATGGCCTCGCGGACCTCGTTGAAGAAGACGTATTCCTCTTCGCCGATGAGGGCTGGGTTCGGGTGGGCGTCGAATCGCACGAGCACGTAGGCGCCGTCGCGCGGGTTGGCGGTGATTTCTCCGGCGGCGCCGTTGATGAGGGTGATGGTTGTTCCCTCGGGGAGGCTGCGGAAGACGTCGACGCCGTTCGGGCCGGTGAGCGTGTACTTGCGGGGTTCGGTCATGGCGGTCGTCTCTTTTACCAGATGCGGTGGTCGGCCTGTTTGCTGACGGGGTAGAGGTCGTCCCAGCTGGCGGCTTCCATAAAGGCGAGCCAGCGGCTGAAGCGGGCGCGCTGCGCTTCTTCGGTGTAGGAGCCGTTGAAGACGACGCCGGGGAGGCGGTCGTTGTATTCTCCGCGTCCGAGGCCGTTGGCGAAGTAGTAGTCGAGCTTGCGGGCGCGGGCTCCCTGGCTTGCGGGGTAGACGTAGTTCCAGTTCTCCATATCGTCGGATTCGAAGAAGCCGACGGGGCCGTTGAAGCGTTCGGAGTAGTGGCGGACGGCGTCGCGGACGTGTTTGGGGGCTGTTTTGTCGACGCCGGAGAGGGTCCAGCGTTCTACGACGCCGACGGAGTGGGGGTTCCACCATCGGAGGCGCCAGCTGTCGACCATAACGGAGGGGAAGATGGCGAAGTGGCCGCCGCCCCATCCGTGGGGGGCCATAACGCGGTTCGTGTAGAGCTGGGCTTTGCGGTCTCTGGCCTGCCGGAAGTAGTCGTCGACGCCGGATTCGAACCATTCGTCCTCGTACTCGGGGATGCCGGGGTTGTGGTAGAGGGTGCACATTCCGCCATGGCCGAGGTTGTGGTCGCCGATGGCGTACTTGCTCTGAGGGAAGGGGGCGGCGTTGCGCTGGCGGTCGCGGCCGCCGAGGGCTCCGCGGTCTTGGTGGAGTTTGGCGGCGGCGGCGGAGCGGTGGGTCATGGCGGTGTGGGTGAGGTCGGTTACGGAGGTGAAGCCGGGGACTTTCCAGTTGGTGGGGAGTCGGTGTCGCTGGAAGGGGGGGAACATATCGAGGCCGCCGTCGACGCCGTCGCTGGACTGGAGGCAGTGGCGGAGGCTCTCGGCGAAGGGTCCGAGGTATTCTTCGAAGGAGGGGGCTTTCGGGTCCCAGGTGGCCCAGAGGGAGCCGTGGAAGTTCTTGAATTGGGCGACTTCGGCGAGCCCCCACTCGGATTTCCGGAGTTCTCCGGCGTAGGCTTCGGGGGAGTGCTGGAAGCCTGCGCCTACGAGGGCGCCTTTGGTGTCGTACGTCCAGGCGTGGAAGGGGCAGGTGAAGATGAGGGCGTTGCCCTGGTCGTAGCGGACGACTTTCATTCCGCGATGCCTGCAGGAGTTGAGGAAGGCGCGGATCTGGTTGTCCTTGCGGTCGCGGACGAGGATGACTTCTTCGGCGCCCATCCGGCTGATGACAAAGTCGCCGGGGTTTGGGAGCTGGCTCTCGTGTCCGAGGAAGAGCCAGCATCGCTGGAATATCTGCTCCATCTCCTGCTCGAAGATGTCGGGGTTGACGTAGAGTTCGCGGCTGACTGTGCCGCGCTCGGGGTTGATGTAGTCGCGTATAGAGCGATCTCCGCGCACACGAATAATGGCCACCATAGCTGCCTCCTTGTCGGACGCTACCCGCGGTTATGCTGCATAGTGCGAATCGTAAGCGCTTGTTGGGGAGATGTCTACTCGTTCCGGCGCGCTCCGCCCGTGTTGATTCCCCAAGCCGCCGCGACCGCGATTGCGACCGCCGACTCCGACTGCTCCGATGGGATCGGCGCCCATAGAGGCGCCTCCCACCGCAGCTCCTCGACTTGCGCCGCCACCCCCTCGATATGCCGCGCGAACGCCGGAAGTCCCGCCGATTCCGCATCCCGCGCCGCCCCCCTTATGATATTCGCCGCATCTTCCGCATATGACAAAACCCATTCGATCGCTCTGGCGCACTCACCGCACGCATCCCCCGAGAGGTACGCCCGCCGGAAGTACGCCGCGTCGCCAAGATAACCGCCCCGCCGACCGCACGGCGCAAGCCTCGGCGCGATCCTGTAATGCACCTTCGCCTTGCTACCTAACGCTCGCCCCAGATGATCAACCGGTTTCAGCATTCGGGATTTCCTTTCTAGGCTTGGTTCATCAGTAGCGGGCAGCCCATCCCTGCTAGACCCACCCGCCGGGTTCGCCTACTTTCTTGCGAAGGCACTGGGCGCCGGGGTTTGCTCTAGCGCGGGACGGCTAGCTGGAGGGGTGGGGGTTCGCTGGTTTCGGCGTAGAGCCATTCCTGCATATTCTCGTACCATGGTTCGCCTTTGGGGAGCGTTCCGACGGCTGAGCGGACGCGATACCACTCCGGGTTGTCGGCGCATGGCGGGGGGACGTCGTCGTAGAGGAGGGCTTTCGCGGCGTGGAGGAGGCGCTTGCGCACCTGGATGATCATGCTGTCGGAGGTTCCGAGGCGCTCGATGGCACGGTTCTGGATGGGGCCCATGCTTTCGGTTACGGCCTGGTCTTGCAGGAAGACGGTGGCGATGCCGGAGAATGTTTGCGTTCGCTGGGCGTTGCGGTCGATCTCGTAGTCGTTGGACTTGTTGGCGCGGGGGCGGAAGCGTCCCAGGGGGCCTGGGGCGTCTGGGAGGAGTTCGCCGGCGGGGTTGGGGGCGGTTCCGAGGGAGCCGTCGTTCTGGGCTTCGTCGATGGGTTTTGCGGGGTGCCACGAGACGGTCCACGCCATCGTGTGGTGGTCGTCGAGGGGGACCCATATGTGGCCTGGGACGAGGCCGTTGGGGCTTGCGGGGAAGAGGGCGAAGATGGGGAGGAGGAACTGGGTGATGCGCCAGTAGGTGGTTTGGGGGTCTTCTTCGCGGTTGGCGCCGTAGACGACGCCGTAGTTTGTGGGGCGGATTTCGAGTTTGGGATGCTTGTCCTGATGCCAGACGCCGAGGGAGGCGGGCTGGTCGGGGTTGAGTCTGCCGTGGAGGAAGAAGAGGTGGCTTGTGTCGATGTCGCCCTCGAGGCCCTGCATCCAGTTGCAGGATCGGAGCGCGAGGGAGAAGCGTCGCTGCTCGGGCTTGACGAGGGCCCACTCGAATTGGGGGAGTCCTGGGGGATCGCCGTCGCCGAGGTAGGCCCAGACTACGCCGCCGTGGATGGCTCCGCGGTGCGCCCAGGCGCGGACTTTGCGCTTGAAGTTAGTTTCGTCGGGCTCGTTGGGCATATCGACGCACTGGCCGGAGACGTCGAATTTCCAGCCGTGGTAGATGCATCGGAGGCCGTTGTGTTCGTTGCGTCCGAAGAAGAGGGAGGTTCCGCGGTGGGGGCAGACTTCGGAGAAGACGCCGACGTCGCCGCTGGAGTCGCGGAAGAGGACGAGGTCTTCGCCGAGGAGGCGGAAGCGTTGGGGGTCGCAGTCGGGTTCGCCGAGTTCTTCGACGGGCATAACGGGGAGCCAGTAGCGTCGCATCAGGTCTCCCATGGGGGTTCCCTTGCCTACGCGAGTCAGCATTTCGTTGTCTGTTGCGCTCAGCATGATTTTCTCCGTGAACGACTCTTCGCAGGGTTGCGATATGCTGCTATGGCGGCGGTATTCTAGCGGAGTTGCCGCTGCGGCGATAGCGCGCTTGTTCCCTGTTTCGCCAAGCGGGCGGGCAGGGCGATGACTGAAACGACTAAGAGGACTAGGGGAGGGCGGTATGGCGATTAATCCCTATACGCTGCCGGCTGATCTGCAGGGCTGGCGTGGCGAGACGATTCCCGGAGCGCACAAGCGGAAGTGGTACACGCTGGTGGAGAACGACAAGTGTCTCGTCACTGCTCTGCTGCTGATTCCGGGGGAGGTTGGAATCCGCCACTCGCACGAGTCGGGGGAGCTTTCGGTGCACTTCTCGGACGAGATGCGTCCTGAGGTTACGTGGAATCCGCCGGGGGTTGCGCATGGGGGCGTTCCGGCGCCGGCGAATCCTGTGGAGGCGGCGGTGGAGGGCCTCATCGACGAGGAGGCGATCCGGGGGTCGGGCAATCCGGAGTTCGCGCGCTTCGTTGCGAACGCGTTGGAGGCGCACGTGAAGCGCGTCGACGAGCTGGTGGCTGAGCGGACGCGTCCTGCGCCTGCTCCGCGGGTGATCGTCGATATTCTGTTTCCGCCTTTCAGGACGACGATTGTGGATCCCGGCGTCGCGGACGGCAAGACGGTTACGGGTCAGTGGTACGACTAGCGGCGCGGGCCTGAGGGGTGAGCGCGTCGCGGCGCGACACAGGGGGGGGGGGGGGGGTTATGGGTCGGACGTACGGCGGCTTGATCTTCGACGGCGATGGGGAGCGCTGTTGTCGTAGGCTATTCGGGGGAGGGGGCCAGGGCGCACACTGTGACGCGTGGGGTGGTCGGCGCGGGTTTCAGAGCGCACGGAGCGCGGCTCAAGCCGCGGGTCTTGCCATCGTGTTCTGCGGGGGCGCGTTCTAGAGCTGGCGGAGTTTGGGGTCGAGGTAGTCGCGGAGCCAGTCGCCGAAGAGGTTCATCGAGAGCACGGTGAGCATAATGGCGAGTCCGGGGATGACGGAGAGCCACCACGAAGTGACGATGTAGTCGCGTCCTTCGGCGACCATCACGCCCCATGCGGGATTCGGGGGGGGGATTCCGGCGCCGAGGAAGCTGAGCGACGCTTCGAGGAGGATGACGTTGCCGACTTGCAGCGTGGCGAGCACGATGATGGTGTTGAAGACGTTGGGGAGGATGTGCCGGAAGATGATGCGCAGGTTGGAGGCTCCGGCCACTCGCGCACGGGCGACGAAGTCCATAGCTTTGAGGGAGAGCACTTCGGCTCGCACCTGTCGCGCGTAACGCGACCATAGGAGGAGGGCTACGACTGCGATGGTTGTGGTTGTTCCGGGTTCGAAGAGGACGACGAGCACGAGCGCGAGGAGGATGAGCGGCATCGAGAGGTTGATGTCGACGAGGCGCATGATGATGTGGTCCCACCAGCTGCCGAAGTAGCCGGCGAGGAGGCCGAGGAGGGCGCCTACTGCGCCGCCAAGGGCGAGGGCGGCGAGGGAGACGAGGGCGGCGGTTCGGGCACCGTAGATCATACGGCTGAGGATGTCGCGTCCTTGTCTGTCGGCGCCGAGCACGTAGTTCCAGTCGCCGCCGTCGGTCCAGGCGGGGGGTAGGAGGCGAGCGCGGAGGTCGCCGTCGATGGGGTCGTGGGGGGCGATGATCTCTGCGAACAGGGCGGGGATGATGAGGACGATGAAGAGCGTTGCGACGGGTATGACGGGGTAGCGTCGGAAGAACATCCAGGCGCGCCGGAGCGGTCGCGCGGCGAGCGTCTGCGGGGCTGAGGCGGGGGGAGCCAGGGAGGCCATGCTCAGCCGCCGCCTGCGCCGTAGCGGACGCGGGGGTCGATGTAGGCGTAGAGGATGTCGACGATGAGGTTGATGGCGATGAACATGGCGGAGATGAGGATAACGAGGCCCTGGACGACGGCGTAGTCGCGCGCGAGGACGGCGGCGAGGGCGAGCTGTCCGACTCCGGGCCATGCGAAGACGGTTTCGAGCGTCACGACGCCGGTTACGAGGATGCCGGCGACGATTCCGAAGAGGGTGAGGGGGGGGATGGCGGCGTTCTTGAGGGCGTGTTTCCACACGACCTTCCATTCGGGGGTTCCTTTGATGCGGGCGAATTTGATGTATTCGCTATCGAGCACGTTGAGCATTGCGGAGCGGGTGAGGCGCATAAAGGCGGCGACGGAGAACCATCCGAGGGCGGCAGCGGGGAGGATGAGGTGGGTTACGCCGCCGCGGCCGGAGACGGGCAGCCATCCGAGGTTCACGGAGAATATCCAGATGAGGACGATGCCGAGCCAGAAGGGGGGGAGGGATTGTCCGAGGAGGGCGATGAGTTTGCCGATCATGTCGATGGGGGTTCCCTTTTTGACGGCGGAGATTACGCCGATGGGGACGGCCATAAGGACGCTGAAGAGGAGGGCGGCGCCGCCGAGCTGCAGGCTGGCGGGAATGGCGTCGCCGATGAGGCTCATAGCGGACTGTCCCTGGAATTTGAGGGACTCGCCGAAATCGAATTGGACGGCGTTGCTGAGGAAGACGAAGTACTGCTGATAGAGGGGCTTATCGAATCCCCAGAGGCGGTTGAGGCGTTCGATGTCTTCGGGTCGGGCGTCGACGGGGGCGAGGACGTCGATGGGGCTTCCGGTGAGGCGGATGAGCACGAAGACGATGATGCTCACGCCGATGAGGGCAAGCGCGGCCTGGAAGAGCCGGATGAGGATGTAGCGTTGCATAGTCGCGGCTAGGGCGGCGTCGCGCGCTCGGCGGGAAGATGGGCGAGGATATTCCCGAAGGTTGCGGGGAGGGGGGCGCTACAGTTCATCGGGAGCCACGCCTCATTTGTCCTCGTTGTCCTCGCCAATTCCTTGCGGAGAGCTGTCGTGGAGCGCTGTCGCCGAGCATTCGTTCCATACGGCGCTGTCGTCAAGGACGTGCGTAGTATCGATTTTGTCTTGTTCCTTCGAAATCAAGCTCCATCAGGAATATGGAATGCCGTCGTTGTCGAGGTAGTCGAGCACGCTGGGGCCCATCGCTGTGAACCCTGCATTGTGGAGCGCATCGAGAAGTTTGGCGCGGGAGATGCGCACTGAGGCCGAGACCTACGCCGCCATCGTCATGGTTTGGGTTTCAGCGAGGCGGAACTGGCCTGGACGCTCAGCAGGCTTGGGCGGGGTTGCGGGCTTGGCTGTCTCTTCCCCCTCGCCCTCGAGGTTCTGATACTGATCGCGCCAGAACCACTCTACGCCAATTCCGTTGAGGCGCTCTTCGAGCAAGCCCAACTTGCGGTACTCGTTGATGAGTTTGTTGAAAAGGCGCTTGACATTGCTTTTGGCCTCGGAGGTGTCGTGGCCGTAGGCCGTGAGGCCAAGTTCCCTTAGCCGGGCTGCGAAAACTCGGCCATCTTCCCGCTCTTCGATGGAGAGCAGGGTTTTCACTACTACTTCCCGCTGATTCACGGGCAACCTCCGCTGCGCCTGCCTGCAGGTCGACTTCACGGACTTCGTACGGAGCCGATGCTCAAGCATCTTACGCCGTCGCAGAGCGGCGAACAACCCCCTCGTGAGCCTGAGCAAAAGGCCTCCCCACGCTGCGGGGAGGCCTTGCCTTGTTCAGCGCTATTTGGCGACGAGACCCTCGAGGTGGTCGACGGGGGCGCCGGAGACCATTCCGGAGAAGATGAAGTCTTCGATGATTTCGGGGTCGCCGACGACTTCGTTGGGGAGGTAGAAGAGGGGGATGTCCTGGTGGAGGTAGTAGTAGTAGTCGCCGAGCTCGCGGAGGATGTCGTCGCGGTCTTGCGGAGTGTTGGTTCTGTACGCCTCTTCCATCATTGTCCTTGCGTGGGGGTCCTGAAGGCTGATGTAGAGGATGGGGACGATGGAGCTGCCGTAGACGTTGATGGTGATGAGCTGGGCGCCGCTGGTGGAGACTGGGGAGATGTGGCTGTCCCAGTGGATTTCGCGTTGCTTGTTGCGGTATTCGATGAAGTCGAGGCGCTGTTCGGTTACGTCGACGCCGATGTCGCGCCAGTAGTTGGCGATGGCCTGCATCACGTCGACGCCGGCGGGGACTGCTGGAAGTTGGGTGAGCTGCATCGTGATGGAGAGCGGGTTGCTGTCGTTGTAGCCGGCCTCGGCGAGGAGGGCTTTGGCGGCGTCGGGGTCGTAGCCGTACTCGGCGTCGAACTGGGTTTCCCACTCGTCGTTCCACCCCACGCGCTGGGGATTGTTGGGGAGGTAGTGGTTCTTGTACATCGTGAGGCCTTTGCCGAAGAAGAAGGCGTCGTTCAGGGCGTGGCGGTCGATGGCCTTGTTCAGGGCCTTGCGGACGCGGAGGTCGGTGAAGGGGGAGTTGGGGTAGGCGGAGCAGCTGACGGGGGGGGTAGTTCCGTTCTCGATGGCCTGGTTGTAAGCGTCTTCGTCGGCCTGGTTTGCGAAGGCGCAGGTTTTCTCGGCGGGGACGCCGCTGGCGGAGACGCGGTCGTTGGCCACGTTCCCGCCCGCGGGTTGGTAGACGCCTTGCCATCCGAGGAAGTAGCGGGCTGCGGGAACCTGGGCGGTGAATGTTCTGAATCCCCGGTTCTCGGCTTCGGCGAGCAGTTCTTCGGGGAGTTTGGAGAGGTGGGCTTCTCGTGCGAGGAGTTTCGCGAGCCGGGTGGAGGCTTCGGGGATGAACTGGAACTCGAATTCGGGGAAGTCCGGGGTGTCGCGCCAGTGGTTCTCTCGCGCCCTGTAGACGACGCCGGTCTGCTCGCTCATCTCGATGATCTGGTAGGGAGCGGTGCTTGCGAGGGGGGGCTCGTCTGCGGCGGGGTCGCTTGCGCCTGCGAGCTCGACGAGGCGGGGGTCTTCTTCGTAGGTGGCCCAGGACTCGGTGGGCATCCCGCCGAGCATTCCGGACGTTCGGGAGAAGGCGTCGGCCTTGCTGGCGATTTCCATGCCGCCCTGCAGCTCTGAGATGACCTCGAAGATGTCGGCGTGGGGGGCTTCCGTGCGGAAGACGACTTCGTAGGGGCCGACGATCTCGACATCGAGCACGCGGTTGCGGAGCGTGTTGGCCTCGCTGCCGACGTCGTCCGGGAGGATGTTCATCAGCCAGGTGAAGCGGACGTCGTCGGCGGTGAATTCGCCGAGGCCGTTGGGGAATTGGACGCCCTGCCGGAGCTTGAACCGCCACGAGTGGCCGTCGGGTTCGAGGCTCCACTCGGTGGCGAGTTGGGGGATGTAGGCGCCGGTGGTTTTGTCGAACCCCACCAGGTACTCGTAGTGAGGGCGGATGTACCAGTTGCTGGACTGTCCGGGGATGCGTCGGAGGTTGCTGAAGTCTGTTGGGGGGGCGACAGCCATTATGACGCGATCGACGGCTGGGCCTGTTGGGGCTGGAGTTGGAGTGGCCTGCGGAGCCGGAGTTGGCGTCGCCATTGAGGGGGCAGTTTGCGGCGTTGGAGTCGCAGTTGGGGGAGGGGTTGGCGTGGGAGTCGGGTCGCTGCATGCGGCGATAAGGGCAAGCAGCGCGACGGCGGCGAGTGAGCGTTTGAGCATTTTCATTGGCGTAGCGCCTCCCTGCGCTTCTTGTTCGCGCCGCTCAGAACGGGCAGCGCGCTGCGGCGGCCCTAGCGTCGCGCGGCATTATATGCATAGTGCATAATAGGCGCCACGACTCTTGCGCGAAGGAGCATCGTATGCTGAGCAAGGCTGACAACGAGCTGATTACGCGCACGGGGAAGGGCACGCTTATGGGGGAGCTGTTCCGCCGCTACTGGTTTCCCGCCCTGCTATCGAGCGAGCTGGAGGCGGACGGCGCGCCTGTTCGCTTCAAGTTGCTGAACGAGGATCTTGCGGCGTTCCGCGACACGAGCGGGGAGGCGGGGGTGGTTGGGGAGTACTGTCCGCATCGGGGGGCGTCGCTTGCGCTGGCGCGCAACGAGCAGGGCGGTTTGCGGTGCCTGTATCACGGCTGGAAGTTCGACCGGTCGGGCGCGTGCGTCGATATGCCGACGGAGCCGGCGGAGAGCAATTTCCGGAACAAGGCGCGGGCAAGGGGATACGCGACGCGGGAGCGCGCCGGCGCGGTGTGGGTGTATATGGGGAATCCGGCGGACGAGCCGCCGTTCCCTGTGTATCTCTGGGCTAGCGTGCCGGAGTCGCACCGCATTATGGCGAAGTGGATACAGGACGCGAACTGGCTGCAGAGCCTGGAGGGCGGCATCGACACGGTGCATGCGTCGTTCCTGCACAACAAGGCGTCGGGGCCTATGCACCCGCCGGGAGGGGAGGGTTCCGCGCTGCTGTTCGAGGACACGCGTCCGAAGCTGGAGGTTGAGGAGACGGCGTACGGGTTCCGGTACGCGTCGATACGCAGGGGAGGGAGCGAGGATGAGCGTTATGTGCGGATCACGCCGCACATTATGCCGTCGTCGTCGTACCCGCCCGGGTCTGTGGGGGAGAATCGCATCTGGAATATGTGGGTTCCGCGCGACGATGTCTCATGCTGGGCGTGGGATGTTTGCTTCAATGAAACGACGCCGATGCCGGACGAGCTGAAGGAGGAGCTGCGGGAGTTCAGGGGCTACAACGCGTTCGATCCGAAGACGTTCGTTAAGTACGCGGGGCCTCACAATATGTGGCTGCAAGACAGGGAGTTGATGAAGAGCGAGAGCTGGTCGGGCATACGTGGCTTGTTCGTGCAGGACAATGCGGTGCAGGAGAGCATGGGAGCGATCGTCGACCGCAGCGTCGAGCATCTCGGGGCGACGGACGCGGCGATTATTGCGGCGCGCAAGCTCTACATCAGGGCCGCGATCGCCTACGCGGAGGAGGGGGTGGAGCCGCCAGGCGTTTACGAGCAGCGCGACTACGACCTGATCCGCTCTGAGGCGTACTTGCAGCCTGCCGCGTCCCCGTGGCGGTCGGAGCGTCCGCTGGACGATCGGTTCGCGGCGCGGTCCGGGCAGCCAGGCTGAGGGACTGGGCGAGCTTGACGGACGAACGCGGGGCCAAGTCGGGGGCGGCTGTCGGCGGCGAGTCGGGCGGCGGCCCGGCGCTGGAGTCGGAGGCCGTCGGCGGCGAGTCGGGCGGCAGGCCGGCGCTGGAGTCGGAGGCCGTCGGCGAGAGGGCGGGCGGCAGGCCTGTGCTGGAGGTGGAGGAGCTTCAGACGCATCTCTTTACGAGGTGGGGAGTTACGCGCGCGGTCGACGGCGTGAGTTTTTCTATTTCCGAGGGGGAGACGCTTGGCCTTGTTGGCGAGTCGGGGTCTGGGAAGAGTATGACTGCGCTCTCGCTGCTGCGGTTGCTGCCGGACGCGGCGCGGATCGTTGGGGGGCGCATTCTGCTCGACGGGGAGGATGTTGCGGCGATGCCGATGGCGGATGTGCGGCGGCTGCGCGGGCGCAAGATGTCGATGATTCTGCAAGACCCGCAGACGGCTCTGAATCCGGTGTTCACTATTGGCAATCAGCTCATCGAAACGGTGAGGGCTCGCGGCGGGGCGCGGGGCGGCAAGCATTGGGCGCGGGAGCGGGCGGTGGAGGCGCTGCGGATGATGCGCGTCGCTGCTCCGGAGCGGCGTCTCGCGAACTACCCGCACGAGATGAGCGGGGGTATGAAGCAGCGCGTTGTGGGGGGCATCGCGATTGAGAGCCAGCCGCGGCTGCTGATTGCGGACGAGCCGACGACTGCTCTGGACGTTACGATTCAGGCGCAGTATCTGAATCTGCTGAAGGAGATTCAGCGCGCGACGGGAGTTGCGATTCTGTTCATCACGCACGACCTTGGGGTGGTGGCGCGGATGTGCGACAGGGTAGCGGTGATGTACGCGGGGCGCATCGTGGAGGAGGCGGATATCCGCGAGCTGTTCGACGAGCCGTCGCATCCGTATACGCGGGCGTTGCTTGGCTCCATTCCGCGGATGGAGGAGCGCGTCGATCGTCTTACGGCTATCGAGGGGCAGCCGCCGGCTCTGTATGCGCTGCCTCCGGGGTGCCGTTTCGCTCCGCGTTGTCCCCAGGTCGCCGACAGGTGCGAGTCGGCGTATCCGCCGGCGTTTGCGGGGCCGTCTGGCCACTCTGCCGCGTGCTGGCTGCTTGAGGAACAGTGGAAGCCGATACGCTCTTAAAGGTTGATGATCTTCAGAAGCTCTTTCCGGTTACGGAGGGGCTTGTGTTTATGAGGACGGTGGGCTGGGTTCGCGCGGTGGACGGCGTGAGTTTCGAGGTGCGCCGGGGGCGGACGCTCGCGCTCGTGGGGGAGTCGGGGTGCGGGAAGACGACTACGGCGAAGCTTGTGCTCCGGTTGGAGAAGCCCACGGGGGGGACGATTCTGCTCGACGGGAAGGAGGTGCATGCGCTTGCGGGGCAGGAGCTGCGGCGGTTCAGGATGCAGGCGCAAGCGGTTTTTCAGGATCCGTGGAGTTCGCTGAACCCGCGGATGCGGGTGCGCGACATCATTGCTGAGCCGCTTGTCGTCAACAAGAAGGTGAGCAAGCGCGAGGCGCGCGAGCGTGTGATGGAGCTGCTGCGCGATGTTGGGTTGCGTCCCGAGCAGGCGGAGCTGTTCCCGCACGAGTTCAGCGGCGGCCAGCGGCAGCGGATCGCGGTGGCGAGCGCTCTGAGCGTTGCTCCGGAGTTGATCGTTCTCGACGAGCCGGTGTCGGCGCTGGATGTGTCGGTGCAGGCGCAGGTTATGAATCTGCTGCGGGATCTGCAGGCGCAGCATGGGGTGAGCTACCTTATGGTGTCGCACAATCTTGCGACGGTGCGCTATCTCGCGCACGAGGTGGCGGTGATGTATCTGGGGGAGATTGTCGAGCGGGCTGCGACGGACGATCTGTACGAGCAGCCTCTGCACCCGTACACCAAGGCGTTGTTCTCGGCGGCTCTGCCTGCGCATCCTGATCTGCAGCGCGACGAGATCATCTTGCAGGGCGAGGTTCCGAGTCCGCTCAACCCTCCGTCGGGCTGCCGCTTCCATCCGCGCTGTCCGTTCGCGATGGATGTCTGCGCGGAGGCCGCTCCCGAGTGGAAGGAGGAGTCGCCTGGGCACTATGTGGCGTGTCATCTGTACTGACGCCGCGCGCGTCGGCGCTGTTGTTCGGCGTCGCGGCGAGCTGGTGGACGGAGCGATTTCGGCAGACTTACTATTCTGGCCGCCGGCCCAAGCGATGGGGAAGGGCAGGCAGTTATAGGGAGAGAGGGAGGAGCTGAATGAGCCTGATTTCGACGAACAAACTGGGGGCGCTGGCGCTTATTGCGGGTCCTACGCTTGCTCTGGCTATGTTTCTGCTGCAGCCGGGCGGACAGTTCATTCAAACGGCGGATCCCTCGGACGCGGTCGGCAGCATCGCCGCTTGGACGGACAACGGCGCTCTCACGAGGATCACCGCCGCGCTCATTGCTGTGGGGCTGATGGGAATGGCGTTCGGCATCTACGAGGTGCACGTCGCCCATAGGGGGAGCCGCGGAGACGGGCTGACGATGGCGGGTCTGGCGTTCTTTACGCTCTGCGTTGCGGCGTGGGTTTTCGGGCATGCGCTGACTGCGACGCTCTCGGCCATTGCGATGCCTCCGGACGCGCAGACTGCGGTGTACGGCGTTCGGTTGGGGCTTATCATTGCTGGCGGGCTGGCGGGCTGCGCAGGGATCTTCTTGTTCAGCATAGGGGTGATTATCGACTCCGGCGGCAGGCTATTCCTGATATTGTCGGGGCTTGCGGCGCTCTCTGCGGTAGTGGGCGCGATCGGCTGGATCGTAGCCTCCGGCGGGAGCGATCTGGATTCGGGGATGCAGCTGGCCCGCTCCGTGTACATTGTCTGGGTTGTCTGGATGGTTGTTCTGGGAGTTCGTCTTGCCAGGGAGGAGAGCGCGGAGAGCTAGCGGGTCCGGGGAGCGGGGCATTTCCTCGCGCGGGGCGCGCGGGAGGAGCCGAGCAGCCGAGCAGAAAGGAGTTGCGATGCTGTCTCCGGAGCAGAACGAGTTGCTTTACAGAGTCGGTCCGGGCGCGCCGATGGGCGAATTGATGCGCCGCTACTGGCATCCCGTCGCCGCTGTTGGCGAGCTGGACGACAACCCGGTCAAGCCTGTTCGGCTGATGGGCGAGGATTTCGTGCTGTTCAAGGATCCGTCGGGCAAGTACGGCCTGCTGGAGCGTCATTGTCCGCACCGGCGCGCCGATCTGTCGTACGGGTGGGTGGAGGAGGACGGCGGGCTGCGGTGCAGCTATCACGGGTGGTTGTTCGATACGGAGGGGAGGTGCGTCGGGCAGCCGTTCGAGCAGATTGCGCATCCGGATGCTGCGTTCAAGGACAAGGTGCGGGCGCGAGCGCATCGGGCGGAGGCGAAAGCAGGGCTCGTTTGGGCGTACATCGGCGCGCCGCCCGCGCCGGAGCTATGGGACTGGGATCGCTACTACGATCGTGGCTACAAGCAGGTTGTGTTCTCGGTTGTGCCTTGCAATTGGCTTCAGTGTCAGGAGAACTCGATCGACCCTGTCCACTTCGAGTGGCTGCATTCGAACTGGTCGCTGCGGATGAAGGGGAGCCGGGAGTTCAGTCCAACGCATACGCGTCTGGGGTTCGAGGAGTTCGAGTTCGGGTTCCGTTATCTCAGGGTGCGGGCGGATACGGACGAGGACGACGAGCTGTGGACTGTGGGGAGGGTGTGCCTGTGGCCGAACGCTCTGTATACGGGCCACTTTGAGTGGCGGGTGCCCATCGACGACGAGAATACGCTTAGCGTTGGGTGGTTCATTGATCCGATGCCTGGCGATCGTCCGTTCGAGCAGGAGCGCATTCCGCACTGGACGTCGCCGATCGTGGACGAGCGGACAGGGCGCTGGATCAACAGCCACATTATGAACCAGGACTTCATAGCGTGGGTTGGGCAGGGGACGGTGTCTGACCGGTGGAATGAGCATCTGGGGGAGAGCGATCGCGGGGTTATTCAGATGCGCAAGCGGTTTATGGACGATCTGGCGATCGTGGCGGACGGCGGCGATCCGAAAGGGGTTCTGCGCGACGGCAAGCGCAATGCGAGGCTGCCGCTGCCGCGCGTCCGCGTCGGAGCCGGCGATCTGACGCCGCGCGGAAAGGAGCCGTCGGTCTTTCCGTTCCTGGCTGCGCAGCCTCGGGGGATAGTCGAGGAGATGGCGGCTATCTGGAAGGAGCACTCGGCGTCTTCCGCTTGAGCGCTAACAGGCGGCGCGTGATTTGGCGCGGGGGCGACGTCGTTCCTGGCCGGCTGGTCGGCGGCGGCGCGCGTTGGGATTTCCGCAGGCGGCGCGGGGCTGGCGGCGGGTTGACCGTTGCGGCTGCCCGGGAACATACTTGCCGCTACTTGCAGGGTGCGCGCGCAGCGCAGCGTTAGAGCGCCAGATGCTAGAGGAGGGAGAGATGGCTCGCGTTATCGATGCGGATACTCATATTGCGGAGCCGCCGGAGATGTGGGACTTCCTCGATCCTGCATGGCGCAGCCGCCGTCCGGTGGTGGTGCAGGTGCCGGAGGACACGCTATACGGCAAGGTTGATCATATGTGGCTGATCGATGGTCAGATCTATCCCCGGCCTGCCGGCAGGGGAGGGAACTTTCTCGTTACGCCGACCGCCCAGACGAATGTTCGCGATCGGGTTGACCGCAAGGCTCGCGAGCTGCTCGACCTGCCGATGCGTTTCGATGATATGCAGGCGACGAACGTGGATGCTCAGGTGGTGTACCCGACGCTGTTCCTGGCGTACCTCACGCACGATGCGCGTTACGAGACGGAGCTCTGCAAGGCGTACAACCGGTTCCTCGCCGATGTGTGGGCCAAGGCTGAGGACAGGATTCGGTACGTGGCGATTCCTCCGCTGCGGAATATCGACGCGTCGATCGAGGAGCTGCGGTTTGGGAAGGAGCACGGCGCTTGCGGCGTGTTCTTCCGGGGCATCGAGGGGGACAAGACGCTCGACGATCCGTATTTCTTTCCGGTGTACGAGGAGGCGCAGTCTCTCGGGTTGCCGATCTGCATTCACCAGGGTCAGGGCGCGCCCGCGCTCAACTATCTGATCGACGTTAGCCGCAGCCACACGTTCACGCACGGACGCATCCCGCCGGTGGTTGCTTTCCGCAACCTTGTTTCGAACAAGGTTCCGGAGCTTTTCCCGGACCTGCGGTGGGGTTTCATCGAGACGGGCGCGTCGTGGGTGCCGTTCGCGATGTATCAGCTGCGCGGCACGCTGCGCGCCGACGGCGATTTCTGGGGCCCGCGTCTGTTCGACAAGTACAATATGTGGATCTCGTACGAGGTGGAGGAAGACCTGCCGTACCTGATGAACTATGTCGGCGAAGACCATCTTGTTGTGGGCACCGACTACGGGCATCACACGCCGGGAACGACCGACCGCCTCGCGGCTGACCCGTCGGCGCAGGTGCACGTGGTTACGCAGATGCGGAGCCGCGACGACATCTCCGGCGCTACGGCCGAGAAGATTCTGCGCGACAATCCCGCCGCGCTCTACGGCGTGTAGGCGATCGCGAATCTCGGCCAGCCGGTCGGAAGGCGGCGGGCGAGGCGCTCATCGGGGCGTCCCTCGCGCCGTACGCTATGGGTTTTGGGAGCCGCCGGCGCGCTTGCGCTCGCGTCGGTTGCGGTAGCTGTTCTCTTCGTCGGGAGGGAGCAGGACGAGTGGTTCGCCCGCGTGAACGGCGTCGAGATTACCCGCGCTGAGCTGGTGGACGTTCTGCGTGCGGAGCAGATCGACGCCGCGCTGGCGGGGACGCCGTTCGACGCGACGCTCGAGGCGTTCGACGCGGCGGCGCGCCTGACGGACAGCGAGGCGCTGCGGCAGACGGCGCACGAGCTCGGCGTCGCGGTGAGCGCGGAGGCTATCGAGGCGGAGCTTGTCGCGCAGCTGGCGCCGGAGCTCGGCTCTGGCGGGCTCGACGATGCGGGCAGGTCGTTGTTCGAGGAGCGGAGGCGTCAGTACGCGGATCTGCGAAGGCTGAGCTTTGCGCAACTCGACAGGCTGGTGGAGGGCGAGTTGCTGCGGCGCTACGCCGCGCAGGCGCTGGGGCGCGACATTCCAGACCCGCAGCCCCAGGCGCGCCTGCACGCGCTCGTTGTGGGCGATCTGGAGTCTGCGGAGCGGGCGCGGAGCGACGCCATGCGCGGGGTCTCCTTCGAGGAGCTGGCGCGGCGCTACGCGGTCGATGGGGCGGCGGTCGATCTTGGCTGGCTTCCGTACGGCGCGCTGCCTCCTGCGGCGGCTGAGCTCTTGTGGGAGCTGCGGGAGTTGGAGCTGTCCCCGCCGTTCTTGCAGGAGAACCAGGCGATCGTGCTGTACGTGGTCAGCGCGCGGGAGGCTTCGCGGGAGCTGGACGCCGCGGTGCGGCAGGCGCTGGAGGAGCGCGCGCTAGAGTCGTGGCTGCGCTCGGCGCGGGACTCGCTGGAGATCGAGGCGCGGCTCGATTCTGAAACGCTCGCGTGGGCGCTTGAGCAGCTGGAGCAGACGCCTGCGGTGAGGCCGGCAGGCTAGCGGCGCAGCCGCGACCGGTTTGCGAACCAGTCGCCGAGCATGAGCGACGAGAAGCTCTGCCGCTCGATGGCGGGGCCTGTCTCGAACGCTTGCGGGTTCAGCCGTTGCCGCCGCGCCTCTGCGAGGGCGGCGAGCGTTTGCGCGGTCTGCGCGGCGCCGGGGCTCGCCGAGGTCATAGTTCGCAGGTCGGCGAGCGCTCCGGACAGCCTGTCGATCCATGCGGCGAGCGCCGCAGGCGCGTGCTGGAGGGCGATGGCCAGCTCGTCGGGATCGATTGCTGATTCGGCGACGGCGTTCTCGAACTGGCGGCTCCGGAACCGGCGGATGTCGCGCCAGACGGCGGCGGTGGATGCGGCGTCGACCGCCGCCGTCGCGGCGATGCGGGGGAGGAGCTCGGCGGCGATGACGAAGCTGTCGTGCTCGGCGGCGTCGATGAAGAACGGCTTGGCGCCGGCGGCGTTCGCCAGCCCGATGACGGCGTCGACGGCTTCCGCCGACGCGCTCGGGCTGGGGATGATGCAGTAGTCGGCGCCGCGGAGCTCGACCTCGTCCTTGCCGTCCGCCGGTAGTCTTGCGAGCGGGCGCCCGCCGACGAAGTGCGCCGATGGCGGAAGGAACTCCGCGGCCCAGGCGAGGACGGGGGTCTTGAGGGCGCAGGCGTCGGTGACGACGCAGTTCTCAGGGACGAGCCGCCCGAGGACGCGGAGCGCGTCCTGCGCGGCGGAAAGCGGAGCGGCGAGCAGGACGAGCTGCGCTCCGGCGACGGCTTGAGCGACGCTGGGGCAGGTCTCGCCGACTGCGCCGGATCGGGCGGCGCGGTTCGCCGTTTGCCTGTCGACGTCGAACCCGGCGACGCGCGCGCTGGGCAACGCTGCCCTGACGGAGCGTCCAAGCGCGGAGCCAAGCGGTCCGAGGCCGATGATTGCGATGTCTGGCATAGGCGTTGCGTCGGGCGCGGGTTCAGGAGCTGGAGCGGTAGTTGCCGCCGGAGCCGCGGAGGCGCGGGTCGAGGAGGTCGCGCAGGGCGTCGCCGAGGACATTCCAGCCGAACACGGTGAGGCTGAGGAACACGCCGGGCCAGATTGCGAGCCACGGCGCGATCTCCATATAGGTGCGGGATTCGGAGCTGAGCATTCGCCCCCACGAGGGGAACGGTTTTGGCACGCCGTAGCCCAGGAAGCTGAGGGACGCCTCGATGAGGATGACCTGGCCGAGCCGGAGGCTGGCGAGGATGATGATGGGCACCATCACGTTGGGCAGGATGTGCCGGATCAGGATGCGCAGGGTGGTCGCGCCGTTGACGCGCGCCGCCTCGACGAACGGCTGCTCTTTGAGGGCGAGCACCGATCCGCGAAGGACGCGGCTCTCTCTGATGGCGACAAGCCCGAGCACGAGGGTTACGTTCAGGGGGCTGGGGCCGAGGATCGACATAACGAAGAGGAGGAGAAGGAGGGGCGGCACGCTCATCCAGGCGTCGACGAGGCGCTGGACGATGGTGTCGTATCTGCCGCCCATATATCCGCTCGTGATGCCGATGAGGGCGGCGAGCACGCTGCCGAGGGCGACGGAGCCAAGAGCGACGACGATGGAGACGCGCGCTCCGTGGACGAGGCGGCTGAAGAGGTCGCGGCCGAGGAAGTCGGTGCCGAGGAGGTAGGTGAAGCTCGAGTTCTGGAGCGAGTCGGAGAAGTGGGGCTCGTCGTAGGGGTAGGGGGCGATCCAGTTGGCGAAGACGGCCATGGTGAGCATAACGAGCACGATGACTGCGCCGACTGCTCCGAGCGGCTTCTCGGTGAAGAGTCGCGCCGCGAGGCCGGTGAGTCCGCTGCGCGATTTGAGGCGCAGAAGTCCCCGAGCGGGATGCTCGCGCTCGCGCGTTGCGTCGACGGCCATGCTAGGCGTACCTGATCCGTGGGTCGAGGACGCTGTAGAGGAGGTCGACGGCGAGGTTGATGAGCACGGTGCCCGCGGCGAACACCAGCACGATGGTCTGGGCGGGGACGTAGTCGCGCTGCTGGAGCGATTGCAGCAGGTAGACGCCCATTCCGGGGAGGTTGAAGATCTGCTCGATGATGACAGTTCCGCCCAGCAGGAACGGAATCTGGAGGCCGATGAGCGACAGCACGGGGATGAGGGCGTTGCGGACGGCGTGGCGCCACCAGATGGCGTTCGGCTGCAGTCCCTTGGCCCAGGCGGTGCGGATGTAGTCTTGCCGTACGACTTCCAGCATCATTGCGCGGGTCATGCGGATAGTTCCGCCGAGGAGCGGGATTCCCACGATGACGCCGGGGAGCAGCATAACGCTGAGATTGCCGATGGGGTCGTCGGTGAAGGCGACGTAGCTGAGGGGGGGAGCCCATCCGAAGTAGAGGGCGGGGAGTGTTACGACGATGGTGCCGATCCAGAGGATGGGGATGGCGACGAGCCCGATCGACACGGTGCGCAGGAGGTAGTCGACCCAGGTGTCCTGGCGGACTGCGGTTATGATTCCGATGGGGATGGCGACGGCGGTGCTGACGACGAGGGCGATGACGGAGAGTTCGAGGGTTACGGGGTAGCGGCGGGCTAGTTCGTGGGTTACGGGCCTGGTGGTCCACAGAGAGTCGCCGAGGTCGCCGACGAAGAGGCCGCCGAACCACTCGAAGAACTGCGTGTGGATGGGCCTGTCGAGGCCGAGCTGCGCGAGGATCGCCTGCCGGTCGGCTGCGTAGCCGAAGTCGGACACCATCAGGTCGACGATGGAGCCGGGGACGAGGCGCAGCATAAAGAATGTGGCGACGCTGACCACGAAGAGGGTGAGGATGGCTAGCAGCACACGTCGGACGATGAAGCGGTACAAGCGAGGCGGCTCCTTGCCTGTTCAGACGGCGAGAGTCTACGGCGGGGCAGGGCGGTTATCAAATCCGGTAGGCTTAGGGCGAGGCTGCGGTTCGGCGTGAAGAGGCGCGGGAGCGACGCGTGACTGGGCAGACGGACAAGACGCATCGAACGGAACAGACAACGGGACAGACGGACGAGACGGAACCGATGATTGAGGTCGACGGCGTCTCCAAGCGGTATGGCGACTTTCTGGCTGTCGACGGCGTTTCGTTCTCTGTCGGGAAGGGCGAGACGGTGGGGCTTCTGGGCACGAACGGCGCGGGCAAGACGACGACGATGCGCATCCTCGCCGGCTACCTGCCGCCGACGAGCGGGTCGGCGCGCGTGGCGGGCTACGACCTTGCCACGCGCTCGCTCGAGGCGCGGCGCCGCATCGGCTACCTGCCCGAGTCCGCTCCGCTCTACGGCGATATGACTGTGGGGGCGACGTTGCGCTTCTTCGGGCGCTTGCGAGCGATGCGCGCCGCGGACTTGCGGAGAGCAGTCGACGGAGCCATCGAGTCGTTCGCGCTGGCGTCGTATCGCGACACGCTTGTGGGGAAGCTGTCGAAAGGCTACCGGCAGCGGCTGGGGTTCGCGCTTGCCGTGCTCCACGATCCGGAGGTTGTCGTGCTTGATGAGCCTACGGTGAGCATCGACCCGGCGCAGGTTGTGGAAGTGAGGGAGCTCATCCGTCGGCTCGGAGGGCGGCACACCGTGCTGCTGAGCACGCATCAGCTTGCCGAGGCGAGCAGCCTCTGCGAGCGGGTGGTGATTCTGCACGAGGGAGTTGTCGCCGCGCAGGGCAGGCCGCGGGATCTGTCGCGGGGGCTGGGGAGCGCGCAGCGGTTCGTCGTGGAGGCGCGCGGGCCGGGATCCCGGGCGGCGGACGCTCTCGCAAGCGTGGAGGGAGTGTGGGCGGTCGACGGGGGCGGGCCGGATGAACCAGAGGAGGACGGCGCGCATCTGTTCCGGGTGACGGGCGCGCCGGGCGGGGAGGTTGGGGAGCGCATCGCCGCGGCTGTCGTTGGGGCGGGTCTTGGTCTGCGGCGGCTGGAGGCGTCGGAGCCCGGGCTGGAGGAGATTTTCCTCGAGTACGCAGGCGCCGGGCGCGAGGATGATCGTGCGTAACGCGCTGCTCCTCTCGTGGAAGGAGACGCGGACGTACTACGCGTCGCCGATGGCGTACATCGTGGGGGCGGCGTTTATGGGGCTCACGGGGCACTTCTTCGTCGTGAGCATCTCCGAGCCTTTGCCGGAGGCGTCGCTGCGCGGCGTTCTGACGCCTGTGACGTTTGCAATCATCCTGTGGGCTCCCATTGTCAGTATGCGCATGCTGGCCGAGGAGCAGAAGCTGGGAACCCTCGAACTGCTGGCGACCTCGCCGCTGCGCGACTGGGAGATTGTGGCGGGGAAGTTCGCGGGGCTGGTCGCGATGTTGCTCGGCGTCATCGCGCCGACGCTGACGTACGTTGCGCTGCTGCTGTGGTTCGCGTCGCCGGATGCGGGGCCGCTCGCCGCCGGCTATCTTGGGCTGTTGCTGTACGGATCGGCTGCGGCGTCGCTGGGGTTGTTCGCGTCGTCGCTCACGAGCAACCAGATCGTCGCCGGCGTGATGGCGGCTGCGGCGCTGCTGTTCCTGACGGTGGCGAGTCAGGCGGCGGATCTCGTGTCGGGCGCGTCCTCGGCGCTGCTCGACGGAGTGTCGCTGCCGGCTCACTACACGGCGTTCGTAGCGGGCGTGATCGAGCTGGGGAACGTCGTTTATTTTATCGTGTTCATTGCGCTCTTCTTGTTCCTGGCGACGCTTAGCCTGGAGTCGAGGCGGTGGCGGTAACGCGGGACGGGAGCGCAGCCTTGTGCTAGGAGACTTGCGGAGCCGTCTGCGAGGCTGGGGGGTTCTGCTCGCGGGTCTCGGAGGCATCGGCGCGGGCGGAGGCCTGCTGCTCTTCGTTTGGGCGCCGGAGTTGCGGGGATTCGCCGTTGCGACGCTGTCTGTGGGGGGCGTTCTGCTGGCGCTGTCGGCGCTTGCTTCGCTGGGGACTATCGCGCGAGCGGCCGCCGGCCGCCGGGGGCGGCTCTCCGGCGTGAGCCTTGCGAGCGTGGCGGCCGCCGTAGCGGCGGCGATCGCGGCGAACGTCGTCGCCGCGGCGCTGGACGTTAGCTGGGATCTCACCGCGACGCGGCAGTTCGAGCTGGCGCCGCAGACCGAGCAGGCGCTGGGGGGCCTTGCAGGCGACGTTCGCGTTACCGGGTTCATCGTTTCGAGCGACGAGGGAGAGCTGCGATTCGAGGCGGCAGCCGAGAGCTACTTGCGCCGATTCGAGCAGGTCTCGGACGGACGCGTGAGCTACCGGTTCGTTGACCCGCATCTTGAGCCGTCGGTTGCTCTCGAGCTGGGGGTAACGGAGACGCCGTCGTTGCTGTTCGAATCGGAGTCGACGGGTCTGCGCGCGTCTGCTGGCTCGCGCGGCGTTTCCGAGCAGGCGCTGCTTACGGCGGCGCTCCGGGTTACGAGGACGCGCGAGCATAAGGTGTACGTCGTGCGCGGGCACGGCGAGCGCAGCATCAACGACTTGCGGGCGGACGGCTCGGGGCTAGGCTTTGCGGCGGCGGGACTGCGGGCGGACGGCTACGCCGTGGAGTCGCTCGACCTTGCGGCTAGCGGAGGCGTTCCGGAGGATGCGTCGCTCCTCATCGTTGCGGCCCCGGTCGCGCCGTTCGGCGACGACGAGGAGGCCGCTGTAACGCGGTGGCTTGCGCGCGGCGGAAGGGGGTTGTTCTTGGCTGATACGGCGGATGAGACGCGCGAGTCGATGGAGGGGCTGCTGGCGGAGTGGGGGCTGGAGACGGTTGCGGGGACGCTTGTCGATCCTGATCGCTCCGCCGCGGGCGATCCGCGGACGCTTGTGGCGCAACGCGACCAGTATCGGGGGGAGACGTCCATCACCGAGGGGGGAGCTATCGTGGGGCCGCTTGGGCCGACGTTCTATCCCGGGGCCGTGGCGTTCCGCGTCGTGGAGGGCGTCGCCGCGCGCATCGAGCGCGGGGAGAGCGTTCCGGTTCGCTACGGGCCGCTGGTTGCGAGCTCCGCAGAGTCGTGGAGCGCGTCAGGGTCGGCGAACGAGTACGTCGAGGGTCGCGACGCGCCGGGGCCGCATACCCTGATCGTGCTTGCGCAGGCGTCGTCGGCGCTTGCCGACGGCCTGACGGCAGAGTTCGATCCCGACGCTATCAGCATGACGCTGGCGGCGCTTGGAGACGCCGACTTTGCGAGCAACCGCCACTTCAACGATCTCGATAACGCGGATCTCTTCCTGAACACGGTGAACTGGCTGCTCGACGACGTAGAGCTGATTTCGACGAGGCCGAAGCAGGAGGTGTTTCGTCCGCTTGCGCTGACGGCGCCGGAGTTCGACTTCGTGCGGTACGTTAGCTGGTTCGCTGCGCCGGCGCTCCTGGCGGCCGCCGGCGTAGTCGCGTGGTGGCGGCGGCGGTGAGCGCTCGATGAGGAGCGCTGTTGTCCGGCTCGTTCTTCTCGCGCTTGTCGCCGCCGCCGGAGCCGCGGCGTGGGCGGCGTGGCTCCGGGGCGAGGACGCGCCCCCGGAGGCGCAGCCCGCCGTTCGGCTGTACGCGGTCGAACAGGACGCCATCGTGAGCGTCCGGATTGCGACAGGCGACGGGGAGGCCGCGTTCACGCGCGGCCCGGACGGCTGGCGGTTCGCGTCGGATCCGCTGCTTCCAGTGAACCCCGACCGTTGGGGCGGCATCGTGCTGCTCCTGTCCGGGCCGAGGGTTGACCGAGTTCTGCCTGCGCCCGATGACCCGGGAGATTTCGGCTTCGACGCGCCGTCGACGGTTGCTGTCGGGCTGTCCGGCGGGCGGGAAGTGACGGTGCGGCTCGGGGATCTGTCGATTGACGGGCGGAGCTACTACGCGACGGTCGACGGTCGAGAGGGGGCGGCGCTGGTGAACGCGCCGTGGGCCGACGCGCTCGCGCGGCTTGTGCGCGAGCCCCCAAGGCCGTACTGGTTCTACCAGGTGGAGCCGTCGCTAGTGCGGGTGTTCGAGGCGGAGACTACCCGAGGTGCTGTTACGTTCCTGCTGGGGCTTTCGACGGCGGAGGGTGAGCCGTCGGCGCGAGTTGTTGCGGGAGGCTCCGCTCGCGACCTCGACGCCGGGGAGCGCGCGGAGCTGATGCGTCTCGTGGGCGGCCCGCCGGGCTTTCGCGTCTTGCCGTGGCCTCGTGGGAGGGGGCTTGATTCGCTGGGGTTCGCGTCGCCTGAGGCGTTCATCCGGCTGAGCTACGAGCTGGCGTCGCCGGTGGACGATCGGTCGGTGTTCAGCGCTGTGTACGCCATCGGCGCGCCGACTCCGGACGGGGATGGGCGCTACGCGGCGACCGGCGACGCGGACGCGCTTCTCGCGTTCGATGCGGCGTGGACGGGCGCGGCGCTGACGCTGGCGGAGCGTTATCTCGCTAGATAGCGTCGGGTCCCACGCGCAGGCAGGCGGTCCAGCGTCCTTCGCCGGTTGGCTTGAGGGGCGGGACGGTTACGCTGCACTCGTCCACTGCCACAGGGCATCGAGTGTGGAAGACGCATCCGGTCGGGGGGTTCTGCGGGCTGGGGATGTCGCCCTGGAGCACGATGCGCTCGCGCTGACTCTCGACTTTGGGGTCGGGCACGGGCACGGCGGAGAGCAGCGCTTTAGTGTAGGGATGCTGCGGGTCGCCGAAGAGGTCGTCGCTGGGCGACAGCTCCATAAGGCGTCCGAGGTACATCACTGCGACGCGGTTCGAGATGTGGCGCACTACTGAGAGGTCGTGCGCGATGAGCAGATAGGTGAGCCCTAGCCGCTCTTGCAGCTCTTGCAGGAGGTTGATGATCTGAGCCTGGATCGACACGTCGAGGGCCGACACCGGTTCGTCGGCCACGATGAACTCGGCCTCGGCGGCGATGGCTCGCGCGATGCCGATGCGCTGCCGCTGCCCTCCGGAGAATTCGTGGGGGAAACGGCTGCCCATATAGGGATTGAGGCCAACCGTTTGCAGGAGCTCCTGCACTCTCTCGCGCTCCTCGGCCTTGTTCGCCGCCAGGCCGTGGACGCTGATGGGCTCGCCGATGATGCCGGCTGCGGTCATGCGCGGGCTGAGCGACGAGTAAGGGTCCTGGAAGATGGCGTTGATGCGGCGGCGCGTCTGCCGGAGGGCTCCGCCGCTGAGCGAGCTCATCTCGACGCCGTCGAAACGGATGGAGCCCTCCGTTTGGCGGTGCAGCTGAAGGATGCACCTGCCGAGCGTGCTTTTCCCGGAGCCGCTTTCGCCTACGAGGCCGAGCGTCTCGCCGCGATAGATCGTGAGCGAGATGTCGTCGACAGCCTTAATCTCGCCGATGCGTTTCTTGAAGATGAGGCCTTGCAGCACGGGGAAGCGCTTCTTGACTCCCTCGATCTCGACGAGAGGCTGCGCAGGGGGCGCGTCGCTCGCGGCCATCGTCAGGCCCGCCCCGCCGACGCGGGCTCGTTCGCCCAGCACGCTACGAGATGGCCGTCGCTCTCGCCTCTGACCGGGAGCATAGCCGGCGTCTCGGCGGCGCATCGGTCGATGGCGGACGGACAGCGCTCGCGAAAGGCGCATCCCGCGGGCAACCGGCTCAGGTCGGGGGGCATTCCCTCGATGGGGACGAGCCGCGCTCCCCTGGGCCTGTCGAGCCGCGGCACTGAAGCAAGGAGTCCCTGCGTGTACGGGTGGCGGGGGTCGTCGAAGATCTCGTGAAGGGTTCCGCGCTCCACCACGCGGCCTGCGTACATAACGTTGATGCGGTCGACGTAGCGCGCGACGATGCCGAGGTTGTGGGTGATGATGATGACGGCGATTCCCAGCTCGCGTTGCACGTTCTGGATGAGCTCCAGTATCTGCGCCTGAATGGTTACGTCGAGGGCGGTTGTGGGCTCGTCGGCGATGAGGAGCTTCGGGTTGCAGCTGAGGGCCATAGCGATCATCACGCGCTGACGCATTCCGCCTGAGAACTCGTGGGGGTAGCTGCCCAGGCGCCGTCTGGCGTCGGATATGCCGACGAGTTCGAGCAGCTCTGCGGCTCGCGCGGATGCGGACGCGATGTTGTGGCCGAGATGCCGCTGCACGGCCTCGGTGAGCTGCCGCCCGATGGTGAGCACCGGGTTGAGCGACGTCATCGGCTCCTGGAAGACCATGCCGATGCTGTTGCCGCGGATGTCGCGCATAGTTTCTTCGGTTTGCTCGAGGAGGTTCTCGCCGAGGAAGTCGATCGAGCCGCTCACGATGCGTCCCGGGGGGCTTGGGATGAGCCGCATAATCGATAGGGCGGTGATGCTCTTGCCGCAGCCGCTCTCGCCGACGAGCGCGAGAGACTCGCCCTCTTGGAGGTCGAAGGAGACGCCGTCGACGGCTTTGACGACGCCCGCGCTGGTGAAGAAGTGCGTGCGGAGGTTGGTTATCTCGAGCAGTGCGCTCACGAATCCTCGCGGCTCGCAGGAGTGGGCTAATGGGGCTTGGCTCGAACGAGCGAGAGTGTACACCTGCGGAGCCGCATCCCCGCAAACGGGGCTGGCAAGGCAGCGGCGTGGCGGTCTGCCGCCGCCTGTGCGGCACAGCCTCGCAAACGGGCGGCAAGGCGTCGTGTCGGCTCCGTCCCGAATGGGAGGCGACGCGGCAGGCGTGCGCGAGATTGCCCGCCGCGACATCCGCTCCGCCCGAACGGGGAGGAGGGGGCGCAACGCGTTAGCGTCTGGCGTCGCGTCCTGCGCCTGCGCCGCAAGCCCGACTGGTTTGTTGACAGGCTGCTTGGGAAAGCGTAAAACGCGGGCGCTCCGCTGGGCGTTCGCCTGCGGTTCGCAACTCTGCGCCGTGGATTCGGGAGGAAGAAATGGCCGTAGGACGCTCTATTCGAGCGATTGCAATTATGGCGCTCGCGCTTGCCGGGCTGGGGGCGCTCGCCGCCTGCGCAGAAGACCCCACTGCAACTCCAACGCCGACGAGCCCGCCCGCGGCGCCGGACGCCACCCCGACTCCTTCGCCGACGCCAACTCCGACTCCCTCGCCGACGCCGACTCCCGGCCCGAAGTACGGCGGGACGCTCTCGTACTGGATCCGCAGCGATCCTCCGGGGTGGGACCCGTGGGGGCGCACCCGGTTCTGGGACCCCACCCGCAAGATAGCGGAGCTGGTATTCAACCCGCTCTACTCGCCGACCGCCCACACGGGCGACAGCTGCAAGATTACGCTCGACGGGGAGATTGCCCGAAGCTGGAGCTTCGTGGAGCCGACCGTGCTGGAGTTCAAGCTGCGCGAGGGCGTGATGTGGCACGATAAGCCCCCGCTGGACGGCCGCGAGCTGACGGCCGACGATGTGGCGTACACGCTCAACGAGCGGTACGCGCAAGGGCTTGCCGGCGGCTCGTACGTCAACCAGGTGTTCTTCGACCGCGCCGAGGCGACGGACCGCTATACGGTGCGGGTGCATCTCCACAAGCCGTTCGATTTCATCAAGGGATTCCCGAGCGGGAACCGTCAGGGTTGGATCGTCGCGCCCGAGGCGTCCGCAGAGGATGCGCTGGAAGATCCCTCGCAGTCGTGGGTGGGCACGGGGCCGTATATGTTCGTCGAGCACGAGACGGGAACGAAGGTTAGGTTCGAGCGCAACCCCAATTACTTCAAGGACGGCCTGCCGTACGCGGACGCGGTGGAGGCGCACATCATCCCCGACGGCGCCACGCGGCTCGCGGCGCTGCGCGGCGGGCAGATCAACGTCTTCCCTGCGGCGAGCCCGCGCGTGCTGGAAGAGGTCGGCCGCGTCAACCCGGATTACTTCATGAAGTCGTGTCCCAGCCTCTTCCACCTGGAGATCCGCATGCGGCTCGACAAGGAGCCGTGGAACGACGTCAACGTGCGGCGCGCGCTCTCGATGTCCATCGACCGCGAGGCGGTCGTGGCGACCGCGCTGCGCGGCGACGGCGCGCCGGTGCTGGAAGCCTGGCCGCTCGACGCCGAGGCGCTGACGATCGACGGCTACCCGGAGGATGTGCAGCCTTACCTGCAGTACAACCCGGAGATGGCGAAACAGCTGCTCGCCGACGCCGGCTATCCCGACGGGTTCAAGACAAGCGTGGCGTGGACTGCGACGTACGGTTCGCCGTGGCAGGAGGTTGCGGAGACGATGCTCACGATGATGCGCGCGGTGGGCATCGAGGCCGAGTTCAACATGATGGAGTACGGCCCATTCCTCGGCGCAGGGTCGGCGCAGTCGTGGGATGACCTCTACTTCGGATGGACCAACAGCTTTGACCTCGACGACCTGTCGGCGACGTATTTCTGGAGCGAGCAGATGCCGGCGAACACGCTCTCGCTCAACCCGGACGCCACGCTCGACGGCATCGTCGAACGGCTATGGGGCTCCACTGGCGAGGCGCGGGAGGCGGTTGCCGAGGAGCTGCAGGTGTACGTTGCGGAGAACGCGTACCGGATCACGAGCCCGGTGTGGGGCAACGGCATCGTCGCCCGTCCGGAGGTGAAGAACGTGGGCTGGCGCGGCACCAACAAGATGTACCATCGCGTGTTCGAGAACGCCTGGCTTGACGAGTAGCCGTCAGGCGCGGACAAGACGCAAGGGCTGTTCACGCAAGAGGGGCCTCGGATTTCCGAGGCCCCTCTGTTGCGTATCGGTTCTCCGCTGCTGGCGGGATTCGCGTGGGTGAATGGTTCCTCTTCGCGCGGAATCCCGTCTTTCGGGAACTTCGCGGGTTACTCCTTGCTTAGCCAGTCTGCGTCCCACTTGTAGTTGGGGTTGGCGTAGGCCTCTTCGGGCATAAGCGATGTGAGGCCGTTGGCGGCGAGCTCGGCCTCGAACTTCTCGCGCACCCAGGGGTCTTCTTCAACGAAGGGGATGTACTGCTTGGGGTCGATGAAGGAGTAGTTCATGATCGGGCGCGGGGGGAAGATGCGCAGCTGCCGGTTCTCAACGCCGCCCGAGTTGACGTGCTGGTGGTACCACATATTCGGGGGGACGAACACGGCGCCCTCTTGCCAGGGGGCGACGATGTAGTCGTCGCCATCGGGGGGCCACATCACTACGAACCCGGTGGCCTCCTGGATGCCGATGATGGTTACGCCCGGGCCGTGACGGTGGGCCGCCCTGTAGCGCCGGGAGGGAAGAACCATCAGCCCCGGCCGGTGCGAGGAGTTCGGGAAGACGATTCCGCCGGAGTACGCCTGCCTGTCTGGTCCGCCATACGCGCTCAGCTTGTCCCATACGGTCAGGTCGGGGAAGAAGTTGCCGAACCACTCGGTGCGGCCGTCGGCGCGCTGCACGGCTCTGGCCTCGTGGGCGTAGAACCCCTCCTCGTCGCCGTAGAGTTCGGTCGCGTCTACGAACGGGTTCTCGAAGATGTACTTCGGGTTCGAGTTAGTGGCGAGGGCCAGCGGCAGGTAGCTGACGTGCATCGTGAGGGCCGGCCTGTCGCCGCGCAGGTTGCTGAGCTGGTAGGAGTAGTTCGTGGGGATGCGGAAGAGGCTGTGCTTCTGCCACTCGAAGCTCACTTTCGGGCGGTCGTCGGCCCACACCGTGCAGATGCCTTGCCCCTCCATCACGTAGACGACGTCTTCGATGGCCATCCGGAAGGGGGGGATGCTCTCTCCGGGCGGGATTTCGAGGATGTGCGCCTCGGCGACGCCGGAGTGTCCGGCGAGGTTGAGCACTGCGGCGGGGCACTGCCGGAGGGGCCACCAGCCGCGTTCGAGAGCGCGGGCGTCCTGCACGTAGTAGCCGGTGTGCACGGGGACGTCCTGCTGCGCCAGCCAGCGGTCGTAGGCTGAGAACGAGGCGTTCCTTCCGGTGTTGAGCGGCATGCTTGGGTCGATGGCGGTCATGCGGTTCCTCCAGTTATGGGTCGCGGGTTGACACCCCTCGTTTGCAAAGCCTAGACTCGCCGCCACGCTCCTCGGAGCCTGCGATTATCTGGCCCGCGACGGACTCACGGCGGGGGATATCGTTATCACAATTGAATAGTTTGCGCCATTCCGTGAACAGGGCGCTCCCCAAGAGAGCGCTCCTCTTGAAGAGATGGTCGGCCGGAGATGTTCAGGCGATTAGGGAGGCTCGGGCATGAGTAAGCGAAAGCGAAGCGGATTTGCGCGGTTTTGGCTGATTCTCGCCGCCATTGGCTTGATGGGCGCGCTCAGCGCGTGCGGATCGGATCCAACTCCCACGCCCGTCCCGACGGCGACTCCCGTTCCCACGGCGACGCCTACCCCTACGCCTGCGCCTCCCACGGCGACGCCTACGCCGTTCCCTCCGGGCGTGACCCCTCCGCCTACTCCGACAGCGGCTCCTACGCCGACTCCGGCGCCTACTCCGACCCCCGACGAGTCGTTCCAGGCGCAGTGGGATCAGCTGATCGCCGACGCGCAGGACGAGGGGCAGATTGTGCTGAGCCTCGGCGGGACGGACTCCCGGCACATCCGGGACACGCTTGGGCAGTTCCAGCGGAAGTTCGACATCAGGGTGATCGCCAGCACGGGCAGCGGCAGCGCGAACACGACCCGCATTCTGGCCGAGCGCTCCCGCGGGCGCTACACGGCGGATTTCCAGCACGGGGGCGTCTCTTCGACCGGGCGGATGGTGGAGGCCGGCGCGCTGTCGCCCGTCGAGCCGCTCATCATCGACCCCACGATTCTGAACCGCACTCCCGAGACCTGGCATCTGTCGCACAAGGTGTGGTGGAGCGACGCCGAGAATCTGTACTCGATGGCCGACGCGATCAGCATCGCCAACTTCGAAGACCTCTGGTACAACACCGACAAGCTCAGCGCCGCGGAGGCGGCCCAGATCACCTCGTGGTGGGAGCTAACCGATCCGAAGTGGGCCGGCGAGATCGTTACGACGGGGCTGGCGACCGAGGGGAGCGGGGCGACAGCGCGGGTGCGCTCCTGGCTAGGGCTTGGCCAGGAGTTCCTCGACAGGCTTATGAGGAACGCCGCGGCAGGGAATCATGTGCTGGACTTCTCGGACTACCGGCAGTGCGCGGAGCTGCTCGCCCGCGGCGCGGTTACGTTCGCCTTCGGCTGCGACCGGGAGATCCGCCCGCTGGCGGAGGCCGGCCTGCCGCTGAGGGCGATCACCGACGAAATCGTTATGGACGAGGGGATGTCGGCGGAGATCGGCGGCACGGGATCCGTAATCGATCAGGCGCCGCATCCGAGGGCGGCTCAGCTGTACATCAACTGGTGGTACAGCCGGGACGGGATGGAGACGGACGTCAACTTCACGCGCAATTTCGCGCCGTCGCCAAAGCTGCGCGCCGATGTTGGCCAGGGCAAAGTCTCCGACACGGAATGGGCGAGAGTGGCGCAGCTGCAGGATCTGCAGGACAAGGGTCTGGTGTTCATAATCGACTCGGGCACGCAGGAGTATCGGGACATCAGCATTGAATCCCGTATGGCTATGAGGGCGCTCTACGACGAGCTGGGAATCGTCTACACGCCGTAGCAGGGAGCAAAGAACCGGCGCCGCTGCGGCTGATGGAGATGATGGAGATGAGCGAGGAGCCTTCCTCCTGAGCCGCAGCGGGAGCCGGCGTCGTTGGCGCGGCGCCGCTGCGGCGCCCAAGCGGAGAGCCGAACAGAGAGCCGGGAGGAGAGTCGATGGCAGCGCAGGCGGCGGGAGTGTCGAGTTCGCCTCTCAGGAAATTCCTGAGGGCGGAATTCGGCACGCTCATCATGCTGCTGGTGATCGTCTCGCTGAGCCTCTACCTCATCCTGCCGATGCTGATCCTGTTCTGGTTCAGCCTCGACGTGTCGTCGGACGTGTTCATTCCGCCGCGGGAGTGGGGCATCGACAACTGGCGGCACGCATGGGACGGCCGGATGCCGCGCGCGCTGCTGAACTCGTTCCTCGTTTGGTTCTTCGTAATGATCATCTCGTTCCCGGTGGCGATAGCCATCTCGATGATCCTTGCGCGCACGCGGATTCCCTTCTCGCACGGGCTGGAGTTCCTGTTCTGGATCGCCTTTATGTTCCCGGGCATTGCAAGCACGCTGGGATGGATGATGATGCTGCAGCCCCAGATTGGCTTCTTCAACGTTGCGCTGGAGCAGCTTCCGTTCGTCGATCAGGGCCCGTTCAACATCTTCAGCCTCGAGGGAATCGTGTTCGCGCGGCTGATGGCGGACGGCATCGCGTACAAGGTCATTCTGTTCACGCCGGCGTTCCGCAATATGGACCAGGCGCTGGAGGAGGCGGGACGCGTCTCCGGCGCGTCGAAGCTCGGGACGCTGGCCAAGGTTACGCTTCCGGTTATGGCGTCGCCGATCGTGCTGGTGTTCGCCTTGCAGCTCATCCGCATCTTCCAGGGGTTTGAAACGGAATGGCTGCTGGGCGCGCGGTGGGGCTTCTACGTCTACTCCACGCTCATCTATCAGCAGGTGCAGTCGCTGGACTACGGAGGCGCTGTCGTCACCGCAAGCCTTACGCTTCTCATCATTGGCGCCATCTTCCCTGTTCAGCGCTGGGTTACGCGGCGCCGGCACTACACGACGGTGACCGGCAACTTCAAGCCGGGCCTCATCGATCTGGGGCGCTGGAGGTGGCCGCTCTTCGGCGCCATCACCCTGCTGCTGGCGCTGCTCACCGCGCTGCCCATCCTCGTGCTGGTCGTGGGGAGCTTTATGTCGCACGTCGGCTTCTTCGGCCTGGAGCAGACGTGGACGCTGGACCACTGGCGGCGCGTGTTCTCGGACGACGTATTCTTCGGCGCGCTGCGGAATACGCTGATACTGGCGATCGTGGCGGGAATCGGGAGCCCGCTGCTCTTCTCGGTGATCGCCTACCTGATTGTGCGGAGCAAGTGGCGCCTGAGATCGACCCTGGACTCCGTTATCTGGGTGTCTGCGGCGTTTCCCGGCATCCTGTCGTCGCTGGGGTTGCTGATGCTTTTCCTGAGCGTGCCGGTTCTTTCGTGGCTCTACGGCACGCTGTGGGCGTTGATGCTGGTGGTCATCATCTCGGGCAACACCACGGGGACGAACATCTTCAAGGGCGTGCTGGTGCAATTGGGCGCAGATCTGGAAGAGGCGTCCCGCGTGTCGGGAGCGGGGTGGTTCACCACCTACTTCAAGGTTGTCGCGCCGGTGCTGATGCCGACGATGGTTCTGATAGGGATGCTCAACTTCATCTCCGCGGCCAACACGACATCCAACATCGTTCTGCTTGCCGCCATCGGCACGAAGACGCTCTCGCTCATCGCGCTGGAATGGGGGTCCGCGGACGTTGCGCAGATGGAGGCGGCGGGAATCGTATCCCTGGTCATTATGGCGCTGACGATAGGCGTGGCCTTGCCGATGCGGGAGGTCGCGAAACGGATGGGGCTGCGGCAGAACATGAGCGCCCGGACGGGAGTCGGAGCGGCTGCGGCTGCGCCTGCTCCCGCAGCGGGGAGGGCTTAAACCGGCATGGCGGCCGGTATGGAGGGACGAAGGTCGGCGAATGAGCATCAGGATTGCCAGCGAGGCGGCATGCGGGGCGCGCGATGGGGACGGATGAGCGCCTCATCTCTTTCCCGTTCTTTCCCGTCTCTCTCCCGCCGGTGAAGCAAACGACAGGAGGCGCGTTCATATGGATTCAATGGGCAAGAAGGAGCTGACAGCTGCGTGGTTGCGTCCGAGGCGGTTGCTCATCCTCGCTGCTGCGGCGCTGGCGATCGCCGTTGCCGGCGCGGCGCTGCAGCCGGCGTTTCCGGCGAGCGGTCAGGATGACGAAGACAAACCGGGCGTCGTCTTCCAGGTGCATCCGACCTTCATCAAGTTTCCGCCCGAGCGGATCAGAGACCACGGGATCTGGTTCGTCGCGGCGGGACTCGACGCAGGTCAGGAGGTCAAGATCCGTATGGTCTGGGGCGCCGAGGGGCTGGAGACGGACATCACCTCAGTGCTGGATGTGGGATACGACGAGGATCTCGGCGGGCTGTTCGCGAATGTGCACGGCGCGTTCGTGGTGGCGTTCGAGCGCGGCCTCCGCGGCAGCGCGTCGGATTTCCTCTTCTTCGGCGAGTGGACGGCTGTCTCGTTCCGCCTGCATGACGCCGTGACCAACGAGCTGCTGGCTGTTGCACCGGCGGTGTTCTGCGGTCCGGAGGGCGAGCAGCCGTGGTGCAACATATCGTCGGAGATTGTGCCTATCGAGTAGGCTAGGCGGAGGAGCCCTCGTCTTACGGGGTTCACGCATCGTAGGCGGCGCGGGCAGAGCGCTTTTGCTGAGCGCTCTGCCCGCTGCGTTGTAGGAGGGGGAGCCCGAGTGTCTCCTGTTTTTCAGCGGTACGTTGCGGCGTTGCAGAGCCGGGACTTCCGGTGGGTGTGGCTGGGGAGCCTGGCTGGCCAGTCCGCCTACTGGGCGCTCATTGTGGCGCGCGGCGCCCTGGCGCTCGAGATGACGGGATCGTCGGCGGTTGTGGGCGTGGTTACGTTCGCGGCGATGGCTCCTCGCTTCATAATGCCTCCGCTGGCCGGATTCCTGGCCGACCGGTTCGACCGGCGCGCGATTCTCGCGACGTCCTACGCGCTGCAGCTCGCCCACGGCGCCGCGCTGACTTCGCTGGCGTTCGCCGACGCGCTGGTCGTGTGGCACATCGTCGCGCTGTCGCTGGTGAACGGGAGCTTCCGCACGTTTCAGATGACGGCGACGCAGACGCTCATTCCGAACCTCGTGCCCCGGAGCGGCTTGCTCAACGCCATAGCGATGAATCAGCTGTCGCTGCAGGGCGCGCGGCTGGCGGGGCCGCTGCTGATTCTTCCCGCGCTCGCGTACGGGCCCGCCCCGGCGTTCCTGGCGAGCACGATGTTCTACGTGGTGGGGATCGCCGGCGTTCTGGGGGTGAGAGCGAGGTCGACGGGAGACTTGCAGCGCGGCGCCCGTTTCGGGGCGAGTCTGTGGGCCGCGGCGAAGTACGCGTGGTCGGACAGCCGGCTGCGGGCGCTCTTCATTCTGATCGCCTTGCACTGCTCGATGACGATGTCGTTCGAGTCGATGCTGCCTGTGCTGGCGAGGGATTCGCTGGGGAATGCGGGCGTGGGAGCGAGCTACTTGATGATGGGCGTGGGCGCGGGAGCAGTCGTTGGAGTGATGGGGATTGCCGGCGTGCGGAGCGCGTCGGGTCGTGGGAGGCTGCTGCTCATCACCGGCGCGCTGAGCGGGCTCGGGATGCCTGTGCTGGCGGTTGCGACGACGCCGGAGCTGGCGCTGTTGGGCGCGGCGATTATGGGAGGCTCGCAGGCGGCGTTTATGGCGATCGGCGGCGCGATGGTGCAATCGCTGGCTCCGGAAGGAATGCGGGGACGCATAACGGGGCTGAACCAGATCAACATCGGCGGCACGATGGCGGTGGTGAATCTGGCGAACGGGTTCGCGGCGGACGCGTTCGGCGCCCCGCAAGCGCTGTGGACGCTAGGGGTGGGGTTCGTCGTCGTTGTAGTCCTCAGCCTGGCGGTTGGCGGCGTGCGCGGAATCTACCGCGGAGCGGTCGTCGTCCCCGCGCGGACGGCGTAGCGCGCGCAGTCGGGGCGCAGGCGGTCGCGCTGGCAGGCTGGCCCGGATGGCCCCCTAGCGGACGCCGACGGCAGTGGAAGTCCGCTTTCGGTGTCGCGCGACGCGGACGGACGCCGACGCCCCGCCTGCTCGGGAGAGCGGGATGCAGGGCGCCTAGTAGAGGTGCGGCTGCACCGATGCGGCGACGGAGAGTTCGATGTCCTGTATCGCTTGGGCCATAGCCTGGCCGATGAGGTCGAGCTTGCGGACTTGCTCGATGCGTTCGGCCGCCCGCTCCTGCTCGCGGCGGGAGAGGAGGCGTTCGAAGATGTGGCAGGCGTCCGCCAGGCAGATGACGACCACGTCGTGGGGGCTGGGAATCTCGTCGCTGAAGAGCACGCCCATTATGCGGAGCTTGACTTCGCGCTCCGTCTCGCCCTCGATCAACGGGTAACGCCGCGACTTGAAGACCCACAGGAACCGCTCCTCGCGCTGTTCGAGGATGCCGCGCTCGACGAGGCGCGCAAGAGCAAGCTCGCGAATCTCCTCGGCGCGGTTGGCGGTGCGCTCCACCCAGAAGCGCGCGTCGCGCTGCTGCTGCTCGGCTACGATGTCCGCGAGCGTCGGATCCAGCAGGTTGTCTCCAGTGGGCGCGTCGTTGACGACGAAGAGCTTCTCAAGGTCGGTGTCGATGCGGTCCGCCATCGCCAGATCCATCAGGACGCCGCCGGCGAGGGCGTAGTTGAGCGACCAGTAGGGGACGCGCGCGAATGAGCCGTCTTCGTCGTTGAGCAAGAGCAGGATGATCTCTTCGGCAAATCGCAGCATATGGGCGTCCCTCCTCGCTGGTTGCAGGCGCGCTCGCCGAGGGCGGGCTGCGTTCTGCGCTGCGCATTATCGCGCATGCCAGGCGGCGCCGCAAACGGCGGAAGCCGTGGACGGAGAGGTCTCTTCGCTCGCGCGCAGGCTCCGAGGGTCCGCTCACCTCGAGGCCTCATCTCGCTGGGGTCTCTTCGCTCGCGCGCAGGCTCCGACGCTCCTCATCCGTGCGTGGGGGCTCCCCCTCGGTCTCTTCGCTCGCGCGCAGGCTCCGAGGGGCGCATGTTGCGTCACGGAGGGAACCCAATCGGTCTCTTCGCTCGCGCGCAGGCTCCAGCGTACGTCTCATCGCGCAAGTCGCGGGCGCGAAAAAGGGTCTCCGGCGCTCGCGCGTAAGCTCTGGGACTACGGAGCGAGCTTTACGCGAGCAGTGCGCACAGTGTAAAGTTGCGCAGTTACTTGTCGAAGAATGGCGTTGCCGCCCAGAGATGATCAGGAAGTCAACGTTTTACGGAGAGTGCAATGAAAGCGCCTAGCAGACGACAATTCATCATCACCCTCACAGGATTGTTCACAGCGTTGGCGGTTGCCGCTTGCGGGTCGGATCCAACTCCCACGCCGACTGCGACTCCCAGGCCTGCTGCGACGCCTACTCCGACTGCGACTCCCACGCCTATGCCGTTGCCTCCGTTTCGTGTCGGCGTTATGGAATCGGTAACGGGTCCGGGCGAGACCTACGGAACGGTGATGGTGCAGGCCAAAGAGCTGGCGGAGGATGAGATCAACGCCGCCGGAGGCGTCAACGGGCGCGAGCTCGAGCTGATTATTGAAGACTCCAAGTGCTCGGCGCAGGACGCGATCACCGCTTACCGAAAGCTCACGGGAGTCGACGGGGTGAAGATCATCCTTGGCGCGTCGTGCAGCGGCGCGACGCTCGGAGCGGCGCCTCTCGCCGAGGCCGACGGCGTCGTGCTTTTCTCCGCGTCGTCCACGAATCCCGACATCGCGGAGGCTGGCGACTACATCTTCCGCACCGCCATCAACGACGACCAGCTCGGCGTCGACACCGGAAACGTGATATGGGCGGACGGCGGACGCCGGCTAGCAATGATCAACGAGACCACCGACTATGCCGAGGCGGTGCGCCGAACGACGGCGGAGCAGTTCGAGAGTCTGGGAGGGATGATTGTCTCCTCCGAGAGCTACGCGTCGGACGTGACCGACTTCCGCACGCAACTGACGAAGCTGCTGAGCGCGGGCCCGGACTCGTTCCATATGGCGGCGCAGTCGGAGTTCTCGGGCGGCACGATTGTGAAGCAGGCGCGCGAGCTCGGGTACACAGGGCCGATCTACTCGGAGAGCGTGATATCGGGCGTGACTGCGCTGGAGATTGCCGGAGAAGCGGCCACAGGCCTGAAGGCCATCCTTCCAAGCCCGGAATTGGGCACGGACGCCGGCAAGCAGTTCTTGCAGCGGTTCCGGGAGCGCTACGGGCACATAACGCTGCCGTGGTTCCTGGGCTCGGCGTACGACACCGTCAATATCGTGGCTGAGTGCCTGAAGCAGACCGGCGACGACCAGGACGCCGATGGAATGCGCGACTGCCTCTACGACATCACGTACAGCGGCGCCATTGGCGACAACTACACGTTCGACGAGAAGGGCGAGGTTGAGGGCCTGACGAACGTGATTGTGGAGATTCTGCCGCTCGCCGAGCGCACGGATGAGAACCTGGGCTACCGCTTGCTGGGGGGAAGCTAGCGTCTGATGGCCCCGCGCCCTGACGGCAGGCTGATTAGCGGCGTCGTCGCCCCGCTATGAGCGCCGGGGCTGGGCAGCGGCTCCTTGTCTTGGCTCTCGCGCTTGCCTTGGCTTGGGCCGCAGCCGCCTGCGGGCAGGACGAGCCCACGTCCACGCCAACTGCGGATCCCACGCCGACTGCGCCGCCGCCGTTCCGCATCGGCGTTATGGAGTCGGTCACCGGTCCGGGCGAGACGTACGGCACAGTGATTGTGCAGGCGAGGCAGCTGGCGGCGGACGAGGTCAACGCCGCCGGAGGCGTCGACGGCCGCAGGCTCGAGCTGATTATCGAAGACTCCAAGTGCTCGGCGCAGGACGCAATCACCGCGTACCGGAAGCTCACCGGAGTTGATGGAGCGAAGATTATCCTTGGCGCGTCGTGCAGCGGCGCGACGCTCGGAGCGGCGCCGCTTGCCGAGGCCGACGGCGTCGTGCTCTTCTCCTCGTCGTCCACGAATCCCGACATCGCAAAGGCGGGGGACTACATCTTCCGGACGGCGATCAACGATAGTCAGCGCGGCGTCGACACGGCGAACGCCATCTGGGCCGATGGCGTGCGGCGCCTCGCCACTATCTCCGAATCCACCGACTACGCAGAAGGGCTGCGCCGGATAACGGAGCAGAGCTTCGAGGCGCTGGGGGGCGAAGTCGTGGCCGCGGAGGGCTACGCCTCGGACAGCACGGACTTCCGGGCGCAGCTGACGAAGATTCTTGCCGCCGAGCCGGGGGCGATTCATCTCGCGGCGCAGTCGGAGTTCACAGGAGGCTCCGTTATCAAGCAGGCGCGGGAGCTGGGATACGCAGGGCTTCTGTACACCGAGACGGTAGGGTCGGGCTCCACCGCGCTGGAGATAGCGGGAGAGGCCGCCACCGGAGTGAAGGCGGTTATCCCGAGCCCGGACCTGACCACCGCCAGAGGCAGAGAGTTCCTGCGGCGCTTCCGCGAACGTTACGGCCACGTTACATTGCCGTGGTATCTGGGGTCGGCGTACGATGGCGTTCACATCGCCGCCGAATGCCTCAGGCAGACGGGCGACGACCAGGATGCTGACGGGTTCCGCGATTGCCTCTATGGCGTCGCTTACAGCGGAGCGATAGGCGACGGTTACGGATTCGACGAGCAAGGCGAGGTTGTGGGTCTGTCGTACGCAACGGTGGAGGTTCTGCCTGTTGCTGAGCGGACAGATGGGAACTTGGGCTACCGTGTGCTGGACAGTCGTGCTGGGCAGTAAGCGTGCGGGACAGTAGGGAAGGGAGTAAGGGTTCCGAGGTGGACGCGCGAAAGCTCCCACAGACGCGAAACCGCGCCGCGAACAGGCTGCGGCGGCTATGCTGAGCCGTCTCCCGATTGCAGGGCGGCTGGGGCGGCTGGCGGGCGGAGGCTTGGCGTCTGGCTCGCAGCGGCTGGCGCTCGCGCTCTTCCTGCTGCTTGCGGCCTACGTAATCTGGAAAACGGCGCAATCGCCAGGGCAGGCGTTGCAGTTCGCCTACAACGGCCTTGCAGTAGGCGCGATCTACGCGCTGATGGCGATGGGGTTCACGCTCGTCTACAGCACGGTGTGGTATTTCGACCTGTACTATGGCGCCGCCGCCGCCGTGGGCGCTTACGGCGTGTTCTATCTCCAGTCGCAGCAGCTCCTGGGAGGTCAGTACGACGCGAACAGCGTCTACGTCAACGGCGCGTTCGCTCTGGTGGTTGCCGGCGTAGTCGCGTGGGAGCTCTACGTCTTCCTGAGTCCGCTGCTGCGCAGGCGCTTGAACCGCGCAGCGCTAATGGCCTTGGCGGGAGCCGCCGCGGCTGTCCCTGGCGCCTACGTCGGGGTTGTGCTCGCTTACCCGGCCTCTATCAACACGCTGCTCAGTCCGGTAGTTGGAGCTGTGGTTGCGCTGGCGGTTGGCGTCGCGCTGCGGGCGGCGCAGCGGAGAATAACGGGCGCGCGCGGCGGCGCGGCGCTCTACATCGCGCTTTCTCTGGCGTCTGTCGCGGTTGGGGGCTTCTGCGCATTCCTGGTCGCGGGGGCGGATTGGACGAAGATCTACCTGAGCTGGGCGGTGGCGTGCTTGCTCGCCGGAACGGCAGGGCTTGCGATCTACCGCGGCCTCTACGTTCGCATGCGCCGGCAGGCGAGGTCTCCGCTGGTGATGCTCGTGGCGTCCCTCGGCATTCTGCTGAGTATGAATGCGCTCATCGGCATCATCTTCGGCACCTCGGCTCGCCCGCTGCCGGCGGTCATCGGAAGCGAGACGACGTGGATTATCGGCGGAGCGTTCATCAAGGGGTTCAACCTCTTCGCCATCGGCGCGGCGATCGCCGGGTTCGCGCTGTTGCTCTTCATTCTGAAGAGAACGACATTCGGCAAAGAGGTGCGCGCTGTTGGCGACGATGAGGAGGTGGCGAAGGTCGTGGGGATCAACACGACCGTCATTATCGCCGCAGTGTTCTTCATAGCGGCGATGTACGCTGCGCTTGCCGGCATTCTGACCGGCCACGACACCGCTATTCAGCCGCGGATGGGCTTGCTGCTGCTGCTGAAGGGATGGATCGCCTCGGTTGTCGGCGGCATCGGCAACCTCAACGGAGCGCTGCTGGGCGGGTTCGTGCTCGGCCTCGTGGAGCAGTTCGGCATCTGGGATCTCACCGGCGAATGGAAGGACGCCATCTCGCTGGGATTGCTCGTGCTCTTCCTCGTGTTCTGGCCCAGGGGACTGCTGCCAAGGAAATAAGGGACTATGAACGTCGAGCAACAGGGCGGAGAGCAAGCCGGCGCGGCGCCGAGCTTGTCCCGGCGTCTGCTTGCTCTCCGTCCCGGCAAACGGAACCTGGAGCTGTGGGCCAACCTGATCGTGCTCGGATGGGCGGGCGCATTCATGGCGTGGCAAGGAATCGAGTTCGGCGTCGCTGTCGGCGCAGTTTTCGCTATCTGGGCCATCCTGGCGGTAAGCCTGAATCTCGTAGTGGGGTACACCGGCCTGCTTTCGGTGGGGCAGATCGGATTCTTCGGCATCGGCGCGTACACCGTCGCGATCTTGACCTCGACAACCGACTACGAGCTGCTGCGCACGGGGGCGATTCCCACGTACGGATGGCCCGTCTTCGCCGCGCTGCCGGCGGCTGCGCTGCTGGCCGGGGTTGTGGCGTTCGCGGCGGGAGTCGTGTTCGACAGATTCCGCGACGATCTTTTCGTGCTTGTTTCGTTCGGATTCGCCATCATCTCCTACAACGTGTTCCTGAACTGGGAGGGGCTCACGCGCGGCGCATTCGGCATTCACAACGTGCCGCGCCCCGCCATCGGAGGCTGGACGTTCGACGGCGAGGTGGAGTTTCTGCTGCTCGCGCTTGGCTTCCTGGCGCTCGTTATGCTGATTTCATGGTGGTTGGTTACGTCGTCGTTCGGGCGCGTGCTCACGGCCATCCGCGAAGACGAGCAGGCCATAGAGGTGTTCGGCTACCGCGCGACGCGCTACAAGCTGGCCGTGTGGGTGATCTCCGCTATGATGGCGGGGCTTGCCGGCGGCCTGTTCAGCAGCTGGACGCGCTTCATCGATCCGAACTCGTTCATCCTGCTGGAGTCGGTGCTGCTGGTGTCGATCGTCATTCTGGGCGGGCTGGCGTCGATCTGGGGCTCGCTGCTAGGGGCGATGGCGTTCGTGCTGCTGGAGGAAGGCATGCGGTTTCTGCCGTTCCTGCCGCCGGAGCACATCGGGCAGGCGCGCCAGGTTGCGCTTGGCCTGATGCTCGTGCTGTTGATGCTCTTTCGCCCGCAAGGGCTCGTGGGGAGGTACCGGCTATGAGCTACGCCGACCTGCAAGGCGTTGCGCTCGAGACCGACGAAGTCTCGAAATCCTTCGGCGCGGTGCGGGCTATCGACCGCCTCAGCATCGCGATTCCGCGCGGAAAGACGACGAGCATCGTCGGCCCCAACGGCTCCGGAAAGTCCACGCTCGTCAACCTCCTGAGCGGGACGCTTCCGCTCGACGGAGGCCTCATCATCATCGACGGCGCAGGGCTGCGGACTGTGAACGCGTACGATACGCCCGATCACGGCCTCACGCGCACCTTTCAGGAGGTGCGCCTGTTCGACCAGATAAGCGTGTGGGACAACATTATGATCACGCTGACGGAGCGGCGGCTGCTCCTCGCAATGGTCGAGCGGACGAAGGCGGCGCATCGGGCGAAGGCGCGCGAGGTTCTGGAGCGGGTGGGAATGTGGGAGAAGCGGAACTCGCTGGCGATGGACCTGTCGTACGGGCAGCGGAAGCTCGTTGAGATAGGGCGCGCCGTCGCGATGGATGTCCGCACCTACCTGTTCGACGAGCCGTTCGCCGGCCTTTTCCCGCATATGATCGAGCCGGTGAAAGCTCTGATGCGAGAGCTGCGCGTCGAGGGGCGCACGCTCATCTTCATCTCGCACAATATGGACATCGTGCGAGAGCTGCCGGACCACCTTGTCGTGCTCGATAGCGGCACGTTGCTCGCGGAAGGCGACGTGCATGAGACGCTGGGCAGCGACGAAGTGATTGCGGCGTACCTGGGGACGTAGCGGACGCGTCGCTATGCTGCTTGAGCTTGTCGACATATCAGTGCGTTACGGCGCTGTTAAGGCCCTCGACAGCGTTTCGGTCGGCGTGGAGAAGGGCGAGGCGGCGGCTGTGCTGGGGCCGAACGGCGCGGGCAAATCGACCGTTCTAAAGGCGGTGATGGGGCTTGCGCCGGTTGTCGGCGGCAGCGTGTACTGGCGCGGAGAGCCGCTGTCGGCGGCGACGCATGAGATCGTGAAAGAGGGCATCTCGTTCGTGCCTCAGGGGCGGCGCGTGTTCACTCACCTAACGGTGGAAGAGAATCTCGATATGGGGAGCCGGCACGTCGCCGACAAGGACGAGCGAGAGCGGCGTCTCGAATCCGTGCTGGATTTCTTCCCCGTGCTGCGGCAGAAGCGCAGGGATATGGCCAGCCAGATGTCCGGCGGGCAGCAGCAGATGCTCGCTCTGGGCCGGGGGCTGATGGCCGCCCCGGAAGCGCTGCTGCTCGACGAGCCGACGCTTGGGCTGGCGCCCATCATCGTTTCCGAAGTGTTCGAGAAGATCGCCGAGATTAGCGAGAGCCTTCAGGTGACGGTCATATTGGTCGAGCACAACATCAAGGGCGTACTAGGCATCGTCGACAAGGCGTTCGTGCTCGACAAGGGCCGCGTCGCGCATATCGGAACGCCAGACTCAATCCTGAACTCGACTATCCTGGCGGACGTGTTCCTGGGAAGGAAGGCGACGGCCCCCGCAGAGCCCAGCTCTGCGGGCGAGTCCCCGGGGAGCGATGTTTGATGCAAGCGCGCGCTTGCAGGAGAGCGCGCCGAGGCTGGGCGGCTAAGAGGGCAGGGGAGTGTCGTAGTCGACGCCCCGCGAGCGGAACCAGGTGTAGACGCCCTCCCAGAAGAGCTCGGGATCCATATCGAGAATCTCGCCGCTGTCGGCTCTGGCCATAACGAGCGCTCCCCACGGCTCGGGATTGCGCCGCTCGCCGGCCACCTCGTGGTCGCCGCGCATCTCCGGTATCCCGCGCATATCGGTGAGGAAGTCGTGGAGCACGGCCTGCCCGGCGGTGATCGCCTGACGAACGGCGCCGGCGTCGTCCACCAGCAGCACAACGTCGAACTCTCCGAAGGAGCGCCATTCCGCGGAGGGGGCCATGCTAGTCCCTAGAAGAACGTGGTGACGACCTTCGACAGAAGGACGTTCTGGTCGAGGAGGATGAGGCGCCGGGCGATCTTCCAGCCGGTTTCGGCGTCGCGCCGGAGGATGTCGTGCCGTGTTCCGACGAAGACGTTCACTTCGTCGTGGAGGCGGTTGGTCCACACGAAGAAGTTGCTGCGAACGGGAAGCTCGTCGCCTTGCGGTTGCCCGACCTGAACGTTAGTGATGAGGTGGCGAACGCGCGAGAATGGCTCCTCAGCCCAGTGGAGTCCCGTGTTGATTTGGCGAACGCGTCCGGCAAGAGTGCGCTTGCCCTCGTCGAACCAGGAGATTTCGGAGTCCGAGCTGGAGTTCTCCCTGCTCTGCTGCCCGAACTTAACGTTGCGGCGCACCGGCATATGGTAGTGGACATCCTCCGCGATGAGCTCGATCCAGTCGTTGAAGCGGCGGTCGTCGAGCAGCTCGGCCTCGCGGTAAAGGAATCGCTCGATCTCGCGTTCGAGCAGCAGCCGTTCGAGGGTGAGTTCGGGGGCGGCGGTGGAGACGGCCTGCGCGTAGCGGCTGTCCACGGAGCCGGATTCCTCGCCACGTTCGATGGGGTGAGCGCCCGGCGATTCGAGGACGCCGACGACATCGGTGGCGAACGCCATATCTTCTGTCCCGACGGAGGCGGGATCGGCTGGCGATTCGACGTAGCGGACCCGCACCCAGCCGCCGTCGCGCGGGTTGGCGACGACCTCGGCGACGGCGCCGTCGCGCAGCCGGACGCGCTGCCCTATCGGGAGATTCGTCAGGATGACCGTGTCGTTGATGCTGAAGAGCGCTTCGCTGCTGATGGGCTGAGGATCGCTGGTGGTCATGGCGTTGCTCCTGATGCGGTGTTCAGGACGTAGTCTCGATGCTGCCGAAGAGGCAGGAGCCGGCGACGATGAGCGCGCCCTTGGCGCTTGCGGGCTCGGGGCGGTTCGACTCCATGCTCCCGAAGGCGACGGACGCGCGCACCTCGACAGCCCAGTCGGGAGGGACTTGGAGCTTGACGCTGCCGAAGAGCGCGTTGACGTTGATAGTGGCGGCGCCGTCGGCGAGCGAGGAGCCGCGCAGGTCGATCTCGGCGGAGCCAAAGGTGGCGGAGACGCTGCCGCCGCGGAAGTTCGGGTTGTCGACGCGGCGGTTGACGCTGGAGAGGAAGCTGGTGACGTTGAGATAGTCGCGATAGTCGCTGGCGAGGGCGGGCGCCGGGTCGGTCTGGTCTTCCCTGCGCGAGGGGCGCGAGCGTGAGCTGCGGAAGAGGATGTAGGCGCCGACGACGATCAGCGCCGCCGGCAAGAGCGCCCCGAAGCTGATGTTGAAGACGCCAAGGTTGCCGAGCAGGACAAGAGCGCCGATTCCGCCGAGAAGAGCTCCGTGCAGCGGCGAGCCCTCGCGAAGGAGGTAGAGGCCGAATCCCATAAGGAGGATGGGCCACCACGTGCCGAGGGAGAAGTCGAAGCGGGCTACGATAGGCAGCAGAAACAGGATGCCCAGAATGATGAAGGCGATGGCTATAATCGTGCGTCTGGGGTTGTCTGTCGTCATATGCGTATGCGCGCTCCGCGCTGACCCTGCAGGGCGGGGATCCCTTAACGCTCAGCACTCTTCCGAGGGTGGACGGGGTAGATGTCGTCCCAGCTTCCCGCCTCCATAAACTCGATCCACCGGCGGAGGCGGGCGCGCTGATTGGCCTCGGCGATGCGGAAGCAGAAGGTCATGCCGGGGAAGCGGTCGTCGGTGAATTCGTGGCCGAGGCCCATCTGGAAGTTGTAGGGGAGGCGCTGGGCGATAGTTCCGAGGCTGGCGGGGAAGGCGTAGTTCCAATTCTCCATATCGTCGGATTCGGTGAGGCCGGTAGGCCCGCCGTAGCGCATCATGTAGCGGCGCTGGGCGTCTTTCACGACCTTGGGGGCGTTCTTGTCGATGGGGTACTGCCGCCAGCTTTCGGTGACGCCGACGCCATGCGGATGCCAGACAAGGATGCGGTGAGGCTGGATGTTGACGTTGGGCCACACGAGCGCGGTGCCGCCGTTGCCGGCGTGGAGGTGGACATCCTTGTAGCGCGCCTGCTTCTTCTCGCGTTGCTCGCGGTAGTAGACGTCGACTTCGGGCGGCTCGGTCTGCCAGGTGTCGACGTACTCGGGCGTTCCGGGGAGCTCGAACATATAGTTGTGGCCGCCGTGCCCCAGCTCGGGGAGCTGCATCTCGTAGGAGGTTGACGGGAAGGGAGCCCTCATCCCGCTGCGGCTGCCGCCTTGCAGTTCGCCCTGGGGACCGATGGCGGCGACGTTGACGGAGCGATGCGTCATAGCCCCGTGAGCGCTGTCGCCGTCGAAGCTGAAGCCGGGGAACTTCCAATTCGTGGGAATGCGCCACTTCGTCGCGGGGTTGAACAGCTCCACGCCGTTGTCCTCTCCGGCTGTGCTTTCGAAGCACCACCGGATCGTTGGCGCGTACACGCCCAGATAGTCCTCGAACGAGGGCGCCTTCGGATCCCAGGTGGCCCAGAGCGACCCGTAGTAGTTGGCGAACTGAGCCACCTCGTGCAGTCCCCAGGCGCTCTTGTCCAGCTCGCCGTTGTAGGCGCGCGCGTGGTGGGGCACCCCTACAAGGCGGCCGTCGGTATCGTAGCTCCAGCCGTGGAACGGGCAGGTGAAGACGAGCGTGTTGCCGTCGTCGTAGCGGCAGACGCGCATGCCGCGGTGGCGGCAGGTGTTGAGGAACGCGTGGATCTGGTTCTTGCGGTCGCGAACGACGATAATCTCCTCCTCTCCCATACGGGAGACGACGAAATCGCCGGGGTTGGGGACCTGGCTTTCGTGCCCGAGGAAGAGCCATGCGCGTCCGAAGACCTGCTCGAGCTCCTGCTGATAGATTGCCTCGTTGACGTAGATTTCGCGCGCGACGAGCCCTTCGTCGAGGTTCACAAGCTCGCGGAGCGAGCGGTCGCCGTGGGAGCGGATGATTGAGACCATAATCGTCCTCCTCTGACCAGCTTCGCTTGGGGACTAGTGGCGAGGCCAACTATAGCAGAGCTATAGGGGAGCCTTCTAATATGGCCGCAAGGCCTGATAAGCGGGGAGGGCTGTGCGGGGCGGAATTTGGAATTCGGCTGAATTCGGGCGATGATGAAAGATGGGGGTTAGCTTCCCCCGCGACGCGCTTTCGCAATCTGGCGGCGCACAGAGAGAGCACAGAGCACAAAGGAAGAGGGAGAGCTTATGGCTGATCTGGAAGGCAAGGTGGTGGCGATTACCGGCGCGGCGCGAGGAATGGGCCAGGCGTTTACGCGAGGATTCTTGCAGGCTGGCGCCAAAGTCGTGGCGATGGACCTGTCGTGGGAGCCGTCCGGCTACTCGGGCGACCGCGATACGCAATACCTGGAGGACTTGCGGCGCCGCCCCGACGACGTGATCGTGGCCACCGTAGACGTGACGAACGGCGAGCAGCTCGACGCGGCGTACGAGGCGACGATGGCGAAGTGGGGCACGTGCGACGTCCTCATCAACGACGCCGCGATGCGTCAGCGCATCCTGTTCCCGCCGACAGGCCGAACGACGACGCTCGAGACGAGCGACGAGCAGTGGGAGCAGATGTTTGCGGTGAACGTGTTCGGCGCGCTGAAGGCGACGCGGCGTTTCGTGAAGCCGATGCTGGAGAAGCAGTCGGGCAGCGTCGTCTCGGTGATCAGCAGCGGCGCGCTGCATCACTCGTATGGCGGCGCGTACCGGGCGCTGCGTCCGAACAGCCGGGAGATGCCGTATCAGTCGACGAAGGCGGCGCTGCTGACGATGATGTTCTACCTGGCCGACGAGATCCGCAGCCAGAACGTGGCGGTGAACGTGATGGTTCCCGGTCACACGCGGACGACGGGGTTCGACGAGCAGAACATCGCCAGGCGCGAGCTGGGGATGGGCAACCCGAACGCTCCGTTGCCGCTGCGCGCGGATCATATGGTTCCGCTGGCGATGTTCCTCGCGGCGCAGGACGCGGCGAGCGAGAACACGGGAAGGTGCTTCGACGTGGTTACGTGGAATATCGAGCACGGCCTCGGAGGCCAGCAGGCGTGGGAAGACCCGGAGGGCACAGCGGTGTCGGAGAGCGCAGAGCTGGCGGCAAAGGCCCGCGCGCGCTAGGGTTCCGCGTATGGGTCGCGCATAGTCGATGTCGCTGATGACAAAGGCCCGCGCGCGCTAGGGTTCCGCCTTTCGAGGAGCTGGACGTGTCGGAGATCGTCGCAAAGGCCCGCGCGCGCTAGGGTTCCGCTGTGTCGGCATTTTGCTTCTTTACCGCCAAACCCAAAGGCCCGCGCGCGCTAGGGTTCCGCCGCGGACGGGGCGCATCGCCTCACCCTGCGAGTCAAAGGCCCGCGCGCGCTAGGGTTCCGCGCTTCGCCGCCCTTACACGGGCGTGGAACGAGAAAGGCCCGCGCTTAGGGTTCCGCCGCCGCGACCTGCGCTGAGAAATCGAAGTCGATGGAGTCGTCGGCGATGAATTCGACGCGAGGGGCAAGGCCTAGCCGGTCGTTGAAGGCGTCGGAGAAGAAATCGGCGATGAGGCGCCACGCCTCCTCTGTCGCCTCGCGGTTGTAGGCGTCCGGCCTGGTGGAGTTCATCCACGCATGGAGCGCGCCGGAGAAGACGCGGATGCGGGCGCGCTTGCCGAGCGCTTCGAGCTCGCCCCGGAAGCGCCGGACGTTCGCCAGCGGCACGAGCGAGTCGCGCTCCCCGAATCCGCCGAGGATGGGAGCGTTGACGCGCGGGATGTATCCCGACGCGCTCTCCTGCCCCGGAAAGGTTGGCTCGTAGTCCCTGTCGTAGATGCCGCCGTGGAAGACGCCGATGGCCGCCACATCGCGCCCGCTCGCGGCGTAGACCATTGGAATGCGTCCGCTCTGGCAGAAACCGACGATGCCGATCTTCGACGTGTCGGCGTACGGCTGCGCTCGCAGGAAGGCGAGTGTCTCGTCGATATCGGCGATGGAATGGGCGTCGGTGGGGTCGCAGCGGTCTTCGGAGCGTTCGAGCGCGCCGCGGTCGCCCTCGTAGCGGTGGAAGAGATCCGGGAAGCAGGCGGCGAAGCCGTAACTGGCGGCGCGCTCGATGACGTTGAAGCTATGCTCGACGGGGCCGTAGCGCTCGTGGAGCATTAGCATAACGGGGAAGGGCCCCGTCCCCTCCGGGCGGGCGGTCCAGACGCGCATTCCGCTATCGAGGACATTCTCGGTTATCGCCACTGTCTGCTCCTTTGCCGCTGCGGGACTCTGTGGGCGTTCGGCGACAGCTTAGGGACGATGCGCCGCCGGCACAACACCGCGCGGCAGAGGTCGGGCGCCGCGCGGCGCGTGGGGCGAGGCTTCCGGAGATGGGGCTAATACGCGCAACGGGGTCGGGCGCCGAGCGGCGCGGGAACGATGGAAACGCAGGAAATAGGAACAGGAAATCGCGAGGCGCTCTCGCCCCCGTTCGAGCGATGGCGTATGCTGACGGCGTGAGCCGCGGCAGGCCGCAAGTCGTTCGCTGTGGGAGGCGGTATGCTCTCTGCTGAAGACACTGAGCTGCTCTGCAAGGTAGGGCGCGGCGCTCCGATGGGCGAGCTTATGCGCCAGTACTGGCTGCCGGTCGGCTACTCGTGGGAGTTCGAGGCAGAGGGTCAGCCTCAGCGGGTGCGGGTGCTCGGCGAAGATCTCGTGGCGTGGCGCGACAGCGCCGGCGCGCTGTCGTTCATCGATGCGAACTGTCCTCACCGGGGGGCGGGGCTGTTCTACGGCAGGGTCGACGGTCGGGGGCTCCGGTGCGCCTACCACGGGTGGACGTACGACGCGACGGGTCAGTGCGTCGATATGCCGAATGAGCCTGCGGAGAGCAGCTTTCCGACAAAGGTGCGGGCGAAGGCGTACCGGGGGACGGACTATGGCGGCGTGGCCTGGATCTATATGGGCGCCAGCCAGGATGCTCCTCCTCAAACGCCGCAGTTCGAATGGGGGAAGGTTCCGCCCGAGAATGTGAGCCACGCGCAGAAGATCGTGTACCAGTGCAACTGGATGCAGGCGCTCGAGGGGGAGCTGGACTCGACGCACGTGTACTTCCTCCACACCCGCCTGGATCCGAACGACTCGCCGCGGTACGGGCTTTACCACAACGACAAGCGGGCGCGATTCCACATCGTCGATCGGGAGTACGGCTTTACGTACGGCGCGGAGCGGGACGAGCTCGACGGCAACGTGTACTGGCGGACTACCCAGTTCCTGTTCCCCATCTACGGCATGTTCCCGGGACAGGACGGCGTAGTGCCGCTGTCGATGTACACGCCGATCGACGACCGCCACACGCTGCATATGGGCGTGTGGTGGCGCCCGGACGGAGAGATGCCGGGACGCGATCGCCCGATGGGCGCGCTGGCCGACGAGCCGGGCGCGCTCGCTCCAGGCGTCGGTCCGATGAAGCCGGAGCAGCACGGCAAGTTCTTCGCAAAGTGGTGGCCGCAGGCCGCGCCGGACAGCGACTTCCTGATGAACGAGCAAGCCAAGAGAACGAAGAATATGACCGGCATCCCCACCGTGCGGCTGCAGGATTCAGCGGTCATCCACAGTATGGGCCCGATTATGGATCGAACGCGCGAGCATCTCGGCACAACGGATGTGAGCATCATCCGCGCGCGCCGAATGCTGATTCGCGCCGCGCAGGCGCTGCGCGACTACGGAACTCCGCCTCCCGGCTCGCAGCATCCGGAGATGTACCACGTGCGTTCGTGCGCCACAATTCTTCCCCCCGACGCCGACTGGGAGCAGGAGCTCGCCGACTGGCACTACTGCCGCACGACAGCGTTCCCGCGGCTCCTTGCGGAGGCCGACCGCCCGTTCCAGGAGCGCGCGCTCCCGGGATCGCCCGAGTATCGGACGTGATGGATGCCCGCGAGCTCAGGCTTGGTATAGAGTAACTGTAGAACAGAGCGACTACGGAGGAGAACGATGCTGACTCAGGAAGCGAACGACCGGTACACGCGAGTCGGCCCCGGCACGCCGATGGGCGAGCTGATGCGCCGCTACTGGCATCCCGTCGCCGCCGTCTCGCAGATGAACGACAAGTGGACGATGAAAGTCCGCCTCCTCGGCGAAGACCTCATCCTCTACAAAGACCGCTCGGGAACGTTCGGACTGATGGAGCCCCACTGCGCCCACCGCCGTATGAATATGATCTACGGCATCCCCGAAGAGCATGGCCTGCGCTGCCCCTACCACGGCTGGCTCTACGACGAAACCGGCCAGTGCACCGAGCAACCCTACGAGGAAACCGAAGACCCCGAAGCCCGCTTCAAGGACAAGGTACGGATGAAGGCCTACCCCGTGCAGGAGAAGGCCGGCCTCGTCTTCGCCTACCTCGGCCCGCAGCCGGCGCCGCTCGTTCCGAACTGGGATGTGTTCGCCGTCGGCGACGTGATCCGCGACATCGGCCTTGTGGAGCTCCCCTGCAACTGGCTCCAGTGCCAGGAAAACTCCCTCGACCCCGTTCACCTCGAATGGCTGCACGGCTACTGGTCGAACTTCATCTCGGAGATTCGCAACGAGCCGGAGCGGCGGCGAACGATCCGCACGCACGAGAAGATCGCTTTCACCGAGTACGAGTACGGCATCTACAAGCGAAGAGTGATGCAGGGCGGCTCGGAAGAGGACACGTCGTGGCGCGAAGGGCACCCCATCATCTTCCCGTACTACCTGCGCCAGGGCGGCGATGGATTCGACCGCGGGAAGTGGGGCATGACCGGCCCGGCGGTGCAGATTCGGGTGCCGATCGACGATACGCATACGGCGCACTGGTGGGTGATGTGTCATGAGAAGGAGGAGGGAGCTCCGGAGCAGCGCCCCGAAGACATCCCGTTCTTCCAGCCGCCGGTGATTGAACTCGATGCCAACGCTCAGCCGCAGTACCTCCTGCTCGACTCGAACTCGGCGCAAGACCTCGCGGCATGGATAACCCAGGGCGGCATCGCCGACCGCACGGGCGAGCATCTCGGCCGCTCCGACAAGGGCATCATAATGTTCCGCCAGATGCTCGAGGACAACATCAAGATTGTCGAGGATGGCGGCGACCCGATGAACACGTTCCGCACGCCAGAGGAGAACCGCTACCACGGCATGGTTACGGAGTATCCACGAGAGCTCGCGGCGAAGATCAACCCCAACGATGTCGGCGGCACAGGCACGGGCGGCAGCGTCTACGAGAGGCAGGGAATGGCGAGCAAGTACAGCCCCATTCTCAATCAGCGGGGAGTCGAGGGCGGCGCCGACGCGGCGGAGCGCCGCCGCCTGGTGGGGCAGGGCTGATTCAGGCCGCCCCCGGCTCAGCAACGACGCTCTCCCAGGCAGGGACAACTTGCCCCGGGAGAGCGGGGCAGGAGGGAGCAAGATGTACTCGAGGATTGTAGTTCCGTTGGACGGCTCGACGCTGGCGCTGCAGGCGCTTCCCTACGCCCGCGTCGTGGCGGCGTCGACCGGCGCGACGCTGACGCTGCTGAAAGCGCTCAACTCGGTTCCAGCCGACCTGCTGGGCCTCGCTGCCGGGAGCAACACGGCGGACGCCGTGCCGTCGACTCCCACTCCGGAGCAGTGGGAGGAGCTGCGCGCCCGCTTGCGGGCTGACTCGGAGCGGCAGCTGGAGGCGGCGGCGCGCCCCGCCAGAGAGCAGGGAATCAATGTCGAGGTTGTGGTGAAGGATGGCGAACCCGCCGACATCATCAGCGAAGAGGCGGACAAGGACGAGCGAACGCTGATTGCGATGTCGACGCACGGGCGCTCGGGCGTGGGCCGCTGGCTGATGGGCAGCGTCACGGACAGAGTCGTGCGCCACGGACGCCACGCGACGCTCATCGTCCGCGGCGAGGAGGGCGACGTAACGTCGTCGTCCCCTCGGCTGTCGCGCGTGCTGCTGCCGCTGGACGGCTCCGAAGTCTCGGACTCGGCGATTCCGCACGGTGTTGCGATGGCGCAGGCGCTGGGATGCGGCGTAACAGTGCTCCGCGCCGTGTCGCTCGTGCCGTTCGGCGAGGCGTACGCCGACTACCTGCAAGGCGATATGGGGGGAGAGCTCGCGGCGGAGGCCCGCGCGGAAGCCGAAGCCTACGTCAACCGCAAGGTCGCCGAAGTGGGCGTGGATGTCGAAACGGGGGTGCAGGGGAAGATTGTGGAGGGCAACCCCAGCGCCGCCATCCTCGACGAAGTTGGGGAGAGCGGCGAGATACTGGTGGTGATGGCGACTCATGGCCGCACCGGCGTTGGCCGCTGGCTGATGGGGAGCGTAACCGACCGCATCATCCGCCATAGTTCGGGGCCGGCGCTGGTGATACGCCCCTAGGAAGGCCGGGGCTATCGCTGCCTGTCGATTGCCCATCGGGGCGCCTCCAGGAAGCAGAGTTAGCGCTGCTTGCCGGCTGCCCAGCGGGCGAGCGCTTTCTCCGGCGAGGCGATCTCCTCAACCGACGTGTAGTAGTAGTCGCGCCAGCCGTCGAGCGGCAGCCCGGTGAACAGCATCAAGTTCAGCGGGTACATCTCGCTGTCGGTCGCGCGGCGGAGGTCGTCGCGGAAGAGGAAGTTTGGCTTGCCGAGCGCGATCGCTATGCCGAGCTCAACCATCACCCCCTCATCCGGGGGAACGCCGTTGACGATGGCGAAGACAGCGTCGGCGTCGACGACGTCCTGGCGGTCGCGCTGCCCGATAACGTACGCCCAACCCGTCTCGGGGAGGTTGTCGTTGTTGTTGCGGGCGAACGGCTCCCACACCTCGAGGCCGAGCGCCTCGATTGCGGCGATGATGGGCGGCAAGAGCAGCGCTCTCTGCTGCGCTGAGAATCCGTACGGGTTGGCGAGATAAACGGTCTTGGGCATTGCGCGCTCCTGCCGCGCGGCGGCGGGAGCGCAGTATCGCACAGTCCGCCTCAAGCCGAGGACGCGGATGCTGCTGGTATGCTGTGGAGGCTGCGGCGCGCCGCAGCGCCCACTACGCTGCGAGGTCTGACGAATGACGACTACTGCTTCCCGATTCCGGTTGCCCTCCACTGTCCGCCCCGAGCACTACCGGGTTACGCTCGCGCCCGACCTCGAAGCGTTCACCTTCGAGGGGAGCGAATCGATCAACATCACGGTGGACGAGCCCGTCGCTGAGATCGTGCTGAACGCCGCCGAACTCGATGTGTCGTCGGCTTGGCTGGAGTCGCCGGCGGGCAGGCTGACCGCCGACCGGATCTCCTACGACGAGGAGAACGAGCGCGTTGCGCTCGGCTTTCCCGAGCAGGCGCCCGCAGGGGCGGCGACGCTCCACATCGAGTTCACCGGCGTCCTGAACGACCAGCTGCGCGGGTTCTACCGCAGCAGCTACACGTCGGCGGACGGCGTCGAGCGCCGCCTCGCTACAACGCAATTCGAGGCGACCGACGCGCGCCGCGCCCTCCCGTGCTGGGACGAGCCGTCGGTGAAAGCGTCGTTCGAGGTTACGCTCATAGTTCCCTCCGAGCTCGAGGCGATCTCGAATATGCCCGAGGCGGCGGTGGAGCCTGCTCCCGGCGGCCGGAAATCGGTGCGGTTCGAGCCAACGCCCCGGATGTCGACATATCTCCTGGCGTTCGTCGTGGGGGATATGGCGCGCGTGGAGGCTACGGCCGCCGACGGCACGCTCGTGCGCGTGTGGGCGACGCGCGGGAAAGAGCGCCTCGGCAGATTCGCCCTCGAGAGCAGCGTGAATGCCCTCGCCTATATGAACGACTACTTCGGCGTCGCGTACCCGCTTCCGAAGATGGACCACATCGCCGTGCCCGATTTCGCGGCGGGGGCGATGGAGAATTGGGGCGCCATCACCTACCGCGAGACGGCGCTGCTGTACGACCCGGAGGAGTCGGCGGCGCAGGCGAAACAGCGCATCCTCGAGGTCGTGGCCCACGAGATGGCGCATATGTGGTTCGGCGACCTCGTTACTATGGAGTGGTGGGACGACCTGTGGCTGAACGAATCGTTCGCCTCGTGGATGGGCGACAAAACGGTAGACCACCTGTACCCCGAGTGGCGGATGTGGACGCAGTTCGTGTCGCACGACACGAACGCGGCGCTGGGGCTCGACGGCCTCCGCAACTCGCATCCCATAGAGGCGAACGTCGACGATCCGGCGGAAATCCGCGAGCTGTTCGACGCCATCAGCTACAGCAAGGGCGGCTCCGTGCTGCGGATGCTGGAGGACTACGTAGGGCCGGAGACGTTCCGCCGCGGTCTGCGCGACTACCTGAGCGAGCACGCGTACGCCAACGCCAGGGGCATACACCTGTGGGACGCCATCAACCGGAGAGCGCAGGCGGACGGCGCCGGGCTAGGCGCTCCGGTTACAGAGCTGATGGAGGCGTGGATCAAGCAGGTGGGATACCCGGTCGTGCAGGCGCGCGTGGACCGCTCCGCTCCCGACGCGCCCGTTGCGGTGTCGCAGTCGCGGTTCCTGTACGATTACCTGCTGGAGCCGGCAAGCGACGCGACGCTCTGGCCGACGCCGATCTCGGCGCGGCAGGCCGGCTCCGATGCCGTGTCGAAGAGCGTGCTGTCGACGGCGGAGGGCGCGCTGGATGTGCGTCCCGGCGCGGGCTGGGTGAAGCTGAACGCCGGACAAACAGGGTTCTATCGCGTTGCGTATGAGGAGAGCGAGTGGGCGCGGCTCGGCACGGCTATCGCCGCGCAGGAGCTCTCGCCGGTGGACCGGCTCGGCCTGCAGAACGACGCGTACGCGCTGATGAAATCGGGACGGCTGCCCGCGACGGCGTTCCTCTCGCTGGCGGAGTCGTTCGTCGGCGAGACTGACGCCATCGTGTGGGGCGATTTGGCGGCGAACCTGCGCGGGCTGGAGAACCTGCTCGCGGGGACGCCGGAGCTCCAGGGATACCGCCGGTTCGCCGGATCGCTCTTCAGCCGCATCGCAGCGGACGTGGGCTGGGATGAACAACCCGGCGACGGCCATCTGGAGTCGCTGCGCCGCTCAACCGTTATCGGGCAGCTCGGAGGGTACGGCGACGAAGCGACGCTGGCGGAGGCGTTGCGGCGGTTCACCGCGTACGCAAGCGGCGGCGCTCCGCTGCGCCCGGACATCCGCGCCGTCGTGTTCGGCCTCGCGGCGCAGCAGTCGAACTCCGAGACGTACAGCGAGCTGTGGCGTCTGCACCACGCCGCCGACCTGCACGAGGAGAAGGTGCGCATTCTCGGCGCGCTGGCTCGCGTGCGCGATCAGGAGCTGCTGCGCGATCTGCTGGAGCGGTCGATGGGCGACGAAGTGCGCTCGCAAGACACCCCTCTCGTTCTCGTGCAGGCGGGCGGCAGCCCCGAGGGGCGTCATCTGGCGTGGGAGTTCCTCAAAGAGCGGTGGGAGGAGCTGGACAGGCGGTACGGCAAGGGAGGCTTCGCGATTATGCGCCTAGTCTCGATCGGCGCGGGCTTTGCGACTGCGGAACGCGAGACAGAAGTGCGCGAGTTCTTCGAGTCGCACCCTGCGCCTTCCGCTGCGCGCACCGTGCAGCAGACGCTGGAGAGCATTCGCCTGAACACGCGATGGGCGGAGAAGAACCTCGGCGCTGTCGGCGAATGGCTCGCCTCCCGCTGAGCGTCCGCCCCTCCGCCACGACTGCTGAGCGCCCTTGCCCCAGGGATTAGCCGAGAGGCTCGAACTCGGCGCAGAACCAGGCAATCTTGCCGTTGGGCAGACGCTCGCTCACGAGCGACAGCGCTACAGCAATCCCGCGCTCGATTCCAATGCCGAGGAACCTTGCGGGAATCCATGCAGTGTAGCTCCCTAGCTGATTGTCCAAGCCGTCGTCCGAATGGACGGTGATTCTGCCAACCGGATTCTCCCATCGCTTCCCGAGCATCGCCCACGTCATCGCCGTATCGGGCAGGTCGAACGCCTTCAAGGGGTCTGCGTTGCGCGCAATCTCGCGGAGCGCCCCGACAAGCTCCTTGCGCCCCGACAAGGAAGGCTCGATAGCCTGTATCGGAGGCTTGGAGTCCTCTCGGACTTTCCTCTGAAGCCTCGAGAGGGTGGATGATTCGACGGCGAACCCAGCCGCAGGCCGGATGATGGCGATGCCGCTCTTCAGCTGAACGCTAATGCTCCCGTCGGGATGAGTTGTGCGGACGAGTCCCCGCGTCCACGACGTGTCGCAGTCGTGGACAGGCCACGGTTGCCCCAGCGCATCGAAGAGCACGCGCGAACCGCAGTCGCACATAAAAACGAAGATGCCGGCGCTGCAGCCCCGGCACGTCGCGCGGAACGTCCTCGTGTTGCACCAGACGCCATGCACAGTTCCGACCATCCGCGCAGAACCCTCGCGCCCGCCCTTACTTCGGACGCACCCGAATCCGCCCTGCGACGTCGAGACCGAGAGAAACCCGCACCCCGCCGCGGCTGATGTCGACCACCCCGCGGTAAGGGGCGATGTCCTCGATGACGATGCGCTCTCCGGGCAAAACGCCGCTCTCAACGAGATAGGAGAGCAAGGGGAAATCCTCGTCCGGAATGCGGGTGATGATCCACTCGCCGCCGTTCCGCGCCTCGCTCAGCGGAATCGCTCCTGGGTCTGATGTCCGCAGCCCGGCGTCGTCGGCGCGGTAGATCGGGCGACCGTAGGGGCACGCCTCGGGGTAGCCGAGCTTCTCCTCGATGCGCTGAAGGAGGTCGGGCGAGATGCCATGCTCGAGGCTGTGCGCCTCGGACTCGGCGCGCTGAAGCGGCACGGCCAGAACATCGACGAGCAAGCGCTCGGCGAGCCGGTGCCGCCGGACGACGTCGCGCGCGCGGGCGAAGCCAACAGGCGTTAGCTCGATGCGCTTCTCCTTGGTCACCGTAAGCAGGCCGTCCTTGGCCATACGCTGCACCATGCCCGATACGGAAGCGAGCGTCGCGCCCACGTTCTCAGCGGCCGGGATGCGGCGCAGATGCGCCGCAAGCTCGCTGATGTGCGGCCTCACCCCATCTTCGAAGAGAATGGCGATCGACAGCAGATAGTTCTCCGCAGTTTGAGACATCCGCGCCGGAGCGGCCCGTCTCTGCCTGCGGCGCGCCTCGCCCTCTTCCGTCTGAGGCGCTCGCGCCGGAGCGGCGGATGCAGCTTGCCTCGCCATAAGCGTAGTATCGCACAGGCGCCCCGTTCTGTTCAGGCGATGCGCCGGTAAACCCCGCTCTGTAGAGGCGCCTATGGTTGAACTCTCCGGACCCTTCCGCGCTCCGAAGTCGGGCGCGACCCCCGATTCGCTCGTCGTGCTGCTGCATGGCATCGGAGCCAACGGCGAAGACCTCATAGGGCTTGCCGATGCGCTTGCTCCCCGTTTCCCGAACGCCGCGTTCCATTCCCCCAACGCCCCGGAGCCCTACGCCGAAGCCGGCTTCGGCTATCAGTGGTTCCCCCGCGCTCCCCGCGAGGATCGCGCCGATCGCGTCCGCGCCGCCGAGCTGGCGGTAAACGCCTACATCGACAGACTGCTCGACGCATATCAGCTGCCGCCGGAGCGGTGCGTGCTCGCCGGGTTCTCGCAGGGCTGCATGGCGGCCTTGCACACCGCCCCGAGGCGCTCGCGGCAGCTCGCCGGCGTGGTCGGCATAAGCGGCGCTCTCATCACAGGCGCGACCCTCGAAGCTGAGGCGCGCAGCTGTCCGCCGGCGCTGCTCATCCACGGACGCGAGGACATCGTCGTCGATGCGGCGGAGACTGCGGAGGCTTCCCGCGCGCTCGCCTCGCTAGGTTTCGATGTCGAGACGCACATCTTGCCCGGCTTGGGGCATGGCATTGATCATCGCGCGCTCGACCTTACCGCAGACTTCATCGAGCGCGCGCTCGCCTGACTGCCAATCCGGCGCTTGCTCGCCGGGAGCCTCCTAGCCCGCGGTGGCGAATTCGCGCAGGTCAGGCGCCACGGCAAGACGCGCGCCTGTTGCGGCCTGCACCTCCTGCGGCGTGAAGCCCGGCGCGATCTCGCGCATCAAGAAACCCTGCTCCGTAACCTCGAACAGCCCCAGATCCGTAGCGATGAGGCTCACGACTCCCCTCGCCGTAACCGGCAGAGAGCAGCGCTCGACGAGACGGGGACGCCCGTCGCGAGTGGTGTGTTCGAGCAGCAGAAACACGTTTCGCGCTCCTACGGCGAGATCCATAGCGCCCCCGATGCTCCCGCCGCGCGCTCCCGCGAGCTTCCAATTCGCGAAATCGCCGCTCTCCGCCGCCTCGTAGGCGCCGAGCGCGGTAGCGTCGACGTAGCCCCCGCGGATGAGCCCGAACGAGTCGGCGTGATCGAGCACGGCCATCCCCGGGAGCTCGATCACGTACTGTCCGCCGGCGTTCACCAGATTCGCGTCCTCCTCGCCGGGAGCGGCGAGCGGCCCGTAGTTCACGAGTCCGTTCTCAGACTGATACATAATTCGCTTATCGAGGTGAACGTAGTTGGAGCAGAGGGTCGGTATCCCTATGCCGAGGTTCACTATCCAACCGTCCTGGAACTCCATCGCGATGCGGTTGGCCATACTCTGCCTGTCGAGTCGCCGCCGTTCGGTCATGCCTGCTGCGCCGTCTCCTGAATGCCGTCCGCAGGAACGGCCACGACGCGGTCGACGAACACCCCCGGAACGTGAACGGAGTCCGGATCGATGTCGCCGGGTTCGAGGATAGGCTCGTCGACCTCCACGATAGTCGTCCTGGCGGCGCGAGCCATCACCGGCCCGAAATTGCGTTGCGTGCGGTGGAACTGCAGGTTGCCGAGCGAATCGGCGCGGCGGGCGCGCAGCAGCGCGTAGTCGGCGGGCAGGGCGGTTTCGAGGATGTGCTCGCGCCCATTGAAGAAGCGCGTCTCCTTGCCGAGCGCGACCTCCGTGCCCGCCCCCGACGGAGTGTAGAAGGCTGCGATGCCGGCGCCGGCGGCCCGGATGCGCTCGGCGAGCGTTCCCTGCGGCATAAGCTCCGCCTCGATCTTGCCGGCCTCGTACAGGTCTGTGAACGGCGACGACGCCGACGGATGCGGAGACGCAGTGAACGCCGCCCGCACGAACGCCACCTGCCCGTTCCGAACGAGCGCGCCCCCGTCGATGCGGTCGTCCTGCCAGCGTCCGGGCGTATTGGCGATGATGGTGAGCTCTTTCGCTCCCTGCCGCAGGAGGGCGGCGATCAGATTGCGCGCTGTTCCGGGCCCGGCGAACCCGGAGAGCATCACCGACGCGCCGTCCGCCACATCCGCGACTGCGGCGTCGAAGCTGGAGCACACCTTCTCGCGCATAGCGCAACAGTAGCGTGAAAGCGCGTTGGGCGCCACTCCCTGCGGCGCGCCAGCGTCTCTCCGGTCGCAGATGTAACAGATAATCTGGCCGCAGAAAAAGCGCTCACCCCCGGCGGCGCCGGCCTCCCGCGAGCCGTACAATGCCGCCGTTCGGCATCGAGCGCATCGGCGGAGGGGCGAGGTGGGCAGACTCGACGGCAAAACAGTGATCGTAACCGGCGCGAGCCGTGGAATCGGAGCGGAGATTGCGCGCGTCTTCGCCGCCGAGGGCGGCCGCGTCGTCTGCGCGGCGCGCACCCTCTCCGAGGGCGATCACCCGCTGGAAGGCTCACTCGAGACAACGGCGGACGGCATCCGGAACGCCGGCTACGAGGCGACGGCCATCGCCGTGAACATCGCCGAACCCGCGGAGTGCGAGCGGCTCGTTGAAGAGGCGCGCGCGGCCTATGGCCCGATCGATGTGCTCGTGAACAACGCGGCGCTCACCTACTTCGCGCCCATTCGGGACTACGTGGTGAGCCGGTGGCTGCGCTCGTGGGCGGTCAACGTCCACGCCCCGTTCATCCTCAGCAAGCTTGCGCTTGCCGATATGCTGCCGCGCGGCGGCGGACGCATCGTCAACATCTCGTCTGTCGCGGCGATAGGTCCCGGCCGGGGACCCTACGCGGGCGACCACGCCGAAGAATATCGCCTCAAGGGAAGCAGCTGCTACGGAGCCGAGAAAGCCGCCCTCGAACGCTTCACGCAAGGGCTGGCGGCGGAGGTCTACGCCGACGGCGTGGGCGTCGCCGCTGTCGCTCCCTCCCTCATCGTGCCGACCCCGGGAACCGTGTTCCACAACCTCGTTACGGGCTACGACGATCCTCGCGGTGAGCATCCGAACGTGCTCGCGCAGGCCGCGCTGCTGCTTGCGACGGCGCCGCTGCGCGAGGTGAGCGGTCGGGTCTGCTACAGCCAGCAGCTGCTTCAAGAGTTCGGCTGGATGGAGAACGGCAAAGGCCCCGGCATAGACGACGCCTGGCCTGTGAGCGGCTTCTCGCGGATGTAACGGCGGCGCAAGACGAAACGGCAACGCTCCCGGCAATGCCCTTGCGATAATGCTTGCCGCCGCCCAGAGTCGGCGCTGAGAACGTTGAGGAAGAGAGAGCCCGAGTCGCGGCGCAGCCTTACTCCCGGCTCCGCTCCTGCTCGATGAGGGTCCGGCGGAGGAGCTTGCCTGAAGCGTTCTTGGGAATGGAGTCGGCGAACTCGATGTCGCGCACCTGCTTGAACGTCGCGACCCGCTCGGCCACGAACGCTATGAGCGCGGCGGCGGACGGCGTCGCCCCTGGCCTGACGACAACGAACGCCTTGGGAATCTCGCCTGCCTCGGCGTCGGGCTTGGGGATAACAGCGGCGTCGGCGACGCCCGGATGTTCTAGCAGCGTCGCCTCCAACTCCGCTGGCGCAACCTGAAACCCCTTGTACTTGATCAGCTCCTTCTTGCGGTCGACGATGCGAACGTAGCCGTCTTCGTCCATACTCGCGATGTCGCCCGTGCGCAGCCAGCCGTCCGGAGTAATGGCCTCCGCAGTGGCGTCGGGCTGACCGAGGTACCCCTTCATCACCTGTGGGCCGCGAACGAGCAGCTCGCCGAGCTCGCCGCGCGGAACTTCACGCGCTCCCGTCTCCAGATCGACGATGCGCTCCTCGGTGTCGGGCAGCGGAGGCCCGATAGTTCCGGGCTTGGCGCGAGCGCCGATGAAATCGCAGTTCGCAACAGGCGATGTTTCAGTAAGCCCGTAACCCTGGATTACAGGACATCCGAGGCGTTCCGCGAGGCGCGTTTGCAGCTCCGCCGAGAGCGGCGCCGCGCCGCTCAGCACGAACCGCAGCGACGACAGGTCGTACTCGTCCAGCAACGGCGTGAGCGACAGCGCCAAGCACACTGGCGGGGCAGTGTAGAGCGCAGTAACGCGCCGCTCCGCGATGAGCGAGAGCATCTCCGCCACGTCGAACCGGCCCATCATCGCCTGCGCTGCTCCCGCGGCGATAGCGTTGAGCTGCAATACCGTCATCCCGTAGATGTGGAACAGCGGCAGATGCGCGAGCACAACATCGCCTCTCCGGATGACGCTCTCCTCGCCCGGACGCTCAAGGTACTGCCGCACGTTGGCGTGGAGGTTGGCGTGCGTGAGCATCACGCCCTTCTGCAGCCCGGTCGTCCCCGACGAGAAGGGGAGAGCGGCGAGATCCTCGCGAGGGTCGATCGAGGGATTGGGCGGCGGTCCGCTCTGCGCGTCGATCAGGCGCCAGAACGAATGTTCGATTCCAGCTCCCACTGCGACATCCGGCCCTTCCGCGATGACCACTGTCTCCCGTAGGTTCGGCGCGTCGGGCGTCGCAAGGCCGGCAACCTCGGCCGAGGCTTGGTGAACGATGAGGATCTCGGCGCCCGACGCGTTGAGCTGATAGGCAATCTCGCGCTCCCGGTAGCCGGAGTTGATCGTCGTGACCGCAGCCCCCGCCTTGAGAACCCCGAAGAAAGCTGCCTCGAACTCGGCGCAGTTGGGCGCGAGCAGCGCCACGCGGCTTCCTCGTCCTGCTCCCATCGCAGCCAGCGCCGCCGCGAGCTTGCCTGCCGCCGTATCGAGCTCCGCGAACGTGAACCGGCGGTCGCCGTCGATGATGGCGGTCTCCGTCGGCCATCGCTCGGCGGCGCGTTCGAGCAAGCGTTGCGCCGGCTCCGGATTGTACGGGGCAATCGACGCTCTGCTCATCCCGCTCGCCCCCAATCGTCGAGTGGGCCAACACTATCCGACCCTCCCTGGCCGGTCAACGTAGGGTCGCGCAAGGAGTTATTGCATGCTGACGAAAGCCAGAACGTGCGCGCTCGTAGGTCTCGACGGCGAGATCGTCGAAGTTGAAGTAGACGTGTCGCCCGGCTTGCCGGCGTTCATCGTCGTAGGCTTGCCGGACGCCGCAGTGCAGGAATCGAAAGAGCGCGTGCGCGCGGCGATCCGCAACTCGGGCTACGAGTTCCCTATGCGGCGCATCACAGTGAGCCTCGCTCCAGCCGACCTCCGCAAGGAGGGGCCCTCGTATGACCTGCCGATAGCCGTCGGCATCCTCAGCAGCAGCGGACAGATCGAGGCCTGCCTTGCCGACACGGTTATGGTCGGCGAGCTGTCGCTGGAGGGCTTGCTGCGCCATACCGACGGCATACTGCCGATGGTGGGACTCGCGCGGTCGCGAGGAATGAAAACAGTAGTAGTGCCGTCGTCGAACGCCGACGAGGCGGCGTTAGTGGAGGGCGTCGAAGTGCTTGGCGCTTGCTCTCTGCGCGAGCTTGTCGACCACGTTCGCGGCGATGCGCCGATGGACGCGCACGCCGCCACCCTGGGAGAGGGCAGGTTCACGCATGCCGAGTACGCCGTCGATATGGCCGACATCCGCGGCCAGGAGCAGGCGAAGCGCGCGCTGGAAGTCGCAGCCGCCGGCGGCCACAACATCCTGATGTCCGGACCGCCAGGCAGCGGCAAAACGCTCCTCGCGCGGGCAATGGCGTCCATACTGCCTCCCCTCACCCCGCTGGAGGCGCTGGAGACGACCAAGGTCTACAGCGTCGCCGGAATGCTGCCCACCGATATGCCGCTCGTCGCCTCGCGTCCATTCCGCTCTCCGCACCACACCATCTCGAACGCAGGCCTGGTCGGCGGCGGCAAGATTCCCCGTCCCGGCGAGGTGACGCTGAGCCACCGCGGCGTCCTGTTCCTCGACGAGCTCCCGGAGTTCAGCCACAGCGTGCTCGAAGTGCTGCGCCAGCCTGTCGAAGACAAGATCGTCACGATCAGCAGAGCGAACGGCTCGGTTACGTACCCTGCGAACTTTATGCTCGTCGGCGCGATGAACCCCTGCTTCTGCGGCAATCTTGGCGACCCGCGCATCTCGTGCACCTGCTCGCCTTCGAGCGTCAGCCGCTACCAGAAGCGCATCTCCGGCCCGCTGCTCGACAGGATGGATATCTTCATCGATGTTCCCCGCGTCGAGTACGAGAAGCTTGCCAGCGACGCGACGGGCGAGACATCGGATCGAGTGCGCGAGCGCGTGCAGGCCGCGCGCGACGTCCAGCGCGACCGCTTCCAGGACTCCTGCGCGCAGACCAACGCCGATATGGGTCCCGCCGACGTGTGGAGGCATTGCCGGCTGGACGACGCTGCCCGCAGCCTCGCCAAAGCCGCTATGGAACGCCTGCATCTCTCAGCGCGCGCATTCCACCGCACACTCAAGCTCGCCCGCACCGTGGCCGACCTCTGCGGCGAAGCGGAGATCGGCGTAGCGCACCTCGCCGAGGCCGTGCAGTACCGCCAGCGCGGCTTGGAGTAGACTCGCCCCTGCAAGCAATCGCGCGCTGATTGCAACAGAGCGCCCACATCCGCAAGCCCTCCCCATCGCCCAATCAACCCCGGAGAGAACCGCAATGACGCTTCACGACTTCAGCGTTCAGGGCAAACAGGCCGTCGTCGTGGGCGGAGGGCGCGGCATCGGACGCGGCGTCGCCCTCGCCTTTGCCGAGGCGGGAGCCGATGTCGCCGTCGTCGCGCTCACGCCCGCCAGAACGCGCGCCGTCGCCGAGCGGGCGGCCGCTCTTGGCGTGAAGGCGAAAGCCTACGCCGCCGACGCCACCGACGGCGCGTCGATGGACGCCCTCGCAGCGCAAGTCATCGCCGACTTCCCCGATCTCTCCATCGTTGTGAACAGCGTTGGCGATTCGCTCCGTCAGCCCGTATCCGCGCTGCCCGGACAAACCGCCGCGCCAGGAATGAGCAGCTCAGACTGGCGCCGCATCGTCGACATCAACCTTACCTCCGTATTCGAAGGCTGCCGCGTGTTCGGCCCCCAGCTGCTCGCGCGCGGGCAGGGAACAGCTCTGAACGTGAGCGGCGTGCGCGCCTTTCGGGCAATGCCGAACGGCTCAGCCTACGCTGCCAGCAAAGCCGCCCTCACCAGATTCACCGAGTCCGTAGCCCTCGAATGGGCGGCGCACGGCGTGCGCGTCAACGCTATCGCCCCGGGACTCTTCCCCGACCCTGAGCAGGAGACTCCGGAAGAGCTTGCGCAGCGCGAGGCGCAGATTAGGCTCCGCGTACCGCTCGGCAGGAGCGGAGCGCTCCGCGACGTGGGCCTTATGGCCGTGTATCTCGCTTCAGACGCAGGGGCGTACATCACAGGGCAGACTTTCCTCATTGACGGCGGCGCGTCCATTCTGTAGTTATCTCTGGCCGCACGGACGGAACGCCGCCCCTGAGCGAACAATGAACATTGCCGTTTGCGTAAAGTGGACTCCCATAGTTGCGCGGTTGCGGTTCGACCCCGAAACGAAGCGCATCGTCCGCGAGGGCGTCCCGAACGAACTCAACCCGTTCGACGCGCTTGCGGTCAACAGAGCGGTCGCGCTGAAAACCGAGCACGGAGGCCGCGTAACGGCGCTGACGATGGGCCCGCCCGACGCCCGAAAAGGACTTGTCCGATGCCTCGCAATGGGAGCCGACGACGCCCTCCATCTGAACGATGCGGCGTTTGCCGGCGCCGACACGCTCGCAACCGCCCGCGCCCTCGCGCTCGCCCTCAGCGGCTGCGGCTACGACCTTGTGCTCTTTGGCAACAACAGCGTCGACGCCGAAACCGCCCAAGTGGGCCCGGAGGTCGCCGAACTCCTTGGGCTCCCCCAGATTACCTCCGTCGCGAAACTCGATGTAACCGCCGACGGACGCGTGCGCGCCGAACGTACGCTCGAGAACGGCGTGGACGTCGTTGCGGGCAAGTTGCCGTTGGTTATCAGCGTTACAGAGGGGATCGCTCCCGACACAGCCCCCGCCCGCGAGGACGTTCAGGCCGCGGACGGGCGCAGCATTCCCACGCTCACGGCAGCCGACCTCGACGCCGATCTCTCGCAGTTCGGGTCGGCGGGCTCCCCGACGTGGGTCGCCGAGATCCGGCAGGCCGAGTCCTCCCGCGAACCCGTTCTCATCGAAGAAAGCTCTCCTGAGGAGTCCGCGCGGCAGGCAGCGGCGCTGTTGCGCGCGCTGGGAGCGCTCGATTTCCGCGGCGCCGCGCCGCGAGCAGGCGCGAAAGCGCCGGACGCTCTGCGCCGCGCCGGCCCCGAGATGCTGGTCGTGGCGGAGAGCGACTCTTCAGGCCCGCGCCCTGTCTCCTACGAACTGCTCGCCGCCGCGCAGCCCATCGCCGACGCCGTCGGCGGCCCCGTCGTCGCGCTCGTGATCGGCGGCCCGGAGGCCGCCGCCCACGCCGGCTCCCTCGCCCAGGCCGGCGCCGACCGGGTGATGCTGGCGCTCGATCCGCGGCTTTCCCGGCGCTCAACCGGCGCCTACGCGTCGACGCTCGCGGGCGCCATCGACGCGCGCGCCCCCTTCGCCGTGCTGGCGCCCTCAACCCCGAACGGCCGCGATATCGCCGCGCGGACAGCAGCGCGCCTCAGCCTGGGACTTACCGGCGACTGCATCGGCTTGGAAGTCGATGCGCAGGGGAGGCTGGCCCAGCTCAAGCCGGCGTTCGGGGGCGCCATCGTCGCGCCGATATACTCGCGAACGCTCCCGAACATGGCGACAGTGCGCCCAGGCGTCTTCGACCCGCTCGAACCGAACCACGCGCGCCAGACCGAGATCGTCCACTTCCCCGCAACCCCGCCAGACGCTGACGCCCCGCTCTCGGTGGAGTTTCGCGCCTCGCCCGACGACGACGCTGCAAGGCTCGACAAGGCGCCGGCGGTCATCTGCGTCGGCATGGGAATCGGAGCCCCGGAGCGGATCGCCCGTCTGGACCCGCTCCGCGACCTGCTCGGCGCCGAGTACGTCTGCACGCGCGATGTCGTAGAGGCCGGATGGATGCCCCGCCAGCGCCAGGTCGGCCTGACAGGACGCTCCATCGCCCCGGCGCTCTACATCGCCGTTGGCGTGCGAGGCGATTTCAACCACACCGTTGGCATCCGGCGGAGCGGCGCGGTGGTTGCCGTCAACAACAACCGCCGCGCCTCCTTCTTCCGCGGCCAGTGCGACATCGGCATCGTAGGAGACTGGGAGGAGATCGTCCCCGCCCTCGTGTCCGAGTTGCAGGCCGCCCTGCGCTGAGGCGCGGACGGCCTCGTTGCGTCGCGCGCGGCAGAACCGAGGCGTAATGACGCCGCGCCCGCGCGCGCTCATCCCTCTCCTGCTCACCGCCGCCTTGCTCGGAGCCATAGCCGCAGCCGGCGCGCTCGTCGGCGACCCGGGGCGCGCGGAGCGCATCCCGTCGTCGTTCCCTCCGCGCGCGCCATCCCCCCAAACGTTCACCTCAGCCGGCGACCTGAAGGAGTTCGCCCGCATCGCATACGCGGATCTCTCCCGCCAGGACTGGGCGGCGCTGGGGAGGTCGCTGGCGCCGGGCGGCGGCGAGGTTGGCGATCCGTGCGAACCCGGAACGTTCGCGGCGTATGCGGCGCTGGATATTCGACGCGCCGCGCTCGAGGCGGAGGCAGCCCTGGCCGCGGAGCATTCCCTCTACGCTCAGCTCGTCGAACTCCCGCGCATCGAATGGGAGCTTGCCGCCATCGAGATCGGGCCGGGCGAGGCGAGCGCAATGCGACGCGCGAGAGCGTTCGGGCGCGACATCGCGCCGCCGGTGGCGCGCCGCGACAGATGGAGAACCGCCGACGGCGCCTGGTGGCTCGACCCCGCGTCCGTGGCTCCCGGTCTGGGACGGGAGCGCGGCTCTCTTTCGCAAGCGGACTCGCTCCCCCCGCCGGACTGCGCAGGCGAGCCGCCGCAGGAGCGGAGCAGCCCGGGCGCGTTCGCCAACCCGCTCGAGGGAGGGGCGTCCGCCGACGCTACTACTCCGGATGGAAAATCGCTGTCGATCACGCTTAGGATCGGGCGCCGCAGCAGCGCTCCGTTCGCGCCCGACGGATTCGAGCGCGTCCCGTTCGAGGCGCGCGTGGAGTCGCGGGACGGAGCCCAGCTCGGCGCCCCCCTCGTATTCCAGTCCGCGACGTTCGACGGATGGCTCCTCGATCGCCCTATCGCCGCATCGACCAGCGTCTGCCCCGGCGCTGAGGCGACCGGCGTAACCTGTCAGCTAACGCGCGGAGCCGCCCTCGTCGCCGTCGACGACCCCGCCCCGCGGATCGCGTGGACGCCTCGAGGATCGCTCGACCGAACGGAGGGCGCTGTCTGGTGGCGGCTGCCTGCGCCCCAGCGCGACGGCGTTCCGGTCGTGCGAGGCGTCTCCGCTCCCGCGATTGCGGAATTCCTCGCCGCCGCGGGCGTCGCCGCCGATGTATGGAAAACCAACTTCACACGTATGACGATCGACCCGGCGCAGCTGCGCGTAGCCGGAACGGGACGCGGAGCCGGCTCCGCCCTCAACCTCGGCGGGACAGGCGCCTACGACTCCATCGCGGAGGCGGATCTGTGGATGGGCGATGCGGAGCCGGCGCTCGCCGTCGAGGCCGGAGGCGAGGCGCGGGCGTACCCGCTCCGCTTTCTCTTGTGGAATCCGGTCGTGAACGACGAACTGGGCGGCGCGCCCGCGCTCGTCACGTACTCGCCGCTAACAAACACGCCGCTGGCGTTCGAGCGGCGCGTTGGCGTAGCCGCTCCGGTATTCCAGTCCGCCGGCGCCCAGCGGTTCAACAACCTGATTATGTACGACGAGGCAACCGAAAGCTGGTGGCAGCAAGGAACGGGAGAGGCTGTCGCAGGCGAGCTTGCAGGGTTCCGGCTAACGCCGCTGCCCGCCCAGCTCCTGTCGTGGGCGACCTTCAAGAGCGCATATCCGAGTGGTTCAGCGCTCTCCATCAATGCGGGCTTCGCCGCCGATTACGACTTCAATCCCTACTTCGACGTCGACTTCAATCCGCCAGCGGCGCTGCGCGGCGCCGAACTCGACTCTCGCCTGCCGACTCACGAGCGCGTGCTCGGCTTTCGCGACGGGGGAGCCGGCGGAGAGCCGCTCGCCGTTCCCTTCTCCGACCTCGCTCTCCAGCCTGCCGCGCATCTCGAGCTTGACGGCGAGCCCATCGTCGTCTTCTGGCTGAGAGGGACGGCGTCGGCCCTCAGCCACATCAACGTTGCCAGGGGGAGAGATGTGGGAGCCGCCGCCGCGTTTGAAACCACGATCGACGGCGAGGCTCTCACATTCACTGCTCAGAGCGGCCTGTTCGTGGACGCCCAAACCGGCTCGGCGTGGGACCTGACGGGCAGGGCGATGAGCGGCCCGCTGGAGGGACAGAGGCTGCGGCCGGCGCCGCACGTCAACAGCTACTGGTTCGCCTGGGCGGCACTCAACCCCGGAACCGGCATCTTCCGCATCCCGCTGCGGAGAGCTAACTGACGCTCCATCCCGCGTCGACAAGCAGGAGATGGCCGTTGACGGCTCCAGCCTCCGCGCTCGACAGGAAAACGACCGCTCCTGCGATCTCCTCCGGTTCAAGGCGCCTGCCGAGAGGCGAGCGCCGGAGGAACGCCCCGATGTCGCGGTTCGGATCGCCCTCTTGCGTCATCGGCGTGTCCGTCGGCCCGGGCCCTACCGCGTTGACCGTTACGCCGCGATCCGCCCATTCGAGCGCTAGCGCGCGGGTCAGCGCCGCGACAGCCCCCTTCGTAGAGATGTAGACCGAGCGGTTGACCGTCGCCGTGACGGCCAGCTGCGACGCTACGTTGATGATCCGCCCGTAGCCCCCGGCGAGCATATGGCGCGCCGCCGCCTGCGCCGCGAAGAACGTCCCCTTCAGATTCACAGCGTGGACGGCGTCCCAGAGCTGCTCGGTAACCTCCAGCGCCGGAGCCCCGGCGCGAATGCCCGCGTTGTTGACCAGAACGTCAAGGCTCCCCATATCCTCCACGATCGCATCCATAGCAGACCCGAGCGCATCCGTCTGCGCAACATCCAGATCGTAGCCTCGCGCCACGCCGCCTTCTCCCTCGATCTGCGCAACCAGCAGATCAACGTCGCCACGCTTCTGCGGGATGTTCGTTACGGCCACCGAGGCTCCTGCGCGAGCGAGCGCAAGGCACGCCGCCCTGCCGATGCCCTGGCTCCCGCCGGTAACCACCGCGGTCTTGCCGTCCAGCCTGAAGGGAGGCTCGCTCATACGCCCCAGATTATAGGCGCCGGCCATCTGGGGCGCCCTATCCCAACTGTCCCGCCCCGCCGTCCGCCATCGGCGCGAGCAGAGCGTCGATCGCGTCGGTCGCAGGCATAGGAATGCCTCGCGCCTTCCCGCGCCTGGCGACATCGGAGACAAGCGCATCCCGCTCCAGACGCTTTCCCGCGATGCGGTCGCGCAACATCGAGCTGAGGCCGGCGAACCCGCGGAAGCGTCCGAGCGCCGCCTCGACGGCGCCGGGCGGCAGATCGGCGCCCTCCGCTCGAGCGACAGCCGCGTACTCGCTCATCATCGAATGCGCCAGCGCCGCGCACTCCGCGCTCGCCCCTAGCTGGTCGCCGCGGAGTCCCGTAACGGTGTTGATGGCGGCGAACGGCCCGATGAACAAGAGCTTCTCCCAGAGAGGAACGAGAATCTCCTCCGCCAGCTCGACATTCCACCCGGCGCCCTCGAATGCGGCGAGCAGGCGCAGCTCCCGCTCGCCGTTCCCCGCGCGATGTCCGAACACAACCTTGCGAGGCCCGCCGACCTGCGCGATGACCCCTGGCGCCGCCGCGTGGCTCTCGATGTACACAACCCCGTCGAGGACGCGCTCGCGTCCGAACGCCGCTGCGAGCGCGTCGCCCGAGGCCACGCCGTTCAGCAGCGTGAGAATGGCGGTTCCCGGTCCGACGGTGGAGCGGACGCGCTCGATGGCCTCGGCAATGTCGTAGGACTTCACTGTGAAGAGGATCAGATCAGCCTGATCGTCCGGGGGAGGGCAGGGATGAGCCTCGGCGGAAACAGTGAAAGCAGGCTCAATGGAGCTCTCGACGCGGAGGCCATTGGCGCGGATGGCGCCGAGGTGAGCCCCGCGGGCGACGATGGCGAGCGGATGGCCGGCGCGGGCGAGGAGAGCCCCGAAGTAGCCTCCGACGCCTCCTGCTCCCATAACGAGAACGTTCATCCGCGCTCCGTTCGATTCAAGCGCAGGCGCCTGCGGCTTCACTCCCCAGCCCGAGTTTCGCGGCGCTCGCTGTCATGAATCCCGCGGGAGGGGTGGCCGTTCAGAAGAACCGCGCGGGGCTACTCCTGCCCGCCGTCAGCCACTGCTCCGTCCCGCAACAGAGCAAGCGTCGCGGGAAGCTCCGAATGCCCTCCGCCAGCTTCCTCTTCGGGCGGATTGCGCAGCTCCTCGCGAGTTACGTACTCGTAAGAGATGACGCCTATAACCACACACGTAACAACCACAGAGATAACCGCCAGAGCAATGAGGATGTTGTAGACGATGCGGGCGTTCGCCGGCGCAGAGCTTGCGACAGACATACAGAACCCGTGCTCCCATTGGAGAACTTGAACCGACTGCGTGTAACGCTACTACAGGGGCGGCGCCTGCCGCAAGGAGCCGGGTTGCCCCCGAAGCGCCTCCTCTGCCGTTCCCGCGAAGCGGGAGCCTCGATTCCCGCCCTCCCTCCTTAGGGGCGGACGCCGCGCTCCGGCGCAGGGCAGGGATTCCGCTCCCTTGCGCACGCTTGGCTGCTCCCATTGGAGGGCGCGGCGCGCTACATTTAAGCAGCCACTCCCTTCACCAGGCGGCGCCTGTGTCTCTTGATGCTGTCTTTGGCGACCTCAACGCCCAGCACGTCACCGCGGCGGCCATATTCGGCCTCTCGCTCATCGCAGCCGTCATCTACCTCGGAGTAATCAAACTCCTCCAGCGCAGAGTGCGCTCCCGCTCCTCCACAACGCTGGCCAGCGCAATCGTCAGATCGCAGTCCACGGTCGGCGGAATCATCATCGTCTACATCGGCCTCTTCTTCGCGCTGCTCATCTGGCCAGACCTCGAACAGTGGCGCGACCTGATCTCGCGAGTAGGCTCAATCGGGCTCATCGTGCTGGGCGCGTGGAGCGTGAACCGCATAGCCGCGCAGCTGCTCAACTGGTACACCACATCCGTCGCCGCCAGAACCAGCTCCGACCTGGACGACATCATCCTGCGGTTCCTCGGGCGATTCCTCACCGCCATCGTCGTCGGAATCACAATCCTCATCCTCCTCGAGGCGGCGGGCGTCAGCATCAGCCCGCTGCTCGGCGGCCTCGGCATCACCGGAGTGGCCGTCGCGCTTGGGCTGCAGCCGACGCTCGCCAACATCTTCGCCGGCGCGTACGTCCTCACCGAGGGCGCAATCGAAGAGGGCGACTACATCGAGCTGCAGGGCGGCCCGGCCGGCTACGTAGTCAACATCGGCTGGCGGAGCACGAAAGTGCGCACCTGGCTCAACAACTACGTCATCATCCCCAACTCTGTAATGGCGAACTCCATCATCACCAACTACAGCGGCCCAGACCCCAGAATGAACATCCTTATCACCTGCGGCGTGAGCTACGAAAGCGACCTCGATCGCGTCAACAGAACCGCTCTCGATGTTTGCCGCGAAACGATCGCCGCGAATGACGCCTCCGTGAAAGACGAGGAGCCCTGGTTCGGCTTCGAGCGCTTCGGCGACTCGAACGTAGAATTCTGGGTCTTCCTCCAGGCCACCGACCGCATCGGCTCGTTCATCGTCACGAACGACCTCATCAAGAGGCTGCACGCTCGCTTCAGGGAAGAGGGCATCGAGATCAACTACCCTGTGCGGAAGCTCGTCTACCCGGCTGGACAGCCCCCGCCAAATCCTGCCGCCTCCCAGGCCGTCCCGTGAGCCGTCCGCCAGACATCCTCCGCAACCCGCAGCAAGCCCTCGACCTGATGCGGCGCAGCCCGGCGGGACTCTTCACCGACATCGACGGCACACTTGCGCCGATCCACGACGACCCCGCCAGGGCCGCCGTCCCCGAAGACACGCGCGACGCGCTCGCCCGCCTCGCCGGCAAGATCGCGGTCGTCGCCATCACCGGACGCGCAGTCGAGCAGGCCCGGGATATGGTTGCCCTCGACAACATCGCATACTCGGGGAATCACGGGACTGAATGGCTCGAGGATAGCGTCCGCTGGATCGAGCCGGCGGCGCTCCCATACGCGCCCCGCATCCGCGAGATTGCCCGCAGGGCGCACAGAGAAGCGGCACTGGAGGGAGTCCTCGTCGAAGACAAAGGCCCTACGCTCTCCATCCACTACCGGCGCGCCCTCGACCCGGCCGCCGCTCGCCGCCGGATCCTGGATTTCACCGCCAGAGCGGCGAGCGGTATGCGCGTGCGTGACGGCAAGATGCTGGTTGAAGTTCGCCCGCCGGTCGCCCTCTCGAAGGGCCAGGCCGTGCGCTCCTACATCCGCAGAAAAGGCATCGTCGCCGCGATGGCCATCGGCGACGACCTAACAGATGTCGACGCCTTTCGCGCCATCGCCGAGATGCGAACCGCCGGCGATGTGCGCGGAGCAAGCGTCGCCGTCCTCGCCGCCGACGCCCCGCCAGCCCTGACAGACGTGGCGGACTACGCCGTGGATGGTCCAAGCGGCGTGCGTCAGCTCCTCCACTGGCTCGCCGCCGCCCTGTAGGGGTCGTTGGGGGGTCGTGGGGGCTCGCCTCTTTGCGCCACATCGACGACCACGCGATGACCTGCGCGGCGATTCACTCGCAAGCGGCTACAAACGCGTCCTGCGACTTGCGTCGCGCAGCGCCAACACAAAAGAGGAGGGGGCTGCATCTGATCGCACCACTCCGTCACCAGATTCAGAATCTCTTCGCGCTCTGATTCGTTAACGGGCAACGAGTCGTCGTAGAGCAGTTCGTAAACGCCGTCCGGATTTAACCTAGCTTTCTTGTCCAATACTCGGATGTACCGCTGATGGATTGCCGGTTCGATACTGCTGACTGCGCCAACTAGCGAGACTGGTATATGGGTTTCTCCCGGTATGCCCAAAGTACGGGGGCGCCGCTCGCCGGAAGGCAGGAAGCACTCTCCTAGATTCATCGTATAAAGGAACTTCTGCACTGCCAGGAATGCATGGCCGTCTTGCGTCGCCAAGTCCCTCATCTGGTCCATAGAGAGCGCTCTATCGTCCGATGCCGCTATTTCGGCCTCAAGCATCTCAATCAGTCTATTTCGAACAGCCCGAGATAAAAGTGGGATTCGCGCCTCTTGGAGAATCGCGCGGTAGCTTGCGGCGGCTGCGCCTGCCGAAGAAAAGTCATAGTCCCGCTCAGTTCGAGTACGGCCCTTTGAGACTGGCCTCTGGACGCCGGCGCTTAGGAGCATATCGGTGCCAGGCTGCGCGTGAACCTTGACGAAACCGAGTCTCTGAGCCTCCGTTGCCAGTTCTTTAAGGCTCTTGTAGCGGGCTAAATCGAAAGTCGGGTCGAGCTGCTGCATCATCTGTTTGACAGCGGCGCCAGTAGCCGGTTTGCCGCTGGAGTCGAGAGCGTCGATAGCCGTTCGCATGAGCGTGAAGGCGCTGCTCTGGTCCGGCTCGGCTGGCGGCGCGAGGTCTTCTTCATCTGGCGGCAACAAATCGTCATAGAAGACAAAACTATCGCAAGCTTGCGCGAGTATGCGAGAAACTCCAACCCGGACTCCGATGCCCACGACGCGAACGCCGTACCGCTTCAGCTTTTGCACAAGCGGGACATAATCACGGTCGCCGCCAACAATTACGATTACTACAGGTTTGTAGGGCGACAGCGCCATCTCTAGCGCGTCGACTGCAAGCTGCATATCGGCCGTATTCTTGTGTTCGCTAGCAGAGATCATCGTTGAAAGTTCAATCAATTCGACGGCAAGCGAGCGAAAATCGGCAATGAATGGCCTTAGAGTGTTGCTAGTCCAGTCGGCATACGCTCGAGCCGACATCAGGAGACCTTCCTGGCGCACACGCTGCAAGATGAGCTTGAGGTTGAAAGGTAAGCCGGAATTTTGCGCGCATATCACCAGGTTGTCCACGTCAATGAATGCGGCGACGCGAACTTCAGCAGATAGCTGCGTGGTCATTGTTGCCTGCTCCTAAACAACTGTTCCCCACAACCCCTAACCATCAAGCGCCGCGATGTCCTGCAGCTGACGCCGGATCCACTCCGTGATGTTCTCGCGCTCGATCGACTCCGTCAGGAGCGCGGCGCGCCGCCGCCGCTCGGCGGGAGGCATCGTGAGCGCCTCGTAGAGCGCGCGCGTGGCCCCCTCGATGTCGGCGGGGGCGACGGGAAGAGCGCCTATCTTCAGCTGCTCGTAGGCGCCGGCAGCCTCGGACAGCACAAGCGCCCCGTTGCGCTGATTGACGACAGGGCCCTCTTTCGCCACAAGGTTCATCCCGTCGATTACCGCGTTCACCAGCAGCACATCGTAGCTCCGCATAGCGGCGATAGCCTGAACGTAATTGTTCTCGTAGAACACCTCAATCGGCGTCCAATCGTCAGTTCCGAAGCGGTCGTTCACGCGCTTGATGGCCGCGTCGACCTCCTCGAGGTAGCGCTGATACTGCCGGATATGCGTGCGCGACGGCACAAGAAACGCAAGGAAACGCACCTCTCCGCGCAGCTCCGGATAGCGGTCGAGCAGCGTCTCGTACGCGCTGAACCCCCGCACGATATTCTTGCTTGGCTCGGCCCGGTCGACTCGGACGATAGTCTGCTTTCCGAGCAGCGGCTTCAGGCGCTCCTCGTACTCCGCCGCGCGCGGAGAGGCGGCGATCTGCCGCACCTCGTCCACCTCGATAGAGATCGGGTACGAACGCGCGTAAGTAACGCGGCCGTTCAGCGAAACCATCCGCTCCTGATAGTTCACCTGCGCGTCGTCGATGAACGAATCGCAGCTCCCAAGGAACGCGCGCACATCCCGGCTCGTCTGAAACCCCACGATATCGGCGCTGCACAGGCTCTCGCAGATGGCCGTGCGGATCATCGCCGGAAGGAGCTCCCAGTAGCTCGACGTCGCCCACGGAATGTGCACGAACTGATGAATCCGCGCGTTGGGCAGCCGCTCCCGAACCATCTTTGGAACGAGATACAGCTGATAGTCGTGAACCATCACGAGCGGACGAAGGGGCGACTGCGCCGCCTCGTCGACGATAGCGTCGGCGAACTGCTGGTTCACGTACACGTAACCGTTCTCCCAAGCGTCGTAGACGGTTTCGTCGATGCGCGGAGTGTACGGCGAGCTCCACATATAGTGCTGAATGAACCACAAAAGAGGGTTGCAGATAATGTTGTAGTACTTGTGGTACGCCCGCCGTGGCGTAGTGATGAACCGCACCGAAACCTTCTGCCCGGGCAGCGGCGACGGCATAGCCCTCCCGCCGCTCGCCGCCGCTGCGCGCCGGTCGCCCTCGCCCATCGCGGAGGCTATCCACGTGAAGTCCACATACCGGGTGAGACCGCTCAGCGCGGTGACGACGCCCCCGCTCCCCCGGCGCGGCTGGAGCTCCCCGCTGGGCGAGACGTGATGCTCCATCGGCCCGCGATTGGACGCCAGTATCAGGCGGCGCCCCTTGAGGAGCTCGTCCGCAACCGCTCGGAGAGCGTTGCGGCGCTGGCTGGCCTCCGACGCGCCGACCACGCGCCCTACCTCCGCGCGCTACGCCGCGAGCGCACAGCCCGCGTCTGTAATTGCAGTTCCACTGCTAGGAGAAGAGATCCTCTGTCGGAAGGTCAAGCGCGCCATAGAACCGCCAGGCGCAGGAACGCCCTGAGGATAGCGCGACACTACCATAGGGCTAAGGGAGCGTCAACGACCGCCCGACTTGCGCGCCGCACGCTCGGAACCGCCCAGCGGGAGCCGGAGCCCGCCCCCGCCGCCGTTGACACTCCCGAGAGCGCGTTCGTATCCTGCTCGCAGACCGCGGCGCGCTCGCGGCTCGTTCCCTGCTGCCCCCAACTCTAACGCCGCCCCGCCTGCCCTCAAGGCCAGGCGTCAGCGAGGACTGCCTTGTCCAACGACGCTCTCCCAACCAAAGGCGACGACATCCGCAAGGCGTACCTGGACTTCTTCGCCGCGAAGAACCACCTCGTTATGCCCAGCGCGTCGCTCGTTCCCGCCGGCGACCCCACCCTCCTGCTCACGTCCGCCGGAATGGCCCCCTTCAAGCCCTACTACGCCGGCGACGAGGAGCCTCCAAGCCGCCGGATGACCTCCTGCCAGAAGTGCTTCCGCGCCACCGACATCGACATCGTGGGCGACGCGACCCACCACACGATGTTCGAGATGCTCGGCAACTTCAGCATCGGCGACTACTTCAAGCGCGATGCCATTAAGTGGGCCTGGGAGTTCGTAACCGACATCCTCAAGCTCGCCCCTGAACGCATCTGGGCAACCGTGCACCACAGCGACGACGAAGCGCGCCGCATCTGGATCGAAGAAAGCTCCGTGCCGGACCACCGAATCATCGCGCTTGGCGACAAAGACAACTTCTGGGGCCCTGCCGGCGACGAAGGCGCATGCGGCCCGTCGAGCGAGCTGCACTACGACCTCGGCGCCAGCCTCGACCCAGCCGCCAAACCCGGCGACGACACCAACCGCTACGTCGAGATCTGGAACCTCGTCTTCCCCCAGTTCCACCAGGCGCAGGATGGCTCGCGCACGAACCTCCCCGCCCCCGGCATCGACACCGGAATGGGCCTCGAACGCATCACCGCCATTATGCAAGGCGTTCCCTCAGCCTACGAGACAGACCTGCTCGAGCCCGTCCGCAAACGCGTCGAAGCGATTTCGAAGAAGAACTACGGCGACGACCCGGATGTGGATTCGGCCATCCGTATCGTTACGGAGCACGCGCGCGCGGCGGCTTTCCTTATCGCTGATGGCGTAACCCCGTCGAATGAAGGGCGAGGCTACGTGCTGCGCCGAGTCATCCGCCGCGCAGTCTACTTCGCCAGGACTCGCCTCAAGAACCCTGCAGAGCGCTACATGGCGAAGACAGCTCAAGCAGTAATCGAAAGGATGTCCGGCCAATACCCTGAGTTGTTGGAGCATGGGGCGCTGGTGATGCAGCTTGCGGGGCAAGAGGAAGAGCGGTTTCTTCGCACGCTCAGCGAGGCTTGGGAGTACTTGGAGGGAATCTCTGCGTTCAGGCGCTCCTTGAAAAACACCTTCAAGAGCACAGTGGAGGACCCTGGCAAGAGCGCCAATGCCATCGGCGTCCCGCTTGAGGCTATGCATGACTCGACACTGCTATCGGCGGATGCTCCGCGAGCTTTGAAGCGGAGCGTTGTCGACCACTTCGAGGAGATTCTGGGCAAGGGCGACGCGTGGTGGGCTGCGGACACAGAGCGCTTTCGTGAAGCCCGCGACCGAGCTATGCAGCTAACGGGGCGCGAGGTCTTCGTCCTAGCGGACACCTACGGTTTTCCCGCAGAGCTAACAATGGAAGTGGCTCCCGATTATGACCTGGAGGTTACAGAAGAAACACGCGACGGCTTCGACCGCGAGATGGAGGCGCAGCGTGAGCGAGGCCGCACTGCCGCCCACTTCGGCGGCGGACGCGACGCCCTCCGCGTCTACGAATCTCTCGGCGTCCGCGAAACCCCCTTCCTCGGCTACGACAGCGCCGAGGCCAGCGCCGTCGTCGTCGGCATCTTCAAGAACGGCGATTCAGTGCCAGCCGCCGCAGCGGGCGACGCCGTAGAGATTGTCCTGCGCGAAACACCGTTCTACCCCGAGGGCGGCGGACAGGTCGGCGACACCGGCAGCATCGTCTCGGTGGGCGGCGCCGCCAGCGTCTGCGACGCGCAGAAACCCCTGGCCGACCTCATCGTCCATACCGCAACGATCGACTCCGGATCCATCGCCGTCGGCGACGCCGTCCGCGCCGAGATCGACCGCGATCGCCGGCTCGACATAGCCCGCAACCACACCGCCACGCACCTGCTCCACGCTGTCCTCCGCGACGCGCTCGGCTCGCACGTGCGGCAAGCCGGCTCCCTCGTCGCCCCTGAGCGTCTGCGGTTCGATTTCACGCACGTCGCCGCTGTCGAGCGCGGCGAGCTCCGCGAGATCGAACGCCGCATCAACGAGGCGATCCGCAGCGACCTCCCGCTCCTGAAGAACGAAACGACCTACAGAGACGCCACCGCGACCGGAGCCCTCGCCTTCTTCGGCGAACGCTACGGCGATCGCGTCCGCACCGTACAGATAGGCGAAGACGCTCCCATAAGCTTCGAAGTCTGCGGCGGAACACACCTCGACCGCACCGGCCAGATCGGCGACTTCCGCATCGTCGCCGAGAGCAGCGTCGGCGCCGGCGTTCGGCGCATCGAGGCAGTAACAGGACGCGGAAGCGACGAGTGGATCACCCAGCGGCTGAGCGTCCTGGATGAGGCCGCCGCCAAACTCCGCGTCGCTTCTCCCAACCTCCCCCAGCGCGTCGACGCCCTCCTCGCGCAGGTCGAAGAAGCGAAGCGCGCTGTCCAGGGAGGCCGGCGCGAAACGTCGCGCGCGGAAGCGGAAGAGCTCCTCGCCCAGGCCCGAACCGTCGCCGGCGTAACCGTCCTCGCGGCCCGGAGCAGCGCCGCCAGCCCCGAAGGACTCAGAGCGCTAGGCGACTGGCTGCGCGACAAGCTAGGCTCGGCAGTCGTGGCGTTAGGAAGCGTGCTCAATGGACGGCCTGCAATCATCGCAATGGTTACGCAAGACCTCGTCGACCGAGGCCTCGACGCGGGAGCCATAGTGCGGGAAGCCGCCAGGCGGATGGACGGCGGCGGAGGCGGGCAACCCCGGCTAGCGCAGGCCGGAGGCAAGGACGCTTCCAAGCTCGACGACGCCCTTGCCAGCGTAGCCGCCATCGTAGAGCGACAAGCCACCTGATGCGCGCGCTCGGCCTCAATCGCAACTCCCCAAGACGAGCAGGTAGGGAGAGCGACTGATGCGCGCTCTCGGCCTCGACGTTGGCGCTCGCCGCAGCGGCGTCGCGGCGGGCGACACCCAAACCGGCATCGCAGTTCCCGTTGGCGTCATCGACGGCCCCGCGGACTCCTCCGCAGCGGCGCAGGCCGCGGCTGAGGCGCAGTCGCGCTCCGCGGACATCATCGTCGTTGGGATTCCGTATCTCCTGTCGGGGCGAGCGGGCGCGCAAGCCGAAGCGGTTGAGCGCTTCGTCGCGCTGCTGCGCGAGGCCACGGCGCTCCCGATCGAAACTATCGACGAGCGCCTCTCCACCGCGCAAGCCGAGCGCAGCATGCGCCGACCGAACGACCGGAGCAGCCGCAGCAGGGCAGGGCGTCGCCTCCCCAAAGGCGCCTCGGACGCCGCCGCCGCCGCCGTAATCCTCCAAACCTGGCTCGACAGCCGCCGGGGAAAGAGCGATTGAGGCGCGCTCAGGGAAAACGCTCCCTGAGCGCCGTAACCACGGGAAAGCAGTCCTCTTCCCCCTAAGAGCGCCAGGAAGCCTGCTAGACTCTAGCCAATGGCGTCGCTCAACAACCCTCGGTTCTACGGCGCGGCGGGAGCCTCCATCATCGCCGTCTCCACCACCGCTCGATACGTCGCGAAATGGCGCCGACGGCGCTCCCAGCGACGCGGAGGCGGAGAGCGCGGCGTCGGCGGCGGACGCGTCTTCATCGGCCTCGACCTCGCCGACCCAACCGTAAACTCCCCTCGCCCCTGCGACTACGCCATCCTCAACGCCGAACTCGCATGCGAGTTCGGACAGTGGAGCTACCGCGAAGACGGCGCCGGCATCATCCCCAAACCCGCCCTTGGCCGGTCGTTCATCTTGGCCGTCGACGGCCCGCAGGGGCTCGCGGGCGACCCCGGCGCGACGATGCGCGAGGCCGAGCGCCTTGTCAACGCCCCTGGACATTCGCCCTACGCCCTGCCGGAAGAGGGCGCTCCGTTCGCAGGCTTCATCCGGGGATCAGTGCGCCTGTTCCACAAGCTTGCTACGAGCGGCAGCCGGTTCAGATTGCTCGGCTACGACGGAATGCCCCCGTCAGACGCAACGCTCCTGGAAGTGTTCCCCGGCGCAGCCTGGAAACTGCTCGCGACCGACCCGCTTCCCGCGAAAACCACGCGCGCAGGGCGCGAGGCGCGCGCCCAACTTCTCGCCGACATCGGCGTCAGACTGCCCGCCGCCGGCGCCCCGGACTCCCTCCCGACGCACGACCAGCTCGACGCCGCAATCGCCGCGTGGACGGCGTACAAGTTCTGGCGAGGCGAAGTCGCGATGATGGGACGCGCCCCCGAGCTCGACCATGCCGCCGGAGTCGTCCGCGAAGGCTACATCGTGCAGCCCGCGAAACCCGCCGACGATGACGCCGACGAACCCATCGCCCCGGTCTAGTCCGCCGTAATCGCTCCCGGCGCCGCCCGAAACAGCGCCCCGCTAAACGGCCGCGTAGTGCGCTCCCGGCGTAGCCTCCCGATACTGCGCGGATTGCTTCACCCAGTCCCCGTCCCGCGGCAGCACGACCGCCGCCGAACGCAGGCTGTACACCGTCGGGTCGGACGCCGACACAGGCTCGACGCCGTACTCGTCAAGCATCTTGGCGGCTCTCAACAGCGCCCGCCGTGTGCGGATGATGCCGGTGTCGCTCACCCCGAGACGCTCCCCCGAACGATTGGCGATCCTCCCCATCGTCTCCTGCATCCCCGAGTCCTGAGTCCACGTCCCGGGCAGCCCCGAGAACTGGAGCGTCTTCTGGCGCTCCCAATCAACGTTGAAATCGTTGTCGATGTGGTGCTTGGGCCACCACGCCCCCTCCGGACGGTTCGGGATGGGCGGAAGGAACGCGTCCACCGTGGGGTGAAGCCCCTGCTGTCCGTCGCGCCCGAACTTCAGATTGTCCAGCTCCTCTTCCGCCAGCGGCCTCACAGGGTTGTACGTGAAGCAAACAGCGAGCACATTTACATCGTCCATCGGAATGTAGGCGTGCCCGCTCAGCAGCGGATCGTTCCCGTAAGGCGGAATCATAGTGTGGAACGGAAACATAAACTGCGTGATGCGCCAGTAGTAGGCGCCCTCCTCCGCGTTGCGGCGGGCGCCGATAAGCGCTCCGTAGTCCGTGTCGAGAACCTCGAACCGCGGATGGCGATCCCGCATCTTGTACACCATCCCTTGCTCCTGCTTCGTCATCATCCGGTACGGATCCTTGAACGTCGAGTGCAGGAAACCGCTATGGCTGGAGTCGATCTCTCCCTCCAGAGTCTGGAAGAAGTTGTTCTGCGCAACCCGCTTCGTCAGATAAACGTGCGACTCCGGAACCATATTCCACTCGAGATCGGGCAGCGGAGGCGGATCGTCGTGCCAAGGCCCCATGTAGATCCAGACAACGCCGTTCCGCTCCCGAACACGGTACGCCGCGTGCTTCACCTTGGCGCGGAGATTGCTCTCCGGCGGCTCGCTCGGCATATCGACGCACGCCCCCGTCTCATCAAACTTCCACCCGTGATACCCGCACCGAATCCCCTCCTCCTCGTTCCGCCCGAAGAAGAGCGACGCCCCCCGGTGCGGACACGCCGGAGACATAGCCGCGACCTTCCCGCTCGTCAGTCGCAGCACGATGAGATCCTCGCCCAGCAACCGCGTGCGATGCGGCACGCCGTCGCGCTCAACCTCGCGCGAGAGCACAGCGGGAATCCAGTAGCGCCGCATCAGCTCCCCCATCACCGTTCCACGGCCCACTCTTGTGAGAATCTCGTTGTCGCTTGCCGAAAGCATCTCGCCCTCCCTGAATCGGTACTGGAGCCTCGGATGCGCGCAGCATACCACGTCCCGCCCCCTGGACGATCGCCCCTCCCCCGGGCAGACAACCGAATAGCCCGCGCGCTCCCTCCGCCGCTCCGGTAGAATGATGCGGAACGATTCAGGGGAGGTCCGCCGTGGTCCGATTCCTCACCGCCGGCGAGTCGCATGGCCCGGCGCTCGTCGCCCTGCTCGAAGGGCTGCCTGCCGGCATACCCGTAACCGAAACGAAGATTCGCGAAGACCTCGCCCGCCGGCAGATGGGCTACGGACGCGGCGCCCGGATGCAGATCGAAACCGACTACGCCGTCCTCCAATCCGGAGTGCGCCACGGCGTCGCCACCGGCGCCCCCATCGCGATGCTCATCGAGAACCGCGACCACTCCACCGGCAACGGTCCGGACGGCAAACCGTGGACGCACACAATGGCGAAAATCCCCGTCGACGGCGACGTAACCCCTATCCACCGCCTGCGTCCCGGCCACGCCGACACCCCCGGCATCAGCAAATACCTCCAGCACGACGCCCGGAACATCCTCGAACGCTCCTCCGCCCGCGAATCCGCCGCTCGCGTCGCAGTCGGCGCCGTCTGCCGCGCATTCCTCTCCGAATTCGGCGTCGAGGTCCACAGCCACGTAACCAACATCGGCGGCGTGCAGGCCTGCCCTCCCGAACCCATCGACTGGGACGCCGTCGAATCCTCCCCCGTCCGGTGCGCCGACCCCGACGCAAGCGCCCGAATGACCGCCGAGATCGACGCCGCTAAAGCCGCCGGCGATAGCCTCGGCGGCGTCGTCGAAGTCATCGCCACAGGCCTCCCCATAGGCCTCGGCTCCCACATCCAGTGGGACACGAAGCTCAGCACGCGGCTGATGGCCTCCGTCGGCAGCGTCAACGCCGTCAAAGGCGTCGAGATCGGCAAAGGGTTCGAACTTGCCGACCTCCGAGGCTCGAAAGTCCACGATGTCATCAAGCCCGTCGACGAATGGGAGCGGAACAGCAATGGCGGGTGGACCCGGCCCTGGCCCCGCCGCACCAACAACGCCGGCGGACTCGAAGGCGGAATGACCACCGGCGAGCCGCTCATCATCCGCGCCGTCGTCAAACCCATCGCCACAATGATCTCCCCCCTCCCGTCCGTCGACCTCACAACCGGCGAGCTCGACCAGGCCCACTACGAACGCAGCGACATCACGTTCGTCCCCACCTGCGGAGTCATCGCCGAAGCAATGACGATGATTACCCTCGCCGACGCCCTTATGGAGAAGTTCGGCGGCGACCACATCGCCGAAACGAAACGCAACTGCGCCGCCTACCTGGCGACGGTCGGCCCGCGCTCCGACGCCTCCGCCCCGTCGCCACGCTAGCCGAGCCCGCCCCAATGACCACCGCCGACCGCATCTTCCTCATCGGCTTCTCCGGAACCGGCAAAACCGCCGCCGGACGAAGCCTCGCCCGCCTCCTCGGCTGGGAATTCGCCGACGCCGACGAGCTCATCGTCCAGCGCGCCGGCAAACCCATCGAGCGCATCTTCGAAGACGACGGCGAACCCGCCTTCCGCGACCTCGAACGCGACGCCATCGCCGAACTCGCAGCCCGCCAACGCGTCGTCGTCTCCACCGGCGCCGGCTCCGTGATGCTCACGCCATCCCGAACCACAATGCTCGACTCCGGATTCGTCGTCGCCCTCGAAGCCCGCCCCGAAACCATCCTCCGCCGCCTCTCCGCCATCCCCGAGCACGACGGCGCAGAAGCGATGCCCCGCCCTATGCTCCGCGCCGGCGACCCCCTGGGACGCATCGAGTCGCTCAAGCGCGAGCGTCAGTGGGCCTACGCCCTCGCGCACTGGACGATCGCCACCGACAACCTCGGCGTCGAGCAGACCGCGCACGAGATCGCCCGCGCCTGGAGAAAACTCGGCGCCCCCGCCCGCTGGAGCGCCGACCCGCAGCTCGCCGCCACTGTCACAGTCGAATCCGGCGCCTACCCCGTGTTCGTCGGGTGGAACACGCTCGAAGGGCAACTTGGCTCCCGCCTCGCGGAAACAGGCTTCTCCGGACGAGCCTTCATCGTCTGCGACAGCCACGTCGTCCACCCCTACGGACGCGCCGCCCAGCGCTCGCTCCACAGCGCCGGCATCGAAATGGGACTGTTCACCTTCCCCGCCGGCGAAGCCAGCAAAACCCTCGCCACCGCCGCCGCGCTCTACGAATGGCTCGCGAAGCAGCGCGTCGAGCGCCGCGACGCCATCGTCGCCGTCGGCGGCGGAGTCGTCGGCGACCTCGCAGGCTACGTCGCCGCAACCCTCCTCCGCGGAATCCGCCTCGTCCAAGTCCCCACATCCCTCACCGCAATGGTCGACTCCAGCATCGGAGGCAAAACCGCCGTCGATCTCCTCGCCGCCAAGAACATGGTCGGAGCATTCCACCACCCCATAATGACCCTTGCCGACGTCTCCGCCCTCCGCACCCTCCCCCCGCGCGCTCTCCGCGAAGGATGGGCCGAAGCCCTCAAGCACGGACTCGCCCTCGAAGCCTCGCTCGTCGACCTCTACGAAGAGCGCGCAGAATCCCTCCTCGCCCTCGACGACCCCGAACTCGCCACGCAAGTCATCGCCTGCAACGTCGCCGTCAAAGCCCGCATCGTCACCGAAGACGAGCGCGAAACCAGCGGACGCCGTCAGCTGCTCAACTACGGACACACCATCGGGCACGGAATCGAAGCCGCCGCTGGATACGGCGCCTACCTCCACGGAGAATGCGTAGCCATCGGAATGACCGGCGCCGCCCGACTCGGAGCGCTCCTGGGAGTAACCCCGCCCGAACTAGTCGAGCGTCAAACATCCCTCCTAACCAGATTCGGCCTCCCCACCGCCTACACTGGAGTCGCTCCTGAGTCCATCCTCGAAGCAATGACCCGCGACAAAAAGAGCGTAGCGGGGCAACTCTCCTGGATCCTCCTGAGCGCCGCAGGTCGCTCCGCCGTCCACCGGGGAGCGCCCTACGAGCTGGCCCAAACCGTAGTCCGCGACCTCGCCGAGTAGGCTAGGGGGGCGCTTCCGGTTGTGCGGGAATCCCGCATTGGGAAAGCCTCGCAGCGGCATACCCAGTGCGGTACTATCCGCTCGCCCATTCTAGGGACTCGGAGGCGCGCGCCCATGGCTGATGAGCAACTGCAGCCTGACGACCTCGTAGCGGAGCCGCTGCCGCAGCAGGAGGAGTTCTACCGACCGCCTGCCAGGTTCGGGAACGTGCCTGTCGCGCGCACCCCGCTGGGGTGGGACTCGCGCAACACCGGATTCCGCAACCACTATCCCGTCGTCAACCTTCCTACCCAGATTGTCGAGCGCGTCAAGCTTGGCAGAGAAGAGCCGCACGACCCCAATCGCCTCATCTGGGGAGACTGCCTCCACGTGATGCGCCAGATTCCCTCTGAAAGCGTTGACCTCATCTACATCGATCCGCCCTTCTTCTCCAACCGTAACTACAACGTCCTCTGGGGCGACGACAACGAGGAGCGCTCGTTCACTGATATCTGGGAAGGAGGTCTGGACGGCTACCTCGTCTGGCTGAACGCTCGCCTCTACGAAATGAAGCGCCTTCTCAAGCCTACGGGCTCCATCTACGTGCACTGCGACTGGCACGCCAGCCACTACATCAAAGTCGAAATGGACAAGATGTTTGGGTATGAGAATTTCCGCAACGAGGTAATCTGGCACTATGGACTGGGCGGGTTTAATGTAGCGAGATGGTTTCCGAGAAAGCATGACATTATCTTCTATTACGCTAAGTCCCTTAAGAGCCATCACAACAAAATACGCGGACCGGTGTCCAAATGGATGCGTGAAAAATACAATCTAGAAGATGAAAAAGGTAAGTACTTCATTCAGGATGGGAAGCGGTACTACTTGAAAGGAGGAAAACCAGTAGACTCCTTCTGGGATAATGATGAACTGATTGATTACACGATGTCACAAACAGCGAATGAGAGAGTTGGTTACCCTACTCAAAAGCCCGAAGCATTGCTTGAGCGCATCATTAAAGCGTCGTCGAAAGTGGGTGATGTCGTAGCTGACTTTTTCGTAGGTGGCGGAACTTGCGCTGCAGTCGCATAGCGACTGCAGCGCAAGTTCCTCGGTTGCGACCAATCGCGCGTTGCAATAGCAGTTACCGCTGAGCGACTGAAGCGGCAAGCCATCGTGCGCACCCTGGAAGAGGGCGCGCCTCCCGACTTCACGATAGAGCAGTGGGGCATCTACGAGGCGGAGCGGCTGTCGCAGATGCCGCCGGACGAATTCCGCAGCTTCGTGCTTTGCTGCTACGACGCTCGCTTTACGAGCGCGGACGAGGGCATCCACGGCTACAAAGGCTCGAACGCAAAGGCGCCTGTATGGGTTGGCTCTCCCTCTCTCACCTCGCCGGTTACGGTTGAAGACGTTAACGCTTTCGCTCAGGCGATTGCGAGGTTGCCGCGTTATTCAAACGAGGAAGGACTACGCGATGGCGTGATGCTGGCGTGGGGATTCGCGCCGGATGCTGTTCAAGCCGCTGAAGAACTCCGCGAGCGCGGAGCTGCCCACATCGCATTCGTTCGCTTGGAGCAAGTGCGCATAGATTCCCCCTCGTTCCGGCAGCACGTCGCCTCGCAGTCCACCGAGCGCGGCGACTACTCGAATTTCCTCACGTTCGTGCAACCTCCAGAAGTCTCCTTTGCGAATCGTCGGCTCAAGCCGCTGCACTACGGATTCGACGCAAGCGACACGCAGACATACAACCCCGACGCCAAGATCATCAACGTGCAGTGGGACTTCGACTACAACGGGCGGACGTTCCACGCGGAGCGTCTGCCATGGGCTGAACGCGCCTCCCTCGCTGCCCAGCACACATTCCCACGCGCTGGCGCCTTCACAGTGGCCTGCAAAGTGCAGGATGACAAAGGCGGAGAGGGAATGCACAGCGCGGAAATAGAAGTGAGTTAATCCAATGCAGAACGTATTCGAGGGCTACGAGAGCGACTTCGGAATTTGGGTGGCTGGCCACTTCGCACCATCCCACGACGCGACCCAAGAGTACTTGCGGTTTCTCGCCGACCCTGAGGACGAACTGCGGCCTCGGGCGGGAGGGCTTTGGCCTCATCAGTGGGACGCTTTGCTGCGCGTCATCTATTCGCGTGAGGTTGGGCGTCGTGATTTCTGGGAAGACGGACTGCTGCTGAACATCGTAACGGGTGGAGGAAAGACAGCCCTCATCGCCGCAACGATGGTTTGGCTGCGCCTTGCGCACAACGTGCAGCGTTTCCTCATTCTCTGCCCGAATCTCATTGTGCGCGACCGCCTGGAGGCAGACTTCACTCAAGGCAAGATATTTACCGACCGAAACCTAATCCCGCCCGGCGCCCCGTTTGCCGCGAACCCCTTTGCGCTCACCACATTGGGAGGATCTTCCAGAGCCTCCGCGACCGATCTGTTCGGCTCCAACGTGGTGTTGGCGAATATTCACCAGTTCTACAAATCGTCGAAAACCGGGCAGGAGAATCTCTGGGCCCTCTTCGGCGCACAGAGCACGCCGTTCGCTATTTTCAACGACGAAGCGCACAACTCCCCCGCGCCGGAGTACTACCGCACGTTGTCGGAGCTACGCGAGCACGCAGGCTACTCGTTCCGCCTCGACACCACTGCAACGCCCGACCGCGCTGATGGCAAAGCCCCCGACAGCAAGATGATCTACGAGTACGACATTCCAAAAGCGCTGAACGATGGCGTCATCGCCAAACCCGTTGTTTACCAGCCAAACATCGACGCAGTGGAACTGACCTATACGGATGCGGTAACCGGCGAACATCGGAGAGTGGAAGAAATCGATTGGGACGAAGTGGACAAGGCCGGCCTGAGCGCTACGCAATGGGTAACGGACTCCAAGCCGATGAGCCAGCAGATCAGCATCGCGCTGAATCGCTTGCAGGAAGCGAGACGGAATGCGGCAGGGCGCTACAGCCCCGTGCTCTTCGTAGTAGCGGTCTGCAAGGCGGATGCGAAGAAAGCAGCCCAAGTGCTGACGAATGAGTTCAATCTGCGCGCCTTGGTCGTAACCGAGGACGAGGATGAAAGCGCGCGCGCCCACGCTGCAGCAATCGGGCGTAGCGGGAAGTACGACGCAGTAGTGAGCGTCGCAATGCTGCGCGAAGGCTGGGACGTGCCCGAAGTGGCGGTCATCCTGCTGCTGCGGAAGATCGGAAGCACGGTCTACGGCCCTCAGATTATCGGGCGGGGCCTGCGCCGTGTGCGCCATCCGGATATCGCACCGAACGAACCGCAGATATGCGCGGTGGTTGACCATGAGAAACTGGATCATGAGTGGCTGTGGGATCTCTTGGGTGCGCGCGTTCGCAAGAACGTAGGCGTACAGCAGGAGTTCGACGAACGGGAGGAGCGCGGCGACTCTCCTCCCCCGCAGAAAATCGTCAATACCGACTTAATCATCACGATTCCTGAACCTTCGGATCCCGAACCCACGCTGGACCCAGTTGTCGTGACCCGGCCGCCCAAGCCCGCTCGCGATTGGGCTGACCTGCTTGCCTCGCTCGAATACAGTCCCGAGGCAGTGGAAATCACCGAAGTGAAGCTCTCAGGAGTGATTGGCCGAGAGCTTGCCTCAGGGGGCTGGACGAGGCGCATGAGCGCTCCTGCGGAAATTGCTGCAGAAGAGGAGACCCTCTCCACGGAAGGAGCTAAAGAGAAGATACGCGAACGCCTGCGTCAGATAGGAGAGCAAGCAACGATTGACGCGGGCTATTCCGCCCATATGCGCCGCTGGGTGGACAAGCCGCTGCGCGAGCACTTCGAACAGCGATTTCTTGATGGCGAGCCTCTCGCTTTCGCGGAAGACGCTGCCCTTCGCCGCGCCCTTCCCCGTCTCAACGAAATGGAGAAGCTCCTCACCGGACGCACCGACATCATAGGAGGAATGATCGAGCATGCCGGGAATTGAGCGCGGAAACTACGAGCAGCCGAAGAAGAGCGCCTGGAATTTCGAAGTTTACGACTCTGGCCACGAGCGGCTTATGATGGACCGCCTCGAAGCAGATTCTACTGTCTGCAAGTGGACAAAGCGCCACCGCATCACGATTGGCTGGGTGGACAACCGCCACCGCCAGCATTCCTACCGCCCCGACTTCCTCGTTGAGTACACGGATGGCTCGCTCGCCCTCATCGAAGTCAAAGCGGCGAACATGGCGGATTCCCCGGATGTGCAGCGAAAGCGCAGGGCAGCGGAGCTCTGGTGCCAATCCCGGGGCATGGACTACTCCATAGAGTCAATCACCCCCCGCCCTAACCCGCCCGCCCCGACGACCCCGCACCCGCTAGCTCACGCAGCGCCTGAACGATCCCCGCGCCCGACACCCGATCCCCGATGTCCTGCCCCACGTGACTCGCCGCAAGCCCCCCGCCCGCGATAATGAACGTCGCCGGAGCCGCAACCCCGTCCCCAAGCAGATCGAAAATCCCGTACGTCGACGCCGCCTCCGCGTCCGGATCCGCCAGCACCGGATACGACGCCCCAACCTCATCGCGCATCCGCCGCGCATCCTCAACCGTATCCGTACTGATCACAAGAAGCTCGGCGTCCAGCTTCCGAATCCCCTCGTAAGCCTCCTCCAACTCACCGAGCTGGCTGCGGCAGATCCCTCAGAAATACCCCCGGTAGAACACAAGCACAACAGCCGAATTCGCCCCCGCCCGTTCCGACAACCGCACAACTCCCCCCTGCGCCGATTCCAACGCGAAATCCGGAACAGCAAGACTCTCCGCCGGCGCAAGATCAGACGACCCTCCGCCCCCTCCGCCGCTCCCCAGTCCGGCGACAATCGGCAGCGCGAACGACGCCACAATAACAACAGCGAACGCGATCCCGATCCGCTTCCACCAGCGGCTCTGCAGAAACCCCCCGTCGCTGCGAGTCGCGCGATTCAGCTCGTCGATCTCCGCGAGCTCCCGCTCCGTATAAAGATTGTCGTCATTCGATGGCGGCTGCGTCACAACTTTCCTGTCGCCCGCGCGCGCAACGCGGACGGGAAGGGGAGTCGGCGATGCGCCTCGCCGGCGGGGCGGCGCCCCGACCGGAGGCTACGCCCCGCCCGCCACCGCGGGCACAATGCTCACCTCGTCGCCCGGCTTAACCGCCGCGCCGAGTCCCCCGAGGAACCGCACATCCTCGTTATTCAGATACAAGTTCACGAAATAGCGCACCTCGCCATTCTCGTCCAGCAACCGCTCCCTCATCCCCGGATACTGATCCTCAAGCGCCGCAATAAGACCGCTCAGATCATCCGCGTCGACGTGCACCTTGTCGGCGCCGTCCGTCATGCGCCGCAGAGGCCCAGGTATGCGCACCATAACGCTCATCGTTTCGTGTCCTCCCATAAATTACGGCTCCACCAAATCGCCCAGCGCAGGATCCACCCGCACGCCCTGCGACCGCACCCACTCAAGGCTGCGCTCTATCTCCTCAACCTCCCCCTCAACCTCAAGAATCACCCACCCGATACTCTCCTGAACATCCGCGCGACGGATATTCGTCACAACGCTGAAATCGCGCCCCATCCGATACACAACAGGCTCCTTGATAAGCCTGTCGGGAAACGTGAACCGCACGCGCTGCATCGCCGCCATAACGCTCAGGCCCGGATGGCCATCGCCTCCTCGAACGCTGACACCGTCGGCGCGATCCGCACAGGATTCACCACATCCGCCACAATCTCCGTAGTCTTCAGCCCGTTCCCCGTGATGTACACCACCGTCGACTCGTCCGGCCCAATCTCCCCCCGCTCCACCAGGCGCTTCAGCCCCGCGACCGCCACCCCCCCGGCTCCCTCAGTGAAGATCCCCTCAGTCTCCGCCAGCAGCTTGATGCCCTCCGCCACCTCGTGCTCCTCCGCGATCACCGCCGAGCCCCCCGACGCCTCGATCGTCTTCAGCGCATAGTAGCCGTCAGCCGGATTCCCGATCCCAAGCGACTTCGCGATCGTGTCCGGCTTCACAGGCTCGATAGTAAGGCTCCCCTTCTCGTACGCGGAAGCGATCGGCGAGCACCCGCGCGCCTGCGCGCAGTGCATCCGCGTCTCCACCCCGCCGATCAGCCCCACCCGCTCGAACTCCTTCAGCCCCTGATGAATCTTCGTGAACATCGCCCCCGACGCCGAAGGCGCCACCGCATGCTGCGGCGCCCGCCACCCCAGCTGCTCCGCCACTTCGTACCCCAGCGTCTTGCTACCGTCCGCGTAGAACGGCCGCACATTGATGTTGACGAACGCCCAGCGATACTGGTCGGCAAGCTCGCTGCAAAGCTTGTTCACCACATCATAGCTACCGTCGATAGCCACCATCGTCGGATTATAGACAGCCGCCCCGAGCACCTTCCCCCTCTCGAGGTCGGACGGAATGAACACGTACGCCTCGAGCCCTGCCCGCGCCGCATGCGCCGCCACCGAGCACGCAAGATTCCCCGTCGACGCGCAAGCGATAGTGTCGAACCCAAGCTGCAGCGCCATAGCCGAGGCCACAGCCACAACCCGATCCTTGAACGAATACGACGGGTTCACGCTATCGTTCTTTATCCAAAGCTCCCGCAGACCCAGACGCTCCGCCAGCCGCCGCGACCGTATCAGCGGCGTGAACCCCGCGTTGATATCGATCGCCGGGTTGTAGTCCGCCGGAAGGAAATCCGCGTAGCGCCACAAACTCTGCGGCCCCGACATAATCCGCTCGCGGCTCGTACGCTCCGCAATCACATCAAGGTCGTAGACCACCTCGAGCGGACCAAAACAGAAATCGCAAACATTGAAAGCGCTGATCGGATACTCGCGGGAACACTCCTTGCAGCGCAGAGCGGCGGTGTACGCCATGGCAACCCCCTTCATAAACAACGGCGCGTGCGGCGGTTAGCCTACTCCGCATGCGCCATACACCCGCCCTAAAGAGCGGGAACTCTCATCTCGGCTTGCATCCTAGCCTACCAGCGGCGCCCCCGAGCGTCAACGCGCCCCGCGGCCCCTCCGACCCCGCCCCGACGCTCCCACACGCCTGCTGCCCAGCCCGATGCTCCCGCCCCCACACCCAGACCACGACCCCGTCAGTTGACCCCCGGGAGGCTCCCCGGGTTGAGCTCGACCCCGCTCGAGAGCTCCGGCGACGCTCCCCGCTCCCGTTCGTGCAGCAGCGAGATCGGCACCGCGGGAAGCGTAGTGATATGCGCCCCTGCATTCACCCCGAGCCGTATCGAATACCGCGCCGCCGCATCGTTGTCCGGCGCCTCGATGATGTTCACGAAATCGTACGGCCCGAGCACCCCGTACAGACCCAGCCCCTGCACCCCCGGAACCTCCGTCTCCGACGCCGCCTGCACCATGAAATCAGGATTCGCCAGAAGGGACTCCTGCCCCTCGCGCGTGAGGTTCATCAGCAGGATATAGTTGGCCATAGCGCGCTCCTCTCGCTGAGCTTGCCCGATTCTACCAGCCGAACCCCCTCCCACTCCCAGCCTCCCCCTCGACGCGCCGCCGACGCTCCCCGCGACCGCGCCCCCCTAGCCGGCGATTCCGGCGGGCAAGGATATCCTGACCCCATACCCCTCGTTCCAGCCGCGCGCCTCGTAAGCGGAGCACGAAAGGCCGAAAAGGCCGGATACGTCGAAGTCCCACCGCATCTCGTAATCCTGTATCTCGTACGTTTCCGTATCCAGCGTGATGTTCACTTGCAGAGTCAGACCGCTCGCCCAGCTAGGACTCGCCCTCGCGGCATCCAGATTTACGTCCAACTGAGCCGCGCCCGATGGAAGCGCATAAACCCCGATGTCCTCCTCATCCGCGTACCGCAGAATGCTGATGAGCATATCGACAGGGTCAGTGTAGGCAGAGCGCCAGCGGATTCCAGCACTGGAGATGCTGTCCACTTCACGCCACGCACCTCGCTGGTTCCACCAGTAGCGCCAACCTCCGTTCTCAGAATAATGCACGATGACGCTCTCCCGCCCGCTGTCGAATCGAGTGATGCGCGGAGCCCCGTTGCCAAGATTCCCAAGCGTATGGACGCCGGAGAACGTGCCGCTGCGGCAACCGCGGCTGTCTCCCCAGTGCCCCTTGACGCGGAAGCGCGCGGACCCCGCGTCGATGAGTGCCGCGTAGGCAAGCTCAGCAAGCCGGAGTCCACTCTCCGCGCCCGTCTCTTTGAGCGGAGCGTCAAGCAACTCGTCGGCGAACACGATGAGCGCCTCGACCTCGTTCATCGTCATGTAAGGTTCGACGAGCGGGTTGCTATGCAGCTCGTACAGCTTCGTGTCGAAGCTGAGGAGGCGGTCAAGACGAAGCGCAGTCCTGATGGACATCATGCTGAGAGGGTTGGCCGGATGATGTACGTTCGTGAGGGCGTGAAGAGCTTCGTGAATAGTTATGTGCTTGATCTCAACCCTGTCGTCGTCCCAGTCCAACCACACGCTTAGGGTGGCGCTCATTATCAGCCCGTTCCTGATGAAATCCGGACCGCCGCAACCGGCTGCATCCTCGCAGTAGTCAGGGAAGTCGATGGACGCGTTGCGGCTGGACGGCACGCCAACATACGCCTTAAGCGCCGCATCCGCGCTGTCGCTTACCCACTCGAACTCAAGGTTCAGCAACGGCGCAAGCTCATCAAGCGTCTCCTCCAGGATCGCGATGTACTGCCAGTTCCCCGTCGGATCCGCCCAAACGCGCACCGGCTCGTCGTGATCCCACTTCACAATCCTCGGAGATTGCCACCCGCCGCACCCGCCCCGGAAGTCGTTCTCGCGCGTAGGCTTCGCCGCCGGGCGATCGCTGTAGCACTCCCAGACCTCGCGCTCGACCCCGACGATGCGCTCAGGAACAGCAGCCCCGAACGCCGCCTCCGCTCCCCCCGCCAGCGACGCCCACACCGCCGTCCCCATCGGAACGCGCACAGTCGACGCAACCGTCGCGGGCCCGAAACCGTCCGCAAGCGCAACCCCCGCAACTCCGCCGCAATCGTCCAGCACGGAATCGCCGTCCAGCGCGTCCAAACCCTCAGGCGCGCAGGCAATCGTCACGCTCAGCGGACCGTCGACAGGCTGGTAGCCGTCGTTTCGCACGGTTACAGCCGCCTCGACATCAGCTGTGCCGTCCGACCAGTAGCCGCTCACTTCCACCGACGCCGCAAGCGAGAGATCGATCGCCGGCTTCTCGGGCACGCGCACGGCGTACTCGACTGTGTTGCGCTCGCCCCAGCGGTACGTGTCCTCGTCGGCGCCCGCGAACACTGTGAGGACGGTCTCCCCTGCGGCAGCGACAGCGACAGCACAGCATCCGCGCTCCCGCCGGGCGAAAGCGACGCAATCTCGGTCGTCGCGCCGCACGACGGCTCAGCGCCGTCAGAGCCGCACCTCGCCCCGACCGTAAGCGCCCCCGTGTCCGCGACCCCCGCGTTGGCGATCCGCACGCCGACACGGACAACCCCGTCGCCGTCAGTCTCGTAGCCTGTCGTCTCCGCCTCGCCCACGCCGACATCAAGGAGCGCGTACTCGATTTCAAGCGGATACTCCGCCGCATTGTCGTCGGCGTCGGCCTCGACGCTCTGCGTCGCGACAGCAACCGCAAGGTCGTACGCCCCAGTGGGGACGTCTAGCGCAAGCACAGCGTCGCGGCTCTCCCCAGGACCGATCGCGGCGAGCACGGCGGCCTTCTCCTCGGCGCCCTCCATCCCCTCCGCTCCCTCCTGCGGCGTCCACGCGGCGGAGACAACGACGCTCTCCGCCGCAAGGTTGCCGCTGTTCGTGATCCGCGCCTCAACCGTAATCACCCCATCGCTGACGATAGCGTGATACTCCACCGCAATCCCAAGATCCGCCGCCAGGACGCGAACCGTCGACTCCAGCTCCTCGTTCCCGACGCGGAACAGCGCCTGATGCTCCCCCGGCGGAAGCGCGCTCGGAATAACAAGCGGCATCGACTCCCCAGCGGAGAGCCGGGGAATCGGACTCGCAGCCTGCGCCGCCTCACCGTTCACCGACACGCTCACAGGAACGTCCACGCCGTCGAGCTCCCCCGTGTTGGTCACCGAAAGGATGAGTTCGGTCTCCACCAATCCCCTGTCGCCGCTGAGCGACCGCGCAGCTTCGTAGAGAATGGAGTACGTAGCCGGCACAGGCGTCGGCGTCGGGGTAGGTGTTGGGGTTGGGGTAGGCGTCGACGTTGGGGTAGGCGTCGGCGTTGGGGTAGGCGTCGGCGTTGGGGTAGGCGTCGGCGCAGAGCAAGCCCCCGCGCACACGGCGATGACCGCGCACAGAAGAAACGCCGCCGTGCAGAAACGAACCCCTCGCCCCCTCATGCGAGGCCGAGCTCGCGCTCGGTCTCAGTCAGGGCGCGGTCGAAGATCGCAGTCATATCGTCGATATCAGCTTCCGTAACCGTGAGCGGCGGCGCGAAGAACGCCTGACGCGCCGCCCGGATGAACAGCCCGCCGTCCGCAAGCTTCCGGTTGAGCAACTTCGCCGCCCCCGGAACATCGCTGAGCGCCTCCTGCGAACCCTCTCCCGCCACAAGATCGACGGCGCACATCAGCCCAAGCCCTCGCGCGTCGCCCACCGTAGGATGCCACCGCAGCGCTTCGAGGTTCCGCAGCAGCCTCTCGCCCATACGCGCAGAGTTCCCCACGAGATCTTCCCGCTCCATAATGCTGACGTTCGCCAGCCCCGCAGCCCCGCCCGCAGGATGCCCCCCGTAGGTGATTCCGTGGCGGTACGTCTTCTCCGGCCCGCCCTTGAACTCCTCGAAAACAGCATCCCGAACCACGCACGCCCCCACAGGAAAGTACCCGCTCGTAATCCCCTTCGCCATCGTCATAATGTCCGGCGTCGCCCCCCAATGCTCCATCCCGAACCACCTCCCCGTGCGACCCCACCCCGTGATGACCTCGTCCGCGATGAGCAGTACGCCGTGGCGATCGCAGATCTCCCGCAGCATCGGCCAGTACCCCTCCCCCGGAACCGCCACCCCCGCCGAGAACGATACCGGCTCTCCGATAACCGCCGCCACAGTCTCCGGCCCCTCCTCCAGGATGATGCTCTCGACCGCTAACGCGCAGCGCGCCGTGAAGTCCTCCAGCGATTCCGACCTGTCCTCGCGCCGGTGGTAGGCCGGCTGCGGCGCCATCCGGAAATTGTCAGGCAGAATCTCGTCGTAGCTCGGACGATCAAGCGCTCCCGACGTGGAAACGCTCAAAGCCCCCCGTGTCGTCCCGTGATACGAACCCTCCCGCCCGATGAACTTCCGCCTCCCAGGCTCTCCCCGGTTGAAGTGATACCGGTAGGCCGCCTTGAGCGCCGTCTCGACAGCCTCCGACCCTCCGCTGGTGAAGTACACGCGATTCAGATCCCCCGGCGTGAGCGAAGCCACCTTCTCGGCGAAACGTATCACCGGCTCCGCCCCGTACTTGAACGTATTCGCGTAGTGCAGCCGCCCAAGCTGCCCCGCGATGGCGTCGACAATCTCCTTGCGTCCGTGCCCAACGTTAACCAGCATCAGCCCCGATATCCCGTCGTAGCCCCAGTTCCCGTCGGCGTCCCGGATGCGTACGCCGTCCCCCTCCGTCATCACCGTAACCCCGTCCTCCGCCAGCTCGCTCCAGTCCTGGGTCGGCATCCACAGATGGGCGAGGGCTGCTTCCTGAAGATTGTCGCGCCGTTGCATCGTATGTCTCCTGTTTTGCGCGTCTAGCGCGTCAGTAAGCGAATCTTATCGCGCCGGAAGCCTCCGCCGTACATCCTCTGATGTCAGCCCCCCGGCGATTCCTCCACGCCCCCGGCATCGTAGCCGCCGCAAATGTCGTCTTGCCGTTCTTGCGCGCGATTTCCCCACGCCCCCGGCGTCATAGCCATAGCGCTTGCATCCGACACCAGCCCGCGCCCGATCCCCCCTTCAGCCCCTGCGGCGAATCCCGACTTCCCAACCGCCGCCGCCTTCACCGCCAGGCTCGCGGGCATCGCTCACGCTCCGCCGGACGACGAGGTTGCCGTCGGCGCCCATCATAGCGACCGCCAGCCCCCAGACGCTCCGCCCACAGCGCGCGCTTGACCGCCGCCCATCATCCCGCCGAAAGCGGATCCCCCGCGCCTTGACGCGCAGCCGGCGCCGATGCCGATAATGCCCCCACACTTAGCAGCGGAGCGCGACCGATGACCTCTACCTTCTTGCTCAAAGCGCTAGCCCTGTCTCTCAGCCTCCCTCTCATCGTCGTCGCGCTCTTCACCATCTACTTCGCCGTAGGCTGGACCAGACCCCTCGACCGCGACGACTTCGAGTACGGCTATCGCCTGCTCTCCATCGTCTTCGTCGCCTCCTGGATAGCCTCCATCCCCCTGAGCCTCGCCCTCGCCCTGCTCCACCGCCGCTCCCCTCTCGTCGCCTACATCGTCGGCGCCCCGCTTGTCGCACTCTCAATCCTGAGCTTCATCGTAGCCACCTTCGGGCTCGCGGAGCTCATCTACATCGGAACAACACTGCTGTCGATTCCCGCCTGGATCGCCCTCGTGATTGTCCTGTTGCTTGGGATCGCCCGGAAGCGCCCCCAAGCGCAGACACCCGCCCGACGCTAACCCGCAACTCCCCTCAGGATGCGCCCGGAACAGAAGCGCCGCGCCCCCCCTAATCGAGCGCCCCGTCCTCGGCCAGAGCCCGAATCTCCTCGGCGGTCATCCCCAGAATCTCCCGCAGGATGCCCTCCGTGTGCTCCCCCAGCAGAGGAGCGCGCCGGTAAGAGGCCGCGGCCTCCGACAGCAGGAAACTGTTCGCGTCCGATGCGTAGCGTCCCATCTCCGGATGCTCCAGAAACACGAAGTGCCCCCGGCTCGCATACTGCGGATCCCCGAAAAGCCCCCGCGAATCGAGCGCCGCCCCTGCGGGAATCCCGGCGGCCTGACACCGGCGCATCGCCTCGTCCGGCGCAAGATTGCGCGTCCACGCCTCGATCGCCTCGTCGAGCTCCGCCTCCCGAGCCTTGCGCCCCGGCAAGCGCGCCAGCCCGGGATCCCCCGCAAGATCCGGACGCCCCGCAAGGTTCGCCAGCGCCTGCCACTGCTCGTCGGTCGCGCATGCGATAGCGCACCAGCGATTCTCCCCCGCGCAGGCGTAGATCGCATGAGGCGCCATCGCCGGATCGGCGTTGCCGGCGCGTCCCGAAACCCGGCCGTTCGCAAGATAGTCGAGCACAGGAGTCCCCGCGAAGTAGAGCGCCGCCTCCAGCTGCGAGAGATCGAGCCGCTGCCCGCGCCCCGTCCGCCGCTTGTGATCAAGCGCCGCGATGATCGCCGAAACAGCTATGTGCGGGATAAGAAAATCCGTGTAGGCCCCGTAAGGACTCGCCGGCGCCCGATCGGGCCACCCTGTGAAGTGCGTGTGCCCCGAAAGCGCCGTGAGCACCGGACCGAACCCCGGCTGCGCGTCGTACGGCCCCCCACGGCCCAGCATCGACGCGCTGAACATAACCACCCCCGGATTCCGCTCGCTTATCGCCTCATACCCAAGCCCCCACCTCTCCATCGTCCCCGGAGTGAAATTCTCAGTCACAACATCCGCCCACTCAGTCGCCAGCCGGAACGCGATGCGACGCGCCCGCTCGTCCGCCATATTGAGCCCCAGCCCAAGCTTCCCGCTGTTGTAGTTCGCCCAGTACCCGCTCCTGTTCACCCCGCCCTTCCCCTCCGCGAACGGAAGACCATGACGAATAACATCCGGACGCAGCGCCGACTCCACGCGGAGCACAGTCGCCCCGAAGTCGCTGAGGTAGCGCGTCGTCATCGGCCCGATTACGACCCAGCAGAAATCGAGCGCCCGCAGACCTTCGAACGGCGCCCTCACAGCGTCGCCCCTGCCTCGCGCAGAGCGCGGACATCGTCCGGAGCCAGCCCGGCGGCGGCGAGCGCCTCGTCCGTATGCTCCCCAAGACGCGGCGCGCGACGAATAGCGATAGGCCGCTCGCTCGCGCTGATCCACGGCCCCAGGGTCGTGAGCGCCCCGCCGTCCGGCCCCTCGACCTCCCGAAAGAAACCCCTGGCGGCAAGCTGCGGATAGGCGCGCACATCCGCCGGATCGTTCACCGGAAAAAGGAGAGCCCGCCGCGCGATCGCCTCCTCCGAAAGCCGCCGCTTCGTGCGGCTCTTGAAGAACGCCTCCAGCGCAACGCTCATCTCCTCCAGCACAGCGTCCGGCAGCTGCCCGAAACCGTACGCCCCGAAATCCGTGCCGCTCAGAAGAGCGCTCCCCTCCCCCTCCTCCTCCATCCACGCGCTCATCGCCGCCATAGCGCGACCGCCCGTCGCCCCGCCAGGCTGAATGTAATTCACATACCCGTCCGCGCACTCGAAATTAACCCGCAACATCCGCCCGCTTCCGATAGGCCGGAACGGCCCCGCGCGCTCCAGCACAACCCCGTTCATATCCCAGAACTGCGGAGCGTGCGACAGCGTCCGCGTCAGCGTCTGCGCGCACGAAACATCCACCCGCTGCCCCCGCCCAGTGTGGACGCGATGCGAATGCGCGACCATCGCCCCGGCCGCCCCCGCCGCTCCCCCAAGCGTCCAGAACTGCGGAACGCTCACCCGCAGAGGCGGCCTGTCCGGATCCCCAGTCAGATACGCGAACCCGCTAAGAGCCGCCCCCACAAGATCAGTCGCCAGAAAATCCCGGTAGGGCCCCGTTTGCCCGAACGGCGTAATGGAAACGTAGATGAGCCGGGGATTCACCCCCGCGACAGCGTCGTAGCCCAGCCCAAGCTCGTCCAGATGCCCCGGCCTGAACGACTCGATCAGGAAATCCGCGCCGGCGGCGAGCCGGAGCACAACATCCCTCCCCGCGGGCGTCCCGATATCGATTGCCGCGCTCTTCTTGTTCGCCGCGTAGAGCTGCCAGAACAGGCTGTTCTCGATTCCCGGATCGTCGCCGTAAAAGGGCCCGATGCGCCGCGCAGGATCGCCGGAGGGAGGCTCGATCTTGAGAACCTCCGCTCCCAGATCCGCAAGAACCCGCCCGCAGAAGATCCCCCGGTCGTCGGCCAGATCGAGAACGCGGTAGGGCGAAAGCACAGCGGCGCTCCCCCGCTAAAGACCAAGCGCCCTGGCGATCCGACGCCGGTGATAGAGAGGGCTCCCAAGATAACCGTACAGCGTCCGCGACATCTTGGTGTGGAGCGTAAGCCCGTACTCCCGAACGATTCCGACGCCCGCGTGAACATCGTGCGCCGAATTGCACGCCAGATAGTAGCCCTCGCTTGCCAGCGCCGCGGCCATATGAACCCCCGCCTCCGGCGGCCTCCCCGTATCGAGCCTCCACAGAGCCTCGTTCGTCGCCCAGCGCGCCGCGTCGCGGTGATTCACAATATCGATAATGTGATCCTGCACCCGCTGAAAACGACCGATAGGCTGCTCGAACTGCCGCCGCGTCCGGCTATACGTCAAACACATCTCGAACACACGGTCGATCCCGCCCGCCTGATACGCGCTAAGCAGCGCCGACGCCCGCAGCGCCGCCCGCCCCACAGCCCTGTCCGTCTCCTCGCCCGGCGGAATCACCGCCGCGCCGTCCACCTCCGCGCCATCGAGCCTCAGCTCTCCCAGGCCCGCCCCCATTCCCGCGACCGCCCGCGCGCTCGCCCCCCGCGCATCGGCGGGAACGACCACAAGCCCGACCCCTCCCGCCATCCGCGCCGCGACCAGAAAATGCGTCGCCGCAGCGTCGAGAACGCTCAAACTCACGCCCCGCGCCCTTCCGCCCTCGACCTCGAAATCCGCATGCTCGCAGTCCCATCCCGCCCCCGACGCTGTCGCCGCGACAGCGAACGCCGCGCTCCCGTCCGCGATCGCCGGCAGCCACGCCCGCTTCTGCTCCGCGCTCCCGGCCTCCAGAATCACGAGAGCCGCAAGCGCTCCCGACGAAAACGCCAGCCCCGGCGCCGGACCCTTGCCCAGCTCCTCGAACACGACTCCCGCGTCCGAGAACGACCCTCCGGCTCCCCCGTACTCCTCCGGAACGAGTATTCCCAGAATACCCGTGGAAGCGATCGCCTCCCATCGATCCCTGGCGCTTGCAGCTCCCGCGTCGATGGCCGCGAGAACATCCTTCGGGAAGTCGCGCCGCAGAAGCTCCTCCACCGCCGCCTGCAGCATTCGCTGCTGCTCGTTGAGGAGAAGATCCATACCCCTAGCGAAGCTTCCCCGGCTCCTCGCGAGCCTCCCGCCCGATCCCCAGCCGCCTCGCGATGATAACCCGCTGAATCTCCGCCGTCCCCCCCGGATGCTGATCCACAATAGAGGCGCGCTGATGCGTCTCGATATGCCCCTCCGCGACCGCCCACTCGTCCGGATCCGCAACCAGCGCCTCCAGGCCCATAACATCCAGAACAGCCCGCGCCCGCGAAAGCTGGCTGCGCTTCTGATACAGATACGCCTGCGGAGCCTCATACGTGAGCTGCTTCCCCTGCGCACGCCACGCATAGTTGCGGAAGTGCAGCAGCCGCGTCACCTCGGAATCGATATAGAAATCAACCAAACGGTCCCGAACATCCGGATCGTCAGTAAGCGGCTTCCCCTCGCGCATTGCCCCCCGGGCGTGCTCGAACACCCGCCGCGTCAGAGCATCCTCGCGCACCGCGCTCCGCAGCAGCCCGTGCTCGATCTCCAGATGCGTCCCCGCCACCTTCCACCCATTGTTCTCGCCCCCGACAAGATTGAACGCCGGAACGCGCACATCGTCGAAGAACACCGTGTTCTTCACCCCGCTCGCCGCCCCGCGCTCCCCGCCCACAAACAGCAGATCCATCGGCTCCACCGTAATGCCCGGCAGATCCATCGGAATCATCAACCACCCAAGATTCGCGTGACGCTCCCCCTCCGGATCGGTGACAACGATAGTCCACGAATACTCCGCTCCGTGATTGCTCCCCACGAAGATCTTCGTCCCGTTCACCACATAATCGTCCCCGTCCCGCATCGCAGTAGTCCGCACGCTCGCAAGATCCGACCCCGACTCCGGCTCCGTCAGCAGCTGCCATGTGCGCGCCTCTCCCCGGAGAATCCTCGGCAGGAAATGCGGCTTCTGATCCTCGTCCCCCCACACCAGAATCGCCATCGCCCCCAGCTTGCCTCCCGTGTCGTAGTACGGAGGCAGCGGCAGATTGTGCGCGTCGAGCTCCTCCTCGAGGATCATCGCAAGCTCTAGCGACATCCCCCCGCCCCCGTACTCCAACGGCATCGCCGGATACAGCCACCCCTTCGCCCCAAGCCTGCGCCCGAACTCCCGCTGCTGCTCGTACTCCGCGCGAGTCAGCTTCGCCGGGTCCGCATGATCCGGAATCCGCGGAGCGTTGACCTCAAGCCACCCTCGAACCTCCTTGCGGAAGTCCTCCTGCTCCGGCGTCCACGCAAGCTCAAAATCCATAGCTCGCAGATGATACTACCGAATACCCGCCCCAACGACACCGCCTCCCCGCCCACCGGCGCCGCGCGACACGCCCTGCTGGCGCCCTCCGACTCCGCCCCAACTTGCGCCGCGCGACACGCCCTGCTAGCGCCCCCTCCAGCTCACGGATAAACTCGCCGCTATGCTCGGCCCCACCCACGAACAAACCATCAACGCCGCCCTCGGCGAAACGCTCGGAAACCTCCGCAACAGCTGGACAGTCAGATTCGAAGAACTCGGCGCCCTCGACGGCGGCGGACGCGCCGACATCATCATCGAAGACGCCAGCGGATGGCCAGTCGTCATCGAAGCCGAGCGCGCCAACTACGCAAGCGCCGAGACCGACGCCAGATCCCGCCTCGGAAAGAAAACGAACGGACGCCCCATCGAAACCGCCATCGCCCTCGTCTACCCCGACGAACTAACCTGGCTCGACGGCCAGCCCCTCCGGAGCGGCATCCGCAGCTCCCGCGACCTCGAATACGCGCTCTACACCCGGCGCCCCAACGACCAACCCCCCGAACGCCTCCCCGAAGACGGCTGGATCAAAGGAAGCGTCCTCAACCTCGCAATGCTCGTGCAGCGGGCGACGCTCCCCGCCCCCCGCATCGAGGCGCTCGCCTTCAGCTTCGAGGCGGGAGTCGACTTGGCGGCGAACGAACTCGCCCGCCGGCATCCCTACGGCGCCGAACTCGCCGCCAAGATCGCCACAACCCTCGGCCAGGCCGACGACCCCAACGGCCAGACGCGCCGTATGGCGATGACCGTCGTCGCGAACGCCCTCGTCTTCCACGAATCGCTCGCCGAGGCCAGCTTCCAAGTCCCGGAAGACCCGAACGCGCCCGAGAACTCCCCCGCAGACGAGGACGCCCCTCGCCACAGCATCCGCTCCGTGAGCGCTTTCCGCCCCGGCGGCCGCTTCACCGCCGACGAGCTCTGCCTCGAGTGGGAGCGCATCCTCAAAGTCAATTACTGGCCCATCTTCTGGACCGCCAAAGAGATCGTCTCCCGGATGCCAGCCCAAACCTCCCACGCAATCCTCGGCGCGCTCTGGCGAACCGCCCAGCAGCTCGTCGCCGGAGGCGTAACCCGCTCCCACGACCTTATGGGCGTCGTCTTCCAGAAACTCATCGCCGACCGCAAATTCCTCGCCACCTACTACACCCGACCCGAAGCCGCAGCCCTCCTCGCCGGCCTCGCCCTCCCCACCCACCGCCCGCCCGGCGGCTCAGACTGGGCCGACGCCGACACCCTCGCAGGCGTCCAGATCGGCGACTTCGCCTGCGGCACAGGAACCCTCCTCTCCGCCGCCTACCACCGAATGTCCCTCCTCCACGAACTCCACGGCGGCGACGCCGAAGCCCTCCATGCCCCAATGATGAAGCACGGACTCGTAGGCCTCGACGTCCTCCCGATGGCCGTGCACCTCACCGCCGCAATGCTCGCAGGCAGCCGCCCAGCCACCCCCTTCGACGGCGAATGCCTCCTCACGATGCCCTACGGCGACATCCCCTCGACAGTCCCCCTCGACGATCAGCCTAGCGGCCCCGTCGCAGTCGGCTCGCTCGACCTCCTCGCCGAGCACGTGCAGCCGTCCCTGATTGATAAAGCCGCCGCAGTGATGTCGGGCGCCCGCGAACCTGAAGAAGTGAGCGACCTCGTCTCGCGGGTAGGCCACCGAGAGTTCGACCTCGTGATAATGAACCCGCCCTTCACCCGCCCCACCAACCACGAGGCAAGCCACGCGGACGTCCCCATACCCGCATACGCCGCCTTCGAGAAGACCCACCGCGAGCAGGAGGCGATGTCCGCGCGTGTCAAGACGCTCACGAGAGGCGCTCCCTCCAACGACTACGCCGGATTGGCGTCGCACTTCGCCGAGCTCGCCTCCCGCAAAGCCCGCAACGACGGAACGATCGCCCTCGTGCTCCCCCTCAGCGCAATGAGCGGAATCTCCTGGAACGACGCCCGCGCCGCCTGGCGGGAAAAGTACGAAGACATCACCGTCGTCACCATCGCAGGAGCCGGCAGCGACGAAGCCTCGTTCTCCGCCGACACAGGGATGGCCGAGTGCCTCCTCATCGCCCGCCGAGACCCTGACCTGCCGCAGCATCGCGCCACATTCGCCATACTCAACCGGCAGACGCGCTCCACCCAAGAAGCTGAACTCCTCGCAGCCGAAATCACGCGGATGCGCGCCGACGGCGCAGTCGGCGCCATCGAAGATGGGGAATTCCAGCCCATAAAAATCGGGAGCGGCGCAGAAACGACCGCACCGTAGGCGGTCGTTTCTGCGCCGCTCCCACCCGACGGCCCCTGGCAATTCGTCGGCATCGCCGACTGCGCTCTGGCGCAGGCCGCATTCAACCTCGCTCGCGGACAGCTAACCCACTTCGCCCGCCTCGGAACTACCCATATTCACCTCCCCATCGTCCCCATCTCCGCAATCGCTAGGACAGGCCCCGTCCATCGCCTGATCGGTAGCCCTACGAACACGCCGCGAGGAGCTTTCCGGGTACGCCCGCTCCAATCTCCCGCCCCCACCTATCCCGTCCTCTGGGCGCACGACAACAAACGCGAGCGCCGCCTGACCGTCGAACCGGATTCCGACGGACTCCCCGTCGACAGCGAGGCCGTCTCCAAAATATGGGACACCGCCACCCGAGCCCACTACAACGCCGACCTGCGGTTCAACTCGCAGTCCCTTATCGTCGCGATGACCGAGCGCCGATGTCTCGGAGGCAGAGCGTGGCCATCGATCATCTTCGACGATCCTGATCACGAGTACGCGTTCGCCCTCTGGTGCAACTCCACCCTGGGACTCCTGATGCACTGGTGGGCGGCGAACAAAACCCAGTCGGGTAGGGGAAGCATCACAGTCACCGGAATCCCCAACATCCCCGCCCTCGACACGCGAACCCTCACTGCCGAGCAGCACGCCGCTGCAAAAGCCGCATTCGAAGCGATGGCCGAACTCCGCTTCCTCCCCTTCGACCAAATCGACGAAGACCCATCGCGCGCAGAGCTAGACCGCCGCCTCCTCGTCGACGTGCTCGGCTTGCCGCCGGAGCTCTGCGAACCGGGCGGCCCCCTCGAACTACTGCGTGAGAAACTCGCTCGCGAACCCCAGATTCATGGCGGCAAGCGCACCCGCGTAGCCTTCCACGAATCGCTCGGCAACGACGGCGCAATCACCGTCCGCGAACGCTCCGCCCCCCGCCAAGACCGCCGCTAGCCCCAACCGGGAGCCCGCCTGCGCCCCTCGGGACCCTTAGCGACCCTTACAGCGTGATCTTCTTGTAGAGCTGCGGCAGCCGCCGCGGAAGCTCAAGAATGTCGGGCAGAACCTCATAATTCAGATCGCCCGTCATCGTGCGCAGGTAGTCGTGCCCGTTCCGGTCCACGGTGAGACAGAAAGGAGTAATGTCGTACTGCCGCGCTTCCATAAGCGCCATACGCGTATCCTGCACCGCGTACTCCTTCTCCACTCCCTCCCGCGAGTACCCGCGATCCTGCGGACGCCCATCGCTGATAACGAACATGAACTTCGTCTTCGCGTCGATGTGCGCCAGCTTCGTCGTCGCATGACGGATCGCCGGCCCCATCCGCGTAGCGTGCAGAGGCGCAACTTTGTCCAGCCGCCGCTTCACCCTGTCCGTAAGACGCTCCTCAACCTCTTTAATCACATAGAACTCAACATTCTCACGTCCGAACCCCGAAAACCCGTAAACCCCATACCGATCCCCAATCGTCTCCAGCGCGTTCATCAGCAGCGCCATCGACTCCTTCTCCACATCGATGATCCGCTTGTAGGGGCGACGCCCCGCCTCCCCCCGACGCGCCCGCAGCCACGCCGTGTACGCCACCGGATCCCCCGGCGCGCTCCAGTCGGCGTCCCTTGAACTCTCCTCCACCGCCTCCGCAGTCGACGCGCTCATATCAAGCAGGAAAACAACCCCAACATCCCGCTCATCCTTATTGCGCCGCCAATAAATCCGCTCGTCCGGCGTCATCTTGTTCCGCAGATCAATCAGCGCCTCGATCCCCGCGTCGATATCGATATCCTCCCCCTCCGGCAACCGCTTCATCTTGCGGTACATCTCAGGACGAACAGACTCGAACTGCCGCTTGATCTGATCCACCAAACCCGCATAAGCATGCAGCGTCTCGCTGTAGAACTCCGGCTCCCCCGCCACCGCGACCCGCTCCTGCACAACGCACCACCGCGGACGATAATCGTTCGCCCGGAAGTCCCACTCGTCGTAAACGTACGAGCGCGGCTCCCGAGCCTCCAGAGGCCCCCCATCCTCATCCACATGCGGAATCTGGTTGTATCCCGACCCAGCCGGATTCTGCGGCGCGTCCGCTCCCATCTCCTTCATCATATTCGCTGCCACCGTCGTAACCTCGGCGTCGTCTCCCAGATCAACCTCAGTCGAATCCCGCAGCGCCTGCTCAAGCTCGGCCTGCGAGATCCCCTGAGCCCCCTCCGCTCCCTCGTCGTCCCCCGGCTCCGGCTGACCCCGCATCTGCGCCAGCAGCTGCACCATCTCCGGCTTGAAGTCCCCGCGATATTCAACATCCTCCGGCGACTCATAATCGTCCCCGGACGCCTCCTCCTCCGACTGCTCAGCCTCCGCCCGGAGCTGGTCGATAATCTCCTGAAGCTCCGGCTCCTCGAACTGCGCCCTCGAAAGATCAACGCTCTCCCAGTCGTCCAGCGGCACAATCTCATTGGGAACCTGCGACAGCGCGTAGTACATCCGCAGCGCCGCCTCCGCCGAGTCCTGCACGTTGGCGTCCCTGCTCCGCACAGCCTTCAGCAAACCAGCAAGCTGCTCGGCTTGCCGCACGAACTTGGAGGGCGCGCGAACGTTCGACTCCTCCCCCAGGCTGATCCGGATGAGCATCTCGATCAGCGCCTGCTGCGCGGGCATCAACTCGATCGGCCCCCGGTTCGCGAGCGCCTCCCCCTGCACCTGCGCATAGTCGGGAGCGATTCCCCTGTACTGGGCCGTGAGCTGATGATCGATCCGCGCGTCCTCCACGATCGAGAAGAGGTCGGCGGCCATCGCCCGCGTGGGGAAGATGTCGAAGAACGAAGCTATCTCCGTAGACCCCGGCTTCGCCCCCAGTCCCTCGGCAAGCCCCTGCCGGTAGTCGGCGAAGCTGCTGGACTCCGAATGGAAATCGAACTTGAAGCTCTCGAACTCCAGATGCCCAACCTGATGCGTGGCGACAACCTTGAGCCACGCGAAGTTCTCCCGCTTCGTCTCCCGCAGATCCACAGTCTTCGGCAAGAACACGCTCTTCCCGTCGGTCGTGGCAAGCTCAACATGCACCCAGCCAATGTTGCGGTGAGTGATGTCGTCGGCTGCGTGCAGCTCCACGTCCGTCCCGGCGAGCGCGTTGGCGTACATATGCAGCAGACCCTGCACCTTCTCGAGCTCGATGCTCGACGAAAGCTGATCGATGAGCGCCTCCGCGCGCGCAGACTCCAGCTTGAAGTACGCCACCCCTCCGTCAACGTTCTCCCGCAAGTGCTCGACCCCGCGCTGGAACCACGTATCGAGCTGCGCGGGACTGATCCGCTCGAGCACCTGTGGAGCAGTCCGGAGGAACGCGCTCACAGCCTCAGCCGAAGCGCCCGCAAGATCCTCCGCCCGCTCCAGCACAGCCGCCTGCTGCTCCTGCGGGATTCGGGCGAGCGCCTGCGCGCTCTCCACCATAAATCCCGACACGTTCCCAAGCCCCTGCCGGGCAAGCCGCTCAGCAAGCGCAAAGTAGCGAGGACGCAGACGCCGGTCGAGGCTGGACGTCACGCGCGACGCCGCCTCGAACGACCCCCGAACCTCTCGCCAGCTCGTCTCCGCCAGCGCCGTCGCCAGCGATATAAGCTCCTCTCGCTCCGACACCGAAGGCAGCACCCGCTGCCCCAGCACGAGAGCCTCCGCCGCAAGATCGTACGACCGGTTCGCCAGCGTCTGCACGAGCGCAACGAACAGCTGCATCTCGTGAAAGCTCACCTGCTGCACAAGATCGTCGCTCACATCGAAGAAGCGAGCCGCCAGGCTCGACGACTTCCACGTCCCCCTCGAGAGCTTGCGGCCGAGCGACGCCCAGCCAGCAATGTGCCGCGGTGCAAGCGTCGGCAGCACGCGCGGACTCGCACGGAAGAACGACGCCGCAATCACCGGCGCGTCCGCGGTCAGCTCAATGCCGCTCTCCACCCACCGCTCGAGCTGCGTGAAACCGATGACGTTCACAACCTCCGGCGACGCCTTGAAATACTCGGTCGCCGCCTCCCAGGCCCGCGGACCCTGCTGCGCGATCCGAACCCCCTCCTGCGCCCAGCGGAGCGCGGGAGCCGGCCCCACCACTCCGGCCACCGAATCAGCGGCCTGCTCGTACGCCGACAGGAGCGCCGACGGGTGCTTCCCCAGCTCTGCAATGATGGCGTCGTGCTCGTCCGTCACATAGGCTCCTTATTCGCGGGCGGCGACCAGCCCGCCTGCGCGCGCAAGCTCCTGCGCCAGTTCCGCCGCCAGTTCAACCAATTGCGCAAGTATCCATGCCGTTGCCCCGAACACGAGATGCTCCCCGTGAACGTACGCCACCCGCTCGACAAGCTCCCCATCAAGCCCCAGCCGCGCCTCGCGCCTCGACGCAGACTCGCTCAGCAGGTGCGACAGCGGAACCTCGATAACCTCAGCTACCTCCCCCTCGTCCACCTGGTACGCGTAAGGGTAGGGGACAACCCCCACGATCGGCCAAACAAGGAAGTTCGTTCGCGTCAGAATCGCGTCGAGCGGCCCGAGCACATCGACATCCTCCGGCCGGATTCCCATCTCTTCCCACGTCTCGCGGAGCGCGCAGGCCAGCATATCCACATCGCCGCGCTCAAGCTTCCCCCCCGGAAAGGCAATCTCGCCCTGATGCTGCCCCACGTGCTGAGAGCGGATGTGCAGCGCTATATGCCAGTCGCCGTCGTGATACTGAAGCGGAACGAGCACAGCCGCAGGCGTAGCGCCGTCGACCGCCTCGCACAACGGCTCCCGCCCGGACAGCGCCTGCCGGATTCCGGCAAGCAGCGCGGACGCGTGCGTCGGGATAGCGGCAGTCTGCAAAGCAGTGTGTTTCACGAGAGTGCCCTACGGGAAGATCGACGTAACAATCTCCATCACGCTGCTTTGAACATCGCGGTCGTCGGTGAGCCCCCATACCACCGCAACCTCGCACGCCCGCCGCGGAGCAATGCCATGCTCGATGAGCTTGCCGGCGTAGATGAGCAATCGCGTGCTCACCCCCTCCTGCAGCCCCTGCCCAACGAGGTTCCGCACCTTTTCGCCAAGCAGCGCCAGCTGCTGCGCAGACACCCGGTCCACCCCGCTCTCGCGCTCGATGATCGGCCCCTCCAGATCGCGCGGCGGGAAATCGAACTCGATCGCCACGAACCGCTGCCGCGTGGAGTGCTTCAGGTCTTTCAGCGCGCTCTGATAGCCAGGGTTGTACGAGATGACCAGCAGGAAATTCGGATGCGACTCCAGCACCTGCCCGATCTTCTCGATGTGAAGCAGCCGACGGTGGTCGGACAGCGGGTGGATGAGCACCGTCGTGTCCTTCCGCGCCTCCACCACCTCGTCAAGGTAGCAGATGCCCCCGTGCTTCACCGCCCGCGTAAGGGGCCCGTCGATCCAACGCGTCCCCTCCGGCTCCAGCAAGTAGCGCCCTACCAGGTCGCTCGCCGTAAGATCTTCGTGACAGGCCACCGTCACAAGCGGCGACACCTGATGGCTCCGCCCGTCGCGGCGCCGCGATTCGTTGAGCCGCCACGACATATACTCCACGAAGCGAGTCTTCCCGGAGCCCGTCGGGCCCTTCAGAAGAATCGGCACGCGTTGCGCGTACGCCGCCTCGAAGATGTCCACCTCGTCGGCGACCTCCAAATAGAACGGCTCCGTCTCGACGAAATACTCCTCAATGTTGTGCTGCTGATAAAGCTGGCTAATCTGTTCCGCCATGGATTGCACTGCCCTTCGCTAGAATTCTCTCTTCCCACAACCGCCGCACGCGCTCGCTCAGATCTTCGAGCGTCCCCGAGTTGTCGATCAGCGCGTCCGCTCGCGCCAGCACGAGCTCAGTCTGCCCCTGAGTCTCCAACCGCCGCCGGATGTCGTCCGGCGACAAGCCGCGCCGCTTCAGCCGCTCAACCACAGCCGCCGGCGGCGACGACACCGCCCACACCTCGTCCGTCAGGTCGTCCCACCCTGCCTGGTAGAGCAGCGCGGCGTCGACCACCGCCACATCGCGCCCGGCGCCCCGGTGATCGCTGATGGCCCGGCTTATCCGCTGCCGGATCAGGGGGTGGATAGCGGCGTTCAGCCAGGCGAGCGCCTGAGGGCTGGCGAACACGAGATCGCCAAGCCTCCCGCGATCCACCTCTCCCTCATCGTCGAGCAAATCGGAGCTGAAGATTTCGACGATCCGCCTCCAGCCGATAGTCCCCTTCTCGTACGCCCGGTGGCCCTCGGCGTCCGCGTCGATGATGACGGCGCCAAGCCCTGCAAGGACTCTCGCTGCTTCACTCTTTCCAGCGCCGATGCCGCCAGTGAGACCGATAACCCGCACAGCAACCCCGGGTGTTCATTTGCGTAGAGGCCCTGCCGGTCTCGGCGCAGTGCTTCAGTCTAGCATGAGCCGCAAAGGAGCGCACACCGAGGCGTACAATGCGATATTGCATGACCGACGTCCCCGATGCCTTGCCCGCCCCCCTGTCCGGCGCAGAACTGCGCGAACGCTCGCTCGAACTCCTGGAGCTCCCGAGAGTCCGCGAGGCGCTCGCCGAGCACGCCCGCACGCCGATGTCGCGGGAGCGCGCCCTCGCGCTCGCCCCCGCATACGACGGCCCCGCCGTCGCTCAGATGCAGCAGGAGACTGCCGAAGCGTCCCTCCTCATCGGCTCCGGACATCCCGACCTCACGCTCTCCCGCGACCCGCGCCCCCTGCTCCAGCGCGCGGCGATGCATGGCCTGCTCGCAGGCGATGAACTCATCGCTGTCGCCGACGCGCTCGAACTCGCGCGGAAGGCAAAGGCGCTGGGCGGCGCGGAGCGCGGAAGAACCCCGCTCCTGCGCTCCCTCGCGCGCAACATCCCCGACTTCCGCTCCCTCGAACGCGAGATCCGCGCCAAACTCACTCCGATCGGCGAACTGAAAGACGCCGCCGCCCCGATGCTCCGCCAGCGACGCAAGGAGAGCCGCGACGCCTACCATGCCGCCGCCGGCGGCATCCAGGCCGTCATCGACTCGGACGCCGCCGCAGAGGCGCTGCAGGACCGCCTCTTCACCGTGCGCGGCGACCGCCTCGTCGTGCCCGTCAAAGCCGATTTCAAGGGCAGGGTTCCCGGCATCGTTCAGGGCGTTTCAGACTCCGGCGCGACGCTCTTCATCGAACCGCTCTCCAACGTAGCGCGCACGAACAGCTGGCGCGAGGCGGAAGCCGCCCAGCGCGACGAGGAGCTCCGCGCGCTCAGGCAGCTGTCGGCAAGCGTATCGCGCCGCGCCCCCGAAGCGCTCCGCGCCCTCGACATCGCCGGCCGCCTCGACCTGGCGCTCGCCAAGGCGCGCTACGCCAGAACGTACGACGGCGTAACGCTCGCGGAGCGCGCCGACAGCGTGGAGATCGTAGCGGCGCGGCATCCGCTGCTGCGCGGCGCCGCGCCAGTGTCGCTCGCGCTGCGTCCGCCAGTGAGCGTCCTTGTCATCACCGGCCCGAACACCGGAGGCAAGACCGTCGCCCTCAAAACGCTCGGCCTCCTGGCGCTTATGCGGCAGAGCGGCATGATGCTGCCCTGCTCGCCGGATGCGCGGCTCCCGCTGTTCGATAGCGTGTACGCCGACATCGGCGACCAGCAGAGCATCGAGCGCGCTGTCTCCACGTTCAGCTCGCACGTAACGGCAATCATCGGAACGCTCGAGCACGCGACCCCGCGCTCGCTCGTGCTGCTCGACGAACTCGGCGCATCAACAGACCCGGAGGAAGGCGCTGCGCTCGCCAAAGCAGTAATCGCAGAGCTTGCGGACAGAGGCTCGCCCACAGTAGCTACGACTCACCATCGCTCGCTCGCTGGGTTCGCCGACGAGCGCGGCAACGTGGAGAACGCAAGCGTCGAGCTCCACCCCGTTACGCTCCGGCCCACCTACAAACTGACGATGGGCCTCCCAGGGCGCAGCTACGCAATGGAGATCGCCGCGCGCATCGGACTCGACAAGAATATCGTCGCGGCGGCGCAGGGCTACATCGACCCGCGCCATCGGGATGTGGAGAGTCTCCTTGCAACTATGCAGCGCGAGCGCCACATCGTTCGAGAGAAACTCGACGAGGCGGAAGCGCAGCGCGCCGAAGCCGTCCGGCTTACCGCCGAGCTTGAGAAGCGCATCGAGCATCTCGAAGCCGCGCAGGCTACTGTAGTCGAGGAGGCGCGGGCGGAGCTGCTGGCGGAGGCGAAGCGCGTGCAAGGGAAGCTGCGCCAGGCTGAATCGGCGGCGGAGTGGCAGGCGTTCCGCAGCGCTCCGCCTCCCCCGCGCGTGTTGGAGCAAGCGGCGGCCGATGTCGAAGAGGCGCAACGGATAGTTCGCGCGAAGTCGTTCGGCAAGGAAGCGCGCCCCCCGCGCCGGCGGACGGAACTTCGCGCCGGCGAGAGCGTGGAGATCGGCTCGTTCGGCCTCGCAGGCATCGTGCTCTCGAACGCGGACGCCTCAGACCGCGTCGAAGTGCAGGTCGGCTCCGCGCGCCTGAAACTGGACGCCGCCCGTGTGCGCCGCGCAGGAGAGCTTGCGCCTGAGCCCGGTCCTGAAAAGGGAAGTCGCTCCAGCGTCAGCTTGGCGTACCCAAGCGGATCGCCCCGCGTCAGCGAGGAGATTGACCTTCGCGGCGAGCGAGTCCATGAGGCGCTGGAGATACTCGACCAGCGGCTGGACGCTGCGCTCGCTCAAGGGTTGTCGAACGTGCGGATAGTCCATGGGAAAGGCACGGGAGCGTTGCGGCAGGCGGTATGGCGTCGTCTCGCCTCCAGTTCGGCGGTAGCCTCGTACGAATTCGCCCCCCGTGAGCGTGGCGGGGACGGCGCCACAGAGGCGGCGCTCGTATGAGAGCGAGGATCAATGCGCGTAGCAAACCCCGCGCTGCTTGCGGCGGAGGCCGCGGCGCTGTTCGATTACAGGGCGAGCAACTCCTGGGCGTACAATGGAGCAAACCCCAAGAGGAGAGAAGAGGAGAGCGCCTGTGATTATCGCGACGACCGACCAACTGGAAGGCAAGCGCATAGTGGAAGTGAAGGGCCTCGTGCAGGGCAGCACGATCCGCGCCAGACACGTGGGGCGGGACATCGTCGCGAACCTGCGCAGCGTCATTGGCGGCGAGATTACCGAATACACCCGGCTGCTGGCGGAGTCCCGAGCGCAGGCTGCGCAGCGCATGTCTGAAGAGGCGGCGATGCTCGGCGCGAACGCGATCGTCGGCGCCCGATTCGTCACCTCCACAGTGATGGCGGGCGCATCGGAACTGCTAGCCTACGGCACCGCCGTCGTAGTCGAGGAGGACTAGAGCGCCGGCCTCTCTCCGCGTCCTCCCCGGCGGATTGCGAGAGGCGAGTGGAGTGTCAGTGCGCCATTTGCGCCTCCAGGCGCGCGCCGCGAGCCGCGGTTCGCAGCCAAGCCATAAGTGGAGCGCCCTGCCCTCAGGCGCAGGAGCGGCTAGCCGCTCCTGCGGTAGTCGGCGATGGCGTCCTGAAGGGTAGTCCAGCTGAGGAGCGCGCACTTGACGCGGATAGGGAACGCGCGGACGCCCTGGAGCGCGGCAATCTCCCCCAGCTCCTCCTCGTCCTCCGCGCTGAGTTCCGCGCCTTGCATGACGCCCTTGAACATGCGAACCATCGCGTCCGCTTGGTCGAGAGTCATTCCAGCGAGGCGATCGGCGAGCATCGAGGCCGAAGCCTGGCTGATGGAGCAGCCCTCCCCCTGAAACGCAGCGTCGCTGATAGCGCCGTTCTTGCCGAGACTGAGCGTAAGGAGAACCTGATCGCCGCAGAAAGGGTTGAACCCCTCGGACTTGAGGTCGGGGTCTTCGATTACTCCCTGGCGGCGCGGGCGGCGGTAGTGGTCGAGAATGACCTCCTGATAGAGGTCGTCAAGGCCGTCGGGCGTTCGCATCGCTGAAGTACTCCAGAGTACGCTTGAGGCCTTCTATCAGCGTGTCGACCTCTTCCTCGGTATTGTAGAGGTAGAAGCTTGCGCGGGCGGTGGCTGGAACGTGGAGCTTGCTGCGGACAAGAGGCATCGCGCAGTGATGTCCTGCCCTGATTGCGACGCCGCAGCTGTCGAGTATCTGGCTGATGTCGTGGGGGTGAACGTCGCTCATATAGAACGACACAACCCCCCCGCGGACGGAGAGGTCGGCGGGACCGTAGGTCTCGACATCCTCGAGCTCTCTGAACCGTTCGAGGGCGTAGCGAGTGATGGCAATCTCGTGCTCGCGAACTTGGTCCATTCCCAGAGCGGAGAGGTAATCGACGGCGGCGCCGAATGCGACAGCGTCGGCGACGTTCGGCGTGCCGGCCTCGAACTTCATCGGCGACGGCGCCCAAGTCGCGTCGTCGTAGGTTACCTCGAGCACCATCTCGCCGCCGCGCAGGAACGGCTCGACTTCCCCAAGGACGTCGGGAGCGATGTAGAGCGCGCCGATGCCTGTAGGCCCGAGCATCTTGTGCCCTGAGAATGCGAGGAAATCGCAGCCGATCCGCTGCACATCGACAGGCATATGCGGAACGCTCTGCGCTCCGTCGATAAGCGTTCGCGCTCCCGCTCTGCGGGCGGCGGCGCACACCTGCTCGACAGGCGTAACCGTGCCGAGCACGTTGGAGGCGTGCGTGAGCGCGACCAACTTGGCGCTTGGCGTGAGCAGCGCGTCGAGGTCGGACATGTCTAGCGTATAGTCGGGCCCGACGGCCAGCAGATCGAGATGAGCGCCCTTCACGCGCGCGGCATGCTGCCACGGCACGAGGTTGGAGTGATGCTCCATCTCGGTGGCCACGATGCGGTCTCCCTCGCCGACGCGCTCCATCGCCCAGGCGAGGGCGACCAGGTTGATGGCCTCCGTCGTGTTCCGCACGAACACAACGTTCTCCGGAGAGGGCGCGTTGATGAAGCGCGCCACTTTCTCACGAGCCTCCTCGTAGGCCATCGTGGCTTCCACAGCGAGCGTGTGCGCCCCCCGGTGAACGTTGGCGTTGTATCCCTCGTAATAATCGACGAGCGCCCGAATGACCGACGCCGGCTTCTGCGACGTGGCGGCGTTGTCGAGATAAACGAGCGGGACGCCGTTGACCCTGCGCTGAAGGATCGGGAAGTCGTTGCGGACGCGCTGGATGTCGTACATCACGCGCTCCGCCCCAGACAATCGGAGACCGCCGCGTCGACGTACTGACGAACGGCGTCGTCCTCGATGGCGTTCAGCGCCTCGGCGACGAACCCATGCGCGAGGAGCTGTCGCGCGACGCTTTCACCGATGCCGCGGCTCTTGAGATAGAAGAGCGCCTGCTCGTCGAGCTGTCCGACGGCTGCGCCGTGCGTGCACACGACATCGTCTGCGAAGATCTCCAGCCTCGGCTGCGTGTCGATTTCCGCCCCGTGAGAGAGCAGCAGATTCTTGTTCACCTGCCGCGACTCAGTCTGCTGAGCGCCGGGCCGAACAAGGACGCGGCCAGCGAAAACGCCGCGCGACCGGTCGGCGAGGATTCCCTTGTACACCTCGTCGGACTTGGCGCCTGGAACAGCGTGGTCGATGAACGTGTGGTTGTCGATATGGCGGTCGCCGTTGGCGTAGTACAGGCCGTAGAGGCCGGCGGCGGCGCCAGGCTCCGCGAGTTCGATGTCGAGATCCCGCCGGACAAGCTTGCCGCCGAGATCGACTGTCACCGACGTGAACCGGCTGTCCCGGCCCTGCTGAACCTGCACAGAGGCTACGTGGTAGCCGGCGCCGCTTTCGCGTTGCAGCGTGTAGAGGCGCAAGTCGGCGTCCTGCTCCGTGGCCACCTCCGTAACCGCGTTGGTGAAGTAGACGCCGCCGTCGAGGCTCTCGTAGCTCGCGAGGATAGTCGCGCTGCTCCCGCGTCCCGCGATAATGAGCGCGCGAGGGTGCGTCGCCACATTCGGCGCCCCGGTGGAGATGAACAGCAGGTATATCGGCTCGCGGGCCGCGACGCCTTCCGGCACGTGAACGAACGCGCCATCGTGCAGGAAAGCCGTATTGAGAGCGGCGAACCCGCTGTCGGAGGCGCGCGCGATTCGCGCGAGCCGCTCGCGCACAGCGGGAGACCGGTACTCGATGGCGTCGGCGAGGCGCCCCACGACAGGCCCGTCGTCCGCCTGGCCAAGAACGCCTCTGCGCAGGGCGGCCTCGCTTGGCGGCTCGGTGGAGAGCGCCGGCTCGTAGCGCCCGTCGATGAACACGACTCGATAGACGCGCGGGCAGGGGAGCTCGTACGCTGCGAGATCGACCTGCGCGCCCGTTGCGCCTTCCCCAAGGGTGAACGCTCCCTCGGCGATAGGGCGCGGATTCGTGTATTTCCATGCCTCATTGCCTCGCCGCTCGGTGGGAAAGCCAAGACGCCGGAAGTCTGCAAGGGCGGCCCGGCGGACGTCGCGGAGCCACGCAGGATCAACCGACGCGCCGTTGCGCTCGAAGGCGCGGGACTGTTCGGCGTAGCGCGCTGTCGGGTCGGCGAGCTGGGTCATCGGTTATGCGCTAACGGGGGAGTCGGCCCCGTCGTAGCCTCGGGCTTCGATCTCCGCGGCGAGAGAGATGTCTCCGGATCGCACGATGCGGCCATCTACAAGGATATGGATGTAGTCCGGTTGGAGGTGAGCAAGGAGGCGTTCGTAGTGGGTGATGACGATGGTGGACGTTGCAGGCCCCGCCATCTCCCTGATGCTGGCCGACACCTCGCGGAGCGCGTCGATGTCGAGGCCGGAGTCGATCTCGTCGAGGATGCGCAGGCGTGGTTCGAGGATAGCCATCTGGAGCGCCTCGTTTCGCTTCTTCTCGCCCCCGGAGAACCCCTCGTTCACGGAGCGCTTGATGAGGGCCGGATCCATCTCAACGAGCTTGGCCTTGGCGCGGATGAGGCGGTCGAACTTGAGCGGGTCGAGCTCGTCCCCGCCGCGGCTCTTCATCAGCTCGTTGTAGCCGGCGCGGAGGAAGTGATCCATGCGCACGCCCGGGATCTCAATGGGATGCTGGAACGAGAGGAACAGCCCGCTGCGCGCGCGCTCCTCCGGGGGCATAGCGAGCAGGTCGGCGCCGTCGAACGTTGCCGATCCCGCTGTGACTCCGTAGCCGGGACGCCCGGCCAGCACGTACGCTAGGGTGCTCTTGCCCGAGCCGTTCGGCCCCATAATGGCGTGCGTCTCGCCTGTTCCCACGACGAGATCGACGCCCTTCAGCGCCTCCACTCCCCCGACTTCGGCGCGGAGCCCCCGGACTTCCAGCATCACCCCACCGTCCCTTCGAGGTTCAGGTCGAGCAGACGGTTCGCCTCCACCGCGAACTCAAGAGGCAGGCGGCGAACAACCTCCCTCACGAACCCGTTGACGATTATCGACTGGGCGTCTTCGCGGCTAAGACCTCGCTGTTGGCAGTAGAAGATCTGGTCTTCACTCACCTTTGTCGTCGACGCCTCGTGCTCCACGCTTGCGGTGGGGTTCTCGACTTCGATGTAGGGAACGGTGTGAGCCCCGCATTCATCGCCGATAAGCAGCGAGTCGCATTGCGTAAAGTTGACCGTGTTGGCGGCGCCCGGAAGCGCTTTCACGAGGCCGCGGTAAGTGTTGTTCCCGCGCCCCGCCGAGATGCCCTTGGAGATGATGCGGCTCGAGGTGTTCTTGCCGATGTGCGTCATCTTCGTGCCGGTGTCCGCTTGCTGGCGTCCCTTGGCGAGAGCGACCGAATAGAACTCTCCAACGGAGCCGTCGCCCTGCAGCAGAACGCTTGGGTACTTCCACGTGATTGCCGAGCCGGTCTCAACCTGCGTCCAGGAGATTTTGGAGCGGACGCCCGCGCACTTCCCGCGCTTGGTGACGAAGTTGTAGATGCCGCCCTTGCCGCTCTCGTCGCCGGGATACCAGTTCTGAATCGTCGAGTACTTGATCTCAGCGTCGTCGAGAGCCACCAGCTCAACGACCGCGGCGTGGAGCTGATTCTCGTCGCGCATAGGAGCCGAGCACCCTTCCAGGTAGCTCACGTACGAGCCCTTGTCCGCAATGATAAGGGTGCGCTCGAACTGCCCGGACCCCTCCGCGTTGATGCGGAAGTATGTCGACAGCTCAAGAGGGCAGCGCACCCCCGGCGGGATGTAGACGAATGAACCGTCCGAGAACACCGCTGAATTGAGCGCCGCGTAGAAGTTGTCTGTGTGGGGCACGACCGAGCCGAGGTGCTTCCGCACCAGCTCGGGATGCTCCTTCACAGCCTCGGAAACAGAGGAGAAGAGAATGCCGTGCTTGGCGAGCGTGTCCTTCGCCGTGGTGGCCACGCTCACGCTGTCGAAGATTGCGTCGATGGCGACGCCGGCGAGCCGCTTCTGCTCCTCGAGGGGAATGCCGAGCTTCTCGTACGTTCGCAGAATCTCCTCGTCAACCTGGTCGAGGCTCTCGAGTTCGAGCTTCGGCTTCGGGGCTGCGTAGTACTGGATAGCCTGGTAGTCGATGGGCGGGTGCGCGATGTTTGCCCACGTGGGCGAGCGCTCGTCGCTCAGGAGGCGCATGAAATGGCGATACGCTCGGAGCCGCCACTCCAGCAGCCATTCCGGCTCCCCCTTCTTGGCGGATATCCAGCGGACGATATCCTCGCTCAACCCGGGAGGGGCGGCCTCCACCTCTACATCGGTCGTCCACCCGTACTGGTACGACTGCCCGGCGATCTCTTGAACGGCGCGGTTTGTCATCGTGATGCCAGCGGCTCCGGCGCCAAGGGCGCTGCCTGTCTGCTAATTGTCGATTGATTGGGTCAACAATAGCCTAGACTGCTCCACAGCCACTGTCAAGGACGCGGCAGTCCCGCGCGCGCCAGAAGGCTGCCCCGTGGGTGGGGTCTGTCATCGCGGGCGTGGGGGCAGTTCTGGCGTGGCGCGCGAGCGCACGACTGACAGGGGTCTGTCATCGCGGGCGTGGGGGCAGTCCCGCGCGCGCCAGAAGGCTGCGTCGACTCGGTCGGCTATGGCTAGTCGGTCGGCGGCAGTCCCGCGCGCGCCAGAAGGCTGCCGATGACGCCCCGCAACGCCGGCCTCGCCCTTGCCGAATCGGGGGAGCGTCGTGTGCGTCTCGCGCTCTGCGAGAAGTAGGGCAGGGTAGTGGCTACAGGCTCTGAAGCGCCCGCCAGACGCGCTCAGGCGTGAGCGGGAGATCCTTGACACGCGCTCCCGTGGCGTTGAACAGTGCGTTCGCCACAGCTGGCGCGACGGCGACAATGCCGCCCTCGCCGACGCCTTTCGCTCCGTACGGCCCTGGCCCGTCGCCATTCTCGATCAGGACAGTCTCGAAAACCCCGGGCAAGTCGGCGAACGTTGGGGCGCGGTAATCAATCATATTCGGATTGAGGAGCTGCCCTTCATCGTAGACCATCTCCTCGAAGAGCGTGTGGCCGATGGCCTGCATCGCGGCGCCCTCGTCCTGCCCCTCGACCTGCTTGGGATTGATCGCCTTTCCCGGGTCGGCGGCGGAGTAATAGCGCAGGATGCGCAGCTCGCCGGTTGCGGTGTCGACCTCAATCTCCGCGGCTCCGATGCTCACCTCCCAGAAGACGGGATCCATGCGCAGCTTGCCGCTCGCGTGTCTCGGCGTAACGTACCCCCTGCCGATGAGCTCGCCGCCGGAGCCGCCGAACATATCACGGATAAGAGCGCCGAACGTGACCGTCTCCCCCCGGAATTTCACTTGCTCGTCTTCGGCTTCCAGCTGTTCTGGAAACGTCTCGAAATACTCGGCGGCGAGCCGCAACGCCTGCTCGCGCACGTCGACCGCCGCGTCGTGCACGGCAAGTCCCATCAGCGTCGTCGACCGGCTCGACCCCGTCGAACGGTCGAACGGCACAGCGTCGGTGTCGGATGCGATTACGCGCACCTTTTCGTAGGGAATGCGGAGCTCCTCGGCGGCGATCTGCGCCATTGCTGAGCGTGAGCCCTGCCCCATCTCGGCGCTCCCCATATACACCGTCGCGCTGCCGTCGGCGTGGAGACGAACGAGGGCGGTGGAGGTCGGGCTGGCCCCTGAGTTGGTGACGCTGCACGCGAACCCGATGCCGCGCTTCACGCCCGGGGGCGTTGGCCCTGGCGCGTAGCCTGCCCAACCAAACTCCTCGGCCACGCGGCGCAAGGACGGCTCCAGATTCCCCTCGATGGGCCGCTTGCCGCGTCGCACTTCCTCGCCCTGCGGGACGAGATTCCTGATTCGCAGTTCAACCGGGTCGATGCCCAGCGCGTCCGCGATGATGTCGATCTGCGACTCCCCTGCCCAGACGGCCTGGGGCCCGCCGATGGAGCGGTAGGAGCCTGCCGGCGTCGTGTTCGTGAACACCCCGTACGACCTCGTCCGCACGTGGGCGAGCTTGTACGGCCCGGGCATTCGGTCGGCGATGCGCTCCGTAACGCGCACGCCGTTGTCGGTGTAGCCGCCAGTATCGACGTAGGCCGCGCACTCCCGCGCGACGATCGCCCCGTCGTTCATAACTCCGGTTCGGATGGTCGCCCTCGCGGCGTGGCGCCGAACTGTGCGCATCGCCTCCTCGACCGTGAGCGCAAGGCGAACCGGCCGCCCTGCTTCCCGGCTCAACGCGACGACAACCGGCTCGATTTTTGTGTACGACTTGCTGCCGTAACCCCCGCCCACGTACGGCGAGACAACCTGCACCTGGTCGAGCTGACGGCGGAAGAGCCGGGCGATCTCCGCCCGCACGAGAAACGGATGCTGCGCCGATGTCCAAAGCCGGATGCGGTCAGGCTCGTAGCTCGCAATGCAGGCGTGCGGCTCCATCGCGTAGTGGTACACCATCGGGAACGTGAACGTGTCTTCGAACACCCGGTCGCACGAGGCGAACGCGGCGTCAACATCTCCCCACTCGTAGCCGTATTCATGACAGAGATTCGAGTCGTGGATGGCCTCGGCTCCGGCGTCGAGGGCCGCGGCGATGTCCATCACGACGGGGAGTTCCTCGTACTCCACCTCCACGAGTTCAGCAGCGGCCTCCGCCGTAGCAAGATCGACCGCGGCGACGGCTGCGACCGGCTCGCCCTGGAATCGCGCCTTGTCGATGGCGACCACCGGCCGATCCTTCTTGTCGGAGCCGTAGTGCGTTTCCATTCCGACGAGTTCGGCTGCGGTGAGCGCCGCATAGACGCCCGGGAGCGCTCTCGCGGCGCTTGCGTCGATGCTCACGATCCGCGCATGCGGCAGGGGGCTGGTCACGAGCTTGGCGTAGGCCATCCCTGCAATCTGCAAATCGCCAGTGAACTGCGCCCGGCCCGACAGCTTGTCGTCGGCGTCGACGCGCCGGACAGCTTGCCCCACAGTGCGAAAGGCGCGCTCGATTCCGCCGGGATTGGGCTCGCTGGTCATCCTCCTCCCGCTCCTCCCGCCGCCTGCAGCACGGCCTCGACAATCTTCTTGTAGCCTGTGCACCTGCACAGATTGCCGTTCATATAGTCCTTGACATCGTCCTCCGACGCGCGAGGGCGCGCGTCGAGCAGCGATTTCGCGGTGAGCAGCATCCCGGGCGTACAGTACCCGCACTGGAACGCTGCGCAGTCGACGAACGCCTCCAACAGCGGGCGCGAACCCTCGTCTGCGGCCAGACCCTCAACGGTGAGGACAGACGCGCCGCGCGCCTCGAACGCAGGCACGGTGCAGGCGCTTACAGGCTTCCCGTTGAGCAGCGCCGTGCATGCGCCGCACACCTGCATATCGCAGGAGCGTTTGGCTCCGCGCAGCTCGAACTCGTCGCGCAGCATATCGATGAGCGCAGTCTCCGGCGCAACGACTGTCTCCACCGGGCGCCCGTTCAGTTCGAATGCGATAGCGACGCCGCGTTCCGATCCGTTCAAGCTATGCTCCTTCCCTGTCCCTCATCGCATTAGCGCCGCATCAGCGCGCTGAGGATTGCGCGCTCCACAAACACGCCCGTTAGATGTTCCTTGTACTCCGCCGAGCCGTGGAGATCGTCGATGGCCTCGGCGTCTTCCCTTGCGAGGGACGCCGCCTCCCGCAGCGGCGCCGACCCAGCGTCGAGCGCGCTCGCGCGCGCGCCGCGCAGCGCCTGCTCCGAGCGCGTCAATCGCGAGGCGACAGGCCCCACGCACCCGAGCGCGAGCCGCGCGTCGGCGATCACGTCGCCCTCTACGTCGAGCGCGGCGGCCACCCCCAGAGTCGGGCGGTGGTGATGCCCGAACTTCAGGTACGCCGTCCGCGTGCTGGCGGATGGGAGAGGGATGCGAACATCGACGATCAGCTCGTCCTCGCCGAGGGAGGTCTCGTAGGCGCCGAGCTGCAGATCGGCGATGGCGACCTGGCGCGCTCCCTGCGGTCCTGCCGCCGTGAGCGTCGCCTCGAGCGCGAGCAGCAGCGTGGCGGGGTCGGAGTGCGGGTCGGCGAAGCAGAGGTTGCCCGCAAGCGTCCCCACGTTGCGGACGCGCACGTTGGCGACGCGTCGCTCCACCTCGCACAGCAGCGGCAGCTGCTCCTGAACGGCTGGGCTGTGCTCTATCGCGCTGTGGGTCGCAGCTGCGCCGATAACGAGTTCGCCATCCTCGACCCCGATGCAATCCAGGCCGGGAATCGTCTTGACGTTGACGAGGGAGGCGCACTGGAGCACGCCGGCTTTCATCGCCAGCAGCAGTTCCGTGCCGCCGGCGTAGATCTTGGCGTCGCCGTCGCCCTCAGCGAGCAGCCCAACCGCCTCGTCGATAGTGGTCGGCTCGTGCAAGAGGAATGGCTTCATAACTGCGCAAGGATGCTATCCGCGCGCAGCCCACGGGGCAAGCGGCGAGCGGCTCCTGGAGCGCGACAGGCGTAGTTGACGCCCTCCGCGCTGCGTCGTAGAGTCCGCGCATCCCAAGTCCTTGCGTTCGGAGGGTCCGATGGCGTGCGCGTGTTGTTCCTGTTGCTGCTCGGCGTGTTGCGCGCCTCGCGCAATCTTGCTCGCCATCGCCCCGTAGCGCCCAGCGCGCTGCGGGGTTTCTTTATGCCCCCGATGCGGACGGTGAGAAGGAGCGCCGTATGACCCAGCAGAACCCTACGCCTCCCGGCACGCACGTGAAGCCGACGCCGGACGAGATGTTCTTTCACCACGACGTGTGCGTTGAGACGCGGTGGGAGCAGCTGTACGGGCGGGGCTATCTGACGCCCGCTTCGCTCTTCTACATTCGCAACCACGGCCCGACCCCCATCATCGACGCCGCAACGTGGACGCTCAGCGTCGAAGGCCCCGGCGTCGAGAACCCCCTGAGCATCAGTTACGACGAACTGCTGCGAATGCCGTCGACGACAGCGACGCGGTTCATCGAGTGCGCGGGCAACGGACGCATCTTCTTCAAGGAATATCAGGGGAAGATGCCGAAGGGGCGGCCCTGGCGCTACGGCTCCTACGCCGTCGCGGAGTGGACCGGCGCGCCGCTGCGCGAGATCCTCCAGCGCGCCGGACTCAAGCCCTCAGCCGTCGACGTGATGCCCACCGGGCTCGACAAGGCGGCAGTCGAGCGCCCGATGTCCGTCGCCAAAGCAATGGAGCCCGACACTATCGTCGCTTACGCAATGAACGGCGACGTGCTTCCTCCCGACCACGGCTACCCCGCCAGAGTCGTCGTCCCCGGATGGGTGGGCGTCAACAGCATCAAGTGGGTCGGCAAGATACACGTGGCCGAAGAGCCCATCCACGTGATGCGGAACACGGAAGAGTATGTGCTCGAAGGTCCCGGCTTCCCCGCGGAGCCGCCGGCGTGGGGCCCTGTCCTCACGACAACGCCCGTGCGCTCCGGCATCGCGCTGGCCTGGCCGGCGACGTTGCAGGCGGGCGAGCAAGCCATTCGCGGCTACGCCTGGTCGGGTCACGGCGCCATTAGCATGGTCGAGTACAGCCTCGACGGCGGCAAGACATGGGCCGAGGCGATCATACAGGAGCCCAACATCCCGCTTGGCGGCTGCCGGTGGGAGTTCATCTGGGATGCGCCGAAGGGCGAGCACGCCATTACGATGCGCGCCACCGACACCGCCGGAAACACGCAACCAGAGCCCGAAACGATGAAGTGGAACGAGCGCGGATACGAGTTCTGGGCCGCCGCGCCGCATCCGATAACCGTAGTGTGAACTGCGACTACGCGGCGAATGGGCGAGTCCGGGCCAACCCGGACTCGCTGGAATTGCTTGGCCAGTTGGCGTCGGAACTCTCCAGCTTGCCTAAGCCGTGCATCGCTTTGCGCCGCCAGGGCGTCAGCTTGCTGAGGAGCGCACAGACATCAGATGTTCTGCGCTGGACGGCTTGTTCCGTTTCTCGCGCGGTTGACGCGGCACTTGGCGCGCCTCTACGCTCTCGCACGCCCAACCAGGGCGCCGGAAAGACGCCCCTATGACCACTCCAACCGACGGCTCCGTTCGCGCCCACGGCCTCGATCTGCACTACCTCGACTGGGGCAACCCCGACGCTCCGCATCTCCTGCTCCTGCACGGACTCCAAGACTCCGCAGCGCTCTGGGCCACATTCGCGGAGTCGATGCGCGGCGATTTCCACGTCGTCGCGCTCGACCACCGGGGGCACGGCGACAGCCCCCGCGCGGAATCCTACCGCCTGGCCGATTACGTGGCCGAGACGAACGCGGTCATCGACGAGCTCGGCCTCGCCGGCGCAACCCTCATCGGCCACTCGGCGGGCAGCAAGAACGCGTGGATGTGCATCGCCCAGCATCCGGAGGCCGCGTCCCGCCTCGTGATTACCGATATGGACCCAGACTCCTACAACCCCGGCTCTGTCGCCATGATCTCCCGCTACAAGGGCGAATCCGACAACTACCCCGATTTCGAATCCGTAGTGGAGCGTTTGCGCTCCCGTCAGCCGAACGCAAGCGACGAGGAGCTGCGCAGGAACGCCGCCGCGCTGGCCAGACCAACCGGCAACGGCGGCTACACGTGGAAGCGCAGCCGCGATGTCGTGACTCAGTACGACCGCCCCGACGTGTGGGAGAGCTTGCCCAGCGTCGGCGCGCCCACCCTCATCGTCCGCGGCGCGGACAGCACGCTGCTGCGCCGCGAAGTCGCTCTGCGTATGGAGCAGGAGCTTCCGAACTGCCGGCTCGTAGAGATTGCTGGCGGCGGCCACTGGGTCCACCTCGAACAGCCGGACGCGTACGTCTCCGCCGTTCGGCAGTTCCTCCTGGAGTAACCTGGAGTGAACGCGTCCCGCAGTCAAGGCGGATGGCTGCGAGGCGCCTGCCAGGGCAAGGCGAGAGATCTGGCGATGGCAGGCGCTCTCCCTCTCTGGTAGGCTCTCTTCCGACCTTAATGCGACGGAATCGCTATGCAATTCGGCCTCTACCTGCGTTCTTTCCTGACCGACCGAACTCGCCCCCTGTATGAGCAACTCGACGACCTCGTGGAGATATGCCATGTCGCCCGCGACAGCGGCTTCTCCGCCGTCACAATGCCCCAGCACTGGGTGTCGCATCCCACAATCTGGCCTCAGCCCTTTCAAGTTCTCTCTCGCCTCGCTCCCGAAACCGGAACGATGCGCCTGCTCACCGGCATCGTCCTGCTGCCGCTCCACAACCCTGTCCAGATCGCCGAAGACACGGCAACCCTCGATCACATCTGCCACGGACGCTTCACGCTGGGCGTCGGCATCGGATACCGGGAAACCGAACTCGAAGCCGTCGGCGCAACCCGCAAGGACCGCGCTCCGCGCCTCGCCGAATCGATCGCGCTGATGAAACGCCTCTGGTCTGGCGAGGAAGTCGACCACGAAGGCCGCTACTGGACTATCCACGGCGCCCGGATGGGATTCCTCCCCGTGCAGCAGCCGCACCCCCCCATCTGGATCGCTTGCCAGAGCGACGGCGCAGTGCGCCGCGCCGCCCGCATCGCCGACGCCTGCTACATCGCGCCGCAAGTCGGCTTCGGCAACATCCAGAGGCTCGTTGACCTCTACCGCAACGAGCGCGCCGCTGCCGGCCGCAATGACGCCGGACGTGTAACAATCTCGCGGGGCGTGGCGTTCGCGAAAGACCGCGACTCCGCTATCGCCGAAGCCCAAGCCGCGGCGCAGTCCTCCTACCGGATGTACAGCGCCTGGAATATGCAGGAAGACACAATGGTGCGGATCAACATCGAGAGCGATTCCAGAATCGACGACTGGGCGGCTGCTGGCAACGGCGACGACTGCCTCGAACAGTTCGGTCAGCTGGCCGAGGCGGGCGTGGACTACGTGGGCGTGACCTTCTACAACCTGCCCGCGACGCTCGAGGCCCGCAAGGAGTACCTCTTCGGTTTCGCCGAGGACGTTATCCGGAAGGCTCGCTAGCAGTATGCAGCCGTTCGAATACGTGCGCCCCGCTACGATTGCGGAAGCGACCGCGTTCCTGGCTGAAAACGCCGACGCGTCGCTCGTGCTGGGCGGCGGCAGCGCCGCCGTCGTGATGCTGGAGCTCGGCGTCGTGCGCCCCGAGTACGTCGTCGACATCGGCGCCATTGAAGAACTAACCGGCCTCGAGCGGAACGGCCTCGAGCAGAACGGAGAGCTGCGCATCGGCGCGCTCACGCGCATCCGCGCACTCGAGTTAAACGAGGGCGTGCGCCGGGAGTACGGCCTGCTTGCGGAGGCCGCCTCGCAAGTCGCCAACGTGCGAGTGAGGAACGTCGCGACGGTCGGCGGCGCTGTCGCCTACGGCGAACCACAGACGGACACGCCTGCGGCGCTCATCGCCTACGGAGCCACGGTGCGTATCGCGGGGCCGTCGGGCAGCCGCGCGTCGGCTCTCGAGGACTTCTACCTCGGCCCCTATGAAACGGCGCTAGAGCCCGGCGAGTTGGTGGTTGGCCTCGATGTGCCGCATCCAGGCCCGGGCGCGGGAGGCTGCCACATGAAATTCGCCATAGGCTCTCCGGAGAACAAACCAGTCGCTAATGCGTCCGTCCTGGCGACCGTTGATCCGTCATCGGGCGTGTGCTCGTCAGCCCGCATCGTGATGGGAGCCGCCGGGCCTGTGCCCATCGTCGCGCAGGCAGGGCGCGGGCTGGCGGGAGAGGCTCCGTCGCCCTCGCGCGTCGCCGAGGTCGCCGCGTCCGCGGCAGAAGAGACCGACCCCATAGATGACGTGCGGGGCCCGGCGTGGTACAAGCGCAGGGTGATGAAAACGCTGGTGGAGCGAGCTTTGCTATGTGCGCTGCAACGAGCGACCGCGTAACACGCCTCGTCGGTCAATCGATGCCGACCCTCGAGGCCGCTGACAAGGCGGCCGGGCGTGTCGAATATATGGGCGACCTCGTCGTGCCTGGCATGGCCCACGCCAAGATCGTGCGCAGCCCCTTCCCCCACGCTCGCATCGAGCGCATCGACGCCTCGGCTGCCCGCGCCCTGCCTGGCGTCGTCTGCGTCCTCACACGCGACGAGGTGCGCGCCGATCCGGATATGGAGGATTTCTACGGGTTCGTCTACCGCGACGCCCCCCTTGTGGCGATGGACAAGGCGCGTCACCACGGCGACATCATCGCAGTTGTCGTGGCGGAGGACATCGCAACAGCCGAGGAGGGAGCGGAGCTTGTCGATGTCGAGTACATCGAATTGCCGGCGGCGCTGGACGTTGCGTCCGCGCTGGCCGAGGGCGCTCCTCGCGTGCACGACGAGTTCTTCCCTATCGCCCCGGAGCTTCGTCCTGTTGCGGGCACGAACATCTGCCACCAGGCCACGCTCGCGCGAGGCGACGTAGAGCAAGGCTTCGCCGAGGCGGATTTCGTGTACGAGGACGAATTCTCGGCTCCCCCCGTGCAGCACTGCGCGCTCGATCTCCACGCAGTCATCTCGCAGGTCGACGGCGGCAGGATCACGGTCTGGACGAATTGCCAGTCGCCGTTTCCGCTCAGCCGCGAGCTCGAGCGGATGTTCGGAATGCCCGCGCGCGTCATCGTCCCCTACGTCGGCGGCGGGTTCGGAAGCAAGAGCCGCGACCGCATCGAGTGCGTGATCACCGCGGCGGCGAAACTGGCGGGACGCCCCGTTCGCTACGTGTTCACCCAGGAAGAGACGTTCCAAACGTACCTCAGGCCCGCCTACGCGAACCGAATGAAGACCGGCGTGATGCGCGACGGAACCATCGTCGCCCGACGCAACTCCTTCTCCGTCGATGTCGGCGCCTACGCCATCAGCGGCGCCCGCAGTGCCAACAACACGCTCAAAGTCGCTACCGGCCCTTACAAAATCCCCCACGCTCGCGTCGACTGCTACGCCGTCTACACCAATAAGCCGCCGTCAGCCCCGTACCGAGGCCTGCCCACTACGCAGCACACGATGTCCTACGAGGCGCAGCTCGACCGCATCGCCCGCGACCTCGGCATCGACCGCCTCGAGATTCGCCGCAAGAACCTCGTTCGCGACGGCGACATCCACATCACCGGCGACTATCTCCGCTCAGCCCATGCCCGCGAATGCCTCGACAAGGCCGCCGCCGCTATCGGATGGGACACGCCGCTCGCCTCCTCGCCCGACGGCAAGATCCTGCGCGGACGCGGCGTGTCCTGCACGATCAAATACACCCTCACGCCTCCACGCCAGATGTCCGAAAACTCCGCCGAAGTCGTCCTCGGTGAAGACGGCGTATTCGAGACGCGCATCGGCACGGTGAACATCGGGCAAGGCTCGGATACAACAATGGCGCAGCTGGCGGGCGACGCGCTTGGCGTCGGCCTTGAATCAATCCGCATCGTCCACAGCGACACCGACCGCGTCCCCGTCGACAGCTCCACGACCGCAAGCCGCTCTACCTACCATATGGGCGTCGCCGTGGTCGAAGCCGCCGGCAGAGCGCGGAGCCAGATTATCGAGGCCGCATCGCAACTGCTCGAGCGCGACGCCGATTCCCTCGAGCTTGCCGGCGACGGCGTCTCCGCATCGAGCGGCGGCGCTCCCCTCATCAGCCTCCCCGAGCTCGCTCAGCGCGTCGGCGCGCCCATCGCCGCAACTGGCGAATGCGTCGTCGGCGGCTCGTACCGCGCTCCCGACGGCGCCGATTACCCGATCGCGTCCACATTCTGGACGTTCGCATCCTGCGCGGTTGAGGTCGAGATTGACGCCGAGACAGGCCATATCCGCGTCGTCAAGGCCGCTGCCGCCGCCACTACCGGAACTGCCGTCAACCCCCTCTCCATCGAGACCCAGCTCGAGGGCGGGGTAGGGCAGGAGATAGGCCCCACGCTCTTCGAGCAGATGGTGTGGGACGATGGCGGGCAGCTCGTCAACAGCGCCCTCTTCGACTATCCCCTGCCCACTATGGAAACGATGCCCGCCTACGCTCCCTGCCTCGTCGACCACCCGTTCGAGGGCGGCCCCTTCGGCGCCAAGGGAATGGGCGAAATCGGCGCCGTCGTCGTTCCCGGCGCTGTCCTGAACGCTGTCTACGACGCAACAGGAACGCTCTTCCACGAAGTGCCCCTCCTTCCCCACAAGATTCTCGCGGCCCTCGATGCAACAGCTGCGGCAAAGGGCGAGGCGGAGAAGTAATCCGTGCGCGTCAACCTCACAGTCAACGGCGCTCCCCAGAGCATCGACGTTCCCCCAGCCTCCACGCTCCTCGACGCTCTGCGCAACCACCTCGGGCTGAAAGGCGCGAAAGACTACTGCCACAGCGGCATCTGCGGCGCCTGCGCCGTCCTGCTCGACGGGCGCGCCGCTAGCTCCTGCAGCCTCCTCGTCGGGCAAGTCGAGGGGCGGGACGTCGTCACGATCGAGGGCATCACCCCCGCCGGCGGACTTCATCCCATCCAGCAGGCGTTCGTCGACAACTTCGGATTGCAGTGCGGCTACTGCACCCCGGGGATGATTCTGCTCGCGAAGGCCCTCCTCGACGAAAACCCCAACCCCTCCCGCGAAGAAATCATCCGCTATATGGGCGGCAACATCTGCCGCTGCACAGGCTATGCAGGCATACTGCGGTCGATCGAATCCCTGGTCAAAGGCGACAGCTGACAGCTAATGGAAATTGCCGACAGATTCGCAGTTAACGCGCCTCCCGCCGAGGCCTGGAGCTTCTTCTGGGACATATCGCGCGTCGCCGAGTGTCTTCCGGGATGCGAGAGCATCGCCAAACTTAGCGACACCGCCTATCAGCTCCGAATGGCCCAGCGGGTAGGGCCGTTCAAAGTAAGCATGGACGTCAGAATGACCGTCGCCGAGGTCGAAGAGGGTCGCCGCATCGTTCTCTCTGGCGAAGGGCAAGACCGCGCAGGAAACCGCTTGCAGATAAAGCGCCTCTCCACCGAGATTGCGGAGACTCCCTCCGGAGGAACGCAGGTCGACTACCTGATGGACTTCAACCTCTACGGCAAGCTCGCCGCTTTGGGCGGCTCCGCCGTCAAGCGCAAGATCGAAGAGACGCGCGCCGAATTCAGCCGCCGTCTCATGAACGCGTTGGGAGGATGATGGCGACCGGACACGGCGCAGCCTCAGCGGAACCGATTCCGTGTCCCGCCTCGCGGTTTGACTAGCCTCCTGCGGGCTCACTATGATGAGGCCTGTCAACTCCTTGGGGACGTTATGAGCCAAACTGAACTAGACGCTCGCATCCGCCAAGTGCTCTCCGAGTTCCAGCTCGTTGGCCCGTTCTCCGCCGGCTACCCCGTAAACCAGGATTTCGACTACTCCGCGCTCTACCCGCTCCTCACTTTCGCCGCAAACAACGTGGGCGACCCGTTCGGCTACTCCCGCTACCAGGCCAACACGCACGAAACCGAGCGCGAAGTCGTGCGCGCGGTCGCCGAACTCCTTCGCCTGTCCCCCGACAACGCTTGGGGCTACGTCACCGCCGGCGGCACCGAAGGCAATATGTACGGCATCTACGTGGGTAGAGAGATGCTCCACGAACCCATCGCCTACTTCTCTCAAGACACCCACTACTCGGTGCTCAAGATTCTCCACATCCTGAATATCCGCAACATCATGATCCGCAGCCAGGAGAACGGCGAGATCGACTACGACGACCTCCGCGAGTCGATCCGCATCAACCGCGACGCTCCCGCCCTCATCATCGCCAACATCGGCACAACGATGAAGGGCGCCGTCGACAACCTCGACCGCATCCGCGGCATCATCGACGACCTCGCGCTCACCCGCTACTACATCCACGCCGACGAGGCCCTTAGCGGCATGATCCTGCCCTTCGTCGACGACCCCCAACCGTTCGGCTTCGACAGCGGCATCGACAGCGCCGCCGTCTCCGGCCACAAAATGTTCGGCTCTCCCGTGCCTTGCGGCGTCGTCGTGACGAAACGCGAGCACACCGCGCAGATAGGCCGCGCCATCGAATACGTCGGCGCTCTCGACACCACTCTCCTCGGCTCCCGAAGCGCAATTGCCCCCGTCATCCTCTGGTGCTCCCTTACCAAGCATGGGAACGACGGCTTCCGCAAAGTCGTTGCGAATATGCTCGACACGGCCGAGTACGCCGTGCAACAGTTCAACGCCAACGGCATCCCCGCCTGGCGAGGCAAGAACAGCCCCACCGTCATCATCCCCCGCCCCTCTCCCTACGTCCTCTTCCTATGGCAGCTCGCCCCGCTTGGCGACTTTGCCCACCTCATCACGATGCCCCACGTAACCCGCAAGATGATCGACGACATCGTCGCCGACTGCCTCGAATGGCCTCCAACTAAGCAATGAGCCAGCCCGCCAGCGACAACAATCCCAGCCACCGCCTCATCGTCATCGCGCCGCATGAGCCGGATCAGCTTGCCTACGTCGCCGGCCTCCTCGCTGAAGAGAGCATCAGCATCGAAGCTATCGACGGGCAACTCGCGGGAGAGCTCGGCGTCATCACGCTAAGCACGAGCGACGACGACGCAGCGCTCCACGCGCTCCTCAAAGCCAACCTTCGCGCCGTAACCTCCGACGCCATCGTGTTCCACCTCCTCGACCGCCCCGGAGCCCTCGCCAGCGTCGTGCAGCGTTTGGAGCAGGCCGGACTCAACGTGCGCACTACCCACATCATCCACCGCCACGCCGGATCCGCCGTCGCCGCCGTAACAACCGACAACGACGACCTCGCGCGAACGCTGCTCGACAGCGACTCCCTCCTCTAACCCGCTCCTTCGCCCCGAATCTCTCCCGCGCGCATCGAGTACAATCGCGCCGCGCTTGCGCCTGCAAAGGAGACCGGAATGCCAGTACGCGACCTTAGAGAGTGGATTGGACTTGTGGACGAGATCGGCGAGCTCACCCGCGTCGAGGGCGCCGACCCAGACCTGGAGATCGGAGGCCTCGTCGACCTCTACCAATGGGAGATGGAGAACCCCGCGCTCCTCTTCGAGAAAATCAAAGGCCTGCCAGACAACTACAAGCTCATCGCCAACGTCCTTACCTCGTTGCCCCGAGTCTGTCTCAGCCTCGGCTTGCCCACGCATCTCACCCGCCAGCAATTCGTGCAGGCGTGGCGCGACAAGCTCAAAACGTTTCAGCCCGTTCCCCCGCGCCAGGTCGAGGACGGCCCCGTGCTCGAAAACCGGCAAACAGGCGACGACGTCGACATCGCCCAATTCCCCGCCCCCTTCTGGCACTCCGAAGACGGCGGAAACTACCTCGGCACCGGCAACATCGTCGTGATGCGCGATCCCGACACTGGATGGGTCAACGCTGGAACCTACCGCGTGCAGGCGCACGACAGAAACACCCTCGGCATCATGATCTCTCCCGGCAAGCACGGCCGCATCATCCGCGAGAAGTACTGGGCCAAGGGACAGGCATGCCCTGTCGCCGTATCCTTCGGCCACGACCCCCTCCTCCTGCTTCTCGGCGGCCTGGAGGTCGATTACGGCGAAGACGAATTCGCCGTCGCCGGAGGCATCCGCGGCGACGCTCTCGATGTCGTCTCCGCCCCTCACACCGGCCTCCCCGTGCCCGCAACAGCTGAGATCGTCATCGAAGGCGAGATTCCCCCCGACCAATTCCACCCCGAAGGCCCGTTCGGCGAATGGACCGGCTATTACGCCAGCGGCGAACGCGAGATGCCCATCATCAACGTGCGCTCCGTCCTCTGGCGCAACGACCCTATCGTCGTCGGCTGCCTTCCCGGCAAACCCCCTAACGACAACACCTACTTCCGCAGCCCCCTCCGCGCCGCGATGCTGTGGGACGAGCTCGAGCGCGCAGGCGTCCCCGGCGTCGTCGGCGCATGGTCCCACGAAGCCGGCGGCGGACGCTTCCTCAACGTCATCGCCATCAAGCAGATGTACCCCGGCCACGCCAAACAGGTCGGCCACGCCACGACCGCCGTCCATGCCGGCGCGTACGCCAACCGGTTCGTAATAGTGGTCGACGACGACATCGACCCCACCGACACGAACGAAGTGCTATGGGCGCTCTGCACCCGCACCGAGGTGACCGAGGACATCGACATTGTCAAGCGTATGTGGAGCACCTCGCTCGACCCTATGGCCTATGCTGGCGAGGGTCCGCGTTACTACAACAACCGAATGATCATCGACGCGTGCCGGCCATACGACCGGCTCGGCACATTCCCGCCTGTCGCTCGCAAAACGCAGGCGGAGGCTCAGGAGCTCCGAGCCCGCTGGCCGCAACTCTTCACCGCCGACGGCAAAGTCCGCAAGGACATCCGCCGCGCCAGCGCCAACGGCTAGGCGGGCAGGGGAGGGGGACTGGTAGGATAGTAGTCCTTATCAAGTGCAGGAAGGAGCCGAAGAAGATGTATCAAGCCCTCAGGAAGCTGCTGCAGAATTCCGCCTTCACAATCCGCGAGAGCTTTGAAATTCCGGCGCGTGAAGCTCGATATGCAGAGATTCCGCGCTTCTTGTTCGATTCTCCGGTGGGGCCATACTTGGAGAAGGCTCACTCCTTGGGTCTATGGTCTCACCAGGCTAAGGCGCTTGATTTGATAGGCCAAGGCGAGAATGTCGTAATTTCTTCAGGGACAGCCTCTGGCAAGAGCTTGATCTTTCAATCTGCGGTCTGCCATAGAGTCTTGCTTGAGCCTACCAGCAAAGCGATAGTGTTCTATCCTTTGAGAGCACTTGTTACCGATCAGCTACGAAGCTGGAAGGAAATGGCTCGTAAACTAGGAATGAATGAAAGCGTCGTTGGGCAAATTGACGGATCAGTCTTAACGGGGGACCGGGAAGAAATAATGAGGCAGTCAAGCATCTTGGTCATGACGCCAGATGTATGCCACGCATGGATGATGTCGAGGCTGTCGATGCCGGCCATAAAGAAGTTCATCAGCGCGCTGTCGCTGGTAGTTATAGACGAGGCTCATACCCTCGAAGCAGTCTTTGGTAGCAGCTTTGCGTTTTTCAGCAGACGGCTAACCGCAGCCCGCGACCACATCACTGCGGCGTCTGGCAACCGACAACCGCTTCAGTACATAGGTGCAACCGCTACTATAGCAAGCCCAAGCGAGCACATGGAGCAATTAGTGGGGACGCGCTTCACCGCCGTTGATCATACAGATGACGGCGCGCCGAGCTACGGTCGTATCATTGCACACATCGAAGCCCCTGAAGGTGGCGAGACTAAGATCGCAAAAGCAATACAGGAATTTCTGCTGTCAGAAGGAAAAGAAGGATCTTTCATTACATTCATAGACTCTCGCCAAGGCGCAGAAAGCCTGGCTATTGCTATTCAAAAGGAACTTGAAGCCTCTAAAGTCACCCCATACCGCGCGGGTCTTGCTGCAGAGAATCGCCGTCGGATCGAAGAGCAGCTGCGCACAGGGAGGATACGCGGAGTCGTATCAACCACAGCCCTTGAACTGGGAATCGACATACCTAGACTGGCTGTTGGGCTGAACATAGGGCTGCCGCCGTCTCGCAAGTCATACAGGCAGCGTATTGGGCGAATAGGCCGTAGCGGACCAGGCGCGTTTGTTCTTATTGGCCCTGCGGATACATTCAACAGATTCGGATACTCGCTCAAGGAATATCACGATATGTCGGTAGAGCCGTCGTATCTGTACTTGGACAACCGTTTCATGCAATTTGCGCAGGCGCGCTGCCTAGCGGAAGAGCGGATTGCCGTGGAAGCTCCTAGAGGCCTCCCCAGCCTCCAGTGGCCGCACGACTTCGCAGATATCTACCCTCAAGCCGGGCTTGAAGGGAATCGCCTTCGCGAATTCGACGCAATTGCAGAACTTGGAGGAGACATCCCCCACTATGGTTACCCGCTTCGCAATATTGGTGAAGCCAGTTACGATATCAAGCAGCATGAGAACCAGGAGAGCTTAGGTGAAATCAGCCATGCCCAGGCATTGCGGGAGGCTTACCCGGGGGCAACATACCTCCACGGAGGGCAAGCTTACGAGATCATGGCCTGGAACACCTATGGAAATGCGTCGTATCTTCGAGTCAAAAAACATCGCCGTCTCGTTCAACTCGACCACGCATAAGAACTTCGATTAGTGCAGATAGAATTATAGGCGATAACTTTCTTAATAGCGACGAAGGCTTCCTTGCCGAATGTCAAATGCTCATCAGGCAGAGGGTCGATGGATACTACGACTCGGCAGGTAACTACAACTCATATCAGGACTTGAGACAAAAGAACCCTAGCATGCGGTCGTATTCTAGGATTTTCCGCACTAGTGGCGTGATTCTCTTTCTGAAAAACCACCACACCAAGGCAGGTTTCAAAACTGATTTCGCTACTACTTTGAGAGAGATTTTTGTGCACGAACACAGTATTGCCCCTCGAGATATCGGTGCCGCTGCCGCCAGTATAGATATCCGCAATCTTAGATATTCTCACACAGGATTCATAGCTATTTTTGATGAGACATACGGGAGCCTTCGGCTCACAGAGAGATTGTACCGTGACTTTATGCATATTCTCGATCGCATGATTTCAGCGCGCCAGAACGATGCAGAATTCGTACAGGAAATTCTGAAAATTAAATCCCTGTGCGCTACATTTACAGGACATGGCTACCTTCCTGTGACTGAATCGTCTTCTCCAACAGGGTATGAGAGAGTATTCGCAAAAGGGTCAATCGTTTCTTTTCGCGAGAGAGGCCCCATTGCGCGCGACGTCAAAATTGTCGGTGTCTATGTCAACGATAGTGGCGAGCTTATGTACCGAATCGAATCTCCTACCCGGCTGGGTCAGCCGCCAATGCGACATTCTGTTCCTGCAGAGCGCGTGGAGCCATCGGTTGATACAGATGATTGGGAATGGGCTTGGTGGAACCGTGCTACTGAAGAGTACGAGACACTGCCCGAAGATGATTCCGTCGATACCGATGCGTCGGAATAGCTGTCGCGCAACCCCCACGCCGTCCGCAAGTGCCCCGCCACCCTAGATATCCGCAGACCGCGGACGCAACGACTCCGGGTTGGCGTCGACCCACTTCCAGTAATGCTCCCACGCCTCGGGAATCTCCCCGCGCGAACGGCGCTCCAGGGCAGGGCGCAGGGCAAGCTCCGGCATGGCCTCCGGCGCTCCGATAAGCAGCGCCCGCCACGTCATCTCCGCCAGATGCTCTGTGGATATCGCCTCGATCGTTACAGTCTCGACGTTGGGGCCCGTGAACACCATCCCATGGTTCTGCAGATGGCAGGCGTTCGCCGACTCCATTCGCGACGCCACCGCCGCCCCCTGCTCGATGCTGCGGATGAGCGCCTTGTCCTCGTCGTACATCGCCGGCTCGTGCGCGACCGCAACAGAGAGCTCCGGGTCGACGAGCGGAAGAATCGTGCGCCCCGCGACGCCCAGCATCGTCGCCCACTTCTGATGCGTATGGATAATCGACCCAAGCTCCGGCTGCGCCCTGTACAACTCGGCGTGGATGGGCCACTCGCTCACCTTCGTGATCTGGCGGCCTTCGGCTCCGACGATATTGCCGTCCAGGTCCATCACGATGAGATCATCGGCTCGCACCCGCCGCATCTGAATGTGGGGCCACGGCTTGATGAGAAACGTGTCCGTCCCCGGAATGCGCGCGCTCGTGTGCCCGCGGGTCGTCCCCAGCCCCGTGAAGTACAGCAGCCGGTGCGACATAGCCACCGTCTCGCGCAACTCCGCAAGGAACCGCTCGCTCGTCCCCATCACAGGCTCACGCCGCGCGCGTATGAGGCGTCGCGGTGAGCGTCGAGCCACTCCTGATTGCCCCACTCGCCGCGCGCCACCCCATCGCGCACATCCGGGCGGGGCGGCTCCCACCGCTTGGCGACGTCGTTCTCGAGATACTCCATGCCGATTGTCTCCGGCGATCCCGCAAGCATCGCCCGCCACGTAACCTCCGCCTGCTCCTCGGCGTCGGCGGCGGCCAGCATCGACTTGGAGACCGTAGAGCCGACGAACACCATCCCGTGGCCCTTCAGGTGGCACGCGACGTTGCCCCCGAGCAGGGCGGCGATCGCCGCGCCTTCGCCAGGAGAATCGACGGCTCCCGGAGCGCCTGCGTACACCGGCCACGGCTCGGCGGCGACCGACGCCGTCGGCGCGTGGAGCACGGGAAGCACATCGCGTCCCGCGAGCCCGAACACAGTGCACCACTTCTGATGCGTGTGCGTAACAGCGTTGACCTCCGGACGCGCTTTGTAGATCTCTGTGTGCAGCGCCCACGAACCCACCCTGTTCGGATAGGCGGCGCTCGCCTCGATGATCGTTCCGTCGAGGTCGATAACCATCAGATCGCCTGCCTCGACGCGTTCCAGGCTCATGGCGGGGAGGGCGCGGATGACCACACGGTCAGTCCCCGCGATGCGGGCGCTGACGTGTCCTTGGTAAGCCCCTAGCCCGTAGTGATGCAGCAGTCGATTCGCGAGCGCGACCTGCTCGCGCAGGGCGTCGATGCGCGGGGCGTCAGTCATAGCGCGGCGATGCTAGAGAGCGGAGAAGGAGGTGTCAACGGGGGCGCCAAGGGAAGGGGGGAGCTTGTCCTGCGGCGCCGCAAGCTCCGGCGCCCTGGGAAGCGAGCGATCTTCAAGCGCTTGAGCTCCCTCCCACCGGCCCCAGCGCCTTCGCGAAATCGTCTTCGCCGAACACAAGCTCGAACACGCCCCGCGCGTCCCCCTGCCTGATCACAAGGCTCCCGTGCCGGTACGCCCCGTTGTAGGCGTTCTGGAGCAGCCGCAGCGCCTCGCGCTTGTACCGCGTGTCGTCGCTGTCCGCCAGATGCTCCCCCTTCGTCTCGAACAGGCACAGAACGCGCCTCCCGTACTCCTTCTCCGCAAGAGCGACGAAATCCGGGTAGATCCGGCTGCGCCGCCACCCCCGCACGTAATAATCGTTCCGCTGACGCGCCGCCACCCGATGCCACCACGACAGGGCCTTCACCCTGTCGAGATAAAACGCGAACTTCCGCTCCAGGTCGGAATCGAAGAACCGGCTGAACATCGGCTCGTACAGATTCAGCTGCAGCTGCCGCCCGTACCACTGAAGCGTAGAGTCGCCAGCGGCCACAGGAACCTCGTAGCTCGCCGACAGCTGATAGTTGTCCCCCGGCGTCTCCAGATCGAACCGCACCGCCTCCTCGCGGAGCTTGCGCTCGAACACAGCCTTCGCCTGCTCGTCCGCCTGACGGAAAACCTCCTCCCGCAACGCCGCCGCCTGGCGACTGCGCTGATCGAAGATAGCGTCGTCGCTGAGACCTCCCTCCCGCATCCTGTCGATGAGCCCCTGCGCCAGACGCGCCGCCTGCCACGAATTCGGCACGATGTCCGTCAGCCGCCGCGCGAACCACGCTACTGAGACAGTCTTGTCCACGAGAACATCCTCCTCGCGGAGCGCCGTGGGCAACTCATCGATATCCACCGAGGCAGACTCCCGACGCGCCCCGTCCGGCTGCGCGACCTGTGGATCGTGCGGCGTCAGCAGCCCCCAATCCACCTCCGGCAGAATGTGACGGTCGTAGTCGAGCTCCACCCAATCGCCGCCCTCCCGGTGCAGCGCTCGCGGCAAGAAGATCTTCGTGTCGCGGAACTCCGGCCTCATAGCGATGCGCACGCGCTGCAACTCCTGCGCTCCCTTTCCCCACACGTCGTTCCCAAGATCAGTAAGCCCCTCCTTTTCCAATCCCGCCTTCACCTGCTCCACAACAACCCCGGCGCTTGCGTTATGGCAATACACGTAGCACTGATCAAGCGCCGCACGCCCCGTCCGACGCGCCTCCGGCATCCGCATCACCCGACCCGTCAGCTGCGTTAGCGCCTTCTGCGACTGCGTGTTGTCCAGCAGCGCCAGCACGTACGCGAACGGGCAATCCCACCCCTCCATCAGCGCCGCCCTCGTGATGATCCACCGAACCGGGGACAACTCCGACAGCAGATCCTCGCCCCCAAGCTCGTCGTTCTCCGACGACTTCACGCGCACGGCCTCCGCCGGAACTCCCAGGTTTGCCACGAGGCTCTCACGCACATCCTCCGCGTGGATATAGTCCGCTCTGCGCTGAGCCTTCCCCGTGCGCTCGACGCGCACGACCGCGATCGGACGCACATACCGCCCCTCGCTCGCGTACAGCGACTGCGCCTCCGCCTCCAGCCTGTCCAGCTCCTCCTTCGCCGCTGCGAGCGTGTGCCGCCACTCAACGTTCTGGAACGTCTCCACCTGCACCGGCAGCCGAATCATCTCCTCGTCCCTCAGCGCCGCCCCTGAGATGTTGACGAGCAGATTGCTGGCGCCCCTGTTCGGCGTCGCCGTCAGCTCGAGCGTCATCCGCGGATTGAGCCGGTTGACCGACTGCACGAACTCATCGCTCGCCTGATCCGTCTTGCCGTACGCCTTGTGCGCCTCGTCGAGCACGACCACAGGGCGCAGCATCTTGAACACGTTGAACAGGCTCTGCTTCACCGGCCCATTCTCCGAAGCGCGCTCGAGATCGGGATGCTCTTCGAGCAGACGGCCATCTCCCAGCGCGTCGTCCCCATCGGGAAAGAACGACGGATAGCGCCCTGTGTCGCGGAACATCCGCAGAAACTCCTTGCCCTTCTGCCGGTTCGCCGCCGGCAGCATCAGCAGCATCACGCACAGATAATTCCTAACGTCCGGCGCCGTGAAGCGCGTCTCCTTCTCAAGCAGCTTCACGCGCCCCCCGCTCGCCCGCTCCAGCATCTGACGATACGGATGCTCCCGGTTCCACAGAGCCGCTTTCGTCTGCGCATAGATCGCTCGCGTCGGCGCGATCCACAGCGTCAGCCCCGCCGGACGACTCAACCGCTCCAGCGCCGCCGCCGCCAGCAGCGTCTTGCCCCCGCCCGTCGGAACCTTGAAGCACACGTGCGGAATAGGACGCCCCGCGCCGTCCGTGCGCCCCACGTGCTCCCCCGCTCCCGTCGCCGCCGCTCCGCCCGCCGTCCGCAGACGCTCCCACGCCTTGCGCGGATAATCGAGAACTTCCGGCGGAACGGCCACCCCCGCCTCCTGCAGCGCAGCGACCCCCCTCTCAGACTCCTCCCGCGCATCCTGCAGCGCCCGCAGCCACCGCTCGAACGCCTCGAGCGCCTGCGACTGATATTCCTTCAGCTCCAGCATCGCCTCACGCCGGACGATGCAGCTCGTACGGCAGCTGACAGAACGTTATCCCCATATCGCTCAGCGACCGCTGACCCACATACTTCCCCGCCGCGAAAACGACCGCCTTCCGATTGCGCCCCCCGATGCGCTCCGCCCGCTCCTTGTTCAGCATCGCCCCGCCGCTCCGCAGCCACTCAGCGTCCGGCTCATACAACAGGTAGTAATCCTGAGCCCCCTCGTAGAACAGCCCATCGTCGTTCCGACGCGACAGCGACGCCTCCCCCGCCGACGCCCCCGACGCCGTATGCAGCAGGTACGCCGCCAGCGATTCGTACGACGGCAGCGACTCGCCGGCGAGCATCCCGTCGAGGTCGATCGGCTCCCCGAGCGCGCAGTACGTGAACGACCCGCCCAGCCCCTCCCGCAGCGCCGCGTCTCTCGACTCCGGAACCCCCCGGATCACGCGCCGCACCCGCTCCGCCGTGATGCTGTCCGCGTAGTCCTCGCACTCCACCAGGATGAACCTGCGATTCCCCCCGTCCTCCCTATTGAGCGCGAGCGTCGCATGCGCCGTCGTCCCGCTCCCCGCAAACGAATCAAGAGTGAGGTCGTTGGGGCCAGCCGCTATGCGGAGAATGCGCTCTACAAGCTCGACCGGCTTGGGATTGTCAAAGGGCTCTTCTACATCAGAAAACAGCGTTTTGATGAGCGTGCGCGCTGATGCAGTGTGTCCGACTTCTTCGTAGCTCCAAAGGGAGCCGACGGTTTTCCCTTGCCTGACTTCAGAGAGAAACGTCTTTCGGATTGGTTTCGAGTCGCCGTTCTTGCCGAAATAGAGCCTGTTGTCGCGGTACAGTTCAAGCAAAGTCTCCTGCGAATATCTGGGGAATGTTCCCGGTGGAGCGCTCCACCCAACGCCGTTTGGAAGCCGTATAACATAGCGATTCTCCGGATTCCCGCTCTTGGCGTGCAGAGGAGTCGCCATCCACGGCCCCCTGGCGTCGTTGTCCAGGTTCTTATAGGACGAGTCCATTTCGGCAGTCCGCGGGAGGAGATTAACTACAACTCTCGCCGAATCCTTGCCATAAGAGAGGATCGATTCGTGCTGCCTCGATACGCGCTTTGAATCGTTGGCCAAAGTGAACTTCGACCACCAGGCAACTTCCGCAACAAAATTCTCCTCGCCGAACACCTCGTCCATCAGCATTCGCAGATGATGCTGCTCGTTGTCGTCGATGGAAACGAAGATGACGCCGTCCTCGGCCAGCAGCTCCCTCAGCAGATGCAGGCGCGGCCACATCATGCACAGCCACTTGTCGTGCCGCTCGAGATCCTCGCCGTCGACCGGCTTGTTCTCGTCGAGCCACGACCTCATCAGCGGACTGTTGACGCTATCGTTGTAGATCCAGCCCTCGTTGCCAGTGTTGTAGGGCGGATCGATGTAGATGCACTTCACGCGCCCGGCGTAGCGCGGAAGCAGCGCCTTCAGCGCATGGAGATTGTCCCCGTGAATGATGAGATTGCCGTCAGGCGGCGGCCCAGCGGCTGACTCGAGCTCAACCCTCGAAGTGGGGGGGGGGGGGGGGTAGCCGCTAAGACGCTCCTCCCCGGATCGGGGACGAGCGGCCGGTAGGGCACAGCCAAATGGTGCGCATAGATATGCTGCTTGCCCTTGAACTGCAACTCCGGCATAACGCGAGATCTTGCCCGTCGGCGACTCCCTTGCCAAGCCCTCTCGCGTGTCAGTTCGCGCTATCTTGCGCCCTCGGAGGCCCCCGAAGTTGACAGCCCCCCGTAGCGACGCCTAGCCTCACGCCGCCTGACGATAGCGTCGCGGAGAACTCGAATGACCGACAACCTGCGCCCCGAGGAACTCGCGGAACTCTCCCCCGAAGAACTCTACGCGCTCTATATGGAGAAGCAGGTGAACTTCGGGCGCGCCGCGCTCGCGATCAGCAAGCGCCGCAAGGCAGGTCGCGTCCACGTTCCCGCCGCAGAAGCGAACGTCGACGGCGCAGGCCCCAACCAGCGCATCATCGTCGGCCCCGAGCTCGGCTTCAACATCCACAACCTCCACGTCTTCACATCCGGACGCGCCGGCGGCTCCGAGCGCTACCACACCCACGGCGACGCCCTCAAGCACTACATCAAGGGCGGCGGCCAGGAGCTCATCGAGGACATCCGCTTCGACGTAGAGGTCGGCGACTTCTGTCACGTCCCCGCCAACGTCTGGCACGGCACCGAAAACCCCCGCCCCGAACCCCTCGTCTTCCTCGCCGCCCAGCAATTCCCCGGCACCTACCGCCAGGTGGCGACCCCGTTCGTCCACCTCACAGCCCCCAACAAAGCCCCCGAAGTGAGCGACCTCTCCGACGCCGAACTCGCCAAGCTCGAACCGTGGCCCCTCTACCTGCGCTACCTCGAAGAGCAGATGGCGTTCGGACGCGTAGCCCTCGAACTGCAGCGCCGCCGCGAGCAGAAGCGCCTCCACGTCCGCGCCGCGGACGCTCCCCTGATGGAGTGGGGCCCCGGACGCCACCACATCATCTCGCCCGAGCTCGGCTTCGACATCTACTCCTTCCACCTCTTTATGGAGAATGTCCCGGCCAGAACCGAACAGGGCGCCCCGCAAACCTCCGGCGACGCGGTGCGCTACTACATCGCAGGGCAGGGCGTCGAGATCATCGGCGAGCAGCGCGTGAACGTCGCCCCAGGCGACTTCTCCTGCATCCCCGCCGGCAGCAGGAGCGAAACTCTGAACCCCTACGACGAAGACCTGCGCTTCATCTGCTGGCAGCAGATTCCCGGCACCTACCTGCAAGTCCACACGCCGGCGCTCCCCGTCGAGTAGCGCCGTGGACGCCTCGCCTCAGGAGCGCGCTCCCTGGCGCGGCCAGTCCATTGCTCGCTTCGAAGACGAGCACCTCCTCCGCGGCAACGCCCAGTTCGTCGACGACATCGCCCTCGACGGTATGCTCCACGCCGTCGTCCTCCGCAGCTCGGAAGCCCACGCGCTCCTGCGCCGCGTCGACGTCTCCGAAGCGCTCGCAGCCCCCGGCGTCGCCGCGATCTACACCGGCGCCGACCTCGATGGCGTCGTCGGCGAGATCGGCGCCATCCGCCGCGAGGGAATGGGCGAAGCCCCCGTCCCCGAGCACCCCGTCCTCGCTGTCGACCGCGTCTGCTACGTCGGCCAGCCCGTCGCAATGGTCGTCGCAGGAACGCGCGCGGAGGCGCACGACGCCCGCGACCGCATCGTCGTCGCCTACGATCCGCTGCCGCCGCTGCTCGATCCGCGCATCGCCGCCGCAGACGCCAGCCCGCTCCACCCCCGCATCGGAACGAACGTCGTGATGCGCGCAACCGCCGGAGCCGGAGACATCGAAGCCGCGTTCGCCGAAGCCGGCGAGATCGTCGAGGCCTCCTACGAAGTCCCCCGCCTCGTCGCGACGCCTATGGAGTGCAGAGGCGTCGTCGCCCGCCCCGGCCCCGAGAGCGGACAACTCACGGTGTGGACGTCAACGCAAGTCCCCCACCGCGTGAAGACGTACCTCGAGATGCTGCTGCCCGGATCCCTCGACGTGCGCGTCGTAACCCCCGACGTCGGAGGCGGATTCGGACGCAAGATCGAGGTGTGGCCGGAAGAGGTCGCCGTAGCCTACGCGGCGCTGCGGCTCGCCGCGCCGGTGAAATGGACGGAGCAACGCTCCGAGAACACAGTCGCATCTCACGGGCGAGGCTTCACCGCAGACGTGCAGGCCGCGCTCCGCCGCGACGGAACTCTCCTCGGCCTCCGCGTCCGTATGATCGCCGACCTGGGCGCCTACTTCCTCACATCGAGCGGCGGCCCGCTCGGCAACGCCGTGCAGCGCGTCGCCGGCCCCTACGTCATCCCCTCTATGGATGTGGAGTGCCTTGGCGTAACGACGAACCGCCCGCCCACCGGCCCCTATCGCGGCGCAGGCGGCCCCGAGGCCGCCGTCCCCATCGAGCGCATCATCGACGAGGCCGCCCGCAAGCTGGGAATCGACCCCGCCGAGATCCGGCGCCGCAACTTCATACCCCCCGCGAACTTCCCGTACGCCACCGCCACCGGCCTTACCTACGACTCCGGAGACTTCGCCCCTGCTCTCGAACAAGCCCTCGACCTCGTGGACTACCGCGCCCTACGCGAACGGCAGGCCGCAGAGTCCGGCCCCCGCCGCACCGGAATCGGCGTCGCCGCCGTCATCAAAGCGTCGGGCGGCAAGGCGGGCGTCCGCAAGAGCGTCGCCCGCGTCCACATCGCCCCGGACGGGCGCACGACCGTGTTCACCGACGTCTCGCCGCACGGGCAGGGCACCGCCACCTCGTTCGCGCAGATCGCAGCCGACACGCTGGGAATCGCTCCGGAGAGCGTCGAAGTGCGGCACGGCGACACGGCGTCGCTGCCGGTAGGCGGAGGCACAACATCGAGCCGCGGGCTCGCCGTCGGCGGCAACGCTATGTACCTTGCCCTCCTGAGCGCCAGAGAGCAGCTCGCCGCAGGCAAGCCGCCCCCCGAGGGGATTACCGTCGAGGAGCCCTACGAGCTCCCGAACAACCCGTTCGCCTTCGCCGCCCACGTCGCCGTAGTCGAACTCGACGCTGAAACAGGCGACGCCCGCCTCGCAGACTACGCTGCAGTGCACGATTGCGGCCCAATGATCAACCCCGTAATCGTGCGCGGGCAGGCGCAGGGCGGCATCGCGCAGGGCGTCGGCCAGGCGATGAGCGAGGGCATGATCTACTCCGACGCCGGCCTGCCCCAGACCACAACGCTGATGACCTACGCCATCCCCCTCGCCGACTCCATCCCCAACCTCAAGCTTGCGAGCCGGCAGACGCCGTCGCCCACGAATCCTCTCGGCATCAAAGGCATCGGCGAGCTGCCGACGGTCGCAGCCCCCGTCGCCGTCGTCAACGCCGTCGTCGACGCCCTCAGCCGCGCAGGCGCCGAGAACCCCCAAGCCGTCGATATGCCCCTCCTCAGCGAGCGCCTCTGGAGAGCGTTGCAGCCGCCCCGCTAGCGCCGGCGCGCGGGCTCAGCCTCGACATCAGGCTCAGGCAGGATGCTCGCAGTGAGCGAAGCGTCGGCGCGCCGCGCGGGCTCAGCGCCTCGCCAGCCACGATTCCACTGCCTCGCGGGACGTGTAGCCGAACTCGTGCCCAAGCTCCCCTCGGAGCTTGGCCGTGCTGACCATCCAGGGCCACCGAATGAGATCGAGTCCCGTCCCGGGAGAGTCGCTTTGCGCTCGCGCGGCCCACGAGAGGCTGGTCAGCCCGTAGGCGAGTGGAGCGGGCAGGGCGAACAGGCACTTGCCCGCCATCGCAACCAGCTCCGACCACCGCAAGCTCCCCGGCCCGGCCACGTTGTAGACGCCAGGGCGCGGTTCGAGAATGAACCGCGCAAGCAGTTCAGCGAGATCATCCTCGTGCACGAACTGCATCGTAGGATCCGCCCCCCGCACGCCGATGAGCGCAGGCTTGTCGAGCGCGTTCGTGATGAAGTTGTCGGCGTTCGGCCCCATCGCCACGCACCCCCTCAGAACCGACACATCGCAGGAGTGCCGCTGCTCGCCGAAACCCCGGAACAACGCCTCGCACTGCTCCTTGTCCTCGGCGTAGGCGAACCCGCGCCGCGGACGCAGCGGCGCATCCTCGGTCAGCGCCTCCGGGTTGTCCGGGCGCGCCCCGTACACCGTCGCGCTCGACAGCAGAACGAGACGCCGCACGTTCGCCGACGCGCACGCGCTGAGCACGCTCGCCGCTCCCCCCACGTTCACGCTCCGCCCCTCCTCCCGCCGCCGGGGCTGACGCATCGCGAACGCGAGGTGCGCCACAGCCTCGACGCCGGCGTCCGCCAGCGCCCCCCCGAGCGGCTCCCGGATGTCGAGCTGCGCGTGGACATACCGCTCGTCGTCGAACTCCGACGGCCTTACGTCGATGCCCACGACGCGCCTAACGCTCTCCTCGCGCAGCAGCCGCTTCACCAGACGCTTGCCGATGTACCCCGAGGATCCCGTAACTGCCACAGACTGCATCGTCGTTCCCGCGCCCATACCCATACCCATAGATGGAGAGAGCCTGCCGCCGCCGATCGCTATAGAGCGTCGACGAAATCGAACGCCAGCTCGCCCAGCCCCGCGACCTCGAACCGCATACCGACCTTGTGCGCTCCCGGCTCGATCGCTCCCCCTGCGTACGCGATCGTCGTCGTCCTGTTCATCGCAAGCGTGAACGGAGCCGCTTCGGACACGGCGTCGAAAGCTGCGCGCTTCCCCTCGATCTCGAACGTCGTCGCGCCCATATCAAGCTCGACCCCGTCGAGGGAGAGCGGAAACAGCCGCTTGGCGTAGCCCGCCCCAAGCTGATTGCGCAGGTCGAACGCGAACCCATCCCCGGTCGCCCGCAGGCTCCCCTTCACGTACAGCCGTCGCAGCAGAAACGAAGGAACACGCACCAGGCTTGCTCCTAATCCCCGGCGGCCTGCGCCGCCTGCCGCATCCGAAACAGCTCCATCTCCGTCGCCACCGCCTCGGCGAGGAGCGGAGCGGCGTTGCCTAGCGACCGCGCCCCGATATAAACGTGAGCGATGCGTTCGGCAAGCAGGCAAACGTTCAACGCCTGCGCCGCGCTCGCCCCCACGCCCACCAACCCGTGATTGCGGATGAGCGCCGCATTCCGCTCCCCCAACGCCGCAACCACGGACGCCCCCAACTCCTCCGACCCCGGGAACGCGTACTCCGACACCTGCACGCTATCGCCGATCAGCACAACCATCTCGTCGATTAGCGGCGGGAGCGCCAGCCCCGCGACAGCCAGCGCGCTCGCGTGCGCCGAGTGCGTATGCATCACCGCCCGCACATCGGGCCGCGCCCGGTAAACCGCCACGTGCAGCAGCATCTCCGTCGATGGCGCCCCGTCGCCCTCGACCGGCTCGCCCTCGAAATCAACGACCACAACTTGCTCCATCCCCATCGTTTCGTAGTTCTTGCCGGCGGTGGTTATCGCAAGCAGCTCGCTGTCGCCGCGAACGCGCGCGCTCACGTTGCCCGAAGAGGCGACAACCAGCCCGTTCCGGTGCATCGCCCGCGCGGCGTCGAGCGCCTCGCGGCGGGCGGCGTCGCAGGCGGAAGAAGTGGAGTTGCCCATAAACCTAGGATAGCAGCTTGGAGCGCCCCCGAGACCACGCGCACTGAATCGCCCTCCTCAGCCCTCCCTACAACGCCGGCAGCCCTCGCGCCCCCGGCTGCTCGCCCCCGGACGCCAGACGAACCGCCTCCCAAACAGCGCGACGCAGGGATGCGGCGGCGGGCGCGTCACAGACCCTCAGCCATAGCGTCGAGCTGCTCCCGCAGGCGGAGCCATCGTTCGTACCGCTCGCCCATCTCCAGCGCGCCCGCCCCAGGCTCGACCGTCTCCCCGTAGGCGGCCAGCTCTGCGGCGCGCGCCGCAAGATCCAGCGACGGCGTCGTCGCGATCAGAGCGGCGCCAATGGCCGCCGCCTTACGGTGAACGCGCACGCGCTCGCCAAGAACGTCCGCCAGTATGCCCGCGAAAACCCCGCTCTCCCCCATCCCCCCAGACAGCGCGACGCTCCCGCTCCCGACTCCCGGGAGCGAGCGAACAAGCGCCAGGCTCTCCCTGACGGCGAACGCCGCATTCTCCAGCGCCGCTCGCGCAACGGCTCCCGGAGCAAGCCCCTCGAACGTCGCCGGCGCGGCGGTCAGCAGACCCCCCAGCGTAACGCCGGGGCGCGACAGATCAAGCGCGCGCGGACCCAGGACGGCGACTATCGCGTCCGAAACTCCCTCGGCGGACATCGCCAGCGCGTCGAATCGATCGAACGTCATTCGCGTCCCAAGCAGCCTGCGCACCGCGTCGACCGTCCGCCCTGCGTCGCCTGCGCTCGCCTCGGCGACCCATCGCCCCTCGAGCACGTGCAATGTCGTCCAGGCGCGCCGCAGCGGATCGAACACAGGCGCGGACGTCGTCGCCTGCACAGGCGCGCTCCAGCCTGCCGCCACCGACGCGCAGCCGTCCGCGACCGCCCGCTCCCCAGCGCCGCCGCCTGCGTGTCCGGCCCCGCCAGCCGAGCCTCGACGCTCGAAGACAACCCGGTCGCCCGCGCGGCCTCAGCCGTAATCTGTCCGGCTGCCGCGCCCAGCGGCGCCGCGCTAGGGAGAATGTCCGGCGGCACATCAAGCTCGCCCAGCAACTCATAGGCGGGAGCCCTCGCGGCTACATCGAGCAGACCAAGCTCCGCCAGCCCGTGCGGAGTCTCGGCAAGCGCCCCGGTGAGCTGGAGCGCGGCCCAAGCGTCGAGTCCGCACGCCTTCGCGATGCGCTTTGCCTCGCGCGGCCGGTTCGCCATCCACCAGCCAAGCTTGGCGGGGACGAACAGCATCGACGGCAGATGGCCGGTAACCGCGTGGATTCGCTCGCCATGGCTGTCGTCGAGAGCCGCTCCTCCGAACACAGCGCGCAGGTCGGTCTGCGGCCCTGCATAGATGCCCCGCAGCGCAGCGTCGAGGAAAGAAACTGCCCCTCGCTGCGCGACAACTGCCACAGTCGCAACGTTCTTCGCCCCCACCGCGCGAGCGCCCTCCGCAAGGACATCGAACAGCCGCGCGCGCAGCAACCGGAGATTGAAACTCCGCCCCAGTCCTCCGCCCCGCGTCCCGAGAATAGGGTAGGGGGCGGAGGCAACCTCCGTGGCCTGTGGAGGTTGCGCGACCGTCGCGGCCACGCAGCGCATCCGGCTGCTCCCAAGATCAACGACGAGCACAACCTCGGGCATTCTGAAGCGCTCCTGTCCCGCTCCGGAGCAGATTTCCGCCCCAGAGGCGTTGCATACAGGCGCTCTACATCGGCTGGAGAAGCCGCGTTGCCGGCTCCCAATCATCCTTGCCTGAGAGCGCCAGACCCGCCGGCGCCGAATCACTTATGCGCCGTGTAAGCGCCGAGGGCGATAGCGTACGATATCCCCATGAAAAACGGCTTCCGCATCCTCGATAGCGACATCCACGTCATCGAACCGCCCACCCTGTTTCAGGACTTCCTCGATGCCCCGTTCCGCTCGCGTATGCCAGTGATGCGGCGCAGCGACGTCACCGGCGTCGACACTTGGGTGATCGAGGGGCAAACGTTTCCCATCTGGAACGAATGGCCAGAGTTCGCCTCCGCCAACGCCGCCCTGAAGCGCAAGAAGGAGCAGACCCCCTTCCAGGTGAAAGCGTTCAGCCGCGGGTTCGACGCTCCCACGACGCTGGAGGCGATGGACATCGAAGGCGTCGACGCGGCCGCGCTCTTCCGCACCAACGGCGGCACGTGGATCCTCGGCCTCGACGACCTCGACCCCGAATACGCCGCCGCCCTCTGTCGCGCCTACAACGACTGGATGCGCAACTACTGCAACGCCGACCCGGAGCGCCTGAAAGGCGTCGCCCTCTTGCCACTGCAGGCAATCGACCTCGCCGTCGAGGAGGCGCGCCGCGCCGTCAACGAACTCGGCTTCGTCGGCCTGACCGTCCACCCCGAGCCAGTGAACGGACGCTTTCTGTACGACCCTGAAGTCGAGTCGCTATGGAGCGAGATCGAACAGCTCGGCGCCGCCGTCTGCCTGCATGGAACCTCCACAGCCCCCGGCCGGGAGGACATCAGCCGCAAGTACCTCCGCCATCCAGCGGCTCGCACCCTCACTCACGCGCTGAGCTTCCCCACCCAGATGATGTCCGCTCTCGCAGGACTCACAATCACCGGCGTGCTCGAGCGACATCCCGGCCTGCGCGTCGCTTTCCTCGAAGCAAACTGCTCGTGGCTCCCCTGGCTCCTCTACCGCATCGACGACCAGCACGAGAAATACCGCGAGAGCGATCTCCCGCTCAAACCCAGCGACTACTTCCTCCGTCAGTGCGTAATCTCTATGGAGTCCGACGAAGCTATGGCTCGCGACGTCATCGCTCGCTACGGCGACGACCTGATGGTCGTCTCGACCGACTACCCCCATCCCGACAGCCCGTTTCCTCACGCAATGGATGAGTTCTTCGCTATCGAGATGCCCGACGAGACGCGCCGCAAAATCCTCTGGGACAACTGCGCTCGCCTCTACCGCCTCTAGCCAACTAACCGGCTTTAGCTAGCAGGAGGAACGACTCGCGCCCCGCTCGCTGGTCAGCGTCGCTGCTCCCAAACGCGCGGGTTCGCCAGACGCAGCGGGCGCTGCCCTCGAACGAATCGCTCGATGTCCTCCGCCGCCATCGACGAGTGGCGCTCGATGGTCTCGCGCGTCGCTCCGCCGATGTGCGGCGTGAGCAGAACATTGGGAACCCCGAGGAACGGCGAGTCCGGAGGGATGGGCTGCGCCTCGTGCACGTCTATCGCGGCGCCTCCGAGCCGCCCGGCGGCCAGAGCCTCCGCCAGCGCGCGACAGTCAACTGCGTACGGCGACCCCACATTCACAACTAGCGCCCCAGGTTTCATCGCCGCGATGCGTTCGGCGCCGATGACGCCGGCGGTCGACTCCGTGTCCGGCGCTTGGAGCGACACGCAGTCAGCCGCTTGCAGCAGCGCATCGAGCTCCACAAGTTCAACGCCGCTGGATTCCGCCGCGTAAGGCGTGTAGGGATCGTAAGCGAGCGTTCGCATCCCGATGCCGGCTGCGATCCGTGCGATGGCGCGCCCCACGGCTCCGAATCCCACGAGCCCCAGCGTCGCGCCTGCAAGCTCGCGCCCCTGGAACCGCGTATACGGCTCCGTGAAGTCGGTCCACTCGCCCTCGCTGGCGTACCGCTCCGCCTGCGCAGTATGCCGCGCGAGCGCGAACAACTGCCCGATCGCCAGCTCCGCCACAGCCTGCGCGTTGCGTCCCGGCGTATGAACAACAACGACTCCCGCAGCAGTGGCCGCCTCCAGATCAATATGGTTGAGCGCGCCGCGACAAATAGCGACGACGCCAAGCCGCGGAGCGGCGGCGAAAAGCTCCTCGAACACAAAATCCGCCTCCACAACGAGCGCCCCGAAACCCTCGGCCGCGAGCCTCCCCCCAAGCTCCTCCGGGTCCCACAGCGTCCGGGTGGCGGTCCACGGCTCATGCGTCGCTCCGCCCAGAGCGCGCAAGCGCGCGATGCCCTCTTCAGAGAAGGGCGCCAGAACCAGCGACTTCATCCGTAACCTCGCCGTTCCCTTCGCCGCTCCGGCTCCCCGCAAAGAAGAGCCCTACGCGCTCCCCAGCTCCTCGATCAGCTCTGCCGTGTGGAGGATGCCCAGCCGGAAATAGTCGCGGCGAATATTCTCGTTCGGAGCGTGGATGCGGTTGCCCGGATAGTCGATGCCGCACGACGCCACCGGCACGCCGAGAATGTGCTGCACGGGATGCTGCGGCCCAGTGCCGGTCATGCTTGGCATCATGTACGGCTCGCTCCCGTACACCCGGCGCGCCGAGTCCGCCACCTGACGCACGAACGGGTCGTCGATGGATGTCCGCGCCGGATGCTCCGAACTGAGCGCCTTTATGCTGATATCGCTGAACCCATGCTCGTCCAGATGCTGGCGCAGACTTGCAAGCGTCTCGTCCGGATCCTGGTTGGGCACAAGGCGGAAATCGAGCTTGGCGCGGGCGACGGCAGGCAGAATAGTCTTCGCTCCCTCGCCGGCGTAGCCCGACGCGAACCCCGCGATATTCGCTGTCGGATCCATAATCAAACGCCGCCGGAACTCGTATCCCGACGCTTCCCCAACCGCCATCTCCACCCCAAGGTTGTGCAGGAACTCGCGCGAAGTGTCCGGCAGCGCCTCGATCGCCGCAGTCTCCGCCGGCAGTGCCGCGCGCACCCGGTCGTAGAACCCGCGCAGCGCGATCCGCTCCCCCGGATCTTTCAGCGTCCCGAGCGCCCACACGAGCCGCCACGCAGGGTTCGGCACAACCGGCGCATAGGACGAATGCGAGTCTACGCCAGCCGCGCGGCACTCCAGCTCCACGTAGAGCAAACCCTTCACCCCAAGCATCACCAGCGGGCGGCCGTCCCAGTTCACCCCGCCCCCCTCCCAGATGCAAACATCGGCGCCGAGACGCTCGGCGTTCGCCTGCACGAACTCAGGAAAACCCGGGCTCCCGATCTCCTCCGCGCCCTCGAGGCACCACCGGATCGTTATCGGCAGCTCCCCCCTCGTCTCTCGCAGCGCGCGCGCCGCCGCCAGCCGAGCGACAATAGGCCCCTTGTCGTCCGATATCCCGCGCCCGTAGATGTAGCCGTCCCTCTCAGTAGGCTCGAACGGCGGCGTCTCCCACTCGTCGAGAGGGTCGGGCGGCTGCACATCGTAGTGGTTATAGAAGAGGAGCGTCTTGTCCGAGGCGCCCTTGGCCTCCGCGATAACGCCCGGATAATCAGGATCCGCGGTTGGAACAAGGCCCGCCTCGAATCCCGCGTCGCGCAGCAGACTAACGACCATCTCGCCGCACTCGCGGACGCCGAGCCGCTGCGCGCTGACGCTTGGCTGCGCCGTCAGCCGCTTCAGATCCTCGATCGTCTCCTCCAGGTGCCCGTCGATGTGGTCGCGCGTAGCCTCATCCATAGCGTCTCCGTTCCCTTTCAGCTCCTCACGCGTTGCTGCCGGCGCTTCTCCGCGCGGCTCTCGTGCGCGACAGGCCAGACCGACTCGGCCTCGCAGTCCTCGTCATCGCCGAGCCACCGCAAGTCAGTAATGTACACCTCGCGCGTCGGCTCGCCGGTCGACTGAATGCTGTTCGTGTGCATCCACTGATGAACAGCCCTGTGAGCGTCGGCGATGCTCCTGTGCGGCCCCCTATAGAAAGCGACAGCGCACTTCCCGCCCGGCAACTCTGCGGGCCGCACCCGCTCGTTGCCCTCGATATCCACATCCACCGGATACCCCGCCTGCACGTCCACGAGAAAAGAACCAACCTCGTAGTACACCCCCACCCCAGGCCCGGACGGTTCCACGCCGATAGACTGCAGGTAATCGGCAGTCTCCTGCAAAAGCTGCGTCACCTTCGGGGTAACCTTGTCGATAGTCGTCTTGGCGCGCACCGCCGCGATCTTCTGCGGCCTGTAAGCGCGGATCTGAATGCCGAAGTCCATGTTCCGAATCTCCCAGCTCCCCTCCGCGCCCCCCGCGTGGCTCTTCCGTCCTGCCGCCGCCGGAGGCGCCCGCTTCCCTCGCGCCAAGCGTCAGCGCGCTGACGCTTGCGCCTTACCCGCCGCCAGAGGCCCCCTCGACGATGCCCGGCGCCGTCATCCGCGCCGGATCCAGCAGCGCATCCAGCTGCTCGTCCGTTAGCCCCGCCTCCGACTTGGCCAGCTCGCGGATTGTAAGCCCGCGGGCGGCCGCCTCCTTCGCTATCGCCGTCGCCTTGTCGTAGCCGATCGCCGGAGTCAGCCCTGTGGCCATCATAAGACCCTGCTCCACCATATCAGGCCCCTTGCTCGTCGCCTTGATCCCCCGCAGGCACTGCGCATCAAAGTTCACCGTGGCCGACGCCAGCAGCGTAACCGACTGATGCAGGTTGTACGCCGCTACAGGCCAATACGTGTTGAGCTCAAGGTACCCCCCCTGCGCCGCAGCCGCCACCGCCGCGTCGTTCCCTATCGCCTGGCACGCCACCTGAACAACAGACTCCGGAATCACCGGATTCACCTTCCCCGGCATAATCGACGACCCCGGCTGCACTGTCGGCAGCTCGATCTCCGCAAGCCCCGCCCTCGGCCCGGACGACAACCACCGCAGATCGTTCGCTATCTTCTGAAGAGCCACCGCCGCTCCCCGAACCGCCCCGCTCGCCGCCAGCATCGCGTCCTGAGCGCCTTGCGCCTGGAAATGATGCGCCGTCTCCCGCACCGGAAGCCCGAGCTCCTCCGCCAGCAGCGCGCACGTCCTCCCCGCGAACTCCTCATGCGCGTTCACCCCCGTGCCGACCGCAGTGCCGCCCAGCGCAACCTCGCACAGTGCGCCGACGTGCGGTTCGAGACGCCCCGCCGACAGCTCCAGCTGGCTCGCATAGCCCGCGAACTCCTGGCCAAGCCGTATCGGCGTCGCATCCTGCAGATGAGTTCTCCCGGTCTTAATCACCCCCCAGAACTCCACAGACTTGGCGGCGAGCGTCCCCTGCGCCCGCTGGAGCGCCGGAATAAGCTCGTTGCGCAGCGCCCAGGCAGCGGCGAGGTGGCTTGCCGTCGGTATAACATCGTTGGACGACTGCGCCATATTCACGTGATCATTGGGATGCGCGCCAACGCCCGGGGCCAGCTCCCGCGCCCTCCGCGCGATTACCTCGTTCGCGTTGGTGTTCGTCGACGTCCCCGACCCCGTCTGGAAGAGATCGACAACGAAATGCTCGTCCCACGCTCCCTCGGCGACCTCCCTGGCCGCGGCGGCGACGGCGTCGGCCACATTCGCGTCGAGCAACCCGAGGCTGGCGTTCGCGCGGGCTGCCGCCGCCTTGATGCGCCCGAGCATATGGATGAAATCAGGCGGATAGCGCAGATTGCTGATCGGGAAGTTGAGCACAGCGCGCTGCGTCGAGGCTCCCCAGTAGGCGTCTGCGGGAACCTCCATCTCCCCCATAGTGTCTCGTTCGATGCGGGTGGGCTTACTGGTCATCGGGCGTATAGCTCCTGCGCAAGAGGGTAGGGGCGCGCCCCCCCCCCGTCGCTATAGTACCCGCTGGCGGGCGCCCCCTGCCAGAGCCAGGGCGCTCGCCGGAAGAACCGCAGCGAAGCGTAGGGCGCGTAAAGAGAGATATCGCCCTGTCCCCGCCAACGCGCTCCCTGCCGTATTCCAGGTATTCCACATAACCGCGATACATAGTAGAATCCCCCTGCCATGCGCGTAAGAGCGCGTCGGCGACGCCTGTAACAGAATTCCTTGAGCATATGCCCGGGGCACGGGCCGCCTTAGCGGGGAAATATGACTGAACGTTCTACGTCCTGGCAGGTACTCTACGCAGTGTTGATGTCCGCCCTCATCTGGGTGCTCGCCCTGGCCGCAGCCTGGTTCGCCGACCGAACCGGCGCATCGCTCGGCCACGGCCCCCTCCCGAGCGGAATCGACTCCCGCGACGCCTACATGGCCTCATTCATCTCCGTAGCCCTCGGATGCCTCACCGGCGGCGTGATGCTCGTCGGAGTCCGCCAGGGCAAGTACTTCACCCGCCGCTTCGCCTGGGCCCTTTACCTCCTCGTCGCCATTCCAATGATCGCGCTGCTCCTCACTCCAATGCAGCGGTTCGGCGACGATGCGTTCCTCGGCCTCCCCGACTACCTGATGGGCGTTCCGGGACGCATGGTGCTCGCCGTCGCCCTCGGAGCCCTCATCATCGGCGCCGTCGACCTCCGACGCCTCTTCCCCGGAGCCGTGAACGAGCCAGCCGTCCGTACGCAGCCCCCCCGTGTCAGCGCCACCGGCGTGCGCGGATTGCCCGGTCGCTTCACCCCCCCTGCCTGGCGCGCCCTCTCCGCTATGCAAGAAGAGTCCCACCGCTTCGACCACTCCTACGTCGGCACAGAGCACCTCCTGCTTGGCCTCTTGCGCGACACTCGATCCCACGCCGTGCGCATCATCATCAACCTCCGCGGCGATCCTGCATTGATGCGCCGCGAGCTTGAAGGCTCCATCACCCGCCGCGGCACGCTTGCCGCGGGCGGCACGGGCATCACCCGGCGCTGTCAGCAAGTTATCGAGCAGGCGGCGCGCCTCTCCCGCTCCAGCGGCGAGCGCGCAGTGAGCACAGGCTTCCTCCTCCAAGCAATGGCCGAGAGCCCGGAAGACCTCGCAGGCCAAGTGCTCGAGAACGCCGGAATCTCCTCGGAGCGCATAGCTGGCGAAGTGCGCCAGCTCGGCCCCGAAACGGAATAGACCACAGGATCGATTCCGCTGGCGCGCAGAGCTGATGCCGCATGAGGCGCCGCTCCACAGCGCCGCGCCTTCGACTCCCAGGGCCGGTAGCTCAGTTGGTTAGAGCGGGCGACTCATAATCGCCTGGTCGCGGGTTCAAGTCCTGCCCGGCCCACCACCACATCGTTCACCGTTCCCCGCATCCCCTCCGCGAGTCATTCCCGCGAAGCGAGGCGCCTGCGCTCCCCACAACCCTTAGGCGCGTTATCCCGCGTGCACAGGAATAACGAAGCGAGACGCGCGCCGACGGCGATGCGCGACCCTCCCGCCTGTGTGCGAATGCGGGAGCGAATGCCGGAACGATGGACCAGGCGGCGCCCGGACCCCCTGCGGAGCCTATTCGTGCATCTGCGCGAGATTCACGACGAGGTTGTAGACGAACCAACCGTCGCCAGTGCGGAACCCCTGAGGCTTGGCGGACTGCGCATCGCGCATAAGCCCGAAACCATCACTGTAGGGCTCGAAGGACACAACTTTGTTGTACCGGACGCGGAACCGCTTCCTCTCCCCGTGGAAATAAACGTGCTTGCTGGTGATCCCCAGCGTGCCAGTGTCGGCGCGAATCGTCTCCTCGTGCTCGATAGCCTCGCTGCGAAATGTCCCCGGGCGGTAGTAGAGCCCCCGCGCGACCCGGATGCTCAGACCGTGCGATGTCCCCTGACGGATGCGCCGTACGCGAGTCTCGTAATAGTCCACATCGTCGATCATCCACACAAGCTTCTCGGACTTCATAAGATTGAACGGCGTGCCCCCCTCCGAACGCATACGGGTCGGCACGATCCCCTCGACGACCTCGCGCAGAATCGCCCCCTTCGCAAGATTGTGGTAGCTGCCGTTCGCCTCGCGCTCAGCCTGAGTGAACTTGAAATAACTCACGTAGCGCAGGATCGCCCCCTCCTCATCAACCGACAGCATCCGATCCTCGAGAATCTCCTCCACCGCAGCCTGGAACCCCCCGACAAGCAGCGCGCGCTGATCCCGAAGCGGCAACCCGGACTCAGCCAGCAGCGCAGACAGCTCCTCCGGAGAGCCCCCAGCCTTGCCCCCCCGAGCCGTCTCCTTAGCCTGGAGCGCGAGCCGGTCCCGGACAGCGTCGGCCAAGCGCGCCTCCCCCTTCGCTATGGCCTCCCCCCGGAGCGCGAACTCGTCGCGAAACTCCCGCAGACGCGACTCCTCCTGGCGCGTCAGCACTCCGTCCGCCAGGCTTGCGGACACAGCGTCCCCCCACCCTGCGGCGATCGCCGCGTCCACCCGGTCGGCAGGCACGAACGCCTGATCGCCGACCGCTCTCAGCCGCTCGCGCAGGAACTCGACATCGAAGCTTGCTGCGCGGGCGCTCTCCGCCGCGATAGCGACCATCCGCCCCCATCCCTCATTGTGCTTCCGCTGGCACGCCCCATGCTTGCCCCTCAGCCATCCAGCGTCCTCTCCGCAATACTTGCAGCTGCCCATGCGCCACCTCCTCCTGTAACTACAAGGCTCCCCAGCCCGCAGCCCTTTCTCTCCCCGCCCTGCGACGGAAGCGCCGAGATTCCCCCGCCTGGTGGACAGCCTACACTCTCCGTCGCCTGCGAGGGGAGAGCCTAGACTACCCGCGCCCCCCTAGACTGCCCCGCACTCTCCGTCGCCTGCGAGGGGAGAGCGCTCAACGCGCGCCACAGTCTCTTGCCGGAGCTTGCTCCTGCTGCCGGAGCGCCCTCCTCCCCGCGAGAGCGGCCGTCCGCTATCCCCAAACCTCGCCGGCAGTCTCCGCGACCACGCGAAGCTTGGCGTTCTGCTCCTCGATCGTCAGACGATTCCCCACAACCGACGTCCCGAACCCGCACTGCGTGCTGATTCCAAGCTGCTCCAGAGGAAAGCGCTCCGCAGCCTCCCGCACCCGCGCCGCCAGCTCCGCAACCGGCTCCTTGCGTGGCGACTTCGTTGTAACAAGCCCCAGCACAACCTCCTTGTCGTCCGGAACATCGCGCAGCGGATCGAACGACCCCGAGCGGGCATCGTCGTATTCCAGCATCAAGCGTTGGGCGCGCACGCCGCGCAGCGCCGGCTCCGCCAAACGCTCGTACCCGCCCTCAGTCAGCCAACGGCTGCCCTGATTCCCGCGTCAGAGATGAAAGGCGAACGTCACCCCAGAGAAGCCCTCCATCACCGCATTATCGAGCTCCACACCCTGCTCGACCCACCCCTGCGCCGTCCAGCCGCGCGCAGCGTAGAACGCTGCCCAGGCAGGATCGAGCATCAGCGGATAGTGCGGCGCGTCGAGCTGCACATACTCCGCCCCCAGCCTCGCAAGCTCGGCAACCTCCTCCCGCAGAATCTGCGCCACATCCGCAAGGAACGCGTCGAGGGTCGGGTACGCCTCGGCGGATTTCGCCGGAGACCAGAAATTGGCGAACAGACTCGGGCTCGGCAGCGTAACCTTGCCGATGCGGCCCGTGCGGCTGCGCAGATACACGAACTCCTCCGTCGCAAGGCGGCGCCTCAGGCGCAGCCGGTCCGCCACGCCGAGCGTCGCCGGGCGCTCCACGCGCAGATCGCCCGCGTCCGCATCGCCGCGCCAATCGCCCCACAGAAACGCGTCGAGGCTGAACTCGCCGAAACCCTCCACCGCCTCCGGCAACTGACTCTGAAACGACAGCCGCCGCATCTCGCCGTCCGTAACGATGCCGAGCCCGGCCTGCTCCTGCGCCGCCACAGCATCGTCGACAGCGCAGTCCTCGATGCGCTTGAACGCGGCGGCGGTTGTGCGTCCCGCGGCTAGCTCCTCGCGCGCCTCCAGCAGCGCCCGAGGCCTGATCATGCTTCCGACTACATCGGCGTGAGGCAGACGCGCCATAGCGCGAGTCTACACCGCGGAGAGCCTCCCGCGTGGACAAACCACGCGAACGCTAGACTCCCCCGTTCCATCCCTCCCGCCCCATCCCCCGACGCTCCCGCGAAGCAGGAACTCGCAGCCCGCCCCGCGCACGGGCGTCCTCACCGGCGCGCGGAGGCGATCGTCCTTCCGCGTTCGACTCCTGCCGCCATACGACCGTACTCCGACGTGAACTCCGCGCCGACTATCAGAAGCAGAGCCGAAACATACACCCACACCTGCAGCACGACGACTGCTCCCAGAGGGCCGTACACCCTCCCGTAGTCCGCTATCGTCGCCACGTAGAAAACGAACAAGCTCTTGCTGATCTCGAACGCCAGCCCCGTCAGAACCGCGCCCGGCCACACGTACCGCCAGTACGTCTTCGTGTTCGGCACATACTTGAAGACGAGCAGGAAGATCCCAAGGCTGGATATGAACGGCAACAGTCGCGCTAGCGCCTGCGCCGCCCACGCGCTCACCAGCTCCGTCTCCCCGATCACCGGCAGGTAGACAACGTTCAGGAACTGGAGCGTCGACGTAATCGTCACCGACGAAAAAAACAGAAATCCAACCGCCATCGCCATAAAGATGTGCCGCGCCTTCGCGATGTAGAACGGGCGATCGTGGTGCACGTCCCACGCGCGGTTGACCGCCCGGCTAACGGCGCCGAACAGCGCGCTGGCCGTCCACAGCAACCCAAGCACGCTCAGCGCTCCTTGCGCCCCGCGCGCCCCTGCCGCAAGCGCAAGATTCGTGCTCAGCGCCTCTGTCGACCCCGGCAAGTAATTCTCCGCAAAGCTCAGCGCCTCGTTCTGGACATTGTCCGACTCCAGCAGCGGCGTGAAGATCGCCATAACGCCAAGCGCGAGCGGGAAGAGAGAGAGGATGGCGTAGTAGGCGACGCCGGCGGCCATATGCGTCACATCGTCGGCCTGAGTCTCCTTGAACGTGCGATAGCACAACTCAAAGGCGGGAACGCTTCGCAGACGCTTGATCCACTCGGAAAGAAACGGAGGCATCGGCATAGACGTAGTGTAGCTGGCGCCCCGACAGTCTATGCATCCCAGGAACAACGCTCTACCCGCTCCTGCCTCCCCTCGCTCCCTGAGCCGCCCAGCGGACACAGCGCCCTACCGCAGAACCCCCAACAGCCGCGCGCTTGAGGGAGCGGACGTTGCGCTTCGCTGCTGAAGGACGTCGGCGCCTCAACAGCCGCGCGCTTGGGGGAGCGGAAGTCGCGCAGTCGTATACTGTGCCCAAGATACGTGCTGACTCTGGGAGGCTCTGTCCGTGAACACAGTGCGCGACGCCTGGCGAGACCAGATCGAGGCCAACGAACGCGAATCCCGCGCCCTGCGCGGCGGTGGAAGCGGCCATAACCATGGCCACGGCCACGGCGCACACGCCCGATTCGGGCGCGCCAACAGACCGCTGGACCCTCGCCGCGCCGACGACCCTGCCCTCAACAGCCTCTACGCCATCCTCGGCCCCGACTCCGACGTCCTCGACATCGGCGGAGGAGCTGGACGCTTCGCGCTCCCCCTCGCCTCCCGCGCCCGAAGCGTCACCGTCGTCGAGCCGTCAGCAGACTCCGTAGAGACGCTCAAAGCTCGCGCAGCCGAAGCCGGAATCCCCAACATCGCCGTCGTCAACGAGTCCTGGGAAAACGCGGAGGCGCCCTCGGCGGATCTCGCGCTCTGCTCGCTGTCCTGCACCACGTGCCAGACGCCGTCCCGTTCATCCTCAAGATGCAGGAGCACGCCCGAGACCGCGTAGCTCTCCTCGAAATGATGGAATCCCCCGGAGCCTTGGAGATTCCCTTCTACGAGCGCGTGTACGGCTCAGCCCCCACCCCCCTTCCGGCGCTCCCGAACGTGCTCGAGCTGCTCTGGTCGATGGACATCTTCCCGGACATCGCAATGCTCCCTCCCGAAGCCTCTGTGCTGGACTCCGACCGCATCGCCGCCCTCGAGCAGTTGCGGCTGCGGCTGGGCGTGAGCGAAGGCGCCGAGGCCGACGAACGCCTCCGCGCAGCCGCCGACGAGCTGCTGGAAGAAACTCCCCACGGCGTAGTCGTCCGTGGCGTAGCCCCACGGAGGCAGGCCATCGTCACATGGAAGCCAGCGCCTTAAGCCGAACGCCAAGCCGAGCGTCCGCAGCGACAGGTCTGACCGCTTGCGGCCTTGCGGCAATGGAGAATGGCGCTTGAGAGAGGGCAGGGGAGAGGGCAGGGGAGCGGAACGGCTCAGCAGGCAGGCTCGCCGCCCCGCCTCCGGACGTCGCCTGCCGCGCCCGTTCGGCGGCTCAACCGCTACCCTTGCGCAGGGTAGATCGCCTGACCTCCCAACTGTGGCCACGCCGCCGGCGACCCCGCCTTCTCAAGTCGCTGCGCCAACGGCAACGACTCGTCCCAGTTGTACGCGATGAACCGCCGCCCATTGACCCCGTCCGACTCCTCGGACGCCAGCCACACCACCGGCTTGCGCATCACATCCGGCTGAATCAACTTCTCCCGGTCGAACGGCGAATCGGGCGGCAACAGATTCGTATTCACCGGCCCTCCCGGCACGAGCACGTTCGAAGTAACCCCCGTTCCCTCCAACTCCGTCGCCATCGTCGCCGCCAGCGCCTCATGACCCGCCTTCGACGGCCCGTACGGAGACATATTGATGCGAATCATCGTATCCAGGCTCGTCGTTACCCCGATAATCCTCCCCCATCCCTGCTCCAGCATTGGACGCGCCGCCGCATGCGCCATAAAGAACGCCCCGCTGAAATTCACCGCCACCACGCGGCTCCACGCCTCCGGCCGCACCTCCCACCACGGCTCCATCAGCGAATCGCTCAGCCCCACATTCCGCTGATTCGTTCCCGCATTGTTCACCAGCGCGTGCAGCCCCCCGAATCGATCCAGAGCCGCCTCCACCACGCGCTGCGCGTCCGCGTAACTCGTAACGTCCCCCAGCAGCGCCAGCACGCGCTCATCCCCGCCTGCTTCCCGAACATCGTTCGCGCTCGATTCCAGCGACCCCTCGTCGATGTCCATCATCGCCACGTTCGCCCCCGCCGACGCCAGCGCGATAGACATCTCCCGCCCCATCCCGATCGGCGATCCAGCCCCCGTCACGATAACCGTCTTGCCCTCCAACGCTCCGCTTGCCATTCCCGCGCCTCCTCGCGTGTATGCGCTGCTCTCTCCCCCTCGAACTTCCACCTGTCTTGCCCCCTGCCAGACGCTCCGCCTCGCGCTACGCCCTCTCGCGCAGCATACGGAGCGCCCGCTCCGCAGTGATCGGCAGCGACCTCACCGGCGCCCCGATCGCGTCGTGCACCGCATTCGCGATCGCCGACGCCGTCGGCACATTCCCCGACTCCGCAATCGCGCCTGCGTTGAACGGCCCTGGCCCCTCGTCGCGCGGCAGCAGCACAACCTCGAACGGCGGAACATCCTGAATGTTCGGCATCTTGTAGTCCGCCAGATTCAGCGCCGCCGGGAGCCCGTTCTCAATCGAGTGCTCCTCCATCACCGCCATCCCCAGCCCCTGAATCGCCCCGCCAAGTATCTGCCCACGGTGACCCTCAGGATTGATAATCGTCCCCACGTCGTGCGCGCTCACGATTCGAAGCGCCGTAATCCTGCCTGTCTCTGGATCCACCGACGCCTCAGCGGCCTGCGCCGTGAACTCCGTCGTCGGCGGGTCTGGAAAGAGCGGGATCTTCTTGTAGACAGACACCGAAACCTCCCCGCCGTTCGCCCTGCACAGCTCCGCCGCCGCCTCCTCGAACGGCGCATCCCCAGCAGCCTCCCGCAGCTGCGCCCGGAGTCCGCTAACCGCCTCCTGCGCCGTTAACCCCAGCGCGAACGTAACACGGCTTCCCGACACTCCAAGATCGAACGGCAACTCATCAGTTGGCGCCGCAACCACCGCGATATCCGACAGAGCAATCCCGAACTCCTCCGCGATAACCTGCTGCATCGCCGTGTACGCCCCCTGTCCCGGATCCGCAATCGGCACATGCAGCGTGAGCGTCCCGTCCCCACGCAGCGTCAGCCTGCAGCTCGAATCGCCGCCGATAGGCCCGCGCTCATACATCGCGATCCCCCGGCCCGTGTATGCAGGCTTGGGACGGTTCCACCCAATGCGCTCCAACGCCGCATCCAGCGCCTCCACCGCCCGAATCGTCCCCCAACGCTCACCGTTCGGCGCTATATCTCCAGGACGCAGCAGATTCCGGCGCCGGAACTCCGCAGCGTCCACCCCCAGCTCCGCCGCCACGACATTCAGGTGCGACTCCACCGCAAAATTGATCTGCGGCCCCCCAGGCGACCTCATATGCCCGGACGGCATCGTGTTCGTGTACCCGATAACGCTCTCCACGTCCAGAGCCGTGAACCGGTAGCAGCTTCCCGCCTGCTCCATCCCGTGCAGATTAACGTTCGGCGCCGGCTTGAACGCCCCGTACGCCCCGCTGTCGAACCTTGCCCTCACCTGCAACCCCGTGAGCGACCCATCCTCCGCGATCCCCGTTCGAACCGTGATTACCGACGGATGCCGGCTGTTCGCCGCCAGCAGCTCCTCCCGATACGACATCACTATCTTCACCGGACGCCCCGTCTCACGCGACAGCAGATACGCCACCGGCGTATCCATCGGCGAACCCTTCCCCCCGAAATCCCCGCCCACAGCCATCGGATGAACCCGAATCGTTCCGGGCTCCACCCCGAAGCACGCCGCCAGCTGCCCACGCAACAGGTGCGGACTCTTGTTCGACGCCCACACGTCCGCCGTCCCGTCCGGATGCGCCGACACCGCGCATGCGTGCGTCTCCATATACGCGTGGTGTTCCTTCTGCGTAGCGTAAACGCCCTCGATTACACGATCAGACTCCGCCAGCGCAGTTTCCGCATCCCCGTGCGTCCACCGCCCGTACGAGCAAACGTTCGGCAGATCCGGCCGCTCCGGATGCGCGAACGCCCCCGCATACTGCGTCGGATCCTCGTGCACCAGCGGCGACCCTGGCGTCAGCGCCGCATCCAGATCGAACACAGGCTCCAACTCCTCATACTCCACCCGGATCAGTTCGAGAGCCGCGGACGCCGCATCCGGAGAATCCGCCGCCACGGCCGCCACGCGCTCTCCGATGAACCGCACTTTCCCAACCGCCAGAACCGGCAGATCCCTCATCATTCGCCCGATCCAGTACGGATGCTCCGCCCCCGTCACAACCGCCCGCACCCCAGGAGCGCGCTCAGCCGCGCTCGTATCGATGCGGACGATGCGCGCATGCGCGTAAGGACTGCGAAGCGCTCGCCCCCACAAGCAGCCCTCCAACTCCATATCCGCGGCGTACCGCAGGCCCCCGCTCACCTTCTCCCTCCCCTCGATCCGGGGAGCGCGTTTGCCAACCACCCTCATCGTCATTTCATCCTCCGCTCTGTCGAACGCTCCCGCCTGCCGGGACCCGCCGCCCAGCCGTCTCCCCTTACATCTCTGTTCCTATCACCACTCCCGCCACCCCGCCAACCACCAGCGCAGTCCCGATAATCAGCGGCGGAGTAATCCGCTCAAGACGCTGCAGGAAGACGTGCGCCAGCGCCAGCGCAACGAACGTGTTCAGCGCAAACACCGGCGACACAATCACCACCGGCGCGCGGCTCAGCGCAAGATACAACAGCGCAACTCCCGTCGACATCGACAACCCCCCCACGGCAATGAACGCCAGCGACCGCGCTGGAGCCCCGCGAACCGTCGACGGCAACCCCCGCGCCGAAAACAGCCCCATCACAATCCACCCCACCAGCATCGTATACGTTGCTGACACCAACGGAACCGTCAACTCCGTAACCGCGACTCGTCCCAGCGCCGGCACCGTTCCGTAGGCCACCGTCGCGCACCCCGCCGCAAGATACCCCACCAGCAAGGGAAATCGCTCCGTAAGCCCCCTTGCCCTTGGCGACGCGCCCCCTTCGCGCCGCCGCCCCGCGCCTCGCGCCCTTGCCTCACCGTACACCACCACCATCAACCCCGACACCGCAAGCAGCGTCCCCGCTCCCACCGCCGCATTGATGCGCTCCCCCAGGAAAACGACCCCCTCGAACGCCGACACCACGGGCGCCATCGCAAGAACAGGATTCGCCTTCAGAACTCCCAGCTTCCGCAAGCTCACGAAATTCATATAGCGCCCAAGCGGGAAATTCACCAACCCGATTAGCGCCAGCCAGCCGAACGCCGCCAGCGTCACCCCGAACAACTCTTCCGGATACAGCGCCGCCGTCGCCCCCGCGATAAACCCCCAACCCACTATCAGCGACAGGAAATTCCCTACGCCGGACGGAATGTCCACCAGACCCACGCGCGCCAGAACCATCCCGCTTCCGAAACACACCGGCACCAGCAGCGCAATCAACAGTCCCGATAGCTCCGTCGACATTCGCGCTGCGCCTCGCCCGCGCTACGTCACGAGGTCCGGAAGCCACGTGGCGATCTGCGGAAAGGCGATTACCAGTCCCACCGCAATGATGTCCAGCAGAACGAACGGAATGCTCGCCCGGTACAAGTCCGCCATCGAAGCTTGCGGCACAACCCCCTTCAGCGCGAACAGCATCATCCCGAACGGCGGCGTAATCGCTCCCACCGAGATGTTCATCAGAAACAGCACCCAAAACCACACAGGGTCGATGCCGAGCGGCTCCAGAATCGGCACGAGCACCGGAATAGCCACAAGCATGATGGATAGCTGATCAAGGAAAAACCCCAGCGCCAGTACTGCCAGCTGCACAAGTATCACAAGCACGATCGCCGAGATGCCCAGCGAAACGATGAAATCAAGGAACTGCGTCGTGGCTCCCGTGAACGCCAGCAGCTGTCCAAGCGCCACCGCCCCCGTAATGATGAGGAAAATCATCCCGCTGATGTAAACCGTTCCATAGAGCGCGTCCTTCACCACCGGAAAGTCGAACCGAACCCCCGCCAGGCTCGTAGCGTTCAGCCGGGACCGCAGAACGCGGTAGAGCGCCGCCACCATGAATGCCCCGATAGCCCCCGTCGCCGCAGCCTCGCTCGGCGTCGTCACGCCAAGCACAATAAACCCCATCACCATCAGCACAATAATCCCCAGCGGCGTCAGCAGCGCAAGACCGCTGAACCGCGCTCCCCAAGTCGCCGACTCTCCCACATAGGGCGGCGCGAGCGTCGGATTCATCCGCACGCGAATCCAAATGTACGTCCCGTACACCGTCGCCATCATCAGCCCCGGAATGAACCCCGCGATGAGCAGCCGCGCGATAGAAACCTCCGCCAGGCTCCCCACCAGCACCGCCAGCGCGCTCGGCGGAATGATCGCCGCCAGCAATCCCGACGACATAAGCGTCCCCAAAGAGAGACGCCTATCGTAGCCCCGCTTCTCCATCTCCGGATGCAGCGTAGTCCCCAGCAGGGCGGTGTCCGCCATCCCCGCCCCGCTGAGGGTGGCAAGCGCAGTTCCCGCCCCCAGAGAAATGAACAGCAGGCGCGCCCGCACGCGTCCTATCCACCGATCCATCACATCAATGGTGAGCCCGATTACCCTCGACTGAAACAGCACCTCGCCCAGCAGAAAGAACATGGGAATAGCAAGGAGATTGAAAGTGGCGACCGACCTGTAAACGCTCCCGGGCAGTAACTGAAGCCCCAAAGTCCCCTTCACCATGAACAGTCCAATGATGTTCAGCAGCGCGAACGCCAGAGCCACAGGCATCCCCGTCGCCATAAGCGCCAGCAGAAGCGAGAAAAACATAATGAGCGTCAGCCACCAGGGCAGCTCGAACCCGAGAATCTCCATGAGCCAGCGCGCTAGACGCCCGCCTCCTCGACGGTAGTCCGGTAGCGCCTGAACCGGAAAGCGTTGACCGCCATCCGCAAAAACTGTAGCCCCAGCAGCGTGAACCCGTACGGAATCACCCACGTCACCAGCCAGCGCTCAATCTCGATGCCCGAAAGAAGAACAGCGTTGGACTCGAACTCCTGAATCGTCTTGTCCAGTGTCCGCCACGTCAGAATCCCGCAAACCCCACACCCCACGAGCGACCCCGCGATGTACAGCGCGAGGCGGGGAACAGGGCCTAGCCGCTCGGTGATCGCCGTCATGCGAACGTGTCCCTCTCTGCGCAGCACAACCGGCGCAGCCAGAAACGTGAGGTAGAGCAGGCTGAACTCCGTCATCGGAAGCGCCCAGGGAACCGGAGCCTCGAACACGCGTCGCATCAGAACATTGAACCCGATCGTGAACGCAACGAAGAGCACGATAATCGCTCCAGCGAACGCGGAGAGATCGATTACCCAATCAAAAACACGAGACGCCAGCGGATTCCCCGCGCGGCTGCGCCGCTGCTGAGCAGTCACATCCAGCAGCGCGTCCCGGCAAACCGCGTAGAGCGAGCGCCTCCCTCGGCCATCGTCGGGAAGCGCCTTGCTCGCATCGCTGGAGTGCGTCATCAGAAGCCTGTTTGGCTGCTCTGGCGGAACGCGGATCGGTTGCGCGAGCTGGGCAGCCGCTAGCGGCTGCCCAGCTCGCGCAACCTGTCTCGCTACAACCCGGCAGGATTCTCCCGCTGATGCGGAAGAACCTGGTCGTTCACGCAGCGGATTGCCTGCGCGAGCGGCTCTCCCAGCGTGGGATTGGGGTCGACAATGAACTCCTGGATGATCTTGTCGTAGTGGTCGGAAGTGAACTGATCCTGCACCTCGTCAGACCAATCAATAGGCTCAACGCCCGCATCCTTGAGGAACGTCCACTCGTCGATCTCCACATCGTTCAACTGCTCGGTCTGATACTGCGACGCGCTCTCGATAGCGTCGCGGACAGCCTGTCGGTGAGCCATCGGCATCTCATCCCAAGAGTCCTGGTTGAACATAATACTGACCCCTCCGCCTCCGGCGAGAGAGTCCGGATACTGGTGCTTCAGCACCTCTTCCCACTTGCCCGCCTTCGCGCCGGAGCCGCCCCAGTAGAGCCCCTTGATGACGCCCTTCTCAAGCGCCGGGTAGATCTCCGAGAACTGCAGCGGAGTCGTCGTCGCGCCGTAGTCGTGCAGGAACGCCTGGTAGATCGTCGCCGCGCGCAGGTGCAGCCCCTCGAAATCATCGATAGCGCCCACCGGCTCGATTGTCCAAAGCCTGGCTCCCCATCCCCCCGTGATCGCTCCCACATACTGAACGCCCAGAGGCGAATAAACCTCCTCGAGAGCATCGAACAACCCGCACTCGATACGCGGCGTGTAGTTGTCCCTGACGTAATTGAAGTTCGCCGCGACGTTCTCCCCCAGCCCCTGCTTCGTATGGTCAGTGTGGTAGGCCCCCACCGTAGCGATGCCGTCGAACACCCCATCCCGAACCGGCTGGAACTGCTCGAGAGAGTGAGTAACCTCAGGCCCGCCCACTCGGTTGATAGTCACCGTCCCGTTCGACAGCCTGTCGACCTCCTCGATGAAGAACTGAGTTCCTCTCGCGATGTCCAGCACCGTAGGGAACGCATCGATGAGATCCAGCGTAAACTCCTCCACCATCGCTGGCGTCGGCGTCGCTGTGGGCTCCATCATCGCTGTCGCTGGCGTCGGCGTCGCCGTCGGGACCGGCGTCGCTGTTGGGTCCGACCCGCACGCCGACGCCAGCATCCCCAGCGTCGCCAATGCCGCTATCCCTGCCGCGTATCTCCTCACACGCATCAGTTCTTCCTCCCTCTCTCGAAACAAGCTTTTGGTTATTCCCGCACTTGCGCAACGGCTACGCGGCCGAAGACGTCAGATTGTAAAACTCCAGCGAATTCCGCCACAGAATCGCCTCCTTGTCCTCCGCCGAAAGGTCGTCAAGCTCGATTAACTCCTCGATTTCATGACGGATGCTCCCCAGATTCACCTCGTGCGGAAAGTCCGACGAAAAAATGAACGCCTCTGGCCCCACAACATGCGTCGCATACGAAAGCGCAGGCTCATCGCCCTCCACTCCCACGCGCACACGCCCCTGCTTGCAGAGGCTAATCAGGTAATCGTACATCGTTAGCCCCTCCGGAACACTCACCAACTCCCCTCGCGGATCGAACGGCGAGAACGCCTCATACGACCCGGTGAACCGCTCCAGCGCCATCAGAAACCACCCCACTCCCCCCTCCAAAAACCCCACCTTCAGCCCCGGGAATCGCTCGAACACCCCATTGAACAGCATCCCCGCGAGGCAGATCATAATCCCCATCGGATGCCCGATCGCATGCGTCGCCGCGAACACGTTCATCGTGTTCATCCCCAGATCGTGATGCGCCCCCCCATGCACCGCTAGCGGAACCCCCAGCCGCTCCGCCTCCGCATACACAGGCCAGTACATCTTCGCCCCAAGATGCGTCATCAGCCCCGTCGACGGCAGCATCGCCCCGCACATCCCCAGATCGGAAACCGTGCGCCGCAACTCCTCCACCGCCGCCTCAGGCTCCTGCATCGGAATCAGCGCCACCGGATGCAGACGCGAATCCCTGTACGAATACGCCTCAGTAATCCAGTCGTTATACGCCTGGCAAGCCTGAATGGCGAAATCAGGATCAATGATCTTCCCGTACGACAGCCCCCCCGTCGGATACAGCACCGCAGACTCCACTCCCGCATGGCTCATGAAGTCTCCCCAGCCCCCCACCCCCGGATCCTTGAACACCCCATTGCTCACTCCGAACGAATCCTCCGGATTCCGTATCAGCCCGTGATGCAAGTGATCCAACTGCGGAAACATCCCCATGAGCTTCGTGATGTTCGCCTCCTTCATAGGGCTCCGCATATGCCGCCGCAGCCCCTCCGCATCCTCGAAGATATGACCGTCTCCGTCGATTACAACCTCAAGGTCCGCCATCGCTCCTCCTCTCGCCACCCGAATGCTCCGGAGAATGTCGCGAATCATTGCAGCCATAGCCGCAACTGTCAACCGCTCCCCCCAAACCTCCCCTAATGCGACGCGCACACGCTGCCGCGCCAGCAGTAACGACAACCCTGAAGCCTCGCGTGGTAGGATTCCGCCGCCAGCGAACGCGCAGGATTCCCCGCCAGCGAAAACAAGGAGAGAGAGATGATGGACAACGCAACAGTCAAGCTTATGGACTCCGATGGCCACCTCATCGAATCGAGCTCCGAACTCGCCTCCTACGTCGACGATTCCATCCACGCCGTCGCCACCGGCCAGATCCCCGCTCAGGAAGGCCCGTTTCCTACCCTCGACGGCATCCACAACTTCTTCAAAGGACGCGGCGGCCGCTTCGGCGGCCCCCGTCAGATGGCCAGCGAAGAGCGCGCAGGCTCCGGCGAAGACTGGACATCCTTCCTCGACAAAACCGGCATCCAGCGCACCGTCGTCTTCCCTACGCGCGGGCTCGCCGTCGGCTTCATCCAGACCCCCGAATACGCCGACCGCCTCTGCCGCGCCTACAACAACTACGTCTACGACCGCTACCGCAAAGTCGACTCCCGCATCCACCCCATCGCTCTCATCCCCCTCCAGACCCCTCGCGACGCCGTTGCCGAACTCCGACGGGCCGTCCGCGACCTTGGCATGCTTGGCGCGATGCTCCCCACGACCGGCCTTCCCCTCAACCTGGCGCACGAATACTACTGGCCCGTCTACGAGGAAGCCTCAGAACTAGGATGCGTCCTTGCCCTTCACGGAGGCTCCAACCGCGGCATCGGCATCGACACCTTCTCCGACTTGATCGCCTCGCACATCCTCCACCATCCCGTCCCCCTGATGTACGCCCTCGTCGCCTTCGTCTACCACGGCGTCCTCGACCGCTTCCCCGACCTGAAACTCGCCTTCCTCGAGGGCGGCCCAGGATGGCTCGTCCCCCTCCTCGATCGCGCCGTCCGAGACGATGAATTCTTCGGACGCGTCGCTGAACGCTCATTCGACTCCTACCTAACCTCAGGCAACGTGCTCATCGGATGCGAAGGAAACGACGTGAGCCTCCCCTACGTTGCGTCCCGCATCGGCATCGAACCCTTCGCCTACTCCTCCGACTACCCCCACGAGGTCGACCTTATGGGCGCCCTTCATGAGATTGAAGAAACCCTCCAGTCCCAAACCCTTACCGCCGCCCACAAGCACGCCGTCCTCTACGAGAACACGCGCCGCTTCTACAATTTCGACTGAACTTCGACTGCCCCTTTCGACAACCCGCTCCCAGTCCGCAGCCAGAAGCAAGCCGTCGCAGCGAGCTGTCGGATCCCCCTGAAGCCGGGAACCGCGCGCAGGGTCGGAGGGCAGCGGAAAGAAAGACAACCCGCCGCCGCCAGTAGACGCACGGAAGCTAGTCAAAGCGCCAGAGCGAACCGCTAGAGCGCCGCGTGACAGACAGCGCCCCGCCGCGGCGTGTAAGCGAAGTAGCGAAGCGGCGGAAAGAAGAAAGAAGTGGTGGAGATAGGGGGACTCGAACCCCCAACCTCTGCATTGCGAACGCAGCGCTCTCCCAGTTGAGCTATATCCCCACGAACCCGCCCAGAACGGCTAATCCCTAGCTTAGCATATCGTGTCCGCCCAGAGCGACCAGCCGGACTCACGCCAGCGGCGTAAGGTCGAGAGCGGACGGCGCTTCCCCGCCCGGCTCAGGCAGGACAAGACCCCCCGTCGACAGGAGACCGAGCGTGCCGGCGACGAGGGGAGGCTCGAGCGCAACCTCCGCGCGCCGGATCGCCTGAAAGAGCGGCAACGACTCCCCGTGCCGCTCCCGCAGGAGCGCGGCGCTGGCCCCCTCCGCCGCACCCCATAGCGCGTCGAACTCCGGCCCCCGGAGCGAGACCCGCGCAAACGAAATAGGCGGCCCGCCGTCCAGCTCGTCCGTCACCCGGAAAACCATCGCTCCCGTCTCCTCCGCCCGTTCGTCGATGAGCTGCCACACGACGTGCTGCCAGAGTCCCGCCGGCCCGCCGGGCAGCGACGGATGCAGATTGATGAACGGGAAAGCCCCTGCCAGCGCCGGGCTCAGAATCAGCAAGTGCCCTGCCAGCACGCACACATCGGCGGAGAACGGCCTCAGCGCCTGAAGCGTCAGAGCGTCGAACTCCGCCCGATGCGCCCCGAAATCGCCCCCGCGCTCATCCCTGAACCGCCTCGACGACAGAGCAACCACAGGCGCCCCGCGCGCCTCCGCAAGCGCCCTAAAAACGTCGCTCCCCTCGCCCTCTCCGCGCTCGCGATGCATAAAAACAAACTCGATCGAAGCATCGAGCGCCCCGCTATCGATGGAGGCAAGGACGCGCTCGAACATCGCCCGCGATCCGGGCCCGCGCCCGGCGGAGAACCATCCAACCCTCAAGGTCACGCTCGCGCCGCCCGATTCGCCCTAGCGCCGGCGGAAACGCCGGACGAACTTGTTGAGCTTGTTGAAAGTGGTGTACACGTGCACAAGCGCTCCGGCGGACCTCCCCACCAGCCGCGCCTCGGAGAGCGCTTCCAGGAAGCCCCGCGGCGTGCCGTCGAACTCCGGAAACTCCGTGTACGTGCGTCCCAGCTCCCCGGTTGTGTGCGCATCGCTGACGGCCGTTACGGGCAGCCCGTGAGCTGCCCCGAACTCCCTCGCCGCAGCATTGTCGCGCGAACGCATCGTCCGCGCGTTGAATCCCTCCACAATATCAATGTACGGCAGCAGCTCCCCGGCGGTCGCGCGGTCGAGAGCCGAGCGCCCCATTCCCGTGAAAGGGTGGGGAATCGACACAAGCCCCCCCTGATCCTTAACCCGCCGGGCCGTCTCCGCCGGATCCAGACCAGGCGGAACCGGCTCTTCCAGAAAGAGCCCCGTTACCTCCCCCCCCGTCGACATAATCTCAGCCCCCACGATAACCCTGAACGGAGCCAGCTCCCGTACAGCGCGACCTCCCTCTATCGAGTTGTGGTCGGTAACGGCCACGCAACTGAGCCCAACCTCCGCGCACCGCCGCGCCAGCGCCTCGGGCGACGTGAGGCAATCGTGCGAAAACCAGGTGTGCATATGAAAATCGCCGCGAAGCATCATTCATCGCTCTCATGCAGCGTGAATCGGCTCCTCTGACTCCCGAAATCGCGCTCCAGACGCGCAACCTGCAGCTCCGCAGCGTTGAGCAGATCGTTGCACGCCTTGGCGAGCCGGACCCCCCGCTCGAACAGCGCCGTCGCCTCCTCCAGCGACGCCTCGCCCTGCTCCAGGGCTTGAACCGTCTCCCGGAGTTGCCTGAGCGCCTCCTCGAACGACAAACTCTCCCTTTCCTTTCCCTGATCCTGTTGCGTCATAGCGCCTGCGCCTCAAACTGCCCGTCCCTCAAAGTAGCCCGCACAACATCTCCTCTGCGCACATCGCTGGCGTTCGCCACCGCCTTCCCGTCGGCCGTCGTAAGCGCCGCGAACCCGCGCCCCAGAACAGCAGCCGGATTGAGCGCCCCGAGCGCCTTCTCTAGGCTGGCGACCTGCTCGCGACGGAGCTTGACAATCGACCCCATCGCCAGCTCCGCCCGAACTAGAACGTCGGCCTGTTGCCGGCGATCGCTTACTATCGCGCTGAAGCCCGTCCGTGCCCGCTCAAGGATATCGTCGAGCGCCTGCCGCTGCGTCGGCGCATCGGGCAGCCGCCGGAGCATCTGGCTAACCGCCGACTCAGCCTGCCGCGCCGCGCGCGTTATCGCGGCTCCTACCGCGCGCCTTGCCCGGTCGGCCAGCGCCCCCACCTCCTGGTCGAGCGCAACGATGTCAGGAGCCGCTGCCGCGGCTGCCGCCGTCGGCGTCGGCGCCCGCAGATCGGCAACGTAATCGGCAATCGTGAAATCGGGCTCATGCCCCACCCCGCTAACGATAGGAACGGAAGATGCGTAAATGGCCCGCGCGACCTCCTCCGTGTTGAAAGCCCACAGATCCTCAAGCGACCCCCCGCCGCGGGCGACGATAATAACGTCGATTCCCGCCTCGCGCCCGAGCGCCCGGATAGCGTCCGCTATGTCGGCGGAAGCCTCTGCGCCCTGCACAAGGGCAGGGCGCAGAACCAGCTCGCCCAGGGGATAGCGGGAGCGCAGAACATTGGCGATGTCATGGATAACGGCTCCCTGCGCCGAGGTTACAACGCCGATCCGTCGCGGGAAGGGCGGCAGAGAACGCTTGCGCGCAGCGTCGAACAGCCCCTCCCCCTCCAGCTTCAGCTTCAGCCGCTCGAACTCCGCAGCGAGCAGCCCCTCGCCTGCCGGCATAACCCTGTCGGCGTAGAGCTGCACGTCGCCGCGCGCCGGATAAAAAGAGACGCGCCCATGAAGATTAACCTGCGCCCCGCCCGCAACATGCTCCGCCCCAAAGTAGCCGCTGAACAGAACAACCTTCAGCTGCCCCCCCTCGTCTTTCAGCGTGAAATAACGGTGCCCCGGCGCCGACGTGAAAACGTTCGAAACCTCGCCTGTAACCCAGATGCTCCCCAGGTTCTGGTCGTAATCGAGCAACTGCTTCAGATGCTCGGCAATCCCGCTTACTGTGTAGATCAGCATCCTGAGCTCTCCGCGCGCCGGATGTCGATGCAGGCGCTCCGCGCGCGCCTCTGGGAGCGCGTAGCGCTGCGCGTCGCCAGTCGGAAGGAAGCGACGGGGCGTTGGAGAGCCAGCGCCTGCCCTTCCTACCCCGTTACCCGGGTTACGTACTCTCCCGTGCGCGTGTCCACGCGAACCTTGTCCCCTATCTCCACGAACATCGGCGCCGTGATCCGGATGCCCGTCTCCAGCGTCGCGGGCTTCCCCCCGCCCGACGCCGTATCCCCCTTGTACCCCGGAGGCGTATCCGAAACAACCAGATCAACCGTTGTCGGCAGTTCCACCATAATCGGCTTGTCCCGAAAGAAAACAAGCTCGCAGTCCGTTTGGTCCACTAGATAGCTCGCCGCCTCTCCGACCACATCCCTCTCCACCTCGTACTGGTCGTACGATGTCGTATCCATAAACGTGTAAATCCCCTCGGCCTCAAACAGAAACGTGCAGTCGCGGTTCTCCACAGGCGCGCGGTTGAGCTTGAGGCCGTACCCCGAGAACGACTTGTCCAGAAGCTGGCCCGTCAGCAGATTGCGCATCTTGATGTGGTACACCGGCGCGCGCTGCTGCATCTTCTGCTGGTAGTACTCCTCAACCTTGAACGGCACGCCGTCCATCTCAATGGTCGCGCCGCGCCGGAGATCTCCGAATTCCATCACCATACGCTGCAACTCCTCCCGGTGGTCTGCTACAGCTCCACCAAATCCCGCTTATGAGCCCTGGTGAGCACGCGAGGGCGCCCGTTCTCCATCACAACAAGATCCTCGATCCGAACCCCCCCCCACCCCGTAAGATAGATCCCCGGCTCCACACTGAACACCATCCCGTTCTCGATCGCCCCCGGCGAACTTGGACCCACGCCCGGCGCCTCGTGCACCGCGAGCCCGATGCCGTGCCCAAGACTATGCCCGAAATAATCCCCGTACCCCGCCTCATCGATTACCGCCCGAGCCAGACCGTCGATCTCCGCCCCCGTCATTCCAGCCTCCGCGGTCGCCTCCGCAGTCTCCTGGGCGGCGAGAACAGTATCGTACACAGCCCTGAACTGCTCGCTCGCCCTGCCCAGAACAAACGTACGCGTGATGTCGCTGCAGTAACCCTCGTACAGCGCCCCCATATCGATAACCACGCCGTCGCCTGCTTCCAGCCTGCGATCGGTAGGCTTATGATGCGCCTTCGCCCCGTTCGGACCCGAGGCCACAATCGTATCGAACGACAACCCGTCCGCCCCCAGCTCGCGCATCGTCCGCTCGAGCCGCCACGAAACATCGCGCTCCGTCATCCCAGGACGCAGCTGCGAACCCACCGTCTCCATCGCCTCGTCGGCCAGCTCGATAGCCCGCGCGAGCAGCGCAAGCTCCTCCGGATCCTTCACAGCGCGCAGCTCGTCCGCCATCCCCCCAATCGGCGCAAGCTCGGGCGAACCCGCCACCTCTTTCAGCTGATCCCGCAGCGTACTGTACGTAGCCACAGTCGCCGAGAGATCTTCGAACCCGATGCGATTGGCTCCCGCTCCCGCCACTGCCTCTCGCCACCAGGGAGCTCCGGCGCCTATCCGAACAACGCGATACTCCGGCGCCTGCGACTCCGCCTGCTCGGTGTACCGAAAATCAGTTGCAAGCATCGCGTCGTCCCCCGTGATCCACAGATGCCCCGCAGAGCCCCGGAAACCAGAGAAGTAAGCGCGATTCTCGTCCGACGAAATAAGCACAGCGTCCAGCCCGCTCTCCGTCATCCGGGCGCGAAGGCGCGCCAGCCGGTCCGTAGTGGTCATGATGCCCCCTCCTCTTCGACAAGATACTCCAGCGCCAGCACATAACCGCGCGGCCCAAGCCCGCTGATGACCCCGCGCGCCACTCCCGCCGTCAGCGACACGCGCCGGAACTCCTCCCGCGCATGGATGTTCGAGATGTGAACCTCCACCACAGGAACGGGTAGGGCGGCGACGCAGTCCCGCAGGGCCACGCTCGTATGAGTGTACCCTGCGCCATTCAGGATAACCCCTGCCGACTGCGGCCCGTTCGCCTGCAGATAGTCGATGAGCCCCCCCTCCGAGTTCGACTGAAAGAAGTCGATTTCGGCGTCGAGTTCCGTGGCGCGCTCGCGCACCGCCCCCTCGATGTCCGCCAGCGTCGCCGCCCCATAGATCGCAGGCTCCCGCTGACCCAGCATATTCAGATTCGGCCCGTTGACGACAAGGATAGTCATGAAGAAGAGGCTCGGCTTTCGAAGTCGCAGTCTATTAGTCCCGCGTCGCTGGCGAGCGGGTGAGCCTGCAGATACACGCGGCGCGCCTCGCTCTGGCTCACGTGAGTGTATACCTGCGTCGCGCTGGGCGTAGAGTGCCCCAGCAGCTCCTGCACGACGCGCAGGTCGGCCCCCCCGTCGAGCAAGTGAGTGGCGTAGCTATGGCGCAGCGTGTGCGGATGCACATCATCGCGAAGCCCGGCCCGCCCCGCGTACGTATGCACGATGCGCTGGATCGACCGCGGACTCAGCCGCGCGCCGCGAGCATTCCGGAAGAGTGGCCCGCTGTCGTTCGGCGCCGCCGTCAGGTAAGCGCGGAGCGCGGCGTGCGCCTTTGCCCCAAGAGGAGTTTGCCGCTGCTTGGAGCCCTTCCCCCACACCAGCGCCGTGCGGTTGCTCATCGAAACATGCTCCCGGTCAAGGTTCGAGGCCTCGCTCACCCGCAGACCGCACCCGTAGAGCAACTCGAGGAGCGCGGCGTCGCGCAGCTGCTCCTCTCCGTCCCCCAGCTCAGTCGGCGCTTCCACCAGGCGCGCAGCCTCCTGCGCCGACACAAGATCGGGCAACCGCTTCGGCGGCTTGGGCGTGATGCGCCGCATCAGTGTCGACCCCGGACGCCAGAGCGGAGCGTCCGGCAGCGCCCCGCGATCCACAAGGTAGCGAACGAACGACCGCAGAGCTGCAAGCATCCGGTGGACGCTCGTGCGGCTGTGCCCCCGCCGCCCGGCGGAGCGGCCGCTCGCAAGAGCGCGCCGCTCCAGCAGCCAGGACACGTAATCGCGAACCAGCGCGCGGTACTCCCGCGCGACCCCGCCGTCGCTCCCTCGCCGGACGAAAGCGCTCAGCTCCTGAGCATCCGCCCCCAAAGCCAGATCCTGCCCCGCCAGATACTCGGCGAATGGCCTCAGATCGGCAACGTAGTTGCGGATAGTCGCGTCGGAAAGCGCTCGCGTCGATTGCAGATGCGCGCAGTACTCGGCAAACAGCGGCTCCTCTGCCGCATCGGCCTTCGCGTGGGCAAGATTGGCCTGCTCCACAGCGCCCTACGCTGCCCCTGTCGGCTCAGGCTGCCGCTCCGACTCCGGCATAGCGCCCTTCCATGCGCAGTTCGTGCACCGAGCCTGATCGTTGGGCGCGGCCACCATCAGCCCCTCGCATTCCGGGCACCGCTCGCCGAGCGGGCGCGAATTCACCGTGAACTTGCACGCAGGATAGTTAGCGCAACCGTAGAACGTCCCCCGCCTGCTGCGGCGCTCCACCAGCGCCCCGCCGCATTTCGGACAGGGCGCGCCCGCCTCCTTGCGCTCGCCGTCCCCCTTCTTCCCCAGATTCCGCGAGTTCTTGCAGTTCGGATAGCCCGTGCACGAAAGAAACCGCCCGAACCGTCCCCGCTTCAGCGTCATCGGCTTCCCGCACTTCTCGCACGTCTCCTCAACAGCCTCCTGCTTCTCCTCCCCCTCGCTCCCCTCGTCTAGAGGCTTCGTGTTCTTGCAGGCGGGATACCCCGTGCACGCGAGAAACTGCCCGTACCTCCCAACCTTCACAACCATCGGCTTCCCGCACTTTCCGCACACCTCAATCGGCGCCTCCGCGGCTGCCGAAGCCTCCTCCGCCCGCACCGCGTCCCATGCCTTGTCGAGACCCGCGCTGAACGGATCATAAAACTCCCGCAGCAGCGCTACCCACTCCTGCTTCCCATTCGCTACATCGTCCAGCTGATCTTCCATCCGACCAGTGAACCGAACATCCATGATGTCCGGGAAGTGAGCGATCAACTGCTTGCAGACCAGCCGCCCAAGCGGAGTCGACCTCAGCGTGCGACGCTCCCGCGTCACATACCGCCGCGCGACGATCGTCGTGATAGTCGCCGCGTACGTGCTCGGCCTCCCGATGCCCTGCTCCTCCAGCGCGCGCACCAGCGAAGCCTCATTGAACGGACTCGGCGGCTTCGTGAAATGCTGCTCTGGCGTGAGACCCTCGCAGGCGAGCGACTGCCCTTGCCGCAGCTGCGGCAGCCTCCCCCGCGATTCCTCCTCCCCCGAGCCCTCCCGCGGCTCCGGCTGCTCCTCCCTGTAGAGAATCTGAAACCCAGGGAAGCGCACCACCGTGCCCGTCGCACGGAACAGATAGCCCGGACGCTCTCCCGACGGCGCCTGCGCGCTAACATCCACCGTCGTCCGGTCAAGAATGGCGTCCGCCATCTGGCTTGCCGCCATCCGATTCCAAACCAGCTCGTAGAGGCGCGCCTGATCAGAAGTGAGATACGGCCGCACCGAAGCCGGCGTGCGCGCGATCGAAGTCGGCCGTATCGCCTCATGCGCCTCCTGAGCCACCTTCGACCGGCTCGCGTACATGCGCGGCGACTTGGGAAGATAGTCGGCTCCCCACGTAGCCGCAATGTGCCGCCGCGTCTCCTGTATCGCCACTGGCGCAACCTGCGGCGAGTCCGTCCTCATATACGTGATGAGTCCGACAGGCCCCTCCGAACCTAGCGCTATCCCCTCGTACAACGCCTGCGCGACAGACATCGTCCTCGTCGCCTGAAACCCCAGCTTCGACGACGCCTCCTGCTGCAGCGTGCTCGTGATGAACGGCGGACGCGGTCGCTCATGCGCCTCCCGCTGCGTAACCGACGCCACCTCGTACCCCGCTCCCTCGAGATCGCGTAGGATAGCCGCCGCCGCCTCTTCGTTCGGAATCGCAAGCTGCTTCCGCTCCCCCTGCCGGCTATGCAGCCGGGCCGAGAACGCCGCCGCGTCCTCCGGCTTCAGGCTCGCCTCGATCGACCAGTACTCAACCGGCGTGAACGCCTCAATCTCGCTGTCGCGCTCGACGATCAACCGCAAGGCCACGGACTGCACCCGCCCGGCGGAGAGCGTCCCGACATCGATCGCCCGCGCCTCCTCCGCGTTGCTCCGGGCGAGCCGGTTGATCTCCTGCCCTACCAGCGGCCTCAGCAGCGGGCTAAGCTTGAACCCCACCAGCCGGTCCTCGATCCTCCGCGCCTGCTGCGCGTTCACCAGCTCCATATCAATGTCGCGCTCGTGCTCGAACGCCTCCCGTATCGCATCTTCCGTTATCGAATGAAACACCACGCGACGCACCGGCTTGTTCCCCCACTCCGCCGCCTCCAGCACATGCCACGCTATCGCTTCCCCCTCCCGGTCCGGGTCGGTCGCGAGGTAGATGCGCTCAGCCTTGTTCCCTGCGCTCTTGATGGCCGCGACAGCATCCCGCTTGTCCTTCGGCACCTCGTAAACCGGCCTGAAGTCCTGCTCGGTGTTCACCCCCAGCCGAAACCCCGGCAGGTCGCGCACATGCCCCATCGACGCCAGAACCGTATAGTCCCTGCCGAGGAACCGGTTGACCGTCTTGGCCTTTGCCGGAGACTCAACGACCACAAGCCGTCGCCCGCTCGCACCCCCCACCCCCGCCGACCGCGATTGCGCACGGCTGCCGCCAGCCGCCGACGCCCCCCGCGCCGGCGCCGTCCCGCTCCGGGTCTTGCTCGTCGTCTTCAGCGACCTGGACTTGACCTTGGACTTGGAATCAGATTTGGATTTAGTGTTCGCCATAATTCCAGCATAGGGGAACCCGGAAAGCCCTTGTCAAGGCGTCCAGCTTACGCTCCACGGGCTCGCACGTAGTGCATCCGCCCCACCTGCATCGCCGCCCCCTTCATCTCCATCATCGTCAGCGTGCTCATCACCTGCGTCGCCGGCATAGTCGTCGCCCTGCTCAACTCGTCGATATGTCGCGGCTCGTGCCCAAGAGCCGCAAGAAGCATCTCCTCCTCCTCCGTATCCGCCACAGCGCCCGCCGCGACTGCCGCATCCGCAGCCGCTAACCCGGGCATCGCCTCCTGTCGCGCCGCCCCGCTCGGCAGCAGCTCATCGAGAATATCCTCCACCGAAGCCACAAGCTTCGCCCCCTCCCTTATAAGCCCGTTCGTAAGCTCGCTCGCCGGCGAGTAAATGCTCCCCGGAACGCAAAGCACCTCCCGGTTCTGTTCCAGCGCGAATCCCACCGTCGAGCGCGTCCCGCTCCCTTCCCCCGCCTCAATCACCAGCGTCCCCAGACTCAGACCACTGAGCAGCCGATTGCGCCGCGGAAAGTGCCGAGCCTCCGGCTTCGACCCCAACGGATGCTCCGACACCACGGCTCCGTTCTCAACGATCCTGGCCGCCAGCGCAGAGTGCTCCGGCGGATACACGATATCCAGCCCAGAGCCCATCACCGCAATCGTGCGCCCTCCCGCTTCCAGCGCCGCGCTGTGCGCCACCCCGTCGATCCCCCGCGCCAGACCGCTCACCACCGTAACCCCAAACTTCGCAAGATCCCCCGCAAGATGACGACCAGCCTCCCGCCCGTAGACAGTCGGGTTGCGCGTCCCCACCACCGTAACCCGCGCCTCATCGTTCGGCTCCAGCGACCCCCGAACATAAAGCACCGGCGGAGGACCATCGATCTCTCGCAACAGAGCCGGATACCCCGAACTGTGCCACGTGAGCACCTCTACACCCGCCGCGCGCGCCGATTCAATCTCACGCTCAGGATCAACAACCCGCCGAACCTGACCAACAGACTCCGCTGTGGCCTCCGTCAGCCCCGCCGCAGTCAACTCTCCCTGCGTCGCCTGCCATGCAGCCTCCAGCGAACCAAAACGCTCCTCCAGAAGCCCGACGCGGACGCTCCCGATCGTCGGAACCCGGCTGAACGCGGCCCAATAGGGAAGATCGCGCTCGATATCAATCATCGAGCCCCCGCTTCCGACCGGCGAATCCGCGCCAAACGCTTCAACGCATAGCCGCGCTGCGACGCAGGAAGATCGTCCGCCGCGAGAACCCGCTCGACATCCTCTCTGCTCACAGAAGCGCTATGCCGCACGTCGCTGATGAGCTTGATCGACAGCCCAGCAGGATGGCGCTCGACAACGCTCGCCTCGTCCCCGGCCTGCGCCTCCCCCTCCTCCAGCACGCGATTGTAGAAGCCCACCCGTCCCGCTTGCGCAAACCTCGGAGCAAAGCCCCGAATCCCCATCTTGTGCTCGAACTTGTAGCATGGCGACCGCGGCTCCGTAACCTGAAGCACAACCCCGCCGACCCGCCACACATCGCCGAAGCACATCGCGCTGGACAACGCGCCCTCTACGGTGAAATTCTCCCCGAAAGTCCCGTAAGGCAGCTCGCGGTCAAGCTCCCCCTCCCAGTACGCGTAATCCTCTAGAGCGTACACATACACCGCCGCGTCAGGTCCTCCGTGATTCGCCTTGTCCGCTTGCGCGTCGCCGGCGACGCTGAGCCGGCGCACGGCCACAGAACCCTCAACAGGATGCTTGTAGATAGCGGAGAGCACGTCGCCCCGCTCCGTGCCCGCAAGCAACTGCGGTTGAGCGATATTCACTGCAACAAGGCGCATCCTCAACCCCTCCACGAGCGACGTGCTCTCCTTGCGCCGCATTGTGGCACACCCGGCGTCCGGCGGGTAGGGGAGCCTGTCGCAGCTCACGCCAGGCGCCCGCAGCCCCCCGCGCCGCCGACGCGCAACTAGAGAGACCACGTCCCCGGCCCGTGAGCCCGGACGATGAACAGATGCGCGCTGCCTGCGTGTCCGCAGATGCCGTCGTGGCGGAGAGGGCGGGATTCGAACCCGCGAGAGGCTGTTAACCCCTACACGATTTCCAGTCGTGCCCGTTCGGCCACTCCGGCACCTCTCCTGGAACGGCGGAGAGAGTGGGATTCGAACCCACGGTGGAGGAAGCCCCCACAACGGTTTTCGAGACCGCCGCCTTAAACCGCTCAGCCATCTCTCCTCTAGGCGAACACGAGCAAATTGTAGCACACCCGCAGCCCGCCCCACTGAACTCTCCTGAACTCTCCGGATATCGCCACGCCCCCAACGCGCCGCCCACCGCTTGACATCGCCCATCCCCAATCCCTACTATCCGCACACTGTGCAGATGCCTGAGTAGCTAAGGGCGGTCGGTCGATTCCCGCGCGGGAGTCGCCTGTGCCGCCCTCGTTTAGGAGATATCCCAACTCGGAGCGGGCCGGCTGGCCCCGAGTAGCCAATGGACGCTTGGACTTCAATCGTCCTGGCGGCGGGCAAGGGAACGCGCATGAAGTCGTCCCTGCCCAAAGTCCTTCACCCTGTCGCGGGCGCCCCGCTCGTCGCCCTCGCCGTCCGCGCTGTGTCGGCGGTGAATCCCGCCCGCGTCATCCTCGTCGCCTCGCCCCGCAACCGCGCCGACCTTGAGGCGGCGGTCGACGGCCCCGTCCAGTGCGTCGACCAGCCCGTCCCGCTAGGATCCGGCCACGCCCTCGCGACCGCCCTCATCACCCTCCCCCCCTCTGCCAAGCGCGTCCTCGTCCTGAACGCCGACGTCCCGCTCGTCAAACCAGAAACCGTGCGCGCGTTGACCGCCCTGCACGAACGACGCAGAGCCGCCCTCACCCTCCTCAGCTGCGTCGTCCCCCTCCCGCTGACCCAGGAAATCGGACGCCTCTCCCGCGGCGCACGGCGCAAGCCCATCGGCATCGTCGAATTCGGCGAAGGCCCTCCCTCCCGCTCAACCGTCGCAGAAGTCAACGTCGGCCTCTACGCCTTCGACGTCGCATGGCTGCGCTCTGCGCTCGCCCGGCTGGAGCCTCACGCATCCGGCGAGCTCCGCCTCACCGACCTCGTCGCAAAGGCCGTCGCCGACGGCAAGCGAGTCGAAGCCTACCCAACCGACGACCAGAGCGAAGCCCTCAGCGTCAACACCCACGAAGACCTCGCCCGCGTCGAAGCGGCGGCCCAGGCTCGCCTCCGAAAAACCGCAATGGCTCGCGGCGTTACGCTCATCGACCCCACCACAACCTACCTCGATGCCCGCGTCGAGCTCCAGCCAGACGTCGCCATCCACCCCAACACAGCCATCCGAGGAGATTCCCGCATCGCATCCGGCTCGATTATCGGCCCCAATGCCCAAGTGCGGAACTCCCAGATCGGCCCGAACTGCCGGATCGACGCCGCCGTCGTCGAGAATGCGCAACTTGGACGGCGCGTCAACATCGGCCCCTACTCCCACATCCGCTCCGGCTCAAACATCGAAGACGACGCCTACATAGGCTCCCACGCCGAAATCAAGGCGAGCCGCATCGGCCCTGGCGCCCACATCGGACACTTCAGCTACGTAGGCGACGCAGTAGTAGGAGCCGGCGCAAACATCGGCGCCGGCGTAGTTACCTGCAACTACGACGGCGTCGCCAAACACGGAACCGAGATCGGCGAGCGCGCTTTCATCGGCAGCGACACCCTCCTCATCGCCCCAGTCACAATTGGCGACCGCGCAGCCACAGCCGCCGGCGCCGTAGTCAACCGAAACGTCCCGCCCGGAGAGCGAGTCGCCGGCGTCCCCGCCAGACCAATGATCGCCCCTGCGCGCAGAGCCGTCGCAAGCGCAACAAACGAGGGGGGACATTCCCTTGGATAGCGGCAGTACGGCGCTCACAGCCCTTCTCGCAGCCTCAGTCCTCGGCTTCCTTGGCCTCCACGCCGCTTCGGCCGCACTGCCCCTGCTGCGGCGCTCCGCAGTGCGCGACTCCCTCGGAAACCGAGGCGTCCGCGAAGCCGCCGTGCGACGCCTCCGCGCCGAACGACAAGCCTACGAAGGGCTTATCGCCCTCCTGCTCCTCCTCAGCGCAGGAGCCGCCTCCGCCTCCGCCCTCGCGCTCACCCTCCGCCAGTTCGACCTGCACTGGCTCGCCGTCCTCGCCGTCCTCGCCGCCCTGTGGATCATCCTGCTCCTCCTCGCTCCTGTCGCCGAATACCTAACCCAGCGCCTCCCAACCCAAACCCTCGTCACATTCGGAACCATCGCCCAAGCCTCCCTCTGGCCCCTGCTCCCCATCCGACGCTTCTCGCGCTCAGGCCTCCGCCTCGCGCGCGCCGAAGAAACCGACCCAAGCGCAGCCAGCGGAAACGGACACCCCGCCGATCCCAGCTCCGGCGTCGAAGAAGAAATCGCCCAGGAGCCCCTCGACCTCCACGAGCGCGAGATGATCCACGCCATCCTGCGGCTCGACCAAACCCCCGTCCGCGAGGTTATGGTCCCGCGCGTCGATGTCGTCGCCGTCGACATCGCTATGCCAGTCGAGCAAGCAACCGCTCGCATCCTCGAAAGCGGACACTCCCGCCTCCCCGCCTACGACTCCGACCCCGAGAACATCGTCGGCATCCTCTACAGCCGCGACCTCCTCGCCGCCGCCATCAACAGCGACGCCCACCCGCCTGCGCTGCGCGGCCTCGTCAGGCCAACGTTCTTCGTCCCCGAAAGCAAGCGCACCGACGAAATGCTCAGCGAATTCAAAACCCGCCGCATCCATATGGCCGTAGTCGTCGACGAGTATGGCGGCGTAGCCGGCATCGTCACCGTTGAAGACCTCCTCGAAGAAATCGTCGGCGAAATCGAAGACGAATTCGATATGGAACAACCAGACATCGAATGGCTCCCCGACGGCGAAGCCCTGATCGACGCGCGGATGCCGATCGACCACTTCAACGTCAAATTCGGCGTCTCTGTCCACGCCGCGGGTTTCGATACAGTTGGAGGCTTGCTGTTCAGCAGAAGCGGCGACATCCTCTCAGTAGGAGACACCGTCGAAGAGGCCGGCTTGCAGATGCAGGTCGTCTCCACCTTGGGGCGCCGCGTTACGCGCGTGCGAGTTACCCGTTCCCCAGCCATCAGCCCTCCCAGCTAACCGCGCCTCCCGCATACCCGGTTCCTGCCCACGCTCCCCGGAAAACCGCAGAGCGAACCAGGCCGCATCCCGCCCGCGCCCTCCGAATTGCAGCTTCGCACAGGACCAACTCGCCACTGCCGCCCCCCCCCTCGCACCCCAGAGGCGACTCCCATTTCGAGACCTGAACCGTGATGACCGCGATCAGGGTAGGGGAGGACAAACCCCAAGTCCGCCTCATTCCCACTATGGGAATGAGAGGACAGGGGGGTGACGCTCAAAGTCCGCTCCACCCCACGAACTGACCGCATGAGGGCGGGTAGGGGAGAGGACGAGCCCAATCTCCCTCAGCGCCCTCGCGCTCGGAACCGGCTCTAGCTCCGTTCCGCCTCGCGCGCGCCAGACTCCGCCCCACAGAACAACGAGCGCTCCGGCTCGCTTCTGCGCGTTCCTGCGGCGCAAAAAGAAGCCCTGGGAATACTCCCAGGGCCCCTCTCGACTGACCTTGCCTAACCTGGCCCGGCTACTTCACGTGGAGAGCCGCGCTCGCCCTGCTGCCGCGGCTCCCCGAAGCCTGCACAGCGTAGATGCCGGACTGGAGCCCCGCCGCGTGCATCACTTCAACCGACGCGATCCCTCCCGCGTTCACCGTCGTCGTGGAAAGCGCGACAGAAGACCCGTCCGCGTGCATCAGCATAAGGGTAACCCGCTCCCTGCTGGCGAAACCCGTAAGGACCGCGTTGAAGGAAGCCGCGACGCCTGGCCCTGCGACATTCGGGCTAATCGCAATCGCGCTGTACGAGGAATCTCCAGAAGTTCCCGGAGCCCCACGTTCCCCTGCAGGGCCAGGCTCCCCTGGAGGGCCGGCGGGGCCGACGCGGCCAACAGGACCGGCGGGGCCGACAGGGCCGACAGGGCCGGCATCCCCTTGAGCGCCCGTTGAGCCAGCAGGGCCAGCAGGGCCAGCAGGGCCTTCAGGCCCGCGCGCCCCGGCAGGACCGGCAGGACCGGCAGGACCGGCAGGACCCGGGACGCCGTCGGCTCCGGCAACCCCCGCAGGGCCGGCTGGGCCAGCTGGGCCCGTGGCGCCTGTGCACGCGGCCGCCACAAGGGAAATCATCGTCACGAGGAGCACAAGGGCCATATTCTTGGCAGTGAAGAAGCGGTTCATCGAACCCCCTTTCCGAAATCATACAACGTGGTCGCCTGGGTTAGCTTCCGCATACAACGGAATCCGATCCATCGAGCCCACGCCATAAGCTGCGCTGTATCTTATGGATAGCCATTCTCGAGTGTCAAGGGGTTTTCGCGCGCTTGCAGCCATTTTTCACAGCCTCCGTCCCCCCATTTCGCAACGGCCGCCCCGCCACCGCTCCCCGCCCCGCCGAAAGACCTCCCGCGCGCTTGCGCTATACTGTGCCTCGTGTCCCCGTAGCTCAGCGGATAGAGCGCCGGCCTCCGGAGCCGGGGGCGGGAGTTCGAGTCTCCCCGGGGACGCCACTTCTCACTCCAACAGCGTGCGGCAGCCCGCGCCCTCTCCTTCGCCCTCCCATGACCGAAGCCCCTCAGCACAACCTCCGCAACATCGCCATCGTCGCCCACGTCGACCACGGAAAAACAAGCCTCGTCGACGCAATGCTCCGCTACAGCCGCGTCTTCCGCCCTGATCAACAAGCCCTCCCCCTCGTTATGGACTCAGACCCTCAAGAGCGCGAGCGCGGCATCACCATCCTCGCCAAAAACACCGCCATCAAGTACGGCGATGTAACGATCAACATCATCGACACCCCAGGCCACGCCGACTTCAGCGGCGAAGTCGAACGCGTCGTCAATATGGCCGATGGCTGCCTCCTCGTCGTCGACGCCGTCGAAGGCCCAATGCCCCAAACACGCTACGTCCTCCGCATCGCCCTACAGCATCGCCTCTTCCCAGTCCTCGTCATCAACAAAATCGACCGCCCAACCGCCGACCCTCCGGCAGCCCTCTCCGCCGCCCAAGACCTCTTCCTCGAACTCGCCACCGACCCCCAGCAACTCGACTTCCCCGTCGTCTACTCCTCCGCTCGCAACCACTACGCCCTCAACAACCTCGCAGACCCTCCCCGAGATATGGCCCCCCTCTTCGACGCCATCGTCGAATCCGTCCCTCCCCCCGTCGCAGACCCTCTCGCCCCCCTACAGATGCTCGTCGCCGCTCTAGACTACGACAACCACCTCGGCCAGATCGCCATCGGCCGCCTCTCCCGCGGCCAGATCGCCAAAAACGAACAGGTCCTCCTCATAGGGCAAGGCGACGTCCCCGCTGACCACCGCGTCGAGCGCCTCTTCACCTTCCGCAACCTCGCCCGCCGCGAGATCGAATCCGCCTCTGCCGGCGAAATCGTCGCCCTCTCCGGCCTCCGCAACGTCCGCATCGGCGACACCATAGCCTCGCCATCCGCCCCCCAATCGCTGAACCGTATGCAAGTCGAAGAACCCACAGTAAGAATGACCTTCAGCGTCAACACCTCCCCATTCGCAGGACGCGAAGGCCAGTACGCCACATCCCGCATGCTGTGGGACCGCTTGCAGCGCGAACTGCAAACAAACGTAGCCCTCCGCGTCGAACGCGCCGGCAGCCCCGACGAATTCCTGGTCAGCGGACGCGGCGAACTACACCTCTCCGTCCTCATCGAGAAAATGCGCCGCGAGAACATCGAATTCCAGGTCTCCCGCCCTGAGGCCGTCACCCGCGTTATCGATGGCGCCCTCCACGAACCCTGCGAAATGATCTTCCTCGAAACCCGCGACGACTACATCGGCCCCGTAACCGAAGAGCTGTCAGCGCGGCTCGCCCAAATGATCGATATGCAGAGCGACGGCTCACGGAACGTCCGAATGCAGTACCGGATCCCAACCCGAGGCCTCATCGGATTCCAGAGCTTCTTCCTCCGCGCCACCCGCGGCAACGGGCAACTAACCGCCGAATTCCTCGGAATGGAGCCCCTCGCAGGCGTCGTGAAAACTGCCCGCGCGGGAGCAGTCGTCGCCGCAGAGTCCGGCGTCGCCGTAGCCTACGGCCTCCAGAATGCCCAGGAGCGCGGCGAGACGTTCGTAGACCCCCAAACCCCGGTCTACCAGGGAATGATCGTCGGCAAGCACAACCGCGACCGCGATATGGACCTGAACGTCTGCAAGGAGCGCAAAATGACCAATATGCGCTCCGCCACTCAGGAGATCGTCGAGAGGCTCGCCCCTCCCGTGAAACTCGCCCTCGAAGAAGCCCTCGGCTTCATCAACGACGACGAACTCGTCGAGATCACCCCAAAGAGCATCCGTATGCGCAAGCGCATCCTCGACCCCAACGAACGCCATCGCGTCAACCGCGCTCGCGCCAAGCCCACCCGCTAGAGAGAGCGCCTCCCCGCGACCAGCGCTTCCCCCCACAAAAACCGCCTCCCGCGCTACGTCAGCGCGACGCCCCTCTCATCCTCCGCCCTGCGGAATCTCCCGCGCCTGCAACCCCCGCCGTCCCCTGCATCCCACCTGCTGGAGCCGCCGGCCCTTCGCCGGTCGCAGCCCCGAATCAAAAACCAACAAGATTCCCCTTGCTGTCGACGTCGAGCGGGCGCGGCGTCTTGGGAAGCCCCGGCATCGTCATAATCGAACCCGCAATCGGATAAACAAACCCCGCCCCCGTCGACGCCCGCGCGTCCGACACCTCGAAGGTGTAGCCAGCCGGCCGATTCTTCAAACTGGGATCGTGCGACAACGACGAATGCGTCTTCGCCATGCACACCGGAAGTCCCCCAAGCCCCTGCTGCTCGAAACGATCGGCGCGGCGGCTCGCCTCAGCGCTCCACCGCACATCCGCCGCGTTGTAAACCTTCGTAGCCAGCGCGCGAACCTTCTCCCGTATCGGCGCGTCCAGCGGATAGAGATACTTGATTCGCGGCGCCTGCCCCTCCGTCGCGCGCGCCACCGCCTCCGCAAGGCTTGCCGCTCCCGCTCCTCCCTCGGCGAACCCCGTGCACGTAACCGCCGCCGCAGCCCCTGCCTCGATCGCCAGATGCTGCATAATCACCACCTCCTCCGGCGTATCAGACGGGAAACTGTTGATGGCCGCGACCACCGGAAGTCCAAACGACTTCACCACATGAATCATATGCACGAAATTATCCGCCCCGATCCGCACCGCGAACGCATCCGGATGATTCAACCCCGACGCCGGCGCTCCCCCGTGCGATTTGAGCGCCCGAACTGTGGCCACCAGCACCGCCGCATGCGGACGCAACCCGCTCGTGCGGCACTTAATGTGCATGAACTTCTCGAACCCAAGATCCGCGCCGAACCCCGCCTCCGTAATCACATAGTCGGCGTACCCCAGCGCCATCCGATCCGCTATAACCGAGCTGCACCCGTGCGCGATATTCCCGAACGGCCCCGTATGCACGAACGCCGGGCTGCCATCCGTCGTCTGCGCCAGATTCGGGAGAACCGCATGCCGCAGCAGCGCCATCAACGACCCCACCGCCCCGATATCCTCCGCCGTCACCCGCTGCCCCTTCTTGCTCGTCGCAATCGTCACCCGCCCAAGCCGCCGCCGCAGATCCCCCAGATCCGAAGCCAGCGCCAGAATGGCCATAATCTCCGATGCCGCGACGATATCGAACCCCGTCTCCCGCAGCGGAGCGTTGGGCGACCCCCCAAGACCCGTAACAATGCTGCGCAGCGCGCGATCCTCGATATCGACAACGCGCCGCCACGTAATGTCCTCCGGAGCCGCGTCCCCCGCCAAACCGCGCTGAACAGCGTTGTCCGCCATTGCCGCAAGCAAATTGTGCGCCGCCGCCACCGCGTGCATATCCCCCGTGAAGTGAATATTGATCTCGTCCTCAGGTATAACGCACGACTTCCCCCCTCCCGAACCCCCGCCCTTGATGCCAAAGATAGGCCCAAGCGACGGCTGCCGAACCGTCGCCACAGCCTTCTTGCCAATGTAATTAAGACCCTGCGTCAGCCCGATCGTCGTCGTCGTCTTCCCCTCCCCCGCCGGCGTCGGATTCACGCTCGTCACCACAACAAGCTTCCCCCTCTGCTGAGCCCGCGTCGCCTCCAGCGACACCTTCGCCTTGCTGTCCCCGAACGCAGTGAGATGCTTGGGCGCAAGCCCCAGATTCCGCGCGATCTCGCTTATCGGCTTCATCGCGTCTCTCCTCGTGCGCCAGACTAGCCGGCCCCTCGCAGCGCCGTATACAGCTTCTCCGCCGTCGCCGGCAGATCCCGAATGCGCGCCCCCGTCGCATCCGCAATCGCATTCGCGATTGCCGCCGCCGTCGGCGCGTTCGGGCTCTCCCCGATAGCCTTGATGTTGTACGGCCCAACCCCCTTCCCCGGCTCGTCGAGAACCACCGTCGTCAAATCTGGAATATCCGCGATATTCGGAATCTTGTAGTCCGCGAACGAGAGCGTCGAAACGAACCCTCCCTCGCGCGTCAGCTCCTCCTGCAGCCCGAACCCCACCCCCATAATCGCCCCCCCGTTGATCTGCCCCTGATGCCCAATAGGATTGATAATCGTCCCCGTATCGTGCGCCGTCGTGAGACGCGTAAGCCTGATCTGCCCAGTCTCCCCGTCCACCTCCACCTCCGCCACCTGCGCGCAATACCCCGTAACCGGATTCTCGTACCCCCCCGACGCCGAAGCCCGACCCACAACCGGCGCCCCAACCCGCGCGATAAGATCGCTCCACGGCTGCGACTCCCCAGTATCCGTCCGCGTCAGCATCCGCCCCCGAATGGCCAACTTCTCCTCCGGCCAGTTCTGCAACTCCGCCGCAAGCTTGAACAACTCTCCCTGCGCCTGCTCCACCGCATCGTGCGTCGCAATAGTCCCCAGATTCGTAACCCGGCTCCCTCCCACCCCCTGATCCATTTCGAACAACCCCGTGTCCGCCACAACCACCCTCACCCCCTCCGCCGGCAGACCCATATCCTCAGCCACGACCTGCTGCAGAACCGTGTAAGCTCCCGCCCCCTGCTCGAACAGCGGCGTCGTAACCACCACCGACCCGTCAGCCTCCAGCGACACCTGCGAATTGATCCGCCCCCCTCCCGGCGGACGCTCCCCCACCGACACTCCGCGCCCCACCCCGGCGCCCTTCTCCGATGAGTACCCCGACGCCTCGAGCGCGGCTCGCAGCGCCTCCGAGGCGCGATTCTCGACGAAAACGTCGCCAAGCGCCGTCGGCTCCCCGTCCTCCACCAGATTTATCAGCCGGAAATCCACCGGATCCATCCCGATGCGCTTCGCCGCCTCGTCGATATGCGACTCTAGCGCGAACACCGCCTGCGGCTCCCCAGGCCCGCGCATATGACCGCACGGCGTGTTGTGCGTATACACCATATCCTCCACAACGCGAGCGCTCCTCGCCCGATACGGCCCACCCGCAGCCTTGGCCCCCCCAAGATGACCCGCCGGCTTGAACCCCGCGTACGCCCCGCTGTCGAACACAATGCTCACATCGTGCGCAGTTATCTCCCCCCCTCGCGTAACCCCCGTTCGCATCCGGATAATCGAATAATGCCGCGGATTCGCCGCCAGAAACTCCTCGCTGTAATCGAACACCATCCGCACCGGCCTCCCCCCAACCGCCTTCGACAGCAGATACCCGAGCGCCACGTTCATCGGCGAGCCTTTGCCGCCAAAATCCCCCCCGATCGTCACCGGATGAAACACGATGCTCTCCGCCTCAACCCCAAGAGGCCCCGAAATCTGCCCCCGCACCGCGTACGGAGCCTTCCCCGGAGTCCAAACATCTGCCGACCCGTCCGCCCGAACCTGAACCGTCGCGTTGTGCGCCTCCATATACGTCTGATGCTGCGAAGGCGTCGTGAACGTGTTCTCCACAACAACATCCGCCTCCCGCATCCCCGCCTCCACATCCCCGTTCTTCCACTCCCAATGAACAACAACGTTCGTCGGCTCGTCCACCTCGTAGAGCAACCCCTTGAACCCCGGCATATCAGGATTCACCAGCAACTCGTCCCTCATCGCCTCCAGCGGATCAGTAACCGCCGGCAGCTCCTCGTACTCAACCTCAACCAGATTCACCGCCCGCTGCGCAATCTCCTCATCCTCCGCGACCACCGCTGCGACCTGCTCTCCCACGAACCGCGCCTCACCCTGCGCCAGAACCGGAACATCCACTATCCGCCGCCCCCAGCGCATATTCGCCGGCAAGTCAGCTCCCGTCAGCACAGCGCGCACCCCCGACAGCGCCTTCGCCGCCGACGTATCGATCGACACGATGCGCGCATGCGGGTAGGGGCTCCGTACAGTCTTCGCCCACAACATGCCTGGCAGATCGAAATCCGCCCCATAGTTCGCCTCTCCCGTCACCTTTTCGCGTCCGTCGACGCGCGGAATCCCCATTCCCACAACGCGAGGCTCAGTTGTCATCTGCTTCTCCTCTCCCAGTTAGTATCCTGCCCGGAGCTCTCCCCGAGCCTTAACATAGCAAAAAGAGCGCCCCGACCGGGCCGAGCCCACACCGCACGCCGACGCGCGCTTGCGCCATCGTTTCTCCAAGTTGATGCTTGCCCCCTCCGCGCGCAGCAACCGGCTTGGGCGGCAAGCGCCGGCCCCCGCGTCCCTCCGCGCATCGGCACAGCGAAGATCAGAACTCGCCCCCGCCCATCACCGCGGCGATGTCCCCCTCCGCGATGCCGAACTCCCGCAAGACAGCCTCCGTGTGCTGCCCCAGCGTCGGCGCCGGTAGCCGGATCGACCCCGGCGTCGCAGACAGCTTCACCGGAATCCCCAGGTGCCGAACAACCCCCGCGACAGGATGCTCCAGCTCCTCAACCATCCCCCGCGCCAGCGCCTGCTCGTCTCGGAAAACCTCCGACATATCGTAGATAGGCCCCGCAGGCGTCCCCGTCCGCTCGAAGATAGCCAGCCACTCAGACGACGTCTTCCCCCGCGTCGTAGCCTGAATAGCCTCCGCCAGCTCCTCATAATGCCTCACCCGGTCGGCGTTCGTCGCGAACCGCTCATCCGACAACAAATCCGGACGCTCCAGCGCCGCGCACAACCGCTCGTAATTCGCCTGATTCGCCACCCCGAGATTAAAGTAACCGTCCGCGCTCTCGATCGCCTGATACGGAGCAACCAGCCGGTGAGCTGACCCCCGCCTCCCCGGAACCTCCCCCGAACCCCACAACTCCGCCGCCTCCCACACCGTCAACGCGATCGCCGCCTCCAGCAGCGACGTGTCCACTACCTGACCCTCCCCCGTCTTGAGCCGGTGAACGTAGGCCGACAGCGTCCCGTAGGCCGCAAATAACCCGGCGCTCAGATCCGCCAGCGGCGCGCTCGCCTTCACCGGCGCCGAACCAGCATGCCCCGTCACGCTCATCATCCCCGACATCCCTTGCGCCAGAAGATCGTACCCCGGACGCTCCCTGTACGGCCCCGTCCTCCCGAACCCCGACACCGCCACATAGATAAGCTCCGGATGCCCCCGCCGCAGATCATCGGCTCCCAGCCCCAACCGCTCCATCGTCCCCGGCCTGAAGCTCTCCGCCACAACATCCGCCTTGCGCGTCAGCTCCCTGAACACCCGGCGGTCAACATCGCGCTTGAAATCAAGAACAACGCCCCGCTTATTGCGATTGATCCCCAGGAACGCCGCAGACTCCCCATTAACGAACGGAGGCCCCATCCGCCGCGAGTCGTCCCCGCCCGGCTTCTCCACCTTGATTACATCCGCCCCCATATCGGCCAGAAGCAGCGTGCAGAACGGCCCCGCCATCACCTGCGTGCAATCGACAACGATCGCCCCCTCCAGAGGCATAGCCGCCACGCCTACCTCCCTCTGAAGCGCGGAGCGCGCTTCTCAACGAACGCCCGGTATCCCTCCATCCCATCGTCCGTGTCGAATATCGACAACGGCAGCCGCCGCTCCTCCTCCGACAGACTGGCAAGCCCCGGATCCCTTAGCACAGCCCGCAGAATGCGCTTGTGGCCCGACTGCGTAAGGGGCGCATACGACGCCATCGCGCGAGCCAGCCCATACGTGCGCTCGACCAGCTCTCCGGCGGGCGCAACCTCCGTGATAAGCCCCATGCGCAGCGCCTCCCGCTCATCAAAACTCCGCGCAGTGAGCAGCAGATTCGCCGCATGCCCAGGCCCAACCAGCTGCGCGAGACGCCGCATCTCCTTGTAGCCCACCAGAACCCCGATTTTCGCGACGGGCACAGCGAACACGCTCCCCTCAGCCGCGATGCGAAGATCGGTCGCCATCGCCAGCTCGCACCCGCCCCCAACGCAGATGCCCCGGATCATCGAAATCGTCGGCTTCGGCAGCCGCTCGATCGCATCGAGAGCCCCCTCGAACGCGGAAGCGTACTCCGCAGCGAGCGCGCTCGAACTCCGATGCGCAGGAAAATCCTTGATGTCCGCGCCTGCCGAGAACGCCCGTTCCCCTGCGCCTTGCAGCACAACAACCCTCGCCGAATCGTCGTCCGCAAGCCTCGACGCAACCGCTCCGATCTCATTCCACATCGCGAAATCGATAGCGTTGTGCTGCTCCGGCCGATTCAGCACAACCGTCCCGACCCCATCGGCGACATCCAAACGAACCCGGTCGTCCATGCCCGCAAGTATAAACGGGCAGGGGAGGTCGGCGGCGTTGCCTTGGCTCCGGCTAGCGCGTCACGAAATGCTCGCCGGCTGAATGCCTGCTCTCGCTAACAACTTCAGCGCAAGAGTCTTGAAATCGGCGTAAGCGTCCCTCGCGGCTGCCGCGTGGCTGCCGAACGCCCCATCGGCGGTAGTGAGATTGAAGATAGGCTTCCGCGCCTCCTGAGACATCGGCGCGAGACTACGGTAGTGCCTGATAGTCGCCAGGCAGTTCGCGTCTTCCTCCACGCTCTGCGAGCCGTCAACCTCGCCCGTTTTCAGCAGACGGCTCCGGTACTCCTCCGGTATGCGCTTGACCCACTTGTCATATGCCCTCACAGGACGACTCAAACGAACCGCATGCTGCTGAACGACGTAGCCGACTGGCTGCATTCGACCCTTTGGCATAGGCAGATTAGGAATTGGGTTGCGATTGAGCCGCTCTTCCCACCCCTTCCGCCAGCCTTTCAGCGTAGGCCCGAGGTTGCGGAGCCCCTGCAGGGAGTAGATGTCTGCTCCTAAAGGAACAACCACATAATCAGTCGCCACCAGAGCGGCCCTGTTGAGCGCGCCGAGGTTCGGCCCTACGTCCACGAGCGCGAGCTCAGCATCGACGTGGTCAGCAGCGCCTTGAATCGCTCGCCACAGCGCAGAGAGAACTCTGAACGCGCGCTGATCCCTATCCATAGAGCGCGGCCACTGGCTCGACAACTCCTCCTCAGTCGCGGACATCTTCAGATCGCCGGCGAGCAGCCACAGATTCGGCGCGGGTTGCTCCAGGCGCGGAGCCGCAATGTCCCCCGTGCCCTCCAACAGCGGCTGGAGAGCTCCGTAAACAGTCCGCCGTTCCCCCTCGTCGCTCCACAGAACATCTAGGCGGTTGTCATCAACGAACATCCCCGTGAGGTTCGCCTGCGGATCCAGGTCGCCAGCTACAACGCGCACGCCTAAGTCCGCATACATCCACGCCAAGTGGTAGATCAGCGACGTCTTGCCGACGCCCCCCTTGTTGTTGAAGAACGTAAGAACAGGCGCGCTCATTACGAATTCCCCTCGCTGCTTCGTGAAGCCCGCACCGTTACGAACACGTAGTCGTCGGTAGGTGAAAACTCAGGCGTTGGGCATCCCGCCTCTTCCAGCAGCCGCCGCGCTGTCGATATGCCGACACCGAAGCGCTGCACGAAACCCAGAGTCCTCATCGCTTCAGCAAGGTTCGGGTTTCGATAGTCAGTAATGCCAGGAGCCGCGAAATTATCCACATTGACGCTCCCGAACGGCCCTCCGGGGCTGGAGACCTCTACGCGGTCATTGAACCAGGAGACGCGGATGGGAGCGTTCGTGGCCTCATAAGCCCGGTGCATCACGGCGTTGCGGGTTATCTGCTGCAGCGCGCCTAGTGGGTAGGAAACGCTCCGGCGTTCAAGCCGCGAGGAAGTAAAATCAACCGCCGTACGGTTGTGTGCGCTCATCTTCTCGTCCAGTCGCCGAAGCACATCCGAAACGGAACCCCGAATCTCTTCATCATCTATCACAGGACTGTCTAGCCCCAGACCATCTAGCCGGAGGAACTGCGCATACGCCCCGGGGATGAAGTCCTGCGGGCTCTTGCCCAAAACAAGTATCCCCAACACGGTGGGAGTGGCGTTCTCCCCTGAAGCTGCCATCTTCACCGCCGCAAGCCGCTCCTCAAGCGTACGGTCGTTGGCGTCCAACACATCCCTTGCAAAGGCATGGGGAAGGTACTCGTTCTCGAATTGCGTCAGATTCAGATCGCTCAACCGCGCTGAGGGGATAGGCTGCAGATCAAACGGCCGGTCGCCGTGCCGCCTCCGTTCGTTGAGGATGCGCTCATCCTGCGCTGTCGCGACCCCGCGCCTCGGCCCGATGCGAACGTGTATCCGCCCCTTGAAACGCACAGGCGGAGAGTCGGAGGGCGCCACCGTTACGACAGCGAGCTCCCCGCCGTTCAGCAAGCGCTTCTGCACAGTAAGGGAGGGCGGGGGCACGATATTGCCGTCAGTTTTGATATCTGCAAGCTGCAGGAGCAGGGCATCGGTAATGCTCTCTCCAGTCGGCGTGCCGTCGTTCCGCGCCCCGACAAAAACAGCCCCAGGCAGCCCGTGGCCGGGCAGATCGTTGGCGAATGCGCACACTGCCTCCCGGACAGCATCCGGAGCTTTCCCCGTTAGGGATTCCTTGAACTCCGCCCTGTCAGACTCGCCGCTCGCGAGCAGCTGCAGCAGTTCTTCGCAAGAAAGCGCGTCCACAAGGTTCTCCCTTGCCGCAGGCTATCACGACGCGCGACGCCACCCGTCAGCCCCGCGCGCCTAGCCCCCGCTACAAATCCCCGCTCACCAGCTCCGTGTAGTGCTTCCACACCCCGCCGACCGTAACCGGAGGCATATTCGACAGCGGCCCCGCAAGATGCGGAGCCTCGCGCATCGCCGCCTGACCCGCCGCAAACTCGTCCATGCTCTCGTCCGGAATCCCCTCATAGTCCGCCCCGAACGCCGACAGCGCGATCCAATTCAGCCGCGACTGCTCCTCCAGATGCAGCATATGCATCACCGACGCCTCAAGATTGCGCCCCGCAGTCACCGCCCCGTGTCCGCGCAGCAGCAGCGCCTCGCTGCTCCCCATAGCCCGCACAACCTGCATCCCGTCCTCCTCCGTAATGATGAGCTTGGAGTGTGGGAAAACCGGAATCTCCTTCCGAACCAACTGATGACCCTCGTTCGACATCGGCTTCAGCCTCGCCCCGTTCAGCCCCAGAACGTTCGTGTACCGGGGATGCGTATGCACAACCGACATCACATCCGGGCGCTCCCGGTAGATGCAAGAGTGCATCTTCACCTCGTAACACTGCGACGTCCCCTTCGGCCCATCGACAAAATTGCCGTCGACATCCACAACAATCATGTCCTCCGGACGCGCCACATGCAGGGCGTCCGTCGCGTACCCCCGACCCTTCACCACAAACAGCCCAGGCTGATTGGGAACACGCAGGCTCGCGTGCCCCAGCGACGCGAGAATGTGCGTGGCAAGCCCCATCTCCGCCAGTACCCGATTCGCGATCGCCACCTCTCGCTTAACCTCGTCAAGCTCGCGCGACATAAACAACCTCCGCAGCAAGAAAGCGCCGCCGCCTGCTTCTATCAGGCGCTCGTCAACGCGTCAATCGCCCACGCCGCGCCCATAAATCGATGCACCGACTCGTCGTTTAGAACGCCCCGCGAAGAGGGAGCCTCGCGCGCTGCGCCCTCCTACTCCCCGCAAGGCGATGCCGCGCCAGCGGCTCGCCATGAGATGCCCGCCCCTCGCGCCCCCTCCGCCCCTAACGCGCCTGTCAGCGCCGGCGCCGCGCCGCCCTGGGCGCATGACGCTCGAAAACCTCAGCTTGCGACGCCGCCTCGCGCACCAGACCCTCAACATCAAGATTCGACTCCGCCGCAGCAATCTCCCACGGCTGCACCCCCGTCGACGCCGACCTCGGAACAAACAGCGTGCAGCAGTCCTCGTCCGGCTGCGTCGACGTCTCAAACGTGCCGATTGCGCGAGCCTGATCGATGATCTCCTGCTTGTCCATCCCGATAAGAGGCCGGAGCACAGGCATCGACACCACCTCGTCCACAGTCGCAATATTGCGGAGCGTCTGCGACCCAACCTGCCCGACGCTCTCCCCAGTAACCAGCGCCCGCGCCCCCTCATTGCGCGCGATAACCTCCGCGATTCGCGCCATAAACCGCCGGTAGGCCACCACCCGCAGCGGCTCCGGCGTCTCCAGAATGATCGCCCGCTGCACATCAGCGAACGGAACCAGCCGCAACTGCGTATCGAACTGCCACTCATTCAGCCGCTCGGCGAGCTCCTTCGCCTTCTCCCGAGAGCGCCCATCCACCAGCGGAAAAGCATGAAAGTGAACAAGCAGCACGAGGCATCCCCGTCGCATCATCCGCCACGCCGCAACCGGCGAATCGATCCCTCCCGACATCAGCGCCGCAACCTTCCCCGACGTCCCTACTGGCAGCCCTCCCGCCCCCGCGTAGTCGTCCGCGTAGACAAACGCATCGCCGCGATGCACATCAACCCGCAGATCAAGCTCAGGACGCGACAAGTCAACCGTCGCCCCGCTCGCTAGCCGCGCCTCCTCCCCCAGCCGCGCATTGAGCTCCTGCGAAGTCAGCGGAAATCCCTTCCACGCCCGGTTGGCCGAAATGCGGAAACTCCCGAACGAACGCGACGCCGCGAATTCCGCAACGCGGCGCGAGATCGCCACGTACTCCGGCTCGACCCGCAGCGCAACATTGATCCTCACCGCCCCGAACACCTGCTGCGCCCGACGGAGCGCCGCCTCCCTCTCCGCGTCCGCCCCGAGCCGCATACGAACCATCATGCGCGTCGACCACACCCGCTCCACCCCAAGCCCCGCAGTCGCCCGCTTGAGATTCGCCACCAGCTGCTCCACGAACATCGGCTGATTCCTCCCCTTCAGCCCAATCTCGTGAAAGCGAACAAGTACGTCGCGCCCCTGCTCCAAGTCTGCTGCCCCTCCGCCGCCGCTGCCCCTTGCCCTCTGCAATCTCTGCTCGCGAGCTCGGCGGCCTCCATTCTAGCCGCTCCCCTGCGTCTGCCCCTGATTATCGCCGCTGCCCGTCGCGCGGAACCTATCGATTCGCAAAAGAAAACGCCTCAGCAACAGCGCCCCCGACTTGGACTCGACGCCAGCCCCGTCGCTGCCCGATAATCACTCCCCACCGCTATGACCACGCGCGACCTGCAACTGAACCCCAACGACGCCCTCTCCCAGGAAGACCTGCTCGACATCTACGCCGCTATGCTCCTCGTCCGCGCCCTCGACGAGCGCGTCTGGACAATGAACAGGCAAGGCAAAGCCGCCATCGTCGCATCCTGCCAGGGACACGAGGCAAGCCAGCTCGCCGCAGTCTGGGCCCTCCGCCGAAACGCCCCCGACTTCTTCTGCTTCACCTACTACCGCGACCTCGCCGTAACAACCGCCCTCGGACTCTCCCCCGAACAATCCCTGCGCGGCTTCCTCGCCAAAGAAAACGAGCCCCTCTCCGGCGCCCGCCAGTTCCCCCAGCACGGCGCCGCCCCCGAACTCAACTTCGTCAACCCCTCCAACGTCGTCGGCACGCACATCCCACAAGCCGTCGGATGGGCCCTCGCCGCCAGAATGCAAGGCCGCAACACAGTAGTCGCCTGCTTCTTCGGCGACGGCGCAACAAGTCAGGGCGAAGCCCACGAAGCAATGAACTTCGCCTCCGTCCACAAACTCCCCGTCGTCTTCTTCATCGAAAACAACAGATACGCCATCTCCGTCCCCCAATCCCGCCAAATGGCCATCGACCGCATCTCCCGCCGCGCCGCCGCCTACGCTATGCCCGGCGCAACAGTCGACGGCGCCGACATCGACCCCTCCTACAAGGCCGCCGCCGCCGCAGTCCGCCTCGCCGCCTCCGGAGGCGGACCAAGCATCGTCGAGTTCAACGTCGAGCGATGCCTCCCCCACACCAGCGACGACGACGACTCGGTCTACCGCGACCCCAGCGAGATTGAGCAGGCGCGCCTCCGTGACCCCATCGAGAAACTCCGCGCGCAGCTCGCCGAATCAGGCGCCCTCTCCAACGCCCGCAACGCCGAACTCCTCAACTCCGCGCGCAACGAAATCAACGCCGCCACAGACGCCGCCGAAGCCGCCCCCTTCCCAACCGACAACGACATCTACGACCACGTCCACGGAGCCCCGCCCCGATGACCACGCTCAACGTCATCGAAGCCGTGCGCGAGGCGATGCTCGAAGAGATGCGCCGCGATCCCGCCGTATTCGTTATGGGCGAAGACGTAGGACGCCGCGGCGGCGTCTTCCTCGCAACCAAAGGCCTCATCGAAGAATTCGGCGAGCAACGCGTTATCGACACTCCGCTCGCCGAAGCCTCCATCGCCGGCGTCGCAGTCGGCGCCGCGATGGCCGGGATGCGCCCCATCGCCGAAATGCAATTCGCCGACTTCATCTGGCCTGCTATCAACCAGATCATCGGCGAGGCCGCCCGCATCCGCTACGGCTCCAAAGGCAAACTCCAAGTCCCTATGGTCGTCCGCTCGCCCTACGGCGGACACGTCCGCGGAGGCCTCTACCACTCCCAGAGCGTCGAAGCCTGCTTCGCCCACGCACCAGGACTCAAAGTCGTCGCCCCCGCAACCCCCTACGACGCCAAAGGCCTCCTGAAAGCCGCCATCCGCGACGACGACCCCGTCATCTTCCTCGAACACAAACGCGCCTACCGCTCCGTCCGCGGCGAAGTCCCCGATTACGACTACACCCTCCCCATCGGCGCCGCCGACATCAAGCGCGAAGGCTCCGACGCCACCATCATCACCTACGGCCTCACGCTCCACTACTCCCTCCAGGCCGCTGAAGAGCTCGCCGCCGATAGAACCGATAGAACCGATAGAGCAAACGTCGAAGTCCTCGACCTCCGCTCCCTCCGCCCCATCGACGCGGAAACAATCCTCGCGTCCGTGCGGAAAACCAACCGCGCCCTCGTCGTCCACGAAGACAACGCCGCCGTCAGCGTAGGCTCAGAGGTGAGCGCCCTCATCGCCGAAAACGCCTTCGACAGCCTCGACGCCCCCGTTATGCGCTGCGCAGGCCCCGAGATTCCCGCTATGCCCTTCGCCCCCACGCTAGAGGCCCGCTATATGACCACCCCCGACAAGATCGCCGCTAAACTCCGCGAGCTGCTCGCCTACTAGCCATGACAACGCTTATCGAACTGCCCCACGTCGGAGAGTCGGTTACGCAGGGCGTCATCGCCAAATGGCTGGTGCAGCCCGGACAGCGCGTCGAACGCTACGACCCCCTCGTGGAAGTCGTAACCGACAAAATCACTATGGAGGCCCCCTCCCCCCACTCCGGCGTCTTCGTCCGAGCCCTCGTCGACGAAGGCGACACCGTCCCCATGGGACAGCCCATCTGCGAAATGGACATCGACGGCGAAACCCCCTCGCCTGCTGACGACCCCATCGCCGTCCCCGCCCCCGCGGACTCGTCGCAGATGGAGCGAATGCGCCCCGAGCTTGGAGGCCTCACCCCCGCCCCCGCGGACTCATCTCCCCCCCCGCAGCCCCCGTCCAGCAGAAACTTCGAATTCGTCAGCGCCAGCCGCAGCGTCGGTCCCACCGGCTTCGGAGAGGGCGGCCAGGGCAGGCCCGACGCCATACAGGACGCCGCCCTCGCCGCCGCATCGCCCGACCTCTCGCCCGATCGCCCCGACCGCAGCCGCGTAATCTCCCCGCTCGTCGCCAGACTCGCAGCCCAGCGCAACATCGACCTCTCGACCCTCGCCGGCACAGGCGCGGGCGGACGCATAACCAAACACGACGTGCTGCGCGCCGCCGAAACCAGCGCCTCCCCCCAGCCCCCATCCGCAGCCCCGTCGGCATCCGCAGCCCCCCCAAGGCCAGACTCTGCCCCGCCCCCGGCCGGCCCCCCCGCCTCCATGCTTCCCCTCACCGCCATCCGCAGAACCATCGCCGAACACATGGCGCGCTCCGCCCGCGAAATCCCCGCCGCCTGGTCGATGGTCGAAGCCGACGTAACCGGCCTCGTTCGCGCCCGCGCCGCCCACAGAACCGAATTCCAGCGTCAGCGCGGCGTCCCGCTCACCTACCTCCCCTTCGTCGCCGTCGTCGTCGCAGCCGCCCTCCACGACCACCCGCGCCTGAATGCCCAGTGGAGCGACGACCACATCACACTCAACCACCGCGTCAACCTCGGCGTCGCCGTCGCCGCCGACCACGGACTCATCGTCCCCGTCGTCCGCGATGCCGCATCGCTCAGCATCGCGCAAATGGCCGGCGAGCTCGCCCGCCTCATCAACGCCGCCCGCGCCGCAGCATTGCAGCTCGACGACGTGCAAGGGGGAACATTCACCCTCAACAACACCGGCGCCCTTGGCTCCATAGTCTCCGTCCCCATCATCAACCACCCCCAGGCCGCCATCCTCGCCGCCGAGGCAATCGTCAAGCGACCCGTAGTCGTCGACGGCGACGCCATCGCCGTTCGCTCCATGATGAACCTCTGCCTTGCGTTCGACCACCGCGTATGCGACGGCGCCGAAGCAAGCGCCTTCCTCCGCGCCGTCAAAGAAGGCCTCGAAGCCGTCAACGAACAAACCCCTCTCGCCTGACCCGCCCCTGAACGCCACTCCCGCCGGCCCCGTTCGGCGGCTCCCCAGGAGAACTATGACCACCCCCGAATTAACGCTCCGGTACGGAATGAACCCTCACCAAACCCCCGCCAGAGCGTTCGTCCCCAACGGCCCCTTGCCCTTCGTCGCCCGCAACGGATCCCCCGGCTTCATCAACCTCCTCGACGCCCTCAACTCCTGGCAGCTCGTCCGCGAACTCAACGCCGCTGTCGGCCTCCCCGCCGCAGCATCCTTCAAACACGTCAGCCCCGCAGGCGCCGCCGTCGCATCTCCCCTCGACCACAACCTCGCCCGCGCCTCCTTCGTCGACGACCTCCATCTCTCCCCCCTCGCCACAGCCTACGCCCGAGCGCGCGGCGCCGACCGCATCTCCTCCTTCGGCGACTGGATCGCCCTCTCCGACATCGTGGACGAATCAACCGCCCGCCTCATCCGCAGAGAAGTGTCGGACGGCGTCATCGCCCCCGGCTTCACCCCCGAAGCCTTCGAACTCCTCTCCAAGAAACAAGCCGGACGCTACTGCATCCTCGAAATCGACCCTGCCTACGACCCCCCCCCTCGCGAAACCCGCTCCGTATTCGGCGTCCACATGGAGCAAGGACGAAACACCGCCGCCGGCTGGACACAGCAGCTCGACAACGTCCCCACCGCCCGCCGCGACATCCCCGACTCCGCCCGCCGCGACCTCATCGTCGCCCTCGTAACCCTCAAATACACCCAATCCAACTCTATCTGCCTCGCCCTCGACGGACAGGTCATCGGCAACGGGGCAGGGCAGCAGTCCCGCATCCACTGTACGCGCCTCGCATGCGACAAAGCCGACGCCTGGCGCCTGCGCCAGCATCCCGCCGCTCTCGCCCTCCCGTTCCGCGACGCCCTCGGACGCCCCGAACGCGACAACGCCGTCGACGGCTTCATCCGCGACGACCTCTCCCCCGCCGAGAACGAAATGTGGCGCGCATCCTTCACCGAAACCCCCACCCGCCTCGCCCCCGACGAAAAACGCGCCTGGATCAGCGGAATGACCAGCGTCGCAATGGCCTCCGACGCCTTCATCCCCTTCCGCGACAACATCGACCGCGCCGCTATGAGCGGCGTAGGCTTCGTCGCACAGCCCGGCGGATCAGTGCGCGACGAAGACGTAATCGCAGCCTGCGACCAATACAGCATTGCCATGGCGGTTTCCGGTGTCCGGCTCTTCCACCACTAACAACCGCTCCTGCGCGGGAGCCCCCCTCCGATGACCCCCGCTGACCCCCCACGGCTCAGCGCTCCCCGCACGGGAACCGCCCACTGGCTCGGCGAGGGCATCGACTACCTCTGGGCCCTCGAACTGCAGCGCCACCTCGCCCGCCAGCGCGCCGACGCCAAGATCGACGACACGCTCCTCCTCCTCACTCACGCCCCCGTCTACACAGCCGGACGACGCTCCCTTCCCCAACACATCCTCGCCGAACTCCACGCCCCCCTCATCGAAACCGACCGCGGCGGACAAACCACCTACCACGGCCCCGGGCAGCTCGTCGGCTACCCCATCCTCTCCCTGACCGAACTCGGCGTCGGCCCCAAACGCTACGTCTCCGCCCTCGAGCGCGCGCTCATCGCCGTCCTCCGCGATTTCGGCCTCGACGCCCACTGCGAACAAGGACTCACCGGAGTCTGGACCCCCGCAGGCAAGATCGCCGCCATCGGAGTCCGCGTCGCTCGCGGCGTAACGACCCACGGATTCGCCCTCAACGTCTACACCGACCTCTCCGCCTACAGCCCCATCGTCCCCTGCGGCATCCCCGACCGCCCGGTTACATCGATGGCTCAGCTCCTCCGCGCTCCCCTCGACATCCCCCCCATCGCGCGCGCGGTCGCCGAAACCCTCGCCGCCGAGATTGGCCTCCAATGGCGCTGGGGCTAGAACCCCGCCCGATGCTCCACGACGCGTCGTTCCCGCATACAAACCTCGTTGACCCGCCAGATTTCCCCTTCCTACAATTGCCAACGCCCCGCACTCCGCGTGTCCCGACGCTCAACGTATGACTGCAACGCGCGAACTCCTGGAGCTCCAATCCATCGACATCGAAATCGAACAGCAACGCGCGCGCCTCGCCGAAATCGCCCCTCTCCTCGGCGACGACTCCGCCCTCCGGACGCTTGCCGAACAGGCCAGCTCGTCGCGCAACACCCTCGACAACGCTCTCGCCAGACAGAAAGAACTCGACGATGCAATCGCCGACTACACAGCAAAAATCGAAACAGCCGAGGCAAGGCTGTACAGCGGCTCCGTGAAGAACCCGCGCGAACTCCAGAACCTCCAGGCCGACGTCAATATGCTCAAACGCCACCGCGCCGAACAAGAAGACAACCTCATCCTCGTGCTCGACGAAGTCGAAGAAGCCCGCCGCGACCGCGACCTCCTCTCCCGGCAACTCCAGTCCACAACAGCCGACTGGAAAGCCAACCAGCAATCTATGATCGAAGAACAGACGCGCCTGCGCCGCGAATCCGTCGAACTCGACCTCCGCCGAAACCACGTCGTCTCGCGCATCCCCAGCCCCGAAGTCGCCCTCTACGACCGCGCGCGCCGCCAGCGACCCAACCACCCCGTCGCCAGACTACGCGGCGACGTATGCGACGCCTGCCGCGTAGGCGTCCCCACCCGAATGGCCCTCGAGATCCGCGCCGCCGCCAACCTCGCAACCTGCCCCAACTGCGGCCGCATCCTCCTACCCCCAGAGTAAACCCGTGCGAGCTGTCGGCTACTTCACCTACGACCCCCGCGCCCGGAAAGGCCCCGGCTGCTACCAAACGCGCTACCTCGCCTTCCGCAGATTCTGCAAAGAGAGCCAGCACCTCGACGTCCGCTTCTTCGCCGACCCCTACGGCGAAGAAGGCCTCGACGGCTGGGGCGCTATGACCAACTACATCCGCCAGAGCGGCCTCGCCTACCTCGTAGTCGTCCCCAACGCCCAAACTCTAGGCTCAGCCCTCAGCCAGCAAGTCGACCGCGTCCTCGAAGTCGACGCCCTCGGAAGCCAGGCCGTCTGCATCGATCCCAACTACCCCGACCCTCTCCAGAACGCCCTCCAGGGAGCGCGCAGCGCCGAGACCCGACGCGAGCGCATCCGGCAGGGAATGATCGCCAAAGCAGCCAAAGGCCTCGGACTCGGAAAACCACCCTACGGCTACCGCATCCTCGTCGACGGCTCCTTCGCCATCGTCCCCCACGAAGCCGAAAACGTCCGCCTCATCTTCAAACAGTACCTCGAATCAGGCGGCGGAGTCCGCGCCGGCGCCGCCGCCCTCAACGAACAAGGCCTCCGAACCCGCGCCGGAGGCCGATGGAGTTTGGCCGCAGTCCGCGACATCCTCCGAAACCCCGCCTACATCGGCGCCTACCGCCGCTTCGGCTTCCGAATCCCCGGCAGCTACGAGCCCATCGTCGCACCCAGCATCTACCGCAAAGCCCAGAAACGCCTCACCGAACGCAGCCCCGGACGCTCCCGCCCCCGCAGAGCCTCCTTCCTCCTCTCCGGAATCCTCTTCTGCGGCCACTGCGGCGGACGCATGATGGGCGTAACCCGACGCCAATCGTGGCTCCGCAAAGACGGCCGCCGCCAACGCGCCGAATACCGCTACTACCAGTGCCAGTCCCGCGTCAATCGCAACGAATGCGACTACCACACCACCCGCGCCGACCCCCTCGAAGAAGAAGTCGTCCGCATCGCCCGCGAGAAACTCGCCGCCAAACCCCCAGTCTGCTCCATCCCGCTCCTCGACCGCGACCGCGCCTACTCCGCCGCCCAACTCCGCGCCATCAACAAGCGATTCATCAACGGCGTAGAGCGCGCCGCAAGCGGCAAACTCACCCTCGGCCAGCTCCGCGCAGGATCAGAACGCCTCACCCTCGCCAAAGACGCCCTCGCCATCCGCGCCGCGCAAAACTCCGAAACCCCCGCCGCTCAAGCCCGCTTCGAAGACAGCGTCGAACGCTTCATCACCGAATGGGACGCCCTCCCTCACGAAGAGCGCCGCTACCTCATCCGCCTCCTCGTCGCCAAAGTAACCCTGAAAGACAACAACATCAATGTCGCGCTCGACTAGCCCCTCGCGTAAACTAACCCCGCCATGAGGGCCGGGTAGTCGCTCCGGCTTCACGCCGGAGAGGAAAGTCCGGACTCCGTCGGGCAGGGAGCTGGGTAACGCCCAGGCGTCGAGAGGCGACGGAAAGTGCCACAGAAACCACACCGCCGATGAGCCCGCCTTCTCGCGAGCCACAGGCAAGGGTGAAACGGTGCGGTAAGAGCGCACCAGGCTCCGGCGCGAGCCGGAACGCTGGAAAACCCCTCCCGGAGCAAGGCCAAATAGGGGGACCTCTCCGACCCCGTCGGAGAACCGAAGCCCGACCGCGTCCCCGGGTAGGCCGCATGATCCTGCCGGCAACGCCAGGACCAGATAGATGACTACCGTCCCGGTCCTCCGGGATACAGAATCCGGCTTATAGGCCCTCTTGGCGCCTCCCTCCCCGGCGCTCCCCCCGGCGCTCCGCCCGCTCCGCCGCGGAGCCGGGGGGGCAGCCGCCCCCCGCCTCCGTTCCGCCCGGAGCTCCCTCCTCAACGCGCACCCTCCCCAGACTCCCCGCCCGCATCCGTGTGCCGCCCCGCAACTGGAGCTATACTCCCCGCGAGGCCCCACATGACCGAGATCCGGCGAGTCATCGATAGCGTCCCCCTCGGACCCCCCCCGACCCGCAACGCCTCGCCTTCCCCATGTTCACCCTCCTCCGCGCAAGCCAGGATTTAACTCCATGAGCGCCCCAACGCCGCGGCGCATTGCCATCTGGCTCGTCATCGCCCTCTCGCCCTTCACAATCGCGGCCTGCTCCGGCCAGGACTCCGCGCCACACAGCGTTGCCGATGGCGGAGCCGCTGGCGTCCAGGTAACCGTATCCGTGCCGCCCCTCTCCGATAAAGCCCAGGCCGGTCGCATCGCCTTCAACGCCAACTGCGCCCTCTGCCACGGCCCCAACGCCGCCGGCTCTAGCCTGGGCCCGCCCCTCGTCCATAAAATCTATGAACCCGGCCATCACCAGGATTTCGCCTTTCGCAACGCAGCTCAGCGCGGGGTTCAATCTCATCACTGGCAGTTCGGCGATATGCCGCCAGTGCCCGCCGTGTCCGAGAACGACGTGGAGCGCATTATTTGCTACATCCGCGAATTGCAGCGAGCCAACGGCGTCTTTGACAATACCGCCGGGCTCGCTGCCTGTCAGTCCTAACGCCTCCGCCCCTTTCCCGTATGGCGTAGCTGCCAGTATCGAGTGCGCGCAATCTGCGACAGTCCACGCAGAACTCTAGTCGCCGACGCCCCCCTGTGGCAGCGCTCCTCCTCCCCAAGCGCGATTGCGCATCGCCCAGCCGACTCCGCGCCCAGACCCCTCCTCCCCGCGCCCAGACCCCCCCTCTGTTTGACCCGTGCCCCCTCGCAGAGTAGCTTTCCCTCCACCAATGGCGTCCTCCCAGCCCCCACAACCTCGCCCCCGCGAACTCAGAAACCTCATCCTCACCCTCTACCTGCCCGCCGTCTCTATGGGCCTCGGCCTAGGCGTCACCGTCCCCGTCATCCCCCAACTAACGCGCGACCTCGGCGCCTCCCTCGAATCAGCCGTCCTCGTCTTCGTCTTCCAGCAGCTCGGAACCTTCGCCGCCCCGCTCCCCACCGGCTGCCTCATCGACCGCATCGGACGCCGGCGCGTCCTCCTCGCCGGTCCCCTCGTCGTCGCCGTCGCCTCCCTCCTCGTCGCCAAAGTCGCCATCGACGGCTCATTCACCGAACTCCTCCTCTACCGATTCCTCGCCGGATGGGGCGAACAGATGTGGATGATGAGCCGCATCACCGTAATCGCCGACACCGGAGCCTCCAGCCAGCGCGGCAAGCAAGTAACCAGCATGTTCGGCGTACAGCAGATCGGCAACCTCTCCGGACCCGTCATCGGCGGATTCGCCGCCGTCCTCTGGGGACTCTGGACCCCCTTCGTCATGCACGCCGTCATCGTCGCCGTCGCCGTCATCCCCAGCTTCTTCATCCTCCGCGAAACCGCTCCCCCCAGAACAACCCCCAGACCACACGAGCGGGCAGGGGAGCCCGCCGGATGGCGCCGTATGCTCTCCGCCCCCATACCAGCCGTATTCGCCGTCCAATTCCTCGCCAACATCACCCGCGGAGGCGTGTTCGGCGGCGGAGTCATCGTCACCTACGCCGCCTTCACCTACAACATCGAACCCGACGACCTCGGCCTCCTCCGCGGAGCCATGGCCGGGCCGCCCTCGGAATCCCCATCGTCTTCGCCGTCGGCTACGTGATGGACCGCTTCGGACGCAGATACACCATCATCCCCGGACTCCTCCTCTGCGCCTCCTCTATGCTCTTCCTCGCCGCCACCGCTCACTACGGAACATCCTTCGCCTGGTTCGTCGCCGCATTCATCGCCATCCATATGTCCGTCAACGTCATCTCCGGCAACATGCAAACCCTCGGAACCGACGTCGCTCCTCCAAACGCGCGCGGCATGTTCTTCGGAGCCTCCCGCACCGTCGCCCAGGGAGGCTCCACCCTCAGCCCCGCAAGCTTCAGCATCCTCACCGGACTCCTCACCGCCGGCGCCGGCTTCCTCTTCCTCGGAGCCGCCGCCTTCGCCGGAAGCCTCATCGTCATCTTCCTCGTGCCCGAAACCCTGCGCCGCAGCGAAACAACCGCCGTAAAATCAGCCGAGGCGCCAAACTGAGCGCCCCCAGCGCCTCTCGCGCCTTCGCCTGCCAACACAAAGGAAAGACGCAATGAACTACCTCGACGAAAACAACCGCCTCGCCGCAGCCCCGGAACCCCGATGGATCGCCACCCCCAAGCGCGTCCGCGCCATCTTCGCCGGCGTCCCCATCGCCGACTCCCGCCGCGCCTTCCTCTTCCGCGGCGGAGGACCCCCGCTCTACTACTTCCCCAAAGACGACATCCGCCTCGACCTCCTCGCCCCCTCCGGACGCACAGAAAACGACCCCCGAAGCGCCCGAGCCCTCTCCGACATCCGCGTCGGCGATCGCATCGCCCACGACGCCGCATGGGAACACCCCGAACCAGCCCCAGACGCCCACTTCCTCCACGGAATGCTCTCCCTCAGATGGAGCGCTATGGACGCCTGGTTCGAAGAGAACGAAGAAGTCTTCGTCCACGCCCGCGACCCCTTCAAGCGCATCGACGCCGTCAGCTCCGACCGCCGCGTCGAAGTCCTCGCCGCCGGCGTCAAAGTCGCCGACAGCAACTCCCCCGTAATCCTCCTCGAACCAGGCCATCCCCTCCGCTACTACCTCCCCAAAACCGACATCCAGATGCAGCTCCTGCGCCCCAGCGAAACCACCTCCCGATGCCCCTACAAAGGCCAGGCGAACTACTACTCCCTCCAGACCGCCGACGGCGTCATCGACAACGCCGCCTGGTCATACCACTTCACCACAACCGAATCAGCAAAGATCGCCGGCCTCGTATGCTTCTTCAACGAGCGCGTCGACGCCATCATCATCGACGGCCAGGAAGCCCCCAAACCCCGCGCGAACTGAGCCCGCTAGCCCAGCGCTCCAACCCCCGCCCCCCAACCCCTCGTGCCCCCTCTCCCAACTCCCACTGACAAGGAGAACCCCAATGACCACAACCAACCCCAGCTCCTGCTCCCAAGAAGAATGGCGCGCCCGAATAGACCTCGCCGCCGCCTACCGCCTCACTCACCACTTCGGAATGACCACCCTCGTCTACAACCACATCACCGCCCGCGTCCCCGGAACTCCCAACCACTTCCTCATCAACGAATTCGGCCTCGGCTACGACGAAATCACCGCCTCCAACCTCGTGAAAATCGACCTCGACGGCAACATCCTCGACCACGGCGACCACCGCATCAACATCCCCGGCTACATCATCCACTCCGCCGTCCACTCCGCACGCCACGACGTCCAATGCGTAATGCACACCCACACACCCTACGGAATGGCAGTCTCCGCCCTCGAAGAAGGCCTCCTCCCCCTCCAGCAAGACGCCTACCAATTCCACAACCGCATCGCCTACCACAACTTCGAAGGCCTCGCCGTCGACATCGACGAACGCGAACGCCTCGTAACCGACCTCGGCGACAAGAACGCAATGATCCTCCGCAACCACGGACTCCTCACCGTCGGCGCAACCGTCCCCCAGGCCTGGAACGCAATGTGGCAGCTCGAGCGCGCCTGCCAGATCCAAACCCTCGCCCAATCAACAGGCCAACCCCTCCGTCAGGCATCCCTCCCCGCCATCGAAAAAACCGCCGCCCTCTTCGACAACGACGACGCCGCAGTAACCTGGCCCTGGCTCCTCCGCTCCCTCGACCGCAAAGACCCCTCCTGCAAAGAGTAAAGAGTAAAGGGTAGAGAAGTGAATCAGGCGATGCAGAGCGAACACAACAGGGAGGCAATCCCCGGCGGCAGCCTCCCCCTCTAGGACGCAAACGCTCAGTCCAACCTAATCGTCATCATCATCATCGCCGTCGTCGTAGTCATCGCGATCGCCATCATCATCATCGCCGTCGTCGTAGTCATCGCGATCGTCATAGTCGTCGCGATCGTCGAGTTCCACTTCGTAGGCGTACAGAACGCTCGTGGCCGGGTCGTAACTCCCCTCAGCTTCAACATAGCGCCCCGGCCGGAGCCAGCGCTCCACGGATCCCGCCGCGCTGTAGTCCACCGTGATCAGATCGCGCGGGCATCCCGAACGGAAGCGCTCGCACCTCACAACCCTCGCCTTGAACGTACCCCCCAACAAATCAACCGACGCCACAACCCCCTCGATCTCCGCCCCCAAGTAACGCCCGGACGAACTGGAGCCTCCCGAACTACTGCCAGGCAACGGCGGCGGGCTCGGCGGACCAGCGGGACCAGCCGGAGCGCTCTGCCCCCAATTGCTCCACTGCGACCACCGCGTCGCGCTCCCCCCAGCCTGCTCTTGACCCGCGATAACAACGAACAGATACTCCCGCCCGATGCTCAGCCCCGTAATCACCTCGGAAGACGCATCCCCTCCCGACATCTCCCAATAGCGCCCATTCCTCCCGTTCGCCTCAACCAGATAAGCCAGATGGAAAGAGGCATTGGCCCCCGGAGTCCAACCCAGCGCTACCTCGCCGGCATTAGAGCCCGGCGCCGCAGTCAGCTCCCCTGGACTTCCCAACAACCCCTGCGCCGACGCCGTCGCGAGGAAAGTAGCCCCTCCCTGGAACAACCCAAGCAAAACCCCAGACGCAAGAATCCCCCCTATCGCCAGCAACCTCAGGAAAGACACCCCACGGAAAGACAGATCCCTCACGGAAGACAGATTATCTCCTGACATCACGATACTCCCACTGCATCTTCACTCCCGAACGCTGGCTCGCCGCTCATCCTACTCCCTGCAAACCTCTCGCCAAGAGAGCCCGCTCCGCTCTTCGCGAAACCCTCGCACAACGCTCGCGCCTGCCCTCCACTGCCCCAGCCCTCCGTTCCCGCGTCCTCGACTAACCCCCCTCGATTGCCCTCGCGATTGCATCCCCCACAGCCGAAGTCGACGCGCTCCCGCCCAGATCGACCGGCAACGTCTCCCCCTCCCGCAGAACACGCTCCGCCGCCGCATCGACCGCATCCGCAGCCTCGACCTCACCCAGATGCCGCAGCATCATCCCCGCCGAAAGTGCCGTCGCGATCGGATTCGCAACCCCCCTCCCCGCAATATCCGGCGCGCTCCCGTGCACCGGCTCGAACACCGACGGAAAACGACGCTCCGGATTGATATTCCCGCTCGGAGCCAAACCCATGCTCCCCGTAATCATCGCCCCGATGTCCGTCAGAATATCCCCGAACAGATTGCTCGCAACCACCACATCGAACGTATCCGGACGCCGTATGAAATTCATACACGCCGCATCCACCAAAAGCGACTCCGTCCCGATATCCGGATACTCCCGCGCCACCCCCTCGAACACCTCGTCCCACAGCGTCATCCCGTAACCCTGCGCGTTCGACTTCGTTATCGACGCCACCCGCCGCTGCTTCCTCCGCGACCGCGCAAGCTCGAACGCATAACGCACAACCCGCTCGATCCCCCGGCGCGTGAACACCGCCGACTGCACCGCAACCTCCTCCGCGAAACCCTTGTACTGAAACCCCCCAACATCCGCATACTCCCCCTCAGTATTCTCCCGAATAACAACCAGATCGATATCCCCCGCCTCCCGGCCCCGCAGCGGCGAAACCACCCCCGGAAAGAGAACGCTCGGCCGCTGGCAAACATACTGATCGAAACCCCGCCGCATAGGCAGCAGCAGCCCGTTCAGCGTCACATGATCCTGAATATCCGGATGCCCCACCGCCCCGAAAAAGATAGCGTCGAACCCCGACAACCGGTCCAGCCCATCCGCCGGCATCATCGCCCCGTGCGCGAAGTAGTGCTCCGACCCCCACGGAAACTCCTCGAAGCGCAGCTCCACCCCGAACCGCCGCTGCGCCGCCCCCAGAGCCTTCACCCCCTCCTCGATCACCTCCGGACCAATACCGTCCCCCCGGATAACCGCCACCCTGTGACTCCCCATAGAAAGCCTCCCTTCCTGAATCACCCCTCCCCCCCGAACAGCAACCCCCTGCGCCGCCTGCCCCGGAGAACCCCCGCGCTCAACCGTACAGCCCTCCCGGAACACCCCCCGCCTCCAACCGCAACCCCCTACACCATACACGACCGGAAAACAGGCGGCGCCCCGCGCTCCCGCGCCGGGAAAAGCGGCGCGCGGGCGTGAACGGGGGATGCGGCGAGGGCAGGGCAGGGGCGCCCCGACCCGAACCAGCCACGCGCTCCCGCGCCGCAAGCGCCCCCTCCATTGCCCGAACGCCCCTCCGACGCATAACATCCCCCCATCCACCCCCCATCCAGTCGAGGGCGCCCCGCGCCGCAGAGCCCCTCCGCGAAGCGCCCCGCCACGGAGCATGCTATGGACATCGTCAACCCCATCGTGAAAACCAGAATGCGCGAGGCCGCCGAAAACCCACACGCCTTCTGGGACTCCGCCGCCCGAGCCCTCCCCTGGCTCAGAACCTGGAGCGCCGTCTTCGAACCAGACTACCCCTCCTTCAAATGGTTCATCGGCGCCCAAACCAACCTCTCCTATATGTGCGTCGACCACCAAGTCGACTCCGGCAGAGGAGGCCACGCAGCCTTCATCTACGCCAACGAACTCGGCGAACGCCAGATCCTCACCTACGCCCAGCTCAAACGCAACGTCGAACAATGCGCCGCCGCACTACGCTCCCTCGGCCTCGGCAAAGGCGACCGCCTCACAATCTACATGCCCAACTGCCTCGAAACCGTAACCCTCATGCTCGCAACCGTCCGCATCGGCGCCATCCACTCCGTCGTCTTCGCCGGATTCGGACCACAAGCCCTCGCCGACCGCATCAACCGCAGCGGCTCACGCGCCGTCTTCAGCGCCGACATCGCCTACCGACGCGGCTCCACAGTCAAGCTCAAATCCATCGTCGACGATGCCCTCCAACTCGGATGCGACTCCGTCGAACGCCACATCGTCCTCCAACGCGGAATCGCCGAAGTCCCCATGAACCCAAACCACGACATCTCCTGGAAGGACTTCCTCAACAACGCCTCCGCCTCCAGCGGCCATTTCGAACCAATGGACGCCAACGACCCCGCATACATCCTCGCAACATCCGGCACCACCGCTAGCCCCAAACTCGCCGTCCACACCCACGGAGGATACCCCGTCGGACTCCACGCCCAAGGCCGCCTCTGCTACGGACTCAACAGCAACGACATCTGGTGGGCCACCTCCGACCTCGGATGGGCCGTCGGACACAGCTACATCGTCTACGGCCCACTCCTCTTCGGCGCCGCATCCCTCCTCTACGAAGGCGCCCTCGACTACCCACGCCCCAACGCCTTCTGGCGCCTCATCGAAGAATTCGCCCTCACCTGCGTCTTCACATCTCCCACCGCAGTCCGCCTCCTGATGAAATTCGGCGACGACCCCACCCAAGGCTTCGACACCTCATCCCTCCAACGCATCTTCTGCGCCGGCGAAGCCCTCAACCCCGCCGCATGGGAATGGCTCCAGAAACGCATCCTCCACGACCGCATCCCCGTCATCGACCACTGGTGGCAAACCGAAACCGGAGCCCCCGTCATCGGCAACCCCTACGGACTCTCTATGCTCCCCCAGAAACCCGGCTCCGCCGGCGTCCCACTCCCCGGAATGGACATCGCAGTAATGACCCCCGAAGGCCAACCCTGCCAGCCAGGCGAAAAAGGCATCCTCGTCCTCAAACAACCCTTCCCCAACCTCATCCCAACCCTCTGGAACGACCCCAACCGCTACGCATCCGACTACTGGAACCGCATCCCCGGCGTCTACTTCACCGGCGACCTCGCCTCAATCGACCAAGACGGCTACGTCTGGTTCGCAGGTCGCGCCGACGAAGTCATCAAGATCGCCGCGCACCGCATCGGAGCCGTCGAAGTCGAATCCGCATTCCTCCGACACGACGACGTCGCCGAAGCCGGCGTCACCGGCAGACCCGACGACCTCCGCGGCGAAGTCATCTCCGCCTTCGTCGTCCTCAAAGACGGCCGAGCCCCCAGCGACAACCTCCGAAGCGCCCTCATAACAACCGTCCGCGCCGAACTCGGCCCCGTCGCCGTCATCGGCGAAGTCAACTTCGTCAAAACCCTCCCCAAAACCCGCAGCGGCAAGATAATGCGCCGCGTCCTCAAAGCCGTAACCCTAAACGCCGACCCCGGCGACATCACAACCATCGAAGACGAAGGCTCCGTCGAAGACGCCCGAACCGCATGGCGCGAAATCAAAAACGAAATCAGCAGCTAACCCCGCCTCGCGACGCGCTCCCACCCTACCCCCCGCTAAGCCGCCGCGCGCCCCACCTTAGAAACCGCACGCCCCCACCGTAGCCCCGCACTGAGCCAATGCGCCCCGCCGCTGAAGCCGCCGCGTCCGCGCCGCAGGACCAACCCTCCCCGCTGAGCCGACGCGCCCCACCGCAGAAACCGATGCCCCTGCCGTCGAAGCCGACGCTCCCCCCTGTAGACCCAACCATCGCGGGGCGCGGATTACCCCGCAACCGCTCCCGACACACCCTGCGTCTCCCCCGCACTGGCCGTGCTGCCGAGGGCGTAATCCCCACGCAGAGCGCCTATCCGGCGTACCTATTGCCCTTGCTCGCATTGCATCGCCTGCAAAGCAACTGCAAGTTCCTAAAGCTATCGTCCTCCCTCCAGGAGCGCGGCACTATATGGTCTATTTCGAGGGAGGTGACGGGCAGCTTCTTCCTACAGGCTTTGCACTTCCCATTTTGTAGCTGGCATAGCGCATTGCTAAGGGCCTGTCGTTCTTTAGTACTGAAACGCCGTCGGCCTCTATCTCTTCCGGGGGCTGGCAGTAACTATGAAATAGCCAATAGCAAACATAGCCGCAACAAACGCGAACGCTAACGCTAGCTGGAAAATCAACTCCCGATTCACATATGCCCATATCCCAAGTGCCGCTACTGCCAGCAAGCAAATACCTACAACAACCTTCTTTGTTGTCGGCGAAGCTTCCCTGAACCTGTCCGACAGCCAAGACGCTATCCCGCGAATCATCCCTCAACGCCTCCCCCACCTGAACGGCATCGGCTCGCCCCTCCTACCCAACAAACAACTCCTCCAGCGTCCACCGCCTCCCGATAAGCTCCGTCTCATAGAGCGACTCCACCAGCGCGGCCACCGACGCCCCGTGGACATCCAAACCCTGCCCCCGCGGAAACAACCCGATACGCCGAAGATCCCCCACCCGCAACCCCTGATGAACCCCCTCGTCCGGCTCCTCCTCCATATAGATCGCAGTCGCCTCCTCCATCGCCGCGCACACCGCCGCCGCCAGCCCCGGACTCTCCGCCAGCGACTCCTCCTTCATCACCAGCAGCGTATTGATAGGAAACACCCCCGCATCAGCGTGATAGCTCGCCAGAAGAGGGTAGGGGTCCTCCACCAACGGACGCGTCCCCTCCCCAGCCGCCGCGTTTCCCCCTGCCACAACCAGCGCGTCGATCGCCCCCTCCGCGAGCCGCGCGTCCAGATCCGTCATCTGCTCCCGCCTCAAACGCTCAGGGCGAGGGTAGGGGATCCCCCGCAGCGAATCGTTCTCCCCCTCAACCCACGTGATAGCGTCCGCCGCCACCCCGTGCCGCGCCGCCAGCACAGCCCGAAGCCACACCGCCGGATTCGACGCGAACCCCAAAGGCGCCCCCACCCGCTTCCCCGCAAGATCCTCCGGCCCCCTCGCGCCGGAGCGCTCATTCACCGTCACCCCCGTAAGCGGAAAGAACAAGTTCGGGAACACCGGCAGCCCCACCAGCCGCGCCCCCTGATCCTTCGCGATAACGAAATTCCCCAGCGTAAGCTCCCCCACGTCGTACGGACGCGTAGTAACCATCGCCGGGAAGATCGGCGCGGGCGCCGGGCCCGCGTCGACCAGTTCCACGTCCACACCCTCGATCCGAGCCCGCCCGCTCAGCAGATGCCGAGTCTCCAGCCGGTTCCCAACCGCCACCGAGTACGCCATAACTACGGCGTCGTCGTAGTAGCCGACGAGAACACCGCGCTCCGCCCGCTCTCAACGTCGTACCGGTGCCGCTGTACCACATCCAGATCCATGCTCGTGATTCGCGCATAGATCGTCGTCTCGCTCGTCGACCCCTGAACGCTATGAATCTCCCCCGGAAGAATGTAGTGAACATCCCCCCCGCGCTGCACGAACTCATCCTTCAACTCGAACGCCGGCTTCTCGCCATCGTCCGCCGAGTGCGAATACCCGTACCGCGACTGCCTGTTCGACCCGCTCTTCACCCCGTACGCCACCCAGCAAACCCCATGATCGTGCGGAGCCGGACGCTTCACCTCCTGCGGCGCCTGCCGGTACGCCAGCACAACGAACCCCGGATTCGGATGCCCGTACTCCGTGTCCCGATAGATCTCGAACGTCCCCTCGCCGTCCCCGAACTTCGCGCTATTCTCCGGCCAGCCGCTCTCGAAAGCCCGCCGCATCAGCCCCGCCACAACGTGCGCCTGCTCCACCGAATCGCGACTCTTGGCGAACGCCTCCCGAATATCCGCAATGAACTGCTGCTCCGTATAGATTGCCGTCTGTGTCACAACCACTCTCCTCCCAGCGCGTCTCGCGCCGCGTAGTTCACAATCCTGCCGCCGTTCCCCTCTCAAGTATCCAGTGTCGTCTCGAAAAACAGATCCTCCACAGCCAGAGGCTCCGCAATCAACCCCTGCTCCACCTCATACCGGATGAACCGCTCGAGATTCGCCCGGTTCGCCGAAACCCCATACGGCCACGGATCAGCCCCAAGCGCCCGGCGCTCCTCCTCAAGATAATGCCGCCCCCACGTCAGCCGGCTCCAGTTCGGATCATCCATATAACGCGTCCACTGCCGCTTCGCCTGCTCAAACCCGTCCAGCAAACTAACCGGCGCCCACGGATGCGCCTCCGCAACCTCCGACTTCATCGCAATCAAATGCATAATCGGATAGAACCCGTTCCGCCGGTAGTACGACGCCTCCTCCTCCCGCGGATCCTCGAACAAACGACCCACCTCCGGAGCCCCATCCAGATACGGCTGCGGAGGACGCGGCGACAGATACGCCGAAACCTCCCCCGCAACCAGCGCGTCCCCCAGCTTCCGCCCCGCATCCATCCGCTCGATCGACACACCCGCCGGCGGATCAAACTTCACCGGCTCGTCCGCCGTCGTAACCCACGTTATCCCCTCCAGCGGCGCCCCGTACTCGCTCCCAAGATCCCCCTTCGCCAGCACAGAAAGCGTCGTCTGAAACGACCGCAGCGCCACCCGCTTCCCGATCAGATCGCGCGGCTCCCGAATCCCAGCCCCCCTGTTGACATACATCTGCGACTGACTGAACAACCGCCGCGGAAAAACAGGAATCGCCGTCAGCCGCGCCCCGCGAGCCTTCGCCATCACATACGACCCCAGCGACAGCTCGCACACATCAAACTCACGGTGCAGCAGCATCCGCTCATGGCGCCGTCCCCCAGCCCCATCCTGCCCGATAATCAGCGTCGTCGCATCGATTCCCTTCGGCCTCGCCGTCCCCTCCACCCACGGCATATGCCGGTCGTAATGCTCAAGAGCAATGCTCAGCGGAACATTCGCCATCCTAAACCTCCTCTCCGTACTCCCGCGCCAGCTCCCGAATACTCTCCTCCCGAAGCAGCGCCGACCTCCCCCTCTCCCAGAACAGCTCCCCGTCCAGCTCGATCGTCTGATCCGAAACATACGCGGAGAGCGGCGACGGCGTCCGCCCAATATGAAAGTGCATCACATCCTGATTGCTCTGCTGCCCCGGACGTTTCGCCGCCTTCGGATGGAACCCCCCATGGAACGAATCGACAGCATACGCCGCCTCCCGCCCATAGCGCGCCTCCGACGCGTCGAGCAGCCCCTGAAGCTGCGCCCTCGTCCACACCGTATTCCCCGTGGCATCGTCCCGCTGCCCCGGACGCGTCGGCTCCTCGCGCCACTCTATCCCCTGCAGCGCATTGTCCCGCACCTCAAGAAGCATCGGATTATGAAACTGCTCCCGGTCAGCCATCCCCGGATGATCGAACGCAATGACCCCCTCCGCATCCGCGCTCCCGATAGGCGCGTACACCTCCCCCGGAAAAACCCGCTCCGTCCGGCTCAGAGCCGCGTCCTGCGCGAAAAAAGCGTCCGCAACCTCGCTCGCCGACGCCACCCGACCCCTAACCTCCGTCCCCCGAGGACTAGCCACCCGATACGCCCTCGCTTCCGCAATCCGCCCCTCGATCCGATGCGCAAGCTCCATCACCAGCCGCCAATCGAACCGCGCATGCTCCGTCCCCATCCCCTCCGGAGAACGGATGCGATTGTTGATGCGTATCAACCCCGCGGCCCCATTCGCCCGCAGATGCTCAAGCAGAACCGCCCGATTCAGATTGCACCCCAGCAGCAACTTGTCGCTCCCAAGAATCGCCCCCGCCACAGGACGCGGCAGCTCCTCGGCCTCCGCCAGCGAATCCACCCACAGCGAGTACGGAATCCCCCCTGCATCCGCGATCGCCCGCTCCAGAAGCTCCGCCAGCTCAGGACTCATCGCTCCCCGCTCATTGAGCAGCAGCGTCGACTCCCCCCGCTCCACCCCAACGCAATGCCTCGCCAGATTGCGTACGCCCGCCTCAATAGCCCCAACATCCGCCATCGCCCCTCCCTACAGCCCCCTCAGTCCCCGCGAGTTCTCGCCCTCCGCACTTCCCGCCCCGCGCCCCTAACGAGGAGCGCTCTCCTCACGACATCCGCCCTCCCTCACGACAACCCGTAGAAGCGCTCCGCGTTCCCGTGGAGCACCGCAGCCTTATCCTCCGAGGAAAGCCCCGGATTCTCCCGAATCTCGGCAATCTCCTCCTTGCAAGTCTCGTGATTCACCTCATGCGGGAAGTCCGAAGAGAAAATGAACGGCTTGTTGCCAGCTGCCCGTACAGCAAAAGGCAGCGTCAGCTCCCCACCCTCCACCCCCACATACACCCGCCCCTCGTCCACATGCCGCAGAATATAGTCCGTCACCGACTCCCCACCCCGCAGCTGCAAGAACCGCCCGTTCGGATCGTACTGAACGTGGCTGTCCCACGACCGCTGAAACCGCTCCAGGCACCCCACGAACCAAGCGCACCCCGCCTCCAGAAAACCGAACCGAGCGTTCGGATACCTGTCCAGCACGCCGTTGAAAACAACCCCCGCAAAATTCACCATCTGACCAAACGGATGCCCCAGCGCATTCACCGGCGCATAAGGACTCATATCGTCCAGCCCCATATGATCATGCACCCCCCCATGGATCCCGATAGCGCACCCCAAACGATCCGCCTCCTCATAGATAGGCCAGTACTTCGAATCCCCCAAGTGATTCTGCAACTGCAGCGCCCCCGTCCCCGGAAGCATCGCCCCTGCGAACCCAAGCTCCCGCACAATCCGCCGCAGCTCCACAACAGCCTCCGCGGGCTCCTGCAGCGGAACAAGACCCATCGCCTGAAAGCGCGAATCCCGGCTCACATACTCGTCGTACACCCAATTGTTGTACGCCCGCGCCAGCTCAATCGCCCAATCCCGGCTCACAACCCGCCCAAACGCCAGACCGTTCGACGTATACAGAACAGTCTTGTCCACCCCCACATCCTGCAAGAAATCGATCCACCCCTCTCGACCCACCCGCGCGAACGCCCCCTCAGGCAAAAAATGACGGTTCGCCGCATGCAGATGATCGTTCGGCGGGAACGGCCCCCGCGTCGTAACGAAACTCCGGTCCCGATACTCCTCCGGCATCCGCTCCCAGATAGCCGCATGATCCTCAACCAGATGCCCATCCCCATCCACTACCCGCTCAACGTTCTCCGTCGTCATACAACGCTCCTTCTCCGGAATTCCCTCAGCCCTAATCTCATTACGCCTGAGCGCCCTCGCAACTCCAGCCGCCAGCCCCGCCGTCCTCTAGCACGCCAGATTCGCGCTCAACCGGTAGAACCGCCCCGCGTTCCGGCGCAGCACCGCCTCCTTATCCTCCGCCGACAACTCCGCATTCTCCCGAAGCTCATCAAGCTCCGCCTTGCAAGTGTTCGCGTCCACCTCATGAGGATAGTCCGACGAAAACAGATACGGCTTGTTCCCCGTCAGCCGAACAGCCTCCGGCAACGCCAGCTCATCCCCCTCCACACCCACGAAAATCCGATCCGCCTCAACATGACGGCAGATATAGTCCGACACCCGCTCCCCCTCCCTGATATCCAGGAACCGCCCGCGTGGATCGTACTGCACATGCGACGCCCAAGAACCGTTGAACCGCTCCATGCACGTCAGCAACCAGGCCGCCCCCGCCTCCAGAAAACCAATGCGAACCCCCGGATACTTGTCGAACACCCCATTGAAAACGATCCCCGCGAACGCAACCATCTGCCCCATCGGATGCCCAAGCGCATTGATCGGCGCATACGGACTCATATCGTCCATCAAAAAACCCTCATGCGCCCCCCCGTGGATCCCCAGCGCGCACCCCAGCCGCTCCGCCTCCGCATAGATCGGCCAGAACTTACTATCCCCCAAATGCGGCTGCTGCGCACCCGTCGACGGCAGCATCGCCCCCACGAACCCCAGATCCCCCACGATCCGCCGCAGCTCCTCCGCCGCTGCCCCCGGCTCCTGAAGCGGCAGCAAACCCATCGCCTGGAACCGCTCCCCACGCGACAGATACGTGTCGTACACCCAATTGTTGTACGCCTGCGCCAGCATAATCGCCCAATCCCGGCTCACAATCTTCCCGAACCCCAAACCGCTCGTCGTATACAGCACCGTCGCGTCCACCCCAACCTCGTCCAGAAACCCCACCCACCCATCCGGACCCACATTCGCGAACGCCCCGGGAGGCGTAACGTGCCGGTTCGCCGAATGCAAATGATCAATAGGCGGAAAAGGACTGCGAGCCCGTTCCCCCTCCGCGAAACTCTTCCCCCTGTACGCCTCCGGCATATAAGAAACGATGCCGTCGATATCCTCCATAATGTGCCCATCGCCGTCGATAATCCGCTCCAGATTCGCAGTCGTCATACCCTCATCTCCTGCCCGCACAGATTCCTAACCGCCGATGCCTAAGGCGTAGAGCGAAATCGCCTCCTCCTAACCACCAACGCCTGAAGCGTAGAGCGAGGCCCCCTCCCTCCTGGCCGTCCTGGCCGCTGACGCCTGAAACGCCTGGCGGAATCGCCTCTGCTCCTGCCCTACAGCCTCCTCGCGCCGATTCTACCCCCGCCTCTCCCCCTGCACAAACCCGCCGCCCCAAGTAACGTCGCGCGCCAGCGTCGACTCGCTCACCCAGCCCCCCCCCCGCACACCACCCGCAACACAGCCTGCTCGCGCCCATACTTCCACGCAACAAAAGCCACACTCCCAACAACCACCACGTATCGCGAGCGCCACAAATCGCATCACCCGCCCCCCAGAGCGCCCCGCGCCCCCGCCCTCCCGAACCGCCAACCCCGCCCCAAGCCGTAACACAACCGCTCGCGCCCATACGTCCAGCAACAAAAACCACACTCCCAACAACCACCACGTACCGCGAGCGCCACAGATCGCATCGCCCCGCTCCCCAGAGCGCCCGCGCCGTCGGACATCCCCACGGACGCCCCCGCCCCGTAGCACAACCGCTCGCGCCAACACGCTCACGCAACAAACGCCGCGCTCCCAACAACCATCGCGCATCGCGCGTCCCAAGCCGCCCGCCCCCCTCCCGCCGTTTGACCGTCGGCGCGCCTGCCCCCTACACTCCGCTCCCACAACATCGCTCCCGAATCAACCGCGCCCCGCGGCAGGAGGACTCCCAATGGTCACCCGCAACGCCCAACTCGCCGACTGGCAAGAACCCCAAGGAATGAACAAAGCCGGATTCGGCTTCTGGAAAACACCCAAATCCCCCTACGACCTCTTCATCGAATCCCAAGGCATCGACATCCACCGCGACATCGGCGTCCAACGCATCCAAGACCTCCCACTCAAACCCTGGAAACGCCTCGGAGGCAACGGCGTCGCCATCCAACTCCTCGGCACCGAACACCTCTGGGGAATGTACGTCGTCGAAATCCCCGGCGCCGCAGCCCTCAACCCCGAAAAACACATGTACGAAGAAATCTACTACGTCGCCGAAGGCCGAGGCTCAACCGAAGTCTGGCAAGAAACCAACCCCAACAAAAAACAAATCTTCGAATGGTCCGCCGGATCCCTCTTCGGAATCCCCCTCAACGCCCAACACCGGCTCGTCAACGCCACCTCATCACCCGCCCTCCTCCTCGCCGCCACCACTGCCCCCAACATCGTCAACCTCGTCCGCGACCCCCAATTCATCCTCAACAACCCCTACCAATTCACCAACCTCTTCAACGCCGAAGACGACTACTTCAAACCCGTCGAAGACATCTACGCCGACCCCGTCCGAGGGCTCGCAATGCGCCGAACCAACATCATCCCAGACATCGTCAACTGCAACCTCCCGCGCGACAACCGGCGCTCCTTCAGCTACCGCCGCGTCGAACCCCACATGGCCGGCGCCAACTTCTACATGAAAATCGGCCAATACGAAACCGGACAATACTCAAAAGCCCACAAACACAGCTCCGGAGCCATCCTCGTCTGCATCCGCGGCAAAGGCTACAGCGTAACCTGGCCCGACAAACTCGGCGAACAACCCTGGCAAGCAGGCCTCGGCAACGAAGTCAAACGACAAGACTACGAACCCGTCGGAATGATCAGCGCCGCCCCCATGACCGGCGACTGGTTCCACCAGCACTTCGGAACATCCCCCAACGGCATCCGCTTCCTCATCTTCGACGGACCCTACGGCCCAGGCCTCCGCAACGGCGCAGCCCCCGGCTCCGACGCCCGCGACGGCGGAGCACAAGACACCCGCGACGGCGGACGAGCCATCGCCTACCCCGACCAAGACCCCTACATCCGCCAGGAATACGAACGAATGATCGCCCTCGAAGGCCTCGAAAGCACAATGCCCGAATGGGCCTACACCGACTACGCTCCCCCGCCCGGCGCCGCCGACGTAGGCGGCTTCTAACCTCCCAACAGACTCCCCCCGATATGACCAAAGAAGCTCTGGCCCGCGTCAAAATCAACCGCAAACTCGAAGCCGCAGGCTGGCGCTTCTTCCCCGACGCCAACGGCCCCGCCAACATCCGCCTCGAACCCAACGTCCCCCTCCGCCCCGCCGACCTCGAAGCCCTCGGCGACGACTTCCAATCTCCCGTCAACATCCCTGGCCGAAAGGGCAGGGGATTCATCGACTTCCTCCTGCTCGATAGCAACGGAAAACCGCTCATAGTCCTCGAGGCCAAATCCGAGGAAACAGACCCTCTCTCCGGCAAAGAGCAAGCCCGCGCATACGCCGAATCTCAGCATTGCCGGTTCATCATCCTCTCCAACGGCGAGCGCCACTACCTCTGGGACATCGAGCGCGGCAACCCCCAGCCCGTCGCCGACTTCCCCAACCCTGACTTCTACCCCCCCCCCCTCACAACCACTCCTAACTGAATCCGTCGGCCCTGACTACATCGTCCTCGTCCAGCGACCCGGCTACGCGTCCGAAGCCGCATGGCTGAACGAAACCGAGCGTCCCGCCTTCATCAAAACGCACGATCTGCGCTTCCTGCGCGGCTACCAGCTCAACGCCATCCACGCCCTCCAGCGCGCCGCCTCCAACGGCGCCGATCGCTTCCTCTTCGAGATGGCCACCGGCACAGGCAAAACACTCACCGCCGCCGCCGTCATCAAGCTCTTCCTCCGAACCCGGAACGCGAAACGCGCACTCTTCCTCGTCGACAGGCTCGAACTCGAAACCCAAGCCAAAACCACCTTCGACAAACTCCTCAAAAACGACTTCACCACCGTCGTCTACAAAGAACGCCGCGACGACTGGCGCTCAGCCGACATCGTCGTAACCACCGTCCAATCCCTCCTCTTCAATAACAACTACCGCTCCCTCTTCTCCCCCGCCGACTTCGACCTCGTCATCTCCGACGAAGCCCACCGCTCCATCAGCGGCAGCTCCCGCGGCGTCTTCGACTACTTCCACCGCTACAAACTCGGCCTCACCGCAACCCCCAAGGACTACCTCCGCGGCGCCGACAGCGAAACCGACCCCCGCGAACTCGAACGCCGAGCCCTCCGCGACACCTACCAAACCTTCGGCTGCGACAGCGGCGAACCCACCTTCCGCTACTCCCTCCTTGACGGCGTCCGCGACGGCGTCCTCATCAGCCCCACCGTCATCGACGCCCGAACCAACGTCACAACCCAGATGCTCTCCGAACAAGGATTCGTCGTCTCCTTCACCGACGAACAAACCGGCGCCGAGATCGAGCAATCCTTCGGCCTCCGCGAATACGAAAAACGCTTCTTCTCCGAAGCAAGCAACCGCGTCCTCTGCCAAACATTCCTCGACCAAGCCCTCCGCGATCCCATAACCAACGAGATCGGCAAATCCATCGTCTTTGCCGTCAGCCAGAACCACGCCGCCCGCATAGCCCAGATCCTTAACGAAGAAGCCGACAAGCGCTTTCCCGACGCCTACCGCTCGGACTTCGCCGTCCAGGTCACCTCCAACGTCCGCGACGCCCAGGATTTCACCCGCCAATTCACCAACAACAACCTTATGGGCTCCTCCAACTTCCTCCCCAACTACAGAACAAGCAAAGCCAGAATCTGCGTAACCGTCGGGATGATGACCACCGGCTACGACTGCCCAGACATCCTCAACCTCGCACTCTTCCGACCCGTCTTCTCCCCAACAGAATTCGTCCAGATCAAAGGACGCGGCACGCGCCCCCACGACTTCGCCCGCGACTACTTCGGCCCCTCCCCAACCCCTGCCCCCAAAACAACCTTCAAACTCTTCGACTTCTTCGCCGTCTGCGAATACTTCGAAACCGAATTCAACTACGACCAACAACTCGAACTCCCCGCAACCCCAACCGAAACCCCCAATCCCAACATCGACCCTGGCGCCCCGTACGCATACCAGCATCTCGGCGGCGACGCCGTCCGAACCCTCCGCGAGCAAACCATCGGCCCCGGCGGAATGCGCATCGACCGCGAGCTCTTCAACGACGAAACCAGCTTTAGCGTCCAGACCGCCATCAACCGCGACAAACTCCTCGAAGAAGAGTGCGCCAGATTCCTCCGTCTCCACCCCCCAGCCGACCCAACCGACATACCCCTCGTCACGAACTTCTTCAGAGCCTGCGTGATGAGCGCCCCCCTCCGCGACATCATCGCCAGCCGCAACTTTGCCCAGCTCTCCACCAACCCCGGCTTCACGATGACCGACCTCGCCGCCGTCCCACAACCCTTCCGCACGATCGTCCCCGACTACATCAATGACAACGTCCCCCTCGAGTGCTTCGCCGCCTAAGGAATCCCCCTGTGCTCGACGCCGACACCAGACGCCGCATCGACAACGCCCGCGACATCCTCGTCGGCAAAGTCCCAGACCCCAAAAGCCAGGTCGAACAGATTACCATCGCCCTAATCTACAAATTTATGAACGACATCGACCGCCAGAGCGAAGAACTCGGCGGCGTCCCAACCTTCTTCTCCGGCGACTTCGAACAGTACCGCTGGACGAACCTCGTGCATGGTGCCCTCAGCGGAAACGAAATGCTCAAACTCTACACCGACGCCCTCGACCGCATGCCGCAGAACCAGAACATCCCCCTCTTCTTCCGCTCCATCTTCGACAACGCCTACCTCCCCTACAACTCCCCCGAAACCCTGCGGCTCTTCCTCCGCGCGATCGACAAATTCTCCTACGACAACTCCGAACATCTCGGCGACGCCTACGAATACCTCCTCTCCGTCCTCGGATCCCAAGGCGACGCCGGACAGTTCCGAACCCCCCGCCACATCATCGACTTCATCGTCAGCATCGTCGACCCCCAGAAGCGCGAAACCATCCTCGACCCCGCCTGCGGAACCGCCGGATTCCTCATCTCCGCCTACAAGCACATCCAGAACGCCAACACAAACGGGCAGGGCGCCAGCACGCTCACAAGCGACGAGAAAGACCATCTCGCCAACTCCATCCTCGGCTACGACATCTCCCCCGAAATGACGCGCCTCTCCCGCGTCAATATGTACCTCCACGGCCTCGCCGATCCCCGCGTCCACGAATACGACACCCTCACCAGCGAAGACCGCTGGAACGAGCGCGCCGACATCATCCTCGCCAATCCCCCCTTTATGTCCCCCAGGGGCGGCATCACCCCTCACAAGCGATTCTCCATCGCATCCAACCGCAGCGAAGCCCTCTTCGTCGACTACATCGCCTCACACCTCACCCCAACAGGACGCGCCGGCGTCATCGTCCCTGAAGGCATCATCTTCCAGACCCAAACCGCCTACGTCCGCCTCCGCAGAATGCTCATCGAACGCTATCTCGCCGCCGTCGTCTCCCTCCCCTCCGGCGTCTTCAACCCCTACTCCGGAGTCAAAACCTCTATCCTCATCCTCGACCCCGCCCTCGCCCGCTCCAGCGACCGCATCGCCTTTCTCAAAGTCGACGCCGACGGCTTCAACCTCGGAGCCCAGCGGCGCCCCATCCCCAACAACGACCTCCCCACCGTCCGCGACGAGCTCGCCGAATTCCTCCAACGCGCAAGAGCGTCCGAAAACCTCAACGACTACGCCCCCACCCGCGGCTTCGCCGTCGAAAGATCCCGCATCCTCAACCACCAAGACTGCACCCTAAGCCCCGAACCCTACCGCCCAAAGAAAGTGCGCGACAGCAAGTTCCCGTACGTAGAACTCGGGGAAATAGCCGCTGTAGTGACAGGCAATTCAGCCCCGCAAGAAGCTTGGTGCTTCGACGGCGGAACCAGCCCCTTCGTGCGCACCTCCGATGTAGGAGCCGTTCACCGGTCCGACGATTTCAAAGGAAGCGCCGACAAGGTCAATGCGTTGGCTATCGAAGAAAAACGCCTCCGCCTGTTCCCTCAAGGCACGATTCTATTCCCCAAAAGTGGAGCGTCAACATACCTGAACCATCGCGTCGTCTTGGGAGAACCTGCCTACGTGTCGAGCACACTGGCATGCATCGTTTGCGACGCGAATAAGGCGTTGCCTCGATTCGTCTACCGCCTTCTGTGCGATGTTGATGCCCGCGAACTGACACACGAGCGAGACTACCCTTCGCTAAGGCTAGGAGACATCAAAGGAATCCAAATCCCCCTCCCGCCCCTAGACCTCCAGCGCGAAATCGTCGCCGAAATCGACGCCTACCAGCGCGTCATCGACGGCGCCCGCCTCGTCCTCCAATCCTACCGCCCCCACATCCCCATCGACCCATCCTGGCCCCTAGTGCAGCTAGGTGAGGTATGCTCTCTGCAGAGCGGATCTCGTCAGAAAGGAGGCGCGGTTACTTCAGGAATTCCTAGCATTGGAGGCGAGCAGATTGATGAGGACGGTAACATTAGATTCAATAAAATGCGCTATATAACAGAGGAGCACTACGCAGGAATGCTGAAGGGTAGACTACAACCATACGATGCACTGTTAGTTAAAGATGGAGCTACCACTGGGAAATCAGGCTACTTTACTAGCGAGATGCGCGCCGCTGTCAACGAGCACGTCTTTATCGTGCGAGCAGCGCATGACAGAGTTTTGCCGAGAATGCTATACTTGACTCTTCGAAGTAAGTCCTTCCAGCAACAGCTAGACACGTTCGTGCGAGGGATTATCGGAGGAATAGGCTTAGAGATTGCCAGGATCGAGATTCCTCTCCCTCCATTCCATGTGCAGGAGAGTATCGTTGAAGCGGTCGAGGCCGAGCAAGCTCTCGTCGACGCCAACCGCGACCTAGTCTCCCGTATGGAAGCCCGCATCGCCGCGACGATAAGCCGAGTCTGGAGCACAGGAAGCAGTTGACGGTGCTGACTACCCCGAAGAAACCCGGATAAGCGTCAGACCATCGATTCCAACGAAATCGCGATCGTGAGCAGCGAGCGGACACTCTAACCAAAGAGCAGTTGCGGCTATCCAGGCGTCGGCCCTGCCAAGCCTTCGCCCCTTCCGCTCCTGCGCTGCGCGTAATCGCGCCGTCTCGGAGACCAGATCGTTGTCCGGCCAGATGACGTCGTAATCGGCAAGATGCCGCTTGAGTTCATCCTGTCTGCGCTCACCCCAACCGGCCTTGAATGCCCCGAACCAAACCTCTTCAAGAGTCTGGAATGAGATGACTCCCTTCAGTCCTTCGATCCGGCTCTGGTAGAACGAGAATCGGAGGTCGGACTCCCCCTCGAACAGTATGGACACCACGCTCGTATCTAGCACAACAGCCTGTGCGCCTCCAATCACAGCTCATCCCGCGTTTCCGCATCCCGCGCTTCATGGATGACGCGTATGAACTCATCAACATCGAACGGCACACTCGCAGTAACGGCGCGCTTCGAATCGTATGGAGGCGTCCTAGCCAGCGACTCCTCCCGCTCCTCTTTGGTCGACGGCTTGTTGCCTCTGCTGGGAATAACCTCTTCCACATGAAACACATCGTACTCATCGTCCGGCGTGAAGCGCGCCCTCCCCGCGACCGTTACGAACTGCGTAGCGTAGCGCAGCATAACGTCGTCGAGATCCTTCTCAAACCGCAAAGCGACATAAGGCTCCGACGGGAACAGCCGCGACGGATGAAGCTGTGCAGTGCGCTTCCGCCAATTCACCTCCAGCAGCAGCCCATCCGCCCGCGCAGGCTCGAACTCCCCCCTTGAATCGCGCTCCCGAGAACGCGCCTCGCGCTTGCGCGAACGCAAAACAACGTCCCCCCTGTCGCTCCAGTCAGTCAGCCGCGCCTGCGCAACCCCCTCCGAAAGCCCCTTCTCGATACGCGCCAAATGCCTGGCGGCGGCCTCAGGAATCGCCGAATCGCCCGGCCCCTTCCACCCCAGAATCGCCTCGACCGCCAGCCCCCCATAGTCCGGCTCCGAAGCAAGCTCCTCCGGACGCTCCGGCAGCCCCAAATCGATAACCAACGACCCTGGAGACGCCCTGAACATCTTGAGAGCGCTCTGCTCGACCGCCCACCGCGGAGGCCGTCGCCCTTTCGCCGCGGAGTCGCCGCTCCCGAAATGCCAAACCAGCTCCCGCACCGCCTTCCGAAGATGCCCCAGCGTAGCCTCGACATCCTCCAGCGGTATGCCCTCAACCCCCTCCGGCGGATCGAACCTGATTCGCAGCTGCTTCGTGCCCACCTCGTTCCCTCCCTGCTCAGAACACCCGCCGTGCGGGAGCTAGTTGCCGCTGGGCATTGTCGTGGCCTACCAATTGTCCAACAGATGCTTGGCTATATCAACTGCGATAGAGGCCCCACGAGGGTTGGAAGCTGCGAACATCAGCGCGAATAGCGGGGCCTTTCGAGAATTCCTGAACCACCGTGGTTCGGGGGCTGCTTTCGCAAACTTAGTACGCATCTTATCCATGTAAATGTCAACGATGGCTTTCTGGTCGTCTCTTACCATCTTTGGATTGAACTGCTGATATTCTAATGGAAGGAGCATTCTGGATGTCTCAGCCTTGTACAGATTTCTCCACTCCCGGCCGCCAAAAACCCGATCCAACCGTGGTGCGTAACGCTCGTCAGGCTCATGAAATTTCGGCAAAGTCCTGGTTAGTGCCCAGACAGGGAACAGTACCCATAAGTCTACTGATTTAGTATCGGCAATACTCTCTACTGTCTGCCAGTCGACTTGAGTGGCGTACGGGTCAAGAAAGGCAACTGCTCTCTGACCCCTCCACGGGATTCCGAGATTCCTATTCTGTTCTGTGCACCACTGTTGTAGAAACTGATTGGCATCGCTGTTTACGACTTGAATTTTGCGATGAGAGTATTCACTTTTCAATTTGCGCAATTCTGCGGAAAATACACTGTTCAATTCAACGAGAATGAACCTGTCGAATGGCCTGTGCGTTATACCTAGAGCTATGCGAGCAGACCCTTCCACGACCCTGGCGGCTAGTATATCTGCTTGCTCTTCTTCCGTCAGAGGGATTAGTCCAGGGTTCGCAAGCTCATTTACCCTATCTAATGGGTTTAGGTCAACGGTGCCTGTGCCTGCAAAAGCATCAACGTAGACTAGTTCGAAAGGCATGGCTTTCATTACTTTTGTGTAGGCGCACAAGTACCTCCTGAGTATTTCTAATTTGTCAGTGGTCCATCTTGGGGAACCAAACTGATTCGTTACTGTATTCACTGTCCTTCCAGCCGCGGAAATCCTACAAGCATCATACGGCGCCTCAGTTGCCATCCGCCATCTCTTCACGAGATGCTCATTCAACGTCCGTAAACCCTTACTGAAGCCCCCTCTACCCCAACCATCCTCCCACAGGAACCAAGCGCTTCCCCACAGGATCGACCCCCAGGAACATCCCCTCCAGCGCCAGTGCTCCCAAAACAGGCAGCGAACCCTCCGCGTTGAACAACACGAGCGTCGTCGCCTCCCGGCCGCCTGCGCGCACACGCGCCTCCCCCGCCTCCATCTCGCGCGTCGTCCCATCGGCAAGCGTGAACCCCTGCCTGAATCGCCACTCGATCCCAAGACCCCGCAGCAGCGACGCCGGAGCCGCAGAGATCGACGCCCCCGTATCCACCAGCGCCTCCACCCTCTCCCACTCATCCCGGTCGCGATGCCCTATCCCGATTTCCAAGCTGAATACCCCCATCGACTGCCCCTCCTCCTCGCCCCCGTGCCCCCGCTCACCCTCCATCCCCAACGCCAGAGCCGGCCTGACACTTGCCCATTGCCCCTACGACTGCGCCCGCGTACCGTGATACACAGCCCGAATATCGCGAACTAACTATCGCCGCTCCCACCCAAAATGCCCACCGCTCCCCGCCGAATCCTCGAACAACGTTACAGAATGTTACGAAATGTTACGCCCCCGCTGAAAACCCAAGCCCCCCGACATCCCCTCCGCCTCCCGCGGCAGCCGGAACCCCCGATTCAGCCCGCGCCCCTGCTAATCCCGGATATCCTGCAAGAACCACTCCGTCGGCAGCTCCCGCCCAGCCCCCTCCGCCTTCGCCTTCTCATAAACTGCCGCCCCCACCGCCGCGAACTGCAACCCCTGATTCCCAGAATTCAGATACAACGTAATCTCCTCCCGCGACCCGCGCCCAACACGCCCAGACGCAAGATCGTTGAACGTCGGCGTCGCATCATCCCCGCCAGAACCCACCCGCGCCTCCCGCAACCGCGCAGGCAACCGACCCTTCTGCTCATCCGTCCCACCGATATAGTCCCCCCGGTTATACCCCTCCCCCATACTCCGAACATCCTCCCCACGAGGCCGCGAGTGCGCCACCCCCTGCTTCACCACCACATCCGCCCGAGCGAACACATCCGCATCAAGCTCCCCCCGAACATCAGTCGCATGCTGCCCCCGCTCCAACCACGCCCCCTTCAGCGCAGGCTCCATCGCATTCGTGCACGCCGCCACAATATCCGCCCCCTCAACCGCCGCCTCCGGAGTCTCCACCGCCTCCACCTCCAACTCAAGCTTCGCCGACATCTCCTCAGCGTACCGCTCCCGGTTCGCCCTCGTCGGACTAAACACCTTCACCCGCCGGATATCCCGCACCACCGAGAACGCCTCCAGATACGTCCGAGCCATCCCCCCAGACCCAAGCATCCCCACCGTCTGCGAATCAGCCCGCGACAGATACCTAACCCCCAACCCAGCCCCGCCCCCCACGCGCATATGCTGCAGAATCCCATCGTTAATCATCGCAAGCGGCTCCCCGTTCCGCGTGCTGAACAACATAATCAGCCCGCAATACGTCCCCGGCTCAACGCAGTACTTCTCCTCCTTCCAGAACCCATGCTCATCGCGCGGCCAGTACAGAATGTCCGACTTCATACGAATAGCGAACACCCCCAAAGCATCGCTCGCGCCCTCCATCGTCCCCCAGCGGTAGTACCCGTCCGGACGCTCCGCCGGCATATACAGATCAATGCGCGGACGATGAACAGACTCCCCCGTCGGCAGCCCCCGAAAAGCGCGATCCTGCGCCTCGATGCACTCCCCCATCGGCAGCAAACGCTCCACAGTCGCATTGTCAATGAACAGCATAGAAACCTCCTCAGCCTGGTGTGCGCCTCCCCCGTCCACTCTCCTGCTCTCCCTCCCCCCAGAGAGCCCGCCAGCCCGCAAAAGCGTAGCGCCCCCGCCTCTGTCCAGCCTAATCCACCGTCGGAGTCTGATGCTCCAGGAACATCTCCCTGCGCTGCCTCCCAGACTCCTCGACCGCCAGCAGCAGCTCCAGTGTCGCGTTCCCCCAAGCCCCATCAGCCGGCAGCGGACGATCCCCCACAATAGCGTCGTAGTACGTATTGATCCGCCCGTCTCGCCCATCCTCGTGCGTCGCGAGCGGAATCTCCCTCCGCTCCCGATCCCCATAAACCACAAGCCCCTCCGGCGTCAGACGAACATCAGCGTGATCGAAACTCACGATCCACGGCCCCCCCAGAAGCCACCCCGCTCGCGACGGCCCGGGCGGCTCCAGCATACGGTCGGAGCGCCCAAGTCCATATCGCTCCGCGCGCGCCGCCTCGTCCTCCCAATCGGCACTCGGAGCCTCCGCAAGCTCCCGCCGCGCCGCCGCGTGCTTGCTCGGATCAGGATAAACCCCCTCGCGTCCCACCCCATGCACAAGCTCCGTCGAATCCCAATGATCGTACCCGCTGTAAACAGCAGTGGCCACCGCCCCGCTCTCGAACTCCACGAAAGCGGCGTGCGCCCCGGGAACGCCCCGGCTCGCGTCCCACGTCCCCGCCGTCCCTCGAACGCTCCGCGCCATGCCCCCCGCAATCGTCCGAATGATGTCGAACTGATGCGGCCCCTGCCGCCACAGAATCCCGCCCCCAGGCCCCGGCGTCCGCTCCTCCGTCGACCGCGGACGATACAGCCAATCCTGATAGCGCCAGTGATTAATCATCCGCAACTCCCCGAACTCCCCCTCCCGCGCCATCTCCCGAACGCGAAGCACGCGCGGCTCGAAACTATGCTTCACGTTCACCCCCAGCAGTGCGCCGTTCCGCTTCGACGACTCCACAAGCGCGACCCCTTCCTCAACGCTAACCGTCATCGGCTTCTCGATCAGCACATGCTTCCCGCGGCTCATCGCCATCTCGCAGTGCAGCGTATGCAAACTGTTCGGAGTGGCGATGTAAACAAGATCCACCCTCGGACTCCTGCACAGATCCTCCGCGCTCGTATACGTATCCGCGTCGGGAAAATCCCTCGCGAACTTGCCGAGAATCTCCTCATCAAGATCAGCCGCCCCAACAACCCTGAAGCGGGGATTGAACGCGAACTTCGGAATCATCGCCACCGCCGCCCCTCCGAGCCCGATAACTCCCACCCCCAGCGCAACGCCTGGCTGTTCGGTCGCCATGTCCGCCTCCTTCCAGCGACGCCCTCTGCGCCTCTTGCCTCACCTCTCAAGCAGGGTAGGGAGGCGGGAGCCCCTCAGCCGCCCCTCCCCCTTACCCCGGAAGCCGCGCCCCTCACAGAGGATGGGCCTGCAAGCATACCACCCGCACAGCGCAGCGCCGCCCCCGACTGCGAGCCCCGAACCCGCTCGCCCCGCCTGCCGCTCGCGGAGCAAAGCCCCGCCCCTCCGCTTTTGCCTCAACCCCGCCCCAACTCTATCCTAGCCCCGCAACAACCGCTTGGAGGTCGGCTATGACAAACCTCGTCCTCGGCATCGGCAGCTCTCACGGCCCATCCATACAAGCGCGCCCCGAAGATTGGGCGAGGCTCGGCGACGCCGACGCCCGCGACCCCCGCTTCGACTACCAGCAACTCCTCGAAACTGCCCCCCAGGACATCGAAGAGCAGATCCGCATCGAGAAACAACGCGAGCGCCACGCCGCCGCCCATGCCGCCCTCGGCGTCCTTCGCGCCGCCCTCGAACAAGCCAAACCCGACGCCATCGTCATCATCAGCAACCCCCACCGCGTCTTCCCCGACGAAAGCCGAACAGTCTTCGGCGTAATGCGCTCCCGCTTCCACCCCGTCGCCCAACGAACCGGGTTCGACCCCGACATCCGATTCCGCTCGAACGAAGAGCGCCCCAAACCAGCCATCAGCAACCGCCCCGGACGCCCGGAGCTCGCCAACCACCTCATCGCCGCGATGAACGACGCCGGATTCGATGTCGGCTGCTCCGACGGCGTCCGCGAAGGCTACGCCCTCGACGACGCATTCGCGTTCGCCTACGACTACCTCCTCGACGACGCCCCTGTCCCGACAGTCCCATTTATGGTCAGCCGCTACCTCCCCTATCAGGCGACTTCGGCGCGCTGCTACGCTCTTGGGCAAGCCCTCCGCAACGCGATCGAGTCGTGGAGCGCCGACGCACGGGTCGCAGTCATCGCCTCGGGCGGCCTCAGCCACCAGATCATCGATGAAGAACTCGACCGCCGCGTAATCAGCGCCCTCGAGAACAACGACATCGGCGCCCTCGCATCGCTCGATAAGGAGCGCCTCAACAGAGCCCCGGGCACGCCGGAAACGCTCAACTGGATCGCGCTCGCAGGAGCAATGTCCCCCCGCCGTATGACGCTAGTCGACTACCTGCCCTGCTACCGCTCCCTCGCAGGAACCGGCCACGGACTCACATTCGGCCTATGGTCGTAGAGAAGCGCCCGCAGCTGCCGCGCCATCGTCCGCCCTCAACCTCCATCCTCAGGGAGAGCCTGTCGCTGCCGCGCCCAAGCCCGCCCCGCCGTCCGCCCTCAATCTCCGGCCTCAGCGAAAACCCTGCGGCGCGTAACGGCCAACGATGACAACGTCGCGCAGAACCCCGTCGAGCTCCACCACCATCGGCATACGTCCCCAGACCTCGAACCCTGCCCCCTGGAACAGCCCCAAACTAGGCTCGTTGTGCCCGAAGATAAGCCCCACCAGCGCGTGGAGCCCAAGCGCCGGAGCCTCCGCCATCGCATGATCCAGCAACCCCCTCGCGACCCCCGCCCGTTGCCATCCGGGCGACACATACACGCTAACCTCAGCCGTCCCGTTCCACGCCGGCCGCGCGTAGAACGTCCCCAAACTCAACCACCCCGCAACCGCTCCCTCCCTATCGTCGACCCACACAGGATGCCGCTCCGGCAAGCGCGCCCGGAACCACTCGCGCCGGGAGTCGACACTAACCGGAACCACATCGCCCGTGGCCATACGTCCGGGCACCGCAGCATTGTAGACCGCCACAATAGCCGGAAGATCGCCCTCGTTTGCCAGTCGAATACCCATAGCGTCTCATCCCACGCGCACGGCTCCGCCCGCCGCCGCCAGCGGGCGCGCCCTCCACAAGTCACATCCCCCGCGCGCGGCTCCGCCCGTAACCTGCGCGAGAGCCGCTCTCTTGCCCGCGTCTCATCCCCCCATGCAACTCCCAGCCGCGCGGGAAATGACGAAAGAAGATGGACGCGCGGCTGCTCGCTCCCCTGTAGCGGCGGCAGCGTCGACCGGACGCCCGGTTTGCTAATCCGACATCACTTCCATATTCGCGCCGGCCTCGGTATAGGCAGCCTCCGGCATCGTCGAAACCGCCCCGCTCTCAGCGAGCTTCGCCTCGAAATGCTGCCGCACGTACGGATCCTCAAGGTGATAAGGAATCGCGTTGCCACCGTCCGTTACATCGGCATGCTGACGAATAAGCTCACCCTCCTCGGCGAAATCGTTGGCCCGGTTGCGCCCAGACTCAGGATTCCCCGGGTAGGGCCCCGTGTAGTTGAAGACCCGAAACGGATCCTTGCCGACCGCGAAGTGCTGGTGGAACCAGTTGGCCGGCCCCGGCGCCGCGCTGATCAGACCGCCCGGACCGTACTCCTGAACCTTGACCAAGTCCCCCTTCCCGTCTTGCCACGGCGTGAGTCCGGCGGAGCTTGGCCACGTCCACGAAAAGCCATGCCCCTTGCAGCACACCAGAACAGCCCCAGAGGCGTGGGCGTGAGCCTTGGCGTACCTCCCGCTCGGATACTCCGCCAGCCACCCCTGAATCATCTTGTTCCCAACCTGATTCGGCGCCACCCACCGGAAGCCAGGCCCCCTGTTGTTGTCCAGCGGCAAGTAGGCGTTCTGAATGTCCGGCAGCAGGTTCGACGTAACCATAGCACGCCCGCGAACGGGCTGCGGCTCGAGATCCTCGTTCGGGTTCCAGTAGTCCTCAAGGTTCCCGCCGAGCCGGTCGTCGAAATTGAAATCGCAATTGAACACGAAGCTCATGCTCTGAAAGGCGTTGATCGTGCGCGGAGCAGTGTTGACCGCAAGCAGCAGCGCAGGCGCGGACGACGCGTTGACGATGCGGAAATTGGCGTTGAGGGGAATCGCGAACAGGCTCCACGGCTGCCACTCGAACGCAGTCATCGCCGTATCCCCGTTGCGCCAAACCTCAGTGCTCCCGCGCCCCTCGAGCACAGTGTAACGCTCCTCATACATCTGCCGCTGAGGCAAAAGCGCCCCGCGCGCCGGAACCTCCACCACGAACATCCCCGTTGCATTGTTCGTCCCCGTAACCTGAATGTACGTCCCCTTGCCCCCCACGCGCTTCCACTCGGCTCTTGGAAGCTCTCGCGAATCGCGCACCCCCACGCCCTTGAAGATCGGTATGCCCTCCTCCCTCTGGAAACGCTCCCAGGCAGTGGCGAGACGAACGGTGTAGCTCGTCCCCGTCTCCCCCTCCTTGCGCCATCCGGCGCGCCTGTTGCCCGTCGGCTCGATGTATCGCGGCTCTGTAGTCATGAATCCTCCACTGCGGACGCCGCCCCGCGCCGTCCTGCGTCGATGCTCTTCTCAAACCCTACACGCGCTGCTGGAACGGCAGCCCCCTTGGCCTCGACCTGCTCGGAGCTGCAGTCGCGCAGAAGGAGCCCCCTCCTCTCCGTCGGCTTCGTCGGCGCAGCGCTACTTCCTCGCTCCGAACGTAGCCTCGTGAATCTGCCTCAGCACATCCTCGTCGCTCTGGCTGAGATCGATTTCAGTCCTGAACGGCTGAGGCCACTCCACAGGCAAGCTGTAATAAACCTCCAGCCGGTTGCCTTCAGGGTCTCGGAAATACACGCTCGCCGTGTTCCCGTGGCTCACAACCGAATCGACAGGCGCTCCCTCCGCCCGCAAGCTCACGTGGAACGCGCGCACGTCGTCCAGGCTGTCAACATGAAAGGAGATCTGCTGAATAATCTTGGCGTCCTCCTCTCCCGAGCGGTCCCCCATAAGCAAAAGCTCATGATGCTCCTCGCCCGGCCGCGCCGAGAGAAACACCATGCCCCTGTCGGCATTCTCATCGGTCACCGACATCCCAAGGACTCGGGTATAGAAGTCCCGCATTGCGGGCAGATCGTTGCAGAAGAGTCCAACGTGTCCAAGCGAGCTTACACGCGGCATAACAGTCTCCTTGCTGGCGAGCATAGCGCAGATAATACCCGATGGAGGTCGTCTGCGCCGCTACCCGCGCGATGGCGCGTAGTCCTCCAGCTTAAGCCGGATTCGCTCCCGCCCGTTCCACCGGTCGACTCCCAGCGTATAGATGATGCTCGCGCGCGGCGATCCGGCCTGCCACTCCTGACTGAACGCTACAGCTTCCCACAACGCCCCGCCGGAGCGCACCGAAAGCTTGAAGTGCTTCCCTTCGGCGCCCAGAGGCTGAGCCTCAACAACCTCAACGTCGCGGGCGAGGAAGATAGGCGCAGGATTGCCTATCCCGTGCGGCTCGAGCCGGCTCAGCTGCGTGAACATCTCCCCCATCAACTCGTGCGGCTGCGCCTCCGCGTCGATTACCCCCTCGCTCGCCCGGGGCTCGCCGATTCGCTCCGCGGCTATGCTTGTGAGGCGCGCGTTCAGCTCTGGCAGCACGGCGGGATCGCAAGCGAACCCGGCCGCGCTCTCGTGTCCCCCGTAGCGGATGAGCAGATCTCCGCACTGACCGAGCGCCTCCGCCCAATGGAAGCCGGGCATGCTCCGGCAGCTGGCCATTACACGGCCCCCCTCCATCCCATAGATCGCTACGGGCGCGCCGTACCGTTCAGCAATCTTGCCGGCGGCCAGACCCACCACTCCAGCCCGGAAGCTAGCGTCGCCCACGAGGATGAGCGGCGGAATCTCGTCCGGCACAAGATCGAGCGCCCGCGCGACCGTCTGCTCCGTCAGCTGCTGGCGCTGCCGGTTGTAGAAGTCAAGCTCTCGCACGATCTGCCACGCGCGCTCCGAGTCGTCCGTGAGCAGCAGCTCAAGCGCAACATCCGCGTGGTCGAGCCGCCCAGCCGCATTGAGCCGCGGCCCCACGGTGAACCCGAGCGTCTCCGCGCTGACGCTCCGCGGGTCGACGCGCGCAGCCTCCAGGAGCGCGCGCAGCCCCGCCGATTGGGATTCCCGCAAATCACGGATCCCGCGATGCACGATGAAGCGGTTCTCCCCCAGGAGCGGAGCCATATCCGTAACGGCGCCGATGGCCGCAAGCTGCATCAACCCCTTGTCCCAGGCGTCGCCCAAGCGGGGCTGCAAGAGAGCTTGCGCAAGCTTCAGCGCCATCCCTACGCCCGTGAGATGCTCGAACGGATAGGCCGAGTGCGGAGCATGCGGGTTGATGATGGCCGCGGCGTCCGGAAGCCGCGCCGCCGTTAGGTGATGGTCAGTGATAATCGTGTCTACGCCCCGCGCGTTGGCGTAGTCGACTTCCTCGACGTCGGTGACGCCGCAATCGACAGTAACAATGAGACTTGCCCCTCGCCCGCGCAGGCGATCGATGGCGGCGCGATTGAGCCCGTGGCCTTCGCTCACCCGGTGAGGGATGTAGTGGATAACGCTCAACCCGTGCCTGCGCAGAGCCTTCACCAGCAACGCCGCGCCAGTTACGCCGTCCGCGTCGAAATCTCCGTACACGGCGACAGTCTCGCCGGCGCTGCGCGCTTGCTCTATGCGCCGCACAGCCCTGGCGGCGTCCGGCAGCGACCCAGGATCCTCGAAGAGGGAGTCGGCTACATCGAGGAACTCGCGAGCCTCCTGCGCTTCCCGCAACCCCCGCCGCCACAGGAGATGACCAATCAGGTGCGGCAGCGGCCCGAGCGGAGCAGGATCGGCGGGCGCCGCCACGCGCCAGCGCCGCCGCTGTCCGTCCACGATCGGCGAAGGGAGTCCGGTCATGCTTGCCCTGCGACGGGCGCTTGCCCGTGGAGCGCGCGTCGCGACGCAAGCGAAGGATGGAACACGAAATCAAACATTGGGCTACTCCGTCCGCCGGAAGATGAGCGACGAGTTATGTCCGCCGAACCCCAAATTGTTGCTCATCGCCGCTTTCACAAGCCCCCTCTGCGCGTGGTGAGGCGTGTAATCGAGGTCGCAGTCCGGGTCTGGGTTCTCAAGGTTGATGGTGGGCGGAATAGCGCTTTCGGAGACAGCGAGCGCCGCAATAACCGCCTCCACGCCTCCGGCCGCCCCAAGAAGATGGCCGGTCATCGACTTCGTGGAGCTCACCTTCACCTTATACGCCTCACTCCCGAGCGCCGCCTTCATCGCCTCAGTCTCGAATCGATCGTTCATCGGCGTGCCTGTCCCGTGGGCGTTCACGTAGCTAATCTCTTCCGGCTCCATCCCCGCCTGCTCGAGCGCCCGCCGCATAGCCCGCGCCGCCCCCTCGCCGCCGGGAGCCGGCTGCGTCACATGATTGGCGTCCGACGATCCTCCGTAGCCTGCGAGCTCAGCGATTGGAGCAACCCCGCGCCGAACAGCGCTCGCCTCGCTCTCGATAACCAGCGCCCCTGCGCCCTCGCCCATAACGAACCCGTCGCGTTCAGCGTCGAACGGGCGGCTCGCCGCCTCGGGAGCATCGTTGCGCCGCGAGAGAGCCTTGCACGAATTGAACCCGGCCACAGCGATAGGGCAGATGGGCGCCTCCGTCCCGCCCGTGAGCGCGATGTCAATGTCGCCGCGCCGGATCATATCCAGCGCGATTCCAATGCTGTCGGCTCCGCTCGAACACGCCGTCACCACGCAATAGTTAGGCCCCTTCGCCCCGTACAGAATCGACACCTGCCCCGGCGCCATATCCGCCAGCATCATCGGCACGAGGAACGGACTAACTCTGTCCGGTCCCCTCGTATACAGCGTCTCCCATTGCTCCGAAAGCGTCAGAATGCCCCCGATGCCGCTGCCGATAACCGACCCGACGCGCGTCGCGTCGACGCTGCCGTCGTCGAGCCTCAGCCCTGCGCGTTCCATCGCCTGAGCAGTAGCGGCCACAGCGAACTGTGCGAAGCGATCGAGGCGGCGCGCCTGCTTGCGGTCAACGTACTGCGCCGGATCGAAGCCTCGCGCCTCTCCGGCGATGGTGGTCTCGAATCCTTCGGCGTCGAACGCCTCGATAGGAGCAATGCCCGACTTCCCCTTGAGCAGCGCGCTCCACGTCGATTTCACATCAAGCCCCAGAGGGGTAACCATCCCGACCCCGGTTACGTAGACCTTCACACTACCTCCTCCGGAGCGCCGGCAGTTGCGCTGCTCTCACGCTTGCAGCTCCTCGTCGTACTCGTCATTGCGCCGCATCAGCGCGTTCACGTTGCGCGCGGTGTGGAGAAACCCTATATGGCTGAACGCCTGCGGAAAATTGCCGAGCGCCTCGCCGTTGTGCGGATCGTACATCTCCGCGAACAACCCCAGATGGTTCGTCGTCTTCGCTACGATTTCGAAATACGTCAGCGCCTCGTCTGTCTCGCCGAGCATCAGAAGCGCCCCGATGAGCCAGAAGGTGAGGATATAGAAGGCGCCCTCTTCGCCCTCGAGGCCGTCGTCCGTCTCATCCACCCGGTACCTGCGAACGAATGGCCCGTCGGCGAGCTCCTCCTGGATCCTGCGTACGGTCGACCGCAGCCGGGGGTCGCTGATCGGCAGAAAGTCCACGAAGATAATCAGCAGCGCGCTGGCGTCCACCGCTTCGCCGCCGTACGCCTGCACGAAGCACTGCTTCGACTCCGACCACCCGCGCTCGAGAATCTCCGCGCGCAGCAAGTCGCGCTCGCATCGCCAGCGCTCGACATCGCCGTCGTACCCGTGCTCTTCCGCTATGCGAACAGCGCGGTCGAGGGCAACCCAGCACATCACCTTCGAGTAAACGAAGTGCTGCTCCTCGCCCCGAACCTCCCAAATGCCGCGGTCGGGCATCCGCCAGCTGCTGGCGGCCAAGTCGGCCATCCGCGCGAACAAACTCCAAGCGTGAGGGGAGAGCGCTCCGGAGTAACGATGGAACAGCGAGAGTGTAAGAGCCACCTCGCCGAACACGTCGAGCTGCCGGTGAAACGCCGCATCGTTGCCTACCCGCACCGGTCGCGAGCCTCGATAGCCCTCCAGGTGATCAAGCTCTATCTCGGTAAGCGTGCTCTCGCTGTGAATGCCGTAGAGAATCTGCATAGAGTCGAGCCCCATCTGGCACTCCTTAACCGTCCACGAGAGATACGCCTGCCCGTCGTGAGCGCTCCCGAAACGCTGAAGGATGCCGAGCGTCCACGCGCTGTCGCGCAGCCACGAGAAGCGGTAGTCCCAGTTCCGCTCGCCCCCAATGGACTCCGGCAGGGATGTCGTGGGAGCCGCTACGATGGCCCCGGTAGGGGTGTACATCAGCAACCGCAGCGTAAGGTACGAGCGCACAACCTCGTCGCGCAGGTAGCCGTCGTAGCGCAGCTCCGCCACGCTCGCACGATCCCTCCGAACAACTCTGAGCATTTTGTTCCGGCAGTCGAGCGAGCCGATGCCCGGGAGCCGGCGCGGATCGTGCAGAATGGCGATGTGCACCGTGTCGCCCTCTGCGAGAGTGAACTCCGCCGCCGCTTGCTCCCCGCCGTCCGTAGCGTCCTCAATCTCAAACGGGAGGTCTGCGACGATGCCGATCCTGCCCGTCGCGTGCTCGGCCATCACGCCTGCGCGATGGAGGGCAAGCCTGGTTTCCCCTCTGCCATAGTCTTGCCGGGGCTGAAACGTGAGGCGCATTGTAGGGGAGCCAGCCACGCACATAATGATGCGGACAATCTCGTGCGGCGCTTCCGGATCTCGCGCCGACGCATGCGTCATAAAATCCGAGACCTGCGCTATCCCGTCCGCGCACTCGTAGGTCGTCTCCAGCACCGTTGTATCGGGCACGTAGCGCTGGCTTACCGTATGCGCTCCCTTGACCTCGAGCGCACAGTGCCCCCCCTTATCGTCGTCAAGCAGCGCGGCGAAGAAGCTGGGAGAGTCGAACCGGGGGAAGCATGCCCAGTCGATAGACCCTTCACGGCTGACAAGCGCGCACGAGTTCCTGTCGCCGATGATTCCGTAGTCGTGGATAGGAAGGTATGGCACTAGAGTTCTGGCTCGCCGCGGGGCAGAGGAGCGCGCTACAGCGCCACTGGCCGCAGTCTCAGCTTTCCAGACATGTCTTGCAGGTACCCTGCCTTCTCATTCACGCCGTGGCTGAAGATAAGCAGCCAGCCCTCCTGCACCGCCTCGCTCAGTATCTTCCGCTTCACTTCGAGCGTCTCCTCCGGCTGACGGTCGCTTGCAGCAATGACGTCGAGCCGCAAGTGATAGGGCGTCGGCGCCAGATCGCCGAGCACGGCAACGCGCTCTCCTCCATGAGCAACGAGAACGATTTGGTGCCCCTGATAAGGCCCGCCGGCCAGCCGCGCCTGCAGCCCGGGCGCAATGACCGCCTCGCCGTCGATGACCTCGAGCCTGCCCTTCTGGCGCAAGGGAACGAAGTCGTCGGCCTCGAACCCGTTGATCCCGCGCTCGGTGGGGGAGACAGCCTCCTCCAGCGCCTCCCGCTGCACGAAGTACGTGGCCTTGGGGAAGGTTGGCGCCAGCTCTCCCCGACGGTTCACCCGAGTGCACCCGCCTGTATGCTCGAAGTGCAGGCTGGTCAGCACAACGCCATGTATGTCCTGCGCAGTCAGCCCGTGCGCCCGCAACTCGCTCAGGAGCTTCCCCTTGGAGAAGCCGTAGGCGTTCTGATCCTCCTCCGTATGCTTGCTGCCGATGCCGGTGTCCACAAGATAGTTCTTCTCCCCGCGGCGCACCAGAAGGCAATTCAGTCCCAGGCTGACGCGGTTGCGGCGGTCGGCGGGCATCCAATTCTGCCACTCGCTCTTCGGCGCTTGACCGAACAGAACGCCTCCGTCCACCTTGAAGGCGCCGTCCGAAATGATGTGCACTTCCGTTCTACCTGTCATACGGAACCCCGTAGCGGTTGGATGCTCCCCGTTGCGTATGCCGCCCTCAGAGGCTTTGCACAGCACGGTGCGCCAGCGAAGCTCTGCGCGCACAGCGCCGTACGCCAGAATGGTCAAGCGACAAGATTGGCCCCCAAGCCAAGACTCTCCCAAGCGCTAGCGGCTACCCTACAGAGCATCCTCGGCGGCTGTCAATTGGGGCGGCGAAGCCTCGGTCTCTATGCGAGCTCTATGCGAGGCCAATTGCGTGAAGGTTCCGCGCGTCGGCGACGAAAGCCGGCGCAAGCCCGCCGACTGGCAGCGCGGCTCCGCCACAGACGCCATACCATCTCCACAGGAGGAGAGTCATGACAAAAGTTGCAGGACTGGACCACATCGTTCTGAAAACGCCCGATGTCGAGCGCTCGCTAGCCTTCTACCAGGGCGTACTTGGCCTTGTGGGCGACCGCATCGAAGAATGGCGGCGCGGCGAAGTCCGCTTCCCCTCCGTGCGGCTGACCGCGCACACCATTATCGACCTCTTTCCCCTGGACGCCGCTCCGGCTGATGATGCTGGGCAGCTGCTTGACCACTTCTGCCTCGTGCTCGAGCCTGGCGCATTGGACGAAACGCTCGCGCTCGTAGAGGCGTTCGGTCTGTCGCCGGGGCCAAAGCAGTCCCGCTGGGGCGCGCAGGGTAGGGGAGAGTCGTCCTACGTGAGAGGTCCGGAGGGCGTGACCATCGAACTCCGCCACTACCCTCAATGAAAGGCCAGATGAAGTCCCCGTTTTCCACAGGATTCGCGCGGTTCCCCGCACAGAAATTTGGCGATTGCTCTTGCCGCGGCCTGCGTCCGGAGGCTGGGCATACACAAACAACAGCAGGAAAGGCAACAGGCTGGCCACGGGCGTGCAGCCAGGGGCCAGTCTGGCTTATGGGTAGGAGACGAGGCCTTCTACAACGTGAACAGGCTCGCGGTAGTGGATAACTCGCGGATCCTCGACCGTCTCGGCAAGGGAGGCGCCCGGAGGCACCATCGGATAGACGTTCTCCTCCGGAGCCACCTGGAAATCAATGAGGTACGCGCCGGGGTGTTGCGCCGCCCGCGCAAGAGCCAGCCCCACCTCGTCCTTGGCCGTCACCTTGCACGCCGCGATGCCGTAGGCTTCGGCCAGCTTCACATAGTCGGGGCTGCTCATCGCCACAGACTTGTAGTGGTGATCGTAGAAAAGCTCCTGCCACTGCCGAACCATGCCCAAGTAGCCATTGTTCATAATGCACAGCTTCACCGGCAGGCGCTCCTGCGTAATCGTCGCCAGCTCTTGCAGCGTCATCTGAAAACCGCCGTCTCCGCAGACGCCCCACACCGTAGCGTTCGGACGCGCCACCTGCGCGCCGATGACGGCCGGCGTCTCGAAACCCATCACGCCAAGCCCCCCGGACGACACGAACGAATTGAGCGTGGGCATGAACATAAACTGGGCGGCCCACATCTGGTGCTGACCTACGCCAGTAACAACTACCGGCTCTTCGCTGTGCTCCACAATCTTGTTCAACTCGCGCAGCACATGCTGAGGCGTGACAGCCTCGGAGTCAGGCACGTCGAGGCTCGGATGCCCGCGCTCGAGATCGCGCATACGTCCAAGCCACTCCGCTCGATCGCGCGCGGCCACAAGAGGCGTCAGCGCCTCGAGCGTCTTCTTCACATCGCCGACCAAGCCGATAGTGGAAGGAACATTCTTGCCGATGTGCGAGGGCTCGATGTCGAGGTGAATTATGTCGGCGTTCGGCCCAAACGTCCCCGGCCTGCCAATGACCCGATCGTCGAACCGCATCCCAACGCCGAAGATGACATCCGCCTCGTTCGTCGCCACATTGTTGCAGTACATCCCGTGCATCCCAAGCATGCCGTACCCCAGCCTGTGATGACGAGGGAACGCCGACGTCCCGTGCAGCGTGTTGAGCGCTGGGAGATTCGCCTTCTCGGCCAGTTCGAGCATCTCGTTCCACGCCTGCGAGATGTGGACGCCGCGGCCTGCTACGAGCAGAGGCGACTTGGCTGCATTGAGGAGGCGGGCCGCCTCGCGAATCTCCGCCTCGCCCGCAGCCCGGCGCGGCTGGGGCGCGCAGCTCCGCTCGAGAGGCTCGAACTCGAACGTTGCCGCCTGCACATCCTTGGGCAGGTCCACGAGCGTTGGTCCGGGGCGTCCCTCCTGCGCTACGCGGAACGCCTCCTGAATGATGGGCCCGATGTCCTCGGGACGCATAACAAGATACGCCTTCTTCACCACAGGCGCGGCCATGCCGATGGTGTCGCACTCCTGAAACGCCTCGGTGCCGAGGAACGGTCGCGCGACCTGGCCTGTAATGGCGACCAGCGGCGTGGAGTCCATCTTGGCGGCGGCGAGGCCCGTCATCAGATTCGTCGCGCCCGGGCCCGATGTCGCTACGCATACGCCGACGCGCCCAGTGAGGCGCGAGTACGCCTCGGCGGCATGCGCAGCCGCCTGCTCATGACGCACGAGCACATGCCGCAACTGAGGATAGTGAAACAGCGCGTCGTAGAAGGGCAGGATCGCCCCGCCTGGGTGGCCGAAAAGAACCGAGACGCCTTCTCGCAGAAGGGATTCGCAAACAGCGTTAGCCCCGATGGTGCGCATACTGACGTTTGTCCTGTGCAGCTGGCGCTTTGCGCGAGGGGAGCCAGACAGCTTGGCGAGCCAAGCGTTGCAGCGCCCTTCCGCGAGCGGCTGCGTCCCTTAGATGCCCTTCGCGACACAGCTATCCAAGATGTTACTCAGCGCTCCCGCGGGCGTCAACAAAACCACAATGCGCATCGTCCTGCGAATAATCCGCCGACGCGCCGAACCCTCGGCGCTGGATGCCGCGCGCTCCGGCGAAATCCGCCAGCCGCCCTGTACACTTCGCCCGTATGAGCTACGCTGCCGATCTCCACTTGCACTCGCCCTACGCTATGGGCGTTAGCCCCAAGCTCTCGCTGTCAGAACTGACATGGTGGGGAGCCGCGAAGGGAGCCGCGCTCCTCGCCTGCGGCGACTTCACGCACCCAGCCTGGCTTGCCCGCTTGCAAGAGCAGCTGCGCCCTGCCGGCGATGGACTCTTCGACCTTGCGCCAGAGAGCCTCCGTGTTCCGGCAGTCTCCGCCGCGCCGCCGCGCTTTGTCCTGGGCACAGAGATCAGCTGCGTCTATCCAAGCGCAGGGCGAGGCCGACGCCTGCACTTGCTCGTTCTTGCCCCCGACTTTAGGGCAGTTGAACGCCTACGCGCGGCCCTTGAGCCCTACGGCCCCCTGGACGCAGATGGGCGACCCACGCTCCGCCTATCGGGCCGCGACGCCGTTGAGGCCGCGCTCACCGCGAGCCCGCTTTGCGAAGTGATTCCCGCCCACGCCTGGACGCCATGGTTCGGCGTATATGGCTCGCGCGGAGGGTTTGACTCGCTCCAGGACTGCTTCCTCGATATGGCCCCCCACATCCATGCCGTCGAGACCGGGCTGTCAAGCGATCCAGCAATGAACTGGCGCGTCCCCGAGCTCGACAGCCGCACGCTCGTTTCCTTTTCCGACGCGCACTCTGCCCCGCGTTTGGGGAGAGAGCTGACCGTCTTCCCCGGCGAACCTGGCTACGACAGTCTCATCGACGCGCTGCGGAACAACCGCGTCGAGTGGACTGCCGAGTTCTACCCGCTGGAAGGGAAGTACCACTACGACGGCCACCGCAAATGCGGTGTCTGTCAGCATCCCGCGGAGACGCTGGAGCGCGGCGACCGCTGCCCTGCGTGCGGACGCAACCTCACGCTCGGAGTGCTGCATCGCATCGAGGCGCTCTCCGCGCGGGCTGAGCCCGAAATCTCGCAATTGCAAGACGGCTTGCTCCACGATTCGGAAAGGGCGCGTCCGCCGTTCAGGCGCCTGCTCCCGCTGGAGGAAATCATCGCCCAATCGCAGGAGCGGCGCGTCGCCGCCAGATCGGTTCGCGCCGCCTACCTTAACGTTATCGAGGGCGTCGGGTCGGAAGTCCACGTCCTCACCGCCGCCGAAGCGTCGGAGATTGCCGCGGTCGCAGGAGAGCGTGTCGCCGAGGGCGTCCTCCGCGCCCGGCGCGGCGAAGTCGGGGCGTCCCCAGGGTTCGACGGCGTCTACGGCGCCGTCAAAGTATGGTGAGGTAAGCTCTTTCTTATCATGGAGGCGCCGCTGACCTTTAGCGCGCCTCGTTGGCGTCCGTCCCTCCAGGCTTCTGAGGAGCTTGGGCCGACTGCCGGACAGTTTTGCTGTAAGGAGAGGTTGCGTGGACGATATAATCTCCATGGAAGATATGGCCAGGGTCTACGAGATAACGGACGAGCTTGGAATCGATAGAGAAGCCATCAACGTCGAGCTTGGCAAGGAAGACCCAGGCAGATGGGGCAGGGGCGGCGGCGGCATGATGAAGCGGGATGTCATCGAGATTGTGCTCCCGCTCTCGGCTCCGCTCGACGAATGGCTGCCTGCTCTGAAGGCCGGCCTCGCCGAACTCTTGGAGGAATGACGCGATGCAAGCAACCACGCGTCTCCGCGAACTACTCGCAGCCGACCGCTTGCTGCTGGCGCCGTTCACCTACGACGGGTTCACCGCGCGGATAGCCGAGGAAGCAGGGTTCGACGCTGTGTATATGTCCGGATTTGGCGCGTCTATGTCGAAGGGGCTCCCGGATGTTGGTCTGCTGACGCAGACCGAGATGGCGCAGAACGCGGCCTACATCGCTGCCGCTGTCAGCGTTCCGGTGGTCGCCGACGCCGACACTGGCTACGGCAATGCCATCAACGTGCGGCGCACTGTGCGCGAATATGAACGAGCAGGCGTCGCCGGCATTCACATCGAGGATCAGGTCGCGCCCAAGAAGTGCGGCTTCTTCGACGGCAAAGAGGTCATTCCTGTAGCCGAGGCGGCGGCCAAAGTGCGCTCTGCCGTCGATGCCCGCGCCGACCCCGATTTCGTGATCATTGCCCGAACCGACGCCCTGGCCGTCAACGGATGGGACGACGTTGAGCTCCGCTGCAGGGCGTTCGTGGAGGCGGGCGCCGACCTTGTGTTCGTCGACGGCGTCCGCGCCCCCGACGACCTCGCCAAGTTTGCCGAACGTCTCGGCGATCTCCCTCGTATGTACAACGGCGAAGCCGACCCGGCGGAGGTCGAGCGCCTCGGATTCCGTCTCCAGGTCCACCGCGGGCCTGTCTTCTCGCTTTACCCCATCATCAAGGAGATGATGACAGAGTTGCGCCAGAGCGGACGCATCTCGGCGCTCGACCGCTATGGATCGGGCGGCGAGCTCCGTATGTCGATAGCCAACGCCCTCGGCCTCGCCGAGATCGTCGAGCTCGAACAGCGGTACGCAACGCCGCAGGAGGTTGCGTGATGAGCGACATCACACTGGATGAAGCACGACGAGTTATTCGCGCCGCCATCGCCAAAGCGGCGGAACTCGGCTTCGCTATGGCCATCGCCGTCGTTGACCTGCAGACCAGCCTGGTCGCTTCTGAACGTATGGATGGCACGAACCCCTTTACCCCCGACGTCGTACGCGGCAAGGCGGTCGCCACAGCTGTAACCAAGGGAACGCCTAGCGGCGTCGCCGCGTCGCGGTTCCCTCAAGCGTTGCTCGACACAGTGCGCGATCTCTACGGCGGACGCATCACCTGGGTGCAAGGAGCAGTGCCGCTCTACAAAGGCAGTCGACTCGTTGGCGCTATCGGCGCGGGCGGCGGTCCGCCTGACGTGGATGAACAGGTTGCGCAGGCCGGCGCCGACGCCCTCTAAGAATCGGAGATTCCCACATCGCAGCAGTCCCCCCTGGCGTCTTGGAGCGAACGCTCCGGATTGTGAGACGCAAGGAAGGGCTCAGCTTGGCCTTGTGCAAGCTAAGCGCAAGCGCCGGTTGCCGAGTTCGCATCCCCCAGCTGGTATACTCCAGCTGGTATACTGAACCCTGCCGAGCGATGAGACTCCCACCCTGCGCTCTGCCGCTGTCCTATCACTGCTCTCAGCCCTCCCCAATCGTGATGCAAGCGCTCCAGGGTCTTCACGTAATCGACCTCACGACGATTGTCTCCGGCCCGTTCGCCGCGGCGATACTCGGCGACTTCGGAGCCGATGTCATCAAAGTGGAGCCGCCCGGCGGCGAGAGCGCCCGCAGGTTTGACGGAGGCGACCCAAGCCTGATGATGGGCTCGCTCACGCCGCACATCATGAACCTGCAGCGCAACAAGCGCGGCGTCGTTGTCGATCTTCGCAGCGCCGCTGGCAAGGAAGTGTTCGTCGATCTGACGCGATGGGCGGATGTCGTGATTGATAACTACCGCCCCGGCGTTACCGAGCGGCTTGGCATCGACTATCCAGCGCTCCGGCAGATCAACTCGCGCGTCATCGCCTGCTCTATCTCAGGATTCGGACTCACGGGGCGGGGACGCGACCGGGCAGCGCTCGACGCAACCGTGCAGGCCTACGCCGGCGTGATGGGCATGACAGGCGACCCTTCCGGCGCGCCAGTGCGGGCCGGCCCTCTCTACGGCGATCTCTGCGCGGGTATGGCGGGCGCCCTCGGCGTCCTCGCCGCCCTCGCTGCGCGCGAGCGCACCGGCGAAGGGCAGCGCGTCGACATTTCGATGCTCGACGTGCAGATGGCGCTCATCAACTACCACGCAGTTATGCACCTTATGTCGGGCATTCCCGCGCCGCGCACCGGCAACGAGATGCAACTGCACGTGCCTTACAACGCCTACCGGGCCGCCGACGGCTGGGTGTTCATCGCAGTGGGAGTCGACGCTCACTGGCGCGCTCTCGTCGAGGCCGTCAATGCGCCCGAGGCAGGCCTGGAGGGCGCCGCCCTCGCCTCCGCACAGTCGCTCGCCGACAGCGCACTGACCAGTCGCGCAGGGCGCATCGCGAATCGCGACCGCATCAACGCCGCCCTCGGAGCAATCATCGCCGGAGGATCCCGCGACGAGTGGGTTGCCCGTCTTGCCGCCGCCGGCATCTCCGTCGCCCCGGTGAACACTCTCGACGAGGCAGTCCGCGATCCGCAAGTGCGCGACCGACGCATGCTCGTCGAGATCGAGCACCCTGAGGGAGGCGTCTATCAGGCCACAGGCAACCCATTCAAGCTCTCGGCGACTGGCGAAGAGCGTTTTTCTCCACCTCCGATGCTAGGGCAGCACACGGCGGAGATTCTCCGCGATGTGCTCGGCTACGATGCTGCGCGCGTCAAACAGCTCTACGCCAGCGGCGTCGTCGCCTAGCCGCGCCTTGACATGTCCGCCCTCTACCTGTCCAATCCGCGTATGGTTGCTGAGCAACGCAAATCAGCGCTCAACGACGTCCGCCTCGCCGTTCGCGACGTCTGCAAAAAATACGATGGCGCATACTGGCGCGCGCTCGACAAGGAAAGAGCCTATCCAGAGGCGTTTGTCCGAGAACTCACTGAACTCGGGTGGCTCTCCGCCCTGATTCCGGAGGCGTATGGCGGTGGCGGCATGAGCGTCGCCGAGGCCAGCGTCATTCTTGAAGAGATCAACCGCTCCGGGGGAGACTCCGCCGCGTGCCACGCGCAGATGTACATCATGGGAGTCATCCTGCGCCACGGCAGCGATGAGCAGAAGCAGCGCTATCTCCCCGGCGTCGCCTGCGGCGATTTGCGGCTCCAAGCGTTCGCCGTCACCGAGCCCAACGCCGGCTCCGAAACGACCCGTATCGAGACTACCGCCGTCCGGCGCGGCGACGTCTACGTTGTGAATGGGCAGAAGATATTCATCTCGCGCGTCGCCCAGTCCGACCTGATGCTCCTCCTCGCCCGCACGACTCCCTACGACGAACTCACGGATAAGACCCAAGGGCTTTCGGCGTTCGTCGTCGATATGCGGGAGTCCTCAGGACGGCTGGAAACGCGCCCCATCGATATGACTTTCAACCGCCACACTAGCCAGCTCTTCTTCGACAACCTAGAGGTTCCCGCAGAGAACCTCATTGGCGAAGAGGGCAAGGGATTCCGCTACATCATTGATTCATGGAACGCCGAACGCATCCTGATCGCAGCCGAGGCTATTGGCGACGCGCGATTCTTCATCGATCGGGCCGCCAGCTACGGCCGCGAGCGCGTTGTGTTCGGGCGCCCTATCGCCGCGAATCAAGGGGTGCAGCTGCCCATCGCTCACGCCTACGCGAGCACGGAGGCCGCCGACCTTGTGCGCTGGGACGCCGCCGCAAAGTTCGACCGCGGCGAGCGCTGCGGCGCGGAGTCCAATATGGCCAAGCTCCTCGCCTCCGAGGCGGCGTGGGAGGCGGGGAACGCCTGCCTCAATGCCTTCGGAGGCTACGGTTTCGCTACGGAATACGACATCGAGCGCAAATTCCGTGAAACGCGCCTCTTTATGACTGCTCCCGTCAACAACAACCTCGTTCTAGCTTACCTTGGCCAGAACGTCCTCGGCATGCCGCGGTCGTACTAGCTCCGGAAACGGTACTGCAAGGCTGCGCCCAAATGACCACCGACGCCCTCGCTCGCTCTTGGCTTTATGTTCCCGCTCACAAGCCCCGCATGATTGCCAGATCGCTTGAACTCCCTGCCGACATCGTCATCTACGATTACGAGGACGCCGTGCCTCCCGCCGAGAAAAACCTGGCCCGGGGCGTCCTGGCCGACTCCCTGCCGGAGGAGCCTCCTCCGGGTTCGCCCAGGCGCTATGTGCGGGTGAACCACCCGCGCCACGCCGAGCTGTTCACCGCGGACCTCGACGCGGCGCTTGCTCTGAACGTTGAAGGCATAGTCGTGCCAAAGGTCGAGGACGCGAGGCAGGTCGCCGCCGTGAGCGATGCGCTCGTCGGGGCGGAGGAGCGGGTAGGGCGCCCCGCAGGCGCGACGCGGATGACGCTGATCATCGAGAGCCCTTTGGGAATCGTCAACGCCTACGCTATCTGCTCGGCGAGCCCTCGCCTCGCCGCCGTGCAATTCGGCGGCGAAGACTTCTCCCGCGAGATGGGCTTGCCCCTCGTCAGAACGCAGGAGGCGAAAGACCTTCTCTACCAGCGCGCAGCAGTCGCGACTGCGTGCTCTGCCGCAGGCGTACAGGCGGTTGACGTCATCTGGACGGCTCTCGACGACATCGAAGGTCTCGCCGATGAAGCAGCGCAGGCGCGCCGCCTCGGGTTCACGTCTAAAGCCGCGATTCACCCCTCTCAGATCGCCCCAATCAACGCGGCGTTTAGTCCTACAGCGGAGGAGATCGCATATTCGCGCGAGGTCATTTCTGTGCTGGAAGAAGCAGTCGCACACGGAACAGGCGTGGTCAACCATAGGGGCGCCTTCCTCGAAGAACCCGTCGTGGCCCGCGCCCGGCGCACGATCGAACTCGCTGAACGTTATGGCCTTCTCTAAGAACTCAGACTCTCGCCAGAGGAGAAGAGCCTTCGACAATATCCCTCGCCTCGCGCTACAGTACTCGCCGCCGACGCGACGACAAAGGGAGTGGCTATGACGCTAAAAGTAGGCTGGGAGGGTCGCTACCTGGAGGATTTCGAAGTTGGCGACGTCTACCGCTCGTCTGTGGGACGCACCCTCCTCGAAGCCGACAACACCTGGATGACCCTCCTCACTAACAACGACAACCAGATTCACTTCAATGCCGAGTACGCCAAGAACACACAGTTCCGGCGCCCCCTGATGAACAGCCTCGTTACGCTCGCCGTCGTCACCGGCCTGACCGTGCCCGACATCAGCCGCAACGGCATCAACCTCGGTTGGGACAGAGTGCGCCTTCCTCACCCGGTCTTCGCCGGAGACACTCTCTGGTCCGAGACCGAGGTTGTCGCTGTCCGCGAATCGAAGTCCGATCCTCGGCGAGGCATTGTCCATATCAAAACTCGCGGCCTCCAGCAGGAGGGCGCTGTCGTCATTGAATTCGAACGCGATGTAATGGTGTGGAAGCGTGAACACGCTCCCAGCGTCGGCGCTTTCCCGAGCCGATGCTAACGAACCAGGAGTAGGTGCTATGGCAACCGAGGCAACCGGCGTGACAACCGCGCTCGTCGACTATGCGCAGTCCATCAAGTATGAGGACATCCCGCCGGAGGCGCTCGAACGAACGAAGCAGCTCCTGCTCGACTTTCTCGGCGTCGCCTATGGTGGGCTTGCCGTCGCCGAATCGTCGCCGCCGATCATCGACGGCGTCCTCGACCTTGCCGCAGGGGCCAGCGGGCGGAGCGCTGTCATTGGCAGGCCGGAGCGTCTCCCGGCGCACTACGCTGCGCTCCTGAACGCGACGTTTGCGCACAGCATGGATTTCGACGACACGCACCGGAAGGCCGTCATCCATATCGGCACGCCGCTGTTCGCCACGCTGCTCGCCCTTGTCGACGAGCACGACGTTTCCGGGCAGGAGTTCATCGCCGCGGCGGTGGCCGGCTACGACGTAACCGGCAAAGTGGGCAAGGCGCATGGAGGGGGCGTCCACGCGCGCGGATTCCATCCCACGGCCACCACCGGCGTCTTTGGGTGCGCCGCCGCCGGCGGACGTCTTCTTGGTTATACCGCCGGGCAGATCGCCAACGCGCTTGGCCTGAACGTCAGCCAATCCGCCGGCTCCACGCAGTTCCTCGAAAACGGTTCGTGGAACAAACGCTTCCACACTGGCCTCGCCGCACACAACGCTATCGTTAGTCTCGTTATGGCCCGGCGCGGCTACCTGGGCGCGACATCGCCTCTTGAAGGGAGCCACGGTTACTTCGCGCTCTACGCCGACACGACCGACGGCGCCGATCGCGCGCTTGACGGCCTCGGCAGCGAGTTCGAGGTGATGAGCACTGCCGTCAAGCCCTATCCGTGCTGCCGCTACAGCCACGCCGCGATTGACGCCGTTTCTCACATCGTTCGCGCCGAAGCGCTCGACGCGTCGGAAATCGAGGGCATCGACATCGCGATAGGCGAGACAGGATTCGGGCTCGTCGCTGATCCACCCGAGGCCAAACGCGCGCCGTCGAACGTTGTTGAAGGACAGTTCAGCGTCTACTTCGCCGCGGCTGTCGCCGCTACGCGGGGCGCTTACACGTGGGCTGACTACAGCCGCTTGAGCGATCCTCAGGTGCGTCGCCTGATGAAGGAAGTCTCCGTGCGCCTCGTCGACGACGTCGGCGCGGGCATGGAGACGTCTGTCGTCGTCCGGGTGTCGGGCGGGCGCTCGATCGAGCGCTTTGTCCCGTTCCCCAAGGGCGAACCGGAGAACCCGATGTCGTGGAGCGAGATGCAGGCCAAATTCACCGAGTGGAGCGCTCCTGTCATCGGCGAAGGCCGCGCTGCTAGCGTTACTGAGAGGGTGTCGGGCCTCGAATCGCTTGCCTCGATGCAGGAACTCACTGAGATCCTTGGCGCCTGACGCGCTGAGCGCACCCGAACAGCTCGGATACTCGAAAGCGCGCGAATCAGGAGAAATGTGTTATGGCGGGGCGTTTGGAGGGCAAAGTTGCGATCGTCACAGGCGCGGCGAGCGGGCAGGGACGTGTCGCCGCCCAACTGTTCGGCAGCGAGGGAGCCGCGCTCGTTCTCGCCGACATCGACGACGATGGACTTGCTGAAACCGCGGCGTCCATCGCCGACCCATCCACGCCGCCGATAGCTGTCGTCGCTGATCTCGTCACTGAGTCTGGCAACGAGGAGCTCGCCGCCGCCGCCCTCAACGCTCACGGACGCATCGACACGCTCTACAACGTTGCCGGGCTCGTGCGGTTCGGTTCCCTCCACGAAACAAGCCTTGACGACTGGCGGTTCGTGATAGATCACGAACTCACGATTGTGTTCCTCACATGCAGGCATGTGCTGCCGGCGATGATGGCATCCGGCGCAGGCAGCATCGTCAACGTGTCGTCTGTCTCTGGGTATGCCGCGGGCAGCAGGCGGCATCCGGCGCATGCCGCGGCGAAGGCCGGCGTCGCCGGGCTCACCAAGCAGATTGCGGTTGAGTATGGACCGTTCGGCATACGCTGCAACGCTATCGCTCCGGGGTTCATCGTCTATGGCGAAGGACAACGCCGCGTCGCTGGCCAAAGCGGCGGCGGCCCGCCTGTGGAAGGCGTGCCGATCGGGCGGCATGTCTCGCCGGAAGACACCGCTCGTTGCGCTCTCTACCTCGCCTCCGACGAGTCGGCGATGACCAACGGTCAAACGATCATCGTCGATGGCGGACGGTCGATCGCGTGAGGAGTCCGTATGGTCAGTGAGCAGGAAGTCGACCGCCTCGCCGCGAACCTTCGTGAGCGCTTCGGCGCGCGGCTCTCCGACAGCGAAGCTGCTGTCGTGCGCGAACGAGTCGCCGCTATGCTGCGAACCGGAGAGGAGCTGCGCGCTGTTCCTCTGGACAATGCCGACGAGCCTTTCACGGTTTTCACTCCGCTGACGCCGCCCCGCGCCGATGAATGAACTTGTCTTCAAGCCAGTCCGTGAACTTGGAGAACTAGTCCGGGATTGTCAGGTTTCGCCCGTCGAACTGACAGAGCTAGCGCTTGACCGGCTCGAGCGACACGGTCCAGCGCTGAATGCTGTCGTTACGGTCACGCGTGAGCGAGCGCTGCGGGAGGCTAGACGCGCCGAAACTGAAATCGTTCGCGGGGACTACCGCGGCCCTCTTCACGGCATTCCGTACGGAGCGAAAGACCTCCTCGCCACGTCGGACGGCATCCCTACGAGCTGGGGAGCTGCGCCATTCGCCGGTCGCATGTTCGACCGCGATGCGGCGGTCGTGCGAAAGCTCCAGGAGGCGGGCGCCGTGCTCTGCGCCAAGCTCGCAATGATCGAGCTGGCTGGCGGGATGGGCTATCGTCAGCCCAACGCCTCGTTCACCGGCACGCCTCGGAATCCGTGGGATGTTAGACGATGGACGGGAGGATCTTCGAGCGGCTCGGGGGCTGCGGTTGCGGCAGGCCTCGTTCCGTTCGCCATTGGCTCCGAGACGTGGGGATCGATCATCGGCCCTGCCGGCTTCTGCGGTGTTGTCGGCCTCCGTCCCACCTACGGGCGGGTCAGCCGTCGAGGCGCGATGGCGCTCTGTTGGACGCTCGACAAGCTCGGCCTATTCGCTCTGACTGCTGATGACGCTGGCCTAGCGCTCGACGCCATCGCCGGCGCGGACCCTGAAGACCCGACTACCCTCCGCGGGACGTGGACGTATCGTCCGGAAACTGCCTCGCGTCGCCCTAAGCTCGGCGTTGTGCGCGCAACGCTCGATCATGTGTCGGGTGAAGTGAAGGCGAACTTCGAGCGTTCGCTCGTCGAGATTGGAGAGTTCGCCGACATCGAAGAAGCGGCTTTGCCTGAACTGCCGTATATCGCGGCAGGACAGACAATTCTAGGGGCGGAGGCGGCGAGCGCGTTCGAGGAGTTCCTGCGGGAGGGCAGGGCGGATGAGCTAACTGCGCCCGAGGACGCCTATATGTGGCAGGCGCGATTCGCGATTCCTGCGGTTGACTATCTCCGCGCCCTCAGGCTACGCGGCGTTATGGCGCGAGCCGTTGATGACGCGATGGAGCGCTACGACGCCCTGGTTGCGCCCTCGCGCCAGATCGTCGCATCCGAGATAGACAAGGAGATGCCTAGCTCGCAGGCGACGGATGTGATGGGCGCTGTGGGTAATCTGCTTGGCATGCCGGCTATCACTGTCCCAAACGGCCTTGCCAGCGGATTGCCGACGGGCCTTCTTTTCCTGGGCCGCGTCGGTTGCGAGAACAGCGTCATCGCCGCCGCAGGGCGCTACGAGTCTCGCGCCGGATGGCGCAACCAGCACCCCGAGGGATGGGAGTAGCGTGGCGTGGCTGTCTCTCCGCTATGATCAGTAGCGCAGCGCGAGCGAACGTGAGAGCGGCTGCTCCGCACCGCTGCGTTACCGAGCCTCTTCCGCTGCCGAGGTTCCGGCGATTCTGCCGAACACCGATCCCTGCATCAGCCCCGCGCCCCCGGCGTAGTTGTGGTAGAAGAGCCCGCCCACCAGTTCTCCGGCGGCGTACAGGCCCTGGATTGGGTTGTCGGTGGTGTCCATCACCTGCGCGCGCCGATTGATGCGCAGTCCGCCAAACGTGAATGTGATCCCGCAGGTCACGGCGTATGCCTCGTAGGGCGGAGCGTCCACCGGCAGCGCCCAGTTCGACTTGGCGGGCTCTATCCCCTCCGTGCGCACGCCGTCGAGCACAGTGGGGTTGTAGTCGCCAGGGACGCACGCGGCGTTATACTCGGCGATCGTTCGCGCAAGCGCGGCGGAGTCGATGCCTAGCTGGTTCGCCAGTTCCTCGATTGTGCCCGCCTCGGCTTTCGTTACCTGCTCGATGCGGTACTCATCGCGTAGCAGATGCAGAGCCTTCTGGTCGAAGACCTGATAGGCGACGCGCTCGGGCTGAAAGAGGATCTGCTTGCCGTACTTGGCGTAGGTGTAGTTTCGGAAGTCTGCCCCCTCGTCGACGAATCGCTTGCCCTCGTGGTTGACGATCAGACCGAACGGGTACGAGTGCTTCTGGTAGAGGTCGGTAATAGCGCGGTTGCCGAACGGCGGAGCGTTCAGATCCCACGCTACCGCGTGGCAACCGCTGTAGTGCCCGAATGCCTGCGCCCCGATTTCGAACGCCATACGATGGCCATCGCCGGTGTTGTAGCGCACGCCGCGCACCTTTGCCAGTTCCCAGCCGGGGCCCAGATACCGCGCCCGCATCTCCGGGTTCGCCTCGAATCCCCCGCATGCCAGCACGACGGCTTTCGCGTTTAGCGTCTGACGCCCGCTCGGCGTGCGGACTGTGACGCCGCTCACCCGGCCCGCCTCATCTTGTTTCAGGCGCATCGCCGTGTGCTCGTACCTAACGTCCACGCCCCGCTCGATGGCGATTTCAAACAGTTGATCGGAGAGGCCCTTGCCTCCGCCAACAGCCTGAAGACACAGCCCGCCCCAGAATCGGAACTTGCCGTCAACCTTGAACGCTTGGTGCGTCCACGATGGCACGAACCGCACGCCTTGCGCGTGCATCCACTGCATCGTGGGGAACGACTGGCGCACCAGCATGTCGGCCATCTCTTGGTCGGAGAGCCCTTCGGTGACTCGCATAAGGTCATCGAAGTACTTGGCCTCCGTGTACGACCCGACCTCCATAACGGCGAGCTCCGCCTCTGAGAGGTCTGGAACGAGCTGCACGACGTCGTCTAGGTCCTTGTACGCAAACCGAATAGCTCCGCCGGTGAAGTAAGTGTTGCCGCCGCGCATCGGCTCCGGCGCCTTCTCGAGAGCGATGACGCTCTTGCCGGCTTCGCGGGCTGCAATGGCTGCGCAGAGCGCCGCGTTTCCTGCGCCAACAACGATGATGTCTGCTTCGTTTGTCACGTTGACCTCCAGCTGCTGGGGGTGCGCACGCCCCGAGCGATGTCCCGTTGGGAGTGAACGACTGGAACGCGACGCGTCCCGAGCGCTTTGGAGCGATGTTACGAGGTTCCCGCCTGCGAGGGAACGACAGCGGGACGCGAGAAGGCAACTCGATGCGCCGGTTGCGCCCGCTGTCGTTCCTTCGTTGGTGGAGGATTCGCGAGTGAAGCGAGGGGATTCGCCGTGACAGCGTGCTCCTGCGCGAGCCCGCCCGGTCGCTCCCGCCACGTTGACACTCTCGCAAGCGGCGGGTATGTTCGCGGCAACCCGTCGCTGCGCGGGCGAGGAGGCAGACTATGACGGACAGGCTCCAACTCAGCTTCATATCGGCTCGCAACGAGCGTGTCGGCAAGCTCCTTGATGGCGAAGTTAGGGTCGAGGGCGCCGACCTCGTCTGGACTAATTCCGACCCCTCGGAGACCTTCTGGCGGCAGCTTAAGTTCCACGAATTCGAAGTCTGCGAGATGTCCTTCTCGTCGTTCCTCATCGCGAAATCCCAAGGCGACCCGATGGTTGGCGTTCCTGTGTTCCCCTCGCGCCGCTTCATGCACGCTCTGCTCTCCGTCAACGTCGACTCTGGCGTCGAGACGGCCAGCGATCTCTACGGCAAGCGCATTGGCGTCGGCGAGTACCAGCAGACCGCATCTCTGTGGACGCGAGGCGTTCTCCAGCACGACTTCGGCGTTGATCAGTTCAGCGTCGAGTGGTGGATGGAGCGTTCGGAGGAGCTAAGTCACGGCGGAGCCACGGGCTTCAAGCCGATGGATGGCATCAAATTCAATCGCATCCCCACAGACAAGAGCCTCGCCACGATGCTCGTCCGCGGCGAGATCGACGCAGCCCCTATCGGAAGGGCATTTTCCGCTGAAAAGAACGTGATAGACCGTTCCACGACCATCCGCCCTCGACCCGAGGAATTCGCCAACGTGAAACCTCTGTTCCCGGACTTCATTGCAGAGGGCAAGCGCTTTTTCGATGCTCATGGCTACATACCTGCTAACCACTGCTATGCCATCCGCGGAGACGTGTACGAGAAACACCCGTGGCTCGCGTTCAACCTCTACGCCGCGTTCGTCGCCGCTAAGGAGGCGTGGTATGCCGAACTCTCCAGCCGCGTGCCCAGCGATATGATTTTTGGGGCGCAATACATGGCGCAGACCCGTTCGATCTTCGGCTCCGACCCATTCACCTATGGCGTCAGAGGCAACGAGACGATGATCAACACGATGATCGACTTCTCGTTTGAGCAGGGTTTCATCCCGCGCAAACCCGCTATGGAAGAGCTCTTCGCCGCCCCGCTTCTTGACTTGTAACGCCCGGGAGCCGAGGCCGCCGGCGCAGACACGCGCTGTCCGCCCTGCGTGTAGCCGGAATGCACACGTGGACTTTCATCGGCTCGGCAGAAGCGTGGGCGTTGACCCCTCCCGCACCTAGTCCGTAGCATCGTCGCATGCAATCGATGGGGCTGAGCCAAGCTCTCTTTACCGACCTCTACGAGCTGACCATGGCCCAAGCCTACTGGCAGCACGATTGCACGGCTCCGGCGACGTTTAGCCTTTACTTCCGCAGCCACCCGCCTGACCGCGGCTATGCCGTGCTCGCTGGCATCGAGGAAGCGCTCGATTTCATCGAAGAGCTGCGCTTCACCGAGAACGATGTTGCCGGGCTGCGCGCTCTAGACCTGTTCGATCCCGCGTTCCTTGACTGGCTCCCGTCGCTGCGGTTCACCGGAGAGGCGCGAGCTATGCGCGAGGGTGAAGTCCTCTTCCCCGATGAGCCTGCGCTTGAGGTGACGGCTCCGATAATCGAGGCTCAGATGGTCGAGACTGCAGTCATCAATGCAGTCAACTTGCAAACGATGTTCGCCACCAAGGCTGCGCGTGTGCTGCATGCTGCACAGGGGCGCTCCGTCGTTGATTTCGCCGCGCGCCGCGCCCACGGGCGCGAGGCCGCCGATCGCCTCGCTCGGGCTAGCTACATTGCCGGCGTCGCCGGAACCAGCAACGTCGTCGCCGCCGCCCGCTACGGCATCACGCCGGCTGGCACCATGGCGCACTCGTTCATCGCCGCTTTCCCCTCTGAGGCAGCAGCATTCGATGCGTACGCCGACTCCTTTCCCGACGGCGCAACGCTCCTTGTCGACACCTACGACACTGTGAGCGGGACGCGAAATGCCGTCGAGACCGCCAAGCGGCTGCGGGAGCAAGGGCGCGCTCTGCGCGCCATCCGCATCGACAGCGGAGATCTTCTGCGGCTCTCGTTTGAGTGCCGCAGGTTGCTGGACGACGCCGGCTTGCAGAGCGTGGGCATAGTTGCGAGCGGCGGGCTCGACGAATTCGAAATCGACGACCTCGTGAGGGCAGGGGCTCCCATCGTAGGGTTCGGCGTTGGCACAAAGCTTGGGGTCTCCGCCGATGCTCCGTGGTGCGATTGGGTGTACAAGCTGGTTGAGTACGCGGAGCAGCCGATCCTCAAGCTCAGCCCGGGCAAGATCACCTTTGCCGGACGCAAGCAGGTCTACCGAAGAATCAACAGCGACGGCGTCTTGCAGTCAGACCTGATCGCCCTTGCGTATGAAGATGCGCCGCCGGGTGGCAGCAGGCCGCTCCTTGATACGGCCATTGAGCGCGGGAGCAGAGTGCGACCGGCTTCGCCGCTCGACGAAGCTCGCGAGCGCGCCGCGTCGGAGCTTGCGCGTCTCCCAGCCGACTGCAAGGCGTTGCGGGCGCCTGCCGGTTATCCGGTAGCGCGTTCCTGGGCTCTCGATGAACTCCAGTGGGGGATTACGCAGAATTTGCTCGAACGAGAGTTAGGCTCTAAGCCCCAGTGAGCACGTTTGCCGTGGTCGTCAGCGTTGCACCATTGACTTCCATCAGGTGCAACGCGCGCTCACCGTCTCCAGGGTCTAGGTTGACCGCGCCGACTGCGTCGGTCAATACGAGCGTTTCGAAGCCTCTAGCGAGCGCGTCGATAACGGTGTTCAACACACAGTAGTCAGTCGCCAATCCGCCCACGTACACGCGGCCGATGCCATTTGCCTTCAGCTGCGTACCAAGGTCGGAGTCGATGAACCCTGAGTAGGCGTCCGTGTCTGGGCTGGCGCCCTTGCGGATGATACTGGCGCCCTCGGGCAGCACAAGGGCAGGGTGGAGCTCAGCGCCGCGAGAGCCCTGCACGCAGTGATCCGGCCATTGCCCGCCCTGAGCCGCGAACGATGAGTGCCCGGCGGGGTGCCAGTCCTGCGTGGCGAAAATCCTGGCGCCTCGGTCGGCGAACGCCTTCCCTACAGCGGACATCTTCTGCGCCACCGCCTCGCCCGACGCAACGGCCAGCGAGCCTCCTGGGCAGAAGTCGTTCTGCACGTCGACGATGATGAGCGCGTCGAGACTAGTGACTGTCACCGTTCCCGCCTAACGCATCCTGCTGTTCCTACGCAAGGCATCTCTATCGTACACCCTTGGCTAGCCTTCCGGACGAAGCGAGTAAGCACGCGGCAGATGAGAGGAGGCAAAGGGAGCGCTACTATTATCTCTGCGGAGGAGAGGAGGAAGCCGATGCAGTTCTCGAAGCTCCAGGGCGCAGGGAACGACTACGTGTTCGTCGACGGAAGAGGCTCCGAACGCAACTGGGTTGAGCTCGCCGTGCGCATCTCCGATCGCCACTTCGGTGTCGGCGCCGATGGGCTAATCGTCGCCGATTCCTCCGACCAAGCCGCCATTCGTATGCGTATGTTCAACGCCGACGGCTCCGAGGGAGAGATGTGCGGAAACGGCATTCGCTGCTTCGCCAAGTACGTCCTCGAACGCGAGATCATCCCGGCGCGCCCCCGATCGCTCGACGTCGAAACAGGCGCTGGCGTCCTTGCTATCGTTCCTCGCTGGCAAGGCGGCCGCGTCGTCGGCGCCCGTGTTGATATGGGCTCCCCTATTCTCTGCTCAGCCGACGTGCCCGTTGTGCCCTCCCGGGTAGGCCCGAGCGACTACGCGGAGCTTGATATGGATATTGTCTCGGAGATGGGTCTGTCCGCCGCCGACCTCGTCTTCGATGCTCCTGTAACGGTGGACGGCGCAACGTTCGCGCTCACCGCGGTGTCGATGGGGAACCCGCACGTGGCCGCGTTCATCGACGAATCCGTTAATGAGACGCCGCTCGATCGGATCGGGCCTCTGATGGAGCGCAACGAGGCGTTTCCTGCCCGCGTCAACTTTCACATTGTCAACATCGTCGACCGCGGGCATATCGTCACGCGGACGTGGGAGCGAGGCTCCGGGCTGACGCTTGCTTGCGGGACAGGCGCGAGCGCAGTAGTCGTCGCAGCTCGCCTCCACGGCTACGTCGACGATGCTGTCCGCGTCGAGGTTCCCGGCGGCGAGCTTGGCATCGTATGGACCGGCGCCGGGAGCGTATATATGGACGGCGACGCGGTGGAAGTCTTTTCGGGCGAGTGGCCGGAGTAGTGCGGATTTACCTCGTCAACGTAGGGACGAACGCTAGCGACGGCTTCGCCAGCCCTCTGTTCGGCGACGGCAGGTTCGAGTTCGTTCCTATCGCTGAAGACAATCGGCTGAATGTAGCCGACGGCGCCGTCCGCTACCGCGACCTGCGCTCTCACTATGATGGGAGCGTCGACGTGCTTCGCTACATCCCCGCCGCGCGGTGGGACCACGCTTGTCACAACGACCCGGAATTCGAGACGCTCACGTATGGCGACGGCGTAGGCAGGGGAGGGCGCGCCGCGAACCTCAGGCATACGGCGGCTGGCGACGCGCTGTTGTTCCTCGCGAGGCTCGAGCGGTGGACGGGCGGAGAACGTGCGCGTCAGTTCGGGTTCTACCTCATAGGCGGTTTCCGCGTTGACGCCGTCTATGCGAATATCACCGAGCCTCCGGTGAAGGAAGCCGCGGAGCGCATTGCCCGCAACGCTCACGTCATCCGTGCGCAATGCACGGGGACGTGGGACGGCTTCTGGGTGTTTGCAGGCTCTAACCGCTCTCGACGATTCGAGCGCGCCGTGCCCGTGACGCGAGCGCTATGCGAGGCGATGTTCCGCGACAAGAACGGCGCGTCCTGGCAGTGGCCGGCCGTTCGGTCAGAGCTCAGCGTCATCGGCTCGTACACCCGCGCCTGCCGCTGCGTCCTCGACACGAGCGTTCCCGAACAGGCGAGACGCGCCGCCGCGCTCCGCGCATGGATCGCCGAGAACTCAGGCGAACACGACGCGGCTCTACTGGAAGAAGGACCGGCGGAGTGAACGTCGATGCCCACGCTGTACTCGTACATAGTTGCGACTGATCGGGGTTTCGCGCCGAACCCTTTCTTCGGATACTGCACCCTTGCCTGCTGCAAGCCTCAGATACGCCGAAGGGCCCAAGCGGGCGACTACATTGTCGGCATTGGCCCGAAAAAGTCAGGGAACCACGTCGTGTACGTTATGCGCGTGTCCGAGAAGTTGTCGTTCGAGGAGTACTGGCGCGATTCCCGCTTCCTCCTTAAGCGGCCCAACGGTGTAGACGAATGGCCAAGATCCCTTGGCGACAACATCTACCACAGGAGCGACGACGGACATTGGATTCAAGAGGAATCGCTGTGCCACGGGGGAAGAGACATCCGCAGGGACGTCAGAGGCGGATATGTGCTTATCGGCGATGAGTTTGTCTATTGGGGTGGAGAAGGGCCGCCGCTTCCACCCGAACTGACGAGCCTTGTGACGGGGAGAGCCTTCAAAAGCGCGTCGAACAGCGCTTTGATCCCTGCGTTCGAGGATTGGCGCAGAGAGCAACTGCGGCGGCAGAGGGGTCAGGTGGGCGCGCCTACTGACTCCGCTGGGGGAAAGGGAAACCTCCTGCCTCTGTATAATCCAGGTGCTCGTAATCTTCCAACCCGGAGGACACGTACATATGCAGCTTGCCGATAGGCTCGATCAGCTTCCGCCGTATCTCTTCCTGGAAATTAGCCGGAAGATTGCGGAGAAGCGCGCCTTGGGGGTCGATGTCATCAGTTTCGGCATAGGCGATCCCGACATCCCCACTCCTAGCCACATCCTCAGTGCTCTGAAGACCACCGCCGACGATCCGCCCAACCATCGCTACCCGGAGTCCGACGGACTTCCAGAATTGCGGCGCGCCATCGGGCGATGGTATGCCCGGCGGTTTGTCGTCGAGCTCGACGACAAGGAGATTGTCCCGCTCATCGGCGCGAAAGAGGGCATCGGCCATATGGCGCTTTGCCTCATTGATCCCGGGGACGTGGCTCTTGTGCCTGATCCTGCTTATCCGGTCTACTCGGTCGGAACGATGTTCGCAGGCGGCGTCTCTCACGCGATGCCGCTCCTTGAAGAGAATGGCTTCAGGCCCGACCTCTCGCTCATTCCGGAAGATATCGCTCGGAGGGCGAAGGCGCTATGGATTAACTACCCTAATAACCCCACGGGAGGGCTCGCGACGCCGGAACTGTTCAAGGAGGTAGTCGCGTTCGCAAAGGAATACGATATCGCCGTCTGCCACGATGCCTGCTACTCGGAAGTAACGTTCGACGGCTACGAGGCGCCAAGCTTTTTGCAAACGCCCGGCGCGATGGATGTCGGCGTCGAATTTCACTCGCTCTCGAAGACCTACAATATGACGGGCTGGCGTATCGGGATGGCTGTTGGCAACCGTGGGCTTATCGACGCCCTTGTTCGCGTGAAATCGAACCTCGACTCCGGCATTCCGCAAGCGGTGCAATTTATGGGCATCGAGGCGCTCGATAACACGACGCTGGAATGGCAAGCGACGAACAACGAAATCTATCGCCGTCGCCGCGACCGCATGGTCGACGCCCTTATGGCGACCGGCCTTGCAGTCAATCGGCCCAAATCCGGCTTCTATGTATGGGCTAGGTGCCCCGACGGTTGGACTTCCGCGCAGCTGGCTACTGAGCTTCTCGACAAGCACGCAGTGGTTGTTACGCCCGGGCGAGGCTACGGCGAGGCCGGCGAGGGCTACATCCGCCTCTCTCTTACCACGCCGGACGATCGTTTGGAGGAGGGATTGCGGCGTCTCGAAGGCTGGCGGATTCCTGAGAAGCCTGTGGGGTAGGGCAGTACACTATGCCGATATCGTCGGCCAATGCGCGTCAACCGGCTGCGCTTTCATGGAGTAAGCGCAGATAGCACGCGGAAGAGCAACCATCGCTACCGCCCAGCGGCACGAGCAGGCTCTGCTCGTTGGCGTCGACATCAAGACGCGCCGCTCCCATTGGCCTCTCAGCGACTCGCTGGGCGAGCTCGCCCAGCTCGCAGGATCCGCTGGCGCAGAGGTGATTGGCGCCGTTACACAGACCCTTGAGGCGCCGACCGCAGCCTATGTCGGAAAGGGCAAGCTCGAGGAGTTAAAGCTGCTCCGCCAGGCTGCGGAGTTCGACACGATCATCTGCGATGACGAACTCACGCCCATCCAGCAACGGAATCTCGAACGCGGGTTTGGAGAGCGTGTGAAGGTTATCGATCGCACTGCGCTCATCCTCGATGTGTTTGCGCGTCGGGCGCGGACACGCGAGGGCCGCCTGCAAGTGGAGCTAGCGCAGGCCGAGTACCTCCTCCCGCGCCTCGCCGGGCAGTGGAGCCACCTCGAACGCCTAGGCGGCGGCATTGGCGCGCGCGGACCCGGTGAAACGCAGATTGAGACCGACCGGCGTCTCATTGGCCTTCGGATCACGCGGATGAAGTCCGAACTCGAGAGAGTGCGCCGCCATCGCGCCCGTCATCGCAGCCAGCGCCTGAAGAGCGGCGTGCCTATCGTCTCGCTCGTTGGCTACACCAACGCCGGTAAGAGCAGCCTAATGAACGCTATCTCCTCTGCCGGCGTTGTCGCCCGCGACCAGCTCTTCTCGACTCTCGATCCGGTTACGCGCAGAGTGCGTCTTCCCAGCGGCCGGGCGGCGCTGTTCACCGACACCGTGGGGTTTATTCAGAAGCTGCCGACGACGCTTGTCGCCGCCTTTCGCGCGACACTGGAGGAGGTGGAAGAAGCTTCTGCGCTCGTCCACGTAGTCGACATCTCTCACCCGAACGCTGGCGAACAGGCTGCGGTGGTTGAGCTGCTTCTTCAGGAGCTTGGCCTTGCCGACAAGCCGCGCGTGCTTGCGCTCAACAAGGCTGACTTGCTCGGGGCCAGCGCCTCATCTAGCTTAATCGACGACGCTGCCGCCGCGACTACAATGCTCACCTCGGCCGTTAGCGGCCTCGGGCTGCGCGAGTTGCTCACCGCTGTCGAAAGGGCAATCGATACTGGCAGTCGACGGCAGTAGACCCCCGAGATCGTGATGACGTCAGTGCGCAATTCACTACAATAGGAGCCTAGTCACAACCGAGGTGAAGCCGGGATGCCGGACGAGATTTTTGAACTACCCGAGATTCCTTTCTTCAGTTGCGAGGAAGACGGCTTCGCCATCGCAGACGGAGAGCGCAGGCAGACCACCCGCGCCGCGCTTATTCTCGAACCTGTTTTCAAGCTTAAAGTTGGCCCCGGCAACGTTTTTGAGCGCCGTCCGCTTCGCGTGATTGAGTACGAGGGGCATAACGTCGTCGTGGAGTGCGAGGGCGGCGAAACGGTGTATCTTGACTTCTACGAGCTGAAAGCCAGGAAAGAGAGCCCCGACGGCGGCTGGTACTACAGAGGACCGCTGGACGAGGGCAACGACGCGCTTGGCTTTATGCCAGCCCGTTAGAGGGGGCGTTGCTAGCGTCGAGGGGGCGTTGCTAGCGTCAAAGTTGAGGTTTGTGTCGACTGACGCCGTCAGAGCGCACTCTACGATGTGGTAGATGAGCCTTGGCTTTATGTTCAGCCGCTAGAGCGCGTTGTTAGCGTCGAGGGTGAGGTTTGTGTCGGCTGACGCCGTCAGAGCGCACTCTACTAGGCTCAGGATGCTTCTAATTGAAATGTCGCACTATTGATGTTATGTAAACTAACGGTTCAAGCTCTTGGCATATGAACCAGCCCCGTGTTCCCTACCTGTCCGACCTCCGGCTGAACTGCCGTCTCACGGCTCTCCCCGCTATACTAGAGTCCGAGAGAGTTGCGGTGCAGCGTGGAGCGCCCACTGCTGCAGCCCTCTTCCCTTCCGGCGCAGAATCCTATGCGGTACGGCAAAGTTCTCCTTTTCCTTTCCGTCGGGGTCGTGGGCGTCATTTCGGCGCTCCTGCTGCTGACGCTCAGCGACGACCTTCTCGGCGACTCTGGCAGCGGCACAAGCGACCTCGATGAGATTATCCAGTTACTCCAATCCGATTTCATTCGACGCGACTCTCTCTCGGACGATCTGCTTCGTCAGGCCGCTATCCAGGGCATCATCGACTATGTCGATGACCCGTACACCGCCTATCTGCCGCCCGACCGTCACAGGGCATTCTTGGATGAACTCGAGGGCCGGGTTGAGGACTTCGAAGGCATAGGCGCAAGCGTCGCCTATCAGGATGGCCACATCGTTATCCTCGGCCCCCTGCCTGGTTCGCCTGCAGAACGCGCCAATATCCTCCCCGGCGACATCATACTTGCCGTCGATGACCAGCTGGTCCATGGACTTACCCTCGAGGAGACCGTCGCGCTTATCCGCGGTCCCAAGAACACGCCGGTGGTGCTCACCGTCTCACGAGCTGGCGCCTCGCTCCCGCTTGATGTCGAGATTCTCAGAGACACCATCAGTTTGAGCTCCGTGCTGGCTCGTATGCAGACGTCCAACATCGGCTACATACAGGTCGCTGGGTTTGACGCGACAACCGCCGCGACCTTCCGCAGCGCAATCAGCGACATTCGCGAGCGCGGCGCAGAGGGCATCATTCTGGACATTCGAAACAATGGCGGCGGCATCGTCGCCCCTGCCGTCGCTGTCGTCTCCGAGTTCGTTCGTGGCGGCGAAGTCGTGCGATGGGTCGACGCTGCGGGGAACGAAACCGTAGAGAGCGTCTCCGGTGGAGGAATCGCCTACGATATGCCGCTGGTCGTTATAGTGAACGGTTTCAGCGCGTCGGCCTCGGAGATTGTCGTGGGCGCACTGCAAGACCACGGCAGGGCTGTCGTCGTCGGCACGCGCACCTACGGCAAAGGCTCCGTCAACTTGCTTTACAGCTTGGAGTCCGGCGCAGGGTTCTATGTGACGATTGCTCGCTGGCTTACCCCCGATGGTCGCGAGATAGAGGGCGAAGGTCTCGAGCCAGACATCATCGTCGGCGATACGCTGGACGTTCAGACGCTGGCTCGTATCGGCGAGATTAGTCGGTCGCTCTGCAGCGCCTACTCGAGCGAATCCGATTCGCTCGGTGGCCAGGATCGCCTTGTTGATGCGCTCGACAGGCTGTGCAGCCTTGAGCCCCAGGCGTCCGGTTCTCCGCCTGTTGACGAGCAGCTCAACGCTGCCGTCGCTGAACTCGAGCGGATGCTGGGAAGCTGATATGGCGGCGAAGCGCAGCAAGAAGAAGCAGCAGGAACCTGTTGCGCCGTCAGCGACTGGCCAGCCCTACTTCCGTGTTGTCGCCGACAACCGTCGCGCGCGGTTCGACTACGACATACTCGACCGTATCGAGGCTGGCATCGCTCTCACTGGCACGGAGATCAAGTCCGTGCGCGCCGGCCGCGTCAACATCCGCGACGCCTACGCTCAGGCACGGGGGCGGGAAATGTGGCTGCACAATCTCCACATTGCCGCCTGGGAGTCCGCTGGGCCATGGGGGCATGAGCCCACGCGTTCCCGAAAGCTCCTGCTGCACGCCAAAGAGGTCCGCGCGCTCGGGCAGGCCGCAGGAGAGAAAGGCCTCACGATAGTTCCCTTGCGCGTCTACATCAAGGGACACTACGCCAAGGTCGAAGTCGCCCTCGCTAAGGGCCGCCGCCGATACGACAAGCGTCAGGCCATTATTCGGCGCGAGACCGAACGCGAGATTGCTCGGGCAATCCGCAGGGAGATTGACTAACCAACGGCCCTCTCGCCTCGCTGGAGAGAGTTGGCTGTGCGGTGCTATACTGCCCCTGTTGTTCTCTCTGTGGGGATGCGTGGTTTCGACAGGGGATCAGCTTGGCAAGATTGCAGGTCGAGTTCGCCGCCTACTCGCTAATCAGACGGTGCCAATCAACTGCCGACGAACCAGTCGCTCTGGCCGCGTAAGCAACGTGGTCACGTCCCGGGGGCCCGCCCCGACGGCTTCCGAGGGCGATATATAGCCGGGGAGCTGCGATCCCGACGCCGCTGGGGGTCGCCTAAGACTTGCGGCAGGTGGCGGGGCGGCCTGCCGGCGGGCCCGCCCTTCTCACCTAACAAACACCGGATAAACCTGTAGCACATCTGCGCCGAGCGTCTTCTGGACGGGGAGTTCGACTCTCCCCCATCTCCACCACCAGCCCACTCCGTATATCCGAGTCTCCCTGCGACAAGGCAAAATGACAGGAGGGGGGGGGGGCTAACCCTACGCATAAATTCCGTGTATACTGTATTTGTCTTCCTCTAGGCGGGTTTTTGAAGCTTGGCGGGCGAGTGAAGGATAGCAATATGCCGACGAAAGCCGAGATGAAGAGAACACCGAACCAGGGCGCGTGTGGGCTATCCCCCACAGGCGCGCATCACTGGATGCTTGGCGCGCCGAGCGTAACCATGACAGGCGAGTGCAAGTACTGCCACGCTGAACGCGAGTTTCGTCCCTTCGAGGACAACATCGGCTTCAACAACAGCCCGAAACGTACTCGCAACACCTCTCCTGCCTCCGGCAAGTAGCGCCAGCTGCGTCGAAAACGAATGGGCTGGGATGCCCGCGCCATCCTTCACGGGTAGCGGGGCATAGTCCGCGCTTGGACTTCCGCTTGCAATCGATGTGAGCTCCGCTGCGCAGGCTGGTTCGCAGCGAAGTGCCCAAGAGCCCTTTGTGAAGAACCTCGTTTGAACCCTAACGCCCGTCCTCACGGACGAAGTCCGACAGCCGCTCGCCGATCATGATGCACGTCACGTTCGTCGCGGCATGCGGAACCGTGGGTATGATTGATGCGTCGGCCACGTACAGGTTGTCGATTCCGTGCATTCGTAGCCGGTTGTCCACAACCGCCATCGGGTCGGACGCGGGGCCCATCATGCATGTGCCCGAGCCGTGGTGATGGCTGTCGTAGGTCGACTGCGCGAACTCTGCCCAGTCGTCATTCTCTCCGGGGAGCAGTAGCCGGCCGTAGTACGGGCGCATCAGGTCGTGCTGCATGAAGTCGTAGACGAAGTGCATAGCGTTCAGCATGTCTGCGACATCGTCCGGGTGCTGCAGCATTCCGTCGTCCACGATAGGCAGATCGCGAGGGTCGGTTGAGGCCAAGTGGAGCCGTCCGCGCGACTTCTGTTCCACGAGGTTCATCGCCACCGGCATCATAGGCTTGAGCCCCTCGACTCCTACGGGAGCGCGCATGTAGATATGGAAGTTCCCCACAGGCAGACGCGGATCGGTCTTGTACACTAGCTGGAACCCGGCGACGACCCAGTCCGGCGAAAACTCGCCCATGCCCTCGAACGTCATGTTCACGGCGGCGTGGTCCTGATAGTTCCTGCCTACCCCCTCCAGCTGATGCACGACTTTGATTCCGTGCCGCTCCAGCTCGTCGGCAGGGCCAACGCCGGAGAGCATCAGCGCCTGTGGGCTGTGATACGTGCCTGCGCTGAGCACAAACGTGTCGGCGGATGCTGAATACAGCTGCCCGTTCCGCTCATAACAAGCCTCGGTTACACGTGAGCCCTCCGTTTTGATCTCGACCACGCGGGCATCGGCGATAATCGTCAGATTTGGCCGCTGGCGCGCCATCCCGATGTAGGCGACGGCAGTTGACTGCCGGACGCCGTCCTTCACGTTCGAGGCTGAGGGCGATAGGCCGAACCGGGTCGGCACGTTGCCGTCGGGCATAATGGGGAAGCCCAAGCTTGCCGCGCGGTCGACGAACGCTTGCATAGGCGGCGCTAACTCGCCGTCTTCGAGCGAGAGCTTGCGCTTGACCGTAAGAGGCCCGGCGTTGCCATGGTGCGGCGCATCGGGGTAGTCCTCGTCCGTCTCGATCCGCTTCAGCACGGGCAAGCAGTCCTCGTACGACCAGCCGCGATTGCCGAGAGCCTCCCACCGGTCCAGGTCGGGCTGCGTTGGACGTGAGACGCCCATCATATTGACCGACGACCCGCCGCCCAGAATGCGCCCGCTAAGCGGGAAGTACTCGCTCCCGTCGATTTTTCTTTTCGTGGGATACATCACCACGTAGTCGGATTCGAGGATAGGGCGATTGCTCCCCTGCCCGTCTGCGATGATGTCAGGGAGCGGCTGCGGGTCGGGGCCCGCTTCCAGCAGCAGCACCCGTCGCTTCGGGTCTTCCGAGAGCCGCGTCGCGGCTACGCACCCAGCTGAACCCCCGCCCATAATGATGATGTCGTAGAACTGCTGCGGTTGCATCCCTCGCTCCTCAACTGAGAGTCTGTCTACTCCCGCGATGCTCTCAGGCGCCGCTGCGCCTACCGGCCAGCCTCTCCAATAAAGTCCGATAGCCGCTCGCCAATCATAATCGACGTTACGTTGGTGTTGGCGTGGGTGACTGTAGGCATAATCGAGGCGTCGGCTACGAAGAGGTTGTCCATCCCGTGCATCTTCAGGCGGCTGTCCACCACAGCCATCTCGTTCGACGCCGGCCCCATCATGCACGTGCCCACCCCGTGGTGGTAGCAGTCGTAGGTCGACTGCGCGTACTCGAGCCAGTCCTCCTCCGGCCCTGGCTGCACGAGAGTGCCGAAGTAAGGCCGCATAAGGTCATCGTCCACGAAGCCCTGAATGAACTCCATCGCCGTGCGCACCGCCTTCGTGTCGTCTGGGTGCTGCAGCAGGCCGTCGTCGATTGTTGGCAACTCGCTGGGGTCGGTGGATGTAATGAAAACGCGTCCCCGCGACTTCTGTTCGATGAGATTGGCGGCGAAAGGCATAAGCGGCTTCAGTCCCTCGACCACCACTGGAGCCCGCATATACAAGTGAAAGTCGCCGTTCGGCAGTCCGGGATCGCTCTTGTAGATGAGTTGGAAGCCTGAGACTACCCAATCGGGTATAAAGTCTGACGCGCTCTCGAACACCATGTTCACTGCCGCGTGGTCTTGGTAATTCCTTCCGATTCCCTTGAGCTCATGCACAACCTTGATGCCGAGCGGCTCCAGGTCTTCCGGGTTGCCGATGCCCGACAGCATCAGCGTCTGCGGGCTGTGGTAGACCCCGGAGCTCAGCACGAACGTGTCCGCTGCCGCGGTCCGCGCCTCGCTTCCTCTGCGGTACTCGACTTCTGCAATGCGCGATCCGTCCATTTTGAGACCCACGACCATAGCCTCGGCAATCACTGTGAGGTTTGGCCGTGAACGCGCCGGAGCCAGATAGGCGACGGCCGTCGATTGCCGTTTGCCGTCCTTCACGTTCGAGGCGCCTCGGGAAATTCCGAACGGGTTCGGAACGTTCCGGTCGGGCAGCAGCGGGTATCCCAAGGCCTGTGCGCGCCTCAGAAATGCCTCTTGCGGCGGGTCTAGCTTGTCGAACGACAGCCGGCGCTTAACCGTAAGAGGCCCAGCGTTGCCGTGATGCGGCGCGTCGGGGTAGTCAATATCGTTCTCGATGCGTTTCAGCGCCGGAAGGCAGTCCTCGTACGACCAGCCGGGGTTGCCGAGCGATTCCCATAGGTCGAGGTCGTGCTGTGTAGGTCGGACGACGCCCATCATATTCACAGACGAGCCGCCTCCTAGTACGCGGCCGCTGATGGGGTAGTACTCGCTCCCGTCGATCTTGCGCTTCGTCGGGTACATAATCACGTAGTCCGACTCGAGGATTGGGCGGTTGCTGCTTGTGCCATCCGCAATGATGAACGGAAGGGGATCCGGGTCCGGGCCAGCCTCGAGCAGCAGCACCCGCCGCTTGGGGTCTTCCGACAGCCGCGCTGCCGCAACGCATCCAGCGGAGCCTCCTCCCATCACGATGACGTCGTAAACGCTGTGCTGTTCCATGCGGCCTTGCCTCCATGCGGTTCCTTGTGTCCTCGCGACGGAATCATACTCCGTCGCGAGTCCGAACTGCTCGTTTGGCTCACTGCCTGCGCACCTCGGGCGGGCGCGAGTTCGGATCGAGCAGCAGTTGCGCGGCGAGTGCGGCAAAGCGGATACTCGGACATGATTCAGCTGTTCGAGGAGATGCGATGACAGAGGTTCCCGACTGGTACGCGGAATTTGCGGCGGCGGTTGTCGCCGCCCTTCCCAGAGACATCGACGAGGCTACGGCTCGCGGCTGGACGATCGACTCAGCAGGGCTGCGCAGGGCGCTTGGCGTGCTCTCCGCTGTGGGCGGAATCGGTCCGCTCAAGAACGATAAGGCGGACGACGGCTGGGAGCTGGTGCGCGACGCGATTGACCCCGAGGTCATCTCTGTCGCCGACATCGACATGGCTCCATTCGCAGAGGGAATGGAGGAGCTTATCGGTGAGCCGATGGTCGAGCTGATTATGGGAACTCCCGGTCTCTTAGGCCAGCGTCACGCTGAATACACGCTCGACCGGCAAGAGCAACTCCCGGAGGAATTCCAGCGCTACTCGCTTGTTTTCCCCGGCACGGTCTGGCGCAGTCAGGACGGCAACCACCAAGTGCCTTGCCTGGTGTGGCGCCAAGGAACGTGGGGACTCATCTTTGGCATTCTGGAGGGCGGTTTCGACTCGCGCGACCGCATGGCGCAAGCGCGGGCCGTTTGAGCCGCGTCTCCCGCCCCCGTGAGCGCAAGCCTGGCGCCTGAAGAGAACGCGCCTTCGGCGGGACTCCCTGTGGTGAAGAGCGTGAACAATGAACTAAAGGGGTGCTAGGTCCTGCCGTTATCTCCTCTGCCTCTTGCGGGAGCGAAGTGCGGCTATGCTGATCCCCGCGAGCATGACTAGGCCAACCCACTGGGTCTGCTGCAGCCCTAGGTGCGCCGGATCGAGCCGCACAAACGCGATGAGGAACCGTCCCCCGGCCCACGCCGCCAAGGCTGCAAGCATCACAGCGCCGCTGGGTAGGCGGCGACTCCACGATGTCACAGCGGCGGCTATCGCAAGATCCAGCATCAGTTCGTACAGAGCCACGGGGTGGACGCTTGCGCCCCCTGCGTACGCCTCGGTGCTCTCGTTGGCGTAAACCACGGCCCATGGCGCCATTGAGCCAGTAGCTGCGCGCTCGCCCGCCAGGAGGTCGCCAGCCCGGCCGATCGCCAGTCCGACGAGGGCCGGAACCGTAGCCGCCGCGGACGTCTCGGGCAGCGGGAGTCCCTGTCGCCGTGCGGCGCACAGCCCCGCCGCGAGTCCTCCCAGCGCTCCACCCCATAGCGACAGCCCCCCGTTCCACAGGTACAGAGCCTGGAACGGAGCCCTGGCGTAGAAATCCCAGTAATCGGCGATGTGGAGCAGCCGTGCCCCGAGCAACCCTCCAAGCAACGCTGCGATCACAATTCCATACAGCGTCCGCCGATCGGCGCCCAGGTCGCTGGCTCGGCGCAGGAAGAGGCTGCAGCCAACCAGCACGCCGGCCATCGTCCCCAGAGCTGTCCATGTCAGCAGAGGTAGGCCGAACGCGTTGGGGTCGAGCGCAATGGTCATCAGGGGCCCTGTCTGGCCAATCGACTGCATTCGCAAGGCAAACTCATGCCACAGGCTCAATCGCCGTCTCTAGAATAGCCGAACGATGGCTATGGCTGCCCGAAGCTCCCAGGCTTCCACGGACCGCGACACGAGGCGACGCGCGCCTCGAGAGGCCGCCCCAGATATCGAATCGTTCCTTAGCCATCTGCGCGCCGAACGTGGCCTCTCGGCGAACACCGTCGCCGCCTACCGCGCGGATCTGACTCAGCTGCAGGAGCTACTGTCGGGCGGCCGCTCCTGCATCCGATGGGACCAAGTGTCGCAGCGCGAAATCGAAGAGGCCCGGCTCGCGCTTGCTAAGGGTGGCTATTCGGAGATCAGCCTCGCGCGCAAGACGGCGGCTGCCCGTTCATTCTTTCGATTCCTGCTCGAGGAAGAAGTCATCGACGCGAACCCTGCGGAGCGTCTACAGTCTCGCCGACCTGCTCGGTCGCTGCCTGATGTGCTCACCGTGCAAGAGGTCGCCCGCTTGCTCACCGCAGCTGGCGAACGTCCCGCTCCCGAAGGCGTACGCGACCGCGTGATGCTCGAGCTCACGTACGCCGCAGGTCTCCGGGTATCAGAAGTGGCCGGGCCGCAAGGACTACAGGTCTCTGCGCTGAGTCTCGATGCAGGGTGGGTGCGCGTTCTCGGCAAGGGAGCGAAAGAGCGTCTCGCCCCGGTCTACCCCGGCATTGCGCGTCAGTTGCTAGCCTACGCTCGCGACGTGCGTCCTCTGCTGCTGGCGAGATCGCGTCGTCGCGGCGCTGTGGAGACAGCGCTTTTTCTCAACGCCAGAGGCGGTCCTATGACACGCCAAGGGTACTGGCTCATTCTGAAGCAGGCGGCGAAGCGCGCGGACATCCGTAGTGGCCTATCGCCGCACACGCTCCGCCACAGCTTCGCCACGCATCTGCTCCACGGCGGGGCTCCGTTGCGGCACGTTCAAGAACTCCTCGGCCATGCTAACATCTCAACGACTCAGGTCTATACGCACTTGACCGACAACCAGGTCCGCGAGACGTTCGAGCGATCGCATCCCCGGGCATAGCGAGTTTGCGTGCAATGAGAATAGCTGTTGGCAGCGATGAGGCGACCCCGCTTCCCGATCATGTCGCCAACGACCTGCGTAGGCGTGGACACGAAGTGCGCCTGTTTGGCGCGCTCGCAGATGGAGATGATGCTCGCTGGCCGTCGGTAGGCCGTAAGGTCGGCGAGGCTGTGGCTTGTGGCGAATGCGATCAGGGCGTTCTCTTCTGTTTCACGGGAACAGGGGTCGCTATCGCCGCCAACAAGGCGCCGGGCGTCCGAGCCGCGCTCTGCGCCGACGCGCAGACGGCGGATGGCGCGCGCCGCTGGAACGACGCCAACGTGCTTGTTATGAGCCTGCGCTCAACCTCTCCCGATGTCGCCGAGGAGATTCTCGACGCGTGGTTCGCAGCGCCTGCCGGCGACAGCGACGACGCATGTATGATTGAGATGGTGAACGCGATGGATCGCGCGAGGCCCCCGAGTAAGAAAGATGGCGAAGAGGAGAAGCCACGGAATGCCCATCATCACCGTTACAGGCCTCGTTGGCAGCGGCGCCATTGAAGTAGGAAGCGAAGTCGCCCGTAAGCTTGGCATCGACTACATCGATCGGATGATCCTTGCCGAGGCCGCGAAGAAGATTGGCGCAACCGTAGCGGCAGTTGCCGAGCGCACCGAACGCCCTCCCCGCCTGGGCGACCGCATCGCAGGCTTCGTTAAGACTGTGCTCGAACGCTCCGCCCTCGCGGGCGGCGGCGCCGACCCTTACTTCGGCGGCGGGCTCGACGCGCTGCTTGTGCGTGAGTACCGCGACTTCCCGCGCGAGGAGCTGGGGCCTGACGCAACGCTCTCTGACGAGAATCTGCTCAGGGTCACGACGGAGGTCATCCAAGAGATTGCTGCGTCGGGGAATGTAGTGATTGCCGGACGAGGCGCCAACATCATCCTCAGAGACACTCCCGGAGCCTTGCACGTAGGGCTCGTCTCTAGCCTCCCCGGGCGTGTAGCGCGTATTATGGAGCGCGAGGGACTGAACGAAATCGAGGCTGAGCGGAACGTGACTGAGAATGCGCGCGCCCGTCTCGCGCACTACCGTCGCTTCTTCAATGTAGATCCCGAAGACCCGCAGTATTACCATATCGTGCTGAACACAGATTTGTTGCATATCGACCACACCGCCGACCTCGTTGTTGAGGCCGCGCGGTTGGCGGCTTGAGCGCGGGAGAGACAGAAGAAGGCAATGGCGAACAAGAAAGCCGGGAACAGAGCAGCGGCCAGCCAAGCGAGGGCTAGGGAACGCGCGAAACGCAAGGCTCGGTCGACAGGCCCATCGATACCCGGGGCCGTTCTCACTCCGCCTGCCCCTGCGGAGGACGACTCCCTCGAGGCGCCTGACGTCGACGCAGCAGAAGCCGCGACTGCCGATTCGGCGACGCTTGCCGCTGCATCCTCTTCGCGAACCGCCTCGCCGCAGCCCGAACGTCGGCGCCCGACTCCTGCTACACCGCTCGTGCAGCGAAGGGCATCGCCCCAAGCCTCGGGTCTGGCGCCTGCGGGTGGCTTGCGCCGCGAACTGGCATTGATCGGGATCATCACCGCCATCATCGGCGGAGTCCTCGCCTATCTCAAGCTGGCGACCGATCTTGGCGCATAAGGCTCCGCTTCCTGGCGGCCTAGGCGGCGCTTAGCATTCTAAAGGCTGTGCGCCCTCTCCTTTCTCTGGCGGCGCAAAGCGTTACACTGCTAAGGCGATGACCACCCCTGTGCGTAAGGAGGCGCGAACGAAAGCGTTCGCTGATCGCTTGAGCGCGCTGCCGACGAGTCCCGGCGTATACCTCATGAAGGACGCGAAGGACGCCGTTATCTACGTTGGCAAGGCCGCCAGCTTGCGTAACCGTGTCCGCTCGTACTTCCAAACTCCATACGGCAAAGAGCCGAAGGTGCAGGCGATGGCGCTTCGCATCGCCGATTTCGAGTTCATCGTCACTGAGACAGTCCAAGAGGCGCTGCTGCTCGAGAACCTACTGATTAAGCAGCGGAAACCCTTCTATAACGCTCGCCTGAAAGACGACAAGACGTATCCCTATATCAAAATAGACCTGTCGGAGGAGTTTCCGCAGGTCTACTTCACGCGGCGTGTCCTGGCCGACGGCGCACGGTATTTCGGGCCGTTCGCCAGCGCTAGCTCGGTGCGCAAGACGATGGACTTGCTCAAGAAGCTCTTTCCTTATCGCTCGTGTACGAAACTCATCACCGGCGACGACGAACGCCCTTGCCTCGAATACCACATCCACCGTTGCGTTGGCCCGTGCATTGGCGCAGTCGATCGCCGGGAGTACTTGGAGGTTATCCGCGAGGTCGTGCAGTTCCTGGAGGGTGACTCGGAAGCCGTCGCAGGCAGTATTCGGGTCAAGATGAACGACGCGGCTGAGCGCTTGGAGTTCGAGCGCGCCGCCATCCTACGGGACCAGATTAGGGCCATCGAATCGGTCTCCCAGAGCCAGCGCGTCGTCTCCGATCGGCAGGAGGACGCGGACGTCGTCGCGCTTGCCTACGACAAGGGAGAGGCGTGGGTCGAGCTCTTCAAGGTGCGTCACGGCAAGTTGATTGACCGCGACCACTTCCTTATGGAGGGTGGGGAGGCGGAAGAAGAGCCGCTCTTGCTTGAGCACTTCGTGCAGCAGTACTACGAGGCTTCCACCGATGTGCCGGCCGCCGTGCTCCTACAGCATGAGGTGGAGAATGCCCCGGCGATCGAGCAGTGGCTGGCCGGCAAACGTGGTCGACGGGTGGCGGTAACTCGTCCGCAGCGAGGGCCGCGCCGGCGGTTGGTGGAGATGGCTGCAGGGAACGCTCGCGAAGCCTTGACGCAGCGGCGGATCAAGTGGCTCAACGAAGCGGACAAGGTGCTGCAGGCGCTCGTTGAGCTCCAGGAAGCCCTGACGCTCCCGACGCTGCCCGACCGCATCGAGTGCTACGACATATCGAATATCCAAGGCGCGCATTCTGTGGGCAGCATGGTCGTGTTCGAGAACGGACGTCCCAAGAATGGCCACTACCGCCGCTTTCAGATTAAAGGGGTTGATGGGGTTGATGACTACGCCTCTATGCGCGAGATGCTGCGGCGGAGGTTCCGACGCCTCGGCGAGGCTCGCCGTGAGGCGGCCGCCGCTTACGCCGCGGCTGCGCCGAACGCTGGCGCAACCGGACACGTCTCGGCGCGCATCGCTGCGGAGCCTCCCGCTCCCTACTATGTGGGGATATCTGGTGGAATTGCGGGGACACGCGAGTCGTTTGGCTTCGCGCCGAGCCTGGTGATTATCGATGGAGGCAAGGGGCATCTTGGAGCTGCGCAAGAGACGTTCCTTGAACTTGGCATCACCGATATCCCGCTCTGCTCACTGGCGAAGCGAGAGGAAGAAGTGTTTTTGCCGCAGATGGCGGAGCCGGTGCTTCTTCCACGGCAGTCCCAAGGCCTCTACTTGGTCCAGCGGATTCGCGACGAGGCGCATCGGTTCGCGATCACTTACCATCGCCAGCGGCGTTCGAAGGCGGCTATCGCGTCAAGGATCGATCAAGCGCCCGGCGTCGGCCCGAAGAAACGGCGCGAACTTATCAAGCGCTTCGGCAGCGTTGCAGGAGTTCGAGCTGCTTCGGCGGAGGACATCGCACAGGTGCGAGGCATGAGCCTCGCTTTAGCAGAGAGACTGAAGGCGTTCCTTGGCGGCGGGAGCTAGCCTGTAAGCGTTAGCCCGCAAGAATCGCCGCGCACTCGTCACTCTTCTTTCGATACGCTGCCTCTGCTAGCACGCCATAAAAAAGGCCCGCCTCTTGGCAGCAGGGGCGGGCCTTTGCGGCATGTCCTTGCGTCGGTTACGGAATGTCGAATTGCTCGGTTGACCCCAGTTCGAGCTCGGAAGCCTGCATTCTGGACGCATGGAAGCCGTTCTCGGCATCGAAGTCGAGCCCGTCGTCGTTGCAGATGTCCTCATCGGCCTCTTCGCGCAGCTCAGCTTGTAGAGTCCGCAGCAGGGTGATCGCTACTTCGATGTACTGGGGAGTGAGCGGAACGGAGAGGCTCCGTCCAGCGGCGAGCACCCGCAGTCCATCTTCAGACGGCTCACTGGACACCCGAGATTCTACGGGGCCCGCAGCAATTATCTGTTCTGCCCCAGAATATTCTCTCTTCTTCTCTTCCTGCACGGGTCTGCCCAGCACGCGGATCGCGTCCGTCAGGTGCTTCTGGATGAGAGGCGCCCGACGGACGATTTCATCCCGAGGAGCGCGGGAGATCTCTTCCAAGCCCACAAGCAGGCTCATGTCGTCCGGCGTCTCCCCTTCGAAACGCGTGTAGAGCTGCCGGAGCAGTTCCACGCGCTGGAAGGCTTCGGCTCTCGCCTGCTGCCCCTCCTCGGGGGTAGTGGGATGGAGGACCCGCTGCGCCAGCTGCGAGATTCTCAGCTCTCCCCTTCCCTCCACGAGGCCAAAATCGCGCAGCGCTGCAACCTTGGCGAACAGAGTGCCGCTCCCCTCGGCCATTCCCAATTCCCACGCGAGGCCCTTGACGCTCACCGTCCCTTTGAACTTCGTGAGCACCCGCCCTGCGATCTCCACCGCATCCCCAAACCTTATGTCGGGATATGAGTACGGTCCTAGCTTCGCCATGAGTCCCTCCTGTTGTTCCTCGGAGGCGTTTGACTAGCCTTTGTTCGCCGCCGCAAGCATGAATCTAGCAGCCCCGAAGATAGTAGTCAAGCAGATCGCTAGCATTCTGCTACGGATTTACAGAGCTTGTATAGATATTTGCTATAAACATTCTGCTATTGCGCTCCCACATCTCCTGAGAATCGCTGGATAACCCTCTGGCCCCTGGGGCGCAAAGTCGGTTACGATGAAGTCCCGCTGAATGATGCCAAGGGACGAAGGAGACACGGTTGCCCCGCCTCCCCTTTCGAGGCCCCTGCCCTGCCCTACAGCAGCGCCTCCTGCTTATCGCTGTGCTCCTTGGCGCAATCCCGGCATGCGGGGCGCCTGCAGCGGAACCGTCGCTAACCATCGGCGTCGCAGCCAGCTTGCGCCCTGCTGTCGAGAAGCTAGCACAGGGCTTCGACTCCGACATCACGATCATCGCCGGAGCTTCTGGGACTCTCGCCGCCCAGCTGCGCCAGGGAGCGCCGATGGATCTGTTTATCTCAGCCGACCAGCACTTCACCGACGCTTTGGCAGCTAGCGGCATCCTCTCGCCAGACAGCATCGCCGGACTGGCGCGAGGGGAACTCGTTGCTGTTACGACACTCCCTCCCTCCCCTAATTCCGCTCTCGACGATGCTGCCGAATTCGCGGCTGAGCCTTTCATCCGGCATGTGGCGCTGGCGAATCCGGAGCTTGCTCCGTATGGCGCCGCGGCGCGGCAGTACTTGCGCAACGCGGGGATGTGGGACATCATCGCCAGTCGCATCGTGTACGGCGAGAATGCGGCTCAGACGTTGCAGTTCGTCGCCGCCGGCAGCGCCGACCTCGGATTCGTGCCGCTTTCGCTAGCTCTGGCGTCCGGCGAGCCGAAACTACGCCGCCTCGCCCCGCTTCCCCCTAAAGCGAGCGCCGATCTTGTAGTAACGGCGGGCGTTGTGAGCGCGTCGCCGCAGGCCGGTCTCGCAGAGCGGTTCCTCACCTATGCGCGAGGCGAGGCTAGCGGGGAGGCGTGGGAGCGCTATGGTTATGCCTCGCTCAACGGCGTCGAGGACGCGAAGAGGAAGTAGATAGAGAGCGGATGGACTGGATTGCGCTCCGGCTAAGCCTTCAGGTGGGTCTCACGAGCGCTCTGTTCGCGGCGCTTCTGGGCATCCCGCTTGCCTGGTGGCTTTCGCGCAGGCGCAGCCTGACCCGCGACGCGCTCTCGACTGCCGTGCTGATTCCTATGGTCTTGCCTCCTAGCGTGCTGGGTTACTACCTGCTGCAGGCGGTTGGCAGGAACTCGCTCATCGGGTCGATGCTCGATGCGGCCTTTGGGTTTAGTTTCGTGTTCGGCTGGAGCGGGGCGGTTCTCGCCGCGTTCCTTGTGTCAGCTCCGTTCCTCGTTCGAACAGCGCAAGCGGGGTTCGAAGCAGTCGACCCGAATCTCGAAGATGCTGCGCGCACGTTGGGCAGGACTGAACTGGGCCTGTTCCTCACGGTTACTCTGCCCATGGCGTGGCGGTCGGTTATGGCCGGCGTAGCGCTTTGCCTGGCGCGGGCCGTCGGCGAGTTTGGCGCGACCCTGATGATTGCTGGCAGCATTCCGGGACGCACCCGCACGATGCCCATCGCCATCTACGAAGCGGTGCAGCTAGGCGATGCCGCCGAGGCGCAGGCGCTCGCCATAGCGCTCACCCTCTCGGCATTTGGATTGCTTGCCGCTGTGGGACTCGCCGCTCGCGGCAGACGCTTGCCATGGCGCTAGAAGCTGTAGCAACGGCACGGGCGGGTTCGTTTCGCGTCGCTATAGACTTGCGCGTCGAGCAGGGAGCGACATTGGCCATTCTTGGCCCGTCGGGGTCCGGGAAGACGCTCACACTGCGCACAATTGCAGGACTGGCAGGAGCGGATTCGGGAAGGATCACCTGCAATGGCAGTGTGCTGTTCGATAGAGCTGCTGGCGTCAATGTGCCTCCCCGCAAGCGGCGCGCAGGGTTCGTGTTCCAGGATTACGCGCTGTTCCCTCATCTCACGGCTGAGGAGAACATCGCCTACGGATTGCGGGGCGGCCGGCGCTTGGCGCGCTCCCGCATTGGGGAGCTAGTCGAAGCGCTGAGTCTGGGCGGACTCGAAGCGAGGCGGCCTGCGCAGCTGTCCGGCGGCCAGCGACAGCGGGTTGCTCTCGGACGGGCTCTTGCCTCCGAGCCGGAGTTTCTGCTCCTGGATGAGCCTTTCTCGGCGCTCGACGCGCCTACGCGCGCTGTGCTCACCGAGCAACTGCTCGAATTGGAATCGCGCGTCGCCACGCCGACAGCGCTTGTCACCCACGATCTCGCCGAAGCGCACTCGATTGCTCAGCAGCTGGTCGTGCTCGACGATGGCGTCATCCTGCAGTCGGGCCCCCGCGACGAGGTGTTCGGGCGCCCAGCGTCGCCGAGAGTCGGCGAGCTTATGGGCGTTCGGAATATCCTCCCTGCGAGAGTCATGGGAATAGAGGAGGGTGTCGCCGCTATCGACGCGTCGGGAATCGCGATAGAGGCGACCGGCCTGCAGCTTGCGGAAGGCGAGCGTGTGATAGCTGGGGCTCGGTCCCGGGACATTGATGCGTGGCCCACTCCTGACGGGAACGCAAGGTTGCTCCGATCGATTGACGCCGGTCTGCGCCGTACGCTCGTCCTCGAGCTGCCGGGAGGAGCGACTGCTTACGCGGAGCTGTCCCAGGAGGCTGAGCGCCGATTCGGCCGCGCAGCGCTTCCGGCGGCGTGGCGTCTCTCGGTCGCTCCCGGCGCTGGCTACGTCTGGAGGACGCTGCCAGACTCCCCCGCGCGCTGAAAGCCTGTCCGGCTAAGCGCGGCGCCGCGCCGCCGCCCTGTCTCTCCGCTAGCGGCGTTTCGGCTCTTGCTGCTACAGTAGTGTATGGGTTGGGAGGCCATGAATCAGGCGACCGCAGGCAGCCGCGACTGGCGCGATTGGACAGTGTGGGGGCCGATAGCGGCGCTCGTTGCCGCACTCGGCGCAGCAGTTCTAGGGGCCATCTTCACGGGTTCCCAGCTTGGCGTCGTTACGAGCAATGTCGAGTCTGCCTCGGCAAGCTCTGGGAACATCCTCTCACGCGTTGGCGACGCTTTCCCGTTCGGCTTCTCGTTCAGCGCAGGAATGGTGTCGTCGGTCAACCCGTGCGGTTTCGCTATGCTCCCTGCCTACCTCGGTCTCTACCTTGGCGATCAGGATGTGGAGGAGCGCGGCGCTCTGTGGCGGCTCTCGCGAGCGCTGCTCGTAGGGGCGACGGTTACTGCGGGATTCGTATTGATGTTCGCGGCGGTGGGCGTTCCGATAGGACTCGGCGCCCGGGGGCTGGTTGGCTTCTTCAGCTGGATAGGGCTCGCCATCGGCGTGCTTCTCACTGTGGTCGGCGCCTACTTGCTTTCGGGCGGCAAGTTGTACACCGCGCTCGCTGTCCGCCTCTCCGCCCGCGTGGGCGGGGCCAACCGCGACGGCATAGGAGGCTACTTCAGCTTCGGTCTCGCCTACGGAACAGCGTCGCTGAGCTGCACGCTGCCTATCTTCCTTGCGGTAATTGGAGGGACGTTCACAGCGGATACGTTCCTCGACTCGATGCTGCAGTTCCTCCTCTACGGGTTGGGGATGGGGTCGGTTATCCTCGCGTTGACGGTGGGCATGGCCGTGTTCAAGACGGCCGCGGTCGGGGCGTTGCGTCGAACGCTCCCCTACGTTGGGACAGCAAGCGCCGTGCTGTTGCTTATCTCAGGGGCATTCATCGTCTACTATTGGTTGACGCTTGGGGAATTGCTCGAGCGCATCCGCAACCTCTTTTGAATGGATCTATGATGACGACACCTGACGACCGCCAGCGCCGCCGAGAGGGATCGCGGCGCGCACGATCCGCCCGCGAGCGACGAGCCGAGGCGCAGCAGCGCACAGGCCGAAACAGAGTCTTCTTCTACGTTGGCGCGGCGATTCTTGCGATAGCTGTTGGCGTAGCGCTCTTCCTGTTCCTGCGCAGCGAGGGGTCAGAGATCGGGTACGCCGTTCCGCTTCTGCCCGCGGCGCACCAACCGCCGTATGTCTGGAATCAGGAGGTTGAGGGCATACCGGGACGTATCCCTCCCACCTCAGGGCATCATTTCGACCTGCCTCACGCCGGCTGGGGTTACAAGGGCGAGACGCTCGTTCCCGAGCGCGTCATCCACAATATGGAGCATGGGGGGGTCGTCATCTGGCACCAGCCGGGCGACCCCGAGCTGGCTGGGGCCGTGAATCAGTTCGTGAGGGAAATGGGCAACCAGTGCATAGTGGCAGGCTCCTATGCGGATATGACGTATCGGGTCGCTGCAACAGTGTGGGGACGGGCGCTGCCTCTTGAGAGCTTCGACGCCAACCAGCTCCGCGAGTTCACGGAGGCATACCGGGGCAGCCAAGGGCCAGAAGCAGGCATCTGCCGCGCTGAGTCGTACTAGCCGCCTCTGCTCTCCTGCCCGCGTCCAGGAGAAGACTCTTAACAAGCACTTAATCAGGCTGTAGCAAGGAGAGCCATAGAATGACAGCGAGGACGAGCTGTCGGCGCGACACAGGCGGCCTGAGGACGTAGAGGGATGAGCAGCACCGTTCTGATCATTGAAGATGAGGAGACTCTCCTCGAAGCGCTGAAGTACAACCTTGAGCGTGAAGGGTACAACGTGCTTACCGCTGAGGACGGAGCCGTCGGCCTCGAAACTGCGCGTTCGGCGTCTCCCGACCTCGTGGCGCTTGATCTGATGCTCCCTGAGATGGATGGCCTCGAGGTCTGCCGCATCCTCCGCCGCGAGTCCGATGCGCCGATTCTGATGTTGACGGCAAAGGGGGAAGAGATTGATAGGGTAGTCGGGCTCGAGCTTGGCGCCGAATGGGGGTTCAGTTCGCGCGTTAACTTGGCTCCCGTACCGTTGAGGTCGAACTACCAAGCAGGGAGGAACAATGAGTCCCAGGAAGCACTTGCACAGAGGTTTGGCTTTTGGCGCTGTAGCCCTTGTGGCGTTGCTTGTTGCGGCGTGCGCGTCGGATCCCACGCCAACTCCTACGGCTACACCTACAAGCGCGTCGGCTGCGCCTACGGCCACGCCGATGGTTGAGGTGGATGTGATGATGGAGGAGCTGAGAGGGACGATACAGGTTGATGGGTCGTCGACGGTGTTTCCGGTGACGCAGGCGGTTGCGGAGGAGTTCCGGAAGGGACAGCCGGGGGTTCAGGTGAATGTGGCGGTGTCTGGGACAGGAGGGGGATTCAAGCGGTTCACGGTGGGGGAGACGGATATATCGAACGCGTCGCGTCCGATCAAGGCGAGCGAGAGCGAGGCGGCGTTGTCGAACGGCGTTGAGTACATCGAGATGCGGATAGGCACAGATGGTTTGTCGGTTCTGGCGCATCCGGAGAATGACTTTGTGGAGTGTCTGACGGTTGAGGAGCTGAACGCGATCTGGAAGCCTGGTTCGGAGATAGACAACTGGAGCGAGGTGCGGTCTGGGTTTCCGGATCGCCGGTTGCGGCTGTACGGGCCGGACACGGATTCTGGGACGTTCGACTACTTCACGGAAGAGGTCAATGGGGAGTCTCAGGTTTCGCGTTCGGACTACACGGCGTCGGCGGACGACAACGTGCTGGTAAGGGGGATAGCGGGAGACAGGGGTTCGCTTGGGTACTTTGGGTATGCGTACTACCTTGAGAATCAGGAGAGTTTGAAGGTGGTTGGGGTAGATGGGGGCGAGGGGTGCGTAGTTCCTGAGCCGTCGACGATAGAGGATGGTTCTTACACGCTGTCGCGGCCGCTGTTCATCTATGTGAACGTGGGGAGCCTTGAGCGCGCGGAGGTTGAGGGGTTCGTTGAGTACTACATGGATCACGGGTACGCGCTGACGAGCGAGGCGGGGTACGTTCCGGTGGCTCAGAGCGTGTACGCTGCGAACAAGGCGGCGGCAGGGCTCTAGCTTCTGGCGGAGCTGTTTCCTGGGGGGCTGTGGTCTTCCTCCCACCGGGTCCGCCCGGCTGGCCACAGCCCCCTTTCTCCCTTCTTCCCTAAGACGAGCCAGGCTGCTGCGCAGAGGGAGAGGCCGGCGGCCTACTAGACGAGCGGGGAACTGGTGATGGACACTACCGCACGAGATGGCTTCGCATATCAGGCACGTCGGCGCGGACAAGCCGTGCAGCTGAACCGCAGGCGCTCCGCCCTTCCGGGGCGCATTGTGCACGCGCTTTTCTTCGCCTGCGCCGTTATGTCGATTATCACGACGTTCGGCATTGTGGCGAGCTTGTTCAGCCAGGCGCTCGGCTTCTTCCGCGAGATTCCGTTGTGGGACTTCCTGTTTGGAACTACATGGTCGCCGCTTCTCAAGGATGCGGAGGGCAACCGCCACTACGGGGTTCTTCCGCTTGTGAGCGGCACCCTGCTCGTTGCAACGATTGCCGCCGCCCTGGCTGTTCCGGCCGGGCTGGCTATCGCCGTCTACCTCTCGGAATACGCGCCCGACAGGGTGCGTCGCACGATTAAGCCGATTCTCGAGGTGCTTGCCGGCATACCTACAGTGGTGTACGGCTATTTTGCTCTCACCTTCGTTACGCCGCAGTTGCAGCGGATTCCCCTGCGTCCCTTTCAGGAGGACCTGCTTGTGTTCAACGCGCTCAGCGCTGGGCTCGTGATGGGTTTGATGATTATCCCTATGGTCTCGTCGCTCAGCGAGGATGCGATGGTGGCCGTGCCCCGCTCGCTCCGCAATGCGGCGTACGCGCTAGGAGGCACGCGGCTCGAAGTGTCTCTGCGGGTCGTGGTTCCGGCGGCGTTCTCAGGCATCATCGCCTCGTTCATCCTGGCGTTCTCGCGCGCTATCGGGGAGACGATGCTGGTGACGCTTGCCGCAGGGGCCACTCCGCGGCTGACTTTCAATCCGATCGAGAGCATTCAGGCGATGACAGCCTTTATCGTGCAGCTCTCTCTTGGCGAGACGCCGCATGGCTCGCTGGAGTACAACACCATCTTCGCGGTTGGGCTGCTCTTGTTCGTATTCACGCTGGGGATGAATGTGCTCGGGCATTTCCTTGTTCGGCGCTTTCGTGAGGAGTACTAGTAGAGATGGCCTCAATGACCAACCTCGCCAAACAGCTGAACCCTCGCTTGGGGAGGCGGAAGCGGATCGGCGCGATCGCCTACGTCTTTTTCCTGGCGGCTATCTTCCTGGGCCTTGCGGGGCTGGCGTCGCTGCTGATCCGGGTGCTGTGGGAGGGCGCGCCCTGGCTGAGCCTTCATTTCATTACCGACTACCCTTCCCGATTCCCCGAGCAGGCGGGGATGAGGTCCGCCATCTTCGGCACTATCTGGATTATGGCGCTCACGTTCCTGTTCACTGTGCCCGTGGGCGTAGGCGCCGCCATTTACCTCGAGGAGTACGCGCCGAAGAACTGGTTGACGCGCATTATCGAGGTGAATGTGTCGAATCTGGCAGGAGTGCCGTCTATTGTTTACGGGCTGCTGGGGCTTGCCGTATTCGTTCAGATTCTCTCGATGGGGCGCACGGTCATAGCTGGGGCGCTCACGATGTCTCTCCTTGTGATGCCTATCGTCATCATTGCCTCCCGGGAGGCGATCCGCGCTGTTCCTTGGACGTACCGGGAGGCCTCGTACGGCTTGGGGGCTACGAAGTTCCAGACGGTGCGGGATGTAGTGCTGCCTCAAGCGACCCCCGGGATTATGACGGGCACGATTCTGGCGATGTCGCGGGCGATCGGAGAGGCTGCGCCCATGGTGGCGATCAGCGCTTTGGTTTTCCTTACGTTCATTCCGACCAGCCCGTTCGACGAGTTTTCAGTGATGCCGATTCAGATATACAACTGGGTGAGCCAGCCTCAGGCAGGGTTCAGGGGGATCGCGGCGGCTGGGATCATCATCTTGCTGGGAGTTCTGCTTTCGATGAACGCGGTGGCGATCTACATTCGCAACCGTACGCAGAGGAGGTCTGAGGAATGACGAGCGCGCCTGCGGCTAACGCTACGGACACGACGCTGAGCGTTTCGACCCTTGATATGTACTATGGGTCGTTCAGGGCGCTGCGCGACATCAACCTTGAAGTGCGGCGGAATGCTGTAACTGCCCTTATCGGGCCGTCGGGGTCGGGGAAGAGCACGCTGCTGCGCTGCTTCAACCGGATGAACGACCTCGTGCCCGGGGCTCGCGTCGAGGGGCAAGTGCTCTTCAATGGGGAGGACATCTACGCCCCGGGGGTCGATCCCACGGAGATCCGGCTGCGCGTGGGCATGGTGTTCCAGAAGCCGAACCCGTTCCCCAAGTCGATCTACGACAACGTGGCGTTTGGCCTCCGCATCAACGGGTTTCGCGGGAATATGGATGAGGCTATAGAATCGTCGCTTCGCAGAGCGGCGCTCTGGGACGAAGTGAAGGACAGGCTGAAGACGAGCGGATTGGCGCTCTCGGGCGGGCAGCAGCAGAGGCTGTGCATAGCGCGCGCGGTCGCGGTGCAGCCGGACATCATACTGATGGACGAGCCGGCATCGGCGCTTGATCCCATCTCGACGCTTGCGATCGAGGATCTTATGCGGGATCTGAAGCGGGAGTACACGATTATTGTTGTTACTCACAATATGCAGCAGGCGGCGCGGGCGTCGGACTGGACGGCCTTTATGACGATGGGGGAGGATCGGGCGGGGTATCTTGTGGAGGTCGGAGAGACTAATCAGATTTTCACGAATCCCCAGGACGAACGCACTGAGGGCTACATTACAGGGCGGTTTGGCTAGAGGGAGGGAGCGATGTACAACGCGCGGCCACGAGCTCAATTCGATCAGGCTTTGAAGGAGCTGCAAGATGGCTTGCTTAGCCTGGGGAGTATGGTCGAGAAGGCAATCGCGGGGGCGGTCGCTTCGTTGAAGGATCGCGACCTCGAGACGTCGCGGCAGGTGATCCGCGACGACGACGCTATCGACGCTCGACGGGCGGAGTTGGAGGAGCGCGTCGTTGACCTGATCGCCAGCCAGCAGCCGGTGGCTTTCGACCTGCGGACGCTGATCACCACGCTGCATATCTCGATGGAGCTTGAGCGCATCGGCGACTATGCGGAGGGGATCAGCAAGATCAGCTTGATGATGGGGGATCAGCCTCCGGTGAAGCCGCTGGTCGACATTCCGCGGATGGCTGAGAAGTCGTCGGCGATGCTTCGCTCCGCGCTTGACGCTTTGGTGAAGCGGGATGTGGAGCTCGCGCATCGGGTGCTTTCCGACGATGACGAAGTCGACCGGCTCTACGATCAGGTGTATCACGAGCTGCTGCTGCTGATGCTGAAGGATCCCACGGTGATTGAGCGCGCCACTTATTTGCTTTGGGCCGCGCATGACCTTGAGCGGATCGCAGACAGGGCGACGAATATCGCCGAGCAGGTGGTTTATCTGGCGACGGGCAAGATGGTTCCTAATCTCATCTCCAAGTACTAGGCTCGAGGCCTGTTGGTTTAGTGCGCGACGATCGGTTGCGCGACGATCCAGAGGCTGAGCATTGTGTAACCGGTCATCAGGGCCATCATTGGGAGCTGCGACCGCAGGGCGAGGGAGGGGGAGGAGAATGCGCGGCCCGCGATGATGTGGGCGGCGTATACCGCTGCGACGTGTCCGACGACGATCGCCGCTACCCCGGCGATCCATGCGAAGCGGGCGTTCACGACATCGATGGCGACTTCGTAGCCGGCTGTGCCGAAGAGGTTCCATCCGCGTCCGAAGGGGTCTGAGGCGAGCGGGATGATGCGCTGTCCCTGGATGAGGAGGAAGCTGAGGAAGTGGGCGATGTGGTACGCCAGGGCGATGGGAGTCAGCGAGACGGCGAATCTGCCGATGACGCGGGCGATGGGCTCTTCTGATTCTCCGAGGCGGCGCATCGCTAGCGCGGCGAGGGCGAAGGCGGCGAGCAGAACCGCCGGGGTTAGCAGCAGCCCGAATGTCTTGACGCCGGTGAAGGCGTGGACGCCAAGCCAGGAGAATGCGCTGTAGGAGTCGGCGAGGAACGCCGCCCAGATGGGGGTTTCTGCGAAACCGTCGAATGAGACGGTCGAGAGCATAAGGATGAGGAATACGGAGGCGGAGAGGCTGAGCGGCTCGCCGACGAGGAGGCCGGCGCTCCACGGGCGGAGGTTCCACTCCCGGCGGTGGGCTGGAGCGGAGGCGAACGCTGGGTAGTCGTCCACTGTCTGTTCTTCCGGCTGCGCTTCCTTGTTTGGGGCGGGAGCGCGGACTTCTGTGGGGGCGAGCGTCTGTTCTTCCGGCTGCGCTTCCTTGTTTGGGGCGGGAGCGCGGACTTCTGTGGGGGCGAGCGTCTGTTCTTCCGGCTGCGCTTCCTTGTTTGGGGCGGGAGCGCGGACTTCTGTGGGGGCGAGCCGCGCGAAGAAGGCCATTGCGACTGAGAGGGCTTCGCCGCGCTCTAGCCAGATGTCGCGACCGTAGATGAACATACCGGCGAAGGTCACTCCGGTGTATGCGAGGGCGAGGGCGGCGATGCTTGAGGGGATGCCGGAGTTTGGCCATGCGATTTCGGCCCAGGCGAAGACGGCGAAGAGGGCGACAGCAGGCCAGACGCCTAGCTGCGGGGGGTATTCGGCGCCGAGGCTGAGAGGGCGTCCTGTGCCGCTGCGCCAGATGGTCTCCGCCCAACCGAAGAGGATCTTCCAAGGGTTGATGAGGGCCCAGAGGTTTCCTATGAGGCCGTTTACGTAGGCTACGCCGACCCAGAAGATGATCCAGACGAGGGTTGGGGCGAGGTTGCTGTTCGGCTCCTGGCTGCCGGCGAAGCCGGCGACGAGGGCTGTGATGAAGACGACGACGGATGCGAGTTTGACGACGAACAGGAGGCGCCAGTCAGCGAGAGCTCGTCCCAGACGCCAGCGCAGGAGGTTGAAGCGGGGGTAGTCGCTTGCGGGGACGCCGCGGGCGAAGAGGGCGATGACGACGAACGACAGGGCGACGGCGCTCCCTGCCCCGATGATGTAGAGCGTGAGGGGGACAGGGAGGTCGTAGCGCTCGCCGAACCCGTGGGCGTAAGCCGCGGGCGGCGCGGCCGCCAGCAGGAGAGGTCCGAGAGCTGAGAGCGTCTTCCAGCGGGTCATTGCGGTTCGCTATCCGGGCTGCACTTCGAGCCATGCGATGACGATGTCTGGTTCGCCTGTCATCCCGTCCATATCGGTCATATGGTGGGCGGCGTCTGCGGGGTGGAAGGCGATCTCGAATCTGCCGGTGGCGCCGGCATCGAACTTGATCTGGCCGCTGCCGCCTGCTTCAACCCTTGCGCGCAGGTCGTAGCCGTGGATGTGGAATACTCCGGGGGAGTCGGAGGAGACGTTGAAGGCGACGTCGTCTCCCTGGTTTACGACGAAGGCGTCGTTTCCGCTTGCGAGCTTGCCGTGCGTTGTTGCGAGGTTGAATATGTGGAACTGGGGCTCTGCGCCGCCGCATGCGGCAAGCGCGAGGGCGGCGGCGATGATGGCGATGGCGAGCGCGATGGGGGCGCTGGGGGTGGCGGGGGTAGCCGATTGGGTGGTTGTCATGGCGTTGGCCTTTCTGAGCGAGCCCGGCGGATGGCTCCCCACAGCAGCCAGAGGATGGGGAGGAGCAGGCCGAGCCCTGCGAGGAGGGTTGTCCACGGGAATCCCCGCCCGGCGACGACGTCGACCGGGAGTGTGAGGGAGGCGGGGCTGCGCTCGGAGTCGATGTTGATTTGGACGCGCCATTCTCCGGCGGATGCGGGAGCGAAGGTGATTGAGTAGTCGTTTGCGGTTACGAGGAAGGCGCGAGCGGCGGTTCCGGGGCCGAGGCGCTGGCCGTTGCGTTCGGCGGTTACGACGACTCTTGGGTTGTAGTCGAGCGTTGCGTCTGGGTTGTTTGGTTGGAAGGTGACGGCGATTTCGAGGAATCCGACGAGGGGTACGGCGGTAACCCAGAGCTCGTAGGGGCCGTAGGGTCCGCGGAAGAGCTCGACTTCGAGGTCGTGTTGTCCGTGGGCGTGCGCTGGGGCGACGCTGAGGGTCAGGACGAGCGCTATGAGCAAGGTTGCTCGAGCGGGCGCGATGCGCCAGCTGGGCAGATTTCTTTTCTTCACCCCGTCTCCTGGAGGAGGGAATCAGCTGAGGAGGGGGGCGAGTCGTGGAGGGGGAGGGCTTGTGGGAAGGGTTACGGCGACGAGCCGCGCGAGGCTCTGGGGGGGGACTTGTCGGAGGAGGGGGGGGGCTGCGAGGAGGATGAGGGCTGCGAGGGCGGCTGCGGCGAGGCCTCCGGCAGAGGATCCGTCGTTGTCAGGGGGGATGGCGAATACGCCGCTGCTGTCGTCGGGGGCGCCGGGCGGGGTTTCGTAGGAGTGGAGATGCGGGGCGAGGTGGCCGCTGGGGTGGATGTGGGCGTGGTTGGGGAGGAGTTCGATGAATGCGGGGGAGATCAGGGAGCCGTAGAGGGGCAGGAGGAGGGCGTAGACGAGGGCGATGGAGAGGAGGAGACGCCATCGAGGCGGGCGCGAGGGGTTGGCGCGGGGGGTCATCCATGAGCTCGGGGTCAGGGGGCGCAGTCCGAGCAATGCTCGCGCGAGCGATGATGGGGAGGAGGGGTTTGCGGGCGTTCTTGGGTTGAGCGAGGGGGGCGTGTGGTTGGCTGAGGGGGTACGTTCGCTGGAGGTTGGGGGTGGGTTTGCGGGCGTTCTTGGGTTGAGCGAGGGGGGCGTGTGGTTGGGCGAGGGGGTACGTTCGCTGGAGGTTGGGGATGGGGATGGCGTTTGGCTCGCGCCGAGCGGGGGAGGTTGCGGCGTCTTTTGGGCGGAGGTTTGGGAGAGGCGCCGGCGAGAGGGGGCGCCGTTTGAGGGGGGAGGCTGAGGGGGACGCAGGGTGTTCGAGGCCATTTGGGTAATCTCTGTTCCGTATTCCATTAGCGGCTATGGAGAGGGGGAATGTCAAGCGCGGGGAGGGGTGGGCTATACTCGCGGTCTACTCTGCGGGAGGGCTGGCAATGACGAGTTACTGGCTGTTCAAGTCGGAGCCGGGGACGTACTCCTATGATGATCTGGTTGCGGATGGGGTTGCCGAGTGGGACGGGGTGCGGAATTTCCGGGTGAGGAATTGGCTTCGGGATGCGATTAAGGCGGGGGATAGGGTGTTGTTCTGGCATTCGAGCGCGAATCCGATCGGGGTGGCGGGGACGGCGACGGTTGTGAGGGAGGGGTATCCGGATCACACGGCTTGGGATCCGGGGTCGGATCATCCTGATCCGAAGAGTACTCCGGATAAGCCAATCTGGTGGATGGTGGATATCAGGGCGGATGAGAGGTTCAACGGTATTGTGTCGGCTGATGAGTTGCGGTCGGAGCCGGAGTTGGGGGAGATGGTTGTGCTGAGGCGGGGGAATCGGTTGTCGATAACGCCGGTGACGGAGGCGGAGTTTGAGGTTGTTGTGAGGATGGGTCTGAGCAAGTAGGTTTCCTGTTTCGGGGCTGGGGAGCTTCGGGGTTGTTTGGCGGGGGCTTGGCGCTCTTGGGGTTGCGCGCTCTCTACTTGGGGGGTGCTGCGGCTGGGGCTCCGGGGTTGGGTTGGGGGAAGTGGGGGCGGTTTCTTCGGGGGCGGGTTGGGGTTGGCGGCGTTGCGCGTTCCTGTGGGTCGGCGGCTGGGGAGCTGTCTGGGTATGGGTTGTGGGGGTGGTTCTGCGGGGGCGGGCTGGGGTTGGCGGCGCTGCGCGTTTCTGTGGGGTCGGCGGCTGGGGGGATTGGGGGTTGGGTTGGGGGGTTGGTTTCTGCGGCGGCGGGTTGGTGGTTGGCGGCGCTGCGCGTTCCTGTGGGGTCGGCGGCTGGGGAGCTGGCTGGGTATGGGTTGGGGGGTTGGTTTCTGCGGGGGCGGGTTGGGGTTGGCGGCGCTGCGCGTTCCTGTGGGGTCGGCGGCTGGGGGGTTGGCTGGGATTGGGTTAGGGGGAGTGGGGGTAGTTTGGGCGGTGGGGGGCTGGGGTTGGTGGGGTTGGGCGTTCTTTGTGGGGCTGGGGGTTGGGGGTTGGGTGGGTGTTGGGTTAGGGGGAGTGGGGGGCGATTTGGGCGGTGGCTGCGTTCTTGTGGGGGCGGTGGCTGGGGGGCTGGGGCTGGGTGAGGAGGAGCGAGGGTGGTTTCTGCGAGGGCGGCTGGGGGGTTGGGTTGGGGTTAGGGGAAGTGAGGGGCGATTTGGGCGGGGGCTGGCTGGGGTTGGCGGCGCTGTGCGTTCTTGGGGGGCGGCTGGGGTTGGCGGGGTTGGGCGTTCTTGTGGGTCGGCGGCTGTGGGTGATGGTTGGGATTGGGTTAGGGGGGAGTGGGGGTAGTTTGGGCGGTGGGGGGGCTTGGGTTGGTGGGGTTGGGCGTTCTTTGTGGGGCTGGGGGTTGGGTGGGTGTTGGGTTAGGGGAAGTGGGGGGCGATTTGGGCGGCGAAGCGTTCCATTATGGCGGGGTTGAATGGTCTGGGGGTCATGAGGATGAAGTGGTTGACGCCGATTTCGGTCCAGCGGCCGAGCTGGTCGACGATTTCGGCTGGGGATCCGAGGAGCATGCTGTCGCGGGCCTGGTCTTCGGGGGAGGCGTAGTGGGCGGCGGGGCGCTGGGTGGCGAGGGCGGCGCCGCGGGCGATGGTTTGTTCGACGGCGGTTTTGTCGTCGGTTAGGTTGATCTGTATCTGGATGGAGCGTCGCATTGCGGAGATGTCTTTGCCTGTTTCGTTGCAGATTGTTTGCATACGGGCGAGGTTGATTTTGGCTTCTTGGAGGGGTGCGATCTGGTTGTAGTCGTTGGCGTGCTTGGCGGCGATGCGGAGGGTTTGGTCGCCGCGTCCGCCGACGATGATGGGGGGGTGTGGTTTTTGGATGGGTTTGGGCATTTGGGGGGCTTGGTTGAGGTTGTAGTAGGTTCCGTTGAAGGTTGCGGGTTCGTCGGTCCAGATGGCTTTGATGACGGAGAGGGCTTCGTCGAGGCGTTGGGTTCGTTCGGGGAAGGGTGGGAATGGGATTCCGTGGACGTCGAATTCGTGTTTGACGTTTCCTGAGCCGATGCCCATTTCTGCGCGTCCGTTGGATGCGTGGTCGATGGTGTTGATGATTTTGGCGGTGATGACGGGGTGTCGGAGGTTGTTGTTGATGACGAGCATTCCGAGGCGGAGGTTTTTGGTGTGACCGGCGATTGCGGCCATAGCGGTGAGGCCGTCGAGGCGGGCGGGGGTTGCGCCGCGTCCGGGGTGGATCTGCATAAGGTGGTCGGAGGGGTAGAAGGCGTGGAAGCCGAGCTGGTCGCAGGTTTGGCATATTTGGAGGAAGTCGGCCCATTCGAGGCCTGAGCTTCCGCCGAGGCTGAAGAGGGTGTTGGTCATTGGTGGTTCTCCTGGCTGTGCGCCGGGAGGGATGATAGCGGGTTTGGTTTGTGGGGGTAGTCGTTGGGGTTTGGGGGGTTGGGCGGGGGTTTGTTTGGGGGATGGGAGTTGGTTGTTAGCGCGGGGGGAGGTGGGGGCGGGCGAGGCTGAGGCCGAAGACGATGTTGTGGACGATGGTGTCGGGGTCGGGATACTCGCGTTTGCGCTGGCAGTTCTGGAGGTAGTTGTCGACGGGGGCGATGGCGAGGACGGGGACTCTGGCGGCGACGGCGTTCTGGATGAGGTCGATGATGTCGGGGAATGGTTTGTTGTTGTCGATGGCGTGGGCGCATCGTTGGGCGAAGTTGTCGGCTACGGGCTGGAGGCGGATCTGGAGTATCTGGACGATGAGGTAGCGTTCGATGCTGCGGAGGGAGGATTTCATAGGGGGGTCGCCTTTCGGAGCTGGGTTGTTTGGGTTGTTGCGGGGAGGAGGTAGAGGTGTGGGGGCGTTTGGAGGGGCGGGAGGTTGGGTTTAGCGGGGTTTGCGGATGGTTTCGTTTTTGAGGAGGGAGATGGAGTTGTCGATGACGTCGAAGCGGTTGTAGAGTTGGTTGAGGTCGTTGGCTCTGAAGGCGCTGCTGAGGACGGATCGGATGGCGCTGAGGCGGACGCTGGGGTTTTGGTGTTCGAGGAGTTCGGCGAGGGAGTTGACGCTTTTGAGGACGAGTCCCTGGAGTTCGGTGTAGGCGAGGGATGCGGCTTCGCTGCGCATGCGTTCGAGTTCGGCGCGGAAGTGGGGGTCTCTGCGCCATCGGATGAGGGTTGAGCGTGCGATGCCGGCGGCTTTGGCTCCTTGGGTGATGGATGGCGATGCGGCGGCGATGAAGGGGAGGGCCAGGAGTTGCCTGTCGGAGAGGGGTTCTTCGGAGTCTGTGGGTTCTGTGAAATCTGTTTCATTTTGTTCCATAGTGTGTCATTCCACTCGTGAATCGGGGGTTGCGGCGGGTCTGATCAGGTCTGGGATAGGTCTGTTTTGGGTCTGGAACAGGTCTGGAATGAGACGAAATGAGACAGGGGGCGGAGGGGGTTAGAGGGATGCGAGACAGTGCGAGACAGGGAGGCGTAGGAGAGGGGGGATAAGGGACAGGGTACGGGGGGTGTGGCGTATGGCGCAACGGGGAAGTGTCGCGAAGATGACAGGTTTGAGGGGGCGCGGGGGCGCGTTGGGGTCCCTACCCTGCCCTGTTCTGGGGGGCGTTGGGGGGTCATTGAGGGGCGTCCGCATTCCGCGTTCCCGGGGGACGATGGAGGGGGCGTCCGCTGTGTGTGGGTGCGGGTTGGGGGTTGGGTTAGCGGAAGGCTGGGGCGACTTTGGCGATGAAGGTTTCGAGGGGTTCGGGGGAGAAGGGGCGCGGGGTTGTGAGGATGAAGTGGTTGACTCCGGCGTCGATCCAGCGGCCTATCTGGTCGGTGATTTCGTCGGGGGATCCGAGGAGTCGGGAGTCGGCGATGTGTTCGCGGAGGTTGTTGTAGCCGGGGGCGGGGTTTTGGGCTCCGTAGTTGAGGCTGGCGATGGCGTTGTCGATGATGCGGTTGGCTTGGGCGCGGGTTTGGACGAAGTTGAATGGGGTTTGGACGGAGAAGCGCATTTGGGTTAGGTTGCGTCTGTTTTCGGCGGCTTGGTCGCGGAAGCGCTGGATGTTGCGGGCGACTTGCCGGATGGGGGCGATCTGGTCCCAGTCGTCGGCGTGTTTGAGTGCGACGCGCATTGTGCGTGGGCTTATGCCTCCGACGATGATGGGGGGGTGTGGTTTCTGGATGGGTTTGGGGATGTGGGGGGCGTCGCGGAGGTTGTAGTAGGTTCCTTTGAAGTTGGCGGGTTCGGTGGTCCAGAGGGCTTTGATGACGGAGAGGGCTTCGTCGAGCATGTCGATGCGCTGAGGGGGCGGGGGGAAGGGGAATCCGTGGGCGTCGTGTTCGGGTTGGGCCCATCCGGCGCCGAGGCCGAGTTCTGCGCGTCCGTTGGATGCGTGGTCGATTGTGTTGAGGATTTTGGCGGTGACGACGGGGTGTCGGAAGAGGTTGTTGGCGACGAGGACTCCGAGGCGGAGGGTGGAGGTGTGGGCGGAGAGGGCGGCGAGCGCGGCGAGGGCGTCGAGGCGGTCTGGGGAGGGTCCTTTGCCGGCCTGGACGGTCATGAGGTGGTCGGATGGGTAGAAGGCGAAGTAGCCGGCGCGCTCGCAGGTTTTGCAGACGTCGAGGAGGGTTTGCCATCCGAGGCCGGAGCTTCCGCCGACGGAGAATAGCGGGGGTCTGTGGTGGTTCATGGGGGCTATGATAGCTGGGGGGAGGGGGCGCGAGGGAGTCTCCCCTGCCCTGTCGCGGGGTTGGGGGGGGGGGCGGCGGGGGGAGGGGGCCAGGGGGTTGGTTGAGGGGACGGGGGAGTTGCTGTAGGGTTTCGGCGCCGGCGCGCGTCGTCTCCGGGCGAGGACTGGGCTCGGGGGAGTTGGGCGCGAGCCGTTGGGTGGCCGGGGGGTTGTGGCTGGGGCGGGCAGGAGTTGGGTCGGGAACAGGGTTGAGGGACGGGAGAGGGTTTTGGCAAGCGGGATTGCAGTATGAGGAAGGAGCGATGATGACGACAGGAGAGGCGAGGCCGCTGAAGTTGGGGGTGATCGGGATCGGGGTTGGGGCTGCGGAGATGTTGCCTCCGATGGAGCGGGCTCCGTATATCGATCTGTTCGCTGGGGCGGATGTGAATCCGGATGTTCGTGCGCGGTTCAAGGCTCGGTATGAGGAGGCGCGGGTTTTCGACAGCGCGGAGGGGCTTGTTCGGGATCCGGATGTTGAGGCGGTGTGGATATCGACGCCGAATCGGTTCCATGCGCCGATGACTGTGCTGGCGGCGAATCATGGGAAGCATGTTGTGGTTGAGAAGCCGATGGCGCTGGATATTCGGCAGGCTGAGGAGATGGTGGAGGCGTGCGATCGGAATGGGGTGAAGCTGGTGGCGGGGCATACGCAGAGTTTCCAGCCGCATGTGAGGTTGATGCGTCAGATTGTGGCGTCGGGGGAGTTGGGGGAGCTTGGGGCGGTGAATGCGATTGCGTATACGGATTGGGTGATACGTCCGCGGACGGCGGATGAGCTTGATCCGGATCAGGGGGGAGGGTTGGTGTATCGTCAGACTCCGCATCAGATCGACAGCATTCGTTTGATCGCGGGAGGGAAGGCGAGGAGTGTTCGGGGGGCTTATGGTCAGTGGATGAAGTATCGGTCTATTCCGGGGTACTATGCGGCGTTTCTGGAGTTTGAGAGCGGGGTTACGGGTGTGGCGATCCACAATGGGTATGGGTATTTTGTGGCGTCGGAGCTTGTGCCGTGGGGTGATGCGAATACGCGGTATACGCCGGGGGAGCGGAATAGTATCCGGAGGGCTATGGCGGCGGGGACGCGTCCTGAGGATGAGGAGAAGTTGTCGTTGCGGATCGGGGGGGAGGGTGAGCGGCAGTTTTTCCGCCGGGAGCATGGTCCGGAGCGGTGGAAGCCGAATGATCTGGGGATCGTGATTGTGAGTTGCGAGTTTGGGGAGCTGCGTCAGGGTCCGGAGGGGTTGTACAGGTATACGGATGATGGGTTGACGGAGTTGATTGTGGATTCTGATCCGCTGCATCGGGATCAGGAGTTGGAGGAGTTGTACAACGCGGTGCGGCTTGGGCGTCCGGTGTTTCATAGCGGGGCGTGGGGGATGGCGACGCTGGAGGTTGGGCTTGCGATCAATGAGTCAACGCGGACGCATAAGCAGGTTGAGTTGTCGCGCCAGGTGGAGATGCCGGCGGAGTACGATGCGGAGTACAAGGTGGAGGTTCTGGAGGAGCGTAGGATCGATCGGTAGGTTGGGGGGCGCCCTGCCCTCCTCCCCTGTTGGGGGGAGGTGGGCGGGGGCGAGGGGATACGGTCAAGCAGAGGCATAGGAGGCGAGCTTTGGTTCCTTTCAGGAAGTCTGCATCCAGCGTTGGGGATGAGGGTCGGCCGCCGCAGTTCTTGTTCGATGAGGATGTGCAGCAGGCTGTGTATGACGTTATCAAGGAGGCGAAGGAGCGTCTTTACCTGGTGTCTCCATATAACAAGCATCACGAGCACCTGGCGAGGCTCCTCGGAGATGCTCTGAATCGGAAGGGGCTGCGATTTGAGATTTTCTATCGCGCCGAGAAGACGCAGGATGAGGGCGTGGCGTGGCTGAAGGGCGAGGGGGCGACTGTTTATCCGGTTAAGTGGCTCCACGCCAAGATTTATATGAATGAATCGACGGCGCTGGCGACTTCGATGAATCTGCTTGAGTCGTCCTTCAATAACGCCCGGGAGCTTGGGGTTCGGGTTGAGAAGGCGCAGCATGGGGAGCTCTACAGGGAATTGGACCGCTATGTCGAGAGGCTTCGGGAGCGCGCTGAGCGGTCGGGGGCTGCTGTCTCCCCTGCTCCTGCGAAGTCGGCGGCTCGCCCGGCTGCTTCCGAGCGGGCGCCTGCGGCGAGGTCGAGGAGGAGCGCGCCTAGAGCGCCGGCGAGCACGGGCGGGTACTGCATTCGGTGCAGGCGAGATCTTGCTCTCAATCCGGATAGGCCTTATTGCCTGGAGCACTACAAGACGTGGAACGAGTACCAGAATTACGACTATGAGGAGAAGTATTGCCACTCGTGCGGCAAGGAGCGGAAGACGAGCATGAAAAGGCCCCGCTGCCTCGATTGCTTTCGGAGTTCTCCGTCCTGACACCATACTGCGGGAGGCTAGAGGCGGCAGTTGGGCTAGGGGTCGATTGGGCTAGGGAACGATTAGGGAAAGGGATGTGAGGTTATGACTATTGGGGTTTCACATGGGGGAGGGTCGAATGTGGTTGTGTCGTCGTCGCTGAGCGTGGAGGCGCTGGTGGGGACGGTCGATGGGGTTGTGCGGATCGTGCGCGATGCGGGGGGATGGTCGGCTGTGGAGCGGACGCTGGAGGGAAGGCATATCCATGCGCTGGTTCAGGATCCGCGGAGCGGGATGTGGTTCTGCGGGGTTCAGTACGGGGGGGTGTATGCGAGCGAGGATGATGGGCGGAGTTGGGAGAGGCGGGACGAGGGTCTTACGGAGCGGAACGTTTATAGTTTGTCGACGGCGGAGGTTGGGGGGAGGACGCGGTTGTTTGCGGGGACGGAGCCGGCGCGGTTGTTCGTGAGCGATGATCTGGGAGGGACGTGGAGTGAGAAGCCGGCGCTGGGGGCTCAGGAGACGAGCGCGTGGCGGTTTCCTGCGCCGCCGCATGTTGCGCATCTGAAGCATATTAGTTTTCGTCCGGGGGATGCGTCTACGGTGTATGCGAGCATCGAGCAGGGGGGGTTGTACCGGTCGACGGATGGGGGGGATACGTTTACGGAGATTCGGGGATGTACAACGATGTGCATCGGTTGGTGTCGAATCCGTTGGATCCGGGGCGGATGTTTGTGACGGGTGGCGAGGGTTTGTGGATGTCGCGGGATGATGGGGTTACGTGGGTGAATGTGTTCGGGCGGGGGAGCGAGTTTGGGGGGTATCCGGATCAGTTGGTGTATAAGCCGAGCGATCCGTGGTATATGTTGGTTACGGCTGGGCAGAAGAGTCCGGGGAGTTGGCATCGTGATGGGACGGCGTCGACGCGGATCTCGCGGAGCCGGGACGGGGGAGAGACGTGGGAGAGGCTGAGGGGGGCTGGGTTGGAGGGGGATCTTACGGCGAGCGTGGAGGCGATGACGCTGGAGGAGTCGGGGGGCGGCGTTCAGGCGCTAGCTGCGACGTCGGACGGGGATGTGTTGTGGTCGGAGGATGGTGGGGAGTCGTGGTCGCGGGCGGTGACGGGTTTGGGTGCGGTGTCGAAGGGGAATCACTATCTGGCGTTCAGGGGGGATCCTCGGGTTTAGGGGGGGCGGCGTTAGTCTTCGTCGTTTTCGTCCTCGTAGTCGTCGTCGTCGAGGCCGTCGTCCCATTCGCCGCACCAGTCGGTTGCGCTCACCAGGGGCCATACTCCGCCGCCGCCTCCACCGTCGAGGAGGAGCGGGGGGTTGCAGCGGCATCGTCCTATGTGGCTTCCGTAGCCGGCCTGCGGCGGGGAGGCTTGCTTGTCGAGGTAGATGCAGGTTGCGCAGGTTCGGTCGTCCATTGGTTCATCCTTGAGGGGTGTTGGTTTGCTCCAGCACTGCGGGAGGCCGCGGCATCAGTATAGCGAAAGGGGCGGGAGAGGCGCCTCTGCTCTACGGCGGGCGGGGGCGTTTTCGTTGCGGGGTCGTTCGCTGCTCCGGAGCTTGAGGATCGCGAGGGGGCGTCTCAAGGTTCGGGGCAGCCTGGCTGTTGTGGGTTTGTTGCGGGCGGCTGGCTCTGGGAGCGATGGGCTGGCTAGGGGCGACGCGGCAGGAGCTTGCGCCGCGGGGGGCGCTGGGTTTGGGGAGGTTGCCCTCTACGAAGGGTGATTGTCTGTAATATCGGATGCACAGTAGACATAGAGCTTTGACCGTTTTTCCCACCAAGGCCACCGATGATCAGTCTTTAGGTGACTACAAGCACGAGCAATCTTGTCCGCTGTTGCGCATGCCCAGTTTTTAGCAGTATGCGGGGAAGTGAGTCCGGAGTCTGGAAAGGGTGTCATTAAATTGGTGTCTCTAGCGGAAAGGAAGTCCGCAAAGTATGGGGATGCGCCTACCATGGCCCAAGGGGCATCCCATTCAAGGGAGCCATGCCAGAGGATGAACCCTCGGTACTCCAATCGGTATCGGGAATACTCATCCGGTGACCATTCCATTGTCCTGCAATCCAGCGCGTTGGAGGCCACAGCGATGTCATCGCCTCCGCAGGCAGCTGCCAACGCTAGCGCGCTGGCAATCGTTAGCAGACTGGCGACGGCGCGCATCATTCCTCTTCTCCTTGGACATTCAAAAATGGGCACCCGCTTGTTATGGGGAGGGTGGTGATTGGGGAGAGGGGTTGGTTTGGGCGTTGGCGATTTGGTTGATGCGGGTTTCGTTGATGGGGAGGGCGAACATTTCGTAGCGCATTCGGAGCCGCTGGCGGCAGATGTCGATGACCAGGGCGCGGGCTTGGGCCCATTCTTGTTCGGTGTGGAGGTTGTGCTGGAATTGGGCTGCGCCGTGTTGTCCGTGTTCGGTTTCGTCGTTGTAGACGATGGCGCAGGCGTCGGCGATGCGTTGGGAGAGGGGGTCGCCGCTGATGTTGCGTCCTTCTTGGAAGAAGGCGGCGCCTCCGCCTTCGGTGAAGGCGATGGCTGCTTCGCCGATGTGTCCGTGTTGTTGGCGGGCTTGCTGCCGGATGCGCTGGAGTTCGGCGTCTTGGGGGAGTTGCCATTGGGGGAGGTTCTGGATGCGGACGGGTTCGCCTGTGGCTTCTTCGAGGATGTCGGCGAAGAGGCGGTAGTGGGTGAATTCTTCGCGGAGGACTTGGATGTCGCGTTCGAGGTTGCGGCGTTGTTGTTGGGTTTGGGCGAGGGGGAGGTTGCGGTCGAGTTTGTGGATGAGTCCCTGGATGATGCCTCCGGGGTTTGCTGAGAGTCCGGAGCCGTGCATTTCTTTGTAGACCTGTAGGCGGAGCCAGGGGGTTTGTTCGGCGGGGGATCGTGGGACGCTCCAGAATTGGCGGCAGATTTCGGCTTCGGCGTTCCAGAAGCGCTGGGCGAGGGTTTGCATTTCCTGGGCTAGTTCGCGCTTGCGAGTTTGGTTCATTGGACGTTCTCCTGAGGCGGGAGAAGGCTACGCCGGATGGGTTTCAGGGGCAAGGGTTGTGGGGCGCGGGGGGAGCGTTCGGTGCGGGGCGATTGGGGGAGCGCGGGGCGGGGGCGTTGAGGGTGGGGGTATTCGCAAGGGCAGGAGTGGGCTGTGGGGAGCGCGGGGCAGGCGGTTGCGGGCGGGGCTGCTGTGTGCGGGGAGGCGTCAGTCCCGCGCATCAGGAGAGCCACATACACGGGGGCGCCGCTGTATGCGGGGGGCTCGGCCGTAGGCACTCCATGCGCTCCTGAGAGGGGCGCTGCTGTATGCGGAGGGCTCGGCTTGCGTCGCTGGGGGGCGCGCTTTCCGTACTCCGGCGCTGCTGTATGCGGAGGGCTCGGCGTGAAGGGGGATGCGGTGAGCGGGAACATCGTGGGCGCTGCTGTATGCGGAGGGCTCGGCTCTCTACCGGCACCTCACTGGGGAGGGTTGCCGTATCCTCGGGGGGTATGACGGCGGAGGAGCTGGTTATCGCTGTTGCGCGGGCGGCAGGGGCGCTGCCTGTGCTGCGCTGGGCGTTCGCAGGGGCGGTGGTTGCGGTTGCGGTCGATTTTTCGGATCTGTTCTTGATGAATCTGCTGGATCTGGGGGGCGTTCGGGATTATCAGTCGTTCGATAAGCGGTTGGACGTTTTGTATATGGGGACGTTTCTGTGGGCGTCGCTGCGGTGGAGCGGTTCTGCGCGTTCGATCGCTGTGTGGTTGTTCGTTTTTCGTTTTGTGGGGGTGGCGGGGTTCGAGGTTACGGGGGCGCGGTGGCTGCTGCTGGCGTTTCCGAATGTGTTTGAGTTTTGGTTCGTGTTCGTTGCGGGTTTGCGCCGGTTTGCGCCGGGGTATGCGCTTACGCTGCGTCGGTCGTTGTTGTGGCTTGCGCTCGTGGCAGCTCTGAAGGGGGCGCAGGAGTATGCGCTGCACGGGGGGCGGTGGCTGGATGATTATCGGGCGGTGGATGTTGTTCGGGAGGGGTGGCGGTGGTTGTGGGGGGCGTTCTAGCGCGGGGTGGGCGCGGGGTGGGGTGGGGGTCTGGCGCGGGGGGACGGTGGGCTGTAATTGGGCGGAGGGTTGGCGGGGCACGGCACGGTGGTGGTGGGGGCACTTCAGGCGTAGGGGCGGCAGGTTGCCAATCGGGCGGCGGGCTGGCGTGAGGGGCTGGGGGTTGGAGGGCTGAGTCGGGGCGCTCTATTGGAGGGCGTCGAGGACGGGGTTGTGGAGGAGTCCGTCGGTGGAGAGGGCGTTGGGGGAGCGGCTGGGGGAGGGGCTGGCCGTCGTGCGTTAGGGGGGCGGGCGACGGGTTCGCTGTTGGGGAGCTCCGGCTGGGGCGGGGTCGGGGCGCTCTATTGGAGGGCGTCGAGGACGGGGTTGTGGAGGAGTCCGTTGGGGGGAGGGGTTGGGGGAGCGGCTGGGGGGGCTGGCCGTCGTGCGTTAGGGGGGCGGGCGATGGGTTCGCTGTTGGGGAGCTCCGGCTGGGGCGGGGTCGGGGCGCTCTATTGGAGGGCGTCGAGGACGGCGTTGTGGAGGAGTCCGTTGGTGGAGAGGGCGTTGGGGGCTCGGATGGAGCGCTGGCCGTCGAGTGAGGAGAAGCGTCCGCCGGCTTCTTCGATGATGGGGAGGAGGGGGGCGTTGTCCCAGATTTTCATGAGGGGGTCGATCATGATGTCGGCGCGTCCGGTGGCGACGAGGTAGTGTCCGTAGCAGTCGGACCATCCGCGGGCGTTTGCGACGGATGAGAGGAGTTTGGGGAGGGCGCGGGCTTTGCGGATGGTTGCGAAGTGGTGGAATGCGGTGGAGAGGAGTGTGGCGTTTGAGAGTTGGGAGACGGAGGAGACGCGGGCGGGTTGGGGTTGGAGGGGGTTTTGGGGTTTGCCGATTGCGGTTGCCCACCAGGCGCCGTGGTTTTTGGCGGCGTAGATGATTTCGCCGAGGGCGGGGAAGCAGATGGCGCCGGCGATGGGTTCTGTCTTGTGCTCGAGGGCTGTCATTACGCCAAAAAGGGGTACGCCCCGGATGAAGGATTCGGTGCCGTCGATGGGGTCGAGGAGCCAGCGGTATCCGGAGGAGCCTTGTTTGAGGGGGAGTTCTTCGCCGGAGATTTCGTCGCGGGGGCATTCGGAGTCGAGGATGCGTCGCATGAGTTGTTCGGCTTCGGTGTCGGCGCGGGTTACGGGTGAGCGGTCGGGTTTGAAGTTGAGTCCGATGTTCTGGCGCTGGTAGTAGGAGATGGCGAGTTGTCCTGCTTCGCGGACGAGGCGGATGGCGAGGTCGAGGCGTTCGGCGAGTTCGGTCATAGGGGTAAGGATAGCGCAGCGCGAGGGTGGGAGGGGGGCGGCTCTGGGGCGGGGTTTTCGTCTACCGGAGGGTGGGGGTAGGCGATCGGGGCGGGAGGCGGCGAGGGTTTCGCTTGGCGGGGGCGGGAGGGGTCGAGAGGTTCGCTTGCGGCGGGGGATGGCGCGGGCGGGTCTCGTCCGGGCGAGCGGGCGGGGTCGGGGGCGAGGAGGTCGTCAGGCGGCGTTTCGTTCAGGGGGGGGCGCTTGGGGGAGGGGGCCGAGTCAGGATGCGTTCGTCTAGGGGGCGGGGGCGATCGGGGGCGGGGGTTGTTTGCGGGGGAGTAGTATTCGGGGCGTGGGGATTCTGTGTTGGGAGGCGTTGGGATGGCGCTGTTAAGGCCTGAGGGGTTGACGTATGGGCACTATGAGTGTCGGTTTTTGGATGAGACGCTGCCTGTGTTTACGGATCTGCTGGCGTGCGATGTGGAGGGGCGCTGGGCGGGGGCGGCGGTGGTGAGGCATCCGAATACGGGATGGGGTCTTGTTGTGCATGAGGGAGGGGAGGATGCTCCGAGGAAGCCGCATGCGAATCACTATGGGTATCGGGTTGCGGATCATAGGGAGATTGATGCGGCGGCGGCGTATCTGCGGGAGCATGGGGATGAGTATGGGCTGACGAATATCGACGGGCCGCGCGGGAGTCATTTTGCGTATTCGGTGTATGTGGATGAGCCGGGCGGGAATACGATAGAGATTGAGTATTACAACCCGAGGGCGTCGGAGCATGGGCGGCGGGTGGCGGCGCGGCATTGGGGGCTGGAGTTGCCGGCGGGGCGTTTTCCGGGTCGGGGTTATACGCCGCAGGCGTTGTCGCACGGGACGATGCAGCGCGTGGATAAGGAGTCGAGCAATCGGTTCTTTACGGAGGTTCTGGGGCTGGAGATTGTGGGGGGCGGGAATATCTCGACGTACATTGGGGGGGCGTCTGGGCCGTGGTATATTGTTGTGCTGCCGTCTGCGGAGCGGGCGGGGTTGCGTTCGGTGAATCGTTATACGTTGAAGGTGGGGAGCCGGGCGGATGTTCTGGAGGCGTACGATGCACTGGGTCGTTTGGGGGAGGGTGTGGCGGAGCTGCGGGAGCCGCAGGAGGAGTTCGGGGAGGCGTGGTTCGTGCTGGCGGATCTGAACGGGAATTGGTGGGAGGTTACTTCGTCGGGGGAGCCGAATCTGTCGGGGGGCTGAGGGGGCGTCTGAGCAGGAGGCGGCTGTTGGGGGTTCTACTCCTGCCCTGCGTGCGCTGGGGGTTGGCTTGGGGATTCGGGGGCTTGCAGGGCGTTCTGCCCTACCCCGGCGCTGGGGTTGGCTTGGGACGCTGGGGGTTTGCAGTGCGTTCCGCCCTACCCTGCGCGCTGAGGTTGGGCGCTGCTGGCGGCTCCCAGTTCAGGCGCACACCTCTACCCTGCGCGGGGGCTGGGGGTTGGCGTGGAGGTTCGCGGGGTTTGCGGGGCGTTCTACCCCTCCCCTGCGCACGCTGGGGGGTTGGCTGGGGATTCGGGGGCTTGCAGGGCGTTCTGCCCTACTCTGCGGGGGGTTGGGGCTGCCTGGAGTGTCGAGGCCGGTGTGCGTCGGGGCTACCCTACTCTGCGCGGGGGGTTGGGTTGTTCTGGGCGCGAGGCGGCTGTTGCCGGAGGGGGCGCGGGGGCATAAGATGGCGGGGATTTTCCGGGTCGCGCGGGGTGGAGGCGGGCAGTTGCAGACGCCCGCTCTTGCTCGCGCGTCCGCAGGGTGAAAGGCGGGTTTATGCACGACGATCCTTGGGAGCACGGACACTATGGGGCGGAGGATGAGGTGGTGTTCGGCTCGATCGCGGACGATGGGTTTCCGATCAATCCTGATTGGCTGCGGCTGACGAGCGTGGGGATCGATATTGGGTCTTCGACGTCGCATTTGATGTTTTCGAAGCTGGTGATGCGCCGGCGGAGCACGGAGATGTCGAGCGAGTTTGAGGTGGTGTTCCGTCAGGTTCTGCATCGCTCGCCTATTCTGCTGACTCCGTATTCTGATCCGGACACGATAGATACGGAGGCTCTTGGGGAGTTTGTGAGGGGGAGTTACGAGGAGGCGGAGCTGTCGCCGGAGGATATCGATACGGGGGCTGTTATCTGTACTGGGGAGGCGGTGCGGAAGCATAATTCGGAGGCGATTATCCGGATGCTGGCGGCTGCTGGGGGGAGGTTTGTGTGCGCGACGGCGGGGCCGAATCTGGAGGGGATTCTGGGTGCGCATGGTTCGGGCGCGGCGGCGCGGTCGCTGAAGGTTGGGGCGGGGATGAATGTGGATATGGGAGGGGGGACGTCGAAGCTGGCGATTGTGCGGAACGGGAAGGTTGCGGAGACGATGGCGATCAATGTGGGGGCGCGGTTGATAGCGTGGGATGGGGATGGGGTTGTTGAGCGGATCGAGGAGGCGGGGCGGGTTGTTGCGAGGAGCGTTGGGGTGGATGTGGAGATTGGGAGGCGGATGGAGGAGGAGGAGAAGAGGAGGGTTGCTGAGAAGCTGGCGGATATTCTGTTCGAGGCGATTCGTGGGGAGTATTCGCCGCTGGGGTCGGAGCTGATTATCTCGGGGCCGTTGGAGTTTGGGGAGGGGGTTGACGAGATTGGGTTTTCGGGGGGGGTGGCGGAGTATGTGTACGATTACGACAGGCAGGACTATGGGGATATGGGTCCGCTGTTGGGGGCGGCGGTTCGGTCGCGGTTGCCGTCGCTAGGGATTCCGCTGGCTGGGAGCGCGGAGCGTATCCGGGCGACGGTGATAGGGGCGTCGCAGTACACGGTTCAGGTGTCGTCGAGCACGGTGTTTGTGTCGAGTCCTGAGTTGCTGCCGCATCTTGATCTGCAGGTTGTGCCGGCGTATCTGCCGGCGGATCCGAACGATATAAGCAGGGATGTGGTGGGGCGGGCTATTTCGGAGGCGTTCCAGCGTTTGGATATTGCGCATCATGATATCGGGAAGCCTTTGGCGCTTGCGCTGCTGGGGCCGGTGATTCCTACGTATGATTCGATCAAGGCGCTGTGCGATGGGATATCGGAGGCGCTGTCGCCGCTGACGGAGCATGTGTGGACGGTTGTTCTGAGCGCGGATGTGGCGGGGCTTGTGGGGTCGATGCTGAAGAATGAGCATAAGGTTGAGCAGGATGTGATTGTTGTGGACGGGATTACGGTTGGGGAGTTCAATTTCATCGATCTGGGGGAGCAGTTGGAGTCGGTGGAGGCGATTCCGGTTGTGGTGAAGTCGTTGGTGTTCGAGGGGTAGCGCGGAGGGGGGCGCTCTTCTCGGGCAAGGGGAGGGGCGTTTCGGGGGGAGAGGGGGCGGTTTGGCGGAGTTGCTTTCGAACGGGGAGTTTCCGGGGCTTCCGGATGGCCGGTACGATGTCATCTACGCTGATCCGCCGTGGGACTATAAGGGTCAGCTACAGCATTCGGGGCCGGGGAGCGGGGATACGGGCGGGGCTGCGCGGCATTATCCGACGGTTACGCTGGAGGGTTTGAAGCGGCTGGATGTGGGAGGGATCGCTGCGGACGATAGCGTGCTGTTTCTGTGGGCGACGAATCCGCATCTTGATCAGGCTATCGAGCTGGGGAAGGCGTGGGGGTTCGGGTGGGCGACGGTGGCGTTCGTGTGGGACAAGCAGCGGGTGAATCCGGGGTTCTATACGCTGAGTCAGTGCGAGTTGTGTCTTGTGTTCAAGCGTGGGCGGATTCCGCGGCCGCGGGGGAGGCGGGATGTTCGTCAGTTGGTGAGCGCTCGGCGGGGGGCGCATTCGGCGAAGCCGGAGGAGGTTCGGCGGAGGATCGGGCTGATGTTTCCTGCGCAGCGGAAGATCGAGCTGTTCGCTAGGTCGAGCTGCGAGGGGTGGGACGCGTGGGGGATCGAGGCGGCGGGGCTTGCGCTGTCGCGAGGGGCGCGATGAGAGGGGGGCAGGGCTCCGCTTGGGCTCCCCTGCCCGCTCGCGTCGCGCTGGGGCGGGCTGTCCGGTAGGGGTTAGGCGCCGTCGTTGTTGCTGGGGGCAGCTGGTGGTGAGGGGCGTTGGGGTCGGCTGGTGGCGAGGGGTGGTGGGTCGAGGGTCGGGGGCTAGCTTGGGGGTGAGGGGCGTTGGGGTCGGCTGGGGCGAGGGGTGGTGGGTCGAGGGTCGGGGGTAGCTGGGGTGAGGGGCGTGGTAGTGTATGGAGGGTGTGGTTTAAGGGAGTTGCATGGCGACGACGGGTCCTGCGGGGCGGTCTGACAGGGGCATTTTCTACGGCTGGTGGATTGTGTTTGCGTCGGTGTGTCTGCATGGGGTTACGGGGGCGGCGTTCGGGTTTACGTTTGGTCAGTATCTGCTGCGGTTTGAGGCGCAGTTCGGGTGGAGCAAGTTTGCGATTTCGAGCGCATTCTCGGTGTCGCAGCTTGCTGCGGGGTTGTTGAGTCCTGCGCATGGGTGGTTGATCGACCGGTTCAGTCCGCGGGCTTTGGTGCGCGCGGGCGTGGTTACGCTGGGGGTTGGGTTTATGGCGCTGCCGCTGGCGTCGACGTTTCCGGTGTTTCTGGCGATCGTGCTGGTGATGTCGCTGGGGATGAATCTTGCGGGCTGGCTGACGCTTACGACGGTTACTACGCGGTGGTTCCGTCGTCGTCGGGCGCAGGCGCTTGGGCTGAGTTCGACGGGGATCGGGCTGGCGGGGGCGCTGTCGCCGGTGGTGGCGTGGTCGCTGACGATGTATGGGTGGCGGGCTACGGCGTTCGGGACGGGGGTGGCGGTTCTGGCGCTGGGGTTGCCGCTGGCGCAGTTGCTGCGGGGGTATCCGGAGCAGCACGGGCTGCTGCCGGATGGGGGACGGGTCGCGCGGTCGGGGGATGGGGGGACGCGGGAGCTGGAGGCGCAGCAGGATTTCACGGTTGGGGAGGCGATGCGGGACCGGTCGTTCTGGTATGTGTCGCTTGGTCATGGGGTGGCGTTGATTGCGGTGTTTACGGTGCTGGTGCATCTTGTGCCGCATCTGGTGGAGGATGTTGGGTGGAGCGCGACGTCGGCTCAGGCGATGCTGACGCTGGTTACGGTTACGAGTATTGCGGGTCAGGTGGGGGGAGGGTTTGTTGGGGATAGGCGGAACAAGGCGCGGATGGCGGCGTTCTGTATGCTTGCGCATTCGGCGGCGATGGGGATTCTGGTTGTGGCTGAGAGTGGGTATTTGATCGCTGGGGCGTCGCTGTTGCATGGTTTGGCGTGGGGGACGCGTGGGCCGCTGATGATGGCGATACGGGCGGATTTCTATGGTCGGCGTCATTTCGGGAAGATAGCGGGGTATTCGAATGTGATGGTGATGCTTGGGCCGCTGGTAGGGCCGACGCTTGCGGGGGCGATGCGGGACAGGTTTGGGGATTACGATGGGGCGTTTCTGGTTGTTGCGGCGATAGTGGGCGCGGGGTCGTTGTTTTTCTTTCTGGCGCGGAAGCCTCCTATGCCGGCGCGGTTGTGGGCGCAGGGGGGCGTCGTGTGATGTTCGCGCGGTTGCGCGCGGGGGTTCGTTGGGCGTCGCAGGTTCAGGTGTGGACGACGGGGGTTCTGTTTGCGTTGTTGTTCGCGCTGGCTGCGCAGGTTGTGAGCATTCCGTTCGGGGGGGCGTCGATTACGCTGTCGCCTCGGGGGACGGTGGAGGCGCTGTATGAGGCGGCGCAGGAGGGGGATTACGAGCGGGCGTATAACTTGCTTGACGAGGCGGGGCGCGCGGAGGCTGCGGGGCTTGGGTCGAGCGGGTGGCGGGAGCTGGTTGATGGGTTGTCGCGGGGAAGGTCGATCACGAGGGTTACGTATGGGAGTCAGCGCAACTATGGGCGGAATGTGGTTGTGGGGGCGCTGGTTGATTTTGAGGATGGGACGCTGCGGGCGGCGACGGAGGAGCTGGTGCGTGAGGGGACGGAGTGGCGGGTGATGTGGCCTCCGGGGACGCGGAGGTTCACGGAGACGGTTCGGAAGTACGAGCCGTGGTTCGGGCGTTAGGAGGCAGGGCGTCTCCCGCTGTTGCGCGAGGGTTGGGGCGGGGGGAGTAGTCGTGCGTTCGGTGAACGGGGCGCGGTTCGCGTTGCGTAGGGGGAGCGGGGAGGCGGAGCGCTGTGGGGCTGTGCGTTTGCGGGGGGGGGGGCGTGGTCGTGCGTTCGGCGAGGGACGCGTTCGCGTCGCGGAGAGGGAGCGGGGAGGCGGAGCGCTGTGGGGCTGTGCGCTAGGCAGTTGGCTTGTTGGGGTCGGTTGATTCGTGTAGGCTTTCGGCGAAGCTGGCGCGGCGTGTCATTCGGAGGGAGATCTGTGCAAGAGAATGCTGTTACGGTTGAGGGCAATGCCATCGGAGGCGTTGCTGTGGGGCGATGGAACGCGATGGGGATGGTTGCGGCAGGCGGTCTGAACGCGTTTGGAATGACCGCGCTCAGCGTTCTGAACGCTATGGGGTTGGTTACGTTCGGGGTTGTGAATTCGATAGGGATTGTCGCTGTGGGCGGGGTGAATTCGATAGGGCTGATTTCGGTGGGAGGCGTGAACGCGGTGGGAATCGTCGCAATCGGCGGTCTGAACTCTACGGGGCTCCTTGCGATCGGGGGGAACGCGAGGAGTTATCTTCTGCCTATGTGACGCGCTCCCGCGCTGGGCGGGAGTGGGTGTAGCCGCATCGCCGCGGACGCGGGTTGGGATGCGCGCTCCTGCGCTGGGCGAGAGTGGGCGCTAGGGGCGCGTGGGGTTGTTGGGCGAGGGCGCCGACGGCGGGGGCTTAGGTTGTTGCTCCGGGCGGGCGTTGGTTGGGGAGGAGGGGTCTCCGCCATTGGGGTTTGGCAGGGGGGGCGGGTGGGGGGATCAGTCGGTTGCGCCTACCCATCCGTGGACGGAGAGGTCGAAGGTTACGCCGTCGGGGCCGGTGAATTTGACTTCGACGTTGCCGCCGCCGGCGTTGTTGGGGCGTCGGGAGTTGTATTCTTCGCGTATTTTGGGTTCGGTGTGCTCGACGGCGCCGGCGGCGAGGACTTGGGATTGGGCGTCGTCCAGGTTGTCGACGCCGAAGCCGATGTGGTGGACGCCGGTGAGTTTGGGTCCGCCCTCGGTGATGGAGGCCCATTCCTGTCGCCATTTGAGGATGGCGAGGTTGATGTGTCCATCGCTGAGGTAGTAGCCCTCTGCGGTGGGTGAGTCGACTCGTCCGACTTGTTGGAGTCCGAGGCCTTCCATGTAGAACTTGGCGGTTGCTTCGGGGTCGGCTGTGCCGAGGGCGATGTGTCGGATGCGGGCCATAGCGTTTCCTCCGTGGGGGTTTGTGGCGGGAGGATATATCACGGGGGCTCTTTGCGGCGCGAAGGGGGGTATGGCGTCGAGAGGGGTATGCGCAGAAGCGGTACGGCGTCGAGAGGCCGCAATCGGCGAGAGGGCGCGCGCAGAAGTGGCGCGGCGAGGGGGGAGTGTGCGGCGCGGGCGGCGCGGCGAAGGGGGGCGCGCAGAAGCGTTACGGCGTGTGGGAGAGGGGGGTGGCGTTGGGTGGAGGCGCGGCGCAGCGTCGGGGCGTATAGTTCGGGGGAGCATTATGCGGTAGGAGGCGAGAGATGGATCTGAGGCTGAGCATTGCGCTGGCGAATAATCCGCGGACGTGGCCGATTATGAGCGGGGAGGTGAAGCCGGACGGGATCGAGTTCATTCCGACGTCGGTTCATGGGTCTGAGATTTTCTGGCGTCAGCTGAAGTTTGCGGAGTTTGATGTGTCGGAGATGTCGTTCTCGTCGTTGATGATGGCGATGGCGCACGGGGATGCGACGTGGGTGGGTTTGCCGATCTTCACGACGCGGAGTTTCTTCCATACGGGGATTCTTGTGAGGAGGGATGCGGGGATAGGGAGTCCGGCGGATCTGAGGGGGAAGCGGGTTGGGGTTCCGGAGTATCAGCAGACTGCGGCGCTGTGGACGCGAGGGGTTCTTCAGCATGAGTTCGGGGTGGAGCCGAGGGATATGGAGTTCTTTATGGAGCGCGTGCCGGAGGTTAGTCATGGGGGGGCGACGGGGTTCCAGGCTCCGCCGGGGGTTACGATCAATCAGATACCTATTGAGAAGAATATCGGTGGGATGATGCTCTCGGGGGAGTTGCAGGCGACGCTGCTTTATCTTCGGGACCCGAATCTTGTGGATCGGAGCACTGCGGATCTGCGCAATCATCCGGATATCAGGACGCTTTTTCCTGATCCGGACGCGGAAGGGGCGCGGTACTACGAGAAGACGGGAATCTACCCTATCAATCACGGGATGGTGATACGGCGGAGGGTGGCGGAGGAGCATCCGTGGGCGGCGCTCAATATTCTGAAGGCGTATGTTGCGGCGAATGAGTTGACGAACCGCCGGCGTATGGAGCATGTGGAGTACTACGTGAAGGCTGGGCTTGTTTCGAGGGAGTCGGCGGCGGCTCTGCGGGAGCCGCTGGTGAGGCACGGGATACGGGCGAACCGGAGGACGCTGGAGACGGCGGCGCAGTATTCGAACGAGCAGGGTCTTACTCCGCGGCTGATGGGGCTGGAGGAGGTGTTCGCGCGAACGACGATGGATCAGTAGAGGCGGCGGCGCGCTCTTTGGGGGGAAGGGGAACGGATGGCTTGGTGGAAGGCGTCTTCCTGCCCTACCCTGTCGCGCTGTTCTGTTCTGGGCGGGACGGGCGAGCTGGGGATGTCATCGACGCTGTAGCGGTCAGCGGGGATGTTGTGTTCTGCGCGTGAGGTGAGCTGGGGTTTACAGGATGGCGAGGGCGTTGATGGGGGGGAGTCCGGTGGCGATTGTGGTCCAGTCTTCGGCGTTGGGGAGGAGGGCGAGGATGTCGCCGCCGTGGGTTCCGGCGAAGGCGGCGTTGTTGTCGTCGACGGCGAGGGCGTCGATGGCTTCGACGAGCGCGGTGGTCATAAGGGGGCTCCAGGAGTCGCCGCCGTTGGGGGAGTGGTAGACCTTGGCGCAGGCGCCTTGGGGTCGGTCGCGCCAGTTGCGTGGGCGTCCGTTGGTTGCGGATGCGATGAGGCGGTGTGGTTGGGTTGGGTGGCTGGCGATGGCGATGGTGTAGAGGTGGTCGAGGCCGTCGGATCGGGATTCCCAGGATCGGGCGCCGTTGTTGCTTCGGAAGAAGCCGACGCCGGTTACGGCGAAGATGTTGTCGGGGTCTCCGGGTGCGGCTGCGAGTCCGTGGATGTCTGGGTGTATGCCTTCGCGGGCTTCGCGCCAGGTTTCGCCGCCGTCTTCGGTGAGCATAACGCCGCCGACTTCGACGCCGACGTAGATGCGGTTGGGGTGTGTTGGGGATGCGGCGATGGAGCGGAGGTTGGGGAGGTGTGGGGAGACGGGGAATGTCCAGGACCAGTATGTTGGGAGGTTTTTGAAGCTGAGGACTTCGGTGAATTGTTCGTCGGCGGGTCGCCGGCGGTAGAGGGCGGCGTTGTCGGCTCCGGCGAATGCTGCGCCGTCGGCGGCGACGGCGAGGGAGCGCATATCGACGTTGGGGATGATGGGTGTCCAGGTTTCGGCGGTGTTGTCGCTTTCGTAGAGTCCTTGTTCTGTGGCGGCGAGGATGGCGCCGCGGTTTCGGGCGATGGCTTCGACGCGGATGTTGTGGAGGGCGCGGCTGGCGACGCGCCAGCGGTCTGCGTTCTGTTCGATGATGACGACGCCGTTACTGGTTGCTGCGGCAAGCATTGCGCACCTCTTTTCTGTAGTCTTCAGTCTTCTTTGTCTTCTCTGCGAGATGGGGCAACTATACAGGGCGGGGCCGGGCGGCGCACTTGACGTTGGGGACGCGGACGCAAAGAATGCGGGAGTAGCGCAGGCGGAGGGAGGGGGCGGGATGTCGGAGGCGAACAAGGCGGCGATCCGGCGGTTGTATGAGCGGGTGTACAACGAGGGGGATGCGGGGTTTGTCGATGAGGCGTACGCGCGGGATGTTGAGTTGCATATCGCGGGGATACCGGAGGATCCGTTCGGTCCGCAGCCGGTGAAGGAGCTTGCTGTGATGACGCGGACGGCGTTTCCGGGGATCCGGGTTACTATCGATGATCTGATTGCTTCGGGGGACAAGGTTGTGGCGAGCGTGTCGTTCAATGGGGGGTTTCAGGGGACGTTCAATGGTCATTCGCCGCGGACGAATCTGTCGTGGTGGCGCCGGATAGAGATTTACCGGCTGGCGAATGGGGTTATCGTGGAGCAGTGGGGGGATCGGGACGACTATACGCTGTTGCAGCGTTTGGGGGTGGCGGCTCCGCGCTTTGAGGATGCGCGTCCGATCGCGCGCGCCGAGGGGCGGCTTTAGGGGGAGTGGGGGTTGGGGCGCTGGGGCGGGGGTCTAGGGGGGCGCCCCACCCGTTCTGTTCCCGTTCTGTTCGCTTTTCCCGAAGGGGGGATAGCTGGCGGGGGGGGGGGGCTAGTTGATGGCGTAGAGTTGGGCGGGGTTGTGGGAGAGGATTTTGTCGACGATGCGGGGTTCGAGGCGTCCACTGGTTCTGAGGGATCTGAGGGCTTCGAGTTCGCTTGATGTGTCGGAGTGGCCGTAGTCGGAGCCGATCATGAGGTGGTCTTCGGAGGCGCGCTGGAGGATGTAGGGGATGTCGTCGTTGGTTTGGCAGGCGACGTACATTTGGTTTTCGGCGAGGACGTTGTTGGGGAGGGTCCATCCTTCGCGTTGGACGCGTCGGTGGAGGTCGTTGAGGATGTAGGGGATCCAGTTGGCGGCGACTTCGACGAATGCGAAGCGGAGTCCGGGAAGCGTTGGGGTGTTCGGTTGAAGATGAGGGAGTGGAAGGCGCTGATGACGGGGAGTTTGTTGCGGGCGTAGGCGTCGCCGTCGGCGAGTTGGGCGAAGGCGGGGTTTCCGCATCCGGCGTGGATGGCGATGGGGAGGTCGTATTCGAGGGCGGCGTTGTAGAGTGGGTCGAAGTAGGTGTCGGTGAGGCGTCGGGGGCCTTCGAATCCGCGCATGAAGACGCCGACGGCGCCGTTGTTTTTGGCGTGGCGGAGGATGGCTGGGGTTTGGTTGATGGAGTCGAGGGGCGGGACGGCGACCCATCGGAGGCGTCCTTTGCTCTGGGCCCAAACGTCGGCCATCCATCGGTTGTAGCTTTTAGCGAGGGCGAGTTCGACTTCGGGTCGTTCGGTGATGCGTGTGAGGTAGATGGTGGGGTAGAGGACTTGGATGTCGACGTTGAGTTCGTCCATATGGGCGAGGCGGGCGTCGATGTCGGAGAGGGAACGGGTTTGGAAGGAGGTTCGGGAGAAGCCGGAGAGTTGTTCGGAGGGGGCTCCGGTGGGGGTTGTGCCGAAGGGTCGCTGGCGGGCGCGTCCGTCGATGATCCACATAGGCCGGTCGGGGTTGTCGACGGGTTGTGGTTTGAAGTGGGCGTCTTGGGGGTCGAGGTATTCCCAGGTTTGGTCGTTTTCGATGACGTGGCAGTCGGCGTCGATTACTAGCATTGGGGGCACCTCCTGGGGGGATGGGTGGAAGGGTACACTGTTTGGGGGCGTTGCGCGGCATAATGGCGGGGTGGGCGGAAGCGGCGTTAGGCCGGGAGGAGGGCGCGATGGTGAAGAGCGGGGCGGCGACGGTTGAGGAGTATCTGGCGGAGCTTCCGGGGGAGCGGAGGGATGCGCTGGAGGCGGTGCGTCGGGTTGTGCTGGAGCATCTGCCGGAGGGGTACGAGGAGTGTATGCAGTTCGGGATGATTGGGTATGTTGTGCCGTTGAGCCGGTATGGGGTTACGTATAACGGGCAGGCGCTGCAGCTGGCGGCTCTGGCGTCGCAGAAGCGGTATATGGCGCTGTACCTGAATACGGTGTATGCGGATGCGGAGCGGCACGAGCGGTTTGTGTCGGCGTACCGGGCGACGGGGAGGCGTTTGGATATGGGGAAGTCGTGCGTTCGGTTCAGGCGTTTGGAGGATCTTCCGTTGGAGTTGGTGGGGGAGACGATAGCGTCGGTGGGGGTGGATGAGTTTTTGGGGTTCTACGAGTCGGCGCGGCGGGAGGCTAAGGGTCGGTAGTTGGGGGGCAGGGATTCTGAGGGGAGGAGGCGGTGATGAGGGATAGTCTGATGGAGAGGCTTAGTAATCTCGGGGAGGAGCTGTTCGACGCTGTTCGAGACGTGCTAATCGAAAAGGCTAAGCGACGCGGCACCATCTACTACGGGGATATCGCGAGGCGTTTGGGGATAGGTTCCCTGGGACTTGACCCTCTGCTGGAGCGCATCTGCAGGGGTGAGGGGGGGACGATGCTGTCCGTCGTAGTAATCTCGGAACGCAGAGGCAAACCTGGCGGAGGGTTCTTCAGGCTGGCGAAGAAACTGGGGCGGTACAGCGGAACGACCGATGCTGATGCTGCTGCGTTCTACGCGGAGGAGTTGCGCCGGGTTTATGAGCATTGGGGGAACTAGGTGGGAGGGTAAGGCGACGTGAGTGCGCAGGGTCGGTGAGTACTGGGGGAACTAAGGGGGAGGGCGATCTTCGTTAGAGATTCTTGGGCAAGGAGACGGTGATGAGGGACAGGCTTAGTGAGCTTAGGGATGTGCTAATCGGATTGGCCAAGAGACAGGGGAAAGCCAATTACGGAGGAGTTGCGCCTCAGGTGGGAATGACTGCCAGGGGGATTGGACCAGAGCTAGGGTGCATCTGCAGGTTGGAGGTCGCGTCAGGGCGGCCGATGCTGTCCGCGGTAGTGGTCGCGAAAGGCAAAGGCAGACCTAGCAAGGAGTTCTTTGAACTAGCAAGGGCGCTGAGGGGGTACAGCGGAACGACCCCTGCTGAGGATGCCGCGTTCTACGAAGAAGAGTTGCGCCGGGTGTATGCGTACTGGGGGAAGGGGAATATGAGGCCGCGGATAGCGGTGTTTTCGGGGCCTCGGTCGACTGTTGCGAATTCGCCTACGTTGGTTACTAGCAGTAAGGGGCGGTTGGAGGGGGAGCCCGGGCTGGAGGGGCGGTTCGATCATTTGGCGGCGCAGACGCTTTATGAGCCGGTGAGGGTGCGTATCCGGAAGTTCAGCGCGCATCCGCTGGAGGAGGATGCGCGGGAGGCGTATCACGACGACGGGAAGCCGTTCTACGAGGTGGAGCTGCGTCCTGAGGATGGGGCGTATCTGTTGCCGTATGTGGCGCGGCGGGCGGATGGTTCGGCGGAGGGGCGTCCGTTCGAGGAGGGGGATCTTCGGGATGCGAGCATTGGGTATGGGGGGCGTCAGTCGTTCTTTCCGGATGCGTCGCGGGTGTTCGAGGATATCGATCGGGGGGTGTATGGCCGGGGTTCGGACGGGGGGGCGAATGCGCTGGACAGGGTGGCGGATTTCGATTTCGTGCGGGCGCTGCCTCCGGCGGGGTATACGGGGCAGGGTGAGAGGGCGGGGAGGGATTTCTTTCCGTATAGTCCGCGGGCTGTCGGGAAGTTTCCGCCGAATTGGGCGATGGCGCGGGCGTTCAATGCTGTTCAGGAGACGATTGATTCGGGGAGGCACGATGGGTTCATCTGGCTGGAGGGGAGTCCGCATATCGAGGAGACGTTGTATTGGTTGAGTGTGACGCTGGATACGGCGCTGCCGTTCGTGGGGGTGTCGTCGCAGCGTCCGCATGGGGAGCTGTCGAATGATGGGGACAGGAATATCGTGGATGCGGCGCGGTATATCGCGTCGGGTCTTGGGGCGGGTTTGGGGGCGGTGGGGATCGTGGATGAGCAGGTGTTTTCGGCGCGGTCGTTCAAGAAGGGTGATGCGCGTCCTGGGGGCTACCGGGCGACTGGGGGTCATGGGGGAGCTCTTGGGGCTGCGGGTGCGGAGACGCGGATCTGGCACAAGCCGGCGTACAGGACGACGGGGAGTTCGGCGCTGGCGGTGAGGCGTTTGCCGTCGGAGGCGGTGTTTCAGGAGTTCGGGGATAGCGGGGGGACGGCGTCGGTTCGGATCAAGGGGGAGGATGGTTCGCTGTTGGGGTCGGCGATAGCTCCGGTTCATATTGTGAAGTACGGGCACTATATGGCGGAGGAGGATTCGGCGGATCCTGATGTTGAGGTGGATATTATGGCGCGGATCGCGCGTGGGGCTGAGCAGGAGGCGTCGCTGGAGCCGGGGAGTCCTGTGTTCCACGGGTTTGTGCTGGAGGCGGCTGCCGGGAGCGGTTCGGCGTTGCCGAGTCAGTTGGCGGCACTGGGGATAGCGGCGTGTAGCGGGATGCCGGTTGTGCGTGTTGGTCGTGGAGATCCGGAGGGCGCGCTGCCCTCTTCGCCGAATGATCTTACGATTGAGGGGAGCAATCTTGATGCGACGAAGGCTCGGGCGCTGCTGCGCGCGGCGATGCTGAAGTTGGGGCGTTTGCCGAAGGCGCGTGATCCGCGGAGGCCGACGGGGGCGGAGCGGGAGGCTGTGTTGGGGGCGATTGCGCGGTATCAGGAGTTGTTCGACACGCATTGAGGGTGGGGGGCAGGCGTCGGTGGCATCATCGGGCGCGTTTCGGGGGGCGCTGGGTATGCGGCTGTTCCTTGCGGCCGCCGCTCGGTTTACTCCGGCTTATCGGAATTCTGGGTTCTCCTACCCCTACCCCACCGCTACCCTCTCGGAATGCACTCCGCTTTCCCCTAGTCGTTCCGCTTGCCGCCGCGCAAGCGGCGCTCTCCTTGTTCGCTCCACATTCCGACCGTTGACGCGCATCGCGAGGCTCCGTGCGAGGAGGCTATCCGGGCTGGGAGGCGATGGGTCTGTTGGGGGAGGGGTGTTCTGTTCGGGTTAGGAGGTTTTTGAAGGGGGAGCGCTTGGCGGTCGCGGTGGGTTCCGATGGTGTTGAGGAGGGTTCGAGGCGGGATGGGGCGAGGGCGTTACGCCAGGGGGTTGAGGGGGGTGGTAGGATGCGGGGGATTCTGCCGGTTAGGCGAGGAGGTTGGGGATGTTGCTTGATGGGAAGGCGGCGGTGGTTACTGGGAGCGGTCCGAATATCGGGGTGGAGATTGCGCGGGCGCTGGCGCGGGAGGGGGCGCGGGTGGTGTGCGTTGATTTTCTGGACGATCGGGCGGAGCAGGCGGCTTTGTCGGTGCGGGAGTTGGGGGGAGACGCTGTTGGGGTGAGCGCGGATATTTCGTCTCCGGAGGGGGTGGAGGCTGTGTTCAGGGCTGCGGACGAGGCTTATGGGCGTGTGGATGTGCTGGTGAATAATGCGGCGGTGAATAATGAGGCGGGGATTCTGGATGTTGAGTATGAGAGGTGGAAGTGGGTGCAGTCGGTGATTATGGACGGGACGATGCTGTGTAGTCAGCAGGCGGCGCGCCGGATGGTTGCGCAGGGCGCTGGCGGGGCGATTGTGAATACTGCGTCGACGACGGGTCATCGGGGGAAGGCTGGGTTCATTGCGTATTCGGCGTCGAAGGGGGCGGTGCTGCAGATGACGCGGACGATGGCGATTCAGCTGGCGCCGTATGGGATTCGGGTGAATTCGATAACGCCGACGCAGACGGGGGAGAGCAGGGGGACTACGCCGGGGGGTTCGACGGCGCCGCGTGCGGAGAGGCCGCGGAATATTCCGCTGGGGAGGTGGGGGGAGCCGGCGGATCAGGCTCAGGCGGCGCTGTTTCTGGCGTCGCCGTTGTCGGGGTTCATTACGGGTGAGAATATCAATGTGGATGGGGGGCTGCTTGCGCTGTTTCCGTCGGAGCGGGGGATTCTGGAGACGTAGGGTTTTCGTTTCTCTGGGGGGCTGTGCAACGCGCGGTGATCTGCGCGTCGGTCTTCTCTGCGAAGTGGGGCGGGGCGGGGGCGCAGCGGTTGTTTGCGGGGCGTTGCAGGGGGTGGGAGGCGCTGGAGGTTCGCGTTTTCCGGGGAGGGGTTAGGGGGCGGCGTCGGCCCAGGGGTTGTAGGAGCCGATGCACCAGAGCTGGCCTTCGGGGTCGCGCGCGGTGTAGAGGCTGCCTCCGTAATGCTGTTCTTCGAGTTCCATGACGATGTGCGCTCCGGCGGCTTTGGCGCGCTGGTAGTGGGCTTGGATGTCGCTGACGACGATGTATGCGCTTTGGGTGAGGGGGGAGTTGTTTGTTTCGGGAGGGGCGACGATGTTGTCGGGGGCGTCGCGGTGGGATCCGAGCATTATCATTCCGTTGCCGAGGGTTAGCTGGGCGTGGGCGATTGTTCCGTCGTCGTCGCCGGGGACGACGAGATGGCGCTCGAAGCCGAGGACGTTGCAGAGCCAGTCGATGGCGGCGGGGGCGTTGCGGTAGCGCAATCCGGGGATGATGTTTGATTTGAGGTTGTTGTGGTTGGTCATGGCGGGTTCCTTTGGTTTGTGGTTTGGTTGGGGTCGGGGGTTGGGGAGCGCGGGGGTTTATGGTACGCGGTTAGGGGGGGTTGCGGGGGCGGTTTGTTTCGGGGACGAGGGCGGCGAGGATGAGGGAGGAGAGTATTCCGGCGGTTCCGATGACGCCGAGGGCGAGGGTGAAGCCGGAGAGTGCGACGCAGAGGGAGAAGAGGGCGGGGTTTGTGGCGAAGCCGGCCTGGGTGACGGTGCGTCCGACGGCGAAGAAGCGTCCTCTGGCGGCTGGCGGGGCGAGGTCGGAGCCGATGACTTGCCAGGAGCCGGTGAGGAGGCTGTTGGTGGTTTGGAGGACGATGAAGCCTGCGACGAAGTAGGAGAATCCGAGGTTGAGGAATGAGGCGGCGCCGAGGAAGGTCATGGCTGCGCCGAGGATGGCGAGGCCTGGGACGATGGTGGTTTTGCGTCCGAAGCGGTCCATGAGGTATCCGGCGGCGAAGGTGAGGGGGATGCCGGCGCCGGCCATAAGGGAGCTGAGGAGGCCGAGGGTTCGGGGGTCGGCGTTGTAGGCGTAGGAGGCGTAGACGAAGACTGTGCTGCCGGCGACGATGCCGCCGCGGGCGGTCATTCCGAGCCATTGGGCGAGGAACATTAGTGGGATTGGCGGTGAGAGGAGGGATCTCCAGGCGAAGGCGGGGGTTGGGCTCCCCTGCCCTGCGGGGTTTTGGGGTTGGCCTTTGGGGGCGGTTTCGGGGGTGAGGAATCCGGGGGCGACGGCGAGGAGGGCGAAGGCTCCCTGGAGGATGAAGGCGGCTTGGAGGCCGTAGGTTACGGCGATGAGGCCTCCGGCGAGGGGTCCGGCGAGGGTTCCGACGTGCTGGACGCCGAGGAGGCTGGTGATCATGCGTCCGCGGGAGGCGGAGGGGTTGGAGTCGGCGATCATGGTGAGTCGGCTGAGGGTCCACATTTGGGTTCCCCATCCTCCGATGAAGCGGTAGAGGAGGAGGAGGGGGAATGAGGCGGCGGAGGCGGTGAGGAGTGCGGCGAGTGCGGTGAGGGCTGGGCCGAGGATGAGGATGCGTCGCCGGCCGATTCTGTCGAGGAGGTATCCGATGGGGACGCTGGCGGTGAGGCCTCCGAGCATGTTGGCGACGAAGACGAGGGATGCCTGGCCGGGGCCGACGCCGAAGGATTTGGCGAATTCGGGGACGACGGGGATTGTGGCGCCCATTCCGAATCCGAGGGCGATGGAGGGTAGGTGGAGCTGGAGGAGGAGCGACAGGAGGGGTCGCCGGCGCGTGGCGGGTTCGGGGGGAGGGTGGGGGTTGGGCTCTGGGGGGAGGGTCACGGGGGGAGCTTACACGCAACGGGGCGGGGCGCGCGTGGGGGGGGGGGGGGGGGTGGGGGTTTGTGTGGGCGGTTGGTTTCGGGGACGAGGGCGGCGAGGATGAGGGAGGAGAGTATTCCGGCGGTTCCGATGGCGCTGAGGGCGAGGGTGAAAAGGATGGGAATGCCCCTCTAGCATCCCCGCCCGTCCCACAACCCTCAGCCCTCGACCTAGACCGCCCTCTACGCCCCTTTCCCACGCCCTGGCTCCGCTCCGCGCCCACGCCAGCGCCTTAGCAGATTCTGCCCCAACATAACCGAGAGAGTTACTGCAGCCATTGGAATAACAACTGCGACGAACCATAAAATGCCAAAGAAGAACATCCAATCGGAGACCGTTACGATGATAGCGACCACATAACCGATGACCCCCCGAACCGCCCCGATAATGCTAAAGCTGCTTGCCCATATAGCCCCGACGAGCAATCCCGTAAAAAGCCCCACAAAGAGCCAACCCGACTTGCCCATTCCCTACTACCCCTTGTAAGTCATCGCCAAACACTCCGGCTCGGCGTGAATTCGGATTTCTGAATCGAATGATAGATACCACAACGCCGAAGGATTTGGCGAATTCGGGGACGACGGGGATCGTGGCGCCCATTCCGAATCCGAGGACGATGGAGGGTAGGTGGAGCTGGAGGAGGAGCGGCAGGAGGGGGCGCCGGCGCGTGGTCGGTTCGGGGAGGGGCGGGGTTGGGCGCTGGGGGGAGGGTCACGGGGGGAGGTTGCACGCTACGGGGTGGGTTGCGCGTGGGGGTGGGGAGTCGGGGGGCTTGGGGATGGGGTGGGGAGTCGGGGTTGCGGGCTTGGGTTAGAGTTCGATTTTGCCGCTGTGGGTTGCGCGGTTGGCGTACGAGGAGAGGGGTTTGTTGAATGTGGCGCTGCGGTCGAGCTGGATGGGGATTCCGCGGATGTCGTAGTCGGCGAGGAGGGAGAGGCTGATGTAGCCGAGTTCCGGCTGGCCGATGCCCATGTCGGCGAGGCAGAGGATCTTGTCTGGGTCTTCGGGGTCCTGGAGGGCGAGGAGCCAGGACCATTTGCCGTAGGGGGTGTAGAGTCTGGCTACGGGGGGAGGGTCGTGGTCGTCGTGGAGTCCATTGTCCTGGAGTTGCTTCCGCATTTCCGGGGGGAGGAGGTTGTTGAGGAGGAGCTGGCCTTCGCTGGTTGTCATAGGGAGCGGCTCTTTCGGGGGGCATCCCTGCGGGGGATGGGCGCCGGGGTAGTCAGGACTGCTGAAGCTGCGTGTGGGGCGGGTATTCCCGCGCGGGGTGGGCGCTGGGTGGGTGGGGGTTGGGGGGGTTGTGGGGGGTTGTGGGATTGGGTTGGGAGTTTGGGTTTGCTAGCGAAGGAGCATCGGTGCGGGGTGGGCGCTGGGTTGGGGGGGTTGTGGGGGGTTGTGGGATTGGGTTGGGAGTTTGGGTTATTAGTGGAGGAGCATCGGTATGGGCGAGGAGGTTGTTGAGGTCAGTTTGGGCGGCGGTCAGAGGGGCGGGGTTGTTGTAGGGGTCTGGGGTTGGGGGAGCCGTTTACGTTACCACTGGACGAACATTGGCATTACGACGTGGACGTAGTCGGGGTCGTCGAGGGGTCGTATGACGCCTGGGCTTGAGGAGGTTGTCATTTCGAGGGCGACTTTGTCTTTGGCGATGACGGCGAGGACGTCGTTGAGGAAGCGGCTGTTGAAGGCGATTTTGCCGACGGGGCCTTCGATGTCGGCTTCGATGTCGCCGACGCTGTCGCCGATTTCGTCGGCGCGCGAGGAGATGGTGAGTTTGCCGGAGTCGCCTGATTCGGAGTCGATGAGGAGTCGGATGATGCCGGAGCCGTCTTTGGCGAAGATGGCGGCGGTTCGAGAGGAGCGTTTGAGTTCGCCGAGGTCGACGACTGCGCGTGTGGTTCGTTCGTGGGGGATGAGTTGGCTGTAGTTGGGGAAGGTTCCCTGGATGAGTTGGGAGACGAATTCGATGTTTTTGAGGCGGAAGAGGATCTGGCTTCGCTGTGTGTTGATGACGATGTCGATGGGGTCGTCGCTGTCGATTAGGCGTTCGATTTCGGCGAGGGCTCTTGCGGGGATGATGACGGAGAGTTTCTCGTCGACGGGGTCGAGGAGTTTGGCGGATCGTACGGCGAGGCGGAAGCCGTCGGCGGCGGCGAGGGTGATCTGGGATCCTTCGAGTTCGACGTTGACGCCTGTGAGGACGGGTCTGGAGTCTTCGACGGCGGCGGCGAAGGCGACTTGGTGTATGGCGTCGCGGAGTTGGTATCCGTTGATGCGGGTTGTGGATCCGTCGCCGATGGCGGGCATGGGTGGGAATTCGCTGGCGCTGGCGCCGTTGATGGAGTGTTGGGAGCGGTTGCCTTTGATTTCGACGCCGCGTTCCTGGGAGTTGGAGGCGAGGTCGATGGTTTGGGGTCCGAGGGAGTTGACGAGGTCGATGAGGGTTCGCGCGAGGGCGGTTACGGAGCCTTCGGAGGATATTTCGCCGCCGATCCATGTGCTGATGGCGATGTCGAGGTTGGTGGCGGAGAGTTTGAGGCGTCCTTCGTCGGTGGAGAGGAGGACGTGCTGTGTGATGGGGAGTGTTGTGCGGGTGGCGACGGCTCGCTGGACGACGCCGAGGCCGTGGCTGAGATTCTCCTGGAGGCACTTGATCTGCATCTGCTGGACCTCAAGATGTTGTGGTTGGGGGGCGGGGTAGCTGGCGGCCTAGTATATGCGGGCGGGGGGCAAGCTTCAATTAGCCTAAAGCTAGCCTAAAGCGGGATGGTCTAAAGCGGGGCGGCCTAAGCGAGGGGGCTTCACCGGGGCGGCTTAGTCGGGGATGCGGCGCAGTGGGGGATGCAGGGGCGCTGGGTTCGGGTTGAGCTGCGGGGCGCCGGGCGCCGGATGGGGGAGGGGCAGGCGGCGCACTGGGCTGGCGGTTGGGGTAGGAGGGCAATGTGTCGCGCGCTGTTAGGCGGGGGTGCGGGGGGCTACTGGGTTGCGAGGAAGTCTACGAGGGCGTTGAGGTCGGATTCGGGGATGGTTTCGGCGAAGTTGATGGGCATAAGGCCGTCTTCGTAGCCCTCGGTGATGACGGCGCCGGGGTTGATGATGGATTCGCGGATGTAGTCGGGGCTTTGGGCGCCGATGCCGGTGAGGTCGGGTCCGACGTTTGCGCGCGCTTGGGGGACGGATGCGAGGGTGTGGCAGGTGGCGCAGCCGTTGGCGATGAAGAGTCCAGCGCCGCCGGTGGGTCCGCCGCCGACGGGGATGGGGGTGAAGGTTGGGGTTGGTTCGACGTCGGCTCCTGGGGGAGGGTCGCAGTCGGGGCCGGAGGCGGGGACGATGCGTCCGTCGCTGGCGATGAAGCATTCGGCTGCGGAGACGGGGGCGCCGTTTGCGCACGCAGCGAGGGAGAGGGCTGTGAGGGCGAGGATGGCGATCGCTAGTAGAGGCGCGGGTTGGCGAGGGCCCACGGGGTTACCTCGAGTCCGATGCAGGTTGCGAGGGGGCCTGCAAGGTTGTGATTTCTATCACGTTGTACCACTAGCGATTCGGCAAGTCAAGGTGAGATATGGAGGGCGCTTCGGGGGGGGGGCTGGGGTTCGCTTGGCGAGGGGGTTCGGGGGAGCGTGGGGGACTGAGGCGGGCTGCCCGCATCGGCGAGGGGGGTCCGGTGCGGGCGGGGCGCTGAGCGGCGGGGCGCTGAGCGGCGGGGCTTTGCTGGCGGGGTCTTGGGGCGGCGCTGGGCTGGATAGCGAGAGGCCCGGCGTTCGGTGTCTCCGAGCTTGTCGGGGATTGGGGAACGCCGGGCCTCTTCGTTTGGCGCCGCGCTGGCGTTTTGGGCTAGCTGACGCGTTTGATTTCGAGCGATTCGCCGGGGGCGAGGGCGACGCGCCGCACGTTGATGCCGAGCTTGAGGAGCCAGTAGCTGAGGGTCGCTTTGGACACTTCGAGCTGGGCGGCGGTGACGGTGAGGCCGTACTCGTTGATCATCTCGGGCAGGAGACGCTCGAGGGGTTGGTGGAACCGGTCTTCGACTTGGGTCATTTTCTGCGTCTTTTTCGCCATTGCAAGACTCCTCCTTTTTCTCCCGCCGCGTGGGCGGCGGAGCTCAGCGAAGCCTCCCTACAGTTGAGTTATATGCGAAGTATCACTGTCTGTCAACATCTGACTATCCGAAGCGCTAGTTGTTGTTCGGAAAATGTTTAGAACGCTCTTGCCGGAGGGTTTTCTGCTGCTATGATGCGTAGGGAGCGGGCGGTTTCCTCTTTGCTTGGGGCGGAGGCGGGAGGGGTCGCCGCGCTATCTTCTGGTCGAGGTTGGGCATCTGTGGGATTGCGAGATGAGTTGCTGGTTGCGCTGGCTGCGATGACGCCTGTTGGGGAGCTGCGTGCGGCGATTCCGCTGGCGGCGCTGACGTACGATATGTGGTGGCTGAAGGCGTATGCGCTGGCGGTTGTGGGGAATCTTGTGCCTGTGCCGTTTGTTCTGTTTGGGCTGCGGACGGTGGGAGAGCGGATAGAGCGTCAGGAGCATTTGGTTGGGCGTTTGCTGCGGTGGCGGACTCGGCGGGTTGAGGCGCAGTGGGGGGATCGGGTTCGGCGGTTGGGTTTTTTGGGGATCGTGCTGGTGGTGGCGATTCCTCTGCCGCTTACGGGGGCCTGGACGGGGACGCTGGCGGTGTGGGCGCTGGGGATGCCGGCTCGGCGAGGGCTTCCGGCGATTGCGGCGGGTGTGGCGATCGCCGGGGCAATCGTTACGGCGCTGACGGCGGCGGGGATCGGGTTGGTTCGGCTGTTGTAGCGCCCTACCCTGCGGGTTTCTGTTCACTGGCGGTAGGAGGGAGCGCGGCAGGCGCTGTCCGGTCTCGCGGGGGGAGCGATGCGCGCAGTGGGGGGAGGATCGGTGCGCGCGGGGGGGTTCCGGTCGCGCGGTTCAGCGAGGGCTAGCGGTTCCATCGGAGGATCGGTGCGCGCGGGAGTTCCGGTCTGGCGCGGGGGAGTCTAGGGGGCTGTAGAATCAGGGAAATAGTGGAGGGAGGCGAGCTTTGAGGGAAGTTGCGGTGGGTTTTTGGGAGAGGACGAGACGCAATCATGGGTTGGAGCATGCGACGATTGCGTTGCTGCTTGGGCGGCACGGTCAGAACCGGCCGATGGCTGGTTATTCGGTTCCTGCCGGGTTTCTTGTGATGGGGAATATGGAGGCGGGCGAGGTGGAGGATGCTGCGCGGGAGGCGTTGCAGCGGATGCAGGATGGGGAGAGGGGGTTGGCGGTGTCTCCGTTCTGCGGGACGAATATCGTTGTGGCTGCGGGGCTTTCGACGGTTGCGGCGCTCGCGGGTCGCCGGTTGGCTGGAGGGGGGTTGAGGGGGTTTAGCCGGGCGTTCTCGAATTCGGTGGTTGCGATTGTTGCGTCGCGTCCGTTGGGGCGGTTGGTTCAGGAGCAGTTGACGACGTCGGCGGATGTGGAGGGGATGAGGGTGGAGGGGGTGTGGGGTTTCAGGGCGGGGAGGGTGTCGGCGCACTGGGTGTCGACGAGCTTCGGGTAGGGTTGTTCGGGCGCTTGGGGGCGTGTGGCGGGGGAGTTCTTGAACTTGGTTTGTTGGAGTTGTGGAGTTGTGTCCGTTGGGGCTGGTTCAGGAGCGTTGGCGGGGTGAGGGATGGGGGGCGATGTGCGGCGAGGCGGGCGGTTGCGGGTTGGGGACGGGGTCTTGCGCAGGGCGCCGACGGGTTTCGCGCAGGGCGCTGGAGGGAGTCGTTGGGGTTGCGGGGCTTGCGGGTCGTTCGCGAGTCGTGAGGGGGTCGGGGCTGGGATCGTTGGGGGATTGTTAGCGGCCGGTGAAGCGGGGTTTGCGTTTTTCGACGAAGGCGGCGTGGCCTTCGCGGCGGTCGTCGGTGAGGGCGAGGAGGGCGGAGCAACGTTGTTCGTATTGGATGCCGGCGTCGATGTCGACGTTCATTGCGATGTTGACGGCGTTTTTGATGTTTGAGAGGGAGAGGGGGGGTAGTTCGAGGAGGCGCGCGGCCCAGGTTCGGGCTTCTTCGATGAGGTTGGCGGCTGGGGCGATGTGGTTGATGAGTCCCCAGTTGAGGGCAGTTGGGGCGTCGATGAATGAGCCGAAGAGCATCATTTCTTTGGCGCGTGCGGGTCCGATGAGTCGTGGGAGGCGCTGGGTTCCTCCGGCGCCTGGGAGGATTCCGAGGGTGAGTTCGGGGAGGGCGAAGCGGGCTTCGGGGTCGGCGATGCGGAGGTCGCAGGCCATTGCGAGTTCGAGGCCTCCTCCGGCGGCGACGCCGTTGATGGCGGCGATGCTGATCTGTGGGAGTTGTTCGAGGCGCCGGAAGGTTGGGGAGATGACGGCGGAGGTTCGGGCGAGGGAGAGGTCGTTCATATTTTCGGCGCGTTCTTTGATGTCGGCGCCGGCGCAGAAGGCGCGTCCGGCTCCGGTGACGATGATGACGCGGATGTCGTGGTTGGTTTCGAGGTTAGTGATGAGTAGTTGGAGTTCGGTTATGAGTTCGCGGCTGAGGGCGTTGAGTCGGTTCTGGCGGTCGAGGGTGAGGATGGCGAGGGGGCCGTGGGCGTCGAATCGGATGGAGTTGAATGTCATTAGGGCGTCCTTTTTTGCGTAGGGGGAGGTTGGTTGTTTGCGGCGAGGGCGCGACTGGGCGCGCTTGACCGTGTTCGATGGTGTAACTATATTCGAATTGGGCCCCAGTAGCTCAGTGGACAGAGCGGCTGCCTTCTAAGCAGATGGTCACGGGTTCGAGTCCTGTCTGGGGCGCCATTGTTTTTTTCGCATCGTTGCGCTGCGGTTGAGGCGGGGGTTCTGGATCGGAGGGAGAGGGGGTGTGCGTGGGCGCCGCTGTTGGGGTTAAGGGCGGCGCTCTGGCGGATGCTGCTCTTTGCTGGGGGCGATGGTCTCTGTGGCGCCGGGTTGGCGCTGGGGGTTTGGGGGGGCAGGGGGTCTGGCGCGTTAGGCGGAGGGCGGGGCTCCGGGTTTGACGAGGGTTTCGCGGGCTGCGAATGCGAGCATAAGGCCGGCGGCGAGGAGGATGGGGGCGTAGGCGACGAAGGGGGCGGCGGGGCTGACGCTGTTGACGAGGACGCCTCCGAGGAGGGGGGCGCCGACGCCGCCGACTTCTGCGGCGGTGCGCCGGAATGCCTGGAGGCGGCCGCGGACGTGGTTGGGGAGGATGTCGTAGGAGCTTGCGGCGAGGGATCCGAGGGAGAGTCCGTTGGCGAGGGCCATAAGGCTGACGAGGATGGCGAGTTGGAGGTAGGAGTCGGCGAGGGGGACGAGGAGGAAGGCGACTCCGGGGAGGAGTGTGCTTGGGACTGTGCCCCATTTGCGTCCGAGTTTGTCGAGGACGAAGCCTGCGGGGAGGATCATAGCGAGGACGACGGCTCCTGAGAGCGAGAAGAGGGCGCCGATCTGGGTTGCGGAGAGGCTGAGTTGTTCGTCGGCGTAGAGGGGGAGGATGCTCTGGAGGGTGATGCGGAAGGTGAAGCCGGCGAATGTGGCGAAGACGAATGTCCAGTAGGTGAGGCGGAGTTCGGGTTTGATTTCGTTGAAGAGGGCGATGAGGTTGCGCGCGCGGGTTGGGAGGTTGATGGGGCGGGGCGCTGGGGCGGGAGGGTTTTGGGAGGGTGGTTGGCGGGTGTCGTGGGCGAAGAATCCGAGGGCGACGGCGATTGCGGAGAGGGCGGCGAATGCGAGGAATGTTGCGTGGAAGTTGAGGGAGTCGGCGAGGAGGCCGCCGGCGAGGGGTCCGATTGCGAGGGCTCCTGAGTGGATTCCGTGGAAGCCGCTGAGGACTCTGCCGCGATGGTTGTTGTTGACGAGGTCGATGCCGGCTATTTCGCGTCCGAGGGCCCAGAGGCTGTCGCCGACGCCGATGAGGAGTGCGGCGGCGAGGATGGGGGTGAAGAGCGGGGTTGCGGCGCCGCTGAGGGCTCCGGCGAGGACGAGGGTTGGGCCTGCGATGAGGATTCTGCGTGAGCCGAGGCGGTCGATGAGGACGCCGGCGCCGGGGATGCCGAAGAAGCGTCCGAGGGCGTAGGCGGTGATGATTTGGGCGGCGACGCCGTGGGAGACGTTGAAGTGGTTGGCGAGGATGGGGGTGATGGGGAGGACCATTGCCCATCCGGCGCCGGAGATGAGCGTGCTTGCGTAGAGGTTGGCGAGGCCTCGGACGGCGGGGTTGCGGAGGGGCGCCTGGTTGTTGTTCCGCGGGCGGGTCGGGGGTTGGGAGGGGGAGGTCACTGGGGGGATGGCGTGATCATGGCGGCGACTTGCTGGGTGGTTCGGACGCGGGCCATAAAGGGGAAGATGCGTGTGATGAGCTGGTTGTGGTTGTCGTGGTTTGCGGAGCGGCAGGCGTCGCTGACGATGATGAGGTTGAAGTCGAGGTCGCGTGCGGCGAAGGCTGTGGATGCGATTCCGACGTCGGTGGCTCCGCCGCAGAGGATGATGGTGTCGACGCCGCGGGATCGGAGGCTGAGTTCGAGGGAGGTTTGGTGGAAGGCGCTCCAGCGATGTTTGGGGATGTAGTAGTCGGTTGGCTGTGGGTCGAGTTCGGGGACGATGCTGGAGCTCCAGTCGTTGGCGTGGACCAAGAGGTATGGTTTGAAGGGGCGTTCTTCGGGGTTGGGCCAGGGGTTGCCTCGGATGTCGGAGTCGGTGTAGAGGAGGGCTGAGTCGAGGCCGTCGGGTCGGTGGTCGGCGCGTGCGAAGAAGACGGGGATGCGGGCGTTCCGGGCGTGGGCGAGGACGGTGCGGCAGTTGTCGAGCATCGGTTTGGCGGCGGCTTGTTCGTCGTCTGATCCGGTGTGGAAGTAGGCGTTGAGCATATCGAAGAAGAGGAGTGCGGTTCTGTTGGGGTCGATGGCGGAGTAGCTCATAGGGGCTCCGGTTGGGGGCGGCGGGGGGTTGTTGTCCGCGCCAGGGGGTTCTCGATTTCGAGGGCTTCTGGTTGGGGCGCCCCTACCCTTGCGGGCGGCGGTGGGGCAATGAGGGGGCGAGGCTGTGCGCTCCGGTTGGCGGCGCTGGCGGGTCCCTGCCCTTGCGTGGGCGCTTTTGTGGGGCGAGGGGGCCTGTGGCTTTTGGGAGGGCGTTAGGGGGTTGGGGCGGTTTCCCAGGGCGGGGCTTCGGCCCAGGGTTTGAGGAATTCTTCGATCTGTTTGATGTGGGTTTCGCTCTGGCCGGCCTGGGCGGGGACGAACTGGGCCATTCGGGCGGGGTTGTTCATAGAGGGCCAGCGTTCGAGGGGGAGCTGGATGCAGTTGTTGATTTCGGGGTCGCGCACTGTGCCGAGGGGGTCGCCTCCGTCGGCGACGATGGTTATCTGTTCGGCGAGGAGTTTGCGGTAGAGGATGACGCCGCGGTCGGATTCGCCGAGTTTCTCGCGGTGTCGAGGGGCGATGGGGCCTTGGGTGATCCAGGCGACGAAGTCCTGGTGGTTGACGAGGTCTTCGATTAGGCGTCCGTCGGAGTCGTAGAGGGGGACGTTGAAGTAGGGGGTGGTTTGCTGGGGCTGGACGGATTGGCCGGGGGCGGCGCGGTAGAAATACCAGGTGATGTGGAGGGTGTTTTCGTCGTCGATGGGGGTTCGGAATTGCATTGAGCATCGGACGGAGGAGCCGACGAAGAGGATCTGGGGGAAGAGGACTGGGTGTCCGATGGCCCAGTCGCCGTGGGATTCGTCGATGCCTTCGGTGATGCGTCGTTTGACGATGCCGTAGTCGAAGATGTCGAAGCCGATTTTCTGGTGGCGTTTGGGGATGATGCCGAATTCGTCGGGTTTGGCGAGGCCGAGGCGGACGGCTTTGTTGTGTTGCTGGCGGACGCCCCAGTATCCGTGGAGCCATTCGAGGTGTACTGGGTCGAGGGAGTTTTCCATGCATTGGAGCCAGTTGCAGGGGAGTTGGGCGATGGCGATTTCGCTCCAGCCGTCTTGCCAGGTGAAGGGTTCCCAGTTGGGGAGGAGGGGGGCGGGTTGGGGTCCGAGGTAGGCGAAGATCATTCCGGCGAGTTGCTGGACGGGGTATGCGGGGACTTTGACTTTTTCCTTGAAGCGTCCGTCGGGGCGGACGGTTTCTTCGAAGGGTTGTTCGATGCATTGGCCGGTTTCGTTCATCATCCAGCCGTGGTACATACAGCGGAGGCCGCTGGATTCGGGGATGCCGTAGGAGAGGTCGACGCGGCGGTGAGGGCAGAAGCGGTCGATGAGTCCGAGGGTTCCGGAGTTGTCTTTGTAGAGGACGAGGTCTTCGCCGAGGAGTCGGACGGGCTTGGTTGGCTTGTCGTTGAGTTCGGCGGCGGCGGCGATGGGGTGCCAGTAGCGTCGCATGAGTTCGCCCATGGGGGTTCCGGGGCCGACGCGGGAGAGTTTTTCGTTTTCGTGGACGGTGAGCATAGGGGCGACCTCCTGTGTTCGGGGGGTGTGCGGGGATTGTAGCGCCGCGAGGGGGTGGGGGTGGGTTGGGTGCAAGGCGGGGGGGGGGGGGGGTGTTGGGCAAAAGCGGGCGTTGCTGTAGGGTAGGCGGAGCGGCGCCGGCGCTGGCGAGGGGGGGGCGGCGGCGGGCAATTTTCGGAGAGTGGAGTTTTGGGATGACGGAGACGATGGAGCTGAGGCCATTGCTGGAGGCGTGCCCGCCGCGGGAGATCGAGCAGGCGGGGGATCAGTATGCGGCGAGTTTGATCGGGGGTCTGGGGAAGGAGCTTGCGACTGCGGAGTCGGCGGCGGAGTTTCTGGAGGCGACGTATGTGACGAAGGCGATGTCGGACTTTGTGCGTATGGCGATGGATCGCGTTGTTAGGGGGCGCGAGAGCACGAGTCCGGCGGTGTATCAGCTGAATAGCCGGTATGGGGGCGGGAAGACGCATAGTTTGCTGTTGCTTGCGGCGGCGGCGAAGCATCCCGGCCTTCCCTATTGGGAGGGCTTTGGGCACGACGGCGAGAGGGTTGGGGTGGGGGCGGCGAGGGTTGTCGCGTTCGATGGCATCGACTATGGCATTGGCGGGGTGCGGATGGACGACGGGAGCCGGGCGCGGAGTCTGGCGGGGCACCTTCTGCATCAGCTTGGGGGGGCTGAGGCGTTGGGGGAGTTTGCAGAGGGCGACGAGCTTTTTGGGGACCCGGGGGCTGAGGCGTTCCGGCGGCTGATCGGGGATGAGCCGGTGGTGATTGTTATCGATGAGCTTGTTCAGTACATCAACCGTGTGGATCAGCTGGTCGTTGCTGGCAAGATAAGCGCGGATGGGGTTCTTACTACGCTTAGCGCGCTGGCGAAGGCGGTTATTGATAGTCCGCGGGCTGTGCTGGTGATTACGACGCCGGAGGAGGCTCACGGATTGCTTAGCGGCGCGGAGGGCGCCGGCGCGATGCGCGCGGATGCGGCGAACGTTGATGCGATGCATGCGGATGCGGTGAGGCTGCTTGAGATGCTGGAGAGGATCAACTCGCAGCTTGCGCGAGTGATGCATCCGCTGGCGCCGTCGGAGAGTGAGGATCTGCCTGAGATTCTGCGGAGGCGGCTGTTCAAAAGCGTGGATGAAGCGGCGCGGGTTGAGGCCGCCAAGGCTTATGCGGAGGTCGCCGGCCGGAATGGGCGGGCGGCTAGCGGTTTGGGCTACAAGGACTTTGAGGATGCGTATCCGTTTCATCCGCGGCTTCTTCGCGTTATTACGGGGCATCTTGCGGCGAATCGTAATTTCCAGCGCGTGCGGGGGACGCTTCGGTTGTTGGGGAACGCTTTGCAGGTGATGAAGGACGGCGAAAGCAAGGCGATGAAGGACGGCAAGGATGGCGAGAACGGCGAAAGTGATGGTCGGAGAGTCGGAAGCAAGGCGGCGGTTCTGCATACCTATCATTTGACGCTTCGGGAGCCTCGCATCCGGGACGAGCTGGTGAACCGGCTTGGGTTCTCGGAGCTGGATCCGGCAATCGAGACGGATATTGTTGGGCCGGAGAGCACGGCGGGGAAGGTGGGGAATCCGCTTGCGGAGGCTGTGGCGACGACGATGTTGCTGGGGACGCTTGCTCCGAGGGAGAGCAGCGGGCTTTACGCTGATGAGATCGCGGATGCGCTGCTGTCGCCGGAGCATAGCGATTCGGGGGTTATCGGGGGGGCTATCGAGCAGTTTCTGGCGCGTTCGATCTATGTGGACGATAGCCCGGATACGCAGCAGAAGCGGTTCAGTAAAGATGCGAATGTGATGAAGGAGCTGCTGGAGGCGAAGAGCGTTATTCTGGCGGATACGGCGATGATGTCGGATCTGCTGCGCAAGGCGATCGGGAGCGCGTATGCGCCGGGTAGGGAGGGGGGGTTCGAGCTCTGCATCTTTCCGTCTCCGCAATCGAACGTTCCGGACAATGTGGATAGGGCGGTTCTGGGGATTGTGAATCCTGATTTCTGGAATTTCAGGGGGGCTGGGGAGCCGGGGAACAGGATGAGCAATCAGGAGTTGGTGGATCTGCATCGGAGGAAGAGCGGCGGTGGGGATGGGGACGCGGGGCCGCGCAATTATCCGAACAATGCGCTGTTGCTTGCGGCGCATGATGCGGATATGGGGCGCATCCGCGACGATCTTGCTACGCTGGAGGCGGCGGAGCGGCTGCTGAGGAATCGCGCGAGGCCGCTGTCGGAGCCTCGGCGGGCTACGATTGAGAAGACTCGCGCGGAGTGCGAGAAGAATGCGACGTTGGGGATTCAGAACAAGTTCACGCATCTGTTCTGCGCGGGGAATGCTGCTCAGCTGCAGTGGCCGGAGGCTAACAGTCATCTGGAGCGTCGCACGCTGGAGTCGATAACGGACGCTGTGGGGAAGGGTCAGGAGAGCATTTTGCGGGCGTTGGGGGAGCGTGTGTTGCGGGGGAGGGATGCGCGGCTGAACCTAAGGGTGTGGGCGCGGATGGCGCCTATTGCGAACGATCAGGGGAGCACGCTGGGGGGGCTTCGGGATTACTTTGCGCGGACGCCGGCTGAGCGGATCGTTATCGATGAGGGGACGTGGCGGGCTCTTGTGGGGAACGGGATCGGCGACGGGGCGCTGCACGTTGTTACGCGCAACGGGGAGATCGGGCCGACGTCCGGGTACGATGCGAGCTGGCAGGTTTGGGCGAAGGGGTTTGAGCCGAAACCGGTGGAGACTGTGGAGGACGGGGCGCCGCCGCCGGCTACGGGGGGGACCGGGGGGACATCGACGGGGGGCGCTGGTGGCGGGGGAGGCGCTAGTTCTGGCACGGCGGTGGGGTCGGCGGGCGGCGGCGGTGGGGGGGTTATCTCCCCTGCCCGTTTGTTCAGGTTCGATAGCAGCAAGATGCAGCCGGGGAGGTCGGCGGTTGCGGAGCTGAGGCAGTTTATGGAGACGAACGAGCACGGTTGGGAGGGGCTGTTGGGTTGCGAGGTTAAGGGGGTTAGTCAGTCGCTGGCGGATCAGATTGCGAGCATTGCTCAGGGGAGCGATGAGGGGGTGATGATTGATCTGAGGGCGGAGGGGGGAAGTAGCCAGGGAGGCCGGGTGCGGCTGAGCATCGAGGGTGCGGCTCCGAGCGAGTATAAGGAGTATGCGCAGTCTGCGCGGCGGATTCTGGAGCGGGCGGGGATCGAGCCGGTGGATCTGTCGGTGAGGATGGATGCTGCGGCGGCGGAGCGGACGCTGGATAAGCTGAATGTGAACGACGAGGCGAGGATTATCGCTTCGTTCCGGCAGGGGTAGCGCCGTGAGTCTTGCGCGGGGAGGCTATGGCGGCGAGCGGCTGTTTGGACAGGGCGGTTCAGCGGGGCTGCTGCGGGGGGCTGTCGCTGGGGAGCGTCTGTTGCGGAGAGGGGTGTTCGTTCGCGGGGGCGGCTCTGCGCGGAACTGCTATGGCTGGCTAGCGGCTGCTTGGACAGGCGGTTTAGCGGGGCGGGGGCGGACGGAGAGGGCTGTCGCAGGGGGAGCGGCTGTTGGGGCGAGGGGTGTTCGTTCGCGGGGGCGCGGGCGGGAGTTTTGCGGCAGTGTTCTTGGGGGTAGCGGGTGGTTGGTTGTAGGAGGAGGGATGCGGGTATGACGCTGATGCGGGAGACTCCGAGGGATCATGGGTTGTTGCTGGATCACGATGCTCGGGGGAACCGGCGGCTTTCGGTTACGCTGGCGGGGGCGTCGCCGCGGAGGAACGGGCGGCGGCTGCAGTATGCGACAGGGACGCTGTACAGGCGGTGCGTTCAGCATATTTCGTCGATTCTGTGGAATCATCATGGGGAGCGGCTGAAGCCTCAGGATGAGGCGGGGCGGCAGTATTACGCGATCACGGAGGAGGCGGCGATCCAGATGCGGCTGCTGCTGGACGCGGTGGGGGGGACGAGTCGGGCGGAGGCGTCGGAGCGTCTTGCGCGGGCGATCGCTAATCTGCATCCGTGCGAGAGTAGTTGGTGGTATGCGTGCCAGAAGAATCGGAGTCGTCCGCGCCGGGTTCTGGAGGCGCTTACGTTGATGTATGGGTAGCGGAATCTGCGTCCCCCCTACCCCGCCCGTCTTCGCGGGAGCAGTTGGTGGTATGCGCGCCAGAAGAATCGGAGTCGTCCGCGCCGGGTTCTGGAGGCGCTTACGCTGATGTATGGGTAGCGGCTCTGCGTCTCCCCTACCCCGCCCGTTTTCGCGGGAGCGTCGGGGTATGGGGGGTGGGCTAGCGTGGGGACGCAGGGCTGGGGTTAGGGTCGCGGGGCGCGGGCGGCGGGGCGAGAGGGTTGGGGTCGGCGGGGGTGAGGGTCGGCGGGGGTTGGGTGAGCGTTGGCGCGGGCTGAGGGGTGGGAGACGGGCGCTGAGGGCGAGGGCGAGGGCGTGGCAAGGGCGTAGGAGGGCTGTGGATGCAACCTCGGTTGATTGAGAAGTGGCTGCCGGTTAATGAGATTTCCGTTGAGGCCGTGCGGGAGGGCGGAGCGTTGGCTGGGCATCCGCCGGTCAATCAGTTGCACGTTTGGTGGGCGAGACGTCCGCTGATTGCATCCCGCGCCGCTGTTGCGGCGTCTGTGCTGCCCGCGGATACAGAGCGCGGCGAGTTCCTCGCCAATATGGGAACGAGTTCAAAGGTGGTTACGGCTCGGCGAAAGATGGACGCCATCAAGGCCGGGGGGCGGTGGTCGAATATCTCGTTTCCGAACAGACGCGCTTTTCTGCATAACCCGAAGTTCGTTGTCGATGGCGAAGGGGATGCTCCGGTTGTGCTTGATGTTACTGCTGGGGGAGGGTCGATTCCGTTTGAGGCTGGGCGTTTGGGGCTGCGGGCGATCGCGAATGAGTTGAATCCGGTGGCGTGTCATATTCTGAGGGCGACGTGCGAGTGGCCTCAGCGGTACGGGTGGGGGCTGCTGGAGGATTATCGGGAGGCGAGCAGGCTGTTTCAGGCGCGGGTGAGGGAGCTGCTGGAGGGGGTGTATCCGGAGGAGCCGCCGCCGGATTGCGCGAGCGGGGGGTGTCCGCATCCGCAGCGGCGGCGCTGCGTTGAGGGTTGCGCGGAGCCGGAGGCGTGCGGTCACGCGAAAGCTGGGGACAAAAAACACGAAACGGTGCGCGCCCAAAGGTACGACCAAACGTACCTTTGGGCGCGCACCGTTTCGTGTCCATCGTGCCGCAGCGAGGTTCCGTTGAGCCCGAACTGGCGGCTGGACGATAAGGGGACGGGGATTCGGGTGGAGCCTGGGGCGGACGGGATTGCGCTGCGCATCGTGCACGATCGCTCGGCGTGTTCTGACTGTAGGTCGAAGGGGAAGGCGTGTCATCTGGCTGGGCTGCATCCGGACAGGGGGGTTAGCGAGGGGACGGTGGAGCGGGCTATCGCGACGTGTCCTGCGTGCGGGAGCACGACGCCGAAGGGGTATCTGTCGGAGGAGGCTCGGGCTGGGCGTATGGGGCATCGTCTGTACTGCGTTATCTATCGGGATAGCTGGAAGGAGCGAAATAAGGACGGGAGCGTGCGGAAGAAGGCGATGACGTGCAGGGTGTTCGCGGAGCCGGAGGAGCGTCATTTCGCCAGCGGGGACTTTGCGTCGAGGGAGCTGGAGCGTCTGGCGGCGCAGTGGGATGCGGGCGATGTGCTGCCTAACGAGGCTCTGCCGAAAGGGAACAAGACGAAGGACGCCATCTACTACGGGATGCCGACGTGGCGCGAGATGTTCAACCCGCGGCAGCAGCTGGCGCATGGCTACTGTGTGCAGGCGTTCAGGGAGTGCGTCGACGCCGACAGGGACGCTGGGAGACTGGACGATCGGCGCAAGGCGGCGTGGGGGTATGTCGCAATCGCGCTGGACAAGGTGATCAACTTCAACAGTCTTCAGTCCCGGTGGGCGACACGCTCAGGTACGGTAGTAGGCACTTTCGACCGGCACGACTTCGGGTTCAAGTGGTCGTACGCTGAGATGGCCATCACCTGCGAAGGGCTAGGGTTGGAATGGGCAGCAGACGACATCGAAGCCTGCCTATCTGAGATGACTGCGATGACTGGCCACGTTAGGGACGGCGGAGCGGGGCAGCTTATCGCTGAGGAGAACGGTGCGGCGGCTGCTCTGCCTGCGGAGGTAATCCAGGGGGATGCTAGCGAATTGTCGCAGGAGGACGGGTCGGTTGACTGCGTAGTGTTCGACCCGCCGTACGAGGATAACGTTTGCTACGCGGAGCTGTCGGACTTCTTTTATGTGTGGCTGAAGCGGACGGCGGGATACGTGTTTCCGGAGCACTTCCGGGATTATCTGACGGATAAGGACGGGGAGGCGATTGCGAGTCCTGCGCGGTTTGGGGGGCAGGCTACGACGGAGGCGTCGGCGAAGAAGCTGGCGCTTGAGGATTACCAGAAGAAGATGGCTGGGATCTTCAGGGAGTGCCGGAGGGTGATAAAGCCGGACGGGGTTATGACGGTGATGTTCAATCATAAGTCGACGGCGGCGTGGGATGCGCTGACGGTGGGGCTCATCGAGGCGGGGTTCGCGATCGCGCGGACGTGGCCGGTGAAGACGGAGGCGGAGAACAGCCTGCATATCCGGGGGAAGGCTGCGGCGCGGACGACGATTCTGCTGGCGTGCCGTCCGCGGGTGGAGAATCGGTATCCGAGGCCGTGGCATGAGGTGGAGGAGTTGATCGCGGAGGCGGTTCGGGAGGATATCGAGGAGAATCTGAAGGGGGCGGATCTGCGGCCAATCGACTTTTATCTGAGCGCGTTCGGGCCTGCGCTGCGGGTGATAAGCGCGCATTGGGGGACGGAGCGTGAGACGGGGAATCCGGAGCGGCCGGGGGATCCGTTCAAGGTTACGCCGCTGGACGCGCTGGAGGTTGCGCGCCGGGAGGCGAGCCGTCATCGGGGGGAGGAGATAAGCGAGGAGTGGTCGAGGAGCAGGTCGTCGGAGTCGGTGGGGAAGTTCTATGTTCTGGCGAAGGATGCGTCGGAGGGGGATACGTTGCTGTTCGACGAGGCGAATCTGCTGGCGCGTGCGGTGGGGGTGAGGTTGGACAGGTCGGATGCGGGTATGAGGGGGTTGGTGAGTTTCAAGGGGGACAAGGTTACGTTGCGGAGCGCGCGGGAGCGGATGGCGTCGGGGGTTCTGGGGTGGAGCAAGCCGACGGGGTCGCTGCTGGACGCGGCGCAGACGGCGGTCGCGCTGACGGGTCGGGAGAATACGGAGTCGGCGAAGGCGTGGCTGAGGGAAATGTGGTCACATGATGCGGCGGGGGCTGGTTTCCGGTCGACGCTGGAGGCGCTGCTGCGGACGACGAAGCCGGGTCATGATGATTATGAGGCACAGCGGAATCTGTGGGAGGGGCTGTATGGGGAGGAGCCTCCGCGTCCGGCGGGGGTGCAGCCTCGCCTGCCCGGGTTGGACGGGGGGAGCGCTAGGGCGGTAGCAGTGAGCGAAGGAGGGGAAAGCGAGGGAGGAGAGTCGGATGGCGCTGAGTGATATTGGGTTGCGGGCGGTTTACAACCATGGCGATTGTCCGGATCTGGTGGCGGGGTTGTATGAGCCGTTGCTGGGGGAGGCGGTTCGGTACGATCGGACGACGTATACGTTCAGCGCGAGCGGTTTGAGGGCGGCGGCTGAGGGTACGGCGGGTTTGGTTCGGAACGGCGGCCGGATACGGGTGGTGTGCGATCATGCGGTGAATCGGGAGACGCTGGAGGCGCTGTATCGGAATCAGGTGGATGGGGAGGCGGTTCTGCGCGAGGCGGTGAGTCTGGAGGATCTGCGTCTGACGGAGGCGGAGGATATCGCGGGGCGCACTCCTTTGGGTCTGGCGTACTGGCTTGTGGCGAACGGGTTGATGGAGGTGAAGGTTGCGATTCGGGGGGAGGACAGCTTTCACGCGAAGAGCGGGATCGTGGAGGATGCGTGGGGGAATCGGGCGGCGTTTACGGGGAGCGTGAATGAGACGCGGCATTCGTGGGAGGCGAATTGGGAGTCGGTTCATGTGTATACGAGCTGGGGGACTCTGGAGCATCTGGAGGGTGCGGAGCGGGAGTTTCGGTTGTTGTGGGAGAACGCGGCGTCGGGGGTGAGGGTGATCGATCTGCCGGCGCATTTCCGGGAGTACATTGCGTCGCAGGCTCCGCAGTCGCCTCCGGGGGTTATCCGGGAGGTTGGGGAGGATTACGGGGCGGAGGATGGCGAGGCTGAGGAGTACTGGCGGCGGATCCGGGAGGGTCTGGCGAGCGATGCGGACAGTACGGCGGCGACGATGCCGGCGAGGCTGTGGCCGCATCAGGAGCGGTTCCGGCGGGCGAATGTGGGGGCTGCTGCGGCGCGGCGGTTGATCGCGGACGAGGTGGGTTTGGGGAAGACGTTGCAGGCGGGGGTTGTTCTGCGGACGCGGTTGAATCAGGGGCGTGCGGGGCGGGCTCTGGTGATTGCTCCGAAGGCTGCGGGGAAGCAGTGGCAGAGCGAGTTGAAGATGAAGTTTGCGATTGAGGCGCCGATCGTTGACGCGCGGGGTCTTTCGTATCGGGATGGTCGGAGCGAGGGTTCGGGGGATCCTCCGTGGGTTGGGGTTCCGCTGGGGATAGCGGGTCATCAGTGGCTGGTTCGGAATTCGGAGCAGTTTCTGGCGACGTGCGGGGAGTATGACATTGTTATTGTGGATGAGGCGCATCGGGCGCGGTTCCGGGATGTGGATATCGATGCTCGGCGTCAGCCTAATCAGTATCTGAAGTTGTTGCGGGAGCTGTCGCGGAGGACTCGGGAGTTGCTGTTGCTGACGGCGACGCCGATGCAGCTGAATGAGGCGGAGTTGTGGGGATTGCTGGAGTTGCTTGAGCCGGAGGGTTGGGGTTCGGAGGAGTATCGTCAGTTCTATGAGGGGGAGTCTGGGGATGGGGGGGTTGATGTTGGGCGTTGGAAGCGGCGTCGGGAGTTGTGGCGGAGGGCGTCGGGGTTAGAGTCGGAGTTGGGGTCGGGGGATTTCCTGCTTGATAGCGACAACGATGACTATATCGCGCGCCGGCTGGCGGATGCTGGGGAGCGTGAGAGGTCGGCGAGGGCGATGGAGCGGGATGCTCCGGGGCGTCGGTTGATGAGCCGTCATACGCGGAAGTTGCTGCGGGAGTATCGGAGCCGGGGTTTGCTGGACGCTCCTGTGCCTCATCGTCGGGCGGGGGACGTGACGATAGAGATGACGGCGGAGGAGCGGGGTCTGTACGAGGGGATCAAGCCGTTGGTGGAGCAGCGTTACGGGAGCCGTGGGATCACGGGTCAGGCGTTGGGGTTTATCACGACGATTTTCCGGAAGCGGATGGGGTCGTCGCTGGTTGCGTACGCGCAGACGTTGCGGAATGTGGCGGGTCGGGGGGAGTCGGACGAGTCGGGGTTGCTTCTGGATTCTGACGAGTGGGCTGCTCTGCTGGACGATGCTGATCTGGATGAGGTTGCGGAGAGCGAGGCGGGGAGGTTGGGGTCGGCATCGGATCCTGGGGGGTTGCTTGAGGCGGCGGAGGCGGCTGAGAGGTTGTCGGAGAGGGATAGCAAGCGGGAGCGTTTGGGTGGCGTTCTGGATGAGCTTGGGGGGAAGGGGCACCGGCATATTCTGTTGTTCACGCAGTTCCGGGATACGCAGCGGTGGCTGGGGGAGCATCTGCGGGGGTCTGGGCGGCACGTTGTTGAGCTTTACGGCGGGGATGGGGGTTTGGGGGATCGGGGGGAGCGTCTGGAGGCGTTCAGGAGGGAGGAGGGCGGGGTTCTTCTGTGCACGGAGACGGCGTCGGAGTCGTTGAATCTGCAGTTCTGTTCGGCGGTGGTGAATTACGATATTCCGTGGAATCCGATGACGCTGGAGCAGCGGGCGGGTCGGATTGATCGTATCGGTCAGGAGCGTGAGGTGGTGGATGTGGTGAATCTGTTCTATGCGGGGACGGCGGAGCATGACGCGTATGAGGCTCTTGCGCGGCGTTTCGAGAGCATAACGAAGAATGTGGGGGAGTACCCGCCGATCATTGCGGCGGGGATTCAGGGGATTATCCGGGATGAGAGGGATGCTGAGGCTGAGCTGGAGCGTCTGGAGGAGATGCAGCGGTCTGTGTTCGATATCAACCGGCTGAACGCGGATTGGGAGGGGCCAGAGGAGCCTCTGCGTCCGAAGGTGGGGCTGGAGGATCTGGAGCGGCCTTTGCGCGAGCCGGGGCTGCTGCCCGCCGGCTGGACGGCGGCAGGGAGAGGGGGGAAGCATTGGGATGTGACGAGTCCGTGGGGGTCTACGCGGAGGGTGACGACGGATCGCGAGGCGTATGAGAATGCGGGCGGGAGGTTGGAGTGGTGGATGGGGCCATGGGGAGAGGAGGGCGAGGTTCGGGCGTAGGAGCGGGGTCGAGGGGTCGCGGGGCGGGTTGGCGGGGGGGTGGGTATAATCGGGGGGATTCTGGGGGTTGGGAGGGCGAGATGGGTCTTGATCCACAGGCGGCGGAGTCGCTGGCGCAGCGGGCGGGGACGCCTCGGCCGCATGAGGTGAGTCCGGCGGAGGCTCGGGCGCTGCAGGCGGCGGCGCCGAGGGTGGCGGGGCCGGAGGTGGCGCGGGTGGAGGATCGGTTGGTTCCGGGTCCGCATGGGGATGTTCCGGTGCGGGTGTATGTTCCGGCAGGCGGGGGCGCGGTTGAGGGAGAGCTGGCCGCCGGGGGAGGGGCTGTCTTGCCGGTTACGATGTGGTTTCATGGGGGCGGTTGGGTGGTGGGGAATATCGAGACGAATGATGCGACGTGCCGTGCGCTGGCGAATGCGTCGGGGAGTATTGTGGCGTCGGTGGGGTATCGGTTGTCGCCGGAGCATCCGTTTCCGATTCCGCTGGACGATTGTTATGCGGCGACGGTTTGGGCGCAGGAGAATGCGGGGGAGCTGGGAGGCGATGGGTCGAGGCTTGCGGTGGCGGGGGCAAGCGCGGGGGGCAATCTTGCGGCGGCGGTTGCGCTGCTGGCGCGCGATCGGGGAGGTCCGCGGTTGGCGCATCAGTCGTTGATTTATCCGGTTACGTCGCGGGATTTTGGTCGGGCGTCGTATCGGGAGAATGGTGCGGGTTACGGTTTGGATCTGGAGACGATGGCGTATTTCTGGGATTGTTATGCGCGGGGTGATGATGCGGGGAGCGGGTATGCGGTTCCGAGCGTTGCGGGGGATCTGTCGGGGTTGCCTCCGGCGTATGTGCTGACGGCGGAGTTTGATCCGCTGCGGGATGAGGGCGAGGAGTATGGGGAGCTTCTGCGGTCGGCGGGGGTTCCGGCGCGGGTTACGCGGTATGAGGGGATGATTCACGGGTTTTTCAATGCGGGGGCGCCGTTCGATCAGACGTGGACGGCGATAGCGGAGGCGGGTTCGGAGTTGCGGAAGGCGTTCGAGGCTGGTTAGTCGGGGGGAGGGGCTGGTCGGAGAGGCGGGGAGTTTGGCTGGCCGGAGGCGCTGGGAGGGGGGTTCGCGGGTTCTTTGGGGAGGGAGCGGGGGCGTAGAGGGGGGTCTTTCGTGAGGGGTTGACGGCGCTGGTATATTCGCTGCGCTTGGATTACACGCGCGGGTTATGCGCATGGGAAGGAGGCTGCGTTATGGACTATGTGAGGAGGGTGGGTTCGCTGGAGCTTGCGACGGTGATTTTCTGGATGTTGTTCTGGCTGGCGAACGGGTTGGCGAAGCTGATTCCTGGGGTGAATATCGGGGTGCGGTTTGCGGAGAAGGGGGATATGAATCCGTTTGCGGCGACGCTGGACAAGATGGGTTGGGGGACGGGTTTGGGGGATTTCGCGTTCTATTTCACGGGGGTGGTTGAGCTGCTGGTGGGTTTGGTGTTTACGTGGGCGCTGATTCAGTTCTTTATGAGGACGGGGTCTGCGGCGCGTCAGCCGTGGATTCTGTTGGGGTTGTTCGTGAGCGCGATTATCTTTGCGGTGTTCGCGTTCTCGAATGTTGTTACGGCTGCGCGTCCGACGCCGCTGATCTGGCATACGACGTACTTTGGGGTTGTTGGGGTGTCGTGGCTGGTGATTGTGGCGCAGGGGGTTTGGGAGCGCGGCTCGAAGAGCGCGGAGTAGGGCGAGAGTTTGGGCGCGCAGGCGCGCTGAGGATGGGATGCGGAGGCTGCGCAGTTGCGCAGCCTTCCGTTTTCTGTGCGGGGGATGCGCGGGGAGGGTTAGGCTCGCGCGTTTTTGGGGGCTGGGATTTCGCGTGCGACGGCGCTTGAAGGATGGGGTTTTCGGGGAGGTCTCTGAGGGCGTTGATGTTGTCGTCGCAGAGGAGCGCGCGTCCGGAGAGGCATCGGCGAGAGGTTCATGGCGGGAATCCCTTTGTCTCGCGCGAGGCTGGTTTCCGCCATGACCCATTGCGCGGGGACAGGGGGGTGGGGGTGGGAGAGGTCGTAGGGCAAGGGATGGGGAGCGAGGGTTGAGGGCGAGGATGGGGTTTGGGGGGTATACTGCGGGCATGAGTTGGGCGGATGCGGTGGTTGAGAGTTTGCGGCGGCATGATGTGCTGTTTTCGGCGTATGTGCCGGATGCGATCAATTGGAATGTGCTTGCGAAGCTGGAGGGGGATCCGGCGTTCACGGTGGTGGCTTCGACGCGGGAGGAGGAGGCGGTGGGTGTGGCGGCGGGGGTTTATGCGGGCGGGAAGAGGGCAGCGGTGTTTCTGCAGAGCAGCGGTTTCGGGAATACGGTGAATGCGCTGACGCAGTTGCTGACGGCGCACCGGATTCCGGTTCCGTTGTTCATCGGGATGCGCGGGGGGCTTGGGGAGTTCAATGCGGTGCAGACTCCGTCGGCGCGTCCGATTCCGGCGATTCTGGATTCGCTTGGGATTCAGCATTATGCGCCGGAGCGGGAGGATGAGGTGGAGGGTTATGTGGATGGGGCTATTGAGTTGAGTTATGCGAGCAGGATGCCGGTGGCGGTGTTGTGGTTTTCGCAGTTGACGGGGGCGAAACGTGCTGCGTCGTGAGGGGATAAGGGCGCTGTTGGGGCGGTTGGGGGATGAGCCGGTTATCGCGAATCTGGGTCAGTCGACGTTCGAGTTGCATGAGTTGGGGGATCGGGATGCGAATTTCTATACGTGGGGGGCTATGGGGCTGGTGTCGTCGATCGGTTTGGGGGTGGCGCTTGCGTCGCCGGACAGGCGGGTGTTTGTTACGGATGGGGATGGTTCGTTGTTGATGAATCTGGGGTCGCTGGCGACGATTGCGCGTCAGTCGCCGGTGAATCTTGTGCATATTGTGTGGGATAACGGGATGTGGCATGAGACTGGGGGACAGCCGACGCATACGTCGACGGGGACGGATCTGTTGCGTGTGGCGGAGGGGTGCGGGATCGGGAAGACGAGGAGGGCGTCGACGGTGGAGGAGTTCGAGGAGGCGCTGGACGAGGCGATGCGCGAGGATGGTCCGTGGTTCATTCATGCGCTGGTTGAGGAGCCTGGGGGGAGGGCGCGTCGTCCGGTTGTGGCGGCGGAGGAGAATCTGCTGCGTTTCCGGCGGACGTTCACTGGGTAGCCGGTCGGCTGTTCTGCGCCGGCGCTTGGGATTCAGGGCGTCGGGGGTCAGCGTGCGCGTAAGGGGGTAGAGGCGGGCAGCGTGGAGGTTCCCGCTTGCGCGGGGGCGAGGTGAGCAGTACAAGCACGCGCTCGGGTTCGGTCTGGAGATTCCCGCTTGCGCGGGACGGATGGCGCAGGAGGCGATTCGCGGCGAAGGGGCGGCGGCCGTCGGGGGGCGATGAATACTTGGGTTGTGGAGAGAGCCTCACGGGGCGAGGGGCGGCTTCCTACCCTACCCTTGCGTCGTGAATCTCCGGGCGCCTCGCGGGCGTGGGGCAGCCCGCTCCCACTCCCGCTGGGATGGGTCAGGTAGCCGAGCGCCTCGCGGGGGTGGGGGCGGCGGCCCCTCCGCGCAGTGGGGTGTGGGGAGGGGCCGCACAGGGGCTGGTTAGGCGTTGGCGGTGGCGGCTTGGCCGACGGTTTCCATTATGAGGCGGGTTACGGTGTAGGGGTCCATGTTGGCGTTGGGTCGGCGGTCTTCGATGTAGCCTTTGCCGTCGCGTTCGACTTGCCAGGGTATTCGGACGGATGCTCCGCGGTCGGAGACGCCGTATTTGAATTCCTTGTAGGAGGCGGTTTCGTGGAGGCCGGTGAGGCGTTCTTCGATGCGGTAGCCGTAGTTGGCGATGTGGAGGTCGTGCCGGGTTCCGAGGGCTTCGGCGGCGTCGATGTTGGGTTGGTATGAGGAGCGCATGGCGTTGGTTGAGAAGTTGGTGTGTGCTCCGGCTCCGTTCCAGTCGCCGCGGGCGGGTTTGGGGTCGAGGGTTGCGTTGATGCCGAAATCTTCGCCGGTGCGGTAGAGGAGCCAACGGGCGATCCAGAGGTGGTCGGAGGCTTCGAGGGCTGGGAGCGGGCCGACCTGGAATTCCCATTGTCCGGGCATTACTTCGCCGTTGATGCCTGAGATGCCGAGGCCGGCTTCGAGGCAGGCGTCGAGGTGGGCTTCGACGACGTCGCGACCGAAGACTTCGTCGGCGCCGACGCCGCAGTAGTAGCCGCCCTGTGGGGGAGGGTATCCGCCTTCGGGGAATCCGAGGGGGCGGGTGCCTTTGAAGAAGGTGTATTCCTGTTCGATGCCAAAGAGGAATTCGAGGTTTGCGTACTTGTTGTGGGCATCGGCGCAGGCGGCGCGGGTGTTGGATGCGTGGGGGGTCATATCGGGCATGAGGACTTCGCACATTACGAGGATGTTGGGTTCTCCGCGGACGGGGTCTGGGCAGGAGAAGACGGGGTTGAGGACGCGGTCGGAGTCGTGTCCTTCGGCTTGGGCGGTTGAGGAGCCGTCGAATCCCCAGATGGGCGGTTGTTGTCCCTGGTCGATGATTTTGCCTTTGGAGCGGAGCTTGGCGGTGGGTTTGGTTCCGTCGACCCAGATGTACTCTGCGCGGATCTTCATATGTTGTCTCCTGTTGGAAGGTGGGTTTTGGCCGCTGGGGGCGGCGTTGGGTTACTGTTCGGTGATTTCGATGGTGTGGATTCTGTCGCCGTCGGTTGTGGCGGTTTGGGGGTCTCGGAGGCTGATGTTCATAAGGATGTCGAGGCCCTGGACGACTTGCCCGAAGACGGCGTGGTGGTTGTCGAGGTGGGGGGTTGGGACGTGGGTGATGAAGAATTGGGAGCCGTTGGTGTTGGGTCCGGCGTTGGCCATAGAGAGGATGCCGGGTTTGTCGTGTTTGAGGTCTGGGTGGAATTCGTCGGGGAAGCGGTAGCCGGGGCCTCCCCTGCCGGTTCCGGTGGGGTCTCCGCCCTGGGCCATGAAGTTTTGGAGGACGCGGTGGAAGGTTGTGTTGTTGTAGAAGCCTTCGCGGGCGAGGAAGATGAAGTTGTTGACGGTTGCTGGGGCTTTGTCGTCGAAGAGTTCGACGATGATGTCGCCTTTCTCGGTTTTGAAGGTTGCGGAGTAGGATTTGTTCTGGTCGATGGTGATGGGGGGAGGGGCGTTGTATTGTTGCGGCATTGTTGCTCCGGGGTTTTGGGATGGCGCAGTGGGCTGCTGTGGGGTTGTTGGCGTGGGGGTTGGGGGTTGGGGGTCGGCGCCGCCGCAGGCGGCCGAGGCGGCAATGGCGATGAGGGAGAGGATGATGAGTGTGGTTTTGGGGCGGCTCATTGACGCAGGCTGACGGCGGGCGTTGGGTTTAGGTTACGGGTTGCGCGAGGGCGCGGCAAGGGGGGGCGCAGGAGGGATTGGGGCGCGGCGGGGGGAATTGTAGCGAATGGGAGGCTGTTAGTCGAGGCGGTAGAAGTCGGCGGCTGTTCCGGCGAGGAGGCGCGCGAGCTGGGGTTGGGCGATGGGGGAGGCGGCGTCGATGGAGGTTTGGAGGGTCTGGCGGTAGGCGTTGAGGGTTCTGGGGGCTGGCCAGTCGCTGCCGAACATGAGGCGGGAGTATCCGAAGAGGCGGATGACGGTTTCGACGAAGGGTTTGAGGCGGGCGGGGTTTGGTTGGGGTTGCGGGTCGAGGGAGAGGAGTCCGCTGAGTTTGATGGAGATGTTGTTGAGGGGGGCGAGGTTGAGCATGTGGACGCCCCAGGGTTCGCGTTCGCCGCGGGCGATGCGGGGCGATCCGAGGTGGGCGAGGGCGATTTGGAGGTTGGGGATGGCTTCTGCGAGGGCGCGCACGGAGGGGATGTGGGATGGGGAGGCGATGATGTCGAGGCTGAGTCCGCGGGCGGCGGTTTCGCGGAGGGATTCGAGGATAGGGTCGCGGGCGAGCTGGGGGGCGTTGTCGTAGTTGTTGAGGTTGAGGCAGAGGCCGCGGAGTTTGGGGGATCGGGCGAGCTGGTCGAGGGCGGGGGAGAGGGATGCGGTGTTGAGGTCGGCCCAGACGGCTGCCGCGGCGACGAATGGGGAGTCGTCGGCGAGCGCCAGGGCGTCGCGGGTGTGGTCTGTTGAGGGCTCGGGCTGTATGAGGATGGAGCGTTGGACGCCGTTGCCGGCGAGGATGGGGGCGAGTTCGGCGGGGCGGGCGGTCGCGGCGTTGAGTTGGTGGTGGGAGTCGATGATGGGGAGGTTGGGAGGGGGGTTCATAGTCGAGCGACCTGTGATGGAGTGGATCGGGCTGAGGGTTCAATGATACCTGAGATGCCGCTTGGGCGCGGGGCGGGCGTTGCGTTGCGAGGGGTGCGGCGCATCGGGACTGTGCGGCATCCACTTGGTGAGGGTCGCGCTGTGTTGCGAGGGTTGGGGAGGGTTGTTCGGCTGGGGAACGGGGCAGCGCGTTCGGTTGCTGTTCGGGGTCGGGAGTTGCGGATGCGAGGAGTTGTGTGGGCGGCGCGCGCGTGGAACGGAACGGGTGGAGGGGGAGGTTGTGAGTTCGGGGGGAATGCGGGGGAATGAGGAGGTTATTTCGCGTGGAATGAGGGTTGGGGATGGGGCGTCTGGGGGCGGTTTCGTTGGGGTTTATTGAGGGCGCAATGGGGGCGTTAGGCGCGGGGTTGCGAGGAGTTCATTAATGGCTTAGGATTGGGGGCGTAAGCTGTGTTATTTAGCGCAGCGACTAACGTGCAAGGAGTGGAATCGATGCCGATATTCAATGTCCTGGCGCTGGGCGAGGCTCAGGCGAGCAGCGTTACTGGAAAGCGCGCGCAGATATTGCGCGAGTACATGGGCTATATTGACCGTGTTCCGGAGGGGCAGGCCGGTAAGCTTACGGCGAAGGAGGGGGAGACGACGAATGCGATTCGCCGTCGTCTTACGAATGCTGCGACGGCGTTGGGGAAGTCGCTGCAGGTGCGTAAGGCTGAGGATTCGGTGTACTTCTGGGTGGAGGCTCCGCCAATCCGGAGGCGGGGCAGGCGTCCTCGTTCGATGATGGAAGGGTAGCGGCAGAACGGCAACGGCGATGATGCGAAGCCCTCTCAGGAATCCTGAGGGGGCTTCTTTGCGCTTGGGGGCGAGTGGTCGTTCGGGGGAGGGGCGGGCTTGCTGCGAGGGCGTCGTTCGTTTGTTATTGTTGGGGTCGGGGGGCGGGAATTCCGGGGGGCGGAGGAGGCGGAGGGTTGCGAGTAGCAATGGCGGCGGATCATGCGGGGTTCGCGCTGAAGGGGGAGCTTTTGGCGGTGGCGCGAGGGTTGGGGCACGATGTTGTTGATCTGGGGGCGCATGCGGTGGATCCGCTTGACGATTACCCGGATTTCGCTGTTCTGGCGGCTCAGGCGGCGGCGCGTGGGGAGGCGGATCGCGGGGTGGTGGTGTGCGGTAGCGGGGTGGGAGCGAGCATTGTGGCGAATAAGGTGGCTGGGGCAAGGGCGGCGATGTGTCACGATACGTATTCGGCGCGTCAGGGTGTGGAGCACGACGATATGAATGTGCTGTGTTTGGGGGCGCGGGTGGTTGGGGCGGAGTGCGCGCGCGAGGCTCTGGAGGCGTTTCTGAGGGCGGAGTTTTCCGGGGAGGAGCGTCATGTGCGGCGTTTGAACAAGGGGCTGGCCGTTGAGGCGTCGCAGCTGACATCGCGGCAGTAGGAGCAGGAGGCAGCGGGGGACAAAGCAGCGACCGGCAGCGGCGTTATTGCGATAGGGACGGCAGCGGGCGAGACAAGGAGCGGCAGCGGGCGAGACAGGAAGCGGCGAGGGCGGCAGAGGCAGCTGGGCGACAAGAGGGCGACAGGGGCGGCTAGGGAGGCAGGGACCGCAGGGGCGGCTCGGCTAGGGAGGCATAGAGGCAGGACGGCAGTAGCGGCAGAGGCAGTCAGGGAGACAAGGGGCGGCAGGGGCGCGATAGGGCAGCAAGGGCGTCGCGAGGAGGGAATGGGTTATGGAGAATGTGATTCAGCGGAACAGGGCTTTGGGGCAGTCGACGTGGATCGACTATATCCGGCGCGAGATGCTGACGACTGGGGAGCTGGGGAGGCTTGCGCGAGAGGGGGTTGCGGGTCTGACGTCGAATCCGACGATTTTCGAGAGGGCGGTGTCGGGGAGCGGTTACTACGATGATGCGCTGGCGGAGCTTGCGGCGGGGGGGAAGACGCCGGCGGAGGCGTTCGAGGCGCTGATGGTTGAGGATATTCGGGATGCGGCGGATGTTCTGCGGCAGGTGTACGACGAGACGAGCGGGGTGGATGGGTACGCGTCGCTGGAGGTGTCCCCTACCCTTGCGCACGATACTGGGGGGACGGTTCGGGAGGCGCGGCGGTTGTGGGGTTTGCTTCAGCGTCCGAATGTGATGATTAAGGTTCCGGCGACGCCGGGGGGGATTCCGGCGGTTCGGGTGCTGATTGCGGAGGGGGTGGATGTGAACGTTACGCTCATCTTTTCGCTGGACGCTTACAGCAGGGTGATGGACGCGTATGTTGAGGGTTTGGAGCAGCTGGCGGAGAAGGGGATGAGTTTGTCGCGGGCGGCGTCGGTGGCGTCGTTTTTCGTGAGCCGTGTGGATACGGCGGCGGATGCGTTGCTGGAGGGTTATCCGGAGCTTCAGGGGAAGGCGGCGATCGCGAATGCTCAGGCGGCGTATGCGATGTTCGAGGAGCGGTTCAGCCGGGAGGATTTCGCGTCGCTGGCTGAGCGGGGGGCGCGGGTTCAGCGTCCGCTGTGGGCGAGCACGAGCACGAAGAATCCGAGTTATCCGGATACGCTGTATGTGGATGCGCTGATTGGTCCGGATACGGTGAATACGATGCCGCCGGATACGTTGCGGGCGGCGCTGGATCATGGGAGGTCGGAATCGACGATTAAGGGGAAGGGGGAGGAGTCTGCGCGGACGCTGCGGGCGATCGAGGAGGCAGGGGTTGATATGAAGGCGGTGACGGACAGGCTTTTGGCGGATGGGGTTGCGGCGTTCGCGAAGTCGTTCGAAGACGCGGTTGCGAGTGTGGCGGCGAAGTTTGGCGAGCTTGCGGCGTCGCGCAGTTGAGGCTGGAGGTTTTCGGAGGCGAGGAGCGGCAAAAAGGAGCGGAGATTTCCCCGTTTACGGTGGGCGTGCGTTATCCGTGCCGCGCATCAGTAGCGCGACGTAGGATTTCCTTGTTGCGGGGGGGCGTTGCGGGGTCGCGGGGCGGACAGTCGGTCGATTCGTCCCGGTAGGGAGGCTCTCTGTTGCGGGAGGCTCCGAAGCCAGAGTTTGGGGGAATCGGAGAGAGTCGGAGAGAGAGGAGGCGGGCGATGGAGATAGGGATGATAGGGATGGGACGGATGGGGGGAGCGATGGCGCAACGCATCCAGAAGGGAGGCCACCGGGTGGTGGCGTATGACCGCGATCCGGACACGCGGGGCGCGGCGGGGAGCCGGGGAATCGAGGTTGCGGAGTCGGTGGAGCAGATGAGGGAGTTGCTGGCGGGTCCGCGGGTTGTGTGGGTGATGGTTCCTTCGGGGGATGCGACGGAGGGGACTGTGGCGGCGCTGGCGGAGGAGTTGGAGTCTGGGGATATTGTGATTGAGGGGGGGAATTCGAATTACAAGGATACGATGCGGCGAGGGGCTGCGCTGCAGCGGCGCGGGGTCCGCATGGTCGACGCGGGGGTTAGCGGAGGGGTTTGGGGGTTGTCGGAGGGTTATTGTTTGATGGTGGGGGGCGACGCGGAGAGCGTTGCGGCTGCGGAGCCGGCGTTTCTTGCGCTGGCGCCGTCGGCGGAGCGGGGATATGCGCATGTGGGGCCGCTGGGGGCGGGTCATTTTACGAAGATGGTTCACAATGGGATCGAGTACGGGTTGATGCAGGCGTATGCGGAGGGGTTCGAGCTGCTGAAGGCGAAGGAGGGGTTCGGGCTGGATGTGGCGCAGATTGCGGAGGTTTGGCGGCACGGGAGCGTTGTGCGGTCGTGGCTTCTGGATCTGACGGCGAGCGCGCTCGAGGAGGATTCTGGGCTTGCGGATATTGCGCCGTGGGTTGACGATTCGGGGGAGGGTCGGTGGACGGTTGAGGAGTCGGTGGAGCTTGCGGTGCCGATTCCGGTGATTTCGATGGCGTTGCAGGCGCGGTTTCGTTCGCGGGATACGTCGCAGTTCGGGTTCAGGCTTCTGGCGGCGATGCGGAATCAGTTTGGGGGGCATTCTGTGCGGCGCGCGGGGGGGTGAGAGGGCTGAGATGGCGATTGTGCGGACGTACGATTCGGGGCTGCTGCTGGCGAAGGCGGCGGCGGGTTTGACGGTGGAGGCGGCGTCGGAGTCGGTGAAGGCTCGGGGCAGGTTCGTGTGGGGGCTTTCGGGGGGGACGACGCCGCGGCCGCTGTATGAGCTGCTGGCGCAGGCTCCATTCGCGGAGTTGATGCCGTGGGAGTCGACGTATGTGTTCTGGGGGGACGAGCGGTGGACGCCGGCTGATCATCCGGAGAGTAATCAGGGGATGGCTCGGGCGGCGCTGCTGGATCATGTTGCTGTGCCGGCGGGTCAGATTATCGCGATCGATACGTCGGGAGGGGATCCGGAGGGGGCGGCGGCGGAGGCGGAGCGCCGGCTGCGGGAGATGTTCGACGGGGGGTATCCGAGGCCGGATCTGATGCTGTTGGGGGTGGGCGAGGATGGTCATACGGCGAGTCTGTTTCCGGGGGCGGGGGCGTTGTCTGAGCAGGAGTTGCTTTTCACGGCGACTCGGGCGGGGCCGCAGAATGGCTGGCGGGTTACGGCGACGCTTCCGCTGATCAATGCGTCGCGGCGGGCGCTGATTCTGGCGCAGGGGGCGTCGAAGGCGTGGGCGGCGTCGCGGGCGTTGGGTCCGGAGTCTTTGGCGGAGCCGCTGCTGCCGGCGGCGCGGGTGCGTCCTGAGCGGGGGACGTTGCAGTGGCTGCTTGATCGGGAGGCGGCGAGCGGGTTTGCGGGTGCGCCTGAGGGGTTTCCTGAAGCGGCGGGTTAGCGCGCGATGTGCGGCATCTTCGGTTATGTTGGGCGCCGGGACGCTACGGGGATCGTTCTCGATGGGCTGAGCCGTCTTGCGTATCGCGGTTACGACAGCGCGGGGGCGGCGGTTATCGATGAGCGCGGCAGGTTGGAGATGCGGAAGACGGCGGGGCGTTTGGAGAATCTGCTGCGGTTGGTGGAGGAGCAGCCGATGAGCGGGTCGCGGGGGGTGGGGCACACGCGGTGGGCGACGCATGGGGCGCCGTCGGACGCGAACGCGCATCCGCACGTCGACGGCTCGGGGGAGGTGGTGGTTGTTCACAACGGGGTCGTGGAGAACTACGGGGAGCTGCGGGAGGAGCTGACGGCGAACGGTCATAGGTTTACGTCGGCGACCGATACGGAGGTGATTCCGCATCTGGCGCAGGAGTTTCTGGCGAGGGGGGCGTCGCTGGAGGAGGCGGCGAGGCTGACGGCGCAGCGCCTGCGGGGGGCGCACGCTATTGCGTTTATGCATACGGGGACGCCGGACACGGTTGTCGCTGTGCGTGTGGGGAACGCGGGGGGGATTCTGGCGGGTGGGGGCGAGGGTGAGACGTATATCGCGAGCGATGCGCCGGCGCTGGCGCCGTTCGCGCTGGAGGTTGCGTCGCTCGAGCCGGGGGAGGCTTTGGCGGCGCATCCGGGGGAGTGGATGGCGATGACGCTGGACGGGAAGCGGACGTCTGGGGGCAGGCGGGTGATTGCTATGAGTCCGGCGGTTGTGGCGAAGGGCGGGCACAAGCATTTTATGTTGAAGGAGATGCTGGAGCAGCCGGAGTCGGCAATGAGCGCACTGCGGGGGAGGTTGTCGTTCGGGCCTGCGCGGGTGTCGCTTGGGGAGCTGCCGTTCTCGGCTGAGGAGAGGTTGGGGTTTAATCGGGCGGTGTATCTGGGGATGGGGACGAGCGTGTACGCGGGTCAGGTTGGGGCGCGTTATCTGGAGGCGCTTGCGCGGATTCCGGCGTGGGCGGAGAGTTCGGCGGAGTTTCGGAGGCCGAACGTGATTGTTGACGAGCGGACGCTGGTGGTGGGGGTTACGCAGTCTGGGGAGACGGCGGATACGCTGGAGGCGCTGCATGAGGCGGGGCGTCGGGGGGCTCGGACGCTGGCGATAACGAATGTGGAGGGGAGCCAGGCGTCGCGGTTGGCGGAGGGGACTGTTCTGACGCGGGCTGGGCCGGAGATTGGGGTGGCGTCGACGAAGACGATGACGACGTCGATGGCGGCGATGTATCTGCTGGCGTGCGCGCTGGGTCAGGATCGTGGGGCGCTTGAGAGGGAGGAGGCGGAGGCGCGTGCTGAGGAGTTGTCGCGGCTCCCTGCCCTGCTGGGGGATGCGATTGCGCTGGCGCGGGAGGATGTTCGGCGGATTGTTCGGCGGCATGTTCGTTCGCGGCGGTTGCTGTTCATAGGGCGTGGTTTGCTGGAGCCGATCGCGCGGGAGGGGGCGCTGAAGCTGAAGGAGGTGAGCTATATCCACGCGGAGGGGATGTCTGCGGCGGAGTTGAAGCATGGGCCGATCGCGCTGGTTGACGGGGAGACTTCGGTGGCGGCGCTTGCGCTGAGCAATGAGATGTACGAGAAGACGCTGGCGAGTATGTCGCAGGCGCGCGCTCGAGGGGGGATCGTTATTGCTGTGGCGACTCGGGGGAATGAGGGGATATGGGAGCACGCGGACGATGTGGTCTGGGCGCCTGAGTGTCCTGAGTTGTTGCAGCCGATTGTGGCGACGGTGGCGGCGCAGTTGCTTGCGTATGAGATGGCGGACTATCTGGGGAACGATGTTGATCAGCCGCGGAATCTCGCCAAGAGCGTTACGGTGGAGTAGGGAGCGAGGGGGAGCGAGCGGGGGGCTGTGGCCGGGAGAGGGTTAGGGGGAGGCGGGGGTTTCGGGTTGTTCGGGGGGTGAGGATGCGCGGCGTTGTTCGCGTCGCTGGGAGGAGCGGGAGCGTCGTCCTTGGGGGTTGTCGCGTGAGTCGCTGGCGGCGGCGTTTCCGAGGTAGGGGGGTCGTCGCCACCAGAGGAAGGCGGCGATAGCGATGGCGATGAGGGCGATGGCGACGATGTGGGCTGTGGGGACAGGGCCGATCTTCCAGTTGTCGATGCGGAGGAATTCGAGGGCTGAGCGTTCGAGGGAGTACCAGACGAGGTAGGCGAGGAGGATGTCGCCGCGCCGGAGTTTGCGGGCGTACCGGCGGCCGATCCAGAGGAGGACGGCTACGCCGAGGAAGCTGAGGAGGGATTCGTAGAGGAAGAGGGGGTGGAAGTGTGTGGATTCGGAGTACTGGAGGGGTCGGTAGGCGAGGTCGATGGGGATGGCCCAGGGGAGGTCGGATGGGGGGCCGAAGAGTTCCTGGTTGAAGTAGTTGCCCCAGCGACCGATGGCTTGACCGAGGAGGAATGCGGGGGCTCCGATGTCGAGCCATCGGAGGGAGCTGAGGGGGGGTGAGGAGGTTCGGCGGGCGCGCCGGTTGACGATCCAGGCGTAGGCGACGACGGCGAATGCGGCGCCGGCGATGGCGCCGAAGATGCCGATGCCTCCGGAGCGGAGGGCGAAGATCTGGGCGGGGTTGGCGGAGTAGAAGGTCCACTGGTCGATGACGTGGTAGAGCCTGGCGCCGACGAGGGCGCAAGCTGCGCCGACGACGGCGAAGTTGATGACGTGGGCGGGGTCTTCTCCGAGGCGTCGGGCTTCGCGCTGGGCGAGGATGATGCCGGCGAAGAGTCCGGCGAGGATCATGATGGAGTAGAAGCGCACCTCGAAGCCGAAGAGGGTTACGCCGCGGAAGGCTATGTCGAAGTCCATGCGCTGGTCAGCTCGCGGGGTTGCCGCTGTTGGGGGCGAGGTTGGAGGAGGCGGAGGGCATTATAGGGGTGATGGGTGGGCGCTCAGGCGGCCGGTCCGAGGCGGCACATACGTGCGCCGCAGACGGGGCATTTCCCTTCTGTGGCGGGGCGAGGTTGGAGGAAGTGGAGGGCATTATAGGGGTGATGGGTGGGCGCTCAGGCGGCCGGTCCGAGGCGGTACATACGGGCGCCGCAGACGGGGCATTTTCCTTCTGTGGCGGGGCGTCCGTTCTTCATATAGACGGTGGTGGGGTTGGCGATCTGGCGTTCGCTCCGGCACTTCATACAGTATCCCTTCACAGCGGGGGACTCCCTTCGGCGGGCGCGACCTGAGCGGACAATCTATGTCAGGCGGGGGGTTGAGTCAAGGTTAGGGCGCGGGGCGGGAGGTCGAGCGTGGGGTTTTTCGCGTGGGGGGAGAGGGGCGGGCGCGTGGGGGTGTGGGCGGGGCTGGGGTTTTTGACAGGGGGCGGGCGGGCTCCCTATAGTTTTCGGGAGGCTCGGCGCGCTGTTCGGGAGGCTGGCGCGCTCGGGTCTGCACACTGGCGCGAGGTTTGGATTTGGGCGTTCTCTCTTCTCAGCAGATTCGGGCGATGGTTGAGGGCCAGTCTCCGCTTGTTTCGAATTATGTGAGTCTGAGCGGGCAGTTGCAGCCGAACGGGTTCGATCTGACGCTGGGGTCGATAGCGGAGCTGATGGGAGCGGGGAGGATAGGGATAAGCAACGATCAGCGGGTTATCGCGCCGTCGCGGGAGTTGGAGTTTGATTCGCAGGGGTATGTGGAGCTGCCGCCAGGGGCGTATGTGGCGCGTTTGAATGAGACGGTGGCGCTGCCGGGGAATATTATGGCGCTGGCGAAGCCGCGGTCGAGCATGCTGCGGAACGGGGCTGCGGCGCACAATGCGGTGTGGGACGCTGGGTATGTGGGGCGTTCGCAGGTTCAGGTGGCGGTGTACAACAGGCACGGGATCGTTCTCGCGCGGGGGGCGCGGATTGTTCAGATGGTGTTTCTGACGCTGGATGCGGTTACGGAGAGCCCTTATGCGGGGTTGTTTCAGGGCGAGGGGCTTGGGGACGGGACGGGGGCGCGGAGATGACCAGCGTCCGCGCGCCCGATTTTGTGATTGTGGGCGGCGGGGTGATCGGGTGCGGGATCGCGTATTTTCTGGCGGCGGAGCATAGGGCGTCGTGTCTTGTTGTGGAGCGCGACGCTGTAGGGAGCGGGGCGTCGGGCGGGGCGGCGGGGGAGCTTGGGGCGGTTGGGCGCCACCGGTATTCGGAGCGGTTCACGCGGTTCTTGCTTGACGGGATACGGATGCATGAGCAGATGGCGCCTGCTCTGGTTGAGGAGTCGGGCGTTGATTACCGGTTTTCGGAGATTCCGCTGCTGCGTCCGGCGTTCGACGAGGGGGAGGCGGAGGAGTTGCGGGGTCAGATGGGGTGGCAGCAGGGGCTGGGGATAGGGGTGGAGTGGCTGGACGCGGGTCAGGTTCGCGAGCTGGGGACGTGGTTGTCGCCGGAGGCGGTGGGGGCGGCGTATACGGTTGAGAGGCAGTTGGAGGCGTATCCGTTCGCGATAGCGCTGGCGCAGGCTGCGGAGCGGCGAGGGGTGGAGATCAGGACGGCTGAGGCGGTTGATGTTCTGCGGGAGGGCGATCGGGCGGTTGGGGTTGCGCTTGCGGACGGGGAGCGGGTAGGCGCTGGGGCCGTGATCGTTGCGAATGGTCCGTGGTCGCGGCATACGGGGGGATGGCTGGGGATGGATGTTCCGGTGGAGCCTCTTCGGGGGCAGATTGTGCATATGTCGCCGCCGGCGGGCGCGCCGATGCCGAGTCATGCGATATTTCATGAGACGGGGTACCTTCTGCCGAAGGCGGGAGGGGATCTTCTGGCGGGGACGACGCAGGAGCTGGCGGGGTTCGACGCGCGTCCGACGCAGGAGGCGCAGGATGGGATTCTGGAGGCGGTGTCGCGTCTGGCGCCGCAGACGCTGGACGCGCCGATCCGGGATCTGACGGCGTGCTTGCGTCCGCTGAGCGCGGACGAGATGCCGATTCTGGGGGCTGCGCCAGGGAGCGAGGGTCTTTATGTGGCGACGGGCCACGGGTATAAGGGGGTTACGCTGGCGCTGGCGACGGGGAAGAGTATGGCGGAGCTGGCGGCGTTGGGGGAGTCGGAGGCGGATATCGGCGAGTTTTCTCCGTCGCGGTTCTTTTCGGAGGGATAGCCGCGCGGTTTTCTTAATTGCGGGGGGATATCAGGAGGGTTTCATGGCAGGGTCGGATTTGAGTTTGTGTACGGCGGTTGAGCTGGCGGGGCTTATCCGCACGAAGCAGGTTTCGCCGGTGGAGGCGACGGCGCATTTTCTGGAGCGGATCGCGCGTTACAACGGGGAGTTGAACGCGTTCATCACGACGTCGGCGGAGCCGGCGATGGCTCAGGCGCATCGTGCGGAGGAGCAGGTTATCGCGGGGGAGGAGATCGGGCCGCTGCACGGGGTTCCCATTGGGGTGAAGGATCTGGACTCGACGAAGGGGATCCGGACTACGTATGGGTCGATTTTGTATATCGATCACACGCCTGATTACGACGATATTCCGGTGGAGCGCATCCGGGCGAGCGGGGCGGTTATCGTGGGGAAGACGAATACTCCGGACTTTGGGTGGAAGGGGACGACGGAGGGGACGGCGGGGGGAGCGTGCGGGAATCCGTGGGATCCGTCGCGGACATCGGGAGGGTCGAGCGGGGGGTCGGCGTCGGCGGTGGCGGCGCGTCTGACGCCGATCTGCAACGGGAGCGATGCGGGAGGGTCGATACGGATACCGGCGAGTTTCTGCGGGGTGTACGGGATTAAGCCGACGGCGGGGCGCGTGGCGCAGGATTACACGCGGCGTGCGGCGTGGGAGCCGCTTCTGCAGAGTGGGGCTCTGGCGAACACGGTTCGGGACGCGGCGACGTTGCTGACTGCGCTATCGGGGCCGGACAGCCGCGATGCGCGTTCGCTGCGGGGGGAGCGACCGGATTTTGTGGCGGCGGCGAGGTCGCCGCGGGTTTCGAATCTGCGGGTGGCGTGGAGTCCGGCGATGGATGGGCAGCCGGTTGATCCTGAGGTTCGGGAGCTGACGGAGAAGGGGGCGCTGGCGTTTGAGGAGCTGGGGGCGAGCGTTGAGAATGCGACGCCGCCGGTGACGACGGAGGAGGCGATTCAGACGTTTGTGACGATTATGATGACTGATCTGCGGGCGAAGCTGGAGCCTGTGTTTGAGGCTGGGCAGGGGGATTTCTTGCCGTCGCAGCTGTTGCAGTTGCTGAGGGGGGTGTCGTCGTGGAGGGCGACGCGTTATTCGCAGGCGTTGCACGATCTGACGTGGGAGAAGCGCTGGTTCGATCTGTTCTTCGAGGAGTACGACTTGCTGGCGACGCCGACGATGGCGGTTCCGGCGTTTCCGATCGAGCAGTACCCGGGAGTTATCGACGGGCGGGAGGTTTTTCCTCCGTGGGGGTTCACGCCGTTCTGTTTCCACGCGAACCTCACGGGGCGTCCATCGGCGAGTTTGCCGTGCGGTTTTACGTCGGAGGGATTGCCGGTGGGTCTGATGCTGACGGGGCGATTGGGGGAGGAGTCGACGCTGTTGCGGGCGTCGGCGGCGTTCGAGATGGCGCGTCCGTGGGCGCAGAGGCGTCCGCCGGGGTTCGATTGAGGGGGTCGTTGACCGGGTTGAGCCGGCGGGATTAGGCTTCGGTCAGCATAGGGAGGGAGGCTGAGAGATGCATCTGGATCACACTATCGTGCCGTCGCATGACAAGACGGGTTCGGCGAAGTTCTTCGCGCGGATCATGGGGGTGGAGTACAAGGGGGAGCACGGGCCGTTCGCTCCGGTGGAGATTGGGAGCTTGTCGTTTGATTTCGACGATCGGCGGGAGGTTGCGCATCACCACTATGCGTTTATGGTGAGCGATGAGGAGTTCGACGCTATCTTCGGGAGGGTGAAGGCGGAGGGGTTGCGGTACGGGAGCGGTCCGAGTCCGGAGAGCCGTTACGATATGCGGATTAATACGCGTCGCGGGGGTCGCGGGGTTTACTTCGACGATCCGAACGGTCACAGCATCGAACTGATGACGAAGTAGGGGATCGGAGCTTCCCGAACGGAAAAAAGAGGTCAGCGCCAGGGGGCTGGGGGGTTATGGGCGCGGTTCGGGGATTGGTCCTGTGAGGACGATGTTGGGGCTTGGGGATTCGGCGCCGCCTGCGGGTTCGGTGGTTACGGCGAGGGACTGCATTCCGTGCGCGCTCCCCTGCAGTTGCGTCTGCGCGTAGCCTCCGGAGTCGGGGTTGAAGGTTGCGGCGGGAGCTGGGGGGGAGTCGTTGCTCCGCCACCAGGCCTGGTAGGTTTGAGAGCTGTCGAGGGGGGGTAGGCGGAGGGTTACGAGGACGCCGGCGCCCTGGTTGTCGATGGCGAGGATGCCTGCAGGGGTGTCGGCGGGAGCGCTCGCAGGGATGTCGGAGGGGTGGTTGCTCTCCTGGCTGGGGTCTGAGGGGGGCTGGGCTGCGAGCGCGGCGAGGGGCGGGGGCCGCAGCTGGGATATGGCGATTCCTGGCCGGGCGAGGGTTTCGCCGAGTTCTACGAGGTCCTGGCGGCTGCTGGTTGCCGCTTCGACGGCGGTAGTCTGTTCGAGGTCGGAGAGGCGCTGCTGCTGGACGACGGAGAAGGCGCCGCCGCTGACGACGGTTATGGCGAGGACGGCGACGAGGGCCCAGAGAGCGCGAGGGGCTCCGGGTCGTTGTTCTGGGGGGCTGACGGCCGGGGAGGTTGGGGGAGTGGATGCGGCGCGCGCTTGGCGCATGAGGCGGTCGCGGATGGCGGCGCTGGGGACAGCGGCGGCGTGCGAGGATGCGAGGCGGGCGACGGTTTCGATGTGCTCGGCGAGGAGGCGCTGGTAGCGGGGTTCGCGGTCGAGGGCGTCCTGCACGCTTCGGGCGTCGTCGTTGTTCAGCGCGTTGAGGGCGTAGGCTGGGAGGAGGTCTTCGATGTTGTCTGGCTTGTCTATGGTGTCCATGGCGGGGGGCTGCTTGCGGGGGTTTTGGGGTTCAAGGCGCCGGGGGCTGCGAGGAGTTCCCGGAGCTTGGCGAGGCCGAGCCTGAGGCGTGTTTTGACGGTTCCGAGGGGGATGTTGGCGCGGGCTGCGATCTCTTGCTGGGTTGCGCCTTCGAGGTAGGCCATAACGATGGGGATGCGTTGCTCTTCGGGGAGGGCTTTGAGGGCTTCGCTTGCGGCTCCGAAGAGTGCTGCGGTTATTGCTTCGTTTGCGGTGTCGGCGGGCGATGCGAGGGGGAGTTTGGCGTCGTCGGGGGAGGCGTCGGCGTCGAGCTGGGTTGCGCGCCGGCGGCGACGGAGTTCGTCGATGATGCGGTTGTGGGCGAGGTGGAGGAACCAGTGGCGGAAGACGCCTTTGGCGGGGTGGAATCGGCTGGCGCGGGACCAGAGGGCGAGGAATATCTCCTGGGTTGCGTCTTCGGCGGCGGCGTGGTCTCTGAGGATGCTGTAGCTCATGCTGAAGACGGCGGGGCTGTAGCGGTTGTAGAGTTCTTCGAGTGCGTCGGCGTCGCCGGATGCGACGCGGAGGGCGAGCTCAGCGTCTGGCGGGATGGAGTTGGAAGTCACGCTGTTTGCCGGCAAGCGGGCGCCGATAGCGCTCATAACAGGAGCTACGACGCCGGCGGCGCGATGGATCTGTGCGGGGTTTCTTTTATCACCGGAGGGGCCTGGGCGTCGAGAGGGGCGCTCTCCCCTGCCCTTTCGGGGGATTCCGGCAGGGAGAGGGGGAGCTGGCGCGGGCGCTGCGGCGCGTTGCGGATGTTCGGGCGGCTCTCCCCTGCCCTTTCGGGGCTTCCGGCTGGGGGAGGGGGACTGGCGCGGAATGCTGCGGCGCGTTGCGGATGTTCGAGAGCGGCGTTCTCCCCTGCCCTTTCGGGGGCTTCCGGGGGGGTGCAGGAAAGGGGGGTGGGAGGAAGGCTGGGGCGTTCCGGGGCGGGTTACATACTAGGGCGGAAGCGTCCCCAGACTTCCCAGAGGGCGTGGGTGATCTGTCCGACGGTGGCGTGTTCGACGGCGTGGAGGATGGCTTCAAAGGCGTTGTCGCGGGAGGCTGCGACGCGCTGGAGGTTGTCGAGGGCGCGCTTGGCCTGGGAGGCGTGCGCGCGCTTGAATGCGCGGGTTCGGGCGGCCTGGCGGCGTTTCTCTTGCATAGGGATGTGGACGATTCCGCCGCGGGGTTTGGAGTCTGGGTTGGCTGAGACGAGGTAGTTGACGCCGACGATTTTGCGTTCGCCCTTGCGCATTGCGCGTCGTTCGCGCTGGACTTCTTCCTGGATGACGGTGCGGAAGTACTCGTTTTCGATGGCTGGGAGGACGCCGCCCTGGCGGTCGATTTCGCGGAAGATGCGGTGGACGGCGCGTTCGACTTCGTCTTCGAGGAAGGAGAGGCCGTAGGCGCCTTGGTGGAGGTTTTCGGTGAAGGCGAAGTCGCCGCTTTCCATAAGGGGGATTTGCTGGCTGCCGATTGCTAGTCGGACGTCGTCTTCTTCGGGGGTGGTGTAGGTTTCTTTGTAGGAGTTGGTGTGGAGGGAGTTGGCGTTGTTGTGGAGGGCGTGTTCGGCCTGGATGGCGACGCGGGCGAGGTTGTGGAGGGGTTCGGAGTCCTGGAGGGATCGTCCTGAGGTTTGGCTGTGGAAGCGGAGGGCGAGGCCTGGGCCGTGGACGCGGTAGCGTTGTTTGAGGGCGATGGCCCAGATGCGGCGGGCGACGCGTCCGAGGGCGTTGAATTCGAGTTCGGAGCCGGAGGTGAAGAAGAAGGAGAAGCGTCGGGTGAATTCTTCGGGGGAGAGGCCGCGGGCTTTGAGGATTTCGACGTAGGTGAAGGCGTTGGCGAGGGTGAAGGCGAGTTCCTGGACGGGGTTGGCTCCGGCTTCGCCGATGTGGTAGCCGGAGATGGAGATGGGATGCCAGGAGGGGGCCTCGCGGAGTGTGTGCTCGATCATATCGCCGAGGAGCCGGAGGGATGGTTCGAGGGGGAAGAGGGCTTCGTTCTGTGCCTGGACTTCTTTGAGGATGTCGGTTTGGATGGTGCCTCGGAGTTTCCGCCAGTCTGCTCCCCGGCGGCGTGCGGCGGCGAGGAAGAGGGCCATGATTGTTGGGGCGGGGCCGTTGATGGTGAGGGAGACGGAGGTTTGTTCGAGGTTGAATCCGTCGTAGAGGCGGAGCATATCGTCGATGGTGTCGAGCGCGACGCCGCCTTCGCCGACTTTGGCGAGGGCTCCGGGCTCGTCGGAGTCGAGGCCGTAGAGGGTTAGGGAGTCGAAGGCGGTGGAGAGGCGCGGGGAGCCGTGTCCTGCGGCGAGCAGGTGGAAGCGCTGGTTGGTGGTTTCGGGGAGGCCGAGGCCGGCGAACATACGGATGGGGTCTTCGTCGCGGCGGCGGTGGGGGTAGGCGCCTTCGGTGAAGGGGAAATGTCCGGGGGCGTTCTGTTTGTAGAGGTACCGGACGATCTGTTGGGGGGCGGCGTCGCGGTCGGGCAGGCCGAGGACGGGGACCCAGATGCCGGTGGTGGTCATTCGGGCGACGGGCGCGGGTTTGCCGTTAACGTTGCGGTAGGCGACGCCGTTGTTGATGGAGGCGCCGCCTAGGTCGCCGTCGAAGCCGTAGTCGCTCCAGAGGCGGTTGAATTCGGTTTGGTAGTCGCGGGAGGGGTTTCCTACGGCTGCGAGGGAGGCTTCGGTTTCGGATTCGGCGTAGTAGTTCTCGTGGGCGTCGACGATGGCTCCGAGGTAGGCGCGCTGGGCGAAGGGGACGGGCGGAGCCGCGGCTGCGGGTGGAGTTGGGGGGTTGCCGGACTGGAGGCCGGAGCGGCGGGCGATTTCGGCGAACAGCGAGGAGACGCCGGGGTCGCCGAAGCGTCGGGCCTCGGCGAGGAAGAGGGGGCGGTCGTCGGGGAGGAAGCGGCGAACGCGGGCTGCGCGGGCTTCGGCCTGGGGGAAGTCGCGCTTGTTCATCACGACGATTTCGGCTTGCTGGAGGAGGGCTTCTTTCTCGAGCTGGATGTCGGAGCCGTATTCGGGGGTCATACAGAAGATGGAGGCGTCGGCGAGGCGCGCGACGCCGAGTTCGTTCTGGCCGAGGCCGACGGATTCGATGAGTATGAGGGCGAAGTTGTGGGCTCGGAGTTCGTCGATGAGGGGGGCGAGCGTGGTTTCGGCGGATTGGCCGGGTCCGACGCGGACGGAGCGGAGGAAGACGCGCGGGGAGTAGCAGTGGAGCATTCGGAGGCGGTCGCCGAGGGTTGGGTCTGCGGCGAGGACTGCGATGTTGCCGTTGTTGGAGTGGAGGAAGCGGAGGAGGAGTTCGTCGATGAGGGAGCTTTTCCCTGCGCCTCCGCGACCGCCGACGCCCCAGACGCGAGGGAGAGGGTTGCTGGGCGGAGGCTGTTGGGGGGTAGCTCCGCGCTCGATGGCGGTGAGGCGCTCGGCGATGGCGCGGAATGGGGGAGCGTCGTGGTTGGGGGCGGGGTTGGCGTCGTGTTCGGCGCGGGCGGTTTGGGCGAGGGAGAGCATATCGCGGACGGCGTCGGCGAGGTCGAGCGGGGGTCGGTAGATTTTGGCGACGCCGAGGCGTTTGAGGGGCTGGACTTCGCTTTCGCGGATGGATCCGCCTCCGCCGGCGAAGAGGGGGGCGCGGGCGACACCGTGTTTGGCCTGTTGGTTGAGGGTTTCGGCGAGGAAGGACATGTGGCCGCCGTTGTATGTGCTGACGGCGATGGCGTCGGCGTCTTCTTCGGCGGCGGCTTTGGCGATCTGGGATGCGGATTTGTTGAAGCCGATGTAGACGGCTTCGGCGCTTTCCGCGCGGAGGATGCGGGTGATGGCAGCTGCGGCGACGTCGTGGCCGTCGCAGATGGGGGTGGCGATGATGAAGCGAGGGGGGCGTTGCATTGCGCGGAGTATATCGCGGGGAGCGGGGTAGCGCGGGGGGACGTTAGGGGCGAGGCAAGAGGCGGCAGGACGTTGCTCGGGCGTCGCGGGGCCGCACACGGGGGACGCTGCGGGGAGAGGGTCGCGCGGGGGGAACGCTATGGGGCGAGGCAAGGGGGCGGCAGGACGTTGCTCGGGCGTCGCGGGGCCGCACACGAGGGAACGAGGAGACGCGGGATTTCTCGCTTGTGGGGACGATGGGGGAGATGGATGGCGGCGATGGGCGGAGTGGCGGGGGATGGGCGGGGTTACGCTCGCAGCGCTAAGGGCGCAAGGGCGCGTCGGGGGATGGTCTGCGCGCGGGGGGATATAGAGTCCTCGCAGTTGAGTTGCCGCAATATTCGCAAGGATGGTCTGCGCGCGGGGGGATATAGACCTACTGAAGGCCGCCTCGGACTTCTACGCCGAGGATGGTCTGCGCGCGGGGGGATATAGACCAGGCGGTCGAGCTGCTTCTTAGCCTTGGTGAGGATGGTCTGCGCGCGGGGGGATATAGAGGGGTCGGGCGATTCGACCGGCAGCCATGCGACGGATGGCCTGCGCGTGGGGGGATATAGGGGGGCGGGGCCTCCGGCGGTGGAACGGGCGCGGGGCGGGTTGCGTCGTGGGGGCTGTGGTAGAATCGGGCGCGATGCCAGCTCTTTTGGAAGCCCGCGATCTGACTAAGCGCTATGGCAAGACGCTAGCGCTCGATGGGGTTACGTTCGATGTGAACGAGGGGGTTACGGGGCTGCTGGGGCCGAACGGCGCAGGGAAGAGCACGGCGATGAAGCTGTTTCTGGGTTTGATTCGGCCGACGTCGGGGACGGCGATGCTGCTGGGGGAGGAGCCGTATCAGTCGCTCGATGGGCGAGCTCGGATCGGGTATATGCCGCAGGATGATTCGCTGCCGCGGAATGTGACGGCGTCGGAGTTTCTGATGCATATGGCGCAGGTGAGCGGGATACCGCCGGACGCGGCGCGGACGCGGGCTGCGGATATGCTCCGGCATGTGGGGCTTGACGAGGAGCGGTATCGCTCTATCGGGGAGTACTCGATGGGGATGAAGCAGAAGGTGAAGCTGGCGCAGGCTATCGTTCACGATCCGGCGCTGGTTCTGCTTGATGAGCCGACGGTGGGTCTGGATCCGGATAGCCGTCAGGAGATGCTGCGTTTGATCAGGCGGACGTGGGACGCGTTCGGGATCAATGTGATGCTGTCGACGCATCTGATGGGGGATATTGAGCGCACGGCGGATGCGGTGATTGTGCTGGAGTCTGGGGCGCTCGCGCAGGAGGGTGCGGTCGAGAAGCTGACGGAGGAGACCGAGGCGCTGACTATCGAGGTGGCGGATCGTCATGAGGAGTTTGGGGCGGCGCTTGCGGCGAAGGGGGCGAGGGTTGAGGATCACGGGCAGGCGTTCGTGATCGAGCAGGCCGGGGAGGGGGACTACGATCTTATCCGCGATGCGGCGGTGGAGTCGGGGGCTCGTCTGCGGCGGCTTATGCCGGGGCGCCGGGAGCTGACTGACATTTTCAGGGGCGGCGCAGGGTGAGGGCGCGCGAGGCGGAAGTTTACGACCTGGGGTACCAGCGGTATCGGGGGCCTCGGGAGGGACGGAACAGGGCGCGGCGGGCGTTGTTCGAGAACGGGTTGCGCACGATGCTTGGCATCGGGCGAGGGGGGAGGGCGAAGATTCTGCCGATTACGCTTTTCGTTGCGGCGATGGCGCCGGCTGTGGTGTTCGCCATTATCCTGACGTTTGTTGGGGAGGGCGTGGACAGTTTCATTCCGGGTCCGGCGGACTACTACTCTGTGGTGAGCGCGATTCTGATACTGTTCGCGGCGATTATGGCGCCGGAGCTTCTGGCGCCGGACAGGCGGGACAATGTGCTGCCGCTGTATCTGGTGCGTCCGCTGACGCCGACGGATTATCTGCTGGCGCGTTTTCTGGCGTTTTTCGTTATTGTGCTCGCGCTGGTGTACTCGGGGCAGATTGTGCTGCAGGCGGGGCTTATTCTCACTTCCAGCGACTCGTTGGAGTACATTCGGGAGAATTGGGATGTTGTTTGGCGCATTCTGCTTGTGGGGGCGGCGATAGCGGCGCTCATTTCGATTGCGCCGATGGCGGTGTCGGCGTTCACGACGCGGCGGGTTTACGCGGCGACGTTTGTGATAGCGGCGTGGCTGATTCTGAATGCGACGAGCGATGCTCTGACGTCGTACGAGGGGGACTGCGCGATCACGAGCGAGGCGGAGAACGGCGAGGTTACGGCGGCGAGCGCCGAGGGGTGCGAGTATTTCATTGGGGATTTCGCGCCGTATGTGGGGCTGCTGAATGTGAGCGGACTTACGGACAACATCAATAATCGGGTGTTCGGGGTTGAGATCGTTCCCGGGCAGGCTGCTCCGTCGGCGATTGCGGTGTCGGAGCTGCACGACGCGTTTCCTGTAGCGGCGTATCTGCTGATTACTGTGGGCGCTGGCGCGCTGCTGTGGAGCCGTTACCGGAGGATACGGCTATGACGCTGGAGGGGGCTGGGCGGCAAGATTCGGCGCGGCTCCCGGAGGGGGGTTCGTCTGCGGGGGGCGAGGGGGGCGCGACGATAGAGTTGCGTGGCGTTTCGAAGTGGTACGGGAGCGTTGTGGCGGTGAACGAGGTGTCGTTCGATGTGGGTCCCGGGATCACGGGGGTGCTGGGGCCGAACGGGGCGGGGAAGACGACGCTGCTGAGCATGATGTGCGGTTTGGCGCAGCCGTCGCACGGGAGCGTTCGCGTGCTGGGTGAGCCGGTGTCGCGGAATATCGGGCTGTACCGGCGTTTGGGGGTGATGCTTGATAGCGATGCGCTGTATCCGTTCATGACGGGCAGGGAGTTCGTGCGGCTTGGGGCGCGGCTTCAGGGGATGCGGGACGAGCAGGTTGTGGACGAGATTATCCGCGCGGTGGATATGGAGGAGGCGCAGAACAGGCCGACGGGGACGTATTCGCGGGGGATGCGGCAGCGGATACGGCTGGCGGCGTCGCTGGCGCACGATCCTGAGGTTCTGCTGCTGGACGAGCCGCTGAACGGGACGGATCCGCGGCAGCGGGTTCATTTCATGGACTTTGTGCGGGGTCTTGCGGCTGCGGGGAAGACGGTGCTGATTTCCTCGCACATTCTTGAGGAGATCGAGGCGCTGGCGGACAGGATTCTGCTGGTGGTGAGCGGGAAGCTTGCGGCGTCCGGCGATTTCCGGGCGATACGGGAGAAGCTGGACGAGCGGCCGTTTCACGTGCGGATTGCGGCGTCGGCTCAGCGTGAGCTGGCGTCGGCGCTTGTGGGGATGGAGTCTGTGGAGTCGGTGTCGCTGGGTGAGAGCGGGATCGAGGTGCGGACGTGGGATATCGGGGAGTTGCAGCGGACGGCGCCGAGGCTAGCGCAGGAGATCGGCTGCCGCCTGTACAGGGTTGAGCCGCTGGATGATTCGCTGGAGAGCGTGTTCTCCTACGTGGTGCGGCGTTGACGGGCGCGCTGTTCAGTTTGGCGCTGCGTCAGGCGTTGACGCCGCGGAAGGCTGCGCTGTTGATCGTGCTGGGGTTGCTGCCTTTGGGGCTTGCGGCGTTGCTTCGGTCGACTGGTCAGGGGGGGGATGTTCTGACGGGGCCGATTCTGGAGGGGGTGGTGATGTCGATTGTGCTGCCGCTGTCGACGCTTGTGCTTGCGACGAGCGCGTTCGGCAATGAGGTGGAGGATCGCACGCTGAGCTTGCTTGTGACGAAGCCTGTGTCGCGGGCGATGATTGTTCTGGCCAAGCTGGTTGCGACGGTTGTGGTGGCGGGGCCGCTGATGTTCGCGACGGCGGCGCTGATTACGATGATGCACCCTGATGCGGGAGGGTCGGCGTGGCTCGCGGCGGGTGCGGGGGCGTTGGTGGGGGTTGCGGCGTATGCGACGGTGTTCACGTGGGCGGGTTTGCTGACGACGCGGGCGCTGGGGTTCGGGCTGATCTACGTGCTTATCTGGGAGGGGCTGCTTACGGGATTTCTGAGCAATCTGCGTTACTTTAGCATGCGCAGTTATGCGATGGGGACGATGCAAGGGCTGGACGAGGCGATGTTCAGCAGCAGCGAGTTTGCTATTGAGCTTCCGTGGGCGCTGGGGGGCGCGGCGGCGGTTACGGTGGTGTTTTTTCTGCTGACGGCGCGGCGTCTTGGCCGGATGGACGTCGGCTGAGGACATTCGCGTCAGGGAGGGGTTCACGTGGCGCGTGAGTCTGGGGGTCGAAGGTCGTGGCTGCGGGATCCTTCGCTCATCACGATGGGTTCGTTGCTTGCGATTGTGTCGGGGGTTGCGTTCGCGCTGCACGGGGCGGAGGGTCTGCTGGACGGCGGGGCGGGGGCGATTGATCTTGTGGCGCGGGCAGGGCCTGCGCTGGTTCTGGGGTTTCTGCTGGCGGGTTTGCTGACGGCGCTGTTTCCTCCGAGCACGGTTGGGCGGTGGATGGGGGACGAGGCGAGCGTGCGAGGGGCGCTGATCGGGGCGGCGGCAGGGGCGCTGTCGCCGGGGGGGCCGTATGTGATGTATCCGATAGCGGCGGCGCTTATGCACGGCGGGGCGGGGGTTACGTCGATAGCGGCGTTCACTGCGGCGCGGAATCTGTTTACGGTGAACCGGTTTCTGGTGTATGAGATGCCGTTTCTGGGGCCGGGTCTGGCGATAGGCCGGACGCTGGCGACGGTGTGGCTTGTGGTTGTTGCGACGGCGCTCGTGCCGCTGGCGTTCCGGTTGACGCCGAAGCGCGCGCAGGAGTCGGCGCGGTCGCGGATCGGGGCGGGGAAGGGCGAGGACGCGACGTGACGGCGACTTATCTGCTGGCGGGTCTGACGGCGCTGACGGCTGCGCTGGTTGTTCGGAAGCAGGGGTTCGCTGGTCTGCGGCAGGGCGGGGTTACGAGCCTGTTGCTGTTGCGGTCGGTGGCCCGGATGCTGGTTCTGGGGATGCTGCTGGCGGCGATGACGCAGGTAATTCTGCCGGAGGAGGTCATCACGCGGTGGATGGGGGAGGAGTCGGGGTTTACGGGCATTCTTATCGGGACGGCTGTGGGGGCGGTGGTTCCCGGGGGGCCATACGTGGTTATTCCGCTTGCAGGTTCGATTTTCCTGTCGGGGGCGGGGGTGGGGGCTGTGGCGGCGTTTCTTACGGCGTGGAACACGATTCCTGTTACGCGAACGATGATGTGGGAGCTGCCGTTTCTGGGCGGGGCGTTCACCAGCAGCCGGCTGCTGGTGAACCTCCCCTTCCCTATCGTGGCTGGTTTGCTGACGCCGCCGCTGTACCGGATGCTTGTGTGACGCGTCCGCGCCGGCGCGCGGGGGCGAGTGAATGAGCGCCGGGGGTTCTCTGGGGTTGTAGGCGGCTGCGGGGGTTGGGGTACTATGTGGGGAGTTCGCGCTTAGGCGCTGAGGAGGGCGCGGTGAAGGCTGTTCGGTTTCATGAGTTCGGCGGTCCGGAGGTATTGCGGCATGAGGATGTTGCGGAGCCGGAGCCCGGGCCGGGCGAGGCGGTGGTGCGGCTCGGCGCGTGCGGGGTGAATTTCATTGATACGTATCAGCGGTCGGGGGCGTATAGCGTTGCGCTGCCGCATACTGCGGGACAGGAGGGGGCAGGCGAGGTTGTGGCGGTGGGCGAGGGTGTGAGCGATGTGGCGATCGGGGACAGGGTGGCGTTCAGCGGGGTTCCGGCGTCGTACGCGGAGCTGGCGCTCGCGCCGGCGAGCAGGCTGGTGAAGCTGCCGGAGGGGATCGATGCGGCGACGGGGGCGGCGGCACTGCTGCAGGGGATGACGGCGCACTTTCTGGCGACGTCGACGTTCCCGCTTGGGCCGGGCCATACCTGTCTTGCGCATGCGGCGGCGGGAGGCGTGGGGCTGCTGCTGACGCAGATGGCCAAGATGCGCGGGGCGCGCGTTATCGGGACGGTGTCGACGGAGGAGAAGGCGGAGCTGGCGCGCGATGCGGGGGCGGACGAGGTGATTCTGTATACGGAGCAGGATTTCGTCGCGGAGGTGAGGCGTCTTACCGGCGGGGAGGGCGTGCAGGTGGCGTACGACTCGGTGGGGAGGGATACGTTCGAGGGGAGCCTGGATTGTTTGGCGGAGCGCGGGCTGCTTGCGCTGTTCGGTCAGTCAAGCGGGCGTGTTCCGCCGATGGATCCGCAGATGCTGAACGCGAAGGGGTCGTTGTTTCTGACGCGTCCGACGCTGGGGAGCTACACGCGGACGCGGGAGGAGCTTGACTGGCGCGCGGGGGAGCTGTTCGGGTGGATCGCGTCGGGGGAGTTGCGCGTTCGGGTTGGGGCGACGTTCGCGCTGGCGGATGCTGCGGAGGCTCACCGGGCGCTCGAGGGCCGTCGCACGACGGGAAAGGCGCTGTTGCTTCCGTGAGCGTTGGTGGGTTCATCCGCGCGCACTGGAAGATCGTCGTGGCGGCGTGCGTTGTTGTGGGGGCTCCTGCGCTGGCGCTGGCGTGGCAGCTTGGCTCGCCGCTCTTTCTGAACACGACGGTGGAGGAGGAGTTTCCGTTCAGTGCGGGCGGGGTTGTTCCGGCGGGGATGACGCGCGAGCAGGTGGAGGGGGCGATGGCGGCGCTCGCGATGATCGACGATGAGATGACGGAGCCGATGACGCCGCCGGCGGGGGGCGGGGATGCGGTTGTGGTGAAAGCGGGGATGTTCCGCGACGCGGACAGCTTCCATAAGGGTTCGGGTCGGGCGGCGGTCTACCGGCTGGCGGACGGCTCGCACGTGCTGCGGCTGGAGGATTTCCGGGTGACGAACGGGCCGGATCTTCGCGTGCTGCTTTCGGCGCATCCTGATCCGCAGGGCAGGAGCGATGTTCACAGCGGGGGGTATCTGGAGCTGGGGAAGCTGAAGGGGAACATCGGCTCCCAGAACTATCCTCTGCCGGCGGAGGCGTCGCCGGACGATTACGGATCGGTGACGATTTACTGCAAGCCGTTCCGGGTGGTGTTCAGCGTGGCGCCGCTGTCGGAGGGTTAGCGCGAGGCGGTCAGGGGGGCGGAGGGACTGCTGGCGCGCGCGGGTTAGCTGGGGCGGATAGCGCGGGGCGCGTTCAGGGGGCGGCGATGACGACGTATCGGGTGATTGGCCAGCCGACGGGGAGGACGGAAGGGCGGGAGAAGACGACAGGGGCGGCGCGATACGCGCTCGATGAGCTGCCGCCGGGGACGCTGTGGGCGAAGACGCTTCGGAGCCCCTACCCTGCCGCGCGGATACGGTCGATCGATGCGTCGCGGGCGCTGGCGGTCGACGGTGTGCGGGCTGTGCTGACGGGCGCCGATGTGGCGGGTTTGCTGCAAGGGCGGCAGGTGCGGGACGCGCCTCTGCTGGCGCAGGGGGAGACGCGGTTCGCGGGGGAGAAGGTTGCTGTCGCGGCGGCTGACGACGAGGAGACGGCGCAGCGGGCGGCGGATCTGATTGTTGTGGACTACGAGGAGGCGGAGCCGCTGCTCGATCCGCTGGAGGCGGTGCGGGAGGGGGCGCGGCTTATTCATCCGGATATGGGGTGCTACGAGGGTTTCCGCAGGCCTCCTGAGCAGCCGTCGAACGTATTCTTCAGTGCGAGTTTCGGGCTGGGGGATGTGGAGGCGGGGTTTGCGGAGGCGGATTTCATTTTCGAGGATGAGTATCGCTGCGCGCGGACGCATCCGGCGTTCTTCGAGCCGCGGTCGTGCGTTGTTTGGGTTGAGGCTGGCGGCCGCGCGCATGTGTGGGCGTCGAACAAGACGCCGTTCGGGCTGAGGCAGGCGCTGGCCGCAGCCGTGGGGGTGGAGGAATCGTCGATCGTGGTGCATCCGGCGCACGTTGGGGGCGATTTCGGGTCGAAGACGGCGCCATTCGACGAGCCTCTTGCGTATCTGTTGTCGGCGCGGACGGGTCGCCCGGTGAAGATGGCGATGGATCAGCCGGAGGAGCTTGGCGCGGGCAATCCGAAGCATTCGGCGGCGATGCGGGTGAAGACGGGGGTGAAGCGGGACGGGAAGATCACGGCGCACCTGCAGGAGATGTGGTTCGACAGCGGGGCGTACGCGGGGATGATGCCGCTGGGGGCGCTGGCGGGGGTGGATCGCATCGCGGCGAACTGGCGGATACCGAACGCGCGGTTCGATCAGCGTCATGTGTATACGAACAATGTTCCGGGAGGGTATATGCGGGGTCCTGGCGAGGCTCAGGGCTCGTTCGCTATTGAGTCGCACCTGGATGAGGCGGCGCGCCGGCTGGGGATGGATCCGCTGGAGTTCCGGTTGCGGAATGTGCTGCGGGACGGCGAGCGCACGCCGATGGACGAGCTTTTCGCGGATGTGCGCGCGGAAGCGACGTTGCGGGCGGCTGTGGAGCGCAGCGGGTACGGGACGGCGAAGCCTGCGAATGTGGGACGAGGGATAGCGATGTGCGCTCGTCCGGCGGGCGGCGGGGAGTCGCATGCGGAGGTTGCGCTGAACGCCGACGGGACGGCGGTGGTGAGGACGCCGATCTTCGAGCCGGGGACGGGGGCGTACACGATGTTCGCGCAGGCGGCGGCGGAGACGCTGGGGATCGATGCTGAAGGTGTGCGGGTGGAGGCGTGGGATACGGATGCTGTTCCGTTCGATTCGGGGGTAGCAGGCAGCCGCACGACGCGGATGGCTGTTCCCGCTGTGCATGAGGCGTCGGAGGCGGCTCTGGAGGAGCTTCTGCGGGCGGCGGCGGCGTGGATGGGGTGGCCGCGCGAGGGGTTGAGGAGCGAGAGGGGGCGGGTGTGGAGGCCGGATGGAGGTGAGTCGGTTGCGTGGGGGGATGCGCTTGCGGCGTCGGGCGGGGTTGTGAGCGGTCGTGGGAGTTCGCGGGTTACGGGTCAGGCGGAGCATACGTCGTTCGCGGCGCAGGTTGCTGAGGTGGAGGTTGATGTTGAGACGGGGGAGATTCGGGTCCTGCGGTTCACGTCGGCTCATGATGTGGGGATGGTTATCAATCCGATAGCGCATCAGGGTCAGATCAACGGGGCGGTGGCGATGGGCCTGGGTTATGCGTTGCAGGAAGAGTTGCTCGTCGACGCGGGGCGGATTACGACGGTGTCGTTTGCTGATTTCAAGTTGCCTAATGTGGCTGATATTCCGCCTATGGAGACGGCGCTTGTTCCCTCGGGCGGGGGATCGGGGCCGTACCGCGCAAAGGCGATAGGCGAAGCTCCGCTGCTTGCTGTGGCGCCGGCAATCGCGAACGCCATCCGCGACGCTGTGGGCGTGCGTCTGCGGAGCCTTCCGATGACGGCGGAGCGGCTGCTCACTGCGCTGAGGGAGGCGTAGGGGGGGGTTGTCGTCTGGGCGAGGTCTTCTCGCTCGCGGAGGCCAGGGGCGGGCGCTCATCGTTGGCGCGGTCTTCGCGTTCGCGGGGGCTGGCGATGCGAGGAATCTGGCCGGCGGGGACGATGCGGGGTTCGTGGTTGCTGAGGCTGGGGCGGCGCTGTGGTCAGGCGGGGCGGGCTGGGGGGCGGATCATCGTTATGAGCGCGGAGATGTCGCACTCGCCGAGCCTGAGTTGCATTGCCTCGTCGAACAGGGCGCGGGCGCGCTGCGCGATGGGGAGCGCGACGCCGAGGTCGTGGGCGGATTCTTCGACGAGGGCGAGGTCTTTTGCGAGGAGGCGCACGGGAGCGAGGGAGCCGTAGTCGCCGGAGCGGAAGAGGGGGCCGTTGCGGGCGAGCATATTGCTGGCTCCCCAGGAGGCGGCCAGGATGTCGAGCATCTGCGCGGCGTTGACTTCGGCGGCTGTTCCGAAAGCGAACGCCTCGCAGGCTGCGAGCGTGTGGACACCGACGAGCAGCTGGTTCGCGAGTTTGACGACGCTCCCCTGCCCCGCTGCGCCGACGTGGTGGACGGCTGAGCCGATGGCGTCGAGGGCTGGCCGCGCGGTGTTGAAGGTTGCGTCGTCGCCGCCGGCCATAATGGCGAGGGTGGCGTTCTGGGCGCGTTCGACGCCTCCGGAGACGGGGGCGTCGAGGTAGCCGGCGCCGCGCGCGGCGGCAGCTTCGGCGATCTGTCTGGCGAGCGAGGGGGAGATCGTGCTCGTTTCGATGAGCGTCTGGCCGGGGCGGGCGTTGGGGATGAGTCCGTCGCTGCCGAGGTAGATGTCGCGGGAGGCTGCGAGGTCGGGCAGGCAGGTGCAGATGATGCTGGCGCGTTGCGCGAGAGTGGCGAGAGAGGGGGCTTCGTGGGCTCCGGCGGCGACGAGTTCGTCGATGGGAGGGCGCGAGCGCGAGACGACGCTGACGTCGAATCCGGCGCGGAGGAGGTTGAGGGCCATTGGTTTACCCATACGTCCGAGGCCGATGAATCCGATGGCGGCAGTGGTCATAAGCAGCCTCCCTGAGGGTGATTTCTTCAGCATACAGATTTTGGAACCTGAAGTGTTGACAAACCGTCGCGTTTGTGATTGCATAAATGGGGCTAGGAGTGGTCGGAACTTTTTGTTTGAACCCGTGCGAATTCCGCTCAGAGAGCAACTTGAATACTGCTACAGTAATTGGATATTGCACGTTAATTAGAGCGCATCTAGTTGATCATAGTACTAGGACGATGCGCCTTGTAAGCAATTGCTAATTGCTTAAGAGCTAGTCCTAGTAACTAGGGCATAGGCGGGAATACTTGCTGGTTCTGCACATTACGCATATAGGAGACGTATATAGGGATGCAAGCATATTCAGGGAGCGGCAAGCGGACAGCATCGGGCGGGCCGGACGGGGCGGCGCATCCGCGGGAGGGAGCGGGCGGGTTCTGGCGGCGCCGGGAGGCGCGTCCGGGGGGCGGGGTCGGGGGAGGCCTAGATGTAGTAGGGGGCTTGATTTTTTTGAGGGGGTGTAGTACAATGCTCGGCCCGGCGGGGTATTCTGCCGGGCGTAGGCTATAGCGCGAGCAGGGCGTGAGGTGAAAGGAGGGTATGTCAGGCTGTTCGTGTCGTTCGTGAGTTGTTCCACGGGAGAGCTAGCGCAAGAGCAAGCACCAAGGAGCCATGCGGACTTGACCTCACACAATGAACAGAACAACAGGGTAGTAGATCGTCAGTTTTCAGCGCACGCTGAGCGTCGGTGCAACAGTAGAGGCATTGGATCGGCCGTTGTTGACGTGCTGCTCAGATTTGGCAAGAAGACCAGGACTCGGGAAGGCGCCTTCGCGTACGCGCTGGATCGTTCGTCGCGGATTCGCGTGGAGCAAGCGCTCGGCTCGGCGGACTACAGGCGCATCGCTGACCGGCTCAACGTTTATGTTGTTGTATCGCGTGATGGGAATGTCATCACTGTGGCGCATCGTTTGAGGCGGCATAAGAGGAGATAGGGCGCCATTGGTAGGGAGTCCAGCCGCGCCGGACTCCCTACGGGGGCTTTCGCCTCTTGCCTACCCCCCTGCCCGCTCTCGCGAGCATGGTTTGGGGCGGTTACGGCGGTGGCGCGCGTTCGGGGCTCGGCGTGGCGCGTTTGTTCGGGCTGCGATTGCGTCGGGGACGGCGCAGCGAGGCGCGGTGAAAGGAGGAGTTATGTCTGGTTATCCGTGATGTCGGCGAGTTGGTTCCGCGAGGCGGTAGTGAAGCGCGGGAATAGAGCTTAGGGAGCGACACAGATGGAACAGAACAATGGACGGAACAATCGAATAGGGCGTCGGTTTTCAGGGCACGCGGAGAGTCGGCGCAGCGGTAGGAGAATTAGTCGCGATGCTGTCGCAGCCAGGTTCGGGAGGAGGAATATGGATGCAGGAAGGAAGGTTTCGATGAGAGACAAGTTTAATCTGATGGTGTACGTGGATGGTGAAGGGAAGGAGCATGTGGCGACGCCTGCTGAGCTCTCGGCGGCGATGCTGGCGGCGAGAGGCGTCGTTCAGCCGGCTGTTAAAGCGATGGTTTGGCGTATGGCGGAGTCTCTGGCCAGGATAGAGGATTCGCCGGTCAAGCTCTTGCTGACTGGCCAGCTCGACGCATTGATGAAGTCTTTTGGCGTCGCCATCCGTTCGATGGAGCGCGCGGGCCGCGTCAGCATCGAGCGGGCTGAGGAGCTTGCTTGGATGAGCGAGGAAGAGCGCGAGGCCGCTGTTAGCGATGCGTTGAAGAGGCGGCGAAGCGCGAGAGGAGAGGATTCAGAGAATGAAGAGCAATAGGGATATGCCATACAACAGTTTAGTGACGGGCAAAGAGCTTGAGGAGAGACGCGAGATGTCACAGAGCGATGGATGGAACAATCGAATAGGATGTCAGTTTTCAGGGTGCGCCAGGAGCCGGCGCAACAGTAGAGGGGATAATCGCGAGATGAAGCGGCATAGAAGGAAAAGAAGTAGGCGGCATGCCGAGTGGGAGCCATGCTTGCGCAGGATTCCCGCCCTAATCGCCCGCCGCGTTCTCCGATATCGAGGCCCGGTAATCCAAACCAGGGGATCGTTTGAGGCGGCGCAGAAGGAGGTAGGGCGTCCATATGGCAGGGAGTCCGGCGCGCCGGACTCCCTGCCGGGACTCTCGTCCAGCGCTGCCCTACCCGCTTGCGCGAGCGCGGTTGAGAGCGGTTATGGCGATGGACGCGTTCGGGGTTGGCCTGGCGCGGTTGTTCAGGCTGTGATTGCGCCGGGAGCGGGGCGGCGAGGCGCAACGAAAGGAGAGCGCTATGTTCGGTTATCCGTGATGTTGGCGAGTGTTCTGCGAGAGGTAACGAAGCGCGGGAACAGAGCTTAGGAGAGCGCAAGATGTCACAGAGCAGTGGGTGGAATGATCGAATAGCCTGCCGGTTTTCAAGGCACGCTGAGCGTCGGCGCAACAGTAGAGGGATCGGGCGCGAGGTCGTTTATGCGCTGCTTGAGTTCGGCAAGGAGATTGGGGCGCGGAAGGGCGCCTTTAGGTACGAGATGGACCGTTGCGCGCGGCTTCGAGCGAAACGGGCGCTGGGTCTGGCGGGGTACAGGCGCATAGTTGACCGTCTGAACGCTTACGTGATTGTGGGGCGTGGCGGGAAAGTTGTTACTGTGGCGCATCGTTTAAGGCGGTATAGAGGGCCGAGCGGGCGCAGGCGGCGCAGGAGGAGGTAGGGCGTCCATCCGGCGGGAGTTCGGCGCGCGCCGGACTCCCGCCCGGGGCGCTTCTGTCCGGGATAACCCCGCCTCGCTTCGAGAGGGGTGGTCGCTGCTCTGTCCTGTGGGCGGGTAGAGCCCCGCGACCGCGCCGCAATCCACGAGCGGAGAGCACGCGGCCTTGCCGTGCTGGGAAGCGCGTCCGAGGGCGCCGGCGGATCGGGGTTCGGGGAGTCCCAGGCGTGGTAGGCGGCGAGGGCGCAGCGCTCCGGTTGAAGTCTGTTCGCCGGGCTCGCATTGACCCCTGTCAAGGCGTGGTGTAAGATGCTCTTCTAGGGAAGCGGCATCAGTAGCCGCCTGGCCTAGGGCGCTATCTTGTACGTCAAGCAAGCTGGAGGCGGGCGCTTAGGAGCATTTCGCAGCGTCCTGAGTTTGAGCTAAGAGGAGAGCGAGCTATGACGCGCAATGAGGCAGTCATACTTGGGCTGTTGCGCCAGCTTAAGCGCGACACAGGCAGGACAAAGCTGGTCAAGCTGGTTTACCTGGTTGACAACTTGAGAGCGGAGCACCTGGGAGACCAGCTTAGCGATTTCAGTTACCGGTGGGACAATTACGGCCCGAATGCCGCGGGCAACGGCATCGTTAGGTCTCTTGCTTCATTGGAGTCTCAGGGGAAAGTTCGGATGGCTCAAAGGGCGCTGCCAAACGGCAACGCTACCTATCAGTATTGCGTAGCTAAGGGATTCGACAGCGCCGATTTGCCGCTCGATGCAGACGATTGGCAGTTTATCAATGCTATCGTCAAGCGATACGGACGAGAGAGCACACCGAATGTTGTTCGAGCTTCGAAAGAGACGCTGCCGATGCGAGGAGCCGAACGGGGCGCGGCGCTTGAATTGCGCCAGAATCCCGAGATAAGAGATCGTGTGAAACAGGCGCTTTCAACTCCTGGGCTGTTTGAGCGCATCGATGAGTCGCTGGCGTACTTCGCGGCGGGCGGCAAGGGCATTTCGCTTGAGGAGGCGCGCGCCAAGTATGGCAAACACTCTGTCGCTTAGCTCGACCGCTGAGGCCGAGCTTGCCGCCGCAGGAGGCGATGGAGCTGAAGAGATACTCGACTGTCTTGATGACATACTCAGGTCGCCGTGGCCTGACGGGAAACGAGTGGTTTCCTTTCTGCGCCCTCCAGTGGTTCTTTATTTGTATTCGCGCGGCCCGCACGCGATTCTGTATTCCATTAGCAGAGCTATTGCGACTAATGTGACAAATATCAGAGTGCACAGCACGCGCGGCTACGGCTGAAACGCGCATGAGCTGCGTAGGGAGCGGTTGGGCGAGAGGGGCTCTAGGGCTTTGCGGCGTGGCCGGCTGTTCATTCGTTGCCCATCTCGCAGGCAGCGCTGGGGGCGCGCCTGGGGCGGCGGTAGGCGATGGCGACACACCTATCGAGATAGCGCTGGGCGGGGGAGGAGGTCTGCGCTTTGACAGTTCGGGCGTGGTTCTGTAGGGTTGCGGCGGCGCAATGCTCAGGAGGACAGCTATGGCAACGGCTCCGCCACAACCCCAGGCGACGTATATCCGCAAGCCGCAGTTCTACGATGCTTGGATGGAGGCGCAAGGGATACCGGTCTATCGCGATTACTTTATCGAGGACGGGCGGACTATCGAGCTCGGTTACTGGAAGGAGCGGGGGCACAATGCGGCGTTCCTTCAGCTGGCGGGTCAGGAGGGGGTTTCGGAGGCGCGAATCACGGAGGTTCCAGCGGGAGGGTCTGCGCCGCCGTTCAAGATGACGCTGGAGGACGTGGTTTACGTGCTGAGCGGGCGGGGGGTGACGACGGTTTGGAAGGACGGCGGGGAGAAGCACAGTTTCGAGTGGACGGATCACGCGATGTTCCGGATTCCGGGGAACTACTGGGTGGAGTATGCGAGCATGTCGGGAGGGGAACCCGCGCGGCTGCTGCACTACAACAATATGCCGATTGCGATGTCGGCTGCGAAGGATGCGAGCATTTTCTTCAATACTCCGCTTCAGCCGTCGGAGGAGCTGATTTCTTCGGACGAGTTCTATTCGGACGCTCGGGCGGTGGATGATGATCCGTCGGGACGTGGGGCGGTTCGTCAGTACTGGGTGGGGAATTTCTTTCCTGATATGCGGGCGTGGGATCGATTGGTGCCGTTCAAGGGTCGCGGCGCGGGCGGGACGACGGTGTTCGTGCAGTATCCGGGTTCGGAGCTGACGGCGCATATGTCGGTGTTTCCGGCGAAGACGTACAAGAAGGGGCATCGCCATGGGCCTGCGTACGTTATTGTGATTCCGGCTGGGGAGGGGTTTTCGGTGATGTGGCCGGAGGGGCAGGAGAAGGTGTTTATTCCGTGGCATGAGGGGAGCATTTTCGTGCCTCCGAACAGGTGGTTTCACCAGCACTTCAATGTGGGGGAGCATCCGGGGCGCTATCTGGCGTTCCATCCGCTGCCGCAGTTCACGGGGTTTATGGGGGAGAAGATCGACCGCTCTGGGGATCAGTTCGAGTATCATCAGGAGGCGCCTGAGATTCGAGAGCGATTCGAGGCCGAGCTGGCGAAGCGAGGGCTTCGCAGCGAGATGCCGCCGGAGTGCTACACGGACCCCAACTACAGGTTCGAGAACGAGAAGGACTAGCCGCAGCGCAGGGTTAGGGCGATCGTCGAGAGGGGCCGGGCAGCCGGCCCCTCTTTCTTGTGTTGCGCGCGGGCAATGGGATGCGCAGGGAGCGGAGGTTGGCGATGGAAGGCAGGGTTACGTTCGAGGCGGTTGAGCCGGGCGCTCCGGAGGCGGAGGAGTTGATGGCGCTGCTGGACGCGGAGATTCGCGAGGCGTACGGCGACAAGGCAGGCACGGGGGCGCTGACGCGGGAGGAGCACTTGGCGTTCGAGGGGGTGTTTCTGCTGGCGCGTCGCGGGGGCGTTGCGGCGGCGTGCGGGGCGGTGCGCGTTTACGGGGGCGGCGCGGGAGAGGTGAGGCGGGTGTACGCTCTTCCGCAGGAGCGGGGATCCGGGCTGGCGCGCGCGCTGATGGGCGAGCTGGAGCGTCGGGCGTCGGAGCTTGGGCTGTCGCGCCTTGTGCTCGAGACGGGAGATCTGCTTGGCCGGGCGATCGGCTTCTACGAGGCTCTGGGCTACAGGCGGATTCCGCGCTATGGGGATCACGTCGCCAAGCGTTGGGCGGTGTGCTACGAGAAGCGTCTGGGCGCGGCGCGCGGGGAGGGCGCGGGGGAGTGAGGGGAGTGAGCAGAGTGCGCTGCGGCGTCGCGGCGGCTGGTTGTGGGAGGCTGGCTGGCTAGCCGGGGGGAGTTGGGGCGGTTGCGGAGCGGCGGCAAGCGCCACCGTGCGCTGGGAGCGAGGCCCTGGGGGGCGTCTGCGAGGGAGTCGTAAGGCGCGGGGCGCGGCTGGCCGCGGGAGGCTGGCTGGTCGGCGGGCGCTAGATGGTTGCGGAACGCCGGCAAGCGCCGCCGTGCGCTACGAGCGATGCCTTGAGGGGTCTGCGAGGAGCTGTAGGGCGCGGCTAGTCGCGGATGTCCTGGAGGAAGAGAGAGGTGGGGATTTCGTGTCCGAGGGATTGCTGGCGGGCTTTGTCGTAGACGACTTTGCCGACAGCTGCGAATTGGAGTCCCTGGTTGCCGCTGTTGAGGTAGAGGGTGATGTCGCTTGGGGAGGTTCGTCCGGAGACGACGCCGGTTACGAGGTCGGTGAAGGATGGGTGCATTGGGGATGAGCCGAATTGGCGCATCCGGAGGCCTGAGGGAGGGAGGCGTTTCATCTCTTCTTCGGTGCCGGCGACGAAGGCGACGGGGCTGTGGCCGCGTCCGTACTGGATGCGGGGGTCGTCGGCGAGGCGCGCGCCGCCGATTCCCTGGCGGATCGTTACGGCGGCGCGTTCGAAGGTTGTTTCGTCGAGTTCGTAGCCTCCGAGGTTGGTGATGTGCATGCCGGGTTCGAGCCAGTCGCCGTTGAGGACCGGGCGCATTGCGTCGGTGCAGGTGGAGACGATGTCGGCGCCGCGGACGGCGGCTTCGGGGTCGTCGACGGGTTGGACGTCGATGTTGAGGGAGTCCATCATTTCGGCGGCGTAGGCTTCGCGGTTCTTTCTGGTGGGGCTGTAGACGCGGACTTTCTCGATGGGTCGTTCGTTGCAGAATGCGCGGAGGTAGGAGCGGGCCATACCGCCGGAGCCGATCATTGCGACGATTTTCGAGTTGGGGCGTGAGAGGTAACGGACGCCGAGGCCGGCGCCTGCGCCGACGCGGGCGTGCTGGAGTTCGCCGTCGTTGATGATGGCGAGGGGTTCGCCGTTGGTGGAGCTGAAGAGGAAGATGAGGCCGCAGTAGGAGCCGGGTTCGACGCAGTACTTCTCTTCGGTCCAGTTGCCGTTTTCGTCTTCGGGCCAGGATACGATGTCGGATTTCATTCGGATGGCGAAGACGCCGAGGTCGCGGCTGGCGCCTTCCATTGTGCCCCAGCGGTAGTAGTCGTCTTCGCGGCCGGTTGGGACGTACATATCGATGCGGGGGCGGTGGATGGCGGCGCCGTCGACGAGGCCGCGGAAGGCTTCGTCCTGAGAGTCGATGGCGTCGGCGATGGTAAGGACGCGGCGGACGGTTTCGTTGTCGATGAAGAGCATAGGGGGTTCCTTTCTGCGGGCGGCGGCGGCGGCTGGGGGTACTGGTTCTGGGGTTTCGGGGCGGGGTCTCCCCTGCCCGTCTCTGTTGGTGGCCGGAGTTAGTGGTCTAGCGGTTGGGGCTGGTGGTCGGGGCCGCAGATGGATCGCCATCTGTGGCCGTGCTGGGCGAGGAGGCGGTCGGCGCCCTGGGGGCCCCAGGAGCCGGGGGGGTAGGTTTCGACGCCGCCGGATCCGGGGTCGGCCCAGCATTGGAGGAGGGGGTCGAGGATGTTCCAGGACTGTTCGATCTGGTCGGCGCGGATGAAGAGGCTTGGGTCGCCGTAGACGGCGTCTTCGAGGAGGCGCTCGTAGGCGTCGGGGAGTTCGATGTTGGCGTGTCGCTGGCTGTAGTGGAATTCCATATCGACGGGTTCGGCGAGGAGGCCGGCGTCGGGGGTTTTGGCGTCGACGCGGAGGTGTATGCCCTCGTCGGGCTGGATGCAGATGGAGAGGAGGTTGGGGGCGAAGCTCTGGCTGACGCGGGGGAACATTGAGAGGGGGGGTGATTTGAATTGGATGACGATTTCGGAGACTTTGCGGGCGAGGCTTTTGCCTGAGCGGAGGTAGAAGGGGATGCCTTGCCATCGCCAGTTGTCGATGTAGAGGCGCATAGCGGCGAAGGTGGGGGTTCGGGAGGCGGGATCGACGCCGGGTTCGTTGAGGTAGCCGTCGTATTGGGCGGCGACGGCGTGCTCGCGGAATTCATGGGGGGTCCAGCGGCGGACGGCGCGGAGGACGTCGGCGCGGCGGTCGCGGAGGGCGTTGGCGTCCATTGAGCTTGGGGGTTCGAGGGCGACGAGGCACATAAGCTGGAGGAGGTGGTTCTGGGCCATATCGCGGACGACGCCGGAGGCGTCGTAGTAGCCGGCGCGCTGGCCGACGGAGACGGACTCGGCGACGGTGATCTGGACGTTGTCGATGTAGTTGCGGTTCCAGATGGGTTCGAAGATGGCGTTGGCGAAGCGGAGGACGATGAGGTTTTGGACGGTTTCTTTTCCGAGGTAGTGGTCGATGCGGTAGACCTGATCTTCGCGGAAGATGTTGTGGATGATGCGGTTGAGGCTTCGCGCGGAATCTTCGTCTTCGCCGAAGGGTTTCTCGAAGACGACGCGGCGCCAGCCGTTGGATTCGTCGGCGAGTCCGGCGGAGTGGAGCCCGGCGGCTGCGGCGGGGTGGAGGTTGGGTGCGATGGCGAGGTAGAAGAGCCTGTCGGTTTCGCCTGGGGGTTCGATCTCTTCCAGGCGTTGGCGGAGGGCTCGGAAGGAGGCGGGGTCGGCGATGTCGCCGCGGGCGTAGTGGAGGCGTGGGGCGAGGGCGTTCCATTCGTCGCGGGAGATTGCGATGTCGCTGAGATCGGAGACGCCTTGCCGGAGGAGTTCGCGGTAGGCGGGTTCGTCGAGGTCGGAGCGGGCGAAGCCGACGATCTGGACGTTGCTGGGGAGTCGGTTTTTCCTGAGGAGGTTGCAGAGGGCGGGGGCGAGTTTGCGCCGGGCGAGGTCGCCGGCGCCGCCGAGGATGACGATGGTTACTGCTTGGGGCATAGTTAGGGGCCTCCGGTGGGAGCGTTTTTTCCGGGGCGCGGGGACGCGAGGAAGCGTTGGGCGCAGGGAGCCAGGGAGGCGGGGTTTCGGCCAGGGCGCAGGGGAGCGAGGGCGTTCGCATTGAGCCGAACGCGGTTCTGCGGGGTCGGGGATGCTGCTGGCCTCATACTGTTCCGAGGAGCCGCAGGATGCCGGATTCGGCGTCGTGGCCGAGGTTGACTGCGGCGACGCGTCTGCCGGCGTCGAGGAGCGCCTGGTAGTCGCCCTGCGCCTGCGCGTTGGCGAGGGCGCCGAAGGTGAAGGGTTCGCCGGGGATTTCGATGTCGGGGTCGTGGGCGGCGGCGAGCTGGAGGAAGAGCCCGCTGTTGGGCCCGCCTTTGTGGAGCTGTCCGGTGGAGTGGAGGAAGCGCGGGCCGTAGCCGAGGGTGGTTGCGATGTTGTGACGGTTCATAACGCGCCGCCGGAGGGCGTTGGCGGCTTTGTTCACGCCGGTTGTTTCTTCGGCGTAGATCATAATGGCGAGGTAGTCGCCGGGGCTGGCCTGAGCGAGGAGGTCTGCGGGGGAGCCGGACGGGGTTGGCGGGAGGGCGCCGTCGCGGACGTAGGCTGCGAGGACGCGATCGGTGGCGTCTTTGGCGGCCTGGACGTTGGGCTGGTCGAAGGGGTGGACGCCGAGGATGCGCCCGGCGACGGCGGTGGCGAATTCCCAGCGGAAGAATTCGGCGCCGATGTCGTAGGGGTCGTCGAGGTCGAGGGTGATGACTGGGTGGCCGTTTCCGGCGAGGCGCTCGGCGGCGACGTCGGTTTCGGCGTTTTCGCATCCGGCGAGGCGCATATAGACGAAAGCTCGGTCGTCGCCGTAGTTGTGGGGGTTGAGGAGAGGTTCGCCGGCGACGGGGATGACGCCGGAGCCGTCTTTGCCTGCGCTCTCGGCGATGAGCTGCTCGACCCAGAGTCCGAAGCTTGCGATGGAGGGGGATGTGATGAGGGTGAGCTTGTCGCGGCCTTCGCGGGTCATAGCGCCGATGGCGGCGCCGAGCCATCCGCCGGGGTTGTTGCGGACGCCGACGCTGGCCTCGCAGCGGGAGGCCATTTGGGTGAGTCGCTGGAGGAGCTGGCCGCAGTCGACGCCGGAGAGCGCGGCGGGGACGAGGCCGAAGCAGGAGCCGACGGAGTAGCGTCCGCCGATGTTTGGCGGGTTTTCGAAGAGGCGGCGGAATCCGTCGCGGGAGGCGAGTCTGGCGAGGGGGGTTCCGGGGTCGGTGATGGCGATGAAGCGGGCGCCAGCCTCTTGTTCGCCGACGGCGCTTTCGACGAGGGCGCGGAAGAGTTTGTAGAGCGAGTTCGGCTCGATGGTGCCTCCGGATTTGGAGGAGACGATGAACAGGGATCGGCTGATGTCGATGGAGTTGGAGACGGCGGCGATTCTGGCGGGGACTGTGGAGTCGAGCACGACGAGGTCGGGGAATCCGGGGGCGGAGCCGATGCACTGGCGGATGACTTCGGGGCCGAGGCTGCTGCCGCCCATTCCGAGGAGGACGATGCTGGCGAAGCCGTCGCGGCGGATTTCGCCGGCGAAGGAGCGGAGGTCGCCGACGGAGCCCGCCATATCTCTGGGGGCTGTGAGCCAGCCGAGGCGGTTGACGATCTCTGTGGGGTCGTCCTTCCAGACGGTGTAGTCGCCGTCCCAGATGCGGGCCATAACGTTGGCGGCGGCGAGGTTGTTGAGCGCATCGTTGACGGGAGCGGCAAGGGGGCCGAGGACGGCTCCGGGGGGTTGTGCTTGCTGGGTCATTGCGCGGCCTTTGCGAGGGATTCGGCGACCTCTGCGACGCGTTCGGCAGTGACGCCGTATTCCTGGTAGATGCGCTGGTAGGGGGCGGATGCGCCGAAGGCGTCGACTCCGATCGAGGCTCCGCGGAGGCCGACGTAGCGCTCCCAGCCCATTGTTCGGGCGGCCTCGACGGAGACGCGGGCGGTTACGCGGGGAGGGATCACGGCGTCGCGGTACTCCTGCGGTTGCGCGTCGAACAGCTCCCAGGAGGGCATCGAGACGGCGCGAGAGGAGATTCCCCTGTCGGCGAGGCGTTTGGCGGCGTCGAGGGCGATGTGCGTTTCGGAGCCTGTGCCGATGATGAGGACGCTGGGGTTGGGGCTGTTTTCCCAGAGCGTGTAGGCGCCCTTGAGCACGCCGTTGGCGGGGGCGCACTCTGAGCGGTTGAGGATGGGGAGGGCCTGGCGGGTGAGCAGGAGGGAGGAGGGGCCGGTGGAGCGTTCGAGGGCGGCTTTCCAGGCGACGGCGGTTTCGGTTGCGTCGGCGGGTCGGAGGACGGCCATATTGGGGATGCTGCGGAGTCCGAGGAGCTGTTCGATGGGTTGGTGGGTGGGGCCGTCTTCGCCGAGGGCGATGGAGTCGTGGGTGAAGATGTAGACGACGCGCAAGCCCATAAGGGCGGCGAGGCGCATAGGGGGGCGCATATAGTCGGAGAAGATGAGGAAGGTGGCGGTGTAGGGGATGAGGCCTCCGTGGAGGGCCATTCCGCCGGCGATGGCTCCCATAGCGTGCTCGCGGACGCCGAAGTGCATATTGCGGGGAGGGAATTCGGCGCCGGCGAGGTTGAGGGTTTCTTTGAGGAGTGTTCGTGTTGAGGGGGCGAGGTCGGCGGAGCCGCCGATGAGGGAGTGAACGCGGGTGGAGAGGGCGTTCATTACGCGGTTTCCGGCGTCGCGGGTTGCGATGGGCTTGTTGTCGTTGTCGAAGAGGTTGGCGAGGGGGTCGTCCCAGCCATCGGGGAGCTGTCCGCTGAGGTCGAGTTCGAGCTGGGCGGCTTCGGCGGGGTAGGCTTTGCGGTAGGCGTCGAGGCGCTGGAGCCAGTCGGCCTGGGCGTCGGCGCCGCGTTTGAGGGCGAGGCGGGCGTGGTCGAGGGCTTGCTGGGGGACGACGAAGGGTTCGTGATTCCAGCCGAGCCGCTGGCGGACGAGGGCGACTTCGTCTGCGCCGAGGGGTTCGCCGTGTGCGGCGCCGGTGTTGGCTTTGTTGGGGCTGCCGTAGCCGATGGTTGTCGCGGCGACGATGAGGGTGGGTCGTTCGAGGTCGTCGCGGGCTTCGCGGAGCGCGGCGTCGACGGCGGAGATGTCCATGCCGTCGATGGGGCCGACGACGCTCCAGTTGTAGGAGCGGAATCGGGCGGCGACGTCTTCGGTGAACGTGATGTCGGTGTCGCCTTCGATGGAGATGTTGTTGTCGTCGTAGAGGTAGACGATTTTTCCGAGGCCGAGCGTTCCGGCGAGGGAGGCGGCTTCGGCTGAGACGCCCTCCATAAGATCGCCGTCGGAGACGAAGCCGTAGACGCGGTGGTTGATGATGGGGTGTCCGGGGCGGTTGTAGCGTTCGGCGAGGAGTTTCTCGGCGATCGCCATTCCGACGCCGTGGGCGAATCCCTGGCCGAGGGGGCCGGTGGTTGCTTCGACGCCGGGAGTGAGGCCGAACTCGGGGTGTCCGGGGGTTTTGCTCTCCCACTGGCGGAACTGGAGGATGTCGTCGATGGAGAGGGGGTATCCGGCGAGGTAGAGGAGGGAGTAGAGCAGCATAGAGGCGTGTCCTGCGGAGAGGACGAAGCGGTCGCGGTCGGGCCATGCCGGGTCGGCGGGGTTATGCTTGAGGAACCTGTCCCAGAGGGTGTAGGCCATAGGGGCTGCGCCCATAGGGGCTCCGGGGTGTCCGCTGTTCGCCTTTTGGACGGCGTCGATGGCGAGGAAGCGGATGGCGTTGATGGCGAGATTGTCGGCGCTGGCGTCGGAAGCCTGCGTGGTCATGCTGCCTCTCCTGTGTGGTCGGGCGCGATTCTACCGCAGTTGGGCGGGGATGCGCAGCCTGATGGGCATAACCGGCGCGGGGCGGCACTGGGTTGAGTACTGGTTGCTTACTGGTTGTCTACCGGGAGGGGGGAGCGCTTCGGCGGAGCCTTGCGGCAAGGAGGGCCCAGAGCGGCGGGACGGCGGCGAGGATGCAGAGGGCGGCTCCGGCGCGGAAGAACGCGCGGAAGACTTCGAACGACGCGTTCGCGACGCCTGATTGGTAGGCGTCGAAGCGGGCGGTGAAGGCGTCGTCGGGCTCGCCGGGAGCGGCGATCGGGAAGACGAGGTCGCTCGTGAGTCCCTGGAAGTGGCCCATTCCCCATGCTGCGAGGGCGGCGAGGCCGAGCGTCATACCGAAGAGGCGAGCCATTGTGATCCAGGCGGCGGCGGTGGCGCGGTAGTCGTCGCTTGCGGCGTCGACGGCGGCGACGACCAGGGGGGCGATGACGAGCCCGAATCCGAGGCCGCCGAGCGCGAGATGCAGGGTGAGGCGGGGGTCGGCGATGGTTTCGTTCCAGGTGGTCATCAGGGCGAAACCGGCTGCGGCCAGCGCGAGGCCGGCGAGGGTTGGGGGGAGGGTTCCGGCGTAGCGCGTCGCGTAGCCGCCGAGCACGGCGCCGACGGCGATGGCGCCGGTGAAGCGCATGAGGCGGAGTCCGCCTTCGAGGGGGGGCTTGCCGAGGACGGTGTCGGTCATCAGGGGGACGGATACGAGCACGAGGATGAGGGCGCCTCCCACGAGGAGTTGGGAGGTCATCGCCGCCGCGAAGTTTCGCGCGGCGAAGAGGGTTCTGCTGATGATGGGGGCGGAGGCTCTCCGCTCGACGAAGACGAGGGCGACGAGCAGGGCGAGGCCTGCGCCCGCGAGTAGGAAGGGGGCTGCGGAGGCGGCGCTGAACAGCGAGCGCTGGGCGAGGCCGACGGTGAGCAGGGCGAGGCCGCCTGCGAGGAGGAGTCCGCCGGCGCTGTCGAGGCGCGAGCGGGCGCGGGCGGACTCGGGGACGGCGAAGAAGGCTGCGGCGAGCAAGGCGACGATGGGGAGGTTGGACCAGAAGACCCATCGCCATCCGAGCCACTCTACGATGGCGCCGCCGTAGAGGGGGCCCATCACGCCGCCGGCCTCTGCGGCGGCGCCGATGACGCCGAAGACGATGGGTCTGCGGCGCTTGGGGAGTCCTTCGGAGGAAATGGCGATTGCGGCGGGGATGAGCGCGCCGCCTCCCACTGCCTGCACGACGCGGGCGGCGACGAGCCATCCGAGGGCTGGGGAGAGGGCGACGAGGGCGGAGCCGGCGCCGAACAGCAGCATTGCGCCGAGGTAGAGCCGGCGGTAGCCGTAGATGTCCCCTGCCCGTCCGAGCAGGGGCATTGCCAGGGTGAATCCGAGTAGGTATGCGGTAACTATCCAGGCGAGGTCGTCGATGCGGTCGATGGCGACGCCGAGGTCGATCATAACGGCGGGGAGGGCTGTGACCACCGATGTTTGATCGAGGGACGCGAAGAAGACCCCGGCGCAGACCACGGCGAGGGCGGCGCCGGGCGGCAGTCGCCGCGCGGCAAGGGGCGGTTTCATGCGGTCATTCTAAAGCGGCGGCTCTATGGTGAGAGGTTTGCCGAACTCGGAGAGTTCGAGGATCCGGGTTGTGGAGGGAGGGTCGCCTGGGAGCAGGACGCCGGCAACGGAGACGCGGCGCACGAGGAAATCGTCGCGCTGCGCCCGGATCTGGAGGTCGAGGATGCTGCCCGCCGGAGCGGAGGGGACGAGGCCGGCGAGGGCGACTGCATCGATGGAGCCTGAGAGGAGGAAGGCGTTGCCGTCGCCGCCGGGGGCGTCGAAGGAGAGCTGGGGGTCGTTCATTGCGGCGATGCCGTCGGCGATGGCGCTGGTTACGTCGGCGAAGCTGATGAGGAGGGTTCCGGGTGGGATGGTCTGCCACCGGTTGCTGATGCGGTCGCGGATGAAGGCGCTGCCGCCGTGCTGGATAATGTCGAATTCGAGGGTGACGCCTCCGAATTGGGGGGCGGTGGTGGTGGCGACGAAGCGTGCGCGGTCGGGGAAGAGGCCGTCGCCCTCGGCTCTGGTGAGCGTTCCGAAGCCGAGGTCTGTGCCGCCCTCTTCATGCCAGACGGCGAAGCGGGCGGAGGAGAGGGCTCGCATCGCGGCGGCGATGTTGTCGCGGGCTTGTTCGGGAGCGAGCGCGGGCTCGGGGGGGCCGTCGGCGGAGCAGGCGGGAAACAGGATGAGGATCGCGAGGAGAGAGGCCGGGAGCGCAGAGAGCGCGGTTGGGCCTCTCCTGGGGGGCGGTCTGTTCCGGAGCGCGGGCATCGCCGGACGCGCGGGCGCGCTAGGCGTTGTCGGCGGGAGGGGGGTTGTCTTGCCGCAAGAACGGCTGGAGCATCGAGGTGAACTCCAGGGGGAAGATCCACTTCGTGGAGGGGCTTCCGCCGATGTCTTTGAGGGTGTCGAAGTACTGGAGGCTCATTGTGCGCGGGTCGGCCTGCATAGCGACCTCGTTGATGCGCTGCATGCCGACGCTGAAGCCTTCGGCGCGGAGGATGGAGGCTTCGCGGTCGCCCTGCGCTTCGAGGATGGCGGCTTGCTTGGAGCCTTCGGCGCGGAGCACGGCGGCCTGGCGTTCGCCCTCGGCGCGGTTGATCTCGGCGTCGCGCTCGCCTTCGGCTTCGGTGACGGCCGCCCGTCGGGTTCGCTCGGCTGAGAGCTGGCGGTTCATTGCGTCCTGGACGTCGCGGGGGGGTTCGACTTCCTTGATCTCGACGCGCGTGACCTTGACGCCCCAGTTGACGGTTACTTCGTCGAGCTTGACTTGGAGCTGGGCGTTGATGCGCTCGCGCTTGGAGAGCACGTCGTCGAGGTCCATTTCGCCGACGACGGCGCGGAGGGTTGTCATAGCGAGGGCCTGGGCGGCGGTTCCGAAATCGCTGACGTTGAGGATGGTGTCTTCGGGGCGGTCTTCCATCACGCGCATATAGACGAAGAAGTCGATGTCGATGGGGGCGTTGTCGCGGGTGATGCTTGTTTGGCGCGGAATGGGGACGGGGATTTCGCGGAGGTCGACGGTGCTGGTGCCGTTGTTGATGAAGGGCCAGAGCCAGCGGATGCCGGGGCCGCGGGCGCCGGTGTAGCTTCCGAATGTGAATACGACGAGCCGCTGGTATTGCTTGACGATGTTGACGCCCCAATTGGCCATGGAATCCTCTTTCTCTGGTTGTTTTCTGGTTGCTTCGTTGTTTGATTTTCTGTTCGGAGAGGTTGCATTCCGAGGAGGAGTAGGAATTACTCGTCCGGAGGGGGCGCGCTCTCTGATTCCGGAGGGAAGCGCTGCGGCTCCACCACCAGGGTAGCGCCTTCCTGAGCTTTCACTGTGATCCTGACGCCTCGGGCGACCGCGTCGCCGGCGGGGTGGCGGGCGTTCCAGGTCTCGCCGCGGGCTTGCACCTTGCCCTCTCCGTTGCGGGGGATCGCCGCGACTACTGCGCCGTAGGCTCCCACCAGCAGCGGTTGCGGGATGGGCGCTCCGCGCTGGGCGCGGCGGGCGCGCCGGGACTCGCGGACGAAGAGGGCGACGCCGATTCCGACGGCTCCGCCGACCGGCGCGAGCGCCCACGGGCTGACGGCGATGTCGGGGAGGACGGGAGAGGGGGTTCCGAAGCGCCAGAAGAGGATGATTCCTCCGAGGATGAGGCTGAGGACGCCGAGGGCGCCGAAGAGGCCGGAGCCGTCGGCGAAGAATTCGATGGTGATGAGGGCGAATGCGAGGAGGATGAGGGCGACTCCGGCCCAGTTGCCGGGGAGGCTTCCGAGCGCCATAAGGCCGACGATGAGGAAGATGGCGCCGATGACGCCGGGGAAGATGAGGCCGGGGTTCCACAGCTCGACGACGAGGCCGAGCCCGCCGAGGGAGATGAGGAGGTAGGAGATGTTGGGGTCGGCGACGAACGACAGGATGCGGTCGAACAGTCCCATAGGGCGCTCGCGCCGGGATGCGCCGGCGGTTGCGAGGGTTACTGCGCGCTCCTGGCCGTTCACGGTTACGACGACCTCGGCGCCGTGGATCTGGGCGAGGAGGTCGTCGATGCTGGAGGCGATGTAGTCGACGATGCCGAGGTTGAGGGCTTCTTCGGCGGTGTAGGAGGTTGCCTCGAGCACAGTGGCTTCGAGGGGTTGGACGGGGCGACCGCGGACTTCGGCGATGGCGCGCATCTCGGCGGCGGCGTCCTGGAAGGCTTTGTTCTTGAGGGTTTCGTCGAGCTCTCCGCCCTGCCCGCTCACGGGGCTTGCGGCGCCGATGTTCGTGCCGGGGGCCATTGCGGCGATGTGGGCGGCGGCGGTGATGAACGTTCCGGCGGATGCGGCGCGGCCTCCGCTTGGGGAGACGTAGACGACTACGGGGACGGGAGACGCGAGGATGTCTTCGACCATTGCGCGGGTGGCGTCGAGGAGTCCGCCGGGGGTGTCGAGGGCTACGACGACGGCTGCGGCGTTGTTGTCGCCGGCGTCGCGGAGGGCGCGTTCGAGGTAGCGCTCGGTGATGGGGCTGATGATGGCGTCGATGCGGACGACGTCGGCTTCGCGGGATTGCGCAAGGGCGGGAGCGGCGAGGCCTGCGAACAGCAGCAAGGCGCTGAGGGCGAGTCCGATGGGATGGGCAAGGGCCAGCGCGGTCGGCGGTCGGCGCATTCCTTGTGCGAGCATGCGGTTATCGTAGGCGCGCCGGCGGAGAGGGCGCAACTTGTCCGCGTCGGGGGCGTCCTGCGCTTCGGCGCGGGAGGGCGTCGCGGCGTTCGCCGGATATCGGGCGCCGGGGCGCAAGCTGGGGCTGGGGCGCGGCGCTGCCGGCGCCGCCGCGAAAATCCGGGCACGCCGGGGCGCTGCCTATCGCGTCGGCTCGCGCCGGCGCCATTGTGCGCGAGAACGTCGCGAATCCGCCAGGCCGGGCGTTGCGCGGAGGCTAGGGGACGTTGAAGTAGAGGGCGTCGGGGTTGTTGACGAGGATCTGCCGCTGCGTGGCGGGGTCGGGGGCGTAGAGGGCGAAGAGGTCGACGAGCTGGCCGTCGTTGGGCATATGGCGGACGTTGGGGTGGGGGAAGTCGGTGCCCCAGAGCACGCGGTTGGGGGCGGCGGCGATGAGCGCCTGCGCGAACGGAATCGCGTCGGCGAAGGGGGGGCCGCCGGCGGAGATGCGTTCGCCGCCGCAGATCTTCACCCATGCTTTATCGCTGTTCATCAGGTCGAGGAGCTGGCGGAAGGCGGGCTGTTCGAGGCCGTCGCCGGCTTCGACGCGTCCCATATGGTCGATGACGAACGGGATGGGGAGGGCGAGCAGGAGCGGGGAGAGCTCGACGATGTCCTGAGCGTCGAGGTGAACGACGAGGTGCCAGCCCATAGGGGCGACGCGTTCGGCCATTCGCTGGACGTCGGCGGGGTCGGGGACGCTTTCGAGGTGTCGGACGAAGTTGAATCGCACGGCGCGGATGCCGCCGTCGTGGTAGCGGGCGAGTTCGGCGTCGGAGATGTTGGGGGAGACGATGGATGTTCCGCGATAGCGTCCGCCGGAGGAGGCGATGGCGTCGAGGGTGGCGTCCATATAGACGCCGTGGCAGCTGGCGTGGACGATGACAGCGCGCTCAATGCCGAGATGGCCGTGGAGGGCGGCGAGCGCTTCTTTGGAGGCGTCGGGGGGGGTGTAGGAGCGGTGGGGGTGGTAGGGGAAGATGTCGGCGGGGCCGAAGACGTGGCAGTGAGCGTCGCAGGCGTTGGGTGGGAGTTGGATGTCGGGTTTCTTGGGGTTGGGGTCGGGGCCGGGGATGGTTCGGATCTCGCGGTTGGTCATTAGGCTGTGGCCTCGGCGAGGGCGCGGTTGCCTTCCCAGACGCTGGCGGGGACGTAGACGGCGCCCTCCATAAGCTTGCGGGCGGTGCGGAGCATAGCGGCGCGTTCGATGAAGGGTTCGGCGTCTGCGCCGCCGAGTTCGATCTCGACGCCGTAGTCGCCGGTGGGGTGTTCGAGCAGGAGCATCTTGCGTTTGCCCTCAGGGCGGACGGCGAGGCTGTAGGCGGTTGTTCCGGGGAAGACGGCGGCGGTGGCGACGGTGAGGGCTGCGAGGACTCCGATGGAGGCGTGGGCGACTTTGGGGATGAAGGAGCGGGTGCAGAGGGCGCCTCCGGCGACGGGCGGGGCGAGGAGGAACATCTTGGGGACGACGTTGTCGGTTACGTCGCCGAGGTTCATAAGATGGCCGGCTTGCAGGCGGATGCTCTCGATGCGCTCTTTCAGTTCGGCGTCGGCGTTGAGGGCGTCTCGGGATTCGTAGCCGGTGCGGTTGAGGTCGGCGGCGCGCATCGCGACGATGGGCATTCCGTTGTCCATCAGAGAGCATTCGACGCCGTCGATGACGTCGATGCGGTTGCCGGTGGGGAAGAGGGCGCCGCAGAAGGAGCCGGCGGTGTCTTCGACGTCGATCATAATGGGGGCGGCGGATCCGGGAACGCCGTCGATGCGGGCGTCGCCCTGGTATTCGACCTGGCCGCCTGGGGTAGCGACGCGGGCGATGGCTCTGTCGCCGGAGTTGACCATATGGATGCGGACGACGGTTTCGTTCTGCTGGGCGGGGATGAGGCCATGCTCGATGGCGAAGGGGCCGACGCCGGCGAGCATATTGCCGCAGTTGGGGCTGACGTCGACGACGGGTTCGTTGACGACGACTTGGGCGAAGAGGTAGTCGACGTCGCAGTCGTCGCGGGTGGGGGGTCCGACGATGGCGACTTTGCTGGTGAGGGGGTCGGCGCCGCCGAGGCCGTCGATCTGGCGGTCGTCGGGGGAACCCATAACGGCGAGGAGCACCTTGTCGCGGGTTTCGGGGTCGTCGGGGAGGTCTGAGGCGAGGAAGTAAGGGCCGCGTGATGTTCCGCCGCGCATAAACACGCAGGGGATTGCAGTTTGCATAGCGAGAGCTCCTCCGGCGGGATGGGGTTAGGCGCGTTGCGCACGCAACGGTAGCGGGGGGTCAGGCGGGCGGTCAAGGGGCGGGGGGAGTGGGCTACTCTCTGTTGGCGTCTTCCTCGTCTAGCCTTCTGCGCAAGTCGGCTAGGGTTTCGTCGCCATACAGCCAGTAGTCGGCCCCAGATGGCGCCCGGCGCCAACCCAAGAGTTTCTGCGTCAAGGGAGAGAGTGTGGTGACTTCTCCTTCGCTGTCCTTCACATTTCTATTGCTGTCTTCTACTGTGCAGGTTACGGTGTTGTCTCGCACGAACACCAACGTTGCTCCTTTCGGTATGCCGTATTTCTGAAATTTGAAATGGGGAAGTTTGGGAGGCTTAATATCCCCCTCCTCTTCGCCTTCACTCATTTCCCTAGGCGTTACATCCACCTCTGCGACTAGCTCCAGAGCGGCTCTCGCGCTGGCGAGCGGGACGCGCTCGAAGAATTCTCGTTTGGGGTTGATTCGGTAGTCACTGAATATGGTGTGCAGCTTCTTCTCAACCGTATGGCGGTCTGCGACTACTGCCGCGTAGTAGCAATCGAAAGGTCTAGGGACGCCACTCGAACTCGGCGACGAATAGAGCTCGCGCATACGATCCTGCACGTCCCTTGAGGAAGTGCCCTTGGTCTTCCCAATCTTGATGTACCCGGTCATAGCCGCGTTCGTCAGAATGTAGACGATTCCTCTCGAATCGTCCCTTTGGGTAACCGTGCTTTGATCGCTCTGGGGCGCGACTACCTCTTGTGCTCCTGCGTCATTCTCAGGTGGGGCCATATCGTTTGCGCTAATGTCGTTCTCAGGCGTTGCCACTACGCGCGCTCCCTATGCGCGGCTTTGGAGGCTGTGGTACTGGAATTTCTGACGGGCAGCGTCGAGGCGGCTGCCCTGGAGGATTTCGTTGCGGATCCGCTCTTCGGCGGCGTCGATCTCCTGGGCGGCTTTGAGGACGGCCTCTTCGTGCTCGCGGGCTACGACTAGGACGCCGTCGCCGTCGCCGAGGAGGAGGTCGCCGGGGAGGACGCGGACTTCGCCGAGCGAGACTGGCTCTTGGTAGGCGTCGGCGCGGACGCGGTCTTTGCCGGTTCGCATGTAGGTTCCGCGGGAGAAGATGGGGTAGCTGAGTTTGAGGGCGCGGTTGGAGTCTCGGCAGACGCCGTGGATCACGGTGCCGCCGAGGTTGTTGCGGTTAGCCATAATGGTGAGGATGTCGCCCCAGACGGTGGCGTCGAGGCGTCCGCCGTTGTCGATGACGACGATTTCGCCGGGTTTGACTTCGTCGATGTAGTCGCCGACGCTCTCGCCTTTGTGTCCGGCGGTCATCGGTTCGTTGCGGACGGTGTGGGCGCGTCCGCATAGGGTGAAGTCGCGGTCGACGGGTTTGATGCCGAGGCACTGGCCGATGAGGCCGAGGCGGTCCATTGCGTCGCTGACGGGGGTTGTTCCGAGTGCGGCGAACGCTTGCACGGTGGGGTCGTTGGGGTCGAGGTAGCCTGCCATAGTCACCTGCTTTGGAGTGCGATTTCGGCGCGGGGGCCGTTCGCAAGGTTGCACGACGCGGGGGCGGCGCGTCAAGGGCGGATGGACGATGGGCGGGGTCGGCGCTCCAGGCGATGCGGGGGCGGGATTTCGATGGGGAGCGGGCGTCAAGGGCGGATGATGCTGAGGGCGCGCTGGACGATGCGTGCGGGGTCGGCGCTCCAGTCGATGCGGGGGCGGGATTTCGACGCGAGTGGCGGGGCGTCAAGGGCGGATGATGCTGAGGGCGCGCTGGACGATGCGTGCGGGGTCGGCGCTCCAGTCGATGCGGGGGTCGCGCTCTTTGAACCAGGCGCCCTGGTAGCGGGCGAGGCGGCGGGCGGCGAACTTTGCTCGCGCGGCGGCTTCGTCGAGGGTGAGTTCGCCGTTGAGGCAGGCGGCGAGTTCGCGGTAGCCGGCGGCGGAGAACGACGGCAGGTCGGGGGAGTATCCGGCGTCGAGGAGCGCGCGGGTCTCGTCGAGCCAGCCGCTGGCGAGCATTGCGTCGACGCGGGCGTCGATGCGCTGTTGGAGATCCTGGCGCGATGAGGGACGCAGCCCGAGGATGACGGGGACGAATCCGGGGTCTGCTCTGAGGCGCTGCTGCGAGAAGGGTTTGCCGGTGATGCTGCAGACCTCGATTGCGCGGGCGACGCGGCGGATGTTGCGGGGGTCGATAGCGTCGGCGGAGGCGGGGTCGAGGTCGCGGAGGCGGTCGTGGAGGGCCGCCGCGCCGTCGCGCTGGGCGAGGGCGTACAGCTGCTGGCGCAGCGCGTTGTCGGGGGGAGCGGGGGGCGGGCGCCATCCTTCCGCGAGCCCCCATACGTATTGTCCGGAGCCTCCTACGACTACGGGGATTCTCCCGCGCGAGGCGGCGCCGGCGATGGCCTCGCGTGCGAGGGCGAGGAACGCGCCGAGGCTGAACGGTTCGTCCGGGTCGGCGATGTCGATGAGGCAGTGGACGGCGGCGGCCTGTTCGGCGGGGGTTGGCTTGGCGGAGCCGATGGACATTCCGCGGTAGATCTGGCGGCTGTCGGCGTTGATGATTTCGATGGGGGCGCGCCCGGCAAGTTCGACGGCGGCGGCTGTTTTGCCGCTGGCGGTGGGGCCGACGATGAAGAGCGCCTGCAGCGGGCTGGCCACCAGGAACTCGCGGGGCTATGCGGACGCGCCGGCGGCGGCGAACGCCCGGACGATGGCGACGAAGTCGGCGGCGACGAGGCTTGCGCCTCCGACGAGGGCGCCGTCGATGTCGGGCTGGGCGGCGAGGTCGCGCGCGTTGGCTGGGGTTACGCTTCCGCCGTAGAGGATGCGCGTCGCGTCGGCGGCGGGGCCTGCGACGCGCTGGAGCGTCTGGCGGGCGGCGGCGATCATCGCTTGGGCGATGTCCGGCGTGGCGGCGCGTCCTGTTCCGATCGCCCAGACGGGCTCGTAGGCGATGACGACGCCGGCGACGGAGCTTGCGGGGACGGCGTCGAGTCCGCGCTGGATCTGGGCGTCGACGACTGCTTCCGCCCTACCCGCCTCGCGCTCGTCGAGCGTCTCGCCGACGCAGAGGATGGGGATGAGGTTCGCGTCGAGGGCGGCTTTCACTTTGGCGTTGATGAACGCGTCGCTCTCGCCGAGGAGATGGCGGCGTTCGGAGTGGCCAAGCACGACGCGGCTGCAGAGTCCCTGGAGCATCGAGGCGGCGATCTCGCCGGTGAAGGCGCCTTTCGGTTCGGGGTTCATATTCTGCGCGGCGACGCCGACGCTGGAGCCGCGCAAGGCGGCGGCGACATCGCTCAGGGCGACGAACGGGGGACAGACGACGCAGCCGGCGCCGTCGATGTTCGACGCTGCGGCGCGGACGTCGGCGGCCAGGCGCACGGCGGCTGCGATGTCGGGGGGGTTCATCTTCCAGTTTCCTGCGACGAGGGGAGTTCGCATAGGCGGGTTGCGCTCCTGGGGAGGGTTACTTGTCGTTGAGGGCTGCGACGCCGGGGAGTTCTTTGCCTTCGAGGAATTCGAGGGACGCGCCGCCGCCGGTCGACACGTGCGACATCTTGTCGCCGAGCCCGAGCGCGGCGACGGCCTCGGCGGTTGATCCGCCGCCGATGACGGTGACGGCGGCGCTCGCGGCGAGAGCCTCTGCGACGGCGCGCGTTCCGCGGTCGAAGGGGGGAACCTCGAACACGCCCATAGGGCCGTTCCAGACGACGCTGCCCATCGCGGCGAGCCGGCGGGCGTAGTCGGCGGCGGCGTCGGGGCCGATGTCGAGCATCATCATTCCGGCGGGGGCGCTGCTGGCGGGAGCGATCTCGGCGCTGGCGCAGGGTTCGATCTTGTCGCTGACGACGACGTCTGCGGGGAGGTTGATGGGGGAGCCGGCGGCCTCGGCTCTGGCGAGGATTCCGGCGCAGAAGGGGACGAGGTTTTCCTCGATGAGGGAGGTTCCGGTTTCGCAGCCTTTGGCTTTGAGGAAGGTTGCGGCCATTCCGCCGCCGACGAAGAGCTCGTCGGCGTGGCCGACGAGGCGTTCGAGCGTTTGGAGCTTATCGCTGACCTTGGCGCCGCCGAGGAGGGCTGCGAGCGGGCGCTCGGGGTTGTGGAGGACGCCGCCGAGGAAGGCGACTTCTTTCTCCATAAGGAGGCCGGCGACCGCTGGCAGGAGCCGGGCGACGCCCTCGGTGGAGGCGTGGGCGCGATGCGCGGCGCCGAACGCGTCGTTGACGTAGACGTCGGCGAGGGCGGCGAGGGCGGCTGCGAAATCGGGGTCGTTCGCCTCTTCGCCGGGCCAGAAGCGGATGTTCTCGATGAGGAGGACGTCGCCGGGATTGAGGGCGGCGGCCGCCTGCCGCGCCTCGTCGCCGGGGGCGTCGTGGACGTAGGCGACGCGGAAGCCGAGCAGTTCGGAGAGGCGGTCGGCGATGGGTCGGAGTTCGAGGTTGGGGTCGGGCTTGCCTCCGGGGCGTCCGAGGTGGGAGCAGAGCACGACGGAGGCTCCGGCGTCGAGCAGGCGGCGGATGGTGGGGAGGGACTCGCGGATGCGGATGTCGTCGGAGATGCGGTTGGAGCCGCGCTCGAAGGGGACGTTGAAGTCGACGCGGAGGAGGGCGCGTTTGCCGCGCCAGTCGATATCGCGGATGGTCATTTTCGTCATGGCTGGCTCACCAAAGCGGAGACGATTGTTTCCCAGCGCCGCGTCGCGCCGGGGTCGACGCCGGCGGTTTGGAGGGCGTTGAGTGCGCTAAGGGCATTGAGGGCGTCGAGTTGGGCGGCTGCGATGGCCTGGTTGGTTTTGTCGCGGGCGTCGGCGTCGTCGAGGATGCTGCGGATGGCGTGGAGGTCGTTGGGTTCGATGACGCGCTTGAAGTAGTAGGCGCCGAGCGCGCGTTTCTGGGCGACGCTGGCCTGTGCGAACGCGGCGACGACGGGGTAGAGCTTGCTTTTGTTTAGGGCGCGTTCGGCGTGGTCTTCGGCGGGGTCGCCCCAGAAGACGCGGGCTTCGGCGGAGATGAGGGCTCCGGCGCCGATCGCGGAGCCGATGTTGCGCCAGGCCTCGACGGCGTCTGGGGGGGCGCCGGCGCAGACTGCGCCGAGGGCGAGGGCGGCGCCGAAGAGCGATCCGTGCTTGCAGCGGGCCATTCGGCGGTACTCGGCCTGGGAGACGTCGACGCGCTCCTGCATCTGGAGGTCGAGGAAGTGGCCTTCGTAGTACTGGAGGGCTGCGGCGTCGAGGGCTGCGGCGGCGTCGAGAGCGGCGGAGGCTCCGAGCGCGTCTTGCGCTTGCATAAGCGTGTAGAGGGCGATGGCGTGCAGGCCGTCGCCGACGTTGATGGCCTGCGCGGGGCCCCAGATCCACCAGACGGCGTCCTGCCCTGCGCGGCGCTGCGCGGCGGTCTGCATATCTTCGTGGACGCGGGTGGATTCGTGGAAGAGTTCTATGGCTGCGGCCGCAGGGGCGGCAGTGGCCGCGCTGTTTGCGGAGAGCGAGTTGTGGGCCTCGATGCAGAGCGTTCCGAGCAGGCGGGGTTGCTGAGAGGGGGTCTCTTCGCCCATCTGGTCGGTCCATCCGAGCTGGTAGCGCATCATCCGGTAAGGGGGGAGGTTGGGGTCGGCGGGGAGTTCGAGGCTTGCGCGCAGGGCGCGCTCGACGAGAGGGGCGTGGGCGGCGAGGAAATCGGGGAGGCGGCCTTGAGGCATAAGAGGGCTACTCTCTTGCGGGGGAGGCGTCTGGGGGGGCGACGGCGCAGACGCTCTGGAGCTCCTCAAGCGTGAGGGCTCCGAGGCGGAGGACTTTAGGGGGCGCGGTGGTTGTGTCGACGATGGTCGAGGGGACGGATCGCGGGCTTGGTCCGCCGTCGAGGATGAGGCTGAGGCGGTTGCCGAGCTGGCGCTGGACTTCGCCGGCGGATGTGGGTTCCGGGCCGTCGTGGCGGTTGGCGCTCGTGCCGGTTATCGGCGCGCCAAGGGCCTGGATGAGCGACTGGGGGCAGGGGTGGTCGGGGAGGCGGACAGCGATGGTTTCGCTTCCGCCGGCGACGAGGGCGGGGATGTCGCGGCGGCGGGGCACGACGAGCGTGAGCGCGCCGGGCCAGAAGGCTTTGGCGAGGGCGTAGGCGTCGTCTGAGACTTCGGAGGCGATTTCGTGGAGTTGGGATTCGGAGGCGACGAGGACGGGGACGCCCTGGTCGCGGCTGCGTCCCTTGATGACGAACAGCGAGGAGACAGCGGCGTAGTTGAAGACGGCGGCGCCGAGTCCGTAGACAGTGTCGGTGGGGTAAGCGACGACTCCGCTCTCGCGGAGCAGGATGGAGGCGACGGAGCGGTTGTTGGGGTTGTCGGTTACGCGAGGCATAGCTGGCCGACCGCGCGGCGGCTCCGAGTATACCAACGCGGGGGCGCGTTGACCGAGCAGGCGTTGGATGCTACGTTAGTTGCCCTCTGTGCGCTCTGCGCGCGTCAGCGAACCTGCTGGCGAGGATGCCCGCTCAGGCGAGAGACAGGAATGCCCGACGACCATCATCCAGAGTCCGCCTCCGCCGCTCCGTCGCGCCGGATCGCGACGAGCGGCGATGTCGAGGTGTCGACGTATCTGGGAATCGCGCAGGAGCAGGAGGGCGTTCGGGGGAGAGGCGGGGGCGCGGAGCCTGCCAGGGCTGGGGCGGAGGCTATCGTTGTCGTCGACTATGGGTCGCAGTACAGCCGGCTGATCGCGCGGCGCGTCCGCGAGCAGAACGTGTACTGCGAGATCGTTCCGCCGGACGCTCCGCGCGAGGCTGCGGCTGGCCTCGATCTGAAGGGCGTCATTCTCTCGGGGGGTCCGGCGTCGGTGTACGAAGAGGGGGCTCCGCTGGCGCAGCCGTGGATATTCGAGGCGAACGTGCCGGTGCTGGGGATCTGCTACGGGATGCAGCTGATCGCGCATCAGCTTGGGGGGGTGGTTGCGCGCGCGACGGAGCGCGAGTACGGGTTCGCGGTGATTCACCGGAACGCGTCGAGCCTGCTGTTTGACGGGATCGACGACGAAAGCCCGGTGTGGATGAGCCACGGCGACCGCATCGACACGCTCCCGCCCGGATTCCGCGCAATCGCGTACAGCGAGAACTCGCCGATCGCGGCGATGGCGAACGACGCGGGGGTTTACGGGATTCAGTTTCACCCGGAGGTGGCGCATACGCCGCGAGGGGCGCGGGTTCTGCGCAATTTCGTGTACCGGGCGTGCGGGGCGTCGGGCGCGTGGACGCCCGGCAATTTCGTTGCGGAGAGCATCCGGCGGATCCGGGAGCAGGTGGGAGAGGGGCGCGTGATCTGCGCGCTTTCGGGCGGGGTGGACTCTGCGGTTACGGCGAAGCTTGTTCATGAGGCGGTGGGCGATCAGCTGACCTGCATTTTCGTGAACAACGGGCTGCTGCGGAAGGAGGAGCCGGAGCGGGTGCGCGATGTGTTCGAGCGCAACATTGGGCTGAATCTGGTGTACGTCGACGCTGCGGAGCGGTTCCTTACGGCGCTTGGAGGAGTGGTCGATCCTGAGCGGAAGCGGAAGGTTATCGGCGCGGAGTTCATCAACGTGTTCGAGGAGCAGGCGGGGGCGCTGGGCGCGGTGGATTTTCTGGCGCAGGGGACGCTGTATCCGGATGTGATCGAGAGCCAGACGGCGGAATCGTCGGCGTCGCACAAGATCAAGACGCATCACAACGTGGGCGGTCTTCCGGAGCGGATGAAGCTGAAGCTGGTGGAGCCGCTGCGTTACTTGTTCAAGGATGAGGCGCGAGAGGCCGGCGCGGAGCTGGGACTGCCTCCGGAGATACTGAACCGTCAGCCGTTCCCGGGTCCGGGGCTCGCCATTCGGGTTATCGGCGAGGTTACGTTCGAGAGGCTGGAGACGCTGCGCGCGGCGGACTGGATCGTTATGGACGAGATCAAGGGCGATGGGTTGTACGACAAACTGTGGCAGAGTTTCGCGGTGCTCACCGATACGCGCACTGTGGGGGTGATGGGCGATAAGCGCACGTATCAGCATGTTGTCGCGCTGCGGGCGGTGACCAGCGAGGATGCGATGACGGCGGATTGGGCGCGCTTGCCGTACGAGACGCTGGCGCGCATCTCGAACCGCATCGTGAACGAGGCGCCGAGCGTGAACCGGGTGGTGTACGACGTTACGAGCAAGCCTCCGGGGACGATCGAGTGGGAGTGAGGCGGGAGTGAGGCGCCGGCTCGCTCGGGCGCGGCGATGAGGGTTCTCGTTGTCGGCGGGGGAGCGCGGGAGCACGCGATTCTGTGGAAGCTTGCCCAGAGCGCGCGCCGCCCGGAGCTGTTCGCGGCTCCGGGGAACGCGGGCGCGGAGAGCGTCGCGGTCAACTTGCCGCTGGCCGCTGACGACGTCGACGGCCTCGCATCCGCGGCGCGGGAACGCGTGATCGATCTCACGATCGTGGGGCCGGAGGCGCCGCTTGCGGCGGGCATCGTCGACCGGTTCCGCGCTGAGGGGCTGCGCGTGTTCGGACCGACGCAGGCGGCGGCGCGGATCGAGAGCAGCAAGTCGTTCGCCAAGGAGCTGATGCGCGCCGCCGGCGTCCGCACGGCGGCGTTCGAGGCGTTCGACGATGCCGCCGAGGCGCGCTCCTACGTTCGGGCGCGGGGCGCTCCCATCGTGGTGAAGGCGGATGGGCTTGCCGCCGGCAAGGGCGTTGTCGTGGCCCGGACGGTCGAGGATGCGCTCGGCGCGGTGGACGCTGCGATGGTCGAGGGGGCGTTCGGCGAGGCGGGAGCGCGCGTGGTGATTGAGGATTGCCTTGCGGGGCAGGAAGTGAGCGTGTTCTGTTTCTGCGACGGCGCGCACGTAACGCGGCTGGCCGCGGCCTGCGACTACAAGCGGGCGTTCGACGGCGACGCCGGCCCGAACACGGGGGGAGTCGGCGGCTACAGTCCGCCTCCGTGGTGGGACGCAGGGCTGGAGGAGCGCATTCGTCGGACGTGCGTCGAGCCTGTGGTTCGCGAGCTTGCGGCGCGAGGATCTCCGTTCACCGGCGTTCTGTACGGCGGGCTGATGCTCACCGACGAGGGGCCGTCGGTGATCGAGTTCAACGCGCGGTTGGGGGATCCGGAGGCGGAGCTGATTCTCCCGCGGCTTGAGAGCGACCTGCTTGATGTGGCGGACGCGGCGCTGGATGGCGGACTCGACCGGCTCGATATCCGGTGGTCGGACGAATGCGCCGTCTGCGTTGTGCTAGCGTCGGAGGGCTACCCCGGCGGCTACGAGACGGGCAAGCCGGTCGCGGGGCTGGCGGCGGCCGGCGAGCGCGGGTTGGTGTTCCACGCGGGGACGGCCAGGCGCGACGGGAGGGTGGCGACGAACGGCGGGAGGGTGTTCGCGGTTGTCGGGCGCGGCGAATCGATGGGGGAGGCTCGGCGGCGCGCCTACGCGTCGGCGGAGGCGATCGCGTTCGAGGGGAAGCAGGCGCGGTCGGATATCGCGGCGTTCGCGGTCGAGCCGGAGGGCGGGCGTTGACTGCCGGGAGGCTCCCTACTACCCTTTTCTATCTGTTTCCACACTGTTCCGCCTGATTTGGTCTGACTTTCACGCATCCACAAGGAGTTTCGCCGTGCCTCACGTTGGCATCATTGTTGGCAGCGCAACCGATCAGCCGGTGATGGAAGATACGCGGAAGACGCTCGATGAGCTGGGAGTCGACTGCGAGCTTGTCGTCGCGTCGGCGCATCGCAATCCGAAGAAGGTTGAGGAGTATGTGAAGTCCGCCCCGGAGAGGGGGGTGGAGGTGTTCATCGCGGCTGCGGGAGGCGCGGCTGCGCTGCCCGGAGTAGTGGCGTCGCACACGACGCTGCCGGTGATCGGAGTTCCGATCGCGTCGAGCGAGCTTGGAGGGGTGGACGCGCTGTACTCGATCGTGCAGATGCCTCCGGGGATACCGGTGGCGACGGTTGCGGTTGGGGCGTGGGGGGCGCGGAACGCGGCGTTGCTGGCGGCGGAGGTGCTTGGGGTGAAGTATGCTAAAATCCGGGAGGCTGTCGAGCAGCACCGTGAGCGGCTCCGCCAGCGCTGACGATGGCCTCCGCATGATTATCCTCTGCGATTTCGACGACACCGCCGCCGCCCAGAACGTCGGGCAGATGCTGCTGGAGCGGTTCCAGCCGGAGGGGGCGACTCCGTGGGAAGAGGTGAAGGCGCGGTACGCGAACAGGGAGATCTCGCTCGCCGAGTACCAGGAGATAGCGTTCCGGCAGCTGACTGCGCCGGTTGAGGAGCAGTTCCGCTACGCGCAGGAGGCGGGCGGGCTCCGCTCCGGGTTCGCGGAGCTGGCGGAGCATTGCGCGCGGCGCGGGGTGGCGCTTGGCGTGGTGAGCCACGGGCTGGACTACTACGTGGAAGCAATCCTTAAGGAAAATGGGGTCGATGTTCCGGTGAGCGCGGTTGCGACGAGCCACGTCGATGGCGTTCCGTCGTTCAGCTACGATTTCGCGGACGAGGGGTGCGAGTGGTGGCCCGGAAACTGCAAGTGCAAGGCTCTTGAGGAGTATCGGAAGCGCTACGGGGGGAGGCTCGTGTACGCGGGGGACAGCGCCTCGGACGCTTGCCCTGCCCTGCGGGCTGATTTCGTTTTCGCGAGGGCGTGGCTTGCCGGGTTCTGCAAGGAGCAGGGGCTGCCCTACGCCGAACTGTTGGATTTCCACGCCGTTATCGACTACATCGAAACCCACTTGGGGTCTGAGCGCGAGGGCGTTTGATGCACTATCGGTACGAGCGCGAGCGTATGAAGTCGATATGGTCGGAAGAGAACAGTTTCGACCTGTGGCTGCGCGTGGAGATCGCCGCCTGCGTCGCTTGGGCGGAGCTTGGCGTGATTCCGCAAGAAGACGCGGAGAAGATACGGGGGGCGTGGTTCGACCGCGCGCTCTACGACGGCTGGTTCGAGAAGACGAAGCATGATCTGGTGTCGTTCACTAGGTCGGTTACGCCGAGCCTGGGGCCGGAGGGGCGGTGGGTGCACCACGGGCTGACGTCGAACGATGTGAAGGACACGGCGCTCAGTTTGCAGCTCGTGCAGTCGGTGGACGAGATCGATGCGGGGATAGTGCGCTGTATGGGCGCTCTGCGGTCGAGGGCGGAGGAGTTCTCGGATACGCCCTGCATAGGACGCTCGCACGGGGTGCATGCGGAGCCGATGAGTTTCGGGTTGAAGCTTGCTCTGTGGTGGGACGAGATGCGGCGGCATCGCAAGCGGCTGGCGCTCACGCGAGAGATGACGGCGGTGGGGAAGCTGTCGGGTCCGGTGGGGAGCTACGCGAGCGTTCCGCCGGAGATCGAGGAGTCGGTCTGCCGTCAGCTGGAGTTGTCGCCGGCGCCGGTGTCGAACCAGATTCTCCAGCGGGACCGGCATGCGCATTTCGTGCAGACGCTTGCGCTGATCGCGGCGTCGCTGGAGAAGTTCGCGACGGAGATTCGGGCGCTCCAGCGGACGGAGGTGCGCGAAGTGGAGGAGCCGTTCGGGACGCCGGGGTTCGTGAGCGCGGGGTCGTCTTCGATGCCGCACAAGCGCAATCCGGAGCTGTCGGAGCGCATCTGCGGACTGGCGCGGCTCGTGCGGGGGCACTCGATGACGGCGCTGGACAACGTTGCGCTCTGGCACGAGCGGGACATCTCGCACTCGTCGGCGGAGCGCATGATTCTGCCGGACTCGGCGCTGGCGGTGGACTATATGGTTGACACGTTCACGCGCATCGTTGAGGGGATGCGGGTGTTTCCGGCGAATATGATGCGCAATCTTGAGCTCACGAAGGGAATCGTTTTTTCGGAGCGGGCGCTGCTGGCGCTGGTGGAGAGCGGGCTCGACCGCACGAGCGCGTACGAGCTTGTGCAGCGGCATGCGCTCGACGCGTGGGACAGAGGGGAGGATTTCCGGGAATCGCTCCGCGCAGACACGGAGGTTGCGGGGCGGCTTGGAGGGGCGGGGTCGCTCGACGCGCTGTTCGATTACGGCTACTACCTGCGCCATGTAGGGGCCACGTTCAAGCGACTGGGCTTCACAGCCAAGGAGAAGGAGATTGCGCATGCCACTGCTTGAGGCTCCACTGCCGGATATTCTCTACCGCGGCAAGGTGCGGGACACGTTCGACCTCGGCGACGGTCTGCTGCTGATGGTTACGACCGACCGCATCTCGGCGTTCGACGTTGTGCTGCCGAACGGCATTCCCGACAAGGGGATGGCGCTCTCCCGGATGTCGAAGTTCTGGTTCGAGCAGACGCGCCACATCGTGCCGAACCACTTCGTCGCGATGGCGGACGACGCGGAGGGGCTCGGGGAGCTTGCGGAGCATCCCACGCTGCGCGGGCTCCCTGCGGAGGTCGCGCGGCAGGCTATGGTGGTGAAGCGCGCCGAGCGCATCGATGCGGAGTGCGTTGTCCGCGCGTACCTTACGGGTTCGGCGCTAGCGGACTACGACGCAACCGGCGCGATATTCGGCGTGGCGATGCCTCCGGGCATGGTCGACGGCAGCAAGCTGCCGGAGCTGATGTTCACGCCGACCACCAAGGCGGAGGTTGGGCACGATGAGCCGGTGAGCGTCGAGCAGCTCGGGGAGATGGTCGGGAAGGAGCTGGCCGGGAGGCTGCAAGAGTTGTCGTTCGCGTTGTTTCAGTATGCGCACGACATCGCGGCGGAGCGGGGGATCATCATCGCCGATACGAAGTTTGAGTTCGGCGCGCTGGACGGGGAGGTGATTCTCATCGACGAGGCGCTCACGCCGGACTCGAGCCGGTTCTGGGACGCGGCGGGCTATAGTCCTGGCAAGTCGCAGCCGAACTACGACAAGCAGTTCGTGCGGGACTGGCTGCTGACGCAGAAGGACTGGGACCGCACTCCGCCCGCGCCCTCCCTTCCCGACGACATCGTGGAGAAGACGCGCGCGCGCTACCTCGAAGCCTACGAGCGGCTGACCGGCGAGCCGCTGCTGTAGAGCGGCAATCGTTATGCGGCGCAGGAGCTACGGCATTGGCTGACGAGCAAGAGTTACAGGGATCCGGGCGAGGCGGCAGCGCTTCCGAATCAGAATCTGAGGCGCGCGGGGGGTCGGCGCGGGCGCAGCGCCGACCGTCGAAGCGCACTATCAGCCGTGAGCAGCGCAGGCAGCGCTCGGAGCAGCGGCGGGGGCGCCGTCGCCGCTTCTATCTTGCCGGCGGAGGGATCATCGCGCTGGCCCTGATCGCGGGACTCGTGCTGCCGTCGATCGGCGTGCAGCCGACCGCCGTCGCGGAACAGCCAGACGAGGATGTTGTTCCGGTGGTGGGGACGGAGGTTGCGGTTCAGCCTGGCGGGATTATCGAGCCGGGGGAGGAGGCTGTTTACGATATGTCGCCGCCGACCTCGGGACCGCGCCTGGCGACGGGGGCGGAGTGGGGCTTCCATGATGAGCAGGCTCCCGATGAGGCGGTCGTGCGCAACCTCGAACAGGGCGCTGTTGTGTTCAACCACTCACCAGGCGATCCCGGGCTGGCGGGCTTGCGTTCGTTCATCGAGGGTCTGCCGGGCTATCCGGGGTGCTATGTGGCGCATCCCTACGCCGGCGTTGCTGAGGGAGAGGTCGTGCTGACGGCGTGGGGCTGGACGCATACGGCCGCCGTCGGGGACACGGATGAGATGGAGCTGTTCGCGACCAACCGCAAGAATCAGGCGCCGCTGTTCATCGACGGCTCTTGCGGGGCAAGCCTCGAGGGGGCTGCCGCGACAGCGTCGCCGGCGCAGGAGACGCCCACGCCAACGGCGGCGGATGGAGAGACTGGAGAGACTGCGACGCCGGAGGCGACGGCAGCGGCGGAGCCGGCAACTCCAACGCCGGCGCCGGCGTCAGAGGCGACTTCGGAGCCCGCGTCGACTCCGACTGAGCCGACTGAGCCGACTGAGGAGCCGTCTCCGTGATCTTTGGGGCGCGGGTTCGAGTGGCGCTGAAGCCGACAGTCAACGATCCGCAGGGGGACGCGACTCTCGGCGCTCTGAAGTCGCTGGGGTTCGAGAGTGTGCGGAATGTGCGCGTCGGCAAGAGTCTGACGCTGGAGATCGACGCAGCCGACGAGGAGTCCGCGCGGCGCGAGGTGAACGAGATGTGCGCGAAGCTTCTCGCGAACCCCGTAATCGAGGCGTACGAGGTGGATGTCGCTCCCGCAGGCGGGGAGTTTCCCGCGCGCTGATTGCGCCGTTGGCGTTGGGGCGGACGCTTGATGGGCAGTCGGGGGAGTTCCGGCGGTGATCGCGCCGCTGGCGTTCGGGGCGGGCAGCCGAGTGGAGTTCTCTACGCGGTGATCGTGCCCTTTGTGCTGGGAGCTTGGCCGACGGCGCGGGGATCGAGTTCGACGGCGTCGCGCATCGCCTTGGCAAGTGCTTTGAATGCGGCCTCGGCCCTGTGGTGGGCGTTGACGCCCTCGAGGACGCGGACGTGGAGCGTGACGCGAGCCTCGATAGCGAACGCTTCGAGGAAATGACGCACAAGGTCGCCCGGCAGCCCTGCGATAGTCGCGTCTGAGATGCCGAGGTCGACGACGGCGTAGCCGCGCCCGCTGATGTCGAGCGCGACTCTGGCGAGCGTTTCGTCGAGAGGGACGAGCGCGTGTCCCATTCTGCGGATGCCGGAGCCGTCGCCGACGGCCTGGGCGAACGCCCGCCCAAGGGCGATGCCGACATCTTCGACGGTGTGGTGCCAGCCGGTAAGGGCGCTGTCGCCGCTGGCCTGGATGTCGAGGTCGATCAGTCCGTGGCGGCTGAGCTGGTTGAGCAGGTGGTCGAGCATGCCGTTGCCGGTTGACACGGACGCTGCGCCTGCGCCGTCGAGTCCTATCGTTACGGCGACGCTGGTCTCGCCGGTTGTCCGGCTGTAGGTTGCGGCGCGGGGAGTTGCGGGTTCAGGGTTGGTCATAGGGGTAGTTCCTGGAGGGCGGCGCGGAGCTCTTCGATGAGGCGGTTGGTTTGCTCCGGGGCGCCGACGCTGATGCGGAGATAGTCGGCGAGTTCGCCGCGCGAGTAGTATCGCACCGACACGCCGCGGGCGGCGAGGGCGTCGTAGATCGCCCTGCCCTTCCCTTCTGGCATACGGCAGAGGATGAAGTTCGCCTCGGACGGCAGCGGGGATACGCCGGGCAATTCATCGAGCATCGCGGCCATGCGCTCGCGCTCGCGAACGATGAGGGCGACGCGCTCTTGCAGTAGCGGGGCGTCGGCGAGGGAGGCGAGGAGGGCGGTTTCCGCGGCTTGCGAGACGTTGTAGGGAGGCTTGCCGCGCATCAGGACGTCGGCTATCGCGGGGTCCATAACGCCGTAGCCGACCCGGAGGCCGGCGAGCCCCGCCCACTTGCTGAGGGTGCGCAGCACGACGAGGTTGGGGCGCTTTGCGACGAGCGGGGCCGCGCTGCGTCCGGAGAACTCGGCGTAGGCTTCGTCGACGATCACGAGGCAGTCGGAATCGAGCAGGCGCTCGATGTCGGCGGAGGACGTGGAGTTCCCGGAGGGGTTGTTGGGGGAGGCGACGACGATGATTCTGGCGCCGCGCGCAGCGTCGAGGACGCGGTCGACATCGAGCCGGAACTGGGCGTCGCGTTCGACCTCTGTTGCCGATGCGCCGCAGATGCGGGCGGCGACCTCGTACATTCCGAACGTGGGGACGGCGTTCACGATGCTGTCGCCGGGGCCGAGGACGGCGCGGAACACGAGGTCGATGATTTCGTCGCTGCCGTTCCCGACGACGATGCGCTGGGGGGAGGCGCCGATGTAGGCGGAGAGTGCGTCGCGCATAGCGACCTGCGCGGGGTCGGGGTAGATGTGGACGCGGCGGATGTCGGCGAGCGCCTGGATGACCTTGGGCGAGGGGCCGTAGGGATTCTCGTTCGCGTTGAGTTTCAGGATGTCGTCCTCGGCGAGGCCGGCGCGCTCGGCCAGCGCTTCCGGCGAGTCGGCGGCTTCGTAGGGGTCGAGGTTGCGCCAGTGGGGGTGGACGAAATCGAGCGCGCTCCGGTTCGTCACAGGTTTCCCTCCAGCCGCATCTCGGCGGCTCTGGCGTGGGCGGTCAGTCCCTCGGCGCGGGCGATGGCTGCGGCGGCGGGGCCGATCCGGCGCAGCGCGGCGGCAGGCAGCTCGACGATGGGCACGCGCTTGAGGAATGTGTGGACTCCGAGGCTGGACGCGTAGCGGGATGTGCCGCCGGTGGGCATAACGTGGCTTGGGCCGGCGACGTAGTCGCCCATAACCTCTGGCGAGGCTTCGCCGACGAACACGCCGCCCGCGTTCCGAACCAGGCCGACGTAGCGACGGGGATCGTCTACGAGGAGGCAGAGATGCTCGGGCGCGAACGCGTTGGCGACTTGTACTGCCTGCTCGATGTCGTCGACTATCGCGACGGCGCCTTGCCGTTGGAGCGACGCCCTCGCGATCGGTTCGCGGTCGAGCTCCCCAAGCTGGCGCTTGATAGCCCCGGCGACGGCCTCGGCGACGGCCTCGCTCGTGGTTATGAGCACGGGCGACGCCAATTCGTCGTGCTCTGCCTGCGCGAGGAGGTCGGCTGCGGCGATGTCGGGGTTTGCCGTGTGGTCTGCGATGACGACGGTTTCGGTTGGGCCGTAGAGTCCGTCGATGTCGACGCGGCCGTACACGAGCCGCTTGGCTATGGAGACGAAGACGCCGCCGGGGCCGCAGATCTTGTCGGCGCGGGGGACGCTTGCTGTGCCGAACGCCATAGCGGCGATCGCCTGGGCGCCGCCGACGGCGAAGACGCGGTCGACGCCGGCGATGAGGGCCGCGGCAAGGGTTGCGGCGCCGGGGCTTGGAGTGCAGAGCGCGATCTCGGCGACTCCGGCGGTTCTGGCGGGCACGGCGGTCATCAGCACGGTTGAGGGGTAGGCGGCGGTTCCGCCAGGAGCGTAGAGGCCGACGCGCTCGATCGCGATGCTTCGGAGTCCGTAGCCGGCGTCGGCGTCCGCCCAGTCGCGCGGCATCGCGGCCTGATGGAACGCGCGGATGCGGTCGGCGGCAGCCTCGAGCGCGCCGCGGAGTTCGGAGCCGATAGCGTCAGCGGCGGCCTCCCAGGCGCGGCGCGGGACCTCGATGGCGTCGAGGTCGACATGGTCGAGGAGGCGCGTGTAGCGGAGGATGGCGCTGTCGCCGCCGGCGCGAACGTCGTCGATGATCTGCTGCGCCGCCTGCGTTGCTGTGAGCGGTTTGCCGAACACGCTGGCGATGCGTTCGGCGGCTCGCGGAGGCAGCTCCGGCTCGGCGTAGCCGGGAGCGCGTGTGAGTTCGGCGAGGGCGGCCTCGACGCCGCGGAGGAGGCGCATTACGCGAGGCCAAGCTGGGCCAGCAGCCGGTTGTAGGCGTTGCTGCTCTGGCCGAAGACGTAATCGGATCCGGAGACGGTGACGGACGCGCCGCCTATCGCGCGCAGGTGATCGACGACGTCCGCCAGTTCGCTCTTGGCGATGAAGACGGTGACGGAGTAGAGGCGGCGTCCGTCGGGGGAGTAGACGCGGGCGACGGTTGGTCCGTGGAGGCCGACGGCGGCGTCGAGCCGCATCACCTGGGCGGCGACCGCTTCTTCGCTCTCGGAGGCGATGTTCGCGGTTACGCGCAGGTAGTCGGCGGCCTGCGCGCTGGCCTCGATGCGTTCGATGACGCCGCGCGCCGCCCTGAGGCGTTCGGGCCGGGCGGCGAGGAGGCGGCGATTGGCGACCAGAGCGCCTTCGGATTCGAGCACGTCGCCGTCGGCGATCTGCTTCAGGTGGTTCTCGCGGAGGGTTTGTCCGCTGGCTGTCAGGTCGACGATGAAGTCTGCGTAGCCGATGGTTGGGGCGGGCTCGACCGTTCCGGAGAGGATGGCGAGGGAGAAGTAGTTGACGTCGTGGCGGTGGAGGAACGCCCGGGCGAGGGTTGGGTACTTGGTGGCGACGCGGAGTTCGCGGCCGCTTTCCTGGAATTCGACTGCGATGTCGGCGAGGTCGGCCATAGAGGCGACGTCGATCCAGGAGTCGGGGACGGCGACAGCGAGGACGCAGCGGCCGAACCCGAGGTTTTCCATCACGAGGAGGCTGTCGCCGTCGTCGAGTTGATTTTCGGCGAAGCGGTCGTAGCCTACAAGCCCCATATCGGCGTCGCCGGCCTCGACGCGGGCGGAGATGTCGGCGGTTCGCTGGAAGACGACTTCGACGCCTCTCACTGCGGGGATGGAGCCGGTGTAGCCGCGCGCGCTAGGGCGGCGGACGCGCATACCGCAGGAGCTGAGGAAATCGAGCGTTTGCTCGTGCATCACGCCGTCGCTGGGGATGGCGAGGCGCATCGCCTCGCGGGCGCTCCAGTCGCCGCCGGGGGCAGGCGCCGCCGCGCTGTCCTCGCCGTCTTTGGGGCGGGTCGCGGCGTCGGGGCGCCGGGCGCGTCTAGGCTGATTGTTCGGCGATGCGGCCATCTTGCCCTACTCGCATAATCGTCTGGATTTCGCGCTGGCGCGCGTATCGCGCGGCTTCGGCGTCGGTTTTGCTTTCGAGATCGAGTTCCGCGGGGATGCCCTGGGCGCGCAGACGCTCGGCTGTGGCGACGGCCTCGTCGAGCGCGGACTCCTGCGCAGTGACGAGGACTCTGGGTTGCCCGTCGTCGTCGCCGGAGGCGAAATCCGCGGGCAGGATCTGGGACACGCGGTCGAGGGTGTACGCGAATCCCATCGCGGGCGTTTGCTTGCGGCCTCCGAGGGCGGCGACGAGTCCGTCGTAGCGTCCGCCTCCGCCGAGCGCGGGGACGCCCTTGACGCGCGGATGCTCGATGTCGAACACGGCGCCGGTGTAGTAGGCGATTCCTCTTGCGGCGGCGAGGTCGAGCACGACAGGGGCGCCGCGCAGGTCGTAGCGCGACAGCGCGGCGAGGAGGCCGCGGATGGGCTGGAGGACAGTCGGGGGGATGCTGTAGCGGGCGATGAGCCTCTCGAGTTTCGCGAGCGTGCGCTGCGGCGCTCCTGAGATGGCGGCGAGTTCGGCGCTGAAGGCTATCGCGCGATCGAACACTTCGGGGATCCCCGCGTCGCGCAGTTTCTGCAGGTAGCGCCTGAGGATGTCGTCAGGCGTTCGCTGTCCGGTCGCCGAGGCGATGCCGTCGCCGAGGAATCCCTGCGCCATTGCGGAGGCGTCGGCGGGAGGGAGCTCCCGCGCCACCCGCGCGGCGGGCGCGGCGCTGTCGGGAGCGAGGAGACCAAGACGCAGGGCTTTCCGGCGCGCGTCGTCGGGCGACTCCTCGCCGGCGCGGAGCCGGGCGAGGCTGCCCATCATAAACACGCGGGCGCGCTCTGAGAGGCCGAGCGCGTCGAGCATAGCGGCGGCGACGCCCATATGCCCGATGCGGAGCCGGTGGCTGGTTACGCCAAGCGCGGAGAGCCCCTGGGTCGCGAGGGCCAGGATCTCGGCATCGGCGGCGGCTCCGCCGGAGCCGATGAGTTCGGCGCCGAGCTGCTCGAACTCGCCTCCGCCGCTGCCCGGCTCGTAGCGGAACACTGGGCCGGAGTAGGTCCAGCGCTGAGGAAGCGCGCCCTTCAGCGAGCCGTTGACGAACGCCTGGACGACGGACGACGTGAACTCCGGGCGCAGGCTCACCCTGCGGCCTCCGGGGTCGGTGAACGAGTACATTCGCGCCGCAAGCTCGCCGCCCGACTTCTTGAGGTAGAGGTCGGTTGATTCGAGCATAGGCGTGGAAATGGGCGTGTAGCCCCTGCGCTCGAAGAATCGTTCGAGGCGCATTCTGATGCTCGTGAGCCGTTGTTGCCGGGCGGGAGAGCGCTCTGGGGAGAAACTCATAGGCGTCTGTTGACGATAGGGGCTTAGGGGGGTTGTCTCTGCGGGCAGTCTGAGGCGGGACTTGCGGGGACGGGCGGTTGCGGGAAGCCGCTGTGCGCGGCGCTCGCAGCGCGCTTATTGTAGCGAATTGCTCTATTCTCTCGCGCTCCCTGCGCCCCCCGCGAGAGTAACGTCGCCCTCCGAGAGCGCCTTGCGCTCGCCCGAGTCCGTTCGAACGATGAGGCGCCCGCCGTCGTCGACGCCCTCGGCTATTCCCGTAACGACGCCGTCGCGCTCGCGCACTGTTACGCGTTGTCCTATCGTCGAGAGCCGCGCGGCCCATTCCGCAAGCAGCGACTGGCTGTTCTCGACGCACTGGCGGTAACGCTCGCGGAGGCGCGCGAGGAAGACGGACTCCGCGGCGCGGATGTCGAGGCGGCGTCCCGCCTTCTCGGCGAGGCTCGTCGCGCTCTCTCGCAGGGCGCGCAGGTCGGGGCGCTGGCTGAAGTCGATGTTGAGGTTGAGGCCGACGCCGATCACGGCTGCGATTGCGCCGTCGACATCTGCGCGGATTTCGATGAGGATGCCGCCCGCCTTTCGTCCGGCCGCCATCACGTCGTTGGGCCACTTGAGGTCGCAGGGGATTCCGGCGATCTCTTCGGCGGCGTCGAGCGCGGCGAGCGCGGCGGCGGGGCTGAGCAGAGGCGCCGCTGCCGCCGGAGGGCGGAGGAGCGCGGAGAGGAGCAACGATTCGCCGTCGCCGGAGACCCACTCGCGGGAGAAGCGTCCGCGGCCTGCGGTCTGGGCGCGAGCGACGACGACGGCGCCGTGGGGAGCCCCCTTGTCTGCGAGATCCCAGGCGGCGTCCATCGTTGAGGGGGTCGAATCGAGGCGCGTCACGCGGGCGCCGATTGCGGAGGGGGCGTCCATAGCTGGATTGTAGCGGGGGGCGTAGGCGAGGACGCGGAGCAAGCGGGCGGCAGTCCGCGCGATTCCCCGCTTTTGCGGGGGGAGCAACCGCGCCATACGGGATGTTCCTCCCGTGCCCACGAGTAGCGCAAAGATATTGTGGAGCAACCGCGCCATACGGGATGTTCCCTCGGTGTCGGACGGCGGTTCCCGCTTTCGCGGGGAGCAACGCGATTGACAGGCACAGTGCGCGTCGTGCTGCCGGCGGTTCCCGCTTTCGCGGGGAGCAACGGGGTGGAGCGTGGGGAGGCGTTCGGGGGAGCGCGGTTCCTCGCTTTGAGGGCGACGGTCGGGGCGTAGGCGCTGGCGGGAGCGAGAGGGGCGGGGTGGTGGTAGCATCGCGTGGATGGCTTCCCCTGCCCCGCGCGATCGCATCATCGACCTCCTCAATCCGAGGACGCTGCCGGTCTTCCTGATGTTCTTCTTCTGGGGGTTCGGGACAGGCGGCCTCTGGCTGGCGCGCCCGCTGTTCGCGTACTCGCTCAGCGAATCGTTCCTGCTCGTGGCGCTAGTGTCGGCGGTGAGCGCGGCGCCGCGCACGTTCACTTCGGCGGCGGCGGGCTATCTTACCGACCGCTTCGGACGCAAGCCGTTCATCCTCTTGGGGGCGGCGATCCACATCGTGGCGCTCACGGGCCAGTTCTTCTCGGAATCGTACTGGCCGTTCTTCCTGCTGGAGATCGTCGGCGGGGCTGGAATCTCGACCTGGATGACAGCCTCGAACGCGCTGATGGCCGACGAGACGGAGATCGCCTCGCGAGGCCGCGCTGTCGCGCTCCGGCAGACGTCGTCGAGGGTGGGGCTGCTGGTGGGCCCGGTGATGGCGGGACTAGTGGCGGCGGCTTTCACGCTGCCGGCGGTGTTTCTGTTCATTGCCGCGTGCAAAGCGGCGGTGATTGTCGTAACCGTGGTCTGGATCAAGGAGTCTCACGGGCGCGCGGCGCGGAGCCGACCCTCGGGTTCTCGCGGGTGGAGGCGGCGCGTCGACCTCGCGATGTTCAGGTCGCGCGCATTCCTTGCGCTGGCGATAGGCACGTTCGCCGTGAGTCTCGTGGTCGGCGGCACCGGGGTGTTCCGAACGTTCTTTCCCGTGCAGGGAACGGCGGCGGCGGGTCTGGACGAGCTGGAGGTGGGCAACCTCATTGTGGCGTCGGGCATCCTTGCGCTGGCGACGGCGATTCCTGCGGGGATGGCGAACGATCGCTACGGACGCAAGCGCACGCTTGTTGCCGGGTTGGTCATCACGGGGATCGCGGTGTGGATGATGTCGGGGATGGCCAGTTTCGGCACGGCGGCGCTGTCTGTGCTCGTGTTCGGGTTCGCCGAGGCGCTGGGGACGGGGACGGTGCAGGTGTACGCGATGGATCTTGCGCCCGCCGAGAAGCGCGGAGCGTTCCTGGGGGTGTGGTCGCTGGCGCAGAGCGCCGGCCAGATTGTTGGGCCGCTCTTCATCGGCTTGCTGGCGGACACGGCGGGTTTCCGGGCGGCGTTTCTCACGGTGGCGGGTTTGCTTGCGGTTGGGGCGGTTATGGTGGCGGCGCTTGGCGCCGAAACGCATACGCGAACGCGCGAATCCCCATCACGGCAAGGATAGGGGGAGCGTCTGAAGGATAGGGGGAGCGTCTGGCGGCGTCTCGGAGCCGCAGGCCGCGGGCGGGCGCCGCCGGGGGCATAGCGGGTATACTGAGGGCGCGGCGCGGGAGTAGCTCAGGGGTAGAGTACTTGCCTTCCAAGCAAGCTGTCGCCGGTTCGAATCCGGTCTCCCGCTCCAGCTATGTCTCCGTGGGGAAATTCCAGCTGCGGTTCGAGCGCATAATCTTCAGGTGCGTGAGGAGGGGCTCAAGCGGGAGGCCGAGCGCCTCGATGTAGAGCCGGTCAGCTTCGGCGACGAGCTCCGGGGCGTAGGTGTGGAAGTCCACGTTCCGCCAGACCGTTCCGGCGTTGAGTTTCTCGGTGATGCAGTCGGGGATGGCGGCGATGAGCCGACGCCCTAATGCGACTGCGGGCGCGGGGTCTGCCGCCCACCCGTCGGGAATGGGGAGCGTCGTCAGCTCGTGGCTGTTGACATCAAACCCATCGCCGTAGATCCGCCACCACCCGTAGCCGATGTGCCCGTTGGCTGCCGCCGCGACGAGCGCTCGCGCGTCGTGGTCAGCGATGCAGAGGGATGCCTCTCGCCGTGGAGCAGCGCTCCCGGGCGGGACTAGCGCGATGAAATATCCGGCTGTCTCGGGGAACGCCAGCTCCGGGCCGCTGGGAGCTAGCCAGCTTGCGACGTTCCTTTGCTGCGTCAGCATCGCCTCGACCAGCCGCAGAACATCCGGGCTGGGGATGCGCTGCCACTGGCTGGACAGTCGAGCGTCGTCCGGCTTGCGCTGCGGCAAGCTCTGCGCGGCGCGCTGCCGAATCGCCGCCTCACGGTCTGCTACAGGCCAGCGCAGCAGTCCCGTAGTCGCTACCGCCACAGGGCTGCCTGCGCCGGTTGCAGCCGTTAGCATCGTCGTGCGCTGCCTGTTCTTCCAGGTTTTCAGCACGGGCATAGCGTTGAATGCGGTGTCGGGGATGTTGTCGTAGTGCCTGAGGCTGATGCTTGCGCACCGGTTCTCGAAGGCTCTGCGGAGCGTGCGCTGCGCCTGCCCGAATGCGATGGAGAGGGGGACGATGAGCGTAACGACGCCTCCCTCGGGCTTGGCGAGCGCCAGCGCGGCTTCGCAGAAGAGGGTGTAGAGGTCGCCGCAGTTGGTGGTGAGGTAGCGCTTGCGCTCGGCGAGGCGGTGCTTGCGTTCCGGGGTCATCGATTTGTTGAGGGATTCGTAAGGCGGGTTGCCGATGACGATGTCGAACCCGCGCCACCTCTCTTCGTAGAAGAGCAGGCGGGCGTCGGCGCGGGCGGAGCTCTCCGCGTTCGGGCGCGACGGAGGGGGCAGGATGGGGGCGCTCGCGAAGTTCAGCAGCTCTTCGGTGGCGAGCGCGCGTATCTCTTTCAGCAGCTCTTGCAAGCGCTCGCGCAGGTCGCGGTCGGTGGCGAGGACATCCTGCTTCTCTTCTTCGGAGTGGGCGTCGAGCCAGCGGGCGCGGTTCTCGGCCACGGCGAGGAGCGCCTCGCGGAGCTTGGGGTCGGCGGTGTCGAGCTGGCCTGTGGAATCGGGGCGCCAGTTGGGGTCGGCGGATGTTTCCAGCGTGTCGGCGCAGACGATGGGGGCGTCGAGGTTGGGGAGCGGGCCGGACTTGCCGCTCTCGCGGTCGGCGGCCTTGAGGGCGATGTAGAGGCGCAGGCGGGTGATGTGCGCGGCGAGGGGGTGGATGTCCTGCCCGAAGAGCTGCTGGCGGATGATGCGTTCGGTGGGGTCTGGGCGGTCGGGCTCCAGCTTTTCGAGGGCGATGCGCAGGGCGGCGAGGCACTCGAAGAGGAAGGCGCCCGACCCTACCGCAGGATCGAAGATGCGAACCTCGCGAACCCTGCTGGCGAGGCGCTCCCGTTCACTGCTGGTCATTGCGGGGAGCGGCGCTGAGCGGTCGCCGAACAGCGCAAGCAGGGCGTCTTCCGCGATGCTGTCGGGGGCGGCGCGGCGGACGGCGGCGGCGAGCGCGTCTTTGGCCATCTCGGAAGCGACATCCGCCGGGGTGTAGTACGTTCCCTGGGGATGGCGCGGGAGGGTTTCGCCGTCTTCTATTTCGCCGCTTTCTATGGGGAGGATGAGCCGCTCGAAGAGGTTGCTCAGCAGCTCTGGGTCGAGGGTCTGCTCGCTCTCGCCGGGGCGATGCTCGTCGACTGTCCAGTGGTAGCGGGAGAAGATGGTGAAGAGCCCGGGCTTGTCGCCGCCGACGCGCCAGTACTCGTCCGCGGGGATATCGAGGTCGAGATCGCCCTCCTGCTCCTGGAAGAGTGAGCCGTTGAGGAAGGGGGCTTCTTCCATCGCGCGCTCGATTTCGGGGCTGGCGTGGGGGATGCGGCGGTCTACCGCGACGTTCAGCCGCTGGTGGAAGAGGAAGCGCAGCGCGTCGGCGTGGTAGCTGTCGACGTTGGCGAGGGTTGTGGCGGCGAACGCTTGCTCGAAGAGGGCGCTGGGGATGTCGCCTTTCTCGCGCAGGATCCAGGCGAACATCGTGCGGATGAGGTGGCGGAGCGCAGCCTCGCGCACGATGCGCGGCTTTCCGTTCGCCTGGCGCTGCGTCCACTCTGAGACTTCCTCGTAGAACCGCTGGCGGAGAGGTGCGACTTCGAGAGGAGCGAGGAGCCGTTCCGGCGAGAGAGGGATTCTCTCCGCAAGCAGGGCGAGCGCGCGTTCGATGTCTGCTCTCGCCGACGGCGCGGGTAGTTCGGGGTCGAATTCGGCGGTCATCGTTACGTTGCCGGCGGCGCAAACGGCGAGGCGCGCGGCACTGCGCGGGTTGCTGTCGGCGGCTCCGGTTGCGCAGTAAGCGAACAGAATGCTGGCTCCGGTGCCGCCTGCGCGAGCGAACGTCCGGGCGCACAGCGCGGCGTCCGCCCTGCTCAGGGCGCTCGGAGCGTCTGGTTCGCTGGCGAACCGCACTGCCGCGACGACTAGCCGGATGTCTTCGCCCTCGAGGGATGGCTGCGGCGCTTGCAGCGGAGGGCCGTAGGAGAAGGCGTACTCCTCCCAATCGTGGTCGTGGGCGTCCTGCGGCTTGCCCTCGAGCCTGAGGCTAGCCTCGATGTCGCGCTGAGGCTGAATCGCAGTATGGCCGAGGATGCGCTGGAGGACTGCTTCCGTGTCGGGCGGGTCGGCGGGGGCGTTGCGGAAGAGGTCGAACAGGCGGTCGGCGCGCTCGAAGGGCGGCGCTTTGCGTCGGGGTCGGGAGGCGCTGCGTTCGCCGACGCACTCCCGGCAGAGGGTGTCGACGAACGATTGCAGCGCGCTTTCTTGCGCGCCGAACAGCGGATCGGAGGCGGCGTTGGGTTCGGCGACGGCGCTGAGGTTGAACTCGGCGATGTAGCTGATGTCGGAGGCGGGGCCGGAGCGTTCGTAGACGCGCCATCGGATGCCGTCGGTGAGGACGCCGATAGTGGCGGGGCCGCTTGCGGGATGCTGGCGCAGGTAGCGTTGTATCTGGCGGTTGGGGGAGTCGGTTCGCATTCCGCCGGCGGCGCGGTCGAAGTCGGCGCTGAACGGTTTCGCCTCGACGATGAGGGCGGCGTGGCCGCCGAGGCTTGCAGCGGCGTAGCAGACCTCGTCGGGGCGGTTCCTGCCGACGCCGTGCTCTGGTCTGCGGTAGAGGCTGGAGTAGCCGATGGCGTCGAGAACGGGGCTTACGACGAGGTGTCGGATGTCGGCTTCAGTCGGGTTGCCGAGGGAGCGGAATCTCTTGAAGCCCTCTTGCAGCGTTTCGGTTACGCTGGCGTACACAGCGCTGTCGGGCATAGCGGAACCCTCCTGTGACGCAGGAGCGAGGTTCTCGCCAAAGATCCCTCAGAGCCCATGTCGAACAACAGGAGGGCGTGAAGCCCTCGTCCTGCTCAACGTTCGACGCGCGGGCGCTGCCGCAGCGGGCGTATGGGCCCACCGAGGGATCTTTGGCGTCGGGAACTATAGCGAGCGACGCCCCCGCGGGCAACTGGCGGCTGGGTCTGCGTTGCCCGCGGCGGGAGCGTGCTGCTACTATCGCGGCGCAGCGGACAGGCGCTTGCGCGCGGGGAAACTCGGGAGCATACCGACGCCTCGCGCGCTCTGCTACACTCGCGCTAGTCCCGCAACAGCGGAATCTCACGCAGGAGCTGAAGAGCTATGCTGACTGCCGAACAGAACGACCGCTTGACACGGGTGGGTCCAGGGTCGCCGACAGGCGATCTGATGCGCCGCTACTGGCATCCCATCGCGGCGGTGTCGCAGATGAACGACCGGGCGACGAAGCCCATTCGGATCCTCGGCGAAGACCTCATCCTCTACAAGAGCAACCAGGGAGTCTACGGACTCATCGCCGACCGCTGCCCGCACCGGCGCATGGGAATGGTCTACGGCATTCCGACCGACGAGGGCATCCGGTGCCCGTATCACGGCTGGATGTTCGACGAGACGGGCAGGTGCCTCGAACAGCCCTATGAGGAGACGGAGGCGCCGGGCAACCAGTTCAAGGACAAGGTGCGCATCCAGTCGTATCCGCTGCAGGTGAAGGCTGGGCTTATCTTCGCCTATCTTGGGCCGCAGCCCGCGCCGCTGCTGCCGAGCTGGGACGTGTTCGCGCTCGATGGGGTGATTCGCGACATCGGCTACACGGAGCTTCCGTGCAACTGGCTGCAATGTCAGGAGAATTCGCTCGACCCTGTGCATTCGGAGTGGCTCCACGGCGAGTGGGGCAACTATGTGGCGATGATGACGGGCAAAGCCGACAAGGCGCGCCCTCGCTACCAGAACGAGCGCATCGGGTTCGACAAGTTCCAGTACGGCATCATCAAGCGCCGGCTGGTGAAGGGCGGAGGCTACGACGACCCCGAGTGGGCGCAAGGGCACCCTATCGTTTTTCCGTACTTCCTGCGTCAGGGCGGCAGTGGAGTCGCGCTGGACACGTGGAAGGACCCGGGCGACCAGCCAGGCATCGCGCGCGGCGTGGGGCCGTCGTTCCAGATACGGGTGCCGCTCGACGATACGCATACGGGCCACTGGTGGGTGATGTGCCACCCCAAGGCGTCGGCTGACGATCCGGATCAGCGGTACGAGGACGTCCCGTTCTTCGAGCCGCCGCTGATTCTCCTGAAAGAGGACGGCCGCGTGCGGTTCGAGATCCTCGACTCCAACAGCGCGCAGGATGTCGCCGCCTGGATCACGCAGGGGGACATCGCCGACCGCACGGGGGAGCATCTTGGACGCTCGGACAAGGGCGTGATTATGTTCCGCAGGATGCTGGAGGAGCAGATCCGCATCGTTGAGGACGGCGGCGATCCGATGAACACGTTCCGCGACCCGGAGAGGAACGCGTATCTGGGGATGGACACGGAGCACTGGTCGAAGCGGGCGGAGCTTGCAGGCGGGCAGGCGTTCGCGTTCGAGCGTCAGGGGATGGCGAGCAAGTACAGCCCGATTATGAATCAGCGCGGGTTCGCAGGCGGCGAGGATGCGGCGGAGCGCCGGCGCGAGGCCGGGCAGGCGTTGAGCTGATGGGCGCCGAGACGCTGAAGGCGGGAGACAAGGTGGAGCTCTCGAACGGGGCGACCGGCGAAGTGGCGGGGCCGTTCGCCAGCGGCGTCGTTCCGGTGCGGATTATCGATTCGCCGTTCGGGCCGGAGTCGCCCGGGGATGTGCGTCAGGCCGACCCCGATGAGATATACGGGGTGTTTCTGGACGATTCGATGACGGAGGTTCGCGCCCTGTAAACGGCGCTGCAAGCGGCACAGGGCGGCCCAACGCCCGCTGAAGGAGAACACGAATGGCGCGCAGCTATTTCACGCACGACAACTGGCTGGAAGATCAGGCGGACAAGGGAGTGCCGGTGCTGTCCGACTGCTACGTTGAGGATCTGAGGACGCTGGAGCTTGCGCATTGGGACATCCGGGGGTGCGACACGGCGTTCGTGCGCTTCACCGATATGGGCGGGGTTACGGAAGCGCGCGTGCAGGAGATTCCGGCGGGCGGCAGCCTGAAGGCGTTCAAGCTCGGCGTGGAGGAGATGGTGTATGTGCTCGGAGGCCGGGGGTTCGCCTCGGTTTGGGGCGAGATTAGCGACAACAAGCGCGACTTCGAGTTCTCGGACCGCAGCGTGTTCGTGATTCCGCGCAACTCCTGGGCGGAGCTCCGCAATATGAGCAGCTCTCCTGTGCGGCTCCTCTACTTCAACTACTTGCCGATCGCGATGAGCACGATTCCCGACCCCGAGTTCTTTATGAACAATGCCCACGTGAACAAGAGCATCCTCGACAACGCGGATGAGAGCTTCTTCTCCGAGGCGAAAGACATCGAGAAGAATTTCGGCAGCGCGTGGGGAGCGGTCGGCTCGAAGGTGTGGAGCGGCAACTTCTGGCCGGACTTGCTGGCGTGGGACAAGCTCACCGCCGCCGGACGCCGCGGCGCAGGCGGGTCGTCGATCGCGATGTACGTGCCGAACTCCGAGATCTCCGCGCATATGTCGGTGTTCCCCGCCGGAACGTACAAGAAGGCGCACCGGCACGGGCCGGGACGGCTCATCGTCATTCCGGGCGGCGAGGGCTTCTCGGTGATGTGGCCGCAGAACGGCGGCGAGAAGGTCGTGTATCCCTGGCACGAGGGGAGCGCGCTCACTCCGCCCGACCAGTACTTCCACCAGCACTTCAACCTTGGCGACAAGGCAGCTCGCTACTTCGCGCTCCACCCTCCGGTGCAGTTCCTCGGCAAGGAGGAGGACGAGCAGGGCAACGCGGAGGGTGAGAATATCGAGTACGTCAACGAAGACCCGTGGATCCGCCAGCTGTTCGGGGAGGAGCTCGCCAAGCGCGGCCTTGAATCGCGTATGCCGCCGGAGGTCTACGCCGACCCGAACTTCACGTTCAAGACGGCGTCGGTGGCGTCGACCTAGCGCGACATCGCAGATGACGGGGACGACAGGGACGACGGAGACGAGGAAGCGCGCATCGCAGGAGGCTGGAAGTGCTTACCCAGCAACAGAACGAACGGCTGACGAAAGTGGGCCCGGGGACGCCGATGGGCGAGCTGATGCGCCGCTACTGGCATCCGATCGCCGGCAGCGCGCAACTCACGGCTGAGAATCCCACGAAAGAAGTGCGGCTGCTCGGCGAGGATCTCGTGCTGTACCGCGACGCCAAAGGAACGACGGGATGCGTCGAGCCAAGTTGCGCGCACCGCAAGGCGAATCTCGCGTACGGCGTTCCGGAGGAGAACGGCATCCGCTGCGCGTACCACGGGTGGGTGTTCAACGAGCGGGGTCAGTGCGTCGATCAGCCGTCGGAGCCTGAGGGTTCGAAGTTCAAGGAGAAGGTGCGGATCAAGTCGTATCCGACGCAGGAGCTCGGCGGGCTGATCTTCGTGTATATGGGCCCCCTGCCCGCTCCGGCGCTTCCCAAGTGGGATGTGCTGGCGTGGGAAGGACACAAGGACAACTGGGCGGTGATGCTGCCGTGCAACTGGCTGCAGTGCCAGGAGAATTCGCTCGATCCGCTGCACTTCCAGTGGCTGCATCGCTACTGGGGCGGCTGGCAGATGAACCGGATGAAGTCGCCCGAGGAGCGCGACGCCTGGAATGCGGTGATGGGAGCGCGAGGCGCCGACCACCGCAAGATCGGGTTCGAGATTACGGACTATGGCGTCATCAAGCGCAGGCTCGTCGGCGAGGAGACCGAGGCCGACGACCACTGGGCGATCGGCCATCCCATTCTGTTCCCGAACATTCTGCGCGTGAGCCACGGCCTCGAGATTCGTGTGCCGGTCGACGATACGCATACGCTGCACGTGATTACGAACTACCGGCAGTACGACGAGGGCGAAGAGCCGCAGACCGAGATTCCGTTCGACGACCGCCCGCTGTTCGACGAGGATGGCCGCATTGTTCGCGACTACGTCGCCGCGCAGGATCAGGTGGCGTGGGTGATTCAGGGCCCGGTGAGCGACCGCACGACCGAGCGGCTCGGCGTCACCGACGTAGGGATCATTATGTTCCGCCGTATGCTCAACGAGCAGATGGACATCGTCGAGGACGGCGGGACGCCCAAGAACGTCTACAGCGAAGATCCGGGAACTATTGTGCTGCCGTGCGAGTTCTATATGTATCCGGGGCACGACGAGATGGGCGGGCCGTTCCGGGGCGCGGTTCCCCGGAAGCCGGACGTGGAGGCTGTGCTGTCCGGGTCTGGCGCGCGGCTCAGGGAGTGGAGCGGCGTCGAGGCTCGTCCGCAGGTGTGGGGAAAGGCGACCGACACCGGCGGAGCGCAACGCTCAGGCGCCTGGTACTCGGACGGCCGGCGGCACTAGCGCGATTCGGGGTTGGGAGCGTCCGCCCAGAGCGCGGTAGGCGGGCTGGGCGCTCGGAGCGCGTCCACGGCGCGGGTTGGAGCGCAGCCTCGGGGCGCAAGCCTCGGCGGCGGGCAATGGTCTGACGGACAGAGACTGCTGGGGGCAACCTCCGGAGCGCGATAGGTTGGCGCGCGGCGCTGCGCTTGGATACTTCGGGGCAACCCCCGGAGCGCGGCGGCAGGCTGGCGGCAGCGGGATGCGGCTGCGCTAATCTCCGGCGTTCAGCAGCAGAAGCAGGAGCGCCAGCGCTCCTGCGGCCGCCGCCGCCCAGCGCCAGATGTCCTCGCGCGCCAGGAGCGGCTGCGTCGCGCGGGGACTTCCCAGCTGCACGCCCTCGAGCGAGCGATCGAACACCATTTCCAGCTCGTGTTTGCCGATCCTCACTGTGCGCGCCAGCCGCTGAGTGTAGTTCCCTTCCCAACCGGAGATGTGGCGCTGCAATACGGGAAACTCGTCCCGGATTCCGTTCACCACCAGCTCAACTTCTTCGTCGCGCAACCGGTTCAGAAGAACCTGCCTCAGCTGCACGTCGTGGGCGGTCAGCCATTCGAAGCGGCGCTCCAGCGTTGCGGGAATCTTGTAGTGCACGACGACGTTCGATATGTGAGCGCGGACGACGTTCAGCGTCTCGTCGAGGGAGGCGCCGCGTCCTATGCGCACCTGTTGCTTCGAGCTTGGGCCGACGTGATTCCAGAGGTTCTTTGTAAGGAGGTACTTCGCTTCGAGAGGCATATAGGGAGGCAGCAGACGAAACAGGCGCGCAGCGACCTTTCCGCTCATTCGTCGTTCGCCGGATCTCCATTGGGGGATAGTCTCTTCCGCATACTCGCGCGGAACGGCGCCATTCTCTCGTTCGTACGCGTCGAGAATGGGGGCCAGCTCTTCCGGCGAAAGCTGAAAGAAGAACTCTTTGACATCCTGGTCGGTTCCGCCGAGTTCAGCCGAAAGCTCCTGCGCCTCGCGGACGTGACGCTCCCGCGCCGCCTCGGCCCAAGCCTTGCTGTAGCGCGAGGATCTTCCGCGGTAGCGCGACCCTGCCCCAGGTTGCTGGCGCTGCCTGCCGCCGGAGGCCGAGCTAGGCGCCGACCGGCCTCGCGCGATCGCCTTCCACCGCGCTGCGACGGAGCTAGTCCTGTACTTCTCGTCGTTCGTGAGCGGCCTGCCCTCTGCAAGCGCGTCGATGAGGTTGGCCGCTCCGAGATCGTCGGCGCGAAGCAGGTCCTGCGCGCCGGGGGACAGTCGCGCATAGTGGGCGGCGAACGCTCGAGCCGCGGTGCTCTGTTCCGCTTTCCCAGCCGCGTCGTAAGCGGCCACAGCAAGCTCTTGCGCCTTGGTGAGAGGCGAATAGATATCCACTGCCTGGCAAGCTCCTTGCTATCGCATCCTCAAGCGCCGAGCGATCCGTTCGGCAAGGGACGGGCGCTCGCCCACGCGGAAGATGAGCTTCACCGAGTAGCCGGGGCCTTCGAGCTTCCGCTCTAAGTGGAGGCGGCTGCCAAGCGCGCGGAGCTCCTTTCCGCGGCTGACAAGCGACTCCAAAGCGTCGCGAAGCTGAGCGTCCAGCGAATCGACCGCGAAATCGGGGAGGTTGGCGCGCATCGCTTCGCCGCGCAGTTTGCGGAGCACAGAGGGGACATCAGCCTCTTCGGTGGCCTCGAGCGTTCGCTTGAGCGCCGTTCGCTTGAATGCGCCGTTAACCACGCGCAATCAGGATTCCTATGACGATGACTCCTGCGATGCCAAGCCCGACAAGGTAGGGCTGCATATCGTGCCGGCCGGCCTGATTCGCGCTCAGCTTTCCCTTCAGGGCATGCTGGGTGTTGCCCATAATGATCTCGGTTCGTCCGATCGAGTTCTCTTGAGCGTTCGTAATAGTCACCGCGTTGTCGTTAGCCGACGCTGCCTGAGTGTTCTCCGCCATAGTCCTAAGAGTGCGATCGAGCGCCATCACATCGACGCCGAGTTCCTTAGCGCGTTTATCGATCTCCAACATACCCCTTGCGTATTCGACTTGCAGCGCCTGACGCTGCTCTTCGGGAAGGGCAGAGAGGTCGATTCCGGCAACGCCAACTGGCAGAGTGGGCACGTTCGGAAGGTCGTTCTGAACGACTGGCTTATCGTCGCCCGCGTCGTCTGAACTCTCCGGTTTCGCCGATCCAGTCTTGTCAGTCGTCATAAGCGCGCTCCTAAACTGCTGGATTCACACCAGGCGGATTCTACTGTAGACGCTCCGCGCGGCGCAAAGAGCGCAGAAGCGCCGGCGAGGGCGCTGGATGCGCTAACGCCGCTGCCGCTTGCTGGAGCTTGCTGTTCGCGGACGCCGCGCCGCGGAAAGCTCCGGCGGCGTTCGCCGCCTTGCGCCTTCCCTGCCCGCCCGTTACGATTATCGACGATGCAGGACATTCTCGTCGCCAGCGATCTCGCCAAGCGGTTCGGCGGCGTTCAAGCTGTCGACGGCGTCTCGTTCTCGCTGCGGAAGCAGGAGATTTTCGGCTTGCTCGGCCCGAACGGAGCAGGGAAAACGACGACGATACGGATGCTGTCGACGGCGATCAGCCCGGATTCGGGCGACGTTGTGATTGGCGGGCATTCCGTGTTGCGGGAGGCCGACGCGGCGCGCAAGCTCATCGGCGTTTGCCCGCAAGAGGTGGCGCTCTACCCCGAGCTTTCGGCGCTCGACAACCTGGTGTTCTTCGGGAGGATGTCGGGCCTCGATGGCAAGGAGGCGCGGGCGCGGGCGGCTGCGCTCCTCGAGAAAGCGGGGCTGGAGAGCCGGGGCCGGGACGCTGTCGTCAAGTTCTCCGGCGGTATGAAGCGGCGCGTCAACATCGCCGTCGCGCTGATGAACAACCCTGCCCTGCTCTTCCTCGACGAGCCCACCGTGGGCATCGACCCGCAATCGCGGAATCACATCTTCGACACGACGCTGGAGCTGCGCGGGGGCGGGATGTCCGTGCTCTACACCACTCACTATATGGAAGAGGCCGACCGGCTCTGCGACCGGATCGGCATTATGGACAACGGGCGAATAATCGCGATAGGGACGCCGGCGGAGCTGAAAGCGCAGATTGGCGACCCCGGCAAGACGACGCTGGAAGAGGTGTTCCTCGACCTTACAGGCAGAAGCCTGCGGGACTAGGCTGATGGTTCGGCCCGTTCTTATCGCGCTGCTCGAGATAAAGCGCTACCTGTCGGATCGCGGCGATCTTGCGTTCAGCCTCGCGCTGCCTATCGGTCTGTTCGCGCTGCTGTATGGCGTATTCGGGGGCGGCGCGTCGTTCAACGGAACCGCCCATATCGCAAACCTCGACGGCGGCGTCGCGGCTCAGCGCCTCATCGAGCGCGTCGAGGCTGTCGACGGCGTAACGGTCGAGCTCTATACAGCCCCGGAGCTGGACGATGCGATTGACAGGTCGGCTGTGCTCACGGGGTTCGTGGCGCCGGCGGGATTCACGGCGGCTCTCGAGGCTGGGGAGCCGGCGGCTGTGGTTGTGAAGCAGCGCGGCAACGGCGGCGCCGAGGGTCAGATACTGGCGGGCATCGTGCAGGGCGCGGTCGCCGATGTGGCGGCGGAGTACGAGTTGCGCTACGCCTTGCGCGCGCTGGCGAGCGACGCGACGACCGACGCCGCCGTTGCGGAGACCGCAAGCCAGCTCATTGCGCGAGCGCACGAGACGCCGGTTGTCGCTGTCGAGGTTGAGTCGCTCGCCGGCGAGGAGTCGAGTTTCCTGGAGCGGTTGCTTCCCGGCGTTCTGGTGATGTTCCTGCTCTTTGCGGTTACGCTGGGAGCGCAGTCGCTCATCGAAGAGCGCCGCACAGGCGTGCTGGAGCGTCTGATGACGACTCGGCTGACGTCTGGCCAGCTGTTCGCCGGCAAGTTTCTGGCGGGGTGGGGGCGCGGCGTCCTGCAATCGCTCGTGCTGCTCGCATTGGCGTTCATCGTGCTGCGAGTGGGGAATCTGTCCGCGTTTGCGCAGAGCGTTGCCCTTGCGCTGGCGGTTACCGCGGCGGTGAGTGCTCTGGGGCTGGCGATAGCTTCAGTGGCGCGCTCCCAGGATCAGGCTGTCTGGGGAGCGGTTGTCGTAACGATGGCGATGACGCTGTTCGGCGGCACATTCTTCCCCATCGGCGATTCCGGCCTGCTCCACACCCTTAGCCTGATGACGCTGAACAAGTACGCCATCGACGCGTTCGAGGGAATCCTCACGGGTTCGACGGCGCTGGCGGATCACGGGATGGAGCTTGCCGTCATAGGCGGAGTGACTGTGGCGGGGCTCGTCGTCGCGCGTCTCGCCTTTCGCGTGTCGGAGAGGAGCGCGTGATGCTGCTGGTCGCGCGGCAATCGCTGATTCTCGCAGCGAAAGATATGCGGCTCCTCGCGCGGGACCGTTTCGGGCTTGCGTTCGCGCTGCTGCTCCCCCTGCTGTTCATTGCGGGGTTCACCCTCGCGATGAGCGGTATCGGGCCGGCGGACGAGCGGCTGCGGCTCGCCATAGCGACGGAGGAGCGAGGCGGGTTTTCGCGGGATATCATCGACGCCCTCGGAGACGGCGGGCTGGAAGCGACCGAGTGGGACGCGGCTGAGGCCCGTGCGGCGGCGGAGCGGGGGGAGCTGCCGGGGTTCGTGCTGCTGCCATCGGATTTCACGCAACGCGCGATGTCGGGATCGGGGGCGCGGGCGCTCGTGGTTGTGGCGGGCGAAGACGAGGAGCATCGCGCCGCGCTTCTGGGTCTGGCTCAGGGGATAGCTGGCCGCGTGCAGACGTACAGCCTTGCGGCGCAAGGCGCCGTCGCGCTCGAAGGGTTGGGAGCGCTGAACATCGCGGCGCTGGAGGAGTTAGCCGCTCAGCCGCCGCTGGCGTCGCTCGAGTTCGAGCAGGTTGGCGAGGCGGCGCCGCTCAACGTGGCGGATTTCGCGCTGCCGGGCTACCTGACGATGTTCGTCTTTATGGCGGCGGCGCTTGGCGCGGAGGCCATCGCGCGCGAACGTCAGACGCAGACGCTCGAGCGCCTGATAGCGAACGGCGTTCGCCGCTCGTCGATCGTCGTCGGCAAGATGGTGGGCGGCGTCTACCGCGGACTCATGCAGTTAGCGGTTCTTTGGGCGGCCGGGATTCTTGTGTTCAGCATCGAGCTGGGCCGGTGGCCTGCTGTGGTTATAGGAGTGTCGCTGGCGCTCGTGCTCGCCTCTGCGGCGTTCGGAGTGATGCTCGCTTCGCTCGTTCGAACGGTTCGCAGCGCGAGTTCCGTGGCGGTGCTTGCGTCGCTCACGCTCGCGCCGCTGGGGGGCAGCTGGTGGCCGCTGTTCATCGCTCCGGAGTGGCTGCAGGTTCTGGGGAAGATTACGCCGCACGGGTGGGCGAACGACGCGTTCAACAAGCTGATGCTGTTCGGAGCCAAGCCAGAGGATGTGCTGCCGCACATTGGAGCGCTTGCGGCGTTCGCGCTCGTCTTTCTCGTCGTTGCTCTCGCGCAGTTCCGGCGGGGCGCGGCGGTTGCGCCGTAGCGCTGCGGCGCAACCGGAGCTTCAGGGCAAAGTTCCCCGCGCAAGCGGGAACGGCTGCGAGGGCGTCTGCGGGGAAAGCGGCGACGGCCGTTCCTTGCCGCGGGCGTACTGCGCCGGTTGCGGAAGAGCTTTCAGGAGCGTCTCCGTTCCGTGGGATTCAAAGAGAGATGCGAAAGGGCCCAGCCGCGCAGGCTGGGCCCTTGATGCGTCCGGGTTGCGTAATCGCTCGGGCTACGTCCAGCGTCCGAACGCCCAGCCGCCGCCGGTTCCGGCGGGCGTACGGTAGACGGGCACGTACTCGATCAGCTCGAAGTTGAGGTTCTCCTCTGCCATAGCTCCGCCAACGGCGATCCAGTTCTGAGTCTCGGACGCGGCGGAGTAGAGGTGATTGCGCGGAATCGTCATCAGCGTCTCGGCGTCCTTCTTCTCGAGCGCCTCGAGCACGGTGCGGTCGAGCCATTCGTCGACGACGAAGTGGCTGAGCCCGCCGGAGCCGATGATGGCGACGGTTTTGTCGCTATCCCACGCCCGCACCGCGGCGGCGATCGCCCGCCCGAACTCGTAGGAGCGCTTGGGCGTTGGCTGGTTCGGCGGGTAGCAGGTGTTCTCGAAGATGGGGAGAATCGTGCGCGGCTCGTTGTCGAAGAGCCGCTTCACGACGAACGCGAACCCGTGCGGCAGGCCCTGATCTCGCGGCTCCGTGTCGCGCACGGAGTCCAGCTCGCCATGCTCCTTCGGGTAGCGCCGCGCGACGCTCCCGCCGTAGCTCTCTTTCACGTAGGTGAAGTGCGAGACGTCGAAGTCGTGGTCGATCATATATTCGATGATGTGCCGCCCGAGATCCGACGCCACAGGGACTTCCAGCGCGACATCGCCGTAGCCATTCGCTATCGACTCCATAATGTCCGGGTCCCGGAAGCCGGCGGACAATGTGCGCGGCTTGATGGGGACGGAGTCGCCCCAGAAAACCGCGAACGTCGGCATATTGTCCTCGAAGAACCACTCGTCCTGGTCGTCGGAGATGATGATGGTGATGTCGGGCTTCACCTCGGCGAACGTTCTGGCGAGTTCGGCGATGCCGCGCTGGCAGGCCGCGACCTGCTCTTCGAAGACCTCCCCGGTAAGCGGCTTCTCCTTCACCGCCGCCGGAACGCGGGCGAGCCCTTCGTCGTAGGGCATCGCCCAGCCCTCTGGCGGGAAAACGAGCTCCTGGTGGCGCAGGTCGCCTTGGGCGTACCGGGGCCACTGCTCCGCGTTGAGCGCGAGCATAGGGCTGTGAGAGGTGCCTGCTCCTAGCACAATCCTGGCCATGTGAGCGCCTCCTGAGTGACGCCTGCCCTCAGTCCGGCAGGCTGCATCGAGATAAAGACGGGCCTTGCAGCTATGGCTGCGCCGCAAGTGTACTACACCCTGTCCACCCATAGCCAAAGGCTGGCGGCGCTTCGCAAACGGAGGCGCCGCCAAAAGGCGCGCGGCGCTTGACAGACCGCCGCTGCGCTTGTAGAACGCCAAGAGCAGGTTGTTCGGCTCGAACGCGACGCGAAGCGGCCTGCTCGCCAATACCCCAGGAGGAGAGAATGCTCAACGGACAGAAGATCATCGACATGCACGCGCACACGGTTGCTCCGCCGGAGCTGTACGCCTTCAAGGCGACGCTGCTCTCAGGCCGCGGCTACCACGGCAAGGGCGCCTACAGCTGCTCGGACGAGCGCGTGGAGCAGTTCGCCCAGCAGAATATCGACATTATGGACAAGTTCGGGACCGATGTGCAGTTCCTGTCGCCCCGCCCGTTCCAGATGATGCACTCCGAGAAACCGGAGTCGATCGTTACGTGGTTCTGCGAAGTCAACAACGACATCATCGCCAAGCAGGTGGCGGCGCACCCCGACCGGTTCCAGGGCATCGCAGGGCTGCCGCAGATGAGCGAGCAGGAGGACTCGTCGCACGCCGTTCCGGAGCTCGAGCGCGCGATCAACGACCTTGGCTTCATCGGCTGCCTGGTCAACCCCGATCCGGGAGAGGGGACGACATATACGCCTCCGATGGACGACGAGTACTGGTTCCCGCTCTACGAGGCGATGGTGCGGCTCGACGCCGTGGGCCTCATCCACTCCGCCGCCTGCAAAGACCAGCGCGAATCGTACTCCGCGCACTTCATCACCACCGAGTCGCAGGCTGTGCTGAACCTCGTTCGTCCCTCCAGCAAGGTGTTCAGCACGTTCCCTGACCTGAAAATCGTAGTGGCTCACGGCGGAGGGTCGGTGCCCTACCAGATTGGGCGGTGGCGCGTTCGGCGGAACAACGATATGAAGATCAACCCGAACCTCGAGGACTTCGACACGAGCCTGCGGCGGATGTACTACGACACGAACCTCTACAACAAGGAAGCGCTGGACTACTGCTTCCAGATCTGCGGTCCGGACCGGGTGATGTTCGGCACGGAGAACCCCGGCAGCGGGACGTCGATCGACCCGAAGACCGGGAAGCAGACCGACGACCTTGCCCCGGTCATCGACGAAATCGGGTGGCTTTCGGCTGAGGACAAGAAGAACATCTTCGAAGACAACGCTCGCCGGGTGTTCACGCGAGGCAAGTTCTAGGCCGCCTTACGCGCAGGGAGGATGAGAACGATGGCGGAAAGAGAGTTGGTTACGATTATCGAGGGGCCGAAGGGGAAGGCTGAAGTGTACGAGGTCTCCGAGGGCGGCTCCGCCACGTCGGCGACATCCGGCGTGATGTCGTCCACCTACGAGGTGGTGATGGGGAGCGCACGAGAGACCGTGATGACGCTGGGCGAGGCGTCGATCGTCGCTCACGAGATGTCCGGCGCCGACAACTAGCCCCCAACGGCAGCGCTCGAACTGCAGAGAGGGGAGGCGTGATCGCCCCCCTCTCTCTCGTTGCGCTCGTTCGGGCTCCAGCCTCGTTCTTCTTCTGAACGCGCCGCTGCCGCGCATGCGGGGCAGCCGCCGGAGCAAGGACGGCGTCGGCGCCGTGAATGCCGCCGCCGCGCGATGCGGAGCAGCCGCTGCTCGGGCGGGCGCGCTGATGAGGCGCGACGGCGGGGAAGCGCTTGCCGCGCGGCTCTGGCATCATATATGCGCGGTTCGCCCGCGCCCTACGCCGATGACTTCGCCGCCTCGCGCTCCATCGCCCTCCGCCGATCCGGCGCCATCCGGCGCGCGGCGGACCTTGCTGTTCGCCGTAGCGATGTCGCCGTTCCTCGCGCTCCTCGCGCTGCTCTTCTGGAGCCAGATCGGTTCCGGGAACGCGCCGGGAGGTCTGCTCGAGCACAACGAGCCGGGCGATGTCGCGGTTGCGATGCGCCCCGCGCCCGCAATCTCCGGGGATGCGGAGCTTACAGGCGAGGCGGTCGATCTCGGCGCGCTGCGCGGCAGCGTGGTCGTCGTCGACTTCTGGTCGTCGTGGTGCGCGGCCTGCCGGGCGGAGGCCGCCGATCTCGCCGCGGTCTACGCCGAGTACTCCGGAAAGCCCGTCGAGTTCGTCGGGATCGCGATATGGGACACCCCCGGAGACGTGGCGCGGCACATCGAACGGTTCGGCGTCGCCTATCCCAACCTGATTGACGAGGTCGGCTCAACTGCTGTCGCCTACGGGGTGCGGGGCGTGCCGGAGAAGTTCTTCCTCGACGCCGATGGCCGGATCGCACGCAAGATCATCGGGCCGATGACCGCCGAGCGCCTGCGGGCGGTTCTGGACGCTTTGCTGCCGGCGTAGGCTCCGGATGGCGAGCGCAGAGCAATTCCACGATGCGGTTGGCCGGTGGAGCCGGGCGAACGCGCGCGACTTGCCGTGGCGGCGGACGCGCGACCCGTACGCTATTCTCGTTTCCGAGGTGATGCTTCAGCAGACGCAGGCGGCGCGGGTTATTCCGAAGTACACGGCGTTTCTCGAAGCGTACCCTACGCTGGGCGCTCTGGCGGAGGCGGTGCCGGCGGATGTCATTCGCCTCTGGGCTGGGATGGGATACAACAATCGCGTGGTGCGCCTGCACCGGCTTGCCCGCGAGGTGGTGGAGCGCTACGGCGGGGAGCTGCCGTCGACTGTCGCCGAACTGCGCCGGCTTCCGGGGCTTGGCCCATACACCGCAGCCGCAGTGGCGTGCTTCGCGTTCGGCGCAGCCGTTCCAGTGCTCGACACGAACATCTACCGGGTCCTCAGTCGGGCGTTCTACGGCGCGCAAGCCCCGCCGCGCCGCGCGCTGCATCCGCTGGCCGACGAGCTAACTCCCCGCAACGGGAGCCTGTCAGCGTCGGAATGGCATCAGGGCCTGATGGACATCGGCGCGATGATCTGCGCGCCTGCGCGTCCCCGCTGCATGATCTGCCCGCTGCGCGAGCTCTGCGCTGCGGCGCCTGCACTGCAATCGGGCGGCGACCGGCGAGCCGCCGAGGCGTCTGTGCCGTACTCGCCGCGGCAGTCGAAATTCAAAGGGTCAGTCCGTTACTACCGGGGGCGCATCATCGATCTCCTGAGAGGATGTCCCGACGACGCCGGAGCCCTCGTCGATGACGCAGCCGGCCTCGTCGCGGACGCGCCGGTCAGCCTGGATGTTCTGCTCGCCGCCCTCGAGCGCGACGGGCTAATCGTGAGAGAGGGGCGGCGCATCCGGCTCCCCTAGCCTGCCGACGAGGTCGCGCAGAAGCGCCGCGAGCGCGTCGAGCGGATCGGCCTGCCCAGCGGCGTTCGCAGGACGCGTCCACAGTCCGTCGGTCCAATGCGAGCAGGCGCCGGAGGGCGGCGCGTACTCCCCCGCGATGCGTCCTGGCGGGCTGCTGGCCTCCCACGCCCCGATCAGCCGTCCTGAGGTTGCGACGGCGACCGCCTCGGTCCAGCGGCAGGCGCGCTGCTCTCCCTCCAGGTCGCGCATCCGGCGCAGCAGCCGGCGCGCCTTCTCTTCGGCGGGGACGTCGCGCGCCGCGTTCGGCGGAGCGATAAGGTCGGGCCAGCTATGCCCGAGCGCGGGAATGGTTAGTCCGCTTGCGAATGCGAGCACGGCGGGGGCGGCGTCGCGCGAGCAGGAGGCAGCCGTCTCTATCGCTTGCGCCAGCAGCGATTGTCTCGGGGAGGCGGCGGCGCCTGAGCAGGCGGCGCGCTCGATGCCGACGTCCGCGCCGCGGAGCAGCTCGCGAACGCGAGCCTCCGCGGATTCGTCCTGCGCGGCGACAAGCAACCGGAAGGGCATATCACGTCCTGCCGAACTGCTTTTCCAGCGACAGGGTGGAGACTTTCACGACCACAGGTCGTCCATGGGGGCAGAACTGCGGGTTGCTCTCGGAGGCCAGGGCGTCGGCGAGGGCCGCCATCTCCTGGGGTTCGAGGCTTTGGCCGGCGCGCACCGCGCTGTGGCAGGCGATCGACGCGGCGACGGCGAGGTGGGTGGCGGCGCCCGCGGCGCCGGAGCGGAAGCCGTCAAGCGTCTCGGCGACCAGCCGCGGGATGTCCACCTTGCGCGCCATTGCCGGCGCCGCGCGGACGAGCCACACGGAGTCGCCGAACGGTTCGAGCACGAGTCCGTAGCGCTCCATCACGCCGCGAGCGCCTTCGACCGCGTCCAGCTGGCTGGATGTGAGCTCGAGGGCGAGCGGTTCGAGCAGGGGCTGCACGGCGGGGTCGCTCTGCTCCCACTGGCGCAGGAGGCGGTAGTAGAGGATGGACTCGTGAGCGGCGTGCTGGTCGATGAGGTACATCCCTCCCGGCCCCTCTGCGACGATGTAGGTGTTCGATATCTGGCCGAGCATACGGAGGCTGGACAGTGAGGAGCGGGCGTTCTCCGGGATGGCGCTGGGGGCGTCCGGCTCCGGCGGAGCGGGCTCCGGCAGCGGCGTCGATTCCGCCTGCGGGACGCTGGCGGTGAAATCGAATCGGGGGGGCGCCGGCGATTCCGCCCAGGGAGAGGCGATCGGCGCGGCCCAGGGAGGGGCGACCGGCGCGGCCTCGGAGACAAGCCCTTGCGCCTCGGCCACCGGGAACTCGCTGAGGAGGGCGTCGCGCACGGCGCGGCGCACGCTCGTGAACACGTCATTGTCGCGGGCGAGGCGCACCTCGCGCTTGTTGGGGTGCACGTTCACATCGACCTCGTCGAGCGGCGGATCGACGAACACGACGGCGATGGGGAAGCGCCCCTCCATAAGGAGTCCGCGGTACGATTCTTCTATCGCCTGGTTGATGGCGCGGTTCTGCACCCAGCGGTTGTTGATGAACGCGCTGAGGCCTGTGCGGTTCGCCCTGCTGTGCTGCGGAGCGCTGACGAGCCCGTTGACGGGATAGGGGCCGGCGACGGACACGACCTCGATCATCGCGTTCGCAAGCTCCGCGCCGTGGACGGCGGCGACGACGTCGCGCAAGCTGCCGTTGCCCGACGTCGCGAGCTGGGTTCTTCCGTCGGCCTTGAGGGTGAACCGCACTGTGGGGTTGGCCATCGCGAGATGATCGACTGTCTGGCGCACGCGGGCGGTCTCGGCGGCGTGGGATTTGATGAATTTGAGGCGCGCAGGGATGGATGAGAAGAGCGCCTCGACAGCGATAGTCGATCCCTGCGCGCAGCTTGCGGGGCGCTGATCGCGAACCACGCCCTGCTCGACCCTGACCGCCGCGCCGACGTTGGATTCGGGCGCGCGGGTAGTGAGCGTCACGTCTGCGGCGGCGGCGATGCTCGCGAGCGCCTCGCCGCGGAATCCCAGCGTCTGGATGTTCGCGAGGTCGTCGACGGAGCTCAGCTTGCTGGTTGCGTGCCGCTGGAATGCGAGAGCAATCTCTTCCGGAGGTATGCCGCAGCCGTTGTCGGTTACGCGGATGGCGGCGAGCCCGCCGTGCCGCGTCTCAATCTCGATGACGCTCGCGCCCGCGTCAAGCGAGTTCTCAACGAGCTCTTTGACGACCGACGCGGGACGCTCGATGACCTCGCCAGCGGCGATGCGGGCTGCGACATCTGGGGGAAGCGCTCTGATAGGCACGGCGCTGTTGTGCTCCTTTGTATAGCGCGCATAGCGCGAGCGAACAGGCGGCGCTGCGGCGCGCGGAAGCTGACAGTACGCAAAATTCAGGCGCCGAGCGCCGCGAGCAGCTGCTTCGAGGTCGCGCCGGGCGTCAGCTTGCCGTCGATAACCGCCACGGGACGGCGCCAGTAGCGCGGCTCCTGCGCGAGCAGATCGAGCATACGCTCTTCGGAGAGGGAGTCCGGGTCGATGCCGCTCTTCCTGAAGGTTGCCGATCTGAGGTTGAAGAGGACGCTGGGCGGCTCGCTGCCGAGGAGAGCGGCAATCTCGTCCCGCGACAGCGGGTCCCTGAAGAAGTCGCGCGCGTCGTAGGAGACGCCTGCCTGCGAGAGCGCCGCCCTCGCCGCCTTGCACGTCCCTCAGTTCGCCCAGTGGTAGAGCGCAACGCTCGCCATACGTTCTCCGTTCCCTTTGGCCTTGCCGGCGCAGGCTTGCCTGACGCTCCGATTGTAGCCAGCGGGCGGCTCTCGCGCCATACCGCTTGGGGCTCCGCGGCGCGCCAGCCGGAGTGAAACCGGCGGCTATCACCCCTCGCGGAACGCTTTGGGGCGCGGCGCGCGCCGGCCGGAGTCGTTGCCGAAGCATGGCGAATCCCATAGCATTCGACAGGTGGCCGACACAGCGCTTCTTCTCGTTCGGTGGGCGCACGCCATCGCGGCTGTCGCGTGGGTTGGCGGCGGAATCTTCTACTGGGTCGCGCTGCGTCCGGCGATGCGAAGCGGAGCGCTGCCGCCCGAAGCCGGGCGCATCGTGGGGGTGGAGTTCAGTCAGCTGGTCGTTTTCGCGATGTGGACGCTAGTGCTTACGGGCGCGATCCTCTTCTTCGCGCGCATCTCGGAGCCGACAGCCACGGCGTCGTACGGCGCGGTCATCGCCGTGAAGGTCGCTCTCTCGGCTTGGATGTTCTTTCTTGCAGTGGGGCGGCGAGGCCGGCGCGCCGGCGGCGAGGGCCGCGGTCGGGCGCGAGGCCTGATCAACGCGCTTGGCCACGCGCAGATGACCGTCGTTCTCGGGATAATCATCTTCCTGCTCTCCGACGTGCTGCGCCTGCTGGTGGAGCGAGGACTGGAGAGCTGAGGATGCGGCGCGACCTCGCTGAGATGCTCGTGTGCCCGGACGACAAGTCGCCGCTGCGGCTCGTTGTGGAGCGCGCCAGCGGCGACGACATCGTCGATGGCGCGCTTGCCTGTCCGCAGTGCGGCGTCTCCTACCCCATACGGAACTCCATTCCCAACCTGCTGCCTGCCGGCTTCTCATCCTAACGCAGGGGGCTACGGCTCAACGGCGCCGATCGACGCGCTTACAAGAAAAGCGCGGCGCTGGCTTGCCAATTGTTAATGAGTTGTATATACTACGCATTATCCTTAGGAGGCACGAACTCTAAATGCGCATACACTCTAACTCCGAAACATCGTCCCATCTGCGCGCTCTGCCGCTCAGAGCGCTGGCGCTGGTTGTCCTCGCGGGAGGATTGCTGGCCGCCTGCGGGAGCGACCCCACTGCCACGCCCAGGCCCACTGCCACGCCCAGGCCCACTTCCACGCCTATGCCAACCGCCACTCCTACGCCGCAGCCGCCCCCTCCCCCAATGGAGCAATCGTCCGGCTCGCTGGTTGTCTACTCTGGCCGTAGCGAGAGCCTGGTCGACCCGGTCATCCGCCAGTTCGCCGACGCCACGGGCATCGACGTTCAGGTGAAGTACGGCGGCACGGCGTCGCTCGCCGCCACGCTGCTTGAGGAGGGAAGGAACAGCCCCGCCGACGTCTTCTACGCGCAAGACCCCGGCGGACTGGGCGCGGTCGAGGGGATGTTCGCTCCCCTGCCCGCCGGCATCCTCGAGCGCGCTCCCGAGTGGGCCCGTTCGAGAACCGGACGCTGGACCGGCGTGTCCGGGAGGGCGCGCGTGCTCGTTCACAACCCCTCGAGAGCGCCCGCGGACGAGCTGCCGGCCGACCTGCGCGGCCTTACCGATCCCAAGTGGCGCGGACGCATCGGCTGGGCGCCGACCAACGGGTCGCTGCTCACAATGCTCACAGGGATGCGGGTTATGTGGGGCGAAGAGCAGACCCGCGAGTGGGTGGACGGGATGCTCGCGAACGATGTCGCCGTGTACCCCAAGAACACGCCGCAGGTGGCCGCCGTGGCGGCGGGCGAGATCGACATCGGGCTAGTCAACCACTACTACCTCTACCGGTTCGTCGCGGAAGAGGGCGAGGACTTCCCCGCGCGGAATCACCATCTTCCGGGCGGCGGCCCCGGCAGCCTGGTGATGGTCTCGGGCGCAGGCGTTCTCGAGACCGCTGAGAATCGGGACAACGCCGAGAGGTTCGTCGCGTTCCTTCTCTCTACGGTGGCGCAGCAGTACTTCGCAGGGACAACCTACGAGTACCCGCTCGTGGAGGGCGTGAACGTGAGCCGCCTGCTGACTCCGCTGGAGGAGATCAACCGTCCTGATATCGCCCTTGCCGATCTCGCCGACCTCGAAGGCACGACGGCGATGCTCCGCGAGCGCGGAGCGCTTCCGTAGGTTCGGCATCCTCTCGGCGCAGGGGCGCTCGCCGACGCCAGCGCGGATGCGGCGTCGGCGGAGCGCCCGCGTTGATGTAAGCTGACTCCGTGCGCGCCTCGCCCATCAGAACGACAGACGCCCGCGCAAGAGGGCTGCCCCCCGCGTTCATCTGGGCGCCGGCAGCCGCCATCGGGCTTCTCATGCTGCTGCCGCCCGGCTACCTCCTCGTCCGGACGCTGGACTCGGGGACTGGCGCGCTCGACGTGCTGTTCACTATGCGCACGCTGGGAATCCTCGCGCGCACAGCCCTGCTTATGGCGCTCGTTACGGCTATCTGCGTCGCGCTCGGAGTATCGCTCGCGTGGCTGACGCTCCGCTCCGACCTGCCATTCCGCAGGCTGTTCTCCGCGCTCCTGACGCTGCCGCTCGTGATGCCGAGCTATGTGTTCGCGCTCCTCGTCGTTACGTCGCTCGGTCCCAGAGGCATCGTTCAGGGGATGCTGGAGCCTCTCGGCGTCGACCGCCTCCCGTCGATCTACGGGCTGCCTGGGGCGACGTTCACGCTTGCGCTCATCTCGTTCCCCTACGTGATGCTGCCGGTGAAAGCTGCGCTCCGCCGCGTCGACCCATCGATGGAGGAGGCCGCGCGCAGCCTCGGGCGGAGCTCCTGGGGCGCGCTGTGGAGCGTTACGCTGCCGCAGCTAAGGCCGGCGATCGTCGCCGGCGGGCTGCTGACGGCGCTGTACACGCTCAGCGACTTCGGCGCAGTGTCGCTGCTGCGATACGAGACGTTCACGTGGTCGATCTTCATTCAGTACGAGACTGCGTTCGACCGGAGCGTCGCGGCGGCGTTGTCGCTTGCGCTCGTGTTCCTTGCGCTCGCGCTCCTGGTTGCGGAAAGCCGGAGCCGGGGGCCCGCGGCGCACCATCGCGTTACGCCCGGGACCCAACGGAACCCCGGACTGACGCGGCTTGGACGTTGGCGGTGGGCGGCGGCGGCGTACGCGGGAGCGGTAGTCGCACTGTCTCTTGCGGCGCCGATCGCTCTGCTGCTCTACTGGGTTGTCCGCGGGCTGGCGACGGGAGAGCCGTTCGACCTGCTGTGGACGAACACGCTGAACACCGTATACGTTTCGGCGCTTGCGGCCGGGGCGGCGGCGATCGCCGCCGTTCCCATCGCGACGCTGAGCGTGCGGCACCCCGGCTGGCTAAGCTCCGCGCTGGAGCGTCTGACGTACGTGGGGTTCGCGCTGCCGGGTTTGGCGGTGGCGCTAGCGTTCGTGTTCTTCGGCGCAGGCGTGTTGCGTCCCGCCTACCAGACGACGTTCCTCCTCGTTGCGGCGTACGTCGTGCTGTTCATCCCCGCGTCGGCGGGATCGACGCAGGCGGCGCTGCGGCAGGTCAGCCCGCGCGTGGAAGAGGCGGCGCGGAGCTTGGGGAAGACGCCGTTTCAGGCGTTCCGCCTCGTCACGTTGCCGCTGCTGCTGCGAGGCATCGGGGCGGGAGCCGCGCTCGTGTTCCTGCTGACGATGAAGGAGCTGCCGGCGACGCTGATTCTCAGTCCCACCGGGTTCCGCACACTGGCGACATCGATATGGGGCGCGGCGTCGGAGGCGTTCTTTGCGCGCGCGGCGCTGCCGTCGCTCGTGCTCGTTCTTGTTGCGGGAGCGCCGATGGCGGCGCTCGCGGCGAGAGAGCCGCGCGACGGCTAGGCCACGGAGTTCACCTCGACGCCGGCCTCGCGGGCGGCGCGCTGAATCACCAGCGTCGTGGTGATCGCCAGAATGCCGTGCGCGCCGGCTTTGGCCAGCGCGTCCGTGCTGATCGTCTTCAGCGCCTCAGCCTGCGGGCCGCTTACGCCGAGCTCGGCGGCGACGCCGTCCATATCCCTGACGAACCGCTTCACGAGTTCCTCGTTCGTGCGGAGCGCGAACAGCGCCTTGTTGAGGGGGTAGGTCTCGGGAGTCGGGTACTTATAGAACTCGTAGCCTTGCCCCTTGAACTCGAACCCGCCGAACTTGGGGATGTCGCGAGGCTCCTGACCGCGCCCTCCCCTGTCTGGTATGAAGCGCATCACCCCATGCCCGTGGTGCGAGGTCGGCTGGTAGCTGAGCAGCTCGCCTCGCTGCTTCCCGGTCGCGCCCAGCATAATGAGCCAGGGGAGCAGCTCGGTGTTGCCGACCTCGTCGAGCTGCTCGCCGGTGAGTTCGAGCAACGACTCCGCCCTGCCCTCTTCGAGCTCCTGAATCACCCAGTGGTCGAACTCGTACTCGGGGTAGAAGTACTTCCAGGTGCCGGGGTAGTGCGACATCCCGCCGCTGGCGAGGACGGCGATCTTCTCCAGGCGCTTGTCGAACACGTTGCGCATCGCCTGCCCCACCTGCAAGCATCGCTGCGCAGTGGGGAGCGGCGGCAGGTAGACGTTGACGAACATCGGGACGATGGGAATGCGGCGCCCCTGATGGATGTACTCAAGCGGCGCCGCGAACGCATGGCCAAGCAGCGCCTCATGCGCGTAGGCGAGGTCGACGCCCTGCTCTACGAGTCCGTTCAGCAGGTCGACCGCGAGCTCCTGGTGGATGGGAACTTTGTACTCGTAGCCGGCGAACTCCGCTGTAGCCGTTTCGCCGGTGATGATTGCGAACGCAGGCACGGAGCCCGGGAAGAACGTCTCGACATGGTCGATGCCGATAAGGACGAGCGCATCGGGCTGAGCGGCGTCCAGCTCCTTGCCGAGTACGCCCATAGCGTCGATGCCGGCCTGCAGCTGAGCTTGGTCTTCCTGCGGCGGACGGGTAAGCAGCTGCGGCGCGTGCACAGAGGCTGCCGCCCAAACGATCTCTCCCATTAGTCGCGCTCCTTCGGTAAGTGTTCGACGACGCGCTTTCGGCGCGCGTCCTGCGGCCCTACAGCATACCAGCCGCGCTGCGTCTCCAGCGCGACTGTCAGTTGAGGGCGGCGCCGCCGTCGACAATCATCGTCTGGCCCGTCATAAAGTCGCTGTCGGAGGACATCAGGAAGACGCCGGCGCCGGCGAGATCCGCCGGGCGTTCGATGCGCTTGATCGCCCTGTCGGGGACGCGGCCCTGATAGTTCGACTCGTCGCGCTCGGGGTCGCTGGCGGTGGAGCCCGGGGCGATGGAGTTGACGGTTACGCCGAAATCGCCGACTTCGCGGGCAAGAGTGCGCGTGAGGCCGACGACGGCGCCCTTGGACGCGACGTACTGCGTGGACGAGCGTCCGGAGAAGAACGTGCCCGAGCTGATGTTGACGATCTTGCCGTAGCCGCGCGCTTTCATATGCGGCAGCACGGCGCGGCAGCAGAGGAACGGCCCGCGCACATTCACCGCCATCACGCGATCCCACTCCTCGGGGCTGATCTCTTCAATCGTCCCGCGGGTGACCTGGGGACGCTGGAAGAACGCCGCGTTGTTGACTAGCCCGTCGATGCGGCCCCACCGCTCGATGGCCGCCTGCGCCATCGCCTGCGTCGCGTCGGGGTCTGCGACATCGGTCGGGGCGGCGATCGCCTCGCCGCCCGCCTCGCCGATCTCCGCGGCGGTCTGCTCGGCTGCCGGGCCGTTGATGTCGGCGATGACGACGCGCGCGCCCTCTTCAGCGAAGCGCAAGGCGAACGCGCGCCCGATGCCCTGCGCGCCTCCCGTTACGATGATGACCCGACCGTCGAGCTTGCCCATACGGCGCTCCTTTGCGAACTAGTGAACTGCGACGCCGCCGTCGACGACGAGCGTCTGCCCGGAGACGAAGTCGCTCTCGGCGGACATAAAGAAGAGGGCGGCGCCGACGAGATCGTCGGGCGTCTCGATGCGCTTGATGGCGCGATTGGGAACGCGGAGCGCGAACTCCTCCATGCTGTGCTCTTCCGTTTCGCTGGCCGTGAGCCCGGGGGCGATGGAGTTGACCGTGATGCTCCAATCGCCGACCTCGCGGGCGAGGACGCGCGTGAAGGCGATGACGCCGCCTTTGGACGCGACGTAATGGGCGAGGTTCTCGCGTCCGTTGAAGAACGTGCCGGAGCTCATATTGACGATCTTGCCGTAGCCGCGCGCTTTCATATGGGGAACGACTGCCCGGGATGAGAGAAAGACGCCCTTGAGGTTGACCGCGAGCATACGGTCGAACTCGTCGATCGGCAGCTCTTCGAGAGGGGCGCGCGTGTGGCGAACGCGGAGAGCAATGGCGGCATTGTTCACGAGGCCGTCGATCTTGCCGAACCGGGCGATGGTTTCGGCGGCCATCGCCTCGGTCTGCGCCTGATCGGACACGTCGGCGGAGATGGCCAGCGCGTCGCCGCCGGCGGCGTTAATCTCGGCGGCGGAGGCCTCCGCCGCCGGCCCGTTGATGTCGGCGAGCGCGACCTTGGCGCCCTCGCGCGAGAAGGCGTCGGCGAACGCGCGCCCGATGCCCGCCGCTCCCCCTGTAATGATGATCACGCGCTCGTCGAGACGGCCCATCATTCCATCCTTTCCTCGCCGACCTTTTCTGGTCAGCCGGCAGACTTTCCGCCCAAGCAGAGGCGTACGCCGGCGTTGCTAATCGGCGGCGCCGTAGCCCTCGGGCGCCTGCCAGGAGCGCATCCACTCGATGATCTCGTCGACAGGCAGGACATCGGCGTACTTCTGGTTCATATCGAACAGGTTGATGGCGTGGGGAGCTTCGTGGCGGTCGAACACGCACTCCTCCGCAACCACCATTCGGTAGCGGCTCGTGCAGCCGTCGACGACCGATGCGCGGACGCATCCGCTGGTGCTCTCGCCAGCCACGATGAGCGTGTCGACGCCCAGCGCGGTGAGGTGTCCGTTGATGGGAGTGCCCCAGAAGGCGCTCGGCGAGGCCTTTCGGAGGAACGCTTCGCCTTCGATCGGCTGGAGTTCGGGGATGATGTCGTACTTGCCATCGACGCTGCCGCCGCCCATATAGCCGGCGCGACCCTGGCGCGTCTTGCCGGACGCCGCCCAACCGGCAATGCCGGATTCCTCTTCCGGGAGGCCGGTAACGTGAACGACGGGCATTCCCGATTCGCGGGCGGCGGCGAGCAGCCGCTGGATGTGAGGGAGCGATTCCCACGCGGCGAGCCCGCAGCTGCCTGGCCACGTCTTGACAGCCTCCATAAGCGGCTGCGGCCGGTCGCCGAAGACCCACCGGTAGAGGTCGATCATAAGCAGGGCTGGGCGCGAGCCGAACCCTTTGGCTCGGTGGCCGCTGGCGGCGACGTGTTCGCGATCGGCTTCACTGAGGTGCTTCTCCCACACGCGCTCGGCCATAGCTGCCTCCTTTGGCGCACTTGAGCAGACGCCGTAAGCTTGGCGCCGCCGGCGCCCGCGGTCAAGCGGGCGATGCGAGCGTCCGCGGGAGCGGCTCCGCCGTCCGAGGCGGGCAGCCTGGGGAGGGCGCCGGCGTAGAAGTCGGGGCGGCTCCTCGCGGCGGGGGGCGCGCTGCGCGATGATAAGGTTAGGAGCGCGGAGGGATGCTATGCGCGCGCGAGTTACACGGTTTGATGTCGTCGCAACCGAAGAGGAGTTCGCCGAGGCGCAGCGCGTGTTCGAGCGAAGCGTCGTCCCCGAGATGCGCAAGCAGCCCGGCTACGGAGGCTGCTACCTGATGCGAACGCAACGCGGCAAGGGACTCCTCATCTCGCTGTGGGAGAGCGACGACCCGCTGCGCTCCAGCGACGCCGACGGGCCCTCTGCGCGGCAGCTCGAACTACTCGAACCGCTGCTCGGACGCCACCCCTCCACCGAGAGCTATCAGCTGGACTACGCAGATCACCCGACGGGATAGCCCTACTCTTCGGTTTGCGTGGTCTGCGAGCCCTTGCGGGTTACGGTGATGTGAGCGAACGACCCGCCCGGGAGCGCGCCGTGCCAGTGCTTCTCGCCAGCGGGAGCGAACACGACATCCCCCACGCCAACCTCGACGCGTTCGCTCTCCGTCGCGACGACGCCCGCCCCCTCGGTGACGATCAGGAGCTGGTCGCTCTCGTGGTAGTGGAACTTGTTGCGGACGCCGTCGCCGAAGCTGACGACGCTTGCGTTGAAGTCGCTGCTGTCGGGGGCGAGCGGCTGCCGGCTTACGTCGTCGCTGGTGAAGAGCGGGCCGGCGGCCGACTCCTTGGGGATTTCGCTGATCTTGCGCGCTTGCATTGCGGTCGTTCTCCTTGTCCCCTGCTCGCCCTCGGGCGCGGGGATTCCTTTTCCCGGCTGGAGTCTAGGCGTAGGCGTCGTAGATGCCCTCGAACTTGGCGAGTTTGAGGCGCGCCTGCGTTTCAGCCGCATCCCACACGAGCTGACGGTCGCGGTCGGAGCTGATCCCGGCCGCGATCGCCTCGGCGGCGTCGGCGGCGTGATCGATGTCGACGACGCCATGGATGCGGAAGAACTCGAGATCGCCGGCGGGGATGTTGTAGGGCGCCTGCTGGAGGCAGTTGAAGAGCTCTGTGGAGTAGCGCTGCACGATGGTCTCGTTCGTGAGCCCGGATGTGCGCCCTGCGAGCGGAGACGCGCTGATGAGCGACGAGGCGATGATGACGCTCGTGTGGCATAGCACGTCGTAGACGGGAACGACATCGGCGAAATCGCGCTCGGAGAGCCCGATGTTGACGCCGAACTGCTGGCAGAGATCGGGGTGGTCGTGCTCCGCGACGACGCCCTCGAGCGCGGCGGCGAACGCCGCCGGGTCGGCGGCGCGGATCATGCGGACTGCGCCCGCCTTCAGGAGTGCGCGGTTGAACCACGTGTGCTGAAGGGCGTATCCCTGCAAGCGGCGCATCGTAAGCGCTCCGGAGCGCAGATCAGAGAAGTAGCGGCTCTCCATCACGCGGTCGGACGCCGGCTGCACCACCTCGTCGATGAGCTGGCGCACGAACGCTTGGTTGTCCACCATGGCTGTCATAGCCGATTGCTCCTCTCTCCCTCCGTTCCCGTCTCCCCCTTGCGGAGCTCCCGGAACCTCCCGGGAAACGCCCGCTTGGCTGGGCGGGATTGTGCGGCTTGAACGGCGGCGGGTCAACTTCAGCATAGCGCGACAGGGAACGGGCGATAGGAAGGTGGTGGACTCGCTAGTCTGCGCTCTCGTACTATGCCGCCGTGCTTGGCTCGGACGATTCCCCGCGCTCTCCGCTGTACGAGCGGATGTCAATTGAGCTGCTCGGCGCCGAGGCGTCGCCCGCGACCGAGGGCGAGCCAGGCGACGGGCTGACGCTGCGCACGACAAGGGGCGATGTGGCGTGCATTCTGCACCGTCCCCCGGAACCTGCGGGGGTAGGCGTCGTGTGGGCGGGAGGCGCGCGCGGCGGCTTCTCCGGCCCTGCGGATGGACTGTACCGCGACCTCGCAGTCGGCCTTGCGGCGGAGGGAATCGCCGGATTGCGCGTCGACTACCGGCTTCCGGCGAACCTCGACGAGTCGACGCTGGACGTGCTCGCAGCCGTATGGCATATGGCGAACATCGGCTACCCGCGCGTGGCGCTCGTAGGGCACTCGTTCGGCGGCGGAGTCGTGATATCCGCGTCGCGGTACACGACGCACGCGCGGGCGGTTGCTGCGCTGTCGACGCAGACGATGGGCGCCGAAGACGCGGCGCTGCTGAACGGCAGGCCGTTGCTGCTCGCGCACGGCGAGGCGGACGCCGTTCTGCCTCTGTCGAGCGCGGAGACGGTATTCTCCTGGGCGCCGGAGCCCAAGCGGCTGGTCGTGTTTCCCGGCGCGGGGCACGGCCTGCGCGAGTGCGCCGGCGAGATTCGGGCGCTGCTCAGGGAGTGGCTCATCGACGCGCTGGGACATCCGCGCTAAGGGCGCGGCGACCGCAACGCGAGCTCTGCGATACGCGCCGCAGCTCTGGTATGATTGGCGAGGATTCCCTCCAAGGAGGCCCACAATGCTGTCGAAAGAGATGAACGACCGCTTGACGCAGGTCGGGCCCGGCACGGCGATGGGCGAGCTGATGCGACGCTACTGGCACCCCGTCGCGGCAAGCGCGCAGCTCGACGCCGACAACCCAACGAAAGAAGTGCGCCTGCTCGGCGAAGACCTCGTGCTCTACCGCGACGCAAGCGGCGTGCTCGGCCTGATCGAGCCAAGCTGCGCGCACCGCAAGGCCAACCTCTCCTACGGCGTTCCGGAAGCGAACGGCATCCGCTGCGCGTACCACGGGTGGATCTTCAACGAGCGCGGGCAGTGCGTCGATCAGCCGTCGGAGCCGGAAGGATCGAAGTTCAAGGAGAAGGTGCGCATCCGCGTATACAAGGTTCAGGAGCTTGGAGGGCTGATCTTCGCGTATATGGGGCCGGAGCCCGCGCCCTTGCTGCCGCGATGGGACATTATGGCGTGGCCGGGCGTGAAGAACGTCTACTCCACCCTGCTACCGTGCAACTGGCTGCAGTGCCAGGAGAACTCCCTCGACCCTCTGCACTTCCAGTGGCTGCACCGCTACTGGGGAGGCTGGCAGATGAACCGCCTGAAGCCGCTGGAGGAGCGCAACGCGTGGAACATCCGCACATCGAACCGTGGAGCCGACCACAAGAAGATAGGGTTCGAGCTCACAGACTACGGCGTCATCAAGCGCCGGCTCGTCGGCGACGAGACCGAGCAGGACGACCACTGGCGCATCGGACATCCCGTGCTCTTCCCGAACATTCTGCGTGTGCAGAGCAATCTGCAATTCCGTGTGCCAGTCGACGACACGCACACGCTGCACTTCCGCTACGAGTTCCGCCACCTGTCCGACGGCGAAACAGAGCCCGACTCCGTGCCGCATGAAGATATGCCGCTGTACTTCCCCGACGGCACGATCAAGCGCGACTACGTGATGGGACAGGACATCACGGCGTGGGTGATCCAGGGCGCCATCAGCGACCGCACGACCGAGCATCTGGGAGTGTCGGACATCGGCATCATCCTCTACCGGCGGCTGCTCGACCAGCAGGCGCGCATAGTGGAGGACGGCGGCGAGCCGCTGAACGTTTGGCGGAATCCCGAGGAGAACGAGATCATCGTCCTCCCCATCGAGGAGTTCCGCTACCCGGGCTACGAGGGCACAGGCGGCCCGTTCAAGGACTCCGTGCCCCGCAAGCCGGATGTCGAGACGATTCTCTCCGGAGCAGGCGCGAAGTTGCCTGAGTGGCGGGAGGTCGGCCTGTAGCCGACACGACTAGCCGAGACGCCAACCGCCAGGCGTAGAGGAGTGTGGATTCGTGGGAAAGATCGGAACGTTCTTTGTTGGGTCGGCGGCTGGGTTCCTGCTGGCGGCCCTGGTTGGCGCCGGCGTCGTTCTCGTCGTCATCAACGTGCTCATCCCGTGGGAGGAGATCTGCGCCGCCGTTGGCCCGATGCAAACGGCGGCTCGAGAAGGGCGGCAGCTCATCGCCACGCTGACCGAGTGGCTGGAGAGGGCTGAGGGATTCCTGGCGATCGCCACAGACGCTCCGAGCGAGCTTGGCGGCTCGTTGAGCGGCATCCTCGACCGCGTGGGAGAGATAGCGGGCGGCGCAGCCTCCCTCGGCCTCGACATCCTGACTGCGCCGCTGGAGGCGCTGATAGACGTCGCCAAATCCGCGCTCGGGGCGACTGAGGGGGCGGTCAAGGCTGCGGAGAACGTGCTGGCGAGCGTTGACGAGAGCCGCTGCAACTAGCCTCTCCTGTACGCGCATACGAGCGGGGAGAGGGGCAGCGGCGGCGCGCTGACCGGACAACGGCGCCAGACCGACAGCCTGCGCGCCTGATGCAGCGGGCGATTACTGCCGACGCTAGAGGCTGGGTAGGCGGCGTCCCTGTGCGCGTGATGCAGCGTCGGCGCCCGCGATGAATCCCCGGCGCCCCGACTCCTCCCCTCGCCCTGCTGAGCGAGGAGGAGCCGGAAGCCTGTGCGCGGGAGGCTAGGTGTCGCGCTCGCTGGTGGGGCCGACGACGCCAGCGCAGTAGGGAATGAACGCCTTCATACGGCATGGGGCGCCGTGCAAGGCGAGCTCGGACTCGAAGATGCGGTGTATCTCCGGGTCTTCATCCTCGTACTCGATCTGCATGCCGCCTTCCTTGATGCTGACGTTGGACTCGCCCCACTGGCTAGGCTGGCCGTCGCCGCTGCGGAGCGCGAGGTAGCGCGCGGGTTCAGGGCCCGTGTTGAAGTGCTGATGGAACGTCGCGTCGGCGGGAACGATGACCATCCCCCCCTTCTTCCACGGGGCGACCTCGTAGTTCTTCGCCTCGTTGTCCCACCACAGCATCGAGAAGCCGACGCCGCCCAGGATGACGAGGTGAGCGCCGGGGCCGTGCCGGTGCCCCTTCTTGTAGGTGCCGACAGGGAACTCGGAGATGTGCGCGCCCGTTACGTTTCCCGCAAGGTCGAAGTGCGTGTTGATGCCGCCGGCGCCGCGGTCGCGGTACTGCCACAGCTTCATAATGTCGGCGTTGGGCACGAAGTTGGTCTTCCACATCGTTCCGAACTTGGATCCCTTGCGGCGATAGAGTGTGCCCTGCCCGTTGAAGAAGTCCTCGTCCTCGCCAGAGAAGCGGTCGGTGAACGTGAAGGGATTGCCGAAGACGAACTCGTGGCTCCGGAACATCCGCATCACGGGCGGCGCATTGGTCATTGAAACGTAGCGCGCAGGCTCCGCGCCGCTGCCGTTGAAGTGCTGGTACGAGGCGTTGAGGGGAATGACGAGCAGACTGCCCGCCGCCCACTCGAACGTCGACTTCTGCCCTTCGTCGAGCCAAACGCTGGTGGCTCCCCTGCCCGACACTACGTACATCACCTCCTCGTACATATGGCGCTCGGGCTCAGACTTCCCTCCGGGCTTGATCTCGACGAGGTGCGCGTCGTTGGGCAGGAAGCCGTTGGGGATGTTGATGACGGCGCCCTTTCCTCCCTTGCGCTCCCAATCGCCGAGTTCGACATCGTTGAGATCTTCGAACTTGTACTCGACGATGCGCTTCACCCCCTCGCGCTGGATCCAGTCGAAGTAAGGGTCTCCCGCCTCCCAGAGATCCATCTTGTCGGGAAGCTCCGCCTCCCTGAGGTCGACAGTGGTCATACCGGCTCCTCCATTCCGTATTTTGCGCCCCTTACTCTAGCAGAGCGGCGCACTCTCAGTTCGCTCGCTCCTCGCCGCCGGCAGCGGAGCCTTCGCGCAAGCCGCGAAGCAGGCGCATCTGCCGGTGCGGCAGCGCGTAAGCAAGGGCGAACACAACGATGATCGTTCCGCTGACGGCGAAGGCAAGCGGCGCCGACAGCAGCGCCGCGAGGGCGCTGAACTGCATCTCGCCGGAGGGACGGACGCTCGTGTGCACCATGCTCCAGATGCCCATAACCCGTCCGCGCAGCTCGTTCGCCACCAGCATCTGCAGGTTCGTCTGCACCGCCACGTTGTACACAGAAGCGCCCGTTCCGATGCTGAACAGGAGCGCGAGCGAGAGCCAGTACGACGTTGAGGCGGCGAACGCGACCATAAACACGCCCATCGCCACCGTGCCGCCGACGAGAATGGGCCGCTGCTGCGCCGGACGCGTCGCGCTCGACGCCAGGAACACGCCGGTTACGCTCCCCACGCCCATCGCTCCCCACATTAGGCCGAGCCCCTCGGGCCCGACGCGCAGCACATCTTTCGCGAATACAGGGAAGAGCACAGACATCGAGTATCCGAAGAGCATATTGAAGTAGGCGATGCCGATGAGGAAGCTGAAGATGCGCTCGCGCCAGATGTAGCTCACGCCGGCGGCGATATCGCCGAGGACGCTGCGTCCGCGCGCCCGCGTGATGGCGGGCAGCCGCACCCACAGGAGCATCGCCGCGTACACGGCGACCGCTCCGGCCGCCAGCGCGAAGATAACGCCTCCCGCCACGCTCGCGGAATCGGCCGCGTCGAACACGAACGCGCTCACGAACCCGCCCGCCACCGGCGCGAGAACACGCGTGCCCGGATGAATGGCGGCGTTCAGGGCGACAGCGCTGGGCATAACGCCCCGCGGAACGAGATGCGGGAACATCGCCTGCCGCGCCGGCCCCTCGAACGCGCCGATGGCGGAGAGAACGAACGCTCCCGCAATCACATGCCACGCCGTCAGGAGCCCGAGGATGCCCGCAGCCGCAAGAATCCCCAGAACGACGATGAAGAGCAGCTGAACGACGATGAGGAGTTTCCGCTGGTCGAACTTGTCGGCGAGCGCGCCGCCGAACAGGGTGAGCGTCGTCGAGGGGATCATCTGCGCGACGCCGTTCACTCCCAGCAGCCACGCCGAGCCGGACAGCTGGTAGATGAGCCATCCCTCGATCATCCACTGCATCTGCTGCCCGGACACAGAAACGACGAATCCGACCCAGTAGAGCCGGAAATCCCGATGCCTAAGCGCGCTGAACCGGCTGGTCATATTCCTCGCAGTTCCGCCTCTCTCTAGCGTGAGCGTCCGCGCCCGCTAAAGCGGCGCCGCACCCTACCATAGCCGTTTCGGACAGGCCGGAGGATTCCCCTGCCGGCTTCCCCATCCCGCCAGCGGAATCGCACAGAAGCGCTCAATCCGGAGCATCCGCCGCCGACTTCCCCCGCCAGCCGGCGGCGCGAACGCTCCTCTGTCCCTCTGCCGCGTCCCTCTGTCGCGCTTCTCGCCAAGCGAGGCGGACGCGCTAGCGGCGCGCGCCTCCGTTCGCGTCGATGACCTCGCCCGTGATGTAGCCGGCGTAGTCGGAGGCAAGCCAGACGACTGTCCCGGCGTGCTCCTCCGGCTTGCCGAGGCGCCCAAGCGCCGATGTGCTTCCGGGTCCGTAGGCAGCGGCGGACGACTCGCTCCAGCGAGGCCGGTGAGGCGTCTCGATGCCGCCGACGGCGATAACGTTCACGCGGATCTCCGGCCCCCAGAGCGCAGCCATCGAGAGCGTCATATTGATGACGCCCGCCTTGGCGGCGCCGTAGGCCGGGGAGTCCGGGCTTGGCGAGCGCCCCGCAATCGAGGCGATGTTGATGATCGACCCCCTGCCCTGACGCTTCATAATGGGAGCGACGGCCACGCTGCACTGGAACATCGTTACAACGTTGACGCGATAAGCCTCCAGCAGGTCGCTCTCGGTAAGCTCCATAAGCGGCCCCGCCTTGAACGTCTCCCCCCAGCTGCCGCCTACAACGTTCACGAGAATGTCGACCCTGCCGAACTCCGCCAGCGTCTGCTCGACCATGCCGTCGACCTGCTCTCTGTCGCGCACGTCGGCGGTGACTCCCAAAGCCTGGCGTCCGAGGCTCCGCACTTCGCCGACGACATCGTCGACAGGAGCATGCGGACGGCTGCGCCCATGCGTTACCTCCTCGGGTTGCCGCGCGGCGACGACGATGTCTGCGCCATGCTTCGCAAGCTCGATGCAGCACGCGCGGCCAAGCCCCTGCGCTCCTCCGGTGACGATCGCCACCCTGCCGGCGAGGTTGAAGTCCATGCGCCCCTCCTGTTTCCTGTTGCTAGCGCCGAGCGCCGGCGCAGCTATTGTTGGAGAGAACTATACGCCCCTCCCTGCCGCGCAGGGCGTCCCCGCGACCGCAGCGTCGACCGTTTGCTTCCGCTTGCGAGCCGCGCGTCTCCGCGCGACCGAGACGCCGACGGCGCCGACGTTCTTCGCGCCTAGCGCGCTGCGGGCGTCTCCGCGAGGCCGAGATGTCTACCGAGCCGCTTGACCTGTGCGCCCCGCGAGGCGCACACTCGAACTAGCCCAGCGCCGCAGGAGGACGCCATGGTAGTGGAAACCAGGACGCAGAACGCCCTCGACCGGTTCGTCGCCCAGGCCCGCGAGCTCTTCGCGCAGGAGCCCGACCCGGAGAAGCGCTGGCGCGCGCTGTCGCCGATCCTCGCTGAGCTCCTCGCCGATCCCAGCGTCGTTGAGGCCTCCGCATCGTGGCCCGACTGCGTCCCCGCCGACGGCAGGGCGGAGAATCTGCTGTTCTACGAAGACCCGGACTTCGGGTTCGCAGTGAACGGACTCACCAAAGGGCAGGCCAGGCAAGGCGTACGCTCCCGCATCCACGACCACGCGCACATCTACACGCTGTACGGCGTGCTCGACGGCCACGAGCGCATCGAGCGCTACAACCGCCTCGACGACCGCTCCCGCCCCAACTACGCCGAGATTGAGCTGCAGTCGGACAAGCTCGTCGGTCCCGGCGAGATCGACCTCGTGCGCCCCTACGAGATCCACACGGAGAACACTGTGGGCGAGCGAACAGTGGCCGTGATTATCCGCAGCGAGAAATCGGGCGGGTTCAATCAGGGGCGCTACATCCCCGAGACCAACGAGTACTACGAGAGCCTCGGGCCGCGGCAGACTCCTGCGTCTATGTTCCCCTCTTCCCCGGAGTAGCCAATCGCCGCTGTCCGCGAACAGGTAGCCTCCCAATCGAAGTGGGCCGTGCTCGCCGCGGCGGCGGCGAGCACGCTGCTTGGCACGTCGGATTTCTCGATCGTCGCCATCGCGATGCCCTCCCTCGCCGACGAATTCGGCGCCTCGACATCAACGATCGTCTGGATCGCCCTCTCATACCAGCTCGTCGTCCTAGGGCTGGCGCTCCCGATGGGACGCCTGGGCGATCAGTTCGGCGCCAAAACCATCTTCGCTTCCGGCGCATTCATCTACGCCGCCGCCCTCGGGCTTGCCTCAGCCGCGCCCGGAATCCTGGAGCTCGTCGCGCTGCGCGCCGTGCAGGGAGCCGGCGCCGCAATGATGGTGTCGCTTTCAGTAGGGCTCGTCTCGAACGCATTCCCCGCCAACGAAAAAGGCAAAGCTCTCGGAATGCTCGCCTCAGTCGCAGGATTCGGCCTGATGGCCGGCCCCGCGCTCGGAGGTCTGCTCCTCGACACGCTCGGCTGGAGGTCGATCTTCTGGGCGCGAGCCCCCCTCGGGTTCGCCGCGTTCGCGATCGCCGTAGCCTACCTCCCCAACGCGCGGGCGACGTCCGACAAGCGCACCGACTTCACCGGAGCGGCGCTGCTGTTCGCCGCGCTCGCCCTGATGGCCATCGGCCTGAACCGAGGGTCGTCGCTCGGCTGGACGACGACAACAACCATCCTTGCGCTGCTGATGAGCGCGGGAGCGACGGCGGCGTTCGCCGCGCGCTCTATGCGGACGGCCAGCCCCGTGGTCGACCTGCGGATGTTCCGCAACCCTGCGCTGTCGTTCTCCAGCGGGCTGATGCTCGCCGCAGGCGTCTCGATGATGGCGGTAACCTTCCTGATGCCGTTCTACCTGCTGTCGTCGCGAGGGCTGACTCCCATAGAGGCAGGGCTCCTGATGCTCTGCCTCCCCGTCGTCTTCATCTTCATACCGCCGTTCGTCGGCAGACTGTCCGACCGCATCGGCCCCAAGACGCCGACGACTATCGGGCTAGGCGTATCGGCGGCGGCGCTATTCCTGTTCGCCAGCCTCACGCCGACAACGCCGGCTCCGGCGATCGCTGGAATGCTCATCGTGGCGGGACTCGGCGGCTCATTCTTCCAGGTTCCGAACCAGAGCGTCATTATGCGGGCGGCTCCGCAGGAGCGCGTCGGCGCCGTTTCGGCGCTCATCCCGACGCTGCGCTACATCGGGTTGATCGTGGGAGTCGCCCTCGCCGAGGCGATCTTCGCCTCCGGGCTGGGCGCGCCGGGGCTCGACGGCGCCAGCGCAGAGCGCGTCGCCTCGGCGGCGCGAACCGCGTTCCTCGTGTTCGGCGCCGTTATGACCGCAACGACGGCGATCGCGCTGTTCCGCCCGCTTGAGCCGTCCGCCTGAGGGGGCGGCGGCGCCGCCGGGAGCGCTAGCCGGCGGCGAGGCGGGAGCGCAGCCGCGGGTACGCCGTCAGCGCGTTGTCCTGGAAGATCTTGCGCTTGTCCGCCTCGGCGATGCCGGGAACGGCGTCGATGTACGGCTTGGTGTCGTCGAAATAGCGCCCGGTGAGCGAATCGACGCCTCGGACAGCGCCGATCATCTCCGAGGCGAATATCACGTTGTCCGCGCCCATCACCTGCACAAGCAGGTCGACGCCGGCCTGATGGTAGACGCAGGTGTCGAAGTAGAGGTTGCCGAGGAGCAGCTCGTCCAGCGGAGGACGCCCCATATCCTGCGCGATGCCCCGGTAGCGCCCCCAGTGGAAGGGAACCGCCCCGCCTCCATGGGGCAGGATGAACCTCAGCGTGGGGAAATCCGCGAACAGGTCGGACGTGAGGAATTGCATGAAGGCGGCGGTGTCGCCGTTGAGGTAGTGCGCGCCCGTGCCGTGGAAGTTCGGATTGCACGACATACTAACGTGGACCATCGCGGGAACTTCCAGCTCCATCATTCGCTCGTAGAGGCCGTGCCACCACCTGTCGGTGAGAGGCGGATCTGTCCAGTAGCCGTCGGTCGGGTCGGGGTTGAGGTTGCAGCCGACGAATCCCAGCTCGTTGACGCAGCGGTCGAGCTCGGCGACGCATTCGGATGGGGAGACGCCCGGCGACTGCGGGAGCTGGCACACGCCGATGAAGTTGTCGGGATACAGCGCGCAGACGCGGTGGACGAGGTCGTTGACTGTGCGCGTCCATTCGAGGCTGGTGCGCGCATCGCCGTAGTGGTGGGCCATGCCGCCCGCCGTGGGAGAGAAGAGGGCGAGGTCTGTTCCGCGGGCGCGCTGCAGTCTCAGCTGACCGTTCTCGATACTCTCGCGCAGCTCGTCGTCGCTGATTCGCAGAGGCTCGGTGAACGGCCTGCCGGCGCTCCGTATCTGCCGGGCGCGCCACTCCCGCAGCTGCGGGGGCGCAGTCGTATAGTGCCCGTGGACATCGATAATCACGACAGCGATTCTAACCCAAACGGCGCCCTTCCCCCGCCAAGCGAGCCTGCTAAGCCAAGCCCGCTAAGCGAAGAAGCGCCGGCGCGCCCCGCTTAGCGAGGGCGCTCGCTTGCGTCCGCCGCAACAGGAGCGCGAGCGGTTACCCCGCGCCGAAGCTCTTGCCCTCGACGGCGACGGGATCGACGTGGTGGTTCTCCGGAGAATCGCCGGGAATCTCGGCGCCGCCGGGCGTGATGCGGGTGACGCCGCTGCGCTGCATCTGAGCGCCAACCCTCAGGAGGAACAGGTTGCGTCCTCCCGTGTTGAGGTACCGGTAGTACGCGCCTTTCGGAATCATAATGCCCTCGTACTGCGAGAGCGTCTTCCCCTCCCCGTTCTCGTCGAAGAACGTAACCTCGCCCTCGAGAACGATGAACGCGTGATCTTCGTCCGTATGGGCGTGAACCGCGTTCTCGCCGCCCTCCGCGTTGACCTTGAGGCTGAGCCACAGCAGATCGGTGCGGGCGAGATCGATGTTGATCCTGCCGGCGGACAGGTACGGCCCCTTGATGGAGAACGTCGATGTCCGTGGAGCGGCGCTAGCGTCTGTAACCATACGTAGCCTCCTTCTTTGTCTCGCGTCTTGTCGCGCGGGCGCTGTCTCTAATCCTCGGCCTTGATGATGTCCGAGAGCCGTTCGCCAATCATAATCGCCGAGACGTTCGTGTTGGCGTGAGGAATCGTGGGCATAACCGACGCGTCGGCGACGTACAGGTTGTCGACGCCGTGAACCTTGAGATTGCTGTCCACCACCGCCATCGGATCGGTCGCGGGCCCCATCTTGCACGTGCCTGCGCCGTGATGGTACGAGGCGTGAGCGCCGCGGGCGAACTCGGCCCAGTCCTCGCTGTCGGAGGGAGAGAGCAACGGCCCGTAGTACGCCTCCATCGACTCGTCGCTGACGAGCTCGTGGATGAACTCCATCGCGCTAAGCATTGCCTTCAGGTCGTCGGGATGCTGAAGCATCGCGTCGATTATCTGGGGAAGATCGTCGGGATCCGCGCTGTTGAAGCGTATGCTGCCGCGCGCCCGCTGCTCGATAAGGTTCGCGGACACCGGCATCATCCGCTTGATTCCCTCGACGACAGTCGGCGGGCGCTGAAAGATGTGGAAGTTGCCGCACGGCAGCGCGGGGTCGCTCTTGTACATAAGCCGGAAGCGCGGAATCACCCACTCGGGGTCGAACTCGGCGCGTCCCTCGTAAGTCATCGTGAGCGTTGCGTGATCCTGATAGTTCTCGCCGACGCCCTCCCGAACGAGCGCCGGCGCAATGCCGAGGCGGCGCAGCTCCTCCTCGCGCCCCACTCCCGAGAGCGTGAGCGCCTGCGGGCTGTGGTAGACGCCGGCGCTGAGAACGACCCGCTCCGCCGCCGCGGAGGCGAGCCTGCTCCCCTGGCGGTAGACGACCTCGGCGACGCGTCCGCCCGCGAACCGCAGCTCCTGAACGGGCGCCCCGGCGACGATATCGAGATTCGGGCGTCCCCGCGCAGGATCGAGGTACGCGACAACCGTGGACTGCCGAACGCCGTCCTTAACGTTGTACGCCGACCCGCAGACGCCGAAAGGGTCGGGAACGTTGAGGTCGGGGCAGATGGGCAGCCCCATGCTCACCGCGCGATCGATGAACGCCTGCACCGGCTCATCGGCCTGCATATCGAGCCGGAATACCCGCTTCGCGTAGAGGGGGCCGTCGCCGCCGTGGATATCCTCGCCGCCGTAGTCGGCGTCGGTCTCGATGCGCTTGAGGATCGGCAAGCAGTCGTCGTACGACCATCCGGGATTGCCGAGGGCCGCCCACGTATCGAGGTCGTAGCGCGTGGGGCGAACGACAGCCATCGCGTTCACCGAGGAGCCGCCGCCCATCACCCGTCCGCTTACGTTGTAGAAAGCGCCGTCGCCGCTTGCCCGCTCCGTCTCGTACAGAACGACGTAGGGCGACTCAAGGACGACGCGCGCCGCGCGATCGCCGCTTGCGATCTCCGGAGGTTGCGGCTGCGGATCCGGCCCCGCCTCCAGGAGAAGCACGCGGCGGCCGGGGTCTTCGCTAAGCCGTGCGGCGATCGCGCAGCCGGCGGATCCGCCCCCAACGACGATAACATCGTACACGCGGCGCTCGGTCATAGCGGGCTCAGCCGTCCTTTCCGGCGTCGGGAGCCTCGACGCGCTCGCGCAGGCGCCGGAAGAACTCCTCGATCACCTGCGCGCCTGTCGCCCTGATAATCATATCGCCAACGATGCCGAGCCTCCCCTTGATGCGCACCTCAGAGCGATACTCCAGCTGCGCGCGTTCGCCGTCGAGCGGGGCGAGGCTCATCTCGATATCGGCGGTCATCGAGCTTTTCGTGAGCGAATCCTCGCCGACGACCTCCGCGCGGAGCCGCGCAGGCGGGTCTGACTCCACGATCTGGGCGCGGAAGGAGAACTCCCCGCCAACGGGCCCGACCTGCGCCTTCATCCCGCCCTCGAAAGTGCGGTCGTCGATCATCACGATATCGTTGACGCCCGGAAAGCAGGCGACGAACTGCTCCATATCGAGCACAGTGTCCCACACCGTAAGCGGCGCAGCCTCGAACTCAACCTTGCCCTGGTACTTCATGCTTTCATCGGCCATCCCCGCCCCCCAGAAGGAGGGCGTATCGCTAGTTCGGCGCTCCACGCACAGCGGGACACGCGCGGCGACGCTCCTGCGCAGACACACGCCTCCCCCTGCCCCGCGCTCCGCCCCATCTAGGTTTGGCGCTCGTCGGTGACGCCTGCGACGCCGGTGCAGTAGGGGATGAACGCCTTCATGTTGCACTGCGCGCCAGACTTGGCAAGCTCGGCCTCGAAGATCTCGTGAATCTCGCGGTCTTCGTCCTCGTACTCGATCTGCATCCCGCCTTCCTTGATGGAGACGTCGCCGCCCACCGGCGCGTTGGGCGCGATGAACCCGCCCTTACCGTCGCGCAACGCCATATAGCGAGCGCGCTTGGTCCCGGAGTTGAAGTGCTGGTGATACGTCCCGTCGCCCGGGATGATGACGATGCTGCCCAGCTGCCAGTCGCACTTGACCATATCGGAGCGGTCGGGCTTGGTCCACAGCAGGGAGAAGCCGGCGTCGCCGCTGAGGAGGAAGAGGTGGGCTCCGGGGCCGTGCCGGTGCGCCTTCTTGTAGGTGCCGATGGGGAACTCGGAGATGTGGTTGCCCATATCGTTCTTGCCCATCTGGAGCATCGCGTTGATGCCGCCGGCTCCGCGCTCCTTCCAGCCGTAGAGCGCCATGTCGGGGGCGTTGGGGATGAAGTTGGTTTCCCAGATGCGCTTGTTGTAGAGCGTTCCGTTGCCGGAGAAGTACGTCTCGTCGTCGGAGTAGCGGGAGCGGAACATAAAGTCGTTGTTGAAGATGAAGTCGGGGTCGCGGAAGAGGCGCATCATGGGCGGGGCGTTGGTGGTGGCCATATAGCGGACCTTCTCGTCGCCGGAGCCGTTGAAGTGCTGGTGCCAGGCGTTGAGGGGGATGGTGAAGAGGGAGCCGGCTTTCCACTCGAAGGTTTGCTTGCTGTCCTCGTCCATCCAGACGGTTGTGGCGCCTCTGCCCTGGACGATGTAGAAGTTGATCTCGTAGAGATGATGCTCGGGCTCGGACTTGCCGCCTGGGGCGATGTCGACGACGTGGAGGTCGTTGGGCATATGGGGGTTGTCGATGTGGATGACGGCTCCGTGTCCGCCCTTGCGCTCCCACGGGCCGACCTCGACCTCGTGCCAGTTGGGGACGTAGTAGGTCTTGTGCACCATCACGCCTTCGCTCTCGAGCCAGTCTTCGTAGGCGTCGGGGATGCGGAAGTCCTGGAGGCCGCTGGCTGGGGTTTCAGCGACTTTCATATCGGTGCCCTGCATTACCATGGGGATACCTCCCTCGCAACTAGCAAGATGAGTCGAGCCTATCGCACACAGCCGCCGACGCACAAACGGCGAGTCTGCGCCTGCCGCGGTTCTGCCGTCTTGCCCGCTCTTCCCCTGCCCAAGACGCCGGAGTCCCTCTCCCAAACGCGCTGGGAGAGGGACTCCGCTGCTTCCCTTTCGCTAACGGAGGCGGCGCGCTCCGCTTGCGGAAGCACCTCGACCGCGCCGCCTGAAGCGCGACGCCCGGCTACCCGAACATCTCGACTTCCCGCTGGCGCGGACCGTAGCCCTGCCAGTACGCCCCCGTCTCATAGTTGTAGCGCCCTTGCAGGAAGTCGCCCGACTTCTCGCTGCGGATGATGACGGCAACCGTCTCCTCGCCGAGGCTGCGCTCCGCGTGAATCTCGTAGGGACGCACAAGATCGACGGCGCCCGGCTCGACCTTGAAGTTCCCCACCTGCTCAATCTTCACGTAGTCGTCTCTGCGCTCGGCGCCCTCGGCGGGAACGTAACGCTCGATCATCTCGTGGCCGACGAGCACGCCGTAGAGCGTGTAGATGTGCGCGTGGTCGTGGATGCCGCGCCACTTGGAGTCCTGGGTGGTCCTGACGGGCGCGGAAGTAGGGTCGCGCTTGAGCCCGTTGACGACGAACCCGAAGTCCGGATCCTCGTAGAAGAGGAGGTTCTCCGCGCGGTCGGTGAAGACGTTGACGGGCCAACGCTTCGCCGCCTCCTGCGTCTCGCGGTCGGCGAGAAGCTCCTGAAGCGCGGGGGCGAGCTGCGTCCAGCACTTCTCCTCGTCCGGTTCGCTGGCGAAGAGCTCGCGCGTCCTGGCGATGAAACGATCCAACGCGGTCTCGGTCTGGACGGTAGTCATGGCTCTCTCCTTACAAGGCTAAATGCTGCGCGCTGTGCGCGGCCGCATCTCCGCGCACAGCCTACACGACGGCTGTGACGCTTACGAGGTTGTAGAGGCTTGGGTAGTGTCTCCGTTTGAAATCACGGGTTTTTGGGCGTGCGCGGGCGATACGTCCCGCGAGGTCCGGGGTCAGGGTACTGGGCGGACACGAGGTCTGACAGCCATCCCACGCTGTAGACCCTGTCGGTCAGTCCCGCCGCCATCGCAGGCGTTGTCTGGTAGGGCTTGCTCAGGGACGTGTGCGGGCGGCACCAGTTGTAGTAGACGAAGTAGAGCGCCTGCGCGTGGCAGTGATTCTCGAACTTCTTGCTGAACGCGTTGGTCAGTCTGGTGAACCGGCGCAGGCTCATCCGCATCGTCAGGTTGTGACGCTCCACGTAGGAGGTGCTGATCTCAGTGGGGTCGGGATTCCCAACGACGATGTGGGGGCGCACCCCAGTGCATATCGAGGGCGAGTAACGCCGAGCCTCTTCCTGAGGGGTGTCGATGTAGAGTTTGATGAGCTGGGCGTAGTCGATATTCCCGCCGAATGCGCCCTCTACCGCCTCGGGGTAAACGGCAAGGCCATCCGTGGTGAGCTGGAAGCGGTCTATCGTCCGTTCCCGCAGATCGTCCATGAACTCCAACGCTGTTGCGCCGTCCCGCGACGTGCTCACCACCCACGAGATAAGGAGCTTGGAATCGGAATCTATGGCTGTCCACGTCCAAACATCGCCTGCTGCATCCGGCGCTGCAATTGCTCTTGCTACGTTGCGACGCTTGGCGTACAGGTAACCCCACATTTCATCGCATTGAACTCGCCGAGATGGAACATCACGAACGTGCTCTTTATGGAAATCGAGGCAGGCTTCTCCTGCGTACTCGATTAGGCGGGTTACCGTATTGATTGAGCATTGTTCAATGCGCGTGATAGACCGCATTGAACTGCCCTCCACCAGCATCCTGATAATGCGAGTCTGCTTGTCCCTTGCGATGCGATTTACCATAGCCGAAATCTAGCATTTATCGGCTATGATGTCAAGCATTATTGACGGTCGAAATGCGCCAAATTAGCCATTCTGCGATTCCGCTTCATCATCAAAGTGCAGGTATGGCAAATTGCGCACTATCTCCACCGTCCGAAGGCTCACTGCTGTTACCCGCTTCACTAGGTCGATGATATAGCGCGGGTCGCCGTGCTCGGTTGCCCAATCGTTGGGGTCGTTGGTTATGCCGCTCTGTTTATCAGTGCGCACCATGTAGCGGTCAATCAGCCAATCCAGAGCCGAGCGGCTCCCTAAGCGATACTCGTGAGCCTGTTCGGGGATGCCGCTCAAGGTGATATGGGCATTGCAGACTATCTGCGACTTGTTCGGGTTGGTGGCTCGGCCTCCATAGACCATCTTTTCCACGCGGAAGGATTTAGGGTCGTTGGGGTCATAACCGGGGCCATAGGTTTCCGTCAGTGGGTAGGGATTTACTGTTTCGTAGTGAAGGTGTAAATCCGCCAGCTCCCTGCCAGCGATGACAAAGGCGCGGAAGTCGGCGTGAGTCGGCGCCATCGGGATGCGAGCGGTGGTCTTGGAAAGGTCGGCGGCGAAGGCTTGGCGGTACTGTGGGGAGTGGAGGATGCCGTAGGTGTAGTAGAACAGGTCATCATCGGCGATTTCCTGATCGTCGTAGTGGGACTGGAATTCGACTACGGCTTGGGGGTTGATGTTGCTGACTCGTTCGTACTCAAAGATACCCCCGATCTGGTGGAGCAGGTAAGTCCACCGAGCGAGGTACGGGCTGGCTCCGTTGCCGCTGGTCAGTCCACTGTCGGTTATGGCGTCGGTCATCAGAGTCGAGAAGTGAACTGTCGAGCCTGACCCCGTGAGGTAGATTCCCAGGTTTAGACCAATTGAGGGGGGGGGGGGGGGGTATAGATGTGACTGGGCAGGTGAGTCGTGTCACCAGTGAGGTGTAAATCCGGTATGGCGTCGGTCATCAAAGCGTGGAACTGTGCGCTCGCGCCTTCTCTGGTAAAGTTGATTCCTCGGATTTCGACATCTGGGGAGGGATACAAGTTCGGGAAGTCGCGGATGCTGTTGTTCATCTCCGGGTTGAAATAGAGGCGCTGCTTGAAGAATGGGCGGTAAGAGCCGATCCTGAATCCTGCGTTATCCACCTCGTAGTTACGACCGGTCGCTAGATGCCGGTGATTCTTGGCATCCCAGTGAAAGTGCTCAGGGGTGTTACCCACAAACGCTTTAGCCTTCTCATGCAGGTCAACAGTCTTGCCCGTGGGGTTGGTTTCTTGGAACGCTCTCACCCTGTCGTTGTAGTAGGCAATGCTGTTCTCGATATTGCTTCGGAGGGTTTGTAGGGAGGAGTTGAAGCACCAAGCGTCTCTGGCCGTTACCAAGCCCAGTGTTTTGCTCTTGAATATCGGAGCTAAATCGTTCCCAGGGGCATCGGAAACGAGCGGTCGGAAAGCTGCGAAGGCTTCGTTGCGCTGGCTAATCCAGTCGCCGTGTTCGTTGGGCGTGATAACCTGCCATTCGGTAGTGGTCAGCCGGGAGTCAGCTAGTATCTTCAGCTTCTCCTCTCGATTGAGGTAGTCGCCGATGTCGCGGTAGTAAATGGTCGCGCCGTTGGACTCCCCCGGTTTCTTCACCAGCAGCAGAATGGCTACTCCTGCCCGGCTTTCCTGATCGAATACCCCCCCTCCTTCTCGCTGGCGTTTATCCCCTGACGTCCTTGCGTCGCCCCTAAGGTTGAAGCAGTAGACGGCGTGGAACTCCTCGACCACCGCCTTGCGGAAGCCGTCGAAAGCGTTGGCGTCGATGAACCCGCCGTTGACGACGAACGCCACAACGCCTCCCTTGTCCTGGCTATGGATCCGGTCGGAAGCCATCCGTATGGCCTTCACGTAAGGGTCATACAGGGCGGACAGATGCTTCGTCGCCGATAGCGCGGCGTAGCGCTGCTGCACCCGGCTGTCTATCGTGGGGTATGCACGGTTGTTGGTGGCAGACCACGGCGGGTTGCCGATGATTACCCGTATGTTCAGCTCCCGTTGTTGCCGGATGCGCTCACTGTTGCTGGGGAAGAGAAACTCGTCCATCGGAGTTTCTGCTTCGTTGGATTGGAAGGTGTCGGTCAGGATGATTCCGTTGAAGGGCTGGTATTCGACCTGGTTAGCCAAGTCGTGCCAAGTCGATTCGATGTTGATGGCGGCGACATAGTAAGCTAGGAGCATCACTTCGTTGGCGTGGATCTCTTGCTCATACTTCCGCTTCAGGTCTTCAGGGCGAATCAGACCGCTCCGTAAAAGGCGGGTGATGAATGTCCCCGTGCCAACAAATGGGTCCAAGACATGGACGCACTCGTCGCTGACTGAGACCTCGAACTCCCGATTTAATACGTCTTCCACACTGCGGATAATGTAATCGACTACTTCCACCGGGGTATAGACTATGCCCAGGCGGGAGGCGGTCTGAGGCAACGCCAGCTTGAAGAATCGCTGGTAAAGCTCTGCAATGACCTTCTGCTTGCCTATAGCATCGGTGATGCCCTGAACGCGGATGCGGACGTCCCTGTAGAAGTTCTCCAGACCCTCAGTCTCCTTCTCCAGTCCGCACTCTTCCAGCACTCCGAGCGTACCCTGCATAGCTAATGACACCGGGTTGCGCTGGACGAAGGAGTAGTCCTCGAACAATGCGTCGAGCACTGGCTTGGTGATGAGATGTTGGGACAACATCCCGATAGCCTCGCCCTCGGTTACGCCATCGTTCAGGCTGTGCCGGATGCCGCTAAGGAAGTTGTCGAATGCTGGGCGAGCGTCGCTTTCAGGCTTGTTGAGCAATGCGCGGATGCGCGATTCGTGGCGTTCGGCGATTCCACGGACATCAACAGCCCACTTTTCCCAGTAGCCGGGATCGGCGTATTTGTCCACGATCTTGGCCATGACGGCGTCGCGCAGTTCGGCGGAGCCTTCGAAGATTATGTCGATGAACGATGTCTGTTCGCTGTTCTTACCGTTATCAACGGGAAGCCCGTTCTCTCCTATGCCGATTTCGCCAGTGTTCGGTCCGGGTTCCGGCGATGGGTTGTCGCGAGCCAGAGACAGCTGATTGATCTGAGCCTCGAATCGGTCGTCGTGGGCGCTGATGGCGTTGATGACCTGCCATACCGCCCTGTACGCGCTGCTGTTGACGGTCTCTTGGGCAGTTTCATTAGGCGCCTGGGCGATGGGCAGTATGATGTAGCCGAACTGCTTGCCCTCGGCTTTTCGCATCACCCGCCCCACGGCCTGAACCACGTCGATATCCGATTTGCGCGGGTGGAGAAACAGCACAGCGTCCAGCGCGGGAACGTCGATGCCCTCGGTCAGGCAGCGGGCGTTGGAAAGCACCTTGCATACGCCCTCTTCCGCATCAGCGCGCAGCCACGCCAAGTGCTCAGCGCGCTGCAAGGCGTTTTGAGTTCCATCCACATGGTTCACTTCGCATCTCAGCAGATTCTCGACGCCTTGTCCCGAGCGGATGCAAACTTCGACGGCTTTGGGAAAGTAATCGGTAAACAGCTTGGACGCATCAATCCGGTTGCTGAAGGCGACAGCGCGTTTGGCTGGCTGAGGGTCTTCGGAGAAGTCCGAGCTTGAAGAACCTCTTTTGCCTAGCCCGTTCCAGCATCCCACCATCCGTGTGACGTCGTCTAGTTTGACTTGGTTAGAGCTGTCGGAAAGAGTGTCGTTATGGGTCAATGCCACTTGATCTTGGTCAACGTTGAAGATGACGACCTTGTAGGGTGAGAGTATGCCCAGTTCGATGGCGCGCCCGAAGCCGAGGCGGTGAAGCTCCTTCCCATACAACTCCTCGTTGTCCATAGAGGCTATCGTGAGCCTGCTCTCATTGGCTTTCCGCTTGGCTCTATCGCCGTATATGCGCGGCGTAGCAGTCATGTACAACCGCTTTTGGGCTGCTATGACGTCGTCATCGTGGATGCGCTGGAAACTGGATTCAGACTTGCCCTGGAGGCTGACTCCGGTAGTGCGGTGAGCCTCGTCGCAGATGACAAGGCCAAATGAAGGCAGCCCGGTTTGCTGTGCTTCGTTAATCACGTCAAGAGACTGATAGGTGCAGAATATAGCAGTCATGCAGTTCGATCGGTCAATCCTCTTTATGCGTTCCATCAACTTGCCGACATCGGTGGAAGCAGGAAAAGCCAAATCGTAAGGGGATATGTCATCCGCATCGTCTGGGCGCTGACCGACTCTCGTATCCGAGCAGACGGCGAAAGTCCTGAGCGGAACATCGGCATCGTTAGCCCAATCTAACAGGGACTGGGACAACAGAGAGATTGATGGCGTGAGGAAGAGCACGGTTCCGCCAACGCCCACTCGCTGCTCCGCAATTCGCAATGCAGTGAAAGTCTTACCGGAGCCGCAGGCCATAATCAGCTTGCCGCGATCTTCTTGGCTCAAGCCATCAATGACCGCATCGAGGGCTTCCTGCTGGTAAGGCCTTATCTCCTTCGTGGGGCGCCTTACGAGGGCACGAGGGTTATCCGGGTCGAAGGTTGCCCAGTCAATGGACGATTGCTCGAAAGCGTCCGGGCCCCAGCGCTCTACCGGCTTACTACGGCGCTCCTGGATGGCTCTATCAGCGGTGCGAGTCCATTTGTGGGTTGTAGCAACCAGAATTCCGCTGGCGAACTGAATCTCGCCGTAGGCTGTCAGGAACTTATTGAGTTGAGCCATATCTATCGGGTGGTCTTCGCGGTAGAATTTGCACTGGATGGCTACTAGGTCGCCGCCGTTCCGCTCCCTGGCGACCAGATCTATGCCAGTGTCGTGCCTGCCCCCATTGCCAGGCCAATCCGCCCACATCCATACCCGATCGAATCGATCAGCCTGCCTTTTGTCCAACTCCAAGAACGCCTTAACCAGCCGTTCGAAAGCAGCGCCTTTCTCAACAGTACTCGTCGCGTTGCCGTCCAGTTCGTTTAGGATGTCGCGGAACGTTCGGCTGGCCATTACTCGTCGCCTGCTGGAGAATGGTCTTTGGGTGAGTCATGCCCATTGCGCCAGCGGGCATTGGCGGCGTCCCTTGCAATCTCTGACCGTCGCTCCGGGGTCAGCGAGTCAGCGCGTTGCTTGCCTCCCCGCTTGCCGCCCTTCGCCCTGTTGGGAGCCTGCTTAGGTCGCTCAACGTACTCCTCCTCGATGTCGCCCGTGGCGATCCGCGCCACCATGATGCCCGACTCGATTGGGTTGACTGGTCTACGCTCGCCTTTCGGTCCTATCGGCATACCTACACCCTCCTACGCAAAGTACTTGACAACCGGCGACAGTCTACGCACGACCGTGGCGGTCGGCAACGACGGGGTCATGCGGCTATCAACGACCTGGGTCATGCTGGTTCCGCTCCCCTGCTCTGCCGGATTCAAAGAGAGACACTACCGAGGCTTGCGCAGTTGTCCCACAGAATCTTGCGCTTGTCGCCGTCGGAGACGCCGCCGAGCGCAAGGAAACTGGAAACCGCCTCCGGATACTTGGAGTCTCCGTGCGGGTAGTCGGTGGAGAACACCATCTTGTCGCTGCCGACCCAATCGATGGCGTACTTCGCGGGCTCCTCGTCCGGCTCGACAGAGACCCAGCACTGCCGCTTGAAGTACTCGGTAGGAGCCATCTTGAGCTCGGGCGTGAACACGTCCGCCTCTCGCTCGTAAGCCTCGTCGAGGCGCCACAGCAGCCACGGAATCCACGCGCAGTTGGCCTCGAGGAAGGCAGCGCGCAGCCGGGGGTGGCGCTCCAGAACGCCCCCGCCGCAGAAGCTTGCGAGAGCCATCATCTGCTCCACCGGCTGGGCGAAAACGCGCCGGAGCATGAAGTTCGGCTCGAAATGCTCCCCAACTTGCCGCGCTCCCGACGACGAGGATTCGTGGAAGCCGATGGCGATGTCGTGCTCCTCCAGCGCGCTCCAGAGCGGGTCGTAGAACGGATCGTGCCACGGCTTGTCGGTCATCTGATTGGAGCGCATAAACACTGCCCTGAACCCGAGATCCTTCGCCGCGCGCTTCACCTCGGCGACAGCGTCGTCCATATCGAACGGCGACACCATTGCGGCGCCGATGAGCCGGTCGGGAGCGGGTTCGCAGAAATCGTACATCCAGTCGTTGTAGGCGCGGGCGAGCGCGGCGGCGAGCCCAGGCTCCATATGCGGCTCAGCAAGCGTGTGCAGCCCGCGGGTCGGGAACAGCACGGCGACATCGAGCCCCTCGACGTCCATCGCCTCGAGCTGCGCCTCGGTCGACCACCCTCGCGCGGCGTGGCTGGCGTAGAGCCGCTGGTTGCGCTCGTAGTTGCGGCCGCCGGCGATGTTGGGGTTGCCCTGCCCCGACCGGCGAACGACCGCCGAAGTCGATCCCCACGGCCTCCCGTCCGGGTGAACCGTCCGCAGGTCGCGGACATTCTCCGAAGTGACGCCCACCTGCGCGTACGGGCGGTAGCGCGCGTCGGTGTAGCGCTGCCACAGGTCGGGCGGCTCCATAATGTGCATATCGCTGTCGATAATCTTGTAGCCGTCTTTCGCCATCGGTGTCCTCCTAAGCCTCGGGTTCGCCGTTCGGCAGTATGACTGCAATCATAGCCTCGAGGCGTTCGTGCGCCTCGAATCCCTCGTTCACATCCGCTAGCGCGTAGCGATGCGTGATGAGATCCTCGACCGGCCTGTCGACGATCGTTCGCATCGATTGCAGCGAGCGGATGATGTGCCGCGGCCCAGCGGAGACTACGCCCTGCACGCGAATAACCTTGCGCGTAAGGAGCGCCGGGTTCGAGGGGAGCGGCCCGTAATCGGTCCACTGCCCTATCACGAGGCAGCGCCCGCCGAAGCGAACCATCTCCAGCCCCTCCTGGTAAGCCGTGAGCCCGCCAGACGCCTCGATCGTCATATCCGCCCCCCGTCCGCCGGTGAGCTCCTTCACCCGCTCGACGCGCGACTCCGGAGTCGGAAAATCGGCGAGGTCGACCGTGTCCGTCGCGCCGAGGCGGCGGGCGAGGGCGAGGCGGCTCTCCGGCGCCCCGATGACGATGGCGCGGGCCGCGCCGGCGATCAGCGCCTGGTTGAGCGCCCCCATCCCAATGGGCCCGGAGCCTTGCACGACGACAGTGTCGGCGGCGTTGACGCCGCCGATGCGCTCGATGCCGTTGAGCGCCGTGTGGTTGCCGATAACGCTGAGCAACGCGCGCTCGGTCGAAACGTCGTCGGGCACGCGAAGGAGCCATGGAGTAGCGGCGAGTTGCAGGTACTGGCCGAACCCTCCGCGCAGATGCGGAGGCTCGTCGGCGCGGAGCATCCCGTACGAGCGCGACGACTCGCAGGGTTCGCCAAGCGCGCAGCGGTAGCACCGGCCGCACGGAGCGTCGCGGAAAATTACGCGATCCCCGATCCGCAACGGCTCGCCAAGCGCATCAACCGTGATATCGGGAGAAAGCTCGGAGAGAACGCCCACGTTCTCATGCCCGAAGATCATCGGGGATGGCGTCGCATCGAGATGGGCGGCGTGCGCGTCCGTGCCGCAGATCGCGGCCATCCGCATCTGCACCAGCGCGCCGCCGGGCTCCGCCGGCAGCAGGGGAAAATCCTGAATCTCCAGGGGCCTGTTTGCGCCGACAAACACTGCAGCCTTGCACGTATTCATAAACCCGCCTCCCGCGCCCCGGCGACAGCAAGCGCGAATCAGGGCTACCGGACGCGCCGCCGCCAGACTACGCCGATTACTAGCGAATTTCCAAATTTTAGACCAAATTAGGCAGGCCGCCTGCTCAGGCTGCGCCAGAGCCCGGCATCGCGGAAGCGCGCCCTACGCCCCCTCCGGCGCTTGTCCAGGCGCGAGAGCCTGCTCCCGCCCACTATCGTCCGCTCCCCGCCCTGCCTCGTTTCCCATACAATGCGCCGGAGCCGCGCCCTGCGGCGACCACAAGGAGCAAACGCTATGACCAGCCTCATCACCGGAGCAGGACTCGTCGGAACGGCGTACGCGCGCGAAGCGCTGGCGCAGGGAGACCCAACAGTCGTCTTCGACGCCCGCCCAGACGCCGCATACATCCGCGCCAAACTGGGAGACCACGCCTCGAACACGACAATCCAGGGCGACCTGCGGGACCTGCCCGCGCTCGTCGGAGCGATGCTGGAGCACAAGCCGGACATCGTCGTCCACACCGCCGGGCTCATCGGCAACAGCGCCGGCAACCCCATCTACGCCGGAATGCAGATCAACGTTCAGGGAACGATCAACACGCTCGAGGCCGCGCGGCTCGCCGGCGTGCGCCGGTTCGTCCACGTCAGCACCTACGGCGTCTACGACCGCAGATCAGAGGCCAGCGCCGCAATCACGGAAGACTACCCCCGAGCCGGCGAAGGCAACCCCTACTCGGCGTCGAAAGTGGCGAACGAACACATCGCGCAGGCGTACGCGGCTCACTACGGCTTCGAACTCGTATTCGTGCGCCCCTCCAACGTGTTCGGATACGGGCGCTTCCGCGGCGGCTCCGGCGGAGGAATGACCGTGCATAGCCTGGTGGAGGCGGGACTCGCCGGAGAGCCCCTCGTCGTGCCGGCGATCCGCGGGCGGGCGTTCGAATACGTGTACTGCAAAGACCTGGGCCGCCTGATCCGCCGCGCGGCGACAGCGCCCGTATCCGGCGTAGCCGCGTTCAACGCCGGCAACGGCTACATCACTACTTTCGAAGAGATGGCCGACGCTGTCCGAGCCGTGCTCCCGAACCTCAACGTGCGCGTAGAGCCGTCCGACAAGCCTGTCCCGTCGGCGACAACCCCCCTAGACATCTCGCGCGCGAAAGCGATGCTCGACTGGACTCCCGAATACACGATCGCCGAAGCCTTCGCAGACTACATAGCGGAAATGCGCGCAGCCGAAGGCCGCTAGCCGCCCAGCCGCGCCCCTACAACCCGTACAACCGCTTCGGGTTGTCGTTGAGGATCTTCCGCGTTGACTCCGCCGAGACCTTCCCGTCGCCGGCCAGCTTGCTGAGAGCGTCGATCTCCGCAGTCGTGTCCGCGTGCCCGTAGTCGGTGCCGATGACGAGATGATCGTCGCCGACGCGGTCGATCACGTACCCGAGATCGTCGATCGTCTGGCAGCCGACGTAGAGGCGGTACTCCTCCATCAGCTGTGCGTCGCGCGGGAAAGCCCCGTCGGCGAAGCGGCTGGAGCGGAGAACAAGGTCGTTCATCACGTAGGGCAGCCACTGCGAAGTTACCTCGATGAACGCCCAGCTGAGATCAGGGAACTTCTCGGGAACGCGATGGAGAACCAGATCGCTGAACGCTCCCACAGTCGGGAACTTGAACGTCTGCAGACCAAAGCTGCGGTCGACCAGATCCATCGCGCCGAAGTCTCCCGCCGCGGCGTGCACCGCAATGGGGAGGCCGAGCCTCTCCGCCTCCGCGTAGACGGGAAAGAAGTAAGGGTCGGCGAGAATCATCCCGTGCTCATGCCCGCGGAAGAACACCGCGCAAGCCCCGTGCTCCTTGCCGAAGTGCATCTCTTCGATCGCCTTGTCGATGCTCAAGAGCGGGGGAATGACCGCCCAGCGGAGCCTGCCGCGCCCCTTCTCCCAAACGTCTGCGAGCCAGCGGTTGTACGCGCGGGAGATCGCGTAGTCGGTATTGGCGTGCGTCGTGAGCGGACGCAGGAACATCGTCGGGTAGAGGATGTGCATATCCACGCCGAGCGCATCCATATGCGCCAGGCGCGCGTCGATGTCCGCAGCCTCCCGCGCCGCGGAGGGAAACTCGGGCCCAACGTTCTGGTTCATACGCCAGGCGCGCCCCTCGAGGAACCAGTACTTGTCGGCGTTGGCGCCGTCTTCGCGCACGAGCGCGATGGGGCGATGGCGAGCGTCCTCCTCGCGCATAAAGTCGAACGTGCGGGGCGTCTCGATAACGTGGCAGTCGGCGTCGATTACGGATGCGCGCACAGTCGTAGCCATTGCTCATACCCCCTCTTGCCGGAGTGTCCGCAAGGCTACTACAACCTTGCCTGCGGGGACGCTGATCGTCCCGCCTCGATCTCCTCGGTCGTCGGCGCCTCCGGCTTGCGGCGCCCCTGCAAGCTCTCTCGAGCGATGACGACAAGGAGAATGGCGGAGAGCGCGTGCAGCGGCGCGAAGAACCAGAACGACGTTCCCGCGGAGAACATCGTCGCCGCCACGCCTGCCAGCGGCGGCGACATCACCGCCCCCAGCTCCCCTGCCGTTCTGCGCATCGCCTGCAGTTGCGCGCGAGCATGGCGCGGCACGAGATCGTACGTGTAGATGGTCATCGCCCCCATCGCGAGGCCGTTGGCGAGGCCCACCAGCACAGAGGCGGCGATCAGCGTCCACATACTGCCGCCCACCGGGAAGAGAACGAACGCCGCGGTTGTGAACACCGCCGCCGGCGCCGCCGCCCACTTGCGCCCAAGCTTGTCGGAGATGAACCCGGTGGGAACGATCATCGACACCGTGATCAAGCCGATGAGCGTGAAGAGCAGCCCCGTGGAGGTCGCCGTGTGCCCAAGCTCCCCCTGACTGTAGAGCGGCAGCATCGAGTTGGTCACCTGCGAGCGAACCATCTGCGCGAACGTCGAGAAGAAGAGAATGAGGTACGTGAGCCGGAAGTAGGGATGTATCTGACCGATAGCCCCGAAATTGACGAAGGGACTGCGCCCTCCCGCGCTCCGGCGGGACGCCTCCTTGTGGATGACGGAGAGAACAAGCACGAGACCACAGATGGCCGCGAGAACGAGGAAGAGGCCGCGCACGCCGAAAGCGTCGGCGACGACTCCGCCAACCGCGGGGCCGAACGCCATTCCCGTGCTGCTGATGCCCATAAGCGCGCTCATCTGACGTCCGCGCTGCTCGCGCCGAACCATATCGACCGCAGAGAGCTCGCGCCCGAACATCCAGAGGCTCTTCCCCATTCCAAGCGTGAGCTGCGATGCGACGATGACAAAGAAGCTCGGAGCGTAGGCCGCGGCAAGCGAACTGGCGGCCGCGGCGAAAGCTCCTCCAACCATCGCCGGCTTGACGCCGAAGCGATCGATCATCGCGCCCGCCGGAATAAGACTCGCCATCCGCCCCAGGAGCTGAACGGTTAACGCCTGCGCGGCAAGCGCTCCGGGAACGTCGTACACATCGCCGATGAGCGGCAGCGCGGGGATAATCATCCCTTGCCCCAGCCCCATAAGCACAGACGGGAAGTACAGGAACAGGACGGCCGACCACAGCGGAGTCGACCCTACGCGCATAGTTGCATCGTCAGCGCCAGCACGCTCCCGAGGATACGCGCAATCCCGCGCCAAAGTTGCCCGCGAGGCGACCTGCCCCGCAGCCCCGGGAGACGCGCCGCGACAGCGAGCCGCCCGCGCAGCCTACTCAGAATGCCCTCCGATGCGAAGCCGATGGTCGGGGCGCTGGGATTTGAACCCAGGACCTCCTGCTCCCAAAGCAGGCGCGCTGCCGGACTGCGCTACGCCCCGACGCGTCTTCTCGACGCCGACCCTCCCAGTGTAGCGCGCGCAGACCACAAGCAGCGCTCCCTCAGCTGCCGATTCGCAGTATCATGTGCTCGCATCCCAGACCAAGCGACTGACGCTCCCAGACCTAGCGCTGGAGATTGCCGTGCTCAAGGTTGGCGATAAGGCGCCGGATTTCACCGCCCTCCTCGGCTCTGGCGAGCAACTCACGCTCGCTCAATTCCGCGGCAAGAACGTCGTGCTCTACTTCTACCCGCGCGCCTTCTCGCCCGGATGCAGCATACAAACCAGAGGCTTCCGCGACGCCTACGACAACTTCATCGCGCAGAACGCCGTCGTCATCGGCATCGGGCCCGACGACGCCGACACGACCCGACGCTTCAGCGAATCGTGCGCCGCTCCGCACTATATGGCGAGCGACGCCTCGGGCGAGGCGCGCAAGCGCTACGACGTCGCGCGACGCTTCAAGCTGGGCACATCCCGCGTCACGTACGTCATCGACGCCCGCGGCGTGATCCGCGGAGCCTTCCACAACGAGATTGCTATGGGCCGCCACGTGAGCCGCGCTCTGCAAACGCTGGCGGCCCTCGACTAAACTCACTGAGCAACCGAGACCAACGAAACGACCGCTATGTACACCTACGGCATCCTGACAAGCAGCGACGCAGGCGCAAGAGGCGAGCGCGAGGACACGAGCGGAGCCCTCATCCGCGAGATCCTCGCCCCGCCCGCTTACGACTGCCGCCGATACCTCGTCGCTCCCGACGACCGCCCGACGCTCGAACGAACCCTCGCCTCCTGGGCCGACGACGACCGCCTCGACCTGATCGTAACCACCGGCGGCACAGGATTCACCGACCGCGACGTAACGCCCGAGGCGACGCTGGCGGTCATCGATCGCGCCGCTCCAGGGCTTGCCGAAGCGATGCGGGCGCACGGGATGGCCAAAACGCCGATGGCGATGCTCAGCCGGGGCGTCGCCGGCGCCCGGGGACGCACGCTCATCGTGAACCTCCCCGGCAGCCCGAAAGGAGCGCGGGAAGGCCTCGAGGCGCTGGACCCAGTTCTGCCGCACGCGCTCGGCCAACTCACCGGCGCAGACCGCGGCCACTAGCCCCTGATGCGCATCGACATCCTCACCATCTTCCCCGAGATGTTCGCCCCAACGCTCACTTTCGGCATCGTGGGCCGAGCAATCCAGGCAGGCCTCGCCGAGGCGATAGCGCACGACCTCCGCGCATACGCCGTCGATCGCCATCGCTCGACCGACGACTCCCCGTTCGGCGGCGGCCCGGGGATGGTGATGCGCCCGGAACCGCTGCTCGACGCAGTGCGCTCCCTGCAAACATCGCCCCCCGCGCCCGTCATCGTGCTGAGCCCGCAGGGACGGCTCTTCGACCAGCGCGCCGCGGAGCGCCTCGCTCAGCTCGAGCGCATCATCCTCGTCTGCGGACGGTACGAGGGAATCGACGAACGCGTGCTCGAACTAACCGGCGCAGAGGAGCTGAGCATCGGCGACTACGTGCTGAGCGGCGGAGAGATCCCTGCAATGGCGGTTGTCGACGCAGTCGTGCGCCTGCTTCCTGGCGCGCTCGGACACGGCGAAGAAGCGCTTGCCGACGACTCCCACACATCCGCCCTGCTACAGCACCCGCAGTACACCCGACCTGCGCAGATCGACGGCGCCTCCGTGCCGGAAACGCTCCTCTCCGGCAATCACGCCGCCATCGCGAAGTGGAGACGCGCCCAAGCGTTGCGGCGCACGCTCGAACGCCGCCCCGATATGCTCGAGCGCGCCCCCCTCAGCGACGACGACCTCCGAGAACTCGCGGAACTCGGCTGGACGCCCCCCCGCTAGGCGGGAACCGCGACCAGCTCCTCTCGCGCTGCGCGCCGCTCTCTCCGCGCCGCCTTCTGCGGAGCAACCTTCTGCGGAGCAGTCGACTGCTTGGCGCGCGCCGCCGCCTTCCGCTGCGCCTCCGCCGGAGCTTTGGCCTGGCCGAGGCTGAACGCCGCAAGGTCGTCGAGCTCCGAAGCGGGCACCCAACCGTCCGCGCCCACCGGCCCAACCACCCAGCGCTCGGCGACAGCCTGACGGCGCACCTCAACCTTCGTGCGCGCGGTCGCCTCCGGATTCCAATCCGTAGCGGAGTTAACCTCCGGCCACAGGTGCATCGCCGTAGGAACGAGAGCCCCCAGGAACGTGAACGTGGCTCTCCTCCCCTGGCAGATAACGATCTGATGTCCCGGCGCCGGACCAGCCGCAGGCTCCACCCACACGCCCGGGCAGACCTCCGTGGAGCCGTCGACTACATCGAGCACGTCGTAATCGACCAGCGGCTCGGCGTTGTCGCGGCGGTAGAGCTTGCGCGCGCGCTCGTTGGGGGCAAGGGCGGCCTTCAGAGCGTCGCGGTGCACGACATAGCGGGCGTTGGGAAACGTGGGAATCGTTCGCCCCGACGACGTGATGTGCGTCCCGCCGCCGGTGTACTCGTCGTGCATATGCGTGTAAATGACGACAGAGATGTCCTTCGGCGTAAGGTCGAGTTCCCTGAGTTCCCTCAGAAGCGAAGAGCGGCTGCGCGTTGGAGCGATATTGAAATCCAGCGGGGGCTTGTCCCCCGGGCCGACATTCACGAGCGCCCAGCCCTCGGAACTCTCGATCAGCATGCAGTAATTGCCGATAGCCACACGGTTCGTGCGGTCAGGCTGCGCGAACGTCTCCCAAGTCGTCTTTGCAGTGGAGCCGAACAGGCGCCCGCCGTCCGGGCGCGTCGTCCCGATGCGCAGAAGCCGCGCGACAGGTCTCTTTGGTTGGGGCATAAAGAAAATCTCCTGGCTCAGCAGTTCGGCTACTATCCGCCGTCGCTTGAGTAAATGTCAATACTTTTCCTAGCGCTTGTCCAAAAAAACAGCCAACCCGCGCCCAAAGCCCCGAACGGACCCGTCCCCCCTGGCGCTCTCCCAGGAGCGCTACTGCGCCGCCTTGCGCCGTGCGTTTGCTCCCCCGAGCGCCGCCCCGACCGCTCCGTTCCCGCCGAACCAGACGAGTAGCGCCGCCGCCAGCCCGAGCGCCCACGAAGTCGGGAAATCCGCGTCGATCAGCCGAACAGCCGCGCAGGCCGCGAGAACCGGCAGCGCCAGTATCCCCGCCATCAGACCGGCGACCCCGACCGCCTGCCCCGGAGTGCATCCCAGCCGGGCTCCGGCAATGTAGCCGCCGATGAACGCCGAGGGAATAGCCGTCGCGAAGTGGATAACGGGAACCACGATGCAGGCTGCCGTGATGGCTGCGCCGATGAAGGCTGATCGCACCATGCGGCCGACTTCGCTCCTCCGCCAGGATTCCTGCGAGAGTTTACGAGAGAGCCCCGACAGCTGTCTATCCCCGCAATCCCCCGACTCTCCCGCGGCCTCCGTTCGCAGAACGAAGCGCCTCCCCTGCCCTGCCGCCGGCAGGCGCCTGCCGAGAGCGCGGGCAGCATCCGCCGAACCCGCAAAAACCAGCTCCAAAGAGAGCGAAGAAAAACAGAAGAAGTTCTGCTCAACTGCTAAACCCGTTCCAATCCGCAGACGCCTCGCGAGCCCAGCGCCCTCTTGTCTGGCGCGATGCAGATGGCGCTGCCGACGCCGCCTCCCCGCGGGCCCGGAACCCTCCGCTGACGAGCCCGGCGGCGAGCGCCTGCTCCGGCCGCCTCCCCGCGGGCCCGGAACCCTCGGCTGCGATGTAGCTGCCCCGAGTGGGTGTACCCCCGCCCCCCGGCGGACACGGAACCCCTCCCATACCGAGCGAAGCGTTATTACCGTCCATACCCGCCCCCCGGCGGACACGGAACCCCTCTCCCACAACCTCTCGCCGCGCAGTCAAGTAGAATGCGCCCCAGCCCTTATGCCCCGCCCATCCGCCTTCACCCTCTCCAGCCTCGCGCGCTTCGTGCGCTTCGGCCCCTTCGCGGCCCTGCAAGACCCCACGTTCCGCCGCATCTGGAGCATCGGCGTCTTCTACTACACCTACCGCGCGACCGAGATCGCAGTCCTCTCCTGGTTCGTGCTCACCCTCACCGACTCCGAACTGCAAGTCGCCCTCGTCGGCGCAAGCCGCATCGCCCCTATGTTCCTCTTCGGCCTCATCGCCGGCGGACTCTCCGACCGCTTCCCGCGCCACTTCCTGATGCGCGGAGCGCAGTCCGTAAACCTCCTCGCCGCAGTCGTGATGACACTCCTCCTCTACCAGGGATGGGCGGAGCCCTGGCACGCCTTCGCGATGATCTTCGTCACCGGAACATCGTGGGCGATCGACTACGCCGCCCGGCGGGCCCTTCTCGCCGACATCTTCCGCGGAGGCGCCCTCACCAACGCCGTCGCGCTCGACTCAGGGCTCGTCACCGGATCGAATATGGTCGGCCCTCTGCTCGGCACGCTCCTCGTCCGTTACGCGGATTTCGGCGGCGCCTACGTCGGCATCGCCCTCATGATGACCGCCGCCCTGATGCTCGTGCTCACGATGCGCGTCGGCGTGCAGCAAACGCGCTCGCGCGAAGAAGGCTCAGCATTCCGGCAGATCGCCGTAGCGGCGTTCATTATGCGCCGCAACCGCACCGTGCTCGGCGCAGTCCTCGTTACAGCCTCGTTCAACTTCTTCGGTTGGCCCTTCATCCAGATGGTTCCCGTCATCGCCCGCGACATCATCGGCGTGGGCGAGGTGCAATACGGCCTCCTGCTGAGCGCTCTCGGCCTCGGCGCCCTTGCAGGAGCCGCCGTCATCGCCGCCGCCAGGCCCGTGAAGAAAGGAAACGTCTACACGCTTGGCTCCGCCGTGCTCATGGCCGCGGCCACAGCCTACGCGTGGACGCCGTGGCATCCCCTTGCGCTAGTATGGATGTTCATCGCCGGGCTCGGTCTCGCAGCGTTCGCCACTATGCAGCCAGTCATCCCCATGGAGGCGGTCGAGCCCGCCCAGCGCGGACGCGCAATGGGCGGCATCGTCCTCGGCATCGGATTCCAGGCGCCGGGAATGCTCCTGATGGGCCTCATCGGCGAGATCGCCGGCCCCCGCGAGGGCGTCACCTACGTCGCAGTCGCCGGCCTCGTCTCCATCCTCCTCTTGCGCCGCATCTTCCCCGCGCTCGCCGACAAAGGACGCCCACAATGACCCTCGACGCCGAGCTCCGGCGCATCCTCGCCTCGAGCTTCGTCCTCCGCGTTTCGCACACAGGACGCCGCAGCGGACAACCCCGCATCCTGGAAACCACCTACTACTGGGACGGACGCGACAGAATCTGCCTCTCCGGCTATCCCGGCAAGCGCGACTGGGTGGCGAATATGAACGCCCATCCTTGCCTCACCCTCTACACCGTCGAGGGCGCCCCCTGGATCGAAGCCCCCGTGCAGGCGCGAGTCGTGCGCGATCGCCGGGAGCGAACGAACTACATCATGCGCTACGTAGCGCGCTGGACCGGCCTCCCCGGCGCCGAGCGGCGCATCATCGCCTGGGCAGTCCGCGCAGCTCGCCTCAACCAGGCGCTGCGCCTGCCGTGGTGGGGGCCGTTCTACCTTATGCGCTGTATCTTCGACCATATGCCATGCGTCGAACTCACGCTTACAGGCCCCCCTGTTCGGCGAGCCGCCCCTCCGCCGGAGCCCACGCCAGGCCCAGGCGCCGCCGGCCGCGATACCGAATCCGACGCAACGAGCGGGGCGCCGCATTGACAACAAGGGCGGGCGTTCGCGTAGAATCAGAGTCGGGGTATTCTAGCTATGCGCATCGGAGCGCGCGCCCACTCAAGCGAGAGACGCAACAGCCTGCTCTTACCGCTCGGCTTCCACCACTCTCAGACGCCCAAACTATCCACAACCGTGAGGACCTCCATTCTATGAGCGCATCGACAGGCTACTACCTGCCGCCCGGCGCCGCGCCCAAACTCGAAGCTCTCGTCGACAACATCGAGTCCCGCCAGGGACCGCTGATCGACACTGCGAAGATGCGCGAGGCCTGCGACGAACTCAACGTCCGAGCCGTCGCCCGGAATCTCCCGGAGCAGCTCTCCGAGGAAGACTTCGTCGGCATCCTCAAGCTCGCAATGCTCACCGAGTGCGCGACCGACTCCTACTCAGCCGTCTTTCAGGAAGGCGCCCGCCGCTTCAACGCCCCCTGGCTGGCGCGATTCAACGACAACATCTGGACCCCCGACGAGCACACCCACTACACCCCCTACAACTATATGCTCCTCTCCCTCGGCTACTCCGACGAGGAGCTGCGCCGGGAGATGCGCGAGGTGCAGGAGCGCCACTACGCGCACTGCTGCGGGCGCACGCCTGTCGATCTCACCGCCTACGGCGTCATCCAGGAATACCTCACCGACAACTGGCACGGAATGATCAGCCGCCTCCTCAGAGAGCAGGCCCCCTTCGCCGCCAGATGCGTCTCCGCCGTCAAGCGCCGCGAAACCCTCCACACCGTCTGGTACCGCGAGATGACCGCCCTCCAGGTGGAGGAAAACCCCGAGATGCTGAGCATGGTCGCCGACACCATCCAATCGTTCCAGATGCCCGGAACCAGCCTCGTCCCCCAGCTCGGCTCCCGCGCCCTGGAGTGGATGGGCAAGGTGAATATGGACTTCGCACGGATCGCCCGCGACCTCGTCCGCAACTTCCACGAAGCCGCCGGCGCTATGAAACGCACCGGACAGCTCTTCGTCGACCTCGCCGCCCGGCGCGGAGCCCGCGTCGGCCCCGTGCCCCTCAGCGCCGCCCGCCGCGCCCTCAACAGAATCGGAGGCCCCGGCTACGCGCTCATCGGCGAGGCGGTGCTCGACAAATTCGGCATCCCCCGCCACGAAGGCGCGAGCCAAACCGCGCCCATCAGCCTCCCGCCACGGCTCTACGAAACCTTCCGCGCGCGGATGCGCGCCGCCGTCGCGAGCAGAATCCAGACAAACATCGTCATCGGCGAGGTCTAGCCCTGCCCTCTCCCGAACCCAGGCCTCTCCGCGCAACCAGATCCCTTGGCGCATCCGCCGCCGACGCCATCGCCCGGCAAGCCTTCTTCGCCGCCGTCGCCAGAATCAAAATCGGGTCGCTCCGCATCGTAACGCCCGACTCCCGATCCCGCGTCATTCGCGGAAGCTCCCCCGGTCCCAACGGCGTGCTGCGCATCCACGACGGCTCCTTCTACCGCCGCGTGATCGCCGGAGGCGAGATAGGCTTCGGCGAGGCCTACCAGGCAGGCCTCTGCGATTCGCCAGACCTCGTGGAGCTCATCCGGCTCGCCATCGCGAACCGGCAAGCCGTCAACCTCAACAGCGGCGCGCTGCGCCTCGCGTCGAAGTGGCGCAACCTCCGCCTCCACCGCTCGCGCGCCAACACCGTCGCGCAGAGCAAAGACAACATCCACGCCCACTACGACCTCGGCAACGCGTTCTTCAGCCTCTTCCTCGACGAAACGCTCACCTACTCCAGCGCCGTCTACGAATACGAAGGGCAGCCCCTCGCCGACGCGCAGCGAAACAAATACCGCCGCATCTGCGAGCTCGCCGGCGTCTCCGAGCGCGACCACATACTCGAGATTGGAACGGGATGGGGCGGCTTCGCGATGTTCGCCGCCCAGCAGTACAGATGCCGCGTGACCACCGTAACGATCTCGCAAGAGCAGTTCGCGCTCGCCTCCGAGCGCGTCGCCCAGGCGGCCCTCGCCGACCTCGTAGACGTGCGCTTCAGCGACTACCGCGACGTGAGCGGCGCCTACGACAAGATCGTGTCCATCGAGATGTTCGAGGCCGTAGGAGCCGAGTTCTTCGAAACGTTCTTCCTCCGGAGCGCCGCGCTACTGCGTCCGGGCGGGAAGCTCGTGATGCAAGTCATCACCGTCCCCGACCGCAGCTACGAGGCGCAGCGAACCGGCGTGAACTGGATACAGAAGCACATCTTCCCCGGCGGCGTCCTCCCCTCGCTTGCGGAAATGGAGCGCGCGAACCACCGCACAGACCTTGCTATCGTCGAAGCGCGCGATATCGGAATGCACTACGCCGCCACGCTCAGGGAGTGGCGCGCGCGCTTCTGGCGACGAATCGACGATGTGCGTCAGCAGCGCTACGACGACCGCTTCATCAGAACGTGGGACTACTACCTCGCCGCCTGCGAAGCCGGCTTCCTGACCCGCACAACCCAAGACCTGCACATCGTATTCGAGAAGCCGCCTCCTCACCGGCCCCGGTAGAGGCCCATCTCCCGTCATTTCTGCGCAGCGGAATCGCCTCTTCGCCTCCGACACCTACTACATAGCAGGGTGCGGGCTTGAGAATGCCCAACATATTGACAATGCCGAAGATGCTGTTTACCCTACGCCCCCGTAGGGCGCGACGGGGGCGTAGGGTGCGTATGCCCCACAGCAACTGAATCGCGGAGGAGGCGAGATGACGTATATGCCCGCAACGGATCGGGTTGACTCCATTCAGTTAGGGGCATCCGCATCCGGCGGGGACGCGCCTCCGACCGCGATGCGCGTGCGCAAGCGCAACGGCAGCCTCGAAACCGCCGACGTCCTCAAGATCGTCCGCGCCGTGGAGCGCTCCGCCGGAGGGTTGAGCAGCATCGACCCGCTCAGGGTCGCCACACGCACTATCAGCGGCCTCTACAACGGCGCCACCACCCGCGAACTCGACGAGCTCTCCATCCGAACCGCGGCCTCCCTCATCGCCGAAGAACCCGAATACTCCAAGCTCGCCGCGCGCCTCCTCAGCGTCTACATCGACAAGGAAGTCCAGAACCAGGACATCCACTCCTTCTCCCAATCCGTCAAGGCCGGAAGCTCCCTCGGCCTCATCGACGATGGCGTAACCCGATTCGTCGCTCAGAACTCCCGGAAACTCAACGACGCCATCGATCCGGACGCCAACCTCAGATTCGAGTACTTCGGCATCCGCACCCTCTACGACCGCTACCTGCTGAAACGCCCCGACACCCGCCTCTCGATCGAGTCTCCCCAGCACTTCTTCCTCCGCGTCGCCTGCGGCCTCGCCGAGAACCCCACCGAAGCCATCGACCTCTACCGCCTGATGTCCAGCCTCGACTACATGCCAAGCTCCCCTACTCTCTTCAATTCCGGAACGCGGCATCCCCAGATGTCGTCCTGCTACATACTCGACTCCCCCCAAGACGACCTCGAAGCCATCTACAACCGCTACACCGATATCGCCAAGCTCTCCAAATTCGCTGGCGGCATCGGCGTATCCTTCTCCCGCGTCCGCTCGCAAGGCTCCCTCATCGTCGGCACCAACGGCGTCTCGAACGGCATCATCCCCTGGCTGAAAACGCTCGACTCCTCCGTCGCCGCCGTCAACCAGGGCGGCAAGCGCAAAGGCGCTGCCTGCGTCTACGTCGAATCCTGGCACGCCGACATCGAAGACTTCCTCGAACTCCGCGAGAGCGCCGGCGACGAAGCCCGCCGCGCGCACAACCTCAACATCGCCAACTGGATCCCCGACCTCTTTATGAAACGCGTCGAAGAAGACAGCCTCTGGTCGCTCTTCGACCCGAAGATAACCCCGGAGCTCGTAGACGCCTACGGAGAGGAATTCGAGCGCCTCTACGCCAAAGCCGAGGCCGAAGAACGCTTCGAGCGCCAGATCCGCGCCCGCGACCTCTACGCCCGAATGATGCGAACCCTCGCCCAGACAGGCAACGGCTGGATGGCCTTCAAGGACACCGCCAACAGAACCTCCAACCAAACCGCCCGACCCGAGAACGTCATCCACCTCTCAAACCTCTGCACCGAGATCCTCGAAGTAACCAACAACGACGAAACCGCCGTCTGCAACCTCGGCTCCATCAACCTCAGCCGCTTCGCCGACAACGGCGCGTTCGACTACGAGCGCCTCGGACAAGTCGCCCGCGCCGCAGTCCGCTACCTCGACCGCGTCGTCGACATCAACTTCTACCCTACTCAACCCGCCAAAGACTCCAACAGCAAATGGCGCCCCGTCGGTCTCGGGGTTATGGGCCTGCAAGATGCGCTCTTCAAGCTCCGTCTGCCCTTCGGCGACCCCGAGGCCGTGGAACTCTCCGGACGCATCCAGGAAGAGATCTACTTCGCCGCGCTCGACGCTTCGAACGAGCTCGCCCAGGCCAACGGCCCCCACGAAACCTTCCCCGACACCCGAGCCGCCCGCGGCGACCTCCAATTCGATCTGTGGGGAGTCACGCCCTCCAAGCAGGAGTGGCCCCAGCTGAAGGAGCGCATCCGCAAGTTCGGCATCCGCAACTCGCTCCTCATCGCCATCGCCCCCACCGCAACCATCGCCTCGATCTCCGGCGCCTACGAATGCATCGAACCCCAAGTGTCCAACCTGTTCAAGCGCGAAACCCTCTCCGGCGAATTCATCCAGATCAACCAGTACCTCGTCGCCGACCTGAAAGCCCGCGGACTCTGGACCGACAGCATCCGCAACCAGATCAAGCTCCGCGACGGCTCCATCCAACACATCCCGGAGATCCCCGAAGACATCCGCCATCTGTACCGCACAGCGTGGGATATGCCTCAGAAAGCCCTCATCGATATGGCCGTCGCCCGCGGACCTTACATCGACCAGAGCCAGTCGCTGAGCCTCTTCATGGCGGCCCCCACCATCGGCAAACTCTCCTCAATGTACCGCTACGCCTGGAGGTCGGGGCTGAAGACCACTTACTACTTGCGCTCGCGCCCCGCGACGCGCATTATGCAAACAACCACGGCAACCGGGGGCACGAAGATGGACGCCGACGAAGAGGCTATCGCCTGCTCGTTGGAGAACCCCGAAAGCTGCGAAGCCTGCCAGTAACGCTCCTCGCGCGCCGGAAGCGCGCCCGCCCAGAAAGCGCCGCCAGCATCCGCCTCCACCCCCGCGTCCGCTCCCACAGACGCGCGCGACAGCCCCTCAACCGAGAGGCGTCCGCCCCGACATCGGAACGAACATCCCTCACCCTACCCCAACCATCGCGAAATCGCGGAACACAAGCAGGCAACCGATGATTCTCGAACCAGGACTGAACCTCACCCTCCGCCCTATGATCTACCCCGAATTCTACGAGATGTACAAGGACGGGATACGCAACACCTGGACGGTCGACGAAGTCGACTTCTCCGACGACATCAAAGACCTCAACGCCCGCCTAACGGAATCCGAGCGGCACCTCATCAGCCGCCTCGTCGCCTTCTTCGCAACCGGCGACTCAATCGTCGCCAACAACCTCGTCCTCAACCTCTACAAACACATCAACTCCCCCGAAGCGCGCCTCTACCTCTCCCGGCAACTCTTCGAAGAAGCCCTCCACGTCCAGTTCTACCTCACCCTCCTCGACACCTACATCCCCGACCACTCCGAGCGCCACGAGATGTTCCGCGCCATCGACACCATCCCCTCCATCAAGAAAAAAGCCGACTTCGGATTCAAGTGGATCGACTCCATCCACAACCTCGACTCCCTCGACACAATGGAGGCCAAGCGGCAGTTCCTCCTCAACCTCATCTGCTTCGCCGCCTGCATCGAAGGCCTCTTCTTCTACGCAGCCTTCGCCTACGTCTACTTCATGCGCGACAAAGGCCTCCTCAACGGCCTCGCCTCCGGCACCAACTGGGTCTTCCGCGACGAGTCCCAGCATATGAGCTTCGCCCTTGCCGTCGTCAAACAGGTCCGCGAGGAGTACCCCGGCCTCTTCGACGAGAAGATGCAGAGCCAGGTAACGCAGATGCTCGCAGAGGCCGTCGACTGCGAAACCCAATTCGCTGAAGACCTCCTGCAAGGAGGCATCGTAGGGCTCTCCGTCGAGGAGATGCGGCAGTACCTCGAATACGTGGCCGATCAGCGCCTGATGAACCTGGGTATGCCCAAGTTCTTCGAATCCCGCAACCCGCTCGCCTTTATGGAGCTCCAGGACGTGCAAGAGCTGTCGAACTTCTTCGAGCGACGCGTCTCCGCCTACCAGTCCGCTGTGACAGGGGAAGTCTCGTTCGACGACGACTTCTAGCCCTACGCTCCCCCCTGGAACTCCAGCTGCGCCAGACCGTCCGCCTCCCCAACCCCAGCATCCACAGCCGCCCGCCCCACCGCGTACGCAACCCGCCGGTGCAGCGCCATATCGAGCGGAATCGGGCTCAGCTCCCCAGGCGCAGTAGACTCCGCAAGCGTCTCCGCCGCCGCTATGAGCATAGCCCGGTTGATCTCCGTCGCCCGCACTCCCAGAGCTCCCCTCCAGATCCCCGGATAGCCAAGCACATTGTTAACCGCCGTCCCGTCGGCGGCTAGAGCCGCTCCCGCCTCGAGCGCGGCGGCCGGCAGTATCTCGCTGTCCGGATTCGAAAGCGCGAACACAATCTGACCATCGCGGACCATCTCCTTGCGGATCAGCCCCGGCGTCCCCGTAGTCGCAATCACTACGTCCGCCGTACCCATAACCTCCGCAAGCGACGCCTGCCTCCCCCCCAGCTGCGCATGCCGCACAAGACACTCCTCATTGAGGTCGACCCCAAGAACCGGCCGGGCCGTCGCATGCATCAGCAGCGACGCGATCGACTGCCCCGCCGCGCCGAGGCCGATCTGCCCTATCGTCACATCCCCCAAACTCCTCCCCGTCAGGCGCATCGCCGTCATCACCGCTCCCAGAACAACCGCCGCAGTCCCGTCCTGATCGTCCTGCATCACAGGAATCGCCAGCCGCTCGCGCAGCCTCCCCACAATCTCGAAACAGTGGGGCGACGCGATGTCCTCCAGATGAATCCCGCTGTAGGTCGGCGCGACGCTGACAACCGACTCGATGAACTCCTCCGGCGTTGGCGCATCCACCAGCAGAGGCGCGCCGTTCACCCCTCCGAACTGCTGCAGCAGCGCCGCTTTGCCCTCCATCACCGGCATCGCGGCGGGAAGCCCCACATCCCCAAGCCCAAGCACCGCAGTGCCGTCCGTAACGATCGCAACCGTATTGCCGATCGACGTGAACCGCCTCGCAAGACCCGGATCGCCGACGATAGCCCTGCACACCTCCGCCACCCCCGGCGTATACACCTTGCGCAACATCGCCACGCTCTCCACCGGGTGACGGCTCACAATCTCGATCTTCCCCCCCTGATGCAGATCCATCACCTCGTCCCTCGTCTCCGTTATGCGCACCCCGGGCACCCGAGCGACCGCGCGCAGCACCTCCACCAGGTGCGTCCTGTCCTCCACATAGATATCGATGTCGCGCAGCACCTGATTCTGGCCGATATGCACCGTATGGATGTTGCCGATGTTCGCCCCCGCCCCCCCGATAGCCGTAGCCAGCGCGCCAAGCACGCCAGGCACATTGTCGTTGCGCACCTGCATCGTGCGAATCAACCCGTAATTCGTCGTAACCATGAGAGCCCTCCGTCGGCGTGCCGCTGGCGAAACAGTATCGCACGCCGCAAGGTAGAATCGCGGCTACCTTCGCTTGGAGATTTCCCTATGCATTACGCCATCCTCGACGGCGCCGCCATCGCTTACGAAGAAACAGGCGACGGCCAGCCCCTCGTCTTCTGCCACGAATTCGCCGGCAGCATAGAGAGCTGGGAAGCCCAAACAAGCTACTTCTCCCGCCGCTACCGCGTCATCGCCTACAACGCCAAGGGCTACCCGCCCTCCGCCATCCCCGACGACTGGCGCCTCTACTCCTACGACCGCCAGGTTCAGGTTCTGCTCGAACTGCTCGACCACCTCGCCATCGACCGCGCGCACATCTGCGGACTCTCTATGGGCGCCTACACCGCCCTGCAATTCGGCCTCGCTCACCCCGAGCGCTGCCTCAGCGTCGCCGCCGCCGGAATCGGCACAGGCAGCGCCGACCCCGCCCTCTTCCTCGAAGAGTCGGAGGAGCGCGCCGTCCTGCTCGAAACTCGCGGAATGAGCGGAATGGAGCCCTACCTCGCCGGCTCCACCCGCATCAGATTCCGCGAGAAAGACCCCGCAGGCTGGGAGCGCTTCGCCCGGCTCTTTATGGCCCACTCGCCCACCGGCTCCGCCAACACCCTCCGCGGATTCCAGGGCCGACGCCCAAGCATCTACACCCGCGAACGCGACCTCGCCGCGATGCAGCTACCCCTCCTCGTAATCTGCGGCGACGAAGACGACCCCTGCATCGAACCGTCCCTCTTCCTGCGGCGCGTAGTTCCGCGCTGCGGGCTCGTCGTCCTCCCGCACACCGGCCACGCATGCAACCTCGAAGAGCCTGCCGCCTTCAACGCAGCCCTCAGCGAATTCCTCGCCCAGGTCGAGGCCGGCAGATGGGGCCCGCGACCCGCCGACAGCGGCGATAACTGGGCGGCGCCCGCCGCTCCCTAGCCGGCGAATGCCCGCTAAACGACGACGGCGAACGCCTCGACCTCAATGAGAAAGTCGGGATTCGCCAGCGCGTGCACGACCACCATCGAACTCGCCGGCGGCTCGTATTCGTCGCGATACTCGTTCTGCGCCTGACGCGCCGCCTCGATATCCGCGTCCGGAGTCAGGAATATCGCCACCTTCACGATGTCGGAGAGGCTTCCCCCCGCCGACTCGATCGCCGTCTTGAGGTTCGCGTTCACCTGGCGCGCCTGCGCGAGCGTGTCCCCCCTCCCGACCACCGCCCCGTCGGCGCCCCGCGCCGTCTGACCCGCGATCCACACAAGATTACCCCACTTCACCACGTGCGCGTACCGCCCCCCGGGCGGCGCCGCCAGACCATCCGGATTCACCCGCTGAATATCAGCCATCTCCACTTCTCCTCTCGCCCCGCGACCGCGCCCTAATCGCTCACCACAGGATAGTACGCCGCCCCCCATTCCTCCTTGGGATTCCGCAGCATCAGCCCAATGAAATGCGGGGCGAGAAATGCGATGAGGTTGGCGCCGTCCCGCACCTGAGCGCGGTTCACGCTGCTTCCCCACGTTGCGCCGCCGTGCGCCAGCTGATTCCGCAGCACATACAGGCGATCGAACACCGTAATCAGAACTCGGAGCGTATCCCCATCGCCGAGCGCCTGCCCTGCCCTCCGCCTTTCGTCGTCGAACCACCGCTCCCAGCGCTCGTAGTTCGGCGCCCCGTTGTAATGCTTCCAGAACGGCCCGTACACATACTTGTTCTCTAGCAGCACCCGCACCGGACCCGAATACGCCACCCACAGCGCCCGATGGATGATGCCCTCGCTGTCGAGCCCCACGATCCGCGCCAGATACCGCCCGATTCGCTCCCGCTCCCGCTCTTCCGTGCGCTCTTCCCGCTCCTCCCCATACGCCGCGTTGAACGCGATCCAGTAGAAGATGAACGCCGCGTCGCTGTCATCGCGATTCAGAGCATCGTCCCCGCGCAATCCCCAACTGATCGAACGCCGCATCCGCAGCGACAGATTCTCGTTCTCGCTGCGCAGCCGATCCTCATCCCTTTTCCTCAGCGCCTCCAGCTCCCGAAACGTCAACGGCGGATCGCTCATCGCGCCTCCTCCTCCTCTGCCTCTACGCCTTGTAGTACACCGGCACGGCGGCGCCCGAGATTGCCCTCGACTCCTCCGACGCAAGAAAAAGAATGACGCTCGCCAGGTCGTTCGGCTGAACCCAGCGCGACACGTTCGCATCCGGCATCGCAACCCTGTTCGCCGGCGTATTCACGATGCTCGGCAGAACCGCGTTCACCGTAATGTCGTAGTCCCGCGTCTCGTCCGCCGCCGACTGCGACAGCAGAACGACCCCGCCCTTGCTCACCGCGTAGTGCGCCACCAACCGATCGCCCCTCAGACCGCTCCGCGCCGCCATGCTCACGATCCGACCGTAATTCTGCGCCTTCATCCGCGGCAGCGCCGCCCGCATCGTCAGGAACGCAGACTTCAGGTTCAGCTGCAGCATCCCGTCCCAATCCGCCTCCGACATCTCGTCGATCGCAGGCCCGAACCGGAACCCGCCCGCAACGTTGGCCAGCACATGCGGACCGCCAAGCGCCGACGCCGTCTCGAACAGCGCCTCCACCGACGCCGCGTCAAGCGCGTCCGTCTCGCGATAGAGCAGCCGCGCGGCCCCCTCCCCGAGCGCGGCGACATCCTCGTCGCGCGGCGGAACGAGGTCGGCCACGACAACGCCGGCTCCCGCCTCAACGAAACGCCGCGCCACGACGCTCCCAATCGCCCCGCTCCCGCCCGTAACGATCACCGTCTTGCCTGTGAAGTCCACGCCCCGCGCCTCCCTCCTCAGCGAATATCGTCAGCGAACGTCCCCAGCGAATGCGCCGGAACCGCCCTGCCCTGTCCGGCGCCCAGTCTATGCCCGCAGCGCCCCCAACAGAAAGGGGCGCCCCGTAGAGCGCCCCTCCCCCTGCGTATGCAGCCGCGCCTACTCTTCCGGGAACAGCCCGCGAATAATGCTGAGCGTCTCCTCAGGCAGCGCCGCCAGACCGTCGACCTGCGCCTGATACTGGTCCCCAGTGCGGAGGCCCACATCGTAGTTCCTCGCGTTCATATCGGCGATGAACGCGTCGCTGGACACCACCTGCTCGAACGCCGCCCGAACAGACGCCACAACGCTGTCCGGCGTCTGCGATGGCATCCCGAAGATCCGGCTCGACGCCGCCAGATCCATCAGCGCCTGGAACGCGTCGAGGTAAGCCTGGCTCGTCCCCAGCCGCTCCTCGGCGATCGTCGCCACCGACTCCGCCCACGGCCACTTGCCCTCGGCCTTGCCCCCCGTGATCCACGCAGGCTCCTGAATCGTGTAGAAGAGCGGCGTCGCGTAGCCCTCGTCAACCCAGTGAGGATTGTTCCGCACCTCGGAATCCCTGCACGTAGGCGTAATCTCAATCTCGCCGCGGTTGAACGCCGCGTTCATGTCCGACGTCCCCGTGTACCCGAAAACTCGCTCGAACGGGAACCCCGCCTGCACCGTCCACTCCGTGCTCGTGGCGTACGTGTCCACCCGGCCGATCTGCCCCAGCTTGAAGTTGCCGGCGAAGTACTCCTCCAGCGCATTGTTCGGATCGTTCAGCAGATCCGTGCGGATGCACCACGTCTGGTCGCTCGGCGTGAAGTCCGGAGCCCCCAGGTACTGCAAGTCTGTCGCCGCGTCGAAACCCTCGACCCCGGAGAGAATCGACTGCTGCACCAGCGTCGAAATCACTACAACAATGTCAGCCTGATTGTCCCGGTAGTCCTTCCCCGTAACCGATTTGACGGCGACGAGAGTGTTCGCGCCAGGCTTGTTGGTCACGATGACGTTCGGGCGCCCCTCCAGCGCGTTGCTCAGATGGCTCGCAAAGATGCGCGAGAATGTGTCGAACCCGCCTCCAGGCGCGTACCCCACCGTGATCCGCACCGTCTTGCCCCCGAAGTCAGCCTGCTCCTCCGCAGGTATCGGCGTCGGGGTGGGCGTAGCCGTCGGCGCAGGCCGCGGAGTCGGCGTAGCAGTTGCAGGCGGCGGAGTAACCCCGGGAGGCAGCGGCGTCGGCGTCGCTGTCGGCATAGGCGTAGGAGTAGCAGTGGCCGGCTCCATCATCGCTGTCGGCGTAGCCTGAGGCCTTGGCGTTGGCGTCGCCGTAGGATCGCCGCCGCAGGCGCTCGCAAGCAGCGCAAAGGCCCCGACCAGCGCCGCGAGGCCCCAAACCCTCTTTCGTCCAAACATACGGGTGCGCATCAGTCCTCCCAGTGTGCAGGTATCGTTAACGGAACATCCGAAAGCTGCGCGGAATGCTAACACGGCGGCGCGCTTAGCTCAACGATGCGCAACAAATGGTAGTGTCTCCGCTTGAAGCGCTGCCAAACAAATCGCAGAACGAGCGCGCGGCTAACCCCCAAGATCGCGCCAGAACTCCGTGATGGTCGCCCTTCCCTTGAGGATATCGGGCAGCGCCCCCTCCAGAAGCGGGTCGATCCACGCGATATGAATGATGAGATCGAAGAACCCGTAGATGAGAACGAGAAACGCAACTGCCCAGAGCGTCGCCGTCCACCACCGCACGCGCCCGAAAATCTTGAGATACAGCCACACGTACGCTGGAACCGCAATCTGAAACCCGAATACCCAGATGCCGGCGATGAACGCCACCGTCGACCCTAGCGCCTTCACCGTCCGGATCCTGATAACAGAGCGGGCCTCCCCCGTCTCCGTGCGCCCGATATCAAGGATGCGCGACCTGCTCTCGCTCGGCAGAAACAGGTGCTTCAGCAGATAGATCCCCGTAAGCCCGAGCCCTGCTATGGAAATGACGCGCGGCAGCCTCGCCGCCTGCTCCGTCCAGCCGAACGACTGCCAGAGCGCGTACCCGAACGCGACAGCCAGCAGCGCAATGAAAACGCCGCTCCCCGAAGGGAGCAGCTGCTCCCTCGCCGGCATGCGAAGCAGCGAGCCGCGCCCCGGCGCGACAGGCTCCGCGCCCGCCTCCGCCTCCGCCCCAGTGCTCGCGGCAGGCGCCGCACCCTCACCCCCCGCGTCGACATCCTCCCCGCCGCTCACCGTCGCCGCGCTCGATGTCGCCGACGCGCCGATGCCCCGCGCCTCCATCTCAGCTTGCTGCCGCACGCGCGTGCGGCTCACGCTCCGCTGCATCCACAGCGTATACGCTCCCGTCCCCACCGCTATCAGAATGATCGCGATAACCGGAAGCCGCGTGAAGATGCCCGACAGCCCGAACGTGACGATCGATATCCCGTAGAACCGCTCGATGATCCCCCCCAGAATAATCGCGATGACGATGGGCGGACGCGGCCACCCGTACGTCTTCATGAAGTACCCGAGCCCCCCGAACGCCAGCATCACCACCAGATCGTAGATCGACACGCTGGCCTGGAACGCCGCTATCGTCATCACCCCAAGCACGATCGGCACCAGAATGTTCGGCGGAACGAACGCGATGCGCGTGAGCAACGGCGTGAACCCAAGCGCCAGACCCGTGGCGAACACGTTCGCCAGCACTAGCGAAAACGCAATCGTCAGCGTCAGCGACAGATTCTCATTGAGCATCTGCGGCCCCGGCTGCAACCCCAAGATCACGAGCAGCCCCAGGAAGATCGCCATCCCCACCGAGCCCGGAACCCCGAAGAACAGCGTCGGAACAAGCTGCCCCCCGTCGACCGCATTGTTGGCCGACTCCGGCGCGATAACCCCCCGAACGTCCCCCGTCCCGAACGTCTCCGTACCCCCGCGCACAGTCTGACGCGCCGACGCGTAGGAAAGCCACTGCGCCAGCGAACCGCCGATCCCCGGCAGCACGCCAACGAACACCCCCATCGCCGCCGACCTCAGCACCAGCAGCCAGTTCCTGAGAACCGCCCCCATCCCCTCCAACCGCTGACGCGCAGTGTCGCTCTGCCCGGAGGTCTGCCGCGCAATCGCCACATCGCTCACAACCATATCGAAGAACTCCGGCAGCGCGAAAAGCCCAATCACAACCGGCACGATGCTGACGCCGTCCCACAGGTAATCGGCGCCGAACGTCAGCCGCTGCACCCCCGTCGAATCGTCAAATCCCACGCTCGCGATAAGCAACCCGAACGCCCCCGCAATCAGCCCCCGAAGCAACGCCCCGCTGCTGACAACTCCCACAACCGCTATCGCCACCAGCCCAAGCGTGAAGAACTCCGCCGCGCTGAAACTGTTCACCACCGTCCGCGCAACCGGAATCGTCGCGAACAAGAACATCGCCCCAACCACTCCCCCCAGCAACGACGAGAAGTACGCCGCCGACAGCGCAACTCCCGCCTTGCCCTGACGCGCCAGCGGATTCCCATCCAGAATCGTCGCCTGACCCGATGTCGATCCCGGCATGCCAAGCAGCACAGCCGGCAGCGTGTCCCCCGTCGGCACCGTTGCCACCATGCCTATCGCGAGCGGCAAGGCGATATACGGATCCAGCCCGTAGGCGAATCCCAGCAGCACGACAAGACTCGGCACAGCGCCGCCGGGCATAGCCCCGTTCAGCACCCCCACCGTTACGCCCACGAACAGAGCCAGCATCACCTGCCAGCTTGCCAGTTGCGCGAGCGCCTCCCCTGCCGCCTCAAGCATCAGTCGCTCTCGTCCGCCATTCGCGGAGCTCCAGCCTTACTGGTCCAGAGTACTCTTCGCGAACACGTCCTCGATCCTGGCGAGCCTCGGCGTGAGGCCCTGCTCGTACGAGTACTGAGCCGCAGTCTCGAGCACAAGTCTGTTCGCGCGGATGCCGTGCTGCACCAGCGGACGCTTCAGCGCGGCGCCTCCCTCCCCGGAGACAAGCCCCGTCTCAACGTAGTAGTCAACGTGCTCGGCGCGCTCCCGGTTGGCGATGTCGTTCGCGCGGTTGAACGCCTTCATCAGGTTGAGAAGCGCCCACGGGTGCTTCTCCGCAATCTCGCGCTTAACCACCATCCCGTGGTTGATCGGATACAGACCCGTCTTCTGATAGAAGCGGATCCCCTCGGCGCGGGCGTCCGGGAAGAGCGGAGCAATATCCGGGTGGCTCCAAAGATTCGCCGTGCTGCGGTCGATGAGATTCGGATCAACGATGTAGAGCAGCGTCGCCTCCAGCTCGCCAGACAGCATCATCTCGCCGATGTTCTTCTCCAGCGGAATCTGATTGACGACAACCCCCTCGGGAGGCTTGAAGCCGGTAGACCCGCCGTGACTCTGCTCCGGCACCCGCTCCATGAAAAACTCCATATCCTTCGGCTCGACCCCAAACTCGTGCTGCAGTACGCCGCGCGTCCACAGAGCCGCCGTCTGCTGATACTCCGGAACTCCCACCCGACGCCCCTTCAGGTCCGCCGGGCTCTGAATCCCCGCATCCTTCCGCACGAGCACGCCCGTGTGGAAGAAGCGCCGCGTCGTGAACACCGGAAGACCAACCCACCGGTCGTCCCCAGCCGCCATCGCCATAATCAGCGACGAGAACGACATCTCCGACACGTCGAAGTCCCCGAACTTAAGCTGACGCCAGAACAGCTCCGACGGATGCACCGGGCTGGGAATCAACTGTATCCCGTCGGGCTTCACCCGCCCGTCGTGAATCGGCCACGTCCTCGGATTCGACGCCATCCCCACGCTAAGCTGAATGTCCATACTGCGTATGCCTCCCAGGCTGAATAGCGGGCCTACAGGCCCGAAATAAACTGCTCTTCCTCGTCCCAGCGCCCCACATTCGAGCGCCACGCCATATCAAGCCTCGCCATATCCTCATCGCTCAGCGCCCCCGCCCCCGAGCACCCAGCCGCCTCCTCCAGATGCGCCAGCTCCGAAAACCCGCCAAGCACAGTCGTCACCGCCTCATTCTGAAGAATGAACCGGTAAGCCGCCTGCGACAGCGTCTGCCCCGGACGCGAAAGGAACGCGAACGGCTTCGCCCTCCGCGCCATCGCCTCATACATATCCGCGTTCCGCGTCAGACCTCCACCCGCCAGCGGATGCCTCCCCCCGCCGCCGACCGCGTGGTCAGTCAGCACGCCTCCCGCCAGCGGACGTATCACCGCCGCCCCGATCCCAAGCTCGCGCGCCCGAGCAAGGAACTGACCGTAATCGTGCTGCACATCAAGTCCGTCAGGCGTCGGCAGCCCAGCCGTCGGATTCAGCAGGTCGTACCACACGTTCAGCATGTGGAACTCCCGCGTCTCGATCAGCGCCAGAACAGCGTCAGCGTCCGCATCCTCGTTGGCGAACCCGAAATATCTAGTCTTCCCCGCCCGCCGCAGCCGTTCGAGTCCCTCAAGCGCCCCTCCCGCCTCGAGGTAGTCGTCCAGCCCAAGATGAAGCCAGCCGGGAACCGTCGTGTCCGTCTCCAGGCTCGGAGGGTTGTGTATCTGCACAACGTCAACGTGATCCACCTGCAGCCGCTTCAGCGAATCCTCAACCGACTCGACTACCGCGTCGGCGACGTGATCCAGCTCCTCGGGCATAATCTCAACCTTCGTCGTAAGCGTCGGACGAAAGCCAATCTCCCGCATCGCCTTCCCGATGTTGATCTCGGCAAGCCCCTTCCCGTAGTCGGGCGACGTGTCGAAGTAATTCACCCCAAGCTCGAGGGCGCGCTCAATGGCCCGCAGCTGCTCCGCCGGCTCGCCTTTCACCAGCAACCCCGCGTTATCCCCGGAGCCAAATCCAATCTCGGACACGCGGATCCCTGTCGAGCCCATCTCGCGATACTTCAAACGAACCTCCCCAACAGAAAGCGCGGGCAGCCGCGCGCCGCGTCTATCTAACCGACCCTTCCCGAGCGTGTCAACTCTACCACGCTCCGGCGCGCTCCCCAAACCCGCCGCGGCGCCCTCCCGGCAGGAGCGCCCGCCATCTCCCCCGCCCGACTACGCCGAGCAACCACCGGCGCAGCAGCCTTGCCAGCCTCAGCGACGCCCCCTGGCTACGCAGAGCGAACGCCATCGACATACTCGCAAAGCACCCCCGACGTCGCCCGACTACGCCGAGCGTTCCAGTGCCTCTCCCCCGCCCCGCCCGACTACGCCGAGCGCCCCACCGCCTCTCCCGCCCTCCCCCGACTCCCCGCCCCGCCCGCTACGCCGAGAGCGCCTCCCGAATCGCGCTGCGCCCCGGCGACAGCGACCCCGACTCCACCCGGTGAACAAGCTCCGTAACCGCTTCGCAGTATGGCGTCGCGATGCCGTGAGCCGCCCCCTTCCGCGCAACCAAACCGCTGAAGTAATCCACCTCCGTGCGGCGTCCCCGCTGAACATCCTGGCGCATCGACGTCATCGCTCGCGGGCTCACCCGCAAGGCCCGCTCCGCCAGCCCCCGCTCAACCGCGTCCGTCTCCCCCGCCGCAGTCGCATGCACATCAGCCGCGGCGTACTCCCCCATAATCACATCCAAACGATGACCCTCCGCCTCCGCCACGCGCATCGTCTCCGCCGCGAGCCGAACAGCAAGCCTCCGAGCCTCCGCGTCCCCAAGCAACTCCGCAGACCTCATCCCCCCGATCGCCGACACCGGATTCAGCATCGTGTTGTTCACCATCTTCGACCAGCGCTCATGCGCCAGATCGTCGATGACCTCGCTCCGCCACACGCTCCCAAGAACCTCCGCCGCGCGGCGAGCATTCTCTCCCGCCCGCCTCTCGTGCTCGCCCACGTACACCCCCGGCAGCTCCACCGACGCCGTCGCCCGGCTCACCGACGACGACGCCTCCACCACCCCAGGCTCGAGAAACGACCCATTCACAAGGATGACGCCCCCCGCAACCCGCTCAGACCCCACCTCCGGCGCGATCCACTCCTCATTGATGCTGTTCTGCATCGACACTACCAGCCCCCCGGAGCCAAGCAGCGGCTTCACCACAGACAACGCCTCCATCGTGTCGTACGACTTCACGCAGAGAAACACAACGTCCGCCGCCGACAGCTCCCCAGGAGCAACGACGCGCAACGAGGCATGCTCCTCAGCGCCTGTCCGCTCGTCGCGCACCCTCAGCCCGGAAACGCGCGCCTTCTCCCTGTGCGGAGCCCACGGCTCGACAACCAGCGGGTCGAGCCCCGCGTTGGCGAGCCGAACAGCCATCTGCCCCCCAATCGCCCCTGCCCCGTAGACAACGATAGAGCTAACAGATGAGCTAGCAGCGCCGGCGCCCGCCATAACCATCCCTCCTGCTCTTCCTGCCCTTGCGGCGCAGGCTACAGCCCGCCGCAAAACTTGCGGCTCGCCACAACCGCCTGCGCGCGAGGACTAATCTGGCTCCGAACCATAATGTTCAGCAGCGCAGGACCATCAGCTGCAAGCGCCCGCTCCAGCGCAGGAGCAAACTCCTCCGGCCGCTCCACCAGCTCGCCGTGCGCCCCCAGCCCCTGCGCCACAAGATCGTAGCGGCAGGGCGCAAGATCCGTGATAACCGCCTTCCCGTACAGCCCCAGCTGCAGATTCTTGTCGATTCCCCACGCCGCATCGTTCCCCACCAGAAACACCACCTTCATCTTGTGGCGCACTGCAGTGTCGATCTCCATCCCGTTGAACCCGAACGCCCCGTCGCCCGTGATGCAGAACACGCGCGATCCCGGTTTCGCGAGCGTCGCCGCCATCGCAACCGGAACCGCCTGGCCAAGCAACCCCAGATTCGGCAGATACCACCAGCTGCGCGGACTGCGCGCCGGCAGATACGCCCGCCCGTAGTACGCATAGTCGCCCCCGTCGAACACCAGCACATCGTCGGCGCGCAGATGCCGCGACAGCGCGTGATGCACGAACATCGACCGCAGCGGAACCTCATCGGTCGCGAACTGCTCGAGCCGAAGCTTCTGCTCCGCCACGGCCTCCCTGAACCGCTCCACCCACGGCAGCTCGCCCCACTCCATCCGCGCCGCCGCCTCCGCGAGCTGCCCCACTATCGGCCCCACATCGCCCACAAGCGCAAGATCCACCCCCCGATTGCGCCCCGCCTGCGTCGGATCCGGCTCGACCTGGATAACCGTCGCGTCGTCCGGCGTCGCCGGCCCAAGCCCGAACCCTATCGTGAAATCCAGCAACTTCCCGAGAAACAGCACAAGATCGGCCTCGCGGATGAGATTCGCCGCCGTATGCTGGCTCAGATCAAAGAACCCGAAACAGTACGGATGATCGTCCGAAACAATGCCCCGCGCCGCCTCCTCAGTAAGGAACGGAATCTTCGTCGCCTCGATGAACCGCTCGTAAACGCCTCCCCAATCGCCGTACGCCGCCGGCGTGCTCGCAACAATCACCGGACGCTCCGCCTTCCGCAGCATCCCCACCGCCAGCTCGACAGCCTCCTGCGACGCCTGAACAGCCTGCGTCCGCCGGTACGACCCTGCCCCGAAGAAACGCACATCCCCCTCATCCACAACCGCGCTCTGCACATCAACCGGAATCGTAAGATGAGCAGGACCCCGCCTACCCTCGAACGCCGCACGGATCGCAGCCGACATCAGGTCGGGAATGCGCCGCGGATTGTGAGCGAGCCACGCCCCTTTCGTAACCGTTCGCGCGATCCCAACCTGGTCGATCTCCTGCATAACCCCCCGGTGGTAATTCCTCAGATCGGCAGACCCCGATATGCTGAGAAGCGGACTCTCCGTCGACATCGCGTTGATGAGTCCCGGCAGCGCGTTGGCGAGCCCGGGAGTCGTCGCCGCCGTAACCCCCAGCGTCCCCGTCATGCGCGCCCAGCCCTCCGCCATATGCGCCGCCGCCTGCTCGTGGCGGCAGTCGATGAGCCGGAACCCCTCGTCGTCCAGCACATCGAGCAGCGGCAGAATGTGGTCTCCCGCAACCGTGAAGATCGTGTCGACGCCCTCAACGCGAAGAGCGCGGGCGATAATCTGCGCGCCGCTGATAGCCAAGAGAAAGCTCCACAGAGCGCAGGAGCAAACCAACAGCTCTCCCGCGCAAGATGACGCGATGCTAGCAGCCTAGGCGGAAGAGCGGCAACGCGACCCGCCCCTCCCCGGAAGCGCCGCAAACCTGCCACGACAAACAGCGATTGCCCCCTCCGAACCCCTCTCCTACACTGACAGCGCTGAGAGCCGCTCAAGCTTTACCCGAACCGCCAGGAGGAAAACCCTATGACCACCCACCCCTCGAACCTCGCCGACCAGCAATGCGAAACCTCGAGCGCCGCCGCGCCGCCGCCATCCCTCGACGAAATCGCCGCGATGCAGGCCCAGATCCCCGACTGGACCCTCCTCGCCAACGGCGACGAACGCCTGGAGCGCGTGTTCACGTTCGACACATTCGGCGCCGCCTGGACGTTCGCCAACGAAGTCGCCGCCGAAGCCGAGACGCAGAACCACCACCCCAAGATCACCCTCGAATGGGGACGCGCAACCATCGCCTGGCAAACTCACGTCGCCGGAGGCGTGCGCCGGAACGACTTCATCATGGCCGCGCGCGCCGACGCCATCGCCGACCGGCTGGCGTCGGCGCCCCCAGCCGCAAGAGTCATCCACTTCGAGATCCTCGGCGACGATCCCGCCGCCCTCGCCGACTTCTACACAAAATCCCTCGGCTGGACAGTCCAAACCGGGGAAGTCGCCGAAGACTACTGGCTCGCCACAACCCGCCCAGACAAAGGCCCAGGCATCGACGGCGCCCTGATGGAGCGCCAGTTCGCGCAGCCCGTCATCAACACATCGCTCGTCGACTCACTCGACGATACGCTCGCGAAGATCGCCGCAAACGGAGGCAAAATCGTGGTAGGCCCCGCCGAATTGCCCGGCATCGGCACGTACGCCTACTGCGAAGACCCCGAAGGCAACCTCTTCGGCGTCATCCAGGAGCCCACAACCCCCTGACCCGCTCCTCAGCCTGCGCTACGGCCTGCTGCTCGACGCCCGCGATAGCCTCCTCCTCGGCGCCGCTCCCCAGCCGCGCTACCACCCCAAAAGCGCTGCGGCGCCGGCAGCGACGCCCTGCCGTGCCGCTGCGCGCGCCCCCATCCCAGCGGCGCGCCCCGCCCTGGAGGCGGCGGACGATGGGGTGGCTACGACTGCCCCACCCCCCTGACGCGCAGCGCAACCGCGCTGCCGCCTCAGCGTTGCGACATCGACGATGGCCTCTGCCCCGCCGCTAGAGGCGGTAAAGGGCGATCGCGTTGTCGACCAGAACCTTCTGCTTCGACGCCTCATTCACCGTCGTGAGCCCCCGGAACGTCTCGATCGCGTCCACCTCGCTCGACGTGTCCGTGTGCCCGTAGTCCGTGCCGATAACAACATTCTCGTCGCCGATGTAGCTGAAAACGTACTCGAAATCGTCGTCCGTCTGCGCCGACACGTAGATGTTGTACTCCTTGAACGGATTGTCCGGCAGCTTCCACCCAGACTGCCGCGCCCGGCGCGACGTCTCGTGCATCACCCACGGCGCCCACTGCGACGACGACTCAATGAACCCCCACCGCAACTCCGGGAACCGCTTCGGCAAGTCGCTCAGAATGAGCGCATTGCAAGCGTGCACCGTCGGCATCCGGAACGTGGGCAGCCCCCCGCTTGGATCATACGGCGAACTCATCGCCTCCACATACGCCTGATTCGCGTTGGCGATATGAATCGTAATCGTCAGATCGTGCTCCTGCGCCGCCTCCAGGTACGGGAAAAAGTACGGGTCGAGCATAAACCGGCTGCCCTCGAACGGCTTCATCACAACCCCCACCGCCCCGTTCTCCTTCGCCCACGGCATCATCTCGATCGCCGCGTCGAGATCGGTCAGCGGCAGAACCGCCGCCCAGCGCAGCCGCCCGCCCGCCTGCTTCCACGCCTCCGCCATCCAGCGGTTCCACGACTTGCACAACGCGCGATCAACCTCAGGACGGCGCGTAACATCCCGGATCCACAGCGTGTTGTGCAATACCTGAATGTCAACCCCCAGCTGATCCATATGCCCAAGGCGCAGAGCAATGTCGTCAAGATGGCGCGCATCCGCAGCCGTAACAAGATCGCGACCCGCGCGCTGCGACATCGCCTGCAACTCCCGCTCCGACGGCGTCGGCAACCGCAGACCCGCAATCTTCCCGTCGATCACCCAATACCGGCTCTTATCGTTGTCGGGCGAAGAAAAGAGCTGAGGCCGGAACTGCTCATCCTCCGCGTCCAAGTGATCCCACGTGCGCTCGCTCTCAACAACGTGCGCGTCCGCGTCGATAGCCTTGAGCTTCACCGTAGTTGTCATCGCGCGTTCTCCTTAAAATCGCGAAAGATCGCGTAATCCCGTAACCGCCAATCTCCTGAACAGTCGCCCCCAAGTATCACGGCATCGCCGTCCCGCTTGCAACACGCCCCGCGTGGGCAATCAACGCGTTCGGAAGCTCCCCTCGCCCCAGCCTCCGCCAGCGCGCTCCTCGGAGACGACCCCGCGTTCCTCAGCGTAGCGGCTCCAGCCAGCGCGCCCCCAGCGCCCAACCGCTATACTCTCCGCGACAGAACTCCGCATCCCAACGAGGCCCCGATGGTCAACCCCGCCAAATCCGCTGTCATCGTCGGCGTCGCCGAGTCCGACGAGATCGGCCTCGTCCCCCGCAAATCAGCCCTCGCCCACCACGCCGAGGCCGCCTCCAACGCCCTCGCCGACGCCGGACTCTCCCTCCGCGACGTCGACGCGCTCCTCACCGCCGGCTACGCCAACTACGACCTCGCCGACTACCTCGGCCTCGCCCCGCGCTACACCGACACCACCACCGTCGGCGGCACCTCCTTCGTCGTCCACGTCGGACACGCCGCCAACGCCATCGCCAGCGGACTCTGCGAGGTCGCCCTCATCACCCACGGACAAGCCGGACGCTCCTCCCGCGCCCCCGTCCCCCGAGACCCCAACCTGCCCGTCGCCGCCTACGAAATCCCCTACGGAATGATCGGAATGCCCATCAACTACTCGATGGCCGCCACGCGCTATATGCACACCTACGGCCGCGACCGCGCCCGGCAGGCTATGGCCGAAGTCGCCGTCTCAACCCGCAAATGGGCCCAGCTCAACCCCAAAGCCGCTATGCGCGACCCTATGACCTTCGACGACTACCACAACTCCCGCTGGATATCCTGGCCCTTCCACATCCTCGACTGCTGCCTCGTTACCGACGCCGGAGCCGCCGTCGTCGTCACATCCGCAGAACGCGCCCGCTCCCTCCCCAAGCGCCCCGTCTCCATCCTCGGCCACGCCGAGCATCACGACCACGCCGGCATCTCAATGATGCCCGACCTCACAGCAACCCCCGCCCGCGTAACCGGACCCGCCGCCCTCGCTATGGCCGGCGTAACCCACAGCGACATCGGCCTCGCTATGATCTACGATTCCTTCACCTACACCGTCATCGCAACCCTCGAATCCCTCGGCTTCTGCGGACCCGGCGAGGCCCCCGACTTCCTCGCAGGACAGCGAACCGCCCCCGGCGGCGACTTCCCAATGAACACCAGCGGCGGAGGCCTCTCCTACACTCACCCCGGAATGTACGGCATCTTCCTCATCGTCGAAGCCGTCCGCCAGCTCAGAGGCGAAGCCGGCGACCGCCAAGTCCCTGGCCTCAGCCTCAGCCTCGTCAACGGAACCGGCGGAGCCCTCTCCGCAACCGGAACAATCATCCTCGGAATGGAGTAACCCTAATGTACAAACTCGCCGTACTCAGCATCTTCGTGCTCGGACTCGCCATCGGAATCGGCATCCTCTACAAGATCGCCATGGTCGACGCCGAATCCAGCCCCGCAAGCGCCGGAGCCCGCGAATGACCGCCGCCCCTTACCAGGGGCCCCTCCCCGTCAAACAACCCGAATCCGACTTCTACTGGGAGAAAGCCCAAACCCGCGAACTCTGGCTCCGGCGCTGCCGCGACTGCAGCAAGCCATACTTCTACCCGCGCGACATCTGCCCCGGCTGCGGCGGACGCAACGTCGAGTGGACGCAAGCCAGCGGCAGAGGAACTCTCCACACATTCGCCATCGTCCACCGCGCCCCTCTCCCTGCGCTCCGCGACAAAGTCCCCTACATCGTCGCCATGATTGACCTCGAAGAGGGCCCTCGCATCCCCTCCAACCTCGTCGGCGTCGACCCCGACCCGGCCGCCATCCGCATCGGAATGCCCCTCCAGGCGGACTTCCAAGACCTAACCCCCGAAATCACCCTCCCCGTATTCCGCCCGGCCTAGCGCGCGCCCCTTTGAACGCTCCCTTAGAGGCGTTCCGAGAGAGACTGTTGCTGCCAGCTGCGGGCACATCGCCTGCTGCTGACTTGGCTTCTAATCGAACTTGCCCTCCCGCTCATACCACTCCATCGTCCACTCGCTCTTGACCATCCGTCCCTCTTCTACACGGCGCTTCCGGAGCTCCGATAGTGAGAGCTTATTGCTCTTCACCCCATTGCACGGCGGGCAGAGCAGCACCCTATTACTCAGTTCATCACCTCCGCCCCGCGACTTCGGCTTGCGGTGGTCAACCTCAAGGTACTCGGATAGCTTGCCCGGTGGCTCGTAGCCGCATCCCTGACAGATGCAACCGTGCTTCTCGCTGAGTTCCTCCCGTATTTCCCTGATGCTCATACGTGGGCCTTTAGGTTTGGGACTCACAAGCGCTAGCTCCGGTCCAGCCTTCTCTCCACCGTCAGTGCGCTCAGGCGGTTCAGTCTCCACGAGGACTGACCGGTTCCACGCACTGGCGCCACTAGGCAACTGTGCTTCGCGCTGCAATCGATCTACAACGACATCCTCAGCCTCTTTATTGATGTCGATAGCTATCCACTCGCGACCAAGCCGCTCAGCCGCAATACAGGTTGTTGCGCATCCCGCGAACGGGTCTAGCACAACGTCGCCTCCGTTGCTGGATGCCTTGATGATGCGTTCGTACAACGCAAGAGGTTTCTGCGTCGGATAGCCTGTGCGCTCGCGGACAGGCATAGTTGACCCTGAACCACAATCATCCCACCACGACGGAATAGCGCGTCCTCTTAATTCATCGAGATATGTTCTTCCGCCGTGCGCCTTGCTGTATCTTCTTCCGTCCTTATCCACTGAAGAGTATGTCCTCAGTGTTGCTTCGGTCATTGGGCCATACTGAGTGAAGAATTTCGCGTCATTAGTTTTGGCATAGAATAGAATATCGTCGTGTTTGCGCGGGAACGAGGCTTTAGGCGGTTGCCCTGTTGGCGGATAACACCACACGATTTCGTTGCGAAAGCGCTCGCGCCCAAAGACAGCGTCGAGCATGCATTTCACCCATGCGTGGGCGGTATGGTCAATGTGCAGATAAATGCTGCCTGTCGGCTTGAGAATGCGGTGCATCTCTAATGCGCGGACGCCGAGCCAGCACAGGAATGCCCCTATATCCTCTCCGCCCGCGGCGTTCGCAGCCTGTATCACGCTATACAGGTTCGGATGATCCTCTCGGATGCTCTCCATCCACTCAGATTGCACATCCCCCCAAGTCCACACGTCCTTGTAACTGACCTTCTGTCCCCTGGCGTCCGTCCCAGCTGTAACGATGCCCTCGAACGCCTTCACCCCCTTGTTGAACGGCGGGTCAGTAGCGATGAGGTCAATGCTCTCCGAATTGATGCCCCTCAGTATCGGCAGGTTGTCCCCGATAAACAGCGTACGGCTTTCGACATTCAGGTTGTGGTATAATTCTGCGTTGCGTTGCGTTGCGTTGCGTTGCGTTGCGTTGCGTTGCGTTGCGTTGCGTTGCGTTGCGTTGCGTTGCGTTCGCCGTCCGTCGTCCCAGCCATACTGTGTCTCCTTGCTTACAAGTTCTAGGAGCCTACCACAGGGACACCGCCATAACCAGACGGGATTGTCCCGCTCCGACAACGGTGCCGTCTAACCCCCGAAATCACCCTCCCCGTATTCCGCCCAGCCTAGCGCGCGACCCTAAAGCCGGTAGCTCCACTCCAGAATCGCCGGAGCAAGCGCCCGGTCCACCCACTCCTCGAACTCCCCCTCCACATCCTCCACGCGAGTACTGTACGTGAACGCGAACGGAACCGTAGAGCAAGGGGAAACCTCGCGCTCCGGCGCCGCCTCTCCGTCCGAATCGTCGGACGTCTCATACGCCACGAACTGCGCGAACGCCGTCGCCTCCATAACCCCGAACGGGATTCGCCCCACATGATGCAGCGACACAACAAATATCAGCCGCTCATGTCCGGAGCTCACTGAGCCCTTCACGAAGTAATGCGGCTGATCGAAGTTCACAAACTTGTCGCTCTCTTTGGCGAACCGCACAACATCTTGCCTGTACCAATGCGCATTGCCACGATCCGCGCCCCCAACATTCACAGCAACAGTACTGACGAAGTTGAAATGCGCTCCGCCTTCAACATCCACAACGCTCCGCAACTCGTTCAGCGCCCGCCGAACAACCCGCTCCGCGCTCGCTCTGAGCCGCAAGGCCGTCTCGTTGACCGCGGCCAGCCCCGCCTCTGCCTGCAGCTTGCGTTCCCTAAGCCTCGCCCCAACGCTCTCGATGACCTCCGACGTCACCCGCGGAGCCTGTCCCGCGCCATCGGTCTCCACGCTGAGCGCCTGCATTATCACGTGCTGCTCGAGCTCGGCAAAGAACCTCGCCAGATCCCCAATGTCTCCATCGTCCGCCGATTCCAGCGCATTCAGGTAGCGCACGCGCGCATCCCTGTCCACAACCACCGGCAGAAGCTTGGCCTTCAGAAGAACGAGCGTAACCAGAGCGCGCGCTACCCGCCCGTTCCCATCCTGATAAGGGTGAATCTGCGTAAAGCGATGATGAAGCCACGCGGCGGCCAGCGCAGGATCTACATCCTCATACCCCGCAAACATCTCGAGCAGCCGCTCCATCTCCGGCGCAACCTGCAGCGGAGGACAGAACTCATGAATAAGCCCATCCGTTCTGCTCGGATTGTTCGGCCACTCCTTGTAAGCCCCCCGCCGCAACGGAACTTCGAGCCGATTCCCGAACTGATCGTACGCAGTAACCGTCTCCTGATGCAGCGTCAGCGCACTATGCAGCTCATGGATAAACCCCACCGTCAGCTCCCGCTGACCCGATACGCAGTCCATCAGCAGCTCGACAGCCCCCTCATGATCCTTCAGTATCTGAATGAGGCGCGCCGGCTCCGTGTCCGTCGACGAACGAGGAACCAGCCCCTCCACAAACCCGTGCTCGACGAGCTGCTCCGTCGTCCCCCTGTCGACGTCGTAGAGCCGTTCGAGAATCCCAGTCTCCACGCTCAGCTTCCGAGTGAGACGCTGGCGGAACGCCTCCAGATTCGCCGCGCTCAAACGCCCATGCGACTGACGCCAAGCCGCGTACAGCGAACGCAACCCCAAATCGAGAGCCCTGTCCCGCTCCGACAACGGCTCTATCCCGCGCCAGCGACGCGCAACCATCGACTACCTCCCTCTCCCTAATCCCACTCCCTCACTCGGTCAGCCCCAGCAGACCCCACAGCTCATCGCGCGCCGCGAGCGCAGAGGCGTAGTCGACCCCAGCGTACGCGAGCGTACGGCAGCCTATCCCCTCCGGCGCCGACAGCAAGCCAAGCAGGATATGCTCTGTCCCTATCGGATACGCCGAGTGGAACTTCTGCGCCTCCTCCAGCGACGCCCCCATAGCCCGCAGCGCCTCCGCAGTATGCGGAGCGCCCCACAGCTCGCCAGCCCGCCCCTCCCCGCCGCCAGCGACCGGACGCCCGTACAGCAGCTCGAACCGCGCAATCGAGGACGCAAACGCCAGATCAACCCCCAACCGGCGCAGAACCAGCCCGCCTGCGCAATCCGGCTCGCTCAGAACCCCCATCAGCAGATGCCCCGTCGTCACCGCCGGACGCCGCCGCTCAGCCTGCTCGAACGCCGCCACGCCGTACTCCCACGCCAGACGCGCGCACCGACCCATACGCTCCCATGACAGCTCAGCCACCCTAACGCGCCTCGCGCCCGCCATCAATCACATCCACCTGCCCTCGCCTGCCTCCGTAACGCGCCCCTAGAGCGCCTCGCGCTCGCCATTAACCACGATCATCTGCCCTCGCCTGACCTGATAACGCGCATAACGCGCCCCTAGTGCACCTCGCGCCCGCCATTAACCACGATCATCTGACCCGTAATGAACCGCGCATCGTCGCTGAACAGAAACGTCATCACTCCCGTCAGATCCTCCGGAACCCCCCGACGCGCAAGCGACGCCTCAGGCTCCGGATACGCATCCTCCGCCCCCAGCGGCTCCTCCGTGTCCGACGTCGTCGACCCCGGCGCAACCGTCACGACATTGATGTTGTACTGCCCAAGCTCCCGCGCCACCGCCCGCGTGATCCCCGTGATCGCCATCTTCGACGCCACGTAGTGCGGATTCAGCTCATTCGGAGCCCGCGCGATGCGCAGCGTGCTCCCGGAGCTCACATTGACGATCGTCCCAGACCGCTGCTCCCGCATATACGGATACACCGCGCGCACTCCCAGAAACGTGCCGCGCGCGTTCACCGCAAACACCCGATCCCACGTCTCCATATCAACGTCAAGAATCGACTTCACCCCCAAGCCGCGCATCATCCCCGCATTGTTCAGCAGACCATCGATGCGTCCGTACCGCTCCTGCGTCCGCCTCGCCATATCGTTCATCGCCTCCTCCGACGACACATCGACGCGCAGCGCAAGCGCATCCGCCCCCTCCGCCCTGCACAGCTCCGCCGTCTCGCTCGCGTCCTGAACATCGGCCACCGTCAGCCTCGCCCCCTCTCTCGCGAACCGGATCGCGTACTGACGCCCAAGCCCCCCTGCCGCCCCCGTAACGATGATCGCCTTGTCCTGCAACCGCATCGCGCCTCCTTTCAACCTTGCCAGCTCCAACCCGCCAGCCCACTCATCCCGAAGATCATGCCCTCTCCGCGGCGTTCGCCGCGTCCACCGCTCCCTCAGCGCCCTGACGCGCCCCGTAGCCAACCCGCAGCAGCCCGTCCACAACCCCGCAGCCGTTCGATAACCGCCAACCTCTGCATTATGCCCGCCCTGCGGCGTTCGCCGCGTCCACCGCTCTCCTCAGCGCCCTGACGTGCTCCGGAGTCGACCCGCAGCAACCGCCCACAACCTCGCAGCCGTCGGCAAGCCACCCCGCCGCCCGCGACGCCAGAGCCTCCGGCGTGAACCCCGCGTCGAACTCCCAATCGGGCCGGCGCCAGCGCCCGCTGTGAGGATACGCCCCCGCCGGGCCTCGCCACACGGTTCCCTGCTCCGCCAGCGCACCCCCAACCACATCCAGCGACGTGTGCATCACAAGCGCGACATCAACCGCCGACAAGTCGATCCGCAACAGCGAATCCCGAAACGCCTCCTCCGGCTCCCCCAGTAACCGCGCGCCGCCCGCCGAACCTCCCCCTGCCGCGCACGAGAACCCCGCCCACACCGGCAGACCAGCCGTCGCCGCTGCGGCCAACTGCACATTCGCGTGCGCCGCCGCAGACAACATCTCGACGATGATCAGATCCGCCCCGGCGTCGGCGAGCGCCTCCGCCTGCCCCGCAAGCGCCCACTCCTCCTCCGGAGACGCCAGCGCCGAGCCGTCCGGCCCGCGATGGCTCACCGTCGTAACGCATCCCGCAACGAGCGCGGAACCGCCGGCCCGATCCCGCGCCGCGCGGGCGAGCCCAACCGCGGCCCGGTTCAGCTCCCCCATCCGCGACCCCAGACCGAACGCCGCCAGCCTCGGCTCCGAGCAACCGAACGTGTTCGCGCTCACAACATCGGCGCCGGCGGCGATATAGTCCCCATGCACAGCCAGCACAAGATCCGGACGCTCCGCCGTCGCGAGCGCAGCCCACGCATCGAGGCTTGCCCCTCGCCGGTGCAGCTCCGTCCCGATGGCCCCGTCGAGCGTCGCATGCCCCCCGGAGGCAAGCGACGAAACCAGCGCCTCATACGTCATACCGCCAAGACTACACCCCAACCCCCGGCGCGCGCCCCCCTCGTGCCTCGACGACGCGTTCGCTTGCACTCCTCGCCCCAACCCCAGCGCGCGCCTGCTCCGCGCAAGGCTTTGCGCCCCCATCCTCCCGACACGCGCCCCAGCCGCGTGTCGCCACGCTGCGAGACCCTCGCCTCTCCCCGCGACACCCCTGGCCTTGCGCCGTGTTCGCCGCGCCACGAATCCCCCGCCCGCTCACACAGCTCTTCCCCCCTGCGCAGACCTACTGGTGATAACATTCGCCTAACCCCATTACGCGCCCGCCCGAACCCTGCGCGCGAGGCAGACCAATGACGAACCAACCCGAACACATCAAGTCCGCAGTGCGCGAACGCTACAGCGCACACGCAAGCAGAGTCATCGAACTCGCCGCCTCCCAAGACCCGTCCGGCGACGCCTGCTGCCCGCCCCAGGAAACCGCCTGCTGCCCCCCGCAAACAGCCGACCAATCCCAGCGCATCTACAACGACGCCGAACTCGCCGACCTCCCCCCCGAATCGATCGCCGCCTCCCTCGGATGCGGCAACCCCACCGCAATCGCCGAACTCCGCGAAGGCGAGCGCGTCCTCGACCTCGGATCCGGCGGCGGCATCGACTGCTTCCTCGCCGCCGGCCAAGTAGGCCCAACCGGACGCGTAACCGGCCTCGATATGACCCCCTCGATGCTCGAACTCGCCCGCAACAACCTCGCCAAACTCGGCCTGACCAACGTCGAATTCATCCAGGGCGAGATGGAGCGCATCCCCCTACCCGACGCCTCCGTCGACGTCATCATCTCGAACTGCGTCGTATGCCTCTCCCCCGACAAAGACGCCGTATTCCGCGAAGCGTTCCGCGTCCTCGCCCCCGGCGGTCGAATGCGCCTCGCCGACATGATGCGCGAGCCAGGCGGCGCCCCCGACCCCTCCGACCTCCAGGCCTGGGCTGAGTGCTCCGCCGGCGCCGAACCGAAAGACGTATACCTCGCCCGTCTCGCCCGCGCCGGATTCCTCGCCGTCGAGACCTCGCAAGAGACGCGCTACCCCGCCGAAGAAGCCGTCTTCAGCGTCAAAATCACCGCCCGCAAACCCTGAGCGCCCCTCCCGCTCCCCGGCCTGCCCGCTCCCGTGCGCCCTTGGCCCATCGTCTCCGTTTCCGTGCGTCCCCAGCCCGACCATCGGCTTGCGCCTTCCCACGCGCCGCTTTCCCAGCCCACTTCCGTGCGCCCAGAACCCGACCTCCCCCGCTACCGCGCTCCCCAACCCGACCCCCTCCTGCGCGCCCACGAAACCGACGTCTGTCCTGTCGCCTGCAGCGCGAGCGTCGTGCCCGCTCCCGCGCGCCCACGAACCCGACCTCCCGCTACCACGTAACTTATCGTTCCGTGCGACAGCCGGAACCCCCAGCCCCTCCCCGCAGCGCCCCTACCCCTCTCGCGCGTTATCTAGTACAGTCCCCTCACACCAGCAACGGAGGACCCAGCCAATGCCGAGAGAATGGGACGAGATCAAATACGAAGTCGCCGTCGCCAACCGCGTCCTCGCCGAAGTCGGACTCGCCACCGGATTCCGCGCATCCCTCGGACACGCAAGCCTCCGCCTCCCCAACGACCCCGACAAATTCGTCGTCAAAGGACGCGGCTACACCGTCGACGCCCTCTACGCCATGCGCCCCGAAGATATGATCGTCGTCGACCTCGAAGGCTACAAAGTCGACGGCCCGCTCGGCTCCTCCCAACCCTTCGAAGTCAAAATGCACTCCTCCATAATGAAACTCCGACCCGACGTCAACTCCGTCGTCCACGTCCACCCCCACTACACCATCCTCGCCACAACCCTCCTCAAACGCCTCCGACCAATGAACCAAGAAGGCGCCCAGCTCGTCCAGAAAGAACTCCCCATGTGGAACCACGTCAAAACCGTCCAAACCGACGAAGAAGGCCTCGAAGTCGCAACCCTCCTCGGCGACTCCAAAGCCATCCTCCTCCGGGGCCACGGAGCCACCACCGCCGGAAGCTCCCTCGAAGACGCCGTCATGACAATGATGCACCTCGAAGAGCAAGCCAAAATGAACTACTGGGCCTACTCCGCCGCAGGCCACGACCACCCCTACCTCGAAGACGAACTCGTCGACGAAATGTCCGGCCGCACCCCCCTCCCCCAGCTCCCTCACTTCCAGCGTCCCCTTGCCGGAGCCACCCCTCGCGTAGGCGGAGTCTGGCAATACTACACCCGCGTAGTAACAAACGACCCCAACGCCGCCCCGCCCATCCAAAAACCCTAGCCCCGTCGCCCCACCCGCGCCCCGACATCCCGCAGCATCGGCGCCGCCTAAACCCGACGCCGTAACCCGGCGCGCTCTCGCCCCAGCCCGCCCACGCGCAAGCCGCAAGGCGGGGTTGCGTTATCCAGCCCTTCTCCACCGCTCCGCGCTCTCTCCGCGTTCCCGCAAGCCAGGAAACCGACGGGAATTATATATCAGTTTACCCCGTGGGGCTTGACAAATCGTTGGCTTTCAGGGTAAACTACCTTCAACAAATCACTGAGGGATTCACATGGCGAAGGCTCCGGGCAAGGCATACAGGAAGGGCATTTCCCTAGTTCGAGCTATAGAGATGTTCGCAGATGCAGCAGCCACTGAGCAGTGGTTCGTTGACCAGCGCTGGCCGAACGGGATAGAGTGCCCGCGCTGTGGGAGCAAGGACATCCAGCATCGGACGAACCGCAAGCCGCAGCCGTTCCGTTGCAGTGCATGCTTGATGGATTTCTCGGTGAAGACCTATACGCTCATGCACAACTCCAAGCTTCCGCTAAAGACGTGGGGGATTGCGCTTTACCTGTTGACGACGAACCTCAAGGGCGTGTCCTCGATGAAACTACACCGCGACCTTGGCGTTACACAGAAAACTGCCTGGCACTTAGCCCATCGCATCCGCAAGGCGTGGGAATCCGAGGAAGCACCGTTCGCCGGTCCGGTTGAGGCTGATGAGGCGTACATAGGCGGCAAAGAGAAGAACAAGCACTCGCGCAGGCGGCTGAATGCCGGTCGGGGAGTCGCGGGCAAGGCGGTAGTTGCTGGGCTAAGAGATAGAGAGACGAATAGCGTCCGCGCGGCAGCGATCCCAAGCACGGATAAACCCACACTTCAACGATTCGTTACAGAGAACACGAACGAGGATGCCGTTGTCATCACTGACGAGCATCCGTCCTACACGGGCATCAACCGCGAGCATGAGACTGTCCAGCACTCCGTCAGCGAGTATGTCCGGGGGAAGGCGCATACGAACGGGATAGAGTCGTTCTGGTCTATGCTCAAGCGCGGATACATCGGGACGTACCACTGGATGAGTGGGAAGCACCTCGGTCGCTATGTTACCGAGTTCGCTGGCAGACACAATGAACGTCCTTTCGACACAATCACTCAGATGAGCCTACTTGCTCACAGGCTCGCGGGCAAGCGGCTTCCTTACCAGACGCTTATAGCCCAGTGAACGTATGCAGAGCGGCGGTAGGTCAAAATCAACTCAGATGATGGATCGTTGGCAGCCATCGTTCATAGCGAACTCAGGCGATAGAGGTGCACTCATGTCCAAATCCAAGAAAGCAAAGGGGGCCGTGGGCCGTCCGCCCAAAGGTCCGCCAAAGCCAATCCCTGCGCCGCCGCAGCGAGTCATCGACTTTGTTCTGAAGACGCGGAAGCCTCAGCCTGAAGACTGCTAGCTCGGCTTGCGCTGCAAGCTTGCCATCGGGACGCGACGGGGAGCCTTGAAGCCATGCAAGCGGAAATCGCTAGGTTGAGGCACCTATCTCTACAGGAGACCGCATGCCCAGGATTTTCGACAACCTCGACCCAGGCACTCAACTGTCCCCAGCACTGCAAGAGACTCTTGCAACCTCCAAACGGGCGGACTTCTGCGTTGGCTACTTCAACCTGCGGGGGTGGGGGAGCCTTGCCCCCTATGTGGATGCTTGGAAACCCCAAGACGGACCTTGCCGTCTCCTGATCGGGATGCAACGACTCCCCAATGAAGAACTCAGGGACGCGCTGGCGTTGCGTGGCGGATCGCCTAACATGGACAACGCCACTGCGCACCGACTGCGGGTACAGCTGGCCGAGCAGATGCGACAGCAGTTGATTTTGGGGATTCCTACTAACGCCGATGAAGCGTCGCTTCATCGCCTGATTGAACAGCTCAAGGCCAAGCGGGTTATCGTCAAGCTGTTCCTGCGGCACACCTTGCACGCCAAGCTCTATCTACTGTTTAGAGACGATCTCAACAACCCCATCACGGGTTACTTGGGCAGCAGCAATCTGACATTCGCAGGTCTGTCACAGCAAGGGGAACTCAACATTGATGTGCTAGACCATGATGCTGCAAGCAAGTTGCAGCAATGGTTTGAAGACCGCTGGAACGACCGGTTCTGTGTGGACGTCACCGACGAGCTGGTGCAGATTATTGAGGAAAGCTGGGCGCGTCCGGACGTGGTGCCGCCGTACCACGTCTACCTCAAAATGGCGTACCACCTCTCCAACGAGGCCCGCGTCGGCATTGAAGAGTTCAAAGTGCCCAGCATCTTCGGCAACCGCCTGTTCGAGTTCCAAACTGCCGCCGTGAAGATTGCAGCCCATCACCTCAATCGGCGCAACGGCGTATTGATAGGCGACGTAGTAGGACTGGGCAAGACCCTGATTGCCACGGCAGTGGCTCGTATCTTTGAAGATGATTGGGGCACCCAAACACTCATCATCTGCCCCAAAAACTTGGTCAGGATGTGGGAAGAATACCGCGATGAGTACGGTCTCCGCGCCCGTGTTCTGTCTGTTAGCCGGGTGATCAATGAACTGCCTAACCTCCGTCGCTATCACCAAGTCATCATCGACGAAAGCCACAATCTACGCAATCGCGACGGCAAACGCTACCGGGCTATCCGCGAGTACATCAACGAGAACGAGAGCCGTTGTATTCTCCTGTCAGCTACGCCGTACAACAAGACCTATCACGACCTTTCTAGCCAGCTGCGGCTGTTTATCAGCGACGAGCAGGATTTGGGAATCCGACCGGAGCAGATGCTGCGCAACGTGGGCGAAGCGGAGTTCCGGCGTCGGAGCCAAGCCAGTCCTCGCAGCTTGGCGGCATTCGAACAGAGCGAATATCCTGACGACTGGCGTGACTTGATGCGCTTGTACATGGTGCGACGCACCCGCAGCTTTGTACAGGATCATTATGCCGAGACGGATCCCGCCACAGGGCGTAAGTTCCTCACCTTCGAGGACGGCAACCGCTCGTACTTTCCGGTGCGGGTCCCCAAGACTGTCGGATTCGCCGTTAGAGACGGGGACGGCAACGACCAGTATGCCCGGATGTACGCGCCGGAGACCGTAGGCGTGATCGAGAGATTGCGCCTGCCGCGCTACGGCCTTGGGAACTACGTGCTGGATAACCCGCCTACACCGCCAACGGCTACGGAAGATCGACAAATCCAGAATCTGGCGCGAGCTGGCAAGCGATTGATTGGCTTCTGCCGCACTAATCTGTTCAAGAGACTGGAAAGCAGCGGAGCCGCTTTTGTCCAATCCGTGGAACGCCACGCGATTCGCAACTGTATTTTCCTCCACGCGATTCGCAACGAATTGCCGTTGCCGATAGGCATCCAAGACGCCGAAATGCTCGACTCCCGCTTCACCGATGAAGACGTTGATGCAGCACAAGGAGCACTTGCCGACCCTGACGACGACCCTGATCAGAATACGGGCAGCAGCGCCTTCGGGGCCGCCGCACCCCATTACTGGACGACGGAATCGTTCGAGCAGCGCGCCGCGCGTGTCTACGAAGAGTACGCCACCCGGTTTCAGCACCGGTTCACTTGGATGAGATGTGACCTGTTCCGGCCTGAATTGGAAACTGAACTCCAAAGCGACGCCGACGAACTGATTGTCCTGCTGCAGAGTAATGGGATGTGGGCCCCGGCTCAGGACGCCAAATTAAACACTCTCCACGAACTAATCACTCAATCCTATCCCGACCGGAAAATCATCGTGTTCTCCCAATTCGCCGACACCGTGCGTTACCTAGAGAACGAACTGAGAGGTCGAGGTGTAAGCCGCTTAGCCGGCGTTACCGGCGACTCTCCTGATCCAACAGCGGTAGCCTGGCGCTTCAGCCCTATCAACAACAACAAACGGGAGAGCATCTCTCCAGACCAAGAACTGCGAGTGCTGGTAGCCACCGACATGCTGAGCGAAGGACAGAACCTGCAAGACTGCGCTATCGTAGTTAACTACGATTTGCCGTGGGCGATTGTACGGCTGATCCAACGGGTTGGTCGTGTGGATCGCATCGGGCAGACCGCTGAAGAGATTATCTGCCACTCCTTCATGCCGTCAGATGGCGTGGAGCGAATCATCAACTTGCGGAGCCGGGTGCGCAACAGGTTACGTGAGAACGCGGAAGTCGTCGGCACTGACGAGGTGTTTTTCGAAGATGACCCGGACGACCAACCCATCATCAATCTCTACAATGAACGGGTCGGCGTCTTGGATGGCGAGGACGACGGTGAGGTCGATCTCACGTCCCACGCCTACCAGATTTGGAAAAACGCTACCTCACTGGACCCGAAATTGGAATGCGCTGTTATCGCCCTTCCCGACATGGTGTTTTCCTCTCGCCAGCATAATGGCGACGCGCGGCGACCAGAAGGCGTTCTTGTCTATCTACGGACGACGGACAACAACGACGCGCTGGCTTACATTGGGCGCGACGGGCAGAGCATCACCGAGTCTCCTATCGAAATCCTGACTGCTGCGCAGTGCCGCCCGGATACACCGGCGCACCATAGGCACGAGAAACACCACGAACTAGTGACGATTGGAGCCAGACACATCGCCCAGCAGACGCAAGATATCGGCGGACAGCTGGGACGCCCCAGCAGCGCACGTTACCGCGCCTACAATCGCCTTAAGGAGTATGCCGAGAGCATCAAGGGTCTGTTGTTCGATAGCGACGGCCTGCGCCAGTCCATCGACGACATCTACCACTACCCATTGCGCCAAACTGCTGTGGATATTCTGAACCGCCAGATGCGCAGCGGTATTGACGATGCCGGCCTGGCCAATCTGGTAATCCGGATGCGGGACGAGAACAGCCTCTGCATAGTGGAACTGGACGACAGGGAAGCTCAAGAGTCGCGCATAATCTGCTCAGTGGGCCTTTTTGACCATGTGAACGAGGAACTCCCTAATGAGCGCTGACATTCAAACCCTACGTCTGTACCTGCAAGACTTCGATCTCAACGGGTTGATGGTCGAGGGACTGGGCTGGAACCATCTTCAGGGCCGCCCCTATTCCGTCAACGTTGGTAGCGAGACCTACGACTTGCATCCCGTTGCGGGAAAAGCCGGCTTCGCCGTGTATCTCTGTAGCCCGAACTCGACGAACGGAGACGTTCCGCTCCAGAACATACGCCGTCAAATCGAACGCAAAGTAGCCCAAATCAACTACGAGCATCTGATTGTCTTCGTAGATGCTGCGAAGACAAGACAAGTTTGGCAGTGGGTCAAGCGCGAATCCGGCAGGCCTCCTGCCACCCACGAGTTGTGTTACGACCAGGGACAGACAGGAACCGCCCTGCTCCAAAGCTTGCGCGGCATCGAGTTCACACTAGAAGAAGAAGGCAACCTCGGCATCACCAATGTAACCGAGAAACTCGCGAGAGCTATGGATGTCGAGCGCGTCACTAAGCGATTCTACGACCGCTTCCGCCATGAGTTGACTGCCTTTCAGGGGTTCATCGACGGATTCGATGCGCCAAGCGACAGGGATTGGTACGCTTCGCTGATGCTCAACCGGATGATGTTTGTCTATTTCATCCAGAAGCAGGGCTTCTTGGACGGCGACGAGCACTACCTGCGCAACCGATTGCAGCGAGTTCAGAAGCAGGATGGTCCTGGTCGATTCCAGCGATTCTACCGGCAATTCCTACTGCGCTTATTCCACGAAGGTCTTGGCCAACCCGAGGCTGAGCGGTCAGCTGAACTTGACACTCTGCTTGGCAAGGTTCCCTATCTCAACGGCGGCATATTCGCCCCGCATGTTCTGGAACGAGATAACCCCGACATTAGAGTCCCGGACGAAGCCTTCCAGCAGATATTCCAGTTCTTCGACCAGTACCAGTGGCACTTGGACGATCGCCCCCACCGCGACGATAACGAAATCAATCCCGACGTGTTGGGCTACATCTTTGAGAAGTACGTCAACCAGAAGCAGATGGGAGCCTACTACACCAAAGAGGATATCACCGGTTACATAGCCCGCAACACGGTGATTCCTTGTCTGCTGGAGATGGCGCAGAAGGAATACCCAATCCCCTTCAATCCTGACGGGAGTGCTTGGCGGCTGCTCCAGGATAATCCTGACCTCTACATCTATCCGTCAGTAGGACACGGCGTCGCCTGGGATTATTCTCCTGATGGAGGCATCGTCAGGCTGGAGGAACCTCAGGTATTACCTGATAGCATCGCCGTCGGGCTGAGCGACATTGCCCAACGCACCGACTGGAACCAATCCGCGCCGGGAAAGTTCGCCCTGCCTACTGAGACATGGCGGGAGCTGATTGCCCGACGCCAACGCTACACGGAAATCCGCGACCAACTGGCCGCTGGCGAGGTGCGAAGCGTCAACGATCTCATCACCCTCAACTTGGATAGCGAACGATTCGCACGGGACATCATCATCAACAGTGAAACGCCGGAACTAGTGCGCGCCATCTGGAATGCCTTGACCAGAATCTCTGTGCTTGACCCTGCCTGCGGCTCAGGCGCTTTCCTGTTTGCCACTCTCAACATCCTAGAACCGCTGTACTCCGCCACGATGCAGGCGATGCGCAACTTCTTAACCGACTTGGAACCCCCTCAATCACCTGCGCCCGATCGCGGGTTCCATGATTTCCGGCGGATACTAGACGACGCAGGGCGGCACCGCAACGAACGGTACTACATCCTCAAATCTATCATCGTCAACAACCTGTATGGCGTAGACATCATGGAGGAGGCCGTCGAAATCTGCCGCCTGCGTCTGTTCCTCAAGCTGGCAGCTCAGCTGGAACCTAACGACCAAATTGAACCCCTGCCTGACATCGACTTCAATATCCAAGCTGGGAACAGCCTGGTGGGGTTCATTTCTGAAGCCTCCGCTAGGCACGCCAAAGAACTGACCCTAAAAGGTCAGCGTCGGATGATTACCCCCGACGACGAAGCCGCCTTGCGGAGCATCGAGACGAAAGCCGCCACCATCGCCCGCGAGTTCCGCTACTTCCAGCAAATCCAGACCGAATACGGCATGGGTCACGCCCAGCTCGCCCAATCCAAACAGAGCCTCCAGTCCCGACTCAACGAACTCCGCTGCGAACTCAATGCCATCCTCGCCAAAGAATACGGCATAGACGCAGCCCAGCCAGAGTTCCAACACTGGCAGGCCACCCACATGCCCTTCCACTGGTTCACCGAATTCCACACCATCATGCGCCAGGGCTTCGACGTGGTGATTGGCAACCCTCCTTACATCGAATATAGCAAAGTCAAAAATGAATACACTATCAGAGATTTTATGACAGAGTCCTGCGGCAACCTATACGCGATGTTTATTGAGCGGTCTTACTCATGCCTCCGCCACGGTGGAAGATTCGGTATGATTGTACAGCTTTCCTATTCTTGCACTGACAGGATGAAGCCTGTTCAGCAATTGTGCATCACACAAAGCAGCGGTCTCTGGCTGTCCCATTTTGATGATCGCCCTGCCAAGCTCTTCGATGGACTAGAACATATCTGTGCAACCATAATTCTGTCAGCGAAGTCTACTAACCCTGCCCATGATGTACCTGCAGCTACCGCCTACAACCGGTGGTACGCAGAGGTTCGACCGTATTTGTTCGACATTTTGGCACTTGCTCCGCTGTCCAAGGTTCCGTGTATTCCTGAAGGAGCATTCCCCAAGATTGGCCCATTCCGAAAATTGGGTGGCGGCTCAGCTAAGCTGAGCCGCCACCCAATTTTGTCAAGGCTTGCGGAGCATGCCCCACTCCGTGAAAAACTCATGCGCTCAGGAGCAGGAAGAGTTTATTTCCACAACACACCTCAGTATTGGATACGTGCTATGGACTTTGTCCCGTACTTCTGGAACGAGCGGGGAGAGCGGACTTCACCGAGCGTCAAGCACTTGGCACTCAGTGAAGCTGACGATTCAGCCGTTGTGATTGCGGTGCTGAACAGCTCGCTCTTCTACTGGTGGTTTTTGCTTCTCTCCGACTGCAGACACCTTAACCTTAGAGAAATCGAGAACTTTCCCGTCGGTCTTGTACAGATGCAAAAAACCATCAAACTTCAGCTAACGCGGTTGACCAAAGAGCTAATGGAGAACCTCAGACTCCACAGCAAACGCAAGGAAACCCATTACAAAACCACGGGTAAAGTCATTTATGAAGAGTTTAATCAGAAGCCATCCAAGCCAATCGTCGATGAAATTGACCATGTTCTAGCTGAACATTACGGCTTTACCGATGAGGAGCTGGACTTCATCATCAACTACGACATCAAATATCGGATGGGACAGCCGTAATCGGACAAGACATTGAAGAGGCTAACCTGCGGGTAAGGCGAGTTCGCAGGTTGTGGGTGATGGTTGGGTAAACTGATATATAATTCCCAAACCGACCCTGTCGCGCCCCTTTTCACAGTGCGACGCCGCGCTCTGGCGCGCCTCGGCACAGCCGCGTAGAATCCCCGCCTACCACGACCCAACTACCGCCTTCCCGAAAGACGGCGCAGGACCACCTCTAGATGAACGCGGGCGCGATGCGCCCCCTTGTCGTCCTGCGCTGTGGTTGGGTCGTGGTAAGCCTGCCTCATCGTGGACAAGGGGGTTCCTTGCTATGACCGCTCACCGCTACCTCTCAGGACGCGCGCTCGTTTGCGACGACAACCTCAACGCTCTCCGCGAACTCCCCAACAGCTGCGTCGACCTCGTCTACCTCGATCCCCCATTCAACAGTAACGCCTTCTACGTCGCCGCCTTCGGCGACAAAGGACTCGTCAACCAGCAGCTCCGCGACGTCTGGCGATGGACCGACGCATCCCAGCGCGCCCTGAACAACCTTCCCCCCAGCCCTCTGCGAGACTGCATCGAAGGCGTGCGCCTGCAAGCAGGCAAACAGTCGAGTATGGCGGCGTACATCCTCTATATGGGCGTCCGGCTCCAGGAGATGCGCCGCGTCCTCAAACCCAGCGGCAGCATCTACCTCCACTGCGACCCTCACGCCAACGCCTATCTCCGCGTCCTGATGGACGTCGTGTTCGGCACAGCCAACTTCCGCAACGAAATCGTGTGGCACTACGGGAAATGGAGTAACTCCGCCGGGTACTTCCAGCGCAACCACGACACCATCCTTTTCTACTCCCAATCGCGTGCCTACACGTTCAACCGAATGTTCACAATGTCAGCCGACAAGCAGCGCAAACTGGCTATCGGCTACCAAGTGAATCGCCCGGGCGGCGTCAAGCAATTGATCGTCTACGACAGAGCGAAGGCTGCGGCAAAAATCGCGGAGGGCGACTACGACCGAATCGTCTATATGGACAACGAACCCTCAGGCTCCGTCCTGCACGACACTTGGAACGACATCAACATCATCAACAGCCAGTCCAAAGAGCGCGTCGGCTACCCCACCCAGAAACCCCTCGCCCTCCTCGAACGCATCATCAGCGCATCCTCCAACCCCGACATCGTCCTCGACCCCTTCTGCGGATGCGGAACCGCCGCCGACGCCGCAGCTTCCCTCGGACGCGCCTACCTCGGCATCGACATCAGCGGCATCGCCGTCCGCGTGATGCAGCAACGCCTCGAATCACGCGGCGACTCCCCCGACATCTACGGTCTCGGCTGGGACGAAATCACTTGGGCGACATTCGAGAAACTCGCCCTCCGCTCCCGCGAAGAATCCGAAGACGGCGTCCCGGCTGGGCTTGGGCCGAAGACCGCGTCGCCGCAATGATCAACGGCGTCCCCAACACCCGCAAAACCGGCGACGAAGGCGTCGACGTCCGCTACTACGGCGTCCAGGACCTCAACGCCGGAGACGCCTCCATCATCGTCCCCATCCAGGTCAAGGCTTGGCGGAGCGGCCGGCCTGTCGGGCGTCCCGAGGGACAGAGCCTCCTCGCCGCCCAGATGGACCTGCAGCGCGAGGGACGCCACGCCCCGATGTCAATGATGGTCAGCCTCTACCCCCCGTCCAGCTCGCTGCGGACATACGCGGCGGCGCAAGGCACAGTCAAGATCCGCACCCGCGAGAACGGCGAGCAAGAGTACGCGAGAATGCAGGCGCGCAGCGTCAAAGAGATGATCGAGAAAGACGATCGCCCCCTCCTCCCGCCCGTCGACCCGCGCTCCCTCGTCGGCGACACCCAAACCAGAATGCAAACCAGCGAGTAGCCTCCATCAACTCCCACCCCACCCCCCCTAGCGCGCCCCACAGGCGCTACAATCCCCCCAACCGGCAACCGCGCTCACCCCCACATCAGGAGGTCCCACCCATGCTCACCGTCCAGCAGAACCAGGCCCTCACCCAAGTCGGACCCGGAACCCCAATGGGCGAACTCATGCGACGCTACTGGCACCCCATCGCCGCCGCCGCCGAACTCGACCACAAACCCACCAAACCCGTCCGACTCCTCGGCGAAGACCTCGTCCTCTACAAAGACAACTCCGGAACCCTCGGACTCATCGACCGCTTCTGCCCCCACCGGCGCGTCGACCTCTCCTACGGCATCCCCGAAACCAATGGCCTACGCTGCATGTACCACGGCTGGATGATGAACGAAACCGGCCAGTGCATCGAGCAACCCTTCGAAGAAACCGTCCATCCCGACGGACGCTTCAAAGAGAAAGTCAAAGTCGCCGCATACCCCGTCCAGACCGCCGGCGGACTCGTCTTCGCCTACCTGGGCCCCCAGCCCGTCCCCTTCCTCCCCCTCTGGGAACCCCTCGTGTGGGACAACGCCGTCCGCGACATCGCCATCTCACGCCTCCCCTGCAACTGGCTCCAGTGCCAGGAAAACTCCCTCGACCCCGTCCACGTCGAATGGGCCCACTCCTACTGGGGACAATACGTCCAGCAAGGCCCCGGATTCAAAGGCGCCCTCCTCGACCTCCCCACCCACGAGAAGATCGGCTTCGACGTCTTCGAACACGGCGTCGTCAAACGACGCGTCTTCAAAGGCTACACCGAGGACGACGACGACTGGAAACACGGACACCCCGTCTTTATGCCGAATATCCTCCTCGTCGGCTCCGAAGTCTCAACCACAATGCAATTCCGCGTCCCCGTCGACGACGAAAACACCCTCCACGTCTCCCTCTACACCTGGCGCGCAGCCCCCGGACAGCCCGTCCCCCGCCAAGAATCCGTCCCCTACCGCGAAGTCCCCCTCCTCGACGAGAACGGACGCTGGATCGTCGACGTCGTCTTCAATCAGGACTACACGATGTGGGTAACCCAGGGCCCCATCGCCAAACGGAACCGCGAACGCCTCGGCGAATCCGACCGCGGCATAATCCTCTACCGCAAACTCCTCCGTGAACAGATCGACATCGTCGCCGACGGCGGCGACCCTATGAACGTCTTCCGCGCTCCGCCGCCCCAGGGAGGCATCGCCGCGCCCCTCGAACAGGTCAAGTTCGGAATGAAACGCGCGAAAAAGTACATCCCCGGCGAGGCCGGCTACAGCCGCGACGCCGACCTCATCAACCAAGCCCTCCAAACCTGGGACAACCTCCCCGACCACGCCCCCGCAGCCTCCGAAGACGAAATCACCGCCCGCGCCGGAGCCCCCCAAGGCGCAGTCGAGAACATCAAAGACACCTGGCCCCTCTAGCCAGCCGCAAAGGGCGCCGCCCGATCGCGGCGCCCCGGCCCTCCATCCTCCCACAAGCATCCCCGACCGCTCGCCTCCGCGTCGAGCTCCAACTCCCGCAGCTCCTCGCGATGCTGCCCATCCCAGCGCCACGCCTCCGCGTGCCCGCCCCACACCATCTCCCCGTCGATGCTCCGACCATCCTCGCGATACAGGTACGCGAGCCTCCGCCCGTGCGTGTCCTCCGAACGCGGACCGCGCTCCAGTCTCACCGCGTCCCCCGCCAGCCTGCGCAGCCGCTCAGTCGCCTCCTCCGCGCACCGCTCCCCAACCTCCGGAGCGTCGATCCCGTACAACCGAACCCGCTCGCGCCCCACAATGAACCCCCTGACAAACCCATCGACGATGAGCGTGTCCCCGTCAACGATGCGCTCCACCCCCGCAAGCGGACACTCAAGGCAGCGCGGACCCCCCTCGAACTCCGGCGCCGCCACCCCCGACGCATCCCAAACCACAACCCCCGACGCGGCGACCGCCGCCGCCCCAGCCCCCGCCCAGGCGCGCCGCCATATCGCCCCGACCGACTCGCCTCTCCTCAGCCAAAGGACTGCCGCGAACGTCGACAGAACGAACAGCGCCGCAAGCGACAACCCAACCACAGCCGGATGCCCATCGCCGCTCGCATCCAAAAGCAGACGCCCAACAACCACAACCCCTGCCCCGAGCAACAGCGACAGCCCGTACACCGAGAGCGCGCGCCAAACCATAACCGGAACAATGCCACGACCAGCCCTGCCGCGCCACCGCCCGCCGTCCCTAGCCCCCGCCTTATGCGTCCCCATCCCCTGGCGCGCAGCCCCGCCCTATGACTCCACGTTCCCCAACGCGCAGCGTCCCTTCTCCTGGCGCTACAATCCCCACGCTCAGCCCCTACCGCCCCCGGGACAACCGGGAAAACAGGAGGTCGCCCCTATGCTCAGCATCCACGAAAACGAGAAGCTCACCCAGGTCGGCCCCGGAACCCCCATGGGCGATCTCATGCGACGCTACTGGCACCCCATCGCCGCTGCCGCCGAACTCAACGACAAGCCAACCAAGCCCGTCCGACTCCTCGGCGAAGACCTCGTCCTCTACAGAGACAACTCCGGTACCCTCGGACTCATCGACCGATTCTGCCCACACCGCCGCGTCGACCTCTCCTACGGCATCCCCGAAGCCAGCGGCCTCCGCTGTATGTACCACGGCTGGATGATGAACCAAACCGGCCACTGCATCGAACAACCCTTCGAAGAAACCGTCCGCCCCGACGGACGCTTCAAAGAAAAAGTCAAAGTCGCCGCATACCCCGTCCGCGAGATGGCCGGCCTCATCTTCGCCTATATGGGCCCTCGCCCCGCCCCCCTCCTCCCCCGATGGGAGCAGCTCCTGTGGGACAACGCCGTCCGCGACATCTGCATCACCGAGATTCCCTGCAACTGGCTCCAGTGCCAGGAGAATTCCCTCGACCCCGTCCACGTCGAGTGGCTCCACGCCTACATGGGAGCCTACCGCAACACCGACCGCATCTCCCTCTACCAGCAAGGCTCCTCCCGGAAGCACGTCAAGATCGGCTTCGACGAATTCGAATTCGGCATAATCAAACGACGCATCCTCGAAGGCAAAGACGAAACCGACGACGAATGGGCCGAAGGACACCCCGTTCTCTTCCCCAACATCCTCCTCGTCGGCAACGAAGCCCGCGCCACATACCAATTCCGCGTCCCCGTCGACGACACGAACACCCTCCACATCTCCGTCTACAACTACCGCGCCGCCCCCGGAGCCCCCGCCCCCGCCCAAAGCGTCGTCCCCTACCGCTACGTCCCCCTCAAAGACGAGAACGACCGCTACATCCTCGACTGGACCTTCAACCAGGACTACATGGCATGGGCCACCCAAGGCCCTGTCGCCAAGCGCGACAAAGAGATACTCGGCGAATCCGACAGAGGCGTCATCCTCTTCCGCAAGCAGCTCAAGCGCAACCTCGAAATCCTGCAAGACGGCGGCGAACCTATGAACGTCTTCCGCGGCGACGCCCTCGGCCTGCTCCACGCCCCCGTCGAGCGCGTCAAATTCGGAATGCGCGCCCAGGCCCGCTACATCCCTCCCGAAGCCGGCCGCACAACCGCCGTCGCCGACATCGAAGAAGTCATGCAAACTTGGGTCGACTACCTCGGCGACCAGGCCACCCTCGGCCGCTAGCCCCAACCACCCCGGAGCGCCCTGGGAGCGCCCCTGCAGCGCCGCCTATCGCCTCCGCCGCGCGCCCCACTCGCGCCTTGCGGAAGCCGTCAGAATCCGTCAGCAGCAGCCTGATGTGCGGACACCCCCGCACACGGCTGCGGAGCGCCTTCGAGCTAGCGCGCCGTAACCGGTTCCCCTATGACGCCCCCGTGCGCGGCTGCGGAGCGCCCCCGCCCGCCGCCAGCAGCCCCGCAAGCTCCGCGGAGCTTGCGCTGAGGGCGCCGCTCAGCACGACGCGCTCCCGCACGCGCGATTCCGCAACCCGCAGAGCCATCGTCGCAGGAATCGCAGCCGGACCAAAGCCGGCCGCCAAAAGCGCCTGGGCGACAACGTTATATGCCGCAGAGCGCGCGATCCTCGACGCTCCCGACTCCATCGCATCCTGAAGCGACGTGCGGCCCATAAGAAGCTTCGCTCCCTCAGTCCCCCCAACCAGAAGAATCGTCGTAACCGGCACAGCCTGCGCGGCAAACCTGGTTACGCCCTCCACAGTCTTCTCCGCCAAACCTTCGCCGAGTTCCTCCACATAGCCCTTCGCCGCGTCCTCTAGCTGCGCATGGGAGATGTCGGCGGACAGAACGCCCTCTCCAAACTGCCGCATCGCGCCCGGAGCTATCACTCTCACGTCCGGGTTCTCCTGCAGCGCCCGATAGATCGGCCCGTACTGTTCAGTCGCCTTCAGCTGCAACTGCTCTACCGCCTCGCCGCCCTTCGCAACAATCTCCAAATCCCATCCCGGAGTCACCGGCGATTCGGCAAGCCGGGCAACCTGACCCGCCGCCAGCTTCAGACCTCCTACCGCCTCTCCCGCATTCAGCTTGTCCGCGACCAGCAGCTCGAAGTACTTGCCCTTGACGCCATTGGAAAACCCGCCTAACGCCTTGGCGCTCCTGCCGCTGAGCGAATCGATATCGACGTTCGGATACGTAAGCTCGAACGCCCTGCGAAGCAACGAATCGGGAGCAGCGAACTCCGTGTCCAGCGCCTCGGCAAGGAGCGAATCGACCTGCGCCTCAGCCGCGATCGCCGCCAGCTCGAGCATCTCCTGCTCGTTGCGAATCTCCCGCTGACGAGCAATCTCGATGAGCCTCCCCCTGCTCGCTTCCGGGTAGGTTTGCGCTAACGCAAGCAACCGGTCATCCAGCATCTACGCCCCCTCGCCGCCCGACATCGCGCCTCGCGCCTCCAATTCCGCAACCCGCGCCCTCAGATCCGCATTGTCCAGCTTGAGCTGCTCGCAATCCTCATGTAGCCCTACAACCACCCTCGTAACTGCCTCAACAAAGCTGTCGAACTCGCGGATATCCGCCCCCGACAGCACAGAGCCGACCGCGGCCGCCTTGACCGCCACATCCCCCGCCGCCTCGCCAACCCTCCCCGTGGCTCCTCCCGCCGCCTCCCCAGCCTTGCCCGCAGCCCCGCCTGCTGCTCCCCCAGCCTTGCCCGCAGCTCTGCTCGCCGCTCTCCCAGCCTTGACCACAGCCCCGCCTGCCTTGGCCGCAGCCTTCCCTGCCGCTCCTGCCCCAGCTCCAAATCGGCTCTTTGTCCCGCGGCATTCCGCGCTCTTCTCCGAATCTCTCCCAGCATCCGCCACCATCCGAATCCTCCCTCTAATCGATTTCGCGGCCTGACCCGCGCTCACCGCGCCATTATATTCCACCCCACCCCCCGCTTGACCCTGCGCCAGCGCCCGCCCTACCCTTACCCCCGCAACGCCCTTGCGAGGAGAACGCCATGCTCACCGTCCAGGCCAACGACGACCTCACCCGAGTCAGCGCCGGCGCCCCGATGGGCGAACTCATGCGACGCTACTGGCACCCCATCGCCGCCGCCGCCGAACTCCTCGAAAAACCAACCAAACCCGTCCGGCTCCTCGGCGAAGACCTCGTCCTCTACAGAGACAACTCCGGAACCCTCGGACTCATCGACCGCTCCTGCCCACACCGCCGCGTCGACCTCTCCTACGGCATCCCCGAAACCAGCGGCCTCCGCTGTATGTACCACGGCTGGATGATGAACGAAACCGGCCAGTGCATCGAGCAGCCCTTCGAGGAAACCGTCCGCCCCGACGGACGCTTCAAAGAAAAAGTCAAAGTCCCCGCCTACCCCGTCCAGGAACTCGGCGGCCTCATCTTCGCCTACCTGGGCCCCCAGCCCGTCCCCCTCCTCCCCCGCTGGGAGCAGCTCACGTGGGACAACGCCGTCCGCGAGATCTGCATCTCCGAGCTCCCTTGCAACTGGCTCCAGTGCCAGGAAAACTCCCTCGACCCCGTCCACAACGAATGGCTCCACGCCTACTACGGCAACGTCGTCCGCAACGGCGTCCACGCCCTCCCCGAACTCCGCGGCAAGCACCTCAAGATCGGCTTCGACATCTTCGAGCACGGCATCATCAAACGACGCGTCGAGGAAGGCTACACCGAAAACGACGACGACTGGCGCGAGGGACACCCCATTATGTTCCCCAACATCCTCCTCGTCGGCGACGAAGTCCGCTCAACCCTCCAGTTCCGCGTCCCCGTCGACGACGAGAACACCTGCCACGTCTCCTACTACGTCTGGCGTCCCGCCCCCGGAGCCCAAGCCCCCAGCCAGGACGTCATCCCCTACCGCTACGTCCCCCTCAAAGACGAGAACGACCGCTACATCAACGACATCCTCTTCAACCAGGACTACCTCGCCTGGGCGACCCAAGGCCCCATCGCCAAGCGCCACCTCGAAAAACTCGGCGAGTCCGACAAGGGCGTCATCCTCTTCCGCAAACTCCTCAAAGAGCAGACCACTATCGCGCTCGACGGCGGCGACCCAATGAACACCTTCCGCGACCCAGCCGAGAACGAGGCCATCCGGCTCCCCCTCGAACACGTGAAATTCGGCAACCGCCGGCGTATGGGCTACACCCTCGTCGAGGCCGGACAGCCCGTCGTCGCCGATATCGTCAACGCCACCCTCGAAACCTGGAATGGCGAACGCAGCATCCGGGCCACAGCCGGCGCCGCCCGCGGAAACTAACCCCGAACCCCAGCGCCCACAGGCTGCGCGCTCCGTGGCGTTGCCGCCGCCGTGTGCGCCTGCGCCCCAGCGCACACGCTCAGCGCGCTCAGCCGCTCCGCCGCCCGCCAGACGCGCCGCCCAGCCCCGAACCCCACGCAGAGAGATGCGGGAGTCGCCGAACCCGCCCCTCCCGCAACCTCGACTCGCGAACGCCCCCAGCTACCGCAGCCACGACCACCGCTGCACGATCGTCGTGCTCTCCCACCAGCGGCCAATCCCGATATAGCGGCCCGCATTCCCGATGAACAGCGCCGCCATAATCGCAGCGTAGATCAGATGGCTCGTAAGGAACGGATTGTTCGTCGGCCAGAAATCCCGCGCCAGCCACATCAGCAGCAGCATCGCCGCCCCGGAAACAGCCCCCGCGCGCACCCCAGCCCCCAGCAGAAGCGACACCCCAACCCCCAGCAGCCCGAGCATGAACAGCCAGTCCACCAGCGCAACCCCCGCCATCCCCTGGAAGACATCCGGCATAAGGCTCGTAGTCGAATTCGCCAGGTACCCAGTCGTCGGACTCCCCCCGTTCACCCAGGCCCGCTCCGAAGGAGTAGCGAACCCCAGCCCGAACGTCTTGTCCAGGAACGGCCACAAGAACGTCCACCCCATCATCAAGCGAAGAACGCCCAGCGCAACCCGCATCGCCCGCGTGTCCTGCCCCTCTGCTGCCATCTCGCTCCTCCTTTCCAGAGCTATCCTCACGGCTCGCCCATTATTCACCCTCAATTCTACGCCCCTCCCCCCTGAATTCCACCAACCCCTCCGCCCCAACCGCCAGTCCGCGCCGAATCGAACCGCTCCCGTCCCAGACTCCTCAGTGCGTCCCCGCCAGCCCCGTGCGCCCCTGCCCCGGAACCCCGCGCCCGCGGTTTGCGCAGCTTGGTATACTCCCGCCACCCGCCCCGATAGCGAACAGCACAGAACCACAGGAAGGAAAACGCATCAATGCTCACGCAAGAAGCAAACGATCGGTACACGCGAGTCAGCCCCGGAACTCCGATGGGCGAACTGATGCGCCGCTACTGGCATCCCGTCGCCGCCGTCTCCCAGATGAACGACAAGTGGACGATGAAAGTCCGCCTCCTCGGCGAAGACCTCATCCTCTACAAAGACCGCTCGGGAACATACGGCCTCATGGAGCCCCACTGCGCCCACCGCCGTATGAATATGATCTACGGCATCCCCGAAGAGCGCGGCCTCCGCTGCCCCTACCACGGCTGGCTCTACGACGAAACCGGCCAGTGCACCGAGCAACCCTACGAGGAAACCGAAGACCCTGAAGCCCGCTTCAAGGACAAGATACGGATGAAGGCCTACCCCGTGCAGGAGAAGGCCGGACTCCTCTTCGCCTACCTTGGCCCCCAGCCAACCCCCCTCATCCCCAACTACGACGTCTTCTCCGCAACCGGCGTCCTCCGCGACATCGGCTACGCCGAACTCCCCTGCAACTGGCTCCAGTGCCAGGAAAACTCCCTCGACCCCGTCCACCTCGAATGGCTCCACGTCGCCTGGGCCAACTTCATCCGCGAAATGAACGGCGAGAGCGAGCGCCGAAACCGACGCCCACACAAAGTCATCGCCTTCGACGCCTTCGAACACGGCATCATCAAACGACGCATCTGGGAAGGCGGCTCCGAACAAGACACCGAATGGAAAGACGGACACCCCATCGTCTTCCCCAACTACCTCCGGCAGGGCGGCGACGGCTACAACCTAGCAACCCCAACCCGCAACCAAACCTTCCTCCTCGGCCCCGCATTCCAGATACGCACCCCCATCGACGACGAAACAACCGCCCACTGGTGGGTCGCCTGCTACCCAATGATCGACGGCGACTCCGAACAGCGCCCCGAAGACATCCCCTTCTACCGACCCCCTGTCCCTATGCTCGACCAGAACGAACAGCCCGTCTACCCCGAACTGCGCAGCAACTCGGCCCAAGACCCCGCAGCCTGGATTACCCAGGGCGCCATCGCCGACCGCACCGGCGAGCACCTCGGACGCTCCGACAAGGGCATCATCCTGTTCCGTCAGATGCTCGAAGAGAATATGCGCATCGTCGAAGACGGCGGCGACCCCATCGAGGTCTACCGCGACCCTGCCGAAAACACCTACATCCCCTTCATGACCGAGCAGCACAACTACGTCGACACATCCTCCCGACAGGGCGCCGCAACCATGTACTCCCCCATCCTCGATAGACGCGAAGCCGCCGGCAAACTCTAAGTGCTCCCCATCCCGCAAGGCTGTCTCCCCCAGCTCCGGAGGAGACAGCCCGCCCGGTTCCGCTGCTCTGTGGTTAGATGGCGGCGACAACAAACAGGGAGGCAGTAGTATGAAGCTGGAGCAAAAGGTCGTGGACGGGATACTCAGTCGTATCGGCGCTGAACACAATGCGTTCAAGCGCGCGGCCAAGGAGGGTGACAAGGACGCGATGCTCAAACAGATGACTAGGCTCCGCAACCGCGTGAATGCGGAAATAAAATCGCTGAACCCGCCCGGAACGGATAACCGCGCGAACCAATTGAACCCGAACAACCCCCTCAGCCCGAAGAGCAGCCCTGCCACTCAGAAGAAGAACAACCCTCCCAACCCGAAGAAGAAGCAGTAGGCAGTACAAGAGATGTAGCTGCTTCCCCTCACAGCGCTTCCCTTCCGCCGAATGCTAACTCCCCCCAAAAAGAGGCCCCCAATGACCCTCATCCTCAACAACAACGACATCGCCTCCGTCCTCACGATGCGCGAAACCATCGACGCCCTCGAACAAGCCTACAGAGACCTCGCCGCCTCCGAGGCCGTCTGCAGACCCCGCATCGACATCCGGATCCCCACCTCCGACCCCGCCAAAATGTACCAGTGGGGCACGATGGAGGGCGGCTCCGCCTCCGGCTACTTCGCCATCCGAATGAAATCCGACGTCGTCTACGAACAGGAATACGCCGGCGTCCGCACCGAAGAGAAATACTGCGTCCAGCCCGGCCTCTTCTGCGGCCTCATCCTCCTCACCAGCGTCGAGAACGGCGAACCCCTCGCCATCATCAACGACGGCTACCTCCAGCATATGCGCGTCGGCGCCGACTCCGGCATCGGCGCAAGCTATATGGCCCGCCACGACGCCTCAGTCGTCGCGATGATCGGCTCCGGCGGAATGGCCCGCTCCCACGCAGAATCGTTCGCCGCCGTCCGCAACATCAAACGCATCCAGGTCTACAGCCCCACAAAAGACAACCGCGAAGCCTACGCCGCCGAGATCGAAGCATCCCTCGGCATAGAAGTAACCCCCGTCGCCAGCCCCGCCGAAGCCTGCAACGGCGCCCACATCATCGCCGGATGCACCGACTCCGTCGAACCCGTCATCTTCGGCAAACACATCGAAGACGGCGCACACATCACCTGCGTCGGCGGTCGCATCGACGGCGAAGCAATGGAGCGCATCGACCGCTCCCTCCGCCTCGGCTCCGCCCCTGCCCCCGTCGGCATCCCCGAGATGACCCTCCACGACGAGAACATCGCCTACGAAGCCAACGCCCCAGGCGGACGCCCCGCCTCCAGCCATCAATCCCGAAGCCGCGTCGGACGCGCGCACGGCGTCATCGCCCCCGACCGCGTCGTCTTCCTCCAGCAAGTCCTCCAGGGAGCCCCTACCCGCCCAAGCGACTCCTCAGTAACCTACTCCGAACGCGGCAACATCCAGGGAGCCCAATTCTTCGCCGTCGCCGGACGCGCCTACGAACTCGCCAAAGCCCGAGGCCTCGGCCACGAAATCCCCACCGACTGGCTCCTCCAGGACATCCGGGACTAGCAAGCCCATCCCGCGCAACGCCCCCCCCCCGCTCGACCCAACACAGAAACCCCTGCCCCCAACCCCGCCGCCGCTCGCCCGCGCGTCCACCCGCGCCCTATAGGTGGCCCGCCGCCGTGCGCCCGCTGCTCGCCCCCAACGCAGAGCCCCCCTGGGAGCAAGCGCCCAAGTCCGGCGCAGCCGCCGCTCGCCCCGAACACAGGGAAGCGCGACGCCCCTGCGAAGCGCTCGCCCCGGGCCGCTACCCCACGATCAGCGCGTCGCGGCCTCTCGCATAGCTCCCAAGCGACTGGGCAGTATCCCGATTCACCAGCTCGCGCCCATACATCGGATGCGCCATGCTCCGCACCTCATGCTCCAGCTCATACAACTTCTCCCCCGTCTCCGGATCAACGATATCCACGAACCGGTACTGCGACTCGTTGCTCTCCTCGCTCACGAGCCCCCGCTCCAACAGCTCCCGATGCGGCCCAGAGAAATCCGCCACATACACCGCAACATGATGCAGATCGTAACCCCGACCCTCCTCCGCATCCTCCCGGAAGATCATCGCCTGATGCCGCCCCGCCACAACCCGCGCCGCCGCAGCCCCCCGGCGCTCCACAACCTCCGCCTCCGCCCCCATCACCTGCGAATAGAACCGCGCGATTCCCCCCGCGCTCCCCGGCGGAACATTGAAAATAAGATACTCAAGCCCCAAACGCGCCCCCCCTAAACGCTCGCCCGCCGGATGACACCGAAACTCGTTCCCCCACGGCCCCGTAACATCAAGATTCGCCCCCGACCGCTCATACGCGAACCTCGTCCCCTCCAAACCTCCCGCAACGCCCTCCAACCGCTCCTCCAGCTCATCCACACTCGGAACCACCAGCCCGATGCGCCCTCGCAACTGCTGCGCGGCATCCCGCGTAGGAAGATGGAACTGCTGGCGTCCCACATTCACCCACATATTCTGAAGCCCCACCGTCATATACGGATCGCGCGTAAACCCCATCCCCACAACGTAGAACAACGTCGACGCCTGCTGATCCGTAATCGTCAGATTAACGTGGTCGAGCGAAACAAGATTGCTCACATCCTGCGTAGTCCGGTCGAAGTTCGCCATAACCTCCCTCCTGCCGCATAGATCTGCCCTTCCCCCCGATTATACAAGCCCCAACCGCCATCTCCGCTTTCGCAAAACCCAGCGCTCCCCAACCCTCCACCCCTGCGCCCAGCGCTCCCCAGCCCCCGTCCCTCCCAAGCGCCGCCCGTCGTCTCCTGAAATCAACCCCCCTCGCGCTCCCTCGCCCTCCGCCAACACGCCGCCCCCCTGCGCCGCCGCCGCCATTCCCTCTCCGCGCAATCCCGCTCCCGAACCCGATTGACCAGCCCCCCTCCGACGCCCGATAATTCCCCTCGCATCATCCCCCTCGCGCGCTTGCAGCCAAACCGGCCGGCCCTCGCGAAGCAAGAAACCAATGTTCGGCAGCGTCGCCACCAGCACACACTCAATCATCGACTACACCGGATTCGTCGGCCAGCAAGCAATCGACGACCTCCGCGCCGCCGCAGCCCCCCTCGAAGGCGCCCGCGTCCTCTGCCTCTCCTCTCCCGCCGCCAGCATCGCCGTCCGAAGCCTCCTCCAAAGCTCCGTGCCCCTCCTCGCCGACCTCGGACTCAACATCCACTGGCAGCAAGTCCGCATCTCCGCCGAACACATCGAAATGGACAACGTCCTCCGCCGCGCCCTCTCCGGCTACCACGCAACCTGGAACGACAGCTTCGAGCAAGCCTGGCGCCAATTCAACCAGGCCAACGCCCAGATGTTCGACGAAGAATTCGACATCATCGTCGTCCACCACACAGCCTCCGTCGGCCTCCGCGCCGCCCTCGCCCAACTCCTCGGAAAATCCCCCGAAGGCGTCTGGCTCTGGGACTCCCACCGCGACTACCGCTCCTCCAACCCCCAAGCCTGGTCCCTCATCCGACAGCACGCAGACATCTTCCACGCCTCCATCTACGACTACGAAGGCTTCATCCGCCCCGACGCTCCAACACCGCAGCGCTTCGTCATACCCCCCGGAATCGACCCCCTCACACCCCGTTCCCTCCCCGTCACCGAAGCCGTCCGCGAAACGATCCTCGCCCAGCGAGGCCTCGACACCAACCGGCCCATCCTCGCCCAGATCGTCCTCAGCCTCCGCGAAGACGACCCCCACCGCGTCCTCGACGCCTACGCCATCCTCAAGCGCGCCCGCCCCGAACTCCAACTCGTCATCGTCAACTTCCAGGCCGACGGCGCCGCACAGATCGAGCAAGTCAACGCCCAGCGCCTGCGCGCCCGCGAGATCGGCGACGTCCACATCCTCACCGAAATGGACCGCGTCGGCAACGTCGAACTCTCAGCCCTACGCGAAGAAGCCGCCGTCCTCATCCACGAAGGCTACCCCCGCGGCATCTCCACCGGCCTTATGGAAGAAATGTGGCAATCCCGACCCATCGTCAGCGCCCACAGCTCCCCAGCCGAAGCCCTCCTCGTCGACGGCGAAACCGCCCTCATCGCCGACACCCCCCAGGAACAGGCCGCAGCCGTCGAACTCCTCCTCGCCAACCCAGAACGCGCCGCCGCCCTCGGCCGCGCCGCCCACGAGCACATCCGCCAGCGCCGACTCATCACCCACTACCTCGCCGGCTACCTCAACGTGTTCCAGCAAGCCCTCAACCAGCGCGCAGGCCCCCCCAACGCCAATGCCTAACCTCGTCCCCGTAACCCCCAAATCAATCGCCGAATACGCTCCCATCATCAGCGAACAGCGTATGCGCGAGCTCCTCCAGCTCGCCGAACCCCTCCAGGGAGCCCGCGTCCTTCACCTCAACGCCACCGCCTTCGGCGGCGGCGTCGCCGAAATCCTCAACAGCTTCATCCCACTCCTCAACGACCTCGGAATCCACGCCGAATGGCGCGTGATGGACGCCTCCCCCGAATTCTTCAACGTAACCAAAAGCATGCACAACGCAATGCAGGGAATGTACATCCCCTGGAACAAAACTATGGCCGACGCCTGGCGCGACGCCAACCGCGCCAACGCCCTCGCCCTAACCGACCGCTACGACTTCGTCTACATCCACGACCCCCAGCCCGCCGGCATCCTCCACTTCCTCAGAGAACACGACCCCGACGCCCTCGGCGCCAAATGGATCTGGCGATGCCACCTCGACACCACCGACGCCCTGCCCGAAGTCTGGGATTTCCTCCGACCATACATCACCGCCTACGACACCCTCGTCTTCACCCTCCCCGAATACGTCAAAGAAACCCTCCACGGACCAGACCTCGCCATCATCTGGCCCGCCATCGACCCCACAAGCCCCAAAAACTCCGACATCTCCCCCGAAGTCGTCCGCCACATCCTCCAACGCTACGAAATCGACCCCGACCGCCCACTCATCGCCCAGATCTCACGCTTCGACCCCTGGAAAGACCCCCTCGGCGTCGTCGACGTCTACCGCATCCTCAAACAACAACGCCCAAACCTCCAACTCCTTATGGTCGCAGCTATGGCCAACGACGACCCCGAAGCCTGGTCCTTCTACGAACGCATCATCCGGAAAGCCGGCGAAGACTACGACATCCACATCCTCACCAACCTCAACGGCGTCGGCAACCTCGAAGTCAACGCATTCCAGCGCGCAGCCGACGTCGTCCTCCAGAAATCCATCCGCGAAGGCTTCGGCCTCGTCATCTCCGAAGCCCTCTGGAAATCCAAAGCCTTCGTCGGCTCCGAAGCCGGCGGAATACCCCTCCAGCTCGACCACGGACGCGCCGGAAGAATCGCCACAACCACCCAGGAATTCGCATCCGCCATCGACCAGCTCCTCGACGACCCCCAATCCCGCCTATCCCTCGGCTCCATCGCCAAAGAACACGTCCGCGAGCGCTTCCTCACCACTCGCCTCCTCCGCGACCACCTCCGCCTCATGAACTCCCTCTCCGCAAACAACGCCCGCTCCCTCTCCCCAACAGCCCCCCTCGCAACACGGAGCGACTCCAATGCCTGACAACCTCGTCCTCGGCATCGACATCGGCGGCACCAAGATCCTCGCCCTCGTCGCCAAACCCAGCGGCGACATCATCGCCTCCGAAGTAGCCGAAACCCCGCGCACAGACTCAGCCGACATCATCATCGCCGCTATGGCCGACATCGCCCGCGCCGCAATAGCGAGCGCCGGCGTCGACCCCGCCGGCATCCGCGCCGCTGGCGTCGCCGCCGCTGGCGTCGCCGCCGCTGGCGCCATCGACGCCAAAGAAGGCGTCATCGTCCACTCCCCCCACATCAAAGCAATGTCCAACACCCCCGTAGCCCCCATGCTCGCACAGCGCCTTGGCGCCCCCGTCGTCATCGGCAACGACGCCAACCTCGCCGCCCTCGGCGAGCAACGCTACGGCGCCGGCGTCGGCGCACAGAACCTCGTATTCCTCACCATCAGCACCGGCATCGGAGCCGGCATCATCATCAACGGACGCCTCTACACCGGAGCCGCAGGCTACGCCGGCGAAGTCGGCCATATGACCGTCGACGCCCGCGGACCCTACGGCCTCAGCCTAACCCCCGGCGCCTGGGAATCCCTCTGCGCAGGCGTCGCCCTCGCCCGCATTGCCGCCGAGCGCATCGCCGCGGGCGAACCCTCCTCGCTAACCGCCCACTCCCACGATACAAGCAAAGCCCCCCTCTCCGCCCACGACATCTTCGCCGCCCAGCGCGCAGGCGACCCCCTCGCCCGATCCATCATCGACAACGCCATCATCTACCTCGGCGGCGGACTCACCAGCATCGTCAACCTCCTCAACCCCGAGAAACTCATCATCGGCGGCGGACTCTCCAACGAATGGGACGCCTACATCGCCCCCGCCATCGCCCTTATGCGCGAGCAATCCTTCGCCGGCATCGGCAAACTCACCCCCGTCGTACCCCCAGCCCTCGGCGTCGACGCCGGAGCCCTCGGAGCCGTCGCCCTCGCCTCCGACTCCCTCTAACCTCGCTCCTCGCCCCCGCCCCTCGCGTTCCCCCTGCGCAGGGACCCGCCCCCGACGCCCTGCAGGAGTTGCGGCCCTCTGCCTATGCTGCCAATTCATATTAGTGAGTACGTGAACATGCCTGAGTGTAATGCGGTGAACACGAACGGTATCCAGTTTTCGAAGAAATTCACACCTCTGTACTTCCAACCTTTCTCCTGACCCAGTCCTTGCCATTCTTCTGTATATAAAGCTCTTGGTAGGTTTCTTTCCATTGAATTGATTATCTTGAATTTTTCGGTGTTTAGACGGCTCAGTGACCTGATCGTGCATAACCAAATTATGCTGACAATCACTCCAGTAATCGCGATGAATATTTGTAGAATCGGTTCTGGTCTAATCGTTGCCGTAATCCCGTACAGGGCCACAATCCCGACGTTCAGGCTTGTCTGGTAGTGATTTACATTTACGCGACGCCCTGAGGCGTTATCAGCCGACTGCACGTACAGCTTGTACTGCTCCACGAATGCTGGCGCAATGTTCTGCCCTCGACCGCCCCACGCCCGCTGTAGCCGGCGCACTCGAACCCCCGCCCCGAATCAGGGAACGCCCTCTAGCCTTCCGCCCGCCCTTACCAGTCAACTCGCCGCCCTAGACCGCCCTCTACGCGCCTTCCCCGCCCCCACGCCGCCGCTGTATCCATCCCACCGCTAGGGCTATGGCGACCACGGCAATCAGTATGGGTAGCCAGAAAAGCCAAATGAAGAACACGGACACCCACGCCAGTATGTAACCCAACGCCGCGAGTAGCACGAAGCGCACGACATCCCAAATCGCGCCGGTAACGCTAAAGCTGTTGATCGCCCACACAACCCCGACCCCCAATCCCACAAGAAAAGGGAAAACCCACCGCCAAGCATTACCCCCGCCCGTGTCAGCCATTGCCAGACCCTCACCTTTCCGCGCGAACCGCCGCCGCGCGATTTATCGATAATTCAGTTGCCAACAATCCCCGTCGCCGTGTAGCCGAATATCGGGATCGAGCGACAGGAAGCACAGCCGCGCTATATCCGACGGCGCCCCCGCGTCCGGCTCGACCCCGAGCGCGCCCCCGTAGAGCTCCGCCGCAACCCTCGACGCGTCCATAGCGTCCGCCGGCTCTTTCGCAACCGGCGAGTTAGCGAACTACAACTTTCACGCCGTCCCCGCCTGGCGAAACAAACGCCGCGATCGTATTCGACCGCCGCGACCCCGACTGTTGGACGCTCATAGCCGCGTCCCGAATGCGCGGCGCGTCCGCCCCTAGCCCGTCGAAGTCGAGAACCAGCGCGCCCGTCCCCCGCCACTTTCCCGATTCTTTCCGTTCCCCGTCGAACCGCGCCCCCGCCGTGATAGCCCACAGCCGGCTTGCCTTGTATTCCCGATCCGCATCCGAATGCCGCCCTTCCCGCTCGATAACCGCCCTGTAGCCTTCTACTCTTTCCCGTAGCACCGCGCTTGTCCCGATCCGCGCAAGCGCGACGCTTAGCTTGCACGCCCCCCACTGCCGATAGGGGAACTTGCTCCGGCGCGCCGACTCGAATATTGGAACTTCCCGATCGCCCGCCCAACTCATTGCGCCCTCGATTCCCGCGCTTCCGAACGCGCCGCCGACCGCAGCCACGCCGAAGCCGACCGACCCGCGAACTGCCCCCCTGTTCTTGCTGGGTGCAGGATTGTGTCGTTGAGGATTCCAAGCCCTTCCACTAGCCATGCGTCAGGAATATAGAACCTGCTCGCTATTCTACATCCATTTACGCGTGGACCTACCCCAACCCCGCTCCTAACTCGCCGTCAACCCTTCCTTTGACTACTCTCAAGCTGCCCCCTCCCTAACCATACACCGCGCTGACGTGCTCCCGGAGCGCAGGCATCACCTGCTCCGCGATGCGCTCCATATTCCCCACAGCCTGCTCGTGCGGCATCGACCCGAACTGCGGCAGCAGCACAAGCGTGCCTATCCCCGACTCGTCAACGCACTCCCTCAGCCGCCGCGCCACAGTCTCAGCCGAACCGACGATAACCTGCGAATTATCGTTCAACTGCTCGATCGTCGTGCGACGCGTCCCGATCGCCGAGAACGTGCGCAACGTCCCCTTCGTCGAACTCTCGCTCAGATAACCCGGCGGGAAAAACACAGGCAACGGACGCCGCACAAGCTGATTGAACAGATACTCCGCATGCGGACGCGCCTCCGCCACTGCGGCCTCGTCCGTCGCCCCCGCGTACACCGGCAGCGCCCACCCCATCCGCTCGGGCGGCGCCTCGTAGCCGAACCCCCGCGCCGCCTCCCGATACTGACCCATATACCGCGCAACATTGCGGAACGGCGTGAACGTAACAACGAACGTATACCCCCGCTCCGCCGCCCACTCAATCGTCTCCCCGCTCCCCTGCGACGGAACCCAAACCGGAGGATGCGGCTGCTGCAACGGACGCGGCCACGGATTCACATACTCGAAACGATAGTGCTTACCCTCCCACCGGAACGGCCCCGGACGCCTCCACGACTCCACAATCAGATCGTGCGCCTCCCGGAATCGCTCCAGGCTAGTCGCAGGATTCATCGAGAAATTGTGATACTCCGGACCGATCCCCCGCACAAACCCGCTGATGATCCGCCCCCCGCTCATCACGTCCAGCATCGCCACCTCTTCCGCGATGCGGAGCGGATGATCGCGCAACGGAGTCGCATTCCCCAGAATCGCAATCTTCGCCTTTCGCGTTCGCCCCACAAGATACGACGCCACAACATCAGGCGACGGCATCAGCCCGTACGCAGTCTGATGATGCTCATTGACCGCGATCGCATCGAACCCCAACTCCTCCGCGTAGACCAGCTGCTCGAGATACTGCCCGTACAGCTCAACCCCAAACTCCGGATCGTAGTTCGCGTTGGAGTACGTAACCCACGCCGAACGCTCCGCGTCGAACGACGCGTCAAGACGCGGCCACGGCATCAGATGAAAACACACAAACTGCACTGCGCCTTACCCTCCCGCCAGCCCGCGACGGCTCGCCCCAACGACGTGCGCCGGCTCTTTCAATCCCTGCCCGTCCCTAGCCCGAGACGGCTCCCAATGAACTCCCGAACCAGCTCCCCCGTCGCCCTCGGATTCTCGCGCGCCGGAAAACTCCCCGACTCCCGAACAACCCGCAACTCCCCGCTCGCAACCCCCTCCGCGATCGCCTCCCCGTGCGCCCGCGAAAGAAACCTGTCGTTCTCCCCCCACAGAACAAGCGTCGGAACCCTCACCCGGTGGAGCCGGCGCGCAAGCGCCGGATTCACATACCGCGGCTGCCACACAAGCCGCGCCGTCGTCCCCTCATTGCGCACCGCCCTATCCTCGTCCACCGCAGGAGCGCGCTCCGGAGCATCGAAAAACAGCGACGTCCGCTCCTCCGGCAACAACACGAAATAATCAACCGGCGGATCGCCCCGAACCTCAACCCCCGGAGCCCCAATCACAACCAGCGCATCCGCCCGCGCCCCCCGAACAACAGCCTCAACCGCCAGCCAGCCCCCCAAACCCGCCCCCACAAGCGCCAGCCGGCCATCCGCCCCAAGCTTGTCCGCCAGGTCGGCCGCCAGGTACGCGTAATCGTCGACGCTCTCCAACCACTCGAACCGCTCCGAAGCCCCGAAACCCGGCAGCTCCACAGCAACCGTCTCCCCCTGCTCCGCAAGCGAGTCAAGAAACGGAATCCACCCCGAGTCAAGCTCATCGTGAACGTACAGCGTCCGCCAGCCAGCCCCCTCCAGCGCCCTCCCGCCCGACGCCAAAGCCGCAACAGACCCGTACGCAAGCTCGATAGTGATCGGCTCAGTCATCCCTGCGCCGCCCCCTACAACGGAGAATCAACCGCCCCTATCGGAACCTCTATCAGCGTAGGAAGATCCGCCGCGATTCCCTCCCGTATCGCCGCCTCCAGCGACCGCGCATCCTCCGCCCGAACCCCCCGCGCCCCGTACGCCTCCGCAAGCCTCACAAAATCCGGATTATGCAACCGCGCCCCCACCACCCGCCCATCGAACCGCTGCTCCTGATCGCGCAGCACATTCCCATACGCATTATCGTTGAACACCACCGCCACAGCATTGATCCCACACTGAACAGCCGTCGCAAGCTCCTGCGAATTGAACAGAAAACCCCCATCGCCCGACACGCACACAACCGCCCTCTCCGGCTGCGCAACCTTGGCCCCCAGCGCCGTCGGCCACGCGAACCCCAGATTGCCGAAGTACGACGAATTCAGATACGTCCCCGGACGCTCCACCGGATAGAACAACCGGCTGTAGTACCCCACCTGCGTCATCCCCGCAACCAGAATCCCATCCTCCGGAATCGCAGCCCGCACCGCCTTCACATACGAATCCAAAGGCTCGATGCGAAGCCCCGCCCCGAACCGCGCCGCCCGCAGACGCCCCAACAACTCCCGCTTGCTCGCCGCCGGCGCGCAAACCCCCTCTAGCGCATCCCCAAGCTTCTCCAGCGTCCCCTTCGCATCCCCAACCAACCCCACCGTCCCCGCATAATTGCGCCCGATCTCCTCAGCGTCGACATCAATCTGAACCACCCTCGCATCGTGCTCCAGCATCGCCGTCGCAAAACGCGTCCCCACCGCCAGAAAAACATCATGATGCCGCAGATGACCCCGGAAATCATCCGACCGCGACTTCAACGACCCCATGCTCAGATAATGCGAATCCGGTATCGCCCCCTTCCCCTCGTGCGTCGTCATCACCGGCGCCTGAAGATGCTCCGCAACACGCAACAGCGCCTCCGAACCCCCCGACGAAATCACCCCGCCCCCCGCCCAGATTAACGGATTCCGCGCCCTCGCCAGCACAGACGCCGCACGCTCAACCTCCGCGTCCGGCGCCGCCTCCCGACGGTAATCCCCCGGCTCCAGCAACTCGATATCCGCAACCTCCTCCAGCGTCTCCGGCGGTATCTCGATCTCCACCGGACGCGGACGCCCCGTCCGCAGCTGGCGGAACGCCTCATGCACAACCCCCGGAACATCCCCAGCCTCCATAACGCGATACGCCGCCTTCGTCACCGGACGAATCGCATCCATCTGATCGTTCACCTCATGCAGAACCCCACGCTCAACCCCGATCAGATCCCGCTGCACCTGACCCGAAACCACCAGGATTGGAGACGACGCCGCATACGCCGTCCCGATAGCCGCCGACGCATTCAGCAACCCCGGCCCCGGCACAACCATCGCCGTCCCCGTCCCCCCTCCCGCCCGCGTGAACCCGTCCGCCATATACGCCGTAGCCTGCTCATGACGCACCGTAATGAACCGCATCCCCGGCTCATCATAGATAGGATCCAGCGCGTGATACATCTGAACCCCCGGCAACCCGAACACCACCCGAACCCCCTCCCGATAGAGCGACCGGATCAACGCCTGCCCTGCAGTCATCCTCGGCATTCCGCGCTGCCGCCCGCCGCCGCGCCGGCGAGCGTTCCCTCCATTCCTATAGTCTCTTCCGGCGTATCCTAGCAGATAGCGCCTACCCACCCACCGAGCCAACTCGCCACGCGCTCCCTCAACGAGCATTTAGTCGGGCGCCCCCTACCACCCACCGAGGCCAAGCCTCCAGGCTGGTAATCTGGAGCGCAAGCAGAGCCCCTGCACACCCTGGAGCCTGCACTGTCCTCGACGGGGACAGAGACGGAACGGAAACGCCGAACAGCTCCCTGCCCACCCACTCCCCTGGAGGTCCGCTATGCAAACGCCCCCCGCATCCCCCGACCCCAACCGCCCCCGCATCCTCCGATTCGGAGTCATCGGCATCGGCAACGCCGGCGGCGGAGTCCTCCGCGCAATGCGCGAAACCCCCAACATCCAGGCCGTCGCCGCCGCCGACCTCCGACCCCAAGGACTCGAAGCCTTCCAGCGCGACTTCGGCGGCGCCGCCTACACCGACCCCGAACAACTCTGCCGCGACCCCAACGTCGACGCCGTCTGGATCGCAACCCCCAACCACCTCCACTGCCCTCACGCCATCCTCGCCGCCGAGCACGGAAAACACATCGTCGTCGAAAAACCAATGGCCCTCTCCCTCGACGAAGCCGCCCGAATGGTCCACGCCGCAGAACGCAACAACGTCAAACTCCTCTCCGGACACACCCGCGCCTTCGACCCCCCAGTCCAAACTATGTGGCGCATCATCCGCTCCGGCGAAGTCGGCCCCATCCGCGCTATGAACGTAATGTCATTCACCGACTGGATGCTCCGCCCCAGAATGCCCGAAGAAGTCGACTCCAACCGCGGCGGAGGCGTCGCCTTCCGGCAGGCCCCCCACCAGATCGACTCCCTCCGATTCCTCGGAGGCGGTCTCGTCCGCAGCGTCCGAGGCTCCGTCGGAGCCTGGATGCCCGGACGTATGCAAGCCCCCGGCTACTACGCCGCCTACCTCGAATTCGAAAACGGCGCCCCTGCCACCATCGCCTACAACGCCTACGGCTACTTCCTCGCCGCCGAACTCCTCCCCTGGGAAATGCAGCCCGGCGCAAACGCCGCCGACCGCGCCCGCATCCGCAACGCCATCAACGCCGGCCAATGGAACCAGGAACAAGCCAAAGAACAGATGCGCATCGCCAGCATGCAAGGCCTCCCCACCGCCTCCCCCACTCTCCCCACCCAAAACCAGGAACCCGCCGCTCCCGAGCCCCCCCTCCAAGAGCCGCCCCCAACCAACAGCGCCCCCAACAAAGCCGCCTCCTCTTCTCCCCAGCCCCCACTCCAAGAACCGCCCCCCGCCCACAGCCCCCCCAGCAAAGCCGCATACCCTCCTCCGCGTTCCCCCTTCCAAAGCGACCTCGGACTCCTCATCGTCACCTGCGAGCGCGGACTCCTGCGCCAATCCCCCCACGGAATCTACGTCTACAACGACAACGGCCTCCGCGAAGAACCACTCCCCGCCGAGCGGAACCAGGGCGACCCCACACTCCTCGAGGCCTACAACGGCATCGTCAACGGCCACCCCATCTTCCACGACGGCCTATGGGGAATGGCCACACTCGAAGTCCAGCTCGCAATGATGCAATCCGCCCGTGAGCGACGCGAAATCCTCCTCGAACGACAGATCCCCGTCCCCCTCAACCTCGCATAACCCCTCAAAAGCCCCCCAAGCCGGTCGCCACAACGCTGCCTGCCTGCAACTCCAGCCCTCCCCCGCCCCCGTCCCTCCTCATAGCCCCCCGCACGACAACGCGGAACCTCGTTCCATCCACTCCCCAATCGACCCTAGAATCGCCCCCCAACCCAACCCACCCCGCCTAGCGTTCCCCGCAAGCAGAACACCCACTGCGCTACTCCCACGCTCTCCGCACCCCAGACCTGCCCCCAACCCATCCCCCCGCTCGCCTGCGGTTCCCCCATAAGCGGAACCCCCCGCTGCGCTACCCCTCACGAGCCCCGCGCCCCCAGACCGATCCCCCATCCCCGACCCCCCGACCACCGCCCTCAACCTACGATGGCGGCGTCGCCGCCCCGTGAGAACTCTCCCCCCAGCAAACCAGCGACCCGTCCTCGCGCAGACCGCACGTATGATTCGCCCCGCTGCTTATCGCCACGAAACGCTCACCTTCCGGCGGCGTCGACTGCCCCCTACTGTCCCTCCCCCAGCACACCGCAGAACCATCCCGCCTCAGCCCGCACGTATGCGACACCCCGCAACTGATCGACCTGAATTGCTCCCTCCTCGGCGGCGACGACTCCCCAGAGCCGTCCTCCCCCCAGCACACCGCAGACCCGTCCCTCTCCAAACCGCACGTATGCCCCGCCCCGCTGCTTATCGCCATAAACCGCCTGTCCGTCGGCGGAGTCGACTCCCCAGACCCATTCCATCCCCAGCAAACAACCGAACCATCCCCCCTCAGACCGCACATATGCCGCTGACCACTACTGATCGCCACGAAACGCTCACCCCTCGGCGGCCGCGACTTCCCATCGCGATTAGAACCCCAGCAAAAAGCCGAACCATCCCTCCGCAGCGCGCACGTGTAATCCAAACCGCTGCTGATCGCAACGAACCGCTCCCCAGACGGCGCCGACGACTCCCCCTCATCATTCGACCCCCAGCAGTCCGGCGAACCGTCCGCGCGGAGCGCGCACGTATGCGACCACCCGCTGCTCACAACCGCATAACGCTCCCGCCTCGGCGCCGTCGACTCGCTATCCTCATCAGACCCCCAGCACGCCGCAGAACCGTCCCCCCTCACCCCGCACGTGTGATACGCCCCGCTGCTCACATCCGCAAACCGCTCCTCCGGCGACAACGTCGGCGTCGGCGTAGCCGTCGGAGTTGGCGTAGGCGAAGCCGTAGACGTAGCTGTCGGCGTCGGCGTAGCCGTAGGCGCGGGTGTGGGAGTAGCCGTAGGAGCGAGCGTCGGCATGGGCAAACTCGACACTCTCCGCTGGGCCGGAGGAGTAGCCGTAGGCGTGGCTGTGGCCGTAGGCGTGGGCGGCAGTCCCGAGCAATTCCGCGACAGCGCCACCGTATAAGTCGTGTTCTTCAGTCCCGGGCCCTTCGCCACAATCGTAACGTCCACCGGGAACGTGGATCCCCCCGGAACCCGGAAGTACACCTCGATAATCTCCCCGTGCGTAATCTCGCCCTCCGTAGGCCCGTCCCAGTAGTCGACATCCTGCGGGCTAGCGCCCTCATTCCAGAGCAGACCCACGAACTCCCTGTCCCAGTTATCGCCGCTCCACCCGTAAGAGAACTGCTGAATCTCTCCGATTCCCGCGGAATAGTCGATATCCTCGTACCACCCTGCTATGCTGCCTCCCCACCCTGCTATGCCGCCTCCCCGCATCGGGAGACTGACCACCGCTTTCACCCCCGCCCCGCCCCAGCTGTACGCAATCTTGACGTGCTGCGTCCCCTCTCCCACTTCCAAACACCGGGGATCCTCCTCCTCTCCCGGGTCGGCTCTGATCGGCGTAGCCCCCCTTGCATCGAACCACCCAACCAAGTCGTTCGTGCCGCCTTCCAAATCATCCGGATTCCCCAGCGGCGGAATATCCGCATTGTTCGGCGCCGAGCCCACTCTCCCCGTCAGAAAATCGAGGCTAGCCGTAGGCGCGAGCGTCGGCGTGGGAGTGGCTGTAGGAGCGGGCGCAGCCGTAGGCGTCGGAGTAGCCGTAGCCACAGGGGTAGGCGTAGCCGTCGGAACCGCCTCCGGAACGCGGAGCGTTGGCGTAGGCTGCGGCGTCGGAGTCGCCGTCGAAGTCGGGATAACCACAACCGCCGCGGGACTGCCCCCTCCGTCCGGACTCTCCCGTGTCGTTTGCCCGTTCCCGATCCCGACGCTGATAGCCGCCATCACAGCCCCTAACCCCAGCAAAACCCCCACCCCAACAAGCGCCTTCCCCCAAGACCCTGCCCTCCGCTTGGCCGTCTCCGGCGCCTGCCCGGATTCTTCACCCTCCGGCTCCCCCTGCCACCGAGCCTCCTCCCCGCTCTCCCACTCCGCCTGCCGCGCAGCCTCCTCCCCGCTCTCCCGCTCCCCCTGCCGCGTAGTCTCCTCCTCGCTCCCCCACTCCGCCTGCCGCGCAGCCTCCTCCCCGCTCTCCCACTCCGCCTGCCGCCGATCCGCCTCCCTCTCCTGCTCCGCCCGATGCGCAGCCTCCTCTTCCCCCTCCCGCCCACTCTCCTGCTCCGCCTGACGCCGAGCCTCCTCCTCACGCTCCCGTTCCGCACGACGCGCAGCCTCTGCCGCCTGCCGTTCCCGCTCCGCACGACGCGCAGCCTCCGCCTCACGCTCCGCACGACGCCAAGCCTCCTCCTGGCGTTCACGCTCCGCGCGACGCGCAGTCTCCTCCTCACGCTCTCGCTCCGCCCGCTGACGCTCCTGCTCCGCACGACGCCGAGCCTCTTCCCTCTCTCGTTCCGCACGACGCCGAGCCTCCTCACGCTCCCGTTCCGCACGGCGCGCCGCGTCCGCCGCCTGACGCTCCCGCTCCGCACGACGCCGAGCCTCCTCACGCTCCTGTTCCGCGCGACGCCGAGCCTCCTCCTCGCGCTCACGTTCCGTGCGACGCGCAGTCTCCGCCTCGCGCGCCCGTTTCGCATACAACCTATCCCAGATCCGGTCGTACACCTTCCGTTTCTCCGGGTCGATGAGAGTGTCGTACGCCTCGTAGATCCGCTTGAACCGCTCTCCCGCCCCCGGCTCCTTGCTCCTGTCCGGATGATGCAGCTTCGCAAGACGCCAGAACGCCCGCCGAATCGCATCCTTAGACGCCCCCCGGCTTACCCCGAGAACGTCGTAGTAATCATCCGGCATGCTCGTCACAGCAGAGTCCCTCCCTCACCCAGAAAAGCGCTCGCCCCGCATCTCTCCACGCCGATCACCCTGAGAATGCCCTCGCTAGAGTCAGGGCGATATCCCCACACCCCAAGAGTGACAGCCTCAGGGCTCGGCAGCCACGCCGGCCACTCAGCCTCTAAGTAGAACGCGCCAATGGATGACGTGGACAAGATGTCAGCGACGATGTGCGTCCTACCCAGTCTCGGATAGTACTCCCCAGCGCCGGGGGGTTCGAGAAAAGCGGCTATCGGCTCAATTCCGCTCCCGCGATACAGCTGGAATGGAGCCGCGGAGCCTGCACCGTAGAGAACGACTGCGCCATTCCTGCTCTGACCTCTGAACTCCAGAACGCCATCGCAAACGCGCGGCCTCATCGAAAAGCTCACCCACTCGTCCCCCCCTACTGGACCAGAAACGCTGTTTCCGCCGCTCCCGCTATTGATGAGAGCTCCCACCCCCACGACCACTAGCGCCGCGAATACAACCCCGGCAAGCCACCGGCGCCGCGAAGCCGCCTCCTCACGCTCACGCTCCGCACGGAGCCGAGCGCTGAACTCGTCCTCGGCCGACGCCCCTCTCGCACGCTCCCACTCCGCTCGCCGCCCAGCCGTCGCCTGACGCTCCCACTCCGCCCGACGCCAAGCGGCCTCCTCACGCTCCCGTTCCGCTCGACGCCAAGCCTCATCCTCCTCCCGCTCACAGTCGTACTCCTCGCGCGTCTGCGGGTTGGTAAGAACTTGATATGCCTCAACGATTCGCTTGAACCGCTCCGCCGCCCCCGCCTCCTTGCTCCTGTCCGGATGATGCAGCAGCGCCAAACGCCGAAACGCCCGCCGAATCGTCTCCTCAGACGCCTCCCGGCTTACCCCGAGAACGTCGTAGTGATCATCCGGCATCCCCGTCACAGCAAAGTCTCTCCCTCACCCAGAAAAGCGCCCGTGCAGCGCGTAGCCTCGCCTCCCCGCACAGCGAGCTACAGTACTCCCCCCTGGCGCCGGCGTCGAGACGCCCTACAGGCCCACAGCAGCTACAAGGATGACAGTAGCATCACAGCAAGCAATGCCATCGCCGCCACCGCGCCAAGACGAAGCCGCTACAAGCAGCGCGCTAACTGCTGGCGAACACGCCCTCACTCACCCCGCGTGAATATCGTGCTTCAGCCGAGGAGTCAGCAACGAAAACTGGCCCGGAGTATCCGGAACAGCCTCCGCCTCCACAAACTCCAACAACTCCTCTCCCGCTCCCGAAAGCTCCGCCTCCACCGTATTATTCACCACAATATCCCTGAACGGCCCCCGTGGAATCCCCTCATACCCCGGATACTCGAAACTCTCGCACGGCGCAACGATAATCTCATTCTCCGACGCATCCCGATGCGTATTCATCGGATCTCCCCCCTCCGCCACAATCGCCATCTGCTCCGACAGCAACCGCCGATACATAATCACCCCAACATCCCCCACCCCCAAACGCTCCGTCGTCCGATCCGTAATCGCCCCCTGAATGATCCACGCAACCTGATCCTGACCGATAATAAAATCCCGCCGAATCCTCCCCTCCTCGTCAAATGCCCCAACCCGCTCGTGAGGCACATACTCGTTCGACATCTCCCCCGGACGAAGCGCCCGCCACTCCAGCATAAAATGCAGCGTATGCGTATCGTCTATCGGAACCCTGCACTGCAGATCCTGCCCGATACGGAGAATATGCGGAAAGAAAATAGGATGCCCCATCCGCCAGTGATCGCTCTCCTCCGTCTCGCTCCCCACCAACCGGCGCTTGATAACCCCATAATCCGTAACCTCGAACCCGATTTTCCGATGATCCGCCCCCCGTCCCCCCACCTGACGATTCCACGCATTCCGCTCCTCCGGCGGCATCAGCCTATTCATCTGCCAGCCCCCCCAATAACGATGCAGCCACTGAAAATGCAACGGATCCACCGAATTCTCCATACACTGAAGCCAATTGCACGGCAACTCCATCGACCACGTCGTGCGGATCCCCGGCCACACAAGCATGTCGTACCGCGGCAACAACGGAGCCGGCTCCGGCCCCATATACACCCAAATTACCCCCGCCAGCTCCTCAGCCCGATACGCCTTTATCCGAACCTTCTCCCTGAACTTCGACCCCTCAGGCTCCGACGGCTGATCCACGCACCGTCCACCCTCATCGAAAATCCACCCGTGATACGCGCAACGGATCCCCTCCTCCTCCGGAACCCCATACGCCAGATTCGCCTTCCGATGCGCGCACGACGGCTCCACAACCCCCACAACCCCCCGCAACGACCGGAAAAGCACAAGATCCTCCCCCAGCAGCCGAACCTCCTTCGTCGGACTCTCACCGTCCAGCTCCGAACTCGCCGCGATCGGATGCCAGTACCGCCGCATCAACTCCCCCATCGGCGTCCCCGGCCCCACCCGCGTCAACCGCTCATTCTGCTCTCGCGTCAACACAACGGCGCCTCCCACAATCAAAAAACTGGCTGCCCCGCCAGGGATCGAACCTGGGTCAACAGATCCAAAGTCTGCTGTGCTACCGCTACACCACGGGGCACCGCACACAGCCCTCCAACCCCGCCATTGTACATCCTGAACAACAGCCGCACCCCGTCCCCCTAACCAACCCCTGCCGCCGCCGTCCCCCTAACCAACCTCTGCCGCCGCCGTCCCCTAACCAAAACCCCCTAGCCCAACCCCCAGAGACACCCTCAGCCCTCGACTCACACGTCCGACGCCCCCGCAGCCGGCCGCGCCTCCCTACTCCCCCTCGCCTACAGCGGCCCGAACGTAACCCTCTCCCCTGCAGGCGCACCCAGCAACGACGCCAGACCCCCATTGATCTCCAGCGTCTACCACACCGGAACCCCCGACGAATACCGCTCCGCGTCCGACGCCCCGCCCCTGCCGCCGTCCCCCTGACCATCCCCCTCGCCTACAGCGGCCTGAACGTAACCCGCTCCCCCGCAGGCGCCCCAAGCAGCGACGCCAAACCCCATTGATCTCCAGCACATACCGCGCCGGATCCCCCGACGAATACCGCTCACACGTCCGACGTCCCCGCAGCCGACCGCGCCCCCTACTCCCCCTCGCCTACAGCGGCCTGAACGTAACCCGCTCCCCCGCAGACACCCCCAGCAACGACGCCAGACCCCCATTGATCTCCAGCACATACCGCACCGGAACCCCAGACGAATACAGCGGGAGCTCCGCGTCCGACGCCCCCGCAGCCGGCGGCGGCGCATCCGCCGCAACCCCCGCCACAACCAGATCCTCCGTCACCCACACAATGTCCAGCGGAAACCGCATCCCCTTCATCCAGAACACCGCCTCCCGCGCGCCCCCCAGATCAAACCACATCCCCCGAAACTGCCCCAGCGAATCCCGATCCCCCAAACCCTTCCGAATAGCCCAATCAACATCCGCCACCTCAACGAAAAACGACGCGCCGCCCACCTCAACGATTCCCTCCGGCAACTCCGGCGTCGGTGTCGCCGTAGCCGTAGCCGTCGGAGCAACCACAGCAGCCGTCGCCGTCTCCCCAGCCGACGCAGCCGTCGGACTCGGACTAGGAGCCGGCGCCTCCCCCAATTCCGGCGCCAACGTAGCCACCTCCGGCTCCGCCGTAGCCGTAGGCGTCGCCATAGCCGTCGTAGCCGTAGGCGTAGAAGTCCCCGTCGTCGCCGTAGCCGCAGCCGTCGGAACGAGCGCCCCCTCCAGCGTCGCCGCCGCAGTAGGCGCAGCCCGAGGCGTCGCCGTAGCCGTCGGAGTTGGCGGCGACGGCAACGGCGGCGGAGTCGTCCCGCAACCAAGCCCCCCCAGCGCAACCACCACCCCAACAACCCAGAGAACCCCCAGCGACCCGCGCAACCGCCTCATTCCGCCGACGCCCCCCACATCGACGACTGCCCCGAAGAAAACCGCCCCGGCGGAACGATCCCCAGATGCTCATAAGCCGCCCGCGTCAGCATCCTCCCCCGCGGCGTCCGGCTCAGAAACCCCAACTGCATCAGATACGGCTCATACACATCCATCAACGTATCCGCCTCCTCCCCCACCGACGCCGCCAGCGTCTCGATCCCCACCGGCCCCCCGTCATACTTCCCCGCAACCGTCTCAAGCAACCGGTGATCCACCTCATCCAGCCCCAACTCGTCAACCTCCAGCAACGCAAGCGCCTCCGACGCGATCGCCTCCGTCGCCCTCCCGTCCGCCCGCACCTGAGCATAATCCCGAACCCGCCGCAGCAACCGATTCGCCACCCGCGGCGTCCCCCGCGCCCGGCGCGCCGTCTCCCGCACACCCCCAGCGTCCACCGGCAACCCCATAATCCTCGCCGACCGCTCCACAATCGCCTCCATCGCCGCCAGATCGTAGTAATCCAATCGATACACCGACCCGAAACGATCCCGCAGCGGAGCGCTCAACAGCGAATAACGCGTCGTCGCCCCCACCAAAGTGAACGGCTCAACCCGCAGATTAATGCTCTGCGCCTGCAACCCCTTCCCCATCACCCACGACAGCGAATAATCCTCCATCGCCGGATACAGAATCTCCTCAACCACCTTCCCCAAACGATGCGCCTCATCAACGAACAGCACATCCCCAGCCTTCACCTGCGTCAGAATCGACGCCATATCCCCCGGACGCTCGATCGCCGGCCCCGCCGTAATACGGATATGCGCCCCCATCTCCGCCGCAATAATGCTCGCCAGCGTCGTCTTCCCAAGCCCCGGCGGACCATACAGCAGCACATGATCCAGCGGCTCCCCCCGCTGGCGCGCCGCCGCCATCGCAATCGTCAGATTCTCCTTCACCCGCTCCTGACCGATATAGTCCGTCAGCCGCCGCGGACGCAGACCCCCCTCCGCGCCGAAATCCTCGTCGCGCGCCCTCCCCGACACAATGCGCTCAACCATACCCCCGATTGTAGCCGATGACGCCGCGCCCCCTCTCCCCGCGAACCACCGCGTCGCGCCGCGTGCGCCGCTGCCGGAGGTCAGACCTGCCCCTCCCGCCCGCGAACACAAGCTATCCGCTCGTGCACGTCCGTGGGCACGGTAGCCTGCCCCCTCCCGCCCGCGAACACAAGAGAAAACCGACATATGCCCGCCCATTCCGGAGCCTGCGGCTCCGCGCGCGAGCACCCAATCCCCCCCCCCCGCCAGCAATCCGCGAGACCCCCCGCCAGCTTCGCCGTGAGCGCAGACGACTAAACCCCACCAGCCGAACCCCTCCCACGCCGACCGACAAGTTCCTGAGAGGGGGCGCCCAGCCCTTGCCAAGCGACGCCCCTCTCCTCAGCCCGGCTCAGCTCTGAGCGGCGATAGCCTTCGCCCTATTCCGCCGAATCGCCACATACGTCACAGCCGTCGACGTCACAAGGCTAAGCAGCCCTCCGATCAGAATATCCACCGGCACAAGAATCGCGGGCCACATCGCGAACGTCAGGAAAACCGGCACGATATACGTAGCGTAAGCCGCGCACCCCAGAACAAAACTGTTCCGCGCCGCCTTCCGGAGATCGTTCTCCCTCACCGCCGGCTCGATCGCCAGAACGCTATTCGCAAGCCCAATCAGCAGCACGAACACCAGAAAAGAGAGAAGCTCGCCCCCGCCCCACGTGCTTATCTCCTTCCCGAAAGCGTCGAAGATCGCCTCGCTCCCGCTCGACTCGTGGAGACGCTCATACATCCCCGTCGCGATTGGAGAAATGTTCCACGCCACATCGATAACCGCATACACCAAAACCGCCGCCGCCAACCTAGCATACTGCATACCCTCTCCTTATATCTCCCAGCCGCTCTTGCTAAGGGAACCTCAGAAAAACCGTAGCGGGATCAACCCCGAAATCCTCGAGCAATGACCGCGTATGGCGAACCGCTCCAACCGCGCTGAAGTGCGTCTCAAGAACGATCCTCGTTCCCTGTAACCTGAATGGAGCCGTGAACGGCTGCCCGTCAGGATGCCTGCCTTCAAGGCTCAGGAGAAAACGCCGCCTGCTAGAACTCGCTCTCCCGCAATTCGCCTCCGTCAGACGCCCTTCCTTGTACAGCCACAGCGCCGTTGCGCTCAGCATCGCCTTCCAGCTTCCCGCTGCCGCTTCCTCCCCATCGGGAAACCGTATCGCCACCGGACGCGGAGCTTTCGTCATCGGAAAATCGTCAGCTAACGATTTCCAACCTGCGCCAGTCTGTTGGGATGATTGAGGCGGATTGAAAGGAGACGTAGTCTCCACAGATTCTCTTATAATTGAAGGCTCAGCAGACGAGGTTTGCTGCTGATTCGCAACCGGAGCCGCTTCAACTTCAATCAGCGGCTCTACAGGCAAATCGAAACTGCCCCCTTGCAAGCTCTGCCTCCACAGCCCAAGCAACTGCAACGCGCACTTCGGAGCGCTCTCGCTCGCTATCGACGTCTTCAGCGCCGACCGCTGGCTCATAATGTCGTAGACTTCCCACTTATCGCCATTCGTAGCAATGCAGTAGCGAACATTCGTATTGCTGCGGATATTCTCGCTAACCGCATACCCTACCGTCTGCGTGATCGGAGCATCCGTGTCCAACAGCTTCTTCGCCTCGACGAACGCCACCGGAACATAAACCCCCATCAGCGCATAATCCGCCCACCCGTTCTCAGTCCTCGGCTCAATATGAACAAGAGCCGGATCGGAAACATCCCACCCCAGAGCAGTCAGCAGAGGATCTATCAGCGCCACTCGCGTGCGGCTCTCATAAGCCCCCAGATACTGCCGATGCTTAGTGATGCGCTCCTGCAGCGCCTCAATAGTCCGCACCAAATCATCCAGCATACAGCCTCCCTCCCACCGCAGAATCTGCCGCTACCCTACCCCGCGCCCCTCGTCCTGTAAACTCCGCCCCACCGTCAGCAACAACACCCCGCGAACACCGCCGAAGCCGTGAGAATTGCATACCCCCCCTAATCCCGCAGCCCGTTCTCGCTACGGAACCTCAGAGAAACCGTAGCGGGATCAACCCCAAAATTTTGAAGCAGGGAACGTGTTCGACGAACTAGCGTGTCTGCGTTAAGGTTAACATACAACGCGATATTCGTACCCGGAATCTCAACCCTTCCCTTGAAAGGCCGTCCGCTAGGATGTCTATCGTCGAGGCTGAGGAGGTAGTGCCTCGCTTCTCTTTGCCGAGTAGGGCTCATCTTCACGTTGCAGTTAGAGTCAGTCAGCTTCCCTGTGCGATGCAGCCACGACACTACTTCGATAATAACGCTTCGCCAATTCTTCCCATCCACTACTCCGCCATCTGGAAGCCGTATAGCGCTAGGCGCCGAGCCGCCTTTGGTCTGGAAATCGCCAGTCAACGGCGTCCATTCCGACCCTGGGGGAGTAGCTCCCGGAGGAGCCCCCCGGCGAAGCCGGCGCCTCCTCCACAAATATCGCCTCTGCGGCCTTCGCAAATCCCCGCACAAGGTTCTCGCGCCAGAGCGCAAGGAACTGCAAGGCCGTCTTCACCGGATCTGGAGCGCTTATAGCGCTCGTCAACACAAGATCCTGAGTGAGCACGTTATACACCCGCCACTCGTCGCCATCCGTCACTGCGCAGTGCTCAATCTTGGGAGAACGCCCGAGATTTTCCCCCACCGCATAATTGACTGCCTGAGGAGCGTGCTCGCTCACATCCCTGCCAGCAAGCTTCTTGGCTTCTACAAACATAACCGGAGCGCGACTGCTCCCAAGCAACGCATAGTCAGCCCACCCATCTTTAGTCTTCGGCTCAACCTCAACGAAAGCCGGATTAGACACATCCCACCCAAGAGCAGTCAGCAGCGGGTCTATCAGCGCCGCTCTCGTGCGGCTCTCGTAAGCCCCCAACGATTGCCGATGATCCCTGATGCGCTCCTGCAACCTCTCAATAGTCCCCACCAGCTCATCCAGCATACAACACGCCCTCCCGCGCCCACGAAATCCACCCATACCCTACCCCACTCCCCCCATCCTGTACACTCCACCCCATGACCGCCGACCACAACCCCCACGAACGCTGGCGACGCGAAACCTACCTCCCCGCCGTCCAGCGCTCCCCCGAACGCAAACCCGCATTCCTCACCGAATCCGGCATCCGCATCGACCCCCTCTACGGCCCCAACGACGCCCCCAACCAACCCGGATTCCCCGGCGAGTACCCCTTCACCAGAGGCATCCAACCCTCTATGTACCGCGGACGCCTCTGGACAATGCGACAGTACGCCGGCTTCTCAACACCCGAAGACTCCAACGACCGATACCGCTTCCTCCTCTCCCAGGGACAGACCGGCCTCTCCATAGCCTTCGACCTCCCAACCCAAACCGGCTACGACCCCGACCACGAACTCGCCCGGCACGAAATCGGCAAAGTCGGCGTCCCCGTCTCCAGCCTCGCCGATATGGAAACCCTCCTCAACGGCCTCCCCCTCGACCAGATCACCACCTCAATGACCATCAACGCCACCGCCCCTATGCTCCTCGCCCTCTACCTCGCCGTCGCCCGCAAACAAAACCTCCCCCTCAACACAATCGGCGGCACCACCCAGAACGACATCCTCAAGGAATACATCTCCCGCGGAACCTACATCTACCCCCCAGCCCCATCCCTCCGGCTCATCGCCGATATGCTCGCCTACTGCGCCCGCAACGTCCCCAAATGGAACACCATCAGCATCAGCGGCTACCACATGCGCGAAGCAGGCGCCACAGCCCCCCAAGAGCTCGCCTTCACTCTCGCCAACGGCATCGCCTACGTCCAAACTGCAATCAACGCAGGACTCAACATCGACTCCTTCGCAGGACGCCTCTCCTTCTTCTTCGCCGCCCACAACAACCTCTTCGAAGAAACCGCCAAATTCCGCGCCGCCCGCCGTATGTGGGCCCGCATAATGCGCCGCCGATTCAACGCACGCGACCCCAGATCCTGGATGCTCCGCTTCCACACCCAAACCGCCGGCGTAACCCTCCAGGCCCAACAACCCGACATCAACACCATCCGCACAACCCTCCAAGCCCTCTCCGCCATCCTCGGCGGCGCCCAATCCCTCCACGTCAACTCAAAAGACGAAGCCCTCGGACTCCCCACCGAAGAATCAGCAGCCCTCGCCCTCCGCGCGCAACAAGTCCTTGCCCACGAATCCGGAGCCGCCGACACCATCGACCCCCTCGCAGGCTCCTACTACATCGAAAACCTCACCGACGCCATCGAATCCCAGGCCAACGACTACCTCAACCGCATCGACAACCTCGGCGGAGCCGTCTCCGCCATCGACGCAAACTTCCAGCGCAACGAGATTGAAGACGCCGCCCTCCGCCACCTCAAACTCGTCGAAAGCGGCGAACGCGTCATCGTCGGCGTCAACGCATTCCAATCCGAAACCGACGACCGCATCCAACTCCAAACTATCCCCCCAGACGCCGCCCAGCGCCAGATCGACCGCATCCAGCGCGTCCGCCGCGAACGCGACAACTCCGCCGCCGAAAGCGCCCTCCAACGCCTCGCCGACGCCGCCCGCGGCCACGCCAACCTGATGCCCCCCATCCTCGAATGCGTCGAGTCCTACGCCACCCTCGGCGAAATCTGCGACGCCCTCCGCGCCACATTCGGCTCCCACAACCCCAACCCATAGCCTCCCCCGCCCCCATAACATCGCCCCCCTCCCCCGTAACATCTCCCCCCGTCCCTCGTAACATCGCCCCCTCCCCCGTAACATCTCCCCCATCCCCCGTAACACCGCCCCCCACCCCCCATAACATCTCACCCCTCCCCCGTAACATCTCACCCCTCCCCCGTAACATCTCACCCCTCCCCCGTAACATCTCCCCCCACCCCCCATAACATCTCACCCCTCCCCCGTAACATCTCCCCCACCCCCCATAACATCTCACCCACCCCCCGTAACATTGCCCCTCATACTCCGTAACATCGCCCACCGTACCCGTAACATTGCCCCTCATACTCCGTAACATCGCCCCCGTACCCCGCAACATCTCCCGCCGTCCCGCAAAATCACCTACTTCCCCTCTCCCAGCCGCGACCCCCACCCAGACGCCACCCACCCACCGAACGCGCCGAGGAACCCCGTGCGCCGTTCGCTCCCACGGCCCAGCGCCGCAGCGCGCGATCCGCCTCCGCGACATCCTCCCCTTCCCCCGCCGCCCCTGCCTGCCCTACCATGGAATATGGCCAAGACTGCCCCCGCAGACCCCAGCCTCGCGCCAGTCCCCCAGCCCGCAAGCGATCCCCGGCCCCGAATGTTACTTAACGTTACGGAATGTTACGCAGCCACGCTCCCGCTCCTGAATCCCCCCACCGAACGCCCAGTCCCAGCAAAGCGAGCCCCTCAAGCGCCCAGAACAACCCCCCAGGCGCTACAATCCGTCCAAAAGCTGGACACGGAGGAACGCAATGCTCTCCGCATACGACAACCAACGCCTAACCCAAGTCGGCCCCGGAACCCCCGGCGGCGAACTCATGCGCCGCTACTGGCACCCCTTCGCCGCCGCCACTGAACTCGACGACAAACCAACCAAACCCGTCCGACTCCTCGGCGAAGACCTCGTCCTCTACAGAGACAACTCCGGCACCCTCGGACTCATCGACCGCTTCTGCCCACACCGACGCGTCGACCTCTCCTACGGCATCCCCGAAGAACACGGCCTCCGCTGTATGTACCACGGCTGGATGATGAACGAAACCGGCCACTGCATCGAACAACCATTCGAAGAAACCGTCCACCCCGACGGACGCTTCAAGGAAAAGGTCAAAGTCCCCGCATACCCCGTCCAGGAACTCGCCGGAATGCTCTGGGCCTACATGGGCCCCAACCCTGCCCCCCTCATCCCGATGTGGGAACCCTACACCTGGGAGAACGGCTACTCCGACATCGCCATCGCCGAACTACCCTGCAACTGGCTCCAGTGCCAGGAAAACTCCCACGACCCCGTACACCTCGAATGGCTCCACGGATACTGGGGCGTCGTCCAACAGCGCGAAAAAGCCGTCAAACTCGGCGCCGAACCCGACCTCTCCCCCATCATCCCACGCAACCACAAGAAAATCGGCTTCTCCGAATTCGAACACGGCATCATCAAACGACGCGTCGTCGAAGGAACCTCCGAAGACGACCACGACTGGAAAGTCGGACACCCCGCCCTCTTCCCCAACATCCTCTTCGTCGGCGACGGCGTCAAATGCAACTTCCAGTACCGCACCCCCATCGACGACGAAAACACCCTCCACATCACCTGGTTCCTCTACAAAGCCGCCCCTGGCGCAACCCTCCCCAAACAAGACAAGATCCCCCACTTCATCGTCCCCCTCTACGACGACGACGGCCAACTCATCCCCGACCTCGTCAACCACCAAGACTTCGTCGCCTGGATCACCCAAGGAACCAACGCCGACCGCGTCCGCGAAAAACTCGGCGAATCCGACCGCGGCGTCATCATGCTCCGCAAGCAACTCGCCGAACAGATCAAAATCGTCGAAGACGGCGGCGACCCCATGAACGTCATCCGCGACCCCAACCGCAACGCCAGCATCGAACTCCCCCTCGAACGCTGGCCATCCCTCCAGGAAGTCAGCCGCATCTCCAAATACGTCACCGCCCAGGCCGGCGAAAGCGACCAGCTCAAAAACAACATCCAGAGCGTCCTCTCCAGCTGGGACGCCCACGCCCAGGACGTCGTAGCAAGCAACCGAACCTAACCCCTGGCTCCCCTAACCCAGCCCTCCCCCAGCCGAGGGGGAGGGCCCCTCCTCCTCCAACCTCGCGTCGCCCACACCCCACACCTCATTACCCTCGCTTCCGCTGAAACCGCCCCCCGTCCCATTCCTCGCCTCTCACCCACACAGCCCTTACGCCTACACCCCACACCCAACCCCCCATTCCCGCTCTCGCTGGAACCGCGCCACGTCCCGCGCCCCCGCTGCCTCCCCCTATCACCCGCCAGCCCCCAGCCCGCCCCCCTAATACTCCGCATCCGGCAGCAGCCAGACCCTCCCCTCCTCCGGAGTAACCTCCGCCGCATTCAGCACGCAGGCCAGCATCGAGTAATAACCCGCCGTCGCCGTCAGATCCGTCACCGTCCGCGTCCCCAAAGCCCTATGCGCCTCCCGAAACACATCATCAGGAACACGACCCGTCGACAGCAACGCGCTCACATACCCGAACACCGCCGCCTCCGCATCCGTCATCCCCGCCGGAGCCGTACGGTCCCGCACCGCCGCGATCGCCTCAGCGCGCGTCCCCTCGCTCTCCGCGATCGGCTCATGCGCCGTCCACTCATACTGGCAATCCCAATGACGCGCCACCGTGAGAATCGCCAGCTCCCGAAGCCCAGGCTCCAGCGTGTTCTCGAACCGGATGTACGCCCCAACCCGCGCGATCCGCTCCGCCACATCAGGACTATTCAGCAGAATAGGAAACGGCCCCCGAACCTCCCCCCGGCTCCCAGCCACATAATCGAAATGCCCCCGGTCCTCCGGCCGCAAACTCTCTCGCGTAACCTCCGGCAATCGCGACATACTCCCTCTCCTTACGCCAGCGGCGTCGCCCAGCATCTTATGCCCCACAGCCTCTCCCCCCAACCCTCCACCGCCCAGCGCAGACCCGACGCCCACGGCGCGCCCCTCCCCCCACGGCGACGACGCCCTCCCCAGCGCCCGCAACCCGCTGACGCCCTACCGACGCCCCCCGTCCGCCTCGATCGTCGCCCCGTTCATATAGCCGGCCGCGTCCGACACAAGCCACGCAACCGTGCCCGCGTGTTCGTCCGGCGTCCCCAGACGACCCATCGCGCTCCGCGCCGTCGTGGTCGAGCGAACGCTCTCATGCCACATCGGACGATGCGGCGTCTCGATCCCCCCAAGCGCGATAGCGTTCACCCGAATCTCCGGCGCCCACTCATGCGCCATCGACTTCGACATATTGATGACAGCCGCCTTCGCCGCCCCATACGCCGCCTGACCCACCCCCGGATTCACCCCCGCTCCCGACGCGATGTTGACGATCGCCCCCTTCCCCTGCCCCTTCATGATCGGCTGAACCGCCTTCGAGCACAGAAACGCCGTCAGCACGTTCACCCGGTAACACTCAACGAAATCGTGCGCCTCCAACTCCATCAGCGGCCCCGACCGGAACGTCTCCCCCCAGCTCCCCCCCACAACATTCACCAGAATGTCGACGCGCCCAAACTCCTCCATCGCGCGAGCGACCAGATCATCCACCTCCGACTGATCCCGCACATCCGCCGTAACCCCGATAGCCCGGCTCCCGATAGCCCGTATCTCGTCGACGACCGGGTGCACCGGCGCATGCGGGCGCTCGCGCCCCACTGTAACCTCCTCAGGATCCCGCGCCGCCACCACGATATTCGCCCCCTGATGCGCAAGCCGCAGCGCGATCGCCTTCCCGAACCCCTGCGACCCCCCAGTAACGATCGCCGCCCTGTCAGTAATGTCGAATCCCGGCATACTCTTCCTCCCTCCCTTGCCCGCCTCCCCGGCGAACAGCTCAGCGTCGCGTCAAGCTCCCGTTCGCCGATAGCATACAACCACCCCCTAACCCTCGCCCTGTTTGACGCGCCCCCAGGCCCCGTGGCAATCTGCCGCACAGGCGCCCGCCAGCGACAACGGCGCCGCACAGGAGGAACACAATGTTGACTCCGGAACAGAACGACCGCCTCACGCAAGTAGGCCCCGGAACCCCAATGGGCGAACTCATGCGGCGCTACTGGCAGCCCATCGCCGGCGTCTCGGAATTCAACGACAACCCCACCAAAGCCATTCGACTCCTCGGCGAAGACCTCGTCCTCTACAAAGACGAGGGCGGCGACTTCGGCCTCATCGACGCCTCCTGCGCCCACCGCCGCGTCAACATGCTCTGGGGAATCCCCGAACCCAAAGGCCTCCGCTGCCCCTACCACGGCTGGCTCTACGACCAAACTGGCCAGTGCCTCGAAATGCCCGCCGAACCCCCCGACTCAACCTTCCCCCAGCGCGTGCGCATGAAAGCCTACCCCGTGCAGACGCTCGGCGGCCTCGTCTTCGCATACCTCGGACCCCAGCCCGCCCCCCTCCTCCCCCGCTACTACCCCTTCGTCGAAGAAGGCCGCGTCCGCAGCATCGGATGGACAGTCGTAACCTGCAACTGGCTCCAGATTATGGAAAACTCGCTCGACCCCATCCACGCCGAATACCTCCACGGCTACTTCTCCAAATACGCCCTCCAGCGCATCGGCGTCCTCAAACACCGCGGCGACATCTACGGCAAACAACCCCCCGAACCCAACGACAACTTCCCCTACTGGCGCAAGGCCGGACGCACGATGCGCCACATCTCAGCCTCCTGCAGCCGCTTCGAGCACGGCATCCTCAAACACCGATGGCTCGAAGGCGAAGAGCAGGAATCCTCCATCGGATGGCGACACGGACACCCCATCCTCTTCCCCAACCTCGAGTCCGGAACCAGCGGCCACGACTTCCAGATCCGCGTACCCATGGACGACACCCACACCTACTACGTCTACTACTACGCCGACTGGCCCCGCGAGGGCGAGAACCCCAACCAGCCCGACAACGAGATCCCCGTCTACCACGTCCCCATCGCCGGCGTCGACGACAACAACCAGCCGATCTGGGGACAGCTCGACAACAACAGCGGCCAGGACCACTTCGCCTGGACATCCCAGGGACCCCGAACCCGCCGCTACCTCGAAAAGCTCGGCCAGTCCGACATCGGCATAATCCTCTTCCGCCGTATGCTGATGGAGCAGATGCAGATCGTCGAAGATGGCGGCGAACCTATGAACACCTTCCGCGACCCCGCCAGGAACGACATCCTCTGGATGCCGTTCGACCGTATGGACAACGAGCGCATCGTAGGCAAGACCGCCATCCCCAACAACCCCCGCCCGCGCGGCGAGGCGATCTCCTCCGGATCCTCCGGCAAATTCAACCCGCTCAACCTCGAATACGCCAAACGGATAGGCGCCCCTCTCCCCCCGCCGTTCCCCAAGTCCGCCAGAACCACCGTCGAAGTCTCCCCCGGATAACCGCCCCCGCCAGCCCTCCGGGAGAGAGCAACCGGGCGCGCCGGCTCCCTTCCGTGCAAGGCGACAAGAAGTGAGAGCGCGCGCGAAGAGTAAGGGAAGAGTAAGGGCTAAGGGCAAGGAACGAGGAACGACGAAAGGAACCACAGATTAAACTCGGAGTCGCGCTATGAACGTGCAAGGCCTCGAGGCGGGCGTCCGCCTCGTCACAGTTAGCGGAGACGTAGTCGAGCTGCTGGCGGCCAGCGCCGACGGCGCAACGGCCAGCGTGCGCTACATCGAAGTCCTCGGCGGCGCCTCCGCCGCTGTAGGCGACGAAGCCTCCCTCCCCGCCGAAGACATCGCCACCATCGACGGCGACAGATTCGTCGGCCCCGGCCGCACATCCTCGCACCTCGGCGAGAGCCGGGCGTAGAGCTCTGCGGCCCCCGCTCAGCTCCCCAACCCGCCGACCGACCGGCGCCTCCCCGGCGCGATGGCCTGCGGCCAGCCGCCGGAGCCTTCCCCTGCGCTCCCCCTCACTCCGCTCCCAGGAACCGCAGAGCGTTCCGCCAGCCGATAAGATCCCGCTCCCCCGCGCTCAGACCCAGCGCCGCGAACTCCTCCTCCGCCGGCGGCGTCTTCGGCCCCGCCCCCTGCCAGTCCGAACCAACCATCACCTGGCTCGCCCCCGCCTGATCGATCAGATAACGCAGCGGCGCCGTCCCGAACGCCATATCGTCGTAGTACAGCATCGCCGCGTACTCCATCGGCGCGCGCGGAAGCAGCTTCCGAACCCCCTCCCGCGTCCGCCAGTTCTCATCGCTCCGCGCCAGCAGCTGCATCAGAACACCCCCTCCATGACTTACGCACACCCGCAACTCCGGCAACTCCTCCAGAAGTCCGCTCCAGATGATCGACGCCCCCGCCAGCCCCGACTCGATCGGAAACCCCAAAGGCGCGTCCGCCACAACAGACGGAATATGCGCAAGCCTCTCCGCGAACGTCGGACGATTCGCGTGAACGAACACCGCCAATCCCAGCGACGCCGCCTCCCGGAAGAACGGACGGAATCGCTCCTCCCCCAGACTCCTCCCCTCGATGTTCGAGCGAACCTCCACTCCCTGCAGCCCCAGCTCCCTGAGCACCCGCAGCTCCGCGACTGCCAGCTCGATGTCCTGCATCGGCGCCGACCCCAACCCGTAGAAGCAATCCGGCTCCGCCGCGACCATAGCCGCGATCGTCTCGTTCAGATGCCGCGCCAGATCCGCCCCATCCTGCGGATCAAGGTGATACATCAACAGCTCCGGCAACGGCGACAGCGCCTGCCTGTCCGTTCCCTCCCCCGTCATCTCCGCCGCCCGCTTCGAAGCGTCCCAGCACACGTCGCGCACCGTGCGATACTCCCGCCCCCCAATAACGATGGCCGAACGCTCCCCGTCCTTCGGCTCCATACGCGGAAAGCCCTCCCCAGACGCGCGATCGGGCGCGAACGGGAAATCCTGCGGCACAATATGTGTATGCATATCGATGATCATCCGGCTCATCCTCAGAACGGGCTGCCCCGAACTCTACCACGAGCCCGCCACAGGAGCAGTCCGCAGCCCCTCCCCCGCCTCAGAGCGCGCAAGAATCCCGGTAGGGCGTATCCTCTAGATAGTCTGAACCCAACGTACGACGAACAACAAAACTAAGGAGGAGCCCGCTATGCCGCTTCAACTCGACCACACCATAGTCCCCGCCCGCGACAAGGTGAAATCCGCCCAGTTCATCGCCCGCATCTTCGGCCTCAGCTACGACGGCCCCTGGGGACACTTCGCCCCCGTCAGGATCAACGACAAACTCACCCTCGATTTCGACGACTCCGACGACCCCCGCGCGAACCACTACGCCTTCCTCGCCTCCGACGACGAGTTCGACGCCATCCTCCAGCGCGTGAAGAACGAAGGAGTCGCCTTCGGCAGCGGCCCCCGCTCCCGCGCAGACGGCGAGATCAACCACAAGCACATGGGGCGCGGCTTCTACTTCGAGTGCGAGAACGGACACGTCTGGGAAGTCATCACCCACACCTACACCACCCCAAGCTCCGCAGCCCGGTAGAGACCACTCCCCTCCCCCAACGCCAAACCCCCGCAGGAGAACGCCCCCTTGAACCCTAACATCCGCAACGCCCTCGAGAACGACCGCCTCGTCGACATCACAACAACCGGACGCAAGACCGGCAAACCCCGCCGCAAAGAAGTCAGGCTGCGCCAGCTCGACGGCCAGATATACCTCTCCAACAACCCCGGAACGCGCGACTGGGCCGCCAACCTCCTCGCCAACCCCCAGTTCACCTACCACCTGAAACAGAGCGCCCACATCGACCTCCCAGCCCGCGCGACCCCCATCCGCGACCCCCACGAAAAGCGCCTCATCCTCTCGCGCATCCTCGAAAAAGAAAACGCCCTCGACCAGCTGGACGCCCGCGTCGCCGGCAGCTGGCTCTTCCGCGTCGACGCGCTCGAGTAGGCCGGCACAGCGCAGACGCGCAGACCGCCGGGGAAGTGGCGGAACGGCAGACGCGCATGGCTTAGGACCATGTGCCTTCGGGCATGAGGGTTCGAGTCCCTCCTTCCCCACCACAGCCCCTCCCCCGCCACAGCCCCTCCCCCGCCTCCCGTGGGCCGCCCGCCCATCCCTCGCCGCGTATTGCGTGGAAAGAGACTCGCAATGTAAGATTTCGAGCGATTGCGCATCGAAATCATCTTGGCCAGTCGTGGCGTCCCACTCAGAGGAAGCAGCGGACGCAGTGCCTCCCGAGCGTGTCGCGCGTTTTAAGGCAAGCAGCGTTTATGCCCAGAAAAAGCAAGTTCCTGCTCTCAGCTGCGAGGCAGTTCGCTTCAAGCAACGGCCCTGTGCGCAACGCTCCCTTCGCCATCCTGGAGCCGCTAGGCGGCGCCCTCCGCCCAGGCGGGAGCCGGCTCTGGATCGCCCCCCTCGCCGCCGCGCTCCTCCTCCTCTTCGCCGCAACCCTCGCTCCCCCGCCTGCGCAAGCGCAGCAGCAACCTGGAACCGACTTCACAGCCTGGCTCAACACTAGTGATGGAACTGTTCAGGCATGGTACAAAGGCGCCGACCCGAATAAAACCTCCAATTCGAAGGGTAGCGCAGAGTCCGTCGTAACCGGTCGGGGGAGCCATCTTGAGATAAGTCTGGCTCCCGGCGTCGGATCAGTCAGCGTAGGCCTCTGGTTGCGTGATCCCGATAGAAGGTTGGCTTGGGGAATCTTCACGCCCGAGTTCGGAGGAAGTGATGGCCATGACGGCAGCACTCAACTGGTGCTCAGGAACGCTACGGTCATCCTGCATCCCGGGCGTCCGATTCTGACTCCCCCCCCCAACCGGACGGTTGCGCTCCCGCCCGGACAATCAACGGTGCTCGTCTGTTTCACCCTGCAAGAGGCCCTCTATCTTGGCAAAGACTGGTTGAAAGCCACGGGGCGCGAGTACACAGAGACCGCGGGCGAGCGCACCATAGGCATCAATCTGCGGAGCAACATTCCAGGAGTACGGACCGGGAGAGGAGTCAATCTCCACCCCTGCGCTAACCTCAGCGCCGGCAGAAACTGGATCACCTGGGAGTGGGGCGGCGCTCATACTACCGCCGCCGCCGCCAGAGCAACCACAACAATAACAGTGGTGAACGCGGCCGCGAGACCGTCCAACCTCATCACGGCGCGGGGCGACGGGCAGGTAACCCTAAGCTGGTCAAGGCACCCCAACGCCGCGATAACGAAATGGCAGGCGCGGTGGAAAAGGAGCGGCGCCGCTTGGCCCGCCGATAGCAGGGGGGGCGGGTGGACCGATATCCCCAACTCGAACGCCGGGACAACTTCTCACACGGTCACAGGGCTAACCAACTTCAGCGCATACAGATTCCAGGTTCGCGCGTTCCACGGAGGCCCGGGCGTCCCGTCCTACGAAGTATCCTCGACGCCGTTCTACCGCGCCAAGGCGGCGACCAACTTGAAGGCCGTGCCGATCGTGACCTCGAGAGGACGGCTTGGGTTCCGTCTCACCTGGAGCAACCCGAGTGACGATAGTCGCACCCGCTGGCGGATGGTCTACAAGCCCGACTCTCCGCGCAGCGTCTCGACAACCGTGCATATCCACCATGGGGAAACCAGCTATACGATTGACAACTTCGATGCAGGGTACACAGGCGATTGGGTGGTAACGCTGTACGCCCTTAACAGTGTCGGCGGCTCGACGCAGCAGGGAGAACCTGCGACAACGCGCGTAACAATCGCGAGTCCCGGCATCGTAGTCAGCGGGCCCAGCGGCGGAATACTGCCAGCCGACGACCCCGAAGATAAGAAAGTGCCCATCAACGAGGGCGCGACGCTCGACCTGAACGTCAGCCTCACTGCCCGGCCAGCGGATGACCTCACGGTGACTCTCTTCACCTACAACGTCTCATTGATACGCCTCTCCAAAGCCTCGCTCGCCTTTACGCCGGCGAATTGGAGCGTCCCGCAGAAAGTTGTCGCTACAGCGCCCTCCGACGAGGACACGGAAGATACCGAAGGAGCGGCTATCAGATTCAGTGTCGGGAGAGCGCATCAGACCTCCGGCTTCGCAGGCGTAAGCGACCAAATCAGCTTCAAAATCGTCGACACGACGCCCACACTGACGCTGGCGACCAATCCCCCCAGCGTTGCGGAAGGAAATCCCATCCGCCTCACAGTGACATCAAACCAGAATCGAACAGGCGTGCTGCCGGTCAGGCTGACGCTATCGGCGACGAGCGGAGACTTCAACGCCGACGACATCAAAGGCGCGCTCACTCAGACTGTCAACGCGGATTTCGGCTCCTCCCCCAGCAAAACAGGCATAGCCCTGATTCCAACCCTCAGGGACTTCCGCGCCACAGAAGGGACAGAGAGATACTCTATCTTTCTGGAGGACGTGGCCGGCTACGTGGTCGGCTCAAGCCGCAGGGTCTCGGGCGAGCTGCGCGACGCCCCTGCGCCCCCGGGAGTATTCACCAGCGCAAGCGAGCTTACGGTCGCCGAGGGCGGCAGCGCCAGCTATACAGTGGGAGTGTACACGGCTCCGGTTGGCGGCGACATAACCATAACGGTGAGCGGCGCATCCGGAGACGTGTCGGTGGACAAAAGCCGGCTCACGTTCACCGCGCAGAACTGGCAAACCCCGCAGCGCATCACAGTGAGCGCCGGAAGCGACGACGACGCCATCGACGACCCCGCCGTAACCCTCGCGCACACCCCCTCCGGCGGAGGCTACGACAGCGTAACCGCCCCCTCGGTGGAAGTAACCATCGAAGAAGACGACGAGCAGGGCTTCACTCTCCGCCCCACGAGCCTAACCATCACCGAGGGCGCAAGCGCCGGATACGACGTGTCGATTCATAGCCAACCGTCCGGACCCGTAACGATCGCCATCACCGGCGCCTCCGGCGACGTGCTGCTGGACGAAACTCAGCTCATCTTCACGCCACAGAACTGGCGAACCGCGCAGCGCGTAACAGTGACCGCCAACGAAGACGACGACGCAGTCAAAGACGATGGCGTCGCCCTGGTGCACACCGCATCCGGCGCGGACTACGGCTCCCTTCCCCCCCAAAGACTAACGGTCGAGATTACAGAGACCGACACCGCCGGCCTCACGCTCTCAACGAACGCGATAACGCTCAAGGAAGAGGAGCGCGCGTCCTACACGGTGCAGCTCAGCAGCCAGCCGTCGGCGCTAGTAACGATAACCATCACCGGCGCGACAGAAAACCTGACCATCTTCCCTGAATCCTTCAACATCCCACCCTTCCTCTGGAACACGCCTCGAGAGATCCTTGTGTTCGCAGAGCAAGACGGCGATGCGTCGCCGAACCCAGACGTAACCCTAACGCACACCGCGTCCGGCGGAGATTACAACCGGCTCACGGGCGAAGTCGTGATAAGCATAACGGAAACGACGCCAACCCTGACGCTGCAAGCAACCCCAGCCCCCGTTACAGAGGGAACGCCGATCGCCCTCACCCTCACGTCGAACAAGCCCCTCACTGGCCTTCTGCCAGTCAGCCTCTCCCTAGCCGACCGCGAGGCGAGCGGATTCACCGCAGCGGACATCCTCGGGCCCCTCATAGCGCGCGACGATTTGGCGGACTTCGGCAGCGAGCCGAGCACAACAGGACTACTGCTGATTCAAACAAACCCCGACAGGGACGCCAGCGAGGGACAAGAGCAATACACCATCACGCTGAACGACAGCCGCCACTACGCAGTCGGCGACGACATCGCAGTCGACGGCGTCCTGAATGACGGCCCGTCGGCAACGCCCCCTCCGGCCAGCCCCGCCAACCTCACGGCCTCGCCGGGCAGCAGAGCCGTAACGCTCTCATGGGACGATCCGGGCGACGAAACAATCACCAGATATCAGTGGCGCGACGCTGACGACCTTGTGTGGTCGGACATCCCAGGGTCGGACAAGGACACGACGGAGCACACCGTACGGGGGCTGCATACCGAGGAGACATACCACTTCCAGGTTCGCGCAGTGAACAACAGCGGCTACAGCGAAGCGTCCGCAGAGGTTTCTGCCACGCCGCTATCCGTCGAACTATGGATCGCCTCAATCACAGAGGCCAGCGCCGAAGGGGGCGCGATAACAGTCAAGCTGGCCGGAACCGAGCCCACCCTCGAGGACCAATCGCTCAACGTCTTGCTCACGCTGCTGCCGACAAACAACAGCGCATTCGATGCGAACGACATCGTGGGCCGCGTCCCTCAGCTCCTGGCTACTACAGATTTCGCCCCCTCCTCCAGCGTGGAAAACCAGCTCGAAGCCAGCGCCTCCATCGCCGTCCGAGACGACCTGGTGGTGGAGAAGGAAGAGACTTTCCGCGTAAGGCTGGACCGCGGACCAAACTCGGACTATACGCCGTCGACCACCAAATCAACGACGGCTGACAGCAAGCTGACGGACAACGACACCGCCACAGTGGGCCTCGGCGAGACAGCAATCGAAGTCGTCGAGGGCACCCCCCTCCGCGTCGATGTCGCGATAAGCGCGCCAGCCTCCTTCAGCGTAACGGGCACAGTTACCCTCGCCGGCGTAAGCGGCAGCGACCCTGCCGACGATTTCGCGTCCACAACAACGAACTTCACAATCAGCCCTAGAGCTCGCAGCGGCGTGGCGACCTTCGCCCCAAAGACGCCCGGCGCAGGAGACCGCTCGTACTCCGCAACGCGGAAGTACGCGGCGACTGTCGCGCTTGCCGCCGGCTCCCCCTCCTCGCTCACTGCCTCCTCCGCCAGCCAGGGCATCATCGTTCCCGACAACTCGTCCCCGCCCAGCGGCACGCCCCGGCTAAGCCTTGGCTCCGCCTCCAGGACGGCTGTCTCCGTCGCCGAAGGAAGCTCCTTCGCTACAAGCGTCTGCTCAGACGTCGCCGTTGCCCAGGCGCTCCCATTCACGCTCTCTCTTGCCGGCCACGTTTCAGCAGCCGACTTCACCGGCGGCTTAACGCACACCGCCTCAATCAAACCCGGCGCCAGCCAGAACTGCGAGGTCGTCCAGATCCAAACAGTGGACGACAGCGTGGTGGACGGCCTGGACGATTTCACGCTCACGATTAACAGCGGCGCGGGCTACGTCGTCGTCTGGAACGAGCGGCGGCGGAGCGGCGCAATCAACGACAACGACACCGCAACAGTCTCATTCGAAGGCGGCCCCTTCAAGCTCGCCGAAGGATCCCGCGCCACGCTCAAAGTGGTCGCCAGCAACGCGGCGGACCAGAACATCAACGGCTGGATAGGCTTGAGCGGGGACTTTTTGCGCCCAGACTTCACGATGCCGGCGGCCAGATTCTCGATCCCGGCAGGCGCTCTGGAAGCCGAGGCGTTGTTCGAGCCGATATTCCCGGGCGGCGATGGAGTCGGAGCAGCGGAGCGGAGATACAAGGCCGCCATAATGCTGAACAACCCTCCTGCAGGCGTGACCGCCGGCGCCGACACAACCATAACCGTGACAGACGACGCGCTCCCAACGCTCTCGCTCGCCGGCGATCCGGCAACCGCAACCGAGGGCGCCAGCGGAACAGGAGCCACGATCTCCGTAGAACTGACGCTCGACCGTCCCTCGACAGATTCCCTGAATGTGGCGTTCGCCTTCTCCGGCGTCGACGAGTCGGACATCGTGGGCGGCCTAACCCAAACCAGAACCCTGCAGTTCACCACGACGGCGGGCAGAACATCCGCCACAGCGACCTTCCAGGTGGCTGACGACAACATCGTCGAACCCGAAGAGACATACACAATCGCGCTGGAAAGAAGAAGCGCGTACGCCCCGGCGTCCACAACCGTGTCGGGAACGATAGCCGACAACGACACCGCCGTTCTGACGCTGGAGACTGATCCTCCGAAAGCAACCGAGGGCGCAAGCATCAGCCTTGTCGTAACGTCGGACAAGATAGTGTCGGAATCGCTGAACGTGAGCGTAACGCTATCGGATCGCAGGGCGAGCGGATTCGACGAGAACGACATTACCGGAGCGCTCACGCAGACCTTCCCCGCGAATTTCGGCGGCGCCAGAACGGCGACGATTATGATCCCCACCGCCGCCGACGGCCTCGACGAACCCGAAGAAACCTACACCGTAACCCTGAACGACACAGCCGATTACGACATAGGCAGCGACGTGGCCGTCAATGGCGCGATCGAAGACGGCGACGAATCGCCAGTTCTGGACCCCATCGACGACATCACGCTGAAACTCGGGCAGTCAGTCGTAATCACTGCCTCGGCCACTGACGGGGACGCCGACACGATCACCTACCAGTGGTCGCGCGCGGACGGCGAGACGAACCCGCCCTTCCCCTTGGGCGTAACGCTGGACAAGGCGCGCTTCGCGTTCATCACCGAGTCCACCGGCGTGTACACGATGACGGTTACCGCCAGCGACGGCAAAGGCAACTCCGACTCCGAGTCAGTAACGATCACCGTCGTGGCGGCGGCCACAGTGTCGGTCCCGGCGACAGCGTCCGCCGTCGAGGGCGGGAACGCAGTAATCACGGTGACGGCGTCCGACGCGTTCGGGACAGGCGTCGATCTGGAGGTGTCCTACAGCGACGGCTCCGCCACCGGCGCAGCCAACCCCGCCAACGGCGACTACGACAACGACGCGGCAACAACGGTGGAATTCAGCGCATCCGAGACAACGAAAGACATCACCGTGCCGATAACCGACGACGCCGAGGCCGAAGGCGCAGAGACGTTCACAGTAACGATCGCTCTGCGCGCGAGCGGCGGAGGGTCGAGCGGACCCTCCGTGGGAAACCCTGGCTTTGTGATTCCCCTGAAATTGCCGCCGGGATACGTGTTCGGCAACACAACGACAACAGTGACGATTGCGGCTAGCGACGCTCCGGCGAAGCCGGCCAACTTCGCCGCCACATCGGGAAACGAAGAGGTAACGCTATCGTGGGACGACCCCTCGGACGCGAGCATCACAAGCTGGGAGTTCCAGCAGAATGAAGACGGCGGCGCCTACGGCGCGTGGACGGCCATCTCCGGCTCCGACGCCACAACCACCACCCACACAGTTGCCAGCCTGACGAACGGCGTGGAGTACGGCTTCAAGATTCGCGCGGTGAACGTCGGCGGAAACGGCGCCGAGTCCGACGAGAAAACAGCAACCCCGAACCCTCCCGCTCCCGATCAACCAACCAGCCTCGCCGCCGCCGCAGGCGACGCCCAGGTCACGCTCGTCTGGGACGACCCTGAGGACGCGAGCATCATCAAGTGGCAGGTGCAGCGCAAGGAAAGCGGCGGCAACTACGGCGCCTGGACCGACATCGCCTCCCCGAACCTCAGCGGATCAGGCCTCAGGATCCACACCGTTGCCAGCCTGACGAACGGCACGGAGTACAGCTTCAAAGTTCGCGCAGTGAGCGTCAGCGGGAACAGCCCCGGCTCCGCTGAGGCGACCGCGACCCCGACCGCCGAGACCGCCGCTCCCGGCAAGCCGAGCGGATTCGCCGCCGCTCCAGGCAACCGCGCAGTGAAACTCTCCTGGGAGAACCCGCGCAACCCCGGCATCTCCCGCTGGGAGTACCAGCAGAAGGAAGCGGGCGCCGCCGCCTACGGCCAATGGACCAGAATCCCCAGCTCTGATTGGGAAACCACCTCCCACATCGTTGCCAACCTGACGAACGGCGCGGAATACAGCTTCAAGATTCGCGCAGTGAACCCCGGCGGGAACAGCCCCGCTTCCGATGAGGCGACCGCGACGCCGATCGTGCCCGAACTCTGGCTCCTCGCAACATCCGGCGAAGAGGAAAGCGGCGCGCTTCAGGTTACGATCGCCAGCTCCGATCAAACGCTGGCGGGAACAACTCTGGATGTGGGCTTAACGCTCGCGGCCGACGGCGACAGCGGATTCGCGGCGAGCGACGTGCAGGGCGCTCTCGCCCAAACGCTGACGACAACAACGTTCCAAACCGTCGCGGGACAGACACAGGCGACCGCCAGTTTCACGGTCAACGACGACGACGTGGTGGAAGGCGACGAGTCCTACAGCGTTGCCCTGAATTCCTCCACGGCCTACACAGTGTCGACCGCCCTGGCCAGGCCCGCCGCAGTGAACGGAACGCTCGACGACGACGACACTGCCACAGTGGAATTGCAGAGCCCGTACAACGCAACGATAGGAGGCAGAGCGTCGGCAACTGAAGTCGCCGAGGGAACAGCGCTGCGAATCGACGTAACGATGAGCGCGCGAGCTTCCTTCGACGTCAGCGGCGTAGTTACGCTTTCCGGCGTAGCCGGCAGCGATCCAGCCGGCGACTTCGAATCGATTACAGCGTCGTTCGAGATCCCCGCGGGAAGCGTTAGCGTTCAGGCGCTCTTCCCGCCAAAGACGCGGGCAACCGGCGATGGAGCATACAACGCGGCGCGCGCCTACACAGCAGCGGTTGCGCTCTCCGAGGACGTTCCGTCCGCGATTGCCGCCTCAACCGCTAGCCACCGGGTGAACGTGATCGACAACACCGCCCCGACTGCCGGAACGGTAACGCTGTCATTCGGAGATCAAGCGGCAAGTTGCGCCTCCAACGCAGGAGTGCGCGAGGGAACAAACCTCGTAGTTCCGCTTACATCAAGCATCGCAGTAAGCGGCTCGCTTACAGTCTCCGTGCTGGTCGTATTCGATTACGGCGGCCTCATCTCGAACAAGCTCACATCCCGAACGCTAAGCACAACGAGCTTCAACGGCGGCGTATCCGCCTCCATCACCCTCCAGCCAGACGACGACGTAGTCGAATTCGGCGGCAGCGAAGTAACCATCTATATGCGCTCCGGCAGCGCCTACGCCTTCCAGCAAGGCGCCAGCTACGACTGCCAGCTCACCGAAGACGACACCGCAACGCTGACACTGGAGACCGCCCCCGCAGACGTGATCGAAGGAGAGAGCATCAGCCTCAATGTAACCTCCGACACAACAGCGATGGGCGACGTCGATGTAAGCCTAACGCTCTCTGACCGCGGGTCGAGCGGATTCGACGCGAACGACATCCCCGGAACGCTCACGCAGACTTTCACCACAACATTCGCAGGCGGAAAGACAGGCGCGGCCAGCATTCCAACCACCGGCGACAGCCTCGACGAAGGGTCAAGCGAGACCTACACCATCACCCTGAACGACACCGACGACTACGACATCGGCAGCGACGTATCGGTCAACGGCGCCATCGCCGACAACGACAACTCTCCCATCCTCGCGGAGCTCGACGACGTAACGCTGAAAGCCGGCCAGGATGTCGACATCACCGCCTCAGCCACCGACGCCGACTCCGACACTATCTCCTACGTCTGGACACGCGACGCCAGCGAAACCACCCCCTCCATCCCCGACGGCACAGACCTGGAAGTGGCCCGCCTCGCCTTCACCACAACCACCGCCGGAACCTACACCATGACCGTCACCGCCTCCGACGGCAACGGCAACTCCGACTCCCAGGAAGTCCTCATCACCGTCTCATCCACCAACACGGTCTACGTCCCGGCTAAGCTCTCCGTCAACGAGAACGCCGGCAACGCCACTGTAACCATCACCACAACCGCCGCCTTCGGCCAGTCCGTAACCCTCAGCATCGCCTACAGCGACAGCTCAGCCGCCGGCGCGAACAACCCCAGCAACGGCGACTACGACAACGACGCCGTCTCCTCAGTAACGTTCAGCGACTCCGATACCTCCAAGAACATCAACATCCCCATCACCAACGACGGCCTCGACGAAAGCAACGAAACCTTCACCGTAACCATCTCCGGTTCCCTCCCCGCAGGCTACGCCCTCGGCAACGCCACAACCACCATAACCATCACCGACGACGACAACTCCCCCGTCCTCTCACCCATCACCGCCCCCACCGTCAAGGCCGGCCAGGACGTCGACATCACCGCCTCAGCCGCCGACGCCGACTCCGACCCCATCTCCTACTCCTGGACCCGCAAGGACGGCGAAACCATCCCCGCCATCCCCGCCCGCACAGACTTGAACAGCGCCCGCCTCAACTTCACCGCCACCCTGCCCGGAACCTACACCATGACCGTCGCCGCCTCCGACGGCAACGGCAACTCCGACTCCCAGGAAGTCGTTATAACCGTCTCGCCCGCCGAGACCGTCTCCGTTCCCACCACCCTCTCCGTCAACGAAAACGTCGGCAACGCCGCCGTCGCCATCACCTCAACCGCCGCTTTCGGCCAGTCCGTAACCCTCAACATCGCCTACAGCGACAGCTCAGCCACCGGCGCGAACAACCCCAGCGACGGCGACTACGACAACGACGCCGTCTCCTCAGTAACCTTCAGCAACGCCGATACCTCTAAGAACATCAACATCCCCATCACCAATGACGCCCTCGACGAAAGCAACGAAACCTTCACCCTAACCATCTCCGGTTCCCTTCCCGCAGGCTATGTCCTCGGCAATCCCACAACCACCATAACCATCACCGACGACGACAACTCCCCCGTCCTCGACCCCATCACCGCCCCCGCCGTCGAGGCCGGTCAGGACGTCGACATCACCGCCTCAGCCACCGACGCCGACTCCGACCCCATCTCCTACTCCTGGACCCGCAAGGACGGCGAAACCATCCCCGCCATCCCCGGCGGCACAGACCTGGAAGTGGCCCGCCTCGCCTTCACCACCACCACCGCCGGAACCTACACCATGACCGTCACCGCCTCCGACGGCAACGGCAACTCCGACTCCCAGGAAGTCGTCATCACCGTCACGGCAGCCCCAACCCCCACCCCTGCTCCCACCGACACCCCAACTCCCGTGCCTCCCACTCCAACCGACACGCCCACGCCTGTGCCTCCCACTCCAACCGACACCCCCACTCCCTTGCCTCCCACTCCAACCGACACGCCCACCCCCGCGCCTCCCACTCCAACCGACACGCCCACCCCCGCGCCTCCCACTCCAACCGACACCCCCACTCCCTTGCCTCCCACTCCAACCGACACGCCCACCCCCGCGCTTCCCACTCCAACCGACACGCCCACCCCCGCGCCTCCCACTCCAACCGACACCCCAACTCCCTTGCCGCCCGCTCCAACCGATACCCCCACTCCCGTGCCTGACCCCACCAACACTCCCACTCACACACCCACCCCAACGCCCTCTGCCCCGATCACGCTGAGCATCGCCGACGTCACCGCCCCTGAAGACGGCGCGTTCGCCTTCACCGTATCCGCATCGCGACCTCCCCAGTCCCCCCTAGCTTTCAAGTACACCGTGACCGCCGAAGGGGGCGACACCGCCACCACAGGCTCAGACTTCACCGAAGTCAAGACCGCCACATCCGCGATGATTGCCGCCAACGCAAGAACCGCCTCCATCACCGTAACCGTAACCGACGACGACCTCGACGAAGACAACGAAACCTTTACCGTAACGCTGTCCGATCCCCCCCCAGGCGTAACCATCACCGACGCAACCGCCGTCGGAACCATCACCGACGACGACAACTCCCCCGTCCTCGACCCCATCACCGCCCCCACCGTCAAAGCCGGACAGGTCGTCGACATCACCGCCTCAGCCGCCGACGCCGACTCCGACCCCATCTCCTACGTCTGGACCCGCAAGGACGGCGAATCCACCCCCGCCATCCCCGACGGCACAGACCTGGAAGTGGCCCGCCTCGCCTTCACCACCACCACCGCCGGAACCTACACCATGACCGTCTCCGCCTCCGACGGCAACGGCAACTCCGACTCCCAGGAAGTCGTCATCACCGTCTCCGCCACAGACAAAGTCTACGTCCCCGAGACGCTCACCGTGGAAGAAGACACGTCCAGCGCTGTCGTCGCCATCACCACAACCGCCGCATTCGGAGAATCCGTAACCTTCAACATCGCCTACAGCGGCGACGCCAAAGCCGGCGAGGACTACCTCGCCAGTGTCAAGTCGGTGACGTTCAACTCTACGGAAACAACGAAAGACATCACGATTCCGCTCATCGACGACAACCTCGGCGAACCGGCCGAAACCTTCACCGTCGCCATCACCGCCGCAGACTCCCTGCCCGCGGGCTTCACTCTCGGCAACGCCACAGCCACCATCACCATCGCCGCCAGCGATCATCCCCTCGCCCCAGCCGGGCTAACCGCCGTGGGCGGAAACAGATCGGTAACGCTCTCGTGGGAAGACCCCAACGACCCGTTCATCACCGCGTGGCAGCTCCAGCAAAAGGAAGGCGGCGGCAGCTACGGCGCGTGGACCAACATCGCCGGCTCCGGCGCGACAACCACCACCCACATCGTCAGCAGCCTTACGAACGGCCAGACCTACGCATTCAAGCTCCGCGCAGTGAACGACGCCGGCGCCGGCGCAGAATCCGCCGAAGTAACAGCAATTCCCGGCGTCCCCACCCCTACTCCCACCCACACTCCCACTCCCACACCTGAACCGCCTACCCCCACCCACACTCCCACTCCCACTCCCACTCCCACCCCCATCCCCACACCCGCCGCCCCAACCGGACTCTCCGCCACCGCGGGCGACACGCAAGTCACGCTCGCCTGGACCAACCCCAACGACGCCACCATCACCGGCTACCAAATCCGACAGCGCAAAGGCAGCGACGCCTGGAGCGAATGGACCGACATCGACCCCTCCGACGCATCCACCGTGATGTACACCGTAACCGGCCTCGAAAACGGCGCCAGCTACCGCTTCCGCATCCGCGCAGTCAACCCAGGGGGTGAGAGCGGCCAATCGAGCTCCGTCACAGCCGCCCCCAAGCCCGAACCCACCCCCACTCCCACGCCCTCTGCTCCCGAGCCGCCGACCCCCACCCCCACTCCTGTGCAGCCGCCGACCCCCACACCCACTCATACCCCCACCCCCACTCCTGTGCAGCCGCCGACTCCCACACCCACTCACACCCCCACTCCCGTCCCCACTCTCGAACTGCAGCCTACCCCCACCCACACCCCCACCCCGTTGCCTCAGTCGGGCTCTCCCACTCCAACGCCCACTCCCGCGTCCAAGACCGTCTCGATTCCGCATAGCATGCATGTAACCGAGGGAACAGACGCGAACGCAGTGGTGCCTATAACAACAACCCAAGCGTTCGGAAAGCAGGTTACGTTCAACATCACTTACCGCGGCTCGGCCACAGCCGGAGAAGATTACGTCGCGGTTACGTCAGTTACATTCGGCGCGTCGGACACTACAAAGAACATCACTATCCCCATCACAGACGACATGCTCGTCGAGAACCAACCCTACGGGGAATCCCTCGCCATCACAATAACCACTACTCAGCTGCCGCCAGGCTTCACGATCATCCGCAACCGCACCTTCATAACCATCCTGGACAACAACAACGACAACGCTCCGGTTCTGAAGGCGATCGACGACATCTATGTGCGAACGGGCCAGACTGTAGACATCACCGCCTCCGCCACCGACGCCGACGGCGACGATATCACCTACGAATGGTCGAAAAGGCCTATTCGGGGGGAAGTGCAACTGGACTTCCCCGCCGACACAGACCTGAACTCCGCGCGGCTCACATTCACCGCCCCCAACACAAACGGCAAGTACTTGATGCAGGTCATCGCCAGCGATGAGCATGGCAACGAGGGCAAGCGCGAAACGTTCAGGATTACGGTGACATCCGGCGCCATCACGCTGACAGCCAACAAAACCACGATCACCGAGGGAGATTCCGGCAAGACCGATATCACTATCACCGCCACCCTCAGCCAGACGCCAACCACGGCCACCGGATCTACCCCCAGTCTGGGTTTCGCACTTTCGTTCCTGAACTCAGGCCTCGACGGCTCCGCAACATACAGCCGCATCGACGGAACCTCTTGCTCTAGCCCAAGCGCAGGCGCGGATGTGTGCTTCCTAACAGGCCAGCGGTTCTTCTGGGTGCCGGAAGGCAAGTCATCAGTAACACTCGAGTACTTCGGCATCCTGGGCGACGAGCTGGACGAAATCAACGAGACAGTCGAAGTGACAGTCCATGCCGGTAGGAGCACCACCAGCTGGGCCCCGGGCGCTCTCACTCTCACCATCGTCGACGACGACGCATCCCCCGTCCTGGAAGAGATCGCCGACGTAACAGTAATGGCCGGCCAAACCGTGGACGTCACCGCCTCCGCCGACGACGCCGACGGCGATGCCGTAACCTACGCTTGGACCCGCAAAGCCGGCGAAACAACGCCGGCAATCCCCAACGGCACAACCCTCGACGCGGCGCGTCTCACCTTCGTCTCCACCACCGCCGGAACGTACACGATGACGGTAACCGCCAACGACGGCAACGGCAACTCCGACTCCCAGGAAGTCCTCATCACCGTCAATCCCCCAAACCCTACCGTAACCGTCTCGGAGTCCACGCTGACAGTGACCGAGGGCAGCTCTGGAACCTACTCCGTGAAGCTCGGCGCCCAGCCCTCTGCCAACGTAACCATCACCGTCGCAGGAGCGTCCGGCGACGTTACGGTTGAAGGTTCGCCGCTAACGTTCACGCAAGCGAACTGGAACTCCGCCCAGACCATCACCGTCAACGCCTCCCACGACCTCGACGCCGTCTCCGACCCAACCGTAACCCTTACCCACAGCGCCAGCGGCGGCGGCTACGGCTCCGTATCGATCGACTCAGTCACAGTTACCGTCGCCGAAGACGACACCGCAGGCGTAACCCTCTCCGAGTCCGCGCTGACAGTGACCGAGGGCGGCTCTAAAACCTACACCGTGAAACTCGACACCCAGCCCTCTGCCAACGTAACCATCACCGTCGCAGGAATGTCCGGCGACGTTACGGTTGAAGGTTCGCCGCTAACGTTCACACAAGCGAACTGGAGCGCCGCCCAAACCATCACCGTCAACGCCTCCCACGACCTCGACGCCGTCTCCGACCCAACCGTAACCCTCACCCACAGCGCCAGCGGCGGCGACTACGGCTCCGTGTCGATCAACTCGGTTACCGTAACAGTTACTGAAGACGACACCGCAGGCGTAACCCTCTCCGAGTCCGCGCTGACAGTGACCGAGGGCAGCTCTGGAACCTACACCGTGAAACTCGACACCCAGCCCTCTGCCAACGTAACCATCACCGTCGCAGGAATGTCCGGCGACGTTACGGTTGAAGGTTCGCCACTAACGTTCACGCAAGCGAACTGGAACTCCGCTCAAACCATCACCGTCAGCGCCTCCCACGACCTCGACGCCGTCTCCGACCCAACCGTAACCCTCACCCACAGCGCCAGCGGCGGCGACTACGGCTCCGTGTCGATCAACTCGGTTACCGTAACAGTTACTGAAGACGACACCGCAGGCGTAACCCTCTCCAAGTACGCGCTGACAGTAACCGAGGGCAGCTCTGGAACCTACACCGTGAAACTCGACACCCAGCCCTCTGCCAACGTAACCATCACCGTCGCAGGAGCTTCCGGCGACGTTACGGTTGAAGGTTCGCCGCTAACGTTCACACAAGCGAACTGGAACGCCACTCAAACCATCACCGTCAACGCCGCTGAGGACACCGACAAGATCACAGACCCGGATGTAACCCTCACCCACAGCGCCAGCGGCGGCGACTACAGCTCCGTGTCGATCGACTCAGTAGTAGTGTCGGTGGATGAAAACGATGCGCCAGACAAACCCACTGGATTGACCGCCGAAGCAGGGAACGGATCAGTAACCCTGTCATGGGACGACCCCTCAGACTCCAGCATCTCCTCCTGGCAGTACCGGCAGAGGAGAGGCTCTGGCTCCTTCGGCAATTGGATGGACATCGCCGGCTCTGACGCGGAAACGACCAGCCACGTCCTAACCCCTCTGCAGAACGGCGTCCGCTACCGCTTCCGCATCCGCGCGGTCAACGACGGAGGCTCAAGCCCCGCCTCGGACATAGCCTCGGCAACCCCCATAGCCACAGTGTCCGTGCCAGCCGCCCTCACCGTCAACGAAAACGTCGGCAACGCCACCATAACCATCACCACCGAAGCCGCCTTCGGCCAGTCCGTAACCTTCAACATCGCCTACGGCGGCAGCTCCGCCACCGGCGCCAACGATCCCAACAACGGCGACTACGACAACGACGCCATCACTTCAATAACGTTCAGCGACTCCGATACCACTAAGAACATCAACATCCCCATCACCAACGACGGCCTCGACGAAAGCAACGAAACCTTCACCGTAACCATCTCCGCTTCCCTCCCCACAGGCTACGTCCTCGACAACGCCACAACCACAATAACTATCACCGACGACGACAACTCACCCGTCCTCTCCCCCATCACCGCCCCCTCCGTCGAGGCCGGTCAGGACGTCGACATCACCGCCTCAGCCACCGACGCCGACTCCGACCCCATCTCCTACGTCTGGACCCGCAAGACCGGCGAATCCATCCCCGCCATCCCCGTCGACACAGACCTGGAAGTGGCCCGCCTCGCCTTCACCACCACCACCGCCGGAACCTACACCATGACCGTCACCGCCTCCGACGGCAACGGCAACTCCGACTCCCAGGAAGTCGTCATCACCGTCACGGCAGCCCCAACCCCCACCCCAACCCACACCCCCACTCCCGAGCCGCCTACTCCCACCCCTACGCCCACTCACACCCCCACCCCCGAACCCACGGCTACCAACACCCCCACTCCCGAGCCCACAGCCACCAACACCCCCACGCCCGAACCCACTGCCACCAACACCCCTACCCCCGAACCCACTGCCACCAACACCCCTACCCACACCCCCACTCCCGAGCCGCCTACTCCCACCTCTACGCCCACTCACACCCCCACCCCCGAACCCACAGCCACCAACACCCCTACCCCCGAACCCACTGCCACCGCCACCAACACCCCCACGCCCGAACCCACAGCCACCAACACCCCTACCCCCGAGCCCACAGCTACCCACACCCCTACGCCCGAACCGCCCACGCCCACTCCTACTCACACCCCCACCCCCATCCCCAAGCCCGCCGCCCCAACCAGACTCTCCGCCACAGCGGGCAACGCCCAGATCACCCTCGCCTGGACCAACCCCAACGACGCCACCATCACCGGCTACCAAATCCGCCAGCGAAAGGGCAGCGCCGCCTGGACCGCCTGGACCGACATCGACCCCTCCGACGCATCCACCGTAATGTACGTCGTGACCGGCCTCGACAACGGCTCCAGGTACCGCTTCCGCATCCGCGCAGTCAACCCAGGAGGCGAGAGCGACCAATCAAGAGCCGTCTCCGCTACCCCCAACCCCCCGCCGACGCCCACCCCAACCCCAACCCATACCCCTACCCCCGAACCCACGGCTACCCACACACCTACCCCACTGCCTACAGACACCCCTACCCCAACTCCAACCCCGACCCATACCCCCACCCCCGCGCCCACAGACACGCCAACCCCAACCCATACCCCTACCCCCGCGCCCACAGACACGCCAACCCCAACCCATACACCTACCCCCGTGCCTACGGACACCCCAACCCCGACCAACACCCCCACCCCCACGCCTACAGACACCCCTACCCCAACCAACACCCCCACCCCCACGCCTACAGACACCCCTACCCCAACTCACACCCCCACCCCAGCGCCTACAGGCACCCCTACCCCAACCAACACCCCCACCCCCGCGCCTACAGACACCCCTACCCCGACACACACCCCTACCCCCCTCCCCACAGACACCCCCACTCCGACCAACACTCCTACCCCGCTCCCCACAGACACCCCCACCCCGACCAACACCCCTACCCCCCTCCCCACAGACACCCCCACTCCGACCAACACCCCTACCCCGCTCCCCACAGACACCCCTACCCCGACCAACACTCCCACTCCCCTCCCCACAGACACCCCCACCCCGACCAACACTCCTACCCCCCTCCCCACAGACACCCCTACCCCGACCAACACTCCCACTCCCAACCCCACAGACACCCCCACTCCTACCCCGACTCATACTCCCACCCCCCTGCCTACGGACACTCCCACCCCAACCCACACCCCTGCTCCCAACCCTACGGACACGCCGACGCCGGCTCCCGCGCCTCCAACCCCAACGCCTACCTCGGCGCCGCCGACTCCCACGCCTACCCACACTCCTGCGCCCCCAACCCCGACGTCCACGCCGACGGCTACCCCTGTCCCGGGCGCGCCGACGGCAACCCCCACCCCCTCCGGGGATGTCAGTATCCCCGGCGTCAATATCACGCGCAGAGCCACCCCGACGCCCACCTCCCCCCCAGCGCCAACCCCCACCCCCACTCCCGCCCCTCTGCCAACCCCCACGCCCACTTCCGCTCCGCCAACCGCCACACCTACCTCCCCCCCAGAGCCAACCTCCACCCCCACCTCCGCCCCGCCAACCGCCACCCCTACTAACCCCCCAGAGCCAACCTCCACCCCCACCTCCGCCTCGCCAACCGCCACCCCTACTAACCCCCCAGAGCCAACCTCCACCCCCACCTCCGCTCCGCCAACCTCCACCCCTACTACCGCCCCGCAGCCAACCTCCACCCCAACCTCCGCTCCGCCGACCTCCACCCCTATTACCCCGCCAGAGCCAACCCCCACCCCCTCCCCTGCTCCGCCAACCGCCACGCCCACCCCGATCCCCGAAGCGGACGCCGGCGGATTCGCGGTTCTGCCAATCGCGCTGGGCGCCATGGCGCTGCTCCTGATCGCTGGCGGCTACGGCGCATACCTCTACCTCGGGCGCAGAGGCCAGAGCTGAAATCCCCTCGATCCCTAGGACGACGCTGCGGCAAGACAACCCCGGCGGACAGATCCAGCGGGCCCACTATGAGCGACGCGCCAGTGACAGCTAACTTCAGCGACGATGGACAAGGCGACGAGGAGCGCAAGATGACAGCCAAGGAGCAAACTTGGCGTCCCTTCCAGCCTCGCAGGAGTGCGGCGGCGCTTCGGCTCAGCCCCGCTTAGCCCGATTGGCGGCGGGCTGCCATGACTGGATGACTGCAGTCTCCAGATCCGCTGTCTCTTGCTGCCCCTGGGTAAACGCCGCCGAGAACATCACGATGTCAGGGAACAGGCGGAACAAGCGAGCCAGCTCCGGGTTGGTTTCGTTCTGGAGGTGCTGTAGCAACCTCTGCCGCACGCAAATGGAGGACATCCCCACGTAGATGCACTCGTAATCCGAGCCAATCTCCGCGGGAAGCCACAGAGCGTAAACCCCCGCACGGTCCCGGGGCAGACTGCGAACATTGTCCGCAACGAACGGGCTGAGCTCCCGCTCCAAGCGGTACTTCAATGCGAACGGCGTTGTCTGACCACCCTGAGGCTCCACCATAGCCGGCTCACACATCCATCCTGCCCTGCTGTGACTCCGGACCTTCAGCCGCCCTGTCCTGTATCTCCGGCCATTCGGCAACCACGGTGTTGAACATCACCGAGTTGCGGGAATCCCCCTTGCGGTCGTAGTGATTGTAGAGGATGCGAGCCAGACGCTCCACCGACTCGGCGTCGCTCCCCATCGCCCGATACACCTCCGCAGCCCCCTCTACGCCGCGCCCGCCTTCGCTCTCCTTTGTCAGGTGATAGGCGATGCGGAAGAGACCTTCCCAGGCCGTCATTCTCCCCAGCCGTAAACGCCGGTCCGGTCCGTATCCCTCCAGAGGCAGCAGCTTCACCGAGCCGCCCACTGCGGTCAGCAAGCCCATGTCTCGCAGTTCCTCTACAGACACATTCTTGGCCCGAGCCAGAGTCTCGGCTTCGCCGTAAGGCCCCTCCCCGAAGCCGTACTGCTTCATCCAGTCCAGGCAGAAGCGAGTCGGAGAATCCAGCTCTCCCGCCTGCTGCTCGTCGAAGTTGGCGATCGCCTGATTGATGGCGGCCAGCGACTCGCGCACAGAGACCGGTTCCCCGCTGATGGTCTCCACCCGACTGTATCGGGAATATACCTCCATCCCAGGCCCTATCGCCGACTGTGCAAGATCCACAGGCGCGATATGCCCCTCGCGCGTCAGATGATCCAGCGCAGCGGGGAGCTCCGCCTCTAGCGCGTCCAGAAACTGCCGGCGGGTTGCAATCGGCGCATCTTCCGGGCGAGGACGACAGACCAGGATGACTGAGGAGGCCAAAGTGTTGGCGGACATAGCATTCATGCGAGACGAGAGTTCTGTGCGCACAGGCCAAGTGCCTACCACCTGAAAGCCTGCGCTCATCAGCGCGGTCAACATCGTTTCCCAGCCCGTTGAAGCCCTGCCCTCTCGCTCTTCCTCATGCTGCTTGTATGCGTAGAAGATAGAAGATGGGAACTCAGGAGCGCACCGCTCCCGAATCAGCTTCAGAGTCCTGTTCAAGCGACTCTCAAACCACTCTCGCGGTTTATCGAAGCGGGGGGCTGCAATCATCTCCTCTTGAAGAGGGGCTAAAATCCCACTGAACAAGTCGCCATAGACATCGCGCAAGGGTTCGCGCAGCCATACATAGAAGAAATCTGAAAGTTCGGCATAGCTGATATTGTCGTAATATGGAGGATCTGTAACGATAACTGGGCCGCTGTTCGCGTGGATAGTAGTGGCTGCGTCAGCTTGGTGGACTTTTCCTGAATTGGCGTCTACTGGCAGAGCTTCAACTACCCTTGCGATTTTATCAAGGATTAGATCCAGCGTTCCTGCTGCATCAGCAAAGGGATTCCCTTCAGCGAAATCCCACACCATCGGGATTGCTTGCCTCGCGAAAACGTTTCTCACGTTTTCGCGAGGCAAGTGGAATGTAGCAAAGCTGTTGTTAGAATCTGCCAGCTTACCTAAGCCTAACGCGAGATACGTTTGCACTGTACTTACGTACTCTGTATCAGTGCCATCGAGAATCATCTGATTTCCAATCTCTTTTATCAAGTCCTTAATAGTGGCGAGGAAAGCCAGTTGTCGTTGCGTAAATAGTTCGCGCCAGTGTGTGATTCCGTATCCGCGACCGCTTACAAGGTAAGCGGTCGCGGGCATTTTTTGCGAAGGAGTAGAACTACTGTTCTGATGGGCCATCGCTGCTATCCGCACCTGCTCATCACTCGGCTCAACAAACACCCGCCTGCGGTCGCCCTCGGCGACGATGCACGTCATCACTTCGCTCATATTGCCAGCACTGGCCTGTTCCCGAACATACTTCAGGGCGACAGCCCCCTTGCAGGCAATGCAGGTTGCCCCATTGCGATTAACTGTGCCGCCTTCGGGCACACCGGCGAGATTGTCCTGCACCACGAATGAGACTGTCCTGGCTGCCTGGTCGACAACAGGCCTTATCCAGCGCTCTCGGCCACGCTTCTTCGACACTTGGGAGTTGGTCATCAGCGGCATCCGCGCGCCGCAAGCGGGGTTTGGACAGGGCACATTGCGCGCCCACAGCCAGGCAATCACTGCCGCTTGGCTGCCATCGGGAAGCGTGGCTTTGGGGTAGAGATGGCCGGTGCGCTCCCAAGCCATCTCCCGCATCTTGCGACCGTAGTAGCGGATGTCGTCGGCAAGCCCGGCGGCGCCGCGCCATGGAAGCTGCTTAGCATGCTTACCTTTCCCCACAGCCAAACCCATCGGGTCGGCGTCCGGATTCACCGGCGGGCGGTTGGCGAACTGCGGCGGCAGCTCGATCAGAGCCTTGGTGATGAGCACGGCCACAGGGTTGAGGTCGGAGCCAACAGCGCGCAGTCCGAGACGCTGAGCCTCGAGGGGGATGGAGCCGCCGCCGCAGAAAGGGTCGTAGATCGGCAGGGCCTTATCCCCCAGGTAGCTCAGGACCGCCCCCGGGTCTTCTCTATCCGGAGGCGGTTCGCTCCTTGAACGCGCCACTGATCGCGCTATCTCCCATCTGGCCTCCGCCAGCAATTCGATATTCTGCGGTTTTGTCTCATCGACGTTCTCCCACTTGACCAACTGCGTGATGAGATCGTGGAGCCGTTTCCGTTCTTTCTTCTGCGCTTCTTCCGTGGGGAATTCGTCTGGGCATGATGACGGATCGTCGACGAGGCTTGCGAAGATGACGACGCGACAGGCAGCCAAGGGCCTCCGTGCCCACCACAGGTGCAGTGTGGAGGGGTGGCCGTGGCGAATGTGCTTCTCCCGCGCTGATTCCTTATTGATCTCATCCAGAGGCAGATCCACCTCGATGAGTTTCTTACGATAGGCAGGTTCACTGGCCATCCCTAGCCCTGCTCTTCCTCTGTGAATTCCAAGCCTAGCTGGACGCTGTTCTCTCGCACCGCCCGCAGGGCCTCTTCGGAGAATCCATCGGACTTACTGGCGGAGATTTTAATCTCCACAGTAACCTCTCCGCCGTCGCTGCTCAGGTTGCGAATAATCTCACCCCTGAGGTCGCTAATCGCGTCCATCGATAAGTCTGGCCCAGCAGTCGTGCGGGTGACGACGACTCTACGAGTGCGCGAAGTATGCGGCAGCCTTGTCCCATTCACGGGGGGCTTGCCTCCTTCTGGGCAGTAAACGACGGGGCCGCCGGCAGTGGGAGGTTTTTCAATCTCTTTCTCTTTGTCTTTTTCTTTTTGCGCTCCGGCCGCTTCAGGCCGAACCAGGAATCCTGCCCGGCTTTCCCCGATCACGCCCCCATGAGCGATAGGCTCGCCAATGCGCAAGCGTTCATACGCGCCATCGTTGTATGCATCGGCGTACCCGAAGCTGCCCTGCTCCACTCCCTCCGCAATGCACACATCCAGCACGCTCCTGCTGCGGAGGCGAGGCAGGTAGACATTGCAAGTAAAGAGATCCCACAACTCATCAGTGCCAATGTGCTCGCCGGCGCTTTCCCTGCTCCAAACATACTCCTGCAGCATATTGGTTAGCGACGCGGGTGAAATCCTCTCCACCAGCGCCTCATCCTCGATCGCCTTATCGAAAGCGCTCTTGAAGATGTCGCCTGTGGACGTCGCCTTAGTCTGGAGCTGGTTGACGCTGTACTCTCCCTGCCTCGGATCCGGCTGAGAGGGGTTGAGGATCCACCGATAGGCGCGCACCAGGCTCTCCTCCACTCTCCTATCGCCACTGGTCACTTCCGTTCTGGCTTGGCCGAGGCGATTGCCAGTCAGGTTCTGAATCTTGGCGTCGCCGTTGATGATTGAATCCCAAGCAAGGTATCTTCTGGCTTCATCCCGCAAGTTGCGAACATCGTCCTGCTTGGCGGCAAGGAACAGCAAGGTGTTCCGGTGAATCCGAGGGGCGTCGCCGCGGTTCTTCATTATCTCCGAGGCTTCCGGCGTCGCGTCATCGCTTTCGGATGAGCGCGAGGCGAGCGCCAAGCCGGGGGGCAGCGCAACCAGCCGCACAGTATCCGCGTCAGCTATGTCGTCAGAATTGTTGCTGTAAAGGACAATATCCGCTCTGCGATGCCGCGCCTCCTCCATTTTTTGGGCGATGTAATCGTCGATGGTGCGTCGTTCGAGGACGTCGGCCCGATCGTTTGCGACTTTATTGAGGTTCTCTTCAACGTGGAAGTAGTACCTTCCAACTTCCTGGTAGAGATAGTAGAGATTGCCAGTCATCTGGGCGAGGGCTTCATCGTACCGAGCGTAGCCGTGCCCCGGCTGAGCAACCCCCAAATGAACCTGCCGGGAATCGATGCCCCTCGTGGCTCCGCTGCGGGCGCTGCCCAGAAAGACCGTGCGCGCGACGCGCCGGGCGGCCCCTCCAACCTCGGAAAAGCGCTGGGAGCTCTTGTCAATGTTGTCGGTCCGGGAGTTGTCGCTGTCCACCTCCGTAAACACTGGTCCCCACTCCCCTGGCAATAGCCGGTTGAACTCGCCCGCGAAGCCCCCATCGCTGAAAGGAAGGTTGCCGGGCAGTATCATCGGCGAAGCGTCATTATTCAGGTAAAGGCGGCCAACGCAATTTGCCATCATCCGCAGGACGCCCCGAGTGCGCTGAAATCCGGGCACGGACGACCAGTCTGAATAGAGTCGGTCGAATATCTCCGGATGAATCGGGTAGCAAGCCTTCATACGCTCCAGATAGTTCAACTCGGTTACGCCCTCGGGATATCGAGCCCGGTCGTTGGAGTACATCCTGGCGAACGCCTCGCAAGTCCTGTCCCTCGCCCCCGTGTCTGAGACCTCGTCGAAAAGCCGGCGGCGGACGACCTCGAACGCTTCGTTCACCGCCAGAGGCTCCCAAACCGCCTCGATGCGCCCCATAAGGCTGTCCAAGCGTATAGACGCCTGCGTCTCGCTATCATCGACTTCCCGATGTCTGAATATACCGCCCAAGAGCTCAAGAGATTCTGCGCCTACAGATCCTCCCGCCTCCGCCTGGGTTTGAGGCAATGTAACCACCAGCGAAACGTTGCTCGCGCGCCTCACAGATTGGGTCAGGGCCTGAATAAAGGTGTAGATGTTATCCTGAGCAGTGCCTGCGTTGCGGACGTAAGCCACGAGCTCGTCTATCAGAATTACGCAGGGCCCAATGTGACTGAACAGGGCGTCAAGCTGCCTGCCGCCCGGAGCGAGGCCCTGACGAGCGGCGTCGCCGATGATGTCGTAAGCCTCCTGGTCTCCCAGCTGATAGGCCATTTCACCCCAGAGCGTGTTCAGCGGATCGTCCCCCTCCGTTTTCTTAGCGGAGTCTGTAACGGACAGGGACATGCCGTCCAGCACGGCTACCTTACCCAGGCTGTCGGGAGGCTCGTCGTAGCCCGCCTCCTCCATAATGGACCAGATTTCCTTGCTAACTCTTGAGTCCCTTCCCTCCCGTGGATGCAGCAGAGCGTCGGCGTTGCGCACCAAATGATACAAAGCAATAAGGCTATGCGTTTTGCCGCCTCCGAATCCAGTCTTGGTCTGAATGACAGGATCTCCGCCTCTCCCAGCCAGCCGTTTCAGCGCGTTGACCAGCAGAGTGCGGATGCCGGGGGTTATGTAGGTGTGATCGTAGAAGTCGACCGGATTGCCATACTGCGTCGCATCTGCCCGTCCGTCATGCACCTGCTGCAAGTCCGCAGCAAACTCCGCCTGCTGGTAGCTGCCTTGCGCGACATCCTGGTTCGGGCGTATCACCTCTCTCCACGGCTTTAGGTTAGATAAAGGTCGAGGCTGCTCAGGCTTCTGTTGCTGGTTGGTCCCAGTGCTCCCGTCTGATCCTGCGCTATCTTTCGTCGCGGAATCGTCCTGCGAAGTAGAGTGCTTCATAACAGTGGCGTAGATATCTTCCACTGCCTTCTTCTGTTCCGGCGCGTTTATCCGCCCTAGAACATTAGCGATATGGTAGATGTTCGTGCCAGCGTACCCAGCATCCAAGTCTTGAGTCCCAGGATGCGATACCTGGTTCCTCGCGCTGCTAATCAGCCACAGTTCGTTCTGGATGGTCCGGTCGGCGCCAAGCGCCTCGGAGAATGCCTCGCGCCAATGCCTCTGCACGATGTAGGGGAAATCGTTGACGTCAATAACTTCTTCGATTTTGGAGCCTTGGCGCAGCTTTTCATTTACCTCGTCAACCCGCCGATCCCTCAGCGCAGCTCTGACCGCGCTGTCAACTGTAGAACCCGGCGCTCTTCTCAGCTGTCGCGCCACGAATAAGCGCATCGCGTCTCTGTAGATATCGATGACATTGGCGAGAGCATCTCTGTTAGGACGCGGCGTTACAGTCGTCAAGTTGGCAACCTCCATCGCCAGCGATAGCGTGAGTCTTGCGGCTTGCCCGCGGACCTGCAATTTCTGTCGGCGACCCCGCTATTGTCAAGCGAGCCAGCTCTCGCCCGCCACTCCCACCGTCCCTCGCAGCCCGACGCCCCCGCGCCCCCCTAATCCCCCGCCGGCAACGACAGCGACAGCGCCTCCGCGACCGCGGCCTCATCCAGACCATAAACCTGAATCGCCGCGTCCGTCGTGATGTACCCGTTGCGAAGATCGCTCGCAACCCGCTCGCGGCTGCGCCTGCGCGGATCGCCCGCCCCTCCTGCGCTGCCAGTCTCGACGCGAACAACGTCGCCCTCCTCCAGCGGCACATTAGAGATGATCCCAACATAGCGACGCTCCCCGGAAGACCCCGGATTCACCGTAACCGCCCCGCCAACGCCGTCCATCCCCCCGGCGACTCCATGAGCGGGCGCAAGATTCCGCGGGCTTCCCCCAGCGTACCGGCTCGCCTGCTTCACCAGATAGTCGCGCCGCATCGCCAGCCCCCCGCGATACTCCCCCGCCCCGCCCGTATCCGGCACAAGAGCGAACCGCTGCATCTCAACATCGAATTCAGACTCGATAATCTCGGCGCTCGTAATCTTGCTCCCGCCGCCCCACGAATGTCCCGTTCCCGTCCACCCGTCGCCGCCTCGAAACGCCCCGTTCCCCGACATCATCAGCTCGTACTGAACGTAGCGCCTGCCGCCTCCCACAGTCCCCATCACAACCATCCCGCTGCTGGCGTTGTGGGCGACCGTCGGGCGTCCCGCAGCCTGGCTAAGCGCCTCAAAGATGATGTCCTCAACCGTGGACAGCGTCATCGAGTAAAACCCCACCGGCGCGGGATAGCTGGGATTGAGAACCGTGCCTTCGCGGAACCGGCAATCCACCGCGCGGGCAAGCCCGAAGTTGTTGGGGACGCACGGGTCGATCATCGCGATCGCCGCATAGTAAGCCATCCCGCGGATGAACGGCGGCCGAACATTGATAGGCCCCAAGCTCTGATCGTCCGTCTCCGAGAAATCAAGAACGAGCCTGTCCCCCTGCTTGACCGCGCGCACATGGAGCCGGAGCTTCCGCCCCGGATCGACGATGTCGTCGGTGAAAGCCTCGGCCTCGTACTCCCCGTCAGCCCACTCGCGGAAGACCTGCCGGACGCGCGCCTCGGCGCGGAGGCCGATCTGCTCGAAAGCGTCGAGAACAACCTCCTGCCCGTACTCGTCCATAAGATTGCGGAGGCGCGCGGCACCAATGCTCCACAGAGCACCGGCCTGAGCGCCGAGGTCGCCGATGACGAGCTCCGGCGCGCGGCTGTTGGCGCGCAGCATCTGGCGCGTTTCGCGCAAAGGCTCCCGGCGCGACAGAAACTTCACGGGCATTATCTGGAGCCCCTCCCCGTAAACATCGCGCGCAAGAGTGTTCCGCGAACCAGGAGATTGCCCGCCGATATCGCTCTTGTGCCCCATGCTTGCGCAAAAGGCGACCACAGCCCCCTGGTGGAAAACAGGCGTCACCACAACCATATCGTTCGGGTGCGGGCACCCTGAGTAGTAGGGATGATTGATCAGGAAGCAATCGCCCTCCTCCATCTCGTCGTACGCGTAGAAGCGCAGAACTCCCTTCACGCACTCGGGGTAGGCGCCGAGGTGCGGCGGCAGCGGCGAGTACTGGCCCACAACATTCCCGTCGCGGTCGGTTATGCCCGCGGAGAAATCGTGCGACTCGCGAATGATCGTGGAGAAACCGGTGCGGAGAACGGCAGCTTGCATCTCGCGCACGATGCCGTCGAGCCGCGCGCGGATAACCTCCTGCGTGATGACGTCCGCCGTGTTCATTGCCGCATCCTCCTGAGAACGTTGGGATCCGACGGCGCAGCCTACTCCAAAGCGGACGCGCGCGCGATGGATTCCGGAGCAAGGCCATACACGCTGGAGGCGCGCTCCGGCGACACGTAGCCGTTGCGAAGATCAGACTCGACAAGGCGGGGATCCCGGCGGCGCGGGTCGCCTGCGCCGCCGGAGCCGCCAGTGTCGATACGGATGACGTCTCCCTCGCTGAGAACAAGGTTCGACACAAGCCCACGGCGCTCGACAGCCTCGCCGTTGCCGCGGATGACGGTGACAACGCCGGGGCGCCCCGGGAGGCCGCCGTCGACGCCATGAGGCGGGTCGTTCTGGCGGGCGGTTCCGCCGGAGTACTTGCTTTCGCGGAGGACTTTGTACTCGCGTCGGAGGCCGGCTCCGCCGCGATTCGCGCCCGCCCCGCCAGAGTCGGGGATAAGAGCGAAGCGCTGAAGTTCAACATCGAACTCGGATTCGAGAATCTCGACGCTGGTGAACCTGGAGCCGCCTGCCCACGAGTGCCCTGTGCCGGTGAAGCCGTCCCCTCCGGCGTAAGCGCCGTTGCCCGAGCGGAGAAGCTCGTACTGCACGTAGCGGGCGCGGCCCTCTCCCGAGGCGCCGAGGACAACCATCGACGAGGCGGCGTTATGCGCGACGGCAGGCCTGCCTGCCGCCTTGCTCATAGCCTCGAAAACGATGTCCTCGATCGTCGCCATCGCAGTGGAGTAGAAGCCGACAGGCCCGGGGAACCGTGGAGCCATAATGCTCCCTTCGCGGAACCGGCAATCAACGGCTCGCGCAAGCCCGCCGTTGTTGGGCACGCTCGGGTCCATCATAGCAATCGCCGCAAAGTAGGCCATGCCGCGTATGAACGGAGGGCGAACGTTGATGGGCCCCAGGCTCTGATCTCCCGACCCGGAGAAGTCGAGCGCGAGACGGTCGCCTTGCTTGATGACGGCGACATGAAGCCGGATGGCGCTGGAGGGGTCAACGATGTCGTCAACGAACGCCTCGGCCTCAGAAACGCCGTCGGGCCACTCGGCGAAGTGGCTGCGCGCACGGGCCTCAACGCGCTCGATGATGTCCCCGAAAGCGTCGGCGAGCGCCGCCCCGTGCTCGTCCGCAAGCGCCCCAAGACGGGCGGCGCCGATGCTTCGGAGAGCTCCCGCCTGTGCGTTCAGGTCGCCGGTGACGAGCTCGGGCGTGCGGCTGTTGGCGCGCAGAAACTGCGCAACCTCGCGGTTCGTCTCGCCGCCGCGCTGGAAGAGAACAGGCATTATCTGGAAGCCGTCCCCGAAGACATCCCGCGCAATCGTGTTGCGGGAGCCAGGAGACTGCCCGCCGATGTCCGCCTTATGCCCCATGCTTGCACAGAATGCGATGACCTTCCCGCCGTGGAAAACAGGCAGAACAACAACCATATCGTTCGGGTGCGGGCATCCCGAGTAGTACGGGTGGCTCGCAAGGAAGCAATCGCCTTCCTCCATCTCATCGAGGGAGTAGAAGTCGAGTACTCCGCGGACGCAGTCAGGATAGGCGCCGAGATGCGTGGGAAGCGGCGAGTACTGGCCGACAACATTGCCGTCGCGGTCGGTGATGCCAGCGGAGAAGTCGTGAGACTCGCGGATTATGGTGGAGAAGCCAGTGCGGAGAACAGCCGCTTGCATCTCGCGCACGATGCCGTCGAGCCGCGCGCGGATGACCTCCTGTGTGACAACATCAGTTCTCACGGGATAGCCGCCGCGTTACGCAAGCCCAAGCAGACGCCTGCGAGCGTCTGCGTCGCTGAGTTCGTCGGGCGAACCGCTGAAGATAACCCGCCCCGCCTCCACAACATGGACGGCGTCGGCGACCTGCACGCCAAGTTCAACGTTCTGCTCGACAAGAAGAATCCCCACTCCCGTCTCCTCAACCAGCCCGCGTATCGTGCTGCTGATCTGTTGAATGATGGGCCCTGCAAGAGCGCCCGAGGGCTCGTCCATCAGCAAGAGTCGCGGCTTGAGCATCAGGGTCATCGCAATCGCGAGCATCTGCCGTTCGCCGCCGGAGAGCGTGTCGGCGTCGGAGCGGCGCCGCCGGTCGAGAATCGGGAACATCGCATAGGCCTGTTCGAGGCGTTCAGCAACCAATTGGTTAGGGAGAGCGTACCCGCCGAGCTTGAGGTTGTCCTCGACAGTGAGGTCCGCGAAGACCTGCCCGCCCTGGGCGAGGTAGGCGACGCCGTCCTTGATGTTGTCGTACGGTGGGTGATTCGTGATGTCTTTGCCGCTGAGCCGCACAGAGCCGCCGGTTACCCGGGCGATGCCGTAGACGCCCTTAATGAGCGTCGACTTGCCGGCCCCATTGTGCCCGACGATAGTCGTTACCTTGCCGCCCTCGACTGCGAGACTAACTCCATTGAGAATCTGCTTCGAACCGTAAGAGACGAGCAGCTCTTCGGTTTCAAGTAGCAGCGTTTCAAGTAGCGGCATTGGATACGAATCCCAGGAATGCGCTCGTAAGGCGATCATCCCTCTGAACGTCGGAGGGCGCGCCCTCCAGGACAACGTTGCCCCTGACAACGACAACGTAATCAGAGACATCCATAACAACCTTGAGGTTATGCTCGACAAGGATGACGGCCTTGCCGTGGTCGACAGCTGCGGAGCGAATCATCCTGCTGAGCCCGTCGATGAGATCGGGGTGGATGCCCGCCATCGGCTCATCGAGCAGGAACACATCTGCGCGAGAGTTGAGCATGCGGGCGAATTCGAGGAGCTTCTGCTGACCGTAGGAAAGCGCCTGGGAGAGGCTCGCCGCCTTGGAGCCGATGCCAAGCTCTTCGAGTCGCTTCATGGCCTCGGCGCGCCGCTCGCGCTCCTCCGCCGCAACCATGCGAGGGCGGAAGAGAGCATTGAATTCAAGCTCGCCGCGCTGGCCGGGAGACGAAACAATGACGTTGTCGAGGCCATTCATGTAGTACAGCGCCTGCGAGTCCTGAAATGTGCGCGCAATGCCCGCCCTAAAGCGCTTGAAGGGCGGCGCGCCCGCAAGTTCCTCGCCTTTCATCCGCACACTGCCGGAATCGGCTTTCAAGAATCCGGAAATAATGTTAAGAAGCGTAGATTTGCCTGCGCCGTTCGGGCCGATCAGGCTCGTCACCTGGCCTGGGTTGGCCTGCATGCTCACATCGTCCAGCACAAGGTTGCCGCCAAAGCTCTTGTGGATATTGCCGACTTCAAGGATGGCCATTCGCGCTACTCCAGCTTGTATCTGCCAATGAGCCCTTGCGGTCGGAACAGCATCAGGAAAAAGAGCAGAGCGCCCCAGATCATAGTCGTTACCCCGCCGATCTTCTCAACCGGAATAACCGGAAGGAAAGCGATGTACGAGTGGAGCCACTCGGTTATGTCGGGCAAGAAGCGAACAATCTCGGTTACCGTCAGATAGGCGAGGACGCCAAGCACGGCGCCGAGCCACCGTCCAGAACCGCCAAGAACAACCATAATGAGGAGAAATGTGCTGAACTCAACAAGGTACTGCGAGTGCGCGGCGACAGTGAAATAGGAGACGTACACAGCTCCTGCGATTCCCGCGAAAAAAGCAGTGATGACGTACACGCGCAGGCGTACGAACCCGACGTTCTTGCCGATGCTCTCGGCGACCGTAGGGTTCGCGCGAATCGTAGTCAGCACGCGGCCATAAGGAGATTCGACGAGCTGCCGAATGATGAATATGCAAACGATGGCGACAGGAATGCTGAAAAGAAGGAACTTCTCCGCCGTGTTGAATTCGAACCCAAGAATGACAGGACGCGGGACATCGCGAATGGCGAGCGAGCCGTTCGTGAGCCACTTCCAGGCAAGTATGACCTGCGAGAGGCTGAGCATAACCGTAACCGTGGCAAGAACAAAGAAGTGCCCCCGCAGTCTGAGTATGGGAGAAACAACAAGAGCCACAAGCGAGGCGATAACGCCCGCGACGAGCATCGCCGGAGCATAGGGAAGCGTGAAGAGCTCCGCGCCCGGCGGCGGGTTGGTCGACCGGGTCGTAAGTATGGCGAACGTGTACGCTCCAACGCCCATAAACCCGGCGTGGGACAGGCTCATGAGTCCCGTGTAGCCAACGGACATATTCAGCGAGGAGACCGCGATTGAGAGGATGCTCGCAGTTACGATGAGGTTCGCCATGTAGTTGTCGCTAAGAGTGTCCAAGCTCCACAGAATTGCGATGGCGAGAACCGTAACCCCGAAAGCGCCCAGCCCGGGTCGCCGCTGAGCGACCGCGACGCCCAGCAGACTCAGGCTCGCAAGCCCGTAAAGGCTGCTGAGAACAAGGCCGTCGATGAGCGACAACCCGAACGGAACAAGCGCGGCAAGCAAGAACGCGGAGAAGACCGGGAGCGGAAGCCGCCGCGCAAGGGAGGGCGCGGATGGCGGCTGCTCAACGCCGCCTTGCCCGCCTGCAAGGGAGTCGGCGAGGTCCAGCCGCGGCTCCTGCGCGTCAGTCGTCACAGCAACCTCCTGAGTTCGCGGTGTTCACGAACGCCAAGCAATCCGTATGGCCGGAAGAGAATGACGAGGAGCAGAAGTATGAACCCCGCAGGAATGGCCCAGTTTCCCCCGAAGTAATAGTTGGCGATGCTCTGGGCAAGGCCTAGCGCGAGTCCGCCGACGACCGCCCCGGGAAGGCTGCCGATGCCGCCGATAATAACTCCGCCCGCAGCAGTGATGGCGAGCCGGATGCCAACGTTGGGAATAACCCCTCCCTCGTAGGTCTGCATAACGCCGCCGATGCCTGCAAGCGCCGAGCCCAAAACGAAAACCAGAAGATAAACCCGGGATGCGTTGATGCCGACAGCGACTGCAAGGTCGGGATTAGAGGCGATCGCGCGGATCATTCGCCCCCACTTGGTGTAGCGGAAGAACAGGGTAACGAGCGCCACCAGCACGGCGACGAGCACGATCGTGTTGACGGAGTGCCACTTGATAAAGAGGTCGATATCCAAGGATTCGATATTGAGATTGAAGGTGGGAAGCGGGCCTCCCGGACGGGGAAGGCGCGCGGTAGTGCGAGCGACAGCGAGCAACAAACCCTCGAAGAAGAAGAGCGCGGCGAGAGAGCCCAGGAATGAAACAAGGAACCCTGCCCCGCGAGCGCGCAGGCGTCGGTAGATCGCAAGCTCCATAAAGATCCCCGATGCGCCCGCAAGAATGACCGCGATAGAGGCGGCGACATAGATGGGCAAGCCCTGCTCCTGGGCAAGCCACCAAGTCGCGTAGCCGGCGATGAGAAACGCGGCGCCATGGAGAACATGAAAGATGCGAACGGTGTTGTAGATGACTGCGAACCCTAGGGAAAGCAGGGCGTAGATGGCTCCCAGCGAGAGCGCGTTGATAGCTATCTGAATGAAGGTTTCCACTGAATGGCGATCTTTCTGGTGTGCGGGAGCCCTGCCAGCGCGCCGCCCTCTGTTGCGTGGCCGGGTGCCGCAAGGCAGGCTCCGCGCCGGCGGCGGGGGCTCCCGCATCGGAACCCCCGCCCGACGGCTCGACTCTATTCGATGTCGGAATACGGCTCGATCTGCGGGATAACCTTGACGAATTGCCCGTTCTGAATCTCGCCGATAGACACAGGAGCCCAGGCATCTCCCCCCTCGTCGTAGTCCCAGCGCCCGGAGACGCCCTCGACGCTCCTGACCTGTGCGAGAACCTCCCGCATCGACTCGGACGAGGTGGCGTCTGCCCCCATCTTCAGAGCCTCCGCAATCGCGAGTGTGCCATCGTAGAAGGAAGTGTCGTACGTGTCGGGCGTGTTGCCGCCCTCTCGCGCCTGGTAGCAGCCGGTGAACCGCTGGGCGCGCGGGTCGGCGCTTGCGTCTGCGCTCCCGGGAGAAGAGTAAACAATGCCGTCCGCGGCGGCGCCTGAGACATCTATCAGCTCCGTGTTGCCCTCGGCTCCGCCGCCGGAGAGGCGCAACGCGGGGTCGAGGCCCTGCTGGGCCATCGTGTTGATGATCAGACCCATCTCCTTGCCGAGAGACATCACCTGGACAACATCAGGGTCGGCGGCCTTGATCTTGGTGATCTGGGTGTCGAACGAAACATCGTCCTTCTGGAAAGTCTCCTCGGCGACTAGCTCTATGCCGAATTCCTCAGCCAGACGCTCTAGCCTCGCGACTTGAAGGTCGATGGAGTCGTTCCCCTCCTCCTTGATGTAAGCGTAGCGAAGGCCGTCGAGCTCCAGCTCCGTGAAGTCGTCGATGTACCGGACGAGAGCGTCGGCGTTCCAGGTCGTGTTGAGAGCGTTTCGGAAGACCCACGGGTTGTCGAACGCGAACGCGGGGTTCTGGATCCCCGAGCTGAAGAGGACGACCCCAAGCTCGGATGCAACCGGCTTCTGAGCAAGCCCGATTCCCGTGAAGATCGTCATCACGACCGGCGCGTTATCGACGGTGGCGAGTTTCCTGAGCCCCGAGACGCCTTCAGCCTGGTCAGCTTTGGAGTCTTCGGGAATGAGCTCAATCGTCGTAGACCCGAGGTCCCCGCTGCTGTGAATCTCCTCGATGGCGCATTCCATCGCGGAGACAAGCCTGCCCCACCGAGCGTAGCTGCCCGAAAGAGGAACAGTGAAGCCGAGTTTGAGCGTCTGAGGCTCCGGCGTGGGCGTGCTCGTAGGCGGCGCAGGCGTGGGAGTGGCCGGCGCCATTGCCTGGGTGGGCGTCGCTGTGGGAGCCGGAGTAGGAGTCGGGTCTGAGCCGCAGGCGGCGGCGAGCGACGCGCTGACAAGGGCCGCCATCAGCAGTAACTTGGACCGAACATTCCCGAAGTGCATCAATCCCTCCTCGACGTTCTCTGTAATATTCCCGGCTTTCCCGGCTCGAAACTCCACAAAGAGCGCAAGCGCAGGTGGCGCGCTTGCATATCAGTGCGGAACAGTCTTGTCAAGGCGCAGCCAGCCTTTGCGGACCTGCGCCTCCCTCTTTCGCCCTCCCTTTGGCCTTGCGTCATACCGCGTCGATGACGAGATTCCGATAGCCGTCGACGATGGCGCGCTGGCCAGGGTAGACAACAGTCGTGCTGTCGAGCTGTTCAACGATGGCCGGACCCTGAATCTCGTGGCCAGGCGCGAGTTGAGCGCGATCGTAAACAGGCGTCGAGGTAATTCCGGATGCGCGGTCGAAGTAAACCTCGCGTTCGCCGCTCCTCGCGTCCTCGAGAGGATGCTGCGCCGGCTCATATCGCTTCATCGCAAACTTGGGAACGCGCACCGTAGCGCGGACGCGGTAATTGACCGCCTCGACGGGCTCAGTCGCCGCACTGTGCCCAAAGAGCTGCTCATGAGCCTGGTCGAATCGCTCGCGTATGCCGGCGACGGCTTCCGGGGAAAGCTCGACGGAATCCCCCGCCGCGACATTGAGCTCGTAGCCCTGCCCCTGATAGCGAAGATCGATAGAGAAGGCGAAGGCGATAGCCTCCTCGTCGAAACCGTCGGCGATGAACTCGTTCCGCGCCTGATCCCGAAGAGACGAGAAGACCCCCCCAAGCTCCCCGGCCGTGAGCTCGTCAAGCCCCCGCAGCCGCGATCGAACGAAGTCCCTTCGCGGGTCTGCCATGATCAGCCCCAAGGCGGAGCTGACGCCAGGCATAGGCGGTATAACGACCTTGCTAACCCCCAGGTCTGCGGCGAGGCGGGCGGCATGGACAGGACCCGCGCCCCCGAACGCGACAAGAACAAAATCGCGGAGATCGTAGCCGCGTTCGGTGGAGACCTCTCGTATCCCCTCCTCCATCTTGGCGTTGACGATGCGGATGATGCCCTCGGCTGTCGCCAATGGGTCGATTCCCAGGGCTGCCCCCATATCGGCGATTGCCTCGTGCGCCTTGCCCTTGTTGGTCTTCACCTTCCCCCCAAGCAGATGCTCAGGGTGAAGGAACCCAAGGATGAGATTGGCGTCGGTAACGGTGGGCTGAGTTCCGCCCGCGTCGTAGGCGACAGGGCCCGGAACTGCCCCTGCGCTGTGAGGCCCAACCTGCAGCGCCCCCCCGCCGTCGACCCACGCAATCGTCCCGCCGCCGGCGCCAATGGTGTTAATCATCAGCATCGGCGCCGCAATCTCCCAGTCGCCGATGAGAACAGAGGTCTGCTCGAGGACTCTCCCATTCTCCCCAAGCGCAATGTCGCTGCTCGTGCCTCCCATATCAAAGGAGACCATGTTGGAGAATCCCGCCGCAGCGGCAATCTGCATCCCCGCCTCCGAACCGGCGCACGGCCCTGAAAGGAGCGTCGTGATGGGAATAACGCTGGTGAGCTTGGCGACTCCCCCGTTGCTCTGCATCACATACAACTGCTCGGTGGCGACCCCGAGCCTCCGAAGACCCTCCGCGAGCTTGCCGAGGTACTCGGTCATAGCTGGCGCCAGCCGGGCGTTGGCGACAGTCGCGCTGAGACGTGGAAACTCGCGTATCTGCGGGAGTATGTCGGAAGAAAGGGAAACCGACCCATCCGGGAACTCCTCGCGGATCATCTCCCCAAGGGCCCGCTCATGACTGGGGTTGAGAAACGAGAAGAGGAGAACAACCGCGACAGACTCCGCGCCCTTCTTCTTGAGGCGTTTAACAGCATCCCGGGCCTGGTCGACATCGAGTGGCTTCCTGACATTCCCCCGAAAGTCGACGCGCTCGACAACCTCCTCGCGCAGCCACGGCTCGACAGGCGGGTTCTTCTCAACGTAGATGTCAGCCAGGTCGCTGCCGAATCGGGGAATATGCCAGATATCGTTGACGCCGCTGAAGCCGTCAGTTATCAGAAGCCCCACCCGCGCGCCCTTGTCCTGAACAAGAATGTTCGTGCCCACAGTAGTGCCATGAACAAAGGAAGACACGCTCGAAGCCTCAAGGTTGCCGTCGATGAGCTCCGACAACCCATCAATGGTGGCCTGCCCCGGGTCGTGCGGAGTCGACGGAGTTTTCAGGACTTCCACCTCGCCAGTCTCATGCTCGAACACGACCATGTCGGTGAACGTCCCCCCGGTGTCAACGGCGACGGTTTTCATAGCGGAGCTGCGCTCTCCTGCAAGGCGTGAGTCCCGAACAATCCCGGCGACTATATCGGAGGCCGCAGCATCTGGCAACGAGCGCGCAACCAGCGCTCGACTCACGGCGCCGTGATTGACACGCTCAAGACGCCCGCATAGCTTATCGACACCTTCAGCGCCGCAAGGAGCCCCACCTATGACCGATGTCATCACACAGGAAGTGATACGCGCGCGGTTGGACGGAATCGTGCGCGAGATGCAGGCGGCGGTGCTGCGCACAGGCTACTCGACAATCATCCGCGAGTCGCACGACTTCTCGGCGGGAATCACAGACCGCGACGGGAATGTCGTAGGGCAGCGCTCGCCGCTGCCCACCCACCTCGGAGCGTACCCGGACTGCGTACAGGGCGTGTTGCAGTTCTACGACATCGCCTCTATGGAAGAGGGAGACTGCTTCCTCACGAACCATCCCTACTACTCCGGATGCCCACACCCGAACGATATGGTCGTGGTGACGCCCGTGTTCGCAGACGGCGAAGTGATCGCCTTCTGCGCAAGTATGGGCCACAAGGTGGACATCGGAGGGCAATCTCCAGGTTCGCGGAACGCGATCGCGCGGGACATCTTCGGAGAAGGGCTTTCCATCCTGCCGGTGCAGCTTATGCGCAAACGGAAGCTGCACCGGGAAGTCGTCCAGTTTCTGCGAGCAAACACGCGAACTCCGGAGTTAGTGCTCGGCGACCTGGAAGCCCAAGCAGGCGCCCTTTGGAGCATCGGCGTGCGGCGCCTGGGAGATATGACGGCAACGTACGGGAAAGACGCGCTGCTGGCGTCGTTCCGCGGGCTAGGCGAGCGAACAGAGATGCGCGCGCGCCAAATCATCGCCGGATGGCCGGACGGCGCAGCGGAGGCGGAAGCGTTTATCGACGACATCGCGAACCCGAAGGAGACGGTGCGAATCCACGTAGCAGTCGTCAAGGAAGGCGACCGGCTGGTGGTCGATTTCCGCGGATCGGGAGACCAGTCGATCGGCCCCGTTAACGTTCGGCCCCCCTTCGTGCGTGGAATGGTGAACTTTGGCGCGATCGCGATGATGGGCGCGGACATCCCGAACAACTACGGGCTGTCGCGGGCTGTTGAATGCCTCTATCGAGAAGGAAGCGTGATCTGCCCAGCGTTCCCTGCTCCCGTAGGGTTCTATTCAATGACGATGCCCGTAGTCGAGGATGTGGTGTTCGAGGCGCTGAGCAAGATCGCCGGACGCCCTGCAGTCGCGCACAACAGCGGTTCCGGTCTGCTCGTGCTCGGAACATCCGGGCCTGCCGCAAAGCGGTACGTGCAATACGAAATCATCGTCGCCGGCAACGGAGCCCACGCCGGCGGCGACGGATGGACAGGCGTCGCGCACTCGTGGACAGGCGGGGCGAAGTACACGGGCGTAGAGATCATCGAATCAGAGTTCGATGTCGATATGCAGCAATTCAACCTCATACGCGACTCCGGCGGCGCGGGCGAGTACCGTGGCGGCCTCGCGCTCCGGCGCGAGTACCGTGTGCGGTCGGCGGCGCAGTACGCAGGCGGCGCGCCGCGGACGCTGGTTCCGGCTCACGGCGTAGATGGCGGCGGGAGCGGCCGGCCAGGACGCATCATTATGAACCCCGGCACAGACAGAGAGCAGGAGCGCTACGGCCTGATCTCCAACATCGCGCTGGAGCCCGGAGACGTCGTGAGGATGGAAACAGCGTCTGCCGGAGGCGTAGGCGACCCCCGCTCCCGCGAGCGGCAGCGCGTCGTCTCAGATCTGCGGAACGGCTACATCTCCCGAGAGACAGCACGCGCGGTGTACGGCCTTACAACTGACGAGGCGGCGGCGGCAGTAGCCGTTTGAGGCTTGGGAAAACGTATGCGGGTCCTCGTTACAGGCGGGCTTGGCGTAAATGGGTGCTGGGTCATTCGAGAGTTGCTCGCAATGGGACACGAGCCCGTCGTGTTCGACAACCGCACGGACTTCTCGCTGCTCCGGGACGTGAGCGACTCGTTCGCGTTCGTCAAGGGAGACGCAACCTCGCTGGAGCAGCTGGTTCAAAGCATGCGAGTCCCACCGCATAGAGCGCATCTGCCATCTGGCGGCCGTGTACCCTGACGCCGCTGACGCCGACCCCGTAGCCGGGTTCTCCGTGAATGCCCTGGCGACCGTGTACGTGCTGGAGGCGGCGCGGCGCGCGGGCGCCGGGCGTGTCGTGTTCACCAGTTCAATCGGGGCGCTGTCGCCAGTCGCTGACGAGAGCCTGGAGCCGGAGCTCCGCCCTGTGGACGAAACACATCCGGCGTATCCGCTATCCAGCGTCTACGGAGCGGCGAAAGTCGCCTCGGAGCTAATGGGCGTCCAATACCGGAGGCTGTACGGCATCGAGATCGCCGCGCTGCGCTTCGCGGCGATCTACGGCATCGGGAAAGGGGCGGAGCGCCACGGGAGACACAACGTCGTCTGGACAGAGATGATTCGCAATGCGATGGCGGGAAAGCCGACGGTGATTCCGCGCGGCGGCGACCAGCGACTGGACCTGACGTATGCGCGCGACGTAGCGCGGAGCGTAGCGCTCGCCTGCACAGTGAAGGGGTTCGAGAGCTCAGTGTTCCATATCGGGAGCGGACGCACGTACACGCTGCGCGACTTCGCAAACAGTGTGCGCGCCGTCATCCCCAACGCGGAGATCGAAGTGGGCTCGGGACTCGATCCGCGCGGGCTCGGGCCCCGAGGGTACTTCGTTCTGGACATCAGCCGAGCGCGCCGGGAATTAGGATACGAGCCGCTATACGACCCGGAAGCGGCTGTGCGCGACTGGGTGGAATGGACGGAGCGCCTGGAGTTGGGAGTCCTGTAGCGCTAGGGAGCGCCTTGCATCGAGGGAAGCGATCCTCTCGCCGAACCACCCGATGACGCAGGCGCCGCCCGCTAGCGGGCGGCGCCCCACGCGCCTCTCTAAGCCTCCCCCGCCTGTGAACTGGCGGAAGGCCGGCGCAGGATGCGGCCTACGAGCTTGGGAATGCTCTCGTTGAAGATGATGTAAACGATCGGTAACACCAGCAACGTAAGCCCCGTGGAACTGGTCAACCCCCCGATTACCACAGTGGCCAACTCCGCGCTGATGATCCCCCCGCTACCCTCAGCCGCCACCGCCAGAGGAACCAGCGCGAAGCTCGTGGTGATCGCCGTCATCAGAATCGGACGCAAACGCACCCGCGCCCCCGATAGCAACGCGTCCTGGACGCTCAGACCCCGCGCCCGCTGCTGCTCCACAAATGCAATGAGCACGATAGCGTTGGTTACGACGATGCCGATCGTCAACAGAATGCCCATCATCGCGGCAAGCCCCAGCGACCGATCCGTGATGGCAAGCGACGTCAGCACGCCGACCAGCGCCAGGGGCAGCGTCAGCAGAATCACGAAGGGGTTCCGCAGACTCCCAAGGCTGGCGACCATCACGAGATACACCAGCACGACGCCTACAGCCATCGACACGAAGATAGCCTGGAAGCCCTCTTCCACATCCGCGAAGATGCCCCCGCTTACAATCGCAACCCCCGGCGGCAGCGACAAAGCCGCGATCCGTTCATCCACGTCCCGCTGAACAACCTGGATATCGTCCGCAACGATATCCCCGGTGATCGTAGCCGAGCGCTGCCCGTCCGTGCGGCTTATCGTCACCTCCCCATCGCGCACCACAGGGTCGGCAATCTCCCCCAGCGACGCCGATCCTCCGGGCCCCGTAATCACCAGCGAGCGCAGTTGCTCAACACTGCCGATTGCCCGCGGATCGCCGGAAAGCGTGACATCGATAATCTCGCCGTCCACCGTGATCGAGGTTACGCGCTGACCGATGAGGAATTGGCTGATCTGCAGCCCTACCTGTTGCGTAGTCAGTCCGATCGAAGCAGCCTTCGCAGGGTCCACCTGCACAGCCAATGTCGGCCTCGCCTGCGTTACATTGCTTTCAAGATTGACGACTCCTTCCACATCGGCGATAGAGGCCGCCAATTCGCGGGTTACAGCGGCGATGTCCTCATAGTCCGGACCCGTAACGAAGATCTCGACCCCCCCCGTAGGCGGACCGTCCGAAATCTCGGCCACGCGCACCTGCCTCCCTGGCTGCTCCAGCTCCATGCGGAGCGTCTCGGCAATGCCCTCCGGAGCGTCGTCCTTCAGCTGCGCAAAAATCACGGCCTGTTCGCTCCCGAAGGCCCCGCCGAACGTGAGGTCTCCGTCCCCCACCGTGGCGCTGTACACCTCCGAGACCTCCTCGATGCGCGCCTCGATATCGGTGAGGGAGCCAGCCGTCTGCTGCGCTCCGGATCCCGGAGGAAGGCTCACATCAATCTGCAGGAAACGGTCTCCCCCGCCCCCAAACAGGCTGACAGGAATCACCGCCAGAAGCCCCAGGCTGCCGAATGTGAGAGCCGCCGCAGCCGCAAGCGTAATCACCCGATGACGCAGAGCCCACCGCAGTGCCCTCAGATATATGCGCTGCAGCCACGTCTCCTGCAAGAGAATCTCCCCCTCGTCGCCGGCGCCCTCCGGCAGGTCGCCGACGCGCAGCAGCAGCGCGCCCAGCACCGGCACGGCGGTAAGCGCCACCAGCAACGAAGCCAGCAGGGCAAAGGTCACGGTCAGCGCGAAAGGCAAGAAGAAGGCGCCCACCAAACCCTGAATGAAGGCCAGCGGCAAGAAAACAACCACTGTAGTCAGAGTCGACGCCAGAATGGCCGGGCCCACCTCGGCAGTGCCCTCCAACGCGGCGCGCCATCGCTCCCGGCCCCCCTGAATGTGCCGGTAAACGTTCTCCAGCACGACGATGGAATCGTCCACCACCCGCCCCACCGATATGGCAAGCCCGCCAAGAGTCATGAAGTTCAGCGTCATATCCTGCCAGAACATCAGCAGAATGGCCGCGGAAACGCTCAGGGGAATCGACAGCGCAATCACGAGCGTTGGCCGAAGCGTGGTGAACAGCCCCCGGAAGAAGCTGGGCCGGATCGTGAGCATGAACGCGAACACCACGGAAACCGCAAAGAGAAAGCCGAATCCGGCTTCCCTCACCAGAGCATCGATTTGCGCCTGGATGTCCGGCCCTTGGTCGGTAACGACAACGATGTTCACATCGTCCGGGATGTCGGCGGCGTCAAGCGCCTCGTTCACCGCAAGAGTTACGTCGAGCGTGTTCGCCTCAGGCTCCCTCGTTACGTTGAAGATGAGCCCCTCCTGGCCGTTGACGCGCGCGATGCCCGAAGAGCGAACTTCCCCGAAAGAGACATCCGCCACATCCTCAAGCAATACGTAGCCGTCCGCGTTCGCGCCCACAACAAGGGCGCGCAGATCTTCGAGCGACGAGAGCGTGTGCGTCGTCTGCGCAATCACCACCTGCGATCCGTCGAAGAGCAAGCCGGCTGGCAACGTAACGTTGTTCTCGCGCAGAGCGCGCGCCACCTGCTGCAAGCTGACGCCCTCGGCCGCCATCCTCTCCACGTCGGCGACGATGCGCGCCTGCCTCTCCAGCCCGCCCGACGAGCGGACGAGCCGAACACCGGGAATCTCCTGGATCTCCGGGACGATGAGGGCCTCTACGATCCCCTGAACTTCCGCTATGGGCCTCTCGGAAACGACGCCGAACTGAATGATAGGAAAAGCGTCCACATTGAAGCGGCCAACTGTCGGCTCCTCCACCCCATCCGGGAACGTCAGCGCGCTCAGCGCACTCTGTATGCGCGCCTGCGCCGCCGCCATATCCGTGCCGTAGCGGAAGGTGGCGAGCACAACAGAGTTGCCCTCCGTAGAGGTCGACTGCAACCGCTCCAAGTCTTCTTCCCCATCGATAGCCCGCTCGATGGGAATCGTGACATCGCGCGCAACCGCCTCCGGATCCGCCGAAGGAAACGATGCAATCACCGTAACAAGAGGGAACTCAATCTGCGGAAAGAGCTCAACCTGCAAGGCCCTGTACGACAGCGCTCCCCCGAACAGAACCAGGATTATCGTCAGGATGGCAACGGACGGGCGGCGCAACGCGATGGCTGTTGGCCAGATCATTGGAGAGGCTCCTTTCCCGAGATTCTGCGCAACGCACTGCCCGGGAGAGGTCTCCAAAGTGAGCTGGCGGCGACATATTTGTGAATAATCTCACTGAAACTCTAGCAAGCCCCGCCCACCAAGGTCAACGACTATCTGTCGCGCCGGATGCCCGACCGCGCTCCATACGCCGCTCCGCCCCCCTCGCCTGGCGGCCTGCGCCCTCCCTCCCCGAGCGCTATCCCTGCCCCATCGCAGCCGCTACGAGCGTCTCCTGCCGTGGTTTCGCACACTGGCCGGCTATCCCTGCCCCATCGCAGCCACTACTCTCGCGATTCCTTCCGCGAACCCCACCTCCGCGCGCCAGCCGAGCTCGCGCCCGGCCAGCGCCGCGTCGAGGTAGACCCGCCGGACATCCCCCTGCCGCTCCGGAGCGTAGCGCGGCTCCCCCGCGTACCTCGTCGCCGACGCGCACGCGTCGAACACCTCCCGCACTGTCGTCCCACGGCCTGTGCCGATGTTGAACGCGCCATCCCTGGCGCTCTCCATCGCAAGCAGATTGGCGCGCACGACATCGTCGACATAAACATAGTCGCGTTCGTGAAAACCGTCGCCATAGATCGTCGGCTGCTTGCCCGCGAGCATAGACCCAATGAAAATCGCAACCACTCCCGCCTCCCCGTTCGGATCCTGCCGCGGCCCGTAAACGTTGGCGTAGCGCAGCACGGCGTATCGCATACCGGCCAGCTGGCTCATCGCCGCGACGTAGGCCTCCCCCGACGCCTTCGACGCCCCATACGGCGACAGCGGGCGCGCCGGATGACGCTCATCTGCAGGCAACCGCTCGGGCTCGCCATAGAGCGCCCCGCCCGTCGAGCTGAACACGATCCTCCCAACCCCGTGCGCCGCGCACTCCCTCAGCACATTGAGCGTGCCGAGAACGTTCACCTCGGCGTCCCGCTGAGGATCCCGCACAGATTCGCTGACGCTGGCGTGCGCGGCAACGTGAAAAACCACCTCGGGCGAGGCGTTGGCGAACGCCGCCGCCAGCTCCGGAGCGCGGATATCGGCCTGGTGGACCACGGCCCCGGAACTGACATACGCCGGCTTCCCAGTCGAGAAGTCGTCGACAAGCGCAACCTCATGCCCAGCCTCCACAAGCGCGTCAACGATATGCGAGCCTATGAACCCTGCCCCGCCGGTAACGAGAGTCCTCACGCCGCCTCCTCCAGTTCCGCAGTCTCGCTGCGGTCAAGTGTACCGCCCCGCAAAATCCCTTCCCCCTCAGCAACAACGCCAAGCAACGTCGCCCCCATCAGGCGTTCTCGCTCACACGGCGCAACCGGAAACCGCGCGCTCGCCGCAGCATCCCGCTCCTCGCCGCAGCGCTCCCGCAGAAAACAGGGGCGCTCGCCTCCGCCCTGCGGTCAACCGATTACATAGACGGCGCCTGCCGCCCTGCTCCGGATTGGTCCCCGCCTTGCAGAGTCCAACCCGCTAAGCGTTCCCCGCTCCACGAGGCGAACAGGTTCAGGAGAACACGGCCGCAAGCTGTATAGTGGCGCTCTCCCTATGAGCTCCAACTCCCCCGAAGCATCCCCAGCCGCCGCAGGCGGCGAACAGCCTCGGCCATCGGCCAACCCGCTCAGATACCCCAGCTTCCGCATCCTCTGGGGAACCACCGGACTCGTCGCCGGCGGCGTCTGGTTTCAGCAGGTGACCCTCGGCTGGCTCGCCTACGACCTTACCCGCAGCCCCCTGCACGTCGCAGGAGTCGTCGGCATTCGCGCCTTGCCCCTCCTCCTCTCCCCCATCACAGGCGTGATTGCCGACCGCGTCGACCGCAAGCGGCTCCTTATGGTCGACCAGGCCCTCGTTACCCTCCTCGTGTTCCTCTTCAGCGTCATCCTCTTCCTCAACCTCGTGCAGATCGCGCACCTCTACGTGTTCGCCGTCCTGTTCGGCGTCCTCTGGGCCGCCAACAACCCCGTGCGGCAAGTGCTCGTAGCCAACACCGTTCCGCGAGAAGCCCTTATGCAGGCCGTCGCAATGAGCTCTATGGCCTTCAACGCAATGCGCGCGCTTGGACCCGCCATCGGCGGATTCGTCATCGCCTACCTCGGCCCCGACATCAACTTCCTCATCCAGGGCGTGCTCTTCCTCATCGCGCTGCTCCTGATCTCCCGCCTGCGAACCCCCTACTACACAGCCGAACGCGAAGCCCGCGCAAGATCGCCGCTCGGCAACCTCGCCGAGGGATTCCGCCACGTCATCCACGATCCAGTCACCCGCATCATAGCCGCTATGTCGTTCGGCCTCTCATTCACAACGATGGCGGTCGTCTTCAACCAGCTGCCCGTCTACTCCGCCGAGGCGCTCAACAACGACGACGGCGTATACCTTGGACTACTGCTGATGGCGATGGGCGTCGGCGGACTACTGGGCGGCGGCGTCATCGCCGTATTCGCGCTCACTCGCAAGAAAGGGCTCGTGGCCTCGGCGGCGTTCGCAGCATCGGCGCTCTGCGTCGTCATCCTCTCCCAGAACACGCTCCTCTGGGTCGCTATGGTCCTGCTCGTGCTGCAACAGATGTTCGGACAGATCGTGATGACCACGCATATGACCACGATCCACACAGTAACGCCCGATTCGCTGCGCGGACGCGTGATGGGCGTCTACCAGATGGAGATCGGAATGATGCCCTTCGGCGGCTTCATCGCCGGAGCCATCGCGTCCGCCCACGGCGTCGGCAACGCGTTCCTCGCCGCCGGCGTAGCGGGAATCGTGATTATCGCAATCGCCTCAGTCGCCTTCCCCCGTTACCGGCGGCTCCAGTTCTAAGCGCCCTCGCTCTCTGCAAGCGCGAGTCGCCCACCCCCTGAAGAGAATGGCGCTCCCAGCGTAGCCTCGCTCCCTGCGAGCGCGAGTCGGCGCCCTCTCCCCCGCCTGCGCTCGCTGCGCAGCGCCTCAGCCCTCGAACCCCTCGCCCACACACAGAGTCAGGACGCGGCGTAGTAACCTTGACCTTGCCCCATGCGCCACCCCACGCCCGAACACGCCGCCCCCGCCAGAGGACGCTCCAGCTGGAAAGAGACGTTCTCCGCTCTCTCCTACCGCAACTTCCGGCTGCTCTGGTTCGGAACCGTCTGTATGAGCGCCGGAACCTGGATACAGCAGATAACGCTCGGATGGCTCGCCTTCGACCTCACGAACAGCCCCCTCCAGGTCTCCATCGTCCTCGGACTCCGCGCGATCCCTATGCTCGCCGCCCCCGCCGCCGGCGTCATCGCCGATATGTTCGACCGCCGAAAAGCGCTCCTGGTCGACCAAACCTACCTCGCCCTGCTCGCGCTCGGTTTCGCCCTCCTGCTCATCTTCGATCTGGAGCAGCTATGGCATCTCCACCTCTTCTCGTTCCTCTCCGGCGCCGGATGGGGAATGATGAACCCCCTCCGCCAAACGCTCGTCGCGAACTCAGTCCCCCGGGAACGGCTGATGAACGCCATCGCCCTCAACTCTATGGCGTTCAATTCTATGCGTATGGTTGGCCCGGGCGTCGCCGGCGTCATGATCACCTACTTCGGCCCCGACGTGAACTTCGTGCTCCAGGCCATCGTCTACGGCGCCGTCGTATTCCTCGTGCTCCCCTACAAGGCCGAGTTCGCCGAGAGACGCGAGGACCGCAAGCGCCAGTCCCCCCTCGCCGACCTCCGGGAAGGACTCGCCTACGTGCTCCGCCAGCCCATCCCCCGCTCCGCAATCCTCATGACGTTTATCCCCACCGTAACGCTTATGGCCTTCATCCAAACACAGCTCCCCGCATTCGTCGCCGTAGACCTCGGCGACCCTGATGGCGGACTGCTAGGCCTGATGGGCGTAGGAATGGGCGTCGGCGGATTCATCGGCGCCGTATTCATCGCCCGCTTCCACGCCATCAAGCGCAAAGGCAGGCTCTCCATCGTCGCCGTAGCCGGCGGCGCGCTCGCCCTCATTACCCTGTCGCAAGCCCAACTCTGGTGGGCGGCATGGCTCGTCCTCGTCGTGCAGCAGATGTTCTTCATTATGGTGATGACTACAAACAACTCCATCCTGCAAGGCGTAACCCCCGACCATATGCGCGGGCGCGTTATGGGCATCTACATGCTCGATATCGGCTTCCAGCCGCTCGGCGGAGTCGTTGCAGGATTCCTCGCAAGCTATCACGGAGTATCCTTCGCGTGGCTATGCGGCGGCGCGGCAGGCCTCGCAGGAGTCATCGCCGTCGCCCTGTTCGCCCCCTCATTCCGGCGCCTCGCGCTCTAGCGCAGCGCGACTCCCCCAGCGTCAGCCCGATCCGCGAGACCCTCCCGCGCGCGCCGCGGCGACAGCGCGCATCAGCTCCCCGTCGCGCCCCGCCGGAACCGTCCGCAAGTCGAGCAGCAGGCAATCCCCCTCGATGCGCCCCACCACCGCCGGCGAACCCGACCTCAGCCGCCGCGCCAGCTCCTCCACGCCAACGCCCCCCGAAGAGTCGATCCGAACAGCCCGCGACGGCAATCCCTCGGTCGGTCGGCTCCCCCCGCCGATTGCAGAGAGCGCGTCAACCACCGCAGCGCCCGGGCCGACCGCTCGCGCAAGCGCGGACGCCCGGATATCCAGCTCCTCGCGAGAAGCGCCAACCATCCGCCAAACAGGGATCCTCTCCCTCGCCTCGCCGCGAACGTAGTGCAGCAGCGTCGCGTGCAGCGCGGCGAGCGTGAGCTTGTCGGCCCTGAGCGCGCGCGCCAGCGGATGACCCCTGAGCTTGGCGATGAGCTCCGAATTCCCGACAACCAGGCCGGCCTGTGGACCCCCCAGCAACTTGTCGCCCGAGAAAAAGACAAGACCAGCCCCGGCCGCCAGACTCTCCTGCGGCGTCGGCTCATGCCCAAGCCCAAAACCCGCAGTGTCGATCAGCGCGCCAGACCCCAAGTCGTGCAACACGGGAACGCCGTGCGCTGCGCCTACTGTCGCAACCTCGCTCAGCGCAGGCTCGTGCGTGAACCCAATCACCTGAAAATTCGAGCGGTGGACAACCAGAATCGCAGCGACGCCGTCGGTCAGAGCGCGCTCGTAGTCGCCGGCGTAAGTGCGGTTGACCGTCCCGACCTCCACAAGCGATGCCCCGCTCTGCGCGAGCACGTCAGGGATCCGGAACCCCCCTCCGATCTCGCTCGCTTCGCCGCGGGACACAACAACCTCCCTGCCCGCCGCCAAGCTCGCAAGTCCGAGCAGCATCGCCCCCGCATTATTGTTCACCACAAGAGCGTCCTCGGCTCCCATCAGCTGCCGCAGCAACCCCGCGATGGCCGAATACCGCGAACCGCGCTTACCATCCGCAAGATCGAACTCCAGGTCCGCATAGCCCCTCGCGGCGGCGGACACAGCGCGCAAACTCTCCTCCGAGAGCGGAGCGCGCCCAAGATTCGTATGCAGAATGACCCCCGTTGCGTTCAGAACCGGCGACGGCCAGCTCGCCCATGCAGCGCGCAACCGTCCAGCCGCCGCCTCCGCAACCTCCGACGCGGACGGCGCCGGCTCCCCTCGCCCAATGGCCAACCGCGCCAGAGCCAACCGCTCGCGCACAGCCTCGACAACGATGTCGCGCCGGCTCTCCGCCAGAACCTCGACAAGCGCAGAGTCAGCAAGCACACGGTCGACGCTCGGAATGCTCCGGTACGGCAAGCCCGTCATACTCTCATCTTAGCGCGCGCCCATCCGGCGCATATACTCTACCCGCGAGCCGAGGTGGCGGAACCGGCAGACGCAGCGGACTTAAACTCCGCAGTCCACGGACTTGTGGGTTCGAATCCCACCCTCGGCACCAACCCTCGGCGCCAACCCTCGAATCCCACCCCCGGCGCCAGCCCTCGGCGCCAACCCTCGAATCCCACCCTCGGCGCCAACCCCCCGCCTCGCCCCCACTCTCAATGACAAGACTTCGATTCCTCTCAGCGCTGCTCGCCGCGCTTGTCGCCGCAGCAGCAGCCTTCGCCGGACTCGCCGCGACCCTCAACGACGACCCTCTCGTCATCGATGGCCTCGACGCCCCGCGAGGACTGTTCCCCCTGCCCGACGGCGGCCTGCTCATCGCCGAGGGCGGCGGTCGCATCCGGAAATTCACGTCAGACGGACGTCTCCTAACCCTTGCCGGCAACCTCCGCGCCGTTACCGGAAACTTCAACGAGGGCGTCTACACCGTCGGCCCCTCAGGCGTCGCCCAGAGCCCCGACGGCGCCGTCTACTTCGTCGTCGGCGAGTACCGCGACAAGGGATTCCGCGAAGCCTACCGGCTCGAACCGAACGGCCAGCCAACCCCCCTCACCGGTCAAGACCCCACCGGCCTTGAACCCCCCAACCTCCTCACGAATCCCTACGACCTCGCCGTAGAGCCCGACGGCAGCCTGCTCGTCAGCGACGCCGGATGGAACAGCATCCTGCGCGTCTCCCCAGCAGGCGAGGTAACGACCTATGCCCCGCTCGGACCTCTCCCCGCGGGGAGCGCCCAGGCCGTCCCGACCGGCCTCGCGCGCGGCCCCGACGGCGCACTCTACGTCGCAACCCTCAGCGGGCTGCCTCACCCGCCGCGCGGAGCCGTCGTATTCCGCGTTCAAGACGCCAACAACGACAACGACGCTACAGACCCGGGCGAGACAACCATCTACGCCGACGGCTTCACATCGGCGACAGACGCGGCGTTCGACGCCGACGGCTCGCTACTCGTCACAGAGTTCAGCAACAACCTCAGCGCGCTTGCTGAGCGAGGCTACCAGCACGCCGCAGAACTGCCCGGCAGGCTCGTCCGCTGGTCGCCCGATGGCGTCGAGGTTGTACGCGGCGGTCTCGTCTCCCCCACATCAGTGGCGGTCGCATCCGACGGGCGCGTGTTCGTCAGCGAGGAATTCGCCAACCGCGTTGCCCAGATAGGCGCAGCCGGACCCAGCCCTCTCGCCATAGCGGCAGCGTCCGCCACCATCGGCGCTGCGGCGGGAATGGTCGTCCTCGCCGCCGCCGCGCGGCGGCAGCGCCGCATTCCCCGCGCTGGCGCGGGATAGCCCGCCCTCGCCGCCGGCGCGCAACAACAAGCCTGATACGATGCCCCCGCTATGGATGCCCTCGCCGACCACCTGAGCCGCTACGTCGCCCGACTCGCCTACGACGACATCCCCCAGCCAGCCCTCCACGGAATGAAAGCCCGCCTCGTCGACACTATAGGCTGCGCCCTCGGAGGAAGCGACAGCGCCCCTGTCGCCATCGCGCGAGACCTGGCGCGCGAGGCGTCCTCCTCACCCCCCGCCCGCGTATGGCTCTCCGGCGAGCGCACAACCCCCGAACTCGCCGCGTTCGCCAACGAACTGATGGTCCGCTACCTCGATTTCAACGACACCTACTTCGCCCTCGAGGGCGGACACCCAAGCGACACCATCGCCCCCGTGCTCACGCTGTCCGACGCGCTCGGCCTGAGCGGACGCGACGCCCTCGTCGCGATGGTCGCGGCCTACGAGGTCTTCTGCGGACTCAACGAGCAGCACAAGCCCTCCGCCAAGCTGATCGACCACTCCCTCCACGTGGCCATCGGCTCAGCCGCAGGCGCGGCCAAAGCGCTCGCGCTCGACGCCCAGCGCGCCGCCCACGCCATCTCCATCGCCCTCTCATCAAACATAAGCCTCAAAATCGTCCGCGACGGACAGCTATCGATGTGGAAGGCCGGCTCCGCCGCCAACGCCGCCCAGGCCGGCGTCTTCGCCGCGCGCCTCGCCGCCCGCGGTATGACCGGCCCCGCCGAAGCCTTCTACGCCGACAGCGGCCTTGCAGGAATCCTCGGCGCGCGAACCCCTCTCCCAGCCCTCGGCGGAGCGGATATCCCGTTCCACACTACCCTCACCAGCATCAAAGCCTTTCCGGCGCAATTCAACGCCCAGGCCGCCATCTGGGCCGCGCTCGAACTCCGAAACAAGCTCCGCGGAACCCTCCCCGACGCTATTCGCGTCGCCAGTTACCGCCAGGCCGTAACCAGCTCAGCCGACCCACACAAGTGGCGAGTGCGCGACCGCGAGACCGCCGATCACTCGATCCCCTACCTCGTCGCCGTTGCGCTCCTCGACGGCGAAGTCGCCGCCCCGCAGTTCACGGACGAACGCATCGCCGACCCCGCGGCTCAGGAGCTTATGAAACGCGTCTCCGTCCACGAAGACCCCGCAATGACCGCGCGCTTCCCCGCCGCGCAGGCGGCGAGCATCGAGGCCGAAGCCGCCGGCGCGCTCTACTCCGTCAACATCAAGAACGCCCGCGGGAACGCCGCCAACCCCCTCTCGGACGCCGAGCTGGAAGCCAAGTTCCGCTCCCTCGCCGCCGGAGTTCTTACCGCCGAGCGCGCCAGCGCCCTGCTCGCGCAACTGTGGGCGTTCGATGAACAACCCTGCGTCTCCGGCGTCATCCCCTGAGACCCTCCCAAGGCCTGCGAAGCGCCCAAACGCGCGGCTTCGCTGCGGGCGAATCCGTCGCGCCCTCTCCCCTCCTCCGCGTAGCGGAGCCCCCGCGCAACCTTACAAGCCATAGAGGCGCGCCGGATTCGACGCAAGGATCTTCTGCTTCACCGACTCGTCGATGTCGTTCACCGTCTCGCGGAACACCCCTATCGCGTCGGTCTCGCTCGAAATGTCCGTATGCCCGTAGTCCGTTCCGATAACAATGTTGTCCTCGCCCGCGTACTTGATAACGAATGGCAGATCATCGTCCGTCTCGCATGCGGCGTAGATGCGGTACTCGGCGAACAGATCGTCCGGAAGCTTGCGCCCAAGCTTTCGCCCGCGCCGCCGCGCCTCCTTCACCACCCACGGAACCCACTGAGCGCTCACCTCGATGAACCCCCACCTCAACTTCGGAAACAACAACGGAACCTCGCTCATAATGTACTCGTGGCAGCTCGTAACAGTCGGCACACGCAACGGCGAGAAACTCGACCCAAAATCGTACGGCGACTTCAGGCGCTCGGCCAGCCACGGATCCGCATTCGAAACGTGCACGATCACAGCCATATCGAGCCGCTCCGCCTCCTCATACAGCGGGTAGAAATAAGGATCAATGAGATGCCTCCCCGCCTCGTGCGCGCGCAAGCACACCCCCACCCCGCCCTGATCGCGAGCCGCCCGCATCTCCCGCGCGCACTCGCTGAGCGTCATCGTCGGCACGACGCACGTCCACTTCAGACGCCCCTCCCCCTGCGCGGACGCCGCGGCCATCCAGCGGTTCCACGCCCGGCACAGAGCAACCTCCGGCTCAGGACGGTCCGCAACCTGCGTAATCCACAGGCTGTTGTGAAGCGTCTGCACGTCGATGCCAAGAGCGTCCATATGCGCGAGCCGCAGCTGCACATCATCCAGTTCACGAGCGGCAAGCGGCGTCGTAACCTCATACCCGGAGCGCTTGGAGAGCTCCTCGAGCTGCTTCTCCGACAGCGAGGGAAGCCTCGTCCCCCGCACCTTGCCGTCGATCATCCAGAACTCCCGAAGCGGAGCGTCGGGCGAAGCGTAGAGGGACGGACGATACCGCTCCTCGTCGCCCTCCAGGTAATCCCAGGTGCGGGGGGACTCGGTTACGTGAGCGTCAGCGTCGATAACGCGCAGCCTCGTCTCAGTAGCCACAGCAACTCCTTTCGCGGCGCCCCTACGCGAGACGTCCGCCATTCACATCGAGTACCGCCCCAGTTACGTACGACGCGGCGCTGGAAGCCAGAAAGAGAACCGCCGCCGCAATCTCCTCCGGAGCGCCGGCGCGCCCGAGCGCGGCAGTCTGCGAGACAGGCGCCCGGCCGCGAGCGTAAGGATGCGCCGCCGCCCTGTCGGCGTGGTCAACCGTCCCCGGCGCAACAGCATTCACCCGCACCGGCGCCCACTCGATAGCCATCGTCCGCGTAAGCGAGATAACCCCCGCTTTCGCGGCGCCGTAGGCCCCGTTATTCGCGCTCGCGCCCTGCCCCGATATCGACGCAAGATTCACAATCGAGCCCTCCCCCTGCTCGATCATCCACGGCGCCGCCGCGCAGCTGCACAGAAACACGCTCTGCAGATTCAGGCGGACGCACTCCTGAAAGTCGCGAGGCGAGAGTTCGAGCAGCGGCGCCATCTTGAACGTCTCCCCCCACGTCGCCCCCGCATTGTTAACGAGAATATCGACGCGCCCAAACGCCCGCAGCGCGCTCGCCGCCATCTCCTCAACCTGCGCAGGATCGCGCACATCAGCCACGACGCTAACCGCCCGCCGCCCCATCGCCTCGATATCGGCGGCGACCGGCCCAAGAGAACGATGGATGCGCTCCGAGCCGCCCTCGACCGGCTCCGGCTCGCGGGCGACGGCAACGATGTCCGCGCCGTGCTCGGCAAGCCCCGTCGCGATAGCGCGCCCTATGCCCTGGCTCGCGCCCGTAACAATGGCGACCCTCCCCGCAAGATCGATATTCGCCATAGTGGAGCCTCCCGCCTCCCCCCAGCGCCAAGAGCCTACACAGCCCGCGCGCGACGGACAACCAAGGCCCCGGCAGGCGCCCTCCGCCAGCAGCGAACAGCAGCGCCCGCCCCGGACGCAAGGCTAGGCGGAAGCGCTACAGCGGAATAATCGTCGCGCCGAGGGCAATCTCCAGCATCAGCGCGACCCCGAAAGCCACGCTTACCGCCCCTGCGACGCTCGCAGCCGCCCTGCTCAGCGTCGGCGCGCGATCCGTGAACGCGAAAGGAACCCCCAGCACGACAGTCAGCGCCCCCATCGAGATAATCGTCCCCACTCCGAAGAGCGCCAGATAGCCGACTCCAACCCACAACCCTTCCACCTCAGACAAGAGCAGCAATATCACAGCCGCGCTGCCAGCAAGCCCGTGCACCGCCCCGACCCAGAACGACTTCACCCGGAGCTCCGGAGGGCCGATCCTGCCCAGTCCGTGCTGAGCTTCCGCATCCCCCTCCTGCCCGCTCCGGTGCGTTCCGTGAATGTGCACATGCGGATAACCCGCCTCCAAATGGCTGTGCACGTGAAGACGCCGTCTCCTGAGGTTATAAAGCGTCTGCGCGCCTAGCAGAACAAGCATAATCCCCACCCCGAACTCAAATACCGGCGCAATCGACTCATACCCGTCGAGAAGCGTCTCTCTAAGCGCGAGAATAGCAACCCCAAGCGCTAGCAAAGGAGCAGTGTGCCCCAGACCCCACGATGCGCCGACCCACACTCCCCGCAGCGGGTTGCGGCGCTCCGCAACGATCGTCGTTACAGCAACAACGTGATCCGCGTCCGTAGCATGCTTCAGACCCAGCAGGAAACCAAGCGCAAGCGCCCCCCAGACCCCAGCGCTAGCATCCAGCATAGCTGCCTCCGTTCCCGTGCGATTGAGCAATCCCTGCCATTCCCTACCCTCCCTATCCTCCCCGCTGCTCCGAACCCCTGCGCGCAGGCCTCTGACCAGTCGGCGGCTCGTCGCTCGCCGCGACGCCGCCCCGCGCGTGAGCGTCGCGGCGCCCCGGAGCATGCGAGTGCCCGCTATGCGAATGTGCGACATCCCTGACGCACTCCCTGCACAGCCCGCTCAGCGTCAGATGCTCAGCGTGCAGATCGAACCCGGCGTCGGCCCGCAGCCGATCGCGCAGCTCCCGAAGATGCTCGGGCGGCAGATGAAAAGTCTCGCCGCAGTGCTCGCACACCATATGCCCGTGATGACTGCCGGGAGCCGCGTACTCGTAGTGGCTCACATCGCCGACCCGCACCTCATTGATGATGTGGAGGCGTCCAAGCAGATCCACCGTGCGATAGACCGTGGCAATGTCGATCTGCGGATGGCTCTCCCGCAAACGCGCAACGATCCGGTCAACCGGCGCGTGGCCGCCAATCTCGCGGATAGCGTCCATCACCGCGGCGCGCTGCACAGTAACGCGGCGACCCGCAGCCTTGATAGCGTCCGCAGCGTTATCCGCGGTGTTAGCGGGGTTAACGGAGTCTTGCGACAACATGTTGTTGCGAATATTCGCAAATAGCCCCGCCGGCGTCAACCCCGCGCGCGAGAACGCCCTCCACCACCTCACGCGCCGCCATCCGCGCAGAAGCCGCCGCGCGGCCAGTAGCAAACTAGTCCCAGCGCGTCCTCGGCCTCGGCTCCAACTCCCCGTCGACATACATATCGACCTTCCCCTGCGGGAAGCAGATGTAGCCGGCAATGGCCGCCGCCTCCTGCGTCGGATAGCGATACGTCCACGCCACATTCTCCAGCAGCTCATCGCCGATCTGCGCGTGGAAATACCGCGCCTCCCCCTTGTAAGGCGACCCAACCGCGCGCTCGCTCAAACGAAGCAATTCCATCCTCACATCCTTCGCCGGCAGATAGTACCGATGCGGCAGCCCCGTCTCGATCAGCATAACCGGCCGATCGCTCTGCGCCACCGTCTCCCCGCCGATGACGACGCTCACATTCCGCGAGCTCTCCAAACAGTCCACCCGCGTGTAAGGATCCTTCGGACCAACAAATACCTGCGTGTCCTCCTCGAACCACGCGTCCACCTTGTTCCAGTAGAACGCGACGTACTCCCGAACGTCGATGCACCCCTCCAGCGGCGCCGCATAGTTCCAAACAGCATTCTCGGCAACCCGCTCTCCAACCTTGACGCTCCAATACCGAGCGTCTCCCCTGATCGGTCAATGCGTCGAGTTGTCGGTCGCCTCGAACAGATCCATCCTCACATCGTCCATCGGAAAGTAGTAAACCGGAGCGTGTCCCGTCTCCTGCATCGCAACAGCGCGAGCGCTGTCGGCAATCGTCTCCCCCGCGAACATCACGCGAACCCGCTGGGGAACAGGCTCAACAAAAGCCAGATGCCCCCCGATGCCTTGCGCCCCTGCGCTCAAAGCCCTGAACGCTTGCGTCATCTCCTCGCTCCTTCCGGGCTCCCGCCCTCTAATTCCAAACCGTAACCCCCATCAGCACATCCCCGTGATGAACATCCTGAATCGCCGTGTTGATCTCTTCGAACCCGTAACGCCTGGTGATGAACGAACCGATATCGATGCGCCCCTGAGCGACCAGCTCCAGCGTCTCCGTCACATCGCTCGTCCGGCGCATAGCCACGCCGGTAACCTTGATCTCCTTGAACGCGAACCGCGAATCATGAATAACAATGTCCCCCGGCGGCATCGCCCCCACGATAGTCGCCGTCCCCGTAGGCCTCGTCGCCCTCACCGCCTGATCGGCAGTCGCCGGATTCCCGATCGCCTCGAACGTCTTCCGCGCTCCCCCGCGCGTAATCTCCATCGTCGCCTCCACCGGATCGTCAGCGTTAGCGTCGACCACATGCGTAGCCCCGTAATTCTTCGCCGCCTCCAGCTTGCTGCCCACAACATCCACCGCAACAATCGGGTAGGCTCCAAAGAGACGCAACAGCTGAATGATGTTCAACCCCACCCCGCCGCACCCGATAACCATCGCCGACTCCCCCGGCGCGAGATGCGCCCCGTTCTTCACCGCGTTATACGCAGTCGTAACCCGGCACCCCACTATGCTCGACTCCACAAGATCCACCCCCTCCGGCAAGTGAAAGACCATGTACGCCGGAACCGACAGCAACTGCGTGAAGCCCCCAACGTTCCACCGCGTGGCCGCGGCTCCATCCGCCTTGCGATACGGAGATCCCAAGGGCATCTGCTGGCAGAGGTTCGGCAGCCCCGTTGCGCAGAACTCGCACCGCCCGCAGCGGAACCGCATCCCGACAGTAACCCGATCCCCATCGCGGAAATGCTCGCGCTGGCCGATGCCGGCTCCCACAACCGTCCCCGAAACCTCGTGGCCCAACACCGCGGGAAAGCTCGTCGGTATCGAACCATCCTGCACCTTCAGATCCGTATGGCAGACGCCGCAAGCCGCAACCTCAATCAGCACATCGTCATCCCCAACATCAGGAGTCAAGAACTCCTCGATGGCGAGAGCCTCGTCCACGCCCGGCAACACTGCAGCTTTCATAGCGCTCCTCTCTCTACCGCTCTCTACCGCGCCCGCTGGCGCTGATTAGCGGCGACGGCATTCTACGCCGCGAGCCGCGCCGGCGCCCACATCCGCCGCGCTCCGCGCCAGCGTTCGCTCAGCTCGGAGGCGCAGGAGCATCCGCCTTCCCGAACACGTCGACGCGGAGCCACCTCCCCGTGAAGTAGTACCCCCCGTACAGGCAGAAGCGCGCCAGCATCGCAACCGCGATGGCGAACGCAACCCCGATCCCTTCCAGCGGCGTCCACCTCGACAGCGCGAACGCCAGAGGAATCTCCATAACCCACATGCTCATGAACGTAACCAGCATAGGAGCAAGCGTGTCCCCCGCAACATTGAACGACTGCTGAAAAACCTGCCCCCCGCCCAGCAGCGTCCCCGCCACCGCCTGTATGCGCAGCCACACCACAGCAGTCTCAATGAACTCGGGATCGCTGCTGAAAAGACCAACAAAGAACCCCGGAAACGCGATCAGGAACGCCCCCGCGAGACCCCGGATAACCATCACATAGGCCACAGCCCACTTCACCGTCATCCGCGCCCGCTCCGGCTCTCCCGCCCCAAGATTCTGACCCACCAGCACGCCAGACGCCCTCCCCATCCCCTGGCTGCCGATGTTCGTGATGCGCTCCAGCCTGCGCGTGAGCGAATACGCCGCAAGCGCGATGTCCCCGAACGGAGTAACCAGCCGGATAAGCACGAGCTCAGAGAGCCCCCGCTCCATCTGCGTCGCAGTCGCCGGAGCCCCTATCTTGACGATCCGCCTCATCACCCCGGGATCGATGCGGTAGCCGCTTAGCCTCAGGTGCAAGCGCGACGCGCCAGTGAACAGCGCCGCCAGATTCCAGCCCACGCCCACTACCTGTGCGAGCACATTCGCCGCCGATGCCCCCGCGATCCCCATCTCCGGCGCCCCGAACAACCCAAGCACAAGAAACGGCGTGACGACGAGATGGAGCGCCCGCGACGCAATCGTCGATTTCATCGGCGTGAAAGCGTCCCCCGCCGCCTGCAGCGCCGCGCCTGTCGTCTGCCGGAAACTCTGCAGCGCCGACGAAACGAACTGGAACTGCAAGTAAAGAACCGCCGCCTGCGCAACCGCCTCGCTAACGCCAAGAACACGGAGCAGCGCAGGCGCGAGCGCAATTCCCGCCGCCGAAAGAACGAGCGACATCGCAAGCGTCAGCGTGAACGCCTGCAGCGCCGCGTGATTGGCCAAGTCGATGCGGCGAGCCCCGACTGCACGAGAGATGAGCGCCTGCATCCCAACATCCAGCCCCATCCGCGCCATCATGATGAGGTGGCCGTACGCCTGCGCCACCCCGATCCCCCCAAGCGCCTCGAACCCAACAACGCGCCCTGCCCAGAAAAGATCAGATATCTGGTCAGACGCGTTGAAAACCCCGCCCACCATCTGCGGCCACGCAAGGAACCACAGATTGCGCCGCACCCCCCCAGTCGTCAGATTCCGCGTCGCGTACGCCGACCGCCGAGCTCCCCGAACCCTGCGCCGCGCGTCGTCGCCAGACGACCAATCAAAATCCCCCTCAGGCCTCTCATCCCCGGGGGCAGGCTCCGTATGCTGGTCGTTCGGCGTCAATGCAATGCAGATGCGCGAGCAGGCGCCCCCTGATCTAAAGAAACTCCAGACCTCATTAACAGAACCGGCCAAACAGGTCGGGCTTCCGCAATCCTACACCCTCGCAAAGCGGCGGCGCCGGCGGGCGCGCCGGTCCCGGGCGCAGCGCGCCCGCCCCCCTCGCCCGCATCCGCGCGAACGAACAACAGAACGCCCTACAGAACAACGCCATCCCTGAATAGCGGCTCCCGCCTGCGCGGGAGCGCCCACGCCGCCGCCCGGAGTTGCCCCGGCAGGCGCGGCGGCGTAGCCTTGCGGCATCCGCCGCTTGCGGCCCCGGGAGGTGTGCGTGCAGCTGCTCTTCTTCAACGACTACAGGCTCGGAATGCTGCAAGGCGACACCGTCTACGACGTAACGTCGGCTGTCGAGCACTCAGACATCCTCCCGCCCGAAGAGGTGATGGAGCGCGTCATCGCCGGATTCGACGAATACGGCCCCAAACTCAAATGGGCCGCCGGAACCGCCGACACCGCCGAACTCTCCAGCGTGAAACTCCGCGCCCCCCTCCCAAGACCCCACAACGTCCTCTGCGCCTTCTCCAACTACCTCGACCGCGAGGGAGCCGCGAGAGGCGTGCTCGACTTCTTCTACAAAGGAACTAGCAGCGTCATCGGCTGCGACGACACCGTCCACATCCCCGACATCCCCGAGGCGCAAGTCTTCCAGGCCGAAGCGGAGTTCGCCTACGTCATCGGCAAACCAGCCCGCAACGTCTCCGCGTCCGCCGCCCTCTCCCACGTATTCGGATACACGAACTTCGCCGACATCTCCGCCCGCGGCATCCCCAACCGCCGCACCACCTTCCTGCACAAAGGCCAGGAAACCTGGGGCCCAATGGGCCCCTTCATCACCACCGCCGACGAGATCCCCGACCCGCAGGACGTCCACGTGCAATCGTGGATCAACAGCGAACTGAAGCAGAACTACAACACATCCGCGATGGCCTACTCCGTCGCCGAGCAGATCGCGTGGCTCTCCCAGCGCCTCACGCTCGTCCCCGGCGACATCGTCTCGTGCGGAACGCACCACGTCGGCCTGTGGCCCATCAACGACGGCGACTCCGTCGAAGTAGAGGGCCGCGGCCTCGGACGCCTGCGCTTCAACATACGATCCTACGGACCCAGGAAAACAGAGAACTGGCTGCCGCCCGGCGTGCGCAGCGCCTAACCCCCCCCCCCCCCCCCCGAACTCCCGCCCCCTCAAGGAGAGCGATATGTACGACCTCCTCATCAAGAACGGAAGAGTCGCCGACGGCTCCGGAATGCCCTCGTTCATCGCAGATGTCGGCGTCGCCGGCGGCAAAGTCGCAGACATCGGCCGCCTCTCCGGCCCCGCCCGTCGCGTCATCGACGCATCCGACAGAGTCGTCGCCCCAGGCTTCATCGACAACCACTGCCACTTCGACGCGCAAGTAACCTGGGACCCCCTCTGCACCTTCTCCCCGCAACACGGCGTAACCACGGTCATCTTCGGAAACTGCTCCCTCACCCTCGCCCCCACAAAACCCAACGACCGCGAAGCCCTCGCCATGATGCTCTCCCGCGTCGAAGCCATCCCTATGGAGAGCCTGCAAGAAGGCATCCCCTGGGAGTGGACAACGTTCGGCGAATACCTCGACTTCATCGACCGCCGGCTCGGCGTGAACGCCGGAGCCCTCGTCGGCCACTCCGCCGTGCGACGCTGGGCAATGGGCGAAGAAGCCTACTCCCGCGAGCAAGCAACCCCCGCCGAGATGGCGGAGATGAAAGAACTCGTCCGCGACGCCATCCGCGACGGCGCTCTCGGCCTCTCCTTCAACCGCAATCGCGGTCATATGGACCTTGCCGGACGACCCATCCCCGGCATCGTCCCCCCCGTCGACGAACTCTACGAACTCGCGACCGCGCTGCGCGACGTCGGCGCCGGCGTCGTCCAGTGCGGCGCCGCCTACCCCCTGGAGATCCGCGACGGCTTCGCCTCCAAACTCGGCGAGCAAGCGCAGCGACCCGTCGTCTACAACCAGATCGTCTACAACTCCAACGACCCCGAACGCTGGAAATCCCACCTCGAAATCGTCGAGCAGCGCATCGCCGAGGGCCGCCAAATCTACCCCGTCGTCAACCCCCGCCCAGCGGCGCAGCGATTCACGATGCGCAACGCCCAAATGTTCGACCGTATGCCAACCTGGCGCGACGTGATGCTCGGCTCCCTCGACGCGAAAGCCGCAGCCTTCCGCGACCCATCCGTGCGCGAGAAGCTCCGAGCCGAGTCCGTCGACGGCGCAAACCTCCCAATCGGCGTCCTCCCCGTCAACTGGGAGCGCATCTTCATCACGCGAACGCTGAAAGAACGCAACCGCCCCTTCCAGGAAATGAGCGTCGCGGATATGGCCCGCGCCCAGAACAAGGAAGTCATCGACGCCTTCCTCGACCTCATGCTCGACGAAGAACTCGGCACAGGGCTGCAGAACAGCCAGTCCGGCGGCGACGGCGGCGTAATGGGCAAGCTCATCGCCAGCCCCTACACCCTCATCGGTCTGTCCGACGCAGGCGCTCACGTCGTATTCGAAGCCGGCTACGGCTACAGCACCCTCGTGCTCGGACGCTGGGTCCGCGAAGAAGCCGCCCTCTCCCTCGAAGATGCCGTCCGCAAGCTCAGCTTTATGCAAGCCTCGATCTATGGCCTCCACGACCGCGGACTGCTCCGCCCCGGATTCGCCGCCGACGCCGTCATCTTCGACCCCGAAACCGTCGGCGCGGAAGACCCCGACGAGGTGAACGACCTCCCCGGCGGCCTCACGCGCCTCCGCCAGCGAGCCTCCGGCGTCGACTACACCATCGTCAACGGCCAGACGCTCCTGGAAGAAGGCAAGCACACCGGCGCATACCCCGGCAGAGTCCTGCGCAGTCGCGCGCTTACACCCGCATAGAGCGCTAAGGAGGACTGCGCAGATGGATCTCCGCGGAATGGACAGCCAAGCGAAGCCCCCAAAAGGGCAAGGCGGCGTAGTCGGCGACGAGTACATCACCTACGAAATCGAACGCGACAAAGCCCCCAAGCTCGCCCAGTGGCTGAACGAACTCGACGCTCACGGCTACGAACTCGCCACGCTGGAAGGCTACGGAGGCGGAGGCTCCGTATACCTGATCGCTGTGGCGCGCCGGAAAAGAAAGTAAACACAACCCCCTCAGCTCCGCAAGCGCCCAATCAGGAGGCTCGATGCTATGGCGACCGAAACAGCAACTCTGGCGGGAGGATGCTTCTGGTGCCTCGAAGCCGTCTACGAGCAAGTCCGCGGCGTCGAACGCGTCGTCTCCGGCTACACCGGCGGAACAGTCGAATCGCCCTCCTACCAACTCGTCTGCGCCGGAACAACCGGCCACGCCGAAGCCGTGCGCCTCGCATTCGACCCAAACATCGTCTCATTCCGCCAGCTCACCAACATCTTCTTCACCATCCACGACCCCACAACCCTGAACCGCCAGGGACACGACGTCGGCTCGCAGTACCGCTCCGCCATATTCTACGAATCCGGGGAGCAGCGCGCCGTCGCCGAAGACGTCATCGCCCGCCTCGCCGAACAGCGCCTATGGCCGAACCCCATCGTAACCGAAGTAACCCCCTTCACCGCGTTCTATGAGGCGGAAGAGATCCACCAGCAGTACTTCCGCCGCAACAGCAGCCAGCCCTACTGCCAGTTCATCATCGCGCCCAAAGTCGCCAAACTGCGCAAAGAGCATCTCAGCGCCCTCAAAGCGTAAGCCTCTCAACAGCAACGAGCAGTAGCCGGAGGTGAGCGCCCTTCCGCGCATCAAGGGGTAAGCCGCCGTCCCGCGCCGAAGCAACGCCGCGCTCAGAGCCCCCCCGCCCCCTCGGCTTCTCTCCCCCTGACCGCATGCTCGTTGGGCCGCAGCAGACGCCCCGCCCCGTTGACGATTCCCACTGCAAACGCCGCCCGCCAGACCTCTCCTTGACACCCCCAAGAGCGCGCTCCTACACTCCCCTGTGCGCCGCCGCTCGGAGGCGCGCCCATCCCGCATCCCGCCCCCCTTTGACCGCCTCCCGCTGCGCACGATTCGGCCACAGCCCTTCCCGCGCCCGGGCGCAGTCAGACCCGCAGCTCCCCTGCGCCGAACACTGGAGGCTCATGACTCAACGCCGCGAAGGCTTCACCGGCTCCGAACGCTCGTTTATGGGCGAAGAAGAGTTGCAACTCGCCAGCGTCGGCGTCGACATCGGATCGTCAACATCCCACCTCGTCTTCTCCAGGCTCGAACTCGAGCGCCGAAACACCCGCTACGTCATCGTCAAACGAACAGTCCTCCACGAATCCGACATCCTCCTCACTCCATACATCGACGACGGCGCAACCATCGACGCCGCCTCCCTCGGACAGTTCATCAACGCGCAGTACGCGGCCGCCAAACTCCGCCGGGAGCAGATCGACACCGGCGCCCTTATCCTCACCGGCGTCGCCGTCCGCCGCCGCAACGCCCGCGCCATCGCCGACCTCTTCGCCCAAGAAGCCGGCAAATTCGTCGCCGTCAGCGCCGGCGACGGCCTCGAAGCCACAATGGCCGCTCACGGCTCCGGAGCCATCGGCGAATCCGAACGCGTCACCGGCGTCGTTATGAACATCGACATCGGCGGCGGCACCAGCAAAATCGCCATCTGCAAAGGCGGCAAAACCCTCGAAGTCTCCGCCATCGACGTTGGTGCCCGGCTCCTCGCCTTCGACGAAAACAACATCATCACCCGCGTCGAACAAGCCGGACGCCTCTACGCCAGCGAAGCCGGCGTCCAGGCCGAGATCGGCGCCCAGCTCTCAGAGCCCCACAAGAACGCCATCGTCGACCGAATGATGGATCGCCTTATGGAAGTCGTCCTCCGCAACGGCGTCTCCGAATCAACGAAACCCCTGCTCCGTCTGCCGCAACTAACCCACAAGGGGCCGATCGACGCCGTCATCTTCTCAGGAGGCGTCGCCGAATTCATCTACGGCCGCGAGAAAAGCTCCTTCGGCGACCTCGGCCCCCTCCTCGCAAAGGCCGCCCGCGAGCGCGTCAAAGAGCTCGGCGCCATCACAATGATGCCCCAAGCCGGCATCCGCGCCACCGTCGTCGGAGCCTCACAGTACACCGTCCAGGTCAGCGGAAGCACAATCTTCATCTCTCCCATCAACGCCGCACCCATCCGCAACATCCCCGTAATGACCCCCGAGTTCGACCTCTCCCTCCCAGACCTCGACCCCAGCGCCATCGAGCAAGCCGCCCGCGCCGCCCTCACGCGGCTCGACCTCCACGACGCCGAATCGCCCGTCGCCGTAGCCTTCCGATGGGGCGGCTCCGCAACCTTCGCCCGCCTCGACGCCTTCTCCCGAGGCATCGCCTCCGCCCTCCGGCAGCTGCTCGACAAAGGCAACCCGCTCATCCTCGTAAGCGACGGCGACATCGGCGGACTCCTCGGCCTCCACCTCCGCGAGGAACTCCAACTCCCCAACCCCATCGTCTCCATCGACGGCGTCGAACTCCGCGAATTCGACTACATCGACATCGGCGAACTCATCCCCTCCTCAGGCGCCGCCCCCGTCGTCATCAAGTCCCTCGTCTTTCCCGGCCAACCAACGGAGTAGCCGGCGACGCGCCTATGGAATACCGCCGCCTCGCACAAACAGACCTCCAAGTCTCCGTCATCGGCGCAGGAGGCTACCCCTTCGGCCCGCCCTTCCTCGGCCAGGACGAAACAACCGCCGTAGTGCGCCGCGCCCTCGACCTCGGCGTCAACTTCTTCGACACGTCAGACGTCTACGGCCAGGGACAGAGCGAAGAACTCCTCGGCAACGCCCTCCGCGGCCTGCGCGCCCAGATCTGCCTCTCAACCAAATTCAACTTCCGCAACCTCGGCCGGCAATCCCCGCGCGACCGCATCGTCGCCCGATGCGAAGAAGCCCTCCGCAATCTCCAAACCGACTACATAGACCTCTTCCAGGTCCACTTCTCCAGCCCCGAGATCCCCCACGAGGAGATGCTCGGCGCCCTGAATGACCTCGTCCTCCAGGGAAAAGTCCGCTACATCGGCAACTGCAACACCGCCTCCTGGCGATGGCATGAGGAAATCGCCGTCTCCCGTGCCCACAACTTCGCAGAGTTCGAATCCACCCAGAACCACTACAGCCTCCTCTTCCGCCACCCCGAGCCCGAACTCCTCCCGTTCTGCCGAGCCTACCGCAAGTCCCTCCTCGCCTACTTCCCTCTCGCCGGCGGATGGCTCGCCGGAGCGTACGAGCCCGGACAACCCTTCCCCAAGGGCAGCCGCGCCGACAAAGCCCCCGCCGGCATCGCCACCCGGATTCGCTCCGACAGAGTCGAGCACCTCGTGCCCCAGCTTCGCGCATTCGCCAGCGAGCGCGGCCGCACAATGGCCGAGATCTCCCTCGCATGGGTCATCTCCCATCCCGAAGTCGCCCTCGCCCTAGCCGGATTCGACCGACCCGAACACGTCGACCTCAACGTCCGCGCCGCAGACTGCAAGCTCTCCCAAAACGACCTCGCCGAACTCGACGCCATCACCTCCTGGTGGGAAGGACGCAACGCGGCTATCGACAGCGCCAACCCAGCCCCAAGGCCCCAGGACTAACCCCTTGACCGAATGCCCTCCACCCAGCGCCCTGCCCCAACTATCCGCTCGGGATAGCCGCCCCGTAGCCGAGTGGCTCCCGTCCTTCCCATACCGCGCGCTAACGAACAGGAGAACAACCCCATGACCGAATGGCTCCTCGTCCGCCACGGCGAGACGCAATGGAACGCCGAACAGCGCGTCCAGGGCCAGACCGACATCCCCTTGCGCGAGCAAGGCCGACGCCAGATCGAGCGCGCTGCCGCCCGCCTCGCAGCCCGCCGCTTCGACGCCGTCTACGCAAGCGACCTCAGCAGAGTCCGCGAAACCGCCCATATGATCATCGCCGCAAACGAGTCCGCCCCCAACAACCTCCGCATCGACCCCTCCCTGCGCGAAATCGCATTCGGCAAGTTCGAGGGAATGACCTGGAGCGAAATCGCCAAAACCGATGCCGGAAGCCCCATCGCCGGCGCCCCGCGCGACCTCGACTACCGACCCCCCGGCGGCGAATCCTACCGCGACCTGCTCGACCGCTGCGGACCATTCGCCGATTCCCTCCTGCGTGGACACACAGCCCACAACATCCTCGTCGTAGGCCACGGCGCAGCCCTCCGCGCCCTTGCCATTCGCCTCCTCGACCTCCCCTACGACTCCTACTGGACGCTTGGCCCTCTCGCCTCCGGCAGCATCTCCGCCATCCGCCTCCGCCGCGGACAACCCGCCCTCGCCACCTGGAACGACACCGGCCACCTCGAATAACCCCACCGCAAGCTCTCCCCCCAAACTCCTCCCCCAGCCCCTCGCGCCCCCTCCCCTGATATACTCCCCCCAACACTCGCCCGCAGGTGCCCTATGCCCCGCATCAAGAAACCGAAGAGAGAGAAACCCGCCGAGACCACAGCGCAATTCATCGCCCGCGTAAGCAAGCAGGACGAATCGCGCAACGGCAGACGCGTCAGGTTCGGATTCACCAAACGAGCGCGGTAGCTCCCGTGCCCGAACCCTACGAACTCTCGCTCGCCGAAGCCGCCAGCGCCGTCGCTGCGCGGCGCCTCTCCTCCCTGGAACTCACAGAATCCCTCCTCGCCCGCATCGCCGCACTCGAACCAACCCTCCAGGCATGGGCTACCCTCCTCCCGGAGCAAGCCCTCGACGCCGCCCGGCAGGCGGACGCCGGCTCTGCCCCAACCGGACCCCTCGCCGGCGTCCCCTACGGCGCCAAAGATATCTTCGACACCGCCGGAATCCGCACCGCCGCCGGCTCGAAAATATGGGCCGATCGCGTCCCAAACGCCGACGCCGCCCCCATTACGCTCGCCCGCAACGCCGGCGCCATCCTCCTCGGCAAACTCCACACCACCGAATTCGCCGACGGCGACCCTGCCCCCAGCTTCAACCCCTGGAACCCCGAGCACACCCCCGGCGGCTCCAGCGCCGGATCAGGAGTCGCCGTCGCCGCCCGTATGATCCCCTGGGCGTTCGGCTCGCAAACCGTCGGCTCCGTGCTCCGGCCAGCCGCATACAACGGCGTCGTCGGACTCAAGCCAACCTTCGGACGCATCTCCCGCCTCGGCGTCATCCCTATGGCCGCATCCTTCGACCACGTCGGCGTCCTCGTCCGAACCGTCGAAGACGCCGCCCTACTCCTCAGCGCCCTCGCCGGACACGACCCCAACGACCCCTGCTCCGCCGACGCCCCCGTCCACGACTACATCGCCGCCGCCCGCGGCTCCGACGCCCCGCCCCGCCTCGGCCTTATGCGAGGCTGGTTCTACGAAGAGTCCGACGCCGAAACCCGCCTCCTCACCGAAGAAGCCGCGCAGAAGCTCGCACACGCCGGCGCCCTCATCGAAGAGGTCGACCCCGGCATCGACTTCGCCCGCTCCTACAACGCACACCGCACTATGCAAGAGTCGGAGATGGCCGTATGGCACGCCCCACTCTACGAGGGCAACGAGCGCCTCTACGGCCCCAAGATCACCGTATACCTGCAGAACGGCTACGCCCACACCGCGCGCGACTACGTCGCCGCCGCCGGCTACCGCCGCGAAGCCCAATCGCTCGCCGGCAAAGCCCTCGAATCGGTCGACGCCCTGCTGACCCCAACCGCCTCCGGACCCGCCCCCAAAGACCGTGCCCAAACCGGCGACACTCGCTTCCAGAGCCCCTGGAGCTTCACCGGATTCCCGAGCATCTCCCTGCCCATCGGCCTATCGAGCGACGGATTGCCCCTCGGCGTGCAACTCGCCTGCGCCCCCTTCAACGAGGCCAAACTCCTCCGCGTCGCAGCGTGGGCGGAGCGCGTCCTCGACGTCCGCCTCGCCCCTGCGCTCTAACCCCCGAACAGCTCCCTCGCTCCGGCCGCGCTAACCCTGCGCCGACGCGGCGCCTGCCGCGTCCGGCGTCACGTCAGGAAGCTCGTCGTCGAACTCGTTGGCGGGAGCGTCCTTGCGCTTGACCCCGCTCGCCGCCAGGCGAGCATGCAGCTCATGCTGCCGGGCGTACAGCCCCCCCAGCGCAACGAGCTCATCATGATTCCCCAGCTCAACGATCCGCCCCTTATCCATCACCACAATCTTGTCGGCGTTCCGGATCGTCGACAGCCGGTGCGCAATGACAACAGCCGTGCGACCCTCCAAAAGACGCCCTATCGCCTCCTGAATAAGCTGCTCCGTCTGCGTATCAACGCTCGCCGTCGCCTCGTCGAGAACGATAACGCGCGGATCCGCCACAAGCGCCCGGGCAAAACTCACAAGCTGACGCTGCCCCAGACTCATATTCCCCCCGCGCTCCTCCATCATCGACTCATACCCGTCCGGCAGACTCATGATGTGGCCGTGAATCCCAACAGCCCGCGCCGCCTCGTAAACCCTCTCGTCGCTCGCCTCGGGATGGTTGTAGCGGATGTTCTCCATCACCGTCCCCGAGAACTGAAACGGATCCTGAAGCACGATCCCCATCTGTCGCGCCAGCGAACCGCGCCTCACCGAGCGCACATCGCGCCCGTCGATCGTAATCCTCCCCGCGCCCACATCATAGAATCGCGAAATCAGTGCCGCCATCGTCGTCTTCCCCGCTCCCGTGCGCCCCACAAGCGCCACCGTCTGCCCCGGCTCGATGTCAAGCGAAATGTCGCTCAGCGCCGCCTTGCCCGGCTCGTAGGCGAACGAAACGTCCTCGTAGCGGATAGCCCCTCGAATCGGCGGCATATCCTCAGCGTCCTCAGCGTCGAACAGATCCGGATCAACGTCCAGAAGATCGAAGATGCGGGCTCCCGACGCCATCGCCCGCTGCAACTGCGTGAACTGCTGCGTAAGGCTCCGGATAGGATCAAAGAACCGCTGTATGTACAGCGTGAACTGAATAAGCTGACCAGCCCCAAGCGCCCCGCCCAGCACAAGACGCCCCCCCACAATGATCGCCGCCGCAAGGCTGAACGACATGAACATCTCAACCGCCGGCATCAGCGACGACGAGAGCCGCTGCGCGCTCAGATTCGTGTCCAGATGCCGCCTGTTCAGCGCATTGAACGCCGCAAGATTCTCCCTCTGCCTGTTCATGCTCTGCACAACGCGAACCCCGTCAAGATTCTCCGCAAGCGAGGCGTTCACATTGGAAATAGCGACGCGCACCCGCAGAAAAGCCGGCCTCGCATGCCGCTGCCACACCCAGATAACCCACAACAGAACAGGCAGCGTAATGAACGCCCACGCCGACAGACTCCAATTCGTCGCCAGCATAATCGCGATAATCCCCCCCAAACTCAGGAGATCCGCCGCGCTCAGAACTACGATATCCAGAAACTCCTGCAGCTGATAAACGTCGTTCTGCGCCCGCGACATAATCGAACCCACCTTGTGCCGGTTATGGAACGACATCGGCAAGCGCTGCAGATGCGCGAACAGATCGCGCCGCAAATCATAGATAACCCGCTGGCTCACGCGGGCCAGCAGCAGCTGATGCGTATAGTTCGAAACGTAGTGCACCACCAGCACAACCCCGAACAACCCGATGAGCGTGTTCAAACCCGTCAGATCGCCCGTCGCAATGTAACGATCAACCCCGATAGCCACGATTGCCGGAATCGCAACAGTCGCCAGCGTATAAACGAACACCCCCGCAAGACTAAGAGCAACCTCGCGCTTGTACGGGCCAAGATACCCCAGCAAACGAATAACAACCCGCTGGTCGTACAGCCTCGTCCCGTCCTCGTCTATGTCCCCCTGCTGGCCCCGCATCATCCAGCCGCCGCCACCGCCCGTGTTCACCATCATCGCGGCGAGCCCTTCCCCAACGCCGCAGTTCGACCCGCGCCGACTCCATTCAGGCTCGTGGCGTACTGCAACTCCGTCACATGCGTGAACAACCCCCCAGACGCTATCAACTCTTCCGGCGTCCCCATCTCCGCTATCCGCCCGTCAAGCATCACCGCCACAATCTCCGCATGCTGTATCGACGACAACCGATGCGCAATGATGAACGTCGTGCGCCCCCTGATCGCCGCCGCCAGCGCCTCCTGCATCCGCGACTCCGTGCCGGCGTCAACGCTCGACGTCGAGTCGTCCAGCACAAGAATCGGCGGATCAAGAGCAAGCGTCCGCGCAATCGACAGCCGCTGTCGTTGCCCCCCCGACAGCGAAACCCCGCGCTCTCCAATCACCGTCTCGTAGCCCTCCGGCAACGCCATAATCTCGTCGTGAATCTGCGCCGTCCGCGCTGCCGCCACGACCTCCTCCATCGTCGCCCCCTCACGCCCATAACCGATGTTCTCCGCCACCGTCGCGCTGAACAGAAACACATCCTGCTGCACAATCCCCACCGCCGAACGAACCGACGCCAGCGTCGCGTCGCGCACATCAACCCCATCAATCAGTACCCGCCCCCCGTCAACATCATAGAATCGCGCCAGCAAACTCATCAGCGTCGTCTTCCCAGACCCCGGAGCCCCCATCAGAGCCACGACCTGCCCCGGCGACGCCTCCAGCGTAACCCCCCGCACCGCCAGACGCCCCCCGTAACTGAACGTCGCATCCTCGAAGCGCACCTCCCCCCGCACATCCCGCAGCGGCGTGGCGGACGGCCGCTCCCCAACAGGCGACTCAGCGTCGAGAACATCGAACAACCGCTGCCCCGCAGACGCCGCCCGCGCGAACGTATTCACAAGAAACCCCACCATCCGTATAGGCTGCACAAGCAAGCTTATATACAACAGAAACTCCGCAAGCTGCCCCAGCGTCATCCGACCCTCGATAACCGCCCTCCCCCCAAACCACAGAATCACCCCCGAAGAGGCCCAGAAAATCACCTGCATAATCGCCGTGTTCGCCGACTGCGCCCGGCGAGCCAGATACGTCGTCTCGTACACTACCTCGTTCTGAGCGTCGAACTTCCGCTCCTCGTGCTCCTCAGCCCCGAACGCCTTCACCACACGCTGACCCGACAAATTCTCCTGAAGCACAGTCGTCAGCTTCCCCATCTCGATCTGCGCTTGCAGCCACATCCTCCGCATACGCGAGCTCGCCCACACAGCCCGCGCCCCAATGATCGGCGCGAAAAGCAAGCTGATGAGCGCAAGCTGCGCATCCGTCAGCAGCATCATCGCCGACGCCCCGATAGTCAGCATCGTAATCTGACCCGAGCGCACAAGCCCCATGCTCACGAACATCCGCATCATCTCCACGTCGATCGTCGACTTGGACATCAGATTGCCCGTGTGCTCCCGGTCGTGAAAGGCGAAACTCAGATGCTGCAACTTGTCGTACAGCAGATTCCGGATCCGGTACGACACCCGCTGCGAAACCGCTTCCGCCAGATACAAGTTGGAGTAGTTGAAAACGCCGCGCGCCGCAATCACCCCGATAATCAGCAACCCCAGCCTCGCAAGGTCGCTCGCCGTCGCATCGCCCTCCCCCGCAACCCCCAGCGCCGAGTCGATCGACGCCCCGATCAGCCGAGGCACAGCCAGAAAGAGAATCGTCGCGATAATCAGCGACAACCACGCAGCCGTCATCCTCCACCGTTCGAGGAAGGCAAGCTTGGTTATTCGCCAAAGTACTCTCATAAAGGGCGCGCGGCTATGTTAACGGATTTCGGCGCGCGCGCCAAACACTATACAGTCGCAGCAGCAGCCCTCCCGAACCCTCCCGCGCCAACAGCCGCAATGACCCAGCCGACCAAACGCGCTGTAAGCAGCCTGCCTCCAAGGTGAACCGCCAGATTTATAGCCAAATTAGGGAAGTTACGGAAAATCCCTAACTTTCCCCTCCTGCGAGAAAACCTCCCCCAATAACAAGCGCCAAGCGCGACGGCCCACCATCGACGCCCCTCTCCGCGCAGAGCCTGCCGCGACAAGAACAAGAAGCAGAAGACCCCGTGATACAATCCCCGCAATGCGCGGACAATCGGTGCTCCCCTACTCAGTTCGACCCTTGGAATGGGACGACATCGATCAGGTCGCCGCGATCGAACGCCAAGCCTTCCCAACCCTCTGGCCCCCAACCTCCTACCGCCGCGAACTGAAGAACCGCCTCGCCGAATACCTCGTCTGCATTCACGAAACCGAGCGCGTCGCCGTCTCCCCCAAACCCCGCGCCCTCTCCCGCATCTTCCGCCGCAAGCGGCAGACCCCCCCTGTCCTCCGCGACCTCCTCGTCGGATTCGTCGGGCTCTGGTTTATGGCAGGCGACGCCCACATCGTCGCCGTCGCCGTCCGCGAGGAAAGCCGCCGCCAGGGACTCGGAGAACTCCTCCTCATCGCCAGCATCGAACTCAGCATCGCCCGCGGCGCGCAGATCATCACCCTCGAAGCCCGCGTCTCCAACGAACCCGCCAAAATCCTCTACTCCAAATACGGCTTCCTCCAAACAGGCCTCCGCCGCGCCTACTACGCCGACAACCACGAAGACGCCGCTATCATGACCACTCCTCCCATAGCCTCCCCCGACTACCAAACACGGTTCGAGCGCCTCAAGGCGGATTTCGAGGAACGACGCGGCGCCGCCGTTCGCGAGCTCCTCTAACTATGCTCCGCCTCTTTATGGTCCGGCACGGTCGCACAGCTTGGAACACCCAGGGCCGCGTCCAGGGCGGCGGCGGACTCGACAAGATAGGTCGCGCGCAAGCCGCAGCCCTAGCCGCCAGACTCTCCCGAGAACCCCTCGACGCCATCTACTCAAGCCCCGCATGGCGCGCCAGACAAACCGCCAACTCAGTCGCGCGCATCCCCGGCCTCCCCGTCCGCCAGCGCTCAGCCCTGAAAGACCTCGACTACGGACGCTACGCCGGCGCTTTCGTCGCCGACGTGCAGCGCGAAAACCCCGAACTCCTCGAACAATGGCGCAACGCCCCCGAAACAGTAACCTTCGAGAACGGAGAAAACCTCGCCAGCCTCCGCGCCCGCATCTCACGCTTCTTCAGCGAAACGCTCGCCGCACACCCCAACGGAACAGCCCTCGCCGCAACCCACGACTCCCCCATCCGGATCGCCGCGTCCATCGCTATGGGCCTCCCCGACTCCGCACACCGCCAGCAATCGCTCAAAACAGCCTACGCCGCCGTCAACCTCTTCGAAGTCCGCGACAACAACAACATAAGCCTGCGCCTCCACAACGACGCCGAACACCTCGCCCACATCGATGACTCAGCCTAAGCCAGCAAACCGACGACGCCGGAAAGTAATGCAGCCCCGCAGCGTCCGCGGCGTCAAACCCTACACCCCAAACGAGATCCACAACCTGCTCCAAGCGTACTACGGCCAGCCCAAACGCCGGCAGCGCCTCGACGGAACCTCCGAACTCGTCTGGACCATCCTCTCCCAGCACACCTCCGACCTCAACGCCGAGCGCGCGTTCGCAGCCCTCGCAGACCGATACCCCTCCTGGGAGGCCGTCCTCGACGCCCCCGTCGACAACCTCGCCGATGCCATCCGCCACGGAGGCCTGGCCCGCCAGAAAGCCCCACGGATCCAGGGCGCCCTCCGATCCATCCTCCACCGCACCGGCGCATTCGACATCTCCTTCCTCTCAAACCTCCCCCTCGAAGAAGCCAAAGCCTGGCTCCGAGCAATCCCCGGCGTCGGCCCCAAAACCGCCGGCGTCGTCCTCTCCTTCTCAATGAACCAGCCCGCGATGGCCGTCGACACCCACATCTACCGCGTCTCCCGGCGCCTCGCCCTCATCGGCCCCCGCGTAACCCCCGACGAAGCGCACGACGTCCTCGAACGCGCCATCCCCCCAGAGCGCGTCTTCAACCTCCACGTCTACCTCATCACCCACGGACGGCAAGTCTGCAAAGCCCAGCGACCCCTCTGCCACAAGTGCCCCCTCGCCGAACGCTGCCCATCGAAACCCCTCTACCTCCGCCAAAACGACCCCCGCCTCCCCACAGCCGCCCTCCGACACAAACCCCTATGAAACCTCCCCACAGCCCCCGCTGCCCATCGAACCCCCTCTACCTCCCCGAAAACGACCCCCGACTCCCCGCAACCGCCCTCCGACACAAACCCCTATGAAACCTCACCCCAGCGCCCAGGGACGCCTCTGGCCCGACGACCCCCAACTCTCTCCCTCCGTCATCCTCCCTCCCATTCCCCCCGACAGCCCCCACCCTCCCCTAAACGACCCCGCGCCCCCGCCCCCCCTCCTCCCGCCCCAGACTACCCGCGACGCCGTCAGCCGCCTCCTCGACGAGCTCGCGCAACAGCTCCGCCTCTCCCCGGCCCCCAGCATCGAATGGTCCGCCCGTATGCGAAGGCTCCTGGGCAGAGCCTACCTCAGCCGCAACCTCATCCGCCTCTCCGCGTGGCTCAGCCGCGAACAAGCGCTCGAAACGCTCCGCCACGAACTCGCCCACATCGCCGCAGGCGTCACAGCAGAACCCCACGGCCCCAAGTGGCGCGAATGGGCCGTCCGCCTCGGAGCCAACCCCCGAGCAACCTCTCGCCGACCGCCCGACCACGCCCCCGACCACCCCGCCAACCGCCGCTACACCGGCCTCGAATGTCCCGGCTGCGGCCTCCGATTCATCCGCGCCCGCGTCCTCTCCGGCCTCTTCTGCCGCGCCTGTGGACCCCGCCGCGGAACCCTCGCCAAACGCATCCACGGACCCCGCGAAACCATAGCCGACTGGGCAAGCTCCCAGCGCTAACCCCGCCCCCACAGCCCCCAACCTCTACCCGCTCCCTCCACGCTTCCCCGAACCCGATGCGCGGGGAAACCTATCTTTCGAATATTCGGAATACACGGTGTCCCCAGTACAGCACAAGCCCTGCAGTGACTATGGATGTAACTGCGGTCACCCACGTCAGCCCCTGTGGTGTCCCTGCAGCGAGACAAAACCCCACCAACGCCACAAGCGCTGCCGGAATCGTTATCGCTGTTGCGAGCACACTATCGTCCGACATCTCAGTAATCTTCCTGTGTGGATTTCCTAGCACAGTAAGTCTCGCCCGCGCCACCGCGCAATACCCAGATGTCGCAGTGCCCCTCCCCAGACAACAAAGCGGGAGCGGCGTTCAGACGCCGCTCCCGCCTCCCACAGGATCCGCCCGCAGAGCGTTACAGCCCCGCGTTCGCCGTCTCCCAATTAACAAGATTCCACCACGCCCCCAGGTAAGCGGGGCGGGCGTTCCGGTAATCGATGTAGTACGCATGCTCCCACACATCGCACGTCAACAGAGGCTCCTGACCATTAGTCATCGGATTCCCCGCGTTCGAAGTGTTCTCGATCGACACCGTCCCATCCCCGTTCTTCACCAGCCACGTCCACCCCGAACCGAAATTCCCCGTCGCCTTCGCCGTGAACTCCTTCTTGAACTCCTCGAACGACCCGAACGCCGCGTTGATCGCCTCCGCAACCTTGCCCGTAGGCTCCCCGCCCCCGTCCGGACTCATCGAATTCCAGTAGCATGTGTGATTCCACACCTGCGCCGCATTGTTGAAGATCGGCCCAGCTGGCGCGCCCTTGATGATCTCCTCCAGCGACGACTCGGCGAACTCCGTCCCCTCAACCATATTGTTGAGATTGTTCACATACGCCTGATGATGCTTGCCATAATGAAACTCCAGCGTCTCCTGCGAAATATGCGGCTGGAGCGCATCCATAGCGTACGGGAGAGCGGGCAATTCGTGCTTCACCTGTCATACCTCCTAATGTTCGTTGCCTGATGCTGATTCCAAACGCCCCTTCCACGCCCCCCCCCCCCGAGGGAACAACGGCGAGGGAATCGGCGCAAGCCCGGGCCCCCCTGACCGCAAGGGCTCGCGAATTACTTTAGCGGACGCCCCCGCCGACGGCAACAGGCGCCCGCCTACTCCCCAAGCAAACGCCCCCTCAGCCCACCCTCCGAGGCCGCGTCGATCATCGTCCACGCCATCGCCACCGCCCCGTCGTACACCGCCTCATCCGCCGCCTCCGTCGCGCAAGCCGCCGCAAACTCCGGCTGATGATTCACCGCCGGCAGCGACCCAATCCCGATCGCCGGATGAATCGACGGCACAACAAGCGACACATTCCCCATATCCGTCGAAACCGGAGTCGCAGGGCTAGGCTCCCCCGGCGCAGGGAACCGACGCCCCAGCTCCTCCGCATTGCGCTGATACCGCGCCGCCAGCGGCAAATCATGCTCCAGATGCGCGAACGGCCGAACCGCCCCCTGCACATCCAGCGTCGCCCCCGTCGCCAGCGCCCCCGCCTCGAAGCACCGCATCACCTTCTCGTACGCATCCTGCAGCTCCTCCAGCGTCCGAGCCCGCACCGCATACTCCGCCGACGTGAACGCCGGCACGATATTGAACGCGTCCCCGCCGCGCGTAACGATCCCGTGAGTCCGATCCGTCGAGCGGAGATGCTGACGCAGCAAACCGATCGCCGTCTGCGCAATCGTCAGAGCGTCCGCAGCGTTGATCCCCAACTCCGGGAAACCCGAAGCGTGCGCCGCCTTCCCGTAGTATCGCGCCTCGAAAAACGTCGCCGCCACGATCGGCCACGCCGCCACATCCCACGGCGCCGGATGCGTCATCATCGCCGCGTGAACCCCATCGAACGCCCCACCCTCCAGAAGATGAATCTTCCCCCCCGACCGAAGAACCTCCTCCGCAGGCGTGCCAAGCACCGTAACCGTAAGACCCGCATCGTCCGCAACCGCCCCCGCCCCGACTCCAGCCCCCACAGCCGCAGCCGCGATAACGTTGTGCCCGCACGCGTGCCCTATGCCCGGCAGCGCGTCATACTCCGCGCACGCCACAATATGCAGCGGCCCCGACCCCCGCCTCGCCCGGAACGCCGTCGGCAGCCCGCACAACCCCTGCTCAACCGCAAACCCGGCAGCGTCCAGCGCCTCGCACAACCAGCCCGACGCCCGCTCCTCCTCGTACCCAAGCTCCGGATTAGCGTGGATGCGACGGCTCAGCCCAACAAGCTCCCCCCGCGACGCATCGACCGCCGCTCGCGCCGCCTCCTTCAATCCCCCTCGCATCTAATCCTCTCTCTCCCCTTTACAGCAGCTACAGCCGGCGCCCGCCGCCCGCTCCGCCCGCATCGCCGTACGATTCACCGCACAGCCTACCACTCCCGAGACTTCCTCATACGCCCCGCAAAGCGCATAATGCCCCCAACCGCAGACCGAACCCCAAGGAGGCAGCCTATGGTCTCTATCCAGGACCGCTACGAACCGTGGACCCTCACCCCCTACGAGAAATGGGTCTCCGACGAAGGCCTCGCCGTCCACACCCAGCAACTCGTCGACGACATCAGCTCCATCAGCGTTGAGCCCTGGCCGCGCGCAGGCGTGAACGCAGCCCTCCTCGACCTCTCCGCCGACCCCCTCGACGGCGCCCTCGTCAACAACCAGGGCACCATCCGATTCGTCTGCGACATACCCCAAAGCGGCAAATTCAACCTCGAACGCCACATGTACGAAGAAATCTACTACGTCGTGAAAGGACGCGGCGCAACATCCGTCTGGTATGACGGATCCCCCAAACACACCTTCGAATGGCAAACCGGCAGCGTCTTCTCCATCCCCCTCAACGCCTGGCACGAACTCTACAACGCCAGCGGCGACGAAACCGTCCGCCTCTACGGAGCCACCAACGCCCCCACCGCCTTCAACCTCTACGGCAGCCCCGAACTCATCTTCAACTGCCCAATGACCTTCCCCGACCGGTTCGACCCCTCCGACGAACTCTACTTCAGCGGCAAATCCTCCAAAATCGAGAACCGGTTTATGGAAACCAACTTCATCCCCAACGTCAACAACGTCAACCTCGACCGCTGGACCGCCCGAGGCCCCGGCGCCAATATGATGATCAACATGGCCAACGGCCACTTCATCTGCCACCTCTCCGAATTCCCCCCAGGCACCTACAAAAAAGCCCACACCGGCGAAGCCAACCGCAAAAAAGCCGGCCTCGTCTCCGACGTCGCATACCTCTTCCTCAGCGGCGAAGGCTACGACCTCCAATGGCCCGAAGGCGTCCACCCAGCCCCAGGCGTCCCCTGGGAGCAACTCAACTACCGCGCCGGATCCCTCCTCTCCCCCGGCTCAGGCTACCACCAGCACTTCAACTGCAGCTCCCAACCTATCCGATACCTCGTCCTCCGCTACGGAAACCCCCGCTACTCCGGATACGTCGGCGCCCGCTACAAAGAAACCGGCGGCCCCCAGATCCAATTCAAAAACGAAGACCCCGCCATACGCTCCCACTTCGAACAAGAACTCGCCAAACGCGGCGCCTCCTCAAATATGGGCGGCTACTCCGACGAACCCTAACTCCAGCCCCTAACAACAGCGAGCCGCGAAGCCCCTCGCCGCTCCCCCAGGAACCCCCGCAATGAAAGAACGCTTCCGCGACAAAACCCGCGACAACCTCGCATACGGCCTCAACCTCCTGGGCGTCCATGCCGAACTCGCCGAACGCGGCCGACCCGAAGAGAACATCCAGAAACCCGCTTGGATGCGCTCCCTCGGCGTCATCGACCTCCACGAAGGACCCATCCGCTGGATCAACATCGTCAAACGCGACGGCTCCCAATACAGCGCCCCCGAATGGCGCCTCGTCCTCTGCATACCCGACCAGCGCAACTCCCCGTTCGGCCCACTCTCCCTCCGAACAACCCGCCACAAAGCATTCCCCCAATTCTGGAAAGTAACGCGCATCGAGTGGGACGGCGACGACTACGGAACCGGCCTCCTCGCCCACCTCCGCCAAGACCCCGCAGTAACGCGCCTAGTCGCCAAAGTCGGCGACCTCGAGATCCAGCGATGCTCAAACGAATTCGAAGGCTGGACCCTGCAAGTCAAAAGCTCCTTCACCCGCTCAATGAGCCAGTGGAGCATCCTCACAGCCATCGCCGAACGCCTCCTCGAAATCCCCTCCGGACTCTAACCCTCCCACGGCCTCGACAGCGAACCACCGCGCCCCCTCCCGCCCACACCCACCGAACGCCTCCTCGAAGCCCTTCCGGACTCTAACCCCCCTTACCGACCTCGACAGCGAACCACCGCGCCCCCGCCCACACCCGCCGAACGCCTCCTCGAAATCCCTTCCGGACTCTAACCCCCTACGGCCTCGACAGCGAACCACCGCGCCCCGCCCCGCCCACACCCACCGAACGCCTCCTCGAAGCCCTTCCGGACTCTAACCCCCCTTACCGACCTCGACAGCGAACCACCGCGCCCCCGCCCACACCCGCCGAACGCCTCCTCGAAGCCCCTCCGGACTCTAACCCCCTTACCGACCTCGACAGCGAACCACCGCCCCCCCTCCCCACCGCGCCCCTCCCCGCCCACACCCGCCGAACGCCTCCTCAGCGCCCCCTCCGGACTAACATCCCTACGACCTCAGCAGCGAATCATCGTCCTCAGTATGCGGGCGATCGCCGAACTCCACGCGCGCCTCCTCCACGAACTCCTCCACCTCCGGACCCGCAACACCCGCATCCCGCAGCGCAATGCGCATCATCGCCAGCGCCGCCTCAAGCTCCGGCCACACCACCGCATCCGCGCCTGCCTCATACAGAGCCTGCATCTCCTCCGCCCACGCCGCCCGTCCCACAATATGGATCCGGGGATTCAACCGCCTCGCATGCTGCACCGTAACAAGATTCGTCACATGATCCGTCGCCGTCGTAATCAGCAGCTTCGCATGCTCCACCCCCGCCGCAATCAGCGCCGGATCGCTCGCCGAATCCCCATACAGCAAATGACCATGACGCCCCGTCTCCAACTCCATCCGCGTAGGATCAAGCTCAATCGCGATATGCGGCGCCCGCTGACGCTCCAGATCCGCAGCAATTAGCGACCCAACCCTCCCAAACCCCCCGATAATCACGTGCCCCCGCAACCGCGGAGCGCGCATCCGCGCCGATTCCGCAAGCGCCTCCCCCGACAAATAGCGATGAAACCTGCGCGACCGAGCCTGCAGCGCATCGAGCAACCGCGCCCCCCCGCTCACTACCGCAGGCGTGATCCCCATCGTCGTCACCGCCGAGATAACCATCAGCGGCAACAACGTCTCCGGAGCCAGCCCCATCGTCGTCGCCGCCCCCGCAATGATGAAACTGAACTCCCCAATCTGCACCAGCAGAAAACCCGTCCGCAGCGACGTAGCCGGCAGATACCCCAGCGCCCGAGTCAAACCGCTCACCAGCGCAAACTTCGTCACAATCGACGCCGCGATGAACAACAGCACAAGACCCCAACTCTCCAGCAGAAAATCAACATCCGTCAGCATCCCAAGCGACACGAAAAAGAACCCCGCAAAGATATCCCGAACCGGAATCACCTCCGAGAGCGCCCGCCGACCCGCCCAATCCGCCTCGCTCAGCACCAGCCCTGCGACGAACGCCCCCAGAGCCGCCGAAAGCCCCGCCCAATACGTCAGCATCGCCGCCCCCAGCATCGCCGCCAGCACCGTAATCACAAACGTCTCCCGCGCCCCCAGCAGCGCAACCCGCTTCAGAAGAACCGGCGCAAAACGCCCCAACCCGAACAGCAACGCAAGCACCGCAGCCGCCTTCCCCACCGTCAGCGCGAACTCCCCCATCGGCGACTCCCCTCCCCCATCGATCGCCGCCAGAGCCGCCAGAATCGCCATCATCGGCACGAACGCAAGATCCTGCGCAAGCAGAATCCCCGTCCCCACGCGCCCATGCAGCGCCCCGATCTCCCCCCGATCGCTCAACGTCTTCAGCGCCACCATCGTACTGCTCAACGAAAGCGCCATCCCCGCCGCCAGCGAATGATGCGCCGACCACCCAAGCGCCGCCCCAATCCCGTAGCCCGCAGCCGCCGTCAGCGCCACCTGTGCCGTCCCCGCCGCCGCCACACGCCACCCCACGCGTCGCAAGTCCGCCATCGAAACCTCGACGCCCACCGCGAACAGCAGCAGCGCAACCCCAAGCTCCGCAAGCGCCTCCACATGCTCGGCGTCCGTAACCAGCCCAAGTGCGTGCGGACCCACAATCGTCCCCGCCGCCAGATAGCCCACCAACGAAGGCAGCCGCCCCAGACGAGCAACCAGCCCGCCAAGAGCGGCTGCAATGAAAATGACGACCAAGTCGCCGAACAGGTGGCTGCCTAACTCCATGACTCCGCGAACAAGTATAGCTGCCAGCGCCCCTCACACGCCGACAGCCCCCCATCCCCACCCACAACCCGGAGCCAGCGTACGACCCCATCCCCACAGAGAAACTGCCCGCACATCCCCCGACCGAGAGCGGAGCCGTCCTCGCACACTGCGCATGCAGCCGCCCGCGAGCCGCACAGCGCCGTCAGCCTCCCGCCCCCCTTCCCCACCCACAAGCCGGAGACAGCGTACGACCCCATCCCCACAGAGAAACTGCCCGCACATCCCCCGACCGCGAGCCAAGCCGTCCTCGCGCACTGCGCCTGCAGCCGCCCGCGAGCCGCACAGCCCCGTCAGCCTCCCGCCTACCCATCCCCACCCACAACCCGGAGCCAGCGTACGACCCCATCCCCACAGAGAAACTGCCCGCACATCCCCCGACCGAGAGCGGAGCCGTCCTCGCACACTGCGCATGCAGCCGCCCGCGAGCCGCACAGCGCCGTCAGCCTCCCGCCCCCCTTCCCCACCCACAAGCCGGAGACAGCGTACGACCCCATCCCCACAGAGAAACTGCCCGCACATCCCCCGACCGCGAGCCAAGCCGTCCTCGCGCACTGCGCCTGCAGCCGCCCGCGAGCCGCACAGCCCCGTCAGCCTCCCGCCTACCCATCCCCACCCACAACCCGGAGCCAGCGTACGACCCCATCCCCACAGAGAAACTGCCCGCACATCCCCCGACCGCGAGCCAAGCCGTCCTCGCACACCGCACCTGCCCGTCCCCACCCACAGAGCCGGAGACAGCTCACGCCCCCCCTCTACAGGAAAGCTGCCCGCACACCCTCGACCGCGAGCCGCACAGCGCCGTCAGTGTCCCCCGCCCTTACCCACCCACAAGCCGGAGCCAGCGTACGACCCCAATCCCCACAGAGAAACTGCCCGCACATCCCCCGACCGAGAGCCAAGCCGTCCTCGCACACTGCGCCTCCCGCCGCCCGCGAGCCCCACAGCGCCGACAGCCCCCCTTCCCCACCCACAAGCCGGAGCCAGCGTACGACCCATCCCCACAGAGAAACTGCCCCGCACATCCCCCGACCGAGAGCCAAGCCGTCCTCGCACACCGCGCCTGCAGCCGCCCGCGAGCCGCACAACGCCGTCAGCCCCCGCCGCCCTTCCCCACCCACAGGCCGGAGCCAGCGTACGACCCCAATCCCCACAGAGAAACTGCCCCGCACATCCCCCGACCGAGAGCCAAGCCGTCCTCGCACACCGCGCCTGCAGCCGCCCGCGAGCCCCACAGCGCCGTCACCCCCCTTCCCCACCCACAAGCCGGAGCCAGCGTACGACCCCATCCCCACAGAGAAACTGCCCCGCACATCCCCCGACCGAGAGCCAAGCCGTCCTCGCACACTGCGCATGCAGCCGCCCACGAGCCGCACAGCGCCGTCAGCCTCCCGCCTACCCATCCCCACCCACAGAGCCCGAGACAGCGTACGACCCCATCCCCACAGAGAAACTGCCCGCACATCCCCCGACCGAGAGCCAAGCCGTCCTCGCACACTGCGCCTGCAGCCGCCCGCGAGCCCCACAGCGCCGTCAGCCTCCCGCCTACCCATCCCCACCCATAGAGCCCGAGACAGCGCACAGCCCCCTCGCTCACAAGGAGAGCTGCGCGCACATCCCCGCCGCGAGCGGGAGGCCGCCCCTTACTCCGTTTGCGCCAGCTCAATCAGCATAAAGAACCCGTTCTGCGGATCCAGCACAGGCGCGAATGTCCCGATCTCCGGTATCGACATAGACGGCCCAACAACCTTGCCCCCAAGCGCGCCCACCTGCTCCAGCGCAGACCCCAGACTCTCCACTGCGAAGTACGCCGCCCAATTCGGCGGAACCTCCCCCCACTCCGGCTGAATCTGCAGCATCCCCCCCGCCGGCGCCCCCCCGACCCTGAACGCCGTATACGGAATGCCCTCAGCCCCGGTCGTCGCCTCCGCCTCCCACCCAAAAACAGCGCTGTAGAACCGCGCCGCCGCCTCAGTATCGTGCGTGTACAGCTCCGCCCACACGAATGTCCCCGGATCGCCCATCAACTCCGCCCCGATGTGCTCTTTCGGCTGCCACATCGCAAACGCCGCCTGCTGAGGGTCAAGCAGCATGCACATCCGCCCAAAGCTGAAAACGTCCATCGGCGCCACGATGAGCGTGCCCCCCTGCGCCGTCGCCTTCGCCGCAATCTCATCCGCGCTCTCCACCGTAACGTACGCGTTCCAGCACGTAACCGCCCCTTGCTCCTGCATCTCCGGCGTCATCTGGAACATCCCCGCCACATTCTTCCCACCCTTCATGAACACCGTGTAGAACGAATCCTCATCCACCGGATTGTCCACCGACTCCCAGCCGAACACCCCCGTGTAGAACGCCCGCGCACCCTCCGCTTCCGTCGTCGTCAGGTCCACCCAACTGAACATCCCCGGCTCGTGCCTGCTTACCTCCGCCATACTCTGCCTCCTTTGATTCCGCGCCGCTCTTCGCCTGCGCAGGTCGCCATCCTACCACTTACCCCCCCCCCCCCCCCATACAACCAGCAATCCCGCCACAACCCTAAGCGCGTCCCCCCAGCGGAGACAGCCAATGAACGCGCTCGCTGCCCCCTGCCTTAACCCCCAAGCCCACAAGGGCGGAGGCGGTTCCCGCCTCCGCCCTCAAAAGCCGCACCGTCCCCGTCTACTCCGTCTGCGCCATCTCCATCAGCATAAAGAACCCGTTCTGCGGATCCAGCACAGGCGCAAACGACCCAATATCCGGTATCGACATAGACGGCCCAACAACCTTCCCCCCAAGCGCACCCACCTGCTCCAGCGCAGACCCCAGACTCTCCACCGCGAAGTACGCCGCCCAATTCGGCGGAACCTCCCCCCACTCCGGCTGAATCTGCAGCATCCCCGCCGCTGGCGCCCCCCCGACCCTGAACGCCGTGTACGGAACGCCTCCGGCGCCGGTCGTCGCCTCCGCCTCCCACCCAAAAACAGCGCTGTAGAACCGCGCCGCCGCCTCAGTATCGTGCGTGTGCAGCTCCGCCCACACAAACGACCCCGGCTCCCCGATCACCTCCGCCCCGATCTGCTCCTTCGGTTGCCACAGCGCAAACGCCGCCTGCCCCGAGTCGAGCAGCACACACGTCCGCCCAGCGTCGAACACATCAAACGGCTCCTGAATCTCCGTCGCCCCCTCCGCCTTCGCCTTCGTGGCCGTCTCATCCACGCTCTCCACCGTAACGTACGCGTTCCAGCACGTAACCATCCCCTGCTCCTGCATCTCCGGCGTCGCCTGGAACATCCCCGCCACATTCTTCCCACCCTTCGTGAACATCGTGTAGAACGAACTCTCGTCCACCGGATTGTCCACCGACTCCCAGCCGAACACACCCGTGTAGAACGCCCGCGCACCCTCCGCGTCCGTCGTCGCCAGATCCACCCAACTGAACATCCCCGGCTCGTGCTTGCTTACCTCCGCCATACTCTGCCTCCTTTGATTTTCGCGCGGCTTTCCGCCTGCGCAGACCCATCCTACCCCCCCCCCCCCCCGCAAGCAGCGATTCCAGCAACTTCCCTTCAATAATCCGCGGCTCCCCCGCTCACCCCCCTGAACATCCGCCTGGCGCTACCCCACAACCTTCATCTCCTTCAAACTCCTCACCCCATCACGCGCAACAACAACATGATCAAGCAACTCGATCTCCAGCAGCTTCGCCGCCTCCATCAACTCCCGCGTAACCGCAATGTCCTCCCGACTCGGCGTAGGATCCCCCGACGGATGATTATGCGCAATAATGATGCGCGGCGCATTCCGCTGCACCGCCTCCCGAAACACCTCCGCCGCCCGTATCGTCGTCGCGTTCACCGTCCCCACAAACACATCCGGCGTCGCCAGCACATGATTCTTCGTGTCCAGCACAACCACCCGAAAATGCTCCTGCTCCAGAGGCGCCATCTCCGCACGCAACAGATCCTCCACATCCTGCGGCGTCCGAATCACCTTCTTGTCCGTGCCGCGAACACTGTTGATACGCCTCCCCAGCTCGAACGCCGCCAGCAAGTGCGACGCCTTCGCCTCCCCGAATCCCCGCTGACCGCACAACTGAGCATGCGACAGCCGCGCCAGCTCGTCCAGCCCCCTAACCTCCGCCAGCAACCGCTTCGCAACGTCCAGCGCGCTCTCCGACGCCGTCCCCGTGCGCAGCAGAATCGCCAGCAACTCCTGATTGCTCAACGCTCCCGCCCCGAAATCCCGCAGACGCTCCCGCGGACGTTCGCTGTCCGGCATATCCCGAATCATCGTAGCCCGATAATCAACCTCCCTCACCCCGCGCGCATCCTGCGCCGGAGCCCTCCTCCTCGGCGCAGAACGCCCGCGCATAAGCGTGTACTCGAAACCGCCAGACTGCAAAACCGCACTTTGAGGATCCGCTGTTGTCGTCATGCGCCTATCATTAAAGCCGCCCATCCCACCGCGCAACAAGCAAATGTCCCTCACGCCAAACAGCCCTGCAGCGCCTCCGCGCATCGAACCCTCCCCCGTGCGGCTGCGCGTAGAATTCGCCGGAATCCTCATCGCCGACGCCGATAACGCCCTGCGCGTCGTCGAACCCTCCGGAGACGCAGCCTGCTACGCGCCCCCAGCCTCCGTGAAACAGCATTTCCTCGCCCCGATGCGCCACAGTCCCGTCTGCCCCTGGCGCGGCCCCGCCCGCTCCTTCACCCTCAGCGTCCGCGGACGCCACGCCGAAGCCGCCGCCTGGACCTACGACAACCCCGGACCCGGATTCGAGAAACTCGCCGGACTCATCGCCTTCCACCCCAACCGCGTCGACTCCTACAGCGCGATCGAGCTCGACAGGCAACCCCCAGCCCTCGCAACCCACACACACAACAAGCCCCCGCGAAAGTAGAATCCCCCTCATCTCCCACGGAGGCCTCGAATGCCGGATTTCTTTGAAACCCTCTACTCCCAGCGCGCCATCCGCAGATTCAAACCCGACCCCGTGCCTGCCCGCCTCATCGAGCGCGTCATCGAAGCCGCCGCCCGCGCCCCCTCCGGCGGCAACCGCCAGCCCTGGGCGTTCCTCGTCGTCAGCGACCAGCCCAAAAAAGACCGCATCGCCCAGTGGTATCACGAAGGATGGACAGCAATGTACGCCTCAGACCCCTCCCGCCCGCGCAACGCCCTCTACCGCTCCGCCGAACATCTCGCGCACCGCCTCGCCGAAACCCCCGTCCTCATCTTCCCCTGCATCGCCCTCCGCCCGCGCGAAGAACCCTCCTTCGCAACCGGCTCCTCCATCTACCCCGCCGCCCAGAACCTCATGCTCGCCGCCACAGCCCTCGGCCTCGGCACAGTCATCACCACATTCCACCGCCGGCGCGAAGCCGAAGTCAAAGCCCTGCTTGGCGTCCCCGAAAACTACGCAACCTCATGCATGATCCCCATAGGCTGGCCCGCAGACGGCGAACATTTCGGAGGCGCCCGCCGCGCCCCCGTCTCCAGCATCATCCACTACAACTCCTGGAGCCACGAAGCCCCACGCTAACCCGCCCGCGCTGACATCTAACCCCCCTCCCCAAATACCCCCGCCGACCCGCCCTCCGCGCGCTTGGCGGCTCCGCTGCGCCCCTCCGCCCCACGCTAACAACCCGCCCCGCCGCAACCCTGCCATCCGCCGACCGAACCCCCCACTCGGGCGCTGAAGCACCGTCCCAAACGGCGGATTATCCGTTACATCTCTGGCGCCCCCACGCGCAGCGACGAAAACGCCGCGCCCGCCCCGATGCCCTCGCGCGCCGCGAGAGCCCGCGCAGCCTCCCCCTCGCTCTTCCCTCGACCGGGTCGCACGCGAACCAGGCGACGCGGCGCGAACGCCGCGTCGCCTGCCGCCACTCTACGTGATGGAAACCGTCGCCCCCACCTCCTCGAGCATCTTCTTCGCCTCTTCCGCCTCCTCCTTGGACACCGCCTCGCGCACCGCCGCAGGAGCCGACTCCACCAGATCCTTCGCCTCGCGCAAACCCAGCGTCGTCAGCCCCCGAACAGCCTTAATCACATTAACCTTGTTCGCCCCAACATCCTGCAGCATAACGTTGAACTCGAACTGCTCCTCCGCAGCCTCCCCTCCCCCGTCTCCGCCAGGAGCCGCCGCCGCAACCGCCACAGGAGCCGCCGCGCTCACCCCAAACTCCTCCTCCAGCGCCTTCACCAGCTCCGCAAGCTCCAGCACCGTAAGCGCCTTGATCGACTCAATCAACTCTTCCTTCGTCGCCATATCTCCGTTCTCCTTCTCAAACGTTGTCTCTCCATCTCATCCGCAGCCTAGCCTGCTCCCAGCTGCTCCGCCCTGCGCTGCAGCACAATCGCCAAACCGCGCATCGTGCCGCTCAGCACAGTAACCAACCCCGTGATCGGCGCCCCCATCTGCCCTAGCAGCCTCGCGAGCAACTCATCCCGACCCGGCAGCTGCGCGATAGCCATCACCTGCGCCTCGCTGAGCGCCGCCCCATCCATAACCCCCTTCCGAACCTTCATCTGCGAGCGCGCCTGCCGTATATGCTCATCCAACGCCTTCGCCGCCGCGACAGGCTCCCCGTAACCAAGCACAACACCCGTCGCCTGCTCCAGCAACTCCTTGAACTCCGGCATCCCCGCCTCGTCAGCCGCCAGAGCCGCGATCCGGTTCTTCACCACCTTATACTCGACCCCCGCCTCCCGCAGACGGCGCCGCAACTCCGTCATCTCGTTCACAGTCAACCCCGAAAAATCCGTAGCGATCGCAATCGACGCTCTCCCCAGCCTCCCCGCCAGATCCGCCACCGCCGCCCTCTTCGCTTCCGTCGGCATCGCTCACCTCAACAAAAAACCCGCCTCCGAAGACGCGGGCCTCGCTCTCGAACCAGCCTCCGCCAGCCCCAAGCGCTCACAACCCCCTCGGTGGGCCCTTACGGCTTAACCCCGCCGCAACCGACGGGGACCCACTGTCTCCGGTGGACTATGCTCTTCCCGATTCTACTCCACGCGCATCCCCATCGTCGAACCAACATCAAGCGGCACACTCGGACCCATCGTCGTAGTCAGATGCGCCGTCCTCACGAAATTCCCCTTCACCGCCGCCGGACGCAACCGGTTGATCGTATCCACAACCGACGCCATATTCTCCAGCAACTTCTCGTCCTCAAAACTCGTCTTGCCAACCGGCGAATGAATGATCGCCGTCCGATCCATCCGCAACTCCACCCGACCCTTCTTCGCGTCCCGCACCGTCTGCGGAATATCCTGCGCCTGTGCAACCGTATTCGTCCGCGGATTCGGCATCAGACCCCGCCGCCCCAGAATACGACCCAAACGCCCAATCTTCCCCATCATATCCGGCGTCGCGATCGACACATCGAAATCAAGAAATCCCCCCTCCACCCGCTCGATTAAATCATCCCCCCCCACAACCTCAGCCCCCGCCTCCGTCGCCGCCCGAGCCGCATCCCCCGTCGCGAACACCGCCACCCGCACCTCCCTCCCCAAACCATTCGGCAGCATCGCAACCCCCCGCAACTGCTGATCCGCATGCCGCGGATCCGCACTCGTGCGGATATGCAGCTCAACCGTCTCGTCGAACCGCGCGCTCGTCGCCTGCCGCAGCAACCCAAGCGCCTCCGAAGCCTCGTACCGCTTCTCCCTGTCAACCAGCCCCGTCGCCGCCCGATGCCGCTTCCCGTGCTTCGCCATCCCTACTCTCCCTCCACGGCAACGCCCATACTCCGAGCAGCCCCCTCGATAATCTTCATCGCCGCAGCGACATCCACCGCATTCAGATCCTTCTGCTTCATCTCAGCAATCTCCCGCAACGCCGAACGCGAAATCGCCCCTGCCCGCGCATGACCGCTGCTCGACGACCCCTTCTCGATCCCCGCAGCCTTCCGCACAAGCTCCGCCGCAGGAGGCGTCTTCGTCACAAACGTGAACGAAGCATCCTCGAACACCGTAATCTCCGCAGGAATAATCGTCCCCGCCTGACTCGCCGTCCGAGCGTTGTACTCCTTCACAAACTGCATAATATTGATCCCATGCTGACCCAGCGCCGGACCAACCGGAGGCGCCGGCGTCGCGCTCCCCGCCGGCAACTGCAAACGAAGAACCGCCCGAACTCGCTTCGCCACTACGCCCTCTCCACCTGCAAAAAGTCCAACTCCACCGGCGTCTCACGACCGAAAAACGACACCAGAACCCGAACCTTCCCCTTATCCTCATCAACCGCATCCACCGACCCAATGAACTCCGCGAACGGCCCCCCAGTGATCCGCACCAACTGACCAGCCGCCAACCCAACCTTTATCCGCGGCAGCGGCTCCTCCATCCGGCTCAGAATCGAAGCAACCTCCCGAGCCTCCAGCGGCACCGGCTTCTGACGATGCTCACGCTCATCCTCCGCCGACACGAAACCTGTAACCCCAGGCGTCTCCCGCACAACCCGCCAGCTATCGTCGTCCATCTTCATCTGAATCAAAATGTACCCCGGAAATATCTTCCGGTGAACAGAACGACGCTTCCCCTCCTTAATCTCCACCTCTTCCTCTGTCGGAACCACAACCTTGAAGATCCTGTCCTTCGCATCGAGCGACTCGATCCGCTGCTCCAGATTCTTCCGCACCCGATCTTCCTGACCCGAATACGTATGCACTATGTACCAGTGCGTCTCAATCTCCGGCGTAGTCGCTTGCTCTGTCATACAATCTCTTCCTCGTCCGACCCGCCCCCGCAGAGAAGCGGCCGAACCCGTCCCCTACAGGAACACGCGCTCCACCAGCTCGCTGAACCCGAAATCCCACAACCCAAGGAAAACCCCCATCGCCGCCGAAACCCCCAGCACCAGAATCGTCAGACGCACCGCATCCTCGCGCGACGGCCACGTAACCTTCACCAGCTCGCTGTAAACATCGCCAATGAACGCGAACCGCCCCCGACGCCGGCCCTGACCCTCGTCCATAATGGTCCGGAGCGGATTACGACCACGCGCCTGCGCCATAACTACCGCGCCTCTCGATGCGCCCGATGCATACGGCACCTCGGGCAGTACTTCCTCAGCTCCAACCGGTTCGGATCGTTTCGGCGGTTCTTCTCGCTGTGATACGTGCGCTCCCTGCACTCCGTACACGCAAGAGTAATCAGCTGCCGAACGTCCCCTCTCTTCTTGGCCACGTCCCCCTCCTAGGCGACGTTCGTGATGACTCCGGCGCCCACCGTCCTGCCCCCCTCGCGGATCGCGAAGCGCAGCCCAGGCTCCATCGCCATCGGGTTGATCAACTTAATGTGCATCTGCGTATTGTCCCCCGGCATCACCATCTCGATCCCCTCAGGCAGCGCAATCTCCCCGGTAACATCGCTCGTCCGAATGTAGAACTGCGGCTTGTACCCGCTGAAGAACGGCGTATGACGCCCCCCCTCATCCTTCGCCAGAACATACACCTCCGCGTCCGCCTCCGTAACCGGCTTGATCGACCCAGGCTTCGCAAGCACCTGACCTCGCTCTATATCCGCCCGCTCCACACCCCGCAGCAGAGTCCCCACCGCATCCCCCGGCTCCGCCTCGTCCAGCAGCTTGTGGAACATCTCCACCCCCGTAACCGTCGTCTTCGACGTCGCCCGAATCCCCACAACCTCAACCTCGTCCCCCGGGTGAATCGTCCCCCGCTCCACCCGGCCCGTAACCACAGTCCCCCGCCCCTTGATCGAGAACACATCCTCCACCGGCATCAGGAACGTCCCGTCCCGAGGCCGATCCGGAATCGGAATGAACGCGTCCAGCTGATTCACCAACTCCAGAATCCCCGCGTACTCCGGCGCACTCGGATCAGCGCTCGAAGACTCCAGCGCGTTCAGCGCGCTCAGACGCACGATCGGCGTATCGTCCCCCGGGAAATTGTACTTGCTCAGCAACTCCCGCACCTCAAGCTCCACAAGCTCGAGAAGCTCCTCGTCGTCCATCATATCCACCTTGTTCAGCGCCACAATGATCCGCGGCACCTCCACCTGACGCGCAAGCAGAATATGCTCCCGCGTCTGCGGCATCGGCCCGTCCGGAGCCGAAACAACAAGAATCGCCCCGTCCATCTGCGCCGCCCCCGTAATCATGTTCTTGATGTAGTCCGCGTGCCCCGGGCAATCCACATGCGCATAGTGCCGAAGAGGCGACTCATACTCCACATGCGAAATGTTAATCGTCACCCCGCGCGCCTTCTCCTCCGGCGCGCTGTCGATCGAATCGAACGCCCGGAACTGACCACCCCCAGCAAGCGACAGAACCTTCGTGATCGCCGCCGTCAGCGTCGTCTTCCCGTGATCCACGTGCCCAATAGTGCCCACATTCAAATGCGGCTTCGTCCGCTCAAACTTCTGCTTAGCCATCTAACGCTCTTCCTCCGTCATTCGCTCTTATTATTCCGTGCCCTCTAACAACGCGCGCCCGCCCAAGCAGCAGCGCACAGCCTTGGTGGAGCCCACAATCGGACTTGAACCGATGACCTCGTTCTTACCAAGAACGTGCTCTACCGTCTGAGCTATGTGGGCGCTGATCATCGGTCTCCGGCCATTCGACGCGGCTGTGGTGGAGGGAGCAGGATTCGAACCTGCGTAGCCCTGAGGGCGTCAGGTTTACAGCCTGATGGATTTAGCCGCTCTCCCATCCCTCCCTGCAGCCCTGCCGTAGCCAGCCCTAGTGTAGCACACGCCCAGCCGAACGTCCCTGCCCCAAGCCCTGGAGCCCGAGGAGGGAGTCGAACCCACAACCTGCCGATTACAAATCGGCTGCGCTGCCGTTGCGCCACTCGGGCCAAGCGGCGACTGCCTCAATCAAAAAAGGACGGCGCGCAGCCGACCCAATTACTAAGCTTAGGCGCAACCCCCTCTCCCGTCAAGCGTCCCCACGAATTCTCGCCGCAATCCGCCAGCGCCCCAACCCCCCACCCCCGCAACCCCGCTGCAATCGACCCACAGCCCTCTCCCGCCAACCCACGCTCCCGCAACCCAGCCCCAACCAAGCATCCCCCCAGACAACAAACGAGCTCCCCCTGCGCCGCGTCGCGCAAACCCGCCGCAATCGACCTCCAGCCCCCTGCGTGAGCCCTCGCCCGCAGCGCCCGGCGCAATCCCCTGCCACTACATCCCCGCCCGGAGAATCGCCCTTCGCAACCGCCGCAACCCGGCGCCCTGACGTCGCGCTACCCCGCCGCTACACCCCCCGCCCGCAACTCCCCGCGCAACCCCCCTTGCCTCGCCTTCCGCTCCGGCCTCCCATCGCATACAATCCCCTGCCGAACCTCGGCCTCTGCCGGCGCCCTGATCGCCTGCTCGACGGACCGAATCGCAGGTGACAGATGCGCCCCGGACTCGTCTTCATCGCCCTCTTCGTCCTCCTCTTCGCCGTCCACCAACTCCTCGTAGACAGACTCGGCGGACTCCCCACCCTCATCCTCCAGATCGCCATCGTCATCGCCCTCCTCGCCGCCGCCCTCTGGTTCCGCAACAAACGCGGCGGCGGAACAGGCGCCCGCTGACGCCCCCTCCCTAGAAATCCACCGGCAACGTCGAAACCCGCCCCGACGAAAAATCCAGCGCCCGCACCGCATGATTATTCGTGTCCGCCGCGTAAATCTTCCCGTCCATAACGCACAAACCCCCCGGCTCCCAGAACCGCGCCGACCCGAACGACCCATCCGAAAACCCCGCCTCCCCCGTCCCCGCCACCGTCGACACCTGCAAAGTCTGAAGACCCACCCGCTTGATCTTGTGGTTATACGTATCCGCCACATACAGCGCCCCGCCCTCGTACGCAACCCCAACCGGATGCTGCATCCGCGCAAACGACGCATCCCCATCCCTGTCGCCAAACTCGAAAAGCCCTGCCCCAACCAGCGTCGTCACCCAATGCGTCGTCGCCAGATCAGCCCCCCGGATCGCGCTCGACTCGCTGTCCGCAAAGAACAGCGCCCCATCCTCGTCCGCATCGATCCCGCTAGGCTGCGCCAGCAGCGCACCCTCCGGAGCGCCGTCAACAAGCCCCTCCGCACCCGTCCCCGCAACCGCCTGAATCACCCCGCTATCCATATCGTACATCCACAACTGGCAACTCCCCGCCATCGTCGCATACAACCGCCGCCCCACAACAACCAAACCCCACGGCGACCGCAAACTCGCCAACAGCGCAGGCCCCCCATCCGTCCGTCCCATCCCCGCCGCCCCAGTCCCCGCGATCGTATCCACCGTCCCCGCCTCCAGATCAGCCACCCGGATAGAGTGATTCCCCGTATCCGCGATATACAACGCCTCCCCCGCAATCGCCAAACCCTGCGGATTCCTGAACTCCGCCCACTCGAGCGCCCCGTCCGCCATCCCCTCCCTCCCGCTCCCGATAACCGTCTGTATCTCCCCGTCCGGCGCGACAACAAGCGCCCGATTGTGCCCCGAATCAGCAATGAACAGCCGCTCGCCCGCCGCATCAGCCAGCACATTCCCCGGATACCGCAACATCCCCAGCCGGGGCTCCTCCGGCGCAACCTCCACCCCAGAGAAGCCTCGCCGCAGCAAACCCCGCTCCCGAAACTCCCCCAGCATCTCCGAAATCAGATCAACCCCCTGCTCGTAAGTCAGCTCACCCTCGAACCTCCCGATGAGCCTCCCCTCCGGATCCACGAACGCCAGCGTCGGCCGCGTCCGCGCCCCATACGCATTCCACGCCTCCAGCCCAGCGTCGTTCACCACCGGATGCCGAACCCCGCACCGCTCCACCGCGCGCCGCACGCTCTCCGTCGACCGCCCGCCCTCGAACCTCGAACTGTGCGCCCCCACAACAGCAATCTCCTCACCGAACTCCCGCTCCAAACGCCGCAGCGTCGAAACAAGATGAACGCAACTGATCCGCCGCAACGACCAGAACGCGAGAATAAGCAACCGCCCCGCGAAATCCCCCACCCGCGGCGCACGGCGCGCATTCACCCACTCCGCCCCCTCCGGAAACTCCGGCGCCCGCCCACGCCCCGCATACTTGCTCGTCATATCCCCATTCTAGAGCCCCAAAGGCGCGCCCGCCCCAAGCTCCCCCAGCCCAACCCGCTTCCCCCCACCCCCCTCCCGCAGCTATAATCACCCCCTAATGACCGAATACGAACCCATCATCGGCCTGGAAGTCCACGCCCAGCTGCGCACCCGCAGCAAAATGTACTGCGCCTGCCCCGCCGACTACCAGGACGCCGAACCCAACACCCGAACCTGCCCCGTCTGCCTCGGCCTCCCAGGATCCCTCCCCGTCATCAACCGCGAAGCCATCAGATCCATCATCATGATCGGCCTCGCACTCCACTGCCGCATCGCCGAACACACCAAATTCGACCGCAAAAACTACGCCTACCCCGACCTTATGAAGGGCTACCAGATCTCCCAGTACGACCTCCCCCTCTGCGCCGACGGCCATCTCGACATCGAAATCGACGGCGAACCACGACGCATCCGCGTCGAACGCATCCACATGGAGGAAGACGTCGCCAAACTCGCCCACCGAACCGACCCCGCCACCGGCGAACCCTACTCCCTCGCCGACGTCAACCGCTCCGGAGTCCCCCTCGTCGAAATGGTCAGCCGCCCCGACATCCGCTCCCCCGAAGAAGCCCGCCAGTGCCTCGCAAGCTACCACGCCATCCTCCGATACCTCGGCGTCTCCACCGCCAACATGGACGAAGGCTCCTTCCGATGCGACGCCAACGTCAGCATCCGCCCCAAAGGCGACCACCGCCTCGGCTCCAAAGTCGAAGTCAAAAATATGAACAGCTTCCGCTCCGTCTTCCGCGCCATCGAACACGAAATCGCCCGCCAAACCGCCCTCCTCAACTCCGGCGGACGCATCCCACAGGAAACCCGCGGCTGGCTCGAACACAAAGGCGTAACCACCTCCCTCCGAAGCAAGGAAGAAGCCAACGACTACCGATACTTCCCAGAACCCGACCTCCCCCCCCTCAACATCGACCCCAAATGGGTCGCCGAACTCGCCGAACTCCTCCCCGAACTCCCCGAACAACGCAAAACACGCTTCATCGCCGACTACCAACTCCCACCCTACGACGCCGCCCTCCTCACCGCATCCCCCCACCTCGCCGACTACTACGAAACCGCCGTCGCCTCCCTCCTCCGCGACCACCCCGCCGCCCACAGAGGCCCCAAAGCCCTCGCCAACTGGACCATCACCGAACTAGGCAGGCTCGCCAACGAAGCCCGCATCGAGATCCACCAATCACCCGTAACCCCCCAACTCCTCGCCGGACTCATCCCCCTCATCGACAACGGAACCATCGGCGCACCCCAAGCCAAAACCGTCATCGAAGAGATGTTCCGCACCGGCAAACCCGCCCCCGAAATCGTCAACAACTTCGGCCTCGCCCAGATATCCGACTCCGACGAACTCCGATCCGCCGTCGCCCAAGCCATCGCCGACAACGAACAAGCAACTGCCGACTACCTCGCCGGCAAAGAAACCGCCGCCAAATTCCTCGTCGGTCAAGTAATGAAAGCCACCCGCGGCAAAGCCAACCCCTCAATAGTCGCCCAACTCATCATCGAACAACTCAGCGCCGCCAAACCCCAGTAGGAACCCCCAAAAGCCAACCCTTAAACAGTCAGCCGCCCAACTCAACCCCGCCAAACCCAGCAGGAATCCCAAAAAAGCCAACCCCTCAATAGTCGCCCAACCCATCACCGAACAGCCCAACCGTCAGAACCCAGCAGGAGCCCCCGTGGGAACATACATCAGCTTCGCAGTCTTCATCGTCGTCGCACTCCTCGTCGCCAGCATCCTCATGCAAGTCCGCGGAGCCGGCGGCGGACTATTCGGCGCCGGCTCCGCACAGTCCTACCGCACACGCCGCGGCCTCGAGCGAACCCTCTTCCAATTCACCATCGCCCTCGGCGTCATCTTCGTCGTCCTCGCAATCCTCAGCGTCAACTACTTCTAACCCCCAAGCAAGACAACCGACACCGAGAGCCGCCTCGCGACATCCCCGCCCCAGCCGCTCGGCGCATCCGCCCGCCCGGCCGCAATCGCTCACGCTCCAACGCACCCGCCCCCAAACAGCGAACGCCGCCCTAACCCCCCAACCCCGCGAAATAATCCCCCAACCGACGCTCCCCCACCGCCGGCGCGACGATATCAACCCCCGTCAGCGACAGCTCATGAAGCGCGACATCCCGGCTGCGACCCCCAGCAAGACGCAACAGCCCAGCCCTCGCCTGCGCCCGCCACGCATACGAATAACCCACCGCCGCCCCTCCCGCCGCCTCCGCCGCCAGCTCCGCAATCTCCCCCTGCGTCAGAACCTCCGGACCCCCGATATCCAGCTCCGCAACCCCGCCCTCCAAACCATCAACCAGCGCCCTCGCAACATCCCCCTCGTGAACCGGATTCGTCCGAGCCTCTCCCGTCCCCAACACCGTAAGCCTCCCCCTCCGACGAGCGCGCTCAACCAGCGGAGCCAGACGCGCAAACGTCGTCGTCGGACGCGCCACCAAACTGCTCACCCCCGACGACCGCAGCGCCGCCGCGAACGACTCATGCGCCCGAATGTACTCGTTCATCCCCAGAAACCTCCCCCCATACGCCGACACATACCCGAACCGCCGAACCCCCGCCGCAACCGCCCGCTCCAGCAGATTCCGATTCCCCGCATCGTCGACCCTGGCGAACGTCTCCCCCCTCCCGCCCCCGAACACAGACCCCCGACGCAGCGGCGCCCCCGCGCACGAAACCACCGCCTCCACCCCATCGCACACCCCCTCGAGCGTCCGCCGATTCTGGAGATTCCCCACGAATATCTCCTCAACCTCAACGCTCAGCCGCGACGGCTCCCGCGCCAGCGCCCGCACCCGCCAACCCCGCGACTGCAGCTCGCGCGCCGTCTCCGCCCCGATAGACCCGCTCGCCCCCGCCACCAGCGCCGTCCCCAACGTCATAGCCCCAGCTCCCCAGCCCACACCCCAGCTCGCCCAGTCAGCCCCAGCCCCCCAGCCCATCCCTTAGCTCGCCCGGTCATAGCCCCAGCCTCCCAATCTCGCCCGGTCATAACCCCAGCTTGCCCGGATTAAGAACGCCCCCCGGATCCACAGCCCCCTTAACCCGCCGAGCCAGCAGCAGCGCATCCCCCCACTCCCGCTCCGCCCAACCCCCAAGCTTCACCCCCATCCCGTGGCAATACTCCACTCCCCCGCCGAGCGCCAGCGCCCGCTCCAGCATCTCGTCCACCGCCCGCCACAGCGGAGGATCCTCACCCTCCGCGCGCCCCCCGTCCCCATCCCGCACGAACACCGAAAACAGCTCCGGATCAGTCCACACCGCCGACTCCCGCACCTCCAGACCATACCGCGCCGCCGTCGCGTCGCAGAACCCCTTGTACCCCACAACCTGCGAAACCGGCAGCGCGATATGCAGATAATCCGCCGACCCCCACCGCCGCTCCCTCCAACGCTCCGTAGGACGCAGCGGACGCGTCCGATCCCGCCACCGCAGCGCCACCGCATGCCGCGACTCCCAATACTGCTCCGTCGGCCCAGGCCCTAGATCCCTCCCCCCAGCCGCGACCGCCTCCCGAACAGCCCGCCCGCGCTGAGCCTCCACCCCCTCCCGATAACCCTCGAACCCCAGATACAGAATGCACCGCGCCGGATTCCCCTCCTCGTGCAGCTCCTCCGTCAGATCCGCCAGCGCAGGAACCAGCCCGATATCGAACAACCGCGCCATCGCCGGATATCCCTCCTCGAAACTCCCAAACCCAACCGACGCGAACTCCCGCGCCTCCGGCTCCGCGAACAACTGAATCGTCGCCTCCGTAACAACCCCCATCGTCCCCTCTGCCCCAACGAAAAGACCATTCAGCATCGGCCCGCTGCTCTGGCGCGCCGCCGCGCGCGTCCGCACTACCTCTCCCCCTCCGAGCACAACCTCCAACCCCCGAACCTGACGCCCCATCGACCCATACCTGCTCGCCCGATAACCAACACTGTCCGTCGAGATCGCCCCGCCCACCGTCGCGATCGGAACGCTCCACGGATCGTGCCCCAGCATCAGCCCGTGCTCCCGCGCCGCCGAATCCAGATCCGCAAGATAAACCCCCGGCTGCGCCCGTGCGATCCGGTCCGTCCGATTCACCTCCAGCACCCGGTTCATCCGCCCCAGATCCAGCGCAATCCCCCCGCGATGCGGCACGACCGCCCCCATCACCCCCGTCCCGCCCCCATACGGAATCACCGCCGACCCCAACTCCAACGCGCAACGCACGACCGCCGCCGCCTCCCCCGTGCTCCCCGGACGCGCCACCGCGTCCACCCGCGCCCCCGTCAGCCCCGCCAGCCTCCCCAGACGCCCGCTAGTGATCGCGTCGAACGAATAACGCTCCCGCGACTCCTCGTCAGTCAGCACATGCTCCGCCCCAACGATGCGCTCGAGCTCCCCGCGCAGCGACAACCCTCCCCCGCTCATCCAGCCCGCCCTATCGCCATAACGCTCCCCGACCCAAACGCCCCGCCGACTCTACCGGCATACCAGCAACCCGCTCCCAGACCCACCCGCTCCACAAACATCCCGCGCGGAACCCGCGGAAGCCCCCAGACGCAGCCCCTCCACAAACGCTCCGTGCAGCCCCCCCCCCCGACCGCGCCCTACTCCGCAATGCGCCACGTCGTGCCCGACGGCGAATCCGTAACCTCCACCCCCAGCGACGCCAGCTCCGCGCGGATAGCGTCCGCCCCCGCAAAATCCCGCGCCGCCCGAAGCTCCGACCGCCTGTCCACCAACGACTGCGCACGCGCCGCAAGATCCGCGTCAACCACCTCCTCCCGCTCCGCAAGCGTCAGCCCCAGCGCCCCCGTCAACTCAACCAGCGTCGCCTGCGCCTCCCCAACGTTCACCCCCTCAGCCGACGCCCGATTAATGGCGCGCGCAAGATCAAACAACGCCGCCAGAGCCTGCGGCGTATTCAGATCCTCATCCATCGCCTCAATGAACCGCGCCCGCGCCGGCGCACTCTCCAAACGCTCCGCCGAACCCCCGTTCGACTCCGCACCAGCCGCCTGACGCAACCGCGCCGACGCCCGCTCCGCCCCACCCAGCGCCTCCTCCGAATAGTAACCCGGACTCCGATAATGCGCGTTCAGAACCGACAGCCGGATCGCATCCGCAGAGTGCCGCTCAAGAGCCTCCCGAATCGTAACCAGATTCCCCAGCGACTTGCTCATCTTCTCCGACCCCATATTCAACAAACCATTGTGCAGCCAGAAACCCGCGAACGGGCGAACCCCCGTGAACGCCTCGCTCTGCGCAAGCTCATTCTCATGATGCGGAAACACCAGATCCTGCCCCCCCCCATGGATATCAATCGACTCCCCAAGATAACGCAACGCCATCGCCGAACACTCGATGTGCCACCCAGGACGCCCGCGCCCCCACGGACTCTCCCACCACGGCTCCCCCGGCTTCGCCGACTTCCACAACGCAAAGTCCATCGGCCGCTCCTTCTCCGCCCCAGGCTCGATCCTGGCCCCCGCCCGCATCGCCTCCACCGACCGATGGCTCAGCTTCCCGTAATCCTCAACGCTCCCCACCCGGAAATACACATCCCCATTCGACGGATACGCATGCCCCGACTCAATAAGCCCCGCTATCACCTCGATAATCTTCGGCATCTCCCGCGTCGCCCGCGGATACACATCCGCCGGACGAACATTCAGCGCCGCCATATCCTCGAAATACTCAGCAATATGACGCTCCGCAAGCGCCTCAACCGTCGTCCCCTCCTGTGCCGCCCGCTCGATCAGCTTGTCGTCGATATCCGTGAAATTCTGCGCACGCCTTACCCGGTAGCCCCGAAACTCCAGATACCGGTGCGCCACATCAAACACGATATAACTCATCGCATGACCCACATGCGCCGACGAGTACGGCGTAACCCCGCACACATACATCCTCGCTTCGTCCCCGGCCGGAACAAACTCCCGAAGCTCCCCCGTCAGCGTGTCCGACAACCTCATACGACGTCGTCCGTGATCGACGCCACAGCCACCGCCGACGCCCCCTCTTCACTCCCCGTAAACCCCATCCCGTCCTCAGTCGTCGCCTTCACGCTCACAACAGAACCATCCACGCCAAGCGCCGCGGCTATCGCCTCCCGCATCCGGCCGACCAGCCCCCCAAGCCTCGGACGCTCCATCACTATCGTAACGTCGACATTCCCCACCCGCCATCCCGCGCCCCGCAGCAACCCCGCCGTGCGCTCCAGCAGCTCCATGCTCGAAACCCCCCTCGGAACAGACGGATCATCCGGCGGAAATTGCGTCCCGATATCCCCTAGCGCCGCCGCCCCAAGCAGAGCGTCGATGATCGCATGAGCCGCAACATCCCCATCGCTGTGACCGGCAAGCCCCCGCTCCGACCCCGCCCGCACGCCCCCAGCCACAAGCGGAATCCCCCCCTCGAACCTGTGCGCGTCGTACCCCACCCCGAACCGCGTCGCCACTACCCTACTCCCCCGCCAGCAGCGCCCGCGCGACCCGCAAGTCCTCACGCGTCGTAATCTTCATATTCAAGCGCCCGCCAGCGAACGTCAGCGCCCTCGCCCCGATCGCCTCCGCCATCGCCGCGTCGTCCGTCGCATCGACCTCCACCTCAGCGTGCGCCCGCTCAATCACATCCCTCCGGAACACCTGCGGCGTCTGCGCCAGCGCCAGCTCGCTCCGGTCCAGCGTCTCCACAACACAACCCCCCGCATCCACTCGCTTCACCGTATCCCACACCGGCGCGACGGCAACCGCCGCCCCCGTAACAGCAGCCGCCCGGATGCCCTCCTCAATCATCCGCGCATCAACAAACGGACGCGCCCCATCGTGCGTAACCACCCACTCAACCTCCGGCGGAAGCTCCCCCATCCCCAACCGAACGCTATCCTGCCGCCGGCTCCCCCCCACAACAGGAAGCCCCGTCTTGCGCCACCCCTGCCTCTCCCGCAGATCCGCCATAGCCTCCAGATTGCCCCTCCCCGCAACCAGAACAACCAACCCCACCGCCTCGCACTCCTCGAACGCCCGCACCGTGCGCGCAACCACCGGCTCCCCCCCCAGATCCGCCAGCGTCTTGTCCGTTCCCCCCATACGCGCGCTCGAACCCGCCGCGACGATAACAGCCCCAACGCTGCTCGCGGCCGGAAGAACAATCTCAGTACTCATAACTCCCAGAAGCGTACCACCGCGCCTACGCCGTCCGTAAGCAGAACCTCCGCCCAGCCTGGCGCACACCCTCGCTGGACAATGCGCCTCCCCTCCGCAAGCCCGCCCCCGCTCCCTCTCACCTCCACCAGAACGTCGAGCGCCCCGCTCCCGCCGCTTCAGTCAGCGACATCCACTGCTCATCGCTCAAACGCCACCCCGACGCCCCGCAATTCTCCTCAACCCGCCTCGCCGAATTCGTCTTCGGAATAGTGACAACAACCGGCGACCGCAACGCCCAATTCAACAGAACCTGCGCCGCCGTCCTCCCCGTCTCCCCGCAAACGCGCGCCATCGTCTCCCCAAGCCCCCTGTTACACCTCATCTCCCGCTCAAACGTCCCCTGCTCCAGCGAACTGTACGCCAGCACAGCAATCCCCCGCTCCTCGCAATACGGTATAACCGAATCAGCAAACTCGTGATCAAACAAACTGTACTTGATCTGATTCTCCACAACGCGCCCCGCCCCAAGCGCAGCCTCCGCCTCCCGAAGCTCTGCAACCGAGAAGTTGCTCACTCCGATATGCCGCACCTTCCCCGCAGACGCCAGCTCCCCCATCGCCCCCATCGTCTCCTCGATCGGAACCCGCGGATTCGGCGCATGCAGCTGATACAGATCAATCGCATCGACCCCCAGCCGCGCCAGACTCCGATCGCACGCCTTCAGCAACTCCTCCCGCCGGAAATGCGACGGCGAAACCTTCGTCGCGATGAACGCCTCGTCCCGCCTGCCCGCGATCGCGCGGCCCACCGCAGACTCCGTCCCGTACGATTCCGCCGTATCGATCAGAAACGCCCCCAGATCTATAGCCCGCCGCAGCGTCCCCGCATCCCCGTTGAACTTCCACGTGCCGAACCCAACCTCCGGCGCGCGCTCCCCGCTCGACCCCAACGGCTTCGTATCCATACCCGCAATATTGCCACAATCGCCGCGCTCCCGCCCCGCCCCCCCGCCCGAGGCGATGCGGCTTGTGCTCGCCGGCAATCTACTGCCGCTCTACCCCTCCCCTCCCGCCCGAGGCGATGCGGCTTGTGCTCGCCGGCAATCTACTGCCGCTCTACCCCTCCCCCCCGCCCGAGGCGATGCGGCTTGTGCTCGCCGGCAATCTACTGCCGCTCTACCCCTCCCCCCGCCCGAGGCGATGCGCGTCAACCGCCCCCGGAGTCTCAGCAGCCTCCTGGCCAGCCCCCGGCATCCCCAGCGCAGCCGCCCCCTCACGCGAGAACACAAGACCACCATCCCCCGCATCGACCACCACCGTATCCCCATCCCGGTAGTAGTCCGACAGAATCCCCCTCGCGACAGGATTCTCCACATACTGCTCGATCGCCCGCCGCAGCGGACGCGCCCCGTACACCGGATCAAACCCCGCGTCCACAACCCAATCCCGCGCCGAATCCGTCAGCGATATCCCTATCGAACGCTCCGCCAGCCGCTCCCGCACCCTCCCCATCATCAGATCAACGATCCGCCGCAGCTCCTCACGCCTCAGCTGCCGGAAAATAATGAACTCGTCCACCCTGTTCAGAAACTCCGGCTTGAACCAACCCCTCAGCGCCTCCAGCACAGACTGCCGGTTCCGCTCATCACCCGAACCCGGCTGACCCCCCTGAAACCCCAAACCACCCTTCCCGAACTCCGCAGTCCCCAGATTGCTCGTCATAATGATGACCGTGTTCCGGAAATCCGCCATCCTCCCATGACCGTCCGTCAGCCGACCATCATCCAGAATCTGCAGCAGCACATCGAACACATCCGGATGCGCCTTCTCAACCTCGTCGAACAGAACCACCCGGAACGGACGCCGACGCACCGCCTCCGTCAACTGACCAGCCTCGTCGTAACCCACATACCCCGGCGGAGCCCCGATCAACCGCGACACCGTATGCCGCTCCCCATACTCCGACATATCCACCCGAACCATATTCCCCTCATCGTCGAACAAGCACTCAGCCAGCGCCCGCGCCAGCTCCGTCTTCCCCACACCCGTCGGACCCAGAAACATGAACGAACCCACAGGCCGGCGCTCATCCTTCAGCCCCGCCCGCGCCCGCCGCACCGCATCCGCCACCGCCGCAACAGCCTCCTCCTGACCCACCAGCCGCTCATGCAGCCTATCCTCAAGATGCAGCAGACGCTCCCCCTCCCCCTCCATCAGCCGCGCCGCCGGAATCCCCGTCCACGACCCGATCAACCCCGCGATATCCTCCCCCCGAACCACCAACTCCTCCCCCTCTCCACCCTCTCGACCCAGAAACTCGCTCCGCCCCTGCTCAAACTCCTCCTCCAGCCGCACACGAGCCGACTTCGCCTCCGCCGCCCTCTCATAATCAGCCCGCTGCGCCGCCGACTCCTCCTCCTCCCGCAAACGCCGAACCTCCTGACCCTTAGCATTCAGCTCCGGAGGCAAACTCTCAACATCCAACCGCAGCTTCGCCGACGCCTCATCGATAAGATCCACCGCCTTGTCCGGCAACTGACGATCGCTGATATAGCGAGCGCTCAAACGCGCCGCCGCCGTCAGCGCACCATCGTCCAGCCAAACCCCATGGTGAGCCTCGTACCGCGGACGCAGCCCCCGCAGTATCTCGATCGTCTCCTCAACCGACGGCTCCTCCAACCAGATCGGCTGAAACCTCCGCTCCAGCGCCGCATCCTTCTCGATATGCTTCCGGTACTCGTCCGGAGTCGTCGCCCCCACAACCTGCAACTCCCCCCGCGCCAGCGCCGGCTTCATAATGTTCGCCGCGTCGATCCCGCCCTCCCCCGCCCCAGCCCCCACAACCATATGCAACTCATCAATGAACAGAATAATGTCCCGCCCAGCCTCCCTCATCTCATCAATCACCGACTTCAACCGCTCCTCGAACTCCCCCCTGAACTTCGACCCCGCCACCAGCCCCGCCATATCCAGCCCCAGAACCCGCTTCCCCCGCAGCGACTCCGGAGCATCCTGTGTCGCGATCCGCTGCGCCAGCCCCTCCGCAACCGCAGTCTTCCCCACCCCCGCCCCCCCAATGAGCACAGGATTATTCTTCGTCCGGCGCGACAGCGTCTGCATCACCCTCCGAATCTCCCCCGCCCGCCCGATTACCGGATCAAGCCTCCCCTCCCTCGCAAGCCCCGTCAGATCGATCGCATACCTCTCCAGCGCCTGATACCGGCTCTCCGCGCGCGGATCAGTAACCCGATGACCCCCCCGCACCTGCTGCAACGCCCGGTACGCCTGCTCCCTATCCACCCCACGCTCCTTCAGAATCCGCGCCGACTCCCCCTCATCCGAAAGCGCCGCAACGAACAAATGCTCCGCCCCAATGTACTCATCCCGCAAACGCTCCTTCTCCTCCCGCGCAGCCTCCAGCAACGCCCGCGCCCGCGGCGTCGGATAAATCTGACCAGGCTCATACGCCAGCGACGGCGTCCGCATCAGCGCCCGCTCAACCTCAGCGCGAACCGCCGTGACATCCACCCCCAGCTCCCGCAGCATCTGCGACGGCGCGCTCCCCTCATTCTCCAGCAGCGCCAGCACAACATGCTCAACGTCCCACTGCGAATGCCTGTAGCGCCGCACCACCCCATAGCTCGCCCCGATAACCTCCCGAGCCTGCTCCGTGAAATCGTCCTCCCTGAACTCCATCGCTCACACTCCTCCCCGGCCCGCCTGACCGGCCATCCGCTCCTATCCCTCGCTCTCGCCGCCCTCAACTCCTCGCCACCCTCGCAATCCGCCCCCGACTCCTCACCAACCTCGCACGCCCCCCCTGACTCCTCGCCGCCCCCGCAAATCCGCCTCCGCCTCCTCATCAACCTCGCAAACCCGCCCCCGACTCCTCATCATCCTCGTACGCCTATCCCTCAACTCTTCGATGCCCTCCCAAACCCGCCCCCCGACTCCTCGCCGCCCTCGCAAATCCGCCCCTGACTCCTCATCAACCCGCAATCTTCCCCCTCGACTCCTCCCCACCCCCGCAAATCCGCCTCCGACTCCTCATCAACCCGCAATCTTCCCCCTCGACTCCTCCCCTCCCCCGCAAATCCGCCCCAGCCTCCTCACCAGCCTTCGCACGCTTGCCCCCCACTCCTCGCTACCCGCGCGACCCGCCTGCAGCCCCCCTACAGACCGCCCAGCTCCGCCAAGCGCGCCTCCAGCTCCCGCACCCGCCCCCCAAGCTCCACTATCCGCGCCCGCATCCGCATAATCACCGCCACCCCCGCAAGATTGATCCCCAAATCATCCATCAACGACTTCATCCACCGCGCCTGACGAACATCATTCGGCGAGAACATCCGGATATTCCCCCGCGAACGCGCCGGATACAGCAACCCCGTCCGCTCGTAATACCGCAGCGTCTGCGCATGAACACCCACCATCCGCGCCGCAACGCTGATCACATAGCACGGCTCATCATCCTCTCCCCCGCCGCCAACCCAGCCCGACTCCTCTACAAACATCCCTCGCCCTCTCCTATCGCTCGCGCCGCTAGCCTCCCTGATGCGCCCCGCCGACGCCCTACCGACCCGAAGCCCTCTCCCCATCCAACTCCCGCAGACGCTCGAACGCCGCCCGCTGCTCATCCGTAAGACCAGTAGGCAACACAACCCGCGCCGTAACCAGCAGATCCCCATAGCCCGAACCCCCGCGCCGCGGCATCCCCTTACCCCGCAAACGCAACGACCGCCCATTCTGCGTCTCGGGCGGAATCGTCAGCGCCACCCTCCTCCCCGTAATCAACGGCGCCTTCACCTCCCCCCCAAGCGCCGCATCCACAAGCGGCACATCCACCGTCGTCAACAGATTCGCCCCATCGCGAGTGAACACCCCATGCGGAGCCACCGTAACCAGCACATTCACATCGGCCCTCCCACCGTCCACCCCCACATGCACCCGCGACCCAGACTCCACCCCCGCCGGAATACCCACCTCCAACCGCTTCCCCCCTCCCCCATCCCCCTCCGGAGGCAACTGCACCGAAAGCGTCGTCCCCCTGTACGCCTCCTCCAGCGTAATCCTCGCCGGAACATCGTACCGCCGCCTCTCGAACAAACCCTCTCCCCCCTGCCCCCCGAACAGACCCCCCAGAAACTCCCCGATCCCCCCAGAGCCGCTCCCCCGACTCCCCCCGAAACCGCCCCCACGGCCATCCGACCGCCCCTGCGCCCGCGAGAACCACGTGAACGGCGACGGCCCCCCATCCCCCCTCCCATCCTCAGCGTGCTCCCAACCCTCCCCATACCGATCGTACTTCCTCCGCGACTCAGCATGCGACAGCGTCTGATACGCCTCATTAACCTCCTTGAACCGCCCCTCCGCACCCTCATCGTCCGGATTCACATCCGGATGATGCTGCCGCGCAAGACGCCGGAACGCATCCCGGATCTCCTTCTCCGACGCCTCCCGCCCCACCCCCAGCGTCTCGTAGTAATCCCTTCCCATAACATACCTTCCTTCCGATAACTTGATTATCCCACTATCAACCCGCCTCCCGCAACACCCTGCAACCCTCAGCCCCTGCCCCGCGACCCCACGCGCATCAGCAACCCCGCCACCCCGCGCGCCCACGAACAGCCCAAACTCCGCTGGCCCAGAGAATCCCATCAAATGCCCGCGCCGTGCTTCCGCCTCGCGCCCCCGCGTCCGAGCCAGCGCCGCCCCTGTCCCCCCAGAAACAGCAACCGCCCCAACGCCCAACCCCTCCCCCCACTCCACCTCCGCGCCCCGAAACGCTACAATCCCCCAAAACAGCCCCTCAGGAGCGCCCCCATGACCACCAACCTCGAAATCATCGTCGACGGCGACGGACACGTAATGGAAGACATCGCCGCCATCGCACACTTCCTCCCACCCAAATTCCGCGACAACCCCGCCCGAAACCTCAACGCAACCATCTTCCCCCCACTCGACCACCTCCACGCCGGACACTTCGTCGAAACCCCAGGACGACGCGACCGCAAAGGCGCATTCGTCGGACCCGACGGCTGGGAAGTCTTCCTCAGCGAAGTCGGCATCGACGCCACCGTCCTCTACCCAACACAAGGACTCTCCTACGGCAAAATCGTCAGCCGCGACTGGGCCATCGCCGCCGCCCAGGCCTACAACAACTGGCTCTACGACGCCTACGTCAAACGCGACCCACGCTTCAAAGGCGTCGCCCTCATCCCCGCACAAGAACCCGCCGAAGCCGTCAAAGAACTCCAACGATGCGTCGAAAACCTCGGCTTCGTCGGCGCAATGCTCCCCTCCTTCGGCCTCCCCGACCACCTCGGATCCAAAACCCTCTGGCCCATCTACGAAGAAGCCAACCGCCTCCAATGCTCCATCGCCGTCCACGGAGGAGCACACAGCGGCATCGGCCTCGACCACATGAACGTCTACGCCCCCATACACGCCCTCGGACACCCCGCCGGACAAGCAATCGCCCTCGCCGGAATGATCTTCAACGGCGTCTTCGAACGCTTCCCAAACGTCCACTTCGGCTTCCTCGAAGGAGGCATCGGCTGGTTCATCATGTGCCTCGAACGCTTCGACCGCTCACACTCAACCCACATGGAATACCAACTCCGCGACGACGATATGCCCGGCCCCAAAATCGGCGACAGCGTCCACCAATACATCCAACGACAGATCGACAACGACCGCCTCTTCATCGGATGCGAAGGCGAAGAACCCGCCCTCGCCTTCGCCGTCAGCCAAGTCGGCAACAAACCCTTCTTCTTCTCCACCGACTTCCCTCACGAAGTAACCACCCACTCCTGCAAAGAAGAACTCCAGGAACTCCTCGACAACCCCCAACTAACCAACCAAGACAAAGAAGCCATCCTCCACAAAAACGCCCGCCGCTTCTACCGCCTCTAACCAGCAACCCCGCCGCCCTCTCCCTGCCTCTGAGAGAACGCATAGCGCAACCCAACGCGCTCCCCGCCAAATGCAACCCGCCCGCTCAGGAGAAAACTATAGCAACCCCCGAGAACCGACAGATAGCAATGCTCGTCGACGGAGACAACGCTCAGCCAGACCTCATAGGCAAAGTGCTCGCCGAAACCGCCAGATACGGCACAGTAACAGCGCGCCGCGTGTACGGCGATTGGACAACGCCCAATATGGGAGGCTGGAAGGCCACCCTACAGACTTACTCCATCCAGCCTATACAGCAGTTCCGGTACACCACCGGCAAGAACGCAACCGACAGCGCATTGATCATCGATGCGATGGACCTCCTCCATGCCGGATTCGTCAACGGCTTCTGCATCGTCTCCAGCGACAGCGACTACACCCGGCTAGCCATGCGGATTCGAGAGCAAGGGCTATTCGTGATGGGAATCGGACAAAACAAAACGCCCAAAGCCTTCACAGCAGCCTGCGAGGTGTTCGTATTCACAGAGAACCTCTCCCCGCCCACCCCCAAGAAGTCTCCCGCCCCCAAGAAATCAACCCTCAAACCAGAACCCCCCGCTTGGGTGGAGCACATCAACTCCGCAATCGAAACAGCAGCAGGTGACGACGGCTGGGCGTCGCTCGCCGCCGTAGGCAACTACCTCCAGAAACTGGACTCCGCCTTCGACTCCCGCACCTACGGATTCAAACAACTATCGCAACTCATCAAGTCGCGTCCCGAAGCCTTTGAAGTCAAGGGCAGCGCCGCAAGCATGAAAGCCAAAGTAAAACCCTAACTCCCGAAAACTCGCGCCGAAAACCCTCCTCCCCACTCCCGCGCCGTTCCCTACTCCCTGAACCCTTGCCATAAAGTAAAGAGGCATCGCCCTTCGCCACAGCTGAACTGATCGAACTCCAAAAACCCCTTGACAACCCCCAACCTCCCGACCGAAGATAACAAACCACCCTCGCCCTACCGCCGATGAGTGCCCATGACTCTCGCCCCGGAGGAACCATCGCGCATGACAACATTCCAAACTAACCCCGTGCTGCTTCAAGCCCTCCTCGCCAACGTAGAGTCCGGCCAGATTCAGCTCCCTGATTTCCAGCGTGGATGGGTGTGGAATGACGACCGCATCCGCTCTCTCCTAGCCAGCATCTCCCTCGGCTTCCCTATCGGAGCCGTGATGACGCTGGCAGCAGGAGGCGACATCAGATTCAAGGCTCGGTTGATCGAGGGCGTCAACATGCGCCATTCTCCCACCGCCACTGAGTATCTACTGGACGGTCAGCAGCGTCTGACATCGCTTTACCAAGCGCTCAAGCACAAGGAAGCGGTGATTACGCAGGATAACCGCCGTCAGCCCATCAAACGCTGGTACTACGTAGATATATGCAAATCTCTGAGCGATAGCATCGACAGGGAAGACGCTATCGTCAGCGTCCCGGAGAGTAGGCGCATCACGCGTGATTTCGGGCGCGAATTAGTGCTCGACGTATCTAACCCCGAGCTCGAATACGCGAACCATATGATCCCCACAGAGCAGCTGCTCAACCCGATGCGCTGGATGTTGGGATACCTGAACCACTGGGAGGGCAAAGCTGACAATCACCCTACCCAAAATCCTCTTCGCCTCTGGGAGGACTTCCACGCAGCAGTCGTCGACACCTTCGGCGCCTACCAAATCCCAGTAATCGGGCTAAGCAAGGGGACCCCTAAAGAGGCCGTCTGCAAAGTTTTTGAGAATGTCAATACCGGCGGAGTTACTCTCACCGTGTTCGAGCTGGTGACCGCAACCTTCGCTGCGAACGATTATCCCCTTCGCGATGACTGGAATGCGCGGCAGCGCCGTATGTACACCTATGAAGTCCTCCGCGGAATCGACAGCCCTCAGTTCCTCCAGGCTGTAGCTCTACTGGCGACACAGCAGCGTCGCAGAAAGATGCAACGAGAAGATCCCTCCACCCAGGCTCCCCGCATCGGGTGCCAGAGACGCGACATCCTCAACCTCACCCTCGACGAGTATCAAGAATGGGCTGACAAGGTTGAGGCAGGGTTCAAAGAGGCTGCCAAGTTCCTCCAATCGCAGTTCGTATTCAAGGAGTGGGACGTTCCCTACAACACTCAACTCGTGCCGCTGGCGGCGCTCTATACGGAGCTAGGCTCCGAACTCAGTTCGGCCAACGCCATCGAATGCCTCGAGCGCTGGTACTGGGCAGGCATCTTCAGCGAAGTCTATGGAGGCGCTATCGAGACGCAATATGCTCTCGACCTCGTTGAAGTCGCGAACTACATCCGCAACGGAACGCTGCCGCGGCTCATCGCTGAGGCAAGCTTCAATCCCGAACGCCTGCTCTCTCTGCGTACACGCAATAGTGCCGCCTACAAAGGCCTCTACGCCCTCCAGATGAAGAACGGAGCCAAAGATTGGAAGAGCGGCAACACGCTTACCCAGGCGACCTACCTCGGTGAAGCCATAGAGATTCACCATATCTTCCCTGTGGCGTGGTGCAAGACAACCCCTCCCATTCCGTCCTGGCTCTACAATTCCATCATCAACAAAACGCCTATTGGCTTCCAGACGAACAGAAGCATCGGCGGGCTCGCTCCATCGAAGTACCTGCCAAGGCTGCGAAGCGGCAACAGCAGGCTAGACGACATCCTGGAGTCTCACTGGTTGAATCCTCAATCACTGGAAACCGACGACTTCTATTCGGTCTTCATCGAACGCGGCGAGAAGATGCTTGACCTCATCAGCAAGGCTATGGGCAAGGAAATCCCGGACGGGAGAGAGACCTTCCGTAACGCGCTGAGACAGGGGGTTCCTGAAGCACGCCGTCCCGATGGTGCTGGGGAAGACTCCCCTGGTGCAGACTACGCCGATGAATTCGACGAACCTGAAGAAGACTACTATGCAATAGGCGAAGCCGCCTTCACCGACGACCCCAATCCCCCCTAGAAAGGAACCCCACAACCATGATCCCCACCCAACTCAACCAACGCCTAACCCAAGTCGGCCCCGGAACCCCAATGGGCGAACTCATGCGACGCTACTGGCACCCCATCGCCGCCGCAGCCGAACTCAACGACAAGCCAACCAAACCCGTCCGAATCCTCGGCGAAGACCTCGTCCTCTACAAAGACAACTCCGGTACCCTCGGACTCATCGACCGATTCTGCCCACACCGCCGCGTCGACCTCTCCTACGGCATCCCCGAAACCAACGGCCTCCGATGCATGTACCACGGCTGGATGATGAACGAAACCGGCCAGTGCATCGAACAACCCTTCGAAGAAACCGTCCGCCCCGACGGACGCTTCAAAGAAAAAGTCAAAGTCCCCGCATACCTCGCCCAAGAACTCGGAGGCCTCATCTTCGCCTACCTCGGCCCACAACCCGCACCCCTGCTCCCCCACTGGGAACAACTCGCCTACGATAACGCCGTCCGCGACATCGCCATCACCATCCTACCCTGCAACTGGCTCCAGGCCCAGGAAAACTCCGTCGACCCCGTCCACACCGAATGGCTCCACTTCTACTTCGGCAACTACGTCCGAAACGGCGTCGCCGCAGCCCCCGAAAGCCAGCCCAAAACCATCAAAATCGCCTTCGACGCCTTCGAACACGGCATCATCAAACGACGCCTCCAACTCGGCTTCCCCGAAGACGGCGAAGACTGGGCCAAAGGTCACCCCATCATGTTCCCAAACATCCTCTTCGTCGGCGACCAAGTCCGAACCACAACCCAATGGCGCGTCCCCATCGACGACCACACAACCTACCACGTCTCCTACTACGTCTACCGACCAGCCCCAGGACACACAGCCCCCAAACAAAACGTCGCCGCCTACCGCTACGTCCCCCTCTACGAACCAAACGGACGCTTCTACACCGGCGTAACATTCAACCAGGACTATATGTGCTGGATCACCCAAGGCCCCATCGCCCAGCGCGACAAAGAAATGCTCGGCGAATCCGACGTCGGCGTCATCCTCTTCCGCAAAATGCTCCAGCAGCAACTCAAAATCGTCGAAGACGGCGGCGACCCCATCAACACCTTCCGCGACCCCGCCAAAGCAAACCACATCCCACTCCCCATGGAAAGCGTCAAACACGGCATCAAACCCGACGGACGCTACCGCCCCGGAGAAGGCGGCGAAAGCCCCATCATCCCCATGATCGAAGAAACCCTCCGCTCTTGGGTCCCCAAACCCGCCGACGCCCCCAAAGACCTCAGCCTCTTCTAATCCCCAACCGAAAAAACCCCCCTTGCCCGCCCAGCCCAACCGTCCCGCAATAACCAGCGAACGACGTCACGGCTTCCGCCCGCCCAACCGCCCTCCCCGCCCAGCGCCCGGGAACGCCCTCTCCACTCCACTCCCCGAACCACCCCCGGGCGCTCCCCGGGGAACGCCCGGGACTCCCCCCAACCAACGCTTGCATATTCCCCCCAACCGTAGACAATGCCCCCTGCGGCGCACCGCAAGGAGAAACCCTGATGTCCCGTGAAATCGACGAAATCAAATACGAAGTCGCCATGGCCACCCGCATCCTCTCCCACATGGGCCTCGCCACCGGCGTAACCGCCGCCCTCGGACACGTAAGCATGCGCGTCCCCAACCAGCCCGACAGATTCGTCGTCAAAGGCCGCGGCTACGCCATCGACGCCCTCGAAGAAATGCAGTACTACGACATGATCGTCTGCGACCTCGACGGCTACAAAATCGACGGCCCCGCACGCTCAACCCAATGCTCCGAAGTCAAAATCCACTCATCCATCTACAAAACCCGACCCGACGTCAGCTCCGTCGTCCACGTCCACCCACGCAACGTCGTCCTCATGACCGTCCTCGGCGAACCCATCAAACCAATGGCCCAGGAAGGCGCCCAAATGGTCCTCCAACAACCACACCCCCTCTACCCCCACACCAAAACCGTCTGGAGCGACGAAGAAGGAATGGAGCTCGCCAACACCCTCGGCAACCACAAATTCGCCCTCATGCAAGGACACGGCGCCGCCATGACCGGCAAAACCCCCGAAGACTCCGTCGTCAGCATGCTCCAACTCGAAGAACAAGCCCGCATGAACTACTGGGCCCTCGTCGCCAAAGGCCCCGACCACCCCTACATCCCCGACGCCCTCGTCAACGAAATGAGCAACCGCCCGCCCCAGCACGAATATCCCCACTTCAAAGAACTCATGCGCCGCATCGGCGGCAACCCCCCCCGCGACGGCGTCTGGAACTCCTACAAAAAGAAAGTCTCCGCCGGCATGATCGCCCCCTAACCCTAGCCCCCTCGCCCAACCCTCGCCCCGCCCCATCCGCGCTTGAAGCGCAACGAAGCCTCCCGCGCCAGTGAGCGCCGCCACCGCCTCGCCCACCTACGCGCGCTTGGAGCCCCCCTCAGACAAGCGCCGCCGGCTCACGCCAACCCGCCCTCGCCAGACCCGCCTTCCGCGCCCTCAGACCGCGCCCCTCAAGCCAATCGCGCCCAACAGCCCTCTGTCGCTGTGCGCCTGTCGAACCACCCTCCGCGCCCTGCGCGCCCTCAGGCAACCACCCCCGCCTTGTAAACCAAAATCCCAACGTGCTATCATCAACCTTGCAATGAACCAGATCCCACGCCGCCTCGCCTGCGCCTGTTGTTGTTGGACCTAAGGGCCCAGCCAGCCAAACGCGTCCGCCTGCGTTGCGCCCTTCTCCCGCCCAAACGAGAAGGGCGCTTCTCTTATATCCCCCCAACCGGCTCCCGCGAAGAACAGCCCCGCCGCCACTAGAGAAAGGAAAGAAAATGACCACCACCGCACCCGGCCCCATCATCCGAGGCGTCCAAACCCCCCAAGAGAAAAAACAACTCGACTACTCCAAAGGCATCCTCCCCTACATCCCCGAAGAAGTCGACGACTTCGAAACCGAAGCCACCCGATACCTCAACGGCCAGTGGCCCTCCGAAGAACAATTCATCATGTACCGCCTCGTCCGAGGCGTCTACGGACAACGCCAGCCCGACGTCCAAATGATGCGCATCAAAATCCCCGGCGGAGCCATGACCGCCGACCAAATGGACGCCTTCGGAGAACTCGTCGCCAAATACGCCCCCCTCAAAAAAGGACACATCACCACCCGCGAAAACCTCCAAGTCCACTTCGTCAAACTCGCCCACACCCCACACGTAATGCGCATCCTCGGCAACGTCGGCCTCGTCACACGCGAAGCCTGCGGAAACACCGTCCGCAACGTCGCCGGCGACCCCCTCTCAGGAGTCAAACCCGAAGAACCCTTCTACGTCGCCCCTTACCTCGCAGCCTACGCCCGATACTTCGTCCGCCACGAATACACCCAAGTCCTCCCCCGCAAATGGAAAACCGCCTTCGCCAGCGGCGGACACGACACCGTCGTCGCCGACATCCACGACCTCGCCTTCATCCCCAAAATCAACAACGGCGTCAAAGGCTTCGAAATCCGCATCGGCGGCGGAACCTCCATCATGCCCCGCACAGCCTGGACCCTCACCAACTTCACACCCGTATCCGACTACCTCAAAGTCGCCGAAGCCGCCATCCGCGTCTTCCACAACGCCAGCGAACTCCGCAAAAACAGAATGCGCGCCCGCGTCAAATTCTACATCGACCGCATCGGCATCGAAGCCTTCCGCGAAGAAGTCAACCACCAACTCCAACAAGACTGGGCCCAAGCCGACTTCGACCCCACCCCCTGGATGCAACTCCCCCCCGAAATGATCGACGAACCCCCTCCCCTCATCCCCATAACCACCACCCCCCAGAACCCCGACTTCCTCAAATGGAAAACCGCCAACGCCATCCCCCAACAACAACAAGGCTACTACGCCGTCTACGTAACCCTCCCCCTCGGCGACATCCACCAACAACAATTCCCCGTCCTCGCAAACATCGCCCGCAACTACGCCGGCGGACGCATCCGCGCAACCACCGAACAAAACCTCCTCTACCGATGGGTCCCCGAAGGACATCTCCACAACCTCTGGTCCGACCTCCAATCCATCGGCCTCGCCGAAACCGGCGCCAACTCCATCACCGACATCGTCTCATGCCCCGGAACCGACAGCTGCAAAATGGGCATCACCTCATCCATGGGCCTCGCCGACGCCCTCCGAACCTCCATCCAGACCAACCACAACGCCGACGACCCCCTCATCAACCCCCTCCACATCAAAATCAGCGGATGCCCCAACGGCTGCTCCCGGCACCACATCGCCAACATCGGATTCCACGGCGCCGCCGCCAAAGGCCAAGGCGGACAACAAGCCCCAGCCTACGAAGTCTTCCTCGCCGGCAACTACGGCAACCACAACCCCGTCCGATTCGGCAAACGCGTCAAAGCCAAAGTCCCCGCCAAACGCATCCCAGCCTTCATGAACGACATCCTCGACCTCTACAAAAACGACCGCAACAACAACGAAACCTTCAACGACTACGTCGACCGCGTCGGCGTCGAACCCTTCGAACAACTCGCCGGCAAATACCGCGAAGTAGGACTCCTCAACAAAGAAAACCTCAACTCCTACATCGACTGGGGCAAGAACATCATCTACAAACTCGAACGCGGCGAAGGAGAATGCGCCGTATAACCCCCACCCCTCATCCCAGCGCTCCCTACCGTCGCTCGCCCCGCCAACCCAGCAACGCTAGGGAGCCCCCTCCCACCCAACCTGAACCCGCCACCCCCCAGCCCCTCCCCCAACACAACCCCAACCCCCCACCCGCGCCCGAACGAACAACCGCCAGCGCCCAACCCGAACCACCGCCCGCCCGCAAGCAAGCGCCCCACCCCCAAACCCCCTGATGCCACCCCCAAACCCCCTGATGCCACCCCCAAGCCCCGCCCGCGCCAACGCACGAACAGCCCCCCCGAACGAACAACCGCCAGCGCCCAACCCGAACCCCCGCCCGCCCGAAGCCGAGCCCCTCATCCCAGACCCCGCTGCCCTCGCGACCCAGCTCCCGCCCGAGTTCGGGCGGAACCCCACAGGAGCGCCAGACGATGTCCCTCTCCCGCACCCGCGCGCTCGACTACGCCGAGCGACTCATCAACCGCCCCCGCGGAGAAACCCCCATCGCCATCCGGCGCAACAAACGCGGCTACACCCTCCTCCACCGAGGACGCGCCCTCACCAAAACCCACCCCTCCGCCGTAGGCGAACTACAAGCCCAAGCCATGGCCCTTGCCCTCGGCGTCGAACTCCCCGCTGAAATCGGCTCCCGAACAACCGCCCGAGTCCCCTCCGGAATCCTCTACCGCGCCATTGCCGCCTCCGCCCTCGACCTCCGCCGCCCAGAAGCCCGAACCGTCCTCGAACAACTCCTCTCCACCGCCGCCCTCCAGCGTGGCGCCTTCCAAACCCTCGAAATCGGCTAGCAGCGCGCCCAAACCCAGATCAAACGCGCCGCATCACCCCGAAGCGAACCCCCGAAACCCGTCAAACTCCCCCGGCAACAGAGGCAGCAACTGCCCCGCCGTCATCCCGTACACATCGTAGTTCATACTCAACTGATCGAGCGTCGACAGCAACCGCGGAAGACTCCCCGCCGGAGCCGAAGAATTGCTCGTCCCCAGCGCCCTCGCGCGAAGCCTCCCCGTCCTCCTGTCCGCGTACAACCGATGCGCCAGATCCACAACCCCCTTTGAGCGAAACACCTCCGGAGCCTGCACAAGCCGCAGCGTGAACTGACTCATACCGCTCACAGGCTCATCGAGAATAAGCCACGCCTTCTCCCCGTGCCGCGTCCATACGTCATACGCAATAAGCAAACGATGATGCGAGCGATCCCGAGAATCGTGGCGCACAGGATCAATCAGATAGGTTGTGTCATAGAACTCCCTGATTCGGCGAACTCTCGGCTCATCACGCCTAACAACCTCCTCCAGATAGAAAATCCCAAGCCACGACCACAGAAAGGAATCCCCCGCAAGCCCCGCGTCCGCTATCGGCCTCAGACGCTCCGCAAGATACTGCCCCGCCTCCCTCTTGTTCGCGAACGCGCGGCTCTCAACATACGCCTCCGGCTCCACCGGCTCCGCGTACCGGGAATCCAACAACAGACCCGCAAACGGAGCAATCCAGCCATCCTCCCGCACCGACTTCAGATACCGCTTGGCGTGCTCCATCCCCTCTTCCGTGAACCTGCGCGCCCTCGCTAGCTCGCTCATGCTCTCCTCAGCGCCGCCGCATACATATCGCTCGCCTTGAAATAGCGCCTGGTGAACGAAGCAACCGCACGATCAATCCAATCCATACGCATCTCCCGATAGCCATCCTCCGCGTCCGAAGCAATCTCTTCAGTATGGAATCCCCTCACAAAACGCAGCAGCTCGCCCCAGTCCCCATCGTCGTCATCAAGATCGCACTCCTCCACCACCAAAGCCCGAATGAGCATCGCCCGCAATACCTCCGGCATCACCAACGCCCGAAAAGCGCGATCCTCCCTCGCCGCCTCCCCGATCCCGTGAATATTATTGTTCACAAGCAACGTCGGATTCCCCGTCCCCGTAAACTGCAACCGCCAAACCTCCTTCCCCAGATCCTCCCCCTTCAGCCACACCAACGAGCTATGACGAGCCTGACTATGCGGCCTGACGCGATTCGCCATCGCCAGCAGCCTGCCCTCCCTCGGCTCCACTACCTTCACACGAAACGAAGGATTCACCGGCATATCCGCCAACCGGCGATCCAGCGGCGGAGCAAGAGCCCCCACCGTCCCCCACGCGAACCGCAGCCCCACCCGCCTGCTGTACGCCTCAACCACCACCTCCGCATCAGTCGGCAACCCCAGATCGCCCAAATCCATCTCCATAGTGAACGACGGAGCCCCTCCGTCGCTCCTCTCCTCGATCTCGACAACCACCTGCTGCTGTTCGATGCGCTTGCGCTCCGTGAAATTGAACCTGCGCTTCATACGCCTACCCCTGACCCTCCGCCCCCTGCGAAGACTCCCCTACCGCCTGCAAATCAACCAGCAGATCCCGATGAGAATCAAACCCCCGCACCGTAATGAAAAACCGATCAGGATCCTCAATCTCCAGCAGCAACTCGTTCCCCCTCTCCCCTTCCCCAACCCTGCACCCGTGAGCCTCCACCGCGACCGCTCCCGATCCAAACAGCCTGAAATCGTTCTCGTTATAGCTCGTCAGCGGATTCCCTCGCGGCGTCTCATAAGCCGCGCGCAGCCGCACCCGCCTCGGCGGATCCCCGGCGTCGCCCGCAAAGCGCGCCCTGAACCCATCGCGAAGCTGCTGAATATCGAACTGCCTGTCAGCCGGCGGAGGCGGAGGAGGAGGCCCCGAACCCCCTCCACCCTTAGGAGGTCTGGGTCGCGACCCTCCCCCGGCCGGAAAGATATCCGCAAGCGCATCCTTGTCCAAACCCACCGGAATCGTCTCCCAGATGCTAAGCAACTCCGCCGCGGACTCCCGCACACGCTTGATCCTCGATGACGGCCCAACCCACCGCTTGGCGACCCGCTCATCCTGCGGACGCCAGCTCGTATGCGCCGGCGGCTCCGAATCACGCAGCATCGCAGCCAGCGGCTCCTGCTCCTCCACCACCAAAAGAGAACGCGCCGACCGGCTCCCTAAATGATCCTCCCCCGGAATCGCAAGCGGACCGCGAACATAGTAGTCATGCCCCTGCGACAGCGAATCATCCTTCTGCACATACAGCCAGAAACCCGTCCGTTGTTTCTGCCCATCGTGACGCTGCACACTGGCGCCGACCCGGAACGCCAGCAAGTCTCCCCTGTCGTACGCCCCCTTCATCCGCACAATCTTGTCGCGTTCGGCATAATCCGTCTTATTCAACGGCGGCGAGCCAAGCTCAACGTGCCTTATCGACGTCGCCTCCCTGCACATCCGAAAGAGACGCAGATAACTCTCCCTGCTGCGCTCCCCGCTCGACTCCAGCGGCAAACTCTCCGTAATAGCATCTATCGAGTCCGCAGTAACAACCCGCTCCTCGCCCACGCCGTCCCCCACCGCAACCTCCAACCGCCCCGCGATAATCGGATGAAAATAGTTGTGGATAACCGCCAGAAGCGTCTGCTCTTTACTTATCTGATCGCTATCAACCCGAGGAAACGGAATAACGATCGACAGCCCGCTCTCACTCCTTTCCCGAAACCGCAGATCGAAATCCGAAATGCACTGCTCAATAAACCCGCGATGCTCCGGCTGCGACAACCGCAACGGAACCGGCAACTCATCCCCGTCAAGCTCCGCGAAAAACCCATAAGGAGCATATCGCTCCCCCTCAAGCGTGTGCTTCTTCAGCACAGCCTGACCCATCAGAAGAGTCTCCCCATCCAAGCGTCGGCGCGTAACCGCAATGAACGCGCTCGCATTCGACGCATCCGGAAATACCCACTTCCCCAGCCCCCACGACCCCGCATCCTCAGCCGTCTTCCCCGACCGCCCAACATTGCGGAAGAACCAGTAAAAGTGCTCCTGTTCCGCGCGATCATCTTCCGAATCGTCATACCTCAACCAATCGCCCTCCAAGCCAACAGTCCCCGCATCCTCCACCACCAGATACGGCATCCCCGCTCCCGTAATCAGACCCCGCAACCTCACGCTCCCCCAAAAGGACTCGTCCGCGTCAAGACCAGCCAGCAGATGCTCCTCCAACCCCTCAACATAACCATCGGCGGAAGCCGCATCCAACGGCTCTCTCACGCCCCGAAGCGAAATCCGCATCCGCACCGGCTCCCCGGCCCGCCGATCCAAATGCGCAAGCCCCGCATCCAAAGAGTTCTGCGCCGCCTCCCGAACGAGCCGCTCGCTTATCCGCTCCCCCGAGAAAAACTCCCGCTCCATCGGATCGTGACTAATCTCCGCACGATGCATCCGCCGAAAATGCCACCGAACCTCAGCCACTCCGCCCCTCCTCCAATACGCAACGACAAATTGCCAGATCGACCGAAACTAAGGCGCCCGGATCCCCTATGTCAACCACGCCTCACACCCCCGCAACCTCCCCAACATCGCCTACCCCCCCTCTCCTCTCCCCTAACCCCCACACCCTCCCCCGCGTCGACCCCTCCCCCGAAGCGGAAAACCTCACAGCCCAGCCCCTCCCCCAACCCCCAACGACACATCCCCATTGCGCCCTGCCCACCACGCCCGTACCCTGTCCCCAGCAGAACCCCTCCCGCCATCCCCAACCCCTGCCGCCCCCAGCCCCCGCGCCCAAACCCAACTGTCTCATTTCGTCCCAAAACAGACCCATTCCCCACCCAAAACAGACCCATTCCCCACCCAAACAGACCCATCCCTGGCCCGCACCCACCCGCCGCAGCCCCGTATCCACCAACGAAACAGCGCCCCATAGAACAGAATAGAACAGAATGAAGCGCCCCCCAAAAGACCTCCCCCTCCATCGGAGCCCCCAGCCGCCCCCGCTTTGACGCTCCACCCAACCCAACCTATACTCTCCCGCGCAACCCTCACCCCACCTTGGAGGCTCAACCAATGACCAGACACGTCATCCACATCCCCGGCAACTGGCACGCCGGGCAACCCATACCCCCAGCAACCAAAACCGGCCCCATCGTCACCTCCGGAGGCGTCAGCGGACTCAACCCCGACACCAACGAAATCCCCTCCGACCTCGCCGAACAAGCCAAATGGGCATTCGAACACGTCCGCCGAATCCTCACCGCCGCCGGCGGAACAACCGACGACATATGCCACATGAACGTCTACGTCAAAAGCCGCGACATCCGGCCACTCGTCAACGAACAATGGATCGCCATGTTCCCCGACGAAGAAAACCGCCCCACCCGCCACACCATCCAGTACGACGCCCTCGCCGGCGGAATGGAAATGCAGATCCAATTCACCGCCTACGTCGGCGCCTAACCCCAGGAGACCCCCTATGGCAGTCGATCAATGGGTCCAGCGCCTCGCCAAACTCGACACCTGCGCAGTCTCCGACGCCCAGGACAAACTCGGCCTCAAAGGAACCGTCCTCGGAATCCTCCCACTCTACGAAACCCACCGCATCGCAGGCAGAGCCGTAACCTTCAAACTCAAATCCAAAGACAACGAAACCACCACCCGACACCTCGGCACAACCGCCGTCCAAGCCGCCGACCCCGGCGACATCATCGTCTGCGACCACCGAGGACGCACCGACGTCGCCGGATGGGGCGGCATCCTCTCCACCGCCGCCAAAACAAAAGGCGTCGCCGGCGTCATCATCGACGGCGCATCACGCGACATCGACGAAGCCAAAACCCTCTCCCTCCCCCTCTTCGCACGCGCAGCCGTACCCCTCACCGCCCGCGGACGCGTCGTCGAAGAATCCGCCAACCAACCCATCGAAATCGGCGGCGTCCCCCTCTCACCCGGCGACTACATCATCGCCGACAACAGCGGTGTCGTCGTCGTCCCCCAAAGCCGCGTCGCCGAAGTCGTCCCCGAAGCCGAATCCATCGCCGCCCGCGAACAAGCAATGGCCAGCGACATCATCGCCGGCGCATCCGTCGTCGAAGTAATGGGCGCCAACTACGAGCAAATGCTCGCCCGCTAGGAGAGCCCAGCCCACCACCCAAACAACCACCCAACCCAACCCCGCCCTCGCCAACGCCGTCCGCGCCATCGAAACCCCAACCCCCCACGACCAGACCCCGCCCGCTAGGAGAGCCCCGCCCATCACCCAACAACCACCCAACCCCGCCCTCGCCAACGCCGTCCGCGCCATCGAAACCCCAACCCCCACGACCACATCCTCGCCCGCCAGGAGCGCGCCACCTATGACCCAAACAACCACCCGGCCCGACCCCGCCCTCATCGACGCCGTCCGCAGCATCGGAACCGCAACCCTCCACGAAGCCGCCGGCCAAATCGGAGCCCTCCCCTCCTACATCAAACCCGTCTCCCCCGAATGGTACATCTGCGGACCAGCCCTCACCGTCCTCTCACCCCCCAAAGACAACCTCTGGCTCCACCGAGGCATCTACCACGCCCAGCCCGGCGACATAATGATCGTCGACACCGGACGCTTCCACGAAGCCGGCTACTTCGGCGAAATCATGACCCACGCCTCCAGACAAATGAACATGGAAGGCCTCGTCATCGACGGCTGCGTCCGCGACGCCCAGCTCCTCGAAGAACTCTGCGCCTCCGGCGAAGGAATCCCCGTCTTCTCCGCAGGCCTCTGCATCCGCGGAACATCCAAAAACTTCGACGCCTACGGCGCCGTCAACATCCCCATCCGCATCGGCGAAATCTGGATCTTCCCCGGCGACCTCATCGTCGGCGACCGCGACGGCGTCGTCGTCATCCCCCAGAACCGCATCGCCGAAGTAACCCAAAAATCCCTCGCCCGCGAACAGAAAGAAGCCGACACCATAGCCTCCATCAAAAACGGCAAACGCACCGTAGACCTCTACGGCTGGGGACTCTAACCCCCTCCCACAACCCCGCACCCCCACCCCCGAACAGTAGGCTGCCCCTCAGAGAGGCAGCCTACTCGCCTTCCCCGTCCCCCAGCGAGCGGCGCTCCCCACAACCCTCTCCCCGCCCCGCCCCAGCTCCCCCAGCAGCCCGGAATCCCCTGCCCCCTGCCAGACGAGCCACAGCTGCCTCCCCCTCACGGCAACGGAAGAACCACCGACGCATCCCCCAGAAACAAACGCTCCCCCCTCAGCGTCCTCACAAACAACTCATGCGTCAGATCCAGATCAACCCTGTTGTACTCCGTCAACCGCTGCGGCCACTCCCTCCACGCCCGCGCATTCTCCCGATGATCCCACAGCGCCTTCTCCTCCCCGAACGTATACAAACAAAGACGATCCAAACTGATCCGGCGGCCGGCCGCCCGCGCAACCTCCGCCAGCAGATCATAGTGCCGAAGCGCCCCCAAAGGCTCCCCCAACGTCTCCCGCATACACGCATCAATCATCGGCAGATCAAACTGCGCCCCATTGAACGTAACCACCAGACCATCAAAATCAGCAAGCAGATCCCGCAACTGACCCAAACTCGCAGGCTCCGCCGTATACATCCCGTACAACCCCCCGCACCGCGTCCCCGCAACCAGCAAACGGAACCCCCGCGGAAAACTAGGCATCGAACCGCCCGCCGTCTCCACATCCAGCGCGATGAAATCCCCCGAATCCACGCCCCCAATCATACCCACGCCCCTGCCCCTTGCCAACGACCACCCGCCCGCATATAGTCCGCTCACAACCGAAAACCTCTCGACTCACGCCTCATAGGCGCCCGTGAAGCCGGTCAAAGTCCGGCGCTGGCCCGCAACGGTAGGCTCCCGCACCCCAGCGGAAGACAAGCCCGACCCGGAGAGCCGAGAACCCCGCTTTCCCGCGACAGCACAGGAACAGTGGCGACCCCCTCCCCGCTGCAAGCCCCTGTCCTATCGCGAACAGGGGCTTCTCGCTGCCCCCGAACGCCCCCCTCCCCGCTCCCCGAACCCCAGAGCCCGTTCCCCCGCAGCCCAAACCCCCAACCAACCCCAATCCCCAACGAGGAGCGCCCGATGCAGCAACCCCAAACCCAAAACCCCCGCGCCGCAGCCCTCAGCGCGACGCTGGACGCCCTAGCCCCGCGCCGCATCCCCCGCGCCCTCCTCCGCGAAGCCATCGCCCCCGCAGCCTTCGTCGCTCTCATCCTCCTCTCCAACTACGCCCTCGCATCCCTCCCCAACATCAAACTCTTCGACCTCCTCGTCTTCGTCGCCGGATACACCCTCGGCCTCCGGCGCGGCGCAACCGTCGCCGTCGCCGCATGGCTCATCTACGGACACATCAACCCTTGGGGCGGCGCGCACCCCCAACTCCTCATAACCCTTATGGCCTCCGAAACCCTCTACGCCGCCCCAGGAGCCCTCGTCCGACGCATCCTCCCCCCCAACCACATCCCCCTCCGACCCGGACTCCACTCCCTCGCCTTCCTCCTCCCAGCCCTCATCGCAACCCCAATGTACGACATCGCAACCAACATCTACACCGGCTACCACTGGGCCCTCATCGCCGGCAACGGAGAGTACGCCCGCTGGATCACCACCGCCCTCTTCAACCCCGGCGCACTCTTCTTCGCCGCCGCCCACCTCAGCGCCAACCTCCTCTTCTTCACCATCTTCGGCCCACCCCTCATCAGAACCGCCGAACGCGCCAGGCAAACCCTCCCGTGAAACTAGCGCCACCCCCGCGAACCGCACTCGCCCTCCTCCTCCTCCTCGCCGCGACCATAACCCCCATCGCCTGCGCCGACGCCGACCCCACCCCAACGCCCCAGCTCATCTCCGCCTCCCTCCTCATCGAGCCCAACCCCGCCGCCCCCCAATGGTTCGACCTCTCAGCCAGCAAAGGCGTCGACGCCTACGAACTCCTCGCTGCAGCCGTCGACGGCAACCTCGAAGCCGACTGGTACCCCGCATTCCGCAGCCACTTCGTCCAATCCATCCAGAGCGTCGCCCCCTCAGGCCCCCAATTCTGGAGCGTATTCCTCTGGAACGAAACCGCCAGCGACGGCCGCGGAGCCTGGGAGCCCCTACCCGTCGGCGCCGACCTCTTCTCCGTCAAAAACGGCCACATAATGGCTTGGGCCCTCGTCGAATACGACCCCAACTCCCCAAACCTCCCGCAAACCCTCCCCCCTCCCGGCAACTAACAGCAACCGCCGCCAGCTGACCGCCGTAGCTGACAGAAAGACAGAGAAAACGCCGCGCCCCCGCCGGCAACGCCAGCCGCCCCCCGCTGCCCGCTCGCCGGAGAACCCCAGCCGCCCTCCCGGGAAGATGTAGACTGACCACAAAGGCGAACCCGATGGAAAACCCCGCAATCTACATGGACCACGCGGCGACAACCCCCCTAGCGCCCGAAGCCGCAGCCGCGATGGCCCCCTTCTTCGCCCGCTCCTACGGCAACCCCTCAACCCTCTACTCCCTCGGACAGGACGCCCGCCGCGCCATCGACGAAGCCCGCGAACACTGCGCACAAGTCCTCCGCGCCCGACCCAGCGAACTCGTCTTCACCAGCGGAGGAACCGAATCCGACAACGCCGCCCTAATCGGCCCCGCCCTCGCCCTCAAAGACCACGGACGCCACATCGTAACCACCCAAATCGAACACCACGCCGTCCTCCGAGCCGCCGAACTCCTCGAATCCCTCGGCTGGACAGTATCCCGCGTCGCCCCACCCCACAACGGCGTCGTCCGACCCGAAGACATCCTCGACGCAGTACGCCCCGAAACAACCGTCGTCAGCGTAATGCTCGCCAACAACGAGATCGGAACCATACAGCCCATCGCCGAGATCGCCCGCCTCGTGAAACAGCGCGCAGAAGCGCAGCGGCGCCCCATCATCGTCCACACCGACGCCGTGCAGGCCGCCGGAGCCATCCCCATCGACGTCAACTCCCTCGCAATCGACCTCCTCTCACTCTCCGCCCACAAATTCCACGGACCCAAAGGCGTAGGCCTCCTCTACATCCGCCGAGGAACCCCCTTCACCCCAACCCAGATCGGCGGCGAACAAGAACGCGACAGACGCGCCGGAACAGAAAACACCCCAGGAATCATCGGAATGAGCGTCGCCCTCCAACTCGCCGAACGCAACCGCCAAAACCACGCCGCAGCCTCCGCTCGACTCCGCGACCGCCTCCTCAACGGCATCCTCGAACGCATCGACCGCGTCCTTCTCAACGGCGACTACAACGCCCGACTCCCCGCCAACCTCAACGTCTCCATCCAGGGCGTCGACGCCGAACCCCTCCTCATGGGACTCGACCTCGCCGGCGTCGCAGCATCCAGCGGCAGCGCCTGCGCCGCCGGATCCCTCGAACCATCACACGTCCTCCTCGCCCTCGGACGCTCAAACGAAATGGCCCGCAGCAGCCTCCGCCTCACAGTCGGCCCCGAAACCGCCGACGAAGACGTCGACTACGTCGTCGAAACCCTCGCCCGCCTCGTCCCCAAACTCCGGGCCCTCTCAGGCAACTAACCCCTTGCAGAATACAGGCGCGCAAGCCCTCCCCTCACCCCCGAACAACGGAGCGCGCCACGCCGCCCCAACTATGTGGCTGCGCCGCGCCATCCACATCGCCATCGGAACCCTCATCGCCCTCGGCGTGCTCCTCCTCCCCAAACAAACCGCAGAATGGTCGCTCATCGCCGCAACCCTATTTATGATCGCATTCGATGCCGCCCGCGCAGCCGCCCCGAAAATCCACGACGTCGTCGAGCGCATACTCCCCATCTTCAAACCAACAGAGCGCGCCCACATCACCGGCGCGACCTTCATGGCCCTCTCCGCAACCTTCCTCGTCTTCGTATTCAACCGCGAAGTCGCCGCCCTCGCCCTCCTCTTCCTCGCCGTCGGCGACCCCTGCGCAGCCATCGTCGGCGTCCGCGACCGCCGCCTCAGAGCCTTCGGCAAATCCCTCCTCGGAACAGCCGCCTTCGCCGTCGCCGCCATCGCCGCAGCCGCCATCGCATCCCTCCACCCAAACCTCCCCCTAACCTGGACCGCCCTCGCAGGAGCCGCAACCGCCGCCCTCGCCGAACTAGCCCCCCTCCCTATCGACGACAACATCACCATCCCCCTCGCATCCGCAAGCGTGATGGCCGCCCTCGCGCTAGTGGTAGCCTAGAACCGCCCAACCAACCCCTCCCAACGACCCAGCGAGCAGCTCCTATGCCCAACCAGCTCCTCAACGAAACCTCCCCCTACCTCCTCCAGCACGCCCACAACCCCGTCGACTGGCTCCCCTGGACCCCCGAAGCCTTCGCCAAAGCCAAAGCCGCCGACAAACCAGTGCTCGTATCCATCGGCTACGCCGCCTGCCACTGGTGCCACGTCATGGAGCGCGAATCCTTCGAAAACGAATCCATCGCCCGCAAAATGAACAACCTCCTCATCTCCATCAAAGTCGACCGCGAAGAACGACCCGACATCGACGCCATCTATATGGAAGCAATGCAACGTATGCACGGCCACGGCGGATGGCCACTCAACGTCTTCCTGCTCCCCGACGGACGCCCCTTCTACGCCGGAACCTACTTCCCCCCCAACGACCGCCCCGGAATCCCATCCTGGCCCCGCGTCATCGACGCCGTCGCCGACGCCTACCACTCCCGACGCGACTCCGTCCTCGAAAACGCCCGCATCCTCACCGACAGCATCCGAACATCCGCCCATATGGAGATGCCCAACGATCCCCTCAACCCAACAACCCCCGACGACGCCTCGCGCAACCTCGCCTCAATCTTCGACCCCGAACACGGCGGCTTCGGCGGAGCCCCCAAATTCCCCCAGTCAATGCCCCTCGAATTCCTCCTCCGCTACCACGCCCGAACCAGCGACCAGAACGCCCGCGAAATCGTCGAAATCTCCCTCCAGAAAATGGCAAGCGGCGGCATCTACGACCACCTCGCCGGAGGCTTCGCACGATATTCCACCGACGCCCTCTGGCTCGTCCCCCACTTCGAAAAAATGCTCTACGACAACGCCCTCCTCGCCTCGCTCTACACCCAAGCCCACCAAGCCGCCGGCGACCCACGCTACCGCCGCATCGCCGAGGAAACCCTCGACTACCTCCTCCGCAACCTCCAACACCCCGCCGGCGCCTTCTTCTCCTCACAAGACGCCGACAGCGAAGGCGTCGAAGGCAAGTTCTACGTATGGTCCCAGAACGAGATCGAACGCCTCCTCGGCAACGACGCCCCCGCCTTCATCCGCTGCTACGGCGTTACCCCCCACGGCAACTTCGAAGGACGCAACATCCTCTTCAACCCAGACAGCATCCCCTCCGCCGCAGCAGACCTCGGAATCCCCTACCAGGAACTCGCCCAACGACTCCCCGCTATGCGCCAAACCCTCCTCCAGGCGCGCGCCAAACGCATCCCCCCAGCCACCGACGACAAAGCCCTCGCCGGCTGGAACGCCCTCGCCCTACGAGCCCTCTCCGAAGCCGCCTTCGCCTTCGACCGCCCCGACTACCTCCGCGCCGCCCAGAAAAACGCATCCTTCCTCCTCCGCGAACTCCGCCCCAACGGACGCCTCCTCCGCGTCTGGAAAAACGGACGCGCCCGCATCCCCGCCTACCTCGAAGACTACGCCCTCCTCATCAACGCCCTCATCTCCCTCCACTCCGCCGACTTCTCCCACCAACCCCTCGCCCACGCGCGCCAGCTCGCCAACGATATGATCAACCTCTTCTGGTCCAACTCCGACGAAACCTTCTACGACGTCGGCGCCGACCACGATGAACAGGAAAAACTGATCGTCCGCCCCCGCCAAACCTCCGACAACGCCCTCCCCTGCGGAGGCTCCGCCGCCGCCGAAGCCCTCCTCAGGCTCGCATCCCTCACCGGCAGCGAAGACTACGCCGCAAAAGCCGAGCGCCTGCTCCGAGGCGTCGCTCCCCTCGCATCCAGGCACCCCCTCGGATTCGGCAACTGGCTCCGAGCCATCGAACTCCGCCTCGCCCAGCCCACCGAAATCGTCATCACAGGCGACCCCTCCCACGAAACCACCCGCGCCCTCCTCGCCCCCCTCCGCAGCCGCTACCTCCCCACCGCCATCTTCCTCGGCCTCCCCCCCGACGACCCCCACTACTTCCCCTCCCCCCTCAGCGAAGGACGAACAACCACCGAAACCCCAACAGCCTACGTATGCCACGGATACGCCTGCGACCTCCCCACCAGCGACCCTAACGCCCTCGCGGATCTCCTCGACCAATGAACCTCAGCCCCCCCGCCCCAACCCTCCCAACCCACCGTCCCCCCATGAACGGCAACCTCCCAGCCCTCCGCGCCGCCCCAACCCCGACGCTCCCCCAAACCGGCGCCCTCAACAACCCTCCCCCCCCAGAAATCCCGCCACGCAGCTGCGTCCCAGAAGCGCCTCCCCTCAACAGCCTTCCCGACCCCCAGAGACCCCACCGACCCCGCGCTCTTCCCCGAGCGCACTGCCGACAGCCCTCCCCCTCACAGAGACCCCCCCTAACCGCCCCCTCCCCTATAAGCGCACCCCTCTCTCCACGCCCCTCCCCGACGACCACCAAGGAGACGCCTCATGCCTGAACGCGGCTTCTGGTACAGAACAGCCGTCGTCCTCATCGCCCTCAGCGCCGTCGTCTTCCTCGTCAACGCCCTCGGACGCCTCTGGGCTTTCCTCGGCGACCTCCTCCTCATCTTCTTCCTCGCCTACGTCGTAGGATCCCTCGTCATCCACATGGTCAACGGCGTAATGCGCATCCCCTACATGACCCGGCCCCTCGCAATCACCATCGTCTACTCCATCCTCATCGCCGGAGCATCCTTCTTCGGCTTCCTCGTAATCCCTACCCTCGTCGAGCAAGTCAACGAACTCGCAGTCCTCGTCCCCGACTACATCGACCGCGCCCCCACATACATCGCCTGGGCCGAAGAACGCCTCCTCCGCGCAGGCATCGACCTCGACATCGGGAGAATCGTCCAGCTCGAATCCCTCAGCAACTTCGCCACCAACGCCGTCGACGTCGCCACCAACAACGCCGTCGGCATCCTCCAAAGCGTCGTCTCCCTCGTATTCGCCGCATCCCTCGTCATCGTCATCTCCTTCTACATCGTCCTCGACGGCGGACGCCGACTCTTCGAATCCCTCAAAGTCCTGCCGCCCCACGCAGAACAAGAAGCCCGATTCGTGCTCCGCACCATCGACGACACCTTCTACGGCTACATCCGCGGAATGCTCCTCATATCCCTCATCTACGGCGTAGGAACCGCCGGAGTAATGCTCTGGACAGGCCTCCCCGCCGCCCTCCCCGTCGCACTCGTATCCAGCATCCTCCTCGCCGTGCCCTTCGTCGGCGACTGGCTCGCACTCGCACTCCCACTCATCGTCGCCGCCATCGCCGGCGACTTCATCACCCTCATCGTCGTCGCCGCCACGCTCCTCTTCATCCAGCAAGTAATGCTCAACCTCCTCAGCCCCCGAATCCTCGGTCGCGCCGTCCGAATGCCCGCCATGCTCGTCATCGTCGCCGTCGTCCTCGGCGCGCGCCTCGCCGGACTCGCCGGAGCCCTCCTCGCCGTCCCCACAATGGGCGTCATCCACGCCCTCGCCGTCCACTACGGCCTGCGTATACGCCAGAAACGCGAAGAACGCGAAAACGCCGCCCGGGCGGCAGCCGAAGCAGAAGCCGCCGAAGCCCAGGCCGCCGAAACAGAATCCAGCCCCGACAACGACCGCCCCAAACCCGCACAACCCATATGGTCAGAACAAGGAATGCCCCCCTGCTAACCCTCCCCGCCGCCCCCACAGCCAATGCTCCCCGCCACGCCCCCCTGCCAACCCCCGCCGCCCCAACAGCCGATGCTCCCCGCGAATCCCCCTGCTAACCCTGCCGCCGCCCCAACAGCCAATGCTCCCCGCCACGCCCCCCTGCCAACCCCCGCCGCCCCAACAGCCAATGCTCCCCGCCACGCCCCCCTGCCAACCCCCGCCGCCCCCACAGCCAATGCTCCCCGCCACGCCCCCCTGCCAACCCCCGCCGCCCCAACAGCCGATGCTCCCCGCGAATCCCCCTGCTAACCCTGCCGCCGCCCCAACAGCCAATGCTCCCCGCCACGCCCCCCTGCCAACCCCCGCCGCCCCAACAGCCAATGCTCCCCGCCACGCCCCCCTGCCAACCCCCGCCGCCGTCCCCTACGCCCCTGCGTACCCGATCAGCTTGTACGCCAGCTTCGCCGCCGTATACGCGCACGACTCCGGACCCTCCCCCGGCGACAACTCAACCACATCGAACCCCACGATACGCCGCCGTTCCCCAACCGCGCGCAGAATCCGCAACGCCTCCCACCACCCCAGCCCCCCAGGCTCCGGAGTCCCCACCGCCGACATAAACGACGGATCGAACGCATCCAGATCAAACGAAACGTACACATCCCCGCCCAGCGATTCCACAATCCCATCAACATCCACAATCGGCTCCGCGCCCCGCGGAAACAGCCCCACCCCCTGCTCACGCGCAAACGCCGCCTCGTCCGCAGTCATGCTCCGAACCCCCACAATCGTCGCCGGCGCATACTCAAGCGCCCGCCGCATAGCGCACGCATGACTATAGCGCGACCCCTGATACTCCTCCCGCAGATCCGCCTGCGCATCGAACGCCAGCACACTCAAACCGGGATGCCGCGCAGCCGCCGCCGCCACAGCCCCCGGCGAAATCGAATGCTCCCCCCCAAGCGTCGCCACCCGCATCCCCGCGTCCATATACGCCCCCACCGCCCGCTCCACCCGCTCCGCCATCGCCCCTGCGCCCCCCAGCGCCGGCTCCAGCGAAGGCGCAGTATAGATCCCCCGAGAGCACGGCTCAAAACCCAGCTCCGCATCGTAATCTTCCATCTCAGCCGACGCCCGGAGAATCGCCGCAGGCCCCCCCTGCGTCCCCTTCCCATAACTCGTCGTCGCCTCATACGGAACAGGCAACGCCGCCCACCCCGACCGCTCCAGCGAATGCTCCGCCGGATCAAGCCCCAGAAACGTGAAAGGAACAGTAGGCCACCCGCCAGACATCAAAGCGCCCCCCCAGACCGCTCACGCCCGCTGACGCACAGACTCGCGCTCCGCCTCAACCGCCTGCTTCGCCGTCCCCGGCTCCAGATGCTCCAAACCCCGATCAAGCGTCCACGAACGCACATCCCCCATACCGAACAGCTCCTGCGCCTCCCGCAGCGCCTGCTCCCCATCGAACTCCTTGCACGAAAACACATCAACGTTCACATACCCCCGATCAGGAAACGTATGAACACTGATATGGCTCTCCGCAATAATAACGAACCCCGAAACCCCCCAATCCTCCGCCGTCGGACCCCTGTACGTATACACAGCAGGCGGCGTAACCTTCGTCATCCCGATCCGATCCGGAAACTCGTCCAGAAACCCCCGCGTCGCCTCCGGATCAGACAACCTCGCAGGGTCGCAATTGTGCCCATCGATAACAAGATGCATCCAACCCCTCTCTCCTGGAACACACAAACGCCCCCTCTCCCAGGGACGGCGCCCTAGCATAGCGCCCCCGCCCCTCCCCCTCAACACCCCCGCCCTGCCCCTCAACTCCCCAGCCCCCCGGCCCCATCGCCCCAACACCCCACCCGCCCGCAAGACGCCCACCCCTTCCCGCCATCCGCGCCTCTCTCTAACCCACGCCCGCAAAACGCCCCCCAACCCCGCCATCCGCGCTTTCGCGGGGAAACCCCGCCCCCTCTCCCCCCGGCAGAGGTGCCGCTTAACGCCGTAGACGGCTATACTCCCCCCACAATGAAAGCTGAAATCATCGCTATCGGCACCGAACTCCTTATGGGCGAAACCCAGGACACCAACTCCTCCTGGATCGGCCAGCGACTCCCCGAATTCGGACTCGAACCCCAATTCGTCACCATCGTCGGCGACGACCTCACACGCCTCGCCGAAACCCTCGACCGCGCATGGCGGCGCTCCGACGTCGTCATCACCATCGGCGGCCTCGGACCAACCCTCGACGACCTCACCCGCGACGCCATCGCCCACATGCTCGGCGAACAGATCACAACAGACCCCCAACTCAAAACCTGGCTCGAAGAAAACTTCGCCCGCCGAGGCGCGCAGCCAATGCCCCGCCAGAACCTCCGCCAGGCCGGCGTCATCCCCTCCGCCAAAGCCATCCGCAACGCCATGGGAACCGCCCCAAGCTGGTGGATCGACAACGGCGCCAAAATCCTCCTCACCCTCCCAGGCCCCCCACGCGAGCTCGCCAACATGTGGTCCACCGAAATCGCCCCACGACTCAAACAACGCCTCCCCGGCCAGAAACTCATCTCCCGAACCTTCAAAACAATCGGACTCTCCGAAGCAGCCGTCGACGAAGCCGTCCGCAACGTCTACGACCTCCAAGGCCTCGACTTCGGCGTCTACGCCAAACAAGACGGCATCTACCTAAGAGCCATCGCCAAAGCCGACACCGAAACCCAAGCCCTCACAACCCTCCTACGCGCCGAATCAATGATCCGCGAAGCCCTCGGACCCTACATCTGGGGCACAGACGAAGACTACCCCCCTGCACGCGCCGGCGAACTCCTCCGACAGCAAAACCTCACCCTCGCCGTCATCGAATCCTGCACCGGAGGCATGCTCGGCTCAGCCATCACCGAAATCCCCGGAGCCTCCGACTACTTCCTCGGCGGAGCCATCGTCTACTCCAACCAAGCCAAACTAAGCCTCGGCGTGCCCCCAGAAACCCTCCGCGACCACGGACCCGTCAGCAGCGAAACCGCCCTCGCTATGGCCGAAGCCGCCTCCCAGTCCTACAACGCCCACTGCGCCATCAGCGTCACCGGCGTCGCAGGCCCCGGCGACCAGAACGGCGTAAAAGCCGGCTCCGTCTTCATCGGCGTCGCAACCCCCCGCGGAGCAGAAGTCTCCAAACACGAATTCCCCTCCCGGCGACCCCTCGTACGAAGCCGCGCCGTAACCGCCGCCCTCCTCCAGCTCATCCGAGCCCTCCAGCCCAGCAACCCCTGAACCCCACCGCCCCAACCACTCCTCGCCGCCCATCCCCAGAAACCCCGAACCCGCCCCGCTCCCCGAACCCCTACTCTATGGTGCCCCCGACAGGACTCGAACCTGCAACGGCCCGGGTTAAAAGCCCGGCGCTCTGCCATTGAGCTACGGGGGCCTCCTCCGTCTATCGCGCTAGCGCAGCGAACCGAAAATCGAACTAACGCGACTCAACGGCCAGTACGTCAACCACACCTCCCCAACCACATTCTCTCGCGGAACACCCCCCCAATTACGAGAATCATCGCTCTGCGCCCTATTATCCCCAAGCGCGTAATACTCCCCCTCCCTCACCACTCGCTCCGCAATCGTCTCGCTCGACCTGTTCACAACATACGGCTCATCCAGCAACTCCCCATTCCTGTAAACACTCCCCCGCTCTATACGAATCCTGTCCCCCGGAAGCCCGATAATCCGCTTCACGAAACTCTGACTCTCATCACGCGGCCACCGAAACACAACCACATCCCCATACCCCGGCTCCCCCAACGGACGCCATACCTCCCCCTCCTCAGCATCCATCCACGGAATCCACCGCGTGAACCGCTCCGCGTCAACCTCCGTATACGCCAACCGATTCACCAAAACCCGATCGAAATTCTCCAAACCCGGCAACATGCTCGGACCCTCAACACGATAATTCTGCGCCGCCGACTGAATCAGCAACGCCAGAAACGCCGCAAGCGCAATCGTCTCGATCGATTCCCTCAGAATAGACTGCATACAACACAACACGGCCTCGCAGCAGCCGCCCCCCTAGTATACCCGCCCCGCCTCCACCGAACCGCCCCTACCAAGCGCCCCAAACCCGCAGAACCAATCCCCCTCCCACAACGTAGTAACAAGCAACCACGCCGACCCAAAAGGAGACCCCCCCATGAAACCCCCACGCCCCCGCAGCGCCCGCAACCCCATCCTCCTCATCGCCGCAGCCCTCGCCGCAACCCTCCTCGCAGCCGCCTGCGCAAGCAGCCCCGCCCCCACGCCAACACCCACGCCCGCCCCCAACGTCATCACCCCCGCCGCTATGTCGCCCGAAGAACTCCTCGACGCCAACATGGACGCCCTCCTCGCCGGCGCCAACCTCCCCTCCGAAGAACTCTCCGCCCTCGACTCCTCCCCCCGCGACCTCACAGCAAGCGACTCCTCCCCCATCGTCGCCTCCCCCCAAGGAGGCATCCAAGTCTCCGGATACGGCTCCGCCTCCGCCGACCCCGACATCGCCATCGTCTCCCTCGGCGTCGAAGCCGTTCGACCAACCGTAACCCTCGCCCGCAACGACGCCGCCCAAGCCCTCGCACGCATCGTCAACGAACTCCAGGACGCCGGCGTCCCCCTCGACGACATCCGCACAACCCACTTCTCCATCTACCCCCGCTACGACTACATCGACAACCGCCAGCAGCTCCAGGGATTCCAGATAACCAACACCCTCAGCGTAACCCTCCGCAACCTCGACAACGCCGCATCCATCATCGACCGCGCCATCGCCGCCGGCGGCGACCTCTCCCGCGTCAACAACATCTCCTTCTCCCTCGACAACCCCGAAGAACTCCAACGCCAGGCCCGCATCGCCGCCATCAAAGACGCAATCGCCAAAGCCGACCTCTACGCAACACAGCTCGGCGTAACCCGCGGAACCCTCATCTCCATCTCCGAATCCGCCGCCGACACCTACCCCCAAGAATCCGCCCAATTCGATATGCGCGCCGCCGCCCAACCCTCCAACTCAGCCCCCACCCAGATTTTCGCCGGACAACTCAACATAACCGCCCGAATCCAGATCGCCTTCAACATCAACTAACCCCCAACGCCCCCGCCCGCCTCCACAAACCACGCAAAAAGGCCCTCGCTCCCATACAAGAGCGAGGGCCTTTGCGATCCCCCCGCGACGCGCCGCATCAATCCCGATTCCCCAGAAAAACCCCGTCGAACCTCCCCTCCCCCTCCCTAAACCTCCAACGGAGTATCGTCCCGATTCGCCCACTCACCCATCGAACCATCATACATCCGCGTCCGCTCATGACCGATCAGCGCCAGAGCAAATGCCGCGTGCGCCGCACGCACCCCACCCTGTCAGTACGTATGCGCCGTCTTCTCCCGCGTAATCCCCAAACCCCGCGCGATCGCCTCGATCTCCTCCCGCGACTTGAACGTATCGTCCTCCCTCATCAACTCCGACCACTCAAAATGCACCGCCCCCGGAACATGACCCGCCCGAGCATTCCCCCGCGAATTCTCCCCCCTATACTCCGCAAGCGACCGAACATCCCAGATAACCGCATCCTCCCGCCCTATAGCCCCCCGCAGCGTCTCAACCGTCGACGCCATCTCCTCCCTCGGACCCCGAGGCGTGAACACCCCCCCAGCAACTACTCGCGACGGCCCCGTCTCCACCGCCCTCCCCTCCGCAGCCCACTTCGCCCACCCCCCATTAAGAACCCTCACACCCTCATGACCATAGAGCCTCAGAACCCACCACAAACGGCTCGCATCACGGCAACGAAACCGATCGTACCCAACAACCAGCGTATCGTCCCCGATACCCACCGACTCAAACCACCCCTTCGCCTCCGCCGCCGGAGCCACCAGCCGCGCATTCTCCGAACCCTTGATCTGCCAAGTCGGCGACAGCGCCGCCCCCGGAATATGCCCAGACTCGAAACCTGCCCCGTCCTGCGACATCTCCACTATCCGCACATTCGGATCGCCCAAACGCTCAGCCAGCCACTCAGTCTCCACCAAAAGATCACCGCGCGCATAGTCCGCCATACAACCCTCCAAACCCAAAACTGCCGGCAGTCTCCCCAAGCCCCCCGCACACTGTCAACCTCTCCCCCGCCATCCTCCCCCAAGCCCCCCGAACCCCACCCGCGAACCCGGAACCCCGGGAGCCAAGCCCGAAGTCGCAGAACCCAGCCCCGCCGTACCCCGCGAACCCGGAACCCCCACGCCCACGCCCCCATCCCCAGCCCCTGCGCGCCCGCCGCCAATTCGCCTACACAGCGCCAGAGCCATCCCGCCACTGCCCGCAGCTCGGCAAACCTGGGCGCATCCCCGTCACCCTCTCCTGCTACGTCCCTGCCCCTGCCCGCTGCCTCTCCAGCGTCTCCCGAGCAACAAACAACAACAGCCCCGCCGCGATCAACAGAACCGGCGCATACGCCAGAAACGCCGCCCCAGCCCCGTACTGAATCGAAAGATACCCCCCAAGCAACGGACCCGTAATCGACCCAACCTCCGCAAACGTCCGACGAGCCGCCTGCAAACGCGCCCGCGCCGCAGCCGGCGACACATCGTACGTCGACGTCGCCACCGAACCCAGCGACAACCCATTCGAAAACCCCATCAGCGCCCCGATCGCCGCCAGCGACCCAAAATCCCCCGCGAACGGAATAACAAGAAACGCAATCCCCGGTATCGCCGTGCTCGGAACAGTCGCCCACTTCCGCCCAAGCTTGTCCACAACGAACCCCGCCGGAACAATCATCGCCAGCGACCCCAGCATCACAACAAAGAAAATCTGCCCGATCCCCGCCGGAGAAAGCCCTATCTCCCCCGCATACACCGGCAGAATCCCCTGATACGCCATCCGATACAGCATCATGCTCCCCGTCGCGAAAACCAGCGTAAGGTACGTCCCCCGCCACCGAGGCTCAATCTGCAGAAACAACCCCCGCAGAGCCCCAAACCACCCCCCGCCCCGCCCTGCAGCGACGCCCGACAACTCCCCCCGCCCCGCAGCGCCGCTCCCGCTCGGAACCGCCAAACCCAGCGCGAACGTCGCCCCTGCCAGCCCCGCATAAACAGAAAACGCCGTCCGAAACCCCACATCCTCACCCAGAAAACCCCCTGCCAGCGCCCCCGCCCCCATCCCCACCGAATGAAACCCCATAAACCCGCTCATCAAACGCCCCCGCTGCTCCGGACGCACAAGAGCAACCCCCGCAACCTCCCGCCCCAGCATCCACACACTGTCCGCCGCCCCCGCCGCGAACAACCCCCCCAGCAACAGCCACAACCACGGAGTCACTGCCCCAGCCAGAACCCCCGCCCCGATCGCCAGCGGCCCCAGCGTAACCGCAAACCTCGTCCCGAAACGATCGATCAGCATCCCCCCCAGCGGCTGACCCAAAAGCCGCCCAGCCGCGAACACCGTAACCGTCTGCGCCGCGACTCCCCCCTCAACCCCGAACTCACGCGCAATCAACGGAATAACCGGAAACAACATCCCATGACCCGACCCCAACAGAATCGTCGTCGAGTACAACGTAACAAGTCCGCGGGCCGTCGACCCGAATCGCATCCCCGCCCCCAAAGCTGAACGCTCCCACAACTATAAACCTCCCCCGCGAACAACCCCCCATCCCCCCAAACACCCCCGCGCCCCCTCCCCCTACGCCCCCGGGTTGGGAACCTGCCTCCAACTCAGGTAAGATGCCCCACGCCAACCTCGCCCCCACGGAGAACCCCTATGCCCCGAACGTTCACCTACGACAACTGGATGGAAGCCCAGAACATCCCCATCCACCGCGGCTACTACGTCGAAGACCTCCGCGCCGCCGAACTCGCCTGGTGGGAAAACCGACAAGTCAACGCCGCCTTCCTCCAACTCCACGGTATGCAAGGCGTCGTCGAAGGACGCATCGAAGAAATACCCCCAGGCCGCTCCCTCACGCCCCTCAAACTCTCCGTCGACGAACAGGTCTACATCCTCGCAGGACGCGGCGTCGCCACCGTCTGGACCAACGACTCCCTACCCAAAAGAACCTTCGAATGGTCCACCCGAAGCCTCTTCCTCATACCGCGCAACTCCTACTCCCAGCTCGCCAATATGGACGGCCAGAACCCCGCCCGAATCCTCCGCTACAACTACCTCCCCATCGCAATGTCCGCCGCCCCAGACCCCGACTTCTTCTTCAACAACCCCTACTCCTCAAGCTCCTTCCTCCACAGCCAAGACAACTTCTACTCCGAAGCCAAAGCAATCACCGAACCCGGCGAAGGACGCTTCGCCGGACGCGGACGACAAGTCTGGAACGGCAACTTCTTCCCCGACATGGCCGCCTGGGACAAACTCGTCCCCTTCTGGGGACGCGGCGCCGGCGGACGCGTCGTCTTCATCCAATCCCCTGGCTCAGAAATGCACGCCCACATGTCCGTCTTCCCAGCCCGAACCTACAAGAAAGCCCACCGCCACGGACCCGGACGCGTCATCGTCATCCCCGGCGGCGAAGGCTACTCCGTCATGTGGCCCGAAACCCAAGACAAAATCGTCATCCACTGGCGCGAAGCCAGCTGCTTCGTCCCCCCAGACCGATGGTTCCACCAACACTTCAACCTCGGCAAAACCGACGGGCGATACCTCGCCCTCCATCCCCCCAACCAATTTATGGGAATGAGCGAAAAAGTCGAAGACCGCGCCCGCGACCAGATCGAATACCCCAACGAAGACCCCTGGATCCGCCAATACTTCGAATCCCAACTCGCCGAACGCGGTATGACCTCCGAAATACCCCCCGAAGCCTACCAAAACCCCAACTACGAATGGAACTACGACTCCCCCAACCCATAACCCCTCCCAAAACCCCCGCCCTAATCTCTCACCAAAGGACCACCACAACTATGCACGACGGCGACGACCACGAAGACTTCGCAGCCCTGCGCCTCCTCGACTCCGACGACGCCGAAGACATCGAAGGCATCGAGAAATTCACCCTCCACAGCGTCGGCATCGACATCGGCTCATCAACCACCCACGCCATCTTCTCCCGGCTCATCCTCCGGCGCGAAGGCGCCGGCCTCTCAGCCAAATTCGTCGTCACTAACCGCGACGTCCTCTACCGATCACCCATCATGCTCACCCCCTACTCCTCCGGCGCAACAATCGACACCGACCGCGTCCGCCAATTCATCGAACGCTCATACCACGACGCCGGATTCACCCCAGACGACATCGACACCGGCGCCGTCGTCATCACCGGCGAAGCCCTCAAAAAAGAAAACGCCCAACCCATCCTCGAATACTTCTCCGAAGAATCCGGACGCTTCATCTGCGCCTCCGCAGGACCCATGCACGAAGCCCTCCTCGCCGCCTTCGGCTCCGGAGCCGTCGCCATCTCCAAAAACCACGCCAACTCCGTCCTCGACATCGACATGGGCGGCGGAACAACCAAAATCTCCCTCATCCAACAAGGCCACATCACCCAAATGGTCGCCGTCGAAGTCGGCGCCAGACTCATCGCCTACAACGACGCAGAAACCATAACCCGCATCGAACAACCCGCCCGAACAATAATGAACGCCCTCGGCCATCACATCGAAATCGGCGACCAACTCCCCGAACAACAACGCAACCAATTCGCCGAAACTATGACCGACATCCTCTTCAACATCATCAGCGGAAATCCCCTCAACCCCCTCGCCCAATCCCTCCTCCTCACCGAACCCCTCCGCATCTCATCCATCCACGACATCGACCACATCGTCTTCTCCGGAGGCGTCTCCGAATACGTCTACAACCGAACCACCCACTCCTACGGCGACATCGGCCCCTGGCTCGGACAACGCGTCCGCGAACGCTCCGCCCAATCCTTCCGCCCCGGCGTCCTCATCACCCCCGCCGAAGGCATCCGCGCAACCGTCATCGGCGCAGGCGAATACACCCTCCAGGCCAGCGGAAGCACCAGCTACATCTCCACACCCAGCGTCCTCCCCGTCCGCGGAATCCAAGTCGCCCGAGCCTTCATCAACAAAGAACAATCCCCACAGCAAATGGAATCCGCCCTCGCCGCAGCCGTCGCCAAATACGACCTCCAGAAACTCCCATCCTCAATGGCCCTCGCAATGTCCATCTCCGGACAACCCGACTACTGGTACATCCGACGCCTCGCCGAATCCATCATCAACTCCATCGACCACGAACCCCCCGAAGCCCCCGTCTTCCTCGTCGTCGACATCGACGTCGCCAAATCCCTCGGCGGCATCATCAAAGAAGAACTCGCCCTCAACCGCGCCGTCATCGCCATCGACGGCATCGAAGTCGGCGACCTCGACTACGTCGACATCGGCAAACCAATGGGCGCATCCGAAGTCATCCCCGTAACCGTCAAATCCCTCATCTTCTCCATCCGCTCCCAATCCGGCTAGCCCCCGCCAAACCCCTCTCCTCCTACACCCCAGCGCAAGCAAACACGCCCAAGGCCAGAGCGTTGCCCCAGCCCTCCACCCCGCCCACCAGCGCCCCGGCCCCGACGCAGCTCCCCTTGCCTCAAACGCTCCCCAAAGAACCAAAGACCGCCAGCGCCCAAGACCGCAACTGAGCCCCAGCGCCGCCGCAGCCCCCAGCGCAAACACGCCGAGGACCGGAGCATCGCCCCGGCCCTCGACCCCGCCCCCATCGGCGCCCAAGCGCCGACACAGCTCCCTACCTCAGATGCTCCCCAAAGAACGCCAGCGTCTTCGGCCACGAATCGCTCGAAGCCGCCTCGTTGTAACTCCCCCGCCCCGTACAGAAGAACCCATGCCCCGCCCCCTCGTACACATGATTCTCAATCGACTTCCCCCTCTCCCTCAGCGCCCGCTCGATCTCCTCAACATTCCCCACCGGTATCCCAGCATCCTGATCCCCCCAGAACCCGATAATCGGCGCCTGCACCGCATCCGCCGTCGCATCAAGCAACCGAGGAGTCCCCTCCGGAGCGTCCGGACGCGGCAGAATCCCTCCCCCGTAGTACACCGCCGCCGCGCCGATCCCCTCCATCGTCGCCCCCAGATACGACACCATCCCCCCGAAGCAAAACCCCACGATCCCCACATTATCCGCGTCAACACTCGGATTGCCCCGCAGATAATCCAGCGTCGCCTTCAAATCCGCCCGAATATCGTCGTTCGTCAACTTCCCCCGCTCCGCGAACGCCCGCTCCATCTCCGAGAACGGAATATCCACCCCCGCCCCCGTCCGATGGAACAACTCCGGCGCCGCCGCGAAATACCCCTCCCCCGCGAAACGCTCCGCGATCCCCCGAATATCCCCGTTCACCCCGAAAATCTCCTGAATCACAATCACCGCCGGACTCCTGCCCTCCCCCTCAGGCCTCGCCGTATGAATCGCCATCGTCTCCCCGTCAACACTAACCTCAGCAACCTCATTCACCGCCATCCCTAACCTCCTTATCCCTCTCCTATGCTCTTATCCCCTCTCCTCCCCCGCGCTAACTCCAACCAGCCTCCTCGCGCCTCCCAACCAATCGCTCCCCCGAAAGCGCGAACCCGCAGCAAGCGCTCACGCTCCCCAACCCATCCCCCCTCAAAGCGCGACATCGCAACAAGCCACAGTCTACAACAGCCCGCCATCCCCCTAACCCACAGCGCCCATCGAGTAAATAGCCAAGCAGCTCGCCCTCCGTCAGGCCACCCCCCTAACCCACAGACCCCCACCCCGCGCGAACCCTATAGCGAACCGCCCCTCCCTATGGCACAATCGCCGCAACCCCGCTCCCGAGGAACCCCGCCATGACCAGCGCCCTCCGCTCCCCCAAAGAAACCGACCTCCTCAACCGCGCCAAACACGCCCTCCCCGGCGGAACCCTCGGCAACGTCCGAATGGACGAACAATACGCCTTCATCGTCGAAAGCGGCAACGGCTCCCGCATCCGCGACATCAGCGGCAACCAATACCTCGACTACCTCCTCGGCTCCGGCCCAATGATCCTCGGACACGCCCACCCCAAAGTCATCGATGCCGCATCCAACGCAATGGCCAAAGGCACAACCTTCTTCGCCCAGAACGAATACGCCATCGAACTCGCCGAACGCATCATCCACGCAATGCCCTGCGCCGAACAAGTCCGCTTCATCAGCTCCGGAACCGAAGCCACCTACAACGCCCTCAAAATCGCGCGCGCCTTCCGCAAACGCGACAAAATCCTCAAATTCGAAGGCGGATACCACGGCATGCACGACTACTCCCAAATGAGCCTCTCACCCGCCGAACCCCCGCCCTTCCCCCAACCCCAACCCAGCTCCGCCGGAATCCCACAAGCCATCCGCGAAACCGTCCTCATCGCCCCATTCAACAACCTCAACGCCGTCGAAACCCTCCTCGACCAGCGCCACAACGAACTCGCAGCCGTCATCGTCGAACCCGTCCAGCGCATCATCGAACCCCAACCCGGCTTCCTCCAAGGCCTCCGCGAACTCACCCAGCGCTACGGCGTACTCCTCATCTTCGACGAAGTCGTAACCGGCTTCCGCCTCGCCTACGGCGGAGCCCAAGAATACTACCGCGTAACCCCCGACCTCGCAGCCTTCGGAAAAATCGCCGGCGGCGGATTCCCCCTCGCCGGCGTCGCCGGACCCCGCCACCTCATGGAACTCCTCGACTCCGCCGCCGCCCCTCCCGACAGCTACGTCCCCCAGATCGGCACCCTCAGCGGAAACCCCGTCGCCGCCGCCGCCGGCATAGCAACCCTCGACATCCTCAAACAGCCCGGCGTCTACGACGCCTACCACGCCCGCGCCAACCGCCTCCGATCAGCCCTCCAGCGCCTCTGCATCGAAGCCGAAATCCCCGCCGTCGTCAGCGGCGTCGACGTAATGTTCGACATCTACTTCACCAACAACCCAATCACCGACTACCGCTCAACCCTCGTCGACAAAACCCTCAACCGCCTCTTCGACAACGCCCTCCTCCAGCACGGCGTCTTCAAATCCGCCGGCAAATTCTACGTAGGCGTCTGCCACACCGACCACGACATCGACCTCACCATCCAAGCCTTCCAAACCGCCATAGCAACCATCCTCGACGCCTAACCCCAACCACCCCTTTGCCCTCCCCCTGCAGCCACGCCCCCGGTCCGCCGGACAGCCAGCGGCGCCCTCCGACGTGTGCTGCCCGCGAACCCTAACAAACGCCCCCAACGCGGCCGCAAACCCCTTTATCGCCACCCTCGCCCGGCATAATCCGCCGCATAAACTCATCAAACATAGGCACAGTGAACGCCGTATCCCCATGACTGGGACTCCAAACCATCCCTTTGTTGATGAGCTGATCGCGCGTTGGAGCAATCTGGCTCACCTTCCGATTCAGAGCCCTCGCAATATCCCCCGAACGATGCGGCCCTTCTCCCAAACTCGCCATCCCCCGAAGATAGTTCTTCTCCGCCGGAGTAAGCCGATCGAATCTCACCATAAAGAAATTCGCATCCAAATCCGCTATAGCCTGCGTCGAGGCAGACTCCACGCTAGAAACCCCTATCGGCGACCCCTCAGCAACATCCCACAACCGCTTCCCCCACTCCTGCAAGAAATAGGGATAGCCTCGCGTCCTCAGAACAATCGCGTCCAGCGCCGCCTCCTCTATCTCCACCCCCTCCCTTCTCGCCGGCTTCGCAATCGCGAGCTTCGCGTCCTCCGGAGAAAGCGCCCCAATCTCCGGAAAATCAAACAACCGCTCAGAGTAAGACTTCGCCCTCCCTAAACGACCACGCGCCTGCGGCAGCCCTGCTCCAACCAGAGTGACCGGCAGCGCGAGCTGAGCCATCCGGTGCAGCGCCGCAATCAGTGCCCCAAGCTCCTCCTCTCTCACATACTGAACCTCATCGATGAAAAGCGCTATGCAGGTTCCATCCGCCCTCACCGCGGCTCCAGCCGCTTCCAGCAAACTCTGCAAATCAGTCTCCAGATCCCCATTGTCCGCCAAACCCGGCTCCGGCTCCAGATCTAGCCCAACCTCAATATCGTGGTACTTCACCTTGAACGCGCTCACAAATCCCGCAACCCCCCTCAGAGCGCGTTGCGCCAGGTGCTTTGCGCCCTCCTTCCTCGACAACTTCAGCAACGCCCAGCGCAACTGCGGCACGAGGATAGACGGCAACGATCGATTCTCAGGAGCCTCCATCCGCAAGACCATCACCCCCCTCCCTTCAGCCTCCAGCCCTATACGATCAAGCAGCGCCGTCTTTCCCACTCCCCGCAAACCAACCAGCACAACGTTCTTGTGAGGACGACCCAGCCGAATCCGCTCCAGCGCAACGTGCGCCGCATCAAGCACACCCTGTCGGCCTGCCAGCTCCGGAGGCCGTGTTCCCGCCCCAGGCGCGTAAGGATTCTGCACAGGATTCATAAATCGATTATAGCAAAGTTAGCAGGTTTAGCCTTTTTCCCTAACTCCACTAACTTCACTATAACTGCGCCCTTACGTGCGCCTTCTACTAGCCTGAACAAGCCAGAACCATCCTCCTCGCCCCAGGGGTGCACAGGAGATCCCCACAAGAGCCGCAACCCCGATTTTATAGCAAAGTTAAGCAGGTTTAGCCTTTTTCCCTAACTCCCCTAACTTCACCATAACTGTCTTCCTCCGAAGTCGGCCCAACCGAATCCGTTCCCCTCAATGCACACCCCCTGCCGGGACTGCCAGACCAAAGACCCCTCCCCCAACTCCCCAAGACCCCCGCGCCGGACCCCACAACCCGACTTATAGCAAAGTTGCCAAGGTTTAGCTTCTCCCCCTAACTCCCCTAACCGCCCTATAACTCCCTGCCTCGCCCTTTACTCCGCCCCCGCGAAAAACAACTCCTCCGGAGTGAAACGCCGCGAAACAATCCCCAAATCAGCCGAGTAGCGCACTATCGTCTCGATCGCCAGCCGGTTGTTCCCCAGCCCATTCCAGTGCGGAAACAACCCATGCCGACGCAGCCACCCAACCGGCAGCGCCATATGCTCATCATCGTCCGACACATTCGCGTAATACAAACGCCGCGCCTCATCGCAAGCCCCCACAATCGCCTCCCCCAACCCCGGATGCGCCTCCAGCGTAGACCGCTTCGCCGCAAGCACAACATTCACCGGAAAAACCCCGCTCTCACGGTAATACGCCAACGACGCCTCCAGCGGATCCTCGAACAACCGCGCCCGATTCCCGCCCAGCGGAGGCCCCCCGCGATCGAACAGCGCCGCGTCCAGCTCCCCCCGCTCCAGCTCCCCAACCTGATCGCCCCCCTTCGTTATCGTGAACCGCCCATCCCGCGGATAATCAACCCCCATCAGCGAATTCGGCTCCGCCTCCACCCACCGAACCCGCGTCAGATCCACCCCATACACATCCGCCAGCGCCCCTCGCAGCCAAACCCCCGGATTAAACCCCCAACCCCGAACCCCCACACGCTTCCCCTCCAGATCCTTCGGCCTGCGAATCCCCGCCCCCACGTGCGCCTGCGCCCCCACATGCGCGAACGACACATCCGGAAACACCGGAATCCCCACAACCCCGCAACCCCTATCGAACGCAATCAGGAAATTCGTCAGCGGCACAACCATCACATCGTACGGAGGCTCCGTGAAAAACTTCCCGTACACCGACCCGGCTCCCCCCTCCGGCCAAACCGTCTCCACATCAAACCCCGAAACCCTCACCGTCCCGTTCGCCAGATACTCCGCAGCGTACTCATGATCCGCCATCAACGTAATAGCCACAACATCACTCCACCGTGGGATAACCGTCCGACCGCCGATCCGTCCCCCCCGCGTAAACCCCCCGCTCGTGATCGATCGCAATCAACTGCGCCGCTCCCGGAGTCCCCACCGCCGGATAACCCACAACCTTGTGCCCCCTCTCCTCCAGCGCCCGCGCCGTCGACTCCTCAAACCCCTCCTCCATCCGCAGAACCATCTCCTCATCTATAGTCCGCGGATCAGTCCCCGGAAAATGCGACCACCGCGGCGCATCGACCGCCTGCTGAACATCCATCCCGTGATCAACAACATTCGAAATCGCCTGCGCGTTCCACTGCGGCTGATTGTCCCCCCCAGGCGTCCCCCCAACCAGCAGCGGCAAACCGCCCCTGAACACCATATAACTGTGAATCGTGTTGATCGTCCGCTTCCCCGGAGCCACAACATTCACATGACCCTCATCCAGATAAAACCCCCGCCCCGCCCGATCGTTCAACAGAATCCCCGTCTCCCCCGCAACAAACCCGCTCCCGAAATACTGCGACAAACTATGAATGAACGACACCGCATTCCCATCCCTGTCCACCACATTGAAATACGACGTGCTCGGATTCGGCGACCCCGAATGCGCCAGCTCCCCCGCCCGCGTAACCTCCGCCGCCCTCCCCGGATCGATAAGCCGCCGCCGCCGCTCCGCATACTCCGGCGACAACAACTCCGCAATCGGCGCCCGCACAAACTCCGGATCCCCGATATACGCCAAACGATCAGCAAACGCCAAACGCTTCGCCTCCACCATCGTATGAATGCACTCCGCGCTATTGTGACCCATCCCCGCCAGATCAAACCCATCAAGAAGACTCAGCAACTCCAGCGTCAGCGCCCCCTGCGACGGCAAACCCGTCGCATACACCGTATGCCCATGAAACCGCGCCGACGGTGGCCCCTCATAGAACTCCGTCTCCTGCCCCGCCAGATCCCCCTCATCAATCAACCCACCCCCCGCCGCGATCCCCCGCGCAATCTCCCTCCCCAACGCCCCCCGATAAAACTCCTCAGATCCCCCCTCCGCAACCCGACGCAGCGAACGCGCAAGATCAGGCTGACGCAGAACATCCCCCTCCACATACGGCGAACCATCCCCCTTAATGAACACCCGCGCCGTCGTCGGAAACTTCGCCAGCTTGTCGTAGTACGGCCTCGCAAAATAACCCGCCGACCGCGCCGGCAACGGAAAACCCTCCGTCGCCAAACCTATCGCCGGCTCAACCAGCGACGACAGCGAACGCGTCCCCAACCTCTCCAGAATCGTCTGCCACGCATGAACCTCCCCAGGAACAGCAGGCGTCAGCGCACCATCCCCCGGCATCTTCACATAACCCCGGCTCACGAAATACTCCCGCGAAGCCCCCTTCGGTGCCCGGCCCGAACCCGAAACCCCATACAACTTCCCCGACCCCGCATGATACAGCAGCGCGAACACCTCACCCCCCAAACCGCACATCATCGGCAGCGTAACCCCCTCCGCCGCCGCCACCGCCACCGCCGCGTCGAACGCATTCCCCCCATCCCGCAGCGTCCGAGCCCCTACCGCCCCAGCCTGCGGCGACGCCGACCCCACCAAACCACCCGTCGTCAGAACCGGACTATGCGACCTCCCCAGCGCGCTGCTCACAACCTCTCTCCTCGCCGACATCCCGGCTTCGCGGCATGATATGCTCCACCCCGCCCATCCCTCAACCGACCGCCCCCCCCTCAACCCATCGCCCCCAAAGCGGGAACCCCCCCCGTCCCAGTCAAAGAACCCCCGCAGGCAAACCAGGACAAAAACCATGCACGACGAGCCCTGGGCCCACGCCCACGACCCCGACGAAGAACGCCTCGCCAAACTCTCCGTCCAACTCAACAACCCCGACCACGACTACTACCACCACGAAATCATCAAACTCGCAACCGTCGGCATCGACATCGGCTCCTCCACCTCACACCTCATGTTCTCCAACGTAACCCTCCAGCGCATCCAGGAAATGCACTCCAGCCGCTACGTCGTCGTCGAACGCCAAACACGCTACAAATCACCCATCCTCCTCACCCCCTACACCAACGACAACCTCATCAACGCCGACCGACTCCAACAATTCATCTCCAACTCCTACAACCAAGCCGGATTCAACCCCAACGACATCGACAGCGGAGCCATCATCCTCACCGGCGAAGCCATCAAACGACGCAACGCCCACGCCATCGCCAACATCTTCGCCGACAACGCCGGCAAATTCGTCTGCGCATCCGCAGGACACAACCTCGAATCCATACTCGCCGCCAACGGCTCCGGAGCCGTCTCCCTCTCCCGACAACCCCCACAACGCGTCCTCAACGTCGACATCGGCGGCGGAACCACCAAATTCGCCCTCATCCAGGCAGGACGCATCCTCCAAACCGCCGCCATCAACATCGGCGGACGCCTCATCGCCACCAACGAACACGGCGACCTCACCCGCATCGAAAACGCCGCGCGCATCGCCGCAAACGCCCTCAACATCCCCCTCTCCCTCGGCCAACCACTACCCCCACCCCACCGCGAAACCCTCGCCGCCGCATTCGCCGACTGCCTCGCCGACATCATCCACGGCCGCCCACGCTCCAACCTCGCCGCATCCCTCCTCCTAACACCCGATATGCCCCACAACCTCGCATTCGACGCAATCGTCTTCTCCGGAGGCGTCTCCGAATACATCTACGCCAGCGAAACCCGCGAATTCGGCGACCTCGCCCTCCCACTCGCCGACGCCCTGCGCCAGCGAATCAACAACCACAACATCCCCACACCCGTCCAGCCCGCCGCCGAACGCATCCGCGCCACCGTCATCGGAGCATCCCAATTCACCGTCCAGCTCAGCGGAAACACCCTCTCCATCTCCAACCCAGCGCTCCTCCCCTACCGAAACATCCCCGTCCTCATCTCAACCCTCCCCGAAGACCGCGACATCGAACCCCACGAAATCGCCAACCTCATCGCCCAAGCATTCGCCCGCCAAGACCTCGCCGAAGGCGAACAGCAAGTCGCCCTCGCCTTCCAATGGAACGGCATCCCCCGCTACGCCCAACTCCGCAGAATCGCCGACGGCATACTCTCCGCCGTCCCCAACTCCCTCGCCGCCGGAGCCCCCCTCATCCTCGTCTTCACCGGCGACTTCGCCAAACTCATCGGCGAAACAATCTCCAAAGACATCGGCGTCCCAAACCCCATCATCTCCATCGACAACCTCTTCCTCCAGGAATTCGACTACATCGACATCGGCGAAATGATCTACCCCGCCCGCGTCGTCCCCGTCGTCGTCAAATCCCTCCTCTTCCCCGAAACCCAACGCCAAACCTCCGAAATCATCAACGACCCCTAACCCCAGCAACCCCCGCCCACACGGAAACCGACGCCCAGCCCCCCACTCCCCACTGGCGGCGCGAAGCAATCCCCCGCCCACGCGGAAACCCGATGCCCAGCCCCGCTCCCCACTGGCGGCGCAAAGCAATCCCCGCCCACGCGGAAACCGACGCCCAGCCCGCGCGACCCACTGCCGGCGCGAAGCAATCCCCCGCCCACGCGGAAACCCGATGCCCAGCGCCATAGCCATCTCCTGAGCCAGCCAGCAAACCCGCCCCGCACGAAACCCCCTCCGCCTCGACTCCCTGCCAGAGCAGCTCGCCAACAACCCCGAGCCCCACACCCCCTCTCCCGAACACCACAGCGCCCCTCCCCACGGCAGAACCCCGAGCGCCTCACCCGCTAAGACGCGACACCCCCCGCCCAACCCCCAATGCGCAGCCCCCGCTCCCCGACCTAATCCCCACCCAACCGCGACCCCTGCCCCCGAGCCGCCCCGCGACCGCTGAGCCGCCGATACAGCGGCGACGTGAACCACAGCCACAGCGCCGAAAACACCCCCAGCGCGATTCCCCCCCAGAACAACCCCGTCGCCGTCCGCCCCCCCGGCGTCGGACCACGCCACGTCCGCGTCGGCTCCGCCGAATCAAACGTAACCACCACCTCGTCCCCATTCGCGTAGTAGCCAACGCACCTATCCGTCATCCGCGAGAAATTCTTGCACTCAGTCCACGCCGCAATCGTAACCGTCTCCCCCGCCTGCGTCCTGTACGTCAAGCGACTGTCCTCATAAACCGCGACAGCGCGCTCCGCCCGATCCGCCAGCGCCCCAACCTCCCCCAGCAGCGCCCAACCCCACAAGATCGCCCCAGCCGCGACCACAAGCCCCGCCAGCGATATCCGCATATTCATCTTCATCTCAAACGGCAATCACCCTCGAAACCCCGCCCCAGCGTCCCCGCTCCCGCGAAAACCCCGCGCCCCCAAACAACCCAGCGCCCGCAGCCCAGTGCCCGCAGCGACGCCCCAGCCCCACCATTCCCCCGAAGCGGGGAACCCCGCATCCCCCCGGGACGCCTCCCCCTCAACCCTAGCTCAGCCAGTCGAGGATGAACGGCGAAGGCCAGATAACCGCCAGCAAGTAATCGAAGAAAAGCAGATTCAGAACCAGAATCGTCACCCCCGCAACGACCCCCCCGATAACCCCCGTCCTGTTCTGCATCATCAACATCGGCCCCAACGTCGCGATAACAACCGCCCCCCACTTCAACCCCTCGTCTATCAAACCCGCCATCAGCAACATCGCCAACAGAATCCCCAAGAAAATCAACCCCGCCGAACGCGCCCCCTCCATCCCCCGGCTCCGTATCCCGATATCCATAATATCCCCCGTCTCCGACCCCAAACCCTCCCGCACGAACTGCGCCCCGCAGAACCCCAAACCCAGAATCGCCAGGCTCATCGGGAACCACCTCCCGAAGAACGAGAAACTCGTCGCCTCCCAGATCGCATACCCCATCAACAGAATCGCCGCAAGCGTGAAAACCTGCTCCTCACGCCAGCCCCACCGCCACCGACGGCGCGCCGGCGCAGGAGCCTCATCCGCATCCGGAGCCCCCCCAGCCGGCGGCGGAGGCGTCCCCCGCCCCCGCTCATCAATCGCCGGCGCCGGAGGCGCCCCAGACCCCTCGCCGTCCCCGCTCGAACCCCCGCCCTCAAACGCCAAACCTCCCTCGCCCCCCGCCGCGCCAACAGCATCCCCCCCAGACGCCCCCCCAGCCCCCGGCGCAGCGCTGATCCCCCCGCTCATAAACCTCGTGAACAACGCCCCCATCGCAATCGCCACCACAACAAGCACAAGAAACAGCGGCCTCGTAAACGTCCCCGTCCAATCATACCGAGCCACCGAATCCGTAATATTCTCCTCGATAATCGGACCCAGAATAAACCCGATCAGCAACGGCGGACGCGGCCACCGATACCGCTTCATCAGCATCCCCAGCACAGCCCCTCCCAGCACAATCCCAATCGCGCTCACATCCCGCGTATCCTGGAACGCCGCAAGCAACGAAATCGGAATAATCAAAAACCCAAGCACCGGATACGGAATCAACGTCAACCGCGCCATCTGACGCGTAAACCCCAACCCCAGCATCGTAACCATCAGATTCCCCAACCCCAAACTCACGATAATCATAATCGTGATGTCCGCATGATCCTCCAGCATCCGAGGCCCCGGCGCGATCCCGTACGCCAGCATCGCCACGATAACGAACGCCCACGCCCTCCCCCCCGGAATCCCCAACGCCAGCGTCGGCACCGCCTGACCCCCCTCCTTCGCATTCTGCGCCGACTCCGCAAACAACACCCCGTCAAGCGACCCCTTCCCGAACTGACTCTTATCCTTCGTCCAGAAAATCCCGAACGCATACGACATCCAGTCAACAACCCCGCTCCCGATCCCCGGAACAGCCCCCAGAAACACCCCGAACAACGACTGCCGAACCGCCATCGGCCACCGCGCAAACCCGTAACGCGCCCCCGTGAAAATCTCGTTGTAATTGATCCTCGCATTCTTCGGCGCAAGAGGCTTCCGCGTCATCGTCAGATCGATAATCTCCGGCAGCGCGAACACCCCAATCGTCGTCGCAATCAACGGAAGCCCCGTCCACAACAACCAATCCTGATTGAACGAATACCGGAAATCCAACCCGAACGGCCCCACCGTGCTCAGCAACATCCCGAACACCGCCGCCGCCATCCCCTTAATCATCGCCCCCCCGCTCAGCGCAGCCACCATCGCCACGCCGAACATCGCCATCGCCGCAATCTCCGCAAACCCAAACGCCAGAACAAACGGCGCAATCACCGGAATAATCACCGCAAGCGCAAGCGAACCAACCACACCACCTATCGCCGACACCGCATACACCGCCCCTAGCGTATGCGCCGCCTCCCCACGCTGCGCCAGCTGATTCCCCTCAAGAAACGTAACCTGCGTCGCCCCCCCAGGCATCCCCAACAGAATCGACGGAATCGAATCCAGCGTATTGTCTATCCCAGTCAGCGTCGCCAGCATCACCAGCCCCACCACCGGATCCTCCACCGAAATCACGATGAACGGAATCATGATCGCCATCACCAGCGTCGCCGATATCCCCGGAATCAGCGCAATCGGCACCGTGATGAACACCGCCGTCAGGAACCCTATCCAGTAACCCCCCGTCAGCAGATAGGAAAGCCCCGTAACGAAATCAGCCAGCATCGATGATCTCCCGTAAGGCCGCAGCAGCAGTCCGACCCGCCTCGCGCATTCCCAAACCAACAACCCGCCTCTCCGAGGCCGGTTCGATTACAGGGGCGGCGCCGGGAACCCCCGACGCCGCCCCACTGCCCTCAAACGCGCCGCCTCCTAGCCGCCCAGATACTGCGCGAAGTACTTCGGCAGAAGCCGAGCAGCCTGCTCGTCCACAACCGCCTTCGACCCCTCAAACAGCTGCTCGTTCTCCAGCGTAGCCGCCTTCAGCTCCGCCCGGCCGATCCAGCCAGGCTCCTCCCCCGCAACACCCGCATACTTCTGAATCAGATCCTCGTCCATCGTCAGCGCCGTCTCGAACGCCGCCGTCAGCGTCTCCGCGATATTCTCCGGCGTCCCCGGCGGCAGCCACAGCGCCTTCGACGCATAGTTCGTCGGACCGATCAGCGAGTTGAACACAAACGTCTGATCCTCGCTCAAATGATCCCTCACATCCCCGCAGTGCGGCTCCGTCTGAGCATTCGCCCGCAGCATCCCAGGCCCCATCCCCGCCATCAAACGCATCCTCCCCGACGGAATCCAGTCCGGATTCTCCACCGGGAACCGGTACCACAAACTCGACCTCACCGTGCTGTTGATATCCCCCCGAGCCCACATCGTCCGAACCGCGTTCGTGTCCACCGTCGTGAACCCAAGATACGTGAACGGAATCTCCAACTGCTCCGAAGCGTAAACGCTCGCCAGCAGCGTCGGATTCCCCTCCGCAATATCCGAAAGCTCATCCGCAAGAATGAACTCCCCGTGATTCCCGCCGCCCGTGCTGCTCATCCCCGAGTAATCCCACAAGCAATTGTTCGCCGCGCTCGGCCCCAGATTCCCCACCGGGTCGTACAGCATCCAACCGCGCGTCGGATCAATCGTCGAACCGATCGGCTCAAACGTGCTCCGCTTGATGAACCGCGTGTTCTCCGAGAAACCGAACGCCAGCTGCGGCGTACTGTTCCACGAAATATACGTCCCATCCTTCGGCGCCTCAGTAGCCGAATAGATGTACTCCAAAGGCTTGTTCGGATTGTTCGTGAACACCACCCGAGGATTCCCCGGAATGTACCTGCTCATAAACGCCGACATCACCCGGCCCTGCGTATCCGTCCCCCCCCCCGGCGAAGAATTCGCAACAATCCGAATCGTCTTCCCCTCAAACGTAACCCCCGGATCCACAACCGGAGCAGGCGTCGGAGTAGGCTCCTCCATCATCATCGCCGTAGGAGTAGGCTCCTCCATCATCATCGCCGTAGGCGTCGCTGTCGCCTCCATCATCATCATCGCCGTAGGCGTAGGCGTCGCCTCCTCCATCATCATCGCCGTAGGCGTCGCCGTCGCCGCAGGACGCGGAGTCGGAGTCGCCGTCGGATCGTCCCCCCCGCACGCCCCCACAGCCAGCGTCAGCAACCCCGCAAACCCCACGCTAATCATCCACCGTACCCGTCGAATCCTCATTACACCCTCCCTGGTGACCGGCGCCCTCCCTGGTGACCGGCGCCGCCGTCTCCTCGACAGCGCCGCCGCATCGGCCGGCGCAGCGCCGAACTCTTTGCAGACGCACACACGCCCGCTTATCCTCAGGTTTCTACCACCCGCAACCACCATTCGCTCCAAATCTCATTACAAAATGCACACCCAAACATTGCAACATCACTTACACTAACCCCGCCAAACCCCTCACCCCAGCCCCCCTCCAACCCAGACCTCGCCCCCCAACCCCCGAACCCCCTCCTCCTACCCAACCCTCCCAACCCTCGCTCCCCAACCCCCGAACGCCCGCACAGCATCGAACCACCCCCATCCAACCCAACCCCAACCCCCGAACCCCCTCCCAGCCCCGAACCACCCCCATCCAACCCAACCCCAACCCCCGAACCCCCACACAGCCCGACCCGCCCCCTCCAACCCAACCCCCGCCCCCTAACCGCCAAACGCCCACACCGCGCCAAACCCCCTCCTCCTACCCAACCCTCCCAACCCTCGCTCCCCAACCCCCAAGCTCCCGCACAGCATCGAACCACCCCCATCCAATCCAACCCCAACCCCAAACCCCCACGCTCCCGCAAACAAACACGCTCCCCACCTAGCCCCCCTCGTAGCCCCCTACGGAGAAGCGCCCATGCTCAGCTCCCTCCTCCGCGCCCACCACATCTCCCGACTAGCAATCGCCCACGAACTCGGCTCCTCCACCCAAACCATCCACAACTGGTGCAGCGGACGCATCCTCATCCCACCCCACAAACTCGAACCACTCTGCCAATCCCTCCACCAACACGGCGTCCCCGACCACGCCCTCTCCCAACTCACCGCCCACTCCCTCCAATCCCACGGAATACCCCCCAACCGCCTCGACCTCAAACCCAACGCCCCACGACCCGCCGTAATGATCCTCTCCTGGAACCTCATGTCCCCCGGAACATTCGGCCCCATCACCCAAACCGCCCGCGCAAGCCTCGAAGGACTCGGCTACGAATGCCTAGTCGTCGACTGCGGCGGCGAACACCGCCTCCGACGAACATACCTCCAAAAAGCCCCATCCCTCGGCCTCGCCGGAATCCTCCTCTCCGGAATCCCCGGCGAACCCCCAGACCCCGACGACGACCTCCTCTCCTCCATCGCACCCATCTCCGCCGCCGGAATACCCGCCGTCTTCCTCAAACCCTGGACAGGATCCGTCTCACTACCCCCAGGCGTCGGCAGCATCGGCTGGGACTCCATCGCCGCCGTCCAACAAGCCATCGGACTCCTCGTCCAACACGGACACACACGCATCCGAGCAATCCTCGCCGAATCCGGCGCCAACTTCGGCGGACGCTACCGTGGCCTCGACTCCGTCTGGCGAAACCTCAACCTCCCCTTCAACGAAGACTCCTGCATCGCCTGGCTCCCACGCGAACAACGCTCCAGCGAACTCAAAGACTCCCTCAGCCAGGCAAGCGCCGTCTTCACCCCCCCCTCCAACCTCCCCGCCCTCGCAAAAGCCTGCTTCGAATCCAGCATCAACTGGCCGCGCGACATCAGCATCTCATCACTCGGAAACCGCGAATTCATCCCCCAACTCTCCCAACGACCCTTCACCTTCGTCAACATCCCCGTCGGACGCGTCAGCCGCGGAGGCGCCCAACTCCTCTCAAGCATGATCAAAGGCGAACGATTCCAAACCGGACAGGAATACGTCATCTACGGCGCAAGCGCAATGTCCATCGAAAACCTCAACTCCGGCTCCGTCGGCCCCCCCCCAAAACGCCCCCTCTCAACAACCCCCACCCCCTTCGCAGCAACCCCCCCAACAGAACCCCAACCAACAACAACCCCCTGAACAGCCCCGCCACCCAACGCCCCCCACCCCGCAAACCCCAGCTCCCCCGCCACGGACTCCCCCAAACCCCCGATCCCTCGCCACGAAAACCCCCACCGACCCATACCCCAATCCCCAGCCACCGCCCCCATCACAACAGCCACCCAACTCCTCCCCAACCACCGACACCCCCGCAACCCCAATCCCCAGCCACTGCCCCCATCACAACAGCCACCCAACTCCTCCCCAACCACCGACACCCCCCGCAACCCCGAATCCCACGCCAACCCCAGCGGACGCCGCCAAAACCTCGACCCCACCCACCAACAACCCCCTGAACGGCAACCCTCACCGACCCAACCCCCGCCACCAGCCGCCTCCCCCAGCGCAACAGCCGCCGAACCTCTCGCCCACCACGAACACGCTCGCATCCCCCAAACCCGCCGCCAAGCCTCAGCGAACGCTACCGAAACCTCAACTCCCCCACTGCAACAAACCCCTGAACAGCAACCCCACCGCCCACCCATACCCCAACCCCAGCCACCGCCCCCAGCGCAACTGCCACCCAACTCCTCCCCAATCACCGACACCCCCCCAACCCCGAATCCCACGCCAACCCTGCGGATGCCACCCAAACCTCGACCCCACCCCAGCAACCCCCTGAACGGCAACCCCACCGACCCAAACCCCAACCCCAGCCACCGCCCCCAGCGCAACTGCCACCCAACTCCTCCCCAATCACCGACACCCCCCCAAACCCGCCCCCCGGCGCAGCGGACGCCACCGCAGACCTCGACTCCCCCAGCAACAACCTCTGAACGGCAACCCCACCGACCCAAACCCCGACCCCAGCCACCGCCCTGTCGCAACAACCACCGAACGCCTCGCCCACCACGGACACTCCCCTCCCGAATCCCCCGCCAAGCCCCAGCGAACGCTACCGAAACCTCGACCCCGCCTAGCGACGACCCGCTGAAACGGCAAATCCCCACCGACCCATGCCCCGACTCCAGCCACAACTGCCATCGCCCCCGTTCAACAGCCACCAAGCTCCTCGCAGACCACGTCCCCCAAACCCCACCGACCCATACCCGGCCCCCAGCCACCGCCCCCAGCGCAACAGCCACCGGACCCCTCGCAGACCACGAGCACACCCTCATCCCCCCAAACCCGCCCCCCGGCGCAGCGGACGCTACCGAATGCCCCGACTACCCCCCAGCAACAACCCCCTGAACGCGCAAACCCCCACCGACCCGAACCCGCCGCCCCTACCCCTTCCGCAACGTCTCCCGCAACAGAAACCCAACCAGCGACGACGCCCCCAACGCGCAAACACCCATCGCCCCGAACGCCGACGCAAACCCCAGACCCCCAGCCACCGCCGCCGTCGCAACAATAAACACCCCCGGATTACTCATCGACCCAAACTCCGCAATCAACCGATTCACCCCGAAAAACTTCCCCCGAGCCTCCGCCGGAGCCACATCCGAACCCAACGTCTGCATCGACCCCGCCATAAACGACACCGCCACATTAATCACAACAAACGCCCCCACAAACAGATACAACGGCAACTCCCACAACGCCACCGACGCCATGAAAAACAACCCCAACCCCAACAACCCGCTCGCCGGAACAATCGTCCGCTTCCTCCCCAACCGATCCATCACCTGACCCGCCGCCAGCGTCACCGGAATCCCCACAACCGCCATCGCCGACATCAAACCCCCCAACCACGCCGCCCCCAAACCAAACGCATACGCCGCATAAATAACATAAATCCCCGACTGACCCTGAACCCCGCCCCTCCCAACATTCGCCAGAAACTGCGCACAAAACAACACCACCACCGACCGCGTCAACAACCTCCCCCACGACAGATCCCCACGCTCCACCCTCTCCCCCCTACGGCTCGCAAGCAACGTCGGCGCCGTCTCCCGAATCAACAAATACGACGGCACAGCCGCAAGCAACGCCGCCGCACCATACAGAACAAACGGCGCCCGCAAACCCGCCACCTCCCCAACAATCCCCCCAACAAGCGGACCCAGCAACGTCCCCGCCCTATTCACCCCCGCCATCCCCGTAATCATCCTCCCGCGCGACCCCTGCGACCCCGAATCCGCAATCGCCGCCAAACGACTCATCTGCCACGCCTGCTGCGCAACCCCGCCCAACGCCAGATAACCCAGCAACTCCCCATAACTCGACGCCCGAAGCACCAGAAACGCCGACCCCGCCGTCAACAAAGGACTAACAATCAACATCTTCCGGCGACCAACACGATCTATCAGATAACCAGTAGGCAACGTCGACACCACCCCCCCAAGCATCGGAGCAAGCACCGTAAACCCAGCCCCCGCAGCGCTCGCCCCGAAACCCATCGCGATAAGAGGCAGCGACGGCGCCGCAAACCCCCTACCCAACCCCAAAAGAAACGCCGGTCCAAACAACGACAGAACCGACTCATTCCGCGCAACCCACCCCCCAACCCCCCTGCGCCGTCTCCCCTCCCCACCCCCCGACCCCTCACCCGCCCCTCCACCGCCCGACAACAACCCCCCTCCCCCGTCCCCAACCCCCGACCCCTCACCCGCCCCGCCACCGCCCGACAACAACCCCCCTCCCCCATCCCCAACCCCCGACCCCTCACCCGCCCCGCCACCGCCCGACAACAACCCCCCTCCCCCATCCCCAACCCCCGACCCCTCCCTCGCCCCGCCACCGCCCGACAACAATCCCCCTCCCCCCTCCCCAGACCCCGACCCCTCCCTCGCCCCGCCAACCCGCCGCAACAACCCGCCATCCCCCTCCCCAACCCTCGATTCCTCACCCTTGCGCCCCATCGACCGCTAACCGATCGCCTCGGCCAAACGCTCCACCTGACCCATATCCGGCGTCACCGGCCTGAAGATAATCTCATCCGTCCCCAACTCCTCATGCAAACGCATAGCCTCCCGCACAGCCCCCACCGACGTCGCCTGCGGACGCGCCAACCGAGCCCCTCCAGCCGACTCCCGACCCCCGTAATAATCCCCCAACGCCTCCGCAACAGCCTCCTCCGCCCCCGGCCCAAGAGCGCACGGCAACGTAACAATCACCCGCGGACGCCCCTCCCGTCCCGCAGCCAACCACGACCCCTCAACCCGACGCATCATCTCCCGCGCCCAATCCTCCTCCAACGCCCTTCCCCCCATCACATACCCATCCCCAAACAACCCAACCCGCGCCATCGCCCGCTCCGACGTCCCCCCGATCAGAATCGGCGGACCCCCAACCTGCGCCGGCGCAGGACCCACCGCCCGCTCAGCCCCCTCCAACCTCCCCCCCGCCCAGATCCGCCTCATATGCACAATCTGCTCCTCAAACCTCCTCCCCCGATTATGAAACTCCGCCGGAGCCACAACCGCATCGTCCGCCCTACCCCCAACCGCCAACCCAAGCGTCAAACGACCATTCGAAATAGCGTCCACCGTCGCCGCCTGCTTCGCCAGAACACCCGCATTCCGCAACGGAGCCAGCAACACCGCCGTAACAAGACCAACCCGCCTCGTCACCGCAGCCACCGCCGCAAGCTCAACCATCGCCTCATAATTGTCGTACGCCAAACGATCCAGCGCCGAAAACGACGAAAACGGCCCCTCGTCCGCCCGACGCGCCAACTCCTCTATATAACCCCAACTACCCGTCGGAACCCTGAACGGAAGACCAACACCAACCTTCATGCCCATACCGAAACCCTCCTTCCTCCCTACCTACCCCCTCTCTCTCTACCCCTCCACACTGCCGCTCTCCCCCTGCCCCTCCACACTGCCGCTCTCCCCTGCCCCTCCGCACTCCGCTCCGCCTGCCTCTTCCACACTCCGCTCTACCTGCCCCCTACCAGCTACCCTACCCGCCGCCTGAGCCCTGCCCCGAGTATCCCAAAAACCGTTGACGCTCTCGACTCCCTCCCCTCACCCTGCCTCACCCTGAACCGAGCCCTCCCCCTACCGCAAACGCCCTCGCCGCCTCACTGACCCCCCGACGCCTATCCCCTCACCCACCTCCCCCCTGAACCCTCCCTATCCGCATCCGCCCCTCTCCCCTCGACGCCTACCTCCCCCTGAACCGAGGCCTTCGCTTCTCCAGAAACGCCCGCACCGCCTCCCTATGATCCTCAGACCGGCGCGCAAGCTCCTGCGCCGACTGCGCCAACCGAAGACTCTCCCCAAACCCCATCCCCCACGACTCCTGCGCCAGATACTTCGTCAGCGACATCGAATACGTCGCCCCGCCAGCCAAACGACGCGCAAGCCCCAGCGCCGACGGCAGCAACTCCTCATGACCATGAACCCTGCTCACCAACCCCATCCGATAAGCATCCTCCGCGCCCAACCGATCCCCCGTGTACTGCATATAGCACGCATTGCTCAGCCCCACCAAACGCGGCAACTGCCAGCACGAACCATCCCCCGGAACCAAACCCATCCGCACGAACGCCTCCGCAAACTCCGCACGCTCCGACGCCACCCGAATATCGCACGACAACGCCAAACCAAGACCAACCCCAATCGCATAACCATTCACCGCCGCAATCGTCGGCTTCCGAACCTCATACACCCGCAACGGCGCATCCGACACCGACCCAAACCAAGACCCACCCCCCTCGCCCCGACCAACCCCGACGCCCCCATCCCCACGACCGCCCCCCTCCCCCGACGCACCCCGACCCCGACCAGCCCCACCGCTCCCCCTTTCACCCGACGCCCCACGACCCCGCAGCTCCTCCATCTCCTCCCACGCCGACGCCGACGACCGGCGAACCTCCCCGCCCTCCTCCTCCGCGACCCGCTCGATCGCCTCATCGAACCGACGCACATTCGCCCCCGAACAGAACGACGGATCCCGCCCCGTAAGCACAAGAACCCGATCATCCCCGTCCGACTCGAAACGATCGAGCTCCTCATACAGCTCCCCCGCCATCTCCGTCCCCAGCGCATTCCGCGTCGACGGATCATCCAGCGTAACCAGCGTAACCCCATCCTCCCGATGCGTACTGATGAACTTTCCCGTAGCGTCCCTCCTCCAACAAGCTAAGCGGCATTCTAGGAGATGCCGGCCCAGCTGTCCACCGCAGCAGCCGCTCGAATGTTGGAGCCGAAGTTGACTTGACATACAGCCGCGCTAACCGCTAGAGTTTCAGCAAACCCATCGCAGGAGAGAGCGCAATGTTCAACCTCAGCCTCCACCGGCAAGACTTGGAGCAACTCAAGCATTTACAGATTAAATACAGATGGGATTATCAAGCAGTATTCAGTTGCAATAACAGAGGAGAAGTATGGCCCTATATAACAAGAGGAAGAACTCCTATATGCTCACGCTTCTACATACGAAGAAACCCCTTACTAGAAGACATAGTAGAATGCGTACTAAGCATAGAACGCGGCGGCGGAAGATTCGCCATTAAAGACAATGGCGCATACCTGGTAAAGAACAGAGTACAAGTATGCAGCTTTAGATTCCTCTAGCCACAAGCTGCTATGCCCTGCCCAAGCCCTAGGATTACCACGCCACATACCCCCTTAACGCGTTAACGCGCGTTAAGGGGCGCCTCAAAGAGGCAAAGCGCCCCAACCCTGCCCTCCAACCCAACGCCCCACATCCCCGCCCCTCAAAAGCGCGACTTGACGCCCCCGCATCCCCTAACTACGCTCCCCACCACAACCCAACCTACCGGAGGCCCCCCATGAGCGCAGGAGACATCTCGAACGCCGCCTACGACCGCATCGGCGGCGTCTTCCGGCGAGCCCTCGACGGCCTCGACATCCCCCAACTCAAAGCACAGCCCGCAGGCCCCCAAAGCAACCCCATCGGATGGCTCGCATGGCACCTCTCACGCACCCAAGACAAAAACTACTCCCTCCTCCTCCGCCAGAACGAAGCCTGGACCACCCACGCCTGGTGCCAACGCTTCCAACTCCCCCCAAATCGCGGATCCGGCAACGGCGACTCCCTCGAACAAGTCCGCGCATTCGACCCCATAAACGCCCAAACCCTCATCGCCTACTTCGACGCCGCCCGCGAAAAATCCCGCACATTCCTCAACAACCTCTCCGACGCCGACCTCGAACAACCAAGCCCCGCAAGCTCCCCCAACGCCTCCGAAACCATCAAAATAACCATCGCCCGCGTAACCGGAGACCTCATCCAGCACATCGGCCAGATCGCCTACCTCCGAGGCCTCCTCGACAAACACGGCTGGTACGGCGCATAACCCCCACCCCACAACCCCCCAACCCACGCGCTCCCCACCCCTAGCGCTACAATCCCCCACAACCAACTCCCACCCGCGGAGGAACCCACAATGCTCTCCGAACACGACAACCAGCGCCTAACCCAAGTAGGCCCCGGAACCCCCATGGGCGAACTCATGCGACGCTACTGGCACCCCATCGCTGCCGCCGCCGAACTCAACGAAAAACCAACCAAACCCATCCGAATCCTCGGCGAAGACCTCGTCCTCTACAAAGACAACTCCGGTACCCTCGGACTCATCGACCGATTCTGCCCACACCGCCGCGTCGACCTCTCCTACGGCATCCCCGAAACCAACGGCCTCCGATGCATGTACCACGGCTGGATGATCAACGAAACCGGCCAATGCATCGAACAACCCTTCGAAGAAACCGTCCGCCCCGACGGACGCTTCAAAGAAAAAGTCAAAGTCCCCGCATACCCCGTCCAGCAACTCGGAGGCCTCATCTTCGCCTACCTCGGCCCACAACCCGCACCCCTACTCCCCAACTACGACATCCTCGCCCAGCAACAAAACGTCCTCCGCGAAGCCTTCGTCGCCGAACTCCCCTGCAACTGGCTCCAATGCATGGAAAACTCCGTCGACCCCGTCCACCTCGAATGGCTCCACGGCGTCTACGGCGCCTGGGCCGCCAAACTCGAAAACCGACGCGACCCCGTCGCCGAAAGCCTCGCCGCCTACGACCGCCACAAAGAAATCGGCTTCGACCAAACCCCCTACGGCATCACCAAACGACGCGTCTACGGCAACACCACCAGAAACTCCCCCAAATGGACCGTAGGACACCCCCTCCTCTTCCCCAACATCCTCCAACAAGGCGGCGGCGGACGCTACTTCCTCCAATTCCGCGTACCCATCGACGACACCCACACCTACCACGTCGAACTCGCCTCCTACTGGTTCCCCAACGACGTCAACGTCCCCCCGCAAACCTCCATCCCCTACAACAACATCAACCTCAAACGCCCCGACGGCCAATGGCGCAGCGACGACACCCTCGCCCAAGACCACCTAGTCTGGATCGTCCAAGGCCCCATCATGGACCGCTCAGCCGAACGCCTCGGCGAATCCGACCGCGGCCTCATCCTCTACCGAAAAATGCTCGACGAACAAGCAACCGCCCTCGCCGACGGCGCCGAACCCATCAACATCCTCCGCAACCCCAACCACAACAACCTCATCCACATCCCCCAAGAAGGCTGGGGAACCCTCAGCCGCTCCTCCAACATCGACGAAATCGCCCGCTACGGCAGCAAACTCAAACCCCTCATCCAACAACTCCTCTCCCAAACAACCTACACCGCCAAAGAACCCCTCACCGCATAAACCCCTCCCAGCCCCCGATCCCCTACCACGCCCCCCCGGAAGCAGCAACCTCCCTCCCCAACGCTCCCAACTCCAACCCCACAACCCTGACCCCGATCCCCCCGCCTCATCCCCGCCCCCTCATCCCGCTGTAACCCCGCCCGACATCCCCGCGAAAACGACAACCCCCAACTCCCAACCCTGCCCTCGCCCCAGCCCCTCAAACCCCGCTCCCTCATCCCAGCGCTCCCCCAGCCCGCCGTCCCCACCCCAGCGGAGCCCCCCGCCCACAACCACAGCCCCCGCCACAGGAGACCCCCTATGACCTCCACCGCCCCCCTCAACTTCGGCATCATCGGCCTCGGCGCCGGCGCAATGAACATGATCCCCGAACTCCACGCCAACCCCAACGCCCGCATCGCCGCCGCCGCCGACATCCGCCCAGAAGCCCGACAACGCTTCACCCGCGACTTCAACGCCCCCGCCTACCAATCCCCCGAAGAACTCTGCGCCGACCCCAACATCCACATCGTCTACGTAATGACCCCCGACGAACTCCACGCACAACACGCCATACTCGCCGCCAACCACCGCAAACAAGTCATCCTCGACAAACCAATGGCCCTAACCCTCAACGACTGCGACGCCATCATCAACGCCGCCGACCGCAACAACGTCCGCGTCCTCGTCGGACACTCCCAAAGCCTCGACCTCCCCAACATCAAACTCGCCGAAATCGCCAATAACCACACCCTCGGCAAAGTCCTCACAATCCACACAATGTTCTACAGCGACTGGATCTACCGACCCCGCGCCGCATACGAACTCTCCCAAGAACGCGGCGGAAGCATCGTCCGCCGACAAGGCCCCATCCAAGTCGACATCGTCCGCATGATCGGCGGCGGCAACGTCCGCTCCGTCCGAGCCGCAACCACCACCGCCGACCCCCAACGACCCATCGACGGCAGCTTCACCGCCTTCCTCGACTTCGAAGAAGGACACGCCGCAACCATCGCCTACAACGGCTACGCCCACTTCAACAGCGCCGAACTCACCTACGGCTACAACCTCCAGGGAACCCCCGCAGACCCCAACCTCCACCTCGAAACCCGCCGACGCGCACACGCATTCCCCAACCCCCACGCCGAAGAAACCTACAAAGACTCCACCCGCTACGGCGGATCCCTCGAACGCCCCATCCACTACCCCGTCTCCCCAAACCGCCGACACGCATTCTTCGGCCTCACCATCGTCTCCTGCGAACACGGCAGCATGCGCCAAACCCCCACAGGAATCATCATCCACGGCGACCACGCCAACCAAGAAATCCCCGTACCCGCCGGCGACGGCTACAACCGCCGCTACTGCTCCGTCGAAGTCGACGAAATGTGCCGAGCCGTCCGCGAAGACACACCCCTCCGCATCCACGACGCCCGATGGGGCAAAGCAACCCAGGAAGTCGTCCTCGCCATCATCCAATCATCCCAACAACGCCGCGAAATCCCCACCAACCACCAAACCCCCTACACCCCCCCAAACATCCACTAACCCCCCGCCCTGCCACGCTGGAGCGCAACCTCAAGCGCACGAATCGCAGGAGCCCCATATGGCCAATGAAGAGAACTTCCATCTAGCGCTCCAGGACATCACGCGCGCGCTCAACGAGTTCCTGTACGCCGCGCGGAACCTGCCGCCCGGATACTGCCCGACGTGCGGATTCGATAGCGCCACTCTCAGGAGCATCACAGACAAGGCGCGCGACTACAACGTAGTAGTGAATAGACACAACCTAAGCATCGATCGCGCGAACCCGAGCCAAAGCCAGTTAGGCTTCTAAGAGGCCCCTCCCCCCGCAGACAAAGAAACCCAGTATCGTCAGCGAGGAACGTGCGCCTGGCCAGCCCCTCCACACCGCAGACAGCGGAGCCCCCTCTCGCAGCCCCCATCCCTCCCACGACACTCTCCCATTGCGCCATACGCCGCCCCTCTCATACCCTAGTCTTCATCCAGCCTATCCCCCTCCCGCCAGCCCCCACTCCCCGGCGTCCAGCTCCAAACGTCCCACTGTCCTAAACCAGACTCATTCCTGTCCCAAAACAGACTCATTCCTGCCTCACATAGACCCGCCGCAGACCCCACCCACGAACGGAATGGAACAGAATGAGACAAAATGAAACAGATACAGAACGAAACCACCCCAATCCCCCTCCCCCCCAGCCCCTCGACCCCAAACCACGCATCCCCATTCCCCTGCTAGCCCCCTAACCCCACAACCCAAGCAGCCCCCCCACAGACACCCTCCCACTGCCCCACACGCCGCCCCTCGTACCCTGTCCCCGCCAGCCTCCCCCACCCCCAGCTCCCCCAGCCCCCCCCCCAGCTCCAAATATCCCACAGTCCTAAACAGACTCATTTCATTCCAAAACGGTCTCATTCCCGTCGCAAACCAGACTCATTCCTGTCCCACACAAACCCCCCGCAGCCCTCCATCCACGAACGGAACAGACCGCAATAGAACAGAATGCGACAGAATGAAACGCCTACAGAATAAAACCGCCCAAAAACCCCTCCCTCCCCACAGCCCTCCACCCCAACCACGCATCCCCGCTCCCCCGCTAACCATCATCCCCCATCACAGAGCAGCCCCGACTCCAAACGCCCGGCCCCGCAAACAGCGCCGCCCTCAGCCAGCGAACTGCCCCCCAACCCCCACCCCCAGCCCCGACGAAGCAGCATCGACCCCAGCCAACACCGATAGAATCACCCCACGCACAAACCCCCGCAGCCCCACACGACCCCACCCTCACATCGCAACGAGCCCCCCGCAACCCGGCCCGCCAGCCCGCCATCGCAGATAGCCCCCGCAACACCCTGACCGCCGCCAACCCATCGCAAGGAGTCCCCCCTATGGCCGAAGACAGACAGTAGAATCCACTCCACACCCAAACCCCCGCAACGCCACACGACCCCACCCTCACATCGCAACGAGCCCCCCGCAACCCAGCCCGCCAGCCCGCCATCGCAGATAGCCCCCGCAACACCCTGACCGCCGCCAACCCATCGCAAGGAGTCCCCCCCCTATGACCGAAGACAGTAGAATCCACTCCACACCCAAACCCCCGCAACGCCACACGACCCCACCCTCACATCGCAACGAGCCCCCCGCAACCCGGCCCGCCAGCCCGCCATCGCAGATAGCCCCCGCAACACCCTGACCGCCGCCAGCCCATCGCAAGGAGCCCCCATGACCGAAAACATCGGCCTGTTCGAAGCCATCTACACCCAGCGCGCCCTCCGCCGCCTCAAACCCGACCCCGTCCCCGACCACCTCATCCGCCAGATCATCGACGCCGGCATCCGAGCCCCCAACGGAGGCAACTCCCAGCAATGGGGCTTCATCGTCATCAAAAACGGAAAAACCAAACGCATCATCGCCGAGCATTACCCCGCCACCGCCCGGCCCAACCACGGCGAACCATCCACTCCCTCCGAAGCCCGCGCCGCAGAATCCGCCGACTACCTCGCACACCACATAATGGACGTCCCCGTCTGGATCCTCGCCGTAACCCATCACCCCGGAACCGACATCCACCACGGCGCATCCATCTACCCCGCCGTCCAGAATATGCTCCTCGCAGCCCGAGCCCTCGGACTCGGCAGCGTCCTCACCACCCGCGTCCGCAGAGGCTTCGAACCCCAGCTTCGAGAAGCCATCGGCCTCCCCGAAGGCTGGGCAACCGCCGCAATGATCCCCCTCGGATGGCCGCAAGACGGCCAGCGCTACGGCCCCACCACCCGACGCCCCGCCTCCGAAGTAACCCACTGGGACCACTGGAGCAACCTCGGCTAACAGATACCCCCCCCCCCCCCAGCCCAACCCCGCCTACCCTCACCCACACCCGACCCTCTCCCCTCCCCGCCCCTCCCAAACAACCACCAGCTCCGAGACCGCCCCCCAGCCCAACCCCAGCCTACCCTCGCCCACGCCCGACCCCCTCCCCTCCCCGCCACTCCCAAACAACCACCAGCTCCGAGACCGCCCCCCAGCCCAACCCCAGCCTACCCTCGCCCACGCCCGACCCCCTCCCCTCCCCGCCACTCCCAAACAACCACCAGCTCCGAGACCGCCCCCCAACCCAACCCGCGCCCAACCCTTCCCCGTACCAGCCCCCCCAAACAACCACCAGCTCCGAGACCACCCCCCAACCCCTACCCCAAGCAACCCCCAGACGACCCCCAGCAACCCCAACGCAAACCCCAAGCGTATACTTGCCCCCAATGCGCATCCACGGCAGAGCCGCCCCCATCCAATCCCCCACCGCCCTCCGCAAAGGCAACCTCCGCCGAATCCTCGGATTCCTCGCCCCCTACTGGCAGCGGCTCCTCCTCATCCTCGCAACCGTCGCCGCCGCCGCCGCCGCAGGCCTCGCCCCTCCCCTCCTCGTCCGCGGAATCATCGACTCCGCCATCGAACAGAACAACCCCCAGCTCCTACTCCTCCTCTCCGCCGCCCTCTTCGCCGCCGCCGTCCTCCTCGGCCTCATCGGCGTCCTCAGAAGCTACCTCGGCGCCATCGTCAGCCAGCGCATCATGTACGACCTCAAACTCCGAATGTTCGCCCGCCTCCAATCCCTCTCCCTCCGCTTCTACACCCAATCCCGCACCGGCGAGCTTATGTCCCGACTCACCAGCGACATCGCCGGCATCGACGCCGTCGTCTCCGGAACCCTCGTAACCATCTCCCAGAACGCCCTCATCCTCGCAACAACCCTCGCCGCAATGCTCGCCCTCGACTGGCGACTCTCCCTCGTCTCCCTCATCGTCCTGCCCTGGCTCATCATCCCCACCCTCGCCGTCGGCAGAATGCGACGCCGCCTCCGCTCCGAACGCCAGCAGCGCGCCGCCGCCATCAACTCCCTAATGGCCGAAAGCCTCGGCATCAGCGGCCTAATGCTCATCAAAACCTTCACCCGCGAACACGAAGTCTTCAACCGCTTCCAGCGCGACAACCACGACCTCATGAACCTCCAAGTCCGCGAAGCCCTCGTCGGCCGCTGGTACTTCATGCTCCTCTTCATCGTCTCAACCGGCGGGCCCGCCGTCATCTACTGGTTCGGAGGCGCCCAAGTCATCTCCGGCAACCTCACCATCGGAACAATCATCGCCTTCGTCGCCCTCCTCGCACGACTCTACACCCCCGCAACCGACCTCATGTCCCTCCACGTCGACCTCGTAACCTCCGCCGCATACTTCGAACGCATCTTCGAATACCTCGACCTCGAACCCGACATCGCCAACTCCCCCGGCGCCGTCGACATCCACAACCCCGCCGGCGCCCTCGCCTTCCGAAACATCGTCATGGAGTACACCCCCGGACAACGCGCCCTCGACAACCTCAACTTCACAGTACCCCCCGGCCAAACAGCCGCCCTCGTCGGACCCAGCGGCGCCGGCAAAACCACCATCACCTACCTCATCCCACGCCTCTACGACCCCACCCACGGCCAAATCCTCCTCGACGGCCTCAACATCCGAACCCTCTCCCTCGAATCCCTCCGCTCCCACATCGGCTACGTCTCCCAGGAAACGTTCCTCTTCCACGACACCATCGACGCCAACCTGCGCGTCGCCCGACCCGCAGCCTCCCGCGCCGACATCATCGAAGCCTGCCGCGCCGCGTCCGTCCTCGACGTCATCGAAACCCTCCCCCAAGGATTCGACACCATCGTCGGCGAACGCGGATACCGCCTCTCCGGCGGCGAGAAACAACGCCTCGCCATCGCCCGAATGCTCCTCAAAGACCCCCGCATCGTCATCCTCGACGAAGCCACATCCTCCCTCGACTCCCACTCCGAACGAGCAGTCCAAACAGCCCTCGCCCGCCTCACAGAAAAACGCACAACCATAGTCATCGCCCACCGCCTCTCAACCGTGCTCACCGCCGACATCATCCTCTACATCGAAAACGGCAAAGTCGCCGAATGCGGCTCCCACGCCGAACTAATGACCCTCAACCAGCGCTACGCCGAACTCTGCCGCGAGCAATTCGCCCCAACTACAACCACACAACCACAACCCTCCCCCCGACTCTCAACCCTCCCGTAAGACCACCCGCCGCGAACAACCCCCAACCCAACCCCGTGCGCGAACCCCCAGCCGGTAAGCTAAACTCCCCCCCTCCACACCGCCCCAAGGAGGCCCCGCCAATGCTCTACGAACTCCGAACCTACAACCTCACAGCCAACTCCGCCCCCGAAGTCGAGTGCCGCTTCGCCGAGAAAATCGACGAACGCGCGAAACTCTCCCCCCTCGTCGGCTTCTGGCGCACCGACATCGGCCCCCTCAACCAAGTCGTCCACCTATGGGCGTACGAATCCCTCCAGCAGCGCGCCGACGTCCGCGCCCAAGCGATCGCAAGCCGAGCCTGGCCCCCCGACCTCACCGAATTCATCGTCTCAATGGAAAGCGACATCCTCGCCCCATCCCCCATCAACGACCCCCTCGACGGACCACGCGAATGGGGAGGCCTCTACGAACTCCGTATGTACACCTACCCCTCCGGCTCCCTCCGAAGCGTAATGGAAGAATTCACCGCCCAAGCCCCCAAGCGCCTCGAACTCTCCCCAGGCTGCTTCTTCGCAAGCGAACTCGGACAACTCAACCGCTGGTACCAACTCTGGCCCTACCGCGACTGGGCGCACCGCGACGAACTCCGCAGCATCTACGTCTCGCAAGGCGTCTGGCCCCCACACACCGAAGCCCGCGCCGTCCATCAACTCGTGCGCCACATGATCCCCGCCCCCTTCTCCCCGCTACACTAAAGCCCCCCGGAACGAAGCGCCCGCCTGCGCCTCCGCAACCAAGCAAGACCCCGCTCTTTTGACCACCCCAACGCCCAGTGATACTGTCGCCCCGAGCATGCCCGCCACAGGAGAACGCCAATGCGCCTGGTCAGCTTCGACGATTACCAGATCGGCGTCCTCGCCCCGAACGACGCCGTAGTCGACATCACCCCCCTCCTGCCAGAACTCCCCGCCGAATTCAAACCCCTGCGCATGCTGCTCCTCATCGAGCGATGGAACGCCCTCCGCCCCCAAGCCGAACAGCTCGCCTCCGACGGCGCAGCCGTCCCGCTCCCCTCCGTCCGCCTGCTGCCCCCAGTCCCTGCCCCCCGCAAAATCTACGCCCAGCCCGTGAACTACAAAGCCCACCACAACGAAATGCAGAACAGCCCCTGGAGCGGCTCCGCCCCCCAGGTCGCCTCCGACCAGGGAATGTTCCTCAAAGCCTCCAGCGCCGTCTCCGGCCCGAACGACCCCATACAACTCCCCTACCCCGACCGCGTCATCCACCACGAATCCGAACTCGTCATCGTCATCGGCAAAGGCGGCGCCCAGATACCCGTCGACCAAGCCCTCGACCACGTGTTCGGCTACACCTGCGGCCTCGACATCACCGTCCGCGGCCCCGAAGACCGCAGCAAACGCAAGTCCTTCGACACCTTCGCCCCCATCGGCTCCTGCATCGTAACCGCCGACGAAGTCCCGAACCCCCAGAACCTCGAAATCAACCTCTGGGTCAACGAAGAACTACGCCAGCACGCATTCACCAAAGATATGATCGTCGACTGCAAGAACCAGATCGCCAATATGTCCTGGGTCGCCCGTATGGAGCCCGGCGACCTCGTCTTCACCGGAACCCCCGAGGGAGTCGGCCCCCTGACTCCCGGCGACCTCGTAACCATCAACATCAGCGAAGTGGGCGAACTCTCCGCCCGCGCCGAGGCCCGAGAGTAACCGGGCGACTCCGAACCGCAACCGCCTCCTCTGGAACCGAAAGGAGCAACGCTATGCCCTGGACAATGCCCGAGAGCGAGCGAGCTTTCCACCAGGAACTCGACAACGAGAACATCAACCCCCTCTGGGTAATGCACGCAAACCCCCCCGAGCGCCCCAGACTCGCCCCCCACGTGTGGCGCTGGGAGAAAATGCGCGATCTCGCTATGCAAGCGGGCGACCTCCCAAGCCTCAAAGGCCAGGGATTCCGGCGCGCCCTCACAATGCGCAACCCCGGACTCAAAAACCCCCTCGCCGGCGCAACCAAAACAATGTCTGCCGCAGTGCAGATCGTCTGGCCAGGCGAGATCGCCGAAGCCCACCGACACACAGCAGCCGCCATACGGTTCGTCATCGAAGGCGAAGGCGCCTTCACCGTCCAGGACGGCGAACGCTTCCGTATGCAAGAGGGCGACCTCGTCCTCACCCCAAGCTGGGCCTGGCACGACCACAACAACCCCGAAGACAAACCCGTCATCTGGCTCGACTGCCTCGACGCCCCCATGGTCGGCTACTTCGACGCCATGTTCCAGGAGCCATTCCCCGAAGACGTCCAGCCCGTAACCAAACCCGTCGGATTCACCAACGCCTCCATCGGCAACGGCCTAATGCGCCCCAAACTCAAAGACATGGTCGGCGGCGCGCTCCCGATTACCTACCGCTGGAACGACGCCTACGGCGCCCTCCTCGGCTACGGCGAAGAAGACCCCTACGACGGCGTGATTATGGAATACTCCAACCCCGTAACCGGCGGCCACACTATGCCAACCCTCGCCCTCAAGCTACAGCGCCTCGCCCCAGGATCACGCACCGCCGCCCACCGCCACACCTCCAGCGTCGTCTACCACGCCGCCAAAGGACAAGGCTTCTCCATCATCGACGGCAAACGCGTCGAATGGACTAAAGGCGACACCTTCGTCCTCCCCTCATGGCTCCCCCACGAGCACGGAACCAACTCCCGCGACGACGCCGTCCTCTTCTCAATGAGCGACCTCCCCATCATCGAGGCAATGGGACTCTACCGCGAACAGCCAGTCCCCGCCCAGGAAATCGTCGGCGCCATCGCCTAACCCGAAACCCCATCTCCCCGCCCCGCCTCCACGGAAACCCCCGGAGACAACAATGTCCACCCCCCAGCCAGTCAAACCCCTCAACATGGCCATCATCGGCGTCGGCGTCGGCGCCACCCAGATTATGCCCAACATGGAAGCCCTCGACGAGATCAACCTTATGGCCGCGGCGGACACAAACCCCCGCGTCCGCCAGGCCTTCCAGGCTCGCTTCCCCGAAGCCCGCGTCTACGACGCCGCCGAAGCCCTCTGCGCCGACCCCGACGTCGAAGCCGTCTGGATCGCGACCCCCAACAACTGGCACAGCCCCCACGCCGTCCTCGCCGCCAACTCCGGCAAACACATCGTCTCCGAAAAACCCATGGCCCTCGATATGCGCGAGGCCGAAGCAATGGTCGAAGCTGCCGACCGCAACAACGTCAAACTCCTCTGCGGACACACCCTCGGCTTCAGTCCCCCCGTTATGGAGATGCGCCGCATCATCCAATCCGGCGAGCTCGGCCCCCTCAAAGCCCTCAACAACTGGGCATTCACCGACTGGATGCTCCAGGCCAGGCAACCCGAAGAACTCGACGAATCCCTCGGCGGCGGCGTGCTCTACCGCCAAGGCCCACACCAGCTCGACAGCCTCCGCCTCCTGGGCGGCGGCATGGTCGCCTCCATCCGCGGAACAACAGGAAAGTGGTGGCCGGAACGCGGCGCCGTCGGCTACTACTCCGCCTTTATGGAATTCGAAAACGGCGCCACCGCAACCGTCACAAACAACGGCTACGGCTACTCTATGACCGCCGACCTCACCCCCTGGAGCGACGAACAAGGCCGCGGACTCATCGAAGGCTACACCCACGACGACCGCATCCGCATCCGCGCCGAACTCAAAGCCGGCTCCCGCAACGAATTCCAGGCGAAAGACTCGCTCCGCATCGGCTCCGACCACGAGCGCCGCTTCTGGCGCGAAGCCCCCAAAGAAACTCCCCCCTGGAGGCCAGCCAACCTCGGCATCCTCATCGCCTCCTGCGAACGCGGCGACCTCCGCCAATCCCGCTACGGCCTCTACGTCTACAAAGACGGCGGAATCGAAGACCGCCCATTCGCAACCTCCCGCTACCAGGCCGGCCGCGAAGACCTCATGGAACTCTACAACGCCGTCCGCAACGGAGCCCCCGTCTACCACGACGGCCGCTGGGGAATGGCCACCCTCGAGCTGATAACCGCCATTATGGAATCCTCGCGAACAGGCAAGGACGTGCGGCTAACCCGCCAGGTCCCCATCGCGGAAGAATACGGCGCCGGGAACCTGAAACCTGAAAGCGCATAACCGAAAGACCCCAAAGCCCCAGCGCGGCCGCCTGCGATGAGGAAACTATGCAATGGCCCGAATCCGCCGACGAAATCGTAGTCCGCGACGGACATCTCACCATACGCCTCCGCAAGATAGCGGACGGATGGCGCGCCACCGTCGAGTCCTCCATAGAGGGCAGAGTGTTCGAAGGCCGCGTCGCCGAGATGTCCGAGCTCCTTGTCGGCGACTACGCGGCCCGCGGCAACGAGCAGAACGAGCAGAACAAAGGAGAACAGCGCGTATGACCGATAGGCTTGCAGGCAAAGTGGCGATCGTTGCCGGAGCCGGCTCCAGCGGCCCCGGAGTCGGCAACGGCAAGGCCGCGGCCATCCTGTTCGCCCGCGAAGGCGCCAGCGTCCTCCTCGTCGACAACGAGCTCGAACGCGCAAGAGAAACACAAGCCGCTATCGAGGCCGAAGGAGGCGCAGCCTCCAGCATCGCCGCCGACGTAACCAGCGCCGCCGACTGCCAGGCCATCGCGCGAACAGCCGTCGAGCGCTACGGACGCCTCGACATCCTCCACAACAACGTGGGCGTCTCCACCCGCGCCAGCGTAACCGAGGTAACCGAGGCCCAGTGGGACCACATCATGTCCGTCAACGTCAAGAGCATCGTCCTCGCATCCAAGTACGCCATCCCCGAAATGATCAAGAGCGGGGGCGGCTCCATCATCAACATATCCTCCATTGCCGGCCTCCGCGCGAACAGCAGCGCCCCCTACACCGCATCCAAAGCCGCAGTTGTCGGCCTCACCCGATCAATGGCCGCCGACCACGGCCCAGACGGCGTACGCGTAAACTGCATCGCCCCAGGCCTCATCTACAGCCCAATGGTCGCCCCCCGTATGGACGACAACCTCCGCCAGATCCGCAAGAACGCCGCCCCCCTCCGCACCGAGGGCGCAGCATGGGATGTCGCCTGGGCCGCAGTCTTCCTCGCCAGCGACGAAGCCCGATGGATCACCGGCGTAGTCCTCCCCGTCGACGCAGGCCTCCTCGTAACAACCCCCGTAACCTACGAGCGCCTCGACCAGCAGCAGCACAGCGGCATCGTCGGCGCCTGAACCGCCAACCGTCCGCGCAAGAGATGCCGAAGCCCCCAAACCCACAGGGACGATGCCAGAAGCGGCAAGCGCCGCCGGCAAACCCGTGATAGCCTCTCCCCGCCACATCTAACCCCTCCCCCGGAGCCCGCAATGAAAGCAGCCGTTCTCGTCGAACCCAACAACCCGCTAGCCATCGAAGAGGTCGAGCTCGACCCTCCAAAAGCGCACGAAGTGCGCGTCCGCATCGCCGCCGCCGGAGTCTGCCGCAGCGACCTCCACTTCATGCGCGGCGAAGCCCTCATCCCAACACCCGCAGTCTTGGGCCACGAGGGATCAGCCATCGTCGAGGAAATCGGCGAAGGCGTCGTCCGCGTCGCCCCGGGCGACCACGTCATACTCGCCTTCGCCCCCTTCTGCGGCCACTGCCGATCCTGCCTCAGCGGACGGCCCAACGTCTGCGACACCCATATGGCCACCGGCCCCAATATGTTCGACGGTACCCGAAGACTCCGCCTCAACGGCCAGCCCCTCGCCCATATGGGCAAAGTAGCCTGCTTCGCAGAGCAATCCGTCGTCCCCGAAACAGGCTGCGTGAAAATCGACCCCGCATTCCCTCTCCCCCAGGCCGCCCTTATCGGCTGCAGCGTAACCACCGGCGTAGGCTCCGTCCTCTTCAACGCCAAAGTCGAGCCCGGCAGCGCCGTCGCCGTCATCGGTTGCGGCGGCGTCGGACTCAACATCGTGCAGGGCGCCCGCCTCGCCGGCGCCAACCGCATAATCGCCATCGACATCAACGACGCCGCCCTCGAATTCGCCGCCAGATTCGGAGCCACCGACACCATAAACTCCCGCGGCGCCGACCCCGTGAAAGCCGTCCGCGACCTCACCGACGGCGGCGCAGACTACGCCTTCGAGGCCTACGGCTCATCCGAAACCGTCACGCAAGCGTTCGACTCCGTGCGCAAGGGCGGCGCCGCAATCATCGTCGGCCTCGCCCCCGTCGGCGAAATCGCCGGCGTCGACCCCGTCGCCCTCGTCCGCCAGGAGAAAACCCTCAAGGGCTCCTACTACGGAACCTCCCGACCCGCGCTCGACTTCCACCGAATGGCCAACCTCTACAACCGCGGCCAGATCGACGTCGACGGCCTCATCACCCGCACATACACCCTCGACCAGATCAACGAAGCCTACGAAGAACTCGACCGCGGCGTCGTCGGACGAGGCGTCATCACCTTCAACTAGCTAGGTGCCGCTATGAACGTCTCGCTCACCGTCAACGGCAAACGCCGCACAGCGCAGGTCGAACCGCGCGACCTCCTCGTCGACCTCCTCCGCGAAAAACTGCGCCTCACCGGAACCCACATCGGATGCGACACCAGCCAGTGCGGAGCGTGCACCGTCCTCCTCAACGGCGCCGCCGTGAAATCCTGCGCTATATTCGCCGCCCAAGCTAACGGCTCCAGAATCACAACTATCGAAGGGCTCGCCAGCGGCGACCGCCTCCACCCCATCCAGCAAGCCTTCCACGAGCAACACGGCCTCCAGTGCGGATTCTGCACCCCCGGAATGGTGATGACCCTCCACGAATTCCTCCGCCGCAACCCCCGACCAACCGACCCCGAAGTCCGCGCCGCCCTCAGCGGCAATATGTGCCGCTGCACCGGCTACCAGAACATCGTCGCCTCAGCCCTCGCCGCCGCCGACGCTATGGAGCCTCGCCCGTGATCCCCGCCGCATTCGCCTATCACGCCCCCGCCGACGCCGCTGAAGCGCTCCGCCTCCTCCGCGAACACGAAGGCGAAGCCCGCCTGCTCGCCGGCGGTATGAGCCTCGTCCCCGCTATGAAGATGCGCCTCGTGCAGCCCGAGCACATCATCGACATCGGACGAATCAAAGCCCTCTCCGGCGTCAGCAGAACCCCCGCCGCGCCGGCAAAAGCCCCAACCATCGCCATCGGCGCCACGACAACCTACCGCCAGATCGAACGCTCCCGCATCATCGCCTCGGCCGCGCCCCTTCTCGTCGAGACTGCAAGCTCCGTCGGCGACATCCAGGTCCGTAACCGGGGAACCATCGGCGGCGCACTCTCCCACGCCGACCCCGCAGCCGATCTCCCTGCCGCGCTCCTTGCGCTCAACGCGAACATCACCCTCGCAGGCCAGCGCAGACCCCGAACCATCCCCGCTGAACGCTTCTTCATCGACGCCTACGAAACGACCGCCCGGCCCACGGAACTCCTCGCCAGCGTCAGCTTCGAGCGCGTGCCCCCCCGCGCAGGCTCAGCCTACGTGAAATTCGCCAACAAAGCCTCCCGATTCGCCATTGTCGGCGTCGCCGCCATCGTCGAAGCAGACCGGCTAGGCCGGTGCGCATACGCCCGCATCGCCATCACCGGCGCCGGCCCCATCCCCAAGCGCGCCAAAGCCAGCGAACGAGCGCTCATCGGCAAACCCCTCAACCCTGCGGCCATCGAGCAAACAATCGAACAGGCCTCCCGCCGCGCAGGACAGGGCATCGAATTCCTCTCCGACATCCACGCCTCGCAAGAGTACCGTGAGCATCTCGCGCGCGTCATCACGAAACGAGCGCTGGAAGCGGCTGTAGCGCGCGCCACAGCCCCGCGCAAGCGAACTAACTAGGGAGCGTCCACTATGGCTATCGGCGAACAGCGCGTGCTCGCCATCCTCGAGGCGGCTCGGGCGAAGTCCGCCGAGCTGGGACTCGCAACCACAACCGCAGTCGTCGACGAGAACGGCCTCCTTCAGGGCTTCCTCCGTATGGACGGCGCGCGCCACACAACCGTCGACATCGCGCAAGGCAAAGCCCGGGGATGCGCGGCGGCGCGGCGTCCAACGGCCGAGGTCGCGGAGCGAGCGTCGCGCCCCGTATTCCTCTACCAGGCCATCCACCAAGGCTGCATCTTCGCGCAGGGCGGCGTCCCCATCCCCAAAAACGGGGAATTCGCCGGAGCCATAGGCGTGTCCGGCGCCGTAGACCCAAACGACGACGAAGCTATCGCCTACGCCGGGGCAAATGCCTAGCCCGCCCAGCGCGTCTCCCCGTCATCAAAGCAGCTCCCCGCCTCCTTGCGCGTCCAGACGCGCAATGCGCGTGTCAAGAATCCGCGAAAAACGCGCCCCTAAAGCATTGCGGCGCCGACTGCCATTCCGCAACTATGCGGCCTGCACGGGCTCAACACGCCCCAAGGAGGAACCTGCATGCAGGCATACTGCGTCAAGTGTCGCGAGAAGCGCGACATGAAGGCCCCCAGCGACCAGACCACCAAGAACGGGAAACCCATCATCAAGGGAGCTTGCTCCATCTGCGGCGCCGGCATGAACATCATCGGCAAAACCGTCGCCCAGATGAGCTAGCAGCCCGTCCAACCGCCCCCTTTCCCCGTCCAGCGCTCGGTAGGGGCACAGGAACAGGTAAAAGGCAATGCCTGGCGCGGGGAAGCTCCAAAGCCCCCGCGCTAGTGCATCACATCCCCGCCCGACACCGACACCGCCAACCCCGTCAGATAGTCAGACTCCGACGACGCGAAGAACGCCGCCATACGCGCCACATCTCGCGCCTCCGTTATCCGCCCCATCGGATTCGCCTCAGCGCGGTCGCGCTTCATCCGGTGCAGATGACCCGCAGCGCTCACCCCGCTTGGGCGAACAGCCTCTGCGATATGGAGCGCCCGCTCCGTATCGGCAAGCCCAGGACAGATCGCATTGACGTTCACCCCGTGCCGCCCCAGCTCGTGCGCCGCCGACTGCGTGAACCCCACCAGCGCAAACTTCGACGCCGTGTACGCCGCATACCGCGGCATACCGCGCTTCCCCGCCGTCGACGCAATGACAATAACCTTGCCTCCGCCCCCGCGCTCCACCATATGCCGCGCAACCGCCCTCGTGCACAGAAACGTCCCTCGCACGTTCACCCGCTGCACATCGTCGAACGCCTCCTCCGTCAGCTCGATAAGCGGCACGCGGTCAGGCCCCGGACGCGACCCCGCATTGTTCACGAGAATGTCGATCCGCCCGAAACGCTCCAGCGCCTCGCGAACCATCCTGTCGACCTGAGCGCTCTCCGAAACATCAGCCGCCACAGCCAGCGAACTCCGCCCCTTGGCCGCAATCTCCGACGCCACAGCCTCCAGCCCGCCCCACCCCTCGGCGGCCCCGTAGGGATTCAGCGCAACATCGTTCACAACAACATCCGCTCCCTCGTCGGCAAGCCGGTTGGCGATCGCCCTCCCGAACCCCCGCTCTCCCCCTGCCCCGGTAACAAGCGCAACCTTCCCTTCCAGGTCGTACATCGCCCTGCTCCTCTCTCCAGATTCTCTCTCAGCCTGTCCTAGAGGTTATATAGCCGCTTGGCGTTCAACCCTGCAACCTTCGCCCGCTGAACCTCAGTCAGATCCTCCCGCGCAAGCAAATGCTGAATATTCCCCGGAAAATCCGCGTCCCAGTGCGGAAAGTCCGACGCGTACACAATCACGTCGTCGCCAAGTATCCGGAGCGTCTCCGGCAGCAGACGCTCCTCAGCCTCGCAAGAAATGAAGATGTTCCCAGATCTCACATACTCGCTCGGCGGCTTGACAAGCAGCGGCGCGTCGACGCGACCGCGCAGATGGAAGCGCTCGTCCATACGGTCGAGCATATAAACCGTCCACCCGCAACCCGCCTCCAGGAACGCAAGCTTAAGCTCCGGGAACTTCTCCGGCGCGCCCGACATCACAATGCTCACGAACTGCTTCATCTGCAAGAACGCATGCCCCAGCGAATGCGTCTGCGCCAGATTGTCGAACAGAAACTCATCGTAGCTCCCCACGAGCCGCCCGCTCCCGTGAATCGCCAGCGGAACCCCGAGCTCCTGCGCCTCCGCGTACACCACATCAAACTCCGGCCTCCCGAACAGATACGGTCCCTCCGGCAACATCCCGCCCGCCATACCGCATTCTTCAACAGCCCTCCTAAGCTCCCTGGCCGCCTGCGCCGGATCCTGCACGGGCAGCAAAGCCATCCCCCTGAACCGCGAGTCCGCCTTCAAGTACGTCGCGAACAGCCAATCGTTGTAGGCCGCCATCCGCGCCGCTGCGAAGTCCGGCTCCCGCAGCCAGCCTGCCCCCAAGCTCCCCGTAGGAAACAGCACAGCGACATCAAGCCCGCCGCGATCCAGCGCGTCCTGCCAAACCCCCGTGTCCACCTCTCGCGTCCCCAGCCGGTTGCCTAGCGTATTGTCGAACCCGTCCCGCGCCGGCCCCCCGCTCAGACGCGGACGCTCGTTATACGGAGGCCCCAAATGCCGCCGCACATCCTCATCCGTGTCCCGAACGTGACCATCCGCATCGATGCGCGCCGCCGCTGTCGTCGTCATCGCGTCCCTCCTGTCGGCGCCTCCCTGCCTCTTCTCCGCCGCGCCAGGCAGGATAGGCTCGACCTTGCGCCAACGGCAACCGCGCTCTCCCTATGCGCTCAGGCGATTGACACGCGCGCCCTGTGCCATTAAGTTGCGTTGAACCGCCGCCAGCCGCCGATAGCCAAGCTCTGTCGGCGCTCGTGTGCAGTCCGCCAACAAGGGCTGCCCTGTAGAAGCTGTAGAGATCGGCGCACACCAGGAGGAGTGAAACCTTATGCGTATTAGCCGGTGCCTCGGCCTTGGCGCGATTGCGCTCGCTGTAGCCCTAGTAGCCATCGCTTGTGGAAGCGACCCCACGCCAACCCCCCGCCCCACTGCGACGCCCGTACCGCCCGAAGCAACCTCCACCCCAACGCCAACTCCAACACCGGCGCCCACCCCAACACCCCTGCCGCCCGGCGTTACCCCTCCTCCGCCCACCTCTACCCCCACCCAACCGCCCGATCCGACCCCAACACCCACGCCTGTCCCCCCTCCCCCAGACTTCGACGCCGAAGACTACTTCGGACGCAAGACCATCCGCATCATCACCGGAACCAGCCCCGGAGGCGGATACGACGTCTTCAGCCGTATCGTCGCAGCCACAGCGGAGCGCTACTTCCCGGAGAGCGCCCGCTTCGTAGTCCAGAACCTCCCAGGAGCCGGCCAGTACCGAGGACTGCGCGCAGTCCTCGACGCCGACCCCGACGGCCTCACCATCGGCCCTGTCCACTCCCGCTGGTTCCAGCGCCAGACTCTCGTCGGCGACATCCCCGACTTCGATATGGAGGCGATCCACATCCTCGGTTCGCCAAGCTTCACAGTCGAGGGCGACGTCTTCTGCACCCGCAAGGATGTCGCAACATCGTGGCAGGAGATCCTCGACAAAGGAATCACGCTGAAGCAGGGCGCGACCGCCCCCGGCAACGAGCCGGCGACCGAATTTATGTCGGCCAACGGCGGACCGTTCGAAATCATCTACGGCTACGGCGGCACATCGGAGATCGCCGCCGCGTTCGACAGAGGCGAACTAACGCTCACCAACCGCTGCGGCCCCGGCGTCGCTCCCCGCCTCTACCCAGAGTGGATCGAAGACCAGATCCTCGTCCCCCTCTTCTACGAAACAAAACCCGTGCGCGACGAATACCTCGAAACGCTGGGCTACACCGGCGAGCTCCCGTCCTTCCGCGATCTCCCCGGCCTCGACATCAACCAATCGCAGCTCGAGGCCCTGGAGGCCAACCTGCTCATCACCGAGATCTCGCGCGCCTTCATAATGCCCGAGGGCGTCCCCGACGACATCAAACAGTACTGGCAGTCGCGCTTCGACCTGATGGTCGAGGACGCGGAGTTCATCGAATCCGTCAAAGTCGCAGGCTACGAAGACTCCTACGGCTACGGGCGCTCCGAGGAAATCCTCGACATCGTCCGGACAGTGCAAGCGCTCAGCCAGGAAGCCAAAGACATAATGCTCGAAATCAGCGGCGTGGCCGACCTCAACGTCAACTAGCCCACGCTCGACCTCCGAACGCAACGCAGCGGGGCCGGCGAATCGCCGGCCCCGCTCCCTTCCCCCACCGGATGCCGACGCGGCGCCCCTTTCAGCCAGGAAAGAACGGCCTATAGGCGGATAGCCAGACCGCCATCCGTTTGACAGATGCAACGCGCGCGAATAACTTGCGCGCCATTACGGACAGCGGCTGAACGGCCAACGAACTGCGGCGCCCTCCCGCTCATTGGCAAGCCAGCGGCGGAAGACGCGCAGACCAGCTCCCCCGTTCAGCCGCAAGAGGCAGTAGGCGTTAATGGACGCATTGCTGGAGATACGAGACCTGATGCTCGAGGCCAGCGGGAGCGCAGCCCGGCATCTCTTCTCTCCCGGCCCCCTCATCGCGTTCGCAATCATCACCCCCATCGCGCTGTTCAACGGCGTCATGATTGCAGGCGGCGTCCCCGTCTTCATCCTCCTCCTCAGCTTCGCCTCCCAGCTCGACCCCTTCATCGCCCTCCCCGCCGCAGTCTTCTACGCCGCCGCCAACGACGCCACCGAACCCATACCCTCCATCCTCATCGGCGTCCCCGGCTCTCGCGGATCCCAGGCCACGATCATCGACGGCTACCCCATGGCCCGGCAGGGACGCGCCGGCGAAGCGCTCGGCGCCGTCTACGTCTCCTCCCTCATCGGAGGCCTCATCGGCGCCGTAATGCTCATGGCCATACTTCCTGTCGCCCGCGAAGTCCTCAAAATCTTCAGCTCCGCCGAGTTCTTCCTCCTCGGCCTGCTCGGAATCGCCACCGTCGCTCTGCTCAGCACAGGCGCGATGGTGAAAGGAATGCTCACCGCCGCCTTCGGCCTCGCCATCGCCCTCATCGGCTTCTCCCCCATCACCGGACAAGTTCGCGCCGATATGGGCATCGGCTACCTCTGGGACGGCCTCCCGCTCGTCCCGATGCTCCTCGGCCTCTTCGCCATCCCCGAGCTCGCCAACCTCGTCGTCAGCAACACCGCAATCGCCACCGAACGCCTCGACGAGGTGCTCGAAGGCTCCGGCGGCGACGTCAAGAAAGGAATGCGCGAGGCACTGCGCCACAAGTGGCTCATCACCCGCTCCTCCGTCATCGGCGTGTTCGTGGGAATGATGCCCGGACTCGGCGCAGTCCCCGCGCACTGGATCGCCTACGCCCAAGCACGCCAAACAGAGCGCGGCGCCACCGAAACGTTCGGCACAGGAGACATCCGAGGCGTAATCGCCCCAGAAGCCTCGAACAACGCCATCGACGGCGGCGTTCTCGTCCCGACGCTCTTCTTCTCTATCCCCGGCAGCCCCCAGATGGCACTCATCCTCGCAATGCTCATCCTCGTCGGCATCCAGCCCGGCCCCCCAATGCTCAACCAGCACCTCGACCTCACCATCGCCCTCGTGTGGACAATCGCTATCGCGAACATCATCGTCGTCCCCATCGTCCTCCGGTTCGCTCCCCTCATCGCTCGCGTAACCGTCATCCCCCCCAACATCCTCTTCCCCCTGGTAATGGCCATCATCACCATCGGAGTCTTCCAGTCCTCCCAATCCGTAGGCGACCTCGTGCTATTCGCCGTAGCCGGCGTGCTCGGACTCTTTATGAAAGCCTACGGATGGCCGAGGCCTCCCATCGTCATCGCAATCGTCCTCGCGGAGATCGTCGAGAAATACCTCTGGATCTCGGTGAACACCTACGGCTGGACGATGTTCCAGCGCCCGCAGTTCATCGGCATCCTCGTCGCCGTGGCCGTAGCCGCCTTCATCGGAATGCGCGTGCAACGCAACGCAGCGCAGATTGCCCACGAAGAAGCCCCGAACGAAGACGCCCTCCCAGCCCGCGAAGCGAGAAACGAATCATGAACGCCAGCCCGGAGCGTAAGACGAATAGGCTGCTCTCCATAGAACTCATCGGCGAAGTAATCCTGCTTGTAGGCGTCGGAGCCTTCTTCATCTATATGCTGCTGGACTCCCGCGACTGGGGGCTTGGCGCCCAGATCCTCCCGTGGATCGCAATCGGCGTCGGCGCCCCCTTCCTGCTGTGGCGCGCCGTCTCGCTCTTTCGAACCGGCCTCAGCGAAACCGGCCAGATTATGGACACCGGCTTCCTCGAAACCGACGACCCTCCAGCCGTCGTCGCCCGCCGTTGGGCCCTCCTCATCCTCAGCACAGCCGGCCTGCTCATCGGCGTGTGGACCTTGGGCTTCCACGCCGGCATCCCGCTCTACACCATCCTCTACCTCATCATCCTCGGAAACACCCGCTGGTACTGGACAGTCCCCCCAGCCGCGTTCTTCCTCGCCGTCATCATCTTCATCTACGGGCAACTCCTCCTCTCCGAATGGAACATTCCCCACTGGGTGGACTGGTTCGGCCTCAACGACTGGTGGGACGACCGGTTCGACCCCGACAACACGCTCCGCCTGGTAATCAACTACATCACGGGAGTGGCAATTATGACCATCATCGCCTTCGCAACCGACTTCTTCGCACGCCGGCGACGCGGCACCGGAACTTGAGAGCGCAGAAGAACAATCCCCGCCCCTCCCCGAACGCGTCCGCCAGCTTGACGAATTACAATACGTAAACGTAGTACCATCCGCGATAGCCTGAGCCTGTAACCGGAGGAACGACATGCTCTCGAAAGAAAACAACAACCTGATTACGCGAGTCGGAGCCGGAACGCCCATGGGCGAGACTATGCGGCGCTACTGGATCCCCATCCTCATGGACTTCGAACTCCCCAAGCCCGACTGCGACCCCGTCAGGGTTCGCGTGCTCGGAGAGAACCTCGTCGCCTTCCGCGACTCAAAAGGCCGCATCGGCCTCCTCCCCGACGCCTGCCCTCACCGCCGCGTGAGCCTCTACTTCGGCCGCAACGAAGAAGAGGGCCTGCGCTGCGTCTATCACGGCTGGAAATTCGACGTCGACGGCGCCTGCGTCGATATGCCCAACGAACCCGCCGAGAGCAACTTCAAGCACAAAGTCCGCACTCGCGCCTACAAAACTTGGGAGGGCGGCAACGTCGTCTGGGCCTACCTCGGCCCCGCCGAACAAGTCCCGCCGCCCCCCGCCTTCGAATGGACCACCGTCCCCGACTCCCACCGCGGCGTCACCAAGCTCATCCAAACGTGCAACTGGGTGCAAGCCGTCGAGGGCGGCATCGACACCTCCCACTCATCCTTCCTCCACAACAACAACCTCGCCGACAAAACCCTCCTCCGCTCGCGCTCCACTGCCCCCTACCTCGAGGTCGAGCAAACCAGCTACGGCTACACCTACAGCTCCACGCGTCCCCTCAGCAAAGAAGAAGGCAACTACGTCCGCACCTACCACTACGTCCTGCCCTTCCATCAGCTCCGCGCAGGCCAGGTCGGAGCCAGTGGCGAGCAAGTGCAGCCCCGTAGCTCAGGCCACTGCTGGGTCCCCATCGACGACGAGAACACAATGGTCTTCAACTGGACGTTCACCTGGGACAAGAACCCCCTCTCCGACAAGGCCAAACGCCTCGCCGGAACCGGCAACGAGTGGAACGTCGACATCGACCCCACGACGTTCATCGCCAAGCGCAACAAGAGCAACGACTGGCTCATCGACCGCGAGATGCAGCGCACTCAGAACTTCACAGGCATCGTCGGCGTCAACACCCAAGACCGCGCGCTCCAGGAAACGATGGGCGTCATCGCCGACCGCAGCAACGAGCGTCTCGGAACCAGCGACAGGGCAATCATCGCTATGCGCAAGCTCCTCCTCGAAGCCGTCAAGGTCGCCACCGACGGCGGAGCCCCCCGCGGCAGCCAGGGCGAATTCGTCGGCATCCGCGCAATCGACCGCATCCTGCCTGCAGACCAGCCCTGGACATCCCTCAAACCCGATATGTACCCCGAGGCCGCCGTTCGATAGCCAGACCCGACGGCAGCGACAACGGGCGGAGCCGAGTGCGGCTCCGCCCGTTGCCATTCTCCCGCCCCGCTCCCCCGCGTCAGGGAACGCTCAGCGCAAAGCCCGGCTGGCTCTTCCCGAAGAAGCTCGAATTCCCCCGGAAAGAGGCTAAGCCGTAGCTCGCCGCCGAAGCCCCTAAAGCGCAGACTTGCGCGCCGGAGCTGCGACCGCGAAAGCGGCGAACGCCGCTACGAACACCGCGGCGAATGTAATGAACGCCGCGTCGTAGCTCCCCGTCTGGTCGCGCACAAACCCTCCAAAGATAGGCCCAACCATGCTCACCCCCGACATAATCGGCGCCGCGAACCCCCTAATTGTCCCGAACGACCGCCGCCCAAAGTAGTTCGCAAACAACATGCGGCTCACAACCGTCCACACCCCCAGCGCAGACCCGTACGCCAGACTAAACAGAACAGCCACCCCGAACGAATCAACCAGCGTCGCCAGAACCATCGCCACGAAGTACAGCGACACCGAAGTGAGAGCAAGGTAGCGAGTGTGCACCCGCTCCATCGCCAGCCCCCAGCCAAACACCGACAGCGCCGCGACAGTAAGGTAAATCGTCGCCGCCACCGTCGCCAGTCCGTGCGACAAACCCTTATCCTGAAGACTCGCGATGAGGTGCAGATTCGTCGCATTCACCGCAAGAATCACCGCTGCTTGACCCACGATGAGAGCCCAGAGCGTGCGCGTCCGCTTCGCTTCCGCAAGCGTCCACAGCTCCTCGCCCGCCTCCTCCGACACTTCCCCCGGCCGCGGCGCCGCATCCGCGCGCTGACCGTCCGGAAGCAGCCCGTAATCCTCCGGGCGCCGCCGCATCCACGCCGCGCTCGGAAGCACAATCGCCAGGAACGCAAACCCTGCGAGCGCGAGCCACGCCTCCCGCCACCCGAACGCCACAATCGCCAACCCTATGGGAACAGGCAGAAGCGCCTGGCCCGTCCGCTGGCCAACTCCAAGCAGGCCGACGACGCGCCCCCGCTTCTTCACGAACCACGACGCCAGCGCCACCATCGTCGCCAGCTGCGCCCCCGCCGCCGCCGACCCCCGCGCCAGACCGAACAATCCCCAGAAGTGCCAGAACTGCGTCATCGACGCAAGCCCAACCATGCACCCAACAAGAATCGCCCCAGCGACCACGCTCACACGCCGTGGCCCGCGCCTGTCCAGCGCCCTCCCCACCCACACCGACCCTAACCCACCGACCCCCGACCCTATCGCGAACCCAACAGAAATCGACACCGACGACCACCCAAGATCCTCCTGGATTGGACGCTGGAAAACCCCCATAATCGGGCCCTGCATCGGCACGCTCGCCGCCGCCGACAGCATACTGGCGGCCATAATCGCCCAGCCGTAGTAAACCCTGTCGAACGGCCAGAAGCGCGATATGCGGGGCGGCGTTTGCGTCTGAGCCATGAATGCGCAACATACCACGTCTCGCGCGTCCCCATAGCTGAACGCGCTATACTCGCCCCGCAATCCCCCGCCCGCCTCCCTCTCCAGTGCCCCTATGACCACGCTCGCCGACGACCAGAAGACGCTCCTCGCCACAGTGCGCGACTTCGTGAAGAGCGAGGTCATTCCCGCGGCGTCCGCGCTCGAACACGCCGACGAGTACCCCGCGGCTCTTGTCGACCGTATGCGCGAGCTAGGCTTCTTCGGCGCCACCATCCCCGAGGAGTACGGAGGCAGCGATGTCGGCGCCGAGACCTACGCCCTCCTTATCGAAGAGCTCGCCAAGGGCTGGATGAGCCTCTCCGGCGTCCTTAACACGCACCTGCTCGTCGCCCATATGATCAGAGCTTTCGGCTCCCACGCGCAGCGAGATCAGTTCCTCCCCCCTATGGCCGACGGCGCCGCCCGAGCAGCCCTCTGCATCACCGAACCCGACGCCGGCAGCGACATCGCCGCCATCCAAACCCGCGCCGAGCGCGACGGCGACGACTACATCGTCAACGGGCGCAAGATGTTCATCACGAACGGACGCTACGCCAGCATCTACGCCATCATCTGCAAGACAACCCCCAACACCGACCCGCCGCGCCGCGGCATCAGCATCCTGCTCGGCGAAAAAGCCCCCGGCCTCGAGATCGTGCGCGACATCCCCAAGCTCGGCTACCGCGGCGTAGAAACAACAGAACTCGCGTTCGACAACTACCGTGTGCCCGTCGCCAACCTCCTCGGCGAGGTGGAAGGACACGGATTCCGCCACGTTATGGCCGGGCTGGAGCTCGGCCGGATCAACGTCGCGGCCCGCGCCGTCGGCGTCGCCCGCGCCGCCCTCGAAGCCGCTGCCCTCTACGCCCAACGCCGCGTCGCGTTCGGCGTGCCCATCGCCGAGCATCAAACCATCCAGCAGAAGCTCGCCGATATGGCGACTCAGATAAAGGCGGCGCATCTCCTCGTTATGGACGCAGCCCGAAGGAAGGACAACGGCCAGCGAGTCGATCTCGAAGCCGGAATGGCCAAGCTCTTCGCCAGCGAAGCGTGCCTCACAATCTGCGCCGAGGCGATGCGTATCCACGGCGGAGTCGGATACACGCAAGACCTCCCCATCGAGCGCTACTTCAGAGATGCCCCGCTTATGATTATCGGCGAGGGCTCGAACGAGATTCAGCGAATGGTCATCGCCCGCAGGCTGCTGCGCGACTACCCATCGGGCGACTTCCTCTACGAGGCCGGACTATGAGCATGCCCCTCGACGGCGTCCGCATCCTCGAACTCACATCCGTTCTCGGCGGGCCCCTCGCCGGACGGCTTCTCGCCGACCTCGGCGCCGACGTCATCAAAATCGAGCAACCAGGAACAGGCGACGCCGCCCGCAAGCTCGGCCCCTACTTCCTCAACGGCGAGAGCGCCTACTTCCTCGCCTTCAACCGCAACAAGCGCAGCGTCTCCCTCAACCTGCGCGCCGAGGAAGGACGCGCCGCCTTCTACGCCCTCGCCCAGAAGTCAGACGTCGTCCTCGACAACTTCCGCCCCGGCGTCCTAGAGCGCCTCCGCATCGACCACGAGACGCTCAGATCCTGGAACCCCCGCATCATCTCAGCGTCCCTCTCCGGATTCGGGCAAGACGGACCGTATGCCGGACGTCCCGCATTCGACGGTGTCGTCCAGGCCCTCGGGGGCGCGATGAGCGTAACCGGCAACCCAGGCGACGACCCCGTATACATGGGCTTCCCTATGGGCGATGTCGGAGGCGGATGGGGGCTTGCCCTCGGCGTCCTTGCCGCCCTCTGCGAACGGACGCGCACCGGCGAGGGCAAACGCGTCGACATCAGCATGCTCGACATGCAAGTGTCGTTCCAGGCGCACCTCGGCGCATTCTACCTCGCTTCGGGCGAGATCCCTGTCCCCATCGGATCCGGACACCCAAGCAACATCCCTGCCAAGTCCTTCCTCGCCAGCGACTCCAAGTGGATCCAGATCCACTGCTCAACCGAACCCTTCTGGTTCAAGACCGCCGAAATGATCGCCGCGGTCGTTCCCGGATTCGAAGAACTCCCCAACGACGAGCGCTTCAAAACCGCAGCCGGACGCATCGAGCGCCGGCGCGAACTCGAAGAACTGCTCGCCGAGGCCATCGCAACGAAACCGCGCGACGAATGGATCGCCCTGTTCATCGAGTGGGACATCCCCGGCGCGCCGATCAACAACATCGCCGAGGTGTTCAACGACCCGCAGGTGCTCCACCGCAATATGCTCGTCGAGATCGACCACCCAGTCGCCGGACGCATCAAAACCTCCGGCAACCCCATCAAAACCGGCCACCCTGAGCAGTTCGCCCCTCCCCCGCTTCTCGGACAGCACACGCGCGAGACGCTCGCATCCATCGCAGGCTACACCGACGACCAGCTCAACGCTCTCCAGGCCTCAGGCGTCATCTAGGCCTGCGCGGAATGGCTCAGGCGCGCACCCTCGACGCCGCCCGGCTGGCCATCCCCATCGCCATCATCTTCTTCGCTTGGGGATTCGGAACCGGAGCCCTATGGGTTGCCCGTCCGCTGTTCGCCGCCTCATTCGGCGTATCAATCGTCCTCATCGGCCTCATCTCCTCCCTCAGCGCGGGCCCGCGAATGCTCGCCGGACCGCTCACGGGATTACTCGCCGACCGCTGGGGACGACGCCCAATGATCTACGCCGGCGCCATCGGCCACGGCGGCATCCTCACCCTCCAGTTCTTCAGCGGCAGCTACCTCCAATACGCCCTGCTCGAGGTCGTCGCCGGGCTCGGCATCGCATTCTGGACAGTGAGCTCCAACGTGCTCGTAGCCGACATCACCACAACTAGCAACCGCGGACGCGCCGTAGCGCTCCGGAACACAGCGCAGCGCATCGGAATGCTAGGAGGCCCGATCGTAGGCGGAATCATCGCCGCCGCGGTCGGCCTGCGATGGGTCTTCATCTTCATCGCTGCCACAAAGATCATCGTCATCGCCGTCACCCTGTTCTTCATCCCCGAAACGAAACCCTCCCACGAGCTTCAGCCAACTCGCGCCGCCGGGCGGACGCCAGCGAAACAACCTCCCCGCCGTAGCGAAGCGCTCTCTATGTTCCGCAGCAAGGCGTTCGTCGGACTCGTCGCCGCCACCATCGCCTTCGGAATGATCGGCGTCGGACCCGGCGTCTTCCGCACATACTTCCCCATCCACGCGCAGGACGCCGCCGGCCTCGCCCCCGCCCTCATCGGCAACCTCATGGGCCTCTCGGGACTCGCCACCCTCGCGCTCGCGTTCCCTACCGGCTGGCTGCTCGACCGCTATGGACGCAAGCCCCTCGTCATCCTCGGGTTAGCCGCAACCGCCCTCTCGACGCTCCTGCTTGGCGGAACCGCCGGACTCATCACCGCCTTCGCCGCCGCCGCCGCGTTCGGCGTCGCCGAGGGAGTCAACTCCAGCGCCATCCAAACATACGCGATGGACCTCGCCCCGCCCGAACGCCGGGGCCTCTTCCTCGGCGCCTACCACCTCACGATGAACATCGGCCAAGTCGCCGGACCGCTCGGCGCCGGACTCCTCGCCGCCCTCATCGGGCTCGAGGCCGCGCTCTACGCATTCGCCGGCGTCGTCGCAATCTGCGGGCTCGCGTTCCTCCTCCTCGCATCCGAGACGCTCGCCCGCAACAGAAACCCTCCCGCAAGATAACCCCCTACCGCACAGTCGTATATCCGCCAGGAACCCCCCGCTTCGACAGAACAATCTGCCACAACTGAATATGGCGCGCCCGGAACCCCCCCGCGCACGCCAGCAGATAGAACTTCCACATTCGGTAGAACCGCTCATCGTAAGAACTCTTGAGCGACTCCCAATTGCTGGCGAACTTCTCATGCCACGCCACCAGCGTCTTATCGTAGTCCGCCCCGAAATTGTGCCAGTCCTCCACAATGAAGAGTCCCTCGATCGCGCGCCCTATCTGCGCGACCGACGGCAACGCGCCGTTCACAAAGATGTGCTTGTCCATCCACGGATCGATCGCGTCCGACGACCGCTTCGCTCCGATCGTATGCAGCAGAAAGAGCCCCTCGTCCTTGAGCAAACGCTCCGCCGTCTCGAAATACACCCGATAATTCTTCGGCCCCACGTGTTCGAACATCCCCATCGACACAACGTGGTCGAACACCCCAGTGGCGTCCCGATAATCCTTCAGCTGCGCCTCCACCGGCAAGCCTGCATAACGCTCCTGCACGTACCTTACCTGCTCGCGCGAGATAGTCGCCCCCGTGCAGATCGCCCCGTAGCGCTCCGCGGCGTACCCCATGAAAGCTCCCCAGCCGCAGCCGATGTCGAACACCCGCTGACCCGCCTGCAAGCCAATCTTCCGGCACACAAGATCAAGCTTCGCATCCTGCGCCGCATCGAGGTCGGTCGCCTCCTTCCAATAGCCGCAGCTCCCCGTCAGCCGCGAATCAAACGTCGCCGCAAACAGATCATTGCCAAGGTTGTAATGCTGATCGCCAACGCTCCAGGCTCGCTTCCTGTTCTGCCGGTTAGTCCACTTCGCCGCTAGCGCCAGCCGCACCGTGCTGAGCCGCCGTGGAAGACGCCGCTGCACTCCTGCCCTGAGCACGCGCGCCATCGTCTCGTCGAGTTGCGCCGAATCCCACCAGCCGTCCATATACGCCTCGCCGAACCCGAGCGACCCTTCGGCGAACACCCGCGCGTACAACCGCTCATCGTGCACCTGAATATCCCACGGCTGCGCCCCGTTAATCTCAACCCCTGCGTAGGCAAGAAGCACCGCCGCCTGATCCTTGAACCTTGAATCCGCCATAACGCTGCCAACGCTCCAGGCCGCCCTCTAGCGGGGCGCTCCGCCTCGACGAAAGAGTATATCCCGCCCGCCCAGCAAAGCTGCGCCCCCAAGAACCGCAGAGGACAGTCAAGGGGCTAAGCGAGGTTCAGGAACGGTGCCGCTGTCGCCGCTACCCCCGCCGCTATCGCGAGCCCTGTGCCAAGTATAACAAGCAGCCGCACCCGCGCCGTCTCTCGGCGAGAGCGTTCGAACAAATCCTCTGTCACTGCCTGAAGGCTCACTATGCGGGATGTTGCTTCGGTAACGGCCGAGAGAATGCCAGCAAGGCTACCGGCAACCGCCTGCTCTCCTCTCTCGATCTGGGCACGCACTTCATTCAAGTTCACCAACAGTGTGTCCACCAAATTCAAAAGCTGCTTCAGGTTATTAGATAACGCAAGTTGGTTCTCCTGCAGCCGCGCAGAAAGATCGCGGAATCCTGATTCTGCTTGCTGCTGCCCATGATGCACAGCATCCCAAAGCTGAGGCATCCCCACTTGACTCATTGAAGTAGCAACCTGGCCGACTTGTGAAGCCACATCACGATACTGATTCGTCGCTGTAAACAGACCTTGCGAGGCCTCGGCAAGGTTCTGACTCACTTGGCGATAGCTATTGATGACGCCCATCAACTCAGTCAGCTGGCCAACCAAGTCCTGGGTAGCGGTTTCCAAAGCCAGAAAGCGGTCATAGCTGTTGTTTGCCATTATAAACCTCACGGATGTGATTCGCGGATGCCAGCAGGTTCTGAGCCAGTAATAAGACTAATGGAGTGGATACTTCTGATGAAATGCCGTTTTCCAGAATAAGTCGCGCAGTAGAAATGTTCAGTGGCTCAGAATTCGCTACAGCAGCCGCCACCTGAGTGGCTGCTTCCTTGTCCGCGCTTGCCACTGTGCTGATACACGATGCCAGAGCGTCAGCAACCATCTTCTGATCAACGCTCTTATAGGCAGTAACACTCCTTAGCGCAGCGGAGACGCTACTCTCGACCACGTCCCAGTTAGCACCACGAGCCAGTGCCTCAGCAACACCGCGGAGCAGCAAAAGAGCTGGTTGATCCGGGTAGGATTCCAATAGCCGAGCTGCCGCGCCTCGTAAGGAATCAGCGTCTGCATGGGTCTCCACGCGGCTCAGTCCATCACGTATGACGTCCAGCCCCCCGTGCTTTGATTCAATGATCTTCTCCAAGGCATCATCAAATCCTGACCATTCAAGATGCCGCAAGACACGGGAGCGCAGCACGTCGCCGCCTCTGATTTTCGAATCAGAGGCGGCCTCGGATGCCGCCTCCACCATCTCAAAGAGAGCGCGTCTGCGGGCTTGCTCGACATGTTCATAGACAAAGTCAACCAGCTCTTCCCCTGCCTGGATTGCAAAATCTTCGAGTGTCAGTGCAAATTGTTCCTCTAACCTATCTCGTGCACTTGTAGACCGACCAGGTAGATAGATTTCGGATATATATGCGCAAAGTTTATCTACAATAATCTCTTTGTTTATCTCTGCAAGTTGAATTTGAAACAGGTGCCTACTCCAGTCTTTTTCATAATCCGAAATAATGCCTATTATCGACAATCTATGTAAAGACCTTTCAGTGTTGCTAGCATCATCATCGTCATTCCATTTCACAATGCGCTGCGTTTCTGTTCCTATTTTTCCAAGCCTACGAACGACTTCGCCCAACTGGCGTTTCTCCCCTGCCGCTCCTTTGAAAGTTTGAGTATGAAACCAAAGTGCTTGATGCAAATCGTCTTGTTGGTTACGTGGTAGGCTATGAATGGCATTGGCGATCTCAGAAGCGCTTACTGCTGGATGAAGCAATTGAGCTGAGCCAGAATATGTTGCGAATAGCACTGCGCATACTGCTCGCTGCTTGTCTCTGCCTGCTCGACCTGATTCTTGGTAAAATGATTCGATAGAATGAGGTAATCCCAAGTGAATAGTGTACCGCACATTCGGTTTATCAATTCCCATTCCGTAGGCATTCGTGGCCACTAACAATGGCATATCATTATGCTTGAATTTCTCAGCAGTCGCTTTTTTGTTTAAATTCCAATCCTTGCCCTTGCCTCTCGGAGCTCCTCCACTATATGTCCCTATCTCCATTGAAAGACGTCTACGCAGTCGGTTGGCAATCTCTTCTGTCCCAGTTGGAGTATTTATAGTTGATGTGAAAACAATACCTGAATAAGTGTCGTGTCCATTTGCTTTGAAGAATTCGCGTTCTGGTAGCCGAAATTCACTAGGCAACGCTTCGAGAAAGCCCATCAATGTCGAAATAGACTCGCCCACGCGAGTTTTTATCGTAGTGAATTCCAGTTCAGGGCGGTCAAAGCTCTTTGGTGTAATGAGCGCATCAAAAGCGCGAATATTTAAATCGAATTGCATGGTTTTAAGCACTGTGCGGCTTGCTGTTCCCGTTAATGCAATTACTGGGGGAGTGGATCCTTGCGATTCACAATATTCCCGCGCGTTTTGCCCCAGCCGCAAGTATGACGTCCGGAAATCATGTCCCCACTCAGAGACGCAATGAGCTTCGTCAATGGCTATCTCTGAGATCGGAACAGACACTGTAAGCGCACGAAGCTCATCCCGGAATTCTTTAATCTGAAATCTCTCAGGAGCGACATAGATAAACAGGTAGTGAGCCATTCGAGATCCAGTCGCATCTCGTATCTCCCTATCTACCGCGCTTGAGATTTCCAGACACCGATCAATTCCCACTTTAGCCAGGTTGTCAATCTGATCTTCGATAAGCGACAAAATCGGATCTACTACCACGCAACAGCCAGGCCGCAGCAACGCGCTCAACTGAAACGCAATCGATTTCCCGCCGCCCGTCGGCAACAGCACGATCGAATCCCAACCGCGCAGAGTTCGCTGGATAGTCTCCCATTGTCCTTCAAGGAAGTCGTCTTTCCTGAACAAGTACCGTAAGAAGTAACGGACGGTTTCTCGTTCAGGGTTGTCTGCGTTCATCGGTTCTGCGCTAATGCGAGGAGCGGAGATACGGCCGGGGATACAAATATCCCGCACGGCAAAACGCGGGCCCACCAGCCTCGGCAGCGCGTCGTCGCCAAACGACAAGACGATATCAGGAGCAGCCACGTTCCGTTCGATATTCACTTGGAACTGGTCAAGCGTGCGATCGTACAGTCTGAAAACTCTCCGCACGAGCTCAGCGCAGTCCTGAGCAGCCACATAAGCTAGCTCAGCTGCAAGGCCAGAAGGAACCACTTCGGACACGGGAGGCTCGAACCCGATTGTCCATGGGCCATCGACCCGCAGCCACTCCCCGAGCAGAGCTTCCACAATCGCTACCTGCACTTGATGCGCTAGTTTACCGAGGCGAACAGGCAGTGTGAGCGCAGCATCCCCTGATTTTTGATTCTGCAGGGAATCCAGCTCCTCCGTAATTTTGGCGAGATTTGGCCCCCTCCTCTTCTGTGCCTCGCTAGCAGGAATCCTCAAGACTTCAATCCCTAAATCCTTCAATTTGCTAGCGCAGGCCGCATCAATCCCGTTGCTCCGGGAGCGATTTGCTCCATCTATCTCCACCGCAAGCGCGTTCCCGCTGGGGCTCACGAGCAGAAAATCAATTCTGCGTCCTGCACTTACTTCTTCTCGTTCTCCCAGAACCGCCGACAAATCAATATGCTCGACGATGCCCCACGGTGACTCTTGGTGGAGAAACCACTTTGCGAATTCTTCTTCCGCATCGCTGTCGAATACACTAGGTTCGTACGGACACGTTGGCTCAGCCGCAACAGCGTACAGCGTCGCCGCAATTTCACTGTGCGGAAACGCGCCTACCCCACTATGCGCCTGGATGAACCCCTCAATCGCCGGAGTGGTGTACGCAATCGACCCGCGGGTAAGAAGTTTCTCAACAACGGCAAGCAACGTCTGCATCTTTGCATCGAGAGCCGCTCCCTCCCGCGGGCGTGGGGATTCTAGCCTCCACTGCGATGCCAGCGTCAGCGTCTTGGTGTCAATCCGACTAGTATAGATAGCATCAACAATGCGCTCCGCCTGCTGGTTGGATTGAAACGCTTTGACTTGACAGCCAGAGCCCCCCTCCATACCAATTTCGCGAGGCAGAAGCCATTTCCTGGCGGCGGCGCTTGGAGCCTGCCCTCCTCCTGTAGTTGGGTCAGGATCTATGGCTACTGTTTCTTTGCATTGCGGGTACCCGCTACAACCCCAAAAGTCCATCCCCGACCGGGGGCCACGCCGCGCAGTGCGCCTCACCATCGCTCGCCCGCATTTCGGACAGCTGATAGACTCGCTCCCTTCCACCATGTCCCCCCAATGCTCCCTAGCATATCAGCTGGTACGTTGAGCTTACCACGCCACTCCCCCCTCCCACCCGCTATACTCCCCACGCGCAGACAACCAAGGGAGGCGCCCGCTATGCCAGGCATCATCGACGCTGACACCCACATCATCGAACATCCAGGAGTTTGGGAGCATTTCGACCGCAGACTCTACAGCCGCAGACCCCTGCTGGCCGCCGTCGACCCCGCCGAAGAGGGCGGACGTCGCGATTTCGTCTGGATGATCAACGGCAACGCCGTCCCCAAACGCTTCGGCAAGGGCAGTTACGCCGTCGCTGTCGGCGGCTCAGAGTCAGAGAACAACCGCTCCGACATCCGCTCCGAAGTCCGGTACATCACGAACCCGAAGGCCCGCGTAGAGGATATGGACAAGCGCGGCGTCGACGCCGAAGTCGTCTTCCCCACCGTCCTCCTCGCCTACATAACCGACGACGTCGAACTCGAGGTCGCAATCTGCCGCAGCTACAACCGCTATATGGCTAACGCCTGGCGCGAAGCCGGCGACCGGATGCGGTGGGTCGTCGTCCCCCCGCTCCGCGACATCCCGGCCTCGGTGCAAGAGATCGAATTCGCGCGCGACAACGGCGCCGTCGGCGTGTTCTTCCGAGGCATCGAAGGCGACCGCTCCCTCGCAGAATCCTACTTCGACCCCGTCTACGAGGCGGCGAACCGCCTCAATATGGCCATCAGCATCCACACAGGCGGAGGCTCGCCGGGATTGCTGCAAGTGTTCGACCGCAACTTCTCCCACAACCTCCCCCACGTGCGCTCGCTCCCCCTCTTCGCCTTCCGCGACCTCGTCGCCCACAAAACCCCGGAACGATTCCCGAACCTGCGATTCGGCTTCATCGAAGCCTCCGCATCGTGGATCCCCTACGTCGTCCACCATATGCGACGCTCAACCCGCGCCAGTACACTGCGCGGCAGCCCCGACGCCGCAATGGAATTCGGCCCCCAAATGTTCAGGGACTACCGCCTCTACGTCGCCGCGGAAACCGACGAGGACATCCCCTACCTGCTCACGTACACCGGCGAAGACAACCTCATTATGGGCTCCGACTACGGACACCAAGACCAGTCGAAAGACAACAGCATGGTCGCCCTGATGCGCCAGCGCGAAGACATCGAGCCTCGCATCGTCGAGAAGATACTAGCCGACAACCCTGCGCGGTGCTACGGCATCGCGTAGCGAGCGGCGAAAACTACTCGTCGAGCTTCAGCAGCCGGCGCGCGTTCCCCTCAAAGATCTTCTGCTTGTCCTCGATCGACGCTGTGATGCCCTCCATAACGGCCAGCGTCGAGCGGATGTAGCCCGAGCCCTTCTCCGGATCGAACGGCGCATCAGACGCGAACAACACCCGGTCCGCCCCAAAGAACGCGAGCCCGCACTCCGTCGCCGGCACAGACCCGAACGTCGCCGTGTCCGCATAGAACATACGGAAATAGTCATACGGACGCTTCTCCAACCGCCCGAGCGTGCCCATCTCATGAGGGTCGTCGCTGCGCCGGCCAAGCTGGTCAAGACCCGGCCCCACGCGCCCCTCAAAGAACGGAATCATCCCGCCCAAGTGATGCGTGATGATCTTCAGGTCTGGCAAACGATCAAACATCCCCGACATCACGATACGGCCCATCGCAACACTCGTCTCATACGGCCACCCGAACGCCCACCACATGTCGTACCACGAGCGATCTTCGGTCGCGTAGTCCGGAAAACCCGCCGAGCGCGTCGGATGCAGCCAGATAGGCAAGTCGTAGTCCGCCATCTTGTCGAAAACAGGCGCCAGCTCCTCATCGTCAAGCGGGCGCCCGTTCACATTCGTGAAAATCTGGACACCCTTAGCCCCAAGCTTCCCAACCGCCCGGTCGATCTCGTCGAGCGACGCCTGCGCATTGTTGAGCGGCAGCGAAGCGACGAATCCCGGAAAACGGTCAGGATGCTGATTGGCGACCTCCGCCATCCCGTCGTTCGCGATCTGAGCGAGTTCCGGGCTATCCTCCGGCCCCGCGACCACCTCAATGGGCGGCAGATTCAGCGAGAACACCTGCTTGTAGTCTTCCCCAAACTGATCAATCTTCTCGAACCTGGCATCCACATCGTAGAGCATCGGAATAGCGGAGACGCGCTTCATCATATACGCGCCTGCCTCGCTCATACTCGTCATCCTGTCGTAGTAGGGCTTGGGCAGAATATGGTTGAAGATGTCAATCTTCACAGAGTCCTCCGTGAACGCGCCGCCACAGACCACGCGCCTAGCTTATCCCTTACCCTACTCCCCGCGCCGAACCAGGTCAAAGGCCTCGCCTGAGCGCCAACAGCGCTGTCGAAGCCCGCCGACCTCGCTTATGCGCGTCCCCTGTGCCATAGTGAGCCTGCGCAGGATGCGGCGTGGAACGTCAATCTCTCACAGACCAAGGGATGCGCGCCGCCCGCAGGCGAAGCCTAAGCTCCCCCTACCCCGTCCCCTCGCGCGGATCTGACCCAACCGCGCTGTCGAAGCGCGCCGTCAACTTCGCCGGCGACGCAGGAGTCACAAGCGTTGCGACCACGCCCGACGCCATCGCTACAACGAACCCCGGCGTCGCCGCTATCTCGACGTCGAACACCCCCCATGGCCCGCCGTTTACGAGATGCCACGCGGTAACCGCGAGGGTCCCCGCGATGATCGACGCCAGCGCTCCCCAGAAGTTGAAGCGCCGCCAGTAGAGCGCAAGCAGCAGCGGCGGCCCGAATGCTGCCCCCATCCCTCCCCACGCGTACGCCACGAGATTCGCTACCGAGTCCGGCCACACAATCGCCATCGCCCCAGGCGCCCCGCCGATTAGAAGCAGTAGCAGCCACCCCAGCCACACGCGGCCAGAGGACCCCATCAGATGCGGCTCGGCTCCTCCAATCGCATCGCCAGCCGCTTCAACAGCGGCAAGTCGTCGGTCGCAATCGCCGAGCCCAGCATCAGCTGCAAGTCCGCAGTGCTCATAATCGCCGCCGCCACGCCAGTCAGCAGCAACCCCGTCACCAGCGGGATGAAGTACGCCTCCGACGCCACAAAGTACACGCGCTCCGGATCGTAGACGCCATCAAGGCCTGCAAGATCGCCCATCAGTCCCGATTGCGCCAGCGCCGCCCGCGCCACTAATCCGAAAAGAAACCCAAACCGAAAATCAGCACAGTCCACCCCGTGCCGACATCCCGGCTCCACGCCATCTTGTCCTCGCTCTCAATCGCCATGAATCGCTGCCATACCCGCTGCGACCCGAATCCGCCAAGCGCCCAGCCTGCCGACGAAATAACGAATAACGAATAGCGCCGTGATTGGCGTATCGTCCGGCCCAGTGAACGGATTAAGAAAGCCAGGAGAGTCCGCAATGCCCGCGAAGGGCGACGCCGTTATGGAGATCAGCGTCAGCGGCAAGATAATGAAGCTCGCAAGCATCACGAGCGACCACCGCTCTCGTCCCGCGCCTCCAACGACGCGGACTAGCCGCCTGCCCAGCCAGGGCAGTAGCCGCATCGCAAGGAGCCTGCGAGCCCTTGGCCGGGCGCAATCAAACGCCCGAAAATGCTCGGCGCACGACGTAAAGAACCATCCGCAGCGAGCGCGACCTGTCAGCCGGCCAGACGCTTGCCGAACCACGCGAGGGCGTCCGCCCAGGCGGCCTCAGCAGCCTCAGGAACGTACCGGTCCGGATTCGTGTGATTGTGAAACGCGTGGCCCGCGCTCGGGTGCACCCTCATCTCGCAGACCGTCCCTGCCTCCTGCAGAGCCTTGGTGATGTCCGGGATGCCAGCGTTGATGCGTTCGTCGTTCTCGGCGTACACGGCATACACCGCAGCGGAGATGTTCGGAACCCGATCGAGCGGCGGGTTCGCGCCGTAGAAAGGAACAGCCGCCGCAATCTCGGCGCTCTCCGTCGCCACCCGCCACGTGATCCCTCCCCCGAAACAAAAGCCGATAATCCCAATGCGCGACACCTCCGGCTGAGCCTTGAGGTAGGCGATTACAGCCTGCGCATCGCTAACGTGGCGCTCACGCGGAATCCCGCTCAGCGCCGCTGGAACATCCTCGATGCTCGCCGTGCCTCCATCGCGAGACAGCAGATCAGGCGCCACGGCGATGTAGCCGTTGCTCGCAAGCCCATCCGCGACATCCCGCACGTAAGGAACTAGACCCCTATTCTCATGAATCACAACGACAGCGGCGCCGTTGCCGCCCGACGAAGGCCGCGACTCATAGGCCATGAGTTGCGCCCCGTCGGAATCAATCGCAATGTCGGCTCCGATCGGCTCGGGCCCTGCAATCAGTGGGTTCGTCGCCATCTCTCCCTCCTTGCCCTCTCCTCTACGCCCCAGGTCACTCCAACCGAACGTTCTTGGCGTAGTCGTACACTGTCGAAATATCGCTCGCGAAGTCCCAGAGCGCCCGCTCACGGCTCCACCCGCCCCCGAACGCTTCCTCGAAGAACGCGAGCATCTCCCCCCACGCCGCTAACGCCTGCTCCGGACGATAACGGCCCGGCATCGTGTCGTTGAACCACCCATGCGGAGCATCCCGATAGATGCGGATCCGATAGCTCCTGTTCGCCCTTTCGAGCGCGTCGCGCAACCCGAGCACAGCGTCCACCGAAATCACATGGTCCGCTTCGCCGAACAACCCGAGGAACGGGCAATCCATAGCCGCCGCCAGCTCGTTGACCGGAACGGGCATCGCGTCAGTCGGAGTCCAGTCGGCGTTCTCCGGCCCGCCGTAGAGCGCGACAACCGCCGCCGCATCGCCCCGTCTCGCCGCGTACAGCATCGGCTGCCGCCCCGTTTGGCACACCCCGATAACGCCAATCTTCTCGCCCAGCACATACGCCTCGCCGCGGAGGAAATCCACCGTCTCGGCGAGGTCCGCCACCGCCTCATCGTCCCGGATTAGCGCCCGAGCGTCGCCTGCATGCAGTGCGTCGAGATCGCCATCGTAGCGATGAAACAGATCAGGGCAGACCCCAACATAGCCCTCTTCCGCAAGGCGCGCCGCCATATCAAGCGGATGCTGCACGACGCCGTACCGCTCGTGGAGCCACATCACAGCCGGATGCTGCTCCGCGTCCGCGGGACGGGCGACCCACACGCGCATACCGCTCGGCAAGGTATGCTCCACAGGCCGCGGGAAACAGACCCCGCATTTCGCGACCTCGCTATCAGCCGCCGCCCGCGCATCCTCCTGCGTCTCAAACCGCGTCCACTTCGTCTCCAGCGCATGACCGGGGAACGTGCATGTCTCTGTATGCAGAACGACTCCAGCGGAGCCGGCGCTGAACCGATAACCCAAGGTTCTACCTCCTCATTCCTCGAAACTCCTCTCTCCGCCAGCTCTCATACTGCGCCGGAGAGACAACTACAGCTACCCTACAGACCTGCCACGAAATCAGCGAGGCGGTCAATCTGCTCCAGGTCAGCGTGACCAGGCTCCAGCACAAGCTCGTCGCACCCAATCTCCTCGTACGCCCGCACAGCGTCCCGAAGAGCCTTCTTGGTCGACGGAACGTTGATCTCCATCGCTCGAGCCGCCTCGCCCCGAAAAGCGTAGTACGACCGGATCGACTCCGCCGTCCGCTTCGCCCCATACGCCCCCCACGCGCAGGTGAGGCCGGCAACCAGCCGGGGGCGTCCAGGCTTCCCCGCCTCTTTCCATGCCGACTCCACAACCTTGTAGTAGCCCAGTACTTCTTGCGCCTGATTCGACGGCGCGTTTCCCGCGCTGCCCGCAACATAGCCATCGCCCAGCCGCCCCGACCTTATGAGCGCCGCTTCAGAGCGCCCGCCAATCAGCAACTCCGGCCCCGCAGGACGCGACGGCGCAGGCCCAATAGGCCCCACGCCCTCCTTCGCCCCCTCGCCAGCCCAGATGCGGCGCATCTCCTCGATCTGCGCCTCGAACGCCCGGCCTCGCCCTCGCATCTCTGCGCCGCTCGCCGCAAAGTCGTCAGGCCTCGAGCCCACCCCCAAACCCAGTACGAATCGCCCTCCTGAGAGCGAATCAATGCTCGCAGCCTGTTTCGCAATCACTGCCGCGCTGCGGAGAGGAGCGATCAGAACCGTCGTCATCAAACGAACCCGCTTCGTAACCGCCGCAGCCGCCGCCATCGCAATCAGCACATCGTGATTGCCGTACACAATCCGGTCGACCTGCGCCAGCGACGCGAACGGACCATCATCCGCCCGCATCGCCCACTCAACGATACGATCGCCCTTCCCTGCCGGCATCACCTTCGGAAACGCTATCCCAATCTCCATTAACCCTCCCGAACGCCCTCTGCGCGAGAGCAAGCTCCGGACTTCCCTCATCGCACAGCTGCGCGCGCCCTCGCGAAACAAACATAGAGGGCGCGCCCCTTGCAAGCATCCTATGAGCCGACGCCCTCAGCGTCAACGCCGCGCCGCCTCTCAGCGGCGGCTCTGCCTCCCGCGAGGCAAGCGAGCCCAAGCGAGCCACTGGCAGCCCCATTGACAGCCCCAGCCCTGAACCTCGACGATGATGCGCGCAACCCCCAAAGGAGCGCTTCGTGAAAGACCTCATCTGGCCGTTCCGCCACGCAGAAGACATCGGATACATCATCTGGCCGGTGAGCGCCGCCGGAGCCATCGGCCTCGCCGTCCTCCTCATCATCCTCAGCCTCGCCTGGCCTGAGGCGTAGCCGGGCTAACGCCGTGCGCACCGCGACACTCAACAGCGTCCGCATCGCCTACGACGCCACGGGAAACGGATTCCCTCTCCTCGCCCTGCATGGCTTCCCCCGCACGCGCCGAACCTGGGAGAAAATCACCCCCGCCCTCGCCGAACGCTTCACCGTCATCGCCCCCGACCGCCGAGGCTACGGCGACTCCGAGCGCATCGCCGACCCCGCAGCGTACGGGCTAACGGCGATGACCAGCGACGCCCTCGCCCTGATGAACCACCTCGGATGCGACCGCTTCCTCGTCGTCGGCCACGACAAGGGCGCCCCCACCGCCAGGAAACTCGCCGCCGACCTCCCCGAGCGAGTCGCCGGAATGACGCAAATCGATTCTACCCCGCAGGGCGTAGGCCCCGACCGCCGCGACCCGTCCGGCAGGCAGTGGTACTTCGACTTCTTCCGCCAGCGCAACGTCGCTGAGCCCATCGTCAACGCCATCCCTGAGCTGTTCTTCGGTCTCTTCCTCGACCGCAACCCGCACCTCACAGCAGAAGAGCGCGCCTACTACGTAGCGATGTTCTCGCAGCCCGGCGCGGCGGACGCAGTCATCTGGGACTACCGCCTCGCGCTCGAAGAAGACCCCGGCTACTGGCGCGCCGAGCTTGCCCAGGGACGCAAGATCTCCGTCCCCATGCTCGCCATCTGGGGCGCGAACGGACCATCGGCCAGCGCCGACGTGCTCGGCGAATGGCGGGAGGCCGCCGTGAATGTGCGCGGCTGGGCAATTGCAGGCGGCGCTCACTACGTCCACGAACAACAACCCGGGGCAGTCGTCGCCGCCATTATGGATTTCGCCGACGAACTAGGCCTGTAGCCCCAGTCAGACTCCCCCAAAACGAGCAAGACATAGTGCTCCGCGATGTCGCCCGACGCGGCAACCAGCGCCCGAAGCCCCGTCGAGTGCCGTCGAGACGAACTAAGGCCTCCCCCGGCCTAAACCCTCAGCCAGCCGCGAAACCCCCTGGCGCCGAAGTAGGTGGGTGCGCTATTGTGATACACGAACACATGGTTGTAGCGCCGATCGGCGAAGAGAGCCCCGCCAACTCGCCGAATGGCGTCAGGCGTCTTGATCCAGCTCGACGTCCTCCTGTCGAACTCCCCCAGCTCCTGCAACGCTCGGTACTGCTCTTCCGTCAGCAGCTCGATCCCCATCTCCGCCGCCATATCCACAGCGCTAGTCGCCGGCCTGAACGACTTCCTCGCCTCAAGCCCCGCCCTGTCGTAACAAACGCTCCTGCGGCCCGCCGGACTCTCCGCCGAACAATCGTAGAAGACGTACTCCCCCGTCTCCGCGTCGTACCCGACAACATCCGGCTCTCCGCCAGTCCGCTCCATCTCGTAGAGCGACCACAGCTTCGCAGGAGCAGCCTCCAGCCTCGACTGCAGAGCCGCCCACTCAAGCCCCCTATGGCGCCCCATGTTCTTCTCGAAGCGAGCGCCCAACGCGTCGAGCAGCTGCCCGCGCTGCTCCGCCCCCAGCTCGTTCGAGGCGCGCTCAGCGTCGCTCATCCCTGCGCGCCCCCTCGGTCAGACGCGCGAACCTCCGCTCGAATACTGCGCTGCTCAACCCGCTCGGCGCGAATCCTCAACTCTCGCAATGAAATCCCTCACATGAGGAATAACCACATCGCTCTCCGCGAACGCCGACGCATGCGTATGCCCCGGCAGCGGCAGAAACGTCGCATTAGGCGCGAGCGATGCCGATCGCTTCGTCAGCGCATGGTTGCGCGGCATCGGATACTCGTCCTCTGTCCCCGAGTACACAAGCGCCGGGAGCGTCATATTCACAATGTCCTCGTCCGGCGCGCCCCAGCTGATGTTCGCGATCTGCTGCGCGGCGTAGGCGTCCTTATCGTTAGCCAGCAAACGATCCTTCTGCTCCTGCGGCAGCGGCCCCTGATCCATCTCCATCGCCGCGATGTAAACATCCATACCGAGGCGCATCAGCTTGGCGCGCGCCGTCCACCGCACTCGATCAATCTCCGGAACATCCGGCGAAAGCACCGGATACGCGCCCAGAATCAACCCTCGGAATCGGTCGGGACGCAGCATCCCGCACGCCCACCCTATGCTCGCCCCCATCGAGTAACCCCAATAGTACGCCGTCTCGATCCCCAGATCGTCCAGCACAGCCACGATGTCCGACACCTTCTGCGGGCGGCCGTAACTCTCAGCGTCCGGAAGCTTGTCGCTCTTCCCGAACCCGCGGGAGTCGATCAGCGCCGCCTGCAGCTCCCCCGCCAGCTTCTCCGGATAGCCCGCGGCCCGCCAATTCTGCGTGCTGCCGCCCATGCCGTGCACCAGCACGACCGGAGGACCGCTTCCCTCCTCCACCTCGTAGTGAATCGTCACTCCATTGTTGTCCACATACCTGTCGGCGTACGGCATCGCCATTCTCCTTCCGGCGTCTTTGGCGGAAGCCTACCAGTGTTCGCCGATATCATTCCAGCTCCCGGTTCCGCCGGCCTCTTGTTAGGCCATTGTCGTAGGCCATTGTCGCAGCGGCCAAGCCGCCTATAATAGCGCCGTCTCAAGCACGCGAACGCACCCCTGAAAGCCACAGCTCCCGCCGAAGCCCAGCTAAGGAAAACTATGCGCGCCATCGCCGTCGACACCGGAGGAACGTTCACCGATATGGTCGTCCTCGACCAGCAGACGGGAGCGCTCTCCGTGCTCAAGCTCCCATCCACCCCGTCCGACCCCGGGCAGGCCATCATCGACGGAATCGCCGAAGTCCTCGCCGATTCCGCGTCCCCCTCCGACATCCTCTCGCTCTCGCACGGAACCACAGTGGGAACGAACGCGCTGCTCACAGGCTCCGGAGCCCGCGTAGGACTCTTCGTCACCGCCGGATACGGCGCCATCAACGACGTCTGGCACCTCGCCCCCAGCGAAGACTCAAGCCGGATGGCGAGCGTCTACGTCGACAAGAAACCTCCCGTGCAGCCGCGCCTCCGCCGCGAGGCGAAGGAGCGCGTCAACCACCTCGGCGAAATCGTCCTCCCCCTCGACGAGAACGCCGCGCTCGAGGCCGTTCGCTCCCTGGGCCGCCGCGGCGTCGAGTCGATCGCCGTCGTCCTCCTGTTCTCGTTCCTCAACCCGGCGCACGAAGAGCGCATCGCCGACCTCATCGCCCGCGAACTGCCCAACTCCGCAGTGTCCCTCTCCTCGAAAGTCCTCCCCCAAATGCGAGAGTTCCCGCGCCTCAGCACAACCGTCGCCAACGCCTACATCCACCCCGTGATGGGCGTCTACCTCGGCGCGCTCGAACGGCGCATCCGCGAACTGGGAATAACAAGCGACGCCCTCTACGTTATGCAGAGCAACGGCGGCGTCGCCCGCATCGGCTCCGTAACCCCAGTAACAACCGTGCTCTCCGGACCCTGCGCCGGCGCAATGGCCGCTATGGAGATCGCCCGCATCGCCGGCTTCGAAAACGCCGTCTCCCTCGATATGGGCGGCACAAGCGCCGACATCGCCCTCGTGCAGCAAGGACGCGTGCTCGAAACCACAACCGGCCGCATCGGCGACTGGGAGCTGGCCGTCCCTATGCTCATGATCAGCGCCATCGGCGCCGGCGGCGGAACCATCGCAACCGTCGACGCCGCCGGAGGCCTCCGCGTCGGCCCCGAAAGCGCCGGAGCAGACCCAGGCCCCGTCTCCTACGGCAAAGGCGGATCCCAGCCAACAGTCACCGACGCCAACCTCGTCCTCGGATGCCTCAACTCCAACTCCCAGCTCGCAGGACGCGTCGCCCTCGACAAAGCCGCCGCCGAGCGCGCCATCGAAGCAATGGGCCAGCGCCTCGGCCTCACAACCCTCCAAACCGCCGAAGGAATCATCCGCATCATCAACGCCAAAATGGAAGAGGGCATCCGCGCCGTCTCCACCGAACAAGGCTACGACCTCCGCGACTTCACCCTCGTCGCCTTCGGCGGCGCAGGACCCCTCCCAGCAGGACGCCTCGCAGCCGACCTGAAAATGCCCCGCGTAATTGTCCCCCCTGCCCCCGGCGTAACCTCCGCCCTCGGCCTCCTCATGGCCGACCCCCGCCGCGACTACGTCCGCTCGCGCCTCCGCCTGATGTCGGAGCTCCGCGCCGAAGAGCTAAACCCCCTCCTGCAAGACCTCCAAGCCCAGGCCGAGCGCGAATTCCTCGGCGAAGGCTACGCCCTTCACCAGCTCCGCCTCGAATTCGCCATCGACATCCGCTACCTCGGCCAGGGCTACGAACTCGCCATTCCGCTTGGCGCGTCAAGCGACATCTCCCAGCAAGACATCGCCGCCGCTCGAAACCGATTCGACGCCATCCACGAGCAGACGTTCGGCCACGCCGCCCAGGACGAAGAAGCCGAAGCAGTGAACTACCGCCTCCGAGCCTCCGCCGTCGTCCCGAAAGCCTCGCTCAAGAAACGCCGCCCAGCAACAACAACAGCAGACGCCGCCCGCGTCGGCGAGCGACCCGTCTGCTTCGACAGCTCGCGCGGCCTCGAACCCTGCCCCGTCTACGACCGCGCCCTCCTCGAACCCGGCCACAGATTCAACGGCCCCGCCATCGTCGACCAGCTCGACTCCACAACCGTCGTCTACCCCGGACAGCGAGCGCGCGTGGACGATTACCTCAACATCATCATCGACATCGCACAAGAATCATAAGCACAAGGAGCCTCGCTATGCCGCGCGTCGACCCAATCACATACGAAGTCCTCAGGGCCAGGCTCGACGGCATCGTCCGCGAGATGGAAAAAGCCGTCTTCCGCACCGGCTACTCCACCATCGTCCGCGAATCCCACGACTTCAGCTGCGGCGTCCTCGACCGCCAGGGACGGCTCGTCGGACAGTCCAGCCACCCAACCCATATGGCCGCCTACCCCGAGTCCATCAAAGGCCTCCTCGAGTTCTACACCCTCAACGACATGGCCGAAGGCGACGCCTTCCTCGCCAACCACCCCTACTACAGCGGATGCCCCCACGCCAACGATATGGTAATCATCGCCCCCATCTTCCACGATGGCCAAGTCATAGCCTTCGCCGCAAGTATGGGACACACCCCCGACATCGGAGGCGTCGCCGCAGGCAGCCGCAACGCAACCTCCCGCGACATCTTCGGAGAAGGCCTCCAGATTATGCCCGTGCGCTATATGCGCAACTACGAACTCGTGCAAGACACCGCCTCCTTCGTCCGCGCCAACAGCCGCGTCCCCGATATGATGATCGGCGACCTAACCGCCAAAGCCGGCGTCTGCTTCTCCATCGGCGAAGAGCGCGTCAAAGACGTCATCCAAACCTACGGCGCGGACATCGTCCGGCAGATGTTCGAAGACCTCGGCGAACGCACCGAACAACAGGCCCGCGACTACATCTCGCAATGGACCGACGGCGTCCACGAGTCCGAAACATGGGTCGACGACCCCTCGAACCCCGGCAAACCCATCCGACTCCACGTCTCCGCCATCAAAGAGGGCGACCGCCTCATCATGGATTTCACCCAATCCGGCGACCAGGCAGCCGCCCCCGTCAACGTCCGCGAACCCTTCATCCGTGGCCTCGTCTACCACGCCGTCATCGCTATGACCGACCCCTACCTGCCGATCAATCACGGCCTTGGCTCCGCAGTCGAATGCCGGTTCCGCAAAGGCAGCATCATCGCCCCCGAATTCCCCGGCCCCGTCGGCTTCTACTCCAAAACCGTCTCTATCGCCGATAGCGTCATTATGTCCGCAATGGCCAAAGCCGCCGGTCAGCCCGCCTTGGCCCACGGCTCAACCCAAAGCTCCATCGTCATCGGATACCAGGGCGACGGCGACCGCCAGTACGTCCAGTACGAGCTGATGTATGCCGGCGCCCGCGCATGGGACGGAGCCGACGGCTTCAGCGGTGTCGGCGCCAGAGCCTCCGGCGGCCGCTTCACCAGCCTCGAGATAATCGAGTCGGAATTCCCCGTCGACGTAACAAAATTCGAAATCATCCCCGACACCGGCGGCGACGGCAAATCCCGCGGCGGCGTCGGTTACGTCCGCGAGTACAGAGTCCGCTCGAACAGCCGCCTCTCCGGCGGCGCCGCGAAACGCGAGGCCTCCGGCGCCGATGGCGGCGGCGGCGGCGTCAACGCCTACGTCGTCGTGCGCCCCGGCACAGACCGCGAAGAGCGTTACCCGGGCATCGCCTCGAACATCGGCCTCCAGCCCGGCGACGTCTTCCGCATCGAAACCGGCGGAGGCGGAGGCGTCCTCGACCCCCGCGACCGCGACCCCGACCTCGTGAAAGGAGACCTCCAAGACGGCTTCATCACCCCCGCAAAGGCCCGCGACGCCTACGGCCTCAGCGACCCCGACATCTCCCAAGCCCTCGCCGAGTGAACGAGCGAACCGAAGACCCAGAGACGCTGATGGCGCGCGACAACCCAAACCCTAGCGAACAAGCCCTCACCCCCCGCGCGCCGAGCGCTCAGCGTCGATGCGCCGCAACCCTCGCCCTCGCCCTCCTCCTGGCCCTCGCCGCATGCTCAACGCCCCCCGACCCTACCCCCACCCCAACGCAACCCCCAGCGCCGACGCCAACCGCAACCCCGCAGCCCCCCGCCCTTACCCCCACTCCTTCCCCCAACCCAACCCCCGCTGCCAACCTCCTCGACCCCACCCCTACCCCAGCCCCGACGGCAGCGCCGGCAACGCCCGCAACCCTCCCCGCTCCCGACGCCGACCTCAACGCCTACCTCATCGCAGCCAACCCCAACTACGCATCCGAACTACAGAACGCCCGCATCTCAACCCGCATCTGGAAAACCGACTTCCGCTTCCACACCGTCCCCTACGCCGAGATCTTCTCCGGCGGCGTCGCGCGCGACGGAATCCCGCCCCTCTACGAACCCGCCTCCGTCTCCATCGCCGAGGCCGACGCCTGGATAGAAGACATCGAGCCAGTCATCGCCCTGGAGATCAACGGCGAGGCCCGCGCATACCCCCTCCAGGTGCTCACCTGGCACGAGATCGCCAACGACGAACTCGGCGGAGCCCCGGTCGCCGTCACCTTCTGCCCCCTCTGCAACTCCGCCGTCGTCTTCAACCGCGCCCTCGGCGGCGCCCTCTACGAATTCGGCGTATCCGGAAACCTCCGCAATAGCGACCTCGTTATGTGGGACAAGCAAACCGAATCCTGGTGGCAGCAGCTCACCGGCAAGGGAATCGTCGGCGCGCTAGCCGGCGCCCAGCTCGACTTCATCCCCGCCCAGATCGTCTCATGGGACGCCTTCAAAACCGCACACCCCAACGGCAGCGTCCTCTCCAAAGAAACCGGCTACGACCGCGAATACGGACGCAACCCCTACTCAGGATACGACCGCGCCGACAGCCCCCCAGCCCTCCTCCGCGACTCCGCAACCGGCGACCTCGCCGCCGCCGACCCGCGTCTGCTCCCCAAAGAGCGCATCGTCGCAGTCGAAATCAATGGCGACGCCGTGGCGTTCCCGTACGCGCAGCTTATGGAATCGCGCGTCATCCACCACGAAGTAGGCGGCGAGCAGATCGTCGTCTTCCACCAGCCCGGAACAGCCTCCGCCCTCGACGCCTCGGAGATCGCCGCATCCGAAGACGTCGGCGCAACAGGCGTGTTCCGACCCGTGCTCGACGGCCAGCGCCTCACATTCCGAGTGGACGGCGACCCCGCTGTCGGCGTCATCGTCGACGAACAAACATCCAGCGAATGGAGCATCCTCGGAACCGCAACCTCCGGCCCCCTCAGCGGTCAGCGCCTCCAGCGAGTGAACGCCCAAGACCACTTCTGGTTCGCATGGGCCGCGTTCAAACCAAACACCCGAATCTACAGCGCAGAGTAACCCCCCCCCCCCCCCGCTCCCCCGGCAACCCTAGCGCAACGGCGCCCCAACTCCGCCGCCGACACTCAAGCGCCCCGCGCCGCAGAGACAACCCTCAAAGCGGCGCATCCCGCCGCCCTCCGCAAGCGAGAGCGCGCTGCCGCCCAGACCCAAACCCGCTCGGACTCCAGGCGCTGCCGCCTCGACAGAAAAACTGCGCTACCGCGCGCCAAACTCCGCTCAGACCCTGGCCGCCTCACCAGAAGCGCTGCCTGCCGCGCGCTGAACCTGCCCGGATCCCAAGTCCCTACCCTTCCGCAGGAGAGCGTTACCTGCCGCCGTGCGGGCCGAGACCCAATAGCCTGCGCAAGAAGCCCGGCGCCTCGAGCGGATCCTCCGCCGCCTCGAGCGGCTCGTCCTCAGCCTCGAACGTCCCCACGACCACATCCTCTATCGTCCGCGTGATGACATCTTCCTCCGGCGGCAGGCCGGTGGCGATCACCGTAACCCGCACCTCGTCCTCCATCTTCGGATTAGTAACCATCCCGAAAATGATGTTCGCCTCAGGATCGACGAGCCGCGCAACGTAGTCCGCAGCCTGCTGCACCTCTTGCAGCGTGAGATCGGCGCTCCCCGTGATGTTCAGCAGCACGCGCGTCGCCCCCTCGATGGGAGCATCCAGCAGAGGACTCGCCATCGCCTCCCGCGTAGCCTCGTGCACACGATGCGGACCTCGCCCGTGGCCGATCGCCATCCAGGCCGAGCCAGCCCCAAGCATCACCGTCCGCACATCCGCAAAGTCCAGGTTAATCTCCCCCGGAACCGTAACAAGCTCCGCTATCGACTGCACCCCCTGACGAAGAACATCGTCGGCAATCCGAAACGCATTCTCGGCAGTGAGCTGCTCATCCGACATCGTGCTGAGCCGGTCGTTCGGGATGAGCACAAGCGTATCCACGTTCCCCCGCAGCGCATCCACTCCAAGATCCGCCTGCTCCGCCCGCCGTCGCCCCTCGAACTTGAACGGCTTCGTAACGACCGCAATAGTGAGCGCCCCCACCTCCTTGGCGATCTCCGCCACCAAAGGAGCAGCCCCCGTGCCCGTGCCGCCCCCCATCCCAGCGGCAATGAACACCATATCCGTCCCATCGAGCAGGTCGTACAGATCTTCGCGCGACTCCTCCGCCGACTCCCGCCCCATCTTCGGATCGCCGCCCACCCCAAGCCCTCGAGCCAAGTGATCGCCGATGCGGATCTTCTCCGGAATATCAAGATGAATCAGATGCTGCGCATCAGTGTTGATCGCAACGTAGTCAACCCCCTCGATGCGATGCCGGTACATACGGTTGACGGCGTTCGAGCCGCCACCGCCAACCCCAATCACCTTGATGCGCGCGACGCCGAACGGCTGAACCCCTGGCCCCCCTCCGCGATCCTCGCCAACGTCCCACAGGCCATCGTCGTCCGGAACCTCAGGAGTCCCAACCACCCCCCGCGTGAGAACCTCCTCCCCCTTCAGCAAGCGCATCAACCGCACCCACGTAGTAGTCGGCACTTCCGAGGGCTGCAGAATGCCCTGCTCGAGCATCGCAAGATCCTCGATAGGAATAAGCAGCTCCTCCGACAGATCAAGCAGCGAGATGCGAGCGCCGTACCGCAATTCGCGCATATACCTCGCGAACCGCATCATCTCCGCCGGAGGCCCCTCCGGAAAACCAAGCCGCCGCTCCGACGCCTCCATCGCAAATCGAGCCCACGATTTCTGGCTCGCGACTATCGTTGACCATGCAGACCGTTGCGTCATTGCTCCCGCTCCTCCGACATGCGGGCCATGATGGCCGCAACCTGACGACGGCTGAACCCCCCCTGCTCGCAGAGCATCCTGAACCGATCCCGGCCACGATCAATGCGCGTCGTCACCGACTGCACCCCCTGGTCCAGCATCACCGCTATGTCCTCAGGCCGCCGGTTCATCACATAACGGAGCCGCAGAATAAACGCGTCGCTCGGAAACTCCGCCTCGAACCGCTTCCACATATCGCTGTTCTCTTCAAGCACGCCCGCGGCAGACTCGCTCTCCTCCTCTGTGAGAGACCCCTCCCCCTCCTCGTCCGACGCGCGCTCCTCCTTATACTTCTCCCTCGCCTTCTCCGCAAACGTCCACAGCTCGCGGAACCGAGCCTCCACAGACCGGCTGAACCACTCCGACACCCGCGTCCTGCCCGTAATCTCCGCCGTACCGGAGAGCAGCTTCAGCAGAGTGTCCGCCGCCGCATCGTCCCGGAACTCCCGCTGTATGTTCGCGATTCCCCACTTCTGAGGCTCGTCGTAGATCCGACCCGCAAGAGTCGCCGCGAGGTCGCGAATCTCCCTCACGCCCCCTCCCCTCCTGCGCGCGCCGCCCTGCATCTGAAGGCGGGTGAGCTCCTGCAGCCGCTTCACCAACTCTTCGTCTGAATAATACGTTGGGCCGGTTGTCATGACCTGAGCTTATGACCTCCGCAGAGCGTAGGGCGCCTGTGCCCCTCACGCTCGCGAATGCCGATTGTAGCAGAATCCCCGCTCCTCAACCAACGCGCCGCGAGTGCGGAGAACTAAGAGAATTTGGGAAACAACGCTCTCTCCCGACCCCGAGACCACCCTCCGCCAATCTCTGCCATCTCTGCAAGCGCGCCCGCTTGGCGCAGCCTCACCCCCAATGCTAAGATAACCCATCAACTCGGGGCCCCCGCTCCCCGGAATCCCAACTTATGGTCACAGAGAACCTCTCCAACGACCGCCTCGAAGCCCTCAAGGCCCGCAAACAGCAGCAGCAATCAGCCGGCGGGCGCGACCGCATCGAGCAGCAGCACGCCCGCGGCAAACTCACCGCCCGCGAGCGCATCTCCCTCCTCATCGACCCCGGAACCTTCGAGGAAATCGACGCCTTCGTAACCCACCGCTCCAGCGAATTCGGCGTCGCCGACCGCAAAATCCCCGGCGACTCCGTCACCACAGGCTACGGCAAAATCAACGGCCGCGCCGCCTACGTCTACTCCCAGGACTTCACCGTCTTCGGCGGCTCCCTCTCCGAAGTCACCGCCGAGAAAATCTGCAAAGTGATGGACCTCGCAATGCGGAACGGCGCCCCCATCATCGGCATCGCCGACTCCGGCGGCGCGCGCATCCAGGAAGGCGTCCTCAGCCTCGCCGGATACGGCGAAATCTTTATGCGCAACACCCTCGCCTCCGGCGTCGTCCCCCAGATCTCCGCCATCCTCGGACCCTCCGCCGGCGGCGCCGTCTACTCCCCAGCCATCACCGACTTCACCCTAATGGTCCGCGGCGTCTCCCAGATGTTCATCACCGGCCCCGAAGTCATCAAAGCCGTCACCGGCGAGGAAATCTCCCACGAAGAACTCGGCGGAGCCGACGCCCACGCGCAATTCTCCGGCGTCTCCCACTTCACCCTCGACTCCGAAGAAGAGTGCATGGAAACAATCCGGCGCCTCCTCAGCTTCCTCCCCCTCAACAACCTCGACGACCCCCCTATGGGCGACCAGGACGACAACCCCGAACGCGCCGACGAAACCCTGCGCGACGTCGTCCCCTACGAATCAGCACGCTCCTACGATATGCTCGCCGTCATCGAACGCATCGTCGACAACGCCGACTTCTTCAGCATCCAGAACAGCTTCGCCCCCAATATGATCATCGGATTCGGCAGACTCCACGGACGCAGCGTCGGCATCGTCGCCCAGCAGCCAGCCTACCTCGCCGGAGTCATCGACATCCACGCATCCGTCAAAGCCGCGCGCTTCGTCCGCTTCTGCGACGCATTCAACATCCCCATCATCACCTTCGCCGACGTCCCCGGCTATATGCCCGGAAAAGACCAGGAACACCGAGGCATCATCCGCCAGGGAGCCAAGCTCCTCTACGCCTACGCCGAAGCCACCGTCCCCAAAATCACCGTCGTCACCCGCAAGGCCTATGGCGGCGCCTACGTCGTTATGGGCAGCAAACACCTCCGAACCGACATCAACCTCGCCTGGCCCTCCGCCGAAATCGCCGTTATGGGCCCAGACGCCGCCGTCAACATCATCCACCGCAGACGCCTCGCCGACTCCGACGACCCCGAGGCCGCCCGCGCAGAGCTCATCAACGAGTACCGCGAAAACTTCGCCAACCCCTACCGCGCCGCAGAACGCGGATTCATCGACGACGTCATCGACCCCGCAGAAACCCGCCCCAAACTCATCCACGCCCTCGACTCCCTCCAGAACAAGCGCGACACCCTCCCCCTCAAGAAACACGGCAACATCCCCCTCTGAGCCAAACCCCCGGCCGCCCCCCTGCCCCAGCGACGCAAGCAACCCTATGCGATTCCTCGTAAGCCACGACGTCCTCTACCGCATCGCCGTCGACGCCCCGAACGAGAAAGAAGCCGCCGCCCTCGCCGACGCCATCCCCTACGACCAGTGGGAAAGCAGCGCCGTAACCCGCGAAGACGTCGTCCCGCTCGAAGAGTCGCCGGTCAACCCCCAGGCAGGAGGCTAACCAAGCGGCGTACACTTGGCGCCGCTCCGAAGCGCTGCGCCTCCGCAGGGTGAACCCGGCTAATGACGTCCGTTCACAGCTCACACTCCTTCAACTGCCTCTCCATCGACCTCGAAATCGACCGCCACCAGCGCATCCGCGCTTTCGCAGGCGTCCGCTCCGACACAAACCTCTCGCTGAAAGGCGCAGCGCGCGACCTCGCCAAGCTCGACGCCCTCGCCGATGGCGCGCGCTTCCTCCTCGGCCACAACCTCATCGATTTCGACCTGCCCCACCTCCGCGCCGCCCAGCCCACCCTCCGGCTCCTGCGCCTCCCCGCTCTGGACACCCTCAAGCTCAGCCCCCTCTCCTTCCCCCGCAACCCCTACCACCGCCTCGTGAAGCATTACAAGAACGGCGATCTGCAAGGCCCCCGCCCCAACGACCCCGAACTCGACGCAAGGATAGCCCTCGAACTCTTCTCCGACGAGCAACGCGCCCTCCGCGACGCCACGCCCGATCGGCTCACAGCGTGGCATTGGCTAACCACCCGGAAGCAGGAAGCCGGATTCGACGCATTCTTCGCCAGCATCCGCAACGCGCCAAGACCATCACCCGACTCCGCCCGCAACGCCATCCGCCGCCTGTTGCAGAACGCCGCCTGCCCCATCAACGCCGACGCCGCCCTCAACAACCCCGAGAACGACGGCTGGCCGCTCGCCTACGTCCTCGCATGGCTCTCCGTCGCCGGAGGCAACTCCGTAATGCCCCCCTGGGTGCGCCATCAATTCCCCCAGGCAGGCCTCATGGTGACGCTCCTCCGCGACTCTCCCTGCGGCGACAGCGCGTGCGGGTTCTGCAGCGACCGCCACGACGCCCGCAAGGAACTGCGGCGCTGGTTCGGATTCAACGATTTCCGTCCCGAACCCGCCGACAACAACGGCGCCTCTCTCCAAAGATCCATCGCCGACGCCGCAATGGCCGGCAAACACGCCCTCGGCATAATGCCCACAGGCGCCGGAAAATCCATCTGCTACCAGCTCCCCGCCCTCTCCCGCTACGACAAAACCGGCGCGCTCACCGTCGTCATCTCCCCCCTGGTCGCCCTGATGGCCGATCAGGTCGAAAACCTCAAGCAAAAAGGAATCGCCTCCTGCGTCGCCATCAACGGCCTCCTCTCGCCCCCGGAGCGCGCCGAAGCCCTCGACCGCGTGCGCCTCGGCGACGCCAGCATCCTCATCATCGCCCCCGAACAGCTCCGTAGCGTCGCAGTGCGCAACGCCCTCAACCAGCGCGAAATCGGCGCCTGGATGCTCGACGAAGCCCACTGCCTCTCCAAATGGGGCCACGACTTCCGACCCGACTACCGCTACGTCGCCCGCTTCATCAAGCAGCGCACCGGAGAAACCCAACCCCTTCCCCCCATCCTCTGCCTCACCGCCACCGCCACCCTCGACGTCCGCGACGAAATCAAGGACTACTTCAAGAAAGAACTCGGCGTCGAGCTCCACGAATTCAACGGCGGAGCCCGCCGCGAAAACCTCGACTTCGAAGTCCAGCAAACCACCGGCGCCGACAAGCTCAACCACATCCGCCAGCTCATCGAAGACGGCATACCCAACGAAGACGGCGGCGCCATCGTCTACTGCTCAACCCGCAACCACGCCCGCGAAGTCGCCGAGCTCCTCCAATCCACAGGCCTGCAAGCCGACTACTTCCACGGCGGCCTCACCCCAGAGCGCAAGAAAGACGTCCAGCAGCGCTTCATCAACGACGACCTTCGCGTCATCTCTGCCACCAACGCCTTCGGAATGGGCATCGACAAAAGCAACGTCCGCCTCGTGATCCACGCCGACATCCCCGGCTCCCTCGAAAACTACCTCCAAGAGGCAGGACGCGCAGGTCGCGACCAGCAGGCCGCCCGCTGCGTCCTCCTCTACACCAAAGAAGACGTCGAACGCCAGTTCACCCTCTCCGCCCGCTCACGCCTCACACGCCGCGACATCCACGCCGTCCTGAAAGCCCTCCGCAACCTCGACCGCCGAAAACGCCTCAACGGCGAGGTCGTCGCCACCTCAGGCGAAATCCTCCTCGGCGACGACCACCACGACTTCGAACGCGATTCCGCAACCGACGACACCCGCGTCCGCACCGCAGTGAGCTGGCTGGAAGAAGCCCAATTCCTCTCCCGCGAAGCCAACGAAACGCGCATCTTCCCCCAACCCCAAGTCCAAGCGCTCGACGAAGCCAGGGAAAAGCTCGCCGACGCCCCCATCTCCGACGACTACCGCCGCAAACTCCTCGACCTCACCCGCGAACTCCTGAACGCCAGCCCCGACGACGGCGTCTCCACCGACGAACTCATGGCAGCGGCAGGCCTGTCGCCAGAGGGCGTTCGGAACGCCCTCTACGACCTGGAGAAACTCGGCGTCTCCCGCAACATCACCGCGCTCACAGCATTCGTCCACGCCGGCGTGCCCCGCTCCTCCCGCCAGCGCTTCGAAGAATCAGCAGCCATCGAGCGCGACCTCATCCAACTCCTGCAAGAAACCTGCCCCGATATGGCCAGGGGCGACTCCTCCCCGCTCAACATCCGCCTCCTCAGCCAGCAACTCAAAGACAAAGGCCATCCCCAAGCCCTCCCCGAACGCGTGCGAGCCATCATCCGCAGCATCGCCGCCGACGGACGCGGCGAAGGCGGCGAAGAAGGAAGCAGCGGCGGAAGCCTCAGCCTCCAGGGACGCGACCGCGAAACCATCCGCAGCATCGCCGCCGACGGACGCGGCGAAGGCGGCGAAGAAGGAAGCAGCGGCGGAAGCCTCAGCCTCCAGGGACGCGACCGCGAAACCATCCGCGTAACCCTCCAGCGCGAATGGAAAGACCTCGAGAAAACCGCCGAACGCCGCCGCGCAGCCGCCGACCGGGAACTCGCCCATCTGCTCAGCAAACTACAGCCCCAAAGCAGAGGCGCCGACCTCCTCGTCGAAAGCTCCCTCAGCGAGCTTCAAGCCGTCGTCAGCAGCGACCTGCTCCTCCAGCAGGAATCCAGAGACCCCCGAAAACTGATGGAGAGAGCCCTCCTCTGGATGCACGAACTCGAAATCATCCGCCTCAACAAAGGACTCGCCGTATTCCGCTCCGCTATGACCATCCGCCTCATCCCCGGCAAACGCGGCTTCGCCGAGTCCGACTTCAAACCCCTCCGCCTCCACTACGACGCGCAAACGCTGCAAGTGCACGTGATGATGGAGTACGCCCAGCGCGGACTCCAAACTATGGCCGAGGCCCTCCGTATGACGATGGACTACTTCACTATGGGAGCCGGCGCCTTCCTCCGACGCTGGCTCCCCGATCGCAACACAGAACTCCAAACAACCCCCGAATCCTGGAACGCCATCTGCGAAAGCCTCAACAACCCCCTCCAGCGCCGCATCGTCGCCGACGACCGCGAGCGCGCCAACATCCTCGTGCTCGCCGGACCAGGCTCCGGCAAAACCAGAACCCTCGTCCACCGCATCGCTTACCTCGTCCGTGTCCGCCGCGAGAACCCCCGCGGCATCCTCGCCCTCGCCTACAACCGCCACGCCGCCGTAGACATCCGCCGACGCCTCGCCGACCTCATCGGCGACGACGCCAAAGGCGTGCTCGTGCTCACCTGCCACGCCCTCGCTATGCGCCTCGTCGGCGCAAGCTTCGCCAAACACGCCAGCAACCCCGACGACGAACGCTTCCGCGAGATCCTCCGCAACGCCGTCTCCCTCCTCCGCGGCGACGGCCTACCCCCAGAGGAAATCGACGACCAGCGCGCCCGACTCCTCGCCGGATTCCGACGCATCCTCGTCGACGAATACCAGGACATCGGCCCCGACGAATACAACCTCATCTCAGCCCTCGCAGGAAGAACCCTCCCCGACGCCGACGACAAACTCACCCTCTTCGCAGTAGGCGACGACGACCAGAACATCTACGCGTTCAAAGGCTCATCCGTCGAATTCATCCGACGCTTCGAGCGCGACTACAACGCCAAACCCGCCTTCCTCACCGGCAACTACCGCTCGACGCAACACATCATCAGCGCCGCCAACGCAGTCATCGACCCCGGACCGCGCCGAATGAAAGCGCGCAACCCCATCGCCATCAACCCCGCCCGCAGAAACGACCCTCCCGGCGGCGAATGGACACGCCGAGACCCCGTCGCCAAAGGCCGAGTCCAGATCCTCCCCGCCGCCAACAAGCTAGCCCAGGCGCAAGCCGCCGTCGCCGAACTCCAGCGGCTCGCCGCCCTCCACCCCGGCTGGAACTGGTCGTCGTGCGCCGTCATCGCCCGCAGCTGGAGCCTCCTCCACCCCGTCCGCGCCCTCTGCGAGCTCGAAGGCATCCCCGTGCAAGCCGCGAACGAAGACTTCACCGGAATCTGGCGCCTGCGCGAAACCCAAGCCCTCGTCGCCTGGCTGCGCGACCGCAAGACCCGCTGCGTCGCCAGCGCCGACCTCCGCGCCTGGCTCAGCAAACAGCCCCCCGGCCCCTGGATCGAACTACTCCGCGAAGCCGTCGAAGAACACGCGCTCGATACAGACGCGGCCGATCCCGAAATCCCCGTCGACTCGTTCATAGAATGGCTCGCAGAGTGGACCCGCGACGCCCGCCGGCGGCAGCGCGGCCTCCTCCTCCTCACCGCCCACCGCGCCAAAGGCCTCGAGTTCGACCACGTAGTCGTCCTCGACGGAGGCTGGCGCGACCAGCACGACATCGACGCCGAACGCCGCCTCTACTACGTCGCAATGACCCGCGCCCGAACCTCCCTCGCCCTCGCGCGCCTCATCGGGCGCCACCCGTTCCACGACCGCCTCCAGCAGAACCCCAGCGTCCTCGTACGGCAAGTCCCCCCAGCGAACTCCCCCGCGCCCCCCGAGCTCGCCCGCGTCTATCGAACCCTCAGCCTCCGCAAGGTCTTCCTCAGCTTCGCCGGCTACAAACCCCACGACGATCCCGTCCATCGCGCCATCGCCTCGCTCTCCCCCGGCGACCCCCTCGCAGTCCACGAAAGAGAACGCTGGGAACTAACCGACCCCAACGGACGCGTCGTCGGACAGCTCGCCCACGACTTCAAACCTCCCACCGGAATGAAACCCGCCTACGCCTCCGTCTACGCCATCGCAACCTGGGCGCGCGACCTCTCCGAGCCTCGCTACCAAACCAGCATCCGGCGCGATTCCTGGGAAGTCGTCATCCCCGAACTCGTATTCGAACCCGCCCCCTAGCGCCCCATTCCCCCTCCTCGCCTTGCCCGCTGCAAGCCGCGCTCCTATAATCCCGCCTGACCCTCACGGAGCCGATGCCCGAGCTCGCCCCTGCCTCGAATCCCATCGTTCGGAGTCGCGCCCCAACCTCCCCATCCTCTTCCCATCAAACCCACGCCCCACGAGAAAGGAGCCGCATCTTGGCCGACAATGCCGTTATCGAAGCAGCAAAGGAACACTTCGCAGGGCTCGTCGCGAGCCAGCTCGAACGCGTAGAGTGCCTCAAGCAAGCCCCCGACCCCGCCGACTACTCCCAGATTAACCCCATCATCATCGGCCTCCTCGGAGGCGACGGCATCGGCCCAACCATCACCTACGAATCCCAGCGCGTCCTCGAACAACTCCTCGCCCACGAAGTCGCCGCCGGCAAAATCCAATTCCGCAACATCGAAGGCCTCACCATCGAGAACCGCGCCGAAAAACTCCAATCAATCCCCGACGACGTGCTCGCCGAAATCAAAAACTGCCACGTAACCCTCAAAGGACCCACCCACACCCCCGAAAAAGGCGACGGATGGCCAAACATCGAGAGCGCAAACGTCTCCATGCGCAAAGCTCTCGACCTCTTCGCCAACGTCCGACCCGTCCGGATTCCCGCCGAAAACATCGACTGGACGTTCTTCCGCGAAAACACCGAGGACATGTACGCCCTCGGCTCCAACGGCCTCAACATCACCGACGACCTCGCAATGGACTTCCGCGTCATCACAACCCAGGGATCCCGACGCATCATCAACGCCGCCTTCGCCCACGCCCAGAAAACAGGCAAAGAACGCGTAACCATCGTCACCAAAGCCAACATCGTCAAAACCACCGACGGCAAATTCCTCGACGTCGCCCGCGAAGTCGCCGAAGACTACCCCGGCATATCCTGGGACGCCTGGTACATCGACATCATGACCGCCAAGCTCATCGACACCGCCCGACGCAACGAATTCCAGGTCCTCGCCCTCCCCAATATGTACGGCGACATCCTCACCGACGAAGCCGCCCAGATCCAGGGCGGCGTCGGAACCGCCGGCTCCGCCAACATCGGCCTCGAATACGCAATGTTCGAAGCCATCCACGGCAGCGCCCCACGAATGGTCGCCGAAGGCCGCGCCCAATACGCCGACCCAAGCTCAATGGTCCGGGCCGGCGCCATGCTCCTCGACCACATCGGCTTCCCCGAACTCGGCGAGAAAGTCAACATGGCCCTCGACGTATGCGGCCAATACGAGCGCAAGGCCGTAACCACCGGACGCAGCAACGGCGCCACCACCGCCGAATTCGGCCAGTACATCGTCGACACCGTCAACGACCCCGACCTCAAACAAAAATGGCAAACCTACGTCCGCAGCTAGAAAGGAATCAGGAAGTACGGAGGGAAGCATGAACTTCTTTGGGTTCGAGGATGAGCGACGCCGCCCTGCTCTCAAGGACTGGAAAGCCCCTTTGCACAAGCTCCAGGGGGGCAGGTGCATGTACTGCGGGGTGCGATTGAGGGTTGGCGACGGGCAGGTAGACCACAAGACGCCCTTCTCTAGAGGCGGAAAAGAGACCCCCCGAAACCTGCAACTTCTCTGTGGGCCCTGCAACACGCGAAAGGGCGACCTGACTCATGCAGAGTTCCGCCGTCGCTTCAAGGACATACTCCCTGCCACGCTCCCGCCTGCACGGTCGATCCCGCTGGCTAAATTCGAGGCAATCGCCAAGGCCGTCTCCGCAAGGAAGGCAAGGACAGCCAAGCGACGTCGGGAAAACGACCCGTTCGGCTTTGGCTTTGGGTTTTAGCACACAGGAAGGACCAACACCCCGCCTATGACACGCAAGAAAGTCACCGTCGTCGGCGCTGGAAACGTCGGCGCAACCGCCGCCCAGCGCCTCTACGAACGCGGCTACATAGACATCGTCCTCATCGACGTCGTCGAAGATATGCCCCAGGGCAAAGCCCTCGACATCGCCGAATCCGGCCCCGTCCTCGGCGTCGACGCCTCCATCACCGGATCCAACAGCTACGACGAATCCGCAAACTCCGACATCGTCGTCATCACCGCAGGCATCGCCCGCAAACCAGGAATGAGCCGCGACGACCTCCTCTTCACCAACATGAAAATCATGGCCTCCATCGTCAAAGAAGTAACCGCCCGCTCACCCAACGCCGTCCTCATCATCGTCTCCAACCCCCTCGACGCAATGGTGCAGTACGCCTACGACCTCGCCGGATTCCCCAAGAACCGCGTCGTCGGAATGGCTGGCGTCCTCGACGCCGCCCGCTTCCGCACATTCCTCGCCCAGGAGCTCAACGTCTCCGTGAAAGACATCCAAGCCTACGTCCTCGGAGGACACGGCGACCAGATGGTGCCCCTAACCAACTACACCACCATAGGGGGCGTCCCCATCAGCGGCCTGCTCAGCCCCGAAGCCCTCGAGCGCATCATCAAACGCACCCAGAGCGGCGGCGGCGAAATCGTCGCCCTCCTCAAAACCGGCAGCGCCTTCTACGCCCCCTCCGCCGCCGTCGCCGAAATGGTCGACGCCATCCTCCTCGACCAAAAGCGCCTCCTCCCCTGCGCCGCCCTCCTCGAAGGCGAATACGGAATCGACGGCATCTATATGGGAGTCCCCGTCATCCTCGGTGCCGGCGGCGTCGAAAAAGTAATCGAACTGAACCTAACCCCCAACGAACAGACCGCCCTCAACGCCTCCGCCGACGCCGTCCGCGAACTAATCGCCATAATGGCCAAAGCCCCAACCGCATAAGGCGTTCCCAAGCCGGTATTCGGTCGTTCGTGAATATGCCGAACGCCCCAACCGCATAGGGCGTTTTCCCCAGGCGTCGACGCCGAGTGCGGCTACGGCTTGGAAGCCCCAAGCGCGTAGAGGCGCTCCCCCCAGATTGCGCGCGGCAGCCCCTGCCCCTCGCTGGGCTGGCCTCCGGCCTCGCCGTCGCCTTCCTGAAGACGCCGCAGACGCCGTGGCCCTGACGAAGCTGAGCTAGCCCCCTCTCCCCGCGCGCCTACCTCAGGCCTCCTTGTGTTGCAAGCGGGACTGAACAGCACCCCCTCTCCCCGCGCGCCTACCTCAGGCCTAGGCAAGCCGGCTCCGCCGCCGGAACGCCGCCCCCTCTCCCCGCGCGCCTCCGCCCAGGCGCTGCTGGACGATAGACGAGTAGAGGAGCTAGCCCCCCTCCCGCGCTCCTCGCTAAGGCTCCCTCGCCGCCCACCTCGCTCGGACGACGAGAAACCCGCGCCCTCCCCACGCGCACCACTGACCCCCCACCAGCCTCACCCCACTACCGCCCCACCCCCTGACGCCCAAGCTGCGGCCACGCCGCAGGCGCCGACGCCGACGCCAGATTCTCCTCCGGAGTCCTCGACGGATCCCAGTACATCGCGATAACGCGCCTCCCATTCACCTCGCCGGACGCATCCGAGGCCAGCCACACTGCCGGCGGCCCCATAATCTCCGGCTCCAGCCTCTCAGGATCAGGCGGACCATCGCCCCCGAAATTCGTATTCGTCCCCCCGCCTGGCAGCAGCGCGTTCACCGTCACCCCCGTACCCGCCGTCTCCGACGCCATACACGCCACTAGCGCCTCATGCGCCGCCTTCGTCGGCCCATACGGCAGACTGCGGATCATCGTATCCAGGCTCGTCGTCACCCCGATAACCCGACCCCATCCCTGCGCAACCATATGCCCTACCGCCGCGCGCGCCATATAGAACGGCCCGCTCGCATTCACATCAACCATCCGCGACCACACCCCGACCGGCAGCTCCCAGAACGCCGGATTCTCCCCCTCCGGAAGACCCGCCAGCCGCGGATTCACCCCCGCATGATTGATCAGAATATGCAGCCCGCCCAACCGCTCGATCGTGTCCTGCGCCGCCCGCTGAGCATCTTCCCAGCTGGCGATGTCCGTCACGACGCCTATCGCGGAGTCCGCCCCGCCGACCTCCCGCGCCTCCTGTACGCTCCTGTCGAGCGACGCCGCGTCGACGTCCAGCATCGCAACCCGCGCGCCCGCCTCCACAAACGCCAGCGCCATCACCCGCCCCATCCCCCGGCTGCTCCCCGCCCCCGTCACAATCGCAACCTTCCCGTCGAGCAGTCCTGTGCTCATCCGCGCTCCTCCCGCAAGATCGACTCTCCCGCAAGGCTACCACGCCGCGCCGGACGCCTACCCTCCCTCACCGCCGCTCCCGCGAACGCGAAAACCCCGCTCCGCGCCTCCGGCTACAATAGACAACTATGTCAGACCTGATCATCCCCCTGGAGCCCCGCGAACCCTCCGACGACGCCCCCATCGCCTTCACCGACATCATCACAGCCCTCGTGATCGAGAACGTCGAAACCCGCGAGCACGGCGACGAAACATTCTACGACGTAGACGGCGTAGCCTTGGGAAGCGCCCTCGCATTCGCCATCGGCTGCGCAGTCGGCGTCGAGTTCCCCGAACGCATCGAACCCGCGCTCGCCCAAACGCATGGCGACGATGCCTCTTCCGTCATCGAAGCGTGCCGCGCCCCCCTGGCGCAGGCCGCGACAGATGCCCGGCGCTCCACCGAACCGCCCGCTCCCGCAGACTTCATCAGCGAGCTGCTGGACAGCCTCGCAGAGATAGAGCGCGCCGACATCGAGACCGCGCAGAGCGCCATCAGCGTCTCCTTCGAATACGGCCTCCTCCTCGCCCACACGCAACGCGCCGCCGCCCTCGTGCTCCGCAACGCGTTCGACCGCAGCCGCAAAGAAGAGTTCGAGTCCGCCCCCAACAACGACGATCCAGAAGCCCCGCCCGGCTCCCCCGGCGCCTCAGACGATCCCGACGACTTCGAGACGCTTCAGGAAATCGCGCGCGAAGTGATGGCCAGCTACGAAGAAGACATCGGCTTCGCCCCGTAGCCGCAGACCCTCGCCGAAAACAACTCCCCCGAACCTACGCCCGAACGCTCGCCTTCGCGAGCGCCGACCGCGTGCTCACAATGTGACGCCCCAGCCCCAGATCCCCCTCCGATAATCCCATCGCCAGCCCAATCATCTGCGGCAGATGCAGAATGGGCATCCCAATCTTCTCCCCGCGCTGCGCCGCCGCCCTGGGCTGCTGACCATCGAGATTCAGATGACACAGCGGGCAAGGCGTAACCATCGCGTCCGCCCCGTGCTCGCGCGCGCTCACCGTATGATTGGCGACCATCGCCATCGAATTCCGCTCATTAATCAGCATAATCGGAAAACCGCAGCACTTGGTGCGCCCCGGAAAATTCACCGGCTCCGCCCCGCACGCCTCAATAATCTGCTCGAGATACTGCTCCCGCCCCGGATTCTCGTCGAGACCAAGCGCCCACGACGGGCGCAGGATGTAGCACCCGTAGAACGGCGCCACTCGCAGATTAGGCAGCGGATTCGTCACGCAGCTCTTCAGCCGCTCGATGCCAACCTCCTCCACAATCACCCACGCCAAATGCTTAATCACCACCCGTCCCGTGTACTCCAGACCCTCCTGCCTGAGCTCCTCATTCACCTCCGCCAGATAGTCCGGGTCCGCAAGCAAACGGTGATTCGCCTGAGCCATCACCCCCTGACAGGTCGAGCAGATATTGAGAATCGTCGTCAACCCCATCCGCTCCGCCATGGCGAACGTCCGCGCGTTCAGCGTGTCCCCAAGCTTCAGACCCTTCTCCTGCAGAACGCCGGCCCCCGTGCAGGCGGCCCCCACAATCTCCTCCAACTCAAGATCCAGCTTCCTCGCAATCGCCATAGTCGACGCGTACAGCTCCGGCGCGCCCCCGTGAGCCACGCACCCTGGGTAGAAGGCATACTTCATCGTTGCTCCTTACGCATAGTAAGACGACCAGCCAGCGCTACTTGCGGGCGGCGCCCAGCCGCTCGAACAGCCGCCGCACCTGCTGATGCCCCGGCCGCTTGTGATGGAACGGACCAGGCAACCGGAACTTGCCGCGACGCAACGCGCGAATCCCCAGCGGCGCCTGGCTCAGCAGCTTGGGAACATTGAACTTCCCCCACGAATCAACCGCCAGCATCGTCTCGTCCAGCCACCCAGACCGCGACACCGACTTCGCGAACGACTCCACATGCCGTGCGCCCGGCGTGTTCGTCGCCCCCGCCTGCATCAGCTCCTCCCGCAACTCCATAATCCGATCCATCGGCGCGACGCCTTTCGGACAAACCTCCACGCACATATAACAGCGCGTGCAATCCCACGCTCCCCCATACTCGTTCAGCGTATCCAGCCGCTGCCTCTTCCTGTCGTCCCGCGGATCGGCCACGAACCGGTACGACTTCGCCAGCGCGGCCGGACCCAAAAAGTTCTTGTCCACCTCCAGAGCCGTGCAGTCCGACACGCAAGCCCCGCACATAATGCAGCCCATCGGCGTAAGAAGATTCAGCATCGACCTGTTCGAGGCGATGAACTCCTCCTCCGGCACAACATCCGGCTGCAGATACGGCTCCACCGCCCGCACCTTCCCCCAGAACAGCTGCAGATCAATCACCAGATCCTTCACCACCCGCTGATTCCCCATCGGCTCAATCTCAACAGACCCCCCGTCCTCCGCCACCGCGCTCAGCCGCGTATTGCACGCAAGCCGCGCCTGACCCCCAACCCGCATCGCGCACGACCCGCAGATCGCCGCCCTGCACGAGCACCGAAGCGCCAAGCTCGGATCAATCTCCTCGCGAATCTTCACCAGTGCGTCAAGCGCCGTGAAGTGGTCCGGCGTCTCGACCTCGTACTCCTGAAACCCCGGCTGCTCGGAAGTCTCCGGATCGTACCGTCGAACCTTTACTGTAACCCGCATCTGCTTTGTCCTCTCTCAGAACCCGCTCGCGCCGTCCATCAAGAACCCCTGCGCCCGGGCCTAGAGCCGTTGTTGAGCCCCGCATAGCGCCGCGGCGCCTGCCAGACCCCCTAATAAACCCTCGCCTGCGGCTCCCATCGCGTAATGGCGACCGGCAGCGTGCCCACCTCCGGCCCGTCTTCACCCTTGCGCGCAGTAGTGTGCTTCAGCCACTCCTCATCGTTCCGTTCCCGCATATCCCGCCGGAAGTGCGCCCCCCTGCTCTCCCTCCTCAGCAGACCCGAGGCCGCCACCGCCTCCGAAACATCAATCATATAGCCAAGCTCCATATGAAACAGCAGATCCGTGTTGTAAACACTCCCCCTGTGCTTCAACGGCGTCGTCTGATAACGCTCCTTCACCGACTGAACGCTCTCACGCGCAGCCTGCATCCCCTCCTCCGACCGGAACACCGCAAGATGCTCGTTCATCGTCTGCCCCAACTCCAACCGCAACGCAGCCGTCATCAGCCCATTGTCCGGACGCTCCATCAACCCCCTTATGCGCGTCTCCGCGTCGCGCGTATGCGCCTCCGACGCCTGAAAATCAGCCGTCTCCCTCGCGTACGCGCTCGCAACCTCCCCCGCGCGCTTCCCGAACACAACCGTCTCCAGCAGAGAGTTCGCGCCAAGACGATTCCCACCATGCACGCTCACGCAGGCCGTCTCCCCAGCCGCGAACAGCCCCCGAGGCCCATCCCAACCAGCCCCGCCCGTAACGTCCCAGGCGCGCGTGTCCACATCCGTCTTGATCCCCCCCATAATGTAATGCTGACCGGGCCGGATCGGCACCGGCTCCTCAACCATATCCACCCCCGCATAGTCCCGCGCCACCTCGTGGATATACTTCAGCTTCGTCATAATCAACTCGCGGCCCAGATGCCGAAGATCGAGCAGCACGCAACCGTTCACCCCCCGCCCCTCCTCAATCTCCGTCTGCTCCGAACGCGAAACAACATCCCGCGAGGCAAGCTCCCGCATCTTGGGAGCGTAGTGATCCATGAACCGCTCCCCTTTCGAATTAAGAAGATAAGCCCCCTCCCCGCGCGCCGCCTCCGACAACAGCACCCCATTCCCCGCAAGCGTCGTCGGGTGATACTGCACCATCTCCATATCAAGCAACGTCGCCCCTGCCCGATAGGCAAGCGCCAAACCGTCCCCCGTGCAGATGAGCGCGTTCGTGCTCGGCTCGAATGCCCGCCCGACGCCTCCCGTCGCGAGAATCACCGCCTTCGCAGTAACCGCCTGAACCCGGCCCGTCAGCATCTCGATCGCCACCACCCCACGGCACTGCCCATCCTCAATAAGAAGGTCGGTGACGAACCACTCCTCGTACGACCGAACGCCAGCCTTGATGATCTGCTCGTACATCACATGCAGAATCGCCTGCCCAGTGATGTCCGCCACAAAGAACGTGCGCGCATAGCTCGCCCCACCGAACGCCCGCGTCCCCAGCCGGCCCTCCTCGTCGCGATTGAAAATCACCCCCATATGCTCGAGCTCGATAATCTCCTGCGGAGCCTCGATGCACATGTACTCGATAGCGTCCTGATCCCCCAGATAGTCGGAGCCTTTCACCGTGTCGAACACGTGAGAGTCAACAGAATCCTCAGCCCCTCGGAGCGCCGCATTGATCCCTCCCTGCGCCGCATTCGAATGACTGCGAACCGGATGCACCTTGCTCATCATCGCCACATTAACGCCCGCCCGATGCGCGGCGATCGCCGCGCGCATCCCTGCGAGTCCCGCCCCCACAACCAGAACGTCGTGATCAGCCATAGTTCCGACCGCCTGCCTCAGAAGTGCTGCAACCCATTGAACCATTGATGAATATACCACAGAAGCCCTCCCCCTTAGAGCATCCCAGAGCCCTCCCCCGCGACGCTCCGCCCAGCGCCGGCAGCCCCCAACTCGCAGCCATCAACTCTCCTTGCTCGACACAACTCGAACGCGCATCCCGCCCAAGCAAGCGCCGAACCCGCGAAGCCTCCACTGCGCCTTACCGCGGCTGCGTCGCCACATCCACCACCGCAGGCTTGCCCGCCCGCACAATCTCGATGGCCGCATCAAGCGCCGAACCCAGCTCCCCCGGACTATTCACCGGACCAAACCCCGCAACGCTGAACGCCTTGGCAAGCGTCGCAAAGTCCGGATCCGGATCCCTTATCTGAATCCCTACCCCCTTATTCTCCACCGGACGGTCGCGCCAGCGAGCCATCCGCTCCTGATGCTCCTCATCGTTGTAGTACGACCTGTTGTTGAACACAACAACAAGAAGCGGAATCCCGTAGTGCGACGCCGTCCACAGCGCGTTCGACGTCATCAGAAAATCCCCGTCCCCCAGCACGCTGATGCACAACCGCCCAGACCCCTTGTAGGCAAGCGCCGCACCCACCGACGACGGCAACCCATACCCAACTCCCCCGGCGCGCCCCCCGCCAAGCTCGTGCGCCCCCTCCGTCAGCTCGAGCACATCCCGGGCCCGCCGGCCGTGCGTATGAACCATCGCCCACTCCACCCCCTTCACCCGCTCCGCAATCTCCCCGTACAGACGCGCCGTCGAGATTGGCGTCCTGTCCCAGTTATCGGCGACCCACCGGGCCGACGCGGCGCGCGCCTCCTCATGCATCGCTGCCGCGCGCATCCGCCGCTCCTCCTTCCTGCTCCCCTGCATCGCCCCAGACAAACGCTCCCGCAGCGCGGACGTCAGCAGCGGAATCGCCTGCGCCGTATCCGCCGCAATAGGAACCGCCACCGGCAGCAGCCACTGATTGTCCGTAACCCAATTCTGCCGCTCTTGATCAAGCAGCGTGATATGAATCACCTTCGATCCCGGCGGAGTCGCCAGCGCCAGCGCTCCCCGCTCCCGCGCCGACGGCCCAAGCGGCACGCCCAGGCTAGGCGTATCGAGCGCAAGCACAACATCCGCCTCGCTCAGCGCTCGCTCGCGGACAGCCGTCAGATCAAGCGGATGCGTGTTGGGGAACCCGAAACGACCCTCCGCGTCGACAACGCCGCACGCAAGCGTCTCAGCCAGCTCAACAACCGCCGGCAGCGACGACGGATTGCGCCCGATCTCCCCCGTTACGATTACCGGCCACGCGGCGCCGGCGAGAAGCTCAACCGCCTCCTCCAGCGCCGCCGGATTCGGCGCCGGCGCCGCCGGCGGACGAAACAGCGACACGTCCGGAACAAGAAGACCATCAGGCGCTCGCTCCTCCTGCAGATCCGAGTCCAGGCACACGTACACCGGCCCCTTGGGGTCGGTCATCGCCGTCCGCATCGCTCGCAGCAGCGACTCCGGAGTAGCCTCGATGCTATTCGGCTGATCGTCGTACTTCACATAGTCGCGCACAACATTGCCCTGCACGAGCGCAGTGTGCACCCAGTCCGTCGACCGCCGGTGATTCGCGTCCTGCGGACCCCCTCCCCCGAGATTCAGCATCGCAGAGCGATCGCACCACGCGTTGAAGATGGCCATCGACGCATGCTGCAGGCCAACAACGTTGTGCAGCCCGGTGGCCATAGGCTCGCCCGTAACGCGGAAATACCCGTTGGCGATAGCCACCGCAATCTCCTCGTGCGTGCAGAGAATAATCTCCGGCCCGCCGCTGCCGAAGTTCACAAGCGAATCATGAAGCCCCCGATAGCTCGCCCCGGGGTTAAGCGCAATGTGCTTCACCCCAAGCGCGCGCAGAATCTCCACCACATAATCAGAGCCATAAACCGCCTTGCTCGCTCCTCCCCCGCTCAGCGCCGTGTTCTTCTCCGTCATAAATGCTCGTTCCTCCTCATCATCCTCCCCTCAACCCTCCCAGCCCGGAACACGCTCCCGGCTCTCGGCTCCTTACCAGAAAGCGCCGGGAGAACCCTCCCCCGTCATCCCTCGCCGATTCCCGGATGCGAGTCCACAGAGCGAAACCGACGCCCCGGCGGCAGATCACTGCTGCGGAATGAACCGCATCGAGAGCGAGTTGACGCAATGTCGAGTGTTCGTCGCCGTGAGTCCCTCCCCCGTGAACACGTGCCCGAGATGACCCCCGCACGCCGCGCACTCAATCTCCACCCGAACGCCGTCCGGATCCGGCAACCGCCGCACCGCCCCGTCGACCTCGCGATCGAACGCAGGCCAGCCGCAGCGCGCGTCGAACTTGTCCCCCGAGCGATACAGCTCTGCGTTGCAGCGCCGGCAGACATACGTCCCCGCCTCATAAAAGTCATCGTACTCCCCCGAGAAAGGGCGCTCCGTCCCCTTCATCTCAATCACATAGCGCTCTTCCGCAGTCAGCTCGTTGTGCCTCATCGCAATGCCCTCCCTCGCCCCTCACGTGAACTCCGGCCACACCTCTTGCTCAAACCGCTCCCACTGCCCCTGCTGATCCCACGACGCGAAACGCACGATAACCGTGTCCGCGCCTGCGTCCGCGAACTCGCGGATCCGCGCGGCCACCTCCCCCGATGTCCCCCACGGCCCCCACGAAGAACCCCAGTGCGCCACCTTGTAGTAGCTCATCAGAAAATCGCGCGCCTCAGCCTCCGACGCCCCCCTGTCCGACCCCAGATTCACCGTGAGATAGTACGCCCGCTCAAACGACGACATATCCCTTCCCTCGGATACCCTCGCCTCGTCAACCCTTGCGACAGTCTGCGCGAACTGCTCGGGCGAGTCAGTAATCCCAATGATGCCGTCCCCGTACCGCGCCGCCCGACGCGCCTGCGCCTCCGAACCCGTGCGATAGTGCGTCGCCAGCAGCAGCGGAATCCCTCCCGCCTGCACAGGCTTGGGATCAAGCGTCGCGTCCGACAAACTGAAATGCTCCCCCGCAAACGAAACGCCATCCTCCGTCCACAGCCGCTTCAGAATCCGCGCCGACTCAACAAACCGCCCGGCGCGGCGCGCAGGATCAACCCCCGCAGCGATCCAGTCTTGACGCTGATCCTCAGTGAAAGCCCCGCCCACCCCAGCCCCAACGACAATCCGGCCATTCGAGACAATGTCCGCAGTCGCCAGGCTATGCGCCAGCGGCGCAGGATGCCGGAGCGCCGGAAGCAACACAGCCGTGCCAATCCGCGCCCGCGTGGTCCGCGCCGCGATAGCCGACATCGCCGCGACAGGCTCCAGCCTCGGCTTCGACACAAGACTATCGCCAACCCACACAGAATCCAGCCCCGCCCCCTCCGCGCGCTCCGCAAGCGCCAGCATCGGCGCGGCGGAAGGTGCCGTCCCTTCGCGTTGCGCCTTCATCACCATCCCGCGCGTCCCCAGCAGCAGTCCGATATTCGGCTTCGTCATACCCCTCCTCGCTCTACCCGTAGGAATAGGAAAGAACGTCCCCGGGAAACTCCCCTTCCGGCGACGCCCCGCTCATACCGCCGAGAATCCACCCCTCCCACTCCGCCAGCAGCGCCCCAAAACCCGGCCAGACCCGCATCAGGCGCGAAACATCGTCGTAAGTATCGACATCAACCATCACGCGCGGCAGCCTCATCGTCCGCAGCGTCGCCCCCGCCCGCCTGGCCGCCTCGCAATGCCTCGCATAGCTGTTCTCCCCCAAATCCGGCGTCATCGCCGCCCCGGCCGGAATCAGCAGCGCGTTCGTCCCGCCGTCCCCCTCCGCCGGAACCCCAACCGGCCTCCCCAGCTCCCATCCCGCGCGCGCAATCCTCACAACGTCCTCACTGCGAATCAGCGGCAGATCCCCAGGCAGGTACGCCGCCGCGTCCACCCCCTCAGCATAAGCGTCCTGCATTGCCGCGCGGAGCGCGCCATTGAGGCCCTCCCCCCTCTCCGGCGACCACCCCGCGCCCGCCTCCTCCGCGATCCGGCGAACGAACTCATCGCCCCCGACAACGACGCAGGAAATCCCGCTCCCCGTCACGCCGCGATCCGGCGCCGCTGCTCTCAGCGCCGCCCTCAGCATAAACAGCGCCAGCGCATCGCAGACCGACGGCGGCAGATCGTTCCGCAAGCGCATCTTCGCAAACCCCAGCGGCTTCATCGGCACAATGAACCGGCAAGTCGCCCCCTCCCCCAGAACGTCAGAGCTCACGACTCCACCCTCCCCAGACCCCGGAGCTCGTCCGCAAAGAACAGAACGCGCTCCGCGAGCGCGTCCTTGTCCGCGTCCGACATCATCAGCGTCGGCGCAACGCGCGCAGCCGCTCCCAGCGCCTCGATTGCGGGAGCGTCCGCCGCGTCCCTAACGTCGATAACAAGCGCGTCCGCCACGCCGGCATAGCGACGCGCAACCCCCGCGTTGCTCGCATCCTCGCCGAGTTCAGCCATCATCTTCGCCGCCGGACCCTTAACCGCCGCTCCCCCCACCAGTGGACTAACAGCCACACGCGGCGCCCTGGAACGCCCCAGAGCGTCCCGAACGCCCGGAACAGCAAGCGCCGGCCCAATGCTCACAACAGGATTCGACGGACAGAAAACAATCGCATCCGCCTCCGCCAGACCCCGCCGGAAACCCGGCGACATCCGAGCCGACTCCGCCCCATCGAACCGCGCCCCCCTCAGACGCGGCTCGCAGCCGCACTTAACGAAATACTCCTGAAACGCCATCTCCCCCCTGTCCGTAATCGCGACAGTTCGCACACGATCGTCCGACATCGGAACCACCCTCTGCCTCACGCCGAGCGCCTCCGCGATAGCCTCTGTCGCCTCGCTCAGCGTCCGCCCCTCCGCCAGCAACTCCGTCCGCCGCAGATGCAGCCCGAGATCCGCATCGCCAAGCCTGAACCACGTCTCCCCCCCCAGCCTGCCAAGCGTATCAAGCGCGCGGAACGAATCCCCCTCCACGCCCCACCCCGTCTCGCGGTTCGTCAGGCCCGCCAGCGCGTAGATCACACTGTCGACATCCGGCGAAACATGAAGACCATGAAACGTCTCATCATCCCCAGTATTGACAACAACCGTCAGTTCGCCAGGCTGCAGGACGCGGGCAAGACCGAGCGCGAGCTTGGCGCCGCCGACCCCTCCGGCAATGGCGAGCACATTCCGCATAGCGCCTCCCATTCTAACGTTCCGGCGGCTTGCCCCCGCCCGGCAGCCTACTCGTCGCGCGCCAACGCCAGCGCCTCGGGCAGCGTCGGCCCCTCGAATGTCGGCGCGCGCTGCCCCTCGTAGCGGAACGCCTCCAGCTTAATGAGCTGCCCATACGAGCCGAACCTCTCCGGATTCCGCGCCGCAACGTCCAAAGCCTCCGGCAATTCCGGCTCAGTCTCGTAAACCCGCCGCGCCTCATACAGCGTCGTCCGCTCAACCGGAATGCGCCCGATATCCCGCATCCACCGCCGAAGCTCCGACGGAGGCGTAAGCTGCCCGTGCGAGGCTCCCGCCGCTGTGGAAATGCTCTCGTTGATAAGCGTGCCCCCCACGTCGTTGCAGCCCGACGCAAGCAATATCTGGGCCAGCTTCGGCCCCTCCTTCACCCACGAACACTGAATGTTGTCGATCCACCCGTTCAGCATCACCCGCCCGATAGCGTGCATACGGATAACTTCCGCCCCCGTGGCCCCCGGACGCATCTCATCCGACATCCGCTCGACGAACATCGGCGCCTCCTCATGCACGAAGCTCAGAGGCACAAACTCCGTGAACCCCCCCGTCGCCTTCTGAATGTCCCGCAGATACGCCAAGTGCGCCGCGCGATGATGCCCAGTCTCGATGTGCCCGAACATGATCGTCGACGTAGTCGGTACGCCGATCTTGTGCGCGGTCATCACAACCTCCGTCCACTGCTCAACGCTGATGCGCCCAGGAGCAATCCTGTCCCGCACCCTCTGATCGAGAATCTCAGCCGACGTCCCCGGAAACGACCCAACTCCAGCGTCCCTCAGATCAATCAGATACTCCTCGATCGAGCGCCGCGAGCGAATAGCCCCATAGAGCGCCTCCTCCGGCGAGAAACCGTGGATATGCAGCTGCGGCAGCTCGGCTTTCAGCTCGCGCGTCAGATCGATATACAGCGAACCCTCCATCTTTGGCGGAAGCCCAGCCTGCACGCAGATCTCCGTCGCCCCAAGCTCCGCCGCCTCTCGCGCGCGCCGGATAATCTCGTTCAGCGGAAGAAAATACCCCTCCTCTGCGCGAAAATCGCGACTGAATGCGCAGAAACCGCACCGCTTGATGCACACATTCGTGAAATTAATGTTCCGATTCACAACATACGTCGCATAATCCCCCTTCGCCCTGCGCCGCAACTCGTCCGCAGTCGCCATCAGCGCGAGCAGCCCCGCCCCGTCCGCCTCGAACAGCCGCGCCCCCTCCGTTGCGCTAACCTCGCCGCCCCCAAGCGACTTGTCGAGAATGCGCGCGATGTCGAGCGGAACCCCTCCCAGTAGCGACTCCAACCCCGACCGCAGATCCGTCAAGCCGCGATAATCCTCGTTCAACGTCGCCATGCTTCAAGCTCCTCTTTCACGTAACCCTCCCCGTCGACGAGCGCCGCCAGACGCGGCGCGACCCGCGGCGGCGCCCAGCCCCCAGCCAGCGCAAACTCCGGATAGAGCGCCGCCCGCTCCCGAAGCGTATACCCACCCTCCGCCGTCGTCGCCCTCAGCGCCTCAGCCTGCGGCCACGCCGCCTCCGGATTAATGAAATCCCTGGTAAGGGGCGAAATCCCCCCCCAATCGTTGATCCCGCACAGTAGATACCACCGATGCTCCGCCGCGTTCAGGTTCGGAGGAGCCTGGATGTTCATCCCCGGCCCGAAGATGAGACGCGCAGCCGCGAGCGTCCGCAGCATATCCAGCGTCGAGGGCTCCGGCCAGCGCCGCATCCGCGTCCCCCCCTTCGCCCGGAAATTCTGAACAATCACCTCTTGCACATTCCCCAACCGCCTCTGAAAATCGCGGATAAGCAGCAGCGCCTCAGCCCGCTCCTCGACCGTCTCCCCGATGCCGATGAGAATCCCCGTCGTCATCGCAACCCCAAGCTCCGCAGCCGCCTCGATCGTCGCCGCTCGCGGCTCAGGACGCTTCGTCGACGACCCATAGTGAGCCCCTCCCGGCCCGTGAAGACGCAGACTCGCGCTCTCAAGCATAATCCCCATGCTCGCGTTCCACGGAGCAATCTCCGCCATCTCCTCCAGGCTCAGCGTCCCGCAGTTAACGTGAGGCAGCAACCCCGTCTCCTCGAGCACGAGCCGCGACATCCCCGCGACAAACTCCGGCGTAGAGCCGAAACCCATCGCGCGCAGCGTCGAGCGCATCTCCGGATGCCGCAGCTCCGGGTGATCGCCCAGGCTAAGCAGCGCCTCCTTGCATCCGAGCGCCGCCCCCTGCGACGCCACAGCCACAACCTCCTCCGGCGTCATCGTATGGGCCCCGCGCTGACGCGGACCCTTCACGAACGTGCAGTACCCGCACCGATCGCGGCAGAGATTCGTGAGCGGCAGAAACACCTTGCGCGAATACGTCGCCACACGATGAGGCCGCGCGCGAGCGTTCAGCTCCGAAGCCGCGGACAGCAGCGCCGCCAGCTCCGGCCCCGACGCGCGCATCAGAGCATAACTGTCGGCGGCGCCAAGCTCCTCTCCCGCCAGGGCGCGCTCGATGCTCTGCCGTATCGACATCGAAGTTGAGATTGAAGCTGACGTTGGAGAAGTTGGAGAAGATGAAATGGCCATCGCGAGGAACCCGAGGCGTATGCCGCCAGCCCGCAACCGCGGGGCGAGGCGCGATGGGCCTCCAACGAAACGCAATGATACCATCCCCGCGCAAGCAGCGCCCCCCGGCTCAGAGCGGCCTTCTCGCTTCGGCTCCACATACCACCCCCCGCGCAAACAGTGCCTGTGACAACCACGACAACCGCCAAACTAACAACGCGCGCGCTCCTCGCGCGCTCCCTCGCCGTGATTGCCCTCGCCGCCGCCCTCCTCTACTCCATCTCCGCAGTCAACCGATGGACCGGCGACTGGGCCGCCCTCCTGTGGGTGTGCGGAACCCTCTTCTTCCCCTGGGTCGCCGGCGTCGCCGCCGGACGTCGGGCGACCATCCGAGTCGGCAAGCTCCTCGGAGCAGCCATCGGCGCCCTCATCGTCCTCGTCCCCCTCATCGCCTTCGCGACGCCGGACTCCCCCCCTCCTGAAGACGCCCGGACCATCGCCGCAGTCTTCACGCTCATCGGAGCCGTAAACGGCGCTATGTCCTTCCCCGTCGGCATCCGCGTCCGCTCCGAAAAGACCTCGCATGACGCCTGACCGCAAAACAGCCCTGGTGACCGGCGCGGGAAGCGGCATCGGACAAGCCATCGCCGAGCGACTCGCCCGCGACGGCGCCTCCGTAATCGTGAACGACATCTCCGAATCCGCCCGCAGCGTCGCCGACGCAATCGGCGGAACCTTCATCCAAGCCGACCTCGCCAGTATGGACACCGTCCGCTCTCTGGCCGAGAACGCGCTCGCAACCGCCGGTGGCGTCGACATCCTCGTGAACAACGCAGGCCTCCAGTACATCGCCCCCGTAGACCAGTTCCCCGACGACGAGTGGACGCGCCTGCTCCAGGTGATGCTCATCGCCCCCTTCCAGCTCGCCAAGCGGATCCTGCCCGGAATGAAAGCCCGCCAGTGGGGACGCATCATCAACATCGCATCGATCCACGGCCTCGTAGCGAGCCCCAACAAGTCCGCATACATCGCCGCCAAACACGGCCTCGTCGGATTCACCAAAGCGGCCGCCCTCGAAGCAGGCCCCTACGGAATAACCGTCAACGCCATATGCCCCTCATTCGTCCGAACCCCGCTCGTCGAGAACCAGCTCCCCCAACTCGCCCACACCGCCGGCGTCCCCGTCGAGAACGTCATCGACCAGGTCATCCTCGAACAGGCCGCCGTGAAACGCCTCATCGAACCAGCCGAGGTCGCAGACCTCGCCTCGTTCCTCGCATCCGACAGCGCAGGCGCAATCACAGGCTCCTCCTACGCCATCGACCTCGGCTGGACCGCCCGATAGAGCCCCCCCCCCGCCTCGCCCCCTTCACGCTCCACGCCAGCCCTCTAGCGAGGACACCACAAAACAGCCGAACCGACCGCCCCTTTCCCCTTTCGGTTGCCTGTCCGTCCCCCGATAATAGATAGATAACAGGCAATCACTGTCCCCGCGTCCGTACCGCCTCGTCCGTGCATCCGCGCCGGCAAACCCCGGAGTTAGCAATGTGGGGCATAAGCTGGGCTGCCCTTTGGAACAAGCGCCTCAAGAGAGCGCTCTATCGAGCCGAGCCGAAGCCACCTATGGCCGACGAGCGCCTACCCCGCGAGATCCGCGCCGAAGCCCGCCGCCGGCTCCAGCGCCAGCAAGCCAGAAACAACCTCCTCAGCGCGCGCCGGCGAACCCCCAGACTCAAAGCAAACCCCCTCGCCTGGCTGCGCATACTGCAACGAATCGGCAGACGCCCCGCTGACGGCGCGCGCGCCAGCCCCGGCAACCCCCCGCCTCGACCCTCCCCCAGACTCCGACTCCCCTGGCGCCGCCGCAACAACCGCTGACCCTCGCCCCATCCGCCCCCGCCGGTTTGACGCTCTCCCCGCTCCAGCGTAGCCTCGCCGCACACGCTGCAACGCCGCTCCACACTCCAGGAAATTGGGAAAGGGAAGAAGAACTATGACCTCCGCCCAGCCCGCCCCCGCCGACCTGTTGGACATCTCCGGCCTCGCCCTCATCTCCGCCGACTCCCACGTGATGGAAGAACCCGACTTCTGGAGCTCGCGCCTCCCCGACTCCCTCAAGGGCGACGTCCCCCCGTTCCCCCCGCGCCCCAAAACCGGCGACGCAATGGCCGACCAGCGACCAGGCGGCTACGACCCCAACGAACGCGTCAGCGAAATGGAAATCGACGGCGTCGCCGCCGAAGTCCTCTACCCAACCCTGGGCCTCCGCCTCTTCAGCCTCGAAAACCCCGAGGCCCAGGAAGCCTGCTTCCGCATCTACAACGATTGGCTCATCGAGTACTGCTCCGTCTCCCCCAAACGCCTCGTCGGCATCGCCTGCATCCCCGCCTACGACATCGACAAGGCCGTCGCCGAACTGCGCCGCACCCACGAGGCCGGCCTCTACGGAGGCCTCGTCTGGCAAGTTCCACACCCCGACCTCCCCTTCGCCAGCAGCCACTACGACAAGCTCTGGGCCGCCTGCCAGGAACTCGCCGTCCCAGTGCACCTCCACATCCTCACCGGCTTCGACTACAGCGCAGGCGTCAACTTCGGCGCACGCCAAAGCGACCCTCTCCTCGCCCACCGCGGCTCCGTGAACCTCAAACTACAGAGCGTCTCCAACTCCCTCTTCGACCTCATCTACACCGGCGTCTTCGAACGCTTCCCCGAGCTCAAAGCCGTGATCGTCGAAAGCGAGATCGGCTGGATTCCCTTCGTCCTCCAGCAGTGGGACTACTACTACCACCGCTTCATCGACCAGCGCCCAGTGCCCATCACAATGCCCCCTAGCGCCTACTTCTACCGCAACGTCTACGCCACCTTCTTCAACGACGCCGTAGGAGGGCAGCTGCTCTCCTGGTGGGGACAAGACAACTGTATGTGGTCCACCGACTACCCCCACCCGAACTCCCCCTGGCCGAATTCCCGCCGCGTCCTGGCGAACAACCTCGGCCACCTCCCGCAAGAAACCATCCAGAAACTCGTCAACGCCAACGTCCGCAAAATCTACCCCATCGGAGAATAACCCCGCCGCTCCCGCGCCCCTCCTCCCCCAAACCCAAGAGACTGCCGCCGCCCACGCGCCCCCCTCTCCAGCTCCCCAGCAGACCGCCAGCGACTCCGCCGCGACCCAGCCCCCCTCCCGCGCAGAGAAGCGCCGACTCCCGCGACTCCGCCGCGACCCAGCCCCCCTCCCGCGCAGAGAAGCGCCGACTCCCGTGCGCCGCCCGCCCCCCTATCCCCTCCCAGCCCAGGAACGACCCCACCCTCGGGCGCGGCGCCGATCAGAGAAGAGGCGGCCAGTCCGCGCGACGCTCCTTGCGAACGACGAATCGCAGACCAGACCAAATCGCATCGATAGCGCACACCTTAACGTCGACCATCCCCGACGGCAGAACAACCTCGCGGAGCGCATCCTCCGTAAGATCCGTGAGAACTCCAGACGACCGCTTCGGCCACGCTGCCCAGTACGAACCCGCGGCGACAACGCGGCGCGCTTGCCGAAGGAAGCTAGCTTCTAGATCCCGCCGCGACCAGTGAAAAGCGATAAGCACATCAACCTTCGCCTCAGCGTCCGCGACGCGCCCTGCGCCCTCCGGTAGAACCCCAAGCGCCGCATCGAACCCCGGCGGCGCATCCGCCACAGCCAACGCCGCCCCAGGATTGATGCCCAACTTGCGAACAAGCGGCGTCCCGGAGTAGCCAGCCAGCGGCGCAGCCACAGCTAGAGAACCAGCGGCGCAGCCATATCCCGAAGCGCCCCCGTCACAACTCGGCGGTCACGCTTCGGCGGATAGCGTCGTCCTCCGCGAAACCCTCCGCCGAATCAACCCTCGCCTGATGCGACCGAACCCGGTACGCCTCCCCCTTGTGAACGACTACCGGAATCGTCCCCTCCATCAAATCGACAGCCGCCTGCATAAGAACCCGGCGCGCCCCCTCTACCGCAGCGTCGCTCGGACCAAGCTCCTCCTGCGAGCGATCAACGATCGCCCCCATGCTCTCCTGGCAAGCAAGAGCCATCTCGAACGCCGTATCGAACCGCGACGCAAAATCGCTCGGACGCTGCTTCCCATCCGGAACGTACCCGTTCTCCCTATTCCGTTCCCGCCGGACGGAATCCCCCTGAAGCCTCGGATGAACGCGCCTCCCCCGCCGAATCTCCGCCAGCAAACGCCTGCTCAGCGGCCTCCGCGGATCGTACGTAACCGGAAACGCCATCGTGCTCTCATCGTCGATAGGCGTCCACGCCACACCCTCGTACAACCCGCTCCTTTCAACCGCCGCAGTCGTGTAGAACGGCATAAGCCAGTGCGTAACCTGCAAATCCGCCTCCCCAGTCGGCAGATCAGCCGCCGTCCCAACCAGCAACCCGTACTCCGTCTCCCTCGCGCGCACCGTATGCCCGGCGTCCTCCCCCATCAAATCGCCCCCCGGAGCAATCGCCCCGGCCTGCAACAGCGCCTCCACCCGCGTAGCGTCCAGCCCCCCCTCCACAGCCTGCATATAGTTGCACTCCACAAGAAAACGCGAGAGATAGCGCTGCGCCGGATCAACCCGCGTCCACTCGAACTCCGGCAAGTCCGGCGTCTCCTCCGGAGGCCCAAAGTAACCCCAGATCAAACCCCCAAACTCCCGCGCCCCAAACGCAGTCGCCCTCCCTTCCCGCCACAACGGACTATCCGCCGGCTCCAGCGGCAGATCAAGCACATTCCCCTCAACATCGAACTTCCAGTAACACCGCCCGCACCGAATCCCCCCCTCCTCAACAACCCCGAACGAAAGATCAGCCCCCCGATGCGGACAACGCGCGTCGAGCAGCCCCAGCCTCCCCTCGCTATCCCGAAACGCCACCGAGTACTCCCCCAAGCGCTTCACGCGAACGGGCGGAGCATCCCGCTCCGGCAATTCGTCCGCAAGCAACACAGGAATCCAGAACCGCCGCATCAGATCCCCCATAGGAGTCCCGGGACCAACGCGCGTCAACAGCTCGTTATCTTCTTTCGAGAGCGCCATCGCGCCGCCGATTGTAGCCGATTGCAGCCGATTGCAGCAGGGCGAGTCGCAGCAGGGAGAGCAACAACCGCCCTACCCCCTTGCCTTCCCTTCGCAGTCGCCCCGTCCGTTCAATCCCCCGCGCTCAGACAACCCAGCCCTGCGCCGACGCCAAGCACAGATGCCGAGCATGAATGAAAGGGCCCCGCGTTCCCTAAGGAATACAGGGCCCTCCATAGCAACCAGTGGGCAGCCGCCCTTTAGCGCAGACTTCGGCCAGCCGGCTGGCCGCCTCCAGATCTAGGCGTGATGCTCGTGCCCGTCGCACTCGTGGGGATCGTGGATGTGCTCGCCCGCGTGGTGCTCGTGCTCGTCGCACTCGTGAACGTTGTGCACGTGCCCCGGCTCGTCGCCGTGGTGCTCGTGCTCATCGCACTCGTGAACGTTGTGGATGTGCTCGCCTGCGTGATGCTCGTGCCCGTCGCACTCGTGAGTCTCATGGGTATGCTGCTGCGTCGTCATTCCATCCTCCTGTGGGTTGCTGTGTGGTCAACCTGCGGCTGCCGTCCTCACAACCATAAAACCGCCCACGCCGTCCTGTCAATCAACAAGACAACCCGCCAGCGCCTCCCTCCAACAAACCAACGAAGGCGCCCCTCCGGCCATCCCGAGCCCCAAGAAACTCAGCCGTTCGGAAAATACTGCCGGATATCAAAGATGGAACAACCTAACCGCTACGCTTCGCTCCTGAGCGCCCCCCTTTCCCTAACCAGAGCCGCCGCCGCGAACAGCGCCGTCGCGACCAAAGCCATCGCCGGCCCCGACGGCAGATCCGCATAGAACGAAAGATAAAGCCCAACCACCGCCGACACCGCCCCCGCAAGAGCCCCCACAATCATCACTCCCACGAACCTGCGCGCAAGCATGTAGCCAGTCGCCGCAGGCGTCACCAGCATCGCCATCACCAGCACAATCCCAGCCGCCTGAATCCCGATCACAATCACCAGCGCAAGCAACCCCAGCAGCATGTACTCCACTAACCCCGTCCGGATGCCCACAACCGCCGCACCCACCGGATCAAACGTCGTGTAAACGAACTGGCGGTGAAACCCGTACAGCCCCACAATCACGACCCCAGTCAAACCAAGCGACACCAGCACATCAGTTCCCGAAACCCCAAGCACCTGCCCCAGCAACAAGTCCTCAACGTTCACCGTTATGTTGTTCCCCTTCGAAAGCAGCACGAGACCAAGCGCAAACATCGCCGCGAAAACAATCCCTATCGACGTATCCTCAGCTATCCCCGTCCGACGGCTCACCGCACCCATCAGCAGCGCAACAACAACCCCCGCCGGAACCGCCGCGAAAAAAGGGCTCACCCCAAGCATGAACGCAACAGCCATCCCCGGCAGCACCGAATGCGCAAGCGCGTCCCCCATAAACGCCCGGCCCCGCGTAATCACATACGCCCCCAGCAGCGGACACATAACCCCCACCAGAACCGAAACAACCAGCGCCCGCCTCATAAACCCGTACTCAAACGGACCAAAGAGCGTATCAAGCATGGGCGTGCCTCCGCCACGAACCTCCCCCCTGCGCCCCCAGGTCAATCCCGTGCGAACCGTACAACTCCTCCAGCACATCGACCGTAAACGCCTCTGCCGGAGGCCCGAACGCGCACACATGCCGGTTGATGCACAGAATCAAGTCGAACCGCTCCGCGATATTCGTCAAATCATGCGTCGCCAGCAAAACAATCCGCCCCTCGTCCCGCAGCGACTGCAACACATCAACAATCCCCTCCTGCGCACCCACATCTACCCCGCTGAACGCCTCGTCCAGCATAAGAATGCTCGCATCCTGCGCCAGAGCCCTCGCAATGAACGCCCGCTGACGCTGACCCCCCGACAACTTGGCCACCGACGACGCCCGCCGATCCCAAAGCCCCACGCGCTCCAGACACGAACAAACAACATCCCTGTCCCCCCTGCTCGCCCGCCGAAACCACCCCCCCACGCTGTACCTCCCCATCATCGCCACATCCTCCACCGTGGCGGGGAAACTCCAATTAATGCTGTCCCGCTGTGGCACATACGCCAGCTCCCCCCGAAGATCAATAGCCCCCTCCGCAAGCGGCAATGCCCCCGCCACAGCATCGAACAGCGTGCTCTTCCCCGCCCCGTTCGGACCAACAACCCCCACAAGCTTGCCCGAACCAATATCGAAGCTCACGTTCGTGAGCGCACGGAACCCCCTCCGATCCACCGCCACATCCCGCGCCGTTATCCCCAAACCCGAAATCGTCATCGCAGCGCCCCCGCAATCAGCTCAACATTCTTCCGGAACATCCCGATGTACGTCTCCGTCCCGCTCCCATCCACGCCAAGCGACCCGGAATAGAGCCGCACCAGCTGCACGCCCGACTCCTCCGCAACCGCCCTCGCCAGACGCTCCGACACTATCGTCTCCCCAAACACCGCCGGAACCCCATACTCCCTCACTTCATCCACCAGCTCAGCCAGCTCCTCCGCCGACGGATCAACCTCAGTCGTCGTCGAAAGCACCACCCCTATAACCTCGAAACCGTACAAGCTGGCGAAGTAACCGAGACTATCATGCGACGTAACCAGAAGACGCCGCTCATCCGGAACCAAAGCAACCTGCTCCAGCGTCCACTCGTGCAGATCGTCGAGCTCCGCCTTGAACGCCGTAGCATTGGCGGCGTACTCGTCCGCGTAATCAGGTTCAAGCATCGACAGCTGCGCAACGATCACATCAACCGCAACCTTCACGCGCAGCGGATCGAACCAGAAGTGCGGGTCCTCCGAGCCGTGTCCGTGCTCATCCTCATCCCCGTGCTCGTCCTCATCCCCGTGCTCATCCTCATCCCCGTGCTCGTCCTCATCCCCGTGCTCATCCTCATCCCCGTGCTCATCCTCATCCCCGTGCTCGTCCTCATCCCCGTGCTCATCCTCATCCCCGTGCTCGTCCTCATCCCCGTGCTCATCCTCATCCCCGTGCTCATCCTCATCCCCGTGCTCGTCCTCATCCCCGTCCCCGTCCTCATCCCCGTGCTCGTCCTCATCCCCGTCCCCGTCCTCATCCCCGTGCTCGTCCTCATCCCCGTCCCCGTCCTCATCCCCGTGCTCATCGTGGATATCCGAAAACTCAATCGGGTCGATCAGCTCGGCCAGCTCGATGACAGACGAAGAATCGTTCGATGCATTCTCGAGCAGCTCAACGAACCACCCCTGCTCAAGACCAAGACCCACGCTCAGAATAAGATCCGCGTCGGCCACCCTCGCTACATCTGCAGCCCCTGGCTGATACGCATGCGGGTCGGCCCCGGTTGGCAACAAACTGAACGTGTCGACATAGTCCCCGCCAACGTTCTCAACCCAGTCGCCGACAATGTTCGACGTCGTCACCACCCGCGGCGGCTCGGGCATGGGCGTCGGAGTATGCGTCGGAGTGTGCGTCGGCGTAGGGGTGTGCGTCGGCGGCTCGGGCGTGGGCGTGGGCGACTCATCCCCGCACGCAGCCGCAGCAACGGCCGCAACGACCAATAAGAGCGCGGGAAGTACGCGCCACGGTGCGCGAATCAACCGACTATCGACACTACGTATCAGACCTTTCATCTAAACTCTCCTTAAATCTCTTGCTTCTCTACTTCTTCACGTGGTTAGCTATGATACTTTGTATCAGTAAACCGCGCCCGCATCACGCTTCACCCGGTCCCGCGCCCTACGCGGCTTCCTTCCCTAGGCAGCGGTTGCAGGTAACGTACACTTCGATGCGATGCCCGATAATCCCCCCCGGAATATCCCCATCCAGCGCCCGCATAACGCGCTCAATAGTCCCCGCGCGAAACTCGCCGATGCAGCCGCAACTCACGCACACAACGTGATGATGATGCTCCTTCCGCGCGAGACTGTAACGCGGAGCCCCGTCCACAAGGTTCAGCTTGCAGATCAGCCCAACCTCCAGCAGCAGCTTCAAGGTGCGGAAGACGGTCGCCCTGCCCACTCCGGGCAGCTCCGCAACCACATCCTCCGCAGTAAACCCCTCGCCCTTCCCCTCGAGCGCCTGGACAATCGCCCGGCGAGGACCCGTCGGCCTGTAGCCGCGGTCCGCCAGAACCCCAATGATATCGATGTCCGGTTTCGGCGCGATGAGGTTAGTCATTTCGATACTCCGTATCAATCGCGCCTAGCATAGCAGCCCAACCGCAACCGCGTCAACCCCTGCCACTCAGCCCGTGCGCGATTCCGCCAGCAAGTGCTCTACGTGATGATTCTCAGCCCGGCAACTCGCCGCCGTAGAGTCCAGCTGAATGGTAACGTGCTCGATCCCGTACCGCTCATGCACCAGACTCTTGACCTCCTCCAGAATCCCCCTCGTGTCCGTCCACTCAGGATCCACCAGCACGTGCGCCGTGAACGCCTCGCTCCCCGACGTGATAGTCCACACGTGAACATCATGGATTACCGTAACCCCCCTGATCTTCTCGATATCGCTGCACAGCTTGTACACATCAATGTGCGCCGGAACGCTCTCCAGCAGCACAGCGAACACCTGACGGAACAACCCCCTGCTGTTGAACGCGATAAGAAACGCGATCCCCGCCCCCAGTATCGGATCAACAATATGCCACTCAAACGCCAGAATGGCGATAGCCGACACGATAACCCCTACCGACCCCAGTATGTCCGCAATCACGTGCTGGAACGCCCCCTCCACATTCATACTGTGCTGCGACGACGAATGCAGAATGTACGCCGCCGCAATGTTCACCCCCAAACCGCCAAGACCAACCAGCAGCACCGGAATCCCGTCTACCTCCACCGTCTCACTGAACGCCCGCTGATAAGCCTCGAACAGAATCCAGATCGCAATCGCCCACAACGCCAGAACATTAACTAGCGCCGCCAGCACCTCAGCCCTCTGCAACCCGTAGGTGCGCCCCGCAGTCGCCGCCCTGTCCGCAATCGCGATAGCCCCCAGCGCCAGCGCAATCGCGGCTGCGTCCGTGAGCATATGCCCCGCGTCCGCAATAAGCGCCAAGCTCCCCGACAAGAACCCCCCAACCGCCTCCGCGACCATATAGGTCGAGATCATCACAAGAGAGATCTTCAGCCGCCGCTTGCTTGCCCCCCGCAAATCATGCGCGTGATCGTGCCCCGCATGCCCGTGCGACCCGTGGTCATGCCCCTCGTGCGCATCGTGATCGTGCCCCTCGTGCGACCCGTGATCGTGCCCCTCGTGCGACCCGTGGTCATGCCCCTCGTGCGACCCGTGATCGTGCCCCTCGTGCGACCCGTGGTCATGCCCCTCGTGCGACCCGTGATCGTGCCCCTCGTGCGACCCGTGGTCGTGCCCCTCGTGCGCATCGTGGTCGTGCCCCTCGTGCGCATCGTGGTCGTGCCCCTCGTGATTCCCGTGTCCTGGTTCGCGCATACCTTGCCCCTTATTACCTCTTGGCCCCGGACAAGCTGAACTCCTGCGCCTGAAACGCGCGCATCCTAACACATCCCAAAGAGCGCAGAGCGCCCCCCGCGCCGAAACCCCTCCTGCGCCAGTTCTAGCCCTGCGAACCAGTGGAGCCGATGAGATCGCTCCCCGAAAGATGCTCCACCGTCTCGCCAGTCGACGCAAAGGTGCGCGTCACCTTCACCGACGCATACACCCACAGAATCCTCATAGGCCCATCCCCCGTGTTCCGGAAACAGTGAACAACATCCCCAGGAATCAGCGTAGTGTCGTACCGACCCACCGGACGCGTAACCCCGTCGATCTCGCACTCCCCCGCGCCATCCAGCACAGTAACCATCTCCTCAACATTGTGCGAATGCAACGGAACCTCAAACCCCGGCGGAAACTCGCTGATCCCCGCCGTAAACGCCTCCGTCCCATCCTTCCCGCCCACCAACGGATAGCTCACAGCCCCATTCCCCCGCGAAATCGGCGTCTGCTCCCCAAACCGCATATACTTCATCTGCGCCATAACGCTCCTCCTATGCCCGCGAACGCCCTCTCCAACCTAACCCCCTAAACCTCCCTTGCGCCCGAGCCCCTCCTGCGCCCCTGAACGCCCCCCAGCAGAACGCCCCCCGCCAGGCGCGCCCCTCCCCTAGCGATCGCCCAGCTCCGTAACCACATCAACGAGCGCAAGCCGCCCGCGCTCCGCCACCTCCCGCTTCGCCCGCTCAAGCGCCCCCCGCAACTGCGACGGATCATCGATCGGCCCCTCCGCCCACGCCCCGAACGACCGCGCCATACCCGCAAAATCAACGTAAGGATCATCAATGTCGATCCCGATATTCTTGTTCTCATCCGGACGCCCCCGCGTCTCCGCCATCAACCCCTGATGCCCCAGATCATTCCCATACGTCCGATTGTTGTACATCACCACAAGCATCGGAATCCTGTGATGCGCAGCCGTCCACACCGCCGAGGGCGTGAACAGAAAATCCCCGTCCGACTGTATGTTAATCGTCAGCCGACCCTTGTCCCGGTTCGCGAGAGCAACCCCCAACGCATGACCAAACCCCTGCCCCAAACCACCGCCGCCCCGAGACTCAATCACCTGGTGCGGCTCCCTATAGTCCCACAAACGCTCCGTCCAGCCCCGCAGATTGCCGTTCCCCAGCGCCCAATCCGAATCCTTCACCACCTCCCACAACTCCGACGCCAGAAACGGCAACGCGATCGGCGATTCCCCAGACCGCCGCTCCACCGTCCGGCGCGCCTCCGCCTCCGCCGCATCGTGCAGCCCCGCGACGCGCCCCCAACGCTCCCGAAGCTCCCCCGACCGATCAGGCCCGTCGTCCAACCGCCGCTGCGCCGCATCCGCCAGCGCCGGAACAGCCAGGCCAATGTCCGCCTGCACCGAGAGCGTCGTCGGATGCAACCCCCCGTAATCATGCGTCCAGCTCCGCACCGACAGCTGCCGCAGCGAGACATCAACAAGCTTCGCGTCGTCCCGCAGCAGATGCCGCAACCGCCGCTCCCTGTAATCCTGACCCGTCAGCGCCTGCTGCAAATCGTAAACATCAAGCGCCAGAACAACGTCGGCCTCCCCCAGAAGCTCCCGCTTCGAGCCCGTACCGTTCAACGGATGCCGGCTCGGAAAATTGTAGAGATCGCCCCCCGACACAACCGGCGCCGACAGCATCTCCGCCAGACGCACCAGCGCGTTCGCCGCATCCTCCGACCTCCCAATGAAATCCGCCACGATAACCGGACGCTCCGCCGACACAAGCAGACCAGCAGCCTCCTCGATCGCCGCAGGATCCGCCTGAATGCGCGTCGGCTGCGGAAACGCCCCGAAATCCGGCAGCTCCACCGGCTCATCGAGCCTCTCCTCCTGCGTCGCCACATCAAAGCAAACGTACACAGGCCCTTGCGGCGCGCTCATCGCAATCTGCCGAGCGCGGATCAACGACTCAACCGCCGCCCCCACGCTCGCCGGCTGATCGTCCCACTTCACAAAATCCCGCACCGCATTCCCCTGCACGCTCGCCGTATGGATCCAATCGATCCACGGACGACGCCCATCGGCGGCCACCGGCCCCGTGCCCCCAAGCACGATAACGCCCGACCGATTCGCCCACGCGTTATAGATAGCCATGCTCGCATGCAGCAGCCCCACCACATTGTGAACATACGCCGCCATCGGCTTCCCCGCCGCCTTCCCGTACCCGTGCGCGATCGCCACCGCAATCTCCTCGTGATTGCACAGAATCAGCTCAGGACGCTCATTCCCCAGATAATTCACCAGCGAATCATGCACCCCGCGAAACGTCGCCCCAGGATTCAGCGCCACATAATCCACCCCCAGCTCCCGAAGCGCCTCCACAATAACGTCCGACCCCCACTCCGCCCTGCTCATCCGCCCCATTCCCTCGCTCCTTGATAGATGCTCGCTACCGCAGACGCCGCCTCTCCCGCCCAATCCCCCCGCGCCAACCCCAGCCCCCCCCCCCTCGCAAAGACCGCCGCCAGAAGCCAGGAAACCTACCCTCTCTCCCCAGCTTTCGCGCACGACGCATACCCTCTCGCCCGTGGACACACCCAGCGCTATGTCCAGCAGCCTGTCTGTCCTCAGCGCATACCCTCTAACCCGTGGATGCGCCCATCCTCAATATCCGCCGCCGCGCGACGCCTGACCCGGCGAACCCTGAACAGACCCTCTCGCTCCTCCTACCTCCCTGTCGGCCTCCCCTCAATGAGCGCCTACTACTGCCTCCGAGCCACAGCCCACGTTGCGCGACTGGCCAGAATAGTCTCCTCCGTCAGCGGCTCCTCCTGCGACCCCAAAGGCAAGCGGCCCATACACCAATCCGCAAACTTCATAGCGTCCAGCTGGCTTGCGAACCCGTCCAGATTAATCGTCTCCCACCGATTCGTGTAGATCGAGCAAGCGCCCCGAACTCCCCCGCCCCCCTTGGCCGTTGCCGACCCAAGCCCGCTCCACATCTTCTCGTACCCTTCGCTCCTCTTCCTCCAGCCATTCCGCATCGCGTAGCGCGAGGTGTTCCGCCGCTCAACGATGCCCATACCCACAGCCAGCAAGAGCAGCGCGAACAGCACAGCCCCCGCCCCGATCCCAATGCTCGCCCAATCAACCATCCCTTGCCATCTCCTTCTCAACCACGACGCCTCTCCGCCGCGACGCTCACGAGCTCCTCCCCGCCCACCTCCGCGCCCGCCCCGCGCTCGCAGCCTAGATCGCAGCCCTCCCCCCGAAACGCTCCAGCCAGCGGGGAATAACATCCCGATTAAACACATGCTCCGGAATCTCCCCTCGCAGAGCGCGCAACACATCCTCCGTCGCCCACTCGATCCCCGGCCCGATCCCCGCCCCGTGATTGTTCGCCGCAACGTGCGGCGATAGCAACACGCGATTATCCATCTTCCGCAGCGGACTATCCGCAGGCAGCGGCTCCACCTCGAACACATCGAGTCCCGCCCCCGCAATCGTCTCGTTCCGCAGAGCCTCCGCCAGCGCCTGCTCGTCCACGCACTGTCCGCGTGAAGTGTTCAGAAATATCGCCGTCGGCTTCATCAACCCAAACTCCCGAGCCCCAATCATACGATGCGTCTCAGCCGTCAGAATCACATGCAGCGTAACGACATCCGACTCCCTCAGCAGCGTATCCAGATCCACCCGCTCAACATTCGCATGGATAAAACGATCGATCGGCTGATACGGATCGTATCCAATCACCCGCACCCGCCACGGAGCCAGCATCTGCGCAAGACGCCCCCCAATCCGCCCCAAACCAATCACCCCAACCGTAAGACCCGGATAACCGTCCTCCCTCCGCCCGATGTGCGTTCCCGCAAGCTCCGGCGTCCGCCACGAATCCCCCTGCTTCAGCGCAGCGTCGCGCTCCCTCGGCTTCTTCAGCAGCGTCAGCATCTGCATCATCGTCGTCTCCACCACCCCGCCCCAATTCGCCTCCGTCGGAGCATGCGTAACAACAATGCCAAGCTCAGTGGCCGCGTCCGTATCTATCTCATCCACCCCAACCGTATACTTCGCCACGATCCGCAAGTGCTCAGACGCCGTCATCACGCTGCGATCGATCCGCCCCCCCTTGATCGACGACCCCACCAAAGCGTCCGCCTCCCGAGCCATCCCCGCAAGCTCCGCCGTACTGTTCCCCCGAGGATCCCCCCACGACGCCTTCCCAAGCGCCACCTCGCAGCCGGCCCCCTCGAACCGCTTGTAACTCTCCGTATCCCCAGGCGCAAAAACAACAACCCTCGGACCAGCCATAACACCCTCCTCCACAGCCAAGCGCGCGAACGCCGCGCGCCGCCAATCGGCATAATGCGCCACCAACCGCGCCCCGCGCAACCAGCCAGCCCACCCCAAGCCCCCCCCCCCCGCCGAGCCAAACCCCGCGCCCCGCGCAACCAGCCAGCCCACCCCAAGCCCCCCCCCCGCCAAGCCAAACCCCGCGCCCCGCGCAACCAGCCAGCCCACCCCAAGCCCCCCCCCCCCGCAAGCCAAACCCCACGCCCCGCGCAACCAGCCAGCCCACCCCAAGCCCCCTGCCTGCCAGCGCCGAGGCCAGACCCCCGCATCCGCCCAACCACCCGACCCGCTTGCAGCCCCTGCCTGCCAGCGCTGAGGCCAAACCCCGCGTCCGCCCAACCACCCAACCCGCTCGCAGCTCCCTCCCGGCGCCGAGCCAGACCCCGCGCAACGCGCTGCCCGCGCCAAGCCGCCTGCTGACCAGCGCCGAAGCAGACCCCCCAACCACCCAACCCCGACGCCGCCCCCTACGGCGCCGACTGCGGCCGCAGCGCCAGCAGCGCCTCCACCCGCACCTCATCCTCCACGCTCACCACGCTCCGCGCCGTCGGAACAGGCTCCCCGATCTCATCCCACGTGAACGACGACCGCCCCACCACGAAAACAACATCCCCATCATCGCGAGCCTCCACCTCGAACACCAGCGGCGTCTCGATGTCGTTGATCCGCAACGCCCCCGTAACCTCAGTCCTCACCTCCTCCCCCTCCGTGAAACCCTCTGGCAACGGCGTCAGATCGTCGAACACAACGCTTGCCGTCCGCTGATCAGGGAACATCCGGAACCGAACATAGCGGTCCCGATTCTCGTTGTCGCTCGTCATACTGTGCAGACCAACCGTCACCTCCGACTGCCCCCCATCCAGCAGAACCTCCCCGCTCAGCTCCGTCGTCCTCAGCACAGCCTCATAGTCCGGCAAGCTCACATTCACTAATACCTCCCCAACAGAGAACGTAGCCTCCGACCCCTCCCCCACAACGAACACCACCCCCTCAACATCCCCCGTCGAGCGCACGCCCCGCGCAGGCGCCTCCGACATAGGCGTAGCTGTCGGCGCAGAGGCGCGCTCCGTAGGCGTCGCAGTCAGCGCGACAGCGCGCTCCGTAGGCGTCGCAGTCGGCGCGACAGCGCGCTCCGCAGGCGTCGCAGTCGGCGCGACAGTGCGCTCCATGGGCGTCGCCGTCGGCGCGCCGGCGCGCTCCGTAGGCGTCGCAGCCGGCGCGATAGCGCGCTCCATAGGCGTAGCTGTCGGAGCCGGCGCCGTGGGTGTCGCAGTCGGATCCGAACCGCAGCCTGCGGCAGCGACAACCGCCCCCAGAACCCCCGCAGCGAACCCCCGCCCGAATCTCGCCCTCAATCCCATATCGGCTCCTCCGCTACCCTCTTGCCCCAGCCTATGCTAACCCGCTTGCGACGCCGCCCCGAGGAGGCAGCTCCAACCGCCCGCTCTCCGCATCCCCGAAACCCGCCAGAGCAACACCCGTCGCCGCCGCAACCGCGACCGCCGCAACCACGACAACCCTCCGCGACGCCAACCGCCACCCCGACAGCGCCGGCCCGAACGCGGCAACCCCGCCGAACGCTATCGCAGCAAGCGGCGCAGTGAACGAAACCGTCCGCTCAAGAACCGCCTCCCCAGCGAACGCCGCCGCGATCCACCCCGCAAAGCCTCCCGCCAGCGCCGCAGTGAACAACCTCCGACCGTGATCCGCCCCCCGCAGCCTCCGCCACAGAATCCCCGCCAGCGCCGAAACCGCCAGCGTCCCCCACGTAACGCTCGCCGAATTCAACAGCGCATCGTGCGGCGAATGCAGCGGCAGCGAAACAAGCGACGCCGCAATCGCCGACGCCGACCCAGCAAGAAGCGCCCCCCCCACCGGCGCATCCCGCTCATCGCTCATGCATCAGCCTCGCCCCAAGCGCCTAGAATCTCCCACCGCAGCGCGCGACCGCAACCGAACAGGCAAAGCCTGGAGCCACCGAACGGATTCGAACCGTTGACCTGCTGTTTACGAAACAGCTGCTCTGCCACTGAGCTACGGTGGCCCGCACAGCGCGGCTCCCTATCGCCGCAACCTCACACCCGCCATTCTACAGAAACCCGCACCCTTTCCCCAACCCTCTCCCCGCAAACCCAAAGCCCGCCCCGCCGCCCCAAGCCTCCGACCCGCCCCAGAACAAAACTCTCCGCAGATGGCAAGCCGCCATTCCGCATCAGCGCTAAGATTGCCGCCAACCACAGCATCCAACCCCTCAGGAGGCGAGCCATGGCCTACGACCTGCTTATCAAGGAAGGACTCATCATCGACGGTCTCGGAACGCCCCCGCGCAAAGCCGACCTCGCCATCGTCGACGGACGCATCGCCGACATCGGCGACATCAACGCCAGCGCCGAGCGCGTCATCGACGCCGCAGGCCTCGTAGTCGCCCCAGGATTCATCGACCACCACACCCACTACGACGGCCAAGTCACCTTCGACCCCCTCTGCACCTTCTCCTGCTACAACGGCGTAACCACCGTCGTCAGCGGCAACTGCTCCCTCACTCTCGCCCCCGTCCGACCAGGCGACGAACCCGCCCTCGCCGGAATGCTCGCCAAAGTCGAAGCCATCCCCTACGACGTCCTCATCAACGGCGTAACCTGGGGCTGGACCACCTTTGGCGACTACCTCTCTTCCCTCGACAACCGCCTCGGCGTCAACTTCGGCGCCCTCCTCGGACACTCAGCCGCCCGACGCTGGGTTATGGGAGAAGACGCCCACGAACGAGAAGCCAACGACCACGAGATAGAAGCCATCCGCGCCGTCGTCCGCGAAAGCCTCCAAGCCGGAGCCCTCGGAATATCCTTCGACCGCAACCCCCGACACGTCGGCCTCGACGGACGACCCCTACCCTCAAACGTCGCATCCCTCCACGAACTCTGCGCCGCCGCAAGCGCCCTCAAAGAACTCGGCGTAGGCGTCATCCAGGTGGGCGACCCCCTCGGACAAGAGCTCACCGGCGAAATCTGCACGAAAATCTCAGAAGCCGCCGGAAGGCCAGTAACCTACCTCTCCATCGTCCAAAGCCTCCTGAAACCCAACGAATGGCGAACCCACCTCGACCACCTCAGCGACGTAGCCTCACGCGGAACAGCCCGCATCTACCCCCAGATCAACCCCCGCCCCGGCCTCCGCTTCTTCCAGATGGACAGCGCAGAATTCTTCAACCTTATGCCCGCCTGGAAACAGGTTATGAACCTCCCAGCCAGCGACCGCATCGCATCCTTCTCCAACCACAACCTCCGCGCGCAACTCGCCCACGAAATCAGCCAGAACCGCAACACAACCGCCCTCGGCTTCTCCGGACGCTGGGACCACGTCATAGTCGTCAAAACCGCCCTCGAAAAAAATACCCGCCTCGCCGGCAGAACCATCGCCGACATCGCCGCCGAACGCGCCGAAGAACCCCTCGACACATTCCTCAACATCACCGTCGAGGAAAACCTCAAAACCTGGTTCGCCCGCAACCAGCAGAACAACGACGACAACGCAATGTCCGTCATCCTCAACAACCCCCACACACTCATCGGACTCTCAGACTCAGGAGCACACGTCGTCCGCGAGGGCGGCTACGGCTACGCCGTCCACTTCCTCTCCCACTGGGTCCGCGACAAAGCCATCATGACCCTCGAAGAAGGCGTCCGGCGACTCACCTCCCTCCCCGCCGACATCTTCGGTATCCCCAACCGCGGCAGGCTCGCCCCCGGAGCCAGCGCCGACATCATAGCCTTCGACTACAACAACCTCGGCCTCCACGACTCCGAAGAAGCCTACGACCTCCCCGGCGGATCAATGCGCCTGAAGCAAGTGGCCCGCGGCATCCCCTACACCATCGTCAACGGCCAAATCCTCATCGAAAACGACGCCCACACCGGAGCCCTCCCCGGACGCGTCGTCCGCAACGCCTACTCCGAATCAACCCGCGGCGCAGCCCCCGCCGAGGCCGCAGTCTAGTTGTCCTGGGTCTGGATAGCCCTGGCCGGAGCCGCAGTCTCCGCCCTCGTCAGCATCTTCGACAAAACGGTCATCCACCGCTACGCCGCAACGCCCCGAACACTCCCCCTCCTCATCGGCTTCGCCCAAACAACCGTAGGATGCGTCCTCCTCGCCCTCCTCCCCATCCCAAACAACGCGACCCCCCAGCTCATCCTCTCCGCCCTCGCCTCAGGAGCCCTCTTCGCCCTCGGCGCCCAGTTCTTCCTCCACGTCCTCTACGTCGAAGAAGTCTCCCGAACCGTCCCCGTCATCCAAAGCGCCCCCCTCTTCACCGCCATCTTCGCCGTCCTCTTCCTCGGCGAAACCCTCCTCCCCCTCGAATGGCTCGCCATCCTCGCCGTCGTCGCCGGCGCCGTAACCCTCTCAATGCGACCCGGCTCCGGCTACCGAAAAGCCATCCTCCACCGAGCTTTCATCCTCCTTATGATCGCCAGCGCCCTCCAGGGCCTCGCCCACATCCCCGGAAAAATCGCCGTCGACGACCTCCCCGTCCTCTACACCCACGCCCTCCGATCCCTATCCCTCGGAATCGCATTCCTCGCATTCAACCTCCGGCCCGAACCCTGGCGCGACATCGTCGCATTCCTCCGCCAGCGCAGCCCAGCCCTCCGATTCGTAGCCCTCAACGAACTCGTCATCGCCACCGCAGGCCTCCTCCTCCTCCTCTGGGCCCTCTCCCTCGGACCCGCAGCCCTCGTTACCGCCCTCAGCGGCGCCCGAGCCTTCTTCCTCGTCATCTACAGCACAACCCTCGCCCTCCTCTGGAAAGGAGCCCTCGGCGAAAACGCCGCCCCCAGCGCCATCGCAACCAAAATCCTCTCCACCGCACTCATCGTCGCCGGCATCGCCGCCGTCGCAATAGCCAGCGGATAGCGCCCCTATGACCTGGGCCGCCATAGCGCTCGCCGGAGCTATGCTCTCCGCCTTCATCAACATCATCGACAAAGCCATAATCCACAGCTACGCCCGAACCCCCCAAACACAGCCGCTCGCCATCGGCCTCACAATGCCCCTCGTCGGCGCCTCCCTCCTCCTCTTCGCCCCAATCCCGACATCCGCCCCGCCAAACGCCATAGCCTCGGCCCTCGTCTCCGGAACCCTCTACGGCCTGGGCGCCCAGATCCTCCTGCGCATCCTCTACGCCCAAGAAGCCTCCCGCGCCGTCCCCATCTACCAAACCTACCCCATATTCACCGCCCTCATCGCCTTCCTCCTCCTCGGCGAAACCCTCGACCCCCTCGCCTGGATCGCCATCCTCGCCATCGTCGCAGGCGCAGCCCTCCTCACCGCAAGAATCGGCTCCCCTCGCGCTCGCCCTATGCCAAACGCCGCCCTCCTCATCCTCATCCTCGGAAGCGCAATCGAAGGCGCCTCCCACGTGCTCGGCAAAGCCGCCGTCGACCATCTCCCCGTCCTCACGACCCACGCCCTCCGAATGCTCGCCCTCAGCGCCGTCCTCCTCTCCCTCAACCTCCGGCCCCGCCCCCTCGCCGACCTCAAACTCCTCGTCCGCCGGCGCAGCCCCGCGCTCCCCCTCATCGCCCTCAACCAGTTCGTCGTCGCCAACCTCGGCCTCCTCATGATCATATGGGCCCTCTCCCTCGGACCCGCAGCCCCAGTCGCAGCCCTCACAAGCCTCCGAACCTTCTTCCTCGTCGCCTTCACCATCGCCATCTCCCTCATCTGGCGCGGATCCCTCGGCGAGCGCACAACCCCCCGCGACATCGCCCTCAAACTCTCCGCCGCCGCCCTCATCGTCGCCGGAGCCGCAGCCATCGCCGCCCGAGCCCCCTAGCACCCCTCGGCGAGCGCAAAACCCCCCGCGACATCGCCCTCAAACTCTCCGCAGCCGCGCTCATCGTCGCCGCAGCCGCAGCCATCGCCGCCTGAGCCCCCTAGCACCCCTCGGCGAGCGCACAACCCCCCGCGACATCGCCCTCAAACTCTCCGCTGCCGCGCTCATCGTCGCCGCAGCCGCAGCCATCGCCGCCCGAGCCCCCTAGCCTCCCCCGCCCGCCCCCGCAGACGCCGTGCGACAATGCCTCGCGATGCCACGCCCTGCCGCGCCCCGTCGCCTCCGGCTCTACCCCGCATTCCGCGGATGGTGGATCGTCGCCGTCTCCTTCCTCGCCCTCTTCACCCACGGAGCAGCCACCAGCTACCTCTTCGGCCTGCTCGTCGTCCCCATGGAACAAAGCCTCCACTGGAGCCGCGCCGCCCTCGTCGGAGCCCTCACCCTCGCCACATTCGTCTCCGCCGCCCTCGGCGTCGTCCTCGGCCCCCTCTTCGACCAGCGAGGAGCACGCCTCGGAATGACCCTCAGCGCGCTCCTCGGAGGAGCCTCCCTACTCCTCCTCGCCTTCACCCGCACACCCTGGGAGTACTACGCCCTCCTCGGCCTCGGCGTCGGCGCCGCCCGAGCCGGACTCGAAAACATCGGCCCCCGAACCGCCATCGCCAACTGGTTCATCCGGCGCCGAGCCGCAGCCTTCGCCTGGGCCAGCGGAGGACGCGCAGCATTCGGCTTCACTATGGTCCCCCTCTTCGCCCTCCTCATCAACCAAACCTCCTGGCGCGCCGGATGGGCCGCCCTCGGCCTCGTCGAAATCATCATCCTCGCCCCCCTCCTCTGGATCATCATCCGGCGCAGACCCGAAGACTACGCCCTCCTCCCCGACGGCGACCCTCCCCAAACCGCCCCCAACCCAACCCCCGAACGCCCCCCGCGAGCCCCGGCCCCGACCCTCCCCCCCGAGGAAAACTGGACCCTCCGCGAAGCCCTCCGAACCCGCGCCCTCTGGCTCATCGTCCTCGCCCTCATCCTCACAGGATTCCCCGCTACCGGCATCATCGCCAACATGGTCCCCTACTTCATCGACGAAGGACTCTCCCTCGGACTCGCCTCCGCAGCCTTCGCCTTCTTCGGACTCGGAGCCCTCTTCGGCAGACCATTCTGGGGACTCGCCGCCTCCCGACTCAGCATCCGCGCCTGCCTCGCCGCCTGGGGATTCAGCTACGCCGCCGCCATCGCCCTCTACATCCTCGCAAGCTCCCCAACCGCGCTCTTCGCCGCCGCATGGCCCGTCGGACTCGTCATCGGCGGATCCCAACAACTCCAGTCCCAGGCATGGCCCGACTACTTCGGACGACGCCACGTCGGAAGCATCGCCGGATTCACCATCCTGCTCGTAACCCCCGCAATGGCCCTCGGCCCCCTCATCGCCGCAGCCGCGTTCGACCGTATGAGCAGCTACGCCCCCATCCTCTCCCTCTACGCCGCCGGAGCATTCGCCGCCGGCTTCCTCTTCCTCCTCGCCAAACGACCCCTCAAACAAACGAAACCAACCGAACTAACCGAACCAACCGAACCTAACGCTTCGACCCCCGCCCACGACGAGCCAGATACGCCAGCGACAACGGAATCCCCCCCGCCACAACAATGATCCCCACAACCATCGCCCACCACGCCTCCCCCGCCACAGAATCAATCGTATGCACAATCCACTCGATAAGCTCCGGATCCGTCGGCTCCGAATGATGACCCAGAACGCTCGAACGCACCCCTAAGCCTCCGCCGCCCGCATCGGACGAAAACGCCCCGACAGCTCCCGCTCACGCATCATCCACGCCAGAATAGACGCCCCGGCCAGCATCCCCGCCGACACCGCCCACACGCTGTCGTACGACCCCACCCTGTCGTACACGAACCCCGCCCCCGCGATCGCCGCCGCGCCCGACAACATATGCGCCATCGTCAGCATCCCCGTAATCGCCCCAGCATTCCGGATACCGTAGAACTCAGCCGCCAGCGCGCTCGTCGGAGGAACCGTCGCCAGCCACGAACTCCCCGCCACCACCGCGAACGCCCACAAACCCGTCGACGTCGGCAGCCCAAGCAGCGCAAGAAAACCAACCCCCCGCACCGCATAGATAAGCGCCAGCGCATTCTTCCGCAACGTCCTGTCCGAAAGCGCCCCTATCGCCAGAACCCCCAACATATTCATCAAACTCAACAAACCAAACGCCAGAGCCGCCGTCGTCGGAGAAATCCCCTCAACCTTCGCAAACTTCACGAAATGCGCCGATATGATCGCCGTCGTAACCCCGCACACAACATACGTAAACGTCAGCTGCCACATCGGAGCCGTCCGATACGCCTGACGCCACCGCTCCACCGCCAGCGGACCATCCGCCAGAAACCCCCGACGCGACCCCCCATCCCCCGCATCCCCGTCCGGCTCCAACCCCAGATCCGCCGGACGATTCCGCACAACCAGCAACACAAGCGGCAGCGAAAACAACAGCATCAACCCCGCCATCGCCCCCATCGCCGCCCGCCAGCTCCACAACTGCATCACATACGCCGCCAGCGGAATCAACAACATCGCCCCCGCCGAACCCCCCGACGTCAGCACGCTCAACGCCTTCCCCCGGCTCCGCGCGAACCACCGTGCAACCAGCGGCGTCACCGGCGTGAACTGCGCACCCGCCAGCGCGAACGACGCCAGAACAACATAGAAAAACCCCAGCGCCCACACGCTCGGAGCCAGCGCAATCGCCAGCGCGCTCCCCCCCAGAACCCCCACGCTCAGCCCCATCGTCAACCGCGGCCCATGCCTGTCCGCCAGCGAACCCACCACCGGCTGAGCGATCCCGTTCACAACCCAACCCCCCGAAGCAACCAGCGAGAAGAAAAGCGTCGACTCCCCGAAATGCGCCTCCCACTCCGGCAGAAAAAGCCCGTAGCTCTGCCGGAACCCCGCCGAAACAAACACCATGAAAAACAACGCCCCAACGACATACCAGCCGTAGAACACCCGGGAACCCCCCTGTGAAGAAGATGATGAAGAAGACAACGCCGCCAAACCCCGCTCACTCCCGCGCAGTATACGGGTTAGAGCGCAGCGCCTGCCCGCAAACGCAAAGCCCTCCGTACAGCCCCCGCCCCCAACAAACAGCAACAGAGCAGCCCCCAAAATTCCCCCCGAAATCCCACAGCCTCCCTCTTGACATATGGGGGGGGGGGGGGGGGTAGATTAGAGAACAACCCCTCTTCCCCGCTTGCAGACTCCAGAACCGCCGGAAACCCAACATGCTGCGCCCCCAGCGCCAACCCCTGAAGCGCAAGGAAAGAGGGCGACTCCGGCCATACCTCAATCACCATCACCGCCAACTACGGCGAACCAGTCCTCGCCGGCAGATTCACCATCCGCAGACCAGCTCGTCACATCAAAAAACCACAGCCGCTCTCAGAAGCGGCGGCTGCGGCCCAGCAGGCGGCTCCGACTACTGCTTCCCCAGAACCTCATCCCTGAGCGCCCGCACAAACGCCAAAACCCAAACCTGGGAACTCCGCATCCTCGGCGACACAACCGACGAGCCCAACGAACACATCGTCTACTTCGTAACCTCCCTCACAGGAACCTGGGAAGCCGCCAACCAACTAACCATCTCCATCCTCGACGACGACGGCGGCCCATCCCAACCAGCAAACCTCAAAGCCGCGCCCGGACGCTCCCAAATCACCCTCTCCTGGGACGACCCCCTCGACAACTCCATCTCCAAATACCAGGCGCGCCACAGCAAAACCGGCGCAGCATGGGGCGAATGGACAGACATCTCCGCCCCAGCCGTCGCCACAACCATAACCAGCCTCGACAACGGCTCCCCATACCGATTCCAGATCCGCTCCGTCAACCCCGACGGCGAAAGCCCCGCCTCCCGAACCATCACCGCAACCGCCGGAATCCCCGCCGCCCCTACCGGCTTCTCCGCCAAAGCCGGCGCCAGCAATGAGGCGCAACTCGCCTGGGACAATCCCAACGACTCCACCATCGACTACTACGAATACCAGCAGAAACTAGGAGCCGCCAACTGCGGCTCCTGGGCCGAGATACCCAACTCCCACAGCGGCACAACAGACGCCGAGATAGCTGGCCTCGCCGCAAGCGTCCCCCACGCCTTCAAGATCCGCGCAGTAAACTCCGTCGGCGCCGGCTCCCCCTCCCCAGAGGTAACCGCAACTCCCCCCATCCCCGTGATAGACCTCTGGGCAACCGCAGGCAACGCGCAAGCAACCCTCAACTGGGATGTCTCCGGCGATTTCCCCACAGCGCCAACTGGCGTCAGAAAGTGGCTCTACTCCCTCCGGCAGCCGGGCGGACAATGGGGCCCCTCTACGGAGATATGCTCGGATTGCCTCAGCACAAAGTCATACACGATAACCGGCCTCGCCAACAGCGAAACGTATGGAGCTCAAATCTCGCTAAGCCCCAACGCGCTCGCCTTTAACGCCAACAGATCGCTCACGGTGACCTTCACCCCCTCGGCAAGCGACCCCGTCCCCCCCCGGAACCCCCGCCGCCCCTGCCGGCTTCACCGTCGCCCCAGGCAACGGCAGCGCAACCCTCAGCTGAACACGCGCCACCGACGAAACCATCACCCGACGGCAGTACCGCCACAAGCGGGGCGGACGCTCCTACGGAATCTGGACATTATCCTCAACTCCAACGAGAGGACGACAAGCTACCAGATCCCCGACCTCACCAACGGAGCCGAGTACACCTTCCAACTCCGCGCCCTCAACACCGCCGGATACGGAGCCGCAACCGCAGAGAAAACCGCAACCCCCAACACCCCCCCCCCCCCCCTCCCACGCCCACTCCCACGCCTGACCCAAGAGTAACACCCACCCCCTCCGCGCCCCCAGACACCCCCATCGGCCTCACCGCCACCGCCGGCCAAAGCAAAGTAACCCTCGCCTGGACCAACCCCAACAACAACCACATCGACTACTACGAATACCAGCAGAAAACAGGCGCCGCCAACTACGGCTCCTGGACCGAGATCCCCAACTCCCACAGCGGCGCTACCTCCGCCGAGATAACCGGCCTCGGCGCAGCCATCGCACACGCCTTCAAGATCCGCGCAGTCAACTCCCAAGGCAGCGGCTCCCCTCCCCAGAAGCAACCGCTACCCCAACTGCCCCCTCAATGACCCTCTTCGTAACCGCAGGCAACGCGCAAGCAACCCTCAACTGGAAGCTCACCGGCCCCTTCTTCCACAACCCTAGCTCCTTCAAAAGATGGTGGTACAGACTCACCCACCCAGACGGAACCCAGGACAGCGACGCCCTCATATGCGGAGACAACTCGACCGGCGGCTGCTACAACCGCAGAACGCACACGATAACCGGCCTCACTAACGGCTCAGAGTACAAAGTTCGACTCACCCTGGCTCCCAACATCGTCACCAACGCGAACAACTCAAACGAAGTAACCTTCACCCCCTCCGCCTCAGCCCCCATCCCCCCCGGAACCCCCGCCGCCCCTGCCGGCTTCTCCGCCACAGCCGGCATCGCCAAAGCAACCCTCGCCTGGACCGACCCCGGCAACGACACCATCACCTGCTGGCAGTACCGCCACAAAAGAGGCGGACGAACCTACGGCGACTGGACAGACATCCTCGCCTCCGACAAAGACACCGCCTCCCACGAAAGCACCTGCCTAACCGGCGGAGCGGAGTACGCCTTCCAGGTCCGCGCCGTCAACCCCGCCGGATACGGCGCCGCCCCCACTGCACAAACCGCCACCCCCACCGAAGCCGCGCCCACTCCAACCCCCACACCCACCCACACCCCAACTCCCACCAGCGCCCCAACGCCTACCCCCACTCCCACCTCAGCCCCAGGAACAACCCCAGCCCCCACAGCGACTCACACCCACACCCCAACTCCCACCAGCGCCCCAACGCCTACCCCCACTCCCACCTCAGCCCCAGGAACAACCCCAGCCCCCACAGCGACTCACACCCACACCCCAACTCCCACAAACACAAACACGCCTACCCCCGCTCCCACCAGCGCCCCAGCGCCTGCCCACACACCCACCGCAACCGCAGCCCCTACCCCCGCGCCCGCGCCCACCCCCATACCCGCCGCAACCGCAGCCCCTACCCCCGCGCCCGCCACCACACCCACCGCAACCGCAACCCCTACCCCTGCCCCCACCCCTACCGCAACGCCCACTCCCGCTCCCACAGCAACCCCAACCCCGGAGCCTGCGCCGAACCCAACCCCCACGCCCACAGACGACTCGGGCGGATTCCCTGCAGCCCTCCCTCTAACCCTTGGCGTCGTAGCCGCCCTCGCGATCGCCGGCGGCGCCTACCTCCTCTACAACTACATCCTGCGCAGATAGAAATCAGCCCCCCAAAAACCCCAAACACGCCCCGTCCCCCTCTTGACTATAGGGGGGGGGGGGGGGGTAGACTGCCTCGCGTCTGCGCCCACCACACTCGTGCGCGTCCGCCACGGCGCGCCATCGTGCACCAACAGCCCCCTATCATCCCAGAGAAACCCGCAAGGGAGATTCGCGCCGATGAAACCCCTCCTCCAACGCTGCGCAACCGCCAAACCCCTCCAGATCGCCCCCCTCGCCCTCGCCCTCCTCGCCGCCATCATCATCCTCCTACCCCCAACCGCCCAAGCCCAAACCAGCAACCGCACCATCACCATCACCGCAGACAAAACCCGCATCACCGAAGGCGATTACGGCATCAAACTCGTCACCTTCACCATCACCCTCGGAGAGCCAGCCCCAGCCAACTTCAGCGTCGGCGTCGCCGTCCATTTTGGCATCTCCTCGTTTGACCTGGATCACGACTTCGAAGACACCTGCGCCGACATACCTTCCGAACCTCGCGACTGGTGCTACCTGGTGGAAGACGAGCCGGACATCCCCGTGGGACAAACTACCCAGCGCCAATCCATCGGAATCGTCGGCGATACACGCCACGAAGAAAACGAAGACATCGAACTGGTAGTTAACGCATTCACCAACGGAGAGGTCGACAACAGCTGGACCTTCGCCGCGACGCCAACCATCACCATCGTCGACGACGACGACGGCCCAACCGCAACCCCCGCCGCCCCCACAGGCTTCACCGCCACCGCCGGCCAAAGCAAAGTAACCCTCGCCTGGACCAACCCCAACGACAACCACATCGACTACTACGAATACCAGCAGAAAACAGGCGCCGCCAACTACGGCGACTGGGCCGAGATCCCCAACTCCCACAAAGACACAACCTCCGCCGAGATTACCGGCCTCGGCGCCGCCATCGCCCAAGCCTTCAAGATCCGCGCTGTCAACTCCCAGGGCAGCGGATCACCCTCCCCAGAAGCAACCGCTACCCCAACTGCCCCCTCAATGACCCTCTTCGTAACCGCAGGCAACGCGCAAGCAACCCTCAACTGGAAGCTCACCGGCCCCTTCTTCCACAACCCTAGCTCCTTCAAAAGATGGTGGTACAGACTCACCCACCCAGACGGAACCCAGGACAGCGACGCCCTCATATGCGGAGACCACTCGACCGGCGGCTGCTACAACCGCAGAACGCACACGATAACCGGCCTCACTAACGGCTCAGAGTACAAAGTTCGACTCACCCTGGCTCCCAACATCGTCACCAACGCGAACAACTCAAACGAAGTAACCTTCACCCCCTCCGCTTCAGCCCCCGTCCCCCCCGGAACCCCCGCCGCCCCTGCCGGCTTCTCCGCCACAGCCGGCATCGCCAAAGCAACCCTCGCCTGGACCGACCCAGACAACGACACCATCACCCGCTGGCAGTACCGCCACAAAAGAGGCGGACGAACCTACGGCGACTGGACAGACATCCCCAACTCCGACAAAGACACCACCTCCCACGAAATCACCAGCCTCGTCAACGACTCCCCCTACTCCTTCCAGGTCCGCGCCGTCAACCCCGCCGGATACGGCGCCGCCCCCGCTGCCCAAACCGTCATCCCATCCAGCAGCCCCCCCGTCGCCCCCACCGGCCTCATGGCCACCCCCGGCGACGAGCAAGCTACCCTCGCCTGGTTCCTGATGAACGACCCCTCAATCACCAGCTACCAACTCCGCCAGCGCAAGGGCAACAACTCATGGGAAGCGTGGACAACCATCGACTCCTCCAACGCCAACACAATAACGCACACCATCCCCAACCTCGACAACGGCGCGAGATACCGCTTCCAGCTCCGCGCAGCCAACGCAGCAGGCAGCGGCCCCGCAGCAGCAACCGTCGAAGCCACCCCCATCGACCCCTCAGCCACACCCACGCCCACCGACACCCCCACCCCTACCCCCACCGACACCCCCACCCCTACCCCCACCGACACCCCCACCCCTACCCCCACCGACACCCCCACCCCTACCCCCACCGACACCCCCACCCCTACCCCCACCGACACCCCCACCCCTACCCCCGCGCCTCCTACCAACACCCCCACGGCCACGCCAACTGACACCCCCACCCCTACCCCCACCGACACCCCCACCCCTACCTCCGCGCCTCCTACCAACACCCCCACGGCCACGCCAACTGACACCCCTACCCCAGCCCCAGGAACAACCCCAGCCCCCACGGCCACGCCCACGAACACCCCCACGGCCACCCCCACTCCCACCGATACCCCCACGGCCACCCACACCCCCACCCCCACGAACACCCCCACCCCCGCCCCGGGAACAACCCCCGCTCCCACCGACACCCCAACGCCCACCGACACCCCGACCCCCGCCCCGGGAACGACCCCCGCTCCCACGAACACCCCCACCCCCGCCCCGGGAACAACCCCCGCTCCCACCGACACCCCAACGCCGACTGCTACCCCCACCCCCACAGCCACGCCCTCCGCCACCCCCGCCCGCCCCGCCGGCTTCACCGGCACAGCCGGATACCAGCGCGTAACCCTCTCCTGGACCAACCCCAACGACCCCTCCATCTCCAGCTACCAATACCAGCAGAAGAAAGGCAGCGCCCGCTGGGGCAAATGGACCGACATCCCCGGCTCCGGCGCATCCACCGTCGCCCACGAGATAACCGGCCTCGACAACAACGTCAACTACGGATTCCGCATCCGCGCCCGCAACTCAGTCGGCAATAGCCCCAACTCCCCGAGCACATTCAAAACCCCAGGGCCCTCCAAAACGTTCACCGTCTCCCCCGATATGGACCGGGTAGCCGAAGGCGACGCCGGCAGAACCGACGTAACCGTAACCATAACCCTCAACGAACCCGCCCCAGCCAACTTCGCCCTCCAGTTCGGCCCCTCGCCCACAAGCACAGCAGCCCGCGCCGCCGCCTGCAGCAGCCCCTCTGCGAGCGCAGACTACTGCGCGAGCGCGCTCCGGATCCCCATCGCGGAAGGCGAACGCATCGCCACCTTCACCGTCAGCATCTTCGGCGACGTAACCAACGAATCGAACGAAACCGTCGTCCTCCCCGCCTCAGGCCGCATCAGCGGCGCCTTGGCCACCGCCTGGAGTGGCAACGCCCTCACCATCACCATCGTCGACGACGACGACGAAACCCCCAAGGCCAACCCCGCAGCCACCCTCGACCTCCTCACCGCAACCCTCGGACGCGCCCCCGCCGACGCCCCTCCCCTGGGCGACCCCAACGATGAATCCGGCGACACCAACGCCCTCGAAGGATGGTTCGACGCAAGAGCAACCACCCCCATCAAAGCCGACCCCGGCGAAACCACCCCCCGCTGCCTCGCCATCCCCGCCGGCCAAACACACTTCACCCTCGCCTTCAGCTGGGGAGCCAAAGATGTCAAAGCCAACATCGAATTCCCCAGAGACGGAGGCGGCGTAACCGGCTGGTACAACGACGACGCTGCAGTCAACTACGAATACCGAACCGCCGGAATCTACCCCTACCGCTACTACCAGCAGGAGGGCGACCCCGAAGGCCAATGGCGCCGAACGGACATCTTCATCACCCCCGCCTCGACGACAGCCCCCCTCACCGCCAACGACTTCGACGGCAACCCCGACGCCACAGACAGGATGAAAGTCACCCACGCCGACCTCGTCGTCGTGCAGATCAAACTCCCCGGCCTCGAATCGGGCGAAACCCGCTCATTCCCCGTCGTCTTCAAAGTCGTCGCCGAAGGCATCCGCTTCGTTCCCACAACCTACACCATCCACATCAAGCGCGACTGCGCCCCGCCGCCGACCCCAACCCCCACGCCAACCGCCACCCACACCCCAACCCCAACCGCCACACACACCCCAACCCCCACGCCCACCGCCACCAACACGCCCACCCCAACCCCAACCGCCACGCACACCCCTACGCCCTCCCCAACCCCCACCCCAACCCCCACTCCGATCCCAACTGCCACCCACACCCCCATCCCCTTCCCAACCCCAACGCACACCCCCACCCCTGACCCTTCAGCAACCCCCACTCCCACCCCCGACAGCCGAGTCGGCATCGGCGGCGCAACCATCACCCGCAGCCCCACCCCAACCCCCACCCCAAGGCCAGCGCTCCCGCCCACGCCCCCGCCCGCCCCAACCGCAATGCCAACGGCAGCGCCTACCGCAGGCCCCACCGCAGTGCCCACGGCGATGCCGCCCACAGCGGCGCCCACTGTCGCCCCGCGCCCGACGGCGACCCCCGCCCCGCGCCCGACGGCGACCCCCGCCCCGCGCCCAACGGCGACCCCGGCTCCGCGCCCAACGGCAACCCCCGCACCGCGCCCCACAGCGACCCCTGCCCCGCGCCCCACAGCGATCCCCGCCCCGCGCCCGACGGCAACCCCCGCCCCGCGCCCCACAGCGACCCCCGCCCCGCCCCCGACGGCAACCCCCGCCCCGCGCCCGACGGCAACCCCCGCCCCGCGCCCGACGGCAACCCCCGCCCCGCGCCCGACGGCAACGCCTGCGCCCACCGCGACGCCCACCCCAACGCCGGCTCCCACCCCAACCCTCACCCCCATCCCTGAAGACGACTCAGGCGGATTCTCCGGCGCCGCCGTCCCGTTGGCCGTCGGAGGCATCGCCGTCATCCTCATCGCTGCCGGCGCCTACGGCTTCTACCTCTACCGCCAGCGCCAAACCTAGACGCCCAAGCTAGCCCCCTCCGCCTGGCAACCCCGCTAGCCGAGCGCCCTGGGAGGAGCTCCCCCCGCTCCTCCCAGGGCGCTCCCCCCGCCCGCAACCCCAGCGTTCCGCGACCCCACCAGTCGCCCCATGCCCTCCGCTGCCCCCAACCCATCGTTCCCCCGCAAGAAAATTCCCCCAGAAAGCGCCACGAAATTCCCCCTCTTGACTCTTGACAAGGGAGGGGGGGGTAAACTAAGGCGCACAGCTTGTAACCTACCGCGCAGCCCGCAATCCCTCCTGCGCCCCGGCAAACCCGGAGCTGAGCACACCCCAACTCCCGACGCCCGCGCAATCCCTACCATGCGCCGACAAACCCCACGCCGCAGAGAACCCCAGCTCCAACAAAGAGCGCGAAAACTCAAAACCGCCCACTGAGAGAACACCCAATGAAGCCACTCATCAACCGCCGCCCCGGAACCCGAGCCCTCCCCAGAATCAGCCCCCTCGCCGCCGCGCTCGTCGTCCTCCTCCTCGCGACAACCCTCGCCCTCCCCAACCTCCCCAGCGCAGCCGCAGCCACCCCAAACGCAACCCTCGCCATCCCCAGCTCAGCCCCCAACCTCCCCAGCGCAGCCCGTGCCATCCCCAACGCAGCCCGCGCCACCTCCAACAACGACAGCGTAGCCGCCCAAACAACTCCCCCATCCCCAACCCCACGCCTCGCAGCCACACCAACTCCCACAGACAGCATCGCCAACCCCGACGCCAGCATCATCCCTTGGCCCACCCTCACCCCCGAAGAAAGGCGAATCCTCCTCATCATCCTCTACCTCCTGCGACAGCCCGCCTCCGCCACTCCAACCCTCACCGCAACCCCAACCCCGGCGGCAACCCCAACCCCCAGACCAAGCGCGACCCCCACCCCTACCCCGGCAAACACCCCCACACCCACCACAACCCCCACTCTCACCCCAGCCGCAACCCTCCTCACCCTTACTCCAACCCCCAAACCAGGCACAGCAACCCTCACCCCTACGCCCAATCCCAGACTAGGCACAGCAACCCCAACCCTCGCCCCAGACAACGCCCTCGCCCCAACCCCTACACCCACGCCCTGGACTACCCCCACGCCAGCGCCAACCCCGACCCCGCCCTTCAGCGCCAACCCCGACGCCAACCAGTGCAGCTCCAGAGGCATCCCACCTCTTCCCGACTCCTACTACGGAACGATCACCGTAGACGGAGGCCCACCTCCAGCGAACAGCAAACTCTACGCCAAAGTAGTCAACCCCAGACTCGGCGACATCTGGTCCTTCACTAACATCCGCTCAAATGGCGCCTACAACATCGCCGTCATAGCATGCGAAAGCAGATACAGAGGATCCCCCATCCAATTCTGGCTCAACGGAACGCAAGCCCCCCAGACCGGCGTCTTCGACGACGCCGGCAGACTCTCCAGACTCAACCTCAACTTCCCGCGCCCAACCCCAACGCCAACCCCAACCCCCACTCCCGACGGCAGCATTGGCGCGGGCAGCGCAACCATCACCCGCCGGGCAACCCCAACCCCAGCCCAAACCCCCACCCCTACCCTACTCTGGGCCACTCCTACTCCCGCTCTCACACCCACCCCCATCCGATGGGCTACACCCACGCCCACTCCGAGGCCAGCTCTAACGCCCACCCCAAACACCACAGCAACCCCAACTCACACCCCTACTCCCCACTGGACAATCCTCCTTACCCCCACCCCCTGGCCTACGGCAACCCCTACCCCAACACCCACCCCCGACGGCAGCATTGGCGCGGGCGGCGCAACCATCACTCGCCGGGCAACCCCAACCCACACCCCTACGCCCTCCCCGACCCCAACCGTCACCCCCACCCCAGACCCTTCAGCAACCCCCACCCCCACTCCCACTCCCGACAGTCGAGTTGGCATCGGCGGCCGGACCATCACTCGCCGGGCAACCCCAACCCCAGCCCAAACCCCCACCCCTACCCTGCTCTGGGCCACTCCTACTCCCGCTCTCACACCCACCCCCATCCGATGGGCTACACCCACGCCCACTCCGATCCCAACTGCCACCCACACCCCTACGCCCGACCCGACCCCAACCGTCACCCCCACCCCAGACCCTTCAGCAACCCCCACCCCCACGCCCACTCCCGACAGCCGAGTCGGCATCGACGGCTCGACCATCACCCGCCGGGCAACCCCAACCCCAGCCCAAACCCCCACCCCTACCCTGCTCTGGGCCACTCCTACTCCCGCTCTCACACCCACCCCCATCCGATGGGCTACACCCACGCCCACTCCGAGGCCAGCTCTAACGCCCACCCCAAACACCACAGCAACCCCAACTCACACCCCCACCCCCTGGCCTACGGCAACCCCTACCCCAACCGTCACCCCCACCCCAGACCCTTCAGCAACCCCCACCCCCACCCCCACTCCCACTCCCGACAGTCGAGTTGGCATCGGCGGCACAACCATCACTCGCCGGGCAACCCCAACCCCCACCCCTACTCCAGCGCCCGGGACTACCCCCACCCCCATCCGATGGGCTACACCCACGCCCACTCCGAGGCCAGCTCTAACGCCCACCCCAAACACCACAGCAACCCCAACTCACACCCCCACCCCCTGGCCTACGGCAACCCCTACCCCAACTCACACCCCCGACGGCAGCATTGGCGCGGGCGGCGCAACCATCACTCGCCGGGCAACCCCAACCCACACCCCTACGCCCTCCCCGACCCCAACCGTCACCCCCACCCCAGACCCTTCAGCAACCCCCACCCCCACTCCCACTCCCGACAGTCGAGTTGGCATCGGCGGCCGGACCATCACTCGCCGGGCAACCCCAACCCCAGCCCAAACCCCCACCCCTACCCTGCTCTGGGCCACTCCTACTCTCACTCTCACGCCAACACCCACAATCCTCCTTACCCCTACCCCAACCCCCAGGCCGGGGACAACACCAACCCCCACTCCTACCCCCACCCCCTGGCCACCAGACCCCTCACCTACAGCAACCCCTACCCCGCGCCCAACGGCAACTCCCACCCCCGCCGACGCGTAACATCCAGCGCCAAAGGTAGCCCTACACCCCCGCCGACACGTAACATCCAGCGCCAAAGACAACCCCGCCGGAGGCAGCCCCCTCACCCCCTGGCGCCCGTTGCCTCCCAACCCGCCGTCCGCGCAAACAAGAGCCTCGCAGCCTGCCCCCAACCCCCCGCCCCGACACCTGCCCCTTGCCCCGTGCTCGACTCCCCTCATACGCTGGCTAACGCGCCTGCCTGATCCCCGCGCCCCCGCCATCGCCCTCCCGCCGCCAACGAACAACGTTACTTAACGTTACGAAATGTTACGCCACGCGTAACAGCCTCCCGATCCTGAACCCGCCCCTCCCGCCAGCAACCCTGCCCTACTCCGCCCTCACCCGGAAAAACCGGCGCGCCATCGCCCACCGCAACCGACGCCACGACTCCTCAGCCTCCCTCACCAGCGACAGCGGAACAGGACCCTCCCGGTAGCGCCGCAACTGATACGCCCGCGCGATCGACGCAATCTCCCCCTCCCGCTCCGGCAGCTCCGACGCAAGCAACGCCGCATACTCCGCCGCAGTCTGCTCCGCCCGCGGCTGCATCCCTAGCATCGACCCAAGCCTCGACATCTTGGCGAACAACTCCTCCGCCCGCGAAAGACGCCCAAGAACCCACCACCACCGCCACACATAAACCCCGCCCCCAGCAACCAGCGCCACGAAAAGCGACGACCCCAGCAAAGGAAGCCAACCCCCCGACTGCTCACCCCCCTCCGGGAAAAAGAAAATCTCCTCATCCTCATCCTCCGGTATCTCCCCGAACTCCCCAATATCAACATCCTCCCCAAGAATAAGCGGCGCGCCCGAGCCTCCCCCAAACTCGATCGCATCGGGCGGCGTCGCCTCGAACGGTATCCACCCATAACCAGGAAAGTACGCCTCCACCCAACTGTGATAATGAAACTCCAGCACATCGTACGAATCCCGCGACGAGTTGTACCGACCGCTCGCATACCCAAGCACATACCGCGACGGCGTCCCAGCAGCCCGAAGCAACGTCGCCATCGCCGACGCATAGTAATCGCAGTACCCCTCGCGCAACTCGAAAAGGAAATAATCAACCCCATCGGCCCCCGACGGCGGAGCCTCGATATCCAGCTTGTACGGATACCGAATAACATAATTCCGAATCGCGACCGCCCTCTCGTAATCGCTCTCCGCTCCCTCCGTCAGCTCCTCCGCAAGATCCCGAACCCGCTGCGGAAGCGTAGCCGGCAACTGAAGATACGTCCGACGAACCCACTCCGGATAATCGTCCCCCGCAAGACGCAACTGCGCCGGAACCGCAGTCGACTCCAACCCCGTGCTCCGATACCTCAGATTAACCCGCGTCGGAAAATACTCCCGCCCATCCGAAAACAACGCCTGCAGCACATCCGACGGCTCCTCAGGACTCACAAGCGCATCCGCCGGCTCCCCAAACTCCGACGGCAAACCCCCGCTGAACAACGTATCCGTCGCCGACGAAACCCTGAACTCGTGCGTAACAGCAGTCAGCGAACCCGCCCCCGCCTCCGGCAACGCATCAAAATCCGCCGCCTCCGTCTCCACCGTGTCCCACCCCCCGCCCGTATAAGTCGTATACGTCCGCGCACGCCAATAAGTAGGAGGCCCCCCCGTAACCCGAAACAGCAACCTGTCAGTAAGATTCGGATTCCCCCGAAACTCCGTCTCATCCTCAAACGCAATCGTGTGATACGACCCCCGAGCCGGAAGCCCCAGGAAAAGACGATTGAAATGCCTCCGTATCTCAGCGCTCACACCGTCTGCGCGCGCCGCGACCCCATCAAGCGGCGCCAGCGACGGCGACGGCAGCATCGCCGCAACCAACGTAACCCCCAGCCCGAAACCCAGCACGATCCCCGAATGCGCCAGCGCCGTCTGCGAATCGAAACTCGTGCGCAGCAAACGCCACCTCGCCATCCGCCGCACCGTGTTCAGATGAATCACAAGCAGCGCCCCCGCAACCATAAACAAACCCAACCACCAACTCGAACCCCCGCCGATGCTCCCCAGCGCAATCGCAAGCACAGCCCCCCCAACAACCACCGTAAACCACCCGTGCGCCCGTCGAAGCGCCAACCACGCCCCCAGGTAACTAAGCATCCACACCACAAACGTCAGGAACATCGCGAACTCGATAACCCCGCTCCGCGTCCTGTCCGTAGGAACAGCCGCAAACCACGACCCCACGTCCTCGAACATCCCAACCGCCCCATCAACGGGCGTAGCCCCGCCAGCAACAGCCGCCCCGCTAGCCACCGTAACGAGCGCCCCCCCAACAGCCCCGACGCCATGGGCGCGCAGCGGCGGCCATCCCAACCGGAAGAACACATAACCGGCAACTCCCCCCAAAAACGCAACCAGCACAAGCGGAATCATCGACGGAACCCAGTTCGCCTGCTGCAGCGGCAACGCCACCGACAACGCAACCAGCCCCGACAACGTCGCCGTCAGCCCATCCCCCCCGATATACCGCTCCCACACCGAAACCGCGCGCGCCCTCCCCCCAACCATCGTCATACCGTCGCCCCTCGCTCAGACGGCGAAACCGCCCCAGCGCCCAGCGCGCGATAATCCAGCCGGTTCTCAATCTCATCCCCCAGCCGAACAACATACGACGCAAGATCCGTCCCCGGCAGCCAAGGCTGATCTCCCCTCAGCGGCTGACCCCCTCCGAAACTCCCGCCGTCCAGCAGAACAGGAACAACAGCAGCCCCCGCCCCCTGCAACATCCGCGCCGCCGCGCTCACCGTCGCGACCGGCGCCGGCGTAATCAGCACAACGCTCGCCCCTGCCGCAAGCTCCTGCCGAACCGCCAACGCAGCATCAACAATCGTCCCCGCCCGCCCAGCCTCCACCAACGCAAGCGCCTGCATAATCCGCCCAAACTGAAAAACCCCAGAGGCCGACTTGATAACAACCCTCTCCTCCCCAACCGCCACCGCCCCAACCGTCCGCCCCGCATCGAGAAACCGCCTGGCTATCGACGCCGCAATCGTCACCCCATACTCCACAGTGCTCTCCGCCCCGCTCCCCTCCTGCACGCCCTCATCCAGATCAAGCGCCACCCACACCGCATCCGCAGGCCCCGACGGCTCGCGCTCAAACTCCTTAACCATCAAACGCCCAGAGTGCGCAGTCGCCGGCCAGTGAATGCGGCTCATCGAATCGCCCGAGCCATACTCCCGAACCCCGAACGCGATCGGGCTCGGCGTAAACGTCCGACCCAGCGCCGCCCCCTCCGTCCAACCCCGCCCAGACGGCACATGAAACCCCGGCAACGGCGGCGCCGCCGGATAGATAAGCGCCGACTGCGGATGACTCAACCGCATCGTCCGCCCGAACAAACCAAACGGATCCCGGCTCGTAATCTCCAGCTCCCCAAAGTGATAAACCCCCCTCCGCTCCGCCCGCTTCGTCGTCGTCCACGTCGCCGACCCGAACGGCCACAGCGTCGTGATCCGCCCCGCCCGCCCGAATGGCCGCGTATCGTGCTGAACCTCCAGCAACAGCTTCGGCCACCAGTGCGCGTTCCGCAGCGTGATCCGCTCCTCAATCGTATCCCCAACCTGAAGAATAGGCGTAAGACGCCGCACCCCCCCCTCGATTCGCCGCGCCGCGAGCACGCTCGCCAGATACCCAAGCATCGGTGCAGCCGCCAGCCCGAACAGCAGACGATAAAACAGCGCAGATCCCGTCGTCAGAGCGAGCAACAGCAGCGCCGCCCCCAAACCCGCCCACAGCGCCCTCGTCCTCACGTGCTCTTTCTCAGCCCCTGCCCCCGCGCATCACACAACCGGCGAAGCGCCCGGAACCCGAGTCTGCTCGAGCGTCTCCGCGATCGCATCCCCCGTCGTCGCCCCCTGAATCCGCGCCGCCGAGCTCAGAATCACGCGATGACCCAGCGCCGAATGCGCAAGACCCCTAACATCGTCCGGCGTAGCAAAATCCCGCCCCTCGATAACCGCCCTCGCCTGCGCCAGCCGGTACAGCGCCAGCGAACCCCGCGGCGACGCCCCAAGATACAAGTTCGGATGATCCCGAGTCCCCGCGCACACCAACACAATGTACTCCCGCACATCCTCCGAAACGTGCACGCTCTTCACCGCCTCCTGCATGCCAGACATCTCCGCCTGATCAACCACCTCCTCAATCTCGTCGATAGGATGCCTATACCTTTGCGCCTCCAGCACCGCCATCTCGTCCCCCTTCTCCGGATAGCCAAGGCGCAAGCGCGCCAGAAAACGGTCAAGCTCCGTCTCAGGCAGCGGAAACGTCCCCTCGTACTCGATCGGATTCTGCGTCGCCATCACCATAAACGGCGACGGCATCGAATGAGGAGCCCCGTCTACAGTAACCTGCCGCTCCTCCATAGCCTCCAACAGCGCCGCCTGCGTCTTCGGCGACGCCCTATTAATCTCGTCCGCCAGCACAACCTGCGCAAAGATCGGCCCTTCCCTGTACTCGAACTCCCCATTCTTCTGGTTATACACAGACACCCCGGTGATATCTGCCGGAAGCAAATCAGGAGTGAACTGAATGCGCCGGAACTTCCCCCCAATCGACTTCGCGACGCTCCGCGCAAGCATCGTCTTCCCCACCCCCGGCACATCCTCAATGAGCAGATGCCCCTGGCACATCAGCGCCATCACCGCGATCCGGGCTTCCTCCCCCTTGCCGCGTATCACCCTGCCCACATTCGCGAGCAGACGCTCGGCAATCTCCCTCGCCTCAACAATGCCGATCGCGCCCTTGCCCGTAGTCAAACCCCCCTCCTCATTCAGCAACCGCCGGCCCGCCTCGCAAGCCCCAACCCGCCCCCCGCAGAGCCCTGCTGCTTAGCATCCGCCGCATAGTAGGAGCAGCGCCCCCAGCAGTCAACCGCGTTTGACCTTCCCCCTCTCCCCAGCTATCCTGCTCCCCTGAACAACCTCATTCGCGCGACTCTTCGCGAGAGTCCCCGCGCCGCCGCCGTTGGGAGGAACCGGTGGAATCCAGCGCGCCTCATCCGCCGCGAACACCCCCCTGAACCTGCCTCCCAACAGCGGAGCGCCCAACCCCGCTCCCGCTGCGTAGCCCCAGCCTCGCAAGCGCATACGGCTAAGAAACAAGAAAAGACGTGACAACCACAACCTCCAGCCCAGACACCCTCGACCGACGCATCCTCAACATCGTCCAGTCCCGATTCCCGATGCACTCGCGACCCTACGCGCGGATCGGCGAAGAGGTCGGCGCGCCCGAAAACGACGTGATCGAGCGCATCGCCCGACTCAAAGAAGCCAACGTCATCCGCCAGATAAGCGCCATCTTCGACACCCGCCGCCTCGGCTACAAAACCACCCTCGTCGCCTTCCGATGCCCCGAAAAAACCATCGACAAGGCCGCCCAGCGCATCAACCTCCACCCAGGAGTCAGCCACAACTACGAACGCAACGGCTACTTCAACCTCTGGTTCACCATCGCCGTCCCCCCCAACGAAGACATCGAGTCCGTCGTCAACGCAATGGCCAGCGACGTCGGAGCCCTCTCCGCCCGCCTTATGCCAACCATCCGCTTCTTCAAGATCGGCGTGAACTTCGATATGGTCAAGGAAGAAGGCGCCGCCTACGAGTACTTCTCCCCCGACGGCTACGGACGCGTCGGCTCAGCCGTCCACAAGAAACCCGAACTCAACAACGCCTGGAACCGCCCCGAATCCCTCTCCGACCGCGACATAGACTTCATCCGCAACCTCCAGGAAGACCTCCCCGTCGTCCCCGAGCCCTTCAACGAGATGGCGGAGCGCCTCCGCGTAAGCGTCAACGACATCTTCGCCTGGTGCGAGCAAGCCGTCGAGCGCCAGATTATGCGGCGCTTCAGCGCCGTCCTCCATCACCGCCGCGCCGGCTTCCGCGCGAACGCAATGGCCGTCTGGAACGTCCCCGAAGACCAAGCCGTCGAGATCGGCCTCAAAATGGCCGAGAGCCCCTGGGTCTCCCACTGCTACCAGCGCCCCACCTTCCCCGACTGGAAATACACCCACTTCACTATGATCCACGCCACAAACGAACAAACCTGCGAGGAAGTCGCCGCCGAAATCTCCCGCTACACCGGCGTCGACGACTACCTCCTCCTCTACAGCTCCCGCGAATACAAGAAAACCCGCGTCCGCTACTTCGTTGAAAACGAGTACCCCCGCCTGTGAGCAGATACTACCCCGCATATCTCGACCTCTCAGGCCGCCGCGCCGTCGTCATCGGCGGAGGCCCCATCGCCGAACGCAAAACCGAGCAGCTCATCGCCGCCGGCGCCAGCGTAATGCTCGTAAGCCCACACGCCTCCCCCCAGATCGAGCGCCTCTCCTCCGACGGCGCCCTCCGCTGGCTCCCCCGGAACTACGCCCCCGGCGACCTCGCCGGCGCATGGATCGCCATCGCCGCCACCGACGACCAAGCCGTCAACCGCGCAGTCCACCAAGAGGCCGAACGCGAAGGCGCTCTCCTCAACGTCGTCGACCAAGCCGAACTCTGCAGCTTCATCGCCCCCGCCATCGTCGAGCGCGGCCCCGTCACTATCGCCATCTCCACCGCCGGAACCAGCCCAGCCCTCGCCCGCAAGCTCCGCGAACTCATCGGCGGCGAACAAAACCCTCCCCACTACGACCACGAACCGTTCTGCCGCTGCCTCCAATGGGCCGATGCCGCCAGCCTGCTCAGCGAGGTCCGCGCCGAACTCAAAGCCCGCCAACAGCAAGCCGCTCCCGAAACATGGCAAGCCGCTATGGACGCCGACCTCCTCGAACTCATCCTCGCAGGCAAGCGCGACGCGGCCAAGCAACGCCTGCGCGACTCGCTAACCCCAGCCTCCGCAAACTCCTGATGCGCATCGTCCTCACAGGCGTCAGCCACCGCACCGCCCCCCTGGAAACCCGCGAATCCCTCGCGCTCTCCGAAGAAACGCTCCCCGCCGCCCTCAAAACGCTCAGCGAGCACACAGGCCACGGCGTCATCGTCTCCACCTGCAATCGCACCGAGGTCTACACCGCCGACCGCGACCCCCGCCACGCCGCGAACAGCCTCGACCAATTCTTCAGATCCCAATTCGGCATCGACCCCAACAACCTCCGCGACTGCCTCTACACCCTCGAACAGGACGACGCCGTCCGCCACCTCTTCCGCGTCGCATCCGGACTCGACTCCCAGATACTCGGCGAGTCCGAGATCCTCGGCCAAGTGCGCGACGCGTTCAGCGCAGCAACCCGCCAAGGCTCCGCCGGCGGCGTCCTTGCCCGGCTCTTCCACGGCGCCATCCGCACCGGCAAACGCGCCCGCTCCGAAACCGCAATCGGACGCAACGCCCTCTCCATCAGCCGCGCCTGCATCGAACTCGCAAAACGCGCCGTCGGCCCCCTCAACCAGCAGCGCGCCCTCATCATCGGCGTCGGCGAAGCGTCCCGGCTCGCAGGCCTCGCCCTCCGCGACGCAGGAGCCGCAGACATCGCCATCGCCAACCGAACACCCGCAAACGCCGTCCCCCTCGCCGCCGAACTGAACGCAGATCTCCGAGGCCTCGACGACATCCCCGCCCTACTCCCCAACGCCGACATCGTAGTAACCGCCACAGCCGCCCCCGACTACATCCTCTCTCGCCCGCTCATCGAAAGCGCAATGGCGAACCGAACCAGAACCCCGCTCGTTCTGCTCGACATCGCTGTCCCTCGCGATGTCGACCCTGCGGCAGCTTCCCTCCCAGGACTACATCTCTACACCCTCGACAACCTCGAAGCCGTCGCCGAAACAAACCGCCACGGACGCGAGAGCGAAGCCCTCCGCGTCGAGGAAATCGTCGCCCAGGAAGCCGAGCGCTTCAGCGCCTGGTGGGAAGCCCGAGCCGTAACACCCACCATCGCCGCCATCCGCCGCGTCGCCGAAGAAACCCGCGCCAGCGAAGTCGCCCGCACCATCGACCGCCTGAACCTCGCTCCGCGCGAAATCGAACACATCGAATCAATGACCCGCTCCCTCGTCAAGAAACTGCTCCACCAGCCCACTCTGGAGCTCCGCGCCCGAAACGACGAGTCGCTCACCCTCTCCGCACGCCGGCTCTTCGGAATCGACGAGTAGCCCCCAGCGAGGACGCGATGCCGCCGCTCATCACCCTCGGAACCAGGGGCAGCAAGCTCGCCCTCGTCCAGGCGCGAGCAGTTGCCGCAGCCCTCAGCGCAATCGAACCCGCTCTCAACATCCGCATCCAAACCATCGCATCCCCCGGCGACGACTACCCCAACCACTCCATCCCCGAGCTCGGCGTCGGAGCCTTCACATCCAGCCTCGAACGAGCCCTCCTCAACCATCAAATCGACATCGCAGTCCACAGCCTCAAAGACCTCCCCACAGAACAGCCCTCCGACCTCGTCGCCGTCCCCGTGCTCCAGCGCGAAGACCCGCGCGACGTCCTCATCAACCGCTGGAACGCCTCCCTCCTCGACCTCCCCCCAGGAGCCCGCATCGGAGCCGGCAGCCCCAGGCGCGCCGCGCAACTCGCCTACGGTCGGCGCGACATCTCCATCCTGCCTATCCGCGGCAACGTCGAAACCCGCATCGCCAAATCCGAAAGCCCCCACTACGACGGCGTCGTCCTCGCAGCAGCCGGAGTCCGCCGCCTCGCCCTTGCCGACCGCATCGCCGAGACCCTCTCCCCGCACATCTGCGCGCCAGCCCCCGGGCAAGCCGCCCTCGCCGCCGAAGTCAACGCCAATAACTCCGAACTCCTCTCCCTCCTCCGCGCAATCGTCCACCCCCCAACCGCCGCCGCCGTCGAAGCCGAGCGCGCGCTGCTCAGAGCCGCCGGCAGCGGTTGCGGCGTGCCCCTCGGCGCCTTCGCCGAAGTCGACGGCGCCGCAATGCGCCTCTTCGCCGTCGCAACCCGCCTCGACGGCTCTATGAGCTACCGCGTCGAGGCCACAGGCGACGCCGCAGACCCCGACATCCTCGCCAGAACCGCCTACGCCGAACTCCTCTCCCAAGGCGCCGGCAACCTCTTCGAGCAGCAACGCTGATGCCCGGCGTCGTCTACCTCGTCGGAGCAGGCCCCGGCGACCCCGGACTGATTACCGCCAAGGGCGCCGACCTCCTCCGACGCGCCGACATCGTAGTGTACGACCGCCTCGTCTCCTCAGACCTCCTAGCCCTCGCCGCGCGCGCCGAACTCGTCTACGTAGGCAAAGAGCCCAGCACGCCCAGCAGCTTCCAGGAGCACATCAACAACTCCCTCGCCGCCGCCGCGATGCAAGGCAAAACCGTCGTCCGCCTCAAAGGAGGCGACCCCTTCGTCTTCGGCCGTGGCGGCGAAGAGGCCCTCGCCCTCGCCGAAGCCGGCGTCCCCTTCGAAATCGTCCCCGGCGTAACCTCCGCCATCGCCGTCCCCGCATACTCAGGCGTCCCTGTAACGCACCGCGGCGTCGCTGCCGCCTTCACCGTCGTAACCGGCTCCGAAGACCCCTCCAAACCCGAATCCGCGCTCGACTGGCAAGCCCTCGCCAGATCCCCCGGAACACTCGTCGTCCTTATGGGTTGGCGAAGCCTTCCCGCCATCGTCGACGCCCTCATCGCCGCCGGACGCTCCCCCGAAACCCCAGTCAGCGCCACGCAGTGGGGAACGTCCCCTCAGCAGCAGACCGTAGACGGCGTGCTCGCCGACATCGTCGCCAAAGGCGTCGCAGCCGGCTTCACCTCCCCCGTCGTAACAGTCATCGGCGACGTGGCGCAACTACGCCCTGCCCTTCGCTGGCGGCGCGACGCCCCGCTCGCCGGCAAGCGCATTCTCGTAACCAGAGCGCGCGCCCAAGCAAGCGTCCTCAGCGCCCTGCTCGCCGAACAAGGCGCCGAACCCATCGAACTGCCCGCCATCGAGATACGCCCCCTCAAAAACCACGCCGAACTCGACGCCGCCCTCCGCAGACTAACTAACGCCAACCCCAACGGAACAAGCCAGAGCGCTTTCGACTGGGTGGTGTTCACCAGCGTCAACGCCGTCGAGGTCGTATTCGACCGGCTTGCCGCCAGCGGCAAAGACGCGCGCGCGTTCGCCGGAGCCGATGTCGCCGCCATCGGCCCTGCAACCGCAGCGGCCCTCCAGTCGCGCGGCATCGCTCCCGACATGATGCCTCGCTCCTACACAACATCAGCCATCGTCGACGCCTTCAGCGCCCGTGGAATCGACAGCGCCCGCATCCTCCTCCCCCGAGCCGACATCGCCCCCCCCGCCTTGGCCGACGGCTTGCGGAGCCTCGGCGCCGAACTCGTCGAAGTCGTCGCCTACCACACCGTCGCTCCTGCGAACGCGCCGCAGCTCGCCAGCGAAACCCTCGCCGCTGCTACGATAGACGCGATAACCTTCACAAGCTCCTCTACCGTCCGCAATCTCGTTCGCCTGCTCGATGGCGACCCGTCCCCCATCAACGCTCGCAGCGTCATCTCCATCGGCCCGGCGACCAGCGCAACCGCGCGCGAACTCGGAGTCCGAGTCGACATCGAGGCCGCCGAACACACAGTGAAGGGCGTTGTCGCCGCAACATTAGAGCTCTTTGAAAATGAAGCCGCTCCTTAACCAACCCTCGATCAGCCCCGACGCCTCCGCCGGAGCCAGATTCCCCGCCGCGCGCCCCCGACGCCTCCGCCGAACCGAGGCGCTCCGCAGCCTCGTCCGCGAAACGACCCTTGCCCCCAGCGATTTCGTCCTCCCATTCTTCGTCGCTCCCGGCCGCGATATGCGCATCCCCATCGAGCCTATGCCCGGCCAAGCGCAACTCTCCATCGACACCCTCATCAACGAAGCCGCGGACGCCGAGTTGCTCGGCGTCCGCGCAGCGCTCCTCTTCGGACTCCCCGCCGGCAAAGACGCATTGGGCTCGGAGGCCTACTCCCCAAACGGCATCGTCCAACAGGCCGTCGCCGCCCTGAAGCGCGCCCTCCCCAACATCGCCGTCATCACCGACGTCTGCCTCTGCGAGTACACCAGCCACGGCCACTGCGGAGTACTGCTCGACAACGGCGCCGTCGATAACGACGCAACTCTCGACCTCCTCGCCCGAACAGCAGTCTCGCACGCAGACGCCGGAGCCGACATCGTCGCCCCATCCGCAATGATGGACGGCCAGATCGCAGCCTTGCGCCAGTCCCTCGACGCGAACTCCTACGCGCACATCCCCGTAATGGCCTACGCATCCAAAATGGCCTCGGCCTTCTACGGCCCGTTCCGCGTCGCAGCGGAATCATCCCCCCAGTCCGGCGACCGCAAGACCTACCAGATGGACGGAGCCAACACCCGCGAGGCGCTGCGCGAACTCGCTCACGACGCCAGCGAAGGTGCCGACATCCTTATGGTCAAGCCCGCCCTCGCCTACCTCGACGTCATAGCCCAGGCCCGCGCCGCCTTCAACCTCCCCATCGCCGCATACAACGTCTCCGGCGAATACGCCATGATCAAAGCAGCCTCCGCCAACGGATGGCTCGACGAGAATGCCGCAATGCTCGAAACCCTCGTCTCCATCAAACGCGCCGGAGCCGATATCATCATCACCTACTTCGCCAAAGACGCCGCCCGCCTCCTGAACGGCTAACCACCTATGCCCAACCCCTCGCGCGCAAGAACCCTCGGAAACCACCAAACCCCCGGGCCGGCCATCAGAGAAACCAGTGACAACCAGTAACCCCGCCCAAACCCCCAAACAACTCCTCATCGACAACATCGCCGCGCGCGGCGCCGCGGTCTTCGAGCCCATCGCCGGCAAAACCGATGTCGACCTCGCCGTGCGGACGGGCGACGGCCAGTACGTCGAGGTAGTCATCCGTCAAGCCGCGGCCCCCGACAAACCGCGCGCGTTCCGTATGCGGCGCTTCCGCCCGCGACCCAACCTGTTCATCGTGGGCGTCGTCGATGCCCCCGAAGGGCCGGAAGCGTGGCTCCTGCCCTCAAACGTGTTCGAGCGTTTCGCCCAGGGAGCCCCCGCCGGGCCCGAGTGGCTCCTCAATCTCGACGACTCCGCCGGAGAACCTCTCAGCGACCGCCTCGCCATCTACCGCGAGCGTTGGGCGCTCATCGCCGACTACTCCAAGTTCCGCTCAACACTGGGCGATCCCGTCGCCCTCCAAGTCCGCATCGCTATGGGTTGAACCCTCGTGAAACTCGACCGCTCCGAGAGACTCTTCTCACTCTCCCAGAAACTCATCCCCGGCGGCGTCAACAGCCCCGTTCGCTCGTTCGGCGCCGTCGGCGGCGTCCCCCCCTTCATCGCCCGCGCCAAAGGCTCCCGAGTCTGGGACGTCGACGGCAACGAATACCTCGACTTCCTCGCCTCATGGGGCCCTCTCATCCTCGGCCACGCCCATCCCGCCATCGTCGAAGCAATCAAGACGGCAGCCGAGAATGGCGCAAGCTTCGGCGCCCCAACAGAGCGCGAACTCCGCCTCGCCGAACTCATCGCCCGCGCGATCCCCTCCATCGAGATGCTCCGCCTCGTCAGCTCCGGCTCCGAAGCCGCAATGAGCGCCCTACGCGTCGCTCGCGCCTACACCGGCCGCCCCAGAATCATCAAATTCAACGGCAACTACCACGGCCACGTCGACTCCCTCCTCGTCAAGGCCGGATCCGGCGCCGCAACCCACGGAATCCCCACCAGCGCCGGCGTCCCCTCAAGTTACGCCGCCGAAACCCTCGTCGCCGAGTACAATGACCTCCCATCAGTCGGTTCCCTCTTCGACTCCAACGCGAACCAAATCGCCTCCGTCATCGTCGAACCCGTCGCCGGAAATATGGGCGTCGTCGCCCCTGCGCCAGGTTTCCTCGAGGGACTGCGCACCCTGTGCGACGCCAACGGCGCCCTCCTGATCTTCGACGAAGTCATCACCGGTTTCCGCATCGCTTACGGAGGCGCCCAGGAACTCTACCGCGTAACCGCCGACCTCACCTGCCTCGGCAAAATCATCGGCGGCGGACTCCCCGTCGGCGCCTACGGAGGCAGGAGCGAGATTATGCGGATGGTCGCTCCCCTCGGCCCCGCCTACCAGGCAGGAACCCTCTCCGGCAACCCCCTCGCCGTCTCCGCCGGCCTCGCCTGCCTCACAGAACTCGCCAAACCCGGAGCCTACGACGCCCTCGAATCGCTCGGAGCCGCAGCAGAGAGGAGCCTCATCGAAGCGGCGAACGCATCCGGCGTCCCCCTCGCCGTCAACCGGGTCGGCTCGATGCTCACCCCGTTCTTCACCGACAGCCCAGTAACAACCTGGAACGATGCCGCCGCCGCCGACACTGGCGCCTACGCCCGCTACTTCCACGGCCTGCTCGAGCGCGGAGTCTACATTGCCCCATCGCAATTCGAAGCCGCGTTCGTCTCCCTCGCCCACACCCCCGACGATCTCGCATTCGCCGCCGAACAGGCTCGCCAAGCGCTCGCCGCCGTGTAACCCGCCGCGCTGCGAGCCCTTCCGAAATCCCCCTGCGGAATCGTCGCAAACGTGCGCTGAATCAACATTTCTCCCCTTGGCAACAACGCCCTAACCCTCTAAGATGCCTCTGCGGCGATAGGCCGCAGAAAGGGGGTGATCCAGTAGTGTCAACATCATTACCACGCACTGCTGCGTCACCCGCTGCTCGCCGCTAGGGACTGGCCGGTCGATGCCAGTCGCCCCGCGGCGTCCTGCGGGACCTCAGTGGCGGGTCCTTGCGGGAGGCGCAGCAGGGTGCGCCCCGTGGAAGTGCGCTTCGGCGTAGCCAACGCGGGGGAAATGGGAACGGACGCCTCGGCCCACTAGTGGGCCGAGGCGCTTCGCTTGCGTAGCAGAAGAACTCTCCCCCTCCCGGCTGACTCACCCCATCGTTGAGACGCGCGTCAGAGCAACTCTCTCTTGCGGTAGAGACGCTCCAACCCCCACTTGCCGCTGCCAAGAACGCCAATCAGCCCAGCGCACGCAAAGTAGATGACCACCAGCTCCCCGCCGTGATGAAGAGTCGTGAACCCTTCCGCCGTATACGCGTGCGGCCACAAACCCCTGCCGGCGTGTACAGTGAAATACGCTACGAACAACTGAACAGCGAGCGCTCCCCCCGCAAGCCGCGTTAAGACGCCGAGCGCCATCATCGGCGCGCCGACGAGCTCAACCCATCCCGCGATGTCCACCCATATCCCCAGGTCATGATCCTGGGGAAACCCCCACAGCAGGAACGACTTCTGAAGCCCGTGCATGAAAATTATCACGGAAAAAAAGAGACGGAACAGGAGATAAAACTCCTCCGTCCACCGTCCGAAGAACCTGCCGAATATGCCGCTAGCAGACGGGTCTACGCCGAGCGAAGGCATTCAAGCGAACCTCCCACTGCTTCTCATTTCCCCGCGGGGCGCGCTCACCCGCTGACGGAAACGCGCCCCCTTCATCACTCTGAAGACTAGCGTCCCGTCCAGTGCGGCTCTTCCAGCAGAGGATCCGGCGCCAGAGGCTCCTCTGCGCCGCGCAACGGAGCTGTGCCGTCCATCAAAGTCTCGAAGTAGTCGTAGGCTGCGTCGCCGCAGACGCCGCAGGCTTCCACAGACGCTTCCACCGCGGCGGAGAAATGCACTCCCCCCCAAACCCGGCTGTTCGCGCACTCCTCCACATACTCGGTCCAGGAGTCGAACTGTAGCTCGACAGGCTCGCGCGGATAGCCGGGCTCGATCCGGGAAGAACCGGCCGGCCTGACCCCTCCGTACCCGTCGACCTCTTGCGCAATCGACCCAAGGTAGAACGGCGGAATCTCATCCGTGCCCGTGTAACGGCGAAAAGCCTGAGCGTACGCCGCGCAGAAACACGCGGTCGCCGATGGATACTCGGGGTGATCCGAAGTCTGCACATAGCTCCGCCACTCATTGCCCGGAATCTTAGTCGCCCCACGCCCGGGCCCGCCCCACGCCGTGACAAGATCATCGCCATAGATGTAACCAACCGCGGTTATCGGGCGCACAGCATCGTACCGCGCCTTCTCCTGCCACGTCACGATGCCTGCGTCGAACGACGCCATATGCAGCAGAAAGTCGAGTTGCACGAAGTCCACCACGTTGTGAAGGTTCTTCGCCCACGGCCTGAATATCGCGCCGCGAGCCTTGTTGTCAAAGAATTCCGCAATCGCCTTCTGATAATCAGTGAGATTAGCGGAAACCTCCAATACTGCGTCGGCCTGCGCCTTATACGCCTCCATATTCATATGATCGCTCGCCAAAGGCGGCTCCACCCTGATCGAGCGAGGATCTATCCCCGAGTAAGTGGGAACGTTCGCCCACTGCGGAGTTACGAACGTCTGCGCCTTGTAGATGCCCCCGCCCGCCTGGTTGACAAGCGGCTGCCACCGTGAGGGATCCTTCAACTCGTACGCCGTATTCACCGGCGCGTACCCCGTCGTGTCGAAGAACGGCATCCCCCCAGTCTCATCGCCGAAATGATTCATCCCATCGTTACGGCGAGCGTCCAGCATGCACTTCGCGGCAAGATTGCCGATCGCCGCCGGCTCCACGGCTTGATCAGTTACGCAGGGCAAATCGAGTCCGCTGTCGTCGTCAGGATCGAACCCGTGCAGCTCCATCATGCTCCGCCAGCTCTCTTCCAGGTGCGGAGCAAAAGCAAGCATCGAGCGGTATATGGAGAACATCACAGCCGCGTTGGGCTTCAGATTGTTCAAAGACTCCTCCGCAGGCCGGCGGCCAAGCCTGGAGTAGAGACCAACAGCCGTCTCATCGTAGGGCGCAACAGCGTCGAACGCCGCATTCAGCAGGAGCGCAACGTAACGAAAGACCAACGATGCGTCGTTAACTCGCGGAGAAACCTCCGTCCGCAGCCACCCCGCAACGTGGGGAATAACGACCCCATGCATCGCGTTGCCCTCCGTGAGATCAAATTCGTGATCGCGCGACTCCACCTCTATCTCGTGCATCGCATCTGCTGCGGCAAAATTCACCCTGGGGCCCTGCGACTCGGTAGGATTGCTCACATCCACCGTTGGCGTGGGGTCGGGCGCAGGAGTATCGGTGGGAACCGGAGCCGGAGTCGGCGTACTCGTGGGAACAGGTGTCGGCGTAGGATCTTCGGCGCACGCGGCAACCATAGCCAAGGCTGCGGCTACAAGGAGGAGGCGAACAACCACGCGGTGCATTGATTCACTCCTTAATAAGGCTACGCGGGGCAACTAGATAGTGCGGGATTGTCTGGCAGTTCTTGGGCTCTGCCAGCGACCTTGGAGCCCGACCTCACCCCCGCCAAGCCGCAACGCGCACAGAGTATATGCACGGAAAGGCGCCGGGACAACACCGCCTTCCTGCGGGTCTGGCTCTCGTGCTGATTCGCGCGCTGTCGACGCCGCTATAAGGCCGCTTATACTAACCTTGTGAGCCCGGGAACTGATCCCTCAGCGAACCAGCCGCAGCCCCCCAGTTCAGATGCCTCGGATGCAAGACCCCCTGCTGATAGAATCCCCTCCTAGGCGACCTCGATCGCTCCTCCCTGCCTGGCGGAGAACAGGCCGGAGAATGGGGAGAATGGAATGTCCGTGAAAATAGGCTTGGCCGGCGCGTCAGTGATGGCTCGCGAGGGACGCGAGCCCTTTATGGCCTACATCGACGCCGCGGAAGAACTCGGCTGGGACTCCATCTGGTTCTCCGACCGCATCGTAGGCCCCGCCTGGCGTATGGACCCCCTCGCCGGAATGGCCCTCGTCGCCGGACGCTCCGAGAAACTGAAATTCGGCACAGGCGTCCTCATTATGTCCGTCCGAAGCCCAGTCGCCACCGCCCGCGAAGTCGCCACCATCGACCTCCTCTCGAACGGCAGACTCGTCCTCGGCGTCGGCGTCGGCCAGGAATCCCCAGCCGAATACGAGGCCATGGGCGTCCGCAAGAAAGACCGCGGCAAACGCCTCGACGAGGCCATCCGCCTGATGCGCCGCCTCTGGACCGAAGACTCCGTAACCTACGAGAGCGAATTCCTGAAGCTCAACGGCGCCGGCATCGGTGTCCGCCCCAAACAAACCAACATCCCCATCTGGATCGGGAGCCGCTCCGAAGCCGGCCTCCGCCGAACCGGACGCCTCGGCGACGGATGGCTCCCCACACAACTCGCCCCCGAAGAGGTCGCCGACGGCGTCGCCCGCATCAACGCCTACGCCGCCGAAGCAGGACGCCGCATAGAAAACGACCACTTCGGCCTCCAGATTAGCTCATACATCGTCGAGAGCGGCAGCGTCCCCCCCTACGTCGCAGAGCGCTACCTCCTCCGAAGGCGCCCCGATCTCCCCCTCGAACGCGTCAACCTCCTCGGAACGCCCGACCAGATTATGGCCCGCCTCCGCGAGTACATCGACGCCGGAGCCAGCAAATTCGTCTTCAACCCAGCCTGCGGCTCCAACGAAATGCTCCAGCAGATGCGCTTGCAAGCCGAGGCCATCGTCCAACCCCTCCATCAGAAACTCGCCCCCCTCGGCGCCTAACCCCAAGAAACAACAGAAATAACCCCCTATGAACATCGGCATCATCAACGTAACCGGATACGCAGGCATCGAACTCGCCCGCATCCTCCACCGCCACCCCGAGGCCAACATCGTCGGCGTCACAGGACGCAGCCAGGCCGGCGAAAAGCTCGGCGACGCGCTCCCCCACCTCGACCGCCTGAACCTCGCGATCGAGCCGGAACTCTCCCGCAGCGTCGACGTCGTCTTCTCCGCCCTCCCCCAAACCGCATCCGCCGAAGCCTGCCTCCCCTTCGTCCGCAGCGGCGTGAAAGTCATCGACATCTCAGCAGACTTCCGCCTGCGCGACCCATCGGAATACGCGCAGTGGTACGGCGCCCAGCACCCAGCCCCCGACCTCCTCGAAACATCCGTCTACGGCCTTACCGAACTCGACCGCGAAGCCATCGCCGGCGCCCACATCGTCGCCAATCCCGGCTGCTACCCCACCGCCGCCCTGCTCGCCCTCGCTCCAGTCGCGCAAGCCGGACTCATCGCCAACCAGATCATCATCGACTGCAAATCCGGCGTCTCCGGCGCCGGACGGGGACTCAGCCTCTCCACCCACTTCTCCGAAGTGAACGAAAACGTGTTCCCCTACTCCGTGGGCGGCCACCGCCACCTCCCCGAGATTACCCAAGAGCTGAAACGCCTGCGCCCCGGCTACGAGCCGAGCGTCATCTTCCAGCCCCACCTCATCCCCATGACCCGCGGCATCCTCGATACGGTGTATGCTGATTTCGTCGCCGGCGCGTTCAGCTCAGCTCAGCAAGCCGCCGCAGGCGTAACCGAACTCTACGACAACTACTACCGCGACGAGCCCTTCGTGAAAGTCGTCGACAAACCCCCGCAAACCAAACAAACCTGGGGCAACAACGACTGCCTCATCTACCCCGCCGTCGAGCCGCGCACTGGCCGCCTAGTCGTGTTCTCGGCGCTGGACAACCTCGTCAAAGGCGCCGCCGGCCAGGCGGTGCAGAATATGAACCTGATGTTCGGGCAGCCCGAAGCCTCCGGCCTCGAACAGCTCGCCATCTACCCATAGAGCCCCCCGAGCGCTCGCGCCAGCCCCCATAGTCTAGCGGCCCAGGACGTCACCCTTTCAAGGTGAAGATCGCGGGTTCGAATCCCGCTGGGGGCGCCACCGCTCGCCCGACCAACCACCAGCAATTGCCGCCCCCGCGCCGCTGTGCTAGCGTCCTCGCCGCCTGAGTCCTTTTGCGGCAGGAGACAACAATGCAAACGCGCGACGTTACCGGAACCCCTAACTGGCCCCAGGCCAGGGAAGCCGCCCAGCGGCTGAGAGAGATGCCGCAGTACAGGCCGGAGGCGAACGTCCAGCACGAGCTGGCCCAGATCCTCCGCGCGCTCTTTCCCCGGCTGCCCGCATCAGAGATGTCGCTGCAGAAACAGACCGGCGACGGCCCTGCCGACATCTACTGCCGCAACGTCATCTTCGAAACCAAGAAACAGGGCAAGCTGGACGCCCGGCGCAAACCCGACGGCTCCACCGAAACCCCCGAAGAGCAGGCCGTCCGCTACCTCGACGCCCTCACAGCCCACCCCGATATGTTCGCCAAACACGGACACGGCTGGCGCGCCGGCGTCGCCGATGGGAAAGAGTGGCGCTTCTACCGCTACAACCGCGATAAGCCTCAGAACGAACGACTCGCCCTCGTGCGCGAGCTCACCCTGGCCGATCCATCCGACGACGAAGCCCTCGTCTCCTTCCTCTACGATTTCGTCGAGCGCACCGTCAAGCTCTCGCCTCCAACATCCGACGCGGAATGGGCGGAAAAAATGGCGCGGCCGTTCATCAACCTGGCCATCTCGATCGCTGACAAGGGCTCCCCCGCCTACGACGTGAAACTCAAGCTATGGCGAGACCTGCTCCGAGGCGCATACATCACCCCGCCGAAAGCGAACTCCCCCGAAGAGACAAACCTCTTCGCCCGCCACACGATGCTCGTCGTAATGGCGAGGGCCGTCGCAGAAACGATCCTGCCCCCAACCGGCCAGCCCCTCGACCGCGAGCGCCTCCACGAATCCCTGACGCGCGGTTTCGCCGCCTGGCTGCTCGACGCCGCAAGCGATTCCGGCGAAAGCGTCCTCGATGAAACAATCGACGAAGTGAACTGCTACGAGTGGCAATCCGGCGACCGCGACACACTGAAAGACCTCTACCACGCCGTCATTCCACGAAACCTCCGCCACGATTTCGGCGAGTACTACACCCCCGACTGGCTCGCTCGCGCTATATGCGAAGAAGTTATGGACGCCAAATGGCGCAAGAACGTCATCGACCTCACGATCGCCCGCAAGCATGCAGGCCCCGCAGCGCTAGACCCCTCCTGCGGATCCGGAACCTTCATCTACCACGCCACGCAACTGCTCCTGAACGACGCCCGAAAACGCCCGGAGTTCGACAACAACCCCTACGACATCGTCGAAACCGTCAACGGACTAGTAGCAGGAATCGACCTGCACCCCGTAGCAGTCGAACTGGCGACAACGACCAAGGTTTTGGCGTTTTCCGACCTTGCGTAAGACGCAAGGTCGGAAAACGCCAAAACCGCCACTATTCACCTGGGCGACAGCCTCCAGTGGGAAGCCCGGCGCAACCGCACGCTCTTCGACTCCTCCAGCGCGGTGGCGATACCCTCAGACGACCCCGACGCCCCTTTCCTCCTCCCCCGCTCCCTCTTCCACGACGACGCCTCCCGCTCCGACCTGAGACACGTCTTCGACTACGCCCGCCGCGATGAAAACGAGAACGAGTTCCGCGCAGTCCTCACCCTGCAAAACAAAAACGAAGTCGACGCGCTGCTGGAATTCTATCGCCGCATCCGCAGCTACATCCGCGAAGGACGCAACCACGTCTGGGAGTGGTACATCACAAACCTCATGGAGCCCCTACGCCTCTCCCAGAACCCCCCATCCCGCCTCGTAGGCAACCCTCCCTGGGTCGTCTACAACGCAATGTCCGCCGAACGCCAGGACGCCTTCCGCCAGCAAGGACAAGCGCGCAACCTCTGGGCCGGAGCACACCTCGCGACCCAGAACGACCTCGCCGCCACATTCGTCGCCACCTGCGTAGACCTCTACCTCAAACCCGGCGGCAAGTTCGGCTTCGTCCTGCCCTACGCCGCCCTCCGCGCCCGCCAGTGGGAACCGTTCCGCTCCGGCGAATGGAGCCTCCCCACAGACATCCGCCCCGTCCCTACCCGCGCCGACCTCCGCAAGGCCGCCTGGAACCTCAAGGACGTCAAAGCCCCGCCATTCCCCCAGGCAGCCTCGTCAGTGCTCTTTGGCGCGCGCATCGACGCCTCCAAACGCCCCGCCGCTCCGGCAGTCCCGCTGAACAACGTGGTGGACGTAACAAGCAGCCAACCAGTCAACGTCAAGATGCCCTGGGATCAAGTCAAGCCCAGGCTCACCTACATCGAACGGCCACAGCGAAAGACAGCCCCCAGCAAAGCCTACGCCGACGCGTTCCGCCAGGGAGCAACCCTCGTCCCGCAATCGCTGGTCGTGTTCGCCGAAACCGAGACGGAACGCTCCCGAGGCGTCGTCTACTTCCGAACCAGAAGAGGCAAGGGCGATTGGAACGGCCTGGAACGCCAAGGCGACGTCGAAGAGCGCTTCGTCCGCCAAGCCGTCTTCTCCAGGCATCTGCTGCCGTTCGGCGTAACCGGGAGCCTCAACATAGTCGCGCCATTCTCCGAAAACGGAGAAAGCGTGCTCGACACATTCCCCCAGGGCGCGAACGTAAGCAGATTCAACCGGTACTGGTCAGCCGCCAACGCCGACTACCGCGATACCAAAAAACCGAAATCCCCCAACACGCTTGCCGGTCAGATCGACTATCTCGGCAAGCTCTCCGCGCGATTACGAACCTTCAACCAATCCGCAGTCGTCTACAGCCGATCGGGCAGCTGGCTCTCATCAGCGGTCGTGCCTCCCGGCGCAGTCATAGACTCGACTCTCTTCTGGTTCTCAACCGCCCAGCTCGAGGAGCTCCACTACCTGTCCGCCATCTTCAACGCCCCATCCCTGGCAGATTTCTTCCACCACGAAGGGAGAGCATCAGATAGGGATTTCCACACCGGCCCCGTCCGCAGCCTCCCCATCCCCAAGTTCAACCCGCGCGACCACCGCCACGCCAGCCTCGCAGCCCAATCACAGCTCGCTCACAAACGCGTCGCATCCCTCCTAACGCAACGACAAACGAAAACGCGCTCAATCAACCGCAACGACGTGCTGAACGACCCTGCAATGCGAACCATCCTGGCCAGCGTCAGCCAGTCCGTCCGCGCAATCCTGCCGGACTACTGCTCCTGACCCCTTACGCCGCCGCCGCCACCGGCAAGTCGATCTCGTACCGCGACAACATCTCGTCGAGAAACGCGGCAGTGTCCGGATCAACATCTACCAGCGGCAGCCGCAGGCTCCCCACGCCGAACCCGACCCTATTCAGGCAGTACTTGACAGGCATAGGGTTCGACGTGCGAAAGAGCCCCGTCAGCATCGGCAGCTGACGCTCATGCTCAACCCGCGCCCCCTCGATATCTCCTGCCGCGGCCAGCTCGATAAGCCGCTTGATCTGCTTGCCGATGAGATGCGACGCAACGCTCACCACCCCCCACCCTCCCAGCCGCACTACATCGAACGTATCGCTGTCGTTCCCGCTCCACACGCGGAAACCCTCCGGCGCCCCGCGGATAATCGCCTCCACCTGTTCGATGTCGCCAGACGCCTCCTTGACTCCAACGACGTTCGACACATCGTGCGCAAGACGCAACGTCGTCTCTGCCGCGAGATTCACAATCGTCCGGCTAGGCACGTTGTACAGCATGCAGGGCAACGACGTGCTCTCGGCGACCGCTTTGAAGTGCCGGTAAAGCCCCTCCTGCGTCGGCTTGTTGTAGTAAGGAACAACCAGCAGCTGCGCGTCGGCGCCCGCCTCCTCCGCCATCGCGGCCAGCTTAATCGTCTCGCCCGTGCCGTTCGTCCCCGAGCCCGCGACCACCGCCGCCGACCCCCCGACAGCCTCCTTCACTTCGCTCCACAGACGGAAATTCTCCTCATGCGCAAGCGAGGGATTCTCCCCCGTCGTCCCCGTCACGACAAGCCCGTCGCTCCCGGACGCCGCTAGCGCCCGCGCAAGCCGCCTGGCCTGACCGTAATCAACCTCCATCGCCGCGTCGAACGGCGTAACCATCGCCGTAATGAGCCGTCCCAATTCGCCCATGCTCCGCCTCCTGCAAGGGTCCTGGCCCGATGGTCGAGCTATTGTAGCCCCCTCGTTCTCCCTCTGCAGTCCCCGCCTCTACGAAAACAGAGCGTGCGGAAGAATCAGCCCCCCTCGCTACGTCTGACGCCGGCCCCAGAGCCACACCCCCAGGAGCGTCGCGCCCGCCACGGAAAGCGCAGCCGCAGCTCCCCACAGCTGGCCGAAGTAAGCAGTAACTCCCCGCTCCACAAGAAGCGCGCCGAACACGATCGAGGCCGCCCGCCCGACAACCCCCGTGAGATCGCGCGAGTCCTTCACCGCCCAACCAGCTCACGGAGCCACGCGCCCCTCCGCGCTACCTCCTCCGCAATCTGCACAGCATTCGTCGCCGCGCCCTTCCGCAAATTGTCGCACACGAGCCAAAGCGCCAGACCGTTCGGCAGCGCCGCATCCTCGCGGATGCGCCCCACAAACACCTCATCGCGCCCAGCCGCCTCGATAGGCATAGGGTAAACGTTCGCCGACGGATCATCCGTAACCACAATGCCGGGATACGCGGCAAGCAGCTCCCGCGCCTCCCCCTCGCTGATCGGACTCTCGAACTCGATATGCGCCGCCTCGCTATGACACACCTGCACCGGCGCGCGCACGCACGTAGCGGAGAGCGCCAGCTCCGGATCGTGCAGGATCTTCCGCGTCTCGTTCAGCATCTTCACCTCCTCAGAGGTGCGCCCGTCTTCACGGAACGACCCAACGTGAGGCAGCAGGTTGAACGCAATCTGATGCGGATACTGCTCCGCCGCAACCTCGTTCCCCGCCAGCGTATCGCGCGATTGACGCTCCAGCTCCGCCATCGCAGCCGCCCCCGTGCCCGACACCGATTGGTACGTGGCCACTATCACGCGCCGAAGCCCGCTCCCTTTCCGAAGAGCATCCAGAACCATCACAAGCGGCGTCGTCGAGCAATTCGGAATCGCAAGAATGCCCTGATGCCAGTCCACATCGTCAGCATTAACCTCCGGCGTAACCAGCGGAACAGCCGGATCCATCCGCCACACCCCGCTGTCGTCGATAACTACGCACCCCTCGCGCTTGGCCGCGACAGCCATCTCGCGGCTCACATCATCGTTCGCCGAGATAAACGCAATGTCGCACTCGGCAAACATCTCCGGACGCGTAGCCTCCACTTCAATCTCCTCGCCGGCGAAAGCAAGACGCTTCCCCGCCGAGCGCTCCGACGCAGTGAGCCGCAAGCCCCCCATAGGAAACCCGCGCTCCTCCAGCACAGTCAACGCCGCAGCGCCAACGGCCCCCGTAGCCCCTACCACAACAACCCTCGGACCGCTCACAGCCGCTCCTTTCCGAACCGCGCCGCCATCTGCGGCGCCTCGCCCGCTCGCCCCCTACTCGCCCCCTAATTGTAACCGATGCAGCCGATCCGGAAAGCCAGTCTGCTATACTGCCGCACGGCCTGCGACCCGCAGAATGCGGAGAATCGCAGCCATCTAGCCCATACCGACCGGAGAACTCCCCTATGCCTGCTTACGGCATCATCGGCGCCCAATGGGGCGACGAGGGCAAAGGTAAAGTCGTCGATTTCGTCTCCGACGAAGCAGACATCGTCGTCCGCTACTCAGGCGGGAGCAACGCCGGACACACCGTCATCAACGAAAGAGGCGAATTCGCCCTCCACCTCGTCCCCTCCGGCATCTTCCGCCCACACGTCGACGCCGTCATAGGCCCAGGCGTCGTGATCGACCCCGAAGAACTCCTCAGCGAGCTCGAATACCTCCGCGAACAGGGCGTCGACACAGGCCGCCTCTTCATCAGCGACCACACCCACATCGTTATGCCATACCACGTCCAGCTCGACCGACTCGAAGAAGAAGCCCGCGGCAAACAAGCTATCGGCACAACCGGACGAGGCATCGGCCCCGCCTACGTCGACAAGGTCGCCCGATCCGGCATCCGCCTCGGCGACCTGCTCGACCCCCCATACCTCGCCGAACGGCTCCAGGGCGTCGTATCCCAGAAGAACCGCATCCTCACCCGCGTCTACGAAACAGACCCCATCGACTTCGACGAACTGCTCGAGCGATCCCTCGCATGGGGCGAAGCCCTCCGCCCATACGAAGCCTCCGTCGAGCAGCGGATACTCGACAAGCTGGCCCGCGGCGCGCGCGTCGTGCTCGAAGGCGCCCAGGGCGCAATGATCGACCTCGACCACGGCGCCTACCCCTACGTAACATCCTCATCGGTCACGATCGGCGGCGCCTGCGCAGGCCTCGGAATCTCCCCACGCGAAATCGTCGGCGTTATCGGCGTCTTCAAGGCCTACTCAACCCGCGTCGGCCACGGCCCTATGACAAGCGAACTCTTCGACGAAGTCGCCGGCGACATCAGAGAGCGCGCCTGGGAGTACGGCACAACCACCGGACGACCACGCCGCGTCGGCTGGTTCGACGCCGTCGCCGCCCGATACTCCGCCACAATGAACGGCTTCACCTCCGCCGTCCTCACCCGGCTCGACGTCCTCGACGGCATCGACCCCGTGAAAATATGCGTCGGCTACGAGGCCGACGGAAAACGCGTCTACCGATACCCCAGCCAGCCCGGTCTCCTCGAACGCGCTACCCCACTATGGGAGGAGCTCGACGGATGGAGCGCCCCCACCGCCGGCATCACCGACATCTCCGAACTCCCTCCCCAAGCCGCCGCCTACGTCCGCCGCATCGAAGATGTGATAGGTTGCCCCATAGACCTAATCTCAACCGGCCCCCGGCGCGATGAGAGCATCGTTGTCCGTCCCATCATCCTGCGATAGCCCCAGGAGTCCGCCTATGAAGCTCGGCTTTTTCAACAACTGGACGCTCGGCGTCCTGAAGAACGACACCCACATCGTCGACGTCTCCGAAGCAGTCGCCGGCGTCCACGCCCACGGCGCGCAGGAGCTCATCACGCTCGTCATCTCCCGCTTCGACCAAGTGCGCGAGCCGTTCCAAAAACTCGTCGACGTCTCCCCCGGCGTACCCCTCGCCGACGTCCGCATCCGTCCGCCCATCCCCCGGCCCAGCCAGATCTTCTGCATGGCCGTCAACTACCTCGAGTTCGGACAACGCCCTATGCCCGAGATTGACGCCTTCCAGAAATCATCCGACTGCGTCATCGGCGACGGCGACACCGTGCTGCTCGACCCCGACTGCCGCGCCACTATCTTCCACCACGAGGCCGAACTCGCCGTCGTTATGGGCGCCGAAGCGAAACGCGTCTCCCAGGAGGAGGCAATGGACAAGGTGTTCGGCTACACCGGCTTCATCGACGTCTCCGCCCGCGGATTCGAACCCGGCGGCCGCACCAGCTTCTTCCAGGTGAAGTCGTGGCCAACATTCGGCCCTATGGGGCCATTCATCGTCACGAAAGACGAAATCCCCGACCCCCACAACGTAAGCCTCCACATCGCCAACAACGGCGAAGAACGCCAGGCCTTCAACACCGACGATATGGCCCACAAAATCCCCGAATGCATCGAATTCATCTCCCGGATCGCCCACCTGCGCCCCGGCGACGTCATCAGCACCGGCACCAACCACCAGGGACTCGGCGCGCTCCAGCACGGCGACCGCCTCGCATTCAACATTGGAGGCGTCGGCGCGCTTCACGTCAACATCGACGACCCCGCCCGGCGCGAGTGGAAGCGCGGCGTCGACGAAGAGATGGCCGCGCGAATGCGCGAGGCCGGCGGCTCGTCGATGGGTATGGGCCCCCGCTCATAAGCGCCCCTCCTCCTGCGCCCCCGCAGGCTCCTGGCGATATCCTCCCGCAACGCGAAGCGCCGAACTCCCTCCTCCCCGCCCCGCAGGCCAGCCACGAAGGCCAGAAGGAAGCGCCCCACGACAACAACGCCCCCCACGGAGGCCACTCCCCATGACCAGCGACACCCCCAACGCTCCCATCCGCGTAGCAGTGCACGGCGCCGCGGGACGTGTCGGCAGCGAGGCTCTCCGCGCCGTCGCCGCCGCCCCCGATATGGCCCTCGTCGCCGCCATCGACCGCGTCCCGCCTGACGAATTCGCCCTCCTGTCCGTCCCCGTCCCCTACTACAACGACGTCCGGGACGCCCTCGAAACCAATCCCGCAGACGTAATCGTCGACTTCAGCGTCGCCGCGGCGACGCTAACGATGGCCCCGCAAGCGCTAGCCCTCGGCGTCCATCCCGTCATCGGCTCCACCGGCTTCACCGAAGAGCAGATCGACTACCTGCGCCGCCTCTGCGAAGAGCGCGCCTGCGCCGCCTTCCTCGCTCCCAACTTCACCATCGGCGCCGTGCTCCTCGCCAAACTCGCCGCTCTCGCCGCCCCCTGGTTCGACTACGCCGACATCCTCGAAGAACACCACGAAATGAAAATCGACTCCCCCTCCGGCACCGCCCTGGGCATCGCAAAGGCCATCCGCGAAGCTCGCCCCGCTCCATTCGAGCGCAACTCCCCCGAGCGAGAACCGCTCCCCGGAGCCCGCGGCGCCGACTACCACGGCGTCAGCATCCATGCCGCGCGGATGCCGGGACGTATGGCCCGCCATCAGGTGACCTTCGGCGGCCCAGGCCAAACCCTCTCCCTGAGCCACGACGCCATCGACCGCGCATGCTATATGCCCGGCGTGCTCCTCGCCATCCGCAAAGTCGGCCACCTCTCCGGCCTGACCATCGGCCTCGACAAACTGCTCGACCTCTCGTAACGCCGCCGCCCGCAGCTAGAAGAACCTCCCCTGAGGCTCGAGACCAAGGAAAAACTGCCCCGCCGTATCGTAGTGCTCCATGCGTCCCTGAATCTGCTGCGTAATCGCATGAGCGTCCTGGAACCTGCGCTGAACAGGACTCGACTCGAAAATCGCCGTCGCCCCGAACACCCCATACGCAATATCCGTCGCCTCCGCGGCCTGGCGTATCGCGTGCGTCGCGGCAAGCCGCAACTCAATGCGCTCCCGAATCGGCGCCTCGCGCCGTTCCGTTGCGCTCCCCCACAGCTGCGACGCCTTCTCCATAAGAAACGCGTTCGCTGCCCCCCACAACGCCTCCCCTCGCCCCACCTCCCGCTGCACAGACGGCTGATCCCGCAGGAGCGCCTGCTCCTGCGGAGTCTTGCGCGTCGCCAAGTCGATCGCCGCATCCAGCGCCGAACGAGCAACCCCCAGCGCCACCGCCCCGAAACCAGCCCCAAAGAACAAGCTCCTGGGAATGAGATAGAGCGGCCCGTCCTCCCGCGGCGTCTTCGCCTCGATGAAGCTCCGGCTGGCGGGAACAAACAACCCTTCCGTCTCGAAACTGAAACTGCCAGTCCCCCGCAAACCTTTCACCTGCCACGTATCAATGAACTCAACCGCCTCTCTCGGCGCCAGCAGCGTATGCGTCTCAGACCCGCCGATGCGCCCCGCGGCGACCACCCACGTCGCATGCCGCGAGCCGCTGCTGAAGTTCCATCGCCCAGTGAGCAAGTACCCGCCCTCCGCCGGAACAATCGCCGTGTGCTGCGGAGGACCGTTGCACAGAATAGCCCGCGGATCGCTCCATATCTCCTCGGCCAGCGACGCCGGCATCAACGACGCCATCGTCCCCAGAACATTGTTCTGATTGAAGTGCCACCCCGTGCTGCCGTCGGCTTGCGCCACCGCTCTCGCCATCCCAAGATAGTCGAGAAAATCAATCTCCCCGCCCCCAACCGACAGGGGAACAAGCAACCGGAACAATCCCCTCCCCGCCATATCGTCGATGATGTCGCGCGGCGTCTCCCGCTCCCGGTCGGTAACCTCCGCCGACGCCGCGATACGCTCGAGCAACCCCTGAAACCCCGCGTCGCGGGCCCATGCGCTGCCGCCGGAAAGCGTCGCCTTCACCTGCGGTCGCCTCGTGGAGCATTCAGTCGTAGTGCCGGCATGCCGCTGCGCATAGTAGCGCCTAACGCTCCATCTCGCGGAACGCTCCAGCGGAACGCGCCTATAATCCCCGCGCCCGAACCCCAACGCAGAGGTCGCGGCCCCGATGACCAAACAGCGGCTCGCGCTCCACATCCCCGTCGGCGGAAAGCTGACCCCCCAAGAAACGCTCGACCTCATCCGCCGGGCTGAGGAGCTCGGATTCGAATCGGTCTGGTGCGGCGAGTCATGGGGCTACGACGCCTTCACCCCGCTCGCCTGGGCTGCCGCGCGAACGTCCAGAATAGGACTGGGAACGCACGTAGCTACGCTATTCAGCCGCACCCCCGCAATGACGGCCCAAAGCGCAGCCGCTCTCGATTTCCTGTCAGGCGGACGCCTCACGCTCGGGCTTGGCGCGAGTGGCCCCATCGTCGTCGAAAACTGGCACGGTCAGCAGTGGGAGCGCCCGCTGCGAACGTGTCGACTACAACGGCGAACTCTTCCGCCTGCGGAACTTCCAGCTCCGCGAGCGTCCCCTCAGACCAGCAATCCCCATTATGATCGCCTCTATCGGCCCCCGGAACATCGAACTCGCCGGCGAGCTAGCCGACGGCTGGCTCCCGATCTTCCTGCGGCGCGACGCCATACCCGCAATGCGTGAACAGCTCGCCGCCGGCGCCAGGCGCTCGGGACGCGACCCCGGCGCAATCGAGATCGCGCCAAGCGTCATTGCCGCCGTCGCCGAGAGCCCCAACGAGGCAAGAGCGCTGGCGCGAGCGCACATCGCCTACTACGTCGGAGGCATGGGCGCCTTCTACAACCGCCTTATGCGGCAGTTCGGATGGGAGCCCCAGGCCGCCCGGATCCGTGCGGAATGGCGCCGCCCCAACCGCGCAGGACGAGCGGCCGCCGCCGCCGCAGTAACCGACGAGATGGTCGACGCAACCAGCGCCGTCGGCTCCCGCGTCCAGTCCCGCGAGCGCCTGGAAGAGGCGCGCTCCGCCGGAGTAACCCTGCCGATCCTGATGTTCCCCTTCGGCGCCAGCAAAGCGCTGATGCGCGGAACCCTAGAAGCGCTCGCCCCCGATTAGAGAACCGCGCCGCAAAAGACGCCTGGGCGGCGCAGAGGCGCAGAGAATCGAGCGCGGTCAATCGAGGCGGTTAAGACCGTTGAGAGCCGCAACCGTGTAACTCTCGGCAATCGTCGGATGGCTGGCCACCGCCTCGACGAAGTAGTCCACAGCGCCGCCGTGCGCGATAACCGCTTGCCCTATCTGCACAATCTCCGCAGCCCCCTCGCCGATAGTGTGAACCCCCAGGAGCTTTCGCGTCTCGATATCGAACAGCAGCTTCAATACACCCGTGTCGTCCCCCAGCATCACGCTGCGCATCGTCTCGTCGTACCGGGCCTTCCCAACCTCGTACGGCACATTCTCTTCAGTCAGTTCCGCCTCAGTCTTGCCCACCATCGCCATCTCAGGAATCGTCTTGATCGCATACGGAAAAAGCCCCGGAAAGCTAGCCGTCGGAACCCCGAACGCATGGCATGCCGCCAGCCGTCCCTGCATCCCCGACGTCGAAACAAGGTCCGGAAACCCAATCACCCCCCCCACAGCGTAGATGCCCTCCACCCCAGTCTGATAATTATCGTCCACCCTCATCCGGCCGCGAGCGTCGGCCTGCAGCCCAGCGGCCTCCAGATTCAGCGACTCCGTGTCCCCGGTGCGCCCGACGCAATACATCACCGCGTCGCTCACAATCTGCTTGCCGCTCTCGAGCTTCACGCGCACGCGAGGCCTCTGCCCCTCCGTGATGTACTCGATATCGAACACGCTCTCGTTCATACGGAACGTAACCCCCCGCTGCCGCAGCAGATACACCAGCGTATCCACAATCTCATCGTCCGCGAACGGCAGTATCCTCGGGTTCCGATCCACAAGCGTAACCCTGATCCCGAGCACGGAGTACGTGCTGCAATACTCCGCGCCGATCGCCCCCCCGCCCACGATCGTAAGCGTGCGCGGCAGCTCCGCAATGTCCAGCGCGCTGTCGCTCACAAGCACAAGACGCCCATCAACAAACACATTCGGCGGCTCCGTCGAGTAAGTCCCCACCGCAATCACCACCTTGTCGGCTGTGATCACGCGGCTCGCTTTCCCCTCGTCCGCTGCAAGGGCAATCGTGTGGCGATCCACAAACGACCCCTCCGCAACAACCATATCAACATGATTCCGCGCAAGCTGCCCGCGCTGAATATCGGCCTGCTGACGCATCGCGTAACTCGTGCGCGTCATCAGGTCCCCCATCGTAATGTCCTGCTTCAAGGCGTACGACTCGCCATAGATGCTGCGCTCCCGATACCCCGTGAGGTAGAGCGCCGCCTCGCGAAGCGTCTTGCTCGCAATCACAGTCTGAGCGCTCAGCCCCCCAATGTCCGCGCGCTTCTCAACGATGCACACCCGCTTCCCCAGCTTGGCCGCCTGCACAGCAGCCCGCTGACCCCCAGGCCCGGAGCCAATCACCGCCAAATCGTAATCGTAATCGGCCACCCTCGCTCATCCTCCGGCGCGCTGACCTCGCCCGCGCCCTCCCCAATGATGGAGCATATGGTAGCAATGGTGGAGAAGAGCACACGCGCGGTCAAGCAAAGAACAAACCCATTTAACCCATAGCCGCCAGACGCGCGATGCGGTATGCTCTCTTGCGCCGCATCCGCCATATACGACAGCCAACCACCAACAGCGCCTATGGACTTCGATTCTTACCCCCTCGACCCCGCCCTCTACGACGAACTGCTCCTCCCCGACGGCTCGCCTCGAACACACGCCCGAGCGCTCTACGACACGCTCCGCGCGCTCTCGCCCCAACAAACGGCAAGCATCCAGGACGGCGTCTCAAACTCCTTCCTCCACGAGGGCATCTTCTTCACCGTCTACGGCGACGAAGAGGCCCAGGAGCGCATCATCCCCGTCGACTTCATCCCCCGCATCCTCGACACCGCCGAATGGGCCCAGCTCGACGCCGGCCTCGGACAGCGGCTCCGCGCCCTCAACCTCTTCCTCCACGACGTCTACGGCGACGCGCGCATCGTCTCCGATGGCGTCATCCCCGAGGATATGGTCATTGGCTGCCCCCAATACCGCGCGGAGATGCGAGGCTTCTCCGCCCCCCACGGCTCCTGGGTAACCATCTGCGGCTCCGACATCCTGCGAACCCACGACGGCTTCGTCGTCCTCGAAGACAACCTCCGCTCGCCATCAGGCGTCTCCTATATGATCGCGACCCGCAACGCCGTGAAAGCCGGATTGCGGCGCCTCTACCGCTCCTGCCGCGTCCGCGAAGTAGACAACTACGGCAGCCTGCTGCGCGAAACTCTCCTCGAACTAGCCCCCGGCGACCGACCCGACCCCTCAATCGCCCTGCTCACCCCCGGCGTGCACAACGCCGCATTCTACGAACACACCTTCCTCGCTCACGCAATCGGCGCCGAACTCGTCGAAGGACGCGACCTCGTCGTACGCGACGCCTTCCTCTATATGCGCTCCTCCGCCGGGCTCCGACGCATCGACATCCTCTACCGCCGCATCGACGACTCCTTCCTCGACCCCCTCGTGTTCCGCGAGGACTCCCTGCTCGGCGCCCCAGGCCTCCTCGACGCCTGCTTGCGCGGAAACCTCACCCTAGTCAACGCCCCAGGCGCCGGCGTCGCCGACGACAAGAGCATCTACGCCTTCGTCCCCGATATGATCCGCTACTACCTCGCAGAGGAACCGCTCATCCGCAACGTCGACACCTACCTCTGCCGCCGACCCCAAGACCTCGAATTCACCCTCGACAACCTCGACAAGCTGGTGGTCAAGCGCGTAGGCGAGTCCGGAGGCTACGGAATGCTCGTCGGACCCCACTCCACCCCTGAAGAGCGCAACGACTACGCCGCCCAAATTCGCGCAGACCCGTCAGACTTCATCTCCCAGCCAGTCCTCTCCTTCTCCCGAGCCCCTTGCCTGATCGACGGAGCGCTAGAGCCCCGACACGTCGACCTGCGGCCCTTCATCCTCCAGGGACAAGAAACCCGCATCGTCCCCGGAGCCCTCGCCCGCGTCGCCCTCCGACGCGGAAGCCTCGTCGTCAACTCAAGCCAGGGCGGCGGTGGCAAAGACCTCTGGGTGCTCGGAGAGTAAGCATGCTGTCGCGCAGCGCCCAAGGGCTCTACTGGATGGGCCGATACATCGAACGCACCGAACGCCTCTGCTGCCTGCTCCAGGCCCAGGCCGACGCCCTCGTCGACAGCCCCATCCGCGACATCTACGCCGGGTGGCGCCGAATGTACGGCAGCCTCCGTCGCGAACCCCCAGGCGGCCTCTCGCGCGCCGACAGCGACGACCTCACCCTCGCCGACTCCTTCACGCTCGCCGGCGACCTCACCTTCGAGCGCTCCAACCCCGACTCCCTCTGGAGCTGCTTCGCCCAAACCCGCGAAAACGCGCGCCAGATGCGCCACCTCATCACTTCCGAGATGTGGCTGCGCCTCAACCTCGCCTACCTCCGCATCCGAAACCTCGCGATCGAAGACATCTGGACCAAACAACCCGAGAGCTTCTACGCCGGCGTCGTCGCCGAAACCGACGCGTTCAACGGCGCCGCCGCCACCACAATGTACCGCGACGAAGGATGGCTCTTCTTCCAGCTCGGGCGAGACGTCGAACGAGCCCAACTCAACCCCGCCATCCTGCTCGAACAGCTCGCCATCGACGCCGAAGAAGGCGACGAAGCCCCCCAAGACTGGGCCAGCCTCCTGCGAGCATTCCACGCAACCGAAGCCTACGCCCGGCGCAAGGGCGCAATCGTTCAGTCCAACGCCGCCCTCGACCTCCTCGTCGCCGATCCCCTGCTCCCCAACTCCCTTATGCAGTCGGTGCAGCAGACCAAGAGCGCGCTGGAAGCCCTCGGCCCCGGCGCAGGCGCAGATTCCGGCGCCGCCGCCGTCCGCGCCGCCGGACGGCTCGCCGCCGCCATCCAGTACGACTGGGCAGACGGCGCCGACCGACCCAACCTCCTCCAGCGCGCCGGCGACCAGAGCCGCGATATGCACTTCCTCATAACCAGCGCATACTTCGACTACCCCGTGTAAGCCCCCCTATCGCAATGCGCGGAATCCTCTCCCCCACCCTTCAACATCGCACGCCAGGGCGCTAAAGTTCTTTCCACTCCAACGAGACTCTAGCTAAGGGTGAAACGATGGCTGAGGAGCGTAATCTGCTAACGACCATCAGCGGCCCCAACGGCGTCGCCGAGGTATACGAAGTCTACGACGACGGCTCAACGATGCCCCGATACGAAGCCCGCTTTGGCGACATCGTAAGATCCTTCGCCGCCGAGGGCGCCGCCTCGATCGAAGCGTCCGAACTCGCCGGAGCGTAACCCCCTGCCGGAAGCCGTAACCCCTACTCCTTGCTCCGCAGAGCGGCGATGAGGCTGCGCGGACTCGTGATGCGCTGCCCCGCCAGCAGAACGCTCACGCTGAAGAGCCGCGACGCCATCCACACCATCAGCGCCGTCGTCGCCGCCACCAGCGACAACGACACCGCAATCTCCGTCGCCGGCAGATCCCCCCCTGCCCCGCGCCGCATCATCAGCATCGTCGGCGCGAAGAACGGAATGAACGTCGCAACCTTGAACCCTATCCAATCCGGAAAACCGATGAGGATGCCGGTGAGATACACCGGAAAACCAACCAGCAAGCTAAGAAGCCCCGTCTGCCGCTGACCCTCGGCAGTCGTGTTAACGATTGCCCCGATCGCCATCGCAAGCGCCGTGAATAGCACGTAGCCCAGCGTGAAGCACGCAGCCGCCAGCGCGAGCGAACCCGCCGACAAGCTAACCCCCAGCCCGGGGGAAACAGCAGAGAACGCCCGGGGCAGCAGCGCCGCCCCCGCAAGCATAATCGCCGCCAGATGCAGAAGCCCCGCCAGCGAGATCCCCGCAAGCTTGCCCCCCATAATCGACATCGGCGACGCGCTGGTGATAAGCAGCTCGAACATCCGCGTCTCTTTCTCCTCCGCGATAGTCTGCATCCCCGCAGCCCCGCCTGTAAGAACAGCAACCAGCAGCGCAACCGCGAAGAGAAGCATCGCCAAGAACTCCGCCACAGCCCCCGCAACCCCGCTTGACTCCACGCCTCCAGGTTCCGCTCCGATGTCGCGCACTACGAACGAGCCCGTATCGAGAGCCCGCTCGAACGCGGGAGGCAACTCAGCCCCGTCGGTCAGCGCGTCGCGCAGGAACTGCCGGAACGCCGACTCAGCATCCTCGTTGAAATCGAAAATGCCCTCCCGATTGTCAACATCCCAGTGCTCCTCAATATAGCCAGCCTCCAGATAATCGGGCGGAATCACGAACAGCGTGTCGATCTCCCCCTCGCGCACGAGCCGCAATCCCTCCTCAACGCTCTCCGCGCGCCGGGGCGAATCGCCCCATGGCCGCGCCCCGTCCAGCACATCCGCAGGATCAGCGTAGCCGAACGACGCCGCGACGCCGTCACTCTCCCCGCCGCTGTCTCCCACCCCGCGAAGAAGATCGACGGCGACAGGCGCGAGCGGAACAGCCGCAATCATCAGCGCAATCACTGTCGCCGTGAAGATAATGAGCCCCCTGTTCGTAAGCTCGCGCCTGAACACAGCCCCGAAGATCACCTGTAGCTCATACGACGCCGCGGGCACGCGAAACCTCCTCGACAAAGATCTCTGTAAGCGACGGCAACACGCGCTCGAACAAGTCCGGCGTCGCTCCCGCCTCGAGATACGCGCGCAATATATCGTCCGGCCCACGTTCCCCCTCGAGCGCGTACGTAACAACCCCGCCCGGCCCCGCCTCGCTCGGCTCGTCGGCAAGCGACGCCGGAGCCCCGGAAGCCTGTACGCGGACGCCCCGACGTCCGTGCGCCCGCTTAATCTCCGCCAGATCTCCAAACAGAAGCAGCTTGCCGTCCGCGATGAGAGCAACGCGCTCGCACAGCTCCTCCACATCGGGCAGGATGTGCGTGCTGAAAACAACAGTTGCTCCCTCTTGCCGCCGCTCGACAAGAAGCTCCTTCATCAGCGCCGCATTGAGAGGATCGAGACCAGCGAACGGCTCGTCGAGAATGATGAGCTCCGGACTATGCAGAATCGAACTGATGAACTGCACGAACTGCGCCATCCCCCCAGAAAGACCCTCGATCGTCTGATTGCGATGCTCCAGCAGATCAACGCGTTCGAGCAGCTCCAGCGCGCGCTGCTCCGCATCCTTGCTCGCCATCCCCTTCAACCTCCCCAGGTAGCGCAGAGCCTCGATCACGCGCATCTTCTTCGTCAGCCCGCGCTCCTGCGGAAGATAGCCTACGCGCTTCAGCAACGCCCGCTCCGGACGCCCCCCAAGCGTGGCGACGCTCCCGCTGTTGGCTCGCAAAATCCCCAGCGCAATCCGGATCGTCGTCGTCTTGCCCGAGCCGTTCGGCCCCAACAAACCGAACACCTCGCCGGTCCGCACGTGGAACGACACATCGTCGACCACCGTGCGACGGCCAAATGCCTTAGTGATGCCGCGCACATCCAGCGCCAAGCCATCGTTCCCGTCCACAGAAACCCTCCGCGTCGCGGCAAGAGGAGTATACGTCAGACTCGCCCCTTGCCCCGTGTCCCCCGCGTTATAGCGCTCGAACGGAGCGCTCCAACAGAAGGAACTGTCCATCACAGCCGCGAGGCGCGAAGTCGGCTGCTCCCTGCGCCCAGGACAGAGCGCAATGCGGACCCTGCCGAATAGCCGACCCTCGGCCGCTCCCTTCGCGCCGGATGCGGTTGCGCGGGAAGATCGCCCTGGCGCAGCCTCCCGCTGCTCGCGACCCGCCGCCGCTCCGCGCGACCGGAAACCAAACAGCGCGCCAGCGCGTTGACCAGCGCCGCGCCGCGCTGCTACGCTCAGATGCAGCCGATGCCCTCCCCTCGCCAAGGACCCGCCCCCAGCCTCCCCTACGAGGAGGCCCTCCACCGCCTGCTCAGCCTCGCCGACTACGAGCGTATGGCGGGCATCGCAGCGCCCGAGTTCAAGTACGACCTCGAGCGGATGCGCTCCCTCGCCGGCCGTCTCGCCCTCCTCAACAACAGCATCCCCATCGTCCACGTCGCCGGCACCAAAGGCAAAGGCAGCGTCGCCGCTATGACCGCCAGCATCCTCAGCGCCGCCGGACTGCGCGCCGGACTCTACACCTCGCCCCACCTCCACTCCTTCCGCGAGCGCATTCGAATCAACGGCGAACCGCTCTCCGAAGACGCATTCTCCGCCGCCGTCATGCGCATCTGGCCCGCCGTCGAACAGATGGCCGCAGAACCCATCGGCGCCCCAAGCACATTCGAAGCCCTCACCGCTATGGCGATGAACGTGTTCCTCGCCGAAAACGTCGATGCCGCCGTCGTCGAAGTCGGCCTCGGCGGCCGGCTCGACGCCACCAACGTGTTCACGTCCACCGTCGCCGTCATCGCCTCGCTCAGCCTCGACCACACCGCCATTCTCGGACCGACGCTCCACGAGATAGCCGCAGAAAAAGCCGGCGTCGTCAAAGGCGCGCAGCCCGTCGTAACCGCCCCCCAGAAGCCCGAAGCGATGGCCGTCGTCAGGCAACGCTGCGCAGAGACAGGAGCCCCGCTCGCCGTAGCCCCCGCAGACTTCAGCGCCCGCATCATCGAGCGGCACGGACTCGACGGCCAAACCATCGAGATCGAGACCCCCTCAGGACGCCTCCAGGCGCGCTTGCCGCTCCTCGGAGAGCATCAGGCGGAGAATGCCGCCCTGGCCGTCGCCGCCGTCGAGCGCCTCCCGCTCGACGCCACGCCCGCAGCCATCGAAGCCGGCCTCGCCGACGTCCGCTGGGATGGACGATTCCAAACGCTCGAACGCTCCCCGTTCCTCATCGTCGACGGCGCCCACAACCCCCACTCAATGGAGCGCCTCGGCGAAACCGTGCGCGAGTGCCTGCCCCGCGCGCGCGTCTACGCCGTCTTCGGCGCCTCCGCCGACAAGCAGCTCGCCGACGTCGCCCAGCAGCTCGCGCGCTTCGCAGACCGCGTCTACACCGTCGCCTCTCGCCATCCCCGCGCCGCCCGCCCAAGCGAGCTCGCAGCGCACATCGCAAACGCCGGCGGTCAAGCCGAAAGCGTCGGCGCCATCGGCGACGCCATCGACATCGCCCTCAGCCAGTGCGGCGACTCCGACCTCGTGCTCGTTACCGGATCCCTGTTCGTCGTCGCCGAAGCGCTGCAATCGCGGTTGGGCATCCGCGGAGAGCATTACCCGGAGTTCGATCCCCAGGCCGCCGCGCTGGGCCCCCTGGAAAGAACCCCTCTATGACCCAGCTTCTGCGCAACGGACGCAAGCGCGTCGTCGTTACCGGCATCGGCGCCCTAGCCCCGCTCGGCGAAACAGCGAACGACTTCTGGGAGAACCTCGTCGCCGGCCGCTCCGGCGTCGGCCCTATGACGCTCGCCGACCCCACCGACTACCCATGCCAGATCTCGGGAGAAGTGTCCGGCTTCGACCCCGACCGCTATATGGACAAGCGCGAGAGTCGGCGGCTCGCCCGCTTCTCCCAGCTTGCAGTCGCCGCCGCAGCGGAGGCTATGCGCCGCGCCGGCGTCTCCCGCGAAAACGTCGATCTCGAGCGAATGGGCGTCTACCTCGGCAACGGCAACGGCGGCTTCCCCACCATCGACGAGAGTATGCGAACCCTGATCGCGCGAGGCGGAATGCGCCTGTCCCCCTTCTTCTTCCCCATGGCCCTCCCCAATATGGCCGCTGCCAACGTCAGCCGCCACTTCGCCGCGCGAGGCCCCAGCAGCACCATCGTCACCGCCTGCGCAGCATCCACTCAATCCATCGGCGACGCAGCCGAAGTCATCCGCCGCGGCGCCGCCGACATTATGATCACCGGCGGCACAGAGGCTGGCATCAGCCAGTTGGGCCTTGCCGGCTTCTCCGTGATGCGCGCCCTGAGCAGCCGCAACAACGACCCCCCAGCCGCCAGCCGCCCCTTCGACGCCGACCGCGACGGATTCGTCCCCGCCGAAGGCGCCGGCATCCTCATCGTCGAATCGCTCGAACACGCGCTCCGGCGCGACGCTCAGATCCTCGCCGAAGTCATCGGCTACGGAGCCTCGTCCGACGCTAACCACCAATTCCAGCCCGACGACGACGGCGCAGGCGCATCACGCGCAATCCGATGGGCCCTCGCCGACGCCGGCGCCGCCCCCGACGAGATCGACTACATCAACGCCCACGGAACTTCAACGCCGCTCAACGACGCGTCGGAGACCCTGGCCATCAAGCGCGCGTTCGGCGACTTCGCCTACAAAATCCCCATAAGCTCCACAAAATCAATGATCGGCCACGCGCTCGGAGGCGCCGGCGGACTCGAAGCAGTCGCCTGTGTGCAGACTATCCTCTCCAGCGTGATCCACCCCACAATCAACTACGCGACGCCAGACCCCGCCTGCGATCTCGACTACGTGCCAAACGCCTCCCGCAAGGCGGACGTGCGAACCGTCCTCTCCAACAGCTTCGGCTTCGGCGGACAGAACGCCTGCCTGGTCTTCCGCCGCTACGACAACTAACTCTGCCCCGCCTCCTGCCGAGCGCGATTCCCGCCCTCCCTCTTGGGCGCGCCACGCGCGGAGCGTCGCCGCTCCCGCGCGTGCAAGAGCACACTACTACGCCGTCGCACACAGAGCTCCCACTCCCAAAACCCTTCCGCCAGCTGGCGGCTAGCGCACGCTAGCCTGCTAGCGTCCGCGCCCCGAATCCCTCTCAGCGCTGCTGGCCGGCGGATTCGGCGAAATTCAGCCGCTCGTTGATGATGCGGCCTGTCCCGTGCTCCACCTTCACCGTCTCCTTCGTCGCGCCAGAGCGCGTCCCGATCATAATGAGCGGCTTATCCGTGCGGTTGTGCAGCTGATAGAACGACCCGCCTGTAATCGTCGCCATCATCCCCGGCGTCAGCGCGACGCTCCCCCCGTCCGGAAAATTCATCGTCAGCTCGCCCTCCACAACCTGGAACGTCTGATCCTGGTTATGGCAGTGCATCTCGTCGATCTGGTCGGGCTTGTAGTAGTGAACCCACACATGGAACCGGTTCGTGTCCATCACCACAGTGCGCTTCTGCATCTCATGCCCGAACGCTCGCGTGTCGTAAACCTCAATGGGCATAGAATCCGCCTCCCTGCGTCGCTGAAGAGAACTCTAGGGAAGCGCGACCCCCAGTGTCAACGCTCGCGCTCGATCCGCAGCTCTCTTCCGCCGCCTGCCCTCCGGGCGTCCCGCTCCCTGCCGGCTCTCCCCTCATCCGCATCATCCGCACGATCGGGCGCCCTCCCTACCATGCGCCGGGGAACGCCGACCCCCGCTATGAGGCGAAGCTGCCGCCGGCCTTCTGCCTGAAACTCCCGCGGCCGCCCCACCCCCGCTATGGGCCGAAAGAGCAAGAACGCCGGCAGGGTGCAGGTCCCTGCCGGCGTTCCGCCGGTCTTCGTCAAGACTGCGGGCGTAGCCCGCCGGACTCCTAGCGCTCGATGACCGTCGTCCCCTCGTCTGCGCTGACCGCGAGCGAGAACTCGTTGTAGGTCAGCGTCGCCGTCGTGATCGTGTCGCTTCTGCCGCCCGAGCCCGCAGGCAGCTCGTTCGCCACCGCCGAGATGGTGAAGCTCCGGGTCTCGTCCACTCCGAGCGCGGCGGAGAGAACGAGAGTAACCATGCCGCGATCCTCGCTGATCGTGGCCTCCGCGTCGGAGACGCCCGTTATCGCCAGAGCGCCGGGGATATCCACTTCAATCCTGACGCCCGTGATAGCGGAACGGCCCTGGTTGGAAACCGTAACCGTAAAGTCGAGCGCCTCCCCCTCGCGAACCGGGTCGACCGAGTCCGTGATTCTGATGGTCGCCCCTGCCGCAGCCAGCACTTCAATGTCGAGTGTCGACGTCGCGCTCACGCCCTCCGCGCTGGTCACGCTCGCGGCGTTGGCGACCATTCCGATCGCATCCGCCATCAGCGTTACAGAAACCGTAGTCTCGGCTCCCACTGCAAGGCCTCCAACCTGCCAGGTCAGCTGCGAGCCATTCACCATCGCCGTGGGGTTGGACGACACGTACGACATCCCGTTCGGGATAGTCTCGGTAATCGTCACCGCCGTCAGTTCTGAGTCGCCAGTGTTAGTGGCGGTCAGCTCGTACGTAGCCTGGTTCCCAATGAACAGGGCCGACCTGCCCGCCTTCTCCAGGCTAATCGCCGGCACCGTGACCGATGTCGTGGCCCTCGCCGTCGCCGGCTCGACACCGCCGTCGGCTGAAGCCGTAACCGTGTTCTCCTGCTCGCCCCTCGCGACCCCCATCACCGTTACGGTAACGGAGCGGGAGGCGCCCGGCTGCAGCGAGCCGAGGCTCCAGGAAACTGTCTGGCCGTCCGCCATCGCAGCAGGATTGGCGCTGACAAACTGCAGCCCGGCCGGCAAGGTGTCGGTCAACATAACGTTGCTCGCGACACCGTCGCCCGTGTTGCTGACTGTTGCGATGTAGTCGAACGGCGTATTCACCAGCATAGAGGCCGGACCCGTCTTGCTCACCGAGAGCGCCGGGCTCACGACCTGCGTCGTCACCGAATCCTCAGCCGAACCGCCCTCCGCCGAGGTCGCGGACGCCACGTTCTCCTTCGCGCCCGGCTCTTCCGCTCGAAGCACGATCTGAACTGTCGCCACGTTGCCCGCGTCCAGCGTCCCCAGCTCGAAAACAACCTGGTTTCCGTCCATCGAGGAATCGCGGTCCGCCGACACGAACGACATCCCCGCCGGGATGGTGTCGACCAGGCGAACCTCCGTGCTTGCGCCTGTGCCGGCGCTCAGCGCCTGAATCGTGTAGGCCGCGTCCGCGCCGAGCCCAACTGTCGCCGGCCCCGTCTTCCTCACCTCAAGCACGCCGGGGACCACTGTCGTCGCAACCGACGCCTCAGCTGAGAGTCCCTCGGCGGAGGCCAGCCGGAAGTCGCTCGTCTGCAGGCCAGTGATGACTCCCTGCGCGGTGACAGTCAGCATCGTGGTCTGCCCGATGGGCATATCCCCGATCTGCCACTCAACCATCTGGCCCGGCTCCGCTCCGCTGGCGGTGGCGGGCATCGACGAGGAAACGAAGCTAAGCCCCGCCGGGAGCGCCATCGTGAGCACGGCGTCCGTCGCCGCGAAGTCGCCGGAGTTGGACAACGCAACGTCGTACGTCGCCTCTCGCAGCAAGCCAATCGTCGCAGGCCCGACCGCGGTTATGCCAAGCACCGGGGACTTCCACACCTTTGTCATAGTGTGGCTGAACATCGTCTCCCCAGCCTCGGAGAGCATCTCGATGTGAACGGCGTTGTCGCCGAGATCAGCCGTCTCCTGCGACAGCGTCACTGTAACCATCCCGTTCTCGTCCGTCGTGCCCATGATGACGTTGCCGTCTCCATCGGCGCCGGCGAAGGCCGCGTTCGGCTCGTCGTCAGTGATCTGGAAGCGGAACGGAACGCCCGCCACCGGAGAGCCGTCCGACACGTTCATCACGCTCACGGGAATCGGGTGATCCATACCCACAGGGTTCTCAGCGTCGGGAGGGAAGCTCGGGCAGCCGTCCACCCAGTGCACGACGCCAAACTTCTTGTGAGCGTTGGGGTCGACCACGGCAGGAACGAATGCCGTGATGTCCGCGCTGCCCGGACGCGTGGCCGTGAGCGTTGCGGTTGCTTGCCCCCCGCCGCCGGTGTGAGCCACAGCGTACGCGTTGGACATCTTCGAGGGAGTTCCCCCGTTAACCTCGACGATGTCGCCGACCGCTCCGGGGAAGCGGTTCAGCATGAACTCGACGCGCGTGTTGGCCACGCCGCCGCTGCTGTCCATCGCCGACGCCGTAAGAGTTCGCTGATCCCTAATGCAGCTCCACGACTCAGAGGGCGTCAGCGACACTGTGGTCGGAGCCCGACCACCAGCGCTGCCCGGAGAGCCTGGATTTTGTGCGGATGCGACGCTAAGTCCCGCCATCAGCAGGACGAGCAACATCCCAGGGCCTAACAGTCGTATCGCTGTTCGCACGAGTCACCTCACCGTTTTCGTGATCGCCGGACACAAGCCGGCGCAAGAACCGCCGCTATCTTAGTACAGCCAACGCCCAGCCGTCGATAGCCGGCAACCGGTCGCTGGCGTTGTCTCCCGCAATATCTGAAGTCCGCATCTCTCCGTTTCGGCGCTTCGGGCGTCCGGAGGTGGCGCCCCTGCAGGGACTCGAACCCTGGCTCATGGTTTAGGAAACCACTGCTCTATCCGCCTGAGCTACAGGGGCGCGACCGCCTTACAGAAGCGCCGGGCCCATCGATCGCTTCCGCGTCTCAAGGCTCACGAACGTCTCGGTCTGCCTCACCCCCTCCACTGCGCCCACTTTGTTATGGAGGAAGGCGGCAAGCGCCTCCGAGCTGGCAAGGTTCACCCAAATGAAAATGTCGTAGCTCCCTGTCGTAATCGCCACATGCTCTGTCTCCGGCAGGTTCGCGAGCGTCTCCGCGACGCTCTCCACCCGCGCGGGATCAATCTGCAGCCCTATGAACGCCGACGTATGGTACCCGAGCTGCTCAGGCTCGGCGATCGCGATCACGCGGATAATCCTGTCCTGGAGAAGTTTGGCGAGGCGACGCCGAACTGTGCCTTCGCTCACGCCAAGCCCGCGCGACACGTTGGCGAGAGAAGCCCTGCCGTCCACCTGCAACGCCTCAATGATCTTTCGGTCGACGTCGTCCAGTTCAAATGCTCCTTAACAGGTTATGCGCGCAAGGCGCGCTAACGAGCAACGAACTAACCGAACAGGAGACATCGTACAGAGAATCCGCCGCCGCAGTCAATTGAACTACGCAAAAACGTAACATTCCGTAACATTCTGCACCATTTACGCCTACCCCGCAGCGCATCTGCCTCGGCGCCGCCGCTTCGCGCTACCGCTGCTGACGGCTGTCGTTCCGAGGCTGGAAGATCGACCCCGCGCCCGGAAGATCCGCCGGTATCGTCCGCCCTTCGCGCCCAAACCCCGCGAAGCGCCCGCGAGAGAGGATGCCAAGCGCCGATGCGGCGGCGCCAACTATCGCCGCCCTCTTCAGGAAACCGCGCCGCGACACTGCGCTATCGATTGCCGATCGGGACTCGTCCGACATCTCGCTCCATCCAAACCCGCTCAGTTCCGTTCAGTCCGGGCGGCTCGCCCAAGCGCGGCAGCCGCAGCAGCCCTGGGAGCGCCACTCTCCTGTCCTGGCGACCGCAAAGCCTGCGCAGCATCGTAGTATAGCGCTCGCAGCCCCGGCAGTAAATTCTCAGGGCGCGGACGCCGACGCGGCGCGCTCCGCGCGGACGCCGCCAAGCGCAGCGTATGGGAAATCTATCACAAAGCAGTTGACACTCTCCCAACGCTGGGCTAACGTAACTTGACTGTACGGCGGTCGCCCGATTCGACAGAGCCTCCGGCTCCCTATCCGGCGCTGAATGCTCATCGATGGCCGCACAGGCTATGGAGCGACCTGTAGGCAGTGGAATGACCGGGCCAGATCCTAACTTCATAACCTCGCAGAACTGGGCAGGCTTGAGCGATCTGCTCGCCGCGTTGTGGCTCATCGCCGGCGCCGCCATCGGCTTCGGCGCCTCGATGCTCCTCGCGCAGGGAATGATCCCTTCCCTCGCGATATCCCGCGACGTGCCCCACGCTGCCGCGCGGCGCATACGACCCGCCCTCTACGCCGCCGCCGCAGCGTTCCTCATCGTCCTGCTGTTCGGCATCGCGCTGTTCATCGACCGGCTGGGAGTTATTTCGGCCATCTTCTACGGAGGCGCTCAATAAGGCGGGCAACCCCTGCCGTCTCTCGCAATGGGCGCAACCGCTCTCAAAATCCTCATCCCCCTCATCGCCCTATCCCTCGCGGTAGTGGCGGGGCTCGTAGGCTACTTCTTCATCATGGCGTGGTGGGGGCAGCCTCCCGCCGTGCTCGGCTTCAGAGACGGCCCCGAACAGCCCATCGCCTTCCCCCACACTGTCCACGTCAACACCGCCGGCCTCGATTGCCAGTTCTGCCACCGCACCGTCGCGACCGACGAGGCCGCAAGCGTTCCCGCCGTCGAGCAGTGCGCCTTCTGCCACGACTTCAGCCGCATCACCGGCGCCAACTCCGACTCCCCCACAGCCCAAGAGGAGATCGCCAAGCTCATCGGCGAGCTCGGCGGCTCGCCCAACCCCGTCGACTGGGTGCGCGTCCACCGCCTCCCCGACCACGTCCAGTTCGTCCACGCCCCCCACATCCAGCAGGGATTCCCCTGCTCCACCTGCCACGGAGACATCGCGAGCATGGAAGTCGTCAAGCAAGTGCGCGACCTGAAAATGCAAGACTGCGTCGACTGCCACCGCGACTACAACGCCCCCACCGATTGCACCACGTGCCACTACTAATGAGCAGCAACGAATGACACTCACGCGCAGGCAGTTCCTCAAGTGGGCGGGCGCCACAAGCCTCGGCGCCGTCGTCTTTAACGGCTGCCGTGTGCCCGACCACGAGATCGCCGTTCAGAGCCCTGTCGAGCTCCCCGAAGATCTCGTAACCGGACGCGACAACTACTACGCGACAACCGCCCAGCTTGGCCTCGCCAGCGAGGGACTGCTCGTCCGCGTGATGGAAGGCCGCGCCAAGAAGGTGGAGGGCAACCCCGATCACCCCGTCAATACGGGCAAGCACGGCATCCGCGCCGAAGCAATGCTCCAGGCCCTCTACCACCCCGACCGCATCCGCCATCCCCTCCTTCGCATCGCCAAGGGCGGACCGTTCCGGCGCATCCCCTGGCAGGAAGGGCTGGAGCGCCTCGCCGCCATCCTCGCGGAACGCGACCCGGCCGAGACGCTCCTCGCCACGCCGCCTCTGCGCGGACGCATCGCCGACGTCGTCCACGGATTCGCGACCGGCTACGGCGTCCGGCTTCTCGCCCTCGACGCCCTCGGCGGCGAACGCGTCGCGCGCGAAGCGCTCCGCCGCCTCTACGGCCAAAACGCCCAGCCCGATTTCGACATCGCCCGCGCCAACTACATCCTCAGCTTCGGCGCCGACTTCCTCGGCGCTTGGGGCAACCCCACTCACTACGCCCGCGGCTACGGAGAGTTCCGTCAGGGCAAGGGGCGCCGCCATCGCGGCAAACTCGTGCACATCGACCCCCGCTACTCGACCACCGCAGCCGCAGCCGACAAGTGGCTCGTCGTGAAGCCCGGCGCCGAGGGTCTGCTCGCAATGGCCATCGCCTACACGCTGATCCACGAGCAAACCAGCGACAGCGCCGCCGCGAACGCGCTCGCCGACGGCGCAGGCGCAAACGCGCTCGCAGCGTTCAGACCCGGCAACGTCGCGGGCGACATCGGCCTGCCCGCTGAGCAGATCCTCGACCTCGCCCACGCCTTCGGCAAGCCGGACAACCGCCCTGCGCTCGCCATCGGCGGAGGCTCCGCCGCGGCGCAAGCCAACGGCCTCTTCAATATGACCGCCGTCTACGCCCTCAACGCCCTCGTCGGCTCCGTCAACCAGCCCGGCGGGCTCCTCTTCAATCCCGAGCCGCGCTCCGCCCCCCTCGAAGCCGCGACGCTCCGCGAGTGGAAAGACGCGCTCGGCGATATGCGCTCGGGGAAGATCACCGCGGCGCTAGTGCGCGACGCCGACATCGCCTACGCCCTGCCGCGCAACCTCGGCGCGCGCAGCGCTCTCCAGAACCTCGATCGCATCGTCAGCTTCTCCAGCTTCCTCGACGACACCACCGCTCTCGCCGACCTCATCCTCCCCGGCAACGCCGCCCTGGAGGATTGGGGCAGCGACGAGCCCAACCCGGGCCCCGGATACGCAACCGTCGGCTTACAGCAGCCCGTAGTCAACCGCTACCACGACACGCTCGGCTTCGGCGACGTTCTCCTCCAAACAGCCAGGACTCTGGAGATTGACGGCCTCCCGTGGAACTCTATGCGCGAAGCCGTTCGCGCCGAGGCGCGCGAACTCCACGACCTCCGCGCGGGATCCGTGGTTCAGCCAACATTCGAGGAGTTCTGGAAACGCGCCCTCGAACGCGGCGGCTGGTGGGATATGAACGCGAAAGCGACCGGTCGCCCGGCTCCCCCCGCGCTCCCGCGCTCCGCCCCAAGAACGCCAGCGCCGACGGCGCCGAACGAACGCTACCCTCTGCGGCTCGTGCCGTTCGAGGGCGTCGGCATCGGCGCCGGAGAGTATGCGCACCTTCCGTGGGCGCAATCCGCTCCCGACCCCATCACCACAGTCGCTTGGGCTACGTGGGTCGAACTCAACCCCGAAACCGCCAGCGCTATGGGCGTCCTCAACCAGGATGTCGTCAACGTGGAGTCGGCCACCGGCCTCTCCATCCGCATCCCCGTCTACCTCAACCCCGCCACGCCCCCCGATGTCGCCGCGATTCCCTTCGGTCAGGGCCATCGCGGCTTCACCACCTACGCGGCGCGCCGCGGCGCCAACGTGCTCGACATCGTCGAACCGATCGAAGAAGCAGAGACGGGCGCCCTCGCCTGGGCCGGCTCCCGCGTCCGCATCAGCCGCACGACCCGCCGCGTCGACTACCCGAAACTGGAGGGCATCGAGCCCGCAAGGCAGCTGCCCGGAGAAGAGATCATCCACGTTCAGCGCCCGAACGGCCAAGGCTACTCGGCCCACTGATAGCGGAGACAGGACTAACAGGAATACCGATGGCGACACCACCACAACCGCGCAAACAGGCCAGACCCGATCACAAGTGGGGCATGACAATCGACCTCGACCGGTGCACCGGCTGTCAGGCGTGCGTCATCGCCTGCCAGGCCGAAAACAACATCCCCATCAACCAGGATTCGACATTCCTCGAAGGACGCGTCATTCAGTGGATCCGCGTCGAGCGCTACTGGGAAGGCCACTACCCGGACATCAAGGCGCGCTTCATCCCCGTGCTCTGCCAGCACTGCGACAACGCTCCCTGCGAATCGGTCTGCCCCGTCTACGCCACCTACCACAACAACGAGGGCCTCAACGTGCAGGTCTACAACCGGTGCGTGGGCACCCGATTCTGCGGCAACAACTGCCCCTACCACGCCCGGCTCTTCAACTACTGGGAGCCCGTGTGGCCGGACGACCTCCGCAATCAGCTGAACCCGGATGTTACCGTTCGATCGCGCGGCGTTATGGAAAAGTGCACGATGTGCATCCAGCGTATCCGCCGCGCCACCCGCGGGGGCGCGAAAGTCGAGGACCAATCGTTCAACCCCGCCTGCGTGCAGACATGCCCAACCGACGCTATGGTCTTCGGCGACCTCAATAACCCTGACAGCCGCGTCTCCGAGCAGTGGCGCGACGATCGCGCCTACCGCATCCTCGAGGGACTCGGCACGAACCCCAGCGTCAAGTACCTCAAACAGGTGGACGCCGATGCATAACGCCGACCTGCAAGTCGGCCCCCTGCCGACCCATCAGGAAGTGTCCCGCGACGTGCTCGCGCGCTTCCACGAGCTTGGCGCCCGCTACTGGGGCTGGGTAACCGTGCTCAGCTTCCTCTTCATCCTCGGCGTCGTCGGCTTCATCATCCGACTCGCGGAAGGGTTCGACGACGACAACCGCGCCAACTGGGGCTACTTCGTCGCCACTATGGCGTTCATCCTCACAACCTTCACCGCAATGCCCGTCATCTCCGCCGGCCTCCGCCTCACCAAAGCCAACTGGCGGCGACCCTTCACGCGCGTAACCGAGAATATGGCCATCACCAGCCTCCTCCTCGTGCTCATGCTCATCCCCGCCCTCGCCGCCCTCCCCGCCATCGAAGGACGCCTCACCATCTGGTTCGAATTCCCACTCGGCGCTCCCGGCCTGTGGGACATTATGGGCTACGGCTCGCTCGCCCTCATCGGACTCGCGCTCCTCTGGACCGTCGCCCTCCCCGACCTCGCCGCCGCCCGCGACCACCTCCCCTCCTCCCCCCGCCAGCGCTTCATCAAATGGCTCTCCCTCGGCTGGGTCGGCGGCTCGCGCCAGTGGCGCGTCCTCTACAAAGGCTCCCTCCTCCTCGGAGGGTTCTACCTCCTCACCTACCCGCTCGTGCAAACGCTGATGATCTCCGACTTCCACCACGGCCTCATCCCCGGCCTGAAAGACGCGATCATCCCCGCAACCGTCGTCGTGAACGGACTCCAGGGCGCCGTCGGCATGACGCTCGCGACGATGTACCTGATGCGCCGTATGGGCGGCTACGAGAACTACTTCAGCATCGAGCAATTCTGGGCGCTCTCCAAACCTCTGCTCGCGTTCTCCCTCCTCTGGTTCTACTTCTGGTGGGCCAGCTTCATCACCTTCTGGTACGGACGCCAGCCCGGCGAGAGCGAGGTCATCCGCCTTCTCGTCCTCGACGAGTACCGCGGCGCGCTTATGGCCTCGTTCTTCCTCAACTTCCTCGGCCCCCTCATCGCCCTCGTTTGGAACCCCGTCCGGCGCAGCATCTGGGGCCCCGCCCTCGTCGGCGGCGGCATCGTCCTCGGCGCGCTCATCAACCAGGTGCGGCTCTACGTCTCCGCCTTCTCAGTCGCCGACCCCACCCAGCACGTGATGGACCCCCGCCCCGCTACGCAGTGGCCCGCCGCTCCCGATGTCCTCATTATGGTCGGCGCCGTCGCCGGATGCGCCCTCCTCTTCCTGCTCGTAAGCAAGATCATCCCGGTCGTCTCCATCTGGGAAGTCGGCGAGGGGCTTCGGCTCGTGAAGGTTCGCCGTTACCTTAACCGCTACGCGAGAGTCATCGCCAAGTCGCACTAGCGGCGCGGACGCAAAGTCAATGTACTACCGCAGAACACTCACCGACGCACAGATCAACCGCGAGCTGCTCGACATCGTCTTCCGCACCCCTATGTGGTGGGTCGCGCTCGTCACCGTTCTCGGCCTGATCGTCGCGGTCGCCGCCGGAGCGTTCGGCTACATGGTCAACCGCGGCCTCGGCGTAACCGGCCTCCAGCAGCCCATCTTCTGGGGATTCTTCATCACCAACTTCGTCTTCTGGGTGGGCATCAGCCACGCCGGCGTAATGATCTCCGCCATCCTGCGCCTCAGCCAGGCCGAATGGCGACGCCCAATGGTGCGCGCCGCCGAAACAATGACCGTCTTCGCCCTGATGACCTCGCTCCTTCAGCCCCTCATCCACGCCGGCAGACCCTGGCGCATCTTCTACTGGGTGCTCCCCTACGACTGGGCGCGCGGCATCTGGCCCGACGTCCGATCCCCTCTCGTATGGGACCCCATCGCCATCAGCACCTACCTCACCTCCAGCATCCTCTTCGTCTACACCGCCCTCATCCCAGACCTCGCCGTCATCCGCGACCGCAGCACAGGATGGCGACGCTCCGTCTACGGCGTCCTCTGCCTCGGATGGCACGGCAACCCCCGACAGTGGAAGCTCCAGGGCATTGCCGGCATCCTCCTCTCCGCCCTCATCCTTCCCGTCTTCGTCTCCGTCCACAGCATCGTGTCGTGGGACTTCGGCGTCAGCCTCGTCCCCTCCTGGCACGTAACCGTATTCGCGCCCTACTTCGTCATCGGCGCAGTTCACTCCGGCGTCTCCGCCGTAGTAACGCTGATGATCCTCATGCGCAAGCTCTACAACCTCCACAACTACATCTGGGAAGAGCACATCGACGCCCTCGCCCGCCTCCTCATCGTCGTCGCCACCGGATGGCTCTTCTTCTTCTGGCTGGACTTCGTGTTCGCCCTCTGGCTCCGCGAAGAGCAGGAGCTCACCGTCTGGCGCCTCCGTATGTTCGAACCCCCCTGGAGCTGGATGTTCCTCCTCTTCATCACAACGTCCTACATCATCCCCGTCCCCCTCTGGCTCTTCCGCCGCGTAAGGCGCAGCTTCACTTGGATGTTCTGGACAAGCATCCTCGTCAACATCGGAATGTTCACCGAACGCCTCATCATCATCGTCCCCGGACTTATGCGGAAAGGACCCTGGGTGTTCACATACGAAACGTACCGCCCCAGCGCCGTCGAGCTGACCCTCGTCGTCGGCTCCGTCGCCCTGGTGGCGCTCCTGCTGCTGATGTTCAGCAAGTTCTTCCCCCTCATCCCCCTCTGGGAAGAAAAAGAAGGCCAGAAGCTGATCGACGAAATACAGGTGGGCGACCGCACGATGCCGGCGCTCGTGAAAGAGCATTAGCTCGCCGCGGTTGAGGAGCGCGTTATGCCGAACAAGAAACTGCTAGGGCTCTTCCAGGAGCCGGAACAAGTCGCCGGAGCTATGAACCAGCTCAAGAACGACGGATTCCCCGCCGAAGACCTCGACGTCTACTCCGGAAGCCCCTTCCCCGAGGGATCCTTCGGCGAGCACGAGCCCGAAACGCGCCTCTACATGTTCCCGCTTGTCGGCGCGCTCATCGGCTTCGCCATCGGCCTGCTCTGGACCGCAGGAACCCAGATCTCCTACCCCCTCATCACCGGCGGCAAACCGATCCTCAGCATCCCGCCAATGACCATCATTATGTACGAGAACACAATGCTCGGCGCCATCATCTTCACCGTGCTCGGCGTCCTCTTCGAGTCCCGCCTCCCCCGCCGCGACCTCGGCCTCTACGACGCCCGCATCACCGAGGGCTACATCGGCGTTATCGTCGACTGCCCCGAAGAGCGCGCCGCCCAGGCCGAAACGCTGCTGAAAAACGCCGGCGCCGAAGAAGTCAAGAAGGAAGGGGCGTAGCGGATCGTGCGCAACCCCTCCCGCAAAGCGCTCCTGCTCCTCGCTGCCGCCGCAGCCGTCGCCGCATGCTCTCCCGGCGACCCCTTCCGCTCGACCGGCTCCTACCCCATAGACGTCTTCCAGGAGATGCACTACAACCAAACCTACAAGGCGCAAGAGCCGCCGCGGTTCCTCCCGCCCCAGGACTCCTACCCCATCGAGGGCGGATTCATCCCCGTCAGCGCCATCGAAGATGTCAACTCCCTCGAGAACCCGCTGCCCAACGACGCAGTTACGCTGCGCCGCGCAGCGCTCCTCTTCAAGCAGAACTGCGCCGCCTGCCACGGCCTCGCCGCAGGCGGCGACGGCCCCGCCGGAATCATCCTCGCCTCCTACGGCGTCAACCAGCCTCCAGCATTCGGCGAGGGCGACGGCGTCGTCGTCATCCGAACCACCGCGACCTCCGAACTAACCCCAGGCAACGCCTACGGCTCCATCTCCGGCGGCTTCGCCGCTATGCCCGCATTCGAGGGACTCCTCTCGGAGACCGACCGCTGGGCGCTCGTCGCCCTCATCGACGCCACCGTCGCCGAAAGGGAGTCCGCCCTCGAAGCGATCAACTCCATCCCGGAAGAGGAGCGCACGCTCGAACTCCTCGGCCTCCGCGGGCAGCTCTAGCCGCCCCGCGCCGCCCCGGAATCCGCCGCGGCCTGCGCCCCAACCCGCGCGCCGCTATCGCGAAAGAGACAAAGAGACGAAAGAGAGCTGAATGGACTTCCACTACTCCTACAACGTCAGAACCTCGCCAGCCAAACTCTGGGACTTCATCACCGACATCCCCAGCGTCGGCAAGTGCATCCCCGGCGCCGAGAACATCTCGCCGGACGACAACGGCGAGTACTCCGGCGTCGTCAAGGTCCGCGTCGGCCCCGTCTCGCTCGGACTCGCCGGCAAACTCTCCGTCGTCTCCCGCGACGACGACTCCCGAACCATCTCGATGACCGGCGAAGGCGCCGACCGTAAGGTGCCCGGCAACGTGCGAGTGAAGATCGATATGAAAGTCGTCGACGCCGGAGACGACGCCAGCTCGCTCATCGTCGACTCCGACGCCAACATTATGGGAAAGCTTGGCGAGTTCGGTCAGGGCATCATCAAGCGCAAGACCGACGGCATTATGAAAGAGTTCGGCCAGAACCTCGCCAAACAAGTGGAAGCCTAACCCCGCTCCCCGCCCTCCCTGCGCTCGCCAGCGCCAGACCGCGAGCGAACAGGACGCCCGCCATCCGCCTCCCCACCCCGGAGATTCGACGAGCGCCTGCCGGCGGTAGAACCGCACCCCTCGATGCTCCCCCCAGCGCCAGACCGCGAGCGAACAGGACGCCCCCGCCCCGGCTCCCTACCCCGGAGACTCGACGAGCGCCTGCCGGCGGTGGAGGGGCGCTCGGCTAGTGGGGTTTGCTTAGGCCGGAGCTAGCTTTGGGCGTCTCACCCTTGCCTCTGGCGGTAGAGGTAGAAGCCGTAGGCGCCGGCAGCGATGAGAATGACGGCGACGCCTCCGACGGCCAATGGAACGGCGCCGCCGGAGAATCCGCCTGAGTCGTCTTCAGGGATGGGGGTGAGGGTTGGGGCGGGCGTCGGGGTGGCCATTGGGGTGGCCGTTGGTGTCGGGGTAGGCGTCGCTGTCGGGCGTGGGGTTGGGGTTGCCGTCGGGCGCGGAGCCAGGGTGGGAATGGGCGTCGCGGTTGGCGCGGGAATCGGGGTTGGAGTTGCCGTTGGGCGCGGGGCTGGGGTGGGGGTGGGCGTCGCGGTCGGCGCGGGCGTCGGGGTTGGGGTGGCCGCTGGGCGTGGGGCGGGGGTTGCCGTCGGGCGTGGGGTTGGAGTCGCCGTCGGGCGCGGGGTTGGAGTCGCCGTCGGGCGTGGGGCGACAGTGGGCATTGCCGTTGGCGGCATCACGGTAGGGGCGGGAGTTGGCATCGCCGTGGGCATTGCGGTGGGGGCTGCAGTTGGCATTGCGGTGGGAGCGGGCGTGGGGGTGGGAGTGGCGCTGCGGGTGATGGTCGTGCCGGAGATGCGGATGCTCCCGTCCGGAGTTGGCGTGGGAGTAGGGGTGTTCGTGGGAGGCGCGGGCGTAGGGGTGTGGGTGGGAGTTGGCGTGAGAGTAGGGGTGTTCGTGGGAGGCGCGGGCGTGGGGGTAGGGGTGTTCGTGGGAGGCGCGGGCGCGGGCGTGGGAGTGTGGGTGTGGGTTGGCGTGGGCGTGGGGGTGGCTGTGGGAGCGGGGGTCGTCCCCGGGGCTGGCGTGGGAGTGTGCGTCGGCGTGGGCGTGGGGGTGTTCGTGGGAGGCGCGGGCGTGGGAGTGTGGGTGTGGGTTGGCGTGGGCGTGGGCGTGTTCGTGGGGGTGTTCGTAGGAGGCATAGGGGTCGGCGTGGGGGTGTGGGTTGGCGTGGGGGCGGGGGTGGGAGTGTCGGTGGGGTTGGGCGCGGGCGTGGGGGTGGGCGTGTTCGTGGGAGGCGCAGGGGTGGGAGTGGGGGTGTGGGTTGGCGTAGGCGTGGGCGTGGGGCCGTCATCGTCCACTATGGTTAAGGTGATAGTTCCCGCTTTCCAGGAAGGGTCGGCAACGCCCAAGATTGAGCCCCTGGCAGTTATTACGACGGTCTCGTTTTCCTCATCGCTTGTGTCGCCAGTGATGACCATTACGGTTCCGGTATGCTGGGTTCTACCGCCTCCTATAAGCACATTATTAACTACGCAAGCATCCGTTGGTGAACTGCAAGCTAGAAGAGCGAGAAAAGAACCTATGGTGGTCGTGGCTGACCCGCTGCGCGTAAGTAGGACAGCAAAGTTGGGCGGGGACGCCTCGCTCAGGGTAAATGTGAGAGAGACAGAGGAAGCGCCCGAATCGCCTTCGGTTATCATCGTGTCGGCGGCTGAGAGGGTGATGGTTTTAGTTGGCGCTGGCGTACTGGTTGGGGTGCTGGCCTGGGCGGCGAGGGGGTCGAGGCCAGGGGCTGCGTCGGCGCGGCCGGGGGAGAGGAGGGTCGTTGCGAGAAGGAGCGCGCCGAGGAGGACCGCGGCGAGGGGGGTGATCCAGTGGCGGGGCTGGTTTTCGTGGCGGCGGGCGAGGAGCGACTTCATCGTTTCCCCCATGTCTAACGCGGCGGAGCGCGAGTTTCGCGATCAACTCTACCCCCCCCCCCCCCCCCTACTTTGTCAAGTGGGAAGCGTGGTGAATTCGGGGCATTTCGGGGCAATCCCGGGGCATTTCGCGCTTTCTCGAGGGGCGAACCGGAGGGAGACGCGTGCGCGAGGGATGAGGGCGCGGGAGCGCTGGGACCGCAGCTCCTCAATGCTCTCGCCAGCGCCGGAGACCGCAAGCGAACAGAACGCCCGCCCCTCCGGGCTGCCTACCCCGGAGACTCGACGAACACCTGCCGGCGGTAGAACCGCAGCTCCTCGATGCTCTCGCGGATGTCGTCCAGCGCCCGGTGCGAACCCCTCTTCACGGGGAGCTTCAGCTCCGGACGCCACCGCCGCACAAGCTCCTTCAGCGAACTCACATCCACGATGCGATAGTGCAAATACGACTCCAGCTCAGGCATCTCCCGCATCAGAAAGAGCCGGTCGTGGTGCACCGAATTCCCGCAGAGCGGCGCCTCGCGCGGCTCCACCCACCCCTTCACGAAGTCCAGCGTCATCCGCTCAGCCTCCGCCACCCCGATAGCCGAGGCGCGCACCCGCCGCAGCAGACCAGACGACGTATGCGCCTTACGGCTCCACTCGTCGATGCGCCCAAGCTCGTCCCTGCTCCTTGCTATCGCCGCCGCCGGCCCCTCGGCCAGCACATTCAGATCGCCGTCCGTGATCACAGTGGCAATCTCGATCACGACATGACGCTCCGGGTCGAGCCCAGTCATCTCCAGATCGATCCAAACCAGCCGCCCCGAGTCAGCCATCGCCCTTCTTGCGAGCAGGCGCCCTGCCGCGCTCGCGCCTCGCGGAGCGCGCGCGGTCAGCGCCCGGACGCCCGCGCCCCTGCCCGCCAAGCAAGCGATGCGCCTCATCCGCCGTAAGCTCGCGGACAGCCCCAGCCGGCAGCGAGCCGAGCCGCGCCCCGCCGATGCGCACCCGCGTCAACCGCTGAACGCTGCAGCCCAACTCCGCCATCATCAGGCGCACTTCCCGCTTCTTCCCCTCAACAAGCGTCACGCGATACCTCGGCTCCTGCGCTCCCCCCTCCCGCCTGCGAACCGCCCTCACCTCCGCCGCAGACGCCAGGCCGCTCTCAGTCCGAACGCCCGCAAGCAGCCGGTGCCGCTCCGCCTCCGACAGCGGACGGTCGAGCAGCGCGTCGTACTCCTTCTCCACCCCGTAGCGGGGATGCGTAATGCGGTTCACCAGCTCTCCGTCGTTCGTCAGCGCCAGCAGGCCGGAGCTGGCGAAGTCCAGCCTCCCCGCCGGGACCAGGCCGGGCGCGCGGAGAGGATCCGGCACGAGATCAAGCGCCGTTGGCCGTCCGCGATCGTCGCTCACCGCCGAAAGGAAGCCCGGCGGCTTGTTGAGGAGCAAGTACACCAGGCGGCCGTCCGGCTGCGCCAGCGCGACGCCGTTCACCCTCACGACATCGCCGGGCGAAACGCTGAGCTTCAGATCGAGCGCGGGGCGTCCGTTCACCGTAACGGCGCCCTCCATCACAAGAGCGGCGGAGCGCCGTCGCGACCCTGCTCCCGCTGCAACGAGCTGCTTCACCAGCGATCGGACGCCTGCAGGGGATGCGGAAGTAGCCACCCCGGTTCCGTTTGATTGTAGATGATGGAGTTTCAAATCCGTAAACATATGGGAACTGCGACTATCTCACACGTGTGCTGTCGTTCCTGCGCTCTATAGCCACGAAGAATGTGCATCCTTCCGCATTGTCTCCATCTTTGCATTCTATGCTTTTGCTTGGCTTGGATTGCCAGTGAGGATATAGCGGGGGTATTGCATCGTTGTTGATAAGCAGGTAAAGCTTTACGGATACATCATCAACGTCTAATCCGTATTGTTGATTTAAGAAACCACTGAACCACTTCTCCATCCCTTCGTAACCCTCAATTATCTGTGGCTCTTGCCCACGTCTCTTTATTCTGTATCTGGTATCTGCATAAATTTCAACCGTTTCGCCTGCATTTTCGTTTGCTTTTACATCTATATATTCGATGCCATAGTCAACCATAGCCCAACTGATGTGCTCAGTCAGGTTAGATAACATGCCATAAGGGTCGTCTAATGTTCCTAATTCTTCCATAGGAATGGGGGTAGGGGCAACATAGTCATAGAAATATTCCCCGTGGCAATAGGACCACACCCCATCGTAATCATAAATGTCTTCTAACTTTCTTAATTCATTCACAGGAACAGTTGTAGGGTTAACTAAGCCGCAGTAATGATATTCCCCATCGTAATATTGCCATCCCCCATCGTAAGTGTATTTAGGAATGGGGGTAGGGGCGTGTGTATAGATGAATGTCGGGGTGGGATATGGAATGTAATCTAGCGTGGGGGTAGGGGTTGTATTTAATTCAGTATTACGAGTGGGGGGATTGCGAGGGGTGCCAGGAGTGAATGTAGGAACAGTGGGGAGTGTATCTACCCCGCACGCTGCAAAGGCTAATGCGGCTGCACCAAGAAGTATTATGCCCTTAATCATGTCCTCCCTCTTCTTCCAAATCGAAGAAACTATCTCAGCAGAACAAATCAACAGCACGCATTGCCTCTCCCTCTCCTCCCGCGCCCGCCGCAGGATATGCTGTAGCCTACCGTCAGTGTCAACAGGATTTTTGTCATAGCAGCCCTGCTATTGGGAAAGTGCCAAAACCAAACGGAACCGCCACCCCAAGAGGGTAGCACAGTCCGCGCGGCGGCTGATAGAATCCGCCGCGTCTTACTCGTTCTAATCGTCCCGCCCGCGCCGGTCTCGCCGCGCAGCGCGCCTCGATAACCCTCTACGGATAACGCACATGAGCGCACTGATAGACAAGCTGGAGCGCGCCTCCAGAGGCGCGGGGCAGCCGCTCGGATTCGGCGCCGCCGCGAAGCGACAACCCGTCGCCCCCATCCTCCTCCTCGCAGCCGTTAACCCCAACGACGCCGCCCAGGCCCAGGCGGTCGCCGAAGCCAGCCTCGACGCCGCCGTCGTCGACAGCGCTCCCGGCGAGCCGATCCCCCCGGCGGCGGCCGAGGCGCTGGCGAACCTCACGCTCGGCGTCCGCTTCGACTGCGCGCAGCCCAACGACCCCGACGGCGCCGACTTCCAGGTCTTCTCCTCCGACTCCACCCCGCTCGACGCCCTCGCCGGCGACGAGCGCGCGCTCATTATGGAGATCAGCCCGGCTCTCGACGCATCCCTCCTCCGCGCGCTCGACGCGCTCCCCGTCGACGCGTTCCTCGTCCGCCTGCAAGACCCCGACGGGCTCACCGTGCGGCAGCTTATGCTGCTTGGGCGTGTGCGCCGCGCAACCTCCCGCTGGTTGATCGCGCGCCTCTCCGCGCCCCCCTCGAGAGCGGAGGCGGAGCTGCTGCGCGACGCCGGCATCCGAGCCGTTCTCGTGAGCGCCGCCGGCGTGAGCGCCCGCGACCTCCAGGAAGCCAAAGAGATGCTGCTCAGCCTCCCGCGCGAATCCGCTCGCAAGAAGGGGCGCGACCGCAGCGCGGCAACCATCCCGCGCCCCGCCACAGGCTCCGCCGCCCCGCCTCCCAGCCCCGACCCCGACGACGACGATTGGGAGGACTACTAGCTGCCAAGCCCGGCGCTCCAGCCCCGGGCTCCTCTCCGCTCCCATGCTCCTCGCAAACAGCAGCCTGCTCTTCAACGACCCCTTCGCGTTCTTCGCGCTCATCGCAGTCGTGGCCGTCTCCCTGCTCATCGCCCTCACATTCCACGAAGCCGCTCACGCCTACTGCGCCCGGAAGCTCGGCGACCCCACAGCCGCACGGCTCGGCCGCATCACCCTCAACCCAAAAGCCCACCTCGACCCCGTCGGCTCCCTGATGGTCCTCGTCGCAGGGTTCGGCTGGGGAAAGCCTGTGCCGGTGAATCCCGCCCGCTTATGGCGAGGCCGGCGCGGCGTCGCCATCGTGTCCGCGGCGGGCCCCGCCGCCAACCTGCTCATCGCCCTTGCGCTCGCCGCCCTCTTTCAGGTTGGCCTGCTGCAAGTGAGCGGCTTCACGCGCGCCGAACTGCAAGCGCTCAATCCCAGCGCCTGGATCAACATCATCGCCACCTACAGCGTACTGCTCAACCTGCTGCTCGCCGCATTCAACCTGCTGCCCCTGCCTCCCCTCGACGGCGGCGGCGTTCTGTCCGGAATCGTCCCGCGCGAGTGGCTCCCCGCCGTCTCGCGCCTCGAGCAAGTCGGCCCCTTCGTCCTCATCGCCGTCGTCGCCCTATCGCTCTTCACCAACCTCAGCCCCCTCAGCTTCCTCTTCCGCCCCGTCTACGCCGTAGCCGACGCGCTCATGGGCATGTAGACCCCGCCCCACGCGCAGAGCCGTCCCGCGCCCGCAGGAGCCTGCCGAGCGCGCGTTCTGCGCGCAAGCTCGAACGCAGCCTAGTTCTGCGCCTTCTCAGAGTGAATCTCGTCCAGCAGCATCCGCTTCGCCGTCTCGGCGATGCGCGTGATCTGGCTCGTCGTCAGCCGCGGACCCATAAGCTCCCGCTCGTACGCCGCAATCACCGTAACGAGCGCACGGTCGTTGGATGTAGTCAGCGCCATACCCATAACCTCGACAAGATGACAGGAAATCGTCCGTATGATAGCCCACGAACGCTCCCCGAAACCGGCGCCTCCCTGTCGCTCGCTCACTCCCCGTAGATGCGCGCCTCGCCGCTGGCAAGATACGCCGCAAGATTCTCAGGCGCGTAGAACGCACCCGACTCGAACCGGTCGCGCGCGCTCGGATGCGCCCACTGCGTGGCGTCGCCCCCTATGCGCCGGAGGCGCCGGGACAGCAACCGGAATACCCCGCGACGCGAATCGTGCGTCCTCCCCGCCGGACGCGAACGCGCCATCCTGCGCAGACGCTCAACATCGCACGCCAGCCCGGCAGCCGCCGCGCGTTCGACCATCCACAAGAGCGGAGCGTCGGCAAGCGCTCTGTCCGGGTAGCCGCCGCCGACATCGCCGTGCGCTCCGGGGAACCACACCTGCTCCACCGTCTGGCCTGCGCGAGGCTTCGCGCTCCACAGCGTAGCCTGAAAGGAGCGCCGCTGCTCGTCGATGGCCAGCGCGTGGCAGCCATGCCGCACGCGGCGGCTAAGCTCCACATCGTGAAACGCGTGCCGCGCAGCCGTGATCCGCGAGAGGCCGCCCAGCGGAATGCCAAGCGCTCCCACCGTGTCCCACACCCCCACGAACGCGATATCGGCGTCGCGCGAGTTGGCGGCGCGGAAGGCTACAGCCTCGCGCGAATCCGGCGCCGCATCGGCGCGGCGATACAGACGATACGCCTCGCGGTAGCAGCCCGCTTTCGACTTCCGCAGCACACCCGCATTGCGCACGAGCCCTGCAAGGCTCCGCACGGTGTACGCCCCCCTGCTATAGCCGAACAGGTAGATCTCGTCGCCGTCCTCATAGTTGTGCACGAGAAAGCGGTAACAGTCGCCGATGTTCCGCTCGAGGCCTTTGCCCGTAACCCCGCCGACGAGCCGGTCAAGCCAGTTCCCCGTCCCCACGCCCGCGTCGTAGAACGTCGCCTGCGTCGCGCCGTCGGGCGCAGTCGGCAGAACGGCGCGAGCGACAAGCGCGACGTTCGTCGGCGACTCCTGCTCCGGCGTGCTCCAGGTCCCATCCGAACAGATGACGATCCGCTTCATACAGCCCTCGCTCTCCCGCTCCGGAACTCAGTGTAGGAAGAGGAGCGCCATAGGCGCAACGTGATAGTGTCAAAGATATGTCAGCGCAAGGGCTGGCGAAGAAGAGACGAAGAAGCGCCTGGCCGCAGGCGCTTACCCCCCTCGCGCCGCCCGATCCCGCCCCGACCGACGCGCCCGCCTACGCCGTGCGCTTACCCCTCCCCCGCCGCCAGTGCCCGCCCCGACCGACGCGCCCGCCTACGCCGTGCGCTTACCCCTCGCGCGCCGCCAGCTCCCGAAGCCAGGCGCGGACAGCGTCGGCATACTCCGTCCTGCGGAGCGCGAGCTCCACCGACGTCTGCAGCAACCCCAGAGGCGTGCCGGCATCGTAGCGAGCGCCCTCGAATCTGTAGGCGTGCACCGGCTCGCGACGCGCCAGCAGATCCACAGCGTCCGTGAGCTGAAGCTCCCCGATCGCGCCCGCCGTGATCGATTCAAGACTCTCGAAGATCGCCGCCGAAAACACGTACGGCCCAACGATCGCCAGGTTCGACGGAGCCTCGTCGCGCGGCGGCTTCTCAACGCACCGCAGCAGCCGCGTCTCCCTCTCCGACGCCGTCTCCCCCTCCACGACCCCATACCGCGACACATCCTCCCACGGCGCCTCAATCACTCCAACCACGCTCCCGAGGCGGTCGTACGCATCGAGCATCTGACGCGTAACCGACGGCTCGCCGAGCAGTATCTCGTCGGGCAGATACACGATGAACGGCTCGGCGCCAACCGCATCCTTCGCCGTCAGCACAGCGTGCCCCAGCCCTAGCGGCTCCTTCTGGCGCACGGCCACGATGCTCGCCATCCGCGACACCCGCTCCACAGCGTCGAGCCTCGCGTTCCCGCGGTCGCGCAGCGTCTGTTCGAGGTCAGGGGCAATGTCGAAGTAATCCTCCATCGAGGTCTTGCCGCGCGAGGTGACGAGCACGATACGCTCGATTCCCGCCTCCACCGCCTGCTCCACCGCATAGTGAATCACCGGACGGTCGACCAGCGGCAGCATCTCTTTCGGCACAGCCTTGGAGACAGGCAGAAAGCGTGTGCCGAATCCGGCGGAGGCGATAACTGCGGTGCGAACGCGCATAGCCCCCACAGCATAGCAGGCTTCAGCCGTTCCGCCTCTCCGTGTCAGAGCCCCGGTTTGACCAGCGCCGCCCCGAACGCCTAGCATAAGCGCAGCCGTGCTAGACGGGGAGTTAGCGGCGCCCTGTACCCGAAATCCGCTACAGCGGGGTTGAACTCCTCCCCCAAGGGCCGGCCTCGCCGCCTCTGGCCCGGAAACGGGTGTTGAGAGCCGGGCCCTGCGCGACGGAGCCCTGTGAACCGCGTCAGATCCGGAAGGAAGCAGCGCTAAGCGGAGCGCTCCGAGCGCCGCAGACAAGCCTGGCTCGAGTCCGAATCCTATGGCTATGCGTCGGGCAACCGGTTCGAAGGGGAGGTGCACGGCTGCTCCTTCCCTCCTTGCGCGAGACGCCTCGCCGCTCGCAAGGACAACCGCCCCCCCCCCCGCGACGCCCATCGCGCTGGGCGTCGAGACGCCTCGCCGCTCGCAGAACAGACCAGATAGCCGCCCTGCTCAGGCAGCCCTGGACGCCGCCGCGCCGCGCTCGCAGGGCAGACGCCTCCCGCGCCGCAGGGAGAGAAGAACCCCCTCGATGCCCCCCCCCAAGAAACGCCTGGGACAGCGCTTCCTGACCGACCGCAACATCCTCGCCGCCATCGCCGACGCCATCAACGTAGGCCCCAGCGACGCCGTAATCGAGGTCGGACCCGGACGCGGCGCGCTCACCGCCGTCCTCGCCGCCCGCGCCCGCGACGTCGTCGCCGTCGAGCTCGACGCGGAGCTTGCCCGCAGCTTCGCCGCTGAGGCCCCTCCGAACGTTCGCATCGTAGAGGGCGACGCCCGCGCCGCCGACCCCGCGGCGCTCCTCGGCGGCTGCCGCCCCTACAAGCTCCTCGGCAACCTGCCGTACTACGCCGCGATGCCGATTATTCGCGCATTCCTCGAATCCAGCTGTCGCCCATCGGCCGCGTCCCTGCTCGTCCAGCGCGAAGTCGCCGAGCAGCTCTGCGCCGCCCCCGGCGCAATGTCGCTCGCATCGCTTGCCGTGCAGATGTTCGGACATCCCCGCATCGTCCGCATCGTCCGCCCCGGCTCCTTCAACCCGCCCCCAAAGGTAACCTCCGCCGTCGTCGCCATCGACATCTACAACCGCCCCGCCGAGAACATCGACTCTCCCGCCCGGTTCTTCGCTCTCGCCCGCGCAGGCTTCAGCGCGCCCCGCAAGCAGCTGCGCAACGCCCTTGCCGCAGGCCTCGCCGTGTCTCCCGTCGACGCCGCGGCCTTGCTCGCCAGCGCCGGCGTCGACCCCGCCCGCCGCGCCGAAACGCTCTCGATTCCAGAGTGGGCGGCCCTCTACCGCGCCTGGAGCCGTCCCCGAACCCCCGAGAAAGCCACCCCCGCCCCGCCGAGCCCCCAACCCCGATGAGCGGCGTAACCCTCAGCTTCGACAACGGGCTGCGTATATCGCCCCCCTGCGAGCAGTGCGGAGCCGCCCGCGTTCGCGAGATTCCCTACTCCGAGCGCGGCCAGCCGCTGCTGCCGAACGAGCTCGACAACCTGGCATGGACCGACTACCTCTGCGACTGCGGCCTCGTCCGGCTGCGCATAGGCCGCCGCCTCTAACGCGGCTCGCTCTGACTCGACGCGCCGCCGCAGCCTATAATCCAAAGCCGCCGCAGGAACCCCCCGAGCCTGCGAAGCCTCTGCTCAGAGACGGAAAGGAGTGCCCAATGGACGCGGAAGAAGCCGCCTACCAGAAGACAATCGTCTCTCCTGCCCCACTGGACCCGGAAGTCGCCGCCAGGCGCCTCAAGGAGGTGAAACGCATCTTCGACGAGCACGGCGTCGTCTTCTGGCTCGGCTCCGGAACCTGTCTGGGCGCCGTCCGCGAGGGACGCTTCATCCCCTGGGACGACGAAATGGACACCGCCTCAATCATCGGAATGCACGGCCTCACCGTCGACGTCATCCACCATATGGCCGCCGTCTTCAGAGAATACGGGTTCGCGCCGCGCATCAGCTTCAATCCCCGCCACGTTAGCGTCGCCCTCGTCAAGGATGGCGTCCGCTCCGACTGGACGTGCCACCACCTCATCGACGGCCGCATATTCGAGTTCCCCGGCGTCGAACTCCCGATTCACGCCTACAACAACCTTAAGGAAATCGAGTTCATCGGCGAGCGCTTCCGCGTCCCCAATCCCCCGGAGGACTACCTCGCCGCGAAGTACGGCCCTGAGTGGCGCACCCCAAAGGGCCCCGGCTTCGAGGCCGACGTCGTGCGCCAGATCCCCGACGGCTCGATGATCAGCCGCCGGACGCGCCTGCTGTGGAAGCTCAGCGGCGGCAGGCTCCCCCGATCGTGCGCCCGCATACGCATCCGCAACCGCGAAGACGCACTCGTGCCGGGCGCCCGCGTCGCCATCGCCGGCATCGGGCGCGCAACGGCCAACTCCACCGGCGAGGCTCGCTTTCCCGTTCCCGGAGAGTCCTACTACGCGGTCACGGTTGCCTATCCCGGCCACAGCGAACTCCTCTACGAAGAGGTGATCGCCCCCGGCGCAAGCTACACCTACCGTCCCGGCCCCATCGTCACTGCGGAAGAGCATTACAAAGCCGGCGTCCGCGCCCTCGCCCTCGTCAAGGACTAGGCGCCCCTTGCCGTTCCCCTGGAGCGCGAATAGGCTACAATCGCCCCCTCCGCCCTGTCCCGCGCGAATGCGGAAATCCCGGGGCCGCGCGGAGAACAAGAACGCCATCCGGGGCGAACGTCCCCGGGGAAAGAAGCTGCAATGACGACCCTCAAGGCAGAGGTCTACTACGATTTCCGTTGACCGTTCGTATTCAATGCAGCCGTGTGGCTGGATCAAGTGAAACAGGCCAAAGGCGGAGAAGACCCCATCGAGATTACATGGCGCCCCTTCTCCCTCGAACAGGCCAACCAGAAAGTCGGCCCCGACTACCACGCGTGGGACGAGCCCGACGAGAACCTCAACGGCAGCCTGTGGGGCCTGCGCGCCGGCGAAGCCGCGCGGCGGCAGGGCGAAAACCAGCTCCGCGCCTACCTCCCGCTCCTCCTCAAGGCCCGCCACGAGGAACGCCGCGACCTCGGCGACAAGGATCTCCTCCAGCGCCTCGCCGTCGAAGCCGGCCTCGATGCCCAACAGTTCGCGCAAGACCTCAACGACCGCTCCACGCTCGACGCCATCGCCGCAACCCACAAGCGCGCCGTCGACGAACGCGGAGTGTTCGGCACCCCCACCTTCGTGTTCGAGGGCGGAGGCTCCGCGTTCGTCAAACTCATACGCCCGCAGTCCCCCGACCAGGCCGCCAGCGCGTTCGACTCCCTCGTCAACCTCGTGCAGAGCAACCTGTTCGTCGGCGAAGTGAAGCGCCCCCAGCCCCCATGGCCCAAGGGAGTCTTTGACTAGCCCCCCGCCCGACAGCAGCAACCTGGCCGCGCTCGAACAGAAGCTCGGCGTGCGATTCAACGACCAAGCCCTGCTGCGCGAAGCGGTGACGCACAGCTCCTACCTCAACGAGCAGCCCGACCGACGCCGCGTCAGCTACGACCGGCTCGAGTATCTCGGCGACGCCTTCCTCGGATGGGTAGTCGCCGCCGAGCTGTTCGAGCGCTACCCCCGCTTCAACGAGGGCAACCTCACGCGCGCTCGCGCCTCCCTCGTGCAAGGCCCCGTGCTCGCAGCCGTAGCCGACTCCATCAACCTCGGCGAGCGCCTCATCCTCGGACTCGGCGAGGACGCCAACGGCGGGCGCCGGCGGCAACGCAACCTCGCCGCCGCGCTCGAGGCTGTGCTCGGCGCCGTGCTCCTCGACCGCGGCGAAAGGGAAGCCCGCGCGCTCGTGCTCCGATGGCTTGGCGACCGCCTCAGCTCCATCGACCCCCAAGGCCCCTCGCGCGACGCCAAAAGCGCGCTCCAAGAAACGCTCCAGCGACTGGGACGCCCCCTGCCCGTCTACCGCATCGTCGACGAAACCGGCCCGCCCCACGCCAGAACGTTCACCGTGCAAGCCGAAGTCGAAAGCGAACCCGTCGGCGAGGGATCAGGGCGCAGCAAGGCCGAAGCCGAACGGCGCGCCGCTCACGCCGCGCTCGCAGCTATGGGCTGAGCCGCCACCGCCCCGCCAGCGCCAGACTCCCCCGCGCCGCCAGGATGGAGCGGATCGAACGAATCGAACGAATCGAGCGGATGGAACGCGCGCTCCTGATCCGGCGGAGCGAACCGCAGCGTCGAGCACCCCTCCGCAACCCCTGCAAGATCGGCGCGCACGTATATGGCCCCGGAGCTCCACTGCATCGAGCTCCCAAACTCGCGATCAACGAAGTAGGAAAGCGCAGTCCGCCACCCCTCGCGCGACAACGCCCCCGACAGTATCGCGGAGAGCGACAGCTCGTTGTAAGCGTAGTTGGGGAACCACCAGAGCTGGGTTAGCTCCCCCACACGCTCGAACCCGTCCAGCCCCGCGAGGCTCTGCTGCTCAACCACCTGGCTCATCATCACCACTTCGAAGCTCTCCGCGGCGTTCGATTCGGCGGTGAGAGGAGAAAGATCTAACCGCCGTTCACTCACAGCCCCGTAATCGCGCAGATACCAGCGCCACTGCCACACGTGGTTGTCCGACTCCCCCACCAGAATCCGGAGCCCTTCCTTCCCCAGCCCCGACGCCTCCGCAAGCCTCTCCATGCATTCCGCCCCATACGGAGCCTCCTGCCCCGTCTGCGAGTACACGAAAAGCTCATCCGGACGCTCGAACCCCGCATGGGAGTAGCTCGCGCGCACAGCCGCCGCCCCAGTCCCGACAGCCCCCAGAGCGAGTATGCCGACCGCTATCGCCGCCGCCAGCGTCGCCTGCGACGGCCAAGAAGAGGCGGAGTATGTGTAAGAAGCGGAAGAAGCGAAGCGCCTCTCGCGCGCCCGCGAACGCGCCGCAAACCCGAACGCCAGAAACCCCCCAACGACCGCGCCAACCGCAATCGCAACCGCAGGCGGAATGTCCAGCGCCTCGCTCTCGTAGCCAGCTATCGCCATCGCCACATAGAAGGCCAGCGCGCCGAGTCCTGCTCCCAATACGCACGCTCCCGCCCCCCACCGCGGCGACTTCGCCGCCGTCCCCAGCAGAATCCCCGCCGCTCGTCCCGCGATAATCGCAAGCGGAAGGGTAATCCCCACATGCAGCCACGGCATACGCTCTCCCGCAATCGTGAACAGCGCGAACGTAAGCGCCGCCCACCCCACAATGAACCGGTCGAACGCCAGCTTCGACCGCGCAAGCAGGTAAACCGCCCCAAGAACGGCCGGAACCGTAACCAGAAACTCGTAGTTCGAGAGACCCAGCGCGTAGTAGTGCAGCGGCTGATTCGCCCGCTCCACCTCCTGCTGCGCCATCCAGTACCCCAGCGAACCCCACAGACCAGTGAAGAACCCCTGCCAGTTCGTGAATACGCTCGTGAAGAGAGGCAGCCACACCGCCACGAACACCGCCGCCAGCGTCGCCCATTTCCGGAAACCCCACAAACGCCCCACCGCGAGAGAAACAGCGACGCACGCCACAACAACGAACGTCGCGATGTAAACCGCCCCCCCCGCCGGCGCTCCCGTCTCCGCCGCCGCGCGCGCCAGCTCTCCCGCCTGCACCCGCGGATCGTTCCCGTCAGGGTTCACCAGCACGATGTTGAAGAACCCCTGCGTCAGACCCACAAGAGGCGCAAAGAGCGGCAGCGACAGCGTCGCCAGAACAATGAACAGATCCCCGTCAGGCCCCACGTGCGACAGCCGACGCTTCGCCTGCGCCCATTCCCAAAAGGCCGGAGCCGCCATAATCAGCAGGAACAACCCAAACGTCCCCGCCAGCAGATAGGCGCTCTCCTTCGTCGCAAAAGCGAACGCCCACAGCGCCGCCCACGCGACCAGCAGCGACATCCGCGGGCGATCCCTGTAGCGGAAAATCACCGCCACCATCGCCAGCGCCCACACCGCCATAAAGATGTCGTTCCTCATAAACCGGCCGAAGTAAAGCATCGACGGCGACAGCAGCAGAAACCCGGCAGCGCACAAGGCCCCCGCGCGCCCAAGCTCGCTCCGCAGAAAGTACGGCAACCCCACCAGCGCCACTCCGAACAGGGCGGGCAGCAGCCGCGCCGTAAAATCGCTCGACCCAACCAGCGCGTACGTAGCCGCCCCCGCATGAAAGAGGAACGGCCCGTGCGTCAGCGGCGTGTGAGAATAACCCAGCCCCTCCAGGAACCGCCACGAATACCACGCATGCAGAATCTCGTCGTAGTGGAGCGCGCGCCCTCCCAGATCCCACAACCGCGTGCCCAGCGCGACCGCGATCAGCGCGACGTACGCCCATCCCTCCCACGTCCGCGGCAGGCGAGGCCGAGGCCACGAGGCGCGCGACGCCGACGCGGGACGCTCCACAGCGGGAGATTCAGGAGAACTCTCCTCCGGATCCTCAACCGGAGCCTCTGTGCTCTGCGGCAAGGCCTCCTGCTGCGGCCCCTGCTGCGAAGTCCCTCGCACAGCGGCTGCCCTCGCCCTCCTTGCCCGCCTCCCTTTCGCCATTACAACTCTCCCTCGGCCGCGATGCGATGCACGCGAAACATCCCGTCGTCGAACCCCGACTGGAATACGGGGGAGCCAAGCTCACTGAATTTCGCCAGCCCCTCGACGCCGTACAGCTCCCGCTCGCGAGGCCCCACAATAACGTAGTCAACTCCGTATCGCCGCAGAAGCGCCCTCGCCGCAACAAGATCAGTCGTTTCGTAGATCTCCTTCACATGATCCTGCCGGCGAGAGATATCCTCCTGATCCTCCCTCCACTGCTTCTCATGACCCGCCCACCCGATAACCGTCGGACGGCCTGTCGCCGACGCAACGCGCGCAAGCTCCGGCTTCCAATCGTCGCAACCCCCCGGATTCTCAGGACACGGAACCCGCGCGCCCTGCAGCACAACTGCGTCGCGAGGCGTCTCCTCGCGCACCCAGCGGATGAGCTCAGCCTCCGCCGGCGCCGATGAATCGAGGTGCGCCAGGCCGTCCAGCCGAAGCGCGTCCGACCCATCCGCGCGCGTCGCGACCGCAGCGAACGCGTAGTAGCTCACCGCTCCTAATCCCACGACAAGCAAAGCGACCCACAGCATGGAGCCGATCCGCCCTGTGAGCCGCCGGCGATCCCAGCGCGTCCACACAAACCACAGACCGAACCCACCCAGAACCGCCATCAACGCCCACGCCTGATAGTAGAGCTTGAACAGTGTGTTCTGCCGCCGCAGATCCCCCCCGAACGCGTCCGCCACATGGAACAGCTCCACCCCCATAATCAGAGCCCCCGCTACAACAAGCACAAGCAGCGCCGGCGCGTGAGCGTTCCAGTGAGTCGCCCCGGGACGATCGGCCCCCGCCTCGCGGATCGCCTCGCTGTCCCGGTGCGCCAGCGTCCACGCCCCGTAGAGGGCCAGCGCAATGAACGTCGCCATCGGCAGCGCCACCAGCAACCGGTCCACCGCCAGCAACTCGCCGCCGACTCCGCGCTCGCTGCTCACTATCCCGTCCCACAGCAATCCTGCCGCCACCAGCGCGGCCACGATGACGAACGTAACCCGTGAGTTGTAGGCGAACAGCGCCTCGTCGACCTTGGGCGAGCGGAACCCCGCTTGATGGAATACGAACAGCAGCGCGATAAGCAGATATATCAGCACGCCGTACACCGGCTGCAGCCAGAACATAACAGGAGCGAACGCCACGAACGCCGCTACTGCAAAGCGCAGCAGCGACCAATTCCCCCGCGCGAAGATAGAGCGCAGCGCCGCCAGCAGCACAGGCGCCGCAAGGAACCCAGCAAACCCCCACACCAGCACAAGGTGCGCCGGACGCGTCATAATCGTCCGCAGCGGCAACACCCCGCTCACCGAACTCTCGAAATTCGCCAGGAACGGCAGCGCCGCCAGAACGCTCCCCAAGCCGAACGCCGCAAGCGCCGTCGCCGTGGACGGGAACCTCCACCGGCTCCCCACCTTCCACGCAAACTCCCACTTGTCCAACGCCCGCCGGAATACGAACGCATTCCCCTGGCTGCCGCCCGGAGCCCCCAACACGATAGTGTCGCCGCTGATGGCCGCCGCGCTCCCCGCCAGATCGCCCGGCCCCGCGTCCTCCGCTTGAAGCTGAGACTGCAGCTCCCACCCCTCGTTCGTTCGTATGAACACGCAAGCAGCTCCGTGGTCCAACGCGCGATCACCACCCGGACTGCCCCCCGCAACCAGATAATTCCCATCGACCCCCACCGACCCCCCGAAAGAGAGGCTCCGCTGCGGCGGACGCGCCGCCGCGTCGAACTCCCACTTCCCCCCATTCCGCTGAAACGTAACCACCGCGCCAGCCGCGCCCACCGCAACCCGCGAACCCCTTACCGAAATGCTGCGCCCGAACCGCCGCAGCCGCGGCGGCTCCGCAGACTTGGGATCCAGCGCCGTCCGCTCCCACGCCCCGTCGACGCGCTCGTACACGTACGCCTCCCCTCCCTCGTACGATGGCAGGCCAACCGCCAGCGTTTCCCCGTCAAGCGCAACAACCGGATCAGAATCCGACACGCCCTGTTCGAGAGGAAGCTCCGCGTCGAGCATCCACTCTCCCGGCTCCTCCCGGTAAACGTACACCGCCCCCTGCGCAGACACCGCCGCAAGCCCGTGTGCAACCGCCACGGAACGCCCGAACCCGCGCACGACCCCCTCCTCCGGCGGCCGCAGCGTCGCCCGGTGCGCCCACCCGTCGTTCCACGGACCATACAGGTAAACAACCCCCGTTCTGCTCGCCCGAGGCGCGCCCACCGCAACGATGTCGTCCGAAGCCGCGATCGACGCGCCCAGGTCGGCTCCCGAACCCGTTCCCCGCGTCTCCAGCGTCGGGCCCGAACGCCACACGCCGTCGCGCACCGTGTACAGCCGCGCCTGATGCGTCTCCTGACTAGCCGCCGTCCCGCTCGCTCCCCCCACCGCTATCACGTTGTTCGACACCGCCACCGAGCGCCCAAGCTGTAAGCGCCTGCCGCTCCGAACCGCATTCAGCAGCGCCGCTCCCCCCACCAGCGTCAGCGCCACCGGCATATCCCACAGATTCGTCGCCCCCAGCGCTCCAACCGTCGCCACCGTCGCCAGCAGCAGCGGCCAGTTACGCCGCAGCGCTCCAACGTGCGACAGCCCTTGCTGCAGGTACACCTGCACCGCCAGACCCGCAGACAGCAACAGAAAGCCCGTCGATATCACATGCGGATGCAGATCGCCCAGCACGAAACTGAACGCCGGAAACTCCGCGATCGCCCCGGGAATCACCCGCGACGCCCTCCACCACCACCAAACCTCCTCCGGACGCCACATCGACACTCCCTCGGGAGCCGTAAGGCCCGCGACGCCGATGTACTCCCAGAAACCCGCGCTCAGCCCTCCCGCCGCCCGAACGAGCTCCAGCGCGCCCACAAGATTGCTCGCTGCCAGAAGCAGAAACGCCCCCATCAAACCCGCAAGCACACGCGCGTCCACCGAGCCCCGAGCAAGACCCACCAGGTTGTACGACACCCCGAACGCCGCTACTGCGCCCATCGCCGCAACCGTCGCGAGCCCCAGGTTGTACGCCACTGACGTAGCCGTGCCCGTCGCCATCGCAACCGAACCGATCATCAAATAGCCAAAGTAGTAGTACGACACCTCAACGCCGGCCAGCCACGGGTCTGTGGGCGGATAGTGCGGGCTTGCAACCGTCGCGTTCAGGAACATCAGATCCATCGGCTGCTCGGTGTGGACAATGTCCGGCGTCGACGCCCGCAGCAGCATCACCCCCACGAACACCGCAATGAACAGCGTCTCCACAACAATAATCGTCGGCGCCGACGACCGAGCGAACCGCAACATCTCCCCCCCCTGATGACGCGCGGCCAGCCACGACGCGACGGCGACCGCCAGCGCCGCCAGAAACACAGTCCACCCCGAGTTCGGCAGCGTATGGCTCAGCCCTATGAGCCACGTCGCATACGTAACGCCAAGCAGCCCCAGCAGTTTGGAGAACGCGTATCCCCGGTCCGGCAAACGCGAGAACACTTGATGCGACAGCGGCAGCGCCACCAGCGCGAACAGCTCCAGCGCCAGCAGCCAAACGAGCGCCGAAAGGAGCATCTCCAGCATCAGCCCTCCACCCCGTCGCCGAACAGCGCATCAACAAAATCATCGGCGTCGAACAGCGCGATGTCGTCGACGCCCTCTCCAGAGCCGATGAACACCACCGGCAGCCCCAGATCCTGCGCGATGGCAACAGCGACGCCTCCCTTCGCCGTCCCGTCGAGCTTCGCCAGAAACACCCCGTCCACCCCCACAGCCTCCTGAAACACCCGCGCCTGCTCCAAACCATTGCGTCCCGTCGTCGCATCGAGCGCCAGCAGCGTCTGCTGCGGCGCGCCCTCCCCCTGACGCTCGAACACCCGCCGAACCTTCCGGAGCTCCTCGATTAGCGGAGCCTTGTTGTGAAGCCGTCCCGCCGTATCGAAAATCAGCACGTCCGCCCCCCGCGCCGCCGCCGCCTGATACGCGTCGAACGCCACCGCTCCCGGATCAGACCCCTGCTGATGCGCGACGACATCAACCTTCAGGCGCCCTCCCCACACCCTAAGCTGGTCGATCGCCGCCGCGCGGAACGTGTCGCCCGCCCCTATCAGAACCGACTTCCCCAGCCGCTGATAGTGAGCGGCCATCTTGGCGATGCTCGTCGTCTTGCCCACCCCGTTGACTCCCACCACCATCAGCACGAACGGCTTGGCCGCCAGCTCCTCTTGGTCGTACCAATCCCAAATGCTCTTATCCTCCAGATCGAGCAGAAGCGCCAGCTCCTCCTTGAAAAGCTCCGGAGCCTCCGCCGCATCGCTCACCCCCTCATCCCGCACACGCTGCCGCACACGGTTCACCGTCGCAAGCGATGTATCGACGCCGACATCCGCCGCGATGAGGGCGTCTTCAAGACGCTCCCACAGCCCCTCGTCCGAGAGCAGAGCGCCCTCGAACAGGCTGGTCAGCCCCCCGCCCCATCCAGCGCGTGTTCGGGCCAGCGCGCCGGTCGTCTTCTCTTTGCGGCGGAAAAAGCGAAAGACCAACGTCGAATCCCTCATCGGCGCCCGCGCCCCCGGATCCGGGCCGGGGAACGGTGAGCAGAGGCGCGCCGCGAATTCTAACCCGCGCGCGCCCCGCCTACAAGCCGATTCGCCCAATCATTCCCGTCATTCCGCCTTCCGCCCTCAGGAATCGCCCGAAGCAGCAAATCGCGAGAAGCGGCAAGTCGCGAGCGAGCCTCCCGGAAAAACCAGCAGCCAGCGACGCGCGCAACCCACAAGTCGTCCGCGCGGCGGCACACTGTCAGGGAAACCGCCGCGCGCAAACGCAAAGCGGGGGCGCATTCGTTAACGCGGCTCAACCTTCTCCGAAACCGCCGCGCGCGAACGCAAAGCGGTGTGCTCGAACGCCACTGAACATCGTAGCGAGGCGGCTAAGCAGCCCCCGCGTATAAGCGAAACAGTCCAGAATGCTGCGCGTAGCGCAGCGCCCAGCCCTGCCGCCCACGTGCGCAAGCGATATATAATCCCCCCGATGAACGCTAACCCTTCGTCCCCAAGCGCAGGCGACGCTTGATAACCAACCCCCGATTCTGGTTCGGCCTGTTCGTAACCGTCGCATTCCTCGCCCTCCTCATCTCGCGCGTCGACTTCAGCGAACTCGCCGAAGCGCTGGCGGAGGCTAACTACGCCCTCCTCGCGCCCGCCGTCGCCATCTACTTCGCCTCCTTCTACTTCCGAGCCGCACGATGGCGATACCTCCTCGCCCCGTTCGCGCGCACCACAGCCGCACGCCTCTACCCCGTCGTCCTCGTCGGCTATATGGCCAACAACCTCCTCCCTATGCGCATCGGCGAACTCGTCCGCAGCTACTACCTCTCCCTTCGCGAACCCGTCCGCGGCACAACCGGACTCGCCACCGTCATCGTCGAGCGCGTCTTCGACGGCCTCACACTCCTCTTCTTCCTCGTCGTTGGAGCCCTCTTCCTCCCGCTCTCCGGCCTCACCGACCGCGTCAGCGAAGAAGTCAACCTCCCCGCCTGGATTATCGCCGCTGCCGCGCTCGCCCCGTTCCTCGGCGTGCTCATCCTTATGGCGCTCGCCGCAATGCGCCCCAAACCCTTCCTCGCAGCCAGCGGATGGCTCGCAGGACGCCTCCCCGCGCGCTACCAAAGCGCCGCCCAGGGATTCGCCGAACGCTTCATCCTCGGATTCGAGGGGCTGCACCGCCCCGAACGCCTCGGCGCCGTGTTCGCCCTCTCTATCCCCGTATGGCTCTCCGAAGGCCTCACTTACTACATCGTCGCTATGGCGTTCGGCCTCCACGACCAGCTCGGAGGCCTCTGGATGCTCGCCGTCGCCATGCTCGTCGTCGTAGCAGTTTCCAACCTCGCCCTCTCCATCCCCTCGTCGCAGGGATCCGTAGGACCCTTCGAATTCTTCGCCGTCCTCTCCCTCGTATTCCTCGGCGTCGCCAACGGCCCCGCCTCCGCCTACGCCATCGTCCTCCACCTCGCCCTGCTGCTCCCCGTCATCGCCGCCGGGCTCATCCACCTCGCCGTGCGCAGCGTCTCTCTCCGCCAGCTCACCGGCGACCGCGCCGGAAGCGCCGCAGGAGAACGCTCATGAACATCGGAATCATCGGCGGCGGCGCCGCAGGCCTTGCCGCCGCATACGAGCTTGGCCTCCGAGGCCACCGCGCCGAGGTCTTCGAAGGCGCCCCCTTCCTCGGAGGACAAGCCTCCACCTTCCCCATAAACAGCGTCCCCCTCGAACGCGGATACCACCACCTCTTCCGGAGCGACTCCGCGATGATCGACCTCATCGAGGAGCTCGGCCTCTCCCATCAACTCCGCTGGATCGACTCCAACGCCGGCTACTACGCCAATGGCCGCCTCTGGCGATTCACATCCCCCTTCGACCTCCTCAAATTCCGCCCGCTCCCCCTCCTCGACCGCATCCGCCTCGGAATCCTCACCCTCAGCCTCCAGCGGCGCAAGGAGTGGGCCTCCCTCGAACAGATAACCGCCACAGACTGGCTGCTCCAGCACGGCAACCGCAGAGCCTACGAAACCATCTTCGAACCGATGCTCCGCGGCAAGTTCGGCCGCTACCACGACCAGATCACCATGGCGTGGCTCTGGAACAAATTCGCCCTCCGCACCGCATCCCGCGGAAAAGGCCTCGCCGGCAAATTCAAAGAACAGCTCGCTTACCCCGCCGGATCCTTCGGCGAAATCTTCGACGCCCTCGCCGACCGCGTCCGCCAGCAGGGCGGCGACGTCCACATCTCATCAGCCGTGCAGCAGATCGCCGTCGACAACGGCGCAGCGCGCGGAATGCTGGTCAGCGTCGACGGCGCCCCGCCCGAGCAACGGAACTACGACCAGATCCTCGCAACCGTCCCGTCCTACATCTTCCCCCGACTCGTCCCCGAACTCCCGCCCGACTACCTCGCCAAACTCGCCGACAAGGTCTACCTCTCAGCCGTCCTCGTCATCCTCGTGCTCGACCGCCCCCTAACCCCCTACTACTGGACATACGTCGGCGACCGGTCGCTCCCCTTCCTCGGAATCATCGAGCACACAAACTTCATCCCCGCCGAGCATTACGGCGGCGCGCACATCGTCTACCTCACCAACTACCTCGAACGCGACGACCCCCTCTACCGGATGACCCCCAACGAACTCTACAGCGAGTACGCAGCCCACCTCCGCAAGATCAACCCTGCGTTCAACGAGTCCTGGGTCGTCGAATACCACCACCACAAAGTCGACGCCGCCCAGCCCATCGTAACAAGAGGCTACTCCCCCACCATCCCCGGCCACCGAACCCCCATCCGCAGCCTCTATCTCGCCAACACCACCCAGATCTACCCCGAAGACCGCGGCACCAACTACTCCGTGCGTATGGGCCGGCGCGTCGCCGCCCTCATGCACGACGACGCGCAAGCAGCGCGCTAGCCGCCTCCCCCGCCGTCCGCGGAGCGATGCCCCGCCGCCGCAACTCCCGGCTTCTCCGGAGGCTTGGCGAAGAACATCGCCCCCGTCATCACCCCGAAGATAACCCCGAACACCGTGAACGGCGCCGCGTACGACCCCGTCCAGTCGAACAGCAACCCCGTAAGAACCGGCCCCGTAGGGCTTGCAATGCGGAACGGCGCGCCGAACGCCCGGATCGACCCCAGATGCTCGCGCCCGAAATACTCCGCCCACAGCATCTGCTCAACAATGTTCCCAGCCCCGATCGCCAGCCCGAACAGAAGGGCAAACCCCACCGCCAGCGGATAACTGTCCGCCACTAACAGCACAACCATCGAAAGCGCCAGCAAACCGCTCATCGCCATCGCCCCCGCCCGAACCGCGATGCGCTCGAACGCGAAACCCCACGGCAGCGTCGTGAGCGCCGACGTCGCCGCAAAGATCGACAGCGTGCTCACCGCAAGCCCCGCCGCCAGACCGCGATCCTCGAAATTCACCACCATATGCAGGTTCACCGACCCCAGCGCGAACCGCTCCACAATCACGAAGAACAGCAGCAGCCAGAACGCCCGCGTCCGACGCGCCTCCGACAGCGTGAACGACACATCCCGCAACTCCCGCCTCAACCCCCCGCCGCCCCGCCCGCCCCCGCCGCTCCGCGCGGCGCTCAGCTCCTCCGCGCTCATATTCTCCAGCGTCAGCCCCAGATCCTCCGGGCGCCGCCGCAGATACAGCAACGCCGGAAGAATAATCACCGCCGCCGTAAGACCCGCCAGCGACAGGAACGCCGCGCGCCACCCCGCAACCGCCATAATCGCGAATATCGCCATCGGCATCAGCGCCTGACCCGCTCGCTGACCCACTCCCCGAATAGCAATCGCCCGCCCCCGACGACGCAAGAACCAATTCGACAGCGCAACCCCGGTCCCCACCTGAATCCCCGCAAGCGCCGACCCTCGCCCCGCCCCGAACGCCAGCCAGAACTGCCACGGCTCCTGCATCCACGACAACCCCAGCATCGCCAGCGCGATGATCACACCCGCCGCCGCAACAACCATCCGCGCCCCATACCTGTCCAGCAACCGCCCCGTCAGCGCCTGCGCCACAGACCCCGTCATACTGCCGACAGTGAACGCCAGCGAGATAGTCGCGCGATCCCACCCAAGCTCCTCCTCAAACGACGAGAAGAACACCCCCAGAACCGGCCCGAACATCGGCGCCATCCCGAACGCCGCCGCCGTCGACGCCGACAGAACCGCCCAACCGTAGTACGCCCGCTTGAACGGCCACAGTCGGGGAATGCGAGGGCTTGCGGCGGATGCTCCCACAGCGAATGCCAGCATCATACGCCCAGGCTCTATACTCTACTGCGCCCCCGGCTCCGCGCCGGCCCACTCCCCGAAAGACGCTGCCGATAATGGCCAACGCTAACCCTCACCCCGCCCAGCGGAACCCCAACCCCGCCCAGCAGGCCTCGCAAGCCCAGCAAGCCCAGCAGATCGAGGAGCTGCGAAGCCAGCTCCACCTCCACAACTACCGCTACTACGCGCTCGACAGCCCCCTCATCTCCGACGACGAATACGACCAACTGATGCAGGAGCTGCGCGCCCTCGAACTCGCCAACCCCAGCCTCGCAAGCCCCGACTCCCCAACACAGCGCGTCGGCGCCCCGCCATCCCCCGAATTCAAAGAAGCACTGCACCTCCACCCAATGCTCAGCCTCGCCAACGCCTTCGACGACAACGAACTCGCCGCGTGGCGCCGCCGCGCCGCCGCCATCCTCGAACGCGACGACTTCGCTATGGTCTGCGAACCCAAGATCGACGGCCTCGCCATCTCCCTCACCTACGAGCGCGGACGCCTCGCGCTCGGCGCAACTCGCGGCGACGGCGCCCGCGGCGAAGACGTAACCCCCAACGTCCGCGCCATCCGCTCAGCCCCCCTCGTCCTCCAATCCCCCCACTCTGCCCCTCCCCTCCTGGAAGTCCGCGGCGAAGTCTACTTCCCACGCGACGCCTTCTCCCAGCTCAACGAGGAGCGCGCCGAGCGCGGCGAACCCCTCTTCGCCAACCCCCGCAACGCCGCCGCCGGATCCCTCCGCCAGCTCGACCCCGCCATCACCGCCCAGCGCAGGCTCGCCATCTGGTTCTACCAGCTCGGATGGGCCGACGGCGCAACCACCCCGGACACGCACTGGGAAACCCTCGAATGGCTCCGCTCCCTCGGCTTCCGCGTCAACCCCGAAATCGAACGCCTCGACTCCCTCGACGCCGTCATCAACTACCACCGCCGGTGGGAGCAGCAGCGCCACGCCAAGAACTACCAAACCGACGGCGTCGTCGTGAAGATCGACTCCATCGACTACCAGCAGCGCCTCGGCTTCGTAGGACGCGAGCCCCGATGGGCCATCGCCTACAAGTTCCCCGCCGAACAGGCCGTCACCCGCCTCCTCGGCATCGGCGTCAACGTCGGGCGCACCGGCAGCCTCAACCCCTACGCCATCCTCGAGCCCGTCCAGGTAAGCGGCGTAACCGTGCGGCAGGCAACCCTCCACAACGAAGACGACATCCGCCGCAAAGACATCCGCATCGGCGATTACGTCTTCGTCGAGCGCGCCGGCGAGGTCATCCCCCAGGTCGTCGGCCCTGTCGTCGACCGCCGCGCCGGCGGCGAGACGCCGTTCGAAATGCCCCCTCAATGCCCCGAATGCGCCGCGCCTATCGTCCGCGTCGAGGGCGAGGCGGCCCACCGCTGCGTCAACTCCCGCTGCCCCGCCCAGCAGCTCGAACGCATCAAACGCTTCGTCTCCAGAACAGCAATGGACATCGACGGCCTCGGCGAGAAACTCGTCGCCCAGCTGCTCGAATCCGGCCTCATCCACGACTCCCCCGACCTCTACCGCCTCGAACAGGAGCCCCTCGCCGCACTCGAACGTATGGGCGAAAAGTCCGCCGCCAACCTCGTCGCCGCCATCGCCGCGAGCAAAGAGCGCCCCCTCCCCGCCGTCATCTCCGCCCTCGGCATCCTGCACGTCGGCGACGAGACCGCCGAACTGCTCGCCCGGCGATTCGGAAGCGTCCGCCGCCTGATCGCCGCCGATCGCGAAGAGCTCGAGGCCGTCCCGGGCGTCGGACCCATCGTCGCAGCCGCCATCGTCAGCCACTTCGAAAACGAAGAGAACCGGCGCATCGTCGACGAACTCGAGAGCGCCGGCGTCCGGCTGGAATCCGGCGAGCCCGCCGCACAAGCCGACGCTCCCCAGCCGTTCGAGGGAATGCGATTCGTCGTAACCGGCCGCCTGCAAGGATTCACCCGCCCGCAAGCCGAAGCCTTCATCAAAGAGCGCGGCGGCCAGGTCAGCGGCAGCGTCAGCGGCAAGACCACCTACGTCGTCGTCGGAGAGGACGCCGGCTCCAAGCGCGACGACGCCGTGCGGCTAGGAGTCGCCACGCTCTCCGAAAACGAGCTCCTCGCTCTCGCGCAAGAGCCCGCCGCGCAGGAGTCCCTCGCCCAAGAGTCCCCCGCCCAAGAGTCCCCCGATGGCGACTGAAACCGCCGCGCCCCCGCGCCCCGCCCTCCGTGTATGATGATGCAACCGCCCCCCGCCTCCTACCCCGTCAAAGAGTCCACCCCTTGAACGTCCTCGTCGTCATCGGCCTTGGCAATCCCGGCCCCCGCTACGCGAACACCCGGCACAACGCCGGATTTATGTGCCTCGACCGCCTCGCCCGAAGACTCAGCATCTCCCTCCGCGACAAGCGGAAACAGGCTCTGCTCGGCGAAGGATGGCTCAACCGCCACCGCGTCGTGCTCCTCAAACCCGGCGCCTTTATGAACCTCTCCGGCGAAGCCGCCCGATACGCCCTCGACCGCTACCACGCCCAGCCCTCCCGAATGCTCGTCATCCTCGACGACCTCGACCTCCCCATCGGCGCCGTCCGCCTGCGCGCCTCCGGCGGATCAGGCGGCCACAACGGCCTCAACTCCATCAACGATTCCCTCGGCTCCACCGACTACCCAAGGCTCCGCATCGGCGTCGGACGCCCCCCAGGCGACGCCATCAGCCACGTCCTCGCCACATTCAACCCGGACGAACTCCCCACGCTCGACGCCGCCCTCGAACGCGCAACAGACGCCGCCGAAGCCTGGCTCCGCTACGGCGTCGACTACGCAATGAACCACTTCAACGCCCAGCCCCAACCGAAACCCGCAGGCGGTGAAAAACCCGATGCATAACCCCCTCGCGAACGCCCTCCGCCCCTTCACCTGCGCCCTCGCCCTCCTCGCCCTCGCAGCCTGCGCCGGCGACGCCTCGCCCACGCCCCCCGCAACGCCCATCCCGAACACGCTCCACGCCATCCCCGACGCCCCCGAGCGAGACCCGCTCGATGTCGCGAAGAGGCTCCGAAGCCCCGACGCCAAGCCCCTCCCCAACAGAGTCCTCTACTCCGGCGCGAAGCAAGGCTCGATCCGGACGTTCACCAGCTTCGACTTGGCTAACAACACGCTCTTCGAGTTCCTCGCCGAGGCGCGCTACATAAGCAAGAACGCCGTATGGTACTTCCCCCCCGAACACGGCCCCGCGCAGGAAGAGGCGGCGGCCATCGCCCGCGAGTTCGAAGAGCGCATCCTCCCGGGCGTCATCGAACTCATCGCCCCGAACCTCTCCCTGCCGGGCCCCATCACTATCGTCCACGGCTACTTCTCCGGCATCAGCGGCTACTTCAACAGCGCCGACACCCTCCCTCGCGACGCCAACCCCGCCAGCAACGAGCGCGCCAGCTTCTTCATCAACCTCGCCAACGGCTTCGGCGACGAAACCTACTACGCCAGGCTCGCCCACGAAACGCAGCACCTCGTCCACTGGACCGTCGACCCAACCGAAGAGGCGTGGGCGCACGAAGCCCTCTCCGAATTCGCCGCCCGCTCGCTCGGCTACGACGCCCTCCCCTTCACCCCCTACCTCGAAAACCCAAACGCCTCCCCCATCGATTGGCCCGCCGACCACAGCGACATCCTCCCGAACTACGCCGGCGCCGCCCTCTTCATCGCCTACCTCGCAGAGCGCCTCGGCCCCGATTTCCCCGCCCGCTTCGCCGCCCAGCAGCGCGACGGCGCCGCCGCCGTCGAGAACGCATCCCCCAGCTCCTCATTCACCACCCTCCTCGCCGACTGGGCCGCAGCGAACATCGTCAACGCCTCCGCCCCTCCCTACGGCTACGACGCGCTCCCCAACCCCGCAACCGTGCAACAGATGCTCAACAGCCCCGGCGCCCTCGAGATCGCAGCCGCCCAGCTCGCCCCCGCCTACATCGAACTGCAACCCTCCTCACCCTGGAGCGTCGCCCTCATCCCGCGCCGCGCAACACCCCTGCTCCCCGTGAGCGCCTACAGCGGCGAAACCTGCTGGTGGAGCAACCGCGGCAACTCCATCGACTCCACTCTCACCCGCGAATTCAACCTCCCATCCGCAGATTCCCCCTCCCTCGAATTCCACGCCTGGTGGGATATCGAAGAAAACTGGGACCACGCCTACATCGCCGCATCCACCGACAACGGCAAAACCTGGACGCCGCTGCAAGGCGACCTCTCCACAACCAGCAACCCGCTCCGAACCGCCCTCGGCCCCTCGTACACAGGCTCCTCTAACGAATGGCGCCGCGAACGCGTCGACCTCTCCCGCTTCGCCGGCAAGACTATCCTCCTGCGATTCGAATACGTAACCGACGTCGCCCTCAACGGCCCCGGATGGTGCGTCGACGACATCGCCGTCGACGACATCGCCATCGACGCCGCCGGCTTCTTCGACGACGCCGAGTCCGATAGCGGCTGGACAGCCCGCGGGTTCGTTCGCGCCGGAGGACGCAGCGTCTCCCAGGAATTCGCCGTCCGCCTGGTCGAGGGCGACGGCGACGACGCAACCGTAACCCCCCTGCAGCCGGATGCCGACGGCCGCTACAACTTCCGCATCGACGCCCCCGCCACGCTCGTCGTCGTCCCCTTCGCCCCCAAAACCGCCGAGCAGGCCGCGTTCACCGTCGAAGCCTCGGCTCAGTAGTACGCCGCGCCCTACGCGCCGACGAACAGGAGCCGCGTTTCGCGCGTGAGGCAAACCGCCGCGCTAACGCGCAGAAGAGAGAGGCGCCCGCCTCAGGCCCAGCCGTCGCGGGCGAACCGCTCCAGTGCCTCCTCGTTCAGAACAACCCCGATCCCGGGATCCTGCGGCAGCTCCAAGCCGTCGCCCCTCAGCGCAAGACGTTTGTCGAACACCTCCATAATGTTCAGCACCTCCGTGTCGGTGAAGAACTCCACGTACGTGGCGTTGGGCGTAGCCGCAACGAGATGAACATGAATGTCGGCAAGCCAGTGCGGCGCGACCGGAATGTTGCGGTCGGCAGCGTACGCCGCGATGCGCCGGAACTCGGTGACCCCCCCGCAGACCCCCGCGTCCGGCTGGATGATCGACGCCGCCTGACCATCAATGATGTCCATGAAATCCCATCTCGTCTGGTGAATCTCCCCCGTAGCGATGGGCGCCTGAACGCGCGAAGCAATCGTCGCGCTCGCCTCCATCTCGTCAGGCATCGTCGGCTCCTCAACCCACCCCAGGTTGTACTCCTCCCACTGACGGATAGCCCGGATCGCCGACGTCGCATCGTTCCACGCGTTATTGGCGTCAGTGAAGAGCTCGACATCCCTTCCGATCGCCCGCCGCGCCGCCGCGATCCGCTCCGCGTCCTCGCGCGCGCTCACGCGCCCAACCTTGATCTTCACCGCGGGGAAACCCATCTCCACATAGCCCGCGCACTCCCCCGCCAGATGCTCCGGAGTCTTCCCCTCCAGGTAGTACCCCCCGCTGGCGTACGCGGGAACCGTCTCGCGGTAGGGCGCGCCGAGGTAGCGGTACAGCGGAAGCCCCGCTGCTTTCGCGCACACATCCCACAGCGCAATATCGATGGCGCTCATCGCCCGGAGAACCGCCCCGCGCCGACCCATCAGCAGCGCGTCGCGATACATCGCGTCCCATAGCGCCTCCGTGTCGTGCGGATCGCGGCCAACCACATGCGCGGCGAGAAGATCGCGGATCAGCGTCGTAACGATCCACCCCGCATTGTTGCCGCAGTAACAGAACCCTAGCCCCTCGCGACCCTCGTCCGTTCGCACCCTCACGAACGTATAGTGACGCTCGCTCACCGTGCGCGTCGAGAACGAAGTAACGTTGCGCAACGGGATAATCGCGGTGGTTGCCTGCACCTCAGTTACTCTCATAACGCCCTCGCTGCTAGGGGAGTTGAGCCGGACGGCCGCCCTGCCAGGGATTGTGGAACGTAATGCCGCACGTGATGTATGCGCCCGCCTCGTCCGAGCCGGCGGCGTCGCGCAGCGCCTGCGTGATCCGCGCGTCCATCACAGCGAAGTCCGGCCCCGCGCCCGCCAGGTGCGCCGGAACCTCCTTCGCCTCGCCCTTCACGTAGTAGGTCATCCGCTCGTCGACGAAGACCACCGTAACCTTCCCGTTGTCGCGCATATTGCGCGTCGTCGTGCTGCCGCTGTGCGTAACCAGACGAATCGTCCGGCGATCGCGGGCCCCAACCTCCCGGAACGACAACAGCGCAGGATGAGGCCACCCGTTGACATCGACAGTGGCGATGAGGATAGCCCGCCCCCGTTCCCCGGACGCATCCTCGTTCCACAGCGCGTCGAACAGATCGTCCGGCAGCTCGTTGCCGATGTCTTCAGACATACAATCCCTCGCGCTAGTCGCTGGAAGGGTCCTTCCCCTCCCACCGCCTGAACTCGTCGTTCTCCACGCCCAGCAAATCGAGCGCCTTCCCGACCGTGTGATGCACGATATCGTCCACCGTCTGCGGCCCCGAATAGAAACCGGGAACCGGCGGGAGAATCACCCCGCCCATATCGGTAACCGCCAGCATATTCAGCAGATGCCCGCGATGGAGCGGAGTCTCGCGCGCCACCACCACAAGCCGGCGCCGCTCCTTGAGGCAAACATCGGCGGCGCGCGTAATCAGATCATTGTTGTAAGAGCTGGCGATCCCCGCCAGCGTCTTCATCGAACACGGAACAACCACCATCCCGTCAGTCCTGAACGAGCCGCTCGAAACGCTCGCCGCAAGATTGCGAGGGCTATGCACAACATCGGCCATCGCCTCGATGTCCGCTATCCCCCATTCCGGCGCCTCGTACCTGATCGACAGATGGGCCCCCTCCGAGAGAATCAGGTGCGTCTCGACATCCGGATTATCCCTCAGCGCCCGCAGCGTGTAGATCCCATAGATGGGAGCCGAAGAGCCGGTGATGCCCACAATAATCCTGCGCATACGCACAGTATACAAGGCGCCGGAACTCCCGGGGCTCCCTCCCCGCCCTCGGGACGCGGCAAGCCCAGAGGCGGCGCCCCTTAGCGAAATTCCAAAAGGTATTGACAGATCTAAAAAGTATGCTCATACTTCATAAATAAGTTAGTATGCACATAGTAAAACAGTAAGGCGAAACCTAGTTCCCGTGCCGCGCATCGATGAGCGCGCCGCACCCCAACAGCGGTATGACATCAAGGAGAACAACGAGTATGGGAAACCCAACCTGGCCGTCGAGGCCGCGCCTCCTCGCAGTATGCCTCGCTATCGCCCTTGCAGCGTTCTCCGCCGCCTGCGGCGCAGATTCCCCAGCCGCAACCCCAACGCCCCTCCCGACAGCAACGCCACAGCCAGCCGCAACCCCAACCCCTCGCCCAACCGCAACCCCCCGCCCAGCGGCGACGCCGCGCCCCACAGCAACTCCTCGCCCAACCGCAACGCCAACCCCAACCCCTACGGCAACGGCAACCCTGGCCCCTGAACTCGGCACGGGCCTTCCCGCATCAGTGACCGACATCCATGGAAACACGATCACCGTAGAGGACATCAGCCGAATCGTATCCCTCAACGGCGACATCACCGAAGTCATCTTCGCCCTCGGACTCGGAGACAACATCGTCGCCGTCGACACAAGCGCGACCTACCCCCCGGAAACTGCGGACCTCCCGAAGATCGGATATCAGCGCAGGCTGAGCGCCGAGGGCATCCTCTCGATGGCCCCAACCGTCATCATCGGGAACGAGAACGCCGGCCCGCCGGAAACGCTCGAACAGGTGCGCGCAACCGGCGTTCCAGTAGTGATCCTCGAATCGGTGGCGACCATCGACGGAGCCGCTCGCAAGATCCGCGCCGTAGCGCAAGCGCTCGCCGTCCCGGACACAGGAGAGAGCATCGCCGCGGAACTCGAGGCTCAGATCGACGAGGTCAAGACGCTCGCCGCCAAAGCCGAGGAGCGCCCAACCGCCGTATTCCTCTATATGCGCGGACTCGACTCCCTCTTCCTCATCGGCGAAGACCACCTCAGCCATGAGCTGTTCGAGGCAAGCGGCGCAGTGAGCGGCGGCGCGGCGGCGGGCGTAACCGAACCATACATACCCCTAACCGCCGAGTCTCTCGCCGCCGCAGACCCCGACTGCATCGTCGTGCTCACCGCCGGCATCCAGTCTGTCGGCGGACGCGACGGCCTCGCGCAGATTCCCGGCGTCGCGCAGACATCCGCCGCGCAGGAAGGCTGCATCCTCGACTTCGACGACCAGTACTTCGGCGGAGGCGGTCCGCGTATGGGGCAAGCCCTCATGGACCTGCTGCGCGCATTCCATCCCGACCTGGCGCCGGCCGGATAATGGCCTCGATACGAGCAAAGGCGCTCACCCGCCTGCGAGCGCTCCAACCAGCGGCGAACCGCCGGGCGAACTCCTCGCGGCTCGCCCCCTCGACGCTGCTCGGAGGCATGGCGGCGCTCTTCGTCGCAGCCCTCTTCGCCAACATCGGAATGGGCGCCGTCGAGATTCCCCCCGCTCAGGCGATCGCCATAATTCTCAGCCACGCAGGGCTGGACATCGGCGTCGAATTCGAGCCGCGAACAGACGCCATCCTCTGGAACATCCGCCTCCCCAGGATCGCCCTCGGCATCCTCGTGGGCGGCAGCCTCGGAATCGCCGGAGCCGCCCTCCAAGGCGTCTTCCGCAACCCCCTCGCCGAGCCCGGAATCATCGGCGTCTCAAGCGGCGCCGCCGCCGGTGCAGTCGGCGCAATCGTCCTCGGCTTCAGCGTATTCCAAGTCTACGGCGTCGCCGTCGCCGCCTTCCTCGCCGGTCTCCTCGCCACCACAGTGGTCTACTCAGTCGCCAGAGCCCACGGTCAAACTTCCATCACCACCCTCATCCTCGCCGGAATCGCAGTCAACGCCACAGCCGGCGCCGTAACCGGCCTCTTCGTCTACATCGCAGACGACGACCAGCTGCGCAGCATCACCTTCTGGACCCTCGGCCACGTCGGCGGAGCAACCTGGCCAGTAATCTGGTCAATCCTCCCCTTCTTCCTCCTCGGATTCGCCCTCCTCCCCTTCTGGGCCCAATCGCTCAACCTCCTCACCCTCGGAGACAGAGAGGCCCGCCATATGGGCGTGGCCACCGAGCGCGTCCGCCTCGGCGCCATCGTCCTCAGCGCCCTCCTCACAGGAGCCGCCGTCTCCGTGGCCGGAATCATCGCCTTCGTAGGACTCGTCGTCCCCCACGTCATACGCCTCCTCGCCGGACCCGACCACCGATTCCTCCTCCCAGCCAGCATCCTCGGCGGAGCCATCACGCTCCTCCTCGCCGACCTCATCGCCCGAACAGTAGTCGTCCCCGCAGAGCTGCCCCTCGGCGTCGTAACCGCAATGATCGGCGGCCCCTTCTTCCTCTGGCTCGTCCACCGAACGCGTATGAGCTGGGGAGGAATGGAATGACCCCCCGCCTCTGCGCCGACCGCCTCAGCTACTCCGCCCAGGGAAGAGCGCTCGTTCGCAACGTAACGCTCGACATCCCCTCCGGCGAGATGGTCGCCGTCGTAGGCCCGAACGGCGCCGGCAAGTCCACCCTCTGCGGCCTGCTCGCAGGCGACCTCGCACCCTCCGAGGGTCGCGCAACGGTGTGCGGACGCCCCGTGCGCGACACGAAACCCAGAGAACTCGCAAGCCTGCGGGCCGTGCTCAGCCAGCACAACAACCTCAACTTCCCCTTCACCGCCCGCGAGGTAGTGATGATGGGCCGCCACCCCTACATCCCCCGATGGAGATCCCCCTCCGAGACCGACTACGCCCGCGCCGAAGACTCGATGCGCAGCGTCGAGGCCTCCCACCTCGCCAACCGCATCTACCCAACCCTCTCCGGAGGCGAACAGCGCCGCGTCTCGCTTGCCCGCGTGCTCGCACAGGACGCCCCCGTCGTCCTGCTCGACGAGCCAACAGCCGCCCTCGACATCCGCCACCAACAACTCGTGATGAACCTCTGCCGGCGCCTCGCCAGCAACGGCCGCGCCGTCCTCGCCGTCCTCCACGACCTGAACCTCGCCGGCGCAGTCGCCGACAGGGTAATGGTGATGCTGGAAGGCGAAGCAATCGCGATCGGAAGCCCGCAGGAAGTACTCCAACCCGAATTGCTCTCCTCAGTGTTCAACCAGCAAGTCATCGTCGTCCCCCACCCTCAAACCGGCAGACCACTCATCCTGACATCGTGCGAAGAACATGAAAAGGCAAGCGCCTGCGCAAAAGCAGCCGCAGAAACAGAAAGGAGAAAGCTATGAGCGTCGTGAAGATCAACGCCATCACCCCCGCGCCGGGACGAGGGCCGGAACTGGAGGCGCGGTTCGGCAACCGCGCGCGAAACATCGAATGCATGGAGGGGTTCGAAGGCTTCGAACTCCTCCGCCCCGTAGAGGGCGACGACCGCTACTTCGTCTACACCCGCTGGCGCTCCGAAGAGGACTTCCAGCGCTGGGTGCGCAGCGACGAGTTCCGCCACAGCCACGCCAAGACAGACGGCGAGAACCCCGTCGCCACCCACGCCAAGCTGCTCTCGTTCGAGGTGGCCCAGTGGTTCTCCCCCAATCCCGCAACCGAACCCGAACCCCAGGCCGCAACCAACCCGGCCTGATTCCCGCAATCCCGCGCGCCAGACAAGCAACCAGAGAAACGCCTAAGCGTCCCTCTCTAAAGAAAGGAGCCTTCTATGGCCGTATCAGTCCCCGTCGAGAACAACGAAAGCAACGAGAGCAACCCGAAGCCCTTCAAGCGTCCGCCTCCTCGCATCGTCGAAGTGCTGCGAATCGCGCAGCTCACCCCCCGGATGGTGCGCATCACCCTCGGCGGCGGTCAGATGGAAGGCTTCGAGTCCAACGGCCCCGCCGAACACTTCCGCATCTTCCTCCCCGACCCCGAAACCGGCGAACTCGTCCTCCCCTCCCACGGCCCCGACGGCAACGCCTTCCCCGAAGACAAACCTCGACCCATCAGCCGCGCCTACACCCCGCGACAGTGGCGCCCGGACATCCCGGAACTCGACGTGGACATCGCCCTGCACGACCACGGCCCCGGCGCCGCCTGGGCCCGAAACGCCCAAGAAGGCGACGCCGCCGTCATCAGCGGACGCGCAGGAGGCGCCTACTTCCCCGACCCCAGCGCTGACTCGTACCTCATCGGCGGAGACGAGGCCTCCCTGCCCGCCATCGCCACCGTCCTCGAAGCGCTCCCCTCCTCCACCCGCGCCTGCGTCTTCCTCGAAGTGCGCGACGCAAACGAAGAACAGCCGCTGACCTCCCCCGCCCCGACGCAGATCTGGTGGCTCCACCGCCAAGCAGGCGAGACGCCAGGCCGGATGCTCGCCGAAACGATGCGCGACGCCGAACTCCCCCAGGGAAAGAGCCGCGTCTGGGTAAGCTGCGAAGCAACCGCAATGCGGGAGATACGCAGCCATTTCCTCAACGACCGGTCGCTCGACCGCTCAACGCTCCACACCCAGGGATACTGGAAGGCGGGAGCTGCGAACCACCCCGACCACGATATGGGCGAGGACGCGTAGCCCCGCTCCCGGGCGACAACAGCCCCCCTACAGGCGGCGGGCAGCCCCCTTCCTCCCAGGGCTGCCCGCCGCGTCAGCTGCGAACGAAGACCACATAGACGGGCAGCCCCCCCTTCCTCCGGGGGACTGCCCGTCTTCCGCGCAAGTCTCGCTACGGCAGCCCCAGCTCGTCCCAGCGCTCCCCAACCCTGTCCAGAATCTCCATCGTCGGCTTGGACGGCGGCGGCACGGGAAACTCCGTCGTCTTGTGCTCCCGAGTAGCGTCGATCCCCATCCCCCGGCTCGGAGGCACGAAGTCCATCTCCCCCGGACGCCCCAGATGACGCGGAAGCTCCGCCCCCATATGCGCGTGATTAGCCGGCTCGCAGAACGACACGATTCGCCACCACACGTCGTTCCAATCGCGCACATCGCAGTCCTCGTCCACCACAACCACCCACCGGTAGCGCAGATGCGCGTACGCCGCGTCGATAATCTCCTTCGCCTGACCCTCCCGCTCGATCCTCGCCCGGATAATAATCACCCCCCCAGCCCCCGCGTCCGGAAAGTGAACCTCCCTGATATTCGTGAGCCCCGACTTGCTGACGAGAGTCTGCAAGATGGAGCCGGAACGCATCAGCGGCCGCGGATAATCCTCGATGCGCCCGCAGATGAGCCCGAAATTCACAGGATTCTTACGGTGCGTAATCGCGTTCACCCGGAACACGAACACCTCATAGTTCTTGTTGTAGAAACCCGACGATTCCCCGTGCGGACCATCGAAGTGACGCTCCCCCGCCAGTATCTCCCCCTCGAGAATGTACTCCGCCTGCGCCGGAACCCACACATCGATCGTGTCGCACTTCACCAGCTCCACCGGACGCCCCGCCCACGCCCCCGCCGCCTCGTACTCGGCAAGGCCGCTGTCGTTCTCCGGCACTGCCGTGCCCGCGGCGAGAACCAGCAGCGGGTCGATGCCGATAGCAATGGCGCAAGGCGTATTCTTCCCCTCGGCCTCGTTCTCAAGAATATGCGTCGCTCCATTGCGGTCGCCCACCCCCCCATAGGTCGAGCCCTTGGGAGGAGCGGCGCCAACCTTGAAATCGCCCTGTATCTTCACCGTCGTATGATTCCGGTCGATAATCATCGAGCGGTACTGACCCATATTGTGGGCGCCAGTCTTGGGATCCACAGTAATGACCCCCGCGGTCGTGGCGATATAGCGCCCAGCATCCAGCTCGTGCCACAACGGAGTCGGAATCTCCCCAAGATCGACATCCTCCCCGACCACCCTCGCCTCCTTCACCGGCCCATCGTCTACCTGAACGCACGGCAGCCGCTCCGCCATCCCCTCCTTCACGATATCGTGCAGCTTCACCCAGTCCCTCGGACCATTGAAAGCAATGGCGAGCTGGTCGAGCGAGTACATAATGTTCGTAACCAGCTGCTTCCCCGGATTGTCCGCAATGTTCTCGAACAGCAAGCCAGGCCCGCCCCTCGTGAGGTCGCGGTAGCTTATGGCGCCAACCTCGTGGTCGAGGCTCACCGGCGCCGTAACCCGCTTCAGAAGCCCCCGCTCCTCGAGAATCATCATGTACTCGCGCATACTCTTATAGGCGACAGGGTCGCGCTTGGCTGTGGTGGTCACGATTCACTCTCCTCAGTGTGTTGTCCGGCCTGCCCCCCGCGGCGCGCTCAGCTCAGACCGAGCTCCTTCCAGCGCGACGCCACATGCTCCATCATCCCCATGCTCGGCTGAGCAACCCCCGGACGCGGATGCGCGTACTCCTTGAACGGAAACGTCGCGTCGAACGCCATCCCGTACGTCGGCGGAACGAATTCCACAGAGCCCGGGCGCGGCGCCGCGAACGCATACTCGCGGCCCCGGTGCATATCCCGGTCCGGCACAACCGACGACACGATCCGCCACAGCACGTCGTTCCAATCGCGCACGTTGCAATCCTCGTCCACAACAATCACCCACCGATACCGCATATGCTCGTACGCCGCCTCGATAATCTGCCTCGGCTGCTCCGGGCTCGTAATCTGCGCCCGGATAATCAGAAAACCCGACCGCCCCGCATCTGGGAAGAACACCTCTTTGATATTCCCAAGCCCCGACTTGGCGACCAGCACATCCAGCAACGTGTTGGAGCGCATAAGCGGCCGGGGATAGTCCTCGATCCGCCCGCAGATGAGCCCGAAACTGATGGGATCCCTCCGATGCGTAATCGCCTTGATCTTCACCATAAAGGTCGAGGGATGCTGGTTGTAGAAACCCGTAGACTCCCCGTGAGGGCCGTCGTTCACCCGCTCATACGGCGCAACCTCCCCCTCCAGAACAATCTCCGCATTGGCCGGCACCAGCAAGTCGCTCGTCTCGCACTGCACAAGATCAACCGGCCTCCCCGCCCACGACCCCGCAGCCTCGTACTCCCCGTAACCGTTCTCGTCGTGCGGCACCGCAGTCCCGCACGAGAGCGTCAGCAACGGATCCATCCCCAGCACGATTGCGCACGGAGTGGGAAGCCCCCTCGCCTCGTTCTCGAGAACATGCGTAGCCCCGTTCCGATCGCCCGCCCCGCCGTAGTTCGACCCCTGCGGCGGCTTCGCCCCCACCTCCCAGTCCCCCATAATCTCAACCGTCGTCGTATTCTTGTCGATAATCATGGAGCGGTACTGCCCCATATTCAGATTCCCCGTCGCCGGATCGCGCGTAACGAACCCCGCAGTCGTGCCGATGTACCGCCCCCCGTCCTCCTCGTGCCAGCGCGGCGTCGGCAGCATATCGAGATCGACATCCTCCCCCATAATCTTGACATCCTTCACCGGCCCCGACGCCACGCGATTCGTCGGCGTGCGGTTCCGCATCCCCTCGTGAATGATGTCCCGCAGCGCCGCCCAGTCCGCATCGCCGTTGAGCGCGAGCGCGAGCTGATCCTCGCGATACATAACGTTCGCCACAAGCGGCATCCCCGGATAATCCTTGATGTTCTCGAACCAGAGCGCCGGACCGTCGCGAACAAGGTCGCGATAGGCGATCGCCCCAAGCTCGCCGTCGAGATCAACCTCCGCCGTGATGCGCTTGAGCATCCCATTGTCCTCAAGCAGCTTCAGATAGCCCCGCAAGTCGTCGTAGGGAACGCGTTCTCGAGCCGTCATAGGATCCCTCCTCGCCATCCGCCGCCTGCCGCCCGCATCCGCGAGCCGCAGCCGCGCCGAGTCTAGCACGGCCAGCAGCTCCGTCCAATCGAACATCCCCCGCTATCCGCCGCGCCGACGCTCTAGGCAACGCGAAGCGCGCCCCCCCCCCTAGAACACGCGCGTGAACCAATCGTTCACCGGATACTCCACCCCGATCCATCGGAAGACGAGCGGCTCGAACCAGAAAATGTCCAGCGTCATATCGAGCACGCCGATAATGAACGCCTCGAACGCCCCCGCTATCAGCAGCGCCTGCCACCGCCTCATGCGCGTCCAGAGCGCCAGATAGCCCCCCACCCACAACGGCATCCCCGCGTGAAACCCGATGAGCCACACAAGCAGCACGAAGAGAACAAGCGTCCCGAAGTACAGGAACGCCCGGCGGCGCTCCGCCTCCGGATCCTCCCCCAAACGGAATCCCAGATCCATAATCATCCCCGCCCGCAAGTCCTTCCGCCGCCGCAGCGTCGTAACGAGGCGGATTACCCAGAACGGAGCCCCGATGACGATAGCGATGAGGGGCAGCCAGCGCCCCGGCAACCGCAGATCGTGCACCCCAAGCTGATCGGCGATCCCCGGCGCCCCGCTGAACAGGAAACACGACACCGGCTCAAGCGGCGCCCCATTCCCCTCAACGCAGTCCCGCCCCACAGGCAGCGCAACCACCTGAAACAGATACACCGCCGACAGCGCCGCCATCACCCCAAGCAGAACAAGCTCCCCAACAACCTCGGGCGACCTCCACGACGCCTCCCGCAGAGTCGGCGGCGCCTCCCGGGGAGTCGACGGCGTTTCGCGCGGAGTCGGCGACGCCTCCCTGGCAGCCGGCGGCGCCTCGCTCACGAACGAACGCTCGCTTCGCCGGAGCCCGCCTCCGGCTCATCATCCCCCGTTTCCGCCTGCTCCTGCAGACGCTGCGCCCCCCGCTGAACCCGCAGCGAAAAGAAAACAGCCAGCCCCACAACAACAATGATGCCAATGAACGCCGGCTGCCACACCATCGATATCCCCTTCGCCTGTATCGAGATGCTCATGAACTTCTCCAGCGGCTGCGCCAGAACAATAGCAATGAGAATCGGCGGCCTCGGCCACGCGTACGCCTTCATGAACATCCCCAGCGCCGCGAAAACAAGCGCCGTCGTCAAGTCCGCGATGTCCAGATTCGCCTGAAACGCCGACAACATCACCACCCCGATCACGATAGGCGCCAGCACGAGCGGAGGAATCGCCGCCACCTTCGTCAGCGCCGGAGAAAATCGCAGCACTATCGGAACAACAATGATGTTCGCAAGCACGATAACGTAAACGAACGACAACGTAAGATTCAGGTGCTTGTCAGGGTCAACCATCTGAGGCCCCGGCTGGATCCCGACAATGAAAAGAAAACCCAGCACGATGGCCATCGGAGCGCTCCCCGGAATCGCGAACAGCAGCGTCGGCATCAGCACCCCGCCGTCAGTCGAATTGTTCGACGACTCCGGCGCAATCACCCCACGGATGTCCCCCGTCCCGAACGTCTCCCTCCCCCCAGCCTCCGTCTGCCGCGCCTGCGCGTACGCCAGCCAGTGAGCCGGAGTCGGCCCCAAACCCGGCATCGCCCCGATGAACACCCCAATCAGCGACGACCGCGCGATCAGCCACTTATGCCGCAGCGCCTCCCGCATCCCCTTGTAAACATCCTTGTTCCCCTCCTTCAGCATATCGCTCAGTCGCTCCTTCGCGATGGGCGTGTTGCTGATGACAAGATCGGCAATCTCCGGTATCGCAAAAAGACCCACCACAACAGGCACGATGTTGATCCCGTCATACAGATAGCTCAGCCCAAAGGTCGCCCGCTCCGCCTGCGCAACGTTCGTGAACCCAATCATCCCGATAAGCAACCCCAGCGACGCCGTCAGCAACCCCTTCACCACAGCCCCCGCGCTCACGATCCCCACAGCCGCGATCCCCAGCAGCGACAGCAAGAAAAACTCCGGCGACCCGAACAACCGGAGCAGCTCCCGCGCAAACGGAATAACCGCGAACAGCGCAACCCCGCCGATGATGCCCCCGATTAACGACGACGTATACGATGCCCCCAGCGCATACCCCGCGTAACCCTTCCGCGAAAGCTGATACCCGTCCAGTATCGTCGCCTGCGACGACCGCGCCCCCGGAATGCCAAGCAAGATTGACGGAATCGGCTCCGTAAGATCGTTCGCCGCCATATACGCGATAACCAGCGGCAGCGAGATGAACGGATCAAGCTCAGTCGCGAAACTGAGCACCACTATAAGGAACGGAAGCCCCCCGCCCGGCATCAGCCCCGAAACGAGCGCGATAGGAATCATCACCGCGATCGCAATCATCGGCCCCGGACGCAGAAGCTGGCGCGCCCCATCCGCCGCCGCATTGAAGAACGCCGCGTCGATAGCCTGCGCGTAGCCCCACCCGAGAAGAACCACCGCCGCTATCGCCAGCCCTGCTATGGGAATCCGGTTGGTCATAGACGCAATGGGCGATAAAGCTACCCGGCGAACTGCAAGCAGTCAAGCGCGGAACGCATCCAAACACAAACCCGGGGAGCTCGCCCCTATGGAGCGCAAGCGCCGGGGCGGCGCAGCGCATCCCCCATAAGCCACGGGGGCGGGCTTGCCGCCCGCCCCGCTGCCGCGATGCGCAACCTCGAAGCTACTGCACCCCGTAAAGGCTCGCGAACAACTCCCGCGCCTCCGCGCTGAAGTCCTTCGCCTTCCTCACATTCTCGATCAGAATCGCCGGGTCTCCGTACTTCACCGGACGCTCCGCAAGCTCCGCCTTCTCCAGAAACTCCGGATCCTCAACGATCTCCCGGAACACCCGCTGCCACGTCAGAACAATCTCCTCCGGCGTCCCCGGAGCCATCACAAACATCCGCGCCATCGACTCCAGGCTCTGCGCAAGCAGGAACGCCGTCTGCTGCTCCTCCGTCGACTCAACGATATCGAACATATGCGGCACATCTTCCGACCGCAAACCCGTCCCCAAACGGTCAAGGAACTCCTGATCGATACGCGCCCGCGAATAAAACAGCGGAACAAGCTCCCGGCTGTCGTACCACTCCGGATACAGGTTCGTGATGTACTGGAAGTCGCACCGCGTCGTAGCGTCGAGCTCCCCGCGGTCGATCGCCGCCAGCACCTCCGACGTCCCCTCGTAGCCGAAAATCACCTTGATCGGCCCCCCAAGCGCCTCCACGAACTGACCCCCAATCATATCCCCGCCCGCAGACGATGTCCCCGTCGTGATCGGGCGCCCAAGCGCGAGAACCTCCTCCCACGACGTCGCCACATCCCGCCGGACGCACATCGCCAGATGATCATCGTTGAAGCTCGGCGTCCCGATGAAATTCACCGTGTTGATGTCGAAGTCGTCGAGATCCGCTCCCGCAGCCTCCGCCGCAGGATGACGCGGAGCCATCGGGTGGATAGTCAAACCATCAGGCTTCGAGCGCATCGTCTCCTGCAGCCCGCGAAGCCCTCCGCCCCCCGGCAGGTTGCTCACAATCACCTTCGGATTGCCCGGCATCAGCCGTTCCACAGCCTCCGCCAAAAGCCGTGAATACGCATCGTAACCCCCGCCCGGCGCAAACCCCACGATAACCTTCACCGTCTTCCCGCTGAAGTACTCCTCCGCGTCAAACCCCGGAGGCGGCGGAATCGGCGTAGGCGTAGCCGTCGGCGCCGGAACCGGCGTCGGCGTAGCCGTCGGAGGAGGAGGCGTCACACCCGGAGGAACAGGCGTCGGGGTCGCAGCCGGCGTAGGCGTAGCCGTCGCTGTCGGCGCCGGAACCGGCGTCGGCGTAGCCGTCGGCCTCGGGGTTGGAGTAGGATCCTCGCTTCCGCAGGCCGCGAGAACGGCAAGCAGCACAGCCCCCGCCGCGATGAAACCGGTCCATCTTCTTGCCCGAAACATGAGCGTCCCTCCCAGAACTTTGCTTGCAACCCGGCAGAGGCAATGCCGCTGCACACAGGCGCGTCATGCTAACATTGCCCGTCGCCTGCGGCAATAGCAGCCGCAACCGCCCCCCAGCCCCGCCATCCCGCCCACCCCCATACCCCGCAAAGGGTGCCCCGCAGCCCCGCATACCCCAATTCCCCGCCCGTCCCCATCCCGCCCACGCAAGGAACCCCCGCAGCCCATCCCCGCCCGTCCCCATCCCGCCCACGCAAGGAACCCCCCAGTACATAGCCGTCGCGTAGGTGGCGCCGCAGCCCCATCCCGCCCACGCAAGGAACCCCGCACGCCCCGCAGCCCATCCCCGCCCCTCCCCATCCCCGCAAGGAACCCCGCACGCCCCATCCCCGCCCCTCCCCCTCCCCGCAAGGAACCCCCGCACTGCCCATCCCCGCCCGTCCCCTACCCGCCCCCGCAAGGAGACCCCGCGTGACAAGCTCCCGCTCCTACGACGTAATCGTCGCGGGCGTCGGCGGAATGGGCAGCGCCGCCCTCTCCCGCCTCGCCGACCGCAGACTCCGCGTCCTCGGCCTCGAACAGTTCACCGTCCCCAACGACCTCGGATCCTCGCACGGACTCACCCGCATCATCCGCCTCGCGTTCCACGAAGGACCCGCATACGTCCCCCTCGGACGCCGCGCCTACGAACTATGGCGCGACCTCGAACATCGCTCCGCTCAGCGCGTACTCCACATCACCGGCTCCGTCCACGCCGGAGCAGCGGACGCCCCAGCCTTCCAGAACTCGCTCCGCTCCTGCGTCGAGCAAGACGTCCCCCACACAGTGCTCTCCAGCGCCGAACTCTCCGACCGCTTCCCCGGCTACCGACTGCCCCTCGAAATGATGGCCATCGTCCAGAACGACGGCGGATTCCTCGCCCCCGAGCGCTGCGTCGCCGCGTACGCCGCCCTCGCGATCGAGCAAGGCGCCCACATCCACGAGCAAGAACCAATGCTCGAGTGGACCCCCACATCCTACGGAGTCCGCGTCCGCACCCACCGCGCCGAATACGAGGCCGGCGCCCTCGTCCTCGCCGTCGGCGCCTGGGCGGGCAAGCAGCTCCCGGAGCTCGCCCGCGTCGCCCTCCCCGAGCGTCAGGCCGTCGCCTGGTTCGCCCCTCGCAACCCCGAGCTCTTCCAGCCCTCCCGCTTCCCCGTCTTCGTCATCACTTGGCGCGGCGAAGAGCACTACGGATTCCCCGCCTTCGGCGTCCCCGGCTACAAAGTCGGCAAATTCCACCACCACGGCGAATACGCCAACCCCGACGCGCTCGACCGCAACTACCGGCCCGCCGACGAACAAATGCTCCGCGCCTTCACCGAAGACTGCTTCCCCAACGCCGCAGGCCCCCTCCTGAAATACGTCGTCTGTATGTTCACCAACTCCCCCGACAGAGATTTCATCATCGGCAACAGCAGCTCCTTCCCCCAAGTCTCCTTCGCCGCCGGCTTCTCCGGCCACGGATTCAAATTCTGCAGCGTCGTAGGCGAAATAATGGCCGACCTCGCCCAAACAGGCCAAACCCCCCACGACATCTCCCCGTTCGACCCCCACCGCTTCCACTAACCCCGCCCTACCCCCGCTCCCCAACTCCCCGCAATCCCCGACCTCCCCGCCTACCGCTACCCGCAACTCACGCCGACCCCCGCCTCCCCGCGACCCGCGCCCGACCTCCAGCTCCTGCCCCCCATGCCCGCCATCGTCCCCCATCCTCAGCAGGACCCCCAACTCGCCGCGCCCAGACGAAGCCCCCATATCACTCCGCGTCGGCGGAACCAGCCCCCCCACTACCCCTATCAAGATCGAGCGCCTTATGCACCGGCTCCCCGTGATCGAGCCTCCCCACAATCTCGTCCATATGCTCATTCGGCTCGTCCCCGAACGAATCGCCCATCCGCCGGAAAAACTGCGCCATCGACGCCGGATTCGTGTAGTCCACCCCGTCCAGCAGCTCCGCCTTGTTGAGCTTGCTCGGATCAGCAGCCGGACGCAGCACGCGAAACGTCGAGAACACCCGCCGCGTGTCCGCGCTCCCGCACCGGCTGCAACTCCCCCTCGCCTCCGCCGTCATATGCCGGAAGAACAGCGCCGACTTCGCCCCGCACGCATTGCACCTGAACTCGTAGATCGGCACAGACCCTCCCTCTAGCCCCCTGGCGGAAACAAACTCCCGCGCTGCTCGCGCCGTCTTGACGCGCCCGGATTGTACTCCGCCCTCCTCCCCTTGCCCTCCGCCCCCGAGGAAACTACGCGAGACGCCCCCGCGCTCCGGAGCGCCGGACGCCGAATCGAGATTCGCCATCGCGCGCTCGCATGGCGCTCCCCCCTCGACAAGCTACAAGCTACGAACTCGCCGATGCCCGCCTCCCTCACCGCAACCCGGAAGAGTCCCCCATCAACCGCAGCAGACCGCTAACCCCCTCCACCTCCGCCCCGAGCGCCCTCGCCCGCTCGCGCAGCCCGCGATCCGACGTGTACACGATCGCCCGAACGCCCGCTGGCGCCTCGCCAAGAAGCGCAACGATGCGATCATCCGCCCCATCGCGACCCCGCTTCGCCGCAAACTCGACCCGCAAAGCCCCCTCGCCAGACTCTCCCCCTCCCGTGCCCGGAAACCCCGGAGCCGGCGCCCCATCGAACACCGCCGCCCACCGCCCTCCCAACCTCCGAGCCACATCCGCAAGCTGCGCAACCGCCCGGCGCTGCGCCCCTCTCCTATCCCGCCACCAACCATCCGGACGCGCCCCCATCAGATTGTTGCCGTCAACGAAAACCCACGCTCCCTCCAGCTCAGCCATCGCGCTCCTCAACAGCCAAGAGCCCGCTCCCGAAGCTCCGCAAGCCTCTCCAGCGCCTGACGCGGAGTAAGATTATCAACATCCACCCCCCGCAGCGCCTCCACTATCTCCGATCCCCCGTCTCCATCCCCCCCGAACAACGACAACTCCCCCTGCGACGGCGCCCCCGGAAGCGCGCGCCGACCCCTCGCGCGCGCCGTCCCCCCCGACTCGTGCTCGCGCAGCAACTCCCTCGCACGCTCGATCACCGGCCTCGGCAAGCCCGCAAGCTGCGCCACATGCACCCCGTAACTCTTGTCCGCCCCTCCCGGCGTGATCCGGTGCAGAAACACCACCTCCCCCTCCTCGTCAAACACCGCCACGCTCTGATTGCGAACCCGCGGCAACCGATTCCCCAACTCCGTCAGCTCATGATAGTGCGTCGCGAAGAGCGTTCGGCAACCCAACGCCGGAGCGTTGTGGATGTGCTCCGCCACCGCCTGCGCGATCGAAAGCCCGTCGAACGTCGACGTCCCCCTCCCGATCTCGTCGAGAATCACCAGCGACCGCCGCGTCGCATGATGCAGAATCGCCGCCGTCTCCACCATCTCCACCATAAACGTCGACTGACCCGCCGCAAGATCATCCTGCAGCCCAACGCGCGTGAAAATGCGGTCCACCAGTCCCACATGCGCCTCGTCCGCCGGCACGAACGACCCCACCTGAGCCATAAGAACCGCCGTAGCAACCTGCCGCAGATACGTCGACTTCCCCGCCATATTCGGTCCCGTCAGGATAACCAGCTGATCCCTCTCCGTTGAAAGATCCGTATCGTTCGGCACGAACGCCCCGCTCGGAAGAAAACGCTCAACCACCGGATGCCGCCCATTCCGCAGCGTCAGCCGCTCGCTCTCGTCCAGCGTAGGCCGCACATAGCCGTGCCTCGCCGCAGCCTCCGCCAGCGACAGCAAAGCGTCGAGCGCCGCGATCGCCTGCGCCGTCGCAAGCGCCTCCGCCGTATGCCCCGCAACCTCCCGGCACAGCTGCTTGAACACCGCCGCCTCAAGCTCCATCAGCCGGTCGCCGGCGTTCAGCGCCCTGTCCTCGTACTCCTTCAACTCCGGAGTGTAGAAACGCTCCGCGTTCACCAACGTCTGCCGCCGAACATAGTCCGCCGGCACGCTCGCAATATGAGTGTTCGACACCTCCAGGTAATAACCGAAAACCTTGTTGTAGCCCACCTTAAGACTCGCGATCCCCGTCCGCTCCCGCTCCTTCCGCTCCAGACCCGCAATGTACGACCGCACGTCCTGCGCCGCCGAACGCGCCTCGTCCATCTCCGCCGAATACCCCGCCCGCACCACCCTACCCTGACCCACATCCCCCTGCGGATCGTCCGCCAGCGTCTCCCGAATCAGCGCAACAACCTCCTCGCACGGCCTCATCTCCCGAACCAGCCACGACAACGCCCCCCCTGCCCCCTCCACAAGCTCCCGCAGCGCAGGAACCCGCTCCAGCGAGTAACGCAGACCCACAACCTCCCGCGGAGCAGCCGCCCCAGCCCCGATCCGCTGCATCGACCGCTCGATATCCGTCATCTCCGACAACCGCTCACGCGCCTGCTGACGCCTCACGTCCGACTCATGAAACCACGCCACCGCGTCCAGCCGCCGCTCCAACTCCCCAAGATCAAGAAGCGGCTGACCAAGCCACCGCCGCAGCTGACGAGCCCCCATCTGCGTCGCCGTAACATCCAGCGCCCTCAGCAGCGACTGCTCACGACCACCCCACCGACCCCCCTCGAACAGCTCCAGATTCCGCCGCGTCTGCGGATCAAGCGTCATAAACGTATCCGTCGAATACGTCCGCAAACGCGTCAGCTGACCAAGCGCCGCCTCGTACGTCCTCCCCACGTACTCAATCACCGCGCCCGCCGCCGCAATCGCCAGCGGAAGCGACTCGCACCCAAAACCGTCCAGCGTGCTCACCCCAAAGTGATCGAGCGTCCGCCGGCGAGCCGCGTTCGGCGCAAAGCTCCGGCCGCTCAGCGACGTAACGTTGTATCCCTCCGCATCCAACCCCGGAACTCCCCCCTCCGGAGCGATCACCTCCGACGGCGCCAGCCGGGCAAGCTCCTCCGCAACCTCCCCAGACGCAAGCTGCGTAACAGCGAACTCCCCCGTCGTAACATCAACATAAGCGATCCCCGCCTCCGCCCCGCCAGGCGCCACAGCCACAAGATAATTATTCGCCGCCGCGTCGAGCAGACCCGGCTCAATCACCGTCCCCGGCGTAACAACCCGGATAACATCCCGCGCAACCAGCCTCCGACCGTCCGGCTCGCTCATCTGCTCCGCAATAGCCACCCGATGACCCTTGCGGATAAGCCGCGCAAGATAGCTGTCCAGCGCATGGAACGGAATCCCCGCAAGCGGAACCGTCTCCCCTCCCCCCATATCCCGCTGCGTTAGAACTATCTCCAGATCGCGCGCCGCCAACCGCGCGTCCTCGTCGAACGTCTCGTAAAAATCGCCCATGCGATACAGAAGCAGCGCGTCAGGATAGCGCGCCTTGATCCTCAGATACTGCTTGCGAAGAGGACTCGCCACAGGGCGATTCTAGCCCACGCGCGCCGCGACTGCCGCCGCCGCGCAACAGCGACTCGCCCGACGGCTAACCGCCGGACGCCGACGCCAACCCCGCCCGCCCCAACTCCTCGCGCCACGTCTCAGGCTGAACATCAATGTACAGCTCTACCTCGTTCCCGTCCGGATCAAGAACATAAAGGCTATGCGTAAACCCATGATCCGACGACCCCACAACGCGCGCGCCGGCAGCCTGAAGCTCCCCCAGCGCCGCCTCCAACTCCTCGTCCGTCGTCCCAATCTTAACCCCGATATGATACAAACCCAAGCGCCGCCCCTCCGGAACCGGCTGCGCCCCCTCCCCAACCTCCATCAGATACAACTCATGATGCGTCCGACCCGTCGAATACGTAACCGTCCTCGCGCGCTGACCCTCCCGCCGAACCTCCCGCCAGCCAAGAACATCGCTGTAGAACCGGCGCGACTCCTCCACATCCCGCACAAACAGCACAACGTGCCCAAGCTCCTTCACTTCCATGCCCATACTCCCCGGGAGCGCCTGCCGCCCTCCTGCCCGCCTACTCCTCTTCCTTCCAGAAACGCTCCTCGTAGATAGTCCACCCCTTCCCCCCAAACCGCTCCTTCACATCCTCAATCATCCCCGGATTCCCGCAAAGATAGATCGCCGTGTCCTCCCTCGGCAAACTCCACCGCTGCGCATACTCCTCAACAAGCGTATTCACCCGCCCCGTCGGACCATTCCAGCTGCGATTCCGCTCCGCCTGCGGACGGCTCACCGTCGTGATGAACGTAACCAGATCCGGCAAACGCTCCGCCAGCCGGTTCAGCTCCGAATCGTACACGAACTCGTCCTGGTGGCTCGCCCCCTCCATCACATAAAAGTGATGCCCCCGCGTATTGTCCTTCAGCGCCTGACGAATCATGCTCACATACGGCGCCACCCCCGTAACCGTCCCCACCATCAAATGATGATGAAACTGCGGCTGAAACACGAACAACCCCTTCGCCCTCGGACGCATCGACACCGAATCGCCAACGTGCAGATCCCACAGCATCGGCGTCAGCTTCCCCCCATACTCCGGCAGCACATACTCGATGAACAGCTCGATCAGCTGCTCGTACGGAGCCGACGCAATAGAGTACGGCCTCTCGATACCCCCCGTCCCGATAGTGATGTACTGCCCCGGCTTGAACCTGAACGGCTCATCGGGACGCAACCACATCAGAAACAGATCCTCCGCCACTTCCTGCTTCTTGGCCACATACGCCCGCGGCAGATGCGCCAACCGATCCTGTTCCTGCGTCATTCCTGCTCCGCCTGCTCAACCCGGATCCTCACCGGAACCGCGTTCAGCCTCGCTATATGATTCATCGGGTCCGGACGCTCCGACGAGTCCACCGCAACCGCAAGCTCCCCGAACAGCGTCGTCAGCGAAACTACCCCCGTCGGCACAGCGTCAGACACCGCCACGACCCCGCGATGCTCCGCCCCGCGCTCCGTAACCGCAACAACGCGCTGACCAGCCGACAACCCCGCAGCCGCCGCGTCCGACGGATGCAGCACAAGCTCCTCCTCCCGCACGATGCGGTTGCGCTTGCCAACCGCCGCAATCTCCGATTTGCGCCCAGGCTGCAACAGCGTCCGACCGTGCGCCAGCATCAAACCAAACTCCCCCTCGAGCGACGGCCGCGGATGCCACGCCGCCGGCTGCAGCCTCGCCCTCCCATGCCTGAACCCCCCCGCGTACAGCTGCGGAGTCCCCGCGCTACCCCCATCCGGGCACGGCCACTGAATCCCAGCCGCCACATTCCCCGTATACAGCATCTGCGTCGGCTGCGGAGCATCCTCCGGAAGCGTCGCAACCTCAACCCGCTCGCGCAGCAGCCGCTCGTGCGATATCCCCGCATACTCCGGAACAGCGCGCCCGATCTCCTCCAGCGTCTCCTCCGGACTCTCGCACCCGAAACCGTCCGACCCCATCGCCCGCGCCAGCCCCGCGATAATCTCCAGATCGCTCCTCGCGTCCACCCGCCTGTTCTTCACCGCCCGCCGCAGCGGCTGCACGCGACGCTCAATGCTCGTATACGTCCCCCTCTTCTCCGCCCACGTCTCCGCCGGAAAAACAACGCTTGCCAGCTCCGCAGCCGGCGACAGAAACGCATCGCTCACAACAAGAAAATCCAGATTGCCAAGCGCCGGCAGCGCATCCCCCAACCCCCCATCCTCGTAGTGCGTATGATCCCCCAGAACAACCATCGCCCGCGTCCGACCCTCGCGCGCCCCATCGAACATGCTCCTGTTCCCCCTCCCAGGCACGGAAGGCAACGGAACCCCCCACAGCTCACCCAGCGCCTCCCCCGCAGACTCCTCGCCCAGCAGGCGATGGCCAGGCGCCGCGTTCGGCCACGCCCCCATATCCCACGCTCCCTGCTCATTCGCCCCCTGATAGATCGGCAGAACCCCGCCCCCCCGCCTGCCAGCATTGCCGGTGACCGCCGTCAGCGCCGCCGCTATGCGCGACGTCGTCCGCCGCGTCCCCCCTACCGAATTGTCCCCTCCCAGCAGCAGCGCCGCCGCTCCCCCCGTCGCATAGAGCTCCGCCGCCTGCTCGATGCGGTCAACCGGAACCCCCGTCTCCTCCGACACCGCCTCCAGCGTGAACGGCGACAGCGACGCTGCAAGCTCGTCCCACCCCTCCGCGTTCGCCCGCGCATAATCGAAGTCGCACAGCCCCCTGTCGATGATGCGCCGCAGCAGACCCCCCAACAGCGCCGGATCCGTCCCCGGACGCGGACGCAGCCACAGCTCCGCATACCGCGTCAGCTCCACCTCCCGCGCATCGATCACGATCAGCCGCTGCGTCCCCCCCCGAACCGCCCGCTTGATCGGCACGGCAAGAACATTCTGCTCCTCCGTCAGATTCGCGCTCACCGCCATCACAACCGACGACTCCATCAGATCCCACGTGCTCATCGTCCCCGCAAAGTACCCGAACACATCCTGCAAACCCTCAACAATCCCGGGAGCGTTGTTCGACGCCACATCAACGCTGTTCGACCCCATAACCGCCCGCGCAAACTTCTGCGCCGCATACAACTCCTCGTTCGTATTCCGAGGGCTCGCCATCAGCGCGAAACCCTCCCCCCTGTGCGGCGCCAGACCCTCCGCCGCCGCCGCGATCGCCTCCTCCCACGTCGCCTCCTCAAGCTCCCCGTTCCGCCGAACCAGCGGACGCCGAAGCCGACGCTTATCGTTCACATACTCAAACCCAAACTTCCCCCGAAAACACGCCTGACCCAGATTCGCCGGAGCGTTCAGCTCCGGAATCGCCCGCGTCAGCCGCTCCCAACCATTCACCTCATACGTCATCACGCAACCAACAGGACACTCCCCGCACACCGACTGCTCAACCCGCGACGCCCGCTCCCACTTGTGCGACCGCTCCGTCAGCGCCCCCACAGGGCAAACATCAATGCACGCCCCGCAGAACTCGCACCCCGACTCCAGAAGCGAATCCCCCATCACCGTCCCCACCAGAACCTGTCCCGCGCGTTCGGTCATCCCGATCGCCACATCCCCCCGCAGCTCGTCGCACGCCCGCGTGCACCGCGCGCACACAATGCACAAGTTATAGTCGCGATCGTAGAACGGATCCTTCGTCTCCACCTGCAGATTGCGGTACTGATACGTCAGCGGCGAAACCAGCCCCTGCGTCTGAAACCGCGTAGTGTCCTTCAGCTCGCAGCGCTCATTCTTCGGACACGTAACGCAGCGATCGACAACATCAACATGACGCAAACAAATATCCTGCGGACCGCACAGATCGATGCGATGGCACGTAAGGCAGCCGTGCGGATGCTCCGAGAGAAGCAGATCCAGCGTCGTATCGCGCACCCGAACTGTCTCCTCACCCTTCGTGCTCACCACCATCCCCTCGCGAACCGGCAGCGTGCACGACGCAGGCGTCCCCCGCGCCCCCTCCACCTCCACAACGCACATACGGCAAGCCCCGTACGGCTTCATCCCCGGGTGATAGCACAGATACGGAATATACAAACCCGCATCGTTGGCCGCCTGAACCACCATCTTCCCGGCGGTCGTCCTCACCTCCCGCCCGTCGATAGTAATACTGATCTCGTCGGCCATGCCCCGCCTACTCCTTCCCGCCGACGCCGCCGTTCGGCGCGATCCGCGTCACGAAATCGCTCTTCACCGACGCCGTAGGCGTCTCCCCCCACATCTGCGCTCCCCGACGCGTCGACCGCGGACCCTTGAACCTCCCCACCGGAACAGGACCCTCCCCCGCCAGCTGCGCCCGGAACTCCTCCCCGAAGAACCGCGCCGCGCTCGCAAGCGGGTTGTAACCCAACTGACCATGACCGCACAGCGAACCCAGACGCATATTCTCCCCCACCCGCTCCATCAACTCCATATCCCCCTCCCTCCCGCGGCCGTCGGCGATCCGCTCCACAATCTCAAGCAGATGACTCGTCCCCAAACGGCACGGAAAACACTTCCCGCACGACTCCATCTGATCGAACGCAAGCAGCGTCCGCGTCAGATCCACCACCGACCGCTCCTCATTGCAAACGATCAACCCCCCAGAGCCGAACATCGCCCCCGCCGCAACCATCTCGTCGAAATCCAGCGCCATATCGAACTGCTCCGCCGGCAGAACCCCCCCCAGCGGCCCACCCGTCTGCAGAAACTTCAAAGCCTTGCCGTTCGGATCGCCTCCCCCAAGCCCCTCGATAATCTCCCGCACCGTCACCCCGAACGGAACCTCAACCAGCCCCGCGCGCGCAATATCCCCCGAAAGACAAGCGATCGCCGTCCCCGAACTCTTCTCCGTCCCGATCCCCGCGAACCACTCCGCCCCCCGACGCACAATCTCCGGCGCATAGCTCAGCGTCTTGATATTGTTGATGTTCGACGGCTTACCCCAAACCCCGTACGCCGCCGGAAACGGCGGACGAAAACGCGGCATCGACCGCTTCCCCTCCACCGCCTCCATAAGCGCCGTCTCCTCCCCCGCCACATACGACTCCCCAACCAGCGCAACCTCCATCTCGAACGAAAACCCCGAGCCCAGAATCCCCTCCCCAAGCAGCCCGTTCGCGTAGCACGCCTCAATAGCCGCCCGCGTCCGATCGATCGGAGCGTCGTGCCCGTGACGAATGAACACAACTCCGTTCGACGCCCCCGTAGCGTACCCCGCGATAATGCACCCCTCCACAAGCGTGAACGGATCCGTCTCCAGAACCGTCTTGTCGTTGAACGCCCCCGGATCCCCCTCCTCGCAATTGCACAGTATGTACTTCTCCGGCGACGGATTGCCCGCCAGAAACCCCCACTTAACCCCCGTCGGAAACGCCGCCCCTCCCCTCCCGCGCAACCCCGACCTCTTCACCTCTTCCAGCGTCTGCTCAGGCGTCAGCTCCGTCAGCGCCTTATCGAGACCCGCGAACCCCCCCCGCGCCACATACTGATCCAGCTCCACCGGATCAATCTCCCCAGCGTTCCGCAGCACGATCCGCTCCTGACCGCGCATCATCGGCAGCTCCTCCAGGCGCGGAATCCCCGCCGCCTCAGAGTCCGCCGTCGCCAGCGCCAGCTCGCGAACAGGCTCCCCTCCCACAACATGCTTCTCCACAATCTCCCGCGCCCGCTCAGCGTCCACATTCCCGTACAGAACGCGCGCCCCTCCCGGAACGTAAACATCCACAATAGGCTCCGCGTAGCACAGCCCCCGCGTGCCCGCCTCCGACACCACAGCATCGGCGCCCGCCTGCGCGAGAGCCTCCCGCAGCGCGGCCAGCGTCTCCCCAGCCCCCGCCGCCATCCCCATAAGCCCAGAAGTAACCCGCAGCCACGGCCTGGAGTGCAACTCCTCCCACACGCCGGCGGCGCGCCTGGCGAGAGCCTCGTAAGCCTCCGTCACGCCTCGCGCTCCCGACCAACCCCGTCCCCCGACCGCAGAAGCTCGATGCGCCGAAGCGCCCCCTCCAGCGTAACCCGCCCCACAACCTCGTGGTCGAAACTCATCGCCGGCCCATGCGGGCAAACCCCCAGGCAAGTGTTGTACTTGAACGACACCGACCCATCCCCCGTGTCCCCCTCCCCGTCCAGACCCAGCGCGCTCGCCGCCCCTTGCAGAATCGCCTGCGCCCCCAACACATGACACGTAGGCCCCCAGCAAATCTCAACCGTGTGTCGCGCCGGAGCCGTGAACCGGAAATTCGGGTAGAACGACGCCACGCTCCACACCTCGTTCACGCTCGCACCCGTGTGCTGCGCCGTCTCGTCGATCGCCTCGTACGGAAGATACCCCAGCTCGTCCTGCGCCGCCAGCAGCGACGACAGAATAGTCGCCGTCCGCGCAGGCTGTTCGAGCACAGCCCGGCGCGCCCGCTCGCGCAGCAGCGCAGACGATTCAGGAATGGCAGGCAGTCGTGATGAAGCAGTCATCCCGCGATTATGGCTCGTGATTTCCCTAACAATCGACACCTGCATCCTAGCGCTCCCCCCTGCCCTGGACAACATCCCGCTCCCCGTGGTAGTGCCTCCGAAGAGAGACACTACCATCCCCGTTCCGCCCCCTCCCAAGCGTCCCCGCCCCTCCCCCAGAACAAGTCGCCCCTCGCCCCCGAACCCCGCCCCCTATCCCCACGCCGCAAACAACAAGCCGAAACCACGCCACTACGAAACAGCGCCTGCGCGTCCCGCATTCCCCGAACCAGCGCCGCGCCCCGCACAGCCCCCATCGCAGCCATCAGCGGCGCGCGCGCTCCACGACGCGCCTCCGTGCCGCCCCCGGACAGCTCCCCCCTCACGAAACAGCGCCAGGCAACCGCGCCAGCTTCGCGCTCGACATCCCCGGAACACCCCTGATCGCCTCCAGCATCTCGTCCGACACCGGATCGTCAAACCCAACAATCATCGTCGCCGCACCCCGCGGACCCTCTCGCCCCACCTCCATAAACGAAATATTCGCATCGTGCTCCCCCGCTATCGTCCCCACCTTCCCTATCATCCCCGGCTGATCCGTATGCGTCGTGAACAACACATACGGCGCGCTCATCTCGCAATCCAGCGGAAAATCGTTCAGCCGCACCAGATGCGGCTTCCCGTTCTCCGACGCCCCAGCCAGATAATTCACCGACTCCGTCGACCTCACCTCAACACCCACCAGATTCACGAAATGACCCGCCCCCTCCGCATCCCGCTCCTCCACCACCCGAATCCCATGCTCCCGAGCCACCGCCGCCGCGTTCACCACATTCACCCGCATATCAACCGCCTCGCTCAGAGCCCCCACCAGCGCCGACGACGACAACAACTCCGGACTATGCTCCGAAATCTCCCCCAATGCCCGAACCCCCACCGACTCAATCTGACCCTCCGCAAGCTGAACCCCTATCCGGCCCATCACCATCGCCACCTCAAGATACGGCGACAACGCCTTCCACACCTCCGGCGACACGAACGGCATATTCACCGCATACGGCGCCGAACCCCCCCCAAGAATCAGCAGCAACTGATCCACAACCTCCAGCGCAACCTCAGCCTGCGCCTCCTGCGTCGACGCCCCAAGATGCGGCGTCAGCGCCGACATCTCATCGTGAATGAACGGCAGCTCCCCCGCCGGAGGCTCCGTCGAAAACACATCCAGCGCCGCCCCCCCCACTGCCCCGCTCGCCAGCGCCTCATGCAGCAGCCCCTCGTCCACCAGACCCCCCCGCGCCGCGTTGATGATCCGCGCCCCCGGCTTCAGCAGCGCAAACTCCGCCGCCCCGATCAGACTCTTCGTCGACGGCGTCATCGGAGTGTGAATCGTGACGAAGTCCGACTCCCCCAGCAGCCTAGCCATCGGCGCCATCTCAACCCCAAGACTCCGCGCCCGCTCCTGCGACACATACGGATCGAACGCAACGATCCGCATCTGGAACGCCCGTGCCCGATGCGCAACCTCCGACCCCACACGCCCCAGCCCGATAATCCCCAACGTCTTCCCCCGCAACTCCACCCCCACAAACCTCCCCCGCGTCCACTCCCCACGACGCATCGACGCGTCCGCCTGCGGAATATTCCGCGCCAGCGCAATCATCAGCGCGAACGCATGCTCCGCCGCCGCAACCGTATTCCCCGTAGGCGCGTTCACCACAGAGATCCCGTGCTGCGTCGCCGCCTCCACATCGATATTGTCCACCCCCACCCCCGCCCGGCCGATCCCGAGCATCCTCCCCGCAGCCTCGATTACCCGCGCAGTAACCCTCGTCTCGCTCCGCACGATCATCGCCTCGTAATCCCCCGCGATCGCGACGAGCTCGTCCTCCGAAAGCCCCCGCCTCACATCCACCCGATGCCCCGCACGTTCCAGGCGCTCCACTCCCTGCCGGTCGATAGGATCAGCCACCAGAATCCTTGCCATCGCGCCCCTTCCCAAATTCTCTCCCCCGCAAGACCACAGATCCCCGGGGAGCAGCTCAACTACCTCCGTATAACCCGCCCCGCCAAAGAGCGCCCGCTAACGCCTGCCCCTCCCCGCGACGCGCAGACAACCGCCCTGGCGCTCACGTTCTCCTACCGCGCTCCACGCCCCTCCTCCCCGCGACGCGCGAACGCCCGCCCTAGCGCTCACGTTCTCCTACCGCGCTCCACGCCCCCCTCCCCGCGACGCGCAGACAACCGCCCTGGCGCTCACGTTCTCCTACCGCACTCCACGCCCCTCCTCCCCGCGACGCGCGAACGCCCGCCCTAGCGCTCCAGAGCGCTCAGGCGCAGCCCAGCAGCAAACGCCTCGGGAATCGCGAGAGGAGACCGCGGGAAACCCCCTACCCAACGTTCACCGGCTCGTAGCCAAGCTTCGGCAGCGCATCCCGCAGCGCACGGAACACATCGTCCAGATCGTCCCGCGTCACATACCCCATATGACCGATGCGGAACACCCGACCCGTCAGCAACCCCCGACCCTCAGCCGCAATAATGTCGTACTCATCCCGCAGCGACGCCAGCAGCGCCTCGTCCGTGATCCCCTCCGGAACCCACGCCGCCGTAACCGTATTCGACGCGTAACGCTCATCCTTCGCCACAAGCCCGAGCCCCATCGCCCTCAACCCATCGCGCGTGTACTGCGCCATCTCCTGATGAAAATCGTACACCGCCTGCATATCCCCCTGAGCCAGCATCTGCTGCACCGCGTAATCCAGCCCGAACAGCAACGAAATCGCCGGCGTCCACGGAGTCTGGCCAGCCAGATACGACTTCTTCGCCTCCCCCATACTGAAATAGAACTTCGGCATCCTCGACGACTCCGCAGCACGCCACGCCCGATCGCTGAAACTGATCATCGCCAGCCCCGGCGGACACATCCACCCCTTCTGCGAACCCGCAACCACCACATCCAAACCCCACTCGTCCACCGGCAGCCTGATCGACCCCAGCGACGAAATCGCGTCCACAAGCAGCAGCTTGTCGAACTCCCCCTTCACGATCCCCGCAATCGTCTCCAGATCGTTCGTGATCCCCGTCGACGTCTCATTATGCGTAACCAGCACAGCGCTGATCCCCGGATCATCCTTCAGCGCCTCGCGTATCGCCTCAGTATCCGCAACTTCCCCGTCCGGAAACTTCAACTGATTCACGCTCGCCCCGTACGCCGACGCAATCCTCAGGAACCGATCCCCGAAATTCCCGATAGTAACCCCCAGAACCCGCTCCCCCGGCGACAGCGTATTGACCACCGCAGCCTCCATAGCCCCCGTCCCCGACGACGTCAGCACATACAGATCGCTCGTCGTCTGGAACGCCCGCTGCAGATTGGAAGTCAAACGCGCCAGAAGATCCGCGAACTCCACCCCCCTGTGGTCGATCATCTGCCTGCTCATCGCCTCATACACATCTGGCGGAACCGGGGTTGGCCCAGGCAAGCGAAGATTCGCCATCGAACAACCTCCTGCAACTCTACGAATACGCGCCCATCAGCCGAGCAACCCCCGGAAGCAACCCGCCCCCCGAATCGCGCCAACCGCACTCCACCGCCCAATGCAGGAATGGCTGACGCGGGACTGCCAGTGTCTACTGCGCCCTCGAATTATACCGGCGCCGTCCCCCCAGCTTCAAGGCGGCCGCTACACTCCCCCAACGAAAACCACACCCCCAGCCCCAACCCCCAACCGCCCCCCAGAAACCAACCCCCCAACAGCCACCCACTGCCGAACCCCGCCCTCAGCCTCTCGCGCCTCCCATAAGGCCAAACACCGCAACAGCTATCCACCGCAACCGCTATCCACCCCAACCCCAGCCGCCCGCGCCTCCCAAGAGGCCAACGCCCCAGCAGCCACCCACCCCACCCCCCAACCGCCGCCGCCCGCACCCCCCAGAAACCAGTGCCCCAACAGCCACCCCTGCCGCCCCGCCGCGACGTGGCCCACCCGACGGACAAGCCTACTACCCCGGAGCAGACGCCAACATCATCCCCGCCCACCCCCTCGCTCCCCCGACGCCCCCCTCCGCCCAGCGCCCCCCCCCCCCCCGACGCCCCCCATGCGCGCCTCGCCCCCTACCCTCCCCCCGCAGGCAGCACAACCTGATAGCAAACAACCCCCAAATCACCCTCAGTGATCCGCTCCGGCGCCGGCGCAGACTCCACCGCCCGCAGACCAAACTCCCTTGCCACCCCCACGATCCTCCGAGCGCACTCCCCCACCGACATCCCCCCGCCCTCGTGCTCCCGCCGAACCTCCGATAGCGCCCGACGCGCCAGATTCCCCCTCCCCGCCGACAGAGCCGCATCCGCCTCGTCGAACTCCCTCCCCCCCGGCGCCGACGCACACCGCAGAACATCCAGCGCCCACCGCTGAACCGCCGGAAGCGACCCGAAACGCGCCTCCGGATCAAGCATCGCATTATGCGCCGCGCAGATATCCGCCGCCGCAACCCCGAACAACCCCTCCAGATCAATATCCCCCGGAATCGGAACCCCCTGCTCCTCCCCCGGATCTATCAGCCGAAGCATCGGCAGATCCTCCCGATGCGTAACCTTACCCGACACGCTCACCATCCGCCAGTAACGATCCCCGCCCCGCGTCCGGCAAGCGAAGAACACCCCCGCCTCCGACATCCCCCCAGACCTCCGCGCCAACGCCGACCCCACCCCCCACGGCAACCCCCGCAAACGCCCCAGCTCCCCCTCCTCCGCCGCCCTCCGCAAACGCAACCGGAAATCCTCCCCCTCGAACCCGGATCCCCCCTCCCCCCCAACAACCTCCCCCTCCTCCAGCAACGACGCGTCCCCCCCCGCAAGACGCTCCACAAACCCCGCCAGATCCGCATACACCTGCGACTCCGCCTCCACGCCCTCCAGCACCTGCGACTCCATCCCCACCGACGCGTTCGCCGCCCTCACCTTCGCCTGAAGCCTCGCCTCCAGCCTCAGCAACCGATCCAGATCCCCACGCTTCGGAAGCATCGTATACAGATACGCCGCATCATGCGGACTCCGAAGCCTGATGATCCGACCATTCCGCTGAACCACACGCTGCGGATTCCACGGCATATCGAACGACACCACAGCCTGCGCCTGCTGCAGATTCTGCCCCTCCGACAATATGTCCGTGCTCAGAAGAACATCCACCTCCCCGCGCTCCGGAACGCGACCCTCCTCCCCGCTCACCGACTCCGGACAGAACCGCTCGAGCTCCCTCATCCGATCGCTCGCATCCATACTCGACCCTATCGCCGCCGTCCAGCTGCGCCCTCCCAGCAGCCCCGGATCCCTCTCGAACTCCCCCCGCAGATAGCTCGCCGTATCTTGGAACGCCGTGAAGATCGCAACCTTCTTCGAACGCGTCGACCCCATGATCTCCCCCAGCGCCTCCAGCTTCGGATCCCGAGCCCCCCGCAAACTCTCCAGCGACGCCAGCAACTCCCCCAGAACCCCCCTATCCCTCCCCAAGTCCTCCAGAAACCGACCACTGACCTCCCCCCCGCCAGCTCCCCCCGACGACATCGCCTCCTCCACCAGATCCGCGCTCAGACCCGAATCATCCTCCCCCGAATCTCCCCCCAGATCCCGAACCGCATCCGCAACCGGCGCCGCTCCCCCGCTCTCCACCGCCAGCAACGCGCGCTCATTCCCATCGTGCATCCGCTTCACCGTCTCCAGCGCCGCGTGCCACGACGACTCGAATCGCTTCAGCAGCTGCGACCGTATCAGCCCCGCCAGAGCCTCCTCCGACGCCGACTCCCCCACGCCATCCAACCGGTACGCCGACTGCCGGTAGCGCGCCATCGTCAGATGCTCTATCCCATCGTGAACCGCCTGAACGATCCCCGGATGAGCGCTGTCCAGATCGTACCGACGCTCCCGCAACTCCGGCTCCGGAAACTTCACCACCGTCCCGTCCGCGAACTTCGTCCCCGGATAATGCTTCATAACGAACGCCCTGTCCCGACGCACCGTCAGCGCGTCGATTAGCGGAAACAACCGCTCCCCCGACGTCTCCCCCGTTCGCGACATCTCCCTCTTAAAGAACCGCCCCAAGCTCGGAATCCGCAGCGGCTTCCCGCTGAACGCGCTGTCATGACGCCCGAACAACAGAAACAAGTTATGCAAGTCCCACAACGAATTGTTCACCGGAGTCGCCGTCAGCAACAGCAGCTTCTTCGAAGTGCCCCCCATCAACCGATCCAGCGCCGCATACCACGTATTCCCCACATTGCGATACGCATGCGCCTCATCGATAACAACCAACCGGTACACATCCTTGTCCACCCGCAGAACCCTGCGCCCCCCGCCCAATTGCCTGTCCTGCGCCAACTCCTGATACGAAACAACATCCCCCGCCAGATTCGCCTCGCTCAACCGCTGCTCCCACAACCGATCCCGCAACTGCGCCGGCGAGATAATCAACGCATGCAGCCCCAACTCCCGCGTATACTCCCTCACGAACTCGATCCCGATCTCCGTCTTCCCCATCCCAACCCCGTCCGCATACAGAACCCCCCCGTAACGATTCAGAATCCGCTTCGCCCGCACAAACCCGTCCCGCTGAAACTCGACCAAACCCCCGCCCCCGCCCACATCCCCCCGCTCTTCGCCCCCCAGATCCCCCTCGTACAGCTCCAGCAGCGCCCGCAGAAACACCGTCCTCGCATCAACCTCCAGCGACGGCGGACGCAGCAACTCCAGCAACCCCTCCCGAAAATCCACCGACTCCTCCCACAAACCCTCATACCACTCCAGCGCCATACGCACAACATTCGGCTGATAATGAACCATCCCCAACTCCAGATTCTGCGCCAAACCTCCCCTCGTAAGATTCGCCGACGAAACCAAAGCCGCCCCAGCCCCCACCGTCCGATCCCCAAACTCCCCCAAGATATACGCCTTCCCATGCAGAAACCCCAGATGGTAACGCCGCGTCTCCACATCCCCCGACCCCACGAACTCCGCAACGCGCTCCAGAACCGCCCGACGCGACGCCGGAAACGCCGAGAAATCCCGCTCCCGCCTCAGCGCCTGACGCGACCGCTCGAACCGGCTCCGCACCGTCTCGACCTCCCTCCCCACCAGATCCTCCGACGACGGCGCCGACCCGATAAGCAACCGCGTCCCCTCCGCCCGTCCCCCCGCCACCCTCGCCAGCGCATCCAAACCCTCCAGGCTCACATACCCCGTCGCCACATTCAGCGTATTCCCGTAATGGCTCCCCAGCCACCCCAGCGCATCCCTATGCTTCCCAAACTTGCCATTATCCACCAACTCATAAGACCCGCCCCCAAACCCAGACCCCATAGCCATAACCCTCTCCTCCTCCGTTCTCCAAGCCGCCGCTACATCCCTCCCAATCCTGCGCCCCTCACAACCGCCCAACCTCGCGCCCCCCATCACAGCTGCCCGGCCTCGCGCCTCACACACTCCTCGCAACCGCCCAACCTCGCGTCCCCCCCATCACAGCTGCCCGACCTCGCGCCTCACAACCACCCAACCCGCCCAACCCTCACAAACGCTCGAACCACTCCAGCGTCCGCTCGCGATAAGCCAGCGACACAGCGCTCTCCGTAAAGTCCGTGAACACGAACCGCAACTCATCCCCCGTCAGACCGTACGCCCGAGCCACCAGCGCATCGATCTCCGACCTCATACCATCCCGCTCCCCCGCCGACAACGGACCGCACTCCACCCCAGCCTCAGCCGCGAACCCCGAGAACCGATCGTCCACGCACGACAACCGAGCCGCAAGCCTCCCGATTCGCTCCCAAGCCGTATCCCCCAACCCCGGAAAGCACATCATATTGAGTATGAAGAATGTCAAATGAGTCTCGACATATCTCCGAGCCTGCCAGTCGAATGGAATACTGTTCAATATGCCCAGAACGAACATCTTCCCAAGCGGTGCCCAATCGCTGCCGAAAACTACGTACGGCGCAGAATGCGTCAGTGGTGTACACGGAGGAACCAGACAAGCTATTGCTGTGCGCGAGTTCGTACGACTAGAGACCTCACGAAATGCTACTCGAGAGCAGTGCAGCGGATGAGTGCTTGCGTTATCAAGTTCTTTGACCTGGAACAAGCTCTTGAACACTGATGAACTCTTCCGCTTTTGCTGTACGAATGAAAGCACGTCATCCCATATGGCGTATCCAGCAGGCTCTCTTCCGTGCGGGTCATACTGGCTGAACGACCGGCCTTTCCAAACCGGGACCCCTTGGGAGTGAGAGAACAGGGCGCGCTGCTGCGTCTCGTCTAGCTCCCTATGTGGAGATGCTCGAGACGCAGCAGCGCGCCCTGTTGAATTTTGGAGACTCTCTGTCCTAAAAAGAGAGTCTCCAAAATTCGCGGTTTGAGGAATTTCCAACGCTTCAAATTGCGCACCACCCCGCAGTTTGACGAGCACATCCATATGCAGCTGGCTTGGTGTCAGCGGAACTATGCGGGAAGCTCCTAGCGTGGATGCCCTGACGTGGATTCCCTCCCCGTTTACGGCTTCATCAAATTCTTCAAGACTGGCAAGAGGCCCTGCAACGCGAAAGGAGGCGCCATCAGTCGGAGCCTTACGCTGACTAGTCAGCAGCGCGATTGTGTAGCTGGCATGCATATCGAATGCCCAGTGCTTCCTGTTGAGAAGAATATCGACAGTTGCTACCGATGTTTCCTCAAACAACCACTTCCTAAACCCCTTAGCCCCTTCAGCCAGAAATGCCGTCCTGGGCAGCACAACCCCCAAACGCCCTTCTTCACGCGTCAAGTGGCTATACCGCTCGCAGAATAGCTGGTAGAGGTCGGTGGCGCCGACTCCTTGAAGCCGATACCCCCCTCCCCCCGAAAAGAACCCCCTTAGAACCGCCAGCTTCTCCCCTTGAGCGTCGAACTCCACCCGCCAGCCAGGATTTCGCCCGTCGAGCTCAGCGATGCGCTCTCTTCGCTCCGCCAAGTTTCGTACTCCCCGCAGTCCCGGGTTCCGCAGAGCGTAAAAGGCGTGCTCCTCGACAGTTGCCTTGTTCCACGGCGGGTTGCCTACCACCACATCGAACCCCGGCCGCTTCCGGTGAAAGATGCTCGGAAACTCCAGCGGCCAGTGAAAGAACCGGTAACGCCCAGCAACCCCCGACGCCTCCCCAATCGCCGCCTCCGCCTTAGCGGAACGCGCGGCGCCCTTCTGAACGATAGCCGCCCCCTCAGTCTCCAGAACGTGCCGCGCCCCCCTCAGCCCCAGCGGCTCCGCCGCCCACAGATTGAACGCGTCCCGCAGCCCCGCAGTCGCCTCATTCCGTAGCGCTTCCAGCTCCCTGGAGCGCTCAACCTCCTCCGGCGTACGGTCAGGAATAGCCGCCTGCTCCTCTTGCAACTCCGCCGCCCGCTTCATAGCCCCCTTCACCCACTCCCCCGTGAAAAGCGGACTATCGCTCGCCCCCACAACCGACGCATCAGCCACCCCGATAAGCGCATCCCCGCACCTCAGATTGCTCCCCAGATACGACAGCGCAAGCCCCGGCACGAACGACGCCAGCCACAGCGTAACGTTCGCAATCTCCACCGCCATCGGCTCAACATCCACCCCATAGATGCACCGCTTCAGAATCAGCCTCCGCAGCAGATCCCCATCCTCCGGCTCCTGACCCGCATCCCCGCCCCCCGGCGACTTCACCCTCAACTCGCTAAGCTGCTCCGCGATCCCCGGCAACCCCCCAACCTCCGCAAGAAACCGCTCGATCCGGTCCGCCATCATAGCCAGCGCCGCCGTAAGGAAATGAGCGCTCCCCATCGCCGGATCAACCACCGAGAAATCGAACAACTGCCGCGCCGCCGCCCCCGGATCCCTCCCCGCAAGCTCCCCCACCTCCTCCAGATGAGCGTCGAGCGCAGGCGCCAGCGAATTCTTCAACAGATGATCAACAAACTCGTGCCGCGTATAGAACACCCCTCCCGCCTTGCGACCCCCAGCCTCCGTCTGATAGTAAAGCTCCGCCCTCCTCACATCCGGCGCCGCCCCAGGCTTATCGTCGGAGCGAACCGGACGATAAAAATCGTTCTTGCCCCTGCCGTCATACACCAGATCCTCAGGAGCCCGAGTCAGCCGCAGCCCCAGCAGCGCCTCATAGATCGCCCCCAGATGCCCAACCTGCAACCCCGCATAGTCCAGCCCCGCCAGCCCCGCCGACCCAGCGCCGTCCCCCTCGCTCCCGCGCGACCGTCCCCTCCTCCCCTTGCGCCCCTCCGCCTCCGGCTTGTCGAAAGCGATCGCCTCAATAGCAGGCGCCAGATACGCATCCGCGATCGACGCCTCCTCCAACAGCTCGCTCCCCGGAAAACCATCCCCCGCGAACAAGCTCCCGTTGTACGCCGGAACCCCCGCCGCCGAGTTCCCCACGCGCACCATCCGCGCCAGCGTCCGCAACCGATCCCACAACAGCGTAGACCCCTGGCTCGGCGCAGCCGACACAGCCGCCCGCGCGTCATCAGCCAGCTCCCGCGCACTGTGCTTTCGATACGCCGCCGACCCCACAGGCAGATAGCCGCGAGCCTCCGTATGCAGCAGGAACATCAAACGGAACACCAGCGTCAGCGCCGCCTTCTCGATCTCCTCCAATCTCTCCTTGTCCAGCGACATCCCCCTCGACTCGCAGAACGCCCCCAAACCCTTCGCGATGCGCGGAAGAGCAACGATCCGCAAACGCTCCTCCAGACCCTTCCGCAACTCCTCCCCGAAATCCCTCGCGTCCCGAGCCCACCCCGTCAGCAGCCCGTCCTCCTTCAGCATCTCCGGAGCAAACAGCCCCAGATACGCCCGGCTCCCCTCATCCAGCTCCGCAGTAGCCACCTCCAGATACTGACCCGTCGCCGGCCCAACCTCAGGACGCCGCTGAAACAACCTGTACCGGTTCGGCGCCCACAGAATCGCCCAGTGCGCCCCCTCCCTCTCGCAATCCGCCAGCGCCATCCCCTCCGGAAACTCCTCCCGCTCCGTCACCCGGCTGAACTGCCCCGGATCCCCATACGGATGCACAACCGCCACCGGAGCCCCCCCGCTCCGCAACAGATGCCCCCTCCCCGGAAGCGCCTCCAACTCATACCCCAGACCCCGGAACAGCGACCGCCACTCCCCAACGTCCGCGCCCCCCAACCGCCCCGCCTCCTCCGACAGCCGCCGCCTGCTATCCCCCACCCCCAAACGCTCCCGCAGAAAATGCGGAGTCAGCAGATCCTTCACCCGAACCCCGGGAACCACCGACTCCTCGATCCGGCTGAACTCCCGGCTCAGAAACGACGCCGCCTCCCGCGCCGACAAACCCCGGCTCGCCTCCAGCAGCGACAGCACGCGCCCAGCAGGCAGCTCCCGCGCCGGCTCCGGCTCCTGCGGGCCGATAACCCTCACCGTAGAAGCGTCGGCGCCCCCGCCTGCCGGCGCAACCAGCACAACCGCATACCCCCGATTCCCCTTCCGCGCCTCCCACAACCGCCGCGCATCCCTCTCGCTAACGCTCTCCGACCACAACAAATGGTGCGCCGGCAACTCCCAAACCACAGCCGACGGCCCCCCCTGCAGACCCCACTCCACCCCCCTCCCAAACATCCCCTCAAACCGCAACCCCATCCCATCCGCGCACGAAGTCATACCCCTACCCTCCCCTTGAACAACTAACAAACCGCCTGAACAACCAGCCGGCAAAGCAACTACCCGCTCGCCTCAGCGCGCAGGGTGTCAGACACTACCCCGCCAAGCAACCAAAGTCCAGCGCCCCCTCAGCCCTGTTCCGTTTGCAAACGGAACCCCAGCCGGCAGCGTCTCCGTTCAAAGAGAGACGCCGCCCCCAGCCCGATTCCTTTAAGTGCGGCTAAGTGCGGCGCTTCCCATTAGGAGATTTGCCAAGCCCCTGCTACACCGTGCAGCGGCGCGCTCCAAAAAGGAGGCGCCTCCATCCCTCTCCTACTTCGCTCTGGGCCCGCTATTGCGAGTGCGCCGTATCGGATTACGACGCTCCGGCCTCCCGTAAGAACCTGCCTCATACTGCAGCCTCTTTAGGAGAAGCGTTCTGTACCTCGGAATATCAGGCATCTCTAGCCCCATCGGCAAATCTCTATGAGCCTTCGCCAAAGCAGGAAGGAAATCGTCCTGAATAGTGCGAGCATGGGACCGTATGATGTCCGGTGTGCTCTGATCCTCGTAATAGTTGGAATGCGCTTTCTGAGCCAACGCGAAGCCTGAACTTATACTCGATGCTGCCTTCGCTGCATCAGGATTGCTTGACTTGCCGTATTCTAAAGCTATCCATTCTGCGACATCAGACAAGTCAGTGTGCGTTTCAGTCGGCCATCCACGCTCTTTCGCAACGTTCTCAACAGCGTGACTAGCCACGCCCCAGATCATCTCCGATGCTGCAATCCGTTCATTCCGAGTCTGCATCTCCCCACTGAGACGAAGCAGACTATCAACATGCCCCTCGTGCGGAGTTAGCGGATCTGCAATCAGATAGTCCGAAACTTCCGCGTCTAGATAATCGAGGTTTTCCATCGACTTTCTCGATTCCGCTCTAAGCTTGTCCCTCAGTGTCGCCATAACCTGCTCCTTTGGAGTCATTCTACCAAAGTGAATTCTCACAGCTGTCAAGCGCCTCACTGTCATAGCAATGCCCGCTATGAGAAAGTCCCAAAGTCAAACGAAACCCAACCAGCCATACAAACCACGCGCCGAATATCAATCTCCACGGAATGCAACAACCGCCCCCTCTGCGTGCGGGGCGTCCGTTTCGATGCTGGAAACGAGCGAAGCCGCGCCGAACCGTCCCCTCAGCGCGCGGGGCGTCCCGGCGCTAGCTCCGTTAGTCCCTCGTCGAGTCGACCGCCTCCTTCGACGCGCGGGGCATCCGACGCCGCCTCGCCGAGCAACCCAAGTCCAGCGCTCCCAGCCCAGCCGCCACATCCACGCGCCCCACCCGACATTCCCCCGCCCCACACGCCCAACGCCCGCCCCGACGCTCCCGTCCACACCCCCAACCGTCGCCTGCGCGACATCCCCCCGTTGCGCCGTACGCCCCCGCCCCCCGTATCCTATCACCGCAGACCATCCCGCCCTCCCCAGCCCCCGACCTCTCCCACCTCCTCCCAACCCCCCAGACCCATAACTGTCGCATTTCGTTCCAAAACGGTCTCATTCTCGTCCCAAAGCAGACCCATTCCCGTCTCAAACAGACCCGCCGCATCCCCCCATCCCCGAACGAATAATCCAAAATAGAACAAAATGAGACACCCCCAAACAATTCCCTCCCCCACAACCCGGCGCTCCCCGCAACCGCGAACCCCTCTCCCCACGCGCCCGCCACGGCGCGCATTCTCTCGCACGATGCCCCCGTAGCCTGCCCCCACGCGCGCGCCCGCACCCCGACTACCAGGTTGAGATCTATGCTGGAGTAGCCTGCCCCCACGCGCGCGCCCGCACCCCAACTACAGTAGAATGCGGCCCGGGACACCCCTATGCCGCCCCTCTACGACAACGACGCAACACACCGCCTCCGCGACGCCGAACTCGCCTGGCAACACAACGAGCTCCGCCACGCCCTCGAACACGCCCCCGAATCCCGCGAACGCTTCCTCACCGTCTCCGGCAAAGAAATCAACCGACTCTACACCCCAGCCGACGCCCCCAACCTCGACTACCCAACCGACCTCGGATTCCCCGGCGCATACCCCTTCACCCGCGGCGTCTACCCCACAATGTACCGCGGACGACAATGGACCCGACGCCAGATCGCCGGCTTCGGCGCCGCATCCTCCACCAACGAACGCTACAAATACCTCCTCGACCACGGCCAAACCGGCCTCTCAACCGACTTCGACCACCCAACCCTCACCGGCTACGACTCCACTCACCCCCTCGCCGCAGGCGAAGTCGGACGCCTCGGCGTCGCCATCGACACCGCCCACGATATGTCCGACCTCTTCCACAACATCCCCATCGACCAGGTAAGCATCTCCCTCACCATCAACCACCCCGCAATCATCCTCCTCAGCTTCCTCCTCGCCCACGCCGAACAAACCGGCGTCCCCTGGCGAAACCTCCGCGGAACCGTCCAGAACGACTCCCTCAAAGAATTCCACGGCCAGAAAACCTTCGCCCTCCCCCCTCGCGGCGCCTACCGCATGACAATGGACGTCGTCGAATTCTGCACCCGCAACGTCCCCAACTGGAACACCATCTCCATCTCCGGCTACCACACCCGCGAAGCCGGCTCCACCGCCGCACAAGAACTCGGCTTCACCCTCGCCCAAGCTATGGCCTACGTCGAAGGAGGCATCCAGCGCGGAATGTCCCCCGACGAATTCGCCCCACGACTCTCATTCTTCTTCGGCGTCCACATGGACCTCTTCGAAGAAATCGCCAAACTCCGCGCCGCCCGACGCCTCTGGGCACGCATCATGAAAGAACGCTACCGCGCCGCCAACCCCCGCGCTATGCTCTGCCGCTTCCACGCCCAAACCCTCGGCTCAACCCTCACCCGCGAAGGAGCCCTCAACAACCTCGTCCGAGGCTCCGCACAAGCCCTCGCAGCCATCCTCGGCGGAACCCAATCCCTCCACGTCAGCGGCTACGACGAAGCACACGACATCCCCTCCGAAGACGCTATGCGAATGTCCCTCAACACCCAGCGCATCATCGCCGCCGAAACCGGCGTCGCCAACTCCATCGACCCCCTCGGAGGCTCCTTCCTCGTCGAACGACTCACCAACGACCTCGAAGAAGAAGCCCTCTCCTACATCCGCAACATCGAAGATATGGGCGACGGCCAAAGCCTCCTCAACGGTATGTTCGCCGCCATCGACAACGGCTACATCGAACGCGAAATCTCCGAAGCCGCCTTCGACTACCAGATGCGCATCGAAAACCACGACTACATCGTCCTCGGCGTCAACGAACGCGAAAACGAAGCCAACCCCCCACCCCAACTCTACGAACACGACGACAACGAAGAAACCCGCCAGATCCAGCGCCTCGAATCCGTCGTCCGCCAGCGAGACCCCTCCCGAACCGAAGCCGCCATCGACGCCCTCCGATCCGCCGCCCAAACCAGCGAAAACACAATGCCCCACATCCTCAACGCCGCCCGCGCCGACGCCACCGAAGGCGAAATTATGAGCGCCCTCCGCGACATCTTCGGCCACCACCACGACCCCGGAGTCTTCTAACCCCCTATGCCCGAAACCAAACCCCCAAAGATCCTCCTCGCCAAACTCGGCCTCGACGGCCACGACCGCGGCGTCAAAGTCATCGCCAAAGCCCTCGAAAAAGCCGGCATGGACGTCGTCTACATGGGAATGCGCGTAACCCCCGAACAAGTCGTCGACCGCGCACAATCCGAAGGCGCCAGCGTCATCGGCGTCTCACTCCTCTCCGGCGCCCACAAACCCCTTATGGCCCGCCTTATGCAAGTCGTCAACGAACGCGAGATGCGCGGCGAAACCCTCATCCTCCTCGGCGGAACCATCCCCGACAACGACATCCCCGAACTCAACGAAATGGGCGTCGACGGCGTCTTCCCCGTCGGCTCAAGCCTCCGCGACATCCAGACGTTCATCGCCGACCGCCTCCCCGGAAACGCCCCCCGCAACCCCTCCGGCAACCCCTAAGGAGACCCCCGTGCCCCCCGCCTGGCCCCCGCTTTACAACCCCGCCTACACTCCCCCTCCACACAGCGAGCACTGGAGCCCCCAGCTCGAAACGATGCCCCCAAACGACCGCCTCAACCTCATCATAGCCAAACTGCAATCCCAAACAGCCTGGGCCTACGAACGCTCCCCCTTCTACCGCAAACGCTGGACCGCCGCAAACTTCCACCCATCCCAGCTCAGAACAATCGACGACCTCCAGCGCATCCCCATCATCACCAAAGAAGACCTCCGCGAAGACCTCATCGAAAACCCCCCGTTCGGCGGCAACATATGCGACGACTGGACAAACATCCTCCGCGTCCACGGCTCCTCCGGCACCACCGGCATCCCCACCGTCATCGCCATCAGCCGCGACGACTGGGCCCGCATCGGCGAAGCCCACGCCCGCGTCGAATGGTCCGCCGGCGTCCGACCCAGCGACACCGTCTTCATCGCTGCCCCCTTCAGCCTCTATATGGGATCCTGGGGAATGCTCGTCGGCGCCGAACGCATCGGCGCAAAGTGCTTCCCCTTCGGCGCCGGCGCCCCAGGTCAAACCCGAATGGCCGTCCGATGGTGCCTCGCAACCACCCCCTCCGTCTTCTACGGAACACCCTCCTACGCCCTCTATCTCGCCGAAACCGCCCGCGAACAAGGCGTCGACCCCACTTCCCTCGGCTTCCGCACCCTCTTCTTCTCCGGCGAGCCCGGAGCCTCCATCCCCGCCACCCGCCGAGCCCTCGAAGAAACCTACAACGCCGTCGTCGTCGACAGCGGCTCCACAGGCGAAATGTCCCCCTGGATGAGCAACGGCGGATGCCGCCACGCAACCGGCATGCACCTCTGGCAAGATATGGTCTACACCCAGCTCCTCCACCCCACAACCCGCGAAGTCGTCCCCTACGGCGACGAAGGCGTCCCCGTCTACACCCACCTCGAACGCGCATCCCAACCCCTCATCCGGTTCTGGTCCGGCGACCTCGCCCAATGGTCAAACGACCCCTGCCCCTGCGGTCGAACCTACCCATCCCTCCCCAAAGGAATCTACGGCCGCGTCGACGACGCCGTCACCGTCCGCGGCGAGAACGTCTACCCCAGCGCCGTCGAGAATGTCGTCCGCGCAATGCCTCAGCTCGCCGGCGAATTCCGAATGATCGTCTCCCGCGAACGCGCAATGGACGAGCTAACCGTCCTCGCCGAAATCGCAAACCCCAACGCCGACGCCGCAGCCGTCAAGCGCGCCCTCGAATCCAACCTCGCAGCAACCCTCGGCGTCCGCGCAAACGTCGAACTCAAACAACCCGGCGAACTCGAACGCACCCAATTCAAAGCCCGCCGAGTCATCGACGAACGCTCCCTCTACACCTAGCCCCTCCACACCCTGCCGCAATGCCCACCGCCCGCCAGACTCCACCCCGCCGCAACGCCCCGCTCCGCCTCCAACGCCCCGAAACAAAACCCGTCAGCTACGATAGCGTGTGCAGACAATCCCCCAACCCCGCGAGCCAAACGCTCCGTGCGCGAAAGGACAGGACAACAACAATGGGAACCTCCCGTATGTACACCGACTCCAACGGCGACACCGCCTGGCAGCCCATCAACCTCAACGACCACCAGGAGTGGCTCGACGGCATCGACGCCACGAACATCAAATTCGGCATCCGCCCCCCAAACGTCGAACAGGACTGGCATCCCGCCCCCCAGCGTCAGTTCGTCATCATCCTCTCCGGAGCCCTCCAGATCACCTACCCCGACGGCTCCCAGAAAGTGTTCGGAGCCGGCGAGGCCCGCCTCATGGACAACATCGTCGGCAAGGGACACAAAACAATAGCCGTAGGCGGAGAACCCTGCGTAACCGCAACCATCGTCCTCGCCGACCAAACCCCGCGTATCGGAGCAATCTAGCCCCCCGCTCCCGCCCCCAATCCGCCCTCCCCCCGATGCCACCCGCCACACTCCACCCCCCGTCCCCGCTGACCCAATCCCACGCATCGGACCAACCTACCAGCCTATGCCACGACGCCCATCATTACCCGCCCCTGCCCCTCGGTCGCGCGAATGCTGAAACACCCCGCCCCTACGCCCGCTCGCCCCTCCCCAAATAGCGAGACTCACTTGTCCAAACGTTATACTCGCCCGATGCCCAAGCCCAACCAGCCCAATCGCATCGAAATCCGCGTCGCCGCAGACAGCGCAGACCAGCAAGCCGCCCTCGCCGTCCGGCGCGCTGTATTCGTCGCCGAACAGAACGTCCCGCCCGAACTGGAGCAGGACGCGCTCGACGCCTCCGCCACCCACGTCGTCGCCGTCAGCGCCGGCCGCGTCGTCGGAACAGCGCGCCTCACCCGCGAGACCACCCCCCGCATCGGACGCGTCGCCGTCCTCCCCCCGTGGCGGCGGCAAGGCATCGCCGCAATGCTCGTCTCCGCCCTCGAGGCGGAAGCTCTCCGAATGGGCGCCCCCGAAGTAAGCCTGCACTCCCAGCGCTACATCCAAACCCTCTACGCCAACCTCGGCTATCGCGTCGCAGGAGCCCCCTTCGTCGAGGCGGGCATCAACCACGTGCCGATGCTCAAACGCCTCCGGTAGCCCGCCCCAGCGCAAAGCGCGCGCTGCTGCAATCGCCCTGCGCCAACCAAGAACCCCCGCCCTGGATGCCAAAGTGAAAGCTAGACAGCAACCGCCCTACGCCCGACCAGAAACCCCGCGAGCCGAACGCGCCGGACGCTTCAGCGCGAACGCCCCCCGCACATCGCGCACTCCGAGAGCCCCGCTCTCCAGCAGTGCGCCCCGCACCCCCGGACGCAGACGCGCCGGAACATCCACCGCAATCAGCGAACGCCCACAGGCAAGATGATGCTCGTACTCCGCCGCTACCTCGTCGTCAAGACCCTCCTCGGTCGCAGCCATTGCCCCGATCCACGAGCCGAACGCCGCCCCGAACTTCCACATCGTAGCCGCCACCAGAACCTTCACGTTCAAATCAAGCGGAAAAGCTATAACGGCAACCAACGACGGCCCCTCAACAAGCAGCGAACCCAGAATCCCCCACTTCACCGCACCCCGCAGCATCCTCTCGCCGCGACGCTCAAGTCGCGGCGGACCCGGAGCGTCGTCCGGCAATGCGCGCGCTACAGCAATGCGCGCGCCGAATCCCGCCGCGTCCAGCAGCTCCTCGGCGGCGATAGCAGCCTCGCGCTCATCGAACACCCCAACAACAGCAGTCATCCAACCGTAACTCCTCGCTTCAAAGCCCTGTCGAAGAATCCAATCAGCTTCTCCCACGCGTCCGCGGCAATCGCCGAATTCCAGCGAACCGGATTGAACGGGTCGTTGAACGCATGCTGCCCCTCAGAATACCGATGGAACTCGTAATCCTTCCCCTCCCGCTCAAGCTCGGCCTCCAGCTTGTCCACATCCGCCGGCGCAGGATTCGAATCAAGACCCCCGAAGAAGCCAACAAGCGGACAATCCAGCCCCGACGTCAAGGCGAGCGGCGAAGCGCCCTCCCCCCACGGCAAGTCAACGTCCGTACCGTAGAAATCCGCGCACGCCGAAAACTCATCCGACCCAACAGCCAGGAGATAGGCGACGCGCCCCCCAATGCAGAAGCCAGTAACCCCGAACGGCCCTCCCACCCCCGGGATCCCCTGCAAGCGCCGCAGCGCAGCGAGCATATCCTCGACAAGTTCGCTGTCCCGAAGCCCATCCTTCAGCGGCATCGCCGTCTCCCGCCGCTTCGGATCCTCGAAAGCGTAGCCGATCAGCTCGTCGTTCCCCACCCCGGAGCGATGGAAAAGGTACGGCGCAATAGCCGCGTAACCAGCCTCGGCAAGCTCGTCGCACTTCCCCTGCACGAACCGGTCCACTCCGAACACATGCATCGCCACAACCACCCCAGGATGCGGACCCGCTCCCTCCGGCAGCGCCGCATACGCATCCATCTCCCCCTCCCCAACGCTTATCCGCATCCACTCCGATGGCATGCCAACCTCCTGGTCCGTCCCCCGAATCGCCTGTCCCGCCCCCAACAGCGTCCCGCCAAACCCGCCGCGCCCCTAAGACGCGAACGGACGCTCGCGCAACGCCTACTCCTCCTCCCTGATAACAAGCGCCGACTTGCCCTTAATCTGACGCGACTCCTGATATCGATGAGCCTCGACAGCGTCCGCAAGTGGCCAAACCCTGTCGATCGTCGGACGCAACTTCCCCTCCCCGAACCACGCAAGAATCTGACGGAAATCCTCCGGCGACGTGAGCGCTCCCCCCGCCCCCACAACCGACACCGCATTGCGATACAGCCCCGCCACCGGAAACGTCGTCTCGCGACCCCCCGCCCCGCCAAACACCGCAAGACGCCCGAACCGCGCAAGCGCGTTGATCCCCCTGGCCAGCGCGTCGCCCCCCACCCCGTCGACGATAACATCCACCCCGCGCCCGTCAGTGAGCCGCTTCGCCTCCTCCACAAAGTCCTGTTCCGCATAGTTAATGCCGTAATCCAAACCGTACCCCTTCGCCCAATCCAGCTTCTCCGCGCTGCTGGCCGTGCCGATAACAGTCACGCCCAGCAGCTTCGCGAGCTGCACAGCCGCGATCCCCACCCCGGACGCCGCCGCCTGCACGAGCACAGTATCCCCAGCCTTCGCCTCGCCCCGAACACGCATCGCCGCCCACGCCGTCGTATAGATGATTGCAACCGTCGACGCCTCAACCAGCCCAAGATTGTCCGGAACAAGATACGCCGACCGCTCCGGAACAACGACGAACTCAGCATACGAGTACGGCGGCTGCCGAACGATTACGCGATCCCCAACCTTCACCGAAGTCGCATCCTTCCCAGTCTCCACCACCGTGCCTGCCCCCTCGATCCCAAGCATCGCAGGGAACTCAACCGCCTGCCCCATCCGCCCCGCGCGCCGCGACACCTCAGACGGATTCACCCCCGACGCCGCCAAACGAACCAGAACATCCCCGTCGCCAGGCCGCGGGTCGGGAACCTCCTCGACTCGCAGCACATCCGGACCCCCAAACTCATAGAAACGAACAGCCTTCATAGCGCCTCCTTGCTCCCCGCAAGATTATCCGCCCCGCCCCCGTTCAGGGAAAGGCGACGCCCCGCTCCGCTCACGATATCGCGTTCAACCCCGTAAGACGACGCCCCAGAATCAGCTGATGCATATGCTGCGTCCCCTCGTACGTGTGGACAGTCTCGAGGTTCATCGCGTGGCGCATCGGCGAAAAATCATCGGTTATGCCGGCAGCTCCCAGCAGATCGCGGCACGTCCGCGCAATATCAAGCGCAACCACCGTGTTGCTGTACTTGCCCATACTGATGTGCGACCAGTGGAGCTTGCCCGCCTCCTTCAGCCGCCCGACGTGAAGCGCAAGAAGCTGCGCCTTCGAAAGCGCCGTCGCCATATCCGCCAGCTTCTGCTGCACAAGCTGGAACGACGCCAACGGACGCCCGAACTGCTCGCGCTCCTTCACGTACTCAATAGCCGTATGCAGCGAGTCGGCGGCGGCCCCGCACACCCCCCAGATGATGCTGTAGCGCGCCGAATTCAAACACTCCAGCGCAGCCCCGAGCCCTCGCGCCTCCGGCAGAATCGCACCCTCCCCCACGCGCACATCGTCGAACGTGATCCCGCTCGTAACGCTCATCCTCATCGACAGCTTGTTGTGGATGTTCTCCCGCGCAACCCCAGGCAGCGTCGCCGGCACAAGAAACCCGCGTACCTCATCGCCGAGCTTCGCCCACACAACCACCACATCGGCCACTCCCGCGTTCGTGATCCACATCTTCGACCCCCGAATCTCGTAGCCGCCGTCCACCGCAACCGCGCGCGTCTCCATCCCCGCAGGATCGCTCCCATGATCAGCCTCCGTCAGCGCGAACGCGCCGACAACCCGCCCAGCCGCCATCTCCGGCAAGTACCGCACACGCTGCTCCTCGCTCCCATACCGGTAAATCGCAGTCATCGCAAGCGACGATTGCACCGAGGCGAAAGAGCGGTACCCCGAATCAGCCCGCTCCAGCTCCTGCATAATCAGCCCGTAGCTCACAGCCCCGACCCCTGCGCAACCATACCCGCTAATGTGCGCGCCGAAGATCCCAAGCTCCCCCATCCGCGCGACAAGCCTCATCGGAAACGTCCCCTCCCGAAAGTGCGGAACAACAGCCGGCATCGCCTCCGCCTCGACGAACGCCCGCATCGCATCGCGCGTCTGCCGCTCCTCGTCCGTCAGCAGACCCTCGATCCCCAGCAGATCAATGCCCCGATAAGGCTCCATCCCCATCCTCCGCGCGTAGACTCCCAGCATTCTACCGCCCCAGGCCGCGCGGTTGCCTCGCCCCATCCTTCGTTCCGTGTCTCGCGTCCCTGCCCCATCCCGCTGTTCCCGCGTTCGCCGGGGAATCCTCATTACCTTGCCCCGCTCCCCATCCGCGCCCTGCTCCCGCGGAAACGGGGAACTCCAAACAAAAGGCCGCCCGGCGCACCGCCGGACGGCCTTCTAACTCTATATCCCCCCAACGCTAACCCCTTACGAGGGACAGTGCTGCGGAACCTCCGAATGAGCCATCGCCGCCTCGATCGCCGCAGCCTTCTCCGCCGCCATCGCCTCAAGCGTTCCCGACGCCATCACATAGTCCCGCAGAACCGTAATGAGCATCCACGTGGACTCGCTCAAAGCAACAGGCTTCTCGAGGTTCATCAACGCGTCAATCTTCATCTGCAACGCATCATGCTCCGCCTGCATCGCTGCAATCTCCGCCTCCATCTCCACCCGATCACTGATGCGGCAGAACGCAAGCGGCGTGCTCGTAATCGTGTCAAACGTCCCGGGATCCACAACGCTCAGAGCGCGCATACGCTCAACTTCACCATCCCCAGGACCAATCCCCGAACGCTGACGCGTGAACCGCCCAAGCGTCCACACCGTCGTCCACGCGCCGCGATCGTTCGCGACAATCGTCCCGGACTCTCGCACCCTGTTGCTCGTGAACGCCGTAATGTCCGACGGCGTGCCCGGCCCGTCGTTCACCATAAGAATGACCTCTTGCCCAGGCGCGAATCCCGAACCCCAGACGCGAACCTTCTGCCCCGAAGAACGATTCCCCAACTCGTGGTCAACCACAATGTCGTCAACCACCACATTCTCCAGACCCGTGATGTGCCCGTCAGCCGACGCCGCTCTCGGCGTGAACATCGTAAACCCGGCGATAAGCCCAAGGCTGATCCCTGCTGCGATGAGCGCGAAAACCACAGCCCGGGGGTGGCTTGCTACAGTACTCGTCACGATTTCCTCCTCTGTGACTCGCGCTTAGGCCGAGCAGAAGTCCGGGACTTCCGCGCCTTCCTCACGATTGTTCAGATTGCAAAGAGCCAACGGCGCGCTGGCAAGAAACTCATAGCTCGCCGTCTCAACAGCCCAGATAGTGACCAGCGCCTCCGTCCCTACGTTCTGGCGCGTGAACCGCCCAAGCAGCCAATTGCTGGCGAACGCGCCATCCTCGTTCGTAATCAGCGGCCACGGAGCCCCGCCCCCGTCACGCCGAGCCCCCGGGTCGCAAACCCCGTCGTCCGTCTGACGGCAACCGCTTATCTCATACAGAGCCCCCGCGCTGTCCGACGCGAGCAACGTAATCTCGCGGCCCGGCTGAAACCCCGATCCGCGGATCCACACACTCACCTTCGAGCGGCTCAGTCCCGGTTCGAAATCCACCTCGTTGGCCGAGAGCGCGATGCGCTCGTTGCCAGTCGTGTGCCCCGTCGCTCCCGCACTCTGAACGCCCGTAATCGCCAGCGCCGCAGCGAGGCCAATCACGAGGCCAGCCAGAACCCACAGGGGAGCCGACCGCCTTCCTGCTGCTGTGTACATCCGAGTCACTGAGTCCTCCTAATGCTAATGCGCCCTGCGCCTGTAATCGTTCGCCACTGCCCGCCGCTAGCCCGAGCAGTGGCTGGGAACCGACTCGCCCTCTGCCCTCGCGCTGAGGTTGCAGAGAGCCAGAGGCGCCGTCGCAAGATCATCAAACGTCCCCGCGTCAACCGCGCGAACCGTGAACATCCCTTCTGCGCCAACCCCGGTTCGGGTGAAACGGCCGAACACCCACTCGAATCCAAACGCTCCGTCTTCATTCGCCATCACATCGACGCCCGAAAGCGCGCCGATGTCCGTCGCGACGCCGCGGCTGTCGGCAATCAACACAATCACCTCAGCCCCAGGCAGAAATCCAGACCCATAAACCCACACCGCCGTAGCGGACGATCGGGTGCCCGGAACGAAATCCGCCTCCGAGGGGGTCACAACGAGCTTCTCCGTCCCCGAGGCGTGCCCGTCCGCCCGCGCGCTCTCAGCGCCTGAAAGCCCCGCTATCAGGGCAAGAGCGCCCAACAGCGCAGCTGCTATCCACACAACTGCCCACCGTCGCGAAATCAGCGAGTGCATACCTGTCACGGCTTCCTCCTTAACCTGCGCATGCGGGGAATCAACAGCATCCTCTAACAACGCCGACACTCCGCCGCAAGGTGCGCAGCAGAGATTATCGCGCTATGTTCGAATGTGTCAAGCGCCGCCCCGCGCAGCCGTCCATCCCCCGTCCCCGACCCTCCAGAACCACCCTTCACATCGACAACGACACCTTCAGCGCGCCGTCGCGCGGAGCCCCAGCCAGTTCGAACGCATCCCCCACCCGCTCGATAGGCAGCATATGCGTAACGTACGGCTCCATATCTATCTCCCCCCGAACGATAAGGTCCAGCGCCGCCCTGAACGACGCCAGACCCGGCTCGTCCTGCGCCCCGAATATCGTCCGCATATCAAGCCTCTTCAGAAAGTACGAGCTCAGATCGAACAGCGTCGGCTCAAACCCCGTGGGCAGCCCGAACACATGAATATGCCCCTCCGCCCGCGCCATCCGCACCGCCTCATTAAGCGTCGACCCTCCCCCAACAGCGTCGACCACAACCTCCGCCCCCCTGCCCCCTGTAAGCTCCAGAACAGCCTCCGTCCCCCGCTCGCCCGTAACGTCAACCAAATCGTCCACCCCCAGAGCCCGCCCCGCCTCCCTCCGGTCCCGGTTCGGCTCAATGGCGATGATGCGGGCCGCCCCCAGACGCCGAAGATAAAAGTCGTGAAACAGCCCCGCGCTCCCCTGCCCTATCACCACCGCAGTCTTGCCCGTCATCTCAGGAAGCTTGCGCGCCGCGAAGATAACCGTGCCTAGCTGCTGCGCCATCATCAACTCCGCCGCAGGGCGATCGCTCGGAAGCTCCACAAGAAAATGACCCGAAACCGCCTGATACTCCGCAAAATTGCGCGCCTCCCAGATATTGGGAACCGTAAGAACAAGCGCCCCTTCCGCAAATCCCGTCAGCCCAGGATCCACAACAACCCCCACCCCCTCATGCCCCGGCTCTCCCGGCGACATCGGATACTCATTGCGCGGCCAGCCGCGATAAACGTAATGAAGATCCGTCCCGCAGATAGAGGCCATGCGCATCCTCACAAGCGCCTTGTCCCGCGACGGCTCCGGAACAGCAACCTCGTCGCACACGATATCCCCAAGCCCCCGAAGGACAGCTGCAAGCATCGTAGCCATAACCATCTCCCGCGGCGGCTGCCTCAGCATCCCCATTCGCGAGCGAACAGACGCGCCAGCCCCGCTAGCCCGCTAGTTTAACGCCCCAACTCCTGCTATGATGTAACCACTATGACCGATTCCCCCGCGCTGATCGTCTACACGCGGCCCGAGTGCTCATACTCGGACGCGCTTATGCACGACCTCGACAAAGACGGCGTCGCGTACCAGCAGATCGACCTCGACGAACGCCCCGAGCTCATCGCCGAAGTCGAACGCCTCACCGGCGGCGAGCGCATCACCCCCGTAATGGTCGAAGGCGACCTCGTCATCGTGGGCTACAACGGCATAGGGTGATCGTTCTAACCGCCCCGGCGTAGCCGGGGCAAGCATCCACCGCGGCCCGGTGGTGTAGTCAGGCAAACACACCTCCCTGTCAAGGAGGAGATCACGGGTTCAAGTCCCGTCCGGGTCGCCAGCTCCCCAGCCCCCAAGCAGAGAGCCCTCCCGCTTCCACGGGAGGGCTCTCGTTCCGACTCGCCTCTGCGTCTGTGCCACTGAGACCCCGTGCGCCGCCCCTTCAGAAACTACGCGCTCGGGTCAGACACTTTGCGAAGATACGGCTTCACCGTCTCCCACCCCTCAGGAAACAGATCCTTGGCCGCCTCGTCGTTCACCGCGGGCAGAATCACAACATCGTCCCCCTTCCGCCAGTTGGCGGGAGTAGCCACCTTGTGATTAACAGTGAGCTGCGTCGAATCGATTACCCGCAGCAGCTCATCAAAGTTCCGCCCCGTGCTCATCGGATACGTCATACTCATCTTGAGCTTCTTGTCCGGCCCCACCAGAAAAACCGTCCGCACCGTCATATTGTCCGCCGCCGTCCGCCCCTCCGCCGAATCGCCGGCGTCGGCGGGCAGCATATCGTACAGCTTCGCAACCTCCAGACTATCGTCCGCGATGATCGGGAAATTCAGCGGCGCCCCGGCAAGATCGGCAATATCGTCGGCCCATCGCTGATGATCCTCAACCTTGTCGACGCTCAGCCCGATCACCTTGCAGTTGCGGGCGGCGAACTCATCGCGAATGCCAACCACATGACTAAGCTCCGTCGCGCACACCGGCGTGAAATCCTTCGGATGCGAGAACAGCATCCCCCACCCGTCGCCCAGCCACTCATGGAACGAAATCGTCCCCTCGCTCGTCTCCGCAGTGAAATCCGGAACCGTATCGTTTATGCGAATCGCCATATCAGCGCCCTCCTCGGTTTCTGTCTACCCTCTATTGTAACCCTCGCAGCGCCGCAACATCCGCAAGCCCGAACACAGCGGCTCGACGCGGCATCGACGGCGCCGCCCCCAGAACCCGCGCCGCGAGAGCGCCCGCCGCGTTGCCGAGCCGCGCCGCATCCGCAAGCCCGACACCCGCGCACAAACCAACCGTCAGCGCTCCGCAGAACGCGTCCCCCGCGCCCGTAGCGTCCACAGCCTCCGACGCAAACGCCTCCACCTGACAACCTCCATCCTCCCTGGAGAAAACCACCGACCCCGCAGCTCCCAGCGTTACGGCCGCGGCCCCCGGCCCCAAACCCACAAGGGCGCGCGCAGCCCTCAGAGCCTCCTCCCGCCCTGTCGGCGCAATGCCCGTCAGCGCCGCAGCCTCAGACTCGTTGACCACAACCACATCGGTCAGCTCCATAAGCTCAGCAGGAACAGAACCCGCCGGCGCGGCGTTGAACACCACCCAGGCCCCAGCCCGCCGAGCCAGCTCCGCAGCGCGGACAAGCGGCGCATCCGGAGCCTCGTGGCACAGCAGCGCCGCCGCGGGCGCCGCCCCCTCGAACGCCGCGTCCACATGCCCAGCCTCCAGCGACGCGTTAGCCCGCGCATTCGCGACGATCCGGTTCTCCCCGCCCGCATCAACGATAACCAGGCTCACCCCAGAGCCGCTCTCTGCGTCAACCGAAACATGAGCGCGATCAACCCCCTCCGCATCGCACGCGTCAAGCAACTGACGCCCGAACACGTCATCCCCAACGCGGCTCACAAGCGCCGCATCCGCGCCAAGCCGCGCGGCCGCCACCGCCTGATTCAGCCCCTTCCCGCCCGGCGCCGTAACGAACCCTGCGCCGAACACAGTCTCCCCCCTCTCCGGAGCCGTCTCGACCCGCGAGACCAGATCCATCATGCAAGAGCCAACAACCACTATTCGAGAATGCATAAGCCCGTCACGCCAGCCGACCGCATCGCGTGGCTCCGCCCGCGATGCGCAACCCCCCGCGCCTCTGCTACAATCTACACGCTCCCTCGCGTTGCGAGGCCCGCTCCCGCGCTCCCGCGTAGCTCAGTTGGTAGAGCGGTCGGCTGTTAACCGACTGGTCGTAGGTTCGAGTCCTACCGCGGGAGCCAACTGCCAGCAACCCTCCCTCAGGCGCCCTGACATCGCCTATCCCTATTCCAAAACGCCGCGGAACAGGACCCCAAATCCCCCGTCCCCGGACATCTCCCCGACGCCCGGCGAACGCCCCATCACGCCGACTTCGCCTCCTGAGCATCCAGATCAAGCGGCGCCGCGAGCTGCTTGGGACCATCATCGGCGTCGCTCCCCGCCCGACACCCCAAGTCGATCGTCTGGCCAGACTCCGACCACAGAACAGGACGCGTGAGATTCCCGTCGCCGTCCCCGTCGATAACGCACTTCGCCACATGCTCGAGCGACGGCAGCTCGAACATCACGTCCAGCAGCGCCTCCTCAATGATCGTCCGCAGGCTACGCGCCCCCGTCTGACGATCCATCGCCTGCTTCGCCGCCGCCTCCAGCGACTGCTGCGTAAACACAAGCTCTACCCCGTCAAGCTCGAAAAGATGCTCGAACTGCTTCACCACAGCATTCCGCGGCTCCGTCAGCACCCGCACCAGCGACTCCTTGTCGAGCCGCTGCAGGCTCGCCGCCACAGGCAAGCGCCCGATCAGCTCCGGAATGAACCCGTACTCGATGAGATCCTCCGGCTCCACAGCCTCCCGGATCTCATCCTCCGTCCCCGCCCCTGTCTTGTCAGAGTGAAAACCGATACGATGATTCGTCATCACACGCCGCGCAATAACCTGCTCCAGACCATCGAACGCCCCCCCGCAGATGAACAGAATATTCGCCGTATTAAGCTGAAGAAACTCCTGCTGCGGATGCTTCCGCCCTCCCTGCGGCGGCACATTCGCCACAGACCCCTCAATCAGCTTCAGCAGCGCCTGCTGCACCCCCTCACCCGAAACATCCCGCGTAATGGACGGATTCGCCGCCTTCCGCGCAAGCTTATCGATCTCATCAATATAGATAATCCCCTTCTCCGCCCTCGACACATCGTAGTCCGCCGCCTGAATCAACCGCAGCAGAATGTTCTCAACATCCTCCCCCACGTACCCTGCCTCCGTTAGCGACGTCGCGTCTGCAATCGCAAACGGAACATCCAGAATCCGCGCAAGAGTCTGAGCGAACAGCGTCTTCCCCGACCCCGTCGGCCCCAGCAACAGAATGTTGCTCTTCTGAATCTCAACATCCCCGGAACCAGCATTCGACCACACGCGCTTGTAGTGGTTATACACCGCGACGCTCAGAACCCGCTTCGCCCTGTCCTGACCTATCACATACTCATCGAGCCGCTCCGCGATCTCCTTCGGCGGAAGGCTCCGCGGCGCCTCAGCGGCCGCCGCAGCAGGCTGCGCGCTCTCCTCCGAGATGATCTGCTGACACAACCGCACGCACTCGTCGCAGATGAACACCCGACCCGGCCCGGCGATCAAACGCTTAACGCTCGCCTGCGCCTTCCCGCAAAAGCTGCAAACATGCTCGCCTCGAGTCGGCGTCGCCGCGGAATTATTCGCCATAGTCGCAAACCATCCTGGTTTTGAGATCCGGCGCCATGCGTAGCTGCCTCAAGGGCCCAGCGCCTCGTTCGACGAGCCCTCTTCTACTCCCCCGCCAACGCTGGGCGCTGCGGCAGCCCCAGAACCTCGTCGACGAGGCCGTACTCCTTCGCGTCCTCCGCCGGAAGATAGAAATCCCTATCGCTGTCGCGCGCAATCTTCTCGTACGTCTGCCCCGTGTGCTTCACCAGAATGCTCCGCAGCTTGTCCTGCAACCGCAGAATCTCCCGCGCCTCAATCTCGATATCCGACGCCTGACCCCGAACCCCACCCATCGCCTGATGCATATGAATCGTCGAGTTCGGAAGCGCGAACCGCTTCCCCGCCGCTCCCCCCGCAAGGAGCACCGTCCCCATGCTCGCCGCCATCCCCACGCAGATCGTCGAAACGTCCGGCTTGATCAACTGCATCGTGTCGTAGATCGCCAGCCCCGCAGTGATGCTCCCCCCAGGACTGTTCACATACAGGTTGATGTCCTTGTCCGGATCCTCCCGCTCCAGATACAGCAGCTGCGCAACAATCAGATTCGACACCTGATCGTTGATAGGAGTCCCCAGATAAACGATCCGCTCCTTCAGGAGCATCGAATAGATATCGTACGCGCGCTCCCCTCGCGCCCCCGACTCGATAACCATCGGAATGATGTTCCGCGCCGCATCCGCCGCGGAAGCGCCCAGCAATCCCTGAATCGGCCAGTCGCGCATCCCTTAATCCTCTCCCGATCGCCGAGCGTCCCCGCCCGCTCCCCCAGCCTCGGAGTCCGCGCCGCCAGCCTCGACGGCAGGCGCGGAAACGCCCGCGCCGCCCAGAGCCGGCTCGCTCCTGGCCAGCTCCGCGCCGTTCGTAGACCCAAGAGGGCTCCCCAGAACCTCGTCGACGAGGCCGTACTCCTTCGCGTCCTCCGCCGGAAGATAGAAATCCCTATCGCTGTCACGCGCAATCTTCTCGTACGTCTGCCCCGTGTGCTTCACCAGAATATTCCGCAGCTTGTCCTGCAACCGCAGAATCTCCCGCGCCACAATCTCGACATCCGACGCCTGCCCTTGCGCTCCCCCCATCGCCTGATGCATATGAATCGTCGAGTTCGGAAGCGCGAACCGCTTCCCCGCCGCTCCTCCCGTAAGAAGCACCGTCCCCATGCTCGCCGCCATCCCCACGCAGATCGTCGAAACGTCCGGCTTGATCAGCTGCATCGTGTCGTAGATCGCCAACCCCGCAGTGATGCTCCCCCCAGGACTATTCACGTACAGGTTGATGTCCTTCTCCGGATCCTCCCGCTCCAGATACAGCAGCTGCGCAACAATCAGATTCGACACCTGATCGTTGATAGGAGTCCCCAGATAAACAATCCGCTCCTTCAGGAGCATCGAATAGATATCGTACGCGCGCTCCCCCCGCGCCCCCGTCTCGATAACCATCGGAATGATGTTCCGCGTCATACCCGCCTCGGAGGCGCCCGTCAGTCCATGAGTCAGCCAGTCGTGCATCTAGTCCTCTCCCGATTGCCGAGCGTCCCCGCCCTCTCCTCCATCCTCGGAGTCCGCCCCGTCAGCCTCGACGGCAGGCGCGGACTCCGATTCAGCAGGCGCGGAAACGCCATCGCTGCCCAGAGCCATCTCGCTCAAAAGCTCCACTGTCTTGCGATTCACCAACACGCGCCGGATCGAATCCCTCCGCTCAGGGTCCTCGAAGAGCTTGCGAACTTCGTCGGCTGACTCTCCCGCCCCCGACACGATGGACTCAATCTCCCGCTCAACGTCATCCTCAGTCGCCTCGACAGACTCCCTGGCAGCCACCGCCCGAAGCACATGCGCCCGCTTCAGACGCTCCTCCGCCTTCGGACGCGCCTGAGCGTGGATATCCTCGTCAGACATCCCCTGCCAGCTCAGATACTCCTGGTAATCCTCGAAACTCACCCGCCCGGTCTTCACATTCTCCTGCAAACCGCGCACGTGCTGATCAACCTCGCGGTCGACAATAAGGGGCGAAATCTCGATCGACGCCCCCTCAACCACCTTCGCGATAACCTCCCCCTGATGCTTCGCTCTCGCGGCGTCCTCCGCCCTGGCGAGCAAGTCCCCCCTAATCTTCTCCCGCAGAGCCTCGAGCGACTCATAACCATCCTCAACGCCCTTCGCGAACTCGTCGTCCAGCTCCGCAAGATTCTTCCGCTTGATCGAATGAACCGTCGCCTCGAAGTGAACCGTCTTCCCCGCCAGATCAGAATTCGCCGCATCCTCCGGAACAACCGCATCGAACGCCCGCCGCTCCCCCGCCGGAAGTCCAACAAGACCCTCGTCCAAACCCGGCACAGGAAAGCTCACGCCCGGACGCGGAATGTAATCAGTCTCCTCGCTGCGGACTATCTCCCTGCGTCCGCTCTCCTCCCCCTCATCGTCAACCCACCCAGCAATCGTCAGATTGATGAGATCATCCATACGAACAGCATCGTCCGCCGGCTCCCACACAGCCAGATCAACCCGCAACCGCTCGAGTATCCCCTCCACCTGCGCATCTTCGACCGACGCCTTGTCTTTCGGCGCCCGCACAGACGCATAGTCCCCAAGGTCAACCTCGGGCTCCAGAGGAACAGTCGCCGTGAACGCAGGCGGATCGTACTCGCTGATGTCGACAGACGGCGCCCCCCCGATATCCAGTCCCTGCGTCTCGACCGCCCTGAACGTGAAGTCCTGAATAAGCGTGTCGATCGCCTGATTGAGCAGATACCCCCGCCCATACATCTGCTCAACGATACGGCGAGGAGCCTTGCCCTTGCGGAAACCCGGAATCGCAAGACGGCGCACCGCCTGCCGGTACGCTTGCTCCAGGTACGGCTCAACATCGTCGTTGTCAAGCTCGACGGTGAGGACAGCTTCGCGCTGCTCGCGCTGTGTAGAGGAGACTTTCACTCGTCCATGCCGGGCGCCTGAAGTCCAACGCTTCATTTATAGCACGGAACGCTCAGCCGCGGAAAGCGCTTCCCCTAGCGCCGCCCCGCAGCTCTTCTGCAGCCCTCGGAAGCAGCGACAGAAGATCCCACGCCAAAAGCCCCCCGCTTCCGTTCTCCGCGCGCCAGCGATCGCCAGCCGCCCCATGCAAGTGCGCCCCCGCAACCGCAGCCTCGTAGCAGCTCATCCCCTGCGCCAGAAGCCCCCCGATAACCCCAGCCAGCACATCCCCAGTCCCCGCCGACGAAAGCGCAGGATTCGCGAACGGGCTCAGCGCGATGCGCCCGTCCGGAGAGGCCGCCACCGTATGAGCCCCCTTCAGCGCAACCACCTGACCCCACCGCCTCGCCCCCTCCAGCGCCGCCCCGAGACGGTCCCGCTGAACCTCGCCCGCCGACGTCCCCAGCAGACGCCCCATCTCCCCCGGATGCGGCGTCAGCACAGCCTGCGCCCCGAACCGCGACTCCCACCCGTAAGCCCCCGCAAGCATATTCAGCGCGTCAGCGTCCACCACCAGCGGCGTCTCGATCGCCTCGCCCGTCAGCAAAAGACCCCGAAGAAACCCCGAAACCGCCTCCCCGCTCCCCAGCCCAGGCCCCACAACCCCCGCAGACGACCCCTCGAGCGCCTCCCGCGCCGCCCCAGCCGCCGCAGGCGACACCGTCCCCTCCCCAGACTCGCTCAGCGGCAAATGCGTCTGCTCCGGCAACAGCGCCGCCGCCGCAAGCCGGATGCTCTCCGGAGCCGCGAGCGCAACCAGCCCCGCCCCCGCCCGATAAGCCCCCGCCGCCGCAAGAACAGGCGCCCCCACAAACCGCCTGCTCCCCCCAACCACCGCCACGCTCCCGAAACTCCCCTTGTGGCCATCAAGCCGCCGCTCCGGAAGAATCCCTCCAACAAGCTCCGCGTCCGCCAAATCAACAGCAAGATCGTCCAGCGACCCCGGCGGCAGACCAATCGGGAGCGTCTCCACAACCCCAGCGCGTGCAGCCCCCGGAAACTGCAACAGCCCAAGCTTCGGCGCACCTAGCGTCAGCGTCACATCCGCAGGAAAACACGCCTCGTCGCACTCCCCCGTGTCAGCCGCCAAACCCGTCGGAACATCCAGAGCCACGAACGCTGGCCCCTCCCGCGACCTCATCCTGCCGATCGCCTCCACAACCCCCAGCAGATCCCCGCCAAGCCCAGAATGCGACCCTATCCCCAGAATCGCGTCGAGCACGAGATCCGCAAGCGACACATAGCTCGCAAGCTGCCACTGCTCAAGATCCGCCCCCGCCTCAACCACCCGCACGCGACGCTCCCGGCAATCGTCAAACTTGTCGTCCCTCCGGCGAGCCGTCGTCATATACAGCGTAACCACAGCCCCCCAATCAGCCAGATAACGCGCCGCCACCATCCCGTCTCCCCCGTTGTTCCCCGGACCAACAAGCACAACCACGCGCTTCCCCCGCGGACCATCAAGAATCCGGCTAACGCTGCGCGCGACAGCAAGCCCCGCTTGCTCCATCAGCGCATCCTCCGAAATCCCCGCCTCCGCCGCGCGCCGCTCCAGCAAACGCATCTGCTCCGTGGTCACAACCTTCACGGAAGCCTCCCCACGACCGACGCAACCGCATACCTCCGCGAGTGCGACAAGCTAACCGCAAAGCGCCCAATGCCAAGCTCCGCCGCCCGAACAGCCGCCCGCCCGTGCAGCGCAATCTCCGGCTCCCCCGAACGCTTGCGCCTCACCTCAACCTCCCGCCAACCCACTCCACGCGTCCCCGAACCCAGAGCCTTCATCACCGCCTCCTTGGCGGCGAAGCGCGCCGCAAGCTGCGCCGCCCGACCGCGACAGTACACAGCCTCGTCCTCCGTATACACCCGCTGCAGAAATCGCTCCCCGAACCGCTCCAGCGTCGCAGCAATCCGCTCAATCTCAATAATGTCGACTCCCACTGAAATGTCCTGCACAGCCGCTCCCGTCGCAACAGGCTCGCGAAACCCGCAGACGCGCGCCCTCGCCGAACGCGGTCGCTCTCGCCGCGACCCCGCATCCGATGATAGCAGCAGCCCCCCTACCCCCTGCTATGATCTATCCCAGTCCCCCACCCGCCCCTCCCAAGAGACAAGAGAAATCGAGGCCCCTCCGTAATGACCGCCGACATCATCGATGGCAAGCTGATGGCCGAACAGATCCGCGCCGAAATCGCCAGCGCCGTCCGCGACCTGAAGCAACGCGCAAACGTAACCCCAGGGCTCGCCGCCGTCCTCGTCGGCGACGACCCCGCATCCGCCGTCTACGTCCGCAACAAACGCCGAGCCTGCGACGAAGCCGGCATGTTCAGCGACACCATCCAGCTGCCCGCCGAAACTACCCAGCAAAAGCTCATCCGCACCGTCGAGCGCCTCAACGCCGACAACCAGTTCCACGGGATTCTCGTCCAGCTCCCCCTCCCTCCGCACATCGACGAGCAAGCAATCATCCTCGCCATCAACCCCGACAAAGACGTCGACGGTATGCACCCCATCAACAGCGGGCGCCTCCTCGCCGGAAACCCCCGCTTCCTCCCCGCAACCCCCGCAGCCGTGCAGCAGATGCTCCTCCGCTCCGGAAACGACCCCGCCGGCAAACACGTCGTCGTCCTCGGACGCAGCAACATCGTCGGCAAACCCCTCGCGGCGCTGCTCCTCCAGAAAGCCCCAGGCGCCAACGCCACCGTAACCGTATGCCACACCGCAACCCCCAACATCCCCAAACTCGCCCGCCAAGCCGACATCATCGTCGCAGCCATCGGACGACCCCGCGCCCTCACAGCTGATATGGTGCGCGACGGCGCCGTCGTCATCGATGTCGGAATCAACCGCATCGACGACCCAACCAGGAAAACCGGCTACCGCCTCGTCGGGGACGTCGATTACGACCCCGTCGCCCAGAAAGCGTCGGCCATCACCCCCGTCCCCGGCGGCGTCGGCCCCATGACCATAGCAATGCTCCTCTCCAACACCCTCAGAGCAGCGGAATAGCCCCCGCGTCCCTGCGCAGCATCCCCGCAACCGCGCATCCCCCGACAGCCACGTCTCGGCAACCTCCCCCTCGCGCCCCCACCCCAGGCGTTCGACGCGCAAGCGATTGCCCGTCGCGTAGCCCTCCACCAACCCGTAGCATCGCCCCCCTATGCCCCGTCAGTCGCGCACCGCGAACAGCGACTCAACCTCCACGCAAGCGTTCCCCGGAAGCGAGCCAGCCCCATACGCCACCCGCGCATGACGCCCAATCTCGCCGAACACCTCCACCATCAGATCAGAAAACCCGTTAATCACCGTCGGCTGCTGCGCGAAATCCGGCGTCGCATTCACCAACCCCATCACCCGCACAACCCGCGCCACCTTATCAAGATCCCCGAGCGCCGCCCGCGCCGCCGCAAGCGCGGCAAGCCCGCAAACCCGCGCCGCGCCATAAGCCTCCTCCGCCCCCATCGTCTCGCCCACCTTCCCCGTAATCATCGCCCCCTCCCCATCGCGAGGAACCTGCCCCGCAACGAACAGCAGATTATCGACCCGCATAGCGGGAACATAATTGGCGACCGGCGCCGAAACCACAGGCAACTCGATCCCCAGCTCCTCCAATCGCTCCTCGATAGTAGACATCAACATCGCTCCTCAATCGTGCTGCGTAGCCCCAGCCCCGCCCCGCCGCAAACGCCGCGGCAGAGGCCTCGCCCGCGCCCGGAATGATAGCAGCCGATGCGCCGCCCAACCGCCCGCGCTAGAATCCCCCACGCCCCGGAGGCCGCTATGGACAACACAGCCTACTACCAGAACCTCGACCCCTTCTCCTTCCTCGAACGAAGCTCCCTCGTCTACCCCGAAAAACCCGCAGTCGCCTACCGCGAACGCGTCTACTCCTACCGCGACCTCCGCCAGCGCGTCGACCGCCTCGCCGGAGCCCTCCGCCAGGCCGGAATCGCCAAAGGCGACCGCGTCGCCTGCATCGCCCCCAACATCCCCCCAATGCTCGAAGCCCACTACGGCCCAATGAGCATCGGCGCCGTCCTCGTGCCCATCAACACACGCCTCGCGCCCCCCGAGGTCGCCCACATCCTCAACCACTCCCGCGCCAAAGCCCTCCTGTTCGACTCCGAATTCGCTCCGCTCGTCCGCCAGATTAGCCCCCAAATCCCAAGCGTCGAACTCTACGTCCAGATCGTCGACGAATACCCCCGCGACTACCGCCTCCCAGGCCCCGAGTACGAAGAATTCCTCGCCGGCGCCCCGCCTGGCCCCCACCGCGACCCCGTCGATTCCGAACTCGACACTATCTCCGTCAACTACACATCCGGCTCCACCGGAACGCCCAAAGGCGTCCAGTGCCACAGCCGGGGAGCCTACCTCAACGCCCTCGGCGAAATCATCGAAATGGGACTGAACTGGCGCACAACCTACCTCTGGACCCTCCCAATGTTCCACTGCAACGGCTGGTGCTTCACCTGGGCCGTAACCGCCGTCGGCGGCGTCCACATCTGCCTCCGCCGCGTCGACCCCGCCCGCGTCTACGACCTCATCCAGCGGCATGCCGTCACCCACCTCTGCGGCGCCCCAACCGTGCTCACCGGAATGTACGCCTCGCCCGCCGCCAACAACCGCGACCTCTCCGGCGTAACCATCGCCACCGGCGGAGCCCCGCCAGCCCCCCAGATCGTCCGCGCAATGGAGTCAATGGGCGCGACAATCATCCACCTCTACGGCCTCACCGAAACATTCGGCCCTATCACCATCTGCGAGCCGCAACCCTCTTGGGACGCAATGACCCCCGACGAACTAGCCATCGCAAAAACCCCCCAGGGAACTCCCTACATCCACGCCGGCGTCGGCGTCGCCGTCGTCGACGACCAACTAAGGGAAGTCCCCCGCGACGGCCAAACTATGGGCGAAGTCGTCATGCGCGCCAACGGCGTAATGAAAGGCTACCTCGACGACCCCGAAACAACAGCCGCCGCGTTCTCAGGCGGCTGGTTCCACTCCGGCGACCTCGCCGTCTGGCGCCCCAACGGCCAGATCGAACTCCAAGACCGCGCCAAAGACATCATCATCTCCGGCGGCGAGAACATCTCCAGCCAGCAAATCGAAAAAGTCATTATGGAGCACCCCGCCGTCCTCGAAGTCTCCGTCATCGCCATCCCCGACGACCACTGGGGCGAAACCCCCAAAGCCTTCATCGTCCCCCGCGACGGCGCAACGCTCACCGAAGCCGAAATCATCGCCTTCTGCCGGGAACGCATCGCGCGCTTCAAAGTCCCCAAGCGCGTCGAATTCGGCGAACTCCCCAAAACCGCCACCGGCAAAATCCAAAAGTACATCCTCCGACAGCGCGAATGGGCCGGACGCCAAAAACGCATCCACTAACCCCCATCCCCCAGCCCTGCCCCCTGCCCCCGCGCGCCCAACCCGCCTCCGATTAAGCAACCCTGCGTCGCCCGCGACTCGCCCCGCGTTCCGCGAAGCGAATCCTCGCACTCAGCGCTCCCAACCCCGCCACGCCCAGCCCCGCGCCAACCCGACAGCGCCCGAACAACGCTCCCGCGAAGCGGGAATCCTCCACACTTCACAGCAGCAACCGAACCCCAGCGACCAGAAGACCAGCCCCAAGAATCCCCAGAACCACCCGCGCGCTCGCCCACGACGCCAGCCGAACCCCAACCTGCGCCCCTGCCAGCGTCCCCAAACCCGCAACCCCAGCCAGCGCCCACTGACCGCCATCCCCCGACCAACCCGCAAGATGAACACCCAGCGCCGCCGTCGACGCCACCGCCAGCTCCGCCTGCGACGTCGCCGCCGCAACCTGCGACGGCATCCGCGCCACGATAATCAGGAAAGGCACCGTAACTATCCCCCCTCCTATCCCGAAAAAACCAGCCACAAATCCCACACCCGGCGCAACCGACGCCACAACAGGCTCATTCACCCGGTACTCAAACCGCCCACCGTCCCGCTGCGCAATCACCCGCTCCCTACCCCGCTCCGAAGGCTCAACCGAACCCCGCTTCAGCGCGCTCCGCCCCAGCAGATACACCGCCCCAAGCGACAGCGCAGCCCCGAAGATCGCCTCGAACGGCGCCCGATCAATAACCCGCGTCATAACCGCCCCAACCACCGCCGCAGGCGCCGCCAGCGCAATGAGAATCAGCGCCGTCCGGAAATCCTGCATACGCTTGCGCCGGTAGCCAATGCTCGCCGACAACGCATTGAAAAGAACCGCCGTCAACGAAATGCTCGTCACCTGCGCCGGCGTAGCGTCCGGATAAAGAAACAGCAGCGCCGGAACAAGAAGAAAACCGCCCCCCACCCCCACCATCGCCCCCACCGTCCCCACAGCAAGCCCTAGCCCCGACAGAACCGCAACCTGCCCCACAGTCAGCTCAGGAAGCATGCGCGCAACTCTACCCCATCCCGCAGGCGCATTCAGCCCGCGTCAGAGCAGAACCGCCCGAACAATCAGGCGTCGCTGTCCCCCAACGCCGCAAGACCCAGCTCCCGAAGCTGCTCCGGCTCAACCGGCGACGGCGCACCGAACAACGGATCGACTCCCGTCTGCGTCTTCGGAAACGCAATAACGTCCCGAATCGACTCCGCGCTGTCCGACAACAGCATCACCAAACGGTCGATCCCCCCCGCGAACCCGCCGTGCGGCGGCGCCCCATACTCGAACGCCTCCAGCAAATGCCCGAACTGCGCCTCAACATTCTCCGCCGTATGACCAAGAACCTCGAAAACGCGCTCCTGCCTCTCGCGCTGATGGATACGAATGCTCCCCCCCGCAAGCTCGTGCCCATTCGCCGCAAGATCATAAGCGTTCGACAGCGCAGCCCCCGGATCCTCCGGCAGCAACCCCCAATGCTCCTCGAACGGCGACGTGAACGGATGATGCACCGAATCCCACCGCCCCTCCCCCTTATTCCACTCGAACAGCGGAAACTCCGAAACAAGACACAGCGCAATCGTATCCCGATCGGCAAGACCCAAACGCTCGGCGACATTGAGCCGCAGCTGACCCAGCGCCTCCTCCGTCTGCCGCCTCTCCCCTGCCGCAACAAGCAGCAAATCCCCCGGCCTGCCCCCGCACCGCCTCGCGATCCCCTTAATCTCCTCCAGAGAAAGCGCCCGCGCCGGAGTCCTCGTCTGCTCCAGCGTCAGATCATCAAGCGTCCCCGCCGCCCCGTCCAAAGCAATAACCACAAGCCCCTGCGCCCCATAACCCCTCGCAAGCTCCACAAGCTCGTCGGCCTGCCGGCGCGGAATAGCCCCCATCCCCGGAGCCGCGAACCCCTTCACCGCCCCCCCTCCCGCAACCGCCCCCGCGAATACCCGAAACTCCGAACCCGCCACGATGTCCGACACATCCGCAAGCTCCAGCCCAAACCGAATATCCGGCTTATCGCTCCCGAACCGCGACATCGCCTCGTCGTACGTAAACCGCGCCACCGGCAGCGGAACCCTCTTCTCAGGACGAACAGCCCCGATGAGCTCCACATACATCTCAGCCATCAGATCCATAACGTCCGAACGCTCAACAAACGCCATCTCCAGATCAAGCTGCGTGAACTCAGGAAGACGATCCGCCCGCGGATCCTCGTCCCGAAAGCACCGCGCAATCTGAAAATAACGATCCACCCCCGCCACCATAAGCAACTGCTTCAACTGCTGCGGCGACTGCGGAAGCGCATAGAAACTGCCCGGATGAATCCTGCTCGGCGTCAGAAAATCCCGCGCCCCCTCCGGCGTGCTCTTGATGAGAATCGGCGTCTCCACCTCCACAAAGCCCCGCTCATCAAGATAATTCCGAATGAACTTCACCACCTCGTGCCGAAGCCTCAGATTCTCCCGCATAAACGGACGCCGAAGATCAAGATGCCGATGCCGCATCCGCAGCAACTCGTCCACCTGACCATCCTGGCTCACATCGAACGGAGGCGTCTTCGCAGCATTCAGAACCACCGCCGACGCCGCCGACGCCTCCACTTCCCCCGTAGCGATACTCGGATTCGCCGTCCCCTCCGGACGCGCCTGCGTCACCCCCGCAACCTGCACAACCCACTCGTTCCGGAAACGCTCAGCCGTCCGGAACGCCTCCGGCGCATGCTCCGGATGAAAAACAACCTGCGCCAGACCGCTGCTGTCGCGCAGATCAATGAAAATCAGCCCGCCATGATCCCGGCGCCGATGCACCCAGCCGGCCAGACTAACCCCCTGACCGACATGCTCGAGGCGCAGCTCCCCGCAACCAATCGACTTCAGCACAACAAGCCCGCAAACGCCCCGAACAGGCTCCTGCGCTACATCTCGCCGAACGGATCAGCCCCCCCGGCCTCCCTCGCCTGCCTCCGATGGAGCGCGGCATGCAGATGCGAAAGCGTCGTCTCCACAGGCCCGTCATCCCCCGACTCGAGGCGATCAATCAGCATCTCAGCGCCTCCCTGCGCCAGCTCAACCGCCTGCTTCACCCCCAGCACGAACACCCCCAGCATAACGAAGCGCAAGAGCATCTGAATCACACCAAGCATATCGAGACCTCCGAAGAACCGGCGCCGAATCTGTGACTCCTACTCTATCACACCCAACCCCGCCGCGCCCAACCCCATCACGCCAACCCCGCGTGCCATCCCCATCACACCCCCTCAACCCAAAGCCCCCCGAACCCCGCCGACCTCGGCCTCTCCCTGCTCGCTCCCGTCGAGAGAGCCCGCCCCTCCCGCGCAAGCCAACCCAGAAGACCAAGAAGATCCACGCAGACAGCTATAATCCCCCTATGCTCCTCGCCCTCGACATCGGCAACACCAACATCGCCATCGGCGCATTCAACAACAACGAACTCGCCGCAAGCTGGCGCATCGCCACCGACTCCCAACGCCTCAGCGACGAATACGCCCTCCAACTCCACAACCTCCTCCCCATGAAAGGCGTCGAACCCGCAACCATCAACAGCGTCGCCCTCTGCAGCGTCGTCCCGCCCCTCACCAGCGTCTTCGAAGACGTCTCCCGATCCCTCTTCGCAACCGAACCCCTCACCGTCGGCGCCGGAACCCGAACCGGCGTCCGCGTCCTCTACGACAACCCCCACGACGTCGGCGCCGACCGCGTCGTCGACGCCGCCGCCGCCCTCCGCCTCTACGGCGGACCAGCCATCATCGTCGACCTCGGAACCGCAACCGTCCTCGACGCCGTCTCCGCCGACGGCTGCTACCTCGGCGGAGCCATCTCCGTCGGCATCGGCCTCGCCCGCGAAGCCCTCGTCTCCAACACCTCCATGCTCCGCCGCGTCGACCTCTCCCCTCCCGAGCGCGCCATCGGCAGAAACACCGCCGCCTCCATCCAATCCGGCCTCATCTACGGCTTCACCGGCCTCGTCGAATCAATGATCTCCCGCTTCAAAACCGAAATGAACGAACCCAACGCAACCATCGTCGGCGCCGGCGGCCTCATAACCCTCATAGCCCCACACACCCCCATCTTCGACATCGTCGACCCCGACCTCACCCTCCGCGGACTCAACTACATCTTCTCCCTCAACCCCCGCCCAGGCGGCTCGCCCCCGACCCCAAACCCCGCCCAATGACCACCCCCTTCGCAAACAAACAACTCCTCCTCGGCGTAACCGGCAGCATCGCCGCCTACAAAGCCCTCGACCTCGCCAGCAAACTCGCACAAGCCGGAGCCGACGTCCACGTCCTCATGACCCCCTCCGCAACACGCTTCGTTGCCCCCCTCTCATTCCGCAGCGTAACCCACCGGCCAGTAACAACCGACCTCTTCGACCCCAACTCCCCAGACGCCATCGAACACATCGCCCTCGCCACCCAAGCCCACGCCCTCATCGTCGCCCCCGCCACCGCACACATCATCGCCAAACTCGCCCTCGGACTCGCCGACGACCCCATCTCCCTAACCGCCCTCGCCACATCCGCCCCCCTCATCATCGCGCCCGCAATGGACGCCAATATGTGGACCGCCCCCCCAGTCCAGCGCAACGCCCAAACCCTCGCCGATCGCGGCGCCGTCATCGTCGGACCAGACCCAGGACGCCTCGCCTCCGGCATCAGCGGATGGGGGCGCCTCGCCGACACCCCCCAACTCCTCGGACGCATCGCCCAAACCCTCGGCGCCAACAGCGACCTCGCCCATCGCGTCATCATCGTCAGCGCAGGCGGAACCCAGGAACCCATCGACCCCGTCCGCGTCATCACCAACCACTCCTCCGGCAAAATGGGCTACGCCATCGCCGAAGCCGCCCGCGACCGCGGCGCCAGCGTCATCCTCGTAACAGCCCCCACAGCCCTCCCGCATCCCCCAGGCGTCCGCGTCATCCCCGTCCAAACCTCCGAACAGATGCGCAACGCCATCCACGAATCCGCCCATTCAGCAGACGCCCTCATAATGGCCGCCGCCGTCGCCGACTACCGACCCGCAAACCCCGCCAACCACAAACTCAAACGCGCCGAATCCCCAACCCTCTCCCTCAACCTCGAACCCACCCCCGACATCATCGCCTCAACCCCCCCCAACATCATCCGAGTCGCCTTCGCCGCCGAAACCAACAACCTCATCCCCAACGCCCGCGCCAAACTCCGCGCCAAAAACGTCGACCTCATCGTCGCCAACGACATCACCCTGCCCAACTCCGGCTTCGGCGCCGACTCCAACAAAGTATGGATCCTCGACCCACACAACGGCGCCGAACTCCCGCTCATGCCAAAGCCCCAAGTCGCCGATGCCATCCTCGACCGCGTCGCCGCCCTCCTCGCAACCCGTCCCCCGCGCAACCCGCCAGCTCCCCCTGAAACCCCAACCAACCCAACCACCCCAACCGAACCAAACGAGCGTTAGAGCAAGTCCCCTCCCCTCTCCCAACCCCCCAACACAACCCCAAAACGCCAACCAAACAGCCAACCGAAGCAAAGCCCCACAAATAAAGCCCCCCAATGGAACTCCTCATCGCCCTCGCCGCCTTTCCCCTCATCGCCCTCGGAGCCAGATGGTACTGCCGCGCCTACCGCGAAGCCCGCGAATACCGCGAAATCGACGCCTCATGGGGCCCCGCCAACCGCGACCGAACCCACGCCCTCCACCACGAACTCCTCCAGCGCGGACTCCGCGTCAAACTCAAAACAGTCGGACTCCCCGACATCGGACGCATCCTCCCCCAGCGACTCACATCCCTCCGCGTCCACCGCGACGACTACGCAGAAGCCATCCAGATCATCCGCTCCCTCCCCAAGCAGCCCTAGCCCTCCCCTCGCCCGAGCGCTCCCAGCATCCCTGACGGGGCTCCCATTATCCGCCGTCCCCAGCCCCGCATGCGCAAGTGCCCCCATCCACGCGCGGGAGATACGCGGCTCCAGGCGGTGGGGTCGGCGTCGGCGGGAGTGCCCCCATCCACGCGCGGGAGATACATAGTTGCCTCCTATAGGCGCTCCGCCTGTTTCAGTGCCCCCATCCACGCGCGGGAGATACCCATCCGCCTAGCGCAGACGGAGGAGGGGATACAGTGCCCCCATCCACGCGCGGGAGATACTTGCGGGCGCCGATTCCTCGGCTTGCGCCTTCGAGTGCCCCCATCCACGCACGGGAGATACCGCCACCACCCCACTGGCCAGCCCTCCCAGAGCGTGCCCCCCCTCCACGCGCGGGAGATACATGCGCTGCGCCCTCATGACTACCGATAGCGGCGTGCCCCCCCTCCACGCGCGGGAGATACGTCTACCTGGGTGTCGGCTCTATCCCATATGACGTGCCCCCCCTCCACGCGCGGGAGATACTGTCTCGCCGAAGAGGGCGGCGCGCCGTCGCAGGTGCCCCCCCCTCCACGCGCGGGAGATACCTAACCGCGCCCGCGTCAGCCCTGGGAGCGCGCGTGCCCCCCCTCCACGCGCGGGAGATACCATCCCACGGTAGCGGGAAGGTAGGTCGAAGGTAGTGCCCCCCCTCCACGCGCGGGAGATACGAAGGGCTTGCATCGCGACAAGCGGCGCAAGGCGTGCCCCCCCTCCACGCGCGGGAGATGCCTCAGTTCCGGCGAGCGGGTTGAGCCAGATGAGGTGCCCCCCCTCCACGCGCGGGAGATGCCCTCGAATTTGATTCCTATCACGCTCCCTGTGCGTGCCCCCCCTCCACGCGCGGGAGATGCCCACGGGCCCTGTGCGTCTCTGGTCGTCGGAAGGTGCCCCCCCTCCACGCGCGGGAGATACGTGAGCGCGCCACATCGGGCGTGATGTGGAGCGGTGCCCCCATCCACGCGCGGGAGATACGTACTACCTGCTAGGCGCAGTAGGGGGCAATAGGGTGCCCCCATCCACGCGCGGGAGATACGGTATCGTCGTGTCGATCGCCAGCGACGCCTGGGGTGCCCCCATCCACGCGCGGGAGATACATCACGCAATCCCGCCGCCCCTTGTTGCCGCCGGGTGCCCCCATCCACGCGCGGGAGATACCTACGCCGATTCTGTGCCCCGACCCGCTTACCCGGTGCCCCCATCCACGCGCGGGAGATACGAGGGAGTCGAGGGCGTCGGTTCGCTCGCGTACGGTGCCCCCATCCACGCGCGGGAGATACGACTACTACCGCGACGCGACCAGGACGCGCGGGGGTGCCCCCATCCACGCGCGGGAGATACGGCGCAGCGTCCACCGTCGCAGGCCCTACCGGCGGTGCCCCCATCCACGCGCGGGAGATACAGCTCGCGATAGGCGGCGGTGTCGAACTGTGGCGGTGCCCCCATCCACGCGCGGGAGATACGGATATGCCGCCGCGCCCGATAAGCGGCGTTAGGGTGCCCCCATCCACGCGCGGGAGATACTGATTGGAGCTCTTGCGCGCGCGGATGGCTATGGGTGCCCCCATCCACGCGCGGGAGATACCTATCAGCTCCTCATCCGTGAAGTCGTCTATCAGGTGCCCCCATCCACGCGCGGGAGATACGCCCTCAGGGTCGCACTCGCGCCGCTCCAGCAGGGTGCCCCCATCCACGCGCGGGAGATACCACTAGAGCGGAGTGGCGCCGGCGGGGGGGCGCGGTGCCCCCATCCACGCGCGGGAGATACCCCACCTTGCCAAGCCCGTGGATAGTCGCAATCGGTGCCCCCATCCACGCGCGGGAGATACCTACCCAGGGTGCGTGGCTCACGGGGGCGCGCCGTGCCCCCCCTCCACGCGCGGGAGATACCAGATCCACATACCCTTGCCGCTCTTCAGGTAGGTGCCCCCCCCTCCACGCGCGGGAGATACGAACCACCGGCGCGCGGCGGCTCCCCCCTCTGGGTGCCCCCCCTCCACGCGCGGGAGATACCACGGGGGGTATCCCAGCACATTCGCGGAGCTTGTGCCCCCCCTCCACGCGCGGGAGATACCCAATCGGTAAGGGCATCATGAAGGCACGGTTCGTGCCCCCCCTCCACGCGCGGGAGATACTCAGCGTAGAAGTCGCTCGCGGCCTTCAACAGGGTGCCCCCCCCTCCACGCGCGGGAGATACGGAGCAGGATTTGAAGAATCGAGGGTATGGGCTAGTGCCCCCCCTCCACGCGCGGGAGATACGGCTTCGTGTCGCTTGGCAACCGGTCGCTGGCGGTGCCCCCCCTCCACGCGCGGGAGATACTTGCGCCCCGCGTCCCCGTTGCGCTCCAGGTAGGTGCCCCCCCTCCACGCGCGGGAGATACACTATCGCCTTCCTAAACTCATCCTCAAGTATCGTGCCCCCCCTCCACGCGCGGGAGATACCTACCCCAGCCAGGGTGGTGGAGGACAGGTCAGGTGCCCCCCCTCCACGCGCGGGAGATACGGAGGCCCAGAGCTTCACATACGCCTTGACGGCGTGCCCCCCCTCCACGCGCGGGAGATACCGCGTGCTCCGCAGCCCCATGAACCCCGTAGAGGTGCCCCCCCTCCACGCGCGGGAGATACCGGCGCAAGTCAGCTTGCGCCGCCGCGTTGGGCGCCTACGCCGGGTGCCCCCCCTCCACGCGCGGGAGATACGCCTACCGAGGGTGAGCAGGCGAGGCTCGACGCGGTGCCCCCCCTCCACGCGCGGGAGATACCGGAGCGGCCCAGATGCCGATCCACTTCGGAGAGTGCCCCCCCTCCACGCGCGGGAGATACGGCGGCGTCTCCGTCGGCGGCGTGTCGCGCCATGTGCCCCCCCTCCACGCGCGGGAGATACCTATGAATGGGAGTCGCTTGACGGGAGCGGCGCGTGCCCCCCCTCCACGCGCGGGAGATACGGAGACGGGGTTGATCTGGTCGGAGCTGCCTGGGTGCCCCCCCCCTCCACGCGCGGGAGATACCACATCATCACTGACGGCGCGGGCGGGGCGGTGGTGCCCCCCCTCCACGCGCGGGAGATACGGCTCTGCCCTCAATCCTCGAGCTCGCGCTTACGTGCCCCCCCTCCACGCGCGGGAGATACTCTTCCTGCTCCTCTTCGGGGAGCGTGCGGAGCGTGCCCCCCCCTCCACGCGCGGGAGATACCTCCCAGACCGCGCGCCGCACCTCGTGCAGTCGGTGCCCCCCCTCCACGCGCGGGAGATACGTATCCATCCGTGCTATCGCGTCGAGCATCACTAGTGCCCCCATCCACGCGCGGGAGATACTGGCGGGAAATGCCCCAGCCCCCGCATGCGCAAGTGCCCCCTAGCGGCTCACGGACGCCCCCCCCCGCCTTCCATCGACATCCATAGTGCTCGCTCCGACCCTAACCCCATCGTCCGCAGCCCGCTCTTGCGCCAAACGCCGCGCCGAACTCCCCTAGCCTCTCCTCTACCTCCCGCAGCCCGCGCCTGCGCCAAGCGCCCCTACCCCTCTGGGAACGACCCGCCGTCCGCCAGACGCCGACCCCTACCCACCCAGACTCCTCGGAACCACGCCCCGATCGCGCCAACCCCCTAGCCATCCCGAACCGCTCCCCCGTCCGTCGAAGAAGCCCGCGACGGACTCAGCACCGCGGCCACAACAACCAGCGCCGCGAAATACACCCCTATCTCCAGCAGAAACACGCTCCGAAACCCCCACGCCACAACCGCCGCGCCCCCCGCAAGAGGCCCCACCGCAACCCCAACCGCATGCGACACCTGAGCCATCCCGAACGACGCCCCATGACGACCCGACGGCGAACGCATAGCAATCAACCCATTCACCAAACCCCCAAGCCCCCCAGCGCACAACGAAATCGCCAGCAAACCCGCCGCCAGCGCAACATAATCCCCCGCAAAATACGGAATCAAACTCATAACCCCAGCCCCCGCCGACGCCCCGACAAGCGCCCTCCGCAACCCGAAACGACCCGCCAGCCAGCCAACAACAATAGCCGACACAGCAGACCCGATCCCCATCGCCGCAAACACAACCCCAGACGCCACCCCCGAGTCCGAACCGCCCTCAACCGTCCCCACAAGACCCGGTATCGCCGGCTGAATCACCAGATTCCCAGCCAGCACAAGAAACACAACAACATACAGCGGCAGCATCGACCGCGACGTCCCCATCCGCCACATATCCGCGAACGGCTTCAACGCCCCCCCAAGCGCCGCCGGACGAAAATCCTCCCGCACCAGAACCACCACAAACAACAGCGACCCCCACAGAACCCCGCCCGTCGCAATGAACGCCGCCCGCATCCCCCACGCGTCGTACACCAACCCCCCGAACAACGGCCCCAGCGCGATCCCCAGAAACAACGCCGACTGCACAGCTCCCGCCGCAAACGTAACGCGCTCCCGAGGAGTATGCGCCGCAACCAGCGCCATAATCGTCGGCAGAACCCCGCTCGTCGCCCCGATAACAAACCGCGACGCCATCAACTGCAACGGCGTCTGCGAAAACCCCGACAGCATCAGAAACAACCCCCCTAGCGCCAGCGCCCGCACAACATTCAACTTCCGCCCGAACCGATCCCCCACAACCCCCCAAACAGGACTGAACAACCCCATCCCTATCCCGAACACCCACCCCGCGATCCCTGCCCAGAACGCCGCCTGCTCCGTCGAAAAATTCCCCACCTCCTCGAAGAACAGCGGATAAAAAGGAAACGTGAACGAAAACCCCAGCGTCGTCCCCGCCTGAGCGAACCACAGCGCAACCAGATTCCTCCTCCAGGAAACAGCCCGCGTCCCCTCAGCAACAGAATCCACACCCGCAGCATACCAGCCCCAACCCCCGCCCATCCCACGCTCCCCGTCCCTCCGTCACCCCCCACTCTCCCATCTCTTCCCCCGCAAGCAGAATCCCCCTCCCTCGCTTCCCAACTCGTCGACTCACCGTTCCACCGCTCCCCGGGCCCATCGTTCCCGCTTGCGCGAGCCCCTAACTCTTACTTCCCTTACACTGCGATGCAATCGCGCGGCGCCGAGCTGTATAGTTATGCGCTAACCCCCGCTCCCAGGAGAACACAAATGACCACAAACCCAAACCCCAACGAACAACGCCCATGCTGGTTCGTCGGCGCATTCTATGGCGGAGCGGGCGATCAAACAGAACGCTTCCTTGAAAAAGGCACCTGGGAAAATGGTTTCACAGACAAGCTTCTCGATAAAGTACGGAAAATGCAGCCAGGAGACCGCATCGCCATCAAGTCAAGCTATCGCCAAGCACACAACCTTCCTTTCGACTACAAAGGGGGAAAGAGCATAGGCGCGATGAGAATCAAAGCAATTGGCGTGATAACGGAGAATCTAGGAGACGGCCGCCACGTCAAAGTGAACTGGACCCGAATGACGCCTCCGCGCGAGTGGTTCTTCTTCTCCTTGCGCACAACGGTTCATGAAATTTGGCCAACCTCCGGATGGATGTCAGATGCCCTAATTCGCTTCACTTTCGAGAACGAAGAACAAGACTACAACCGATTCCTGGCGGAAACCCCCACCGAAATCGACGAAACCCCTCCCGTATCATCCCCACCCTCCCGCCCCACTCCCCTCGAAACCCTCGCCAGCGACCTCCTATACCCCCTCGACTTCCTGCAAAACGTCCAGTCCCTCCTCCACGAAAAGAAACAAGTCATCTTCCAGGGGCCTCCCGGCACAGGAAAAACCTACGCGGCTCAGAAACTCGCGAAGCTGCTCGCCGACTCCAGCGACAACGTCAGCCTCGTACAATTCCACCCCTCCTACTCCTACGAAGACTTCGTGCAAGGCTACCGACCAACAACCAAAAACAACCAGCCAGCGTTCGAGCTCCGCGACGGCCCCCTGCTCGCGATAGCCCGCAAAGCCAGCAACAACCCCGCCCAGAACTACTACCTCATCATCGACGAAATCAACCGCGGCAACCTCGCCAAAGTTCTCGGCGAACTCTACTTCCTCCTCGAGTACCGCACCGAAAAAGTGCGCCTGATGTACAGCGACGAACTATTCTCCCTCCCCGATAACCTCTGCATCATCGGCACAATGAACACCGCCGACCGCTCGATCGCCCTCGTCGACCTCGCGCTCCGCCGGAGATTCTCCTTCGTCCAGTTCCACCCCGACGAGCCCCCCGTGCAAGGCCTTCTCAAACGGTGGCTCCAGGCTAACAAACCCGCACTCGGCGGCAACATAGAGTGGCTTCCAGACGTCGTCGACGCAACAAACCGTAACCTCGCCAACCCCCAAGCCGCCATCGGCCCAAGCTACTTCATGAAACCCAACCTCACCGAAGAGCGCATCAACCGCATCTGGAAACACGACATCCTCCCCTACATCGAAGAGAGCCTCTTCAACGACCCCGACAGCCTCCCAAAATTCACCCTCGACAACCTCCGCGACTCCCAGCCTCCCGCCGACTCCGACCCCCTCCCCACCGACTCCGACCCCTTCCCCGCCGACGACAACCCTACCGCAACCGACCCCCCTGCCAACCACCACGAACCCCACGACGACCCATAACCACACCTCGCCCGAGCCCTTCCCCTTTCCCGCCGCTCGCCACCCCCACACCGCGCCCGCTCCCCCGCGCCATCATCCCCAACTCCCTGGAATCTCGCAGCCCCATCCCCCACTCGCCAGCAACCCTGCCTACCGAACATCCCCCCAGCAGCCACGCGCCGCGCCGCCACCTCTCGCTCCCACTTCCCCGCCCCCATCGCTCCCGCCCGCCGGACCCTCAACCCCCGACTCCTGCCCCTTACCCGAACAACCCCTCCTCCCGTACCATGTCCCCCCAGCCCGCGCTCCCAGCGCGAAGGCCGCCCTCCTCAACAGGCGTCGCGTGGGCCGAGCCGGATTGCCCGCTCCCCCAGTGCGCAGACAGCCTCTCCCACGCCTGAATGTTACTTAATGTTACGAATTGTTACGCCTACTCCAACCACAAACCCGCCCTCCCTGCCGGCCCGCCCCACAAGCAACCAAGATCCCCGAACGAACACAGCCAGATGCGCCACATCAACCTGGAGGAACACCAGCCCGCCGCATACACCCTCTCCTTCGCCGAACAACGAGCCCTGCGCAGCACCCTCCCGTCCGTCCGCATCGAACCCTCGCCCGACACAGAGAACGACTGCATCCTCACCCCGGCCTCCACCGTCGGCGCAGTCGAGGCGGATGGCCTCTCCGTACTCATCCAGCCAAAGATCCCTATCCCCAACCTCCTCTCCCTAGCCTGCTACGCCATCGGCGCAGTGAAGCTCCAGCCAACCGAATTCGACTTCCCCCAAGCCCCCGCCCTGCCCGACCTCCTCGCGCTCGCCCTCGCCAAAGCCGCGCGCAGCGCATTCTCCCGCGGACTGCTCCACGGATACCTCGCCCGAGAAGAAGCCCTCCTAACCGTGCGCGGACGCATCCAACTCAGCGAACAGCTCCGGCGCCGCCCCGGCGTCCTCCTACCCATCGAAACGCGCTACGACGAATTCACCAGCGACATCCTCCCCAACCAGCTCGTGAAAGCCGCAGCGACGCGCCTCGCCCGCGCCGGCGTCCGCTCTCCCGAAGCGCGCCGTGGACTCCGATGGATCACCGCCATCCTCGACAACGTCTCCCCCCAAGAGTGGCCCTCGCGCAACGTCCCCGACGTCAGATTCGACCGCCTCAACGAGCGCTACCGCAACGTCCTCGCCCTCGCCCGCCTCATCCTCCGCCACGACGCCTTCGAACCCCCGCGAGGAACCCTGCGCGCGTCCGGGTTCCTGATGAATATGAACGCCCTCTTCCAGGAATTCGTAACCGCCGCCCTCCGCGAGAAACTCAACCTCCCCCCGAACGACTTCGGCGAGAAGCGCATCGCAACCCTCGACGAAGAAAACCGCGTGCGCCTCAAACCCGACCTAGTATGGCTCGATGCTGGCCGCCCCGTATTCGCAGGCGACGCCAAATACAAGAACATCGCCAGCAACAACCCGCCCAACCCCGACCGCCCCATACTCCCCGGCGACGCCAGCAACAACCTCCCCAGCGCTCACCGCCCCACACTCGCCAGCGACGCCCGGAGCAAGACCCTTGCCAGCAACAACCCGCCCAGCGCCGACCTCTACCAGCTCCTCGCCTACGCCATCGCGCTCGACCTGCCCGGCGGCCTCCTCATCTACGCCAAAGGCGAGCAAGACCCCGCAACCCACACCATCCGCAACTCCGGCAAGCGCCTGGAAATCGCCGCCCTCGATCTCTCAGGATCCCTCGACAGCGTCCTCGAACGCGTAGAAACCCTCGCGGACGTCGTGCGTCGCCTCCGCAACGACACCCGCCGCGCCCAAGCCGCCGCATAGACCCCCATTTGCAATGACCAAAATCACCCCAGCGGCAACCAGGAGACAACCCCAACCAACCATTGCTCCGTACATAAGCGAGCTCTCAATCCCACAGCTTCATTCGTTTACCAAGCCCCTCATCAATATCCGCCCATTTCTCTCCCGCTACACTTGCAGCAACAGCTCCGCAAGCTCGGCAATACGCTATCAGATTCGAGAAAAAGCGCTCCTCCAGCGCGACGACATCCAAGCCCGCATCGCACCCGTCGGCGCATCGCACAATTTCGCCTCTGTAGTGATCGCCGAAAATGTCAACGTGCTGATGCGCAGCGCGCATAATGAGCTCCTCATCCTCCGGCGACGCCAGAGGCGGCAGCTCCCCTGCAATGTCCCGCTCCACAAAATCGAGCGCGGCTTGCAGAGTCGCCTCTCCGCATATCTGATTCCCTGCAGGGCTATACGCCTCCCACCTTGCTTCGTCCGGATCATCAGAGTAAATCCTACTCCCCACGCGCTCAACGATGTACCCGCGATACGTAACGCGAACGATAGACTCTCGCTCGCTTTTCAGCGTACTAAGCCCTGGCTTTTTCCCTGCAACGCGTCGATCCACCAAAGCGCACGCCGCTCCCAGAGTCTCCGTTATGCACACCTCTTCCCCCGCAGCATCATGCGCTTCCCAATCTATCTTATGTTCAATCCAACAGCGTATCCCTTCCACCGCGCGCCTAATCGTGTGCCCCCGATACGCAACGCGAACAATGAGTTCCCGTTCAGTCTTCGGCGTCCTAAGCCTTGGCGCTTTCCCTGCAACGTGCCTGTCCACCAGAGCGCAGGCCGCTCCCAAAGTCCCCGTTCTGCACATCACTTCCCCCGCAGCATTACGTGCTTTCCCATTCTACCTCTCTCGATTCAAGAAAATGCGGCATTCTCTCGCCTTTCACACCCTCAAACACATGCCCTCGATACCCAACGCGAACAATAAGACGCTCTTCCTCCTCCAGCGACTCCAACTCCGGCGCCTTCCCTGCAATGCGCCGGTCCACCAAAGCGCGCGCCGCTCTCAAATTCCTCGTCCTGCACACTTCTTCCCCCGCGACATCGCGTGTCTCCCAAACAAATCCATCCCGATTCCGACGTCCTCTTCCCCCTCTCACACACATAATCGTGAAGCCTCGATACATATGCTTCCCGCTCGCTTCCTGAACCGATCTATGCTCCATCGTGTACGCTCCTCATCATCATCGCCTGCCCTCCCCGCCCAACGCCGCTTCTCGAGCGTGGAACGCCGCGCCTCCAATCAGCCGCAACCTCATCTCCGCAACAGGACTCTATATTCCTGAAATGGAAGACTATGGATTGTACACAAAGCAGCGCCGCAGCGGCCCCCATCCGCACGGGACTTCCGCAAAACTCCCGCTACCTCAACCCACCCCAACCAACGACTTCGTTGACCCCCGCGCCCGTCTCCCCCTAGAATGCTCCTATTCCCCGACCGGAGCTCCCCTATGACCACGCGCCCGCCCGGCGAGCCGCTGCCAAAGGCTTACGACCCCAGCCAGGTGGAGAGCAGGCTCTACAAGTGGTGGGAAAACTCCGGCTTCTTCAGAGCCGCAGTCGACCCCCGCAAACAACCCTTCACCATCATAATGCCCCCGCCGAACGTCACCGGCGAACTCCACATCGGCCACGCCCAGCGCGCCGCCATCGAAGACGCCCTCGTCCGCCTCCACCGAATGCGCGGCTACTCCGCCCTCTACCTCCCCGGCGCCGACCACGCCGGCATCGCCACCCAAGTCGTCGTCGAGCGCCAACTCGCCGCCGAGGGCGCCTCCCGACACGACCTCGGACGCCAAGCATTCCTCCAGCGCGTCTGGCAATGGGTCAACCAAACAGGCGGCGCCATCGACAACCAGCACCGACGCCTCGGCGTCTCCTGCGACTGGGAGCGCAAAGCCTTCACCCTCGACCCCGGCCCCGTTCGAGCCGTACGCACAACCTTCAAGTCGCTCTACGACGACGGCCTCATTTACCGCGGCGAGCGCATGATCAACTGGTGCGTAAGCTGCCGCACCGCCCTCTCCGACCTCGAAGTCGAACACCAGGAAGAGCAAGGCAGCCTCTACTACATCCGCTACCCCTACGAAGACCGATCCGGCCACATCACCGTCGCCACCACCCGCCCCGAAACCCTCCTCGGCGACACCGCAGTCGCCGTGAACCCCAACGACCCCCGCTACGCGGATGCGCAAGGCAAGCGCGTGCTCCTCCCCATCCTCGGCAGGCCCATCCCCATCATCGCAGACAGCGCCGTAGCCGCAGAGTTCGGAACAGGCGCCCTGAAAATCACCCCAGGGCACGACCCCAACGACTTCGAGACAGGCGAACGCCACAACCTCCCTGTCATCAACATCCTCCACCCCGACGGATCCCTCAACAAGGAAGCAGGCCCCTACGAAGGGTTCGAACGGTACGCAGCCCGGAAAGCAATCGTGGCCCAGCTCGAACGCGAAGGGCTGCTCGAAAAAACCGAACCGCACACAAGCTCCGTCGGCCACTGCCAGCGCAGCCGCGACGTAGTCGAACCCATCGTGTCGATGCAATGGTTCGTCCGCATCCAGCCCCTCGCCGACCCCGCGCTCGCCGCCGTCCGCGACGGCCGCATCCGCATCGTCCCCGAACGCTTCGCCCGCGTCTACGAGAACTGGATGGAAAACCTCCGCGACTGGTGCATCTCCCGCCAGCTGTGGTGGGGGCACCGCATCCCCGTCTGGTACTGCAACGACTGCGCCCACCCAACCGTCGCCATAGACGACCCCAACGCCTGCGAAGCCTGCGGCAACCCCAACCTCAACCAGGACGACGACGTGCTCGACACCTGGTTCTCCTCCGCCCTGTGGACTCACTCCACCCTCGGATGGCCCGAAAAAACCGAAACCCTCGCCTACTTCTACCCAACCTCCGTAATGGAAACAGGCTACGACATCCTCTTCTTCTGGGTCGCCCGAATGATAATGATGGGAATCCGCAACGTCGGCGACATCCCCTTCCACACCGTCTACCTCAGCGGCCTCGTGCGCGACGAGCAAGGCCAGAAAATGAGCAAAACCCGCGGAAACGTCCGCGACCCGCTTCAAGCCATCGCACTCTACGGCGCCGACGCCCTCCGCTTCGCCCTCACCACCGGCAGCTCCCCCGGCAGCGACATCCGCTTCAGCAACGAGCGGCTCGAATCCTCCCGCAACTTCGCCAACAAGCTCTGGAACATCGGCAGATTCACCATCCGCGAACTCGAAGGACGCGACGGACTCGACGGCTGGAACGCAGCCCCCCCCCGTGAACGCCGCCAAGACCGCTGGATACTCTCCAAAGCCCAGCAACTCGCCGTTCGCGTCAACGACCTCGTCGACGACTTCCAACTCGGCGAGGCCGAACGCGTGCTTCACGAATTCATCTGGAACGACTTCGCCGACTGGTACATCGAACTCGCCAAAGCGCGCCTGCGCGCCGGCGACAACCAGCCCCGCCAAGTCCTCGGCCACGTGCTCGAACGCGTCCTGCGCCTCCTCCACCCCTTTATGCCGTTCGTCACCGAAGAGATCTGGCAACGCCTCGTCGCCACCCTCCCCAACGAAGCAAACCTCCCCGATTCCATAATGATCTCCCCCTACCCTCACCCCCGCCAACGCCTGAGCGACGCCGAACTCGCCGCGAGGCGCGAGGCCGACGCAACCGCAGTCGCAGAAATCGAACTCCTCATCGACATCGTGCGGGCGATCCGAAACGCTCGCGCAGAATTCCGCATCGATCCACGCCGCGTAGTCAATGCCGCCGTCTACTCCCCCAACCATCAACATGCCCTGCGCGATGAGGCAGAGGCCATCCGCGCGCTCGCCCGCGTCGGCGAGTTGCGGTTCAACGACTCCGGCGCCGCAGACGGCGTCCGCATCGTCGTGCAGGACACAACAATCACGCTGGACATCGGCGATGCAGTCGACCTCAACGCAGAGCGCGCCCGCCTCGCCGCAGAGGCCACTGAAACAGAAGCGCGCGCGGCGCAGCTGCGAGGTCGCCTCGGCAACCACCAATTCACCGCCAAAGCGCCCGCAGACGTCGTCGAGCGAGAGCGAGAGCGGCTGGCGGAGAGCGAACTCCGCCTGGCGCACATCCGCGAGCTGCTGGAAACCCTCGGAGACTAGGCCATCGACCAGCGCGCGCACCCCTCACGGAAAACAGCTCCCTCTCCGAGCGCCGTAGCATTCACCCCCAACCCCGTGCGCCCACTGCAGGCGGCGCCCGCCTCCTGCTTGACTGTTCCTACAGTGTGCGCGCACCCCTCGCAAACGGCGGCTCCCCTGCCAGCAGCGCCGAGCAGTCGTCAGACCGGCGTCGTGCAGGCATGAGGCCCACGCCCTCGCGAACCAACATCGCCGGCGGACTCCGCCTCGAACTAGTCATCATCACCGGCGGCCTCATCGCCTCGGCCCACGCGTCGATGATGATCATCACACCCGTAATGCCGCAGTTCATCGAACTCATCGGCGGCAGCGTCTTCGCGCTTGGCCTCACATTCTCCGTCTACGGCGTCGGACGGTTCATCACAAACATCCCTGCCGGCGTCCTATCGGAGAAGATCGGGCGGAAGTGGATCATCACCATCGGCGGACTAGGAGTCGCGCTGTTCGCCACCCTCGGCGGCCTCTCAGAGAACGTGCCGATGTTCCTCGCATTCCGGTTCTTCAGCGGCGTGTTCAGCTCGATGACCATCGTCATCGCAAACGTCGTCGCCGCCGACCTGAGCACCGTGGAGAACCGCGGCCGCGTGCTCGGCCTGATGCACGGCCTGCAACTGGTCGTCGGCGCCGCCAGCCCGGCAATCGGAGGGTTCGTCGGCGAGATCTTCGGCGTGCGAACGCCCTTCTACGTGTCCGGCCTCGCCGTACTCTTCTTCGCGCTCTGGGGCGTCGCCAGGATGCCGGAAACACGGCCCGCTCCCGGACGCGCCGGCTCCGGGAGCCTGGCGCGGCGCGCCAGCTCCCCTCGCGGCGCGCTCTTCCTCCTGCGCGACACCAGCTTCTTCATCGTATGCGTAACCGGCTTCTCCACCTTCTTCCTACGAGGCGGAATGTCGACAACGCTCATCCCGGAGTTCGCGCACGAGGCCCTCAAGCTAGGGCCTGGAACGATAGGGCTCCTATTCACATTCTCAGCCCTCATGCACGGCATCCTCATCTATCCCGCAGGAGCAATCGCCGACAAGTACGGCCGCAAGATCGTCATCGTCCCGGCAGGCCTGATGACCGGCATCGCCATCGGCGCGCTGCCCTTCTTCGATGCGCTGGCCCCGTTTGTCGCCATCTTTATGCTCCTGCACATAGCACAGGGATGGGGCGGCCAAGCCCCTGTCGCCTACGTCGCCGACCTCGCCCCGGAAGAGATGCGCGGCATGGCGATAGGCCTCTACCGAACGTTCGGCGACGCAGCGGGAATGATAGGCCCGATAATCTCCACAAGCCTCGTTGCGCTCTTCTCCTTCCAGGCGGCGTTCGGTTTGAACGCCGCGCTCTGGACCACCACCATCATCGCGTTCGCATACGTGGCCGTGGAGACAGCTGGCGACCGCCGCAAACGAGGGCCTATCGCCGCCCCGGAAACCGCGCCGGAAAGGACGCCAACTTGAGCGCCCCCTCCCAAGCCCAGCGCAGCGGAGCGCCACTGACGACTCCAGCCGCGCGGAAGCAGCGGCAAGCGCCTCGCTGCCAGCAGCCTCTGCCCCTGCGGGAGTCCCTGCTACGCGGAAACGGCCAGAGCCAGAGGACGATTGCGGATAGCGTTCAGCATATCGAGCCCCTTGCGCGTGTCGCTCGCCAGCCGCGCCTGATCAGACCCCGCAACGCGAAGCTTGAACAGCCAGTAAGTAAGCTCGCGCCAATCGCTCAGCGAGAACCTCATGCTGCGCCCCCGTCCCTGCTCGCGCTGAAACCTCCGGACAAGAGTGATGAAGTCAGCGTGGTAGAGGCGCTCCGACACGATGTCCTGCACCCCGAACGGATGCCGCAGCCCGCGTACGCCGCGCTCCTTCTCAACCTCGCACTCGACAGCATGCCACAGCGCCTCCTCAACAACGACGCCATAGAAGAAGTTGGCGCACGCGCGACGCTTCTCCGGCCCCAGCGCGACCTGGAAATCGGACTCGCTCGTCTCTGGCGGAAGCTCTCCCTCGAACAGCAAGCGCTCGCGCTCCTCAGCAGGCGCACAGCCATCGGGGGCGGCGCGCAGCAGACGCTCGGCAAGCAGCAGCCAGTCGAAGGCCTCCCCGCCAATGAGGTACCTCAATTCAACGCCGTCGACCACCTCGACCGGAGACGTCCACTGGCCGACAGCTTCGAGGAGCGACCTTGCCCAGTCAGCGCCGCCGAGCATAGCGGCGCGCATCCGCTCGATAATCTCAGTCGCGTGATGCCATGACGACGCCTCAGCGTCCACGCTGCCGACCGCGCCCGCCTGGAGAACGATGCTCGGGGCGGCCTGGCCCATGCTAAGACCCCGCCTTGCGCTTGCGCGCCTTCTTCGACCCGCCGGCAGCCCTTGCCGCTTGCCGCCGCGCCCAGCGCGGAGCGTTGGGGTCGACCTCAACCTGCGCCGCGGCGGGAGCCCGACCAGGAGCGACAGCCTTCGACATCACGGTCTCCACCCTGCCGGCGTTGAGCTTTGCCGCCTTGCCGTTCGCGGCGCCGGGCCCGGAGGCAGGCGCAACGTGAAAGATCATATGCGCAACATCGTGCTGGATGCGTTCGAGCAGCCCATCGAACGCCTCATGCCCCTGCTTCTTGTACATCACCAGCGGGTCCCGCTGGCCATAGGCGTACAGCCCAGCCGACTGCCGCAGATTCGACATCATCGTAAGATGCTGCACCCAGAGCCGGTCGACAGTCTGAAGCATCACCGTGCGCTCGATGGCGCGCATCGTATCGCCCCCGTAGTCGCGTTCGCGCTGCTCGTACAGATCCTCTGCCGCTTCGAGCAGCGCATCCTCGGTCGCCGCTGCGCTCTTCTCCAGCGTCAGCGCAGCTTCGATGTGGGGAGGCAAGGGCAGAATCGTGTTGAGCTCGGCGAGCATCGGCTGCGGCTCCCAATCTGCGGCGTCTCCCGTCAGGTGGCTATGCACCACGCCCGAGATCTCCTTGCCGATCATCTCCTGAATATTCGTCTTCAGATCGGCGCCCTCGAGCACCTTGTCTCGCTCGCCGTAGATAATCTCGCGCTGCCGGTTCACCACGTCGTCGTATTCAAGCAAGTGCTTGCGGATGTCGAAGTAGTACGACTCCGCCTTGCCCTGCGTCATATCGAACGTCTTGGCAAGCATCGCGCTCTCGACAGGCGCGTCGTCGCCGAACCCCTTGGCGGCGAGACGCCCCACCGCATTGTTGTAGAACCGCGAGAGAATCTCATCCTCGAACGAGCTGAAGAAGCGCGTCTCGCCTGGATCCCCCTGACGCCCCGAGCGCCCTCGCAGCTGATTGTCGATGCGGCGGGACTCGTGACGCTCCGTGCCAAGCACAACGAGCCCCCCCTTGGCGACAACCTCGTCGTGAGCCTCCCGCCACTCACCCTCAGACGAGGCAGTGGAGGGATCGCCCCCCAGAATGATATCGGTGCCGCGTCCAGCCATATTCGTCGAGACCGTAACGGCCCCGGGCTTGCCGGCCTCAGCGACAATCTGCGCCTCACGCTCGTGATTCTTGGCGTTCAGCGCCTCGTGCTTCACCCCGCGGCGCCGAAGCAAACCGCTCAGCTGCTCGGAGCGCTCAACCGAGCCCGTGCCGACGAGCACGGGTCGGCCAGCCTCGTGCAGCTCTACAATACTGTCGACGACCGCCCGCATCTTGGCGGCATGCGTCTTGAACACATAATCGGGAAAGTCCCGGCGCGCCATCGGCATATTCGTGGGAACTGCAACAACATCGAGACCGTACACCTTGTACAACTCCTCCGCCTCAGTCATCGCCGTTCCGGTCATACCCGCAAGCTTCTTGTACATACGGAAGTAATTCTGCAGCGTAACGGTCGCATACGTAATCGTCTCGCGCTGAACGCGAACGTTCTCTTTCGCCTCGATTGCCTGATGCAGCCCCTCGCCGTAGCGACGACCCTGCATAAGTCGTCCCGTGAACTCATCGACGATAATCACCTCGCCATCCTTCACGACATAGTCCTTGTCGCGCTGATAGACGAACTGCGCGCGCAGACCGTTCTCAACGAAATGCGTGAGCACATAGTTCGCAGGGTCGTACAAGTTGTCGATGTTCAGGAACTGCTCAACCTTCGTTATGCCGGCGTCCGTGAGGATGACCTGCCGCTCCTTCTCCTCAATGAAGTAATCTCCCTCGCGATCGAGCCGTGGAATCACGCGCGCCACGGCGGAGTAGAGCGACGTGGGCTCCTGCGCCGGGCCGCTGATGATGAGCGGCGTGCGGGCCTCGTCGATGAGGATGTTGTCGACCTCGTCGACGATGGCGTAGCTCAGGGAGCGCTGCACCTTCTGCGACAAGTCCGTCGCCATGTTGTCGCGCAGATAGTCGAACCCGAACTCGTTGTTGGTGCCATAGGTAATGTCCGCGGCGTAGGCCTCCTTGCGAGGAACAGCCCGGAGAGTTGGCTGCGCGCCAGGCGCGTCGCTATCCGCCGGCTCCACCACATAAGATGCTTCGTGCTGCAAGCAGCCAACAGACAGACCGAGAAACGTGTGCGCCTTGCCCATCCACAGCGCGTCCCGCCGAGCAAGGTAATCGTTCACCGTAACAACGTGGACCCCTCGTCCGCTCAACGCGTTGAGGTAAGTTGGCAGCGTCGCGACGAGCGTCTTGCCCTCGCCCGTCTTCATCTCGGCGACCTTGCCTTCATGGAGCGCCGCCCCCCCGATGAGCTGCACATCGAAGGGGCGAAGCCCAATGGCCTGCCGCGCCGCTTCGCGCATAGCCGCGAACGCCTCCGGCAGCAGGCTATCGAGGCTGGCGCCCTCCGCTACGCGTTCCCTGAACTCGACGGTCTTCGCCGCCAGCTGTTCTCCCGAGAGCGCAGCCATCGCGCTTTCAAGCGCGCCCACGCGGTCGACTACCCATCGGTAGCGCGCGACCTGCTTCTCGTTCGAATCCCCGAATACTCTGAGCAGCTTCCCGAGCATAGTCTGCCTCGCCTCGCAGCCATTCTAGCAGGGAGCGGAGCGCCGCTCCGAACGCGCCCCGCTACGCGGGAAACGCGATCTGCAGACGCGCGCTAGAATGCGCCCACAATGCGAATCGACGTTCACGCGCACTACATTCCGGCGTCTCTGCCCGAAATCGCCAATCGGCGCGGAGGCTTCGGCCCCGCCGCCAATATGCGCGACAGTATGTCCGACCTTAACCAGCGCCTCGCCGATATGGACGAGCGCGGCATCGACATCGAACTCGTTTCTGCCCCACCGTATGTCCAGAACTCGGAACCCGAAGTCTGTCGGCGGATGAACGACGCTACCGCAGCAGCAATCTCCGGCTCGGACCGGCTCATCGGCTTGGCGACGCTCCCGATGCAAGAGCCAGAGTCCGCCGCCGCCGAGCTCGAACGATGCGTATTCGAACTCGGCTTCCGCGGGCTCGAAATCCTCACGAACGTGCAGGGCGAGAACCTTCACTCACCCCGCTTTGCGCCCCTCTATCGCAAGATGCAGGAGCTGGACGTCGCGGCGTTCGTGCATCCGCAGAACGTGCTCGGCGCCGACAGGCTCGGACAGTTCTTTATGAACAACATCATCGGCAATCCAAGCGACACAGCCGTCGCCGCGGGATGCCTGATCTTCGGCGGCGTGCTGCGCGAGCTGCCCGACCTGCGGTTCGTGCTCGCGCACGGCGGCGGCACATGTCCCCTCTTGCGCGGACGGTGGGAGCATGCGTGGCGGCAACATCTCGTGGAAGACGCCGTCATCACGCGCCCCCCATCCGAGTATTTCCGCAAGCTGTACTTCGACACGCTCACGCACAGCGGCCCCGTGCTCAACTACCTCGTCGAAACCGTCGGCGCCGACCGCATTATGCTTGGAAGCGACTACCCGTTCGGAATGGGCGACTACACGCCGCCCGTCAGCGTGCAGGCCATTCCCCGCCTTACCGACGCGCAGCGCGAGGCGATTTACTCCGAGAACGCCATACGCGTGTTCGGCCTCGACCTGTAGGGACTTGTGCGCGGGCGCGCCGCTCTCGTAACGGGAGCCACTTCCGGCATCGGCCTCGCGATTGCGCGCGCCTTGGCCCAAGCCGGAGCGCGCGTCATCGTCCACGGACGCCGCCCCCAGGGTCAGCGCATCGCCGATGCGATTGGCGGTTTCTACATCGAGGCCGATCTGTCCCGCCCGGAGGACGTCGCCCGACTCGCAGAAGAGTCCCGCGCCGCATGCGGACAGGTCGATGTGCTAGTTAACAACGCCGGTTACCAGCACATCGACCCCATTGAGGATTTCCCCGACAGTGTCTGGGCCGATATGCAACAGGTAATGCTCGCAGCGCCCTTCCAGCTCGCCAAGGCCGTGCTGCCCGGCATGAAAGCCGCCGGACGGGGGCGCATCGTGGACATCGCCTCGACGCAGGGGCTCACGGCAAGCCCCTACAAGTCGGCGTACGTCGCCGCCAAGCATGGACTCATCGGCCTTACCAAAACCATCGCCCTCGAAGCTGGTCCGTTCGGCGTAACTGCCAACGCCATCTGCCCTGCTTATGTCCGCACTCCGCTCGTCGAGGCGCAGATCGCCGACCAGGCGCGGGCGCTGGGCTTGCCCGAGAGCGAGGTTGTGAATCGGGTGATGCTGGCCCCTGCCGCTGTCAAACGCCTCATCAATCCCGAAGAGGTCGCAGCGCTGGCTCTCTACCTGGCGTCCGACCGCGCAGGAGCCGTAACTGGCGCCGCCATCGCCATCGACGGAGGCTGGACAGCGCGGTAGGAGCCACAGCAGGAGATGATGCATCGGATATAATCGAGCCATCCCCGCCCAGAGGAGACGCGATGGCTGACTTGGAGAAGCGCATTCTAGGACGCACCGGTATGGACGTAACCGTTCTCGGCTACGGCGCTATGGAACTGCGCGGCGCGCCGCGCGGCCGCGACATTCAGGAAGCGGAAGCCGGAAGCATCCTCAACGCCGTCCTCGACCTCGGCATCAATTTCATCGATACGTCGATTGATTACGGCGTCAGCGAAGAGCGCATCGGCCGCCACATCGCGCATCGCCGCGCCGAGTACTTCCTCGCCAGCAAGTGCGGGTGCCTGGTCGGATGGGAGCCGGAACCGGGACGCGACCGGGGCGGCCCGCACGTCTACACCAAAGAGAATATCGTCGCGGGAATCGAGCAGACCCTTCGCCGCCTCAACACGGACTACCTAGACCTGCTGCAAGTGCATATGACACCCTCCCGCGAGGCCCTCGAAGAGAACGACGTCATCGGCACAATGACCGAGCTGCGCGACCAGGGCAAGATTCGCTTTCTCGGAATGTCCGGCACGATTCCCAACCTTGCCGACCACATCGAAATGGGCGCGTTCGACGCCTTCCAGATTCCTTACTCGGCCTCGCAGCGCGAACATGAAGAGCTCATCGCCCAAGCGTCCGGAGCCGACGCCGGCATCGTCATACGGGGCGGAGCGGCCCGCGGCGCTCCAAGCGGCGAGCAGCGCACCGCCCAGCGCAACCCGGAGCTGCTCGACGTTTGGGAGCGCGCCGGGATGGACGCCCTCCTCGACGAGGGCCAGACACGCATGGAATTCGTCATACGGTTCACCGAAACACACCCGGACGTGGACACCAACATCGTCGGCACGATTAATCCGCAACACCTCGAGGCGAACCTCGCCGCCGCCGCCAAAGGACCGCTTCCGCTAGATGTGTACGCTGAGGCCAAGCGACGCCTCTCCGACGCGGGCACGGCGCCGCAGTAGCCATATGGCGAGCGCCGTCGGCATCCTCAGCACAGGCGATATGGGCGCGGCTATCGGCGCCGTGCTCACAGCGAACGGCGTCGATGCCGCCACAAGCCTCGACGGACGCAGCAACCTCACCCGGCTGCGCGCAGCCGAGGCTGGCGTGCGCGACGCAGGGAACATTCGCGCGCTCGTTGAACAGTGCGCCATGGTGCTATCGACGCTCGTGCCGTCAGAGGCGGTCAGCGTGGCGGAGCGCGTAGCAGACGCGATGGCCGCGACAGGCGCGCGCCCCGCTTTCGTCGAGTGCAACGCCATCGCCCCACAAACAGTGCAGCGCATCGCGACGCTCATCCTCGATACGGGAGCGACAATCATCGACGCCGGCATCATCGGCGCTCCCCCCAAACCTGGATCCGGCGCCACGCTGTACTGCTCCGGGCCCGACACGTCGGCGTTCGAGCAGCTTGGTGAACACGGACTCAGCATCCGGAACATCGGAACACGCATCGGGCAGGCATCTGGCTTCAAGATGGTCTACGCGGCATCCACCAAGGGAACAACCGCCGTGTGGACCGAGTTGCTCGTGGCGGCGGAGGCTATGGGGCTGAGAGATGCGCTGCTCGCCGAGTTCGGCGACGCTACCGTCCCTGCCCGCCATATGAAGGGCGCGACAGAAATGCCTCGGCGCGCTCGCCGATGGGTCGGCGAGATGGAGGAAATCGCCGCCACGTTTGAACACCTCGGCCTCACGCCGCGAATCCTGCAGGGAGCAGCCGATATGTTCCGCTTCGTGGGCGACACCCCGCTGGCCAACCAGACATCGCGCGAGCCCGACCCCGATCTTGGCGTGATGCTCCGCGTCCTCGCGCAGCGCGCCGCCGGCACGGCGCCCCACTGAGGGGAGCGCTCCCTTGAAGGAAGACGACGCGCCGCAACGCTCCCCCCTCGCGAACGTCCTCGCAGCGCCTGGCCTGCTGGCCACATTCGCCCGCAGCCCCCGGAGCCATCCCACCTATCTCGGCTACACAAACGGGCTCATCTACGGGTTCGGCATGGGCGCGTCGACGATTCTCTTCCCGCTCTACGCCATAGACCTCGACATTCGCCTGTCGGGCCAGGGCGTCATCGTGGCAGCCCCTGGAGTTGCGATGATCCTGCTTCGGCTCGTCGGCGGCGCGATGTCCGACCGGTTCGGCGAGCGGCTTATCCTGCGATTCAGCTTTACGACAGTGACTATTGCGTCAATCATGGCGGCTTTCTCGGCGTCGATCCTGCCGCTGATCGCGGCGCAGCTGTTCAACGGAGCATCGCGCTCGGTGTACTGGTCGGCGGCGCAGTCGTACATCAGCCGCAGCGCCGAGGGCGAGGCAGGGAAGGTGATGGGGCGCCAGCTCAGCTTCGAGTCGAGCGGCGGCATCATCGGAGGCATCATTGGCGGCGTCATTGCCGAGAGCGTCGGCTATCGGGAAGCATTCCTGATAACCGCGCTCGCCACCGCTATCGGCTTCTTCATAACGTCGTCGCTCCCGCCGCTCCCGCGCAAGGACCAAGCGCGCAGCTTCGCCGCCAGCCTCGCGCCCGCCAAGACGATGCTCGGGAAACGCACGCTGCTGCACGCGCACCTAGTCGCGTTTATGAGCGCGGCGTACGTGGGGCTAGTGGCAGGGCTATTCATCGCGTTCTTCCGCGAAACGGGCTACAGCGAGGGCGGCACTGCGCTCGTTATTCGCCTCAACAGCCTCGGAGTCAGCTTGCTGTCTTTCTTCTTCGGCGCGCTGCTTGGGCGTCTCGGCAGTATGCGCACCGGCGCGCTCGGCATCACGCTCACCGGCGCGCTGGCCGCAGGAGTCGGTCTGACCGGCGACATCCCCATCCTGCCGGTGACGTTTATGGCAATCACGGGTATGACGTTCGGGGGATTGCGGTCGCTCTACCCGACGCTGGCGGCGGAGAACAGCGCGCCGAACCAGCGAGCTATGGCGCTGTCGGTTGTGGGGTTGTACTGGGCGATCGGCATCTTCATCTCGCCGTTGCTCTTCGGCTTCATTGCCGAAGGCACAAGCATCCAGACGGCGCTCTTCATCTTCAGCGGCTTCACTGTCGTCGTCGGGTTGCTGTCGCCGTTGCTCTACCGCTTCGGGCGCGCGGGGGTCGAGAATGAGGAAGCGCAGGAAATCGACAGCTAGCGCCGCCAGCAGCTCCCGCCGGATTCGCCAATCCCCGTTTCCGTGTCTTCGCGGAGTGCAGGTCGCCTGTCGACCTGCTAGCTACCTCGAACGTAAGTCGGTCATCTTGTCGCGCACTCCGCAAGGAGCGCGTCGTAGACCCGGACCATCGCCTCGGTATCGCGGCGGCAGTAGGAGAGGATCGCTTCGCGGACCTCGGCTTTCTCGTGCGACGGAGTTTCGGGGGCGACCATGCGGAGGTACGAGGATGATGCTGCATCGCCGCTTGTAATCCGCAAGTCGCCGTAACCGAATCCCTGAACGAGCGCGGGCAGCGCCGATTTCAGCGAGAAACTGCCATGGAAGTCCGGGTGATAGTAGAAGCTGCGCATAATCGCAAGCAGGTCGACGATGCGGTCAGCGAGGGCAAGCAGCCCGTTGGCGTGCTCCGGGAACGCCTTTGCTAGCTCCTTTAGTCTCGTCGTTTCGTAGGGGCTGTAGGCGAGAATGTCTCCCTCGGCGGGAATCGCGTCCAGCAGGCTGCGCACGAACCGCTCGCGGGGGTCGGCAGCGTCGGAGTTGAGGAATTCGCAGTGCGCCAGATTGCCCTGCTCGTCGAGCACATGAAGCGACCATTGGAACGGAATCGCTTGGAACGGCCTCGTGCCGACGTAGAGGGGAAGCGCCGGCATAACACTCTCAAAGTCCACGAAGCTTGCAGGAAAGGCGATGCTCTGCAGTCTAGGTCCAAGCTTCGGATCGACGAATGGGCGTCCGGTTACAGCGCTCTCGCGCACTCTGCGCTGCGCGTCGCTGAGCTGCGGGAAGTTCTCAGGAATGCTGGCGATGTCGCGCACACGCCCCGCATCGAGCTGGCTCCGCACACCGTCGCGAAGCCGAGGCAGCTCTCTAATGGGATGCTCAGGCTCGCTGCTGTGGCAGTGACCGAAGAATGGGCAGCGATACGGCTTCTCGCAGTGAGAACCGGTCTCGACTTCCGGTGGAGCGTCGAAACTCAGCGCTTCCCACATAGGAGCGAGGTCCGCAGGCAACGCTTCGGCTATGCATATCCGGACATCGTCCGTGATGTCCTCAAGGGTGAAGAGTTGCCGCAGATCATACGCGCCGCCCGGGTAGACGTAGGCCTTGTTGACATGCATCAGGAACACGCGACCAATCGCCGCTCCGTAGCCCTCGACAACGCAGGTCTGGATGGCCGCGTCCGTGATGTACTGCGGCTTAACCGACCCCGAAGACTTGACCTCGACAAGGTCGAACACTCCCCGCTCGTTAGGGATAAGAATGTCGACCCGCACTCGTATGTCCTCGAATGTGAAGGCTGCTTCAAAGAGCGGCGGCGCGGAAGCGGCCAGCAGTGCCTGCGTTGTCGCGACGGCCTGGTCGTGTTCCGAATACGGCTCTTCGATGAGAACGCCATCGGGCCAGCAGCGCCTTGCGAGCTCGCCGATGGCATTGCCGGCGTCGAACCGCGCCTGCTGTCCTTCGTCCACTGGATCGGCGAGTTCCCGGTGGTAGCTCTCCAGATAAAGCCGCTTCAAGCATTGGAGGCCTGACTGAAACCGCGATTTGGAGAGCGACGGCATTAGTCGCCTGAGCGGGCTCCCTCGCTTGGAGGAGAGGGACTAGAAGAAATCGCCAGTTGCGCGAAGAACCGCAGCGCTTCCGGGTTGGCGAGCGCGCCCAGGCTTGCGGACTGCTCAGGAGGCGCGCCTGTGAGAATCTTCTTCACTGGCGTCTCGAGTTTCTTGCCATTCAGCGTCCGGGGAACTTCCGCGATTTGACGTATCTCGTCCGGCACGTGCCTTGGCGAGAGGTTCGTTCGGATAGCTGATGCGATCTTGCGCTTCATTGCGTCATCCAGCACCCGCCCTTCGCGCAGCACGACGAACAGATACAGTTTGCCCTCAATCCCCAGCTGAGTCGTGTCGATAACGAGGCTGTCGGTCGTCTCTGGCAGCGCCTCGACGACGCGATAGAACTCGCTGGTTCCCATTCGCACGCCACTGCGATTGAGCGTCGAGTCCGACCGTCCGTAGATGACGCATGCGCCGCTCTCGGACACTTTGAGCCAATCGCCGTGGCGCCACACGTCGGGGTACACATCAAAGTAGCTTTCGTGCAGACGTCTACCGCCCTCGTCATTGAGGAAGCGCACAGGCATCGACGGCATCGGCTCAGTAACGACCAGCTCGCCGACCTTGCCGACGACGGGAGCGCCATCCTCGCCAAAGCTCTCGACTTTGCAGCCGAGACAGCGGCACTGAATCTCGCCAGCCCGGACGGGCAGCGTCGGGCCGCCCCCGACGAACGCTGTGAGAACATCGGTGCCGCCGCTCACAGACGCTAGCAGCAGATCGCGCTTCACGCGCTCGTATGTCCACGCGAACCCCTCCGGGGGAAGGGGGGCGCCGGTCGAGCCAATAGTGCGCATCGCGCTCAGGTCGAGCTCGCGTCCGGGGTCAAGTCCCGCCTTCATGCAGCCAAGGATGTACGGAGCGCTCACGCCGAAGCACGTCGTGCGAGTCCGCTCCGCCATACGCCAGAGCGCGTACATATCGGGGTGGGCAGGGCTGCCGTCGTACAGCACAATCGCCGCGCCGAGCAATAGACCGCTCACCACAATGTTCCACATTATCCAGCCCGTCGTGCTGAACCAGAAGAGGCGGTCGCCCTCCTTGAGATCTAGGTGCAGGCCAAGCAGCTTGAGGTGCTCGAGAAGCGCGCCGCCGTGACCGTGCACAATCGCCTTCGGCACTCCTGTCGTGCCCGACGAGTACACGACGCATAGGGGGTGATCGAACTCCACAGGCTCGAACTCGAGGGTTTCCGAAGGCCTCAGCAACTCAGGCCACAGAATAGCGTCGTTCAGCACGCTTATATCTGGGGCGTCAGACAGGTACGGCAGAGTTACAGTCTTACGGAGCGTCGGCAGCGCCTGCTGAATCTGCGACACGGCGTCGAGCGAGTTGTAGCGCTTACCGGCGTAGGTGTAGCCGTCGACAGCAAGCAGCGCCTTCGGAGCCATCTGCTGGAATCGCTCGATAACGCTCTGCGTGCCGAATTCCGGAGGACAGCTCGACCACGACGCGCCAAGTGCGGCAACGGCAAGAGCAGCGGCGACTGCCTCCGGAATATTCGGCATAAGGGCGACGACCGCATCGCCGCGCGTCACACCGATGTCGCGCAGGCCGGCGGCAATCTCCGCTGTGCGAGCGTACAGCTGCTCTCGCGTCCACTCGACGGTCGCGCCTGATTCGTGCACGGCAATGAGGGCGAGGGCGTCGCCGCGGCGGGAGAGAGCATGTTCGGCATAGTTGAGTTGCGAACCGATGAACCAACGCGCGCCCTCAACGCGTGTTCCGTTCGGCCCCGGCGCTAGCGCGCGCTCATACGGCCGACGCGACTGCACTCCGAAATACTCCCATATCGTCTCCCAGAATGCGCCGACATTTTCCACTGACCACTGCCAGAGTTCTTCGTAGCTCCCGAAACTCAGGCCGCGAGTCTCGCCCAGCCACCGCTCATAGGCGGCGAGGTTGCTGGCGGCTTTACGGTCCTCGGACGGAGTCCACAGCAAATCGCCTTCCGTAATGGAACCAGGCGCGGGAGCCTGCTGTTCGGTCAAGGGAGCCACCTCGCAGGGAGTTGCTCGCGTCAGGGCGCCGCGGAAGCCTGAGCATAGCGCATCCGTGCTCCGCTGCAACATCTGCTCGCGGTCGCCGAGGTCTCATCTGAGAGCATAGTGTTAGCGAGAGATGAGCATCAATCGACTATCCGGCGCGCGGAGGCTTGGCCAACAGCACGATGACTCCCGCAAGGCCCCAGGCGGCGGCAGCGACAAGGAACGCCAACGTGTAGCTGCTCTGCAAGTCGTACAGCGCCCCGAAAAGCACAGGGCCCAACGCTCCCATGCCCATAGCGAACGGACGGAAGAGGCTGTTGATTGCTCCCAGATGCGCGCGTCCGAAGTAGTCCGCCGTCAGCAGCGCACGGAGGATGAGGTAGCCGCCCATCACAACGCCCGCCGCGAACATCACGGGAATGAGCGCCCCGACGCTCCGCACCTGCAGGAAAACGACGATCAGCGCGGCGGTCGCAAGCGCCGCTCCCGACATCAGGTAGCGCGCAGGAATCCGTTCGCCCAGCAGTCCCCATCCCGGCCGCGCGAGTCCTGACATCAGGCCGTAGATGGCGATGCCGAAGGATGCGTCCGCCGGCGTGAACCCCGCCTCCACAAGGAATGGATGCCAGTTGCTTTGGAAACCGGTGATGCCGAGGCTTACGAGGCTGAACGCCACGAGCAGCAACCAGAACGGCAGACGTCGCGCCGCCTCACGGCGAGTAAGCGATCGCTCGACAGCGACGTCGACTCAAGGCCTGCAGATGCAACCAGCGCCTGCGATGCGCCGTCCGGCAGCAGCCCGACATCCTCGGGTCGGGTCCTGATGAGCAGCGCGAGCACGAACGAGATGACTCCAATGGCGACTCCGAACCACAGCCAGGCGTCGCGCCATCCTACAGCGTCGATGAGCGCAGAGATGGAGGCGGGGAAGAGCAGCGCACCAAGCCCGACCCCCATAACGGCCACCCCCAGCGCTCTCCCCCGCCGCCTGACGAACCACTTCGGCACGAGCGTCTGCGATATGAAGAACCCGCTCCCCAGCTCAGCTACGCCGCCCATAGCTCCGAAGAGCAGCACGAACTGCCACAACTCGTCAACGTTGCGTATGAGGGCAGTTGAGAGCCCGAGCAGCGCCGCCCCTGTCAGCGCAAGCAGCCGCGGTCCATGCTTCGCGTCGTACAGCGGCCCTACGAACGGCGAGCAAACGCCTATGAACGCCTCCCGCACAAAGAACGCCGAGAAGAACGCGGCCCGCGACCACCCAAGCTCTTCCGTCATCGGCAGCAAGAGGACGCTGGGACCCCAGATCGCGACGCCAGAGCCTATGCCCGACGCAACGAACGCCACGCCGACGATGACCCAGCCGTAGAAGAACGGCCAGCGGCGGGGGCTCACTGCGAGGTCAGGATGGGCGCCACCATGAGTCGTCCGGGAACACGTTGACGCACATATGCCGCACCGGGTCCTCGGCGTAGATGTCCGCCGTCGCCTCGCGGTACTTCAGGAAGTGGGGCGTTCCCCGGTGCGCCTCGAGCGCAACCTCGTTCTCGTACACCTCGAACAGGAAGAAACGGTCGGGGTCCGCCTGGTCGCGAATGACGCTGAACTGGTAGTTCCCTTCTTCATTCGCCGTCGTGCCTTCTCCGTCGGCTTGCGCCGCGGCGATGAAATCACCGGCGCGGCCAGGTTTCACTTTCAGGCTTACCATCAGTACGAGCATATAGCGCATCCTCCTCAAATCGAACGCTGCGCCGATTCTATCGCCTCGCGCTGCTCACGCGCCCACGAGCGCACTGAGAGCCACGATTGCCGAAATGATGGCCGCGCCCCCTGCCCACTGCATCGCGCGGGGTCGCTCTCGTTTAATCGCCACCGCCAGCGCCACCGTGGCGACGGGATGCGCTGCGACGATGGGCGCAACAACCGCCACTGGCGCCACCTCCAGCCCGAGGTTGTAGCCCACGTACCCCCCGGCATCGAGCAGCGCCGCCCCCAGCAGTAGACGCCAGCCTACCTGGTCTTGCGGAAACCATACGCGTCCGCCGCGCGAGCAGATGAACAGGTACGACGGAACTACGGCAATCATCCGCGTCAAAAGTACCGCGAGCATCGCGCCCCCCGCCGCTGTCGCCCGCTCGAAGAACGCTAGCGCTACTCCTAGTCCCAGCATCGCGAGGAGCCCCCACCGCAGCCCTGCGCGGTCTCCTGTCGAGCTCCCCCGCCGCAGTGACAGCATCACGATACCCACGAGGACGACGGCCATAAGCGCCAGATGCTCCAGCGCAACACGCTCGCCGAACAGCGCAACCGCGATAGCGACCGTAATCGCAAGCCACGCAGACGCCGCCGTAGTTACGACCGACACCGGGCCGCGCTGTAGTCCCGTGTAGTACGCCAGGTAGGCGAGTCCGAGGACCCCCGCGCTCAGCGGGGCCCACACCGCCAGCCCGGGCCCGTTGATGTCGGCGCCGCCAGAGGCAATCTCAATCGCGACAAACGGCAATGGCAGCGCTACGCCGAACAGTTGCACAAGCAGAGCCGTGCTCAAGCTGCCGATGCGCGCCGAGGAAGATGCCGCCAGATAGTCGGCTATTCCCCACGAGAAGAGCCCAAGAGCCCCCCACCAGATGCCTGTGGACGAGTCTACGTTCCGCCTCGTTCGCGCAACGCCGAGTACACCTTTTCGGCGCTCACCGGCAGGTCTTTCACCCGAACGCCTACCGCGTCTTCCACTGCGTTGGCAATAGCGGGGGCAACAGGCGTAAGCGGGTTCTCTCCTATGCCTTTAATGCCATACGGGCCGACTCCCTGCTCCGGAGCAAGCAACGCCGTCCGTAGCTCGGGGATGTCCATAATGTTCGGTATCTTGAAGTCGGCGAAACTCGTGGTCGTGACTTTGCCGCTCTCAACGACGATTTCCTCCACAAGGCCATACCCGACGCCCTGCATCACGCCGCCGTTGATCTGTCCTTGGTGCCCGATCGGGTTGATGATGCGTCCTATGTCATGAGCAGTCGTGAGTTTCAGCAGCTCCACTTGTCCCGTATCCGCGTCGACGCGCGCCTCGGCGACTTGGGCAACGAACCCGGTAACAGGGGCGCGTTCGGCGGAGAACGTCGCCTCCGCGCTCGCCGGACGCCCGATCTCCGTTAGCAACTCCGGCCAGCTTCGGCGATCGCCGGAGCCGCGATGCACGACCTCGCGGCCTGCAATGTCCACATCGCCCGATGGCCAACCGAATGTCCCGGCGGCAAGCTCGCCCATCTCGCGCTTTATCGCCTGCGCCGCTCCGTACATAGAACCGGTGACGATATTCGTCCCACGACTGCCGCCGATGCCGGAGTCGAACGGCGAATGCGCCGTGTCGAGAAGTTCGATCCTCAGTTCTTCGGGATCGAGCCGGAGTTCCTCTGCAACGACTTGCCTCGCGATGGTGTACGTTCCCGTTCCCTGCTCGAATACGGGAGTGCTGATGACGACTTCGCCATTGGGGTGAAGCGTGATGCGCGCCACCGATTCGCCCGTGCCAGCGCCTCGAAACGCCATAGCGACGCCTCTGCCGATGCCGGGGTCCTTGGGAGAGAAGTAGTCAGCCTCTTCGAGCGCCGCCTCAAGGGTTTCCCTGGCGCGGATGCGCTCCAAGCGGTCGCCGGCCATCGTGGCGTCGCCCTCCTGAATAACATTGCGCAGCCGAAACTCAGCCGGATCCATCCCGATCGCCCGCGCCGCCAAGTCGATGTGGGACTCTCCTGCAAAGAACCCTTGGGGCTCGCCAGGCGCCCTTGCCTGTCCTCCCGGCAAGTTGTTCGTATAGACGCGCAGAACCTCGGAGCGTGCGTTGTCGCACCTGTACAAACCTGCGCCATGGGCAGCCCCGGCAAGCGGAGCTCCCGGGCGTACGCCTCCATAGCCGCCGCTGTCGAACACGCCGCGCATCGAGTGCGCGACAATCTCTCCGTCGCGCTTCATTCCCGTCTTCAGAGTCATCACGCCCGCATGGCGGGGCGCGGCAGCTGTCAGCTCCTCGGAGTGGTCCATCACCATCTTCACGGGCCTGCCGGTCCGCATAGCGAGCAAGCCGATGACAGGCTCCTCGAGCGTCGCGCCCTTCCCGCCGAAATCGCCTCCCACTTGCACTGGATTGAGGACGACCTTCTCGGGGGGCAACCCCACAGCCATTGCGATGACGTTCCGGATGCCGTGCGGGTTCTTGTTCGGAGCCCATACCTGTAAAATTCCATCGTCGTCCACGAGCGCGAACACACAGTGCGGCTCGATGTAAGCCTGATGCGTCCGCGGGACACGGAAGGTGTGCTCCACTATGACATCCGCACTGGCGAAGCCTGCCTCGACGTTGCCTTTCTCGTGAACGTCGTGGGCGATCACATTCAGGCTCTGGTCCTCTCCTGCCTCGTGACCGAAGTATGAACTCGCGTCGGGATGGATGATTGGCGCGCGCTCGCCCAACGCCTCGACAGGATCGAACACTGCCGGGAGCTCCTCGTACTCGACTTCGATGAGCTGCAACGCTCGCTCAACGCTCTCCTCGTCATCCCCCGCGACGGCGGCGACGCGGTCGCCGATGAAACGCACAACGCTCCTTGCAAGCACGGAGAGATCGCGGTAGCGGCGACCGTAGAGAACGTCTGGCGTGTCGGCGCCGGTGAGGACAAGCCGCACCCCGGGCGCTTGCTCCGCCCTGGACGCGTCGATGCTAACAATGCGGGCGCGAGGCACAGGGCTGCGCAACAACTTGGCCCACAGCATCCCTGACGCCTGTACATCCATCGCATACGTCGCGGCGCCGGTTGTCTTGCCCCGCACATCGGTCTTCGGAACGGGGCGCCCGATTACGCGGTAAGTCGTCATCCTGTTCTCCTGTGGGCAAGCCTACGCCATGCGTTCAGAACATAAGTATGCGCTTCTGCAGCCGGAGGTCCTCCAGCTCGCGGATTGACTGTGCGCGCGCGGTGAATGCTTCCACGCCCACGCCTGAGAGCATGCCGGTCTCCGTAAGCAGCGCGTGAAGCTCCGGGAACAGCTGCGCTGCGGATAAGCGCACGTTCAATAGGTCGCCCGCAAAGTGATACGGGAGAAACTCAGGCGTGAAGTACTGGAAGTTCTCTCGCAGAATGCGCTCCTCGTCCGCGCTGCCCGCGGCCCGGCAGCGCGCCTCGATGTACGAACTCACTAGCGGGGGCGAGAAATCCACGTAGAGCAGATTGCTTCCCTCGCCTACGAAGTTCTTGATGTGCGGATCGATGGACACTCCTGCGTCCAAGGCTTTCCGCAGCGACGCGATGGCCGCAGCTGCGGCGCCGCCGTGATCGCGCACGAAGGCTTCCGGAGTCTCATACCGCTCAACCATATTGTCGCCGCCATCCTCGCACAGGTAGACGATGCAGTCGCTCTCGACGCGGCTCTCCGCCACCTCAGGCATCCGAACGCCGGCGGCAGACAGCTGCTGTAGATACTCCTCGATTCGCTCGCCGATCTCTTGCAGCGAGCACGATAGCGAGCCGCTAGGGCGGATAGTTTTCTCGACCAGCCGCTTCCCGTTCCGGACGACTCTCTGCACACGGGTGTTGTGGACCGAGAAAGGGCTTGAGTACTCGGCCTCGGGCACGTCAGCCAAAGCCGCCCCTGCCTAGACGCCGACGCCAGCAGCTTCCGCCGGGACGAGCTGCGCAACCAGCTTCTTGGTCGACACCATGTGGCGCGGGAGCCCCAGTTCCTTGGCGCTAAACCCTAGCGCAAGCCCAACGACCTGCGGAAGATGGAGAATTGGCATCTCGATGCGGCGCCCCGCCGCCCTAGCGGCGTAGCCCTGCTCGCCATCAAGCTCAAGGTGGCAGAGCGGGCACGGCACTACCATCGCGTCGGCTCCCTTATCCATCGCCTCGCCCGTGTGCTTGGCAGTCATCGCGAACGAGTTGCTTTCGTTGATCGTCAGCGTTGGAAAACCGCAGCATTTTCCTTTGCCGCTGATGTCGATGTTCGTTCCGCCAAGCGCTTCCGTAACCTGCTCAAGGTATGCCTTGCGCTCCGGACGCTGAATCACATCGATCGGGCGGCGCAGGTAGCAGCCGTAGAAAGGCGACACGCCTAGTCCATTGAGCGGGCGGCGCACCTTGCTCTTCACGACGTCGAGCCCCACGTCCTCAACCATTGCCCAAAGGAAGTGCTTCACATCGGTGGAGCCGTGGTACTGCAATCCCTGATCGGCGAGGTGCTCGCTGTTGATACGCTCCCGGTAGACTGGGTCGGCAAGCCGGAGCGCGCTCCCGCCAATGACGCCCTGGCAGGTGCTGCAAATCGTGAGCAGCGGGAGTCCCATCATCTCGGCCTCGGCAAGCGTCCGGGCGTTGATTGGATCGGACACTTCAGCGGGCAGGACGCCAGCGCCGCTACAGCCTACATCGTCGAGCTCCTCGAGCTCGAGCCCAAGCGCGCGGGCAACGCGAACTACCGAATCGTACAGCTCCGGGCAAGAGCCTTTCGCGACGCAGCCGGGATAAAAGGCGAAACGGTTCACGTTACTTCTCCTTGCGCCGTTGCGCGGCGGCGTGGTTGTACCTGTCGAAGATGCGCTTAATCGCATCTGCCCCGCGGCGTTTGCGGTGCGGCCTCAGCGACGCCTTCCCATGCAGCAGCGCACGCGCGCCGAGGGGCAGAATCTTGGCTCCGCCGCGCAGTAGGCCGCCGTAGCTCTGAATCGCCACGCTTCGCTCGTTCAGCCAACCGGACTTCTCCACCGACCGCGCGAACGAATCGTAGTGGCGCTGCGCCGAGCGGTTCTTGCGGCCCGACTTCACGCCGTAGCTCACGGCCTGATCGCGCGCCTCCATGATGAGGTGCGTCGGTTCGAGTCCGAACGGGCAGTGCTCTGTAGCCTCCCAGCAGTGGACACAGTCCCACATTCCGTTCCGCTCGCTGCCCTCAATCAGCCGTTCTCGGGTGATGGAGTCCCGCGGATCGAACGCGAACCGGTAGAGCTTGGTTAGCGCCGCCGGCCCGTAGAAGTCGAGGTTCACGTCGATGACCGTGCAACCCTCATCGCACAGGCCGCAGGTGGTGCATCGCATTGCCTTGCGCACGGGGCGCAGCTCTTCATCGGAGACAGGACGTTCGCCGTTCGGCACCACTCCCCTGGAGAACAGGTCAACTTTGTCCCAGAGGAATTTCTTCACGTCGTACATCACATCCTTGGTGACGGGAGCGTACCGAACGGGCTGAACAGTGATAACGCCGTCCTTCTGGGCGTCGCCGACGGTCACGAGGCACGACGGCTTCTGCGCCCCGTTGATGCTCATAGTGCAATCGCCGCAGAAGCCCACGCCGCAGTTGCCCCTGAATGCGAGGCTGCCATCCTGCGTCTCCCGCACAGACACCAGCGCGTCGAACACTGTAGCCTCCAGCGGCACATCCGCTGCGTAGTCGGAGTACGCCGGCTGCGCTCGCGTCCCTCCGCGCTGGAACTTGAAGGTGATTTTCATAGGCTGCCCTCTGATTGATTGGAGTTAGGAGTTCCCAGGCTTGCTTGTCTGCGGGCCTGCGTCAGCGCGCGTAACTACGATCCTTGAGGCTTGCTCATCGTCCTGATCGGGATAATCCGTTCGAACGTGCGCGCCGCGGCTCTCTGTGCGCGCCAGCGCACTTGCCACGATCGTCTCCGATACATCGAGCAGCCAACCGAGCTCCAGGTACTGAACGAGACCGAAATTATAGTCTCTCGTCCCCGCGCCTGCGCCGAGCTGCGCTGCTTCGCCGCGCATCGCGCGTATGCGTTCCTGCGCCGAGTTCAGGCCGTCAGCGTCGCGGCGCATCCCTGCCTTGTCGTGCATCAGCACGGCGAGCTCGCTGCGGAGCGCAGCCACGGGCGCGCCTCCCGGTCGCCCCATCGCAGCGGATACGAACGCGTCTTCGCGTCGGAGCGTCGCGTCGCTCGGCTCCCGGGCGTCGCCCCTCACCCCGTCGCGCGCCGCCGCCATCCCTGCGCGCTTGCCCGACGCCACGGAGACAAGCAGGAAATTGCCGTCAAGGCCGCGGGCTCCATGAAAGCCTGTACCCGCACATTCGCCTGCCGCATACAATCCAGGCATCGATGTTGCTCCGTCCTGATTGACGGCGACGCCGCCAAGCAATCGCGACATAGCAGGCTCGATCGGAGCCGCGTCGTTCAGCAGATCTACGCCTGCTAGCGCCTTAACGCGGTGAAGCGTGTCCGGAAAGCGCGATTCCGCCCCCGATGCGCGCGGCGAGCCGCTGAGCGTTACGGCGCCGTTGCCTGTCGAGGCCCCACCCGCCCACAACAGCGGCGTCAGCGCCAACCGCCGATCCTTAAGCACAGCGGGGTAGTACTGCACGAATTCCATATCGACGAGCTGGACGCCTTCGCGGTATGCAGCCGCAATTCCAGCCCCGCTACACTGAAGCGAGTACGTGCTCGGAGAGTAGGCGCGCCGCGGACCGCCTGTCGCCAGGACAACAGCATTCGCGCCCAGCATCTCCAGCCTACCCGTGGACATATCGAACGCCACGACACCGACGCACCGCCCATCGTCAACGGCGAGCGCAGTTACGACCCACTCGATGTACATATCGACGCCTGCGCCGATGACCTGCTCATAGAGCGTCTGTGTTATCGCCAGACCTGTGGAGTCGTCAACGTAGGCTGTGCGCGCTTCTCCTGCCCCGGGAAGCTGCGCGCGATCGATCACCGTGCCTTGCCGATTGAACGGAACGCCCATACGGTCGAGTTCGACCACTAAACCCGGCGCGTCGCGGCAGACCGACTCAACCATCGATGCGCTATTGACTCCGGCGCCTGCCGCCAACGTTTCCGCCGCGTGCAGCTGCCGGCTCTCCTCGGCGCCGCTGCTTGCATTGACGCCATCCTGAACCGACACGGAGTAGCTGCGCGCAGGGTGTGACTGCGTTACAAGTCCCACGGAAGCGCCTGCGCACTTGGCGGCGACTGCAGCCCTCAGCCCAGCGACGCCGCCTCCCACTACGAGCGCTTCATACATGCTCTCCTCCAGCTCTTCTGAGTGAGGTCCCTATCGACAGCCCAATGGAATGGCCAGGACCGGAGCGCGGTTTACTGATATTCAACCTCGCACGCATAACTTTACCACTGCGCGCAACCTCTGCATCTATCTCCTCGAGACCGCGTAGAGGCCTTCCGAGCGGGATGACGTCCGTCGCGGGGAGTTCGCAGGCAATCCAGCTGCGCCGCGCTCACCTGCTGGGCTTGGAGCGGACAGAGCCTCGCGCTCTCAACCCGACGAGCGCACAAGCTACGTCGTATCATGCGCCCTATGCTCGAACAACGACGCACGAAAATCGTCGCCACTTGGGGGCCGGCGCTTGCCGGGGAAGAGCAGCTCCGACAAGCTATCCTCGCCGGCGCCGACGTTTTCCGCCTCAACTTCTCTCACACGACACGAGAGGAGGCCAGCGCCGCCGTTCCTCTCATCCGCTCCCTCAGCGCGGAACTCGCCAAGCCAGTCGCTCTACTCCAAGACATCCAGGGCCCCCGTCTCCGCACAAGCGAGGTTGAGCGCCCGAACGGTGTCGAACTGCGAACCGGAGACCGCATCACTGTTACATCTGAGGATACCCCCTCAACTTCCTCGCTCGTATCTATCCCCTACCCGAGACTGACCAAAGATGTCGCCGTGGGACACCGCATCCTCATCGCAGACGGCGCTATGTCGCTCCGTATCGCCGGCGTACGCTCATCCGATTTGGAAGCCGAGGTGGTTGCCGGCGGAGCGCTCACATCCCACAAGGGCGTCAACCTGCCCGATTCGCGCGTGACTGCTGACCCGCTTACTCCCAAAGACCGGGCCGACCTCGCCTTCGGCGCCGATCTCGGCGTCGATTTCGTCGCGCTCAGCTTCGTGAGGAGCAGCAGCGACGTGCGCGCATGCCGCGAACTCTTGCGCGAACTCGGCGCCGCAACGCCTATCGTGGCGAAGATCGAGCACCCTCTCGCCATCGAGAACCTTGAGGAGATACTCGATACTGCTGACGCGGTGATGGTCGCCCGGGGGGACTTGGGCGTCGAGGTGTCGCCCGAGCGTGTCCCTTTGCTGCAGAAGCGCATCATTACTCGCGCGAACGAGGCTGGACTCCCTGTCATCACCGCCACGCAGATGCTCGAATCGATGATTGATCGCCCTACGCCCACGCGCGCCGAAGCGAGCGACGTCGCTAACGCTATCCTCGACGGCACCGATGCGGTGATGCTGTCGGGAGAGACTGCTATCGGGTCGTTCCCCGTCCACGCGATCGCAACGATGGCCCGCATCGCTCTCGCCGCCGAGGTCTCGGAGCCGCCGGCTCGGGATCCGCGCGCCGACGATAATCAGCCCGACGCGCTGGCAGGCGCCGCCAGTGCGCTCGCCGAGCGGCTTCAGGCGCGCGCTATGGTTGTTGTCACCAGCAGCGGGCGCACTGCTACGACGCTTTCGCGTCAGCGTCCGGCGGCGCCGGTCTATGCGTTCACGCCGTCGCCGGAGGTCTGTCGGAGCCTTATGCTCTGGTACGGAGTTTGGCCGATTCAAGCCGCCTTTGCCGACCATTTCGCGGTTACTGTGCATTCCACCCTGGATTTGCTTGAGCGACGGAACGCTGTGGCCGCGGGCGACCGGGTCGTCTTTTTCGGCGCAGCTCCTGTCGGCGTCGGCCAGCTGCCGAACCTCATCACCATCCGCACAGTGGGGGAAGACTGACGGGCACGACGGCCTCCGGAGGAGCCAAGCCTCCGCTCGCGGGACCGACAGTAGAAATCCCCCGGAGACGATGGAGGCGCGCGCAGCTGCATCCGGATGAGGTTCCGCGTAGGCGGGAGCGTCGACGAGTCTACGCGAGCGCCGCGAGTAAAGACGATGCGAGGGCCCTAGCGGGACGGCGAAGAGCAGGCGCGGTTGGACGCCTTTCTCTGCGCGTGTACACTGCCGCCTATGATGGATCATACCGAACTGCGCTATCTGCGACTCTTCCCTCTGCAAGCGGCTGTACTGTTCCCAGGCATGGAGCTGCCGCTCGTGGTCTTCGAGCCGCGCTATCTCCAACTCACTCAGGAGTGCACGGCAAGCAACGAGCCTTTCGGCGTTCTCCTCCTCAAGGAGGGGCCCGAAGTCGGCCCGAATGACTCCGAGCCGTTCGACGTGGGATCCACTGCCCACATCCGGAGCGCCGAGGACATCGGCGATGGGCGCATCAGCCTCCTCGCTGTTGGAGGACAACGCTTCAAGGTGCGCGCCTTCGTCCGCGACAACCCTTACCTCGCCGCCGAGGTCGAGCTCCTCGATGACCACGACGATATGATCGATCCGTCGCTCGTCGACAACGTGCGATGGGACGCCGCTGCTCTCGTGCGGCAGTTGGTTGCCGCGCGAGGCGGCTACATGCGGGAGGTTTCGCTCCCCGACGAGCCTGTGGCGCTGTCGTATCAGGTGGCGCAGATGTTTCAGGGTAATCCTGGCGTTCAGCAGCGGCTGCTGGAGCTCCCGACGTTCGATCGGCTGTGGGACGAGCTGGAGCTTATCAAGAACGCCCGCAAGCAGGCGCAGGAGCGCCCCGGCCTCGGGCGATCGTTCTCGCCTAACTAGACGGCTGCGCAAAGGTCTCGGCAAGCAACAGCGACGCCAGCGTCTTGGCGTCGTTCAGGCTCCCGCCCCGCGCCATCGCGACACACTCTTCGAATGGGATACGGATAACTTCGATGCGCTCGTCAACATCGGCGGCTAACGGGTCGTAGTACAACTCCGTCGCGAGGAATGAGAAGAGCTGTTCGGTCATTGAGCCAGGAGCGGCAAAGAAGCTGCCCAGCTCGACCAGCCGCTCGGCGTTCAGCCCCGTCTCTTCCCGGAGCTCGCGCCGGGCAGCCGCCAGCGGATCGCGCTCGTCGGCGTTCATCACGCCCGCTGGCAATTCGAGGAGGTCTCTGCCAGCCGCCTTCCGATATTGCCGAACGAGAACGACGTTGCCGTCGGCGTCGATCGGCACGATGACCACTGAGTTCGGGTGCAGCACGATGTCGCGCAGCGTCTCCGCGCCATCGTCGAGGCGCACGCGTTCTACGCGCACGACGACTCTTCTGCCGACGAACTCGCCCTCGATGGCGACGGTTGGCTCCCGCTCATCCGCCATAGCGCGCCTGCTCCGCGGCTAGCAGCCGCGCTATGCTCCTCGACTGTTCAGCGCCGCGCCGCAGGCGGTACACCAGCGTCTCGTAGAACGTGTCGGGAGCGCCCGCGCGGAGAAACCGAGCCCGGTGCGGGCTTGCCGCAACCACTGCCGAATCGCCGCGCGCCATCGGCATATCCACGAATCCGTCCGCTGTCATCAGCGCGTCGTGGTTGCTCTTCACCACGAGCTCTACAGAACAGCCGCTGGGAACCACCACTGGCGCATCGAGGTCGCCGTGCGTCGCCACAGGAACGACCACCATATCGCCAGACGCCGGATAGAGGATCGGGCCGCCCACTGCAAGCGAGTAGGCCGTGCTCCCGGTTGCTGTCGATACGATCACGCCGTCCGCCTGGTAGGTTGTCATCTCCACGCCATTGATGGAGACGCCGATGCGAACGATGTGGGCGATGCGCCCTCTGCCGACGACGACGTCGTTCAGCACGTGAATCGGCTCGCTCTCGCCTGCCGCAGTGCGGGTGACGCACTGAATCATGCGGCGCTCGTCCATCCACACGAACTCGCCGGCCAGGTAGCGAGGGACGAAATCGAGCGCGTCGGCGGCCTCGATCTCGGTCAGGAATCCTAGCCGCCCGAGATTGACGCCGAGCAGCGGCACATCGGCAGGCGCCGCCATTCGCGCGGCGCGCAGGAGGGTGCCGTCTCCGCCGACAGTGATCAGCACGTCCGGGGCCATCGCCGCGAGGGGGGGCTCGCCATCGCTTGTTGACGTTACGGGATGGCGCGCGCCGAGCGCCGCCGCGAGGGCGTCCGCCAAGGGCTTTGCCCGCTCAGACTCGGCGTTGTAGAGGATGGCTGCGTTGCTCGCCTCGATGACTCTAGCTCCCGGAGTTCTCCCGCCGCGCCCTACCCTCTTGGGAACGGCAATGCGATTATAGCCGCCGGGGGCAGGCGCGCTGCTATCATTGAGCCAGGGAGAGGTGAATTGCCAATGCGTGTTTTCCTGAGCGCTCCCCGCGGTTTCTGTGCAGGGGTGGTGCGCGCTATCGACATCGTGGAGATTGCTATCGAACGGTTTGGGGCGCCGGTGTACGTGCGCCACGAGATAGTCCACAACCAGTATGTCGTCAATAGCCTGCGGGCCAAGGGGGCCATCTTCGTTGAGGGGATAGACGAGGCGCCGCCTGGCTCCACTGTCATCTTCAGCGCTCACGGCGTCGCTCCCCAGGTTTGGGAGGCCGCCGCTGAGAGGGGATTGAACGTCATCGACGCAACTTGCCCGCTCGTCACCAAGGTGCATGTCGAATCCAGGAAGTTCGATAGCCAGGGGTATTCCATCGTCGTCATCGGGCACGAGGGGCATCCGGAGGTTGTTGGCACAATGGGGCAGTCGCCGGAGTCCTCGTCGCTTGTGAACGATGTCGCCGAAGCCAAGCGAGTGGAAATCGCAGACCCGACCAAGGTTGTCGCGCTTACGCAGACCACTCTTTCGGTCGACGACACGCGAGAGGTGATTGGAGCGCTCCGGGAGCGGTTCCCTGACATTGTGACGCGGAATGACATCTGCTACGCGACGACGAACCGGCAAGAGGCGGTGAAGGAGCTGGCGAAGAGGGTGGACGTTGTGCTGGTCGTCGGCGCTGCAAACAGTTCTAATTGCAATCGTTTGCGCGAGGTCGCCGAGCTCAGCGGCCTGCCCGCGTATCTCATCCCGGACGCGTCGGAAATCGACCCTGCATGGATCGAGGGCAAAGAGCGCGTGGGGATCACGTCAGGCGCATCGACTCCTGAATCGCTCATCGAGCAGGTCATCGACTTTCTTGAGCCGGACTCTGTGGAAACTGTGCAGTCGAGCGAGGAGAACGTCTTGTTTGTGCTCCCCAAGGAGTTGCGGAGCAGCAGCGCCGATGGGCCGCACGGCCCCAAGCGCCTCGATCCCTGAACGACCGGCAGGCAAGCGGCGCGCGAACTCCTAGTTCTGGGCAAGTTCGATGACCTCGGCGGCTATCGTGTCGCCCGCCCTGGCCGTGCCGCCCACGGGCTGGCCTCGCTCTCCGATCTGCAGACGACCGCTCGCCAGTGATTCGGCCACGGCGCGGCGCGTCAGATCTGCGCCTTCCGCTTCCCCCAGGTAGTCGAGCATCATCGCGATGGCGAGCGTCTGCGACACCGGATTTGCTCTGTCCTGGCCTGCGATGTCCGGGGCTGAGCCGTGGATCGGCTCGAAGTACGCGTGGCTGTCGCCGATATTCCCCGATGGGCAAAGGCCGATGCCTCCCACTGTGCCTCCCCCGAGGTCGCTCAGTATGTCTCCCAGGAAGTTCTCCATCACGAGGACGTCGAAATGCTGGGGCGCGGCGACGAGGGCTTGCGCCGCAGCATCGGCGTACAGGCTCTCGCGCTGAATGCCGGGATACTCCTCGCCTACTTCATCGAACACGCGCCGGAAGAACGCCATCGACGGCAGCACGTTCGCCTTGTCTACGCAAGTCACGCGCCGAACGCCGTCGGCGGGCGCGCCATTGCGCTGCGCGGCAAGCTCAAACGCCCGGCGCGCCACCCGTTCGACGCCTTTGCGAGTTACTAGCAGGGTATCCGCAGCAGCAGTGTCGGTCTGTACGCCCTTCCCGCGCGACAGGTACAGTCCCTCGGTGTTCTCGCGCACGATGACGTAGTCGATCTCGCCTGGCTCGGCTTTGAGCGGCGCGGGAACGCCTGGGAGCAGGCGGACAGGGCGCACGTTCGCGTAGACGTCGAGCCCGATGCGAAGCACGCCGCCTAACACGCCGGCCTCTGTGCCGTCCGGGAGGCGCACGCTGGGCAGACCGACCGGGCCTTTCATGGTGGCGTCTGCGGTTTTGATCGCCGCCAGCGATTCCTGCGAGAGGTTCGCGCCAGTCTCCTGGTAGAGCGCGGCGCCGCCCCTGTGGAATTCGATGTCGAGGTGGAACGTCCCTGTCGCCTGTTCGACTGCGCCGAGCGCTGTGAGCGCGGCGCTCACAAGCTCCGGGCCGATGCCGTCGCCTTCGATGACAATCACTCTGTGCGTTCGCGCTCCTGCCAAACCAGCCATGCATACCTCCCAAGCGGAGTCTCTTCTGTTTCCTTTCCTTGCGCGGACTTTCTTTCCCTCCGCGAGGGCGGCAGCCGGACTGCGCGCGGCGAGCGATCGGTGGTCTCGCTATCGTAGGAGCGCGAGCGCCGCTGGGCAACGCCGAAGCGCTCTCTCTGGTGTACAATCAGCCGGCCCGCCCCGAAGGAGCCCGATGCTGGACGACGCGCAGCTCCAGGACCTCGAAGAGCAGGCCGCGGACCTCGTCCGCGGCGCCGGCGCACTGCTCCTCGGCTACTTCGACCGCCCTCTGACCGTCGACTATAAGTCCGCTAACAATCGCAATCCTGTCACCGAAGCCGATCACGCTGCCGACGAGTTCCTCCGCGCAGGCATCGCGAGGCGTTTCCCGAAGCACGGCGTCGTTACTGAGGAGACGGAACCGGACACTGACGACGCGTGCGACATCACGTGGGTTGTTGATCCGCTTGATGGGACGACGAATTTCCTGCACGGGCTGCCGGTGTTCGCTTCGATGGCGGCCGTGCTGGAGCAGGGACGACCGGTGGCGGCTGCAATCTACACGCCTCGCATCGGGAGCGCAGAGGGGCGCGTGCTTCACGGGAGGCGCGGCGGGGGGGTCAGCGAGGACGGCAACCTGGTCCGCATCGAGAGTGTTGATCCGCCGCGCCGGATGGCGTCGGTTCCTGGTTACTTTCTGCGGATGTTCAGCCAGCATCAGCGCTTGCGGCGGAGGCTTGGGGATCTTCGGACGACGGGAAGCGCCGGGTTCGAGCAGGCGATGGCGGTTCGGGGGGTGTTCGACTATGTTGTGTTCAACGGGCCGCTGGTGTGGGACTTGGCCGCAGGGGCGTTGCTCGTGCAAGAGGCGGGAGGGGCGGCGCTCTTGCGAGATCCGCGGTCGAAGCGATGGGCGCCGTTCGACACGTTCTCTCCAGATCCGAGTCGTAGTCCGCGCCCGAGCGAGCTGCGGCGCTGGCGGGGCGCGATGGCTATCGGCAAGCCGCCGGTAGTTGAGCAGATCACGTCGGGCATCAAGCCTCGCTCTTACCCGATGCGCGCCCTTCAGCGACGCATCGGAGGGCTTTTGGGCAGGAGCCAGTCTTCCGCGCCGGGAAGGCCAACTGGGGCTTCCCGCTCCGAGCGCTGATTCCCGCGACAGGGAGCGCGCTACAGACATGGCCACGGAAGGTCGCGGCGGGAGCGAGGCGGGGGCAGGGCTGGATCGATAATCAGGCGACGCAGGCGATCGAGCAGCGCGGCGTTCTCCTGCTGGTCGAGCAGGCGCGAGAGAGCGAGAGCCAGCGGGCCTTCTCCGGATGCGATGTCGTCTGCGACGCGGGACGCGTCGTCGAGGAGGGCGCAGGGGACGCGGGAGCCGGAGAAGTCCCAGATCACTGTTCGGAGCTTGTAGGCGATGTTGAAGGTGAGGCCGTTGTCGACGGCCCAGACTTGCTCGTCGGGGCCGACGAAGCAGTGTCCGCCCTTGCGGTCGGCGTTGTTGGCGACGACGTCGAATACGGCGAGGCGGAGGGACTCTTCTTCGCGTTCGTCGCGGAAGGTGAAGAAGTTGGAGTCGGGGTCGTGGGGGACGAAGAGTTGCAGCGAGCCTTCGCCGGCTTCGCCTTCGCGCTCGACGGTTGGGGGGATGAGCCCCCATCCGAGGGCTTTGCTCAGGGCGTAGGCGGCGCACTCGCGGCGGTAGAGGGTTCCGGCGGGGAAGTCCCAGAGCGGGGCTTCGCCGGAGCGAGGTTTGTAGACGCCGTGGGCTCTGCAATCGCCGAGTTGGAGTTCGACGATGAAGGTGTAGTTTGAGGCGTCGGGATGCAGCCAGCCGTCGCCGATGCGGGCGTCGCGCAGGAATTGCTCGGCGGCGGGGTCGGAAGGGGGCACGTCGTGGCGGCCTGTTGCGATTTGGTTGCGGGGGTAGCGGGCGTAGAGGGGCATTAGTTAGCGCGTGGGCAGGCGTGGGGTTTGCCCTCGCGGATGGGGGCTCCGCAGAGGAAGCAGCGGGCGCGTCCGGCATCATGCACTTCGAATGCGCGATCGGCGAGCCATTCCATCACCTCGCGGTCGGCCCACATTGCGATGGCGTCGCCTTCTTCTTCGGAGACGTGGGCGAGGATCATATAGCGTCCGGAGCGGTGGTCGTGGCCGAGGGAGAGCGCGGAGACCTTGCAGTTGAAGTCGGCGCGGGCGGTTTCGCTGGCGCCGACGATGGGTTCGCTGGTTTCGCGGACGGAGCTGCGGAGCATTCTTTTGATGGCGAGGGCGAGTTCGTAGAGTTCTTCTTTCTCGAGCCAGAGCAGGGCGGAGCCGTTCTCGCCGTTGACGTAGAGGCGGAAGGTTCTGTTGCCGGGGACGCCTACGTATTCGGGTTCGACCAGGGCGCAGACGCCGAGGTCGTGGCGCGCGTATGCACGGTGGTCGTCGGCCATGGTTAGTACTTATCGAACATTGCGCCGACGGACATTCCGCTGTGGATGCGGTGGATGGCTTCGCCGAGGAGTTCGGCGACGGAGACTGTTTCGACGAATCCGTCGCGTTTGCCGTCGGGGAGGTGGATGGTGTCGGTGCAGACGAGGCTTCGAATGGGGCTGGACTGGAAGCGCGCCACTGCTCCGCCGGAGAGGACGGCATGGGTGGAGGAGGTGTAGACGGCCTGTACGCCGGCGTCGAACAGGGCGCAGGCGGCGTTGACCATTGATCCTCCGGTGTCGACCTCGTCGTCCATGAGGATAGCGGTTTTGCCGTGGACGTCGCCGATGATGTTGAGGAGTTCTGTTTTGTCTTCGTTGCCTGTGCGGCGTTTTTCGACGATGGCGAGGGGCGCGCCGAGGCGCTCGGCCATATCGCGGGCGCGTTTGGAGATGCCGATGTCGACGGCGACGACGACGGGGTTGTCGAGGTTCATACTCTGGAAGTGGGAGACGATGATGGGTAGTGCGGTGAGTTCGTCGACGGGGATGCTGAAGAAACCTTGTATCTGGCCTGCGTGGAGGTCCATGGTGAGCATTCTGTCGGCGCCTGCGGTGGTTAGGAGGTCGGCGAGGAGTCTTGCGGTGATGGGGACGCGGGGCTGGTCTTTCTTGTCTGTTCGGCCGTAGCCGTAGTAGGGGATGACGGCTGTGATGCGTCCTGCGGAGGCGCGCTTGGCGGCGTCGATCATAATGAGCATTTCCATTACGTGGTCGTTCACGGGTTGGGAGAATGACTGGATGAGGAAGACGTCGCGCTGGCGGATGTTCTCGCGGATGCGGACGAATGTGTTGTCGTTGCTGAATTTGAAGACGTCGCTCTTGCCGAGGGGGATTCCGAGGTAGTCGGCGACTCTTGCTGCGAGCGGTTGGTTCGAGTTGCCTGAAAAGATCTTGAGTTCTTCTTGCAACGCCATCTTGGCCACTCCGGGCGGGTCTGCGTCACAGCGGCTTGTTGCGCGCCGCGGAGGCGGGAAGGCGATTCTACACCAGGAGCTAGGCGGGATTGAACGCGCCGGCGACGCCTACGAGCCCCTGAGAGGGGAGGATGATGCGCCGCGCGCCCTCGCGAACGACTCCTACGACGGAGGGTTCGCTTCCGTCGGCTTGCGCGGCTTGTGCGGCTTGTGCGGTTTGTATTGTTTCGAGCGCGGCGTCGACTTGTTGGGGGGGGACGATTGCGCAGAAGCCGAGGCCCATGTTGTAGACGCGGTACATTTCGGGGAGGTTGACGTTTCCTTCGCGCTGGATGATGTTGAACACGGGGGGAGGTTGGGGCAAGGCGTCGAGGCGATACTCGACGTTGGCGTGGAGCCTGAGGAGGTTGAGGAGGCCGTCGCCGGAGATGTGGGCGAGGCCTCGGACATCGATGCCTGCGTCGAGCATTGCGAGGGTTTCGGGGACGTAGATGCGGGTGCGGCGGAGGAGTTCTTCGCCGACGGGGAGTCCGCATTCGGGGAGGAAGCGGTCGAGGGAGTTGGGCGAGGGGGCGAGGATGCTGCGGGCGAGGGTGAGGCCGTTGGCGTGGACGCCGTTGCTGGGCAATCCGATGATGATGTCGCCTGGGGCGATGCGGGAGCCGGTGATGGGCGGGCGGCGGTCGAGGAGGCCGACGCAGGTTCCGGAGATGTCGAAGGCGTAGCCGGGGCGGGGTCCGGCGAGCGTGTCGGGGTGCTGGGAGAGTTCGCCTCCGGGGATGACGATGCGGGCGATTTCGGCGGCGTCGCGCATTCCTTTGCCGAGACCTGAGAGGATGTCGCGGCGGGGGGTTTGGAGGGAGATGTAGTCGACGAGGGCGAGGGGTTGGGCACCGACGCAGATGATGTCGTTGACGTTGACGGCGACGCAATCCCAGCCGATTGATTCGAAGTCGCCGGTGAGCTGGGCGAGGGCGCTCTTGGAGCCGACGCCGTCGGTGGAGATGGCGAGGGAGAGGTTGCCGGGGAGGCTTAGGACGGATGCGAAGAATCCGTTGGGGATGATTGGGGCGCCGGTTCCTTTGCGGAAGGCCTGGGTTTGGCGCAGCGCTTCGAGCAGGCCGAAGAGGGCTGCCTCGGCGGCTGCGGAATCGACGCCGGATTCGGCGTAGGTGCGGGGGGCGGGGTTGTTGGTCATAGCGACGGGGGGATTCTACCGTGCGCCGCTTTGGTTCGTTCGCGTCTCGGGGCGGCGGGCGCTCGCCTTGCGAGGAGGGAGAGCGGGAGGCTGCGACCGCGCCAGTGCGGGGAGCGGAGGGGATTGCGGGAAGGGGGTTACTTTCTGGGAGGGGCGGGTTCAGGAGCGGCTCAGGAGGTTACTCGTTTGCGGAGACGTAACAATTCGTAACATTCCGTAACGTTGTGTTCGGGGGCGGCGGGGAGAAGGCGATGGGGGAGCACCTATGTCGATTGCCACGTCAATCAGCGTATCAGGAGGGGGTGTATGGGACAAGGGGCAGGTGGCGGGCGGAGCGGGGAACGGCGTGAGGGACGGGGGCGAGGCGCTCAGGCGTTGGAGGGAGGTTGGGCGGTTCCGCTCGTGCGGGGACGACTGGGCGAGGGAGCGGTGGGGCACCTGTGCGCCATCGGGGCGACGGGGTTGCTTGGGCGGTAGGCGTCAGGCGCCGTGGGGGTCCAGGTTGCTTTGGCAGCGGGGGTTAGCGATCTGGGGCGCTGGGGGATAGTTGGCGGGGGATGTTACGCGTCCGGGGGGCTCAGGGGGCGTGGATGGCGGGAATGTTACGCGTCCGAGGGGAGCGCAGGGGGTGGATGATGGGGGATGTTACGCGTCCGGGGGAGCGCAGGGGGTGGATGATGGGAGATGTTACGCGTTCGAGGGGAGCGCAGGGGGTGGATGATGTTACGCGTTCGAGGGGTGCAGGGGGGTGGATGAAGGGGGATGTTAAGCGTTCGGGAGGCGTAGGGGGGCGGGGGATGTTAAGCGTTCGGGAGGCGTAGGGGGGCGGGGGATGTTACGCATCCGGGGGGATCCAGGGGGTGGATGATGGGGGATGTTACGCGTTCGAGGGATCCAGGGGGGTGGATAATGGGGGATGTTACGCGTTCGAGGGATCCAGGGGGGTGGATGGTGGGGGATGTTACGCGTTCGGAGGGAGCGCAGGGGGTGGATGATGGGGGATGTTACGCGTCTGTGGGGGGCGCAGGGGGGTGGATGGCGGGGGATGTTACGCGTCTGTGGGGGGCGCAGGGGGGTGGATGGCGGGGGATGTTACGCGTCTGTGGGGGGCGCAGAGGGGTGGATGATGGGGGGTGTTACGCGTTCGGAGGGGCGCAGGGGGGTGGATGGCGGGGGATGTTACGCGTTCGGAGGGGCGCAGGGGGGTGGATGATGGGAGATGTTACGCGTTGTGGGGGGCGCAGAGGGGGGATGATGGGGGATGTTACGCGCTCGTGGGGCGCAGGGGGGAGGGGGTGGCGGGGATGCTACGCGTTCGGAGGGGCACAGGGGGATTGGGGGTTTGCGCGGAATCCCGAGGTATACGCGGTGTAAGACTTGGGGCGGGTGGTCCGGGTTGGGGGAGTCCCCGGGAGGAGCGGGGGGCTCCTCCCGGGGGAGGTTGTCGGCCTGGCGCGCTTGCGCGGGCGCGAGGGGCTCGTTCGCCGTTCTGCTTCTATCTCTGGCGGTAGACGTAGAAGCCGTAACCGCCAATAGCGATCAGGACTACCGCCACGCCTCCGGCAGTCAACGGGACGGCGGCACCGGAGAATACGCCTCCGCCTTCAGGCGTCGGCGCCAGGGTGGGGGTCGGCGTCGGTCTGGGGGTGGGCGTGGAGGTCGCCGCCGGCATCGGCGTGTAGGTTGCCGTGGGGAGCGGAGCTGTCGTCGCTGTTGGGGACGGCGCCGCTGTCGCCGTGGGCGGCAGAGCCGTCGTGGGGGTGGGAGCGGGCGTTGCTGTGGGACGAGGAGCGGCTGTCGCCGTCGGGCGTGGAGCTGTCGCGGTGGGGCGGGGAACCGCCGTCGCCGTCGGGCGCGGAGCCGCTGTCGCGGTGGGGCGTGGAGCAGCTGTCGCTGTTGGGCGCGGAACCGCTGTCGCTGTTGGGCGCGGAACCGCCGTTGCGGTGGGGGATGGAGCCGCCGCCGTCGCGGTGGGGGTGGCCGTTGCCGTCGGCGTGGGGGTAGGCGTTGCCGTCGGGCGCGGGGTGGGCGTTGCCGTCGGGGTGGGGGTGGCCCGGCGCACGATTGTCGAGCCGCTGATTCCGACGCCGCGTGTTTGAGGGGTGGGGGCGGGAACGGCCGTTGCTCCTGGTCGCGGGGTGGGAGTGGGAGTTGCGGTGGGGCTGGGGGTAGGCGTGGCCGTGGGGGTGTGAGTGGGCGTTGGAGTGGGGGTGGGCGTCGGGGTGGGCGTGGGCGCGTTGGCGTCGGGGGTAGCGGAGGCGGCGACTGATGGGGCGCTCTCGCCTCCGGGGTTGACGGCGCGGATGCGGAATTGGTAGCTCGCGCCGTTGTCCAGGCCGGTTACGGTGTGGGTTACGGTGGTTGCGCCGGAGGGATCGATGTCGGTCCAGTCGCCCCAAGCGTCGCTGCCTTTCTTCTGGCTGATTCTGTAACCGGTGATCGTGGCGTCGTTGGGGTTAGTCCATGTGAGGGTTACTTGCTCGTAGCCCGCCGCGGCGGCGAGTCCGGTTGGGGCGGCAGGGGTGGGAATGGGGGTGGGAGTAGGCGTGGGGGTATGCGTCGGGGTTGGGGTGGGAGTGTTGGTCGGGGTCGGAGTGGGAGTATGCGTCGGGGTTGGGGTGGGAGTGTCCGTGGGCTCGGGCGTGGGAGTGTTCGTGGCCGTGGGATCAGGCGTGGGCGTGTTCGTGGGATCAGGCGTGGGGGTGTTCGTGGCCGTGGGCTCGGGCGTGGGCGTGGGCGTGGCTGTGGGATCGGGCGTGGGCGTGTTCGTCGGGGTTGGGGTGGGGGTGTCCGTCGGCGTGGGAGTAGGGGTGTGCGTCGGCGTCGGCGTGGGGGTGTCCGCTGGCGTGGGCGTGGGGGTGTCCGTCGGCGTCGGCGTGGGGGTGTCCGCTGGCGTGGGGGTGGGGGTGTCCGTCGGCGTGGGAGTAGGGGTAGGAGGCTCGGGTGTGGGGGTGTGCGTGGCCGTCGGGGTTGGGGTGGGGGTGTGCGTCGGTGTGGAGGTAGGGGTAGGAGGCTCGGGCGTGGGAGTGTGCGTGGCCGTCGGGGTTGGGGTGGGGGTGTGCGTCGGCGTCGGCGTGGGGGTGTCCGCTGGCGTGGGGGTGGGGGTGTGCGTCGGCGTCGGCGTGGGCCCAGGCGTAGGGGTGTGCGTAGGCGTGGGGGTCGGCGGCGGGTTTGGGGTGACCGAGACGACGGATGATTGGGGACCCTCGCCTCCTGGGTTGACGGCGCGGATGCGGAATCGGTACCGGGAGCCGTTGTCGAGGCCGGTTACGACGTGCTTCACGGTGGATGCGTCGGAGGAACCGATGTCGGTCCAATCGCCCCAGGCGGCGCTGCCCTTGCGCTGCCGGATCCGGTAGCCGGTGATCGTGGCGTCGTTGGGGTTGGTCCAGGCGAGGGTTACCTGCGCGTTGCCTGCGGTGGCGGCAAGCCCGGTGGGAGCGGCGGGGGTGGGGATAGGGGTGGGGGTGGGAGTCGGGGTGTCCGCGGGCGTGGGGGTGGGGGTCGCCGTGGCTGTGGGGGTGGGGGTGTCCGCTGGCGTGGGGGTGGGGGTGTCCGTCGGCGTGGGAGTAGGCGTGTCCGTCGGCGTGGGGGTGGGCGTGTCCGTCGGCGTGGGGGTGGGCGTGTCCGCTGGCGTGGGGGTAGGGGTGTCCGCTGGCGTGGGGGTGGGCGTGTCCGCTGGCGTGGGGGTGGGGGTGTCCGCTGGCGTGGGGGTGGGCGTGTCCGTCGGCGTGGGGGTGGGGGTGTCCGTCGGCGTGGGGGTGGGGGTGTCCGTCGGCGTGGGGGTGGGGGTGTCCGCTGGCGTGGGGGTGGGGGTGTCCGCTGGCGTGGGGGTGGGGGTGTCCGCTGGCGTGGGGGTGGGCGTGTGCGTCGGCGTGGGGGTGGGGGTGTCCGTCGGCGTGGGGGTGGGCGTGTCCGCTGGCGTGGGGGTGGGCGTGTCCGCTGGCGTGGGGGTGGGCCCGGGCGTAGGGGTGGGCGTCGGCGTGGGGGTCGGCGGCGGGTTTGGGGTGACCGAGACGACGGATGATTGGGGACCCTCGCCTCCTGGGTTGACGGCGCGGATGCGGAATCGGTACCGGGAGCCGTTGTCGAGGCCGGTTACGACGTGCTTCACGGTGGATGCGTCGGAGGAACCGATGTCGGTCCAATCGCCCCAGGCGGCGCTGCCTTTGCGCTGCCGGATCCGGTAGCCGGTGATCGTGGCGTCGTTGGGGTTGGTCCAGGCGAGGGTTACCTGCGCGTTGCCTGCGGTGGCGGCAAGCCCGGTGGGAGCGGCGGGGGTGGGGATAGGGGTGGGGGTGGGAGTCGGGGTGTCCGCGGGCGTGGGGGTGGGGGTCGCCGTGGCTGTGGGCGTGGGGGTGTCCGCTGGCGTGGGGGTGGGGGTGTCCGCTGGCGTGGGGGTGGGGGTGTCCGTCGGCGTGGGAGTAGGCGTGTCCGTCGGCGTGGGGGTGGGCGTGTCCGTCGGCGTGGGGGTGGGGGTGTCCGCTGGCGTGGGGGTGGGCGTGTTGATGGGGGGAGTCGAGGGGGTGGGGGTGGGAATCGGGGGGGATGTGGTGGCGGCGGTTGCTTCTGCGGATACGGCTCCGTAGCCGGCGATGTTGACGGCGCGAACCTGGAAGGCGTACGGGGCGCCGCCGACGAGGCCGCTAACCGTGTGCCCCTTTGTTGTGAAGCCGGTACGGGGGATGCTCACCCAATCGCCGTAGGAGCGCCCGCCTCTCTTGTGGCGGTACTGCCACCCGTTGATGGTTCTGTCGGATTCGGCGGAGTTCCAGCTGAGGGATATCCTGCCGGGGCCTGCCGCCCTAGCGGCGAAGCCGGTGGGAGCGGCAGGGGTCGCCGCCGGAGCGGAGCCGCCGGGGTAGAGCGAGGGGTAGAACTGCGGCTCGTTCGAGAATCCCACGTTGCCGGACTGGGAGCCGGATGTCGGCGCGGCGGCGAGAGATCGGGGGGTTATGGAGATCGAGGCCTGGTGGTCTGTTTCGTTGCGCACGCTCGTCAGGGTGTGGGTTCGGGTGGAGGAGGTTGCGCCGGAGATCGCTGTTCTTGTGGTCCAGTCGCCCCACTCGCCAGTGGATTTGTCGCGGGTGGAGAGTTCCCAGCTGGTGAAAGCGGGGGATGGGGGAAGGGGGCCGCTGAGCTCCCAGTTGAGGGTTGCTTGTCCGTTGCCTGCGGTTACGAAGAGGGTTATGGATGGCGCGGCGGGGGTTGCGGTTACTTCTGCGGATGCGGCGCCGGCGCCGTCGGAATCCCTGGCGCGGATCTTGAAGGCGTGGGCGACTCCCGCGGCGAGGCCGGTTATCTCGGCGGACGTTGTTCCTGCGTGGGAGTTGGGGATCTCAGACCAGGCTCCGTAGTTTCCGGCGCTTACTTTCTGTTGGTATTCGTAGTAGGTGATGGAGTTGTCGTTGGGGTTGGTCCAGGAGAGGGTTACCTTGCTGGAGCCGGCGGCGGCGGAGAGTCCGGTTGGGGCTGCGAGAGTGGGGTCTAGAGGGGCCGCAGGTGTGGGGGTAGGGGTGGGGGTTGGCGGGAGCTGGGGTGTGGCTGAGACGACGACTGATTGGTCGCTCTCGCCTCCGGGGTTGACGGCACGGATGCGGAAGCGGTAGCTGGCGCCGTTCTCGAGGCCGGTTACGACGTACATCACGGTGGTTGCGTCGGAGGGGTCGATGTCGGCCCAGTCGCTCCAGGCGTCGCCGCCTTTCTGCTGGCGGAATCGGTAGCCGGTGATTGTGGCGTCGTTGGGGTTGGTCCAGGTGAGCGTGACTTGCGCGTCGCCAGCGTCGGCGGCGATTCCGGTGGGAGTTCCGGGGGTGGGTATCGGGGTGGGGGTGGGGGTGGGGGTGTGGGTGTGAGTGGGAGTGTGAGTGGGAGTGGGAGTGTGCGTGGGGGTGGGGGTGTCCGCTGGCGTGGGGGTAGGGGTGTCCGCTGGCGTGGGGGTGGGCGTGTCCGCTGGCGTGGGGGTGGGCGTGTCCGCTGGCGTGGGGGTGGGCGTGTCCGTCGGCGTGGGGGTGGGCGTGTCCACTGGCGTGGGGGTGGGGGTGTTGGTGGCGGGAGTCGAGGGGGTGGGGGTGGGCGTGGGGGTGGCTCTGGTGGCGTCGCAGTCGCGCGAGAGGGTTATGGTGTAGGTGGTGTCTTCGAGGCTCGGGGCTTTGGCTACGAGCGTCATGTCCACAGGGAAGGTGGAGCCGCTGTTGACTATGAACACCACCTCGGCGATCTCGCCGTGCGTGATTACAGTGGCTCCCCCCTCCCAGAACTGGGTCGTGCTGGGAGCCGGGCTGGAGCCGGTTCCGGCGCGGGGGAGATCCTGGGCTAGCGCTTCCCAAGATCTGGTGGAGCTCTTGTACTTGTAGGAGTGTTGCACGATATCTCCGACTCCCACAAAGTAGTCGAAGCCGTCGCTACGCGTGTTCTTCCAGGGCTCGAACCACCCCTGGATAGCGCCTCCCTTTATGGGGAGGTTGACGACGGCTTTTGTCCCTGCGGCGCCGTAGCTGTAGGCGATGTAGATGTGCGTCTGTCCTCCCGTCGTCGGGAATTCCAGACACCGGGGGATGTCTTCGCCCGGGTCGGCTTTCTCTGGGGTGGCTTCTCTCGCGTCGAACCATCCGAGCAGGGTATTCGTGTCGCTCGCCTCGCCATCGGCGTCGCCGAAGGGCGGGAGCTCTGAGCCTGTGAGCTCCCGGGGCGGGGCGGAGCCGATCTTTCCGGTGAGGAAGTCGAAGGTTGCGGCGGTGGGAGCGGAGGCGTCCGGGGTGGGGGTAGGGGTGGGGGTGGCCGCGGGCTGGGGGGTGGCCGAGACGGCGACTGATTGGGCGCTCTCGCCTCCGGGGTTGACGGCGCGGATGCGGAACCGGTAGCTGGCGCCGTTCTCGAGGCCGGTTACGACGTACATCACGGTGGTTGCGTCGGAGGGGTCGATGTCGGCCCAGTCGCTCCAGGCGTCGCCGCCTTTCTGCTGGCGGAATCGGTAGCCGGTGATTGTGGCGTCGTTGGGGTTGGTCCAGGTGAGCGTGACTTGCGCGTCGCCAGCGTCGGCGGCGATTCCGGTGGGAGTTCCGGGGGTGGGTATCGGGGTGGGGGTGTGGGTGGGGGTGGGAGTGTGGGTGGGGGTGGGGGTGTGGGTGGGGGTGTGGGTGGGAGTGGGAGTGTGAGTGGGAGTGTGCGTGGGGGTGGGCGTGTCCGCTGGCGTGGGGGTGGGCGTGTCCGCTGGCGTGGGGGTGGGCGTGTCCGCTGGCGTGGGGGTGGGGGTGTCCGCTGGCGTGGGGGTGGGGGTGTCCGCTGGCGTGGGGGTGGGGGTGTCCGTCGGCGTGGGGGTGGGGGTGTCCGCTGGCGTGGGGGTGGGCGTGTCCGCTGGCGTGGGGGTGGGGGTGGGAATCGGGGGGGATGTGGTGGCGGCGGTTGCTTCTGCGGATACGGCTCCGTAGCCGGCGATGTTGACGGCGCGAACCTGGAAGGCGTACGAGGCGCCGCCGACGAGGCCGCTAACCGTATGCCCCTTTGTTGTGAAGCCGGTACGGGGGATGCTCACCCAATCGCCGTAGGAGCGCCCGCCTCTCTTGTGGCGATACTGCCACCCGTTGATGGTTCTGTCGGATTCGGCGGAGTTCCAGCTGAGGGATATCCTGCCGGGGCCTGCCGCCCTAGCGGCGAAGCCGGTGGGAGCGGCAGGGGTCGCCGCCGGAGCGGAGCCGCCGGGGTAGAGCGAGGGGTAGAACTGCGGCTCGTTCGAGAATCCCACGTTGCCGGACTGGGAGCCGGATGTCGGCGCGGCGGCGAGAGATCGGGGGGTTATGGAGATCGAGGCTTGGTGGTCTGTTTCGTTGCGCACGCTCGTCAGGGTGTGGGTTCGGGTGGAGGAGGTTGCGCCGGAGATCGCTGTTCTTGTGGTCCAGTCGCCCCAGTCGCCGGTGGATTTGTCGCGGGTGGAGAGTTCCCAGCTGGTGAAAGCGGGGGATGGGGGAAGGGGGCCGCTGAGCTCCCAGTTGAGGGTTGCTTGTCCGTTGCCTGCGGTTACGAAGAGGGTTATGGATGGGGCGGCGGGGGTTGCGGTTACTTCTGCGGATGCGGCGCTTTCGCCGGCGGAGTTCCTGGCGCGGATCTTGAAGGCGTGGGCGACTCCCGCGGCGAGGCCGGTTATCTCGGCGGACGTTGTTCCTGCGTGGGAGTTGGGGATCTCGGCCCAGGAGCCGTAGTTTCCGGCGCCTACTTTCTGCTGGTATTCGTAGTAGTCGATGGCGGCGTTGTTGGGGTTGGTCCAGGAGAGGGTTACCTTGCTGGAGCCGGCGGCGGCGGAGAGTCCTGTTGGGGCTGCGGGGGTGGGGATGGGGGTGGGTGTGTGGGTGGAGGTTGGGGTGGGGGTTGGGGGGAGCTGGGGGGTGGCTGAGACGGCGACTGATTGGTCGCTCTCGCCTCCGGGGTTGACGGCGCGGATGCGGAATCGGTAGCTGGCGCCGTTCTCGAGGCCGGTTACGGTGTAGGTTACGGTGGTTGCGTCGGAGGGGTCGATGTCGGCCCAGTCGGTCCAGGCGTCGCCGCCTTTCTGCTGGCGGAATCGGTAGCCGGTGATGGTGGCGTCGTTGGGGTTGTTCCAGCGCAGGGTTACCTGCGTGTTGCCCGCGGTGGCGGCAAGCCCGGCGGGAGTTCCGGGGGTGGGGATGGGGGTGGGAGTGGGAGTGGGGGTGGGAGTGTGGGTGGGGGTGTGGGTGGGGGTAGGCGTGGGGGTGTGGGTGGGCGTGGGAGTGGGTTCGGGGTCGGGGCAGTCTCGTGAGATGGTTATGGTGTAGGTGGAGTCTTCGAGGTTGGGGTTTTTGGCTTCGATAGTGACGTCGACGGGGAAGGTGGAGCCGGCTTGAGGGGTGAACGCTACTGCGGCGACGTGTTCGTGCTTGATATCACCGGCTGTTCCGTCCCAGTACTCGACCATGCTGGGATCGGGGCCGCCGGGGGTTCCCGCCCTGGTCAGGTCCTGGGATGTTCTGGTCCAGTCGCCGCTCTCGTCGGGTTCGTGGGAGTAGTAGCGTATCTGGCCTCGTCCTACGAAATAGTCGAAGCCGTTGTTTTTGGTGTTCATCCAGGGCTCGTACCACCCTTGTATGGCGCCTCCGCGTATGGGGAGGTTGACGACGGCTTTCGTTCCATCGCCGCCCCAGCTGAAGTTGATGAAGATGAAGTAGTTGATTCCCGCGGGGACTTCGAGGCATCGGGGGGTTGCTTCGCCTGGATCTATCTTGATGGGGGCGAGGTCTTTTTCGTCGAACCATCCCAGGAGGGTGTTGGCGTCGCTATTTTCATTGGCTGGGTCGCCGAGGGTTGGAGGGAGGCTGCCGGAATCGGCGGGCGCGGCGCCGACTGACGCGGTGAGGAAGTCGAGGGATGCGTTGCTGGGGACGGCGGTTTGTTCGGGGGATGCGGTTCCGTAGCCGGCTGCGTTGACGGCGCGGACCTGGAAGGTGTAGGGGGAGCCTGGGGTGAGGTCGGAGAGTTCGTGGGCTATTGTTTCCTCGTCGGGGTCTATGTCGTCGTCGTCGGGGCGGGGGATGTCTGTCCAGGGGCCGTAGGAGCGGCCGTTTCTCTTGTGGCGGTACTGCCAGCCGAGGGTGGAGCCGTCGTCGGGGTCGGTCCAGTAGCCGGTCCAGTAGAGAGTTACTTTGCCGTCGCTTGGGGAGGCGATGAAGCCGTCGGGGGCGTCGGGGGCTGCGGTGGGGATGGGGGTGTGGGCCGAGGAGTAGAATTCCACCTGGTTCGAGACTCCGCCGTTGCCGGCGAGGGCTGCGGGAAGGATAGAGACGGTCGCCAGGTACGTTCGTTCATTGGTGATGGTTTGGGTTGTGTATGTTCTGGTTGCGCCGGTTGCGCTGGCTATGGTGGTTTTCGCGCCCCAGGGGTCGGTCGCTCTCTTGAAGGCGACTTGCCAGGCGGTGAAGGCAGGGGTGGGCGGGAGGGGGCCGGTTAGTTCCCAGCTGAGGTCTACTTTTCCGCTGCCTGCGACTGCGAAGAGGGTAATGAGGGGGGCGGCGGGGGTTGCGGTTGCTTCGGCGGATTCGGCGCCGGCGCCGGAGGAGTTTCTGGCGCGGATCTTGAAGGCGTGGACGACGCCTGCGGCGAGTTCGAGTATCTCGGCGGAGGTTGTGTCTTTGTGGGAGTTGGGGATCTCGGCCCAGGGGCCGTAGTTATTGGCTCCTACTTTCTGCTGGTATTCGTAGTAGTCGATGGCGCTGTCGTTGGGGTTGGTCCACTCGAGGGTTACGCTGCTGGGGCCGGGGGTTGCGGAGAGGCCTGTGGGGGCGACGGCGACGACTAAGGAGGGCACAGGGGTGGGTGTTGGCGCGACGGGAGTGGGGGTGGGAGGGGGGCCGGAGGGAGTGGGAGTATGGGTGGGGGTAGGCGGCTCTGGGGTGGGGGTGTCCGTCGGCGCGGGGGTGGGGGTTGGGGTTGCGGCGGGCTGGGGGGTGGCTGAGACGACGACTGATTGGTCGCTCTCGCCTCCGGGGTTGACGGCGCGGATGCGGAACCGGTAGCTGGCGCCGTTCTCGAGGCCGGTTACGACGTACATCACGGTGGTTGCGTCGGAGGGGTCGATGTCGGCCCAGTCGCTCCAGGCGTCGCCGCCTTTCTGCTGGCGGAATCGGTAGCCGGTGATTGTGGCGTCGTTGGGGTTGGTCCAGGTGAGCGTGACTTGCGCGTCGCCAGCGTCGGCGGCGATTCCGGTGGGAGTTCCGGGGGTGGGTATCGGGGTGGGGGTTGCGGCGGGCTGGGGGGTGGCGGAGACGGCGACTGATTGGTCGCTCTCGCCTCCGGGGTTGACGGCGCGGATGCGGAATCGGTAGCTGGCGCCGTTTTCGAGGCCGGTTACGGTGTGAGTTATGGTGGATGCGTCGGAGGGGTCGATGTTGAGCCAGTCGGTCCAGGCGGCGGCGCCTTTCTGCCGGCGGAGTTGGTAGCCGGTGATTGTGGGATTGTTGGGGTTGGTCCAGGTGAGCGTGACTTGCGCGTCGCCAGCGTCGGCGGCGAGTCCGGTGGGGATGCTAGGGGTGGGGATGGGGGTGGGGGAGGGAGTGGGGGTGGGCGTTGGGGCAGGGTCGGGGCAGTTTCGGGAGAGGGTTATGGTGTAGGTGGCGTCTGTGCGGTCGGGGTCTTTGGCTTCGATGGTCATATTCACTGGGAAGGTGGAGTTGCTGGGAACCTCGAACATCACCTCGAGGACATCGTTGTGAGTCCACATATTGGCGCCGCTAGAATCCCCGTCCCAGTAGTCGACGGTGGAGGGCATAGGGCTAGTAGGGGTCCCCGCCCTCGGCAGGAAGATGGGGGCGATTCTCACCCCGAGGGGTCCAGTGACATCGTCTCTGTAGGCGAACTGCTGAATGTCTCTTTGTCCCAAGAAATAGTCGAAACCGTCATTGAGTTTATTTTTCCAGGGGTCGTACCAGCCCTGGATGGCTCCTCCCTTGCTGGGGAGGTTGACGACTGCTTTCGTTCCGGGGGCCCAGCTGTAGGCGAGGTAGACGTAGGGTTGGGCTGTGGGGATTTCGAGGCATCGCGCGCGTGTTTCGCCGGGGTCTGCTCTGCGGGGGCTCAGGTGTCTTGCGTCGAACCATCCCTGGAGGGTGTTGTCATCGCCCGCCTCGTCGTCCGGGTCGCCGATAGGGGGTTTGTCTGAGCTTGCGGGGGGGCTGGCGCTGGTTCTTGCGGAGAGGAGGTCGAGGGCGGCGGTTGTGGAGACGGGGGCAGCGGCCCTGGCAGCGTCGCAGTCCCGTGAGAGGGTTATGGTGTAGGTGGTGTCCGGGAGAGAGGGGGCTTTGGCTACGATGGAGACATCGACAGGGAAGGAGGATCCTGGGAGAACGTTGAGATACACCTCGAGGATATCGTTGTGGGTGGTCGCATCACGTGACCAATCGGGGCCGTCCCAGTAGTCGACGGTGGCGGGATTCGACGGGCTGCTAGAGGTACTGCCAGTCCCCAGATCCACACCGGTTCTGGCCCAGCCGCCCTGGGAGCGGGGGCGGTAGGTGTGCTGGTCGACTTGTGCTATACCGACGCTATAGGAGATGTCGGGGTACCAGCCTGACACACCGCTTTGGGTTCCGGGAGGGGGGTTGACGACGGCTTTCGATCCGGGGCTCCAGCTGTAGGCGAGGTAGACGTGCCGTTCTCCCGTAGCCACTTCGAGGCATCTGGGGGAATCTTCGCCGGGGTCGGTTTTTTCGGGGATGCTGTTTCTTTCGTCGAACCATCCGATCAGGGAGTTCGAGTCGCTGGATTCGTTGTCGGCGTCGCCCAGGGGAGGGGGGACGTTGCCGCCCCTGTCTAATTGGATCTTCGTTGCGCTGGCTCTTCCCGTGAGGAAGTCGAGGGCGGTAGCTGTGGGCGGAGGGAGGGGAGTTGGGGTGTTGGTTGGGGTGGGAGTTGGGATGTTGGTTGGGGTGGGAGTGGGGAGGGGGGTGGTGGCGACGGTTTTCTCTGCGGATGGTGAGCCGTAGCCGGCTGCGTTGACGGCGCGGACCTGGAAGGTGTAGGCCGAGCCGGGAATCAGGCCGGTAACCCTGTGGGAATATGTGTCGAAGATGGAGCCGGAGATGGTTGTCCAGGGTCCGTAGGTTCGTCCGTCTCGCTTCTGGCGGTACTGCCAGACGGTGATTCTTCTGTCGGTGGATCTGGTCCAGTCGAGGGTTACCCTTGTTCTGCGCACTTGCCTGAAGGTGAGGCTGGGAGGAGCGGCAGGGGTCGCCGTTGGGGCTGGGGAGGAGGAGGAGGGGTAGAACACTGGTTCGGTCGAGAATCCTGGATTGCCTGACTGCGAGCCTGACGACGGGGCGCTGACGAGGGATCGGGGGGTTATGGAGAGCGAGGCCTGGGTGTTTATCTGGTTGCCGAGGCCGGTTACGGTGTGTGTTCGGGTGGAGGCGGTTGCGCCGGAGATCGCTGTTCTTGTGGTCCAGGCGGCCCAGACGCCGGGCCTAATGCGATTGCGGGTGGAGAGTTCCCAGCTGGTTACAGCGGGGGATGGGGGGAGGGGGCCGCTGAACTCCCAGCGGAGCTTCACGTGTCCGTTGCCTGCGACTCCGAAGAGGGTTAAGGTCGGGGCGGCGGGGGTGGCGGTCGCCTCTGCGGAGGCGGCGCCGGCGCCGTCGGCGTTCCTGGCGCGGATCTTGAACTTGTGCTCTACCCCGGCGGCGAGGCCGGTTATCTCGGCGGATGTTGTGCCGTTGTGGGAGTTGGGTATCTCTGTCCAGAAGCCGTAGGGGGCGGAGTCTACTTGCTGCTGATACTCGTACCAGTCGATGTCGTCGTCTTTGGGGTTGGTCCAGGTTAGGGTTACGCTGCTGGGGCCCGGGGCGGCCTCGAGGCCTGCTGGGGTGGGAAGGGCGGAGTTGCTGGCGGCGGGGGTGGGGGTGGGGGCGGGGGTGGGAGTGGGAGTGGCTGTTGCAGTGGGGGTTGGGGTGGGGGGAGCGGCGGGGGTGGCGTCCTGTTCTGAGGATGCGGCGCCGTAGCCGGCTACGTTGACGGCGCGAACCTGGAAGGTGTAGGCCTCGCCCCCGGCGAGGCCGGTTATCGTGCGGGATGTTGTGTCTTTGTCGGAGCCGGGGATGGTTGTCCAGGCTCCGTAGGAGCGGCCGCCTCTCTTGTGGCGGTACTGCCAGTCGGTGATGTTGCTGTCGTTGGGGTTGGTCCAGCGCAGGGTTGCCCTTGCAACGCCTGCGGAGGCGGTGAAGCCGGCGGGGGCGGCAGGGGTCGCCGTGGGGAGAGGGGTCCAGAAGGAGACGTAGAACTGCGGCTCGTTCGAGAATCCCGCGTTGCCTGCCTGCGAGCCTGACGCGGGCGCGGCGGCGAGAGATCGGGGGGTTATGGAGATGGAGGCGCTCTTGTCCAGGTCGTTTTCCTGAGTTGTGAAAGCGAGGGTGTGGGTTCGGGTGGAGGCGGCTGCGCCGGAGATCGCCGTTCTTGTGGTCCAGTCGGTCCAAGTATTGCTGGAGCCACGGACTGCGCTGCGGGTGGAGACTTCCCAGCTGGCGAAAGCGGGGGATGGGGGAAGGGGGCCGCTGAGCTCCCAGCGGAGGTCTGCTTTTCTATTGCCTGCGACTGCGAAGAGGGTGATGGTGGGAGCGGTGGGGGTTGCGGTTACTTCTGCGGAGGCGGCGCCGGCGCCGGAGGAGTTCCTGGCGCGGATCTTGAAGGCGTGGGCTACGCCGGCGGCGAGTTGGAGTATCTCGGCGGATGTTGTGTCTTTGTGAGAGTTGGGGATCTCGGCCCAGGAGCCGTAGTTGTTGGTTCCTACTTTCTGTTGGTATTCGTAGTAGGTGATGGAGCTGTCGTTGGGGTTGGTCCAGGAGAGGGTTACTTTGCTGGAGCCTGCGGAGGCTGAGAGTCCGGTTGGGGCTGTGGGGGTTGCGGCCTGGCTGAGGAGTGGATCGAGGATGGCGGCGCCGACGCGGCTGGGGGGGATGAGGATCAACGCGAGGAGGATGGCGGAGAGGAGGATGGCGGAGAGGGGGATGATCCAGTGGAGGGGTCGGTTTCCGTCGTAACGGGCGAGCAGCGATTTCATCTTGTTGTTATCCCTCAGGCGGGGCGCGTGAGTCCTTTGTCGCGAGCGGTCGTTTTTTGCGCGGGCGCATGCAGGGGTGGTTGCGGGGCTGCGATCAGGCCGCAAGCCGCGGCATGCAGTTTACCCCCCCCCCCCCCCCGTTTGTCAAGAGGGGGATTAGGGAGTTTCAGGGCGAGTTCCGCGGAGTTTAGCGCTTTTGCGCCTTTGTGATGAAGAGTTGCGCCCAGGCGCTGGCGTTAGCGGCGGTAGAGGTAGACGGCAGCGCCGCCAGCGGCGATGAGGACGATTGCGGCGCCTCCGACGGCCAACGGGACGGCGGCGCCGGAGAATACGCCTCCGCCTTCAGGCGTCGGCGCGAGGGTTGGAGTCGGCGTCGGTCTGGGGGTGGGGGTGGGCGTGGAGGTCGGGGTCGCCGTGGGCATCGGGATGGGGGTCGCGGTCGGGGGCGGGGTTGGGGTGGCCGTGGGGGGCGGGGTTGGGGTGGCCGTTGGGGGCGGGGTTAGGGTGGCCGTTGGGGGCGGGGTTGGGGCGGCCGTCGGGCGCGGGGTTGGGGCGGCCGTTGGGGGCGGAGTGGGGGTGGCCGTGGGCATCGGGGTTGGGGCGGCCGTTGGGCGCGGAGCGGGAGTCGCCGTCGGGCGCGGGGCTACAGTGGGCATCGCCGTTGGCGGCATTGCAGTGGGGACAGGGGTGGGCATCGCTGTTGGCGTTGCCGTAGGCGTCGCGGTGGGAACTGCGGTTGGCATTGCGGTTGGAACGGGGGTGGGGGCTGGGGTGGGGGTTGGGGTGGCCTGGCGGGTGATGGTTCTGCCGCTGATGCTGACCCGGCTGTCGGGGGTGGGGGTGGGAGTGGGGATGGGAGTGGGGATGGGAGTCGGGGTGAGGGTTGCTGAAGGATCAGGGGTTGGCGTGGGGGCTGGGGTGGGCGTTGGAGTGGGTGTGTTGGTGGGGGTTGGGGTGGGCGTTGGCGGCGCTGGCGTGGGGGCGGGGGTTGTTCCAGGGGCAGGCGTGGGAGTGGCCGTCGGCGGGGCTTGGGTGGGCGTGTCGGTGGGCATTGGGGTGGGCGTGTCGGTGGGGGTGGGGGTGGGAGTCGGCGTGTTGGTGGGCGTGGGAGTTGGGGTGGGCGTGGGAGCAGAGGCGTCGGGGGTGGCGGAGACGGCTTCGGATTGGCCGCTCTGGCCTCCTGAGTTGACGGCGCGGATGCGGAATCGGTACTCGCTGCCGTTGTCGAGGCCGGTTACGGCGTGGGTTACGGTGGTTGCGTCGGAGGGGTCGATGTCGGTCCAGTCGGCCCAGGCGTCATCGCCTTTCTTCTGGCGGAGTTGGTAGCCGGTGATTGTTGGGTTGTTGGGGTTGGTCCAGGTGAGGGTTACCTGGGCGTAGCCGGGGGTGGCGGCGAGTCCGGTCGGGGTGGCGGCGATGGGGGCGGGGGTGGGCGTCGGCGTGGGGGTGGGGGTGTGAGTGGCTGTGGGGGTCGGGGTGGGGGTTGGGGTGTTGGTGGGCGTGGGGGTGGGAGTGTTCGTGGGGGCAGGGGTTGGGGTGTGCGTGGCAGTCGGGGTGGGGGTGTGCGTTGCAGTTGGGGTGGGGGTGGGCGTGTTCGTGGACGGCGGCTGCTCGCCGTCCGGCGTGGGAGTGGGAGTGGGGGTGGGAGGCGACATCGGGGTGGGAGTGTTGGTGGGGGCAGGGGGCATTCCGGTGGGAGTGGGGGTGGGGGCCGCATTCACGTTGATAGTCAACCTGTAACCAAAGCTGACGTCGGCCAGTTGACCGGAGGCGGCGTGGGAGCCTACCGCCAACGTATGCAGGCGGTAGACGGGGCTGCCGCTCGAAGTACCCACATGCACCCGCAGCCGGACAGAGGTCTTACCGGGAGGCAGGGACACGTTTATCGTGATAGTTGTGAAGGTTACCTGGAAACCGCTGGCGGCATCGAGCACTTCCTGCACCAGGCCTTGTTGGCCATGAAGCCTGACTGTAACGTCGTGCGACGGCGTTGGGGTGGGGGTGGGAGTGGGGCCAGGGGTGGGGGTGGGAGTGGGACTAGGGGTGGGAGTGTGAGTGGGGGTGGGCGTGTTAGTGGGAGTGTGAGTGGGAGTGGGGGTGTGGGTGGGAGTAGGAGGCGTTCCGGAGGTCATTGCGGTTTTCTCTGCGGATGCGGGGCCGGGGCCGTCGACGTTGACGGCGCGGATCTTGAATGCGTAGAGGGTTCCGTCGTCGAGGCTGGGGACGTCGTAGGTTGTCGTGTCGGCGTCGGAGAAGGGGATGATTATCCATTTGCCGTAGGCGCCGGCGGCGCCTTTCTTCTGCTGGTACTCCCATCTGAAGATGGAGTCGTTATCCGGGTCTGTCCAGGCGAGGGTTGCTTTGCCGTCGCCGGGCGTGGCGGTGAATCCGGCGGGGGCGGCAGGGGTGGGGACGGCGGGGAAGGGGGTGGGTGTGGGGGTGTTGTTGGCGTTGACGACTCTTACGATGGCGGAGGGTGACCAGGGGCTTCCGGTGGGGGTGAATTCGAGACCGTTGAGAGGGAAGAACGACCGGACCTGATACTCGCGGGGTTGGCCGTGGGGAGCGCTTGATGTGGAGAGCGGGGAATCCCAAGCGCGAGTGGAGCTCCCGTATGTGCGCCAAAAGAGCGACTCGTTCCAGGTATCTGCTCCTGTGACTCTCCATCGATATGTCCAGCTGTAGATGTTGTCATTAGGTTCGGCAAGGGTCCAGGCGAGGCTGATGGTGTCTTCTGCTGCGGTGACGGAGAGGGTGGCGGGTCTGGGCGCGAGGGTTGGGATTGGGGTGGGGGTGGGGGTGGGGGTGGGGGTGGGGGTGGGGGTGTCGGTGGGAGTGGGGGTAGGGGTGGGAGTAGAGGCGGAGGTGGGGGTGGCGGTTTGGGCTGTGGGGGCGGCTCCGTAGCCGGCAGCGTTGACGGCGCGGACCTGGAAGGTGTAGGGCGTTCCGGGGGTGAGGCCGCTGATATGGTGGGATGTTGTGTTTCTGTTGGAGGAGGTGATGGTTGTCCAGTTTCCGTAGGTTCGGCCGTTTCTCTTGTGGCGATATTGCCAGTAGGAGATGGAATCGTCGTCGGGGTCTGTCCAGGAGATGGTTGCGCTGCCGCCGATTCCCGAGGCGGTGAAGCCGGCGGGAGCGGCGGGGGTGGCCGTGGGGCTGGGGGAGGAGGCGGAGACTGTGAATGTCGGCTCGGTTGAGTATCCCGACCAGTCTCTCCCTGGTTTCCCTGCGCCGGCCAGGGAGCGGGGGGTTATCGTGAGGCTGGCCCTGTAGTTATGCTCGTTGGCAAGGCCGGTTAGCGTGTGTGTTCTGGTGGAGGCGGTTGCGCCGGATATCAGCGTTCTTGAGCCAAAGTTACCATTCGCCCTCCCGTGGGCCACTTCCCAAGCGGAGAACGAGGGAGAGGGCGCGAGGGGGCCGGTTAGCTCCCATCTGAGGGTCGCCTGCCCGTTGCCGCCGGTTGCGAAGAGGATTATGAGGGGGGCGGTGGGGGATGCGGTCGCCTCTGCGGAGGCGACGCCGGCGCCGGCGGAGTTCTTGGCGCGGATCTTGAACTTGTGGGCGACGCCAGCGGCGAGGCCGATTATTTCGGAGGATGTCGCGCCGCTGTGGGAGTTGGGAATCTCGGCCCAGGAGCCGTAGTCGGCGGCGCCTACTTTCTGCTGGTACTCGTAGTAGTCGATGGAGTTGTCGTTGGGGTTGGTCCAGGAGAGGGTTACTTTGCTGGAGCCGGCTGTGGCGGTGAGGCCGGTTGGGGCGGCGGGGGTGGCGGCCTGGTTGGCGAGGGGGTCGAGGATGGATGCGCCGGCGCGGCCGGGGGAGAGGACGCTAATCGCGAGGATGAAGGCGGCGATGAGGGCGGCGGCGAGGGGGATGATCCAGTAGAGGGGCCGGTTTCCGTTGCGGCGGGGGATGAGTGGGTTCATTTATGTTGCTTTCCAGAGTCGAAGGGGTTAGTTCAATACTCTACCCCCCCCCCCCCCCCGTTCTGTCAAGGGGTAGGAAGGGGCAATTTCGGGGCGAATTTCTCCGGGGTTTCACGCTTTGGGAGACAGAAGACAAGCGCTCCCGCAAGCGGGAGCGCTTGGTTGGGAGCGGCGAGCCCCTGGGAGGAGCGGGGGGGCGCTCCCCCCAGGGGTCGCCGGCTAGCCCGGCTTGCGCGGGCGGCGGCGCTTAGCCTGCCGGCCTAGCTTTGCCTCTGGCGGTAGACGTAGAAGCCGTAGCCGCCAGCAGCGATGAGGACGATTGCGAGGCCTCCGACGGCCAGCGGGACGGCGGCGCCGGAGAATCCGCCTGAGTCGTCTTCAGGGATGGGGGTGAGGGTTGGAGTGGGAACCGGCGTTGGGGTTGGCGTCGCGGTCGGCGCGGGCATCGGAGTGGGGGTTGGGGGTGGGATTGGGGTGGCCGTTGGGCGCGGAGTCGGGGTGGCTGTCGGGCGCGGGGCGGGGGTGGCCGTTGGGCGCGGAGCCGGGGTGGCCGTCGGCATCGGGATTGGGGTGGCCGTTGGGCGCGGAGCCGGGGTCGCCGTCGGGCGTGGGGTTGGGGTGGCTGTCGGGCGTGGGGTTGGGGTGGCCGTCGGGCGTGGGGTTGGGGTGGCCGTCGGGCGTGGGGCTACAGTGGGGATTATGGTTGGCATTGCCGTTGGCGGCATTGCGGTGGGGGCGGGAGTGGGCATCGCTGTTGGCATTGCCGTAGGCATCGCGGTGGGAACTGCGGTTGGCATTGCGGTTGGAACGGGGGTGGGGGCTGGGGTGGGGGTTGGGGTGGCCTGGCGGGTGATGGTTCTGCCGCTGATGCTGACCCGGCTGTCGGGGGTGGGGGTGGGAGTGGGGATGGGAGTCGGGGTGAGGGTTGCTGAAGGATCAGGGGTTGGAGTGGGTGTGTTGGTGGGGGTTGGAGTGGGTGTGTTGGTGGGGGTTGGGGTGGGTGTGTTGGTGGGGGTTGGGGTGGCTGTTGGCGTCGCTGGCGTGGGGGTATGCGTAGGGGTGGGGGTGGGGGTGTCGGTGGGGGTAGGGGTGGGAGTGGGGGTATGCGTTGGAGTGGGGGTGTTGGTGGGCGTGGGAGTTGGGGTTGGGGTGGGAGCAGAGGCGTCGGGGGTGGCGGAGACGACTTCGGACTGGCCGCTCTGGCCTCCTGAGTTGACGGCGCGGATGCGGAATTGGTAGCTCGCGCCGTTGTCGAGGCCGGTTACGGTGTGGGTTATGGTGGTTGCGTCGGAGGGGTCGATGTCGGTCCAGTCGCCCCAGGCGTCGCTGCCTTTCTTCTGGCGGAGTTGGTAGCCGGTGATTGTTGGGTTGTTGGGGTTGGTCCAGGTGAGGGTTACTTGGGCGTAGCCGGGGGTGGCGGCGAGTCCGGTCGGGGTGGCGGCGATGGGAGCGGGGGTGGGCGTGGGAGTATGTGTTGGGGTGGCCGTCGGCGGCGCGGACGTGGGGGTGGCCGTCGGCGTGGGGGTGTCCGTGGGGTTGGGCGGCGTGGGCGTGGGGGTGGCGGTCGGCGGCGCGGGGGTGGGGGTGGCGGTCGGCGGCGCGGGGGTGGGGGTGGGGGTTGGAGTGGGCGCTGCGGCGACCGTTGCGGTTTTCTCTGCGGATGCGGGGCCGGCGCCGTCGGCGTTGACGGCGCGGATCTTGAAGGCGTAGGAGTCGGCGTCGAGGTTGGGGACGTTGTAGCTTGTAGTGTCGGCGTTGGAGGAGGGGATGATCGTCCAGCTGCCGTAGGCGCCGGCGCCTTTCTTCTGCTGGTACTCCCATCTGAAGATGGAGTTGTTATCGGGGTCTGTCCAGGCGAGGGTTGCTTTGCCGGCGCCCGCGGTGGCGGTGAATCCGGTGGGGGCGGCAGGGGTGGGGGTTGCGGGGAACGGCGTCGAGGGAGGGTTGTTGGCGTTGACGATCCGGATAATGACTGACTGCGTTGAAAGAAGAAGTGTGCTACTGTCCGGTCTCACCGCCCGAACCCGGTACTCACGCGGTTGCCCGTGCGGAGCGCCACTCGTGCTTACGCTCTTGCTGCGGGCGGCTTTAGACACAAGACCGCTGACTCGCCTGTGTGCTCCCGGGGACCACGAATCGCTAGGATTACCGATATGCACGTACCGAACCTCCCACCAGCCGACATCATCGAGGTTATCCCCATCCCCCACCGTCCAGCTGACCACCACGGTGTCCTCGGTTGCCGCGGCCGTGACCGTCTCGGCTTCGAGGAGGAGCACCACGGAAGTCTCCTGGGACGGCGAGCCGGCGCCGGCGGAGTTCACGGCGCGGACTCTGAACCCCCAGGTGAAGCCCATATTCAGATCCGTAACCGTGTGCGTGGTAGTTGTCGAGTCTGAGCCGGGGATCGGCATCCAGCCCCCGCGGCTGCCGTTTCCCTTCTTCTGCTGGTACTCGTAGCTCGTGATCTGGCCGGAGGGGGCGGTCCAGGCGAGTTTGATGTCGCGGGGGCCGACCACGGCGCCGGCGAGGCCGGTTGGGGCGCCGGCGAGGCCGGTTGGGGCGGCGGGGGTGGCTGTGGCAGGCACAGGGGTGGGGGTGGGCGACCCTGGGACAGGGGTATCGGTGGGGGCGGGGGTGTTCGTGGGGGTGTTGGTGGGAGTGGGGGTGTCCGTGGGGGTGTTGGTGGGAGCGGGGGTGTTGGTGGGAGTGGGGGTGTCCGTGGGGGTGTTGGTGGGAGCGGGGGTGTTGGTGGGAGTGGGGGTGTTGGTGGGAGCGGGGGTGTTGGTGGGAGCGGGGGTGGGAGTGGGAGACACAGGGGTGGGGGTTGCGGTGGGCGATGTGGCGCCTACTGTGATGGTGGTGGACGTGCTGCCTTCCAGATTTCCATTGCCGGCCCCCGTCGGGCCGGCCCAGTTCCAGGTTACCTTGTGGGCTCCCACGCCCAGACTGATGCAGGGGTTCAGGTTGACGTTCCGCCCGGTGGCGATGCCGGATACGCTGGAGGCAACTGCTACGCCATTTGTGCCGTCTTGCAGCGACGAATGCGCGGCAACCGCCGTCTCGCGCGGCCGGGCCTCGAGGTACGTTACTGCCTTATGCTTGACGGATAGCAGGTTGAAGCAGACCTGTTTCGTGGCGGCTCCGTCCAAGTAAATAGATTGGGACTCCCCCGACACGAGCAGCGGCGCGGCCTGCACGATTACCGTTATGCTGTAGGCTACGTTGTTGGTTGTTGTACCAGTAAGGGTGTGCGAGCCGACCGTCAACGTTTCGTCTCGGTGCGGGTTGACCCCTTGCTGCAGGCGCACCCGTGCGGAGGCGTGGAGGCCGGGCGGCACGGTGATGGTTGCCTTGGTGACACCAGATCGGACGCCGCTGAAACCGGTAGTAGTTTTATCGGCTTCAGGGAGCACTGTTACTACGCTGGCGCTAGTTTCCCCAACGTAGATGTTGACGTGGGGTTCGGACTGGGCGTTCACTGGCCGGGATAAGGGGAGGAGGCTTGTGAGGAGCAGCACAAGCGCTCCCAGGGCCAAGCCCTGCTTGATTCGAACTGGTTTCATTCGGTCGAAACGGCTCATCACTCCTCCAGTCCCGGAATTTCGGGAGGGGCAGTAGTTGTTATTCAGGGAAGACTCGGTTCCTGTCGTAGCGGGCGATAAGGAATCTTATCATAGCGTTTTCCCCTGAAGCCGGCACAGTAATTCAGCAATTTACCCCCCCCCCCCCCCTATTGTCAAGGGGTGACGGGAGGCAATTTCGGGGCAATTTCTCGCGGGGATGCGCGCTTTTAGGGAGCGGCGAGGGGGTGGGTTGCGAGCGGAGGCGGAGTCCCCGGGGGGGAGCGGGGGAGGGCTCCTCCCCGGGGGTCGTCGGCTAGCCGCGCTTGCGCGGGCGGCGGTAGTTTGGCGTCTAGGCTTGCCTCTGGCGGTAGACGTAGACGCCGTAGCCGCCTGCGGCGACGAGGAGCGCCGCCAGGACTCCGAGAGCCAGCTGGACAGTGGGGAATCCGCCTTCGTCTTCTTCAGGCATCGGGGTGGGGGACGGTATGGGGGTGTGCGTGGGGGTGGGCGCTGGCGTCGGGGTTGGGGTTGGCGTCGGGATCGGGGTTGGGGCGGCCGTCGGGCGTGGGGTTGGGGTGGCGGTTGGGCGCGGGGTTGGGGTGGCTGTTGGCGTCGGGGTTGGGGTGGGCGTCGGCGGCGGGGTTGGGGTGGCGGTTGGGCGCGGGGCGGGGGCGGCGGTTGGCGGCGGGGCTGGGGCGGCGGTTGGGCGCGGGGTCGGGGTGGCCGTTGGGGTCGGAGTCGGAGTGGCGGTGGGCATCGGAGTTGGGGTAGCGGTGGGCATCGGGGTCGGGGCGGCCGTTGGGAGCGGGGTTGGGGTGGGCGGAGGCGGAGGCATGGGCGGGAGCGCTGGCCTCGGGGTGGGCGTGGGGGTGGCGCGGCGGGCGATGGCGAGGCCGGGGATCCTGATGCTCCCGTCGGGGGTGGGGGCGACTGTAGGGGTGGGCGTGTTCGTGGGCGTGGGGGTAGGGGTGTGAGTGGCTGTGGGTGTGGGAGTGTCCGTTGGCGTGGGGGTAGGGGTGTCCGTTGGCGTGGGGGTGGGAGTGTCCATCGGCGTGGGGGTGGGAGTGTCCATCGGCGTGGGTGTGGGAGTGTCCATCGGCGTGGGTGTGGGAGTGTCCATCGGCGTGGGCGTGGGAGTGTCCATCGGCGTGGGCGTGGGAGTGTCCATCGGCGTGGGGGTGGGAGTGTCCATCGGCGTGGGGGTGGGAGTGTCCATCGGCGTGGGGGTGGGAGTGTCCATCGGCGTGGGGGTGGGAGTGTCCATCGGCGTGGGCGTGGGAGTGTCCATCGGCGTGGGCGTGGGAGTGTCCATCGGCGTGGGCGTGGGAGTGTCCATCGGCGTGGGCGTGGGGGTGGGAGTGTCCATCGGCGTGGGCGTGGGAGTGTCCGTGGGCGTGGGGGTGTCCGTGGGCGTAGGGGTGGGGGTGTCCGTGGGCGTGGGGGTGGGGGTGTCCGTGGGCGTAGGGGTGGGGGTGTCCGTGGGCATGGGGGTGGGGGTGTTCGTGGGGGGCGGTTGCTCGGCGTCGGGGGTGGGGGTGTTCGTGGGGGGCGGTTGCTCGGCGTCGGGGGTGGGAGTAGGGGTGGGCGTGGCAGTGATTGTTGTTCCGGCTGTGGCGGTGAAGCGAAAGATTGCACTAGAGTACCCGCCGCAGCCAAAGGCCCGAATCTCGAATTGGTATCGGGTTCCTGTGGTCAACCCCGTCGCAGTGAAAGTCCCGGGGCTCCGGTATACGCCGTCCCCAGCTGCGGGTCCGTTTAAATCGATGACATCATCAAAGTCGGCGCCGTAGTAGACGGCGATGAAGTGGTTGCTTTGCTTCGACGGGCAGCCCGGGCCTGCCTGCCAGGTTACGGTCGCTCCGGAGCCGGCGCCGTTGACGACCACCTTGGTGATGATTGGTTTCATATTTGCCGCCTGCGCGCTCACGGCCTGCGGAGTCGCCGCTTGGTGGAGAAGGAAGAGGGCGACAAGCGCCAGCGCGGCGATGGCGGCGATGGCGGTCTTGGCGACGGGGAAGGGGGACATTACGGAGCCGGATCGGAAGTCGTCTTTATCTGCCATATCGCACCTCTGCTAGATTGCGGCGCTGAGTCGGGTTAGTCCTGGCCAGGGATGCCGTAGGCGCCGCCAGCTTGCTTCTGTGAGCGCCCAAGCATCCGCCCGGAGCTGGGGAATTCCAGCCCAGTTTACCCCCCCCCCCCCCCCCTACTGTCAAGGGGTAAAGAGAGGCAATTTCGGGGCAAATTTCTCGCGGAATTCGCGCTTGGGGAGGGATGGCAAGGCGCGTACTCCCCGCTTGCGCGGGAGCGCTGAACTTGGGGAGCGCGTCAGGGGCGGAGTGGCGAGCGGGGGGGAGTCCCCGGGGGGGAGCGGGGGAGGGCTCCCCCCGGGGGTCGTCGGCCAGGCCGCGCTTGCGCGGGCGGCGGAGCTTACTCCGGCGCCTAGGTTTGCCGCTGGCGGTAGACGTAGACGCCGTAGCCGCCTCCGGCGACGAGGAGCGCCGCCAGGACTCCGAGAGCCAGCGGGACAGTGGGGAATCCGCCCTCGTCTTCTTCAGGCATCGGGGTGGGGGACGGTATGGGGGTGGGCGTGGGGGTGGGCGCTGGCGTCGGGGTTGGGGTTGGGGTGGCTGTTGGGATCGGGGTTGGTGTGGCGGTTGGCGCCGGGCGTGGGGTGGCGGTTGGGCGCGGGGTCGGGGTGGCGGTTGGCGTCGGGGTTGGGGTGGCTGTTGGGCGCGGGGTTGGGGTGGCGGTTGGGCGCGGGGTTGGGGCGGCGGTTGGCACCGGGGCGGGAGTTGCCGTGGGGCGCGGGGTCGGGGTGGCCGTTGGCGTCGGGGTCGGAGTGGCGGTGGGCATCGGGGTTGGGGTAGCGGTGGGCATCGGGGTCGGGGTGGGAGTAGGGAACGGGGTTGAGGTGGGCGGAGGCGGAGGCATGGGCGGGAGCGCTGGCCTTGGGGTGGGCGTGGGGGTGGCGCGGCGGGCGATGGTGTCGCCGGGGATCCTGATGCTCCCATCGGGGGTGGGGGCAACTGTAGGGGTGGGCGTGTTCGTGGGCGTGGGGGTTGGGGTGTGAGTGGCTGTGGGAGGCGCAGGGGTTGGGGTGTCCGTCGGCGTGGGGGTGGGGGTGTCCGTCGGCGTGGGCGTGGGGGTGTCCGTCGGCATGGGGGTGGGGGTGTCCGTCGGCATGGGGGTGGGGGTGTCCGTCGGCGTGGGAGTGGGGGTGTCCGTCGGCGTGGGGGTGGGGGTGTCCATCGGCGTGGGGGTGGGGGTGTCCATCGGCGTGGGGGTGGGGGTGTCCATCGGCGTGGGCGTGGGGGTGTCCATCGGCGTGGGCGTGGGGGTGTCCATCGGCGTGGGCGTGGGGGTGTCCATCGGCGTGGGCGTGGGGGTGTCCATCGGCGTGGGCGTGGGAGTGTCCGTCGGCGTGGGGGTGGCGGTGGCGGTTGGGGTTGGGGTGGCGGTTGGGGCGGCGGTTGGGGTTGGGGTGGCGGTTGGGGCGGCGGGGGTGACCCGGACGGTGTCCGATTGGGCTCCCTCGATTCCTTCGCTAACTGCGCGGACGCGGAAGCGGTAGTTCGCGTCGTTAACGAGACCGGTTACGATGTACGTGACGGTGGTTGCGTCGGAGGGGTCGATGGCGGTCCAGGCGGTCCAGCCGGCACTGCCTTTGCGCTGGCGGAATTGGTAGCCGGTGATTGTGACGTCGTTGGGGTTGTTCCATGTGAGGGTGACTTGGGTGTCGCCGGGGGCGGCGGAGAGTCCGGTTGGGGCTGCGGGAGCGTTTTGGTTGGAGCCGTCTTGGTTGGCGAGTGGGTCGAGGATGGCTGCGCCAGCGCGGTTGGGGGAGAGGAGGCTCGTCGCGAGGAGGGCTGCGGCGAGGAGAGCTGCGGCAAGGGGGATGGTCCAGGAGAGGGCTCGGTTTCGGTGGTAGCGGACGGTGAGTGATTTCATTTGTTCCTCAGCAGCAAGCTTGGCGCGGCACTGTTCTTAACTCTACACCCTCCCCCTGCTGGTCAAGAGGGGAGCAGGGGGGATTTCGGGACGAATTTCCGTGCGAGGGTAGCGCCTCGCAGAGGCGAGATGCAAGCTCCCCAAGGTGGGGGGCCTGTGGGGGTAGAGGTTGGGATGGGGGTGTTCGTGGGCGTGGGGGTGGGGGTGAGCGCGGAGGATGCGCGAGTTCGACGAGCGCTCCCTACCCTGCCAAGCGAGAGGTTGCGTGTTGCGCGGGAGGATGGGCAGGCTACGAGAGCTTGCCGGTAGAGTTCTCGAGGTTCGCCTGCGCGGGGAGGATGGGCTGGGGGCGAAGGAGAGTCCCCGGGAGGAGCGAGGGGGTGCTCCTCTCGGGGAGGCGCAGCTCCAGGCCGCGCTTTTTGAGGAGGCGAGGGCCATGTTGGCGTCTAGCTCTGCCTCTGGCGGTAGACGTAGTAGCCGTAGCCGCCAGCAGCGACGATCACTGCGAGGATTATGAGAATCAACAGCCATGCGCCGGGGAATCCGTCCGCGTCGTCTTCAGTGATGGGGGTGGGGGTTGGGATGGGCGCTGGTCTGGGGGTGGGGGTGTGCGTCGCCGTTGGCGCGGGCGTCGGGTTGGGAGTGGCCGTGGGGGTTGGGCGCGGGGTTGGGGTGGCCGTCGGCGCCGGGGCTGGGGTTGCTGTGGGGCGTGGGGTTGGGGTGGCCGTCGGCGCCGGGGTTGGGGTTGCTGTGGGGCGCGGGGCTACGGTGGCCGTTGGGCGTGGGGTTGGGGTTGCTGTGGGGCGCGGGGTTGGGGTGGCCGTCGGGCGTGGGGTTGGGGTTGCTGTGGGGCGCGGGGCCGGGGTCGCCGTTGGGCGCGGAGCTACGGTGGGCAGCGCGGTGGGGATTGCGGTTGGCATCGCTGTGGGGGCGGGGGTGGCTGTCGGCGGGGGAGGAGGCGTGGGCGGGATCGCTGGCCTCGGGGTGGGCGTGGGGGTGGCGCGGCGGGTGATGGTCGTGCCGCTGATGCGGGCGCTTCCGTCCGGGGTGGGGGTGAGGGTGGGCGTGTGCGTCGGCGTGGGGGTATGGGTGGGTGTCGGCGTGTGCGTGGGGGTGGGGGTGGGGGTGTGCGTGGGCGTTGGAGTGGCCGTCGGCGGCGCGGGAGTGGGGGTGTCGGTGGGCGTTGGGGTGGGAGTGTGGGTGGGTGTGGCGGTGGGGGCGGGAGTCGTCCCTGGGGCGGGGGTGGCGGTGGGCGTGGGGGTGGGAGTGTGGGTGGGTGTGGCGGTGGGGGCGGGAGTCGTCCCTGGGGCGGGGGTGGCGGTGGGCGTTGGGGTGGCCGTTGGCGGCGCCGGGGTGGGGGTGTTGGTGGGCGTTGGGGTGGGGGTGGGCGTGGGCGCGCCGGCGTCGGGGGTGGCGGTGACGACTTTCGATTGGACGCCATCGCCGCCTGAGTTGACGGCGCGGATGCGGAATCGGTAGTTCACGCCGTTTTCCAGGCCGGTTACGGTGTGCGTGATGGTGGTTGCGTCGGAGGGGTCGATGTCGGTCCAGTCGGTCCAGGCGTCGCTGCCTTTGCGCTGGCGGAGTTTGTAGCCGGTGATCGTTGGGTTGCTGGGGTTGGTCCAGGCGAGGGTTACTTGGGCGTAGCCCGCGGTGGCGGCGAGTCCGGTCGGGGCGGCGGGGGTGGGAACGGGGGTGGGAGTGTGGGTGGGTGTGGCGGTGGGGGCGGGAGTCGTCCCTGGGGCGGGGGTGGCGGTGGGCGTGGGAGTGTGGGTGGGTGTGGCGGTGGGGGCGGGAGTCGTCCCTGGGGCGGGGGTGGCGGTGGGCGTGGGAGTGTGGGTGGGCGTGGCGGTGGGGGCGGGAGTCGTCCCTGGGGCGGGGGTGGCGGTGGGCGTGGGAGTGTGGGTGGGCGTGGCGGTGGGCGTTGGCGTGGCTGTAGGCGGAGCGGGAGTAGGGGTGTTAGTGGGCGTGGGGGTGTTGGTGGGCGTGGGAGTGTGAGTGGGGGTGGCGGTGGGCGTTGGCGTGGCTGTAGGCGGAGCGGGAGTAGGGGTGTTGGTGGGCGTGGGAGTGAGCGTGGGGGTGGCGGTGGGTACGGGGGTGGGGGTGGGGCCGGTGGTGGTGGTGGTCTGTTCTGCGGATGTGGGGCTGTAGCCGGCTATGTTGGCAGCGCGGATCTGGAAGGCGTACGCCGTGCCGCTAGTGAGGCCGGTTACCTCGTAGTTTGTTGTGCCTCTGTTGGCTTCAGGCATGGTTACCCAGGCGCCATAGGTTCGTCCGCCTCGCTTCTGGCGGTACTGCCACGCTTTGATGGTGAGGTCGGATTCGGCGGAGTCCCAGTTGAGGGTTGCCGCTGTGCCGCCCACATCGCTCATGGTTAAGCCGGTGGGAGCGGCAGGGGTTCCCGTCGGGTGCGGGGATGCGGAGCCGACGAAGAACTCCGGCTCGTCCGAGAATCCCGCGTTGCCTGCCTGCGACCCCGACGTCGGCGGGCTAGCGAGGGATCGAGGGGTTATCGAGATCGAGGCTTGGTGGTAGTGTTGGTTGTTGAGGCTGGTTACGGTGTGCATTCGGGTGAGGTAGATTGCGTGGGGGACTGTCGTTCGTGTGGTCCAGTCGCTCCAGACGCTGCCGGTTCTCTTGCGGGTGGAGACTTCCCAGCTGGTGAAAGCAGGGGATGGGGGAAGGGGGCCGCTGAGCTCCCAGCGGAGATTTACTCTTGCGTTGCCTGTGGTTGCGAAGAGGGTGATGGTGGGGGCGGCGGGGGTGGCGGTCGCCTCTGCGGAGGGGGCGCCGGCGCCGGCGGAGTTCCTGGCGCGGATCTTGAATTTGTGCTCCACGCCGGCGGCGAGGCCGGTTATCGCGGCGCTCGTTGTGTCTTTGTGGGAGTTGGGAATCTCCATCCAGAATCCGTAGGCATTGGGGCCTACTTTCTGTTGGTACTCGTAGTATTCGATGTCGTCGTCGTTGGGGTTGGTCCAGGTGAGGGTTACGCTGCTGGGACCGGGGGTGGCGGTTAAGCCGGTTGGTGTGGGGAGGGCGGCGCTGCTGGGAGCGGGGGTGGGAGTTGGGCCGGGCGTGGGAGTGGGTGTGAGCGTAGGAGTGGCGGTGGGGGGAGCTGGGGTGGGGGTGGGAGTGGGACCGGGCATGGTGGTGATGGTTTGCTCTGAGGTTGCGGCGCCGTAGCCGGCCGCGTTGACGGCGCGGACCTGGAAGGCGTATGCCGAGCCGGGGGCGAGGCCGCGAGCAGTGTAGCCTGATGTCGAATGGACGGAGCCGGGGATGGTTGTCCAGTCTCCGTAGGTTCGTCCACCTCGCTTCTGGCGATATTGAAAGTGGGTTACGGTTTGGTCAGAGGGGAAGCCGGTGTCGACGCGATTCCAAGCGATGTCTGCGCTTGTTTCGGTCACATTCCTTGTGGTGAAGCCTGCGGGAGCGGCAGGGGTCCCCGTCGGGGCGACGCCGCCGCCGGAGGAGGGGTAGAACCGCACATCGGTTGAGAATCCCGCATTGCCGGACTGGGAGCCGGACGACGGCGCGCTGACGAGGGATCGAGGGGTTATGGAGAGCGAGGTCTCGTGTTCCTGATTGTTGCCGAGGCCGGTTAGGGTGTGTGTTCGGGTGGAGGAGGTTGCGCCGGAGATCGCCGTTCGCGTGTTCCAGCCGCCCCAGACGCCGGTGGTTTTCCTGCGGTAGGAGACTTCCCAGCTGGTTACAGCAGGAGATGCGGGAAGGGGACCGCTGAGCTCCCAGCGGAGCGTCGCTTGTTTGTTGCCTGCGGTCGCGAAGAGGGTGATGGTGGGGGCGGCGGGGGTGGCGGTCGCCGCTGCGGAGGCGACGCCTGGTCCGGCGGAGTTCCTGGCGCGGATCTTGAACTCGTGGGCGACTCCGGCGGCGAGGCCGGTTATCGTGGCGGATGTCGAGTCTCTGTGGGAGTTGGGGATCTCGGCCCAGGCGCTGTAGGCGGCGGGGCCTGCCTTCTGCTGGTACTCGTAGTAGTCGATTGTGTCGTCGTTGGGATCGGTCCAGGTGAGGGTTACGCTGCTGGGGCCGGCCGCGGCGGCGAGGCCGGTTGGGGCGGCGGGGGTGGCGGCCTGGTTGGCGAGGGGGTCGAGGACGGATGCGTCGGCGCGGTTGGGGGAGAGGATGGTCATCGCGAGGATGAGGGCGGCGAGGAGGGCGGCGGCGAGGGGGATGATCCAGGGGAGGGCGCGGTTTCCATGGTAGCGGGCGATCAGCGATTTCATCTTGTTATCCCCTCAAGCGAAGCGAGTTGCAGGCTGTGCAGCGGATACAGGTTGCAGCCGATTATCCACCCCCCCCCCCCCCCCTTGTCAAGGGGGGTAGCATGGGCAATTTCGGGACGGATTTTCCGCGCGGATCCGCGCTTGGGGACAAGGTTAGCGACGGGGTAAGAGGGGACTGCGCTAGAAGTTGCAGGGCGCGCGGAGTTCGGCGCAGACGCCGCGGAGCCATTGGACGACGTTGGGGTGAAGGGGGACGCCGTTGGCGGAGCGGTCGTCGAGGGCTTCCCATTCTGGTTGTCCGGCGACGAGGACGCGGTCGCGGCCTTCGGCGGGCGGGGTGGCTTTGAGCTGGGCGATGAAGTCGTCCATACGGGTTTTGAATTCGTTGACGTCGCTGAAGGCGTCGATGTTGTAGGCGGCGAGGTAGTGGCGGAAGGTTAGGCGTCCGGCTCTGATTCCGAAGTCGGCGCCGGCGAGGACGGAGGAGAGGATGTCGACGGCGACGGCGAGGCCGTAGCCTTTGTGGGATCCTGCGTCGGGGGTGGTTCCGAGGGGGAGGAGGTGGAAGTTGTCGGGGGGGAGGGTTGGTTCTGTGATGGGAGTTCCGTTGCTGTCGGCGATGAGTCCGGGGGGGATGGGGTTTCCCATTCTGCGGGCGTTGCGGACTTTGTTGACGGGGACGACGCTGGTGGCCATATCGAGGACCCAGGGTCGTTCGTTCTGGGTTGGGGCTGCGATGGCGATGGGGTTGGTTCCGAGGCGGGGGATTCGTCCGAAGGTTGGGAGGACGGCGGGGCCTGCGGCGGTCATGCAGATTCCGATCATATCGTGGCTGAGGGGGATCATTGCGTGGTAGGCGGCCATTCCGAGGTGCCCGCTGTTGAAGAGGGTGACGACGCCGACGCCGGCATGGCGGGCTTTGTCGATGGCGATCTGCATTGCTTTGGGGGCGAGGATGACGCCGAGGCCGCGGTCGCAGTCGATGTTGGCGGATGCGGGGCGTTCGCGGACGATGCGCCAGTTGGGGTTGGGGTTTTGGGTTCCGTCGGCGTAGCGGTCGAGGTAGATCTTGAGCATATTGGATACGCCGTGGCTGTCGACGCCTCGGAGGTCGGCTGAGATGAGGACGTCGGCGGCGACGGCGGCGTCGCGCGGGGGGACGCCGGCTTTCTGGAAGAGGGCGTCGACGGATTCGCGGAGGGATTCGGGGTCGACGCGGACGGCGTCTTGTTCTCTGAGGGTGAAGGCGCTGGTCATAGGGCGAGTGTATGGGAGGAGTCGTTGAGGGGGAGCGGGCGCATCTGCTCTTCCTTGTTCTTAGTTGGGCTCAGGGGGATGGTTTCAGGGGAGCATACTGATTTTGCCTGTTTGCCTGGGATGAGGGGCGGGGCGGGGTTAGTGGGAGGGGTTGAGGCGGTCGAGGGTTTGTTCGTGGATGTTGGGCATTACGAATGGGGGCCGGGGTTCCGGTGAGGCGGATACGGAGGGGTCTTGGAGGTTGAGTCCGAAGAATGCGAGCTGGCGGGTCGCGAGGTGTTCGACGGCACCCGATTTCAGCATTCGGAAGGGGCGGTCGTGGCCGGGGTAGATGATTTCGGCTTCGTGGAGGATGCGGTCGATGCTTGTGCGGGAGGCGTCTTCGCTCCAGAAGGTGTTGGCGTTGATTCTGGTTAGGGCGACGCCTGCGTGGGCTATGGCGTCGCCTGCGATGGCGACGGGGCCTTGGGGGGCGTCGACGATGAGGGCCATCGTTCCGGCGGAGTGTCCGGGGGCGTGGAGGACGCGGACGCCGGGTTCGATTTCGTAGCCGTCGGGGACGTCGCGGAGGTTGCCGATGGAGTCGAGCATTGCGGCTGTCCAGCGGGGGGTTGCCCAGTCGTTGGGGTGGGGGTTTCGGATGTACTTGCGCTCCCATTCGTGGATGAGGAGCTGTGCGCGGGGGAAGAGGTCGTAGTTCTGGGCGTGGTCCCAGTGGGCGTGGGTCATTGCGGCGATGTTGATGTCGTTGGGGTGGATGGCGAGCTGGTCGAGGGCGGCGAGGAGGGGGCGTCGGCGTCCTACGTGTCCGGTGTCGACGATGATGGTGTGGTCGCCGCGGACGAGGAGTGTGCTGCAGAAGCCGAGGGATCCGTGGTTGGCGTTGATGGACTCGCCGTGGAGGAGGACTTCTACGGACGGCATAGCGGTAGTCCTTTCGGGGCGGTTTGGGCGGGGGTTCGCGCAGGCGCCGGGAAGTTCGGGGCTAGCATAGCGTTAAACGTTAGCGTACGGGTTCTGTGCGCGCGTTCGCGGGGGCGCCGAAGGCGGAGGGATGGGGCGGCGAAGGGCAAGGGGGCGGTGGCGCTGGGGAGCGCTGATTTCCAGCGCGGTCTCGCGCCGGGGGATTTGGTTTCCTGCGCGAGGCGCTGGGAGGCGATGTTGCGGGCGGCGACGATCTGGGGGGGGGGGGGGGGATGCTGGGGTTGTCTTGCCGGGCGGGTATCGTTGCTGTAAAGTTCCGGCATCAGCGGCGGGGGCAACAGAAAACGCCGCGGCAGGTGAGCGCAATGGCCATTATCGACGCCGACGCCCATGTTGTTGAGTCGGAGCGGACGTGGGATTTCATTCCTGAGGAGCTTCAGGCGCACCGCCCTATCGTGCTGTTGCCGAAAGAGGGGTATAAGTCGCCGGCGCCGGAGTTCTGGCACATCGATGGCCGGGTGTTCACGAAGGGGGTGAACGTTGGGCTGGATACGGACGAGGGGACGCGGGAGGCGCGGGATATCGAGAGGCGTCTTGCGCATATGGACGAGCTGGGGGTGACGACGCATGTTCTGTATCCCAGCATATTCCTGCGTCCGCTGGCGACGCATCCGGAGGTGGATCTTGCGCTGGCGCAGGGGTATAACCGGTGGCTGGCGGACGTTCACCGTCAGGGGGGAGGGCGTCTTCGGTGGGCGGTCGTGCTGCCTACGATGTCGCTGGACAGGTGCATCGAGGAGTTGCATTTCGGGAAGGAGCATGGGGCTTGCGCGGTGTTCATGCGTGGGATCGAGGGTCCTCACCGGTTGAGCGATCCGTATTTGGATCCGGTGTGGGGGGAGGCTCAGCGGCTTGATCTGCCGGTGTGCATCCATGCGGCGACGGGCAATTTCGCGTTCTATGATTATTTCGGGCGGGATGCGGGGTTCTCGACGTTCAAGCTGTCGGGTGTGGGGGCGTTCCACGATATTGTGATGAAGAATATGCATCTGCGCTTTCCCGACCTTCGGTGGGGGTTCGTGGAGCTGAGCGCGTCGTGGCTTCCGTACGCGATGAATGATCTTTCGCTGCGGTTCCAGAAGCAGGGGCGTCCGTGGCCGGGTCGGGAGCTGCTCGCGGAGCGCAATATCTGGGTGGCGATGCAGACGGCTGACGATGTTGAGTACGTAATCGATTGCGCGGGGGAGGACAATCTGGTTCTGGGGACGGACTACGGGCACAACGATACGTCGACGGAGCTGCACGCGCTGCGGAATCTGCGGGAGAACGGGGGGCTGGGGGAGGCGGTGTGCGACAAGATTCTGGATCACAACCCCACGCGCCTGTACGCGCTGTAGAGGGCGGCTAGCGCCGCGAGACTGGACGCTCAGGGAGGATGAGATGACTGGTTTACGTTCGATAGTTCGCGGCGGAGGAGTCCGCGCGGTTTTGGCGCTCGTGGGGGCGGCGCTTGTGGTCGCGGCGTTCACGGCGGCATGCGGGGACGATGAGCCGGAGTTTCCCGCGCGGGACATTGAGTGGTTCGTGGGGTTCGCGGCGGGAGGGGGTTTCGATACGGCAAGCCGTTTGATAGCGGACAAGATGAGCGATGAGCTTGGGGTGAATGTGGTGGTGCGGAATATCGAGGGGGGAGGGGGTCGCCGCGCGGTGCAGGAGATTGCGCGGTCTGATCCGGACGGGCACGCGATTTCGATTATGAATATGCCGAATCAGATTACGGCGGAGCGTCTTGATCCGGAGGATGTTGATTTCGGCGAGCTGAAGTGGGTTGGGCGCGCGGTGATCCAGACGTACGGGCTCTACACTGCGTCGGCTAACGAGTTCAATACGCCGGAGGACTTGCAGGGGATGCCGGACGCGCGGTTCTGCCTGAGCGGTCTTGCGGGGCACTCGTTCCTGGTCGCTTCGGTGACGACGGAGGTGATGGGGATCGCGTGGAATCCGGTGACGGGGTATCGGGGTCAGGAGACGCAGGCGGGGCTGTTGCGCGGGGACTGCGAGCTGGCGTTGGGTCCGATCGCGGGGTCGACGCTGACTGCTGTGCAAGGGCCGGACTTCAAGGTTCTTTGGATGTACTCGAGCGAGCGTTTTGGTCCGGTGAGGGATGCGCCGACTGTGGATGAGCTTGGGTATCCGGAGCTTGGGGGGTCGAAGTTCGCGAACAATGGGCTGGTCGCCGCGGCGCCGGGCACGCCGGATAGCGCGATCGAGGTTCTGCAGGAGGCGTTCAGCAACGCTCTGGCGGACTCTTCGGTGGCGGAGGGAATCAACAGGGCTGGGATGGCGGTCGATCCGCTGACGCCTGCGGAGACGGCGGAGGCGGTGGCGGGGATGGACTCGATCGTGCAGGAGTATCTCGAAACGGTGCGGGAGAAGTCGCAGGCGCAGTAGCGCCTGCGACAAGCGGGGGCGGCGGGCGATGTTCGAGCCCTTTCTGGAGGGGCTTGCGGGGATGGCGAACCCGGCTGTGATCGGGGCGATCATCCTGGGGACGGCGCTTGGCGTTCTGTTCGGGGTGATTCCGGGTTTGGGCAGCGTTATTGCGATGACGCTGATTCTGCCGTTCACGTTCGGGTGGGATCCGATCGTTGCGATGTATGTGTTCGCGGGGATCATCGGGACGGCGAGCACGGGCGGGGCGGTTCCGGCGATTCTGCTGAATACTCCGGGGACGATTGCGAACGTTTGCACGACGTTCGACGGGTTTCCGATGACGCGGCGGGGGGAGGGAGGGCGAGCTATTGGGCTCGCGGCGACGGCGTCGGGTCTTGGGACGCTTTTCAGCATTGTGGTGCTGGCGGCGCTGCTGCCGCTGGCGGAGGTGATGCTTCGGGCGTTCACGCCGCCGGACTTTTTCTGGCTGATCATACTGGGGCTCATCGCGGTTACGTTCGCCTCGCGGCAGAATATGGCGAAGGGGCTGGCGGCAGGGGGCATCGGGATTCTCATCGCGCTTATCGGGTTCAGCCCGGTGTTCGGGGTGAGGCGGTACACGCTGGGGAGCGAGTATCTGTGGGACGGGATCGAGATTGTTCCGCTGGTTATCGGGTTTTTCGCGCTGAGCGAGCTCATTGTGTACACGTCGCGCGGGGGGTCTATTGCGCGGGACGCGTCGATAAAGCTTGGGGGTTTTCGTCAGATTCTGGGGGGAGCGATGGAGGTGTTTCGCTATAAGGCTATTCTGTTGCGGGGGTCGTTCATCGGGACTGTTATCGGGGCTATTCCGGGAGCGGGCGGGGCGGTGGCGAATTTCCTGTCGTACTCGACGGCGAAGCAGGCGTCGAAGACGCCGGAGCTTTTCGGGACGGGGTACGCGGGGGGAGTTGTGGCGTCGGAGTCGTCGAACGACGCGAAGGATGGGGGGATTCTGTTGCCGACGCTGACGTTCGGGATACCGGGGAACGGGGAGATGGTGATTCTGATGGGGGCGTTCGTGCTGCACGGGATCCAGCCGGGGCGCGATCTGCTGGTGAACCGGCTGGATATTGTGTGGGCGATCATTCTGGGGGTGATTGCGGCGCAGGTTCTGACGACGGTGATCATTCTGGGGGGAGGGGCGTGGCTGGCGCGGATAAGTTTGGTTCCGGTGAAGTACATTGCGCCGTTCGTGGCGGTGTTGTCGTTCATTGGGGTGTACGCGGTGCGGAGCAACATATGGGATGTGGGGCTGGCGGTGTTCGCGGCGCTGGTTGGTTTCGCGATGCGCCGCGCGGGGTTTCCGCTCATCACGCTGGTAATCGGGTTTGTGCTTGGTCAGCTTGCGGAGGAGAAGTTCACGCAGTCGTTGCAGATTTCGGGCGGGGGTTACTCGATCTTCTTCACGCGTCCGGTGTCGATTCTGCTGCTGTGCGGGATCGCGTTCATGCTTGGGTGGTCGATGTACAAGGCGGCGAAGAAGGGGCCTGCGGCCTCGGCGGCTCCGGCGGGAGGCGGGGGGTCGTGAGTTCGGTGAACGGGTTCAATCTGGGGGTCTACGGGTTCTTGCTGGTTGTCGCGTTGAGCATTGTGCTGGGGGCGACGGCGTACGAGGGGAAGCAGCAGCTGACGGCGTTTGTGATCGGGATTCCGACGATCGGGTTGCTGGTTTTTCTTGTGCTGGCGGAGGCTACGCCGTCGCTTGTGAAGCTGACGCGGTCGTTCGGGGTTTCGGAGGACGACGCGCCGGAGGATGCGGAGGGGACGGAGGGAGGCGCGGCGGCGGCGATGGAGGCGGGGTCGTGGCGGCGGGTGGGGATCGTGTACGGGTGGCTGGCGCTGTACTTCGGGATGACGTATGTGTTCGGTTTCTATCTGTCGATTCCGGTGTTTATGACGTTGTTTCTGTTGTTCGAATCGCGGCTGAGGCTGCCCTACGCGCTCGGGGTGGTTGTTGCGGCGGGGGCGCCGTTGTACGTCATCTTTCGGCTTGTGCTGGATATTCCGCTGTGGCCTGGGATATTGCCTCGGATTATCCCGGGGATCATCGGGGGCGGCATTGTTCCGCAGCTGAATTAGGAGACGGAGGATCGCTCGCTGAGCGCTCGGGGGCGGTTCTGCGGGCGCGGGCGCTTTGGGGAGGGCGGGCGGGCAGGTCGATCGACAGGATGGCGTTCAGCGCTCGGAGTTTGCGGCGGACGGAGCCGTTCGACTGCGCCTCCATTATGAAGATGATGGGAGCGACGAGGTTTAGCGCGCCGAAAAGCAGGGGGAGTAGTCCGTTCCAACCTACGAGCGGATGGGCGAGCGGCAAGGCGAGGATGGCGGCTATCCATAGCAGCGGTTTGCGGCGGCGCGGCGACAGCATTGCAAGCAGCGCAAGCGCGGAGGCGATGAGGGCGCAGGCTGCCGCCGCTAGGGTGATGCTCGTCGCGGCCCACAGGCGGGCGTGGTCTGTCTGGTTCGCTCCGGGGAGGGCGGCCAGCAGGTGGCGGAATCTGAGATGCTCTGCGGGCAGGCTCCATTGGTCGGCGATCAGCGACGACGCCACAGGCGCGAACAGGCCGAAGTGGAGGATCATGCCGACGGCGGCGCTACGTAGGGGCTGCTCCGGAGCAGGTGGCGCGCGGCGACGCCTCCGAGCAGGGGGAGAGCAAGGAACGAGAGGAGGCACAGCGGGACGTAGAGCGCCATCGCCACGCTGCTAATAGAAGTGGAATCCATTGCATTCTCCGGAGGCGGGGCTGCAAGGAATGAGCGTCAGCTGAGGTAGCGGGCGATTACGTCGTCGAGGGATGGGGTCTCGCTGTGGAGGACGTTGCGGACGATGCGGAGGGCGTAGTCTTTGACTTCGGGGGGCTCGGCCTGGCGGTGGACCATAGTGCAGTCTTCGACGACGACGACTTTGTAGCGGAGCTGGAAGGCGTCGGCTGATGTCCAGAGGACGGTGTTGTCGGTTGAGGCGCCGGCGATGATGACGGTGTCGCGTTTCATTGTGCGGAGGACGTAGTCGAGGTCGTTGTAGGAGAATCCGCTGAGGTAGCGTTTGTAGACGAGGGTGTCGTTGTCGACGGGTTGGAGTTCGGGGATGACGTCGATGGCGCTGGTTTTCTCTTTCATCGCGACGCGTGTCCAGTCGCCGAGGTCGTCGGATTGGCGGCGCATCGAGTTGACGTGGATGACGGGGACGCCGGCGGCGTGGGCGGCGTCTTTGAGGCGTCGGACGCGGGCGACCATATCGTAGCCGTAGGATCCAGGGGTCCATCCGTAGCCGTTCGCCATATCGAGGATGATGACGGCGGGGTTCATGTTGGGGGTCCTTTCGTTTGGGGGATTATGGGGCTAGGGGTCGGCGGCTAGCAGTCTACTCCATGCGGGGGAGAGGTTCCTCTGCTCTGCCCTACCCTGTCCTGAGGGGGCGAGGATGCGGGCTACTCTTGGGAGGGAGGGTTTTGCCACTGCGCGGGGACGATGGGATGGCGTCGGGCTCGAAGATTGTTGCGCGAACGTCGCGCCCGTCGACGCGGAGGTTGCCGAGCGCATTCTCGATGCGAGGGCGCACGTCGTTCCAGTTCAGTCCGCCGTTGCCGCAGCCGAGGGCGGGAAGCGCGATCGAGCGAATGCCTCGACTGCGTATCTCTTCGACCAGGGCGGCGAGGCCGGCGTCGATGATCTCCAAGCGGCTTTTGGAGCGCCAGTGTGTTTTCGTGGGGAAGTTGATGATGTAGCGGGGGAACGAGGATGAGGAGGGCGCATCCCAGATGTCCGGTTGGGAGGGTCGCTCCCAGACGAGCATTTTGCCTGGTTGGATTTCCCTGCGCGCGCAAGCTCTCGCATACGTTCTGTAATTGTCTGGGAACGCTTTCCTGAATGCGAGCGCGACGCCCTTTCCCATCACGCCGACGCAGTTGACGGTGTTAACCAGCGCCTCTGCCTCTTCGGCGAGGAGATCGCCTTTGTTCCGGTACACGATGTTGCGGGGCGGCGCTTCGACCATGGGCGTCTTACTCCTAGTAATACCAGCCGTAACGCATAGCGATATCAGGTCGATGAGCGCTTCGGCGTCGCGCCATGGGCTCTGCGGGCAGGTTCCCTACACCCCTACCCTACCCTCTCTGCTCTGTGTGAGGCGCGAGGTTGCGGGCTAGTACGCGGGAAGGTTCGGCTTTCCCCTACCCAAGCTTCCCAGGGGCTCAGGCAGGGTGCGGCATGGGGGCATACGGGAGGCGGCTAGCGGCGGTCGAATTCTCGGGGGCGGCGGGGGTTGCGGTCGGGGTTGCGGTCGCGGTCGGGGCGGCGGGGGGCGCCGTTGGCTTCGGGGGCGCTGCCGCGGGGGCGGGGTCTGGAGGAGGCGGCTTCTTCGGATGTGAGTCCTTCGAGGATTGCTCTGCGGGAGAGGTTGACGCGTCCCATGCGGTCGATTTCGACGACCATTACTTCGAGTTCGTCGCCGAGTTTGACGACGGATTCGACGGATTCGACGCGTTTGGAGTCGAGTTCGCTGATGTGGACCATTCCGTCTTTGCCGGGGAGGATTTCGACGAAGGCGCCGAAGTTCATGATGCGTGTTACTTTGCCTGAGTAGCGGTCGCCGATCTGGACTTCTTTGGTGAGGCCTTCGACCATTCGGATGGCTTCGTCGGCGGATTCGCGGCTTGCGGCGCCGATGGTTACGGAGCCGTCGTTGTCGACGTCGATGGAGGCGCCGGTGGCTTCGATGATGCTTCGGATGGTTTTGCCGCCGGGGCCGATGAGGGCGCCGATCTTGTCGGCGGGGATGTTGATGCGGGTCATACGGGGGGCGTAGGGATTGAGTTCGGGTCGGCGCTCGGCGATTGTGCTGAGCATGTGGGAGAGGATGAATGCGCGGCCTTCTTTGGCCTGGGCGAGGGCTTGGCGGAAGATGGATTGGGTGATTCCGGAGACTTTGATGTCCATCTGGAGGGCGGTTATACCTTCGGCGGTGCCTGCGACTTTGAAGTCCATATCGCCGAAGAAGTCTTCGACGCCCTGGATGTCGGTGAGGACCTGGAAGTTGCCGTTGTCGTCGGTCATAAGGCCCATAGCGACGCCGGAGACGGGTCGTTTGATGGGGACGCCGGCGTCCATAAGGGACATAGTGCTGGCGCAGACGCTGCCCATTGAGGTGCTGCCGTTGGAGCCGAGGGCTTCGGAGACGAGGCGTAGGGCGTAGGGGAATTCGGTTTCGTCGGGGATGACGGGGAGGAGGGCTCGTTCGGCGAGGGCTCCGTGTCCGATTTCGCGGCGTCCGGTTCCCATTCGGCGTGCTTCGCCGGTGGAGAATGGGGGGAAGTTGTAGTGGTGGATGTAGCGTTTGGAGTCTTCGGGGCTGAGGCCGTCGAGTTTCTGTTCCATACTGAGGGAGCCGAGGGTTGCTACGGTGAGGATCTGGGTTTCTCCGCGCTGGAAGAGGGCTGAGCCGTGGGTTCGTGGGAGGAGTCCTACTTCGCTGGAGAGCGGGCGGACTTCGGCGAGTTTGCGTCCGTCGGGGCGTTTGCCTTCTTTGATGACTTTTTCGCGGACGATCTTTTTGAGGACGCCGTCGAAGACTTCGGCGACGGTTTTGCGGTCGTATTCTTCGGCGAAGCGGTTGACGGTTTCTTGTTCGGCGGCGCGGATGTTCTCGTTGCGTTCGCCGCGTCCCTGTCCGCGGTCGATGATGGTTTCGATGGTTGGCCGTGCGAGGGTTTCGATCTTGCCGGCGAGGGCGGGGTCGGGCGCCTGGGCGAAGACGGGCTGTGTTTTGGGGACGCCTACTTCGGCGGCGAGGGCGTTCTGGAGTTCGATGATCTGGGCGTTGGTTTCCTGGCCGATGCGGAGGGCATCGAGGATGATGTCTTCGCTGACTTCTTTGGCGCCTGCTTCGATCATGATGACGGCGTCGCGGCTGCCGGCGATGGCGAGGTCGAGTTTGCTTCGGGAGAGTTGTTCGTAGGTTGGGTTGACGATGAGTTCGCCGTCGATGCAGCCCATACGGGTTGCGGCGATGGGGCCGTTGAAGGGTATAGGGGAGATGGAGAGGGCTGCGGATGCGCCGATGATGCCGAGGATGTCTGGCTGGTTGATGTGGTCGGCGGAGAGGACGGTGACGATAATCTGGACTTCGTTGCGCATTCCTTTGGGGAAGCGTGGTCGGAGGGGTCTGTCGGTGAGTCTGGCGGCGAGGGTGGCTTCGGTGGCGGGACGTCCTTCGCGACGGAAGAAGGAGCCGGGGATTCGGCCTACGGCGTAGAGGCGTTCTTCGTATTCGATGGTGAGGGGGAAGAAGTCGAGGCCGTCGCGGACGGCGCCCATGACGGCGGTGACGAGGACGACGGTGTCGCCGTAGCGGACGAGGGCGGAGCCGTGGGCTTGCTGGGCGAGTTTGCCGGTTTCGATGGAGAGGGTTCGTCCGGCGATCTGGATCTCGTGGCGGGTGGGCATAGGGGGATACTCCTCTGTTCGCCACGCTGAAGCGAAGGGAGTTGGGTCTTTTTGATGGGGCGCAGGAGGCTTGGGGTAATAAAGAACGACGCCCTCGTGTGGGGCGTCGTTGTTGTGGAGTTACCTTCGCAGCCCGAGCCTGGCGATGATAGACCGGTAGCGCGCTATGTCTTCGTTGGCGAGGTATCGGAGGAATCTGCGCCGGCGGCCGACCAATTTCAAGAGACCCCTTCGCGTTGCGTGGTCCTTGTGGTTGTGGCGGAGGTGATCGGTCAGGCCGCGTATGCGTTCGGAGAGGAGGGCCACCTGCACTTCGGTGGATCCGGTGTCGCCCGGTTTGGTTTGGTATTCCCCGATGATGCGTTGTTTGGCAGCTGTGTCCAGCATATTCCGTCCCGCGGGACCTAAGTCGTTCTGTCCGCTCTTGTTGTAATCGTAGTTACTGTACACCATCCCGGCGCGATAGGCAAAGGGGGTGGCGCGGCTTGCTCAGGCGAGGCTTGGCTTTACCTCTGGCGGTAGAGGTAGAAGCCGTAGGCGCCGGCAGCGATGAGGATGACTGCGATGCCTCCGACGGCCAACGGGACGGCGGCGCCGGAGAATCCGCCTGAGTCGTCTTCAGGGATGGGGGTGAGGGTTGGGGTGGGAGCCGGCGTTGGGGTGGGCGTCGCGGTGGGCGCAGGCGTCGGGGTTGGGGTCGGCGTTGCCGTCGGGCGCGGGGCGGGGGTTGCCGTCGCGCGCGGGGCGGGGGTTGCCGTCGGGGGCGGGGCGGGGGTCGCTGTGGGGCGCGGGGCGGGGGTTGCCGTCGGGCGCGGGGCGGGGGTCGCTGTCGGGCGCGGGGCGGGGGTCGCCGTCGGGCGCGGAGCCGGGGTCGCTGTGGGGCGCGGGGCGGGGGTCGCCGTTGGACGCGGGACCGGGGTCGCCGTGGGGCGCGGGGCGACAGTTGGCATTGCAGTGGGCGGCATCGCGGTGGGGGCGAGGGTAGGCGCCGCCGTAGGCATTGCGGTGGGCGGCATCGTCGTGGGCATTGCGGTGGGGGCGGGCGGGGGCGTGGGCGGGAGCGCTGGCCTTGCGGTCGGGGTTGGGGTGGCGCGGCGGGTGATGGTCGAGCCGCCGATGCCGACTCGGCTGTCGGGGGTGGGCGTGGGGGTGGGGGTTGCTGAAGGGTCTGGGGTGGGGGTGACGGTTGGGGTCGGGGTGGGCGTGGGAATGGGCGTGGCGGTTGGGGAGGGGGTCGGGCTGGGGGTGGGGGTGTGCGTGGCGGTTGGGGAGGGGGTTGGGGTGGGCGTGGCGGTGGGCGTGTTGGTGGCGGTGGGCGTGGCGGTTGGGGTGTGTGTGGCGGTTGGCGTGGGGGTGGCGGTGGCGGTTGGCGTGGGGGTTGGGGTCGGCGGCGGGGCGCAGTCGCGCTTGATGTGGATGGTGTAGGTTGTGGGAACGAAGCGGATGCCTTCGGCGACGACTTTGAAGACGACGGGGAATGAGCGGGTTTCGCCCGATTCGAGGCCGGGGAGTTTGATCTGCACGACGACGAGGTCGGCGTGGGTGACTTTCATCCTGTCTGTGCCGTCGGGGTTGCCGTCGAAGTCGTTGGCGGTGAGGGGGGCTGTCGTCGAGGCGGGGGTGATGAAGATGTCCGTTCGGCGCCAGGAGCCTTCGGGGTCGCCCTCCTGCTGGTAGTAGCGGTAGGGGTAGATTCCGGCGGTTCGGTATTCGTAGTTGACTGCTTCGTCGTCGTTGTACCAGCCGGTTACGCCGCCTCCGTCTCTGGGGAATTCGATGTTGGCTTTGACGTCTTTGGCTCCCCAGCTGAAGGCGAGGGTGAAGTGTGTTTGGCCGGCGGGGATGGCGAGGCAGCGGGGAGTGGTTTCCCCAGGGTCGGCTTTGAGGGGGGTGGTTGCGCGCGCGTCGAACCAGCCTTCGAGGGCGTTCGTGTCGCCGGCTTCATCGTTGGGGTCGCCCAGGGGTGGGGCGTCGGCGGAGGCGCGTCCGAGGGTGGCGGTGAGGAGGTCGAGGGCGGCGACGGGGGTGGCCTTGGGGGTAGCGTCGTCGTCGTCGATGATAGCGATGGTGAGCGAGCTGCCGACCCAGCCAGCGGCCGCGGCGTTCGAGATGCGCGCTGTGGCGGGGAGGACGATGTTCTCGTTCGATCCCTTGGTTACGTCGCCGAAGATGCTGACGGTGAAGGTGGCGACGCGCTCGCCTTCCGCGATGGGAATACGCAGCGCGCTCACGCAGTAGTCTGCGCTCGCAGGGGGGTTGTTGCAGTCGGCGGCGCGGGTTGCGATGCTTGTGGGAGCGAATCCGAACTGGATGGCAAAGTTGGCTGGGGCGAGGTCGTTGAGGGTTATGGTTACGGTTACGTCGGTTTTGCCGGCGTCGCCTTCAGCTACCCGGTCCATATCGGGGGAGACGGTGAACGTCTTGGAGGAGGCTGGGGTTTTGAATTCGTTCCCGGAGCGGGGGCTGTCGCCCACTGAGTTGCGGGCGCGGATGCGGAATCCGTAGTTGACGTTGTTGTCGAGGCCGGTTATCTCGTGGGCGACGGTGGTTGCGCCGGAGCCGGGGATGTCGGTCCAGCCGCCCCAGCGGGCGCTGCCTTTCTTCTGCTGGTATTGGTAGCTGGTGATGGAGGGGTCGTTGGGGTTGGTCCAGGTGAGGGTTACGCGCTGGTATCCGGCTGTGCCGCTGAAGCCGGCGGGGCGGGCGGGGGTGGCGGAGGGCGTGGACGTGGGGGTGGGAGTGGCGGTGGGGGTGGGGGTGTTGGTGGGCGTGGGGGTGTCTGTTGGCGTGGGGGTGTCTGTTGGCGTGGGGGTGGGGGTGTGCGTCGGCGTGGCAGTCGGGGTGGGGGTTGGGGTGTCGGCGGGGGTGGGGGTTGGGGTGTTCGTGGGAGCGGGGGTTGTTCCCGGGGCGGGGGTGGGGGTGTCGGTGGGCGTGGGGGTGTGGGTGGCCGTGGGGGTGTTCGTGGGCGTGGCCGTGGGAGCGGGGGTTGTTCCCGGGGCGGGAGTGGGGGTGGCGGTCGGCGGCGCGGGGGTGGGGGTGTTTGTGGGAGTGGGGGTGTCGGTGGGGGTGTTTGTGGGAGTGGGGGTGTCGGTGGGGGTGGCGGTGGGAGTGGGGGTGTCGGTGGGGGTGGCGGTGGGAGGCGCGGGAGTGGGCGTGTTCGTGGGCGTGGGGGTGGGGGTGGGCGTCGGCGTGTTCGTGGCCGTGGGAGCGGGGGTGGGGGTGTTTGTGGGCTGCACGCCTCCGGGCGTGGGGGTTGGGGTGGCCGCTGGCCCTGGGGTGGGTGTGGCCGTGGTTGTCCCGGCTGTCGCGGTGAAAAAGAAGAATTCATCCCGGCTCCCGCCGCAGCCAAAGGCCCGAATCCCAATCCGGTATTGGGTTCCTGGGTTCAACACTCCTGTCACGCTGAAAGTTCCAGGGGTCCGGTATACGCCAGACCCAGGGGATGGTCCGTTTAAATCAACATGATTAATCCAGGTGAAGCTACCGGTGCCATACGTAATGGTGATTAAGTGAGCATCATTCTTCGATGGGCAGCCCGGCCCTGCCTGCCAGGTTATGGCCACTCCGGAGCCGGCGCTGTCGACGACCACCTTGGTGATGCGCGCTCTCATGTCCGCCGCCTGTGCGCTCACGGGCTGCGGCGACGCCGCTTGATGGATAAGGAAGATGGCGACAAGCGCCAGGGCGGCGGCGGCGACCTTAGCGATGGGAGCGGACATTACGGAGCCGGAGCGGAAGTCGTCTTTGCCTGCCATGTCGCACCTCTGGCGGCTTGCGGCGCTGAGTTGGGGTTAGTCCTGGTCAAAACGCCACAGCCGTTGCCTGATTTCAGTAGCGCCCCAAGCATCTGCCCGGAGCGTGTAGCTCCAGTCAATATACCCCCCCCCCCCCCCGTTCTGTCAAGGGGTAGGGAGGGGCAATTTCGGGACGAATTCCGCGCGAGATTCGCGCTCGGGAGCGAAGAGTTGCGCGGGAAAGGCGAGAGTTCGACGAGCGCTCCCCTACCCCTGCCCGGCGAGTGGTTCGCTTTGCGCGGGGGAGGGTGGGGTGGGGATCGAGGGGGCGCTCCTCTCAGAGAGATGCCGGCGAGCGGCGCCTAGCTTTGTCTCTGGCGGTAGACGTAGAAGCCGTAGCCGCCGGCAGCGATGAGGATGACGGCGAGGCCTCCGACGGCCAACGGGACGGCGCCGGAGAATCCGCCTCCGCCCTGTTCAGGCGTCGGCGCGAGGGTTGGAGTCGGCGTCGGTCTGGGGGTGGGAGTGGGGGTTGGGGTCGCCGTCGGCATCGGAGTGGGGGTTGCCGTTGGGCGTGGGGTGGGGGTCGCCGTCGGTATCGGAGTGGGGGTTGCCGTTGGGCGTGGGGCAGGGGTTGCCGTTGGGCGCGGAGTCGGGGTGGCCGTGGGCATCGGAGTGGGGGTGGCCGTCGGGCGCGGAGTCGGGGTGGCCGTCGGCATCGGGGTTGGGGTCGCCGTTGGGCGCGGAGCGGGAGTCGCCGTCGGGCGTGGGGCTACAGTGGGCATCGCCGTCGGCGGCATTGCGGTGGGGGCGGGAGTGGGCATCGCGGTGGGGGTGGGCGGAGGCGGAGGGGTGGGGGTGGGGGTGGGCGGAGGCGGAGGGGTGGGGGTGGGGCTTGGGGTGGGGGTGGGGCTTGGGGTAGGCGTGGGGGTGGCGCGACGAGTGACGGCTTTGCCGCTGATGCGGATGCTCCCGTCGGGGGTGGGAGTCGGGGTGGCTGTCCCCGGTCTGGGGGTGGGGGTTGCGGTTGGCCGCGGCGTGGGGATAAGGGTCGCCGTTGGGGTAGGCGTTGGCGCGGGCGTGTCGGTGGGCGTGGGGGTAGCTGTCGGCGGCGCTGAGGTGGGGGCGGCTGTGGGAGCCGGGGTTGTCCCTGGGGCTGAGGTGGGCGTGGGGGTGTGGGTTGGCGTGGACGTGGCTGTGGGGGTGGGCGTGTCGGTGGGGGTGGGGGTGGCGGTGGCGGTGGCGGTTGGCGTGGGGGTTGGGGTCGGCGGCGGGGCGCAGTCGCGCTTGATGTGGATGGTGTAGGTGGTGGGAACGAAGGCGATGCCCTCGGCGACGACTTTGAAGACGACGGGGAATGAGCGGGCTTCGCCCTGTTCGAGGTCGGGGAGTTCGATCTGCACGGCGACGATGTCGGCGTGGGTGACTTTCGTGTCGTCTGTGCCGTCGGGGTTGCCGTCGAAGTCGCGGGCGGTGAGCGCCGCTGTCGTCGAGGACGGGGCGACGAAGATGCTCGTTCGGCTCCAGGAGCCTTCGGGGTCGCCCTCCTGCCGGTAGTAACGGTAGGGCAGGATTCCAGAGGTTCGGTATTCGGAGTTGACTGCAGCGTCGTCGTTGTACCAGCCGGTTACGCCGCCTCCGTCTCTGGGAAATTCGATGTTGGCTTTGACGTCTTTGGCTCCCCAGCTGAAGGCGAGGGTGAAGTGCGTTTGGCCGACGGGAACCGCCAGGCAGCGGGGGGTGGTTTCCCCAGGGTCGGCTTTGAGGGGGGTGGTTGCGCGCGCGTCGAACCAGCCTTCGAGGGCGTTCGTGTCGCCGGCTTCATCGTCGGGGTCGCCCAGGGGGGGGGCGGAGGCGGGGGCCTGTCCGAGGATCCCGGTGAGGAGGTCGAGGGCGGCGACGGGGGTGGCCTTGGGGGTGGCGTCGTCGTCGTCGTCGACGATGGTGATGGTGAGCGAGCTGCCGACCCAGCCGGCGGCCGCGGCGTTCGAGATGCGCGCTGTGGCGGGGAGAACGATGTTCTCGTTCGATCCCATGGTTACGTCGCCGAAGACGCTGACGGTGAAGGTGGCGACGCGCTCGCCTTCCGCGATGGGAATACGCAGCGCGCTCACGCAGTAGTCTGCGCTCGCAGGGGGGTTGTTGCAGTCGGCGGCGCGGGTTGCGATGCTTGTGGGAGCGACTCCGAACTGGATGGCGAAGTTGGCTGGGGCGGGCTCGTTGAGGGTTATGGTTACGGTTACGTCGGTTTTGCCGGCGTCGCCTTCGGCTACCCGGTCCATATCGGGGGAGACGGTGAACGTCTTGGAGGACCCTGGGGTTTTGAATTCGTTCCCGGAGCGGGGGCTGTCGCCCACTGAGTTGCGGGCGCGGATGCGGAATCCGTAGTTGACGTTGTTGTCGAGGCCGGTTATCTCGTGGGCGACGGTGGTTGCGCCGGAGCCGGGGATGTCGGTCCAGCCGCCCCAGCGGGCGCTGCCTTTCTTCTGCTGGTATTGGTAGCTGGTGATGGAGGGGTCGTTGGGGTTGGTCCAGGTGAGGGTTACGCGCTGGTATCCGGCTGTGCCGCTGAAGCCGGCGGGGCGGGCGGGGGTGGCGGAGGGCGTGGGGGTTGGGGTGGGGGTCGGGGTCGGCGTCGGCGTACTCGTCGGGGTGGGAGTGGGAGTCGGGGTGTCCGTTGGGGTGGCGGTGGGAGTGGGGGTGTGCGTTGCAGTTGGGGTGGGGGTGGGGGTGTCGGTGGGAGCGGGGGTGGGGGTGGGGGTTGGGGTGTTCGTGGGGATGGGGGTGGGAGTGGGGCCGGTGGTGGTGGTGGTCTGTTCTGCGGATGCGGCGCCGTAGCCGGCTGAGTTGACGGCGCGGATCTGGAAGGCGTACGCCGTGCCGCGGGCGAGGCCGGTGATAGTGTGGCCTGTTGTTGTTTGGACGGAGCCGGGGACGGTTGTCCAGGCTCCGTAGGTTTGTCGGCCTCGCTTCTGGCGGTACTGCCAGTGGGTGACGCTGAGGTCGGCGGAGTCGCCGATGTCGACGCGATTCCACTCGAGTTCTGCGCTTGTATTGTCCACATCTCCTATGGTGAAGCCGGCGGGAGCGGCAGGGGTCGCCATTGGGGCTGGGCTGGAGGAGGAGGGGTAGAACAATGGTTCGGTCGAGAATCCTGCATTACCTGACTGCGAGCCTGACGACGGGGCGCTCGCGAGGGACCTCGGGGTTATGGAGAGCGAGACCTGGTGGTTGAGCTGATTAGCGAGGCCAGTTACGGTGTGCGTTCGGGTGAGGGAGATTGCGTGGGGAATTGTTGTTCGTGTGGTCCAGTCGCCCCAGACGCCGCCGGTTCTTGTGCGGGTGGAGACTTCCCAGCTGGTGAATGCAGGGGATGCGGGAAGGGGGCCGCTGAGCTCCCAGCGGAGATCCGCTTGTCCGTCGCCTGCGACTGCGAAGAGGGTGATGGTCGGGGCGGCGGGGGTGGCGGCGACCTCTACGGAGACGGCGCCTGCGCCGGCGGAGTTCCTCGCCCGGATCTTGAACTTGTGCTCCACGCCCGCGGCAAGACCGGTTATCGCGGCGTTCGTTGTGCCCTTGTTGGAGTTGGGGATCGCCATCCAGAAGCCGTAGGCGGCGTCGCCTACTTTCTGCTGGTATTCGTAGTATTCGATGTCGTCGTCGTTGGGGTTGGTCCAGGTGAGGGTTACGCTGCTGGGGCCCGGGGCGGCGGCGAGTCCGGCTAGTGCGGGGAGGGCTGCGCTGCTGGCGACGGGGGTGGGAGTGGGGCCGAGCGTGGGTGTGGGGGTGAGCGTGGGGGTGGGGGTGAGCGTGGGGGTGAGCGTGGGCGTGGGCGTGGGCGTGGGCCCGGTGGTGGTGGTGGTCTGTTCTGCGGATGCGGCGCCGTAGCCGGCTGCGTTGACGGCGCGGATCTGGAAGGCGTACGCCGTGTGGCGGGTGAGGCCGGTAATAGTGGCCCTTAGCGTTGATATGCTGGAGCCGGAGATGGTTGTCCACTCTCCGTAGGTTCGTCCGCCCCGCTTCTGGCGATACTGAAAGTGGGTTACGGTGTAGTCGGGGGAGTCGCCGGCGTAGACGCGGTCCCACTCGATATCTGCGCTTGTTTCGCTCACATTCCATATGGTGAAGCCGCTGGGAGCGGCAGGGGTCCCCGTCGGGGCGGCGCCGTCGGACGAGGGGTGGAACTGCGCATCAGTCGAGAATCCCGCATTGCCTGACTGCGAGCCCGACGACGGGGCGCTCGCGAGAGACCTCGGGGTTATCGAGAGCGAGGCCTGATGGCTGTATCCGTCTGCCAGGCCGGTTGCGATGTGGGCACGGGTGGAGGCGATCGCGCGGGAAATCGCCGTTCGCGTGGTCCAGGCTAGCCAGTTATCGTCGTCGCCCCTCCTGCGGGTGGAGAGTTCCCAGCTGGTGAATGCGGGAGACGGGGGCAGGGGGCCGCTGAGCTCCCAGCGGAGATAGCCTCCTACGCCCGCGGCTGCGAAGAGGGTGATGGTCGGGGCTGCCGGGGTGGCGGTCGCCTCTGCGGAGGCCGCGCCTGCGCCGTCGGCGTCCCTCGTCCGGATCTTGAACTTGTGCTCCACTCCCGCGGCGAGGCCGACTATCGTGGCGGATGTCGTGTCTTTGTGGGAGTTGGGGATCTCCATCCAGAAGCCGTAGGGGTCGGTTCCTACTTTCTGCTGGTACTCGTAGTAGTCGATGTCGTCGTCGTTGGGGTTGGTCCAGGTGAGGGTTACGCTGCTGGGGCCCGGGGTGGCGGCGAGGCCGGCTAGTGCGGGGAGGGCTGCGCTGGTGGGAGCGGGAGTGGGAGTTGGCCCGGGCGTGGGAGTGGAGGTGGGGGTGGGGGTGGGGGTGGGGCCGCCAGTGGTGATGGTTTGCTCTGCGGATGCGGCGCCGTAGCCGGCGTTGTTGACGGCGCGGATCTGGAAGGCGTAGTCCGAGCGGGGGGCGAGGCCGGCGATAGTGTGGTCTGCTGTTTTTGCGGCGGAGCCGGGGATGGCTGCCCAGTCTCCGTAGGTTCGTCCGCCCCGCTTCTGGCGGTACTGCCAGTGGGTTACGGATTTGTCGCTGTAGGGTTTGAGGTCGATGCGGTTCCAAGCGAGGTCTGCGCTTGTTTCGCTCACATTGCTTATGGCGAAGCCGGTGGGAGCGGCAGGGGTTCCCGTCGGGGCGGCGCCGCTCAGGGACGAGGGGTAGAACTGCGGTTCGGTCGAGAACCCCGCATTGCCTGCCTGCGAGCCCGACCCCGGCGCGCTGACGAGGGAGCGAGGGGTTATCGAGAGCGAGGCCTGGTTGTCTTGCTGGTTAGCGAGGCCGGTTGCGGTGTGCGTTCGGGTGGAGGCGGTTGCGCCGGAGATCGCCGTTCGCGTGGTCCAGCTTTGCCAGACGCCGCCGGCTTTCGTGCGGGTGGAGACTTCCCAGCTGGCGACAGTAGGCGAGGGGGGGAGTTCGCCGCTGAGCTCCCAGCGGAGCGTTGCTTGTGCGTTGCCTGCGGTTGCGAAGAGGGTGACGGTCGGGGCGGCGGGGGTTTCGGTTACCTCGGCGGAGGCGGCGCCGGCGCCGGCGGAGCTCTGGGCGCGGATCTTGAACTTGTGGGCGACCCCCGCGGCGAGGCCCGTTATCGTGGCGCTCGTTGTTGCTGTGTGTGAGTTCGGGATCTCAGCCCAGGAGCCGTAGGCGGCGGCGCCTACTTTCTGCTGGTATTCGTAGTAGTCGATTCTGTCGTTGTAGGGGTCGGTCCACGTGAGGGTTACGCTGCTGGGGCCCGGGGTGGCGGTTAAGCCGGTTGGGGGGGCGGGGGTGGCGGCCTGGCTGGCGAGGGGGTCGAGGATGGATGCGCCGGCGCGGCTGGTCGAGAGGAGCGCTGTCGCGAGGATGAGGGCTCCGAGGAGGGCGGCGGCGAGGGGGATGATCCAGGGGAGGGGTTTGGTTCTGTTGTAGCGGGCGATGGGCGATTTCATTTGTTTCCCAGAGTTGCGCGGTTAGCATCGTACTCTACCCCCCCCCCCCCCCCGTTCTGTCAAGGGGTGGAGAGAGGCAATTTCGGGCAGAATTTCGGGGGACGACAACGCGCAAAGGCGCCGGCTTGCGCGGATGCCTCACGGGACTGGGGACGCGTTAGGGGTAGGTTGAGAGCGGAGGCGGAGTACCCCCGGGGGAGCTGGGGGAAAACTCCTCCCGGGGTCGCCGGCTAGCCGCGCTGTGGGGCGGCAGGGGTTGTTCAGCGCCTAGGCTGCCTCTGGCGGTAGACGTAGTAGCCGTAGCCGCCAGCGGCGATGAGGATGACGGCGATGCCTCCGACGGCCAACGGGACGGCGGCGCCGGAGAATCCGCCTGAGTCATCTTCAGGGATGGGGGTGAGGGTCGGGGTGGGGGCTGGTCTCGGGGTGGGCGTGGGAGTTGGGGTGGCCGTTGGGCGTGGGGTGGGGGTTGCCGTCGGCATCGGGGTTGGGGTGGCCGTCGGGCGCGGAGTCGGGGTGGCCGTGGGCATCGGGGCGGGGGTGGCCGTCGGGCGCGGAGTCGGGGTGGCCGTCGGCATCGGGGTTGGGGTCGCCGTTGGGCGTGGAGTGGGGGTTGCCGTCGGCATCGGGGTTGGGGTGGCCGTCGGGCGCGAGGCGGGAGTCGCCGTCGGGCGTGGGGCTACAGTGGGCATCGCCGTTGGCGGCATTGCGGTGGGGGCGGGAGTGGGCATCGCTGTTGGCGTTGCCGTAGGCGTCGCGGTGGGAACTGCGGTTGGGACGGGGGTGGGGGTCGGGGTTGGGGTGGCACGGCGGGTGATGGTTTTGCCGCTGATGCTGACTCGGCTGTCGGGGGTGGGCGTGGGCGTGGGGATGGGAGTCGGGGTGAGGGTTGCTGAAGGATCAGGGGTTGGCGTGGGGGTTGGGGTGTGAGTGGGCGTTGGAGTGGGTGTGTCGGGGGGCGCGGCTGTGGGCGCGGGGGTTGTTCCTGGGGCTGGCGTGGGCGCGGCTGTGGGCGCGGGGGTTGTCCCTGGGGCTGGCGTGGGCGTGGCGGTGGGCGTGGGGGTAGCTGTCGGCGGCGCTGAGGTGGGGGCGGCTGTGGGAGCCGGGGTTGTCCCTGGGGCTGAGGTGGGCGTGGCGGTGGGGGTTGGCGTGGACGTGGCTGTGGGGGTGGGCGTGTCGGTGGGGGTGGGGGTGGCGGTGGCGGTTGGCGTGGGGGTTGGGGTCGGCGGCGGGGCGCAGTCGCGCTTGATGTGGATGGTGTAGGTGGTGGGAACGAAGGCGATGCCCTCGGCGACGACTTTGAAGACGACGGGGAATGAGCGGGCTTCGCCCTGTTCGAGGTCGGGGAGTTCGATCTGCACGGCGACGATGTCGGCGTGGGTGACTTTCGTGTCGTCTGTGCCGTCGGGGTTGCCGTCGAAGTCGCGGGCGGTGAGCGCCGCTGTCGTCGAGGCCGGGGCGACGAAGATGCTCGTTCGGCTCCAGGAGCCTTCGGGGTCGCCCTCCTGCCGGTAGTAACGGTAGGGCAGGATTCCAGAGGTTCGGTATTCGGAGTTGACTGCAGCGTCGTCGTTGTACCAGCCAGTTACGCCGCCTCCGTCTCTGGGAAATTCGATGTTGGCTTTGACGTCTTTGGCTCCCCAGCTGAAGGCGAGGGTGAAGTGCGTTTGGCCGACGGGAACCGCCAGGCAGCGGGGAGTGGTTTCCCCAGGGTCGGCTTTGAGGGGGGTGGTTGCGCGCGCGTCGAACCAGCCTTCGAGGGCGTTCGTGTCGCCGGCTTCATCGTCGGGGTCGCCCAGGGGGGGAGCGGAGGCGGAGGCCTGTCCGAGGATCCCGGTGAGGAGGTCGAGGGCGGCGACGGGGGTGGCCTTGGGGGTAGCGTCGTCGTCGTCGTCGACGATGGTGATGGTGAGCGAGCTGCCGACCCAGCCGGCGGCCGCGGCGTTCGAGATGCGCGCTGTGGCGGGGAGAACGATGTTCTCGTTCGATCCCATGGTTACGTCGCCGAAGACGCTGACGGTGAAGGTGGCGACGCGCTCGCCTTCTGCGATGGGAATACGCAGCGCGCTCACGCAGTAGTCTGCGCTCGCAGGGGGGTTGTTGCAGTCGGCGGCGCGGGTTGCGATGCTTGTGGGAGCGACTCCGAACTGGATGGCGAAGTTGGCTGGGGCGGGCTCGTTGAGGGTTATGGTTACGGTTACGTCGGTTTTGCCGGCGTCGCCTTCAGCTACCCGGTCCATATCGGGGGAGACGGTGAACGTTTTGGAGGACCCTGGGGTTTTGAATTCGTTCCCGGAGCGGGGGCTGTCGCCCACTGAGTTGCGGGCGCGGATGCGGAATCCGTAGTTGACGTTGTTGTCGAGGCCGGTTATCTCGTGGGCGACGGTGGTTGCGCCGGAGCCGGGGATGTCGGTCCAGCCGCCCCAGCGGGCGCTGCCTTTCTTCTGCTGGTATTGGTAGCTGGTGATGGAGGGGTCGTTGGGGTTGGTCCAGGTGAGGGTTACGCGCTGGTATCCGGCTGTGCCGCTGAAGCCGGCGGGGCGGGCGGGAGTGGCGGAGGGCGTGGGAGTGGGGGTGGGGGTAGCAGTCGGCGTGGGAGTGGGAGTATGCGTGGGGGTCGGCGTATCCGTCGGCGTGGCAGTCGGGGTGGGGGTGTGCGTCGGCGTGGCAGTCGGGGTGGGGGTTGGGGTGTCGGCGGGGGTGGGGGTTGGGGTGTCGGCGGGGGTGGGGGTTGGGGTGTCGGCGGGGGTGGGGGTGGGGGTAGGCGTGGGAATGGACCAGGGGATGATGCCGGAGACTGTGTTCGACTCATCGTTGCGGGTGAAGGCGAGCGGAACGGTTCTTACGATGAACCTGTAGCTCGCGCCCGGGGTGAGGCCTGTGACTGTGTGGGTTCTGGCTAAGCCGCCGACGGGTATGTTTGTCCACTGGCCCCAGTCGTTCGCTCCTTCTCTGCTTCGATATTGCCATCCTAGTATCTGGAGATCGGAAGAGGAGGCGGTCCAGCCGAGGGTAGCCGAGCCGGGGCCTGGGGAAGCGGAGAGCGTTACCAGGATGGAGCCCAATCCGGTTAGGACGGTGGCGGTTTTCTCTGCGGATGAGGGGCCGGAGCCGGCGGCGTTGACGGCGCGGATCTTGAAGCCGTAGAGCGTGCTGGCTTTCAGACCCGTCACAGGGAATCTAACCGTGGCGCTGTCGGAGTCGGGGATGTCTGTCCATTCGCCGTAGGAGCCTGTGCTTGTTTCCTTCTGCTGGTACTGCCAGTTTGAGATGTTGGGGTCGTTGGGGTTAGTCCAGCTGAGTTCGATATTGCCGCGGCCCGGCGATGTGGTGAAGCCGGTGGGGGCGGCGGGGGTGGGAAGCGTCAGGGGGACGACGCCGGAGACTGTGTTCGATTCGTCATATCGGGTTAGGGTGGACGCGCTGGTTCTTACGATGAACTTGTAGCTCGCGCCCGGGGTGAGGCGGTAGATTGTGTAGTCTCTGACTGAGCCGCCGCCGGGTATGGTTGTCCAATCGCCCCAGTCGTTCGCTCCTTCTCTGCTTCGATATTGCCATCCTGGTATTCGGAACAGGGAAGAGGAGCCGGTCCAGGCGAGGGTAGCCGAGCCGGGGCCTGGGGAGGCGGAGAGCGTTACCAGGATGGAGCCCAATCCGGTTAGGACGGTGGAGGTTTTCTCTGGGGATGGGGCCCCAGGGCCGGCGGTGTTGACGGCGCGGATCTTGAAGCCGTAGAGCGTGCTGGCTTTCAGACCTGTAACAGGGAATCTGACCGTGTTGCTGTCGGATTGGGGGATGTTTGTCCATTCGCCGTAGGAGCCTGCGCTTGTTTCTTTCTGCTGGTACTGCCAGGCGAAGATAGTTCGGTCGTTGGGGTTAGTCCAGCTGAGCACGATATTGCCGCGGCCCGGGAATGTGGCGAAACCGGTTGGGGCGGCGGGGGTGGCTGTGGCGGGCACGGGGGTTGGGGTGGGAGTGGGGGTGGGCGTCGGGGTGGGGGTAGGGGGCGTTCCTGTGGTCGTTGCGGTTCGCTCTGCGGATGCGGGGCCGGCGCCGTCGATGTTGACGGCGCGGAGCTTGAAGGAGTAGCTGGAGCCGCTGTCGAGGTTGGGGACGTCGTAGCTTGTGGTGTCGGCGTTGGAGAAGGGGATGATCGTCCAGCTGCCGTAGGCGCCGGCGCCTTTCTTCTGCTGGTACTCCCATCTGAAGATGGAGTCGTTATCCGGGTCTGTCCAGGCGAGGGTTGCTTTGCTGTCGCCCGGGGTGGCGGTGAATCCGGCGGGGGCGGCAGGGGTGGGGGTTGCGGGGAAGGGGGTGGGGGTGGGGGTGTTGTTGGCGTTGACGACCCGGATGGCGACTGCCTGCGGCGACAAGGGTATTCCGCTAAGGCCCGCTACCACCGCCCGAACCCGATACTCGTACGGGTGGCCGTGCGTAGCGCTACTTGTATCGTGAGTCGCGGTGCGAAGGGCTTTACCCGCGAAAAGCCCGACTTGCTGGCTATCTGAGGTCGACCACGAATCGCTAGTACCGACACGTATGTACCGAACCTCCCACCAGGCGACATCATCGAGGTTATCCCCATCCCCCACCGTCCAGTTGACCACCACGGTGTCCTCGGTTGCCGTGGCTGTGACCGTCTCGGCTCTGACGCGGAGCGCTACGGCGGGCTCCGTGGACGGCGAGCCGGCGCCGGCGGAGTTCACGGCGCGGACTCTGAATCTCCAGGTGAAGCCCATATCCAGACCGGCGACCGTGTGCGCGGTGGTTGTCGAGTCTGAGCCGGGGATCGGCATCCAGTCGCTGCGGCTGTCGCTCCCTCTCTTCTGCTGGTACTCGTAGCGCGTGATCTGGCCAGCAGGGGCGGTCCAGGCGAGTTTGATGTCGCGGGGGCCGGTCACGCTGCCGGCGAGGCCGGTTGGAGCGGCGGGAGTGGCGGCCTGGTTGGCGAGGGGGTCGAGGATGGATGCGCCGGCGCGGTTGGGGGAGAGGAGCGTCGTCGCGAGGATGAGGGCGCCCAAGAGGGCGACGGCGAGGGGGATGACCCAGTAGAGGGGCCGGTTTCCGTTGTGGCGGGCGATGAGTGGTTTCACTTGTTTCCCCAGAGTTGCGCGGTTAGTTCAATACTCTACCCCCCCCCCCCCCCCTGTCTGTCAAGGGGTAGGAGGGGGCAATTTCGGGGCGAATTTCTCCGGGGTTTCACGCTTTGGGAGACAGCAAGACAAGCGCTCCCGCAAGCGGGAGCGCTCGGTTGGGAGCGACGAGCCCCTGGGAGGAGCGGGGGGCTCCTCCCGGGGGAGGTTGTCGGCCTGGCGCGCTTGCGCGGGCGCGAGGGGCTAGTTCGCCGTTCTGTTTCTATCTCTGGCGGTAGATGTAGAAGCCGTAACCGCCAATAGCGATCAGGACTACCGCCACGCCTCCGGCAGTCAACGGGACGGCGGCGCCGGAGAATACGCCTCCGCCTTCAGGCGTCGGCGCCAGGGTGGGGGTCGGCGTCGGTCTGGGGGTGGAGGTGGGAGTGGGGGTCGCCGCCGGCATCGGCGTGTAGGTCGCCGTGGGGAGCGGAGCTGTCGTCGCTGTTGGGGACGGCGCCGCTGTCGCCGTGGGCGGCAGAGCCGTCGTAGGGGTGGGAGCGAGCGTTGCTGTGGGGCGAGGAGCGGCTGTCGCCGTCGGGCGTGGAGCTGTCGCGGTGGGGCGGGGAACCGCCGTCGCCGTCGGGCGCGGAGCCGCTGTCGCGGTGGGGCGTGGAGCAGCTGTCGCTGTTGGGCGCGGAACCGCTGTCGCTGTTGGGCGCGGAACCGCCGTTGCGGTGGGGGATGGAGCCGCCGCCGTCGCGGTGGGGGTGGCCGTTGCCGTCGGCGTGGGGGTAGGCGTTGCCGTCGGGCGCGGGGTGGGCGTTGCCGTCGGGGTGGGGGTGGCCCGGCGCACGATTGTCGAGCCGCTGATTCCGACGCCGCGTGTTTGAGGGGTGGGGGCGGGAACGGCCGTTGCTCCTGGTCGCGGGGTGGGAGTGGGAGTTGCGGTGGGGCTGGGGGTAGGCGTGGCCGTGGGGGTGTGAGTGGGCGTTGGAGTGGGGGTGGGCGTCGGGGTGGGCGTGGGCGCGTTGGCGTCGGGGGTAGCGGAGGCGGGGCCTGATGGGGCGCTCTCGCCTCCTGGGTTGATTGCGCGGATGCGGAATTGGTAGCTCGCGCCGTTGTCCAGGCCGGTTACGGTGTGGGTTACGGTGGTTGCGCCGGAGGGATCGATGTCGGTCCAGTCGCCCCAAGCGTCGCTGCCTTTCTTCTGGCTGATTCTGTAACCGGTGATCGTGGCGTCGTTGGGGTTAGTCCATGTGAGGGTTACTTGCTCGTAGCCCGCCGCGGCGGCGAGTCCGGTTGGGGCGGCAGGGGTGGGAATGGGGGTGGGAGTAGGCGTGGGGGTATGCGTCGGGGTTGGGGTGGGAGTGTTGGTCGGGGTCGGAGTGGGAGTATGCGTCGGGGTTGGGGTGGGAGTGTCCGTGGGCTCGGGCGTGGGAGTGTTCGTGGCCGTGGGATCAGGCGTGGGCGTGTTCGTGGGGGTTGGGGTGGGGGTGTTCGTGGCCGTGGGATCAGGCGTGGGCGTGTTCGTGGGGGTTGGGGTGGGGGTGTTCGTGGCCGTGGGATCAGGCGTGGGGGTGTTCGTGGCCGTGGGATCAGGCGTGGGGGTGTTCGTGGCCGTGGGATCAGGCGTGGGCGTGTTCGTCGGCGTGGGGGTGGGGGTGTCCGTCGGGGTTGGGGTGGGGGTGTCCGTCGGCGTGGGGGTGGGGGTGTCCGTCGGCGTGGGGGTGGGCGTGTCCGTCGGCGTGGGGGTGGGCGTGTCCGCTGGCGTGGGGGTGGGCGTGTCCGCTGGCGTGGGGGTGGGCGTGTCCGCTGGCGTGGGGGTGGGCGTGTCCGCTGGCGTGGGGGTGGGCCCGGGCGTAGGGGTGGGCGTCGGCGTGGGGGTCGGCGGCGGGTTTGGGGTGACCGAGACGACGGATGATTGGGGACCCTCGCCTCCTGGGTTGACGGCGCGGATGCGGAAGCGGTACCGGGAGCCGTTGTCGAGGCCGGTTACGACGTGCTTCACGGTGGATGCGTCGGAGGAACCGATGTCGGTCCAATCGCCCCAGGCGGCGCTGCCTTTGCGCTGCCGGATCCGGTAGCCGGTGATCGTGGCGTCGTTGGGGTTGGTCCAGGCGAGGGTTACCTGCGCGTTGCCTGCGGTGGCGGCAAGCCCGGTGGGAGCGGCGGGGGTGGGGATAGGGGTGGGGGTGGGAGTCGGGGTGTCCGCGGGCGTGGGGGTGGGGGTCGCCGTGGCTGTGGGCGTGGGGGTGTCCGCTGGCGTGGGGGTGGGGGTGTCCGCTGGCGTGGGGGTGGGGGTGTCCGCTGGCGTGGGGGTGGGGGTGTCCGTCGGCGTGGGAGTAGGCGTGTCCGTCGGCGTGGGGGTGGGCGTGTCCGTCGGCGTGGGGGTGGGCGTGTCCGCTGGCGTGGGGGTAGGGGTGTCCGCTGGCGTGGGGGTGGGGGTGTCCGCTGGCGTGGGGGTGGGCGTGTCCGTCGGCGTGGGGGTGGGGGTGTCCGTCGGCGTGGGGGTGGGGGTGTCCGCTGGCGTGGGGGTGGGGGTGTCCGCTGGCGTGGGGGTGGGGGTGTCCGCTGGCGTGGGGGTGGGCGTGTGCGTCGGCGTGGGGGTGGGGGTGTCCGTCGGCGTGGGGGTGGGCGTGTCCGCTGGCGTGGGGGTGGGCGTGTCCGCTGGCGTGGGGGTGGGGGTGTCCGTCGGCGTGGGAGTAGGCGTGTCCGTCGGCGTGGGGGTGGGCGTGTCCGTCGGCGTGGGGGTGGGCGTGTCCGCTGGCGTGGGGGTGGGCGTGTCCGCTGGCGTGGGGGTGGGCGTGTCCGTCGGCGTGGGGGTGGGGGTGTTGGTGGCGGGAGTCGAGGGGGTGGGGGTGGGCGTGGGGGTGGCTCTGGTGGCGTCGCAGTCGCGCGAGAGGGTTATGGTGTAGGTGGTGTCTTCGAGGCTCGGGGCTTTGGCTACGAGCGTCATGTCCACAGGGAAGGTGGAGCCGCTGTTGACTATGAACACCACCTCGGCGATCTCGCCGTGCGTGATTACAGTGGCTCCCCCCTCCCAGAACTGGGTCGTGCTGGGAGCCGGGCTGGAGCCGGTTCCGGCGCGGGGGAGATCCTGGGCTAGCGCTTCCCAAGATCTGGTGGAGCTCTTGTACTTGTAGGAGTGTTGCACGATATCTCCGACTCCCACAAAGTAGTCGAAGCCGTCGCTACGCGTGTTCTTCCAGGGCTCGAACCACCCCTGGATAGCGCCTCCCTTTATGGGGAGGTTGACGACGGCTTTTGTCCCTGCGGCGCCGTAGCTGTAGGCGATGTAGATGTGCGTCTGTCCTCCCGTCGTCGGGAATTCCAGACACCGGGGGATGTCTTCGCCCGGGTCGGCTTTCTCTGGGGTGGCTTCTCTCGCGTCGAACCATCCGAGCAGGGTATTCGTGTCGCTCGCCTCGCCATCGGCGTCGCCGAATGGCGGGAGCTCTGAGCCTGTGAGCTCCCGGGGCGGGGCGGAGCCGATCTTTCCGGTGAGGAAGTCGAAGGTTGCGGCGGTGGGAGCGGAGGCGTCCGGGGTGGGGGTGGGAGTGGGGGTGGCCGCGGGCTGGGGGGTGGCCGAGACGGCGACTGATTGGTCGCTCTCGCCTCCGGGGTTGACGGCGCGGATGCGGAACCGGTAGCTGGCGCCGTTCTCGAGGCCGGTTACGACGTACATAACGGTGGTTGCGTCGGAGGGGTCGATGTCGGCCCAGTCGGTCCAGGCGTCGCCGCCTTTCTGCTGGCGGAATCGGTAGCCGGTGATTGTGGCGTCGTTGGGGTTGGTCCAGGTGAGCGTGACTTGCGCGTCGCCAGCGTCGGCGGCGATTCCGGTGGGAGTTCCGGGGGTGGGTATCGGGGTGGGGGTGGGGGTGTCCGCTGGGGTGGGGGTGGGGGTGTCCGTCGGCGTGGGGGTGGGGGTGTCCGTCGGCGTGGGGGTGGGCGTGTCCGCTGGCGTGGGGGTGGGGGTGTCCGCTGGCGTGGGGGTGGGGGTGTCCGCTGGCGTGGGGGTGGGCGTGTCCGCTGGCGTGGGGGTGGGGGTGTCCGCTGGCGTGGGGGTGGGCGTGTCCGCTGGCGTGGGGGTGGGCGTGTCCGCTGGCGTGGGGGTGGGGGTGGGGGCGAGCTGGGGGGTAGCTGAGACGGCGGCTGATTGGGCGCTCTCGCCTCCCAGGTTGACTGCGCGGATGCGGAATCGGTAGCTGGCGCCGTTCTCGAGGCCGGTTACGACGTACATAACGGTGGTTGCGTCGGAGGGGTCGATATCGGCCCAATCGCTCCAGGCGGCGTCGCCCTTGCGCTGCCGGATCTGGTAGCCGGTGATCGTGGCGTCGTTGGGGTTGGTCCAGGCGAGGGTTACTTGCGCGTCGCCCGCTGTGGCGGCGAGTCCGGTTGGGGCGGCGGGAGGGGGCTCGTTGGTTCGCTCTACGGATGCGGCGCCGTAGCCTGCTGCGTTGACGGCGCGGATCTGGAAGGCATAGTCCGAGTTGGGGACGAGGCCGGTTATCGTGCTGGATGTTGTGTCTTTGTCGGAGCCGGGGATGGTTGTCCAGGCTCCGTAGGTTCGCCCGCCTCGCTTCTGGCGGTACTGCCATGCGGTGATGGTCCTGTCGTTGGGGTTGGTCCAGCGCAGGGTTACCCTGGCAGCGCGTGCGGCGGCGGTGAAGCCGGCGGGGGCGGCAGGGGTCGCCGTGGGGAGGGGGCCCCCTAAGGAGAGGTAGAACTGGGGCTCATTCGAGAATCCCGCGTTGCCGGACTGCGAGCCGGACGACGGGGCGCTGGCGAGGGATCGAGGGGTTATGGAGAGCGAGGCCTGGTGGTCGCGTTCGTTAGTGAGGCGGGTTATGGTGTGTGTTCGGGTGGCGGCGGTTGCGCCGGAGATCGCCGTTCGCGTGGTCCAGGCGCCCCAGGCGCCGTCATTACGGCGGGTGGAGAGTTCCCAGCTGGCGACAGCGGGAGAGGGGGGGAGGGGGCCGCTGAGCTCCCAGCGGAGCTTCACTTGTCTGTTGCCTGCGACTGCGAAGAGGGTGATGGTCGGGGCGGCGGGGGTGGCGGTCGCCTCGGCGGAGGCGGCGCCGGCGCCGGAGGAGTTCCTCGCCCGGATCTTGAACTTGTGCTCTACTCCCGCCGCGAGGCCGGTTATCTCGGCGGATGTTGAGTTTCTGTGGGAGTTGGGGATCTCCATCCAGAAGCCGTAGGGGTCGGCGCCTACTTTCTGCTGGTACTCGTACCAGTCGATGTCGTCGTCGTTGGGGTTGGTCCAGGCGAGGGTTACGCTGCTGGGGCCCGGAGTGGCGCCGAGGCTTGCTGGGGTGGGGAGGGCGGAGTTGCTGGCGGCGGGGGTGGGAGTGGGGACGGGGGTGGGAGTGTGGGTGGGGGTTGGGGTTGGAGTGGCTGTTGGAGTGGGGGTGGGGATTGAGGGAGAGGCGGATTGCTCCGAGGATGCGGCTCCGTAGCCGGCTGCGTTGACGGCGCGGATCTGGAAGGTGTAGGCCTCGCCCCCGGCGAGCCCGGTTATCGCGTAGGATGTTGTGTCTTTGTGGGAGCCGGGGATGGTTGTCCAGGCTCCGTAGGAGCGGCCGCCTCTCTTGTGGCGGTACTGCCAGGCGGTGATGTTGCTGTCGTTGGGGTTGGTCCAGCGCAGGGTTGCCCTGGCAACGCCTGCGGAGGCGGTGAAGCCGGCGGGGGCGGCAGGGGTCGCCGTGGGGAGGGGAGTGTAGAGAGAGACGAAGAACGTCGGCTCGTTCGAGAATCCCGCGTTGCCGGACTGGGAGCCGGATGTTGGCGCGGCGGCGAGAGATCGGGGGGTTATGGAGAGCGAGACTTGGTGGTCACGCTCGTTGAACAGACTTGCGAGGGTGTAGGTTCGGGTGGAGGAGGTTGCGCCGGAGATCGCCGTTCGTGCGGTCCAGCTTTCCCAGCCATCGTTGTTGCTGTTCCGGCGACGGGTGGAGATTTCCCAGCTGGTTACAGCGGGGGACGGGGAGAGGGGGCCGCTGAGCTCCCAGCGGAGGTCTGCTTTTCTACTGCCTGCGACTGCAAAGAGGGTGATGGTGGGGGCGGTGGGGGTGGCGGTTACTTCTGCGGAGGCGGCGCCGGCGCCGGAGGAGCTCCTCGCCCGGATCTTGAATTTGTGGGCGACTCCGGCGGCGAGGCCAGTTATCGCCGCGCTCGTTGTGCCGTTGTGGGAGTTGGGAATCTCCATCCAGAAGCCGTAGGGGGCGGCGCCCACTTTCTGCTGGTATTCGTAGTAGTTGACGTCGGCGTCGTTGGGGTTGGTCCAGGTCAGGGTTACGCTGCTGGAGCCGGCCGCGGCGGCGAGTCCGGTTGGGGTGGGAAGGGCGGGGTTGCTGGGCGCAGGGGTGGGGGTGGGAACTGGGGTGGGGGTGGGGACTGGGGTAGGGGTGGGGGTGGGGCTGGGAGTGGGGGTGGGCGTCGGGGGCGATGTGGTTGTGGCGGTTCGCTCCGGGGATACGGCTCCGTAGCCAGCGGCGTTGACGGCGCGAACCTGGAAGGCGTACGGGGCGCCGCCGACGAGCCTGCTAACCGTGCCCCCTGTTATTTCGAAGGGGCCGTAGCCAGGGACAGGGGGGATGTCCACCCAGTCTCCATAGGAGCGTCCGCCTCTCTTGTGGCGGTACTGCCACCCGGTGATGGTTCTGTCGGCTGCGGCGGAGTTCCAGCTGAGGGACACCCTGCCATGACCTGCCGCCCTAGCGGCGAAGCCAGTGGGAGCGGCGGGGGTCCCCGTCGGGGCCGGACCGGTGGATGAAGGGTAGAACTCCGGCTCGGTCGAGAATCCCGCGTTGGCCGACTGCGAGCCCGACCCCGGGGCGCTGACGAGGGAGCGCGGGGTTATCGAGATCGATGCGTAGTACTCGTAGTTGTTCCTGAGTTCCGTCAGGGTGTGCGCTCTGGTGGAGGCGGTTGCGCCATCTATCGCCGTTCGCGAGCTCCAGTCATTGGATTCTCTCTTGGAGGAGACTTCCCAACTGGCGACAGCCGGAGAGGGGGGAAGGGGGCCGCTGAGCTCCCAGCGGAGATCCACCTGCTTGTCGCCTGCGACTGCGAAGAGCGTCATCGTCGGGGCGGCGGGGGTTGCGGTTACTTCTGCGGATGCGGCGCCGGCGCCGTCGGAATCCCTGGCGCGGATCTTGAAGGCGTGGGCGACTCCCGCGGCGAGGCCGGTTATCTCGGCGGACGTTGTTCCTGCGTGGGAGTTTGGGATCTCAGACCAGGAGCCGTAATTCCCGGCTCCTACTTTCTGTTGGTATTCGTAGTAGGTGATGGAGCTGTCGTTGGGGTTGGTCCAGGAGAGGGTTACCTTGCTGGAGCCGGCGGCGGCGGAGAGTCCGGTTGGGGCTGCGAGAGTGGGGTCTAGAGGGGCCGCAGGTGTGGGGGTAGGGGTGGGGGTTGGCGGGAGCTGGGGTGTGGCTGAGACGACGACTGATTGGGCGCTCTCGCCCCCGGGGTTGACTGCACGGATGCGGAAGCGGTAGCTGGCGCCGTTCTCGAGGCCGGTTACGACGTACATCACGGTGGTTGCGTCGGAGGGGTCGATGTCGGCCCAGTCGCTCCAGGCGTCGCTGCCTTTCTGCTGGCGGAATCGGTAGCCGGTGATTGTGGCGTCGTTGGGGTTGGTCCAGGTGAGCGTGACTTGCGCGTCGCCAGCGTCGGCGGCGAGTCCGGTGGGAGTTCCGGGGGTGGGTATGGGGGTGGGGGTGTGGGTGGGAGTGGGAGTGTGGGTGGGGGTGTGGGTGGGAGTGGGGGTGTGGGTGGGGGTGTGGGTGGGGGTGTGGGTGGGAGTGGGGGTGTCCGCTGGCGTGGGGGTGGGGGTGTCCGCTGGCGTGGGGGTGGGGGTGTCCGCTGGCGTGGGGGTGGGCGTGTCCGTCGGCGTGGGGGTGGGCGTGTCCGTCGGCGTGGGGGTGGGCGTGTCCGTCGGCGTGGGGGTGGGCGTGTCCGCTGGCGTGGGGGTGGGCGTGTCCGCTGGCGTGGGGGTGGGCGTGTCCGCTGGCGTGGGGGTGGGCGTGTCCGTCGGCGTGGGGGTGGGGGTGGGCGTTGGGGGAGTCGAGGGGGTGGGGGTGGGCGTGGGCGTGGGGGGATTGGGAGTGGCCGAGGCGGCGGTTGATTGGGGTCCCTCGCCTCCCGGGTTGACGGCGCGGATGCGGAAGCGGTAGCTGGCGCCGTTCTCGAGGCCGGTTACGGTGTGCATAACGGTGGTTGCGTCGGAGGGGTCGATGTCGGCCCAGTCGCTCCAGGCGTCGCTGCCTTTCTGCTGACGGAATTGGTAGCCGGTGATCGAGGCGTCGTTGGGGTCGGTCCAGGTGAGCGTTACTTGCGCGTCGCCCGCGGCGGCGGCGAGCCCCGTTGGGGCGGCGGGAGGGGGCTCGGTGGTTCGCTCTGCGGATGCGGCGCCGTAGCCGGCGGCGTTGACGGCGCGGAGCTGGAAGGCGTACTCCGTGTCGGAGGTGAAGACGAGGCCAGTAACAGTGTGGGCTTCTGTTGCTGTTTCGGAGCCGGAGATGGTTGTCCAGTCTCCGTAGGTTCGTCCGCCGCGCTTCTGGCGGTACTGCCAGTGGGTTACGCTCTCGTCGGCGGAGGGGCCCTCATCGATGCGATCCCAAGCGAGGTCTGCGCTTGTTTCGCTCGCTTTCCTTACGGTGAAGCCGGTGGGAGCGGCAGGGGTCTCCGCCGGGGTCACATCATCCGGGGAGTCGGAGGGGTAGAAATCAGGCTCGTTCGAGAATCCCGCTTTGCTGGACCGAACGCCCGACCCCGGCGCGCTGGCAAGGGATCGAGGGGTTATGGAGAGCGAGGCCTGGTGGTCATATTCGTTGTCGAGGCCGGTAAGGATGTATCCGCGGGTGGCGGCGGTCGCGCCGTCGATCGCCGTTCGCGTGGTCCAGCTTCGCCACCTATTTCTGTCGTTCAGGCGGCGGGTGGAGACTTCCCAGCTGGTGAATGCGGGGGATGGGGGCAGGGGGCCGCTGAGCTCCCAGAGGAGGTCTACTCTCTCATTGCCTGCTTTTGCGAAGAGGGTGATGGTCGGCGCGGCAGGGGTCGCCGACGCCTCTGCGGAGGCAGCGCCCGCGCCGGCGGAGTCCCTCGCCCGGATCTTGAACTTGTGCTCCACTCCCGCGGCAAGCCCGGTTATCGCGGCGCTCGTCGTGTCCTTGTGGGAGTTCGGGATCTCCATCCAGAAGCCGTAGGGAGCGGTTCCTACTTTCTGCTGGTACTCGTAGTATTCGACATCGTCGTCGTTGGGGTTGGTCCAGGTGAGGGTTACGCTGCTGGGGCCCGGGGCGGCGGCGAGGCTTGCCGGGGTGGGGAGGGCCGTGTTGCTGGGAGCGGGGGTGGGAGTTGGGCCAGGCGTGGGGGTTAGGGTTGGGGTGGGAGTTGGGGTGGGGGTGGGCGGGGCTGAGGTGGTGGCGGTGGTCTGTTCTGCGGATGGGGGGCTGTAGCCGGCCGCGTTGACGGCGCGGATCTGGAAGGCGTACGCCGAGTCGGGGGCGAGGCCGGTGATCGTGTGGGCTTCTGTTGTTATGCTGGAGCCGGGGACGGTTGCCCAAGCTCCGTAGGTTCGTCCGCCTCGCTTCTGGCGATACTGAAAGTGGGTTACGGTGTGGTCGGGAGAGGAGCCGGCGTCGACGCGGTTCCAATCGAGGGTTGCTCCTGAATAGCCCACATTCCTTGCGGTGAAGCCGGTGGGAGCGGCAGGGGTCCCCGTCGGGGCTGGGAAGGAGGAGGAGGGGTAGAACTCCGCATCGGTCGAGAATCCCGCATTGCCTGACTGCGAGCCGGACGACGGGGCGCTGGCGTGGGATCGGGGTGTTATCGAGATCGAGGCCTGGTGGTCGTGTCGGTTAGTGAGGCCGGTCACGGTGCGCGCGCGGGTGGGGGCGGTTGCGCCGGGGATCGCCGTTCGCGTGGTCCAGGCGCCCCAGCTAGCGGAGAAGGAAGCGCTGGTTCTCCTGCGGGTGGAGAGTTCCCAGCTGGTGAATGCAGGGGAAGGGGGGAGGGGGCCGCTGAGCTCCCAGCGGAGCTCTACTTTCGCGTTGCCTGCGACTGCGAAGAGGGTTATGGTGGGGGCGGCGGGGGTGGCGGTCGCCTCTGCGGAGGCGGCGCCGGCGCCGGCGGCGTTCCTGGCCCGGATCTTGAACTTGTGCTCTACTCCCGCCGCGAGGCCGGTTATCTCGGCGGATGTTGAGTTTCTGTGGGAGTTGGGGATCTCCATCCAGAAGCCGTAGGGGGCAGAGCCTACTTGCTGCTGGTACTCGTACCAGTCGATGTTGTCGTCGATGGGGTTGGTCCAGGTGAGGGTTACGCTGCTGGGGCCGGGGGCGGCCTCGAGGCCGGTTGGGGTGGGGAGGGCGGAGTTGCTGGCGGCGGGGGTGGGAGTTGGGGCGGGGGTGGGAGTGGGGGTGGCTGTTGCAGTGGGGGTTGGGGTGGGGGGAGACTGGGGGGTGGCGTTCTGTTCCGCGGATGCGGCGCCGTAGCCGGCTACGTTGACGGCGCGAACCTGGAAGGTGTAGGCCTCGCCCCCGGCGAGCCCGGTTATCGCGTGGGATGTTGTGTCTTTGTCGGAGCGGGGGACGGCTGTCCAGGCGCCGTAGGAGCGGCCGCCTCTCTTGTGGCGGTACTGCCAGGCGGTGATGTTCTTGTCGTTGGGGTTGGTCCAGCGCAGGGTTGCCCTGGTAACGCCTGCGGCGGCGGTGAAGCCGGCGGGGGCGGCAGGGGTCGCCGTGGGGAGGGGAGTCCAGAAAGAGATGAAGAACGTCGGCTCGTTCGAGAATCCCGCGTTGCCTGCCTGCGAGCCGGACGACGGCGCGGCGACGAGAGATCGGGGGGTTATGGAGAGCGAGGCCTGATGGTCTTTCTCCTTGTCCCGAGATTCGTAAGCGAGGGTGTGGGTTCGGGTGGAGGAGGTTGCGCCGGATATCGCCGTTCGTGCGGTCCAGGCGCCCCAGGCGACGTCCCTACGGCGGGTGGAGGCTTCCCAGCTGGTGAAAGCGGGGGATGGGGGAAGGGGGCCGCTGAGCTCCCAGCGGAGGTCTGCTCGGTCGTCCCCTGCGGTTGCGAAGAGGGTGATGGTGGGGGCGGTGGGGGTGGCGGTTACTTCTGCGGAGGCGGCGCCGGCGCCGGCGGAGCTCCTCGCCCGGATCTTGAATTTGTGGGCGACTCCGGCGGCGAGGCCAGTTATCGCCGCGCTCGTTGTGCCGTTGTGGGAGTTGGGGATCTCCATCCAGAAGCCGTAGGCGGCGGCGCCCACTTTCTGCTGGTATTCGTAGTAGTCGACATCGGCGTCGTTGGGGTTGGTCCAGGTGAGGGTTACGCTGCTGGAGCCGGCCGCGGCGGCGAGTCCGGTTGGGGTGGGAAGGGCGGGGTTGCTGGGCGCAGGGGTGGGGGTGGGAACTGGGGTGGGGGTGGGGACTGGGGTAGGGGTGGGGGTGGGGCTGGGAGTGGGGGTGGGCGTCGGGGGCGATGTGGTTGTGGCGGTTCGCTCCGGGGATACGGCTCCGTAGCCGGCGGCGTTGACGGCGCGAACCTGGAAGGTGTACGGGGCGCCGCCGACGAGCCTGCTAACCGTGCGTCCCGCTGTTGCGAAGCCGGAGCCGGGGATGCTCACCCAGTCGCCGTAGGAGCGTCCGCCTCTCTTGTGGCGGTACTGCCACCCGTTGATGGTTCTGTCGGAGAAGACGGCGTTCCAGCTGAGGGACATCCTGCCATGACCTGCCGCCCTAGCGGCGAAGCCGGTGGGAGCGGCTGGGGTCCCCGTCGGGGCCGGACCGGTGGCCGAAGGGTAGAATTCCGGCTCGGTGGAGAATCCCGCGTTGGCCGACTGCGAGCCCGACCCCGGGGCGCTGACGAGGGAGCGCGGGGTTACGGAGATCGATGCGTAGTAATCGTAGTTGTTCCTGAGTTCCGTCAGGGTGTGCGTTCTGGTGGAGGCGGTTGCGCCATCTATCGCCGTTCGCGAGCTCCAGTCATTGGAGTCTCTCTTGGAGGAGACTTCCCAGCTAGCGACAGCAGGGGATGGGGAGAGGGGGCCGCTGAGCTCCCAGCGGAGCTCCACCTGCTTGTCGCCTGGGACTGCGAAGAGGGTCATCGTCGGGGCGGCGGGGGTTTCGGTTGCCTCTGCGGAGGCGGCGCCGGGGCCGTCGGAGTCCCTGGCGCGGATCTTGAAGGCGTGGGCGACTCCCGCGGCGAGACCGGTTATCGTGGCGGATGTTGTTCCTGCGTGGGAGTTGGGGATCTCGGCCCAAGCTCCGTAGCTCCCGGCGCCTACTTTCTGTTGGTATTCGTAGTAGGTGATGTCGTCGTCGTTGGGGTCGGTCCACGCGAGGGTTACGCTGCTGGGGCCGGGCGTTGCGGAGAGGCCTGTTGGGGCTGCGGGGGTTGCGGCCTGGTTGAGGAGTGGATCGAGGATGGATGCGCCGGCGCGGTTGGGCGAGAGGAGGGTCGTCGCGAGGATGAGGGCGGCGATGAGGATGGCGGAGAGGGGGATAATCCAGTGGAGGGGGCGGTTTCCGTAGTAACGGGCGAGCAACGATTTCATCTTGCTGTTATCCCTCAGGGTGGGGCGCGTGAGTCCCTTGTCGCGAGTAGTCGTTTTGCGCAGGGCGCGCACAGCGGGTTGTTGCGGGCTGCGCCCAAGCCGTAGCCGGCGTCTAGTTTACACCCCCCCCCCCCCCCCTTGTCAAGGGGATGGAAAAGAGAATTTCGGGACGGATTTCCGTGCGGGATTCGCGCTTCGCGTGACGGTAAGACGAGAAAAATCTCGCTTGCGCGGGCTCTCGGGTTGGGGGGAGCCCCCGGGGGAACGGGGGAGGGCTCCCCCGGGGGTCGTCGACTAGCCGCACTTTGTGTGTGCGGCGGGGTCTCTAGCTGCGCCTAGCCTTGCCTCTTGCGGTAGACGTAGTAGCCGTAGCCTCCGGCAGCGATGAGGATCACTGCGAGGCCTCCGAGAGTCAGCGGGACAGTGGGGAATCCGCCCTCGTCTTCCTCAGGCGCCGGGGTAGGGGCTGGTGTGGGAGTAGGCGTCGCGGTGGGGGCCGGCGTTGGGGTTGGGGTGGCGGTTGGGCGCGGGGTTGGGGTTGCCGTTGGCATCGGGGTGGCGGTTGGGCGCGGGGCTGGGGTGGCCGTCGGAGTCGGGGTGGCGGTTGGCGTCGGGGTTGGGGTGGCCGTTGGCGCCGGGGTTGGGGTGGCGGTTGGGCGCGGGGCAGGGGTGGCTGTCGGGCGTGGGGTTGGGGTGGCTGTCGGGCGTGGGATTGGGGTGGCGGTTGGGCGCGGGACGACAGTGGGGATCGCCGTGGGCATTGCGGTTGGCATTGCCGTTGGCGCGGGGATGGGCATTGCGGTGGGGGTGGGCGGGAGCGCTGGCCTCGGGGTGGGGGTGGGGCTTGGGGTAGGCGTGGAAGTGGCGAGGCGGGTGATGGCTTTGCCGCTGATGCGGATGCTCCCGTCGGGGGTGGGAGTCGGGGTAGCTGTTCCCGGCCTCGGGGTAGGAGTCGGGGTAGCTGTTCCCGGCCTCGGGGTAGGAGTCGGGGTAGCTGTTCCCGGCCTCGGGGTAGGAGTGGGAGCGGCTGTTCCCGGCCTCGGGGTGGGGGTGGGGGTGGCTGTTCCCGGCCTCGGGGTAGGAGTGGGGGTGGCTGTTCCCGGCCTCGGGGTGGGAGTGGGGGTGTTCGTGGGGGCGGGGGTGGGAGTATTCGTGGGAGTGGGGGTGTTCGTGGGCGGGGCGGGAGTGGGGGTGTTCGTGGGCGTGGGGGTGGGGGTTGGGGTGGCTCTGGTTGCGGCGCAGTCGCGGGAGAGGGTTATCGTGTAGGTGGCGTCCTTGAGGGTCGCTTCTCTGGTTGCGTCTTTGGCTACGATCGTCACGTCCACCGGGAAGGTGGAGCCGCTGGGGACTTTGAACGCTACTTCGAGGATGTCGTTGTGCGTCCACACACTGTCCCCGTTAGAGGCTCCGTCCCAGTAGTCGATAGTGGTGGGAGGAACGCCTTCTCCTCCCCGGGGCGGTCTCGTAGCTGCGACCCTTAGGCCGAACGGTCCCTCGGTGTTCGGTCTGTAAGCGTAATGATCGATTTCTCCGCGTCCCACGAAATAGTCGTATCCGGCGTTCAGCGTATCCTGCCAGGGGTCGTACCACCCACTGATAGCGCCGCCGCGAATCGGGAGGTTGACGACGGCTTTCACTCCGTGGGCGCTCCAGCTGTAGGCGATGTAGATCCAGTTCTGCGATGTCGGGACTTCGAGGCATCGGGGAGTCGTCTCGCCCGGGTCGGCTTTGACCGGGGTAATGTCTTTCATGTCGAACCACCCCAGGAGGGTGTTGGTGTCGCCGGACTCGTCGTTGGGGTCGCCGGCGGCGGGTTTGTCTGTGTTTTGCGGGCCTGTCGCGCTGACTCTTCCGGTGAGGAAGTCGAGGGCGGCGGCGGTAGGGACGGGTGTGGGGGCAGCTGCGATCAGGGCGGCGCAGTCTCGGGCGAGGGTAATGGTGTAGGTAGTGTCTTTGAGGTTGGAGTTCTTGGCTTCGATAGTTATATCCACGGGGAAGGAGGAGCCTTCGGGAACCCTGAGATACACCTCGATGAGGTCGTCATGCGTGATCTCGACCAAGCCGCTCTTCCCGATCGAGGGGCCGTCCCAGTAGCCGACCGAGTTGACTCCCGAGCCGGTAGTTGATCTGCCTCCCAACTCCGCTGCAGTTCTGGTCCAGCGTTCCGGGGCGCCGACGTTGCCTTGCCCGGTATCGGTGTAGAAGAACTGGTGGATGTAGGCGGCTCCGGCGTAGTGGCCGATGTCGTGGTACCAGCCTGACACGCCGTTTCCCCGAAGCGGGGGTTTGAAGACAGCTTTCGTTCCCTCGCCGCCCCAGCTGTAGGCGATGTAGATGTGCGTTCGCGCGAACGGCACTTCGAGGCACCTGGGGGAGTCTTCGCCGGGGTCGGTTTTTTCGGGGGTGGCTTCTCTTGCGTCGAACCAGCCGAGGAGGGTGTTCCTGTCGAATCTCTCGTTGTCTGCGTCGCCGAACGCGGGGATGTCTCGAGGGGATGGAAACGTGCCGACTCTTCCGGTGAGGAAGTCGAGTGTGGCGGTCGTTGGGGCGGCGGTGGCGGTTGGGGTGGCGGTTGGGGTTGGGGCGGCGGTGGCGGTTGGGGTTGGGGTTGGGGTTGGGGCGGCGGGGGTGACCCGGACGACGTCCGATTGGGCTCCCTGGACTCCTTCGCCGACTGCGCGGACGCGGAAGCGGTAGTTCGCATCGTTATCGAGGCTGGTTACGGTGTGCGTGATGGTGGTTGCGTCGGAGGGGTCGATGTCGGTCCAGGCGGTCCAGGCGGCGCTGCCCTTGCGCTGGCGGAATTGGTAGCCGGTGATTGTGGCGTCGTTGGGGTTGTTCCAGGTGAGGGTGACTTGGGCGTCGCCGGGGGCGGCGGAGAGTCCGGTTGGGGCTGCGGGAGCGTTTTGGTTGGAGCCTTGGTTGGCGAGGGGGTCGAGGATGGCTGCCCCGGCGCGGTTGGGGGAGAGGAGGCTCGTCGCAAGGAGGGCTGCGGCGAGGAGGGCTGCGGCGAGGGGGATGATCCAAGGGAGGGTTCGGTTTCGGTGGTAGTGAGCAATCAGTGTTTTCATCTTGTTTGTCACCCCTCAAAGGAGCGCACTGCGCGCAGCGCTGCAGGAGGCCCTTGCCGCTGATTATCCACCCCCCCCCCCCCCCCTTGTCAAGAGGGCAGCTAGGCGTTTTCGGGGCGGATTTTCAGTGCGCGATTCGCGCTTTAGTAGGGAGTTTCGCGCTGGCGCGGGGATGCGGGGAGTTCGGCGAGCGCTCCCCTACCCTGCCAGGCGGGTGGTTGCGCCTGCGCAGGGAGGATGGGGCGAGCGTTTCAGGCCTGTGCGCGGTAAGACATGGGGTTTCGCTTGTGCGGGGACTCCCTTGCCACCTGTCGGGCGTAGGACACAGCAGGCCATGGGGTTTCGCTTGTGCGGGGACTCCCCGGGAGGAGCGGGGATGCTCCTCCCGGGAGTCGCCGGCTAGCGGGGTTCGCCTGGACGGCGGGGGTTAGCTTGCTGGCTAGCGGCGGTAGAGGTAGACGCCGGCGCCGCTAGCAGCGATGAGCGCTACTGCGATGCCTCCGACGGCCAACGGTACGGCGGCACCGGAGAATATGCCTCCGCCTGCTTCAGGAGTCGGGGCGAGGGTTGGGGTCGGCGATGGTCTGGGGGTGGGCGTGGGGGTTGGGGTCGCCGTGGGCATCGGGGTTGGAGTGGCCGTGGGGCGCGGGGTTGGAGTGGCCGCGGGCATCGGCGTGGGGGTTGCGGCGGGGCGCGGGGTTGGAGTGGCCGTGGGCATCGGGATAGGGGTGGCGGTGGGGCGCGGGACTGGGGTGGCGGTGGGGCGCGGGGCTGGGGTGGCGGTGGGGCGCGGGGCTGGGGTGGCGGTGGGGCGCGGGGGCGGGGTGGCGGTGGGGCGCGGGGGCGGGGTGATGGAGCGTGCCGGTCTGGATGTCGGGGGAGGGGTCGCGGTGGGTCGCGGGGGCGGCGCTACGGTAGGCGCGAGGGTGAGCGCTGGGGTTGGCGTCGCGGTTGGCGCCGGCGGGGGCGTGGGCGGGAGCGCTGGCCTAGGGGTGGGAGTGGGAGTGGCGCGGCGGGTGATGGTCTTGCCCTGGACGCGGATGCTCCCGTCGGGGGTTGGCGTTGGGGTCGCCGTTGGGGTGAGCGTCGGCGTGTGCGTTGGCGTAGGGGTAGGGGTGTTCGTGGGCGTTGCTGTGGGCGGGGCGGGAGTAGGGGTATTCGTGGGGGTGGGGGTGTCGGTGGGCGTTGGGGTAGCCGTTGGCGGCGCGGGGATGGGGGTGTCGGTGGGCGTTGGGGTGGCCGTCGGCGTGTGCGTTGGCGTGGGGGTGTCGGTGGGCGTTGGGGTGGCCGTCGGCGTGTGCGTTGGCGTGGGGGTGTCGGTGGGCGTTGGTGTGGCCGTCGGCGGCGCGGGCGTAGGGGTGTTGGTGGGCGTGGGCGTGTTTGTGGGAGTTGGGGTGGGAGTGGCCGTGGGCGCGCCGGCATCGGGGGTGGCGGTGACGACTTTCGATTGGACGCCATCGCCCCCTGAGTTGACGGCGCGGATGCGGAATCGGTAGTTCGCGCCGTTTTCCAGGCCGGTTACGGTGTGCGTGATGGTGGTTGCGTCGGAGGGGTCGATGTCGGTCCAGGCGGTCCAGGCGGTGCTGCCTTTCTTCTGGCGGAGTTGGTAGCCGGTGATTGTTGGGTTGTTGGGGTTGGTCCAGGCGAGAGTTACCTGGGTGTTGCCCTCCGTGGCGGTGAGTCCGGTTGGGGCGGCGGGTTTGGGAGCGAGGGTGGGAGTGGGGGTGGGGGTATGCGTGGGGGTGTTAGTGGGAGTGGGGGTGTGCGTGGGGGTGTGGGTGGGCGTGTTCGTGGCTGTGGGCTCGGGCGTAGGGGTGTGCGTGGGCGTGTTCGTGGCTGTGGGATCGGGCGTGGGGGTGTCGGTGGGAGTGGGGGTGTGCGTGGGGGTGTGCGTGGCTGTGGGATCGGGCGTGGGGGTGTTGGTGGCTGTGGGATCGGGCGTGGGGGTGTCGGTGGGAGTGGGGGTGTGCGTGGGGGTGTGCGTGGCTGTGGGATCGGGCGTGGGGGTGTTGGTGGCCGTGGGATCGGGCGTCGGGGTGTCGGTGGGAGTGGGGGTGTGCGTGGGGGTGTTGGTGGGAGTGGGGGTGTGCGTGGGGGTGTTGGTGGCTGTGGGATCGGGCGTCGGGGTGTGCGTGGGCGTGTGCGTGGCTGTGGGATCGGGCGGCGGGGTTGGGGTGTGGGTTGGGGTGGGAGTGGCCGTGGGCGGCGGGGTTGGCGTGTGGGTTGGGGTGGGAGTGGCCGTGGGCGGCGGGGTTGGCGTGTGGGTTGGGGTGGGAGTGGCCGTGGGCGGCGGGGTTGGCGTGTGGGTGGGCGTGTGCGTGGCCGTGGGCGGCGGGGTTGGCGTGTGCGTGGGCGTGTGCGTGGCTGTGGGCTCGGGCGTCGGGGTGTGCGTGGGAGTGGGAGTGGGGGTGTTGGTGTGAGTGGGGGTGGGGGTGTGCGTGTGGGTTGGGGTGGGAGTGGCCGTGGGCGGCGGGGTTGGGGTGTGGGTGGGCGTGGGAGCGGGGGTTGGGGTGTGGGTGGGCGTGGGAGTGGCCTGAACAGCTGGGGTGGCGGTCTGGGCTGTGGGGGCGGCTCCGTAGCCGGCGCCGTTGACGGCGCGGACCTGGAAGGCGTACGCCGTTCCGTTGGCGAGGGCGGCAACTGCGTAGGTGGTGGTGTCTTTGTCGGAGCTGGGGATGTCTGTCCAATCTCCGTAGGTGCGTCCGCCGCGCTTGCTGCGGTACTGCCAGTTCTCGATGGTTTCGTCGCCCGGGTCGGTCCAGCTGAGGGTTGCCCTGCCGTTGCCGGCGGCGGCGGCGAAGCCGGCGGGGGCGGCAGGGGTTCCCGATGGGACGGGCGACGTAGCCGAGGGGGTGAAGGCAGGTGCGTTTGAATACCCCCCGAAACCTCCAAGCCCGCTGACGAGGTTGGAGGGGGTCAAGGAGACTTCGGCTTGGTACTCTTGCCCGTTCTTGAGGCCGGATACCGTATGCGTTCTGACGCCGGGGCAGTCACCCCTCGAAACCTGTGCGCATATCTCCACCAGGTCGCTCCATGAACCAACACTCTTATCCAGGGTGTCGTACTCCCATGTTTTCCACGTCGAAATCACTGCGAAGGGGCCGGAGAGCTCCCAGTTGAGCGTTACTTGTCCGTTGCCTGCGGTTACGAAGAGCCTTAGCGACGGGGCGGTGGGGGTTGCGGTTTTCTCTGCGGAGGCGGGGCCGGCGCCGGCGGAGCTCCTTGCGCGTATCTTGAAGGCGTGGGCGACTCCGGCGGCGAGGCCGGTTACCCTGGCGGATGTTGTGCCGCTGTGGGAGTTGGGGATCTCGGCCCAGGCGCCGTAGCTGCCGGCTCCTACTTTCTGCTGGTACTCGTAGTAGTCGATGGCGCTGTTGTTGGGGTTCGTCCAGGAGAGGTTCGCGCGGCTTTGGCCTGCTGTGGCGGAGAAGCCTGTCGGGGCGGCGGGGGTGGCGGCCTGATTGGCGAGGGGGTCGAGGATGGATGCGCCGGCGGGGCTGGGGGAGAGGATAGTCGTCGCGAGGACGAGGGCGCCGAGGAGGGCGGCGGCGAGGGGGATGATCCAGGAGAGGGCGCGGTTTCCGTGGTAGCGGGCGATCAGTGATTTCATCTGTTGTCATCCCCTCAAGCGAAGCGCGTTGCGGGCTGCGCGCCGGATGTGGCTGCGGCTGATTATCCACCCCCCCCCCCCCCCCCTTGTCAAGGGGCAACAGGGGCATTTCGGGACGGATTTCCGTGCGCGATCCGCGCTTGTAGTGGAGGGAGGTTTTCCGCTTGCGCGGGGAATGCGGGAGTTCGACGGGCGCTCCCCTACCCTGCCCGGTAGGGTTGCGCGTTGCGCGGGGGAGATAGGGTTGGGGACGAGAAGAGTCCCTGGGAGGAGCGGGGGGGCGCTCCTCCCAGGGGCTTGCCGACTAGAGGGGTTTGCTTAGGCGGCGGGGTCTAGCTGCGCCTAGGTTGCCTCTGCCGGTAGATGTAGTAGCCGTAGCCGCCAGCAGCAATGAGGATCACTGCGAGGCCTCCGAGAGCCAGAAGGACGGCGGCGGAGAATCCGCCGGAGTCGTCTTCAGGGATGGGGGTGAGGGTTGGGGTGGGCGCTGGTCTGGAGGTGGGCGTCGCGGTCGGCGCGGGCGTCGGGGTTGGGGTGGGAGTCGCTGTTGGGGCTGGGCGCGGGGTGGCCGTCGCCGTCGGGCGCGGGGCGGAGGTTGCCGTCGGCATCGGGGTTGGAGTTGCCGTTGGCGCTGGGGTTGGGGTGGCCGTCGGGCGCGGGGCTGGGGTCGCCGTTGGGCGCGGGGCTACGGTGGGGATCGCCGTTGGACGCGGGGCTACGGTGGGGATCGCCGTTGGACGCGGGGCTACGGTGGGGATCGCCGTTGGGCGCGGGGCTACGGTGGGGATCGCCGTTGGGCGCGGGGCTACGGTGGGGATCGCCGTTGGGCGCGGGGCTACGGTGGGGATCGCCGTCGGCATCATGGTGGGAGCGGGAGTGGCCGTCGGCGGGGGCGGGGGAGTGGGCGGGAGCGCCGGCCTTGGGGTGGGGGTGGGGGCGGCGCGGCGGGTGATGGTCGAACCGCCGACGCCGACGCTCCCGTCGGGTGTGGGAGTGGGGGGGACTGTGGGGGTTGCCGTTGGCGTGGGGGTGTTGGTCGGGGGAGTCGAGGGGGTGGGGGTGTTCGTGGCCGTGGCCGTGGCTGTGGGGGTGGGGGTTGCCGTGGGAGCAGGGGTCGTTCCGGGCGCCAGAGTGGGGGTGGGGGTTGGGGTGGCCGTAGGGGCGCCGGTGGGCGTGGCCGTGGGCGTTGCCGTGGGGGCGCCGGTGGGCGTGGCCGTAGGGGTGGCCGTGGGCGTTGCCGTGGCCGTGGCCGTGGGCGTGGGGGCGCCGGTGGGCGTGGCCGTGGCCGTGGCTGTGGGCGTGGGAGTGACGGTGGGGGTGGCCGTGGGCGTGGGGGTGGGCGTGGGGGGATTGGGAGTGGCCGAGGCTGATTGTGACTGGTCGCTCTCGCCTCCCGGGTTGACGGCGCGGATCTGGAAGCGGTAGCTGGCGCCGTTCTCGAGGCCGGTTACGACGTGCATAACGGTGGTTGCGTCGGAGGGGTCGATGTCGGCCCAGTCGCTCCAGGCGTCGCTGCCTTTCTGCTGACGGAATTGGTAGCCGGTGATCGAGGCGTCGTTGGGGTCGGTCCAGGTGAGCGTTACTTGCGCGTCGCCCGCGGCGGCGGCGAGTCCCGTTGGGGCGGCGGGAGGGGACTCGGTGGTTCGCTCTGCGGATGCGGCGCCGTAGCCGGCGGCGTTGACGGCCCGGAGCTGGAATGTGTACTGCGTGTCGGAGGTGAAGACGAGGCCAGTAACAGTGTGGGCCGCTGTTGCTGTTTCGGAGCCGGAGATGGTTGTCCAGTCTCCGTAGGTTCGTCCGCCGCGCTTCTGGCGGTACTGCCAGTGGGTTACGCTCTCGTCGGCGGAGGGGCCCTCATCGACGCGATCCCAAGCGAGGTCTGCGCTTGTTTCGCCCGCTTTCCCTACGGTGAAGCCGGTGGGAGCGGCAGGGGTCTCCGCCGGGGCCACATCCTCCGGGAAGTCGGAGGGGTAGAAATCAGGCTCGTTCGAGAATCCCGCTTTGCTGGACCGAACGCCCGACCCCGGCGCGCTGGCAAGGGATCGGGGGGTTATGGAGAGCGAGGCCTGGTAGTCGTATTCGTTGTCGAGGCCGGTAAGGATGTAGCTGCGGGTGGCGGCGGTCGCGCCGTCGATCGCCGTTCGCGTGGTCCAGCTAAGCCACTTATCTTTGTCGTTCAGGCGGCGGGTGGAGACTTCCCAGCTGGTGAATGCGGGGGATGAGGGCAGGGGGCCGCTGAGCTCCCAGAGGAGGTCTACTCTCTCATTGCCTGCTTTTGCGAAGAGGGTGATGGTCGGCGCGGCAGGGGTCGCCGACGCCTCTGCGGAGGCGGCCCCCGCGCCGGCGGAGTCCCTCGCCCGGATCTTGAACTTGTGCTCCACTCCCGCGGCAAGCCCGGTTATCGCGGCGCTCGTCGTGTCCTTGTGGGAGTTCGGGATCTCCATCCAGAAGCCGTAGGGAGCGGTTCCTACTTTCTGCTGGTACTCGTAGTATTCGACATCGTCGTCGTTGGGGTTGGTCCAGGTGAGGGTTACGCTGCTGGGGCCCGGGGTGGCGGCGAGGCTTGCCGGGGTGGGGAGGGCCGCGTTGCTGGGAGCGGGGGTGGGCGTTGGGCCAGGCGTGGGGGTTAGGGTTGGGGTGGGAGTTGGGGTGGGGGTGGGCGGGGCTGAGGTGGTGGTAATGGTCTGTTCTGCGGATGGGGGGCTGTAGCCGGCCGCGTTGACGGCGCGGATCTGGAAGGCGTACGCCGAGTCGGGGGCGAGGCCGGTGATCGTGTGGACTTCTGTTGTTATGCTGGAGCCGGGGATGGTTGCCCAAGCTCCGTAGGCTCGTCCGCCTCGCTTCTGGCGATACTGAAAGTGGGTTACGGTGTGGTCGGGGGAGTCGCCGGCGTCGACGCGGTCCCACTCGAGGGTTGCTTCCGCATATTGCACATTCCTTGTGGTGAAACCGGTGGGAGCGGCAGGGGTCCCCGTCGGGGCGACGCTGCTGGTTTCCGTGACGTAGAACGTGGGTTCGGTCGAGAATCCTGCATTGCCTGACTGCGAGCCGGACGACGGGGCGCTGGCGTGGGATCGGGGTGTTATCGAGATCGAGGCCTGGTGGTCGCGTCGGTTAGTGAGGCCGGTCACGGTGTGTGCTCGGGTGGCGGCGGTTGCGCGGGAGATCGCCGTTCGCGCGGTCCAGGCGCCCCAGCTAGCGGAGAAGGAAGCGCTGGTTTTGCTGCGGGTGGAGACTTCCCAGCTGGTGAATGCAGGGGAAGGGGGAAGGGGGCCGCTGAGCTCCCAGCGGAGATCTACTCTTGCGTCATAGGCGGTTGCGAAGAGGGTTATGGTGGGAGCGGCAGGGGTGGCGGCGACCTCGGCGGAGGCGGCGCCGGCGCCGTCGGAGTCTCTCGTCCGGATCTTGAACTTGTGCTCCACGCCCGCGGCGAGCCCGGTTATCTCGGCGGATGTTGAGTTTCTGTGGGAGTTGGGGATCTCCATCCAGAAGCTGTAGGGGGCGGAGCCTACTTTCTGTTGGTACTCGTAGTAGTCGACATCGTCGTCGTTGGGGTCGGTCCAGGTCAGGGTTACGCTGCTGGGGCCCGGGGTGGCGGTTAAGCCGGTCAGGGCGGGGAGAGCCGCGTTGCTGGCGGCGGGGGTGGGAGTGGGGCCGGGCGTGGGGGTGGACGTGGGGGTGGGGGTGGGGGTGGGGGTGGGCGGGCCTGCGGCGGTGGCGGCGGTTGCCTCTGCGGATGGGGCGCCGTAGCCGGCAGCGTTGACGGCGCGGATCTGGAAGGCGTAGTCCGAGCTAGGGGCGAGGCCGCCGATCGCGTGGAACGTTCTTTCTCGAGGCGTACGACCCGCATTGCCGGCGCCGGGTATGGGTCCAGGCATGGATATCCAGTCGCCGTAGGCGCGTCCGTCCCGCTTCTGGCGGTACTGCCACCCGGTGATGGTTTTGTCGCCCGACTGGGAGTTCCATCTGAGGGTGAGGCTCCTTACGCCCAGGTCTGTTACGTTGAGCCCGGAGGGGGCTCCGGGGGCGCCAGCCGGGGCGCTGACGCCAGTGTAGAGCGAGGGGAAGAACTGCGGCTCGTTCGAGAATCCTGCGTTGCCTGACTGCGAGCCGGACGATGGCGCGCTGGCGAGGGAGCGGGGGGTTATGGAGAGCGAGGCCTGGTGATCGTGTTCGTTCGTCAGGTTGCCTACGACGTGCATTCTGGTGAGGGAGATCGCGTGGGGGATCTCCGTTCGCGCGCCCCAGCCGCCCCAGGGAGATGCGGACCTACGGTTGGTTTTCCTGCGCGTGGAGAATTCCCAGCTGGCGAATGCGGGAGACGGGGGGAGGGGGCCGCTGAGCTCCCAGCTGAACTCTACCTGTTTGTCGCCCGCTTTTGTGAAGAGGGTGATGGTCGGGGCGGCGGGGGTGGCGGACGCCTCATCCGAGCCGGCGCCCGCGCCGGCGGCGCTCCTCGCCCGGATCTTGAACTTGTGCTCCACTCCCGCGGCGAGGCCTCTTATCGTGGCGGATGTGGTGGCGTTGTGGGAGTTGGGGATCTCCATCCAGTGGCCGTAGGCGGCGCCGCCTACTTTCTGGCGGTATTCGTAGTAGTCGACATCGGTGTCCTCGGGGTTGGTCCAGGTGAGGGTTACGCTGCTGGGGCCAGGGGTGGCGGTGAGCCCGGCTGGCTTGGGGAGGGCCGCGCTCCTAGAGACGGGGGTGGGAGTGGGACCGGGGGTGGGGGTGGGGGTGAGCGTGGGGGTGGCAGTGGGGGCGGGCGTGGGAGTTGGA